>NZ_FXAU01000014.1 GCF_900177625.1 Sphingobacterium psychroaquaticum
ACCATAAACTACGATCTAACAACTATCTCCGACTATGATCCAACAACTATCAACTACGAACTACCCCAACTACAGACGATCAATTAGCAACGTCAGGGATGTTCGTTGATCGTAAGGGTTAGGTTGATCTAAAATTAAGGCATTTGGACCTAAGGCAATCGCTATCCTGTCATCCCGACACTAGGAGGGATCTAAGTACTAAGTACGTTTCTTCTACTTTCGCAATCACTAGTTTCTCTCTAAACGGTTTAAAACGCAGGGGCAAGCCCGACCTCAACAATACGATCCTACAAATCCGGTTTCGACTTCGCATGAAGTCATCATCCAAGTCTTATCGGCAGGACTAGTTTCTGATAAGATTGCCACAGATTCTTGCCCCAAGTTCTCAATGAGGCTAAGGAGTGTTGGTCGTCATTGTGAGGAGGTACGACATGGCAGCCTTTGCGACTTTCTGTTTTAGCGTCTTTTCGCTATTCTGGTCTTTATCTTTATCCGTCATCCCGACGCTAGGAGGGATCTAGGTACTAAGTACGTTTCTTCTACTTTCGCAATGACTGGTTTCTTTCTAAACGGTTTAAAGGGGAGAGACAAGCCCGGCGCCTACAATACGATCCTACAAATTCGGTTTCGACTGCGTACAAGGTCATCATCCAAGATTTATCGGCTGGACTAGTTGCTAATAATATTGCCACACCTTCGTGCCTCAGGTTCGTAAAGACGCCAAGGAATGCCGCGTCGCCCCTGCGAGTAGGCACGACGCGACAACCATTATTACGGTCCTTTTAATGTTTCTGCAGCCTTTTGTCCTTATTCTTTTCTGAATTCTCTCTTCCTTTAAAACTACTATCCATGAACGTCCCTCCATATCCCCGCACGCTTTTCTATCAAAACATAATCTATCCCCTACAAACCATACTCTACGAACTACTTTCTATAAACTACCAACTACGATCTCCCAACTACAAAAATATCCGCCACGTTTACAGCGTATTATGCTGCATCCCAAAAAAAGACCCAACAAAGTCTTGGAAGGAATAGGTAAAGTTTTCTAC
>NZ_FXAU01000013.1 GCF_900177625.1 Sphingobacterium psychroaquaticum
TCCCTAAGGGGTTTCGGTCACCGAGAGAAAGATGAGAAGTAATAGCTAGTCCCGTAGCTCAGTTGGTTAGAGCACTACACTGATAATGTAGGGGTCAGCAGTTCAAATCTGCTCGGGACTACCATCACACGGGGAATTAGCTCAGCTGGCTAGAGCACCTGCCTTGCACGCAGGGGGTCAACGGTTCGAATCCGTTATTCTCCACTATCTTTGGACGCTGTTTGTATGTATATATAAGTATATAGGTACAGATGGACTGTTCGAAAAGAAAAGTTCTTTGACATATTGGAAGAAAGAAGACACAAGAGAAAACAACAGTAGTGTCCGTTATTAACTGATCGTAGAGGTTAGCTAGGGCGGCACGAAAAGCAACTCATGCTTAGCAAAAGGAGCATGGGTGAAGAAAGTAAATAAGGGCACACGGGGGATGCCTAGGCTCTCAGAGGCGATGAAGGACGTGATAAGCTGCGATAAGCTTCGGGGATTGGCAAATGCGATTCGATCCGAAGATTTCCGAATGGGGCAACCTAACATACTGAAGGTATGTTGTATAATACGCGAACGCGCCGAACTGAAACATCTAAGTAAGCGTAGGAGAAGAAAATAATAATGATTTCCCAAGTAGTGGCGAGCGAACGGGAAAGAGCCCAAACCGGTATTGTTACGGCAATACCGGGGTTGTAGGACCACGATATTGTATTGTCGCTATGAACTGGAAGCAGGTGGGAAACTGCGCGATATGGGTGACAGCCCCGTACAGGTAAAGAATGACAGCATAGTGGTATCCTGAGTACCGCGGGACCGGAGAAATCCTGTGGGAATCCACCAGCACCATCTGGTAAGGCTAAATACTCCTGAGAGACCGATAGTGAACCAGTACCGTGAGGGAAAGGTGAAAAGAACCTCGAACAGAGGAGTGAAAAGAACCTGAAACCGTGTGCTTACAAGCGGTCGGAGCTGGCAGGTCCAGTGACGGCGTGCCTTTTGCATAATGAGCCTACGAGTTACTCTTTACTGGCAAGGTTAAGTGGTTCAGCCACGCAGCCGAAGCGAAAGCGAGTCTGAATAGGGCGCATAGTCAGTAGAGGTAGACGCGAAACCTTGTGATCTACCCTTGGGCAGGTTGAAGTTGCAGTAACATGTAATGGAGGACCGAACCGATAAACGTTGAAAAGTTTCCGGATGACCTGAGGGTAGGGGTGAAAGGCCAATCAAACTGGGAAATAGCTCGTACTCCCCGAAATGTTTTTAGGAACAGCGTGGATATAAAGTCTAGCAGAGGTAGAGCTACCGATTGGGTGCGGGGGAGTCAAATCCTACCAAATCCAGACGAACTCCGAATGCTGTTAGATATGATCTGCAGTGAGGCTTTGGGTGCTAAGGTCCAAGGCCGAGAGGGAAAGAACCCAGACCATCAGCTAAGGTCCCCAAATGTAGTCTAAGTTGAACTAACGAGGTCCGGTTGCCCAGACAGCTAGGATGTTGGCTTGGAAGCAGCCATTCATTTAAAGAGTGCGTAACAGCTCACTAGTCGAGCGGCCGGGCGTGGATAATAAACGGGCATCAAGATTACTACCGAAGCTATGGATTTG
>NZ_FXAU01000012.1 GCF_900177625.1 Sphingobacterium psychroaquaticum
AATGAGGTGATCGGTTACTTAAAAATCAACTTCGGTCAATCCCAAACCGAATTAAAAGATGAGAAAGCCCTCGAAATAGAACGTATCTATGTATTAAAAGAATATCATGGCAAAAATGTCGGACAAGTCCTGTATCAAAAAGCTATGGAGATCGCCAAGGAAAAAAAAGCAGACTACGTTTGGCTAGGTGTTTGGGAAGAAAACCCGAGAGCGATCAGCTTTTACAAAAAAAATGGTTTTGTTGAATTTGATAAACACATCTTCAAACTGGGAGATGACGAACAAACCGATATAATTATGAAATTGAAAATGAGGTAAATGAATACCGACTACAAAATGGTATAATAAAAGACCAAGAGTTAATAGAACGAAATAAGCCGTTCCTCGATTTTCCTCACCAGCCAAATAGGAAAATTTAAAATCACGCCAAAAAAAAAAAAAATAACACACTGATAATAAAACATTTATTTACAATAAACGGAAATATATAGCATATTTGAAAATTGGTGATGCAAAATAAAGATAGTAATGGAAAAAGAGTTAAGTATACAAGAATTGAAACATGATATTTTAAGAAGATATGGTGGAAGAGTTAACTCCAGTGATTTTGGAATTATGGATATCATCATAAATTCGCCCAGAGGAGAAAATATATCCTTTGTACTACAACATTATTCAAGTGAGGAAATATCCTACAAGATTTTTTTTAAAGATTATATATCATTTCAAGTAAAAGACGATATGTTCACACCAGAAAAAAATCTAAAACGAACACAGTTTGACATTAATTATGATGGATTCCTTTTGAACAAATTACATGACACAAAATACTTGAAATTTTTGAAGGAAAATACAGATTTGCAGTTTTATGAAGACATACAGTATCCCGGCACAGAAAATGTTCAACAGTTCAGCATTTTTGAACAAAATCTTATAGTAGACGTAATTACAATTTCATTGCCCCAAATCACGTTGATAGAAAATTACAAAAAATAATATAGTAGATTGCGGCACAACGAAGGAGTATTTGTTAAACAGACATCCTCCTGTTTTTCACCAACTTTACTAAGAACCATCAAAAATATCTTTAACCAAACCAAATCCTATTTTAAAAGTATACATCAACATTGCACATGACAAAACAAAGAATTCTAATTCAAATACACCTATAATAACTTTATAAAACAAAAAGCCCCGGTACTATATTAGCCACCGGGGTTTTCTTTAGATTCTTATCGTTAAACTATTTTGCAGAGAAATTACGTTGCACCTGGTCCCAATTCACGATTGACCAAAAAGCAGTGATATAATCTGCACGTTTATTTTGATATTTCAAATAATAAGCATGCTCCCAAACATCGAGGCCCAAAAGAGGGGTTCCCTGTAAAGCGATCCCTTTCATCAATGGGTTATCCTGATTTGCCGTACCACCAACTTTCAATTTACCATTTTGAAGTACTAACCAAGCCCAGCCCGAACCAAATTGTGATGTCGCGACTTTCGTAAACTCTTCTTTAAACTTATCGAAACTTCCAAACTCTTTATCAATGGCTGCAGCTAATGCTCCGGTAGGTTTGTTATCTGCTTTAGGCGCTCTAATCGTTTTCCAAAATAATGCATGATTAAATGAACCGCCAGCATTGTTTCTCAATTTGGCACTATACTTATCTATATTCTTAAACAAGGCGATGTCACTCGTTTCCTTTACATTCTCAGCAACCAGTGCATCATTCGCATTTTTCACATAAGCACCATAATGTCTCTCGTAGTGAATTTGCATCGTCTGTGCATCAATCGCTGGCTCCAGCGCATCAAATGCATAGTTCAACTTTTCCTGTTCAAACTTCAAAGGAGATACATTTACCTCTATTTGATGAGTTTTGATCGGAGCAAACGACACCGTCATCCCCCCCAGAACCATAAAAAAACTAGCTCTTAAAAAAAAACTTTTACTATTCATTTTCCTTCTTTTTAATTAATCTGATGTTTGTCATACGGCTTTATACCTCCACTGATCTTCGTGAATTGTTACAAAAGCATTATAAAGATGATGATTATATCTTAATTCTCAAAAGTAATACCATAGATGTATAAAAACGATTACTTGCTTTTTACATTTACCTGATCACAACTTAACAAAATATGAGACACGAGTAAACACAGTCTATCAACTATTACGAAGCCATCATCAATCGCACAAAAGACTACGGTACATTATCTGACACTTTTTAACCATCTTTGTTTCTTTACGAAAACTTCAGCAACACGTCATGAAGACAAGAATAGTTATTGCTACCATTTCAATTGCCTCACTTATATCATCGTGTCATTCTGACAAGAATGATCATACAGTCTCGTATCATGCCATATATAAGCGAGACACTGCACGCTTAACATTGACTCGCTATAAAGATACTTTCTATGGAAAATTGAATATTCACCGCGCTGGAAATATAATCGACTCCGGAGAAGTACAGGGAAAAATAACAAAAGATACACTTACCGGAGACTACTACTACCGACCACACGGCACTTTTAGGAAGAAAAGACGTCCATTAGCGCTACTTGCTTCAGGAGACTCTCTCATACAAGGAAATGGAACAGAAATGGAATATATGGGAATTCCTTATTATGCAGAAGGAAGCATAGACTTTGATAGCGCCACCTTCATATACCTAAAATCGAAACTGAGATAGTACAAAAAGCGTCATCGATTTTCGATGACGCCGTATATAGAGTAGTTTATGAGAGTTCATTTATGTATTGCCAAATTAATTAGGCAACTAATTCATCCAGGTCTATACTCGTCTTTTTACGTAAACGCTGTTTAGACTTCTTCACCCCCTCCATAGAAATACCGAGTCTAAGCGCCATTTCTTTATTATTAAGCTTAAACTTCATCAGCGATAGCAACCGAAGTTCGCATTGTGTGAGATCTGGATATCGCTCAGTAAGCACCGGATAGAAATCGGGATAGATCTCGTTAAACCATTTTTTGAAAATCACCCACTTATCATCAGCTCGTAAATTCATTTGCAACATATGTTGTTTCCTCTTTTCCTGCTGGTCCTGAAAGTCGTAGTCAAATTCTATACGAAGCTTATCGTTTCCTTGTGGCAAATAGCTAGACCATCCGTTTCCAGTGAATTCATCTTCTCTCCCCACAAAAGAGGCCCGATCCACACCGTTTCGTTGCCCTGATTTACCACTTCTAAATAAAAACCATAGTAATACAATGAGCGAAATGTTACTGACAAAGAGCATCATAATAGCATAACCCTGTATTCGAAGTACATCCATATCATGCAAGGCAAGAAATTGTTCTTTTGGTAACAAATGAACAAACCCCTCATTACTGACATCGGTCAATGTGGCGAATCCCTTGTTTCCCCACTCTTGATATTGCTGGCCAATTCTATTTAGCAATTCCCCTAGGCTATCGTACACTTTCATAGGCATCACACTTAGGTTTGAGCGTTGGAAACACCGTCTTTACGTATATTTCCAAGAACTCTACTCCAATTTAAAAACAAAATATTATTACAAAAAACTATCATTTTAAAAAATGTAGATAACAAGCTACACCCTATTAATACTCTAAAATTTCAATCTCCGTCCTCCGGTTAGCTTGATGTTCTGCAGCAGAACAAGAAACACCGTTTGAACAGTGATTAACCAATCTTTTCTCTCCATATCCTTTGGCTTTCAGCCTATTTCGATCTATTCCTTGGCTCACTAAATAATCCACCGCACTTTGTGCTCTTTTTTGAGAAAGAGACTCATTGTAACGGTCACTGCCTCTACTGTCGGTATGACTGGATAGCTCAATACGCAATGTAGGGTTATCCCGCAATGTCCGAACAAGACCATTTAGTATAATCGATGCGTCCTTTCGGATGTTATATTTATCAAAATCGTAGTAGATATTTTCTAACACAAATTTATCTCCGGGTTTAGACACTGGCTGTAAACGCAATACGACCGAAAGCGTGGTATCCTTAATGGGATGTACTGCATCAACCAAAACCATATCCTCATGAAACCCTGTCTTCTCCGCCCGAATACTATAACTCTTATCAGCGCTTATATCAAAAGCAAATGCCCCTCGATCATCTGACAGCTTACGCGAAACCATCGTATTGTCTTTATCAAAAAGATACACCGCTGTTTCAGGTAGTAGGGCGTTGGTGTTCTTATTTACCGTTGTCCCGACCAGGCGAATATTCACAGGTGTAGGTACATCATTGAATGAATAGATATCATCTCCACCTGCCCCACCTAAACGGTTAGACGACAAATAACCTGAACGCGTAGTCCCCTTACTTTTTATGACAACAAAACTGAAGTCGTCTGATGCGGTGTTAATTGGATACTTAAGATTTTGTCGTCCCACAAATTGATTTCCTTTACCGGTTGCAACATACACATCCAGACCTCCCATCCCAGCAAATCCATTACTTGAATAATACAATTTATCACCGTGTATCGTAGGAAAAAGCTCATCTCCGACAGAGTTTACAGCGCTTCCCAGATTCTGCGGAGTACCCCATTTACCATCATTCTCCAAAAAACTACACCATATGTCAACTCCTCCTATACCACCAGGCATATCCGAAGCAAAATAGAGCACACGTCCATCGCTACTCAAGCTCGCATGTCCTACAGAGTATTTTTTCACATCGTTGTAAGCAAAAGGTTCCACCGTCCAGTCGTCTCCATCTTTAGTATAGATCATCAGCTCTAGGTTATGCTTCTTAAACTTCAGACCGTCCTTACGAAAGCGCTCGACATCTTTACCTGGATACGTTCGTGTTACATATAACACCTCGCCCGAAGCTGTCGATGCAACAGGGCCAATATGGTAAGCAGCATTATTTACAGCTCCTGAAAGAAGGTTATCGGCTTGTAATGCCAAAGTTTCCGCCGTTGTATTGGCTGACGCCAACCTAAGAAATGCATTCCCCGTCATCCCGCTCACCTTCATGTTATTATCCATTGGTTCTGTCGCGTAAAGCACTTGATTACCTTTCCACGGATATGCGGCAAACTGAGATAATGGGGTATTTATACTCCGTTCATTTCGGATATCTATTTTTTGGGGAGCTGCAATCCATCGAACGGCCGAATCTGCACCAGCAATCTCCAACGCAAGTTGATCAGAAGCACCATACTTAGTACGGTACGCTTCAAATTGCTTTTTCGCGGCATCGTACTTTCCATTCTGCTTTAGAGCTTGTGCATAATTCCAATGGGTCTCCGGTAGGTATCCCCCTTGCTGCATAGCACGAGCGTACCAATTTTCCGCCTGCTCATAGGCATTAATCTGCTGATAACACGCCGCGATATGCTCGAGATCCTGCGTCCTAACTTTCTTTTTATCGACAAGCTTTTCATATAATGTTGCCGCGCGAGCATATTCTCCCAATGTAAAATACTGATAGGCTCTTGACCTTATATCCGGTTGCTCTTGTGCGTAATGACGAGTCGATACTAGCACTAATAACAACAGGAGAAGTATTTCCCTTTTCATAAAAAGTATATTTTTCATAACGTCATTAATTTTAGGGCTATACAATTAAAAATATCTTGGACTTAACAATTTCACGACGGATTTTCCAAACGTTACTCCGAGGGTCACCTCATGACTACCATTTTGATTTCCGCTCATTTTATTCAACATCGCATCATACGAATAGCCAATCCTAAAACGTGGTGAGATATAAAACTGCGCTATAGCAACAACCGCATTTCGGGAACTTAACTTGGCAGCAGATTGATCCACATATTCACGATTAAAGATGCGGCTTCGTGTGCGATAGCCCCCGCCAATCCAAAACTTATTTTGGAATATAAACATTGCATTAACGTCCAATGATGTAGGACCTTTAAAATCGTCTTTAACCAATAAGCTTGGGCGTAAAGCTAAACCTGGCGAAAGATTAAATATTGCACCAGCAATAAAATAACCGTTTATCTTACGATACAAACTTTCCGTAGCTAGGTTATCAAACACAAAATCTTCATTATCATTACTTCCTGCAAAGAAATCTTGTACCGATACGCCCGCATACCAATTGGCATTGTAATAGTAGACTCCCAACCTAATATCTGGCTTCCATTTGGATATTTTTCCGTCCGGTAGATTTGGATCATTCGGATTATTTGGATCTAACATCGTACCATCTAGTGCGTATGTTGTCATCCCTCCTGCTATACCCAAACTTAGTCGCTGCGTATCCTCATCATCCAGTTGCAACCGCAAAGCATAGTTAGCATAAATTGATGTAGCGCTCTGTGCCCCAAGCTTGTCACCGGTAACTTGTAACCCCACACCATGCCTCCGATTTACAGGGTCAAGTACACCATCCACAGACACCGAGCCCGTTTTGGGCGCTCCCTTCCATCCTGTCCATTGACTCCGCAAAGCTAACTGTCCGAACCACTCTTCTTTATACCCTGCGTAGGCCGGATTAACGCTGAGACTATTAAAAATATACTGCGAAAACTGGATATTCTGCTGGGCGTAACCTTTGGTTACGACCAGCATTAATAACATCCCTATCTTAAAAAGCGTCTTCATGATTCTCAATTTTAATTGATTTCGATTTTATTTTTTAATCATTACCCAGCCTTTGTACGGCGTTCTTACTCCCCGATCTATAGTATGGATGATATAGTAATATGTACCATTATTCAATCCTTCACCACTCCAATCATTTCGGTAATTATCATTTCTATAAACTTCATTACCCCAGCGATTTATAATGATTACTTCTACACGATCCAACAGTTCAATTCCAATTATTTCAAAATTATCATTTGTACCATCTCCATTTGGAGTAAACACATTTGGTATTTTAAAATTATCAACTGGAACAACCTTCACTGTCACTGCATCGGTGCCTTTAACTTCTGTACCTTGTGGAGTCTTCGCCGTTACATTTACCACATTCTCAATAGTCGATTTATTCCGCAGATCATCTACAGTAACCTTGTAAACCGTGGTGATCGTCGTTGACTCACCTGGAGCCAATTTCTCAATCGTTCTGTTCAAGTTTGTCAATGGATCAACAACAACTACATTTATTAGCGGTTGATTTCCATCATTTCTGACTACAATGGTGTAAGAGATTTCGGCATCAAGTTCACCCACTTGGGTAACATCGGCTGTTTTCTCCACAACAAGTTTATTGATATACTTGATCGGAATAACCACCTCAGGGCTTGCTCCTTTGACGGGTACCTCTTGTTTATCGCGTCCCTCTACTCGTGCAATATTCTTCACTGTACCTTTGTCAAAATCAGCTTGTGTAACCTTGTAAGTAAGATTAATAACCACCTCTTCCTTCGGTGCTAAAGTTGCCAGTGTTCTTGACCAGTCACTGAACAGAATGTCTGTTACAACGACATTGTACAACATGGTGTTACCTGTGTTTTTCACTTTCAAGGTATACTTAACTTCTTCGCCGACTTGAACAATCTCTGCCCGATCTGCTATTTTTTCAATACTTACGCTTGGCAGTGCACAGATGTTAACGATCGTAGCCCCATCCGTATTTATACTACTTCCAGACAAGTCAATTACTTGTACCCCTGCAGGTGTAGAACCACGTACCGTAGCTTGGTTACTTACCCGTCCAGCATCGATGTCAGCCTGCTTAATGGTATACTCTGCGGTGTAGTTCCAAACCTCACCCACATCCAATTGACCATTGTTATTGGTATCACCACCAGTCAAAATTGGAGTCGTAAGTCCCACCAACGGATCATTTAATGTAATGTTACGTAGCGTGACATTTCCACCATTGCTGACCGCAAAACGATACGGTATCTTGTCTCCAACCTTAAGTTCGTAGCATCCTCTTTCACCGGTGCTAGGAAGTGCATGGTTTTTAACCACACGTATCGCACCACTTTGACTAATACTGGTTTCTACAGCATCCGTCACTGGAACCTCAACTTCGTGCGTAGTAACCGAAACGGTATTGATAACATTCTTACCATTATCCACACGTCCCTGATCCAACATGTAAGTAAATTGGTAAGTCCATGTCTCTTGTGCTTCTAAAATACCATTGGCAACACCGGATTCTACTGGAGATCCAATTGCGGTAATGGACATATCTGCCGCATTTTCTTGTTTCAGAATATCGACCACATTTACTTGGGTAAGATCATACGTACCTGTATTAGTAACCTTAATCTTATAAGTCAATAACTTCGGTCCTGTAACTGCTGTCTGATCAACTTCTTTTTCTACAGCGATACCGATCGACTTAACAATAATTTGTACTGGGATAATTCGACTTGTACATCCAGTTTCGTTATTTGTTTGCGATACATACGCGGTGAATACTCCAATAACATCTGTTCTTACTGACGCATTAAGAGATCTTGGACTGGTTCCGTTCATATCAGTGTACCATGTCAAAGTATGATTCGGAAGAGCCACAACATCATATGCTATTTCCGGACCACCACTAAATGTCGTTATAGTTTCTACGACCGGTGGCTCTGGTAAGGCATTGACCTTAACGGCTGCAGCACTAGAAGTACTAACAGTACCACACTCTCCGGTAACGACCACATAATAATACCGTGTGCCGACTGTTGTTGTGGTTGGCAAATACGTATCTGACGTCGCACCTGGTATAAGTGTACCGCCTGTCGTTGCATTTGTGCTATTACTATACCATTGGTACGTAAGTTCGCCTGTACCATCAGCAACCACCGACAAGACAGTAGCACCTCCACCTTCGCAATAGGTAGACCCTACCGGCGAAGACACCACTGTTGTCGGCTTATTCACTGTTATGGTCGCAATCGCTGAACGAACGTCTGCACCACAATCCCCATGAACGAGTACATAATAGTATTGTGTACCAACAACTGCAGTTGAAGGAATATAAGTTGCACTAGTCGCCCCAGTAATCAACGTACCACCTGTGGTGCTGTTGATCGTGTTGCTGTACCATTGGTAGGTAAGTGTACCGGTGCCCTCGGCTACAACAGAAAGTGCCGTAGCAGCTACATCCTTACAGTAAGTAGCATCTTCTGGTGATGTGGTAATAACCGTAGGTTGGTTAACCACAATGCTGACAACAGCGGAGGTTACATCAGCCCCACAATCACTGCCCACTACCACGTAGTAATATTGGGTACCAACTGTAGCCGATGATGGCGTGTAAGAAGAAGCGGTAGCTCCCGTGATCAACGTACCACCTGTGGTGCTGTTGATCGTATTGCTGTACCATTGGTAGCTAAGCTCGCCTGTACCATTGGCCACAACGCTCAATGGAAGAACCTCTGTATCCTGGCAATAGATACCACCCTCTGGCGATGTGGTAATAACCGTAGGTTGGTTAACCACAATGCTGACAACAGCGGAGGT
>NZ_FXAU01000001.1:0-171745 GCF_900177625.1 Sphingobacterium psychroaquaticum
TCTGGATGATTTAGCTTTAAACGGCATGAGGTAGCATAAGGAATGCAGCCTTGATTTTTTGATTACTTTTTTATCAAGAAAAAAGTAAAAAGACACCGTCTTTGGCTCGTGTCCTAACAAGTAAAGCAGGAGCGATAATAAAAACTTTTGAAAGCGGCCTAGCGTTCCGACTGCGTTGGCGAACGCTGGGTAAAGCGTTAAAAATCATCCTTGTCTGAACGAAGTGAGTTCTGGATGATTTAGCTTTAAACGGCATGAGGTAACATAAGGAATGCAGCCTTGATTTTTTGGTTACTTTTTTATCAAGAAAAAAGTAAAAAGACAACACTACGGTATATCGTTTTTTAAATAGGCAGGAATCAAGTCCTGCCTATTTATTATTATTTCTTACTTCAGCAAAGCTGGTTTTTCTTGGTATGTTTTCCAGAGAAGCTCTCCGAAAAGTGTATTCGTCCAAGCAAACCAGTGTCTCGTAAATTTCTTAGGATCGTCTTTGTGGAATGATTCATGCATAAATCCTGTATCGCCATGCGTATTACGAAGTGTCTCAATACAAGTTCTGATTTCATTGTCATTGGTCGAAGTCATAGCGCGCATAATAATCGCCATAGGCCAGATCATATCACGGCCAATATGAGGACCACCAATTCCTTCGGCTACTTTACCTTTGAAGAAAAATGGATTCTTTTCCGATAGTACGAAATTACGTGTGCGTTGGTAAACCTCGTCGTTTACATCTACTGCACCTAAGTAGGGTAACGATAAAAGCGAAGGAACATTGGCGTCGTCCATCATCATCCGGCTGCCAAAACCATCGACCTCAAAGGCGTAAATGCGCCCGTGGTCTGGGTGATCGACAATACCATAACGATTGACTGCTGTTTCTACCTCTTGCGCTAATGCTTCCATTTTGGCGGCCAATGTGGTGTTGTTTTTAACCTTACGTAATATTTCAGCTGACTGTCTTAAACTTGTAACAGCAAAAAGGTTGGATGGAATAAGAAATAAAAATATGGTACAATCATCAGACGGTCTAAAACTTGAACATATTAAACCCACAGGGTTTACTGGGTAACCTAAACCGTCGATTTGTAAGGTATCTGTACCACGAGAAGTCGTTCTAGAGAATACATAAGGACTTGTACCATCTTTGCGTTGCTGCTCTACAAAAGTTTTATAGGTATTCTCTTGCGCTTGTACCCATTCATCATCAAAAGGTGTGTTATCATTTGTTTCTTTCCAGTAATGATACGCCAATCGAATAGGGTAGCATAAGGAGTCGATCTCCCATTTCCGTTCGTGAAGACCTGGTTTCATGGTGGTGTGGTCAGAAAACCATTCCCCTTTTTTTGTTGGGTCATTATAAAAGGCATTTGCATATGGATCGATATTGATACATTTTGCCTGTTTGTTGATAAGCCCCAATATCAAATCTTGTAGTTTGCGGTCTTTCTTCATAAAGGGAAGGTAAGGCCATACTTGCGCACTACTATCGCGTAACCACATGGCGTCAATATCACCGGTGATGACATAGGTTAGTTTTTTTGTTGCCGTAGATTCATCATAGATAGTGGTATCCAAAGTATTCGGAAAACAATTATTGAACAGCCATCCCAATTCTTTATTGGGTACATTTTTTTGAAATTCAGCAATGGCCCCTTCAATTACTTTGGAGTTGAAATGGCGTTTTTCCACTGGGATGCGTACCGGCGGAAATGTGCCTAAATCATTCGCAAAGGAAAATTTACTAGCCACCACGCCAGCGCCCAAAGCAAATGTATTTTGTAAGAAAGTTCTACGTTTCATGGTTTGTTTATTGTTTTGTTTGTAGCTAAAGATAATGAAAAAACAGAAAAATGAAAGGTGAATAAACGTTTTAGCAATATTTTTTTGAACTTATCGTTCTTCTTTAGCATTTCCTTTATATATTATGGCATTTTATTGCTTATACAAGGATTTTACCTAAGTTTGTAGCTTGGATTTTCTAGGCCATAAGTTTGTTTTTATAGTAATATTCTTTTCTTTATGAAGTTCACAAAGTGCTTATCAATAGCGATTCTTCTTTGTAGTGCTGTTCAGGTCTCAAAGGCGCAGATTAAAAGCCAGACCTATTCGTTTCAGCACGATCAGAAATATAACGATCTTTTATATTCTCCGAGCACCAGATACCATACAGCCGTTAAGCCATATGTGTTAAAAGGAGAGCTCTTGAATCGATTTGATTCGCTTCAAAATACGAACCAGATGGATTCTCAAAATTGGTTCGTTCGTAAGATTTTCAATGAGCATTTGGTGGATGTCAAGAAAGACGACCATACTTTCTTCCTTGACTTCTTACCTGACTTTGTCATGGGAAAAGAAATGTTCGATACAGATAAGCGAACAACATGGCTTAACACAAGAGGGTTTCAAGCAGGATTAACAATCGGTGATAAATTCACGTTCTATGCCAATGCATTCGAAAACCAAGGTGTATTTCCGCGTTACTTGGATGAGTATATGAGCCAGAACGGAGTTGTACCCGGACAAGGTACCGTGGAAAACCAATCGAAGAATAAGAAAGATTGGATGTATGCTACGGCCAGTTTGACCTATGATTTTAGTGATTACTTGCAAGCTACATTGGCGTATGACAAAAATCACATTGGAGATGGTTATCGGTCTTTACTCTTATCTGATTTTTCGTCGAACTACACACATTTGAAATTGAGTGGTAAGATTGGAAATGTGCAGTACACATCGATTTGGGCCTATATGACAGATCCTAAAAATCCACGTATAGATTCTTTGAATTCGGGTGGACGTTTTGGAGATGGTATTAAATGGGGGGCTTTCCAGTATTTAGATTATAATGCGACAAATAGATTGTCAATTGGTTTTTTTCAAGCCGTCGTTTGGGCAAACCAAAACGAAGCCGGACATCGTGGGTTTGATTTCAACTACTTAAATCCGGTTATTTTCCTACGTCCGGTTGAGTCCAATAATTCTACTTCACCCGATAAGATGTTTCTGGGTTTGAATGCAAAGTATAAAGTGCTGGATAATATGACAGCCTACGGTCAGTTTTTATTGGGCGAATTTACTGCGAAGGAGTTTTTTGGAGGAAAAGGATATGCGCATAACAAATGGGGTACACAACTTGGTGTGAAAGGCTTCGATTTGTTTAAAGTGAAACGCTTGAATTTCTTGGCAGAGTATAATGTGGTTCGTCCTTATACGTACCAGCATTTTACGTCCATTTCCAATTATAGCAACCATGGGGAGCCTTTGGCACATCCAAGAGGAGCTAATTTCAAAGAATTGGTGGGGATTGCAAATTATTCGTGGAAGCGGTTTGACTTTTCATTGCAAGGCTTGTATAGTGTCTATGGGACGGATCCGGCAGATGGAACTAATATGGGGGGCGATATTTTTCAATCTTACCTCACTATTCCTCATACATATGGGAATTCCATTGGTCAGGGCATTAAACACAATCTTTTCTACGCGGATGCGAAAGCAGCTTATGTGTTAAACCCGAAATACAACCTCCGTTTTGAAGTAGGGTATACGCAACGCTTCAATCGGGTAGAAGATGCACCAACTGAAAAGTCTGGTGTTATTACCTTTGGTTTACGCTCGTCATTCCGCAATTTCTACGGCGATATGTAGCGAGAAGTCTTGTCCCGTATAGGATTTTGCATTTAAAAGCAATTTTAATTAAGTTTACGATAGCATTAATTAAAGTATGAAACGAATATTGATTATGAACGGCCCCAACTTAAACCTGTTGGGCGTACGTGAAAAAAGCATATATGGAGATAAAGATTTCGAAGGTTTCTTCGCCGATCTAAAGCAGGACTTCGCTGCGGTAGAACTTTTCTATTTCCAGAGTAACCATGAAGGCGAACTGATCGACAAACTGCACGAAGTTGGTTTTTCGTATGACGGTATTGTGTTGAATGCAGGGGCCTACACGCATACTTCCATTGCTATTGCCGATGCTATTTCAGCTATCAATACCCCGGTAGTGGAGGTCCATATTTCCAATGTGCATCAGCGGGAATCATTTAGACACCACTCTTATTTAGCGAAAAGCTGTGTCGGGGTAATCTGTGGTTTTGGATTAAAGAGCTATACCCTGGGGATCCAGAGTTTTTTATAGTAGCACAAAGCTATAAAGAGGTTAAATCGTCATATTATTTGTGATTTTTTTCACAGCTTCGCGGTTTAACCTCTTTTTCTTTGCGATTTATTTATCTACTGTTTAATCTGTGCAATAATATTTTTGCTGGCTAAATGTATGGCCAGTGAGATGCAAGCCGTTAAGCACATCACGGTAACCATCGGGTAAGGTGTATCGTTGTGAAAGTAACTCACCAGTCCGGAGGTCAGTGCACCAATCCCCATTTGTATACAACCCAAGAGAGCGGAAGCACTTCCCGCCAAGGCCTTAAAGGGTGATAAGGCGAGAGCCGATGTATTGGGGAAAATAAACCCATGCCCCAACAGGAAAAGAAAGATTAAGCCCAGTAGCGTTGGAAAGTTAAGATTGCCCGAAACTAAGGACAGAACCATAAGACTTCCAATACAGGACTGCCAAATATTTGCAGACCGACTGATCTGGCTGCTATTCCACCTTTTTAAAATTGCCCTATTTATTTGCGTTGCAATGACCATCGCGGAAGCCACAAAGGCGAAAGCGAGACCGTATTGGCTTTGGGTCAAGCCGAAATATTGCTGCATAACAAAGGAGGAACCTGCAAGATAGGCATACATCCCGGAGGAGGCAATGGAACCCACTAGTGCATACAGCAGGAACGTTTGGTTCGTCAATACTTCGGTGAATTTTCCTAAGATTGCTTTAGGGCGAAGTGAAAAACTCGGATCACCGGCATACGATTCGGGCAACAGGAAAATAGTTGCCAATAGAATCAAAAAGCCTATCGTGGCTAGGGAGGCGAAGATATAATGCCAATCAAAATATTGGAGCAATAAGGCACCTGCACTAGGAGCTAAGATAGGTGATATGGCAATAACGAGCATCAGCAAACTGAATACCCGTGCTGCTTCGCGTGGTTCATAGTAATCCTGGATCATTGCACGTGATGCAACCATGCCGGCACAGCTTCCCAAAGCTTGAAGAAAGCGAAGCACAATCAGGTGTTCAATATCGCGCGTGAAGAGACACAGTAAAGTAGTACTGATGTAGATAACCAGTCCGGCCATTAGGGGTTTTTTACGCCCATATTTATCCAACAATGGACCATAGATTAACTGTCCAAATGCAATACCTATAAAGAAGCTGGTGAGGGATAGTTGCACTTTATCGACAGAGGTATTAAAATCCGTAGCAATGGTTTGAAAGGCCGGGAGGTACATATCGATAGAAAAAGGACCTATGGCGGATAAGAAGCCTAGAATAAGTAAGATGATGCCTCGATTTGTTGTTGTTTTCTGCATGTAATTTAAGGGTAAACTAAAAAGGATGTTTTATACGATAGAATAGTATAAAAACAAAGAACCCATCTATATGATGGGCTCTCTGTTTCTTATTTTTGTGCTGTTTTGGGTTTTCTGAACATCAGGAAGAGTCCCACCAACATAAACGGTATGCTGAGTAGTTGTCCCATATTGAAACGCATACCCGCTTCAAAAGCTTCTTGATTTTCTTTAAAAAATTCCAGTCCGAAGCGTGCGCCAAACAGTAATACCAAGAAAATACCAAAGAAATATCCTGCTTTTGGTTTCGCATTGCGTTGGTACATTGTCCAAAGGATGAGGAAGATAATAAGATAAGCAAGTGCTTCATACAATTGTGCCGGGTGGCGCGGTAACATATCTACTTTCTCGAAGACTACAGCCCAAGGTACATCGGTTTGTAACCCGATGATTTCAGAGTTGAAAAAGTTTCCTAGACGTACGAAAGCACCAGCAATCGGTACGACAAGTACCAAGCGGTCGGCAATCCATATAAAATCTGTCTTGGTCTTTTTTGCAAACAACCATAAAGCGACTAAAATACCGATAGCACCGCCGTGACTTGCTAAGCCTTGGAATCCGGTCAACTCCCAGCCGTCGGGCCCTTTGCGGAAAGGCAAAATCATCTCCAGCGGGTGTTGTATGTAGTAATCGAATTCGTAGAATAGGCAGTGCCCTAAACGCGCTCCAATTAAGGTGCCTAAAAAGATATAAATACTCAATTGATCAAGGAGTTCCTGGCTTTTTCCTTCCCGTTTAAAGACGCGAAGCATCAGGACGTAAGACACGATAAATGCCGCCAAAAAGCATAGTGCATAATACCGTAGTCCAAAGGAACCTAGTTGAAACAACACTGGGTCGATGTTCCAGTGAATAACATTTAAAGTTGATTGCATATGGTGCTATTATGTGGTAAACTTAGATAAAATTGTATATAAAAGCAATTTTATCTAAGTTTGAAAAGAAGACAAATCAACGATGTTTGCATAATAAATTATATACATGGCAAGTAAAAAAGAGAAGGAAGCGAAGAAGCATTTAACGGTAGTTACCGAGAAGTCGCTTAAGTTTTTTGAAAAATATATTAATAACCCTTCTCCGACAGGGTTTGAATGGCAGGGGCAACGTTTATGGCTGGATTATTTGAAGTCTTACGTTGATGATACATATATCGATAACTATGGTACGGCAATGGGGGTTATTAATCCGGACGCCAAGTACAAAGTGGTTATTGAGGCACATGCGGATGAGATTTCGTGGTTTGTAAATTATATAACCAAGGATGGTTTGATCTATGTAATTCGTAATGGTGGTTCCGATCATCAGATTGCACCTTCGAAGCGCGTGAATATCCATACTGATAAGGGCATGGTCAAAGCTGTTTTCGGATGGCCAGCTATTCATACGCGCTCGGGAGAAAAGGAGGAGGCACCAACATTAAAAAATATATTCCTGGATTGTGGCGCTACTTCCCAAGAAGAAGTGGAGGCTTTAGGGATTCATGTGGGATGTGTGGTGACCTATGAAGATGAATTCATGGTCCTTAACGATCGTTACTACGTGGGGCGTGCATTGGATAACAGAGCCGGCGGTTTTATGATTGCCGAAGTTGCGCGTTTATTGCACGAAAACAAGAAAAAATTACCCTTTGGATTATATATCGTCAATTCGGTGCAAGAAGAGATTGGACTCCGTGGTGCAGAGATGATTGCGCATCATATTAAGCCAAATGTAGCCATCGTGACCGATGTAACACACGATACGCAAACGCCTATGATCAACAAGATTACGCAAGGAGATTTAGCTTGTGGTAAAGGTCCTGTTTTATCGTATGCTCCGGCTGTTCAGATTAATTTGAACAAGTTGTTGATGGAGGTGGCAACGAGCAAGGAAATTCCATTCCAGCGTCAGGCTTCTTCGCGGTATACCGGAACGGATACGGATGCGTTTGCTTATTCCAATGGCGGTGTTCCATCGGCCTTGATATCTCTACCACTTCGTTATATGCATACAACAGTAGAAATGATCCATAAAGAAGACGTAGATAATGTTATCCGACTGATCTACGAAGCTGTCTTGAAAATTGAGGACGGACAAGATTTTAGATCATTTACAAAATAGACACACAATTATTAATTATTAAAGAATAGAGAAGATGGACGTAAATTTCATGGATTTAAACAACAAGGAAGACGAGAATACAGAGAATAACGAATTAAGCATTGAACTGAGTGAAGAGATGGCAGAGGGAACGTATAGCAATTTAGCGATCATTACGCACTCGACCTCTGAATTTGTATTGGATTTTATCCGTATCATGCCAGGAATTCCAAAGGCAAAAGTGAAGTCACGCATTATTTTGACCCCAGAACATGCAAAGCGCCTGTTGGGAGCCTTGCAGGATAATGTAAATAGATTTGAAGCCGGAAACGGACCAATTAAATCCAATGACCCAGCCTTTCCAGTAAATTTTGGATCACCAAAAGGTGATGCATAAACAAAAAGAGGAATGCACATCGCATTCCTCTTTTTGTTTAAATAATGTCCTATTCTTTTATTGAAAATCAAGTGCACTTTTGGGAAACCAATACGCCTTTCGTTTGTTTTACAATAAAAGCGATTATGGATATACAAGTAAGAACCTTAACAGCAGAAGACTATAAAGACCTGAAACGGTCCATGGAGAAAGCGTATGGGAATGAAGCCGGAGAGGTGTGGACACGCGAAAATATAGAAGATATAATTGAGTTGTTTCCAGAGGGACAGCTTTGTGTAGAAGTGAACGGTAAGGTTGTAGCTTGTGCATTATCTCTTATTATCGATTCCAAAAAGACAAATATTTATAAAAAATACCACCAGATTATCGATGATGGTAAATTTACGGTGCACGATGATGACGGAGATATACTCTACGGTATCGAGGTATTTGTGCATCCGGATCATCGTTCGCTACGCTTAGGGCGACGATTGTATGATGCGCGCAAAGAGTTGTGCGAAGAGATGAATCTGAAGAGTATTATCGCCGGTGGACGTATTCCGAACTACCACAACTATGCCGATAAGATGACGCCGCGAACTTATATTGAAAAGGTAAAGCGTAAGGAAATTTACGATCCTACACTAACTTTTCAGCTTTCTAACGACTTTCATGTACATAAGATCCTGAAAAATTATCTACCAGAAGATAAGGAGTCCAATGAGTTTGCAACCTTGCTGATGTGGGATAATATTTACTACGAGCCCGACGCACGTGCCAGCTCAGCTTCCAAGCAAACGATTCGTTTGGGGTTGGTGCAGTGGCAGATGCGTCTCTTTAAGAACGTGGAAGAGTTCTATGATCAGGTTGAGTTTTTTGTTGATGCGGTGAGTGACTATGGGGCTGATTTTATCCTCTTTCCGGAGTTTTTCAATACGCCACTCATGAGTCCCTATAATGATTTACCAGAGCGCCATGCGATGGAACGGTTGGCGGAGTTAACAAGTGAGATTGTCGCCAAGATGCAGCAGCTTGCGGTATCTTATAATGTGAATATCATTGCTGGGTCAATGCCGACTATGGAGTACAAGAAGCTGTACAATACATCGTATCTCTGCCATCGGAGTGGTAAATTGGATATGCATAAAAAGCTGCATATTACACCGAACGAGTTTAAGTATTACGGTATGGTCGGAGGAAATGATATCGAAGTATTTGATACGGATTGTGGACGGGTAGGGCTTCTGATTTGCTATGATGTGGAGTTTCCGGAAGTCGGTCGTATTATGGCAGACCAGGGAATGCAAATTCTGTTTGTTCCCTTTATGACAGATACGCAAAATGGCTATATGCGGGTGCGAATCTGTTCCCAAGCACGTGCTATTGAAAACGAATGCTATGTAGCGATTGCCGGTTGTGTGGGGAACTTGCCGCGGGTAAATAATATGGATATCCAGTATTCCCAATCAGCCGTTTTCACACCGTCAGATTTTGCCTTTCCGAATAATGGGATTAAAGCGGAAGCCACCCCCAATACCGAGATGGTATTGATTGCAGATGTAGACTTATATGCACTTCGCGATTTACATGAATATGGTACAGTGAAAATTTTGAAAGACCGGCGTAAGGACTTGTATCAGGTTGTTAAAGAGTAAAAAGGTGAAGAAGTAAAGAAGTGGAGGGTAAAGAGGTTAATGGGTTATGTAGGGGAGAGGGTGGTTTATCTAATTAAGGAGAAAGACTGCCAAGTCGCTGGCGCGAGCTTTCAGCTCGTGTCCAAATCAGAAATCCGAGCTACAAGCCTGCCTGCGGTAGGCAGGCTCAAACTAGCTATACGATCCTGTTCGCTGGCGCGAGTTTGTAGCTCGTGTCCAAACCAAAAGTCTGATCTGCAAGCCTGCCTGCGGTAGGCAGGCTCGAACTAGCTATACGATTCTGTCCTCGTTCGGTGGCGCGAGGCTACCTGCGATAGACAGCCTCTTTTGTATTTACGGCAAAGGAATTGCCTTCATTCCTTATTCTATTCTGATACTTCAATGTAATCTTCCGCTTTGGGAACTTGTTGAATTTTGGCGTTCCATTCCTCAGGTATGGTCGTCAGTTTACGCTCTACTAAGTCTAACCACGCGCCATCGATAAGAATGGTGGCTGCTTTAACGCCATCGGCTCTGTATATGACGTGGCGGAAAGAAAAACGATGTTTCTTGACATGATACTTGGTCAGCTCCACGGTTACGTAGATCTTATCGTTCAAACCGATTTCCCGGTGATAGAATAGTTCCTCCCGGAAAAGAATAGGGCCAATGTTTTGTTTAGCGAGTTCGTTGGCAGATAAACCAGATGCACTTAGCATATTGATCCGGGCTTGCGCACCAAAATCAGCATAGGCCGAGTGACGTAAATGACGGTTGGGATCTAACTGTGCCCACAATACCTGACCTTCATAAAAAATATTATTCTTGTCCATTTTCTTAGCTTTTTAACAAGATAAGAAAAAAGTATAACATCTCTTTGCTATGGGGTGAGGCTAGATGGGCGATACCATTTGCATCAGTAAAGCCGTTAACCAACCTGCGTACGTGCCAATGGCGTAGCCGAACACCGCTAACACAACACCGACCGACACTAAGGAAGGGTGAAAGGCTGCCGCAGTGACGGTCGCCGAAGCAACGCCACCTACGTTCGCCATACTGCCAACCGCGAAATAGAAAAATGGAGCCTTGATAATCTTTCCGACAATGAATAAACATAACGCATGGAAGCTAATCCAAATTATACCCACCAGGAACAATCCCGGATTATCAAAAATAGCACGTATGTCCATTTGCATACCAATGGTAACGATCAACATATAAAGGAAGACAGTTCCCAGTTTTGAAGCGCCTGCATGTTCCAATTTTTTTGCACGCGTAAAAGAAAGTCCGATTCCGAAAATCGTAGCAAAAAGTATGATCCAGAAGAATGAGTTTGTCAACGAGAATTTTTCCAGGACAGGGTAGTGCGTCGCTAAATAGCTTGAAACCGGAGTTGCCAAAAGAGAGGCCAGCCCTGTACCTGCAAAGGCCAAGGATAACATCATAATAATATCTTTTGTCTCTGGAATTCGTGTATTTTCCTTTGCTTTACTATCCATTCTTTTCATTAGGGCATCCACATCTGAAGCATCTGCTTTAAAGAACGCATCTACTTTCTTTGATTTACTCGCACCAAATAACAATAGCGCCATCCACAGATAAGCGACGAATGCATCGACAGCGATAATGGCAGAAAATAGTTTCGGTGAAGGTTGTAAGATTTCTTTAAGAGCCACTTGATTGGCACTACCACCAACCCAAGAGCCAGCAAGAGCACCAAGGCCCCGCCATACTTCGTCTGGTCCGGCACCACCTACCACTTGAGGTGCAAAAAGAGAGACAACCCATACCGCTAAAGGTCCACCCAGCATGATGCCGATTGTTCCTGTTATAAACATTAACCCTGCACGTTTGCGCAGGTTCCACATTTCCTTTAAATCCAGATTTATAGTAAATAAAATAAGACATGCCGGAAGGAAATAGCGACTGCCAACACTAGTGAATGGGGAGTCTTCGCCATCAAAAACATTTAATGTATTTAATATCCCGGGTAAGAAATAGCATAAAAGGAGGGGAGGTACAACGGATAGAAAGCCTTGAATATATTTGTTTTTGAGATTAGAGATGTAGAAAACCAACCCTAAGACAGCCATCAAAATTCCAAAAACAGCGGCATTGTCCGTGATTAGCGGTGTAACATCTTCGATTCCATTTTGCATAATTTTCGGGTTATTGTTAAATTGCTGGTGAAATTATGCATTAATTTCGGATTGACAATTGTTTTTTTGTTATTCTTGCATAAAGTTGCATCTTCTTTTTAAAGAACCTTAAACTATAACTATGATAAATCGTAGGGATTTTATACGAAATAGCGGCATCGTGTTGGGAACAGCCGCAGTAGGGCAATCAGCCTTTGCAAATCCGACAGCCAACAAAGCAAAAACTATACGTGTGGGCTTGGTGGGCTGTGGAGGCCGTGGAACAGGAGCTGTGTTTCAAGCCTTAGATGCAGATCCAGATGTTCATGTTGTCGCATTGGCCGACGTTTTTCAAGATAATTTAAGCAATGCGCTTTCGGCATTGAAAGCTAAATATGGCGATCGTATTGAGGTGACGGAAAAGACTTCTTACCTCGGCTTTGATGCCTATGAAAAACTTATCAAATCGGATGTTGATGTCGTCTTGTTATGTACGCCTCCAAACTTTAGACCGACACATCTTTCTTTAGCGATTAAGGAAGGAAAGCATGTGTTTTGTGAAAAGCCGGTTGCTATTGATATCCCAGGGCTTCATCAAGTTGAAGAGGCCGTTAAGCTTGCCAAACAAAAGAATTTGTCTATCGTAAGTGGGTTCTGTTTTCGGTATTCGTTTCCAAATCGGGAATTAATAAGTCGGATCCATGGAGGAGCTTTAGGCGATATCAAAGCAGTTTCTACATTTCGTCACGGAGGGGAGTTAAGCTACAGAGAGCGCCAACCAGGGTGGAGCGATTTAGAATATCAACTTCGAAACTGGTTTTACTATCAGCGTTATTCGGGTGATATGATCGTAGAACAGACGATCCATAGTATCGATTATATGTCATGGGTGTTAAATAATGAATTACCGGTTAAGGTTACAGCAACCGGTGGACGACAAAGTCGCCCTTGGAATAAATACGGCAATGTTTATGATCACTTTACCGTGGAATACGAGTACGGAAATGGTTTCCGTGGATTCCACTTCGGTCGCCAGCAAAATGGTACGACATCAAGAAATACCGTAGAGGTGATGGGGACTAAAGGGTATGCGAATGTAGCGATCAACAGCAGTTATGAGCTCTTCGGAGAGCAGCCTTGGAAAAACGAGCAACGTTTGAACAATATGTACCAGACGCAGCATGATGAACTTTTTAAGGCGTTGAAAGAAGGCCGGACAGTAAATGATGGCGATTTTATGGTCAATTCAACGTTGTTGGCAATCTGGGGTCGTGCATCTGCTTATTCCGGAAAAACAATTACGCTGGATGAGATCCTGAATTCAAAAGAGCAATTGGGGCCGTCGGTCGATAATTATGAATGGAATATGAAGGCCGATGAATTGCCAATCGCAAGACCGGGTAGCTATAAATTTGTATAATATGGAGCAAATTCGTGTTCTGGTGGTCGGTTGTGGAAACATGGGGGCTTCTCATGCGACGGCATACCACCATGATGCAGGTTTTGAGGTGGTAGGTTTGGTATCGAGAGGAACGAGCAAAGATGTCTTGAATGCGAAGCTAGGAACGAATTATCCGACCTTTGAAGATTATTCGGAAGCACTAGCGCGTGTTCAGCCAGATGCAGTTTGTATTTCCACCTATCCCGATACACATGAGAGCTATGCTATTATGGCTTTTGATGCGGGGGCGCATGTGTTTATCGAAAAACCATTGGCCGATACCGTACTGGGAGCAACGCGTGTGATCGATGCGGCCAAGCGAAGTGGAAAGAAACTTGTGGTCGGTTATATTTTGCGCCATCACCCGTCCTGGATAAAATTTGTTGAGCTCGGGAAAACATTAGGCTCACCGTTGGTATTCCGCATGAACCTGAATCAACAAAGTCAAGGATACATGTGGGATGTGCATAAAAATCTGATGAATAGCTTAAGTCCAATCGTGGACTGTGGCGTCCATTATATCGATGTGATGTGTCAGATGACGACTGCGAACCCCGTTCAGGTAACGGCTATCGGAGCGCGCTTAACAGACGAAATCCCAGCAGATAACTACAATTATGGGCAGCTACAGATTCGCTTTGATGATGGCTCCGTGGGTTGGTATGAAGCGGGTTGGGGGCCTATGATGAGTGAAACAGCCTTCTTTGTGAAAGATGTTATCGGACCTAAAGGGTCGGTATCTATTGTTGCGAAAGAAGCTTCCGCAGCGGGTAAATCTGATTCAGTTGCGGCCCACACGCAAACAGAATCGATTCGATTGCATCACGCTGCGCTGGATGGAGATAATAAATTTATACGTGCCGACGAATGGTTTGACCTGACCGATGAACCCGATCATCAAGCCTTGTGCGATCGGGAACAAGCGTTCTTTTTGCACGCCATAAAGCACGATATAGATCTGTCTAAATCAATGGATGATGCGTTGAATAGTCTGCGTATAGCAATTGCGTGCGATGAGTCTGTAAAAACAGGTGCTGTCGTTTCTTTGCGTTAGAAAATATGAATGTTAAATAGCTGTAACCGTAAACTCTGTTCGACGGTTCAGCTGTTTTCCTTCCTCCGTGGTGTTGTCTGCCACAGGTTTGCTTTGACCATATCCTCTTACCGTTAAACGTTCTGCACCTATTCCTTTGGCTTGCAGGTATTCTTTTACCGACTTCGCACGGTTTTCAGATAGTTGTTGATTTCGTTCTATCGTTCCTGTATTATCCGTATGCCCCCCGATTTCAATTTTTATACGTGTGTTTACCTGTAAAAACCGGATGAGCGCCCCTAGGTCAGCATCAGATTGTGGTAATATTTCAAAGCTATTGGTGGCGAAGTAAATATTGTTGAGTTTACTGCTAGAACCGAGTGCAATAGGTTTGAGTTCTATATCTGCGGTAAAAGCTTCATCTGCAAATTCAGCTTTATCTAATGCATATTGTTGCGATTCAAATAAATAACCTTTTTGCTGCACATGGACGGCGTAGTTGTGTCCAATGGGAAGTGTGGCGAGGAATGTACCATCGTCTTGATCGCTTTCATCTTCAAAAACAACCATGTTGCTTTTTGTATTGGTGACACTGATCGTGGCTCGTAATGTTTTCTTTGTATCCGCATCGCGTATAGTGCCTTGGATATAGGCGACCGCTCCTGGCCGAATGGCTTGCGGAAGTTCAAACGTGTAAATATCCAGTTGACCGCTGCTATCCTGTGCTGCTAGGTGTCCTATTTTTCCATTCATACTAACATGGAGCGCTGTTTGGTCGCGAAAGTTGTTGATGGCATTTCCCATGTTAACCGGAATGCTCCATTTGCCATCCTTGTTCAAGGTACTTTTAAAGATATCCTTTCGCCCAAAGCCAGGCCATCCATCCGAAGCAAAGTATAGTGTGCTGTTGTCGGCGTGTATATAGGGAGAGCTTTCGTCGTATTTACTGTTGATGTTTGGTCCTAAGTTCTCCGGAATATTCCAGGTGCCATCATCTTTACGCGTACTTTTATAGATGTCGTATCCACCGATGCTGCCTTGTCTGTTGCTCACAAAGTAGAGCGTTTTTCCATCCGCCGAAATCGCGGGTTGCGATTCCCATCCCTTGGTATTGATCGGGGCACCTAGGTTATGCGGTGTACTCCATACGCCGTTTTCACGCTTGGAGACGTATATATCACAACTTCCCATTCCATTAGGCCAGTTACAGCCCGTAAAAAAGAGGTATGTCCCGTCGGGAGATATACAATGTGCACCCTCGTTGAAATCGTCGGAATTGATTTTGCCAACGAGCTTCTCCGCGATCGACCATTGCCCATCCTGCAAGTGACTTTCGTAAAAGTTCTCCTGATTGGCTGTTTTACGTGTGAAAATGATGTTTTTGTTGTCAGCCGTCAGCTTGGGGAAGTATTCATCATCATCTGTGTTTATGGCATTGTCAACTTTTACAAGCTTGAAATCAGGTTGCAGGCTCAGGTTGGCCATACTGAAATCACAGTCTCTTATATACTTATCCGTAAGTTCTGTACTGCGACCTAAACGGGTTTGAATCTCTTTGTATTTCTCCAGATTTGTTTTCGCTGCGCTATACTGACCACTGAAGAGAAGGGCTTCCCCAATTCCGAAATAGGTGAGTGTTGTTAGTTGCGGATCGATGCGTAGCACCTCTTGATATGCGGAGACGGCTTTTTCATAGTGTTCTGTTTTTCGATAAATATCACCGAGCTGCTGATAGGCCGTCGCGAAGTTTTTGTCTTGCTTGACAGCCTCGAGTAAATGTTTTTGTGCTTGGCTATAATCGTTCGAACGGAGTGCTTTATTGGATTCGATATAATATTCCTGTGCTTTCTTATTTGGAGAAGGCTTTTGCGCAAAAGCAAGTGTAATGGAGCAGAGAAAACTAAGGATAACCGTTCTAACGTATGCCATAAGGAATTCAAAAGTTTACTCAAACTTACCTAATTTTACGTTGTGCCGCAAATGGCTAGACAAGCGCGCTCGGAACTAACGCCGGGAGCTTGAAAGCGCGTTCGGATTTTAGCGGCCGGTCTCCTGTATAATAGAACTTGCCCGTAAGGAGCGCGCGAGCTTATATCAGAACGCCTTATGGAATATTGAGATATTTATGCGTTTGCAATGATATTTCCCAACGCGGATTCTCTTTTACATAATCAATAATCAAGGGGGTCATTTCCGCTGATTTGGACCATTCCGGTTGTAAGTATAGTTTGCAATCTTTCCCCACAAAGCGTGCATGCTCTTCTGCCCATTGAAAATCACTTTTATTGAATACGATAACCTTCAGCTCTCCAGCTGCGTTAAGCACATCTGGACGTGGTCCTTTGAATTTTTTTGGCGATAGACAAATCCAGTCCCAAAAGCCAGAAAGAGGATAAGCGCCTGATGTTTCCATGAACGTTTGTATTCCCGCTTCCTTAAGTCCTTTTGTGAGGTAATCTAAATTATATAATAGGGGTTCCCCACCAGTAATAACGACCGTTTTTGACGGGTGTTTTTTTGCATTTTCGATAATGGTATCGGCGGGCGTTAAGGGATGAAGGTTGGCATCCCAACTTTCTTTTACATCACACCAATGGCATCCTACATCACAGCCACCAAGACGGATAAAGTACGCTGCCTTTCCCATATGGTATCCTTCACCCTGTATTGTATAGAACTCTTCCATTAAAGGAAGTAAACTACCATCTTCTGGAACCTGATTCGACATAATCATTTTTCTTTAAAGTCCACAAAGGTACGAAAAATACACGTAGCAATTGCGTATCTCCCAGAGTAGGGCACTTTGTTGATTCACATCAAAACCATTTGTCGTTTCATTTGTTGTTTATATAGAGGCAATAGCGCATAAAGCATGTTTTTTTGACGTGTACGTGAGATTACCTTGTTCATTTTGAGCACCCCAAAGTAACAATCAGATTAAAAAACAAATTACATAGATATGGAAACATCGGCACTTTTAAAAAAGTTGGCAAAGAACAGTGATGACCTTTGTGTCACTATTTCATTAAATACACATCGTACACATCCCGATAGTCAAAAAGATAGTATCACGCTAAAGAATTTTGTGAGCGAGGCGAAGGAACGGATTTTGGCGAAGCACGAAAAACGAGAGGTCGCCAATATTTTGGATCAGCTGGACCTGGTGCAGGACAAGATTGATGTGCGAGAGAACCTAAAGAGTCTGCATGTTTTTATTTCCGAAAATACGAGTGAAATTTTTCGTTCCGACTGGGCTACGAACCAAGAGGGTGTCCATGTATCTCGATCATTTGCCGTGCGACCTTTGGTCAAACAGTTAAGTCGCAAGGTACGTTACCGCATTATGGTGTTGTCGCAAAGTGGCGTAAGTTTGTACGACGCTCAAAATGGAGCAATCTTAAAGGAAGTAAAAGATCATGGTTTCCCATTTGGGGAGAACCGATTTTACAATACTTTTCCAGATAGGAGCAGCGATGCGGGGCACTTGGATGACCTGTTACGCGAGTTCTTAAATCGTATAGATAAGGCATTGAACTCCGTGTATAACAGCAGCGAGAAAGTGCCAACGGTCGTTATCTGCGTGGAAGATAACTACAGTCATTTATTACAGGTTGCTGATAATCCGAGCATCTACTGGGGGTATTCAGCGATTGACTATAACAATGTGGCGGAGCATCAAATTGTTGGCCAAGCCTGGGATTTTGTCAATGAACAACTGGATAACCAAGATGAAAAGGTTGTTTCCGAATTGCGTGAAGCGGTGGGTCAAGGAAAAGTGATCACAGACTTGCAGGAAATTTATCAAGCATCCGTAGATGGTCGTGGCGAATTGTTAGTGATTCAAGAGGACTTTATTCAGCCCGCTTCCTTGGACGGTAACCGAGGTCTCAATTTGGAAGATTCTGGTGAAGGGGTTGGGGTATTTGATGATATTACCAGCGTTATCGCGTTTGAAGTATTGGAAAAAGGAGGGGAGTGTTACTTCGCGAAATCTATTGACGATACGGATTTAAGTCCTATAGCACTAAAGGTTAGGTATTAGTTTAGGAGTTGGTAGATCGAAGTTGGTCGTTGATAGATCGTAGTTTGTAGTGGGGAGAGAGTTGTCCGTAGTTGGTAGAGCCGCAAGATTTAGTTGCGCTGTGCTCTTCGGGGTTCGTGACGAATTGTTGGTCGTTCATAATTGGTGGATGGTAATTAAAAGACCCTCGTTCTTAGATGTCTCCGAAGTCGACATGACGAAAGAAAGAACTTAGCCCTCACTCTGACTTCGGAAGTGTCTATCCGCTTGCTCGTTTTTGCATCTCGATGTTTCTACTGGCTTAACAAGACTTAAATAAAAAAAGGTGGGTTTTTCATAAACCCACCTTTTTTTATGCTGTTATAAATCTATCGAGATCTTTTGCATTCTTTACTTTACTTTTCAAGAGTGCTAAGTCAATAACTTCAGACATCTTCGTTACGTAATGGAATTTGAGATCCTTTACATAATCTTCTTTGATTTCTAAGATATCCTTTTCATTGGCTTTGCTTAAGATAATCTCTTTTATATTCGCTCTTTTCGCCGCCAAGATTTTCTCTTTGATTCCACCTACCGGAAGAACACGGCCACGCAGCGTAATCTCGCCTGTCATCGCTAACTTTTCCTTTACCTTCCTTTGGGTGAAGAGCGAGGTAAGTGCCGTAAGCATGGTAATACCTGCTGAAGGACCGTCCTTTGGTGTTGCTCCTGCTGGCACGTGAATGTTAACATCCCAGTGGTCAAAGATCTTGTAGTTAATACCAAACTCTTCAGCATGTGCGCGCAAGTAAGCCATCGCAATTGCCGCCGATTCTTTCATGACATCTCCCAAGTTACCTGTTAGGCTTAATTTACCTTTACCCGGGCTAAGGCTTGATTCTATGAAGAGGATATCGCCACCGACCGAGGTCCACGCTAAACCGGTTACAACACCAGCAATCTCGTTGTCTTCATATAGGTCTTTATCGAATATCGGAGCACCCAAGATATCTTCGATCAATGGGGCATCTACCTTTGGATTGTATGGTTTTTCCATCACGATACGGGTGGCAACACCACGCACGACTGAACCAATTTTTTTCTCCAATCCACGGACACCTGATTCACGGGTATATTCTTCGATTATTTTTTCAATAACCTTATTGTTCAACATTACTTCTTTCTTCCCAACGCCATGGATCTCCAATTGCTTTGGCAAAAGGTGTTTCTTAGCGATTTCGATCTTCTCTTCAATGGTATATCCATTTACCTCAATGATTTCCATACGATCGAGTAAAGCCGGTTGGATGGTGTTCAAGGAGTTGGCCGTTGCGATAAAAAGAACTTTTGACAAATCGTACTCCATTTCCACGTAGTGGTCATAGAAGTGTGTGTTTTGTTCTGGATCCAATACCTCAAGTAATGCCGATGAAGGGTCACCTTTAAAGTCAGAACCTATTTTATCAATCTCATCCAATACAAAAACAGGATTAGAAGCAGCCGCTTTTTTCAGTGACTGTATAATGCGTCCTGGCATGGCGCCAATATAGGTTTTACGGTGACCGCGGATCTCTGCTTCATCGCGTACACCACCCAGTGCCATACGTGTATATTTACGTCCTAATGCCCGTGCAATAGATTTACCAAGCGATGTTTTACCCACACCTGGAGGCCCTACTAAACACAGGATAGGGGCTTTCATGTCATTCTTTAGCTTCAATACTGCAAGGTACTCCACAATACGCTGCTTTACTTTCTCCAGCCCATAGTGATCCTTATCCAAAACTTTAACGGCTCTGTTGAGGTCGAAATTGTCTTTGGTATATTCCCCCCAAGGTAAATCCAATAATACCTCCAGGTAGTTGATCTGTACCGAATAGTCTGCCGCCGCGGGATTGATGCGTGCTAGTTTCTCCAGCTCTTTTTCAAAATGCTTTTGTACATCTTTCGACCATTTTTTTGTTTTGGCACGTTTTTCCAGATCTTGAATCTCTAGATCGGGTGTGTTGCCACCTAATTCTTCTTGGATAGTTTTCAGCTGTTGATTTAAAAAATAATCACGTTGCTGTTTGTCCAGGTCGATACGTACTTTATTTTGAATCTGATTTTTGAGCTCCAGCATCTGGATTTCTGTGGTCAGATGCTCCAATAAGTTTTTAGCACGTTTAACAAAATCTTTGGTCTCCAGGAGCTGTTGTTTTTGATCTGTTTCTAACGATAAATTCGAAGAAATAAAGTTGACCAAGAACGTCGGGCTCTCAATATTTTTGATTGCTAATCCTGCTTCACTAGGCAGGTTAGGGGATAGCTGAATAATTTGTAAAGCTAATTCACGAATGGAAGAGATTAAGGCTTTGAATTCCTTACTCGATACTTTCGGTTTGTCTTCTTGAACGCGCTCCACCTTTGCTTTTAGGTAAGGTGTCGTTGCGACCATCTCCGTGATTTTAAAACGTTGCTTTCCTTGGATAATCACAGTTGTGTTTCCATCGGGCATTTGCAACACCTTGATGATATGTGCCACGGTACCAATTTTATGGAGTTGCTCCAAGGTTGGTTCTTCAATGTTCATATCCTTCTGCGAAACAACGCCGATGGTTTTATCACCTTTGTACGCCTCTTTAACAAGTTTTATGGATTTGTCCCTTCCAACGGTGATTGGAATAACAACACCGGGGAAAAGGACGGTATTACGAAGGGGGAGTATGGGTAATATTTCGGGGATATCAGCTTTGCTCATTTCTTCCTCATCCTGTGAACTTAACAGCGGAAAAAATTCCGTGTCTTCATTAATGACAGAAAGTACTTGGTTGATATCGAATGTGTCGTTTTTGTTCATATATATGTGCCTTCACCCGACAAGATGTCAGATTTATAGATAATTTTTATGTTAATGAATTATTTATCCTATAATTGCAAGAGAGATGCCAACTTTTAAAAAGAACGGTATTTGTATAGTTATATGTAATAATCTGTTATATCGGCAGGGTTATTGGATAACAATATGACAACATGTGTCGTTATAAATGTTGAAATGTTTATAACTTCGCTTTGGAGGCTTCCGTGAATAATCGGAGCTTTATGGAGAGTAGTCATATCGAAGAAAAACAATTAAAAAGAGTATAAAAGAAAGGATTTATGAAACGTATTTTTTTAAGTAACCAATGGAAAGCTGTGAAGTTAGGTTTGGCTTCAGCAGCCCTTGCTTTGTTTGCCTTAACAGCACAAGCGCAAGAGCAACATAGTAATGCTAATGTCCGTTTAGGCCAAAAGGCTCTTCTTGATGGAGACTTTAAATCGGCTGCGGCGCACTTGGAAAAGGCCCTGCCAACAGAGGCTAAAGATCCTGATGTTCAGTATTTGTTGGGCTATTCACAATTTCAAAATGGCGATTTCAACAAAGCTGTTGAAACGTTCAAAAAAGTTATTGCATTAGATAGTAAAAATACGTCAGCTTACTATTATAAAGCTAAAGCTAATAATACATTAGCAGTAGCGAATGATAGTAAATTGGCTAACGCGGCGAAAGAGCAATTATTGAAGTCTGCGATCGAAGACTACACGAAAGCTATTGCTATTTCGGCGAACGATGCTAAATTTTACCAAAACAGAGCGGTAGCTTACCGTGATCTAGGTATCTTGGTAGGAACAGCTGGAACTCCAAATTACAATAAAGCGGCAGCTACAGATGCATACAACAAAGCGGTAGCAGATTACGAAAAAGTATTGACTTACGATTCTTCTCGTAAGGATATCCAAACAGAAGTTAAGAAAGCGAAAGTATATCGCGATAACTTAAAGTAAGGGACATAAAAAAGCGGGATCTAGTAAGATCCCGCTTTTTTTATAAAGTAGATTGAACACTAGAACACAATACGTTCCCCTACGTTCAAGCCATTATTTTTTGCAAATGCACCACAAAGGTGGAACAATAATCGAGCACCCACATTGCCATCCCATTCATCGGTTTCACCTGGGGCCACTTCGACTAAATCCACACCGATAATTTCCCGATCGGAAGCTGCTAATTTATTCAGCATGTACGTCACTTGTTCATAGGATAAACCACCTGGAACCGGTGTTCCTGTATTTGGACAGTACCAACGGTATAACGCATCGATATCAAAACTGATCGCTACTTTTTTCGGCAAAAGACCAATCATTTCATCCACCTGTTGCCGCCATGTTTTTCCTTCAAATTGCGCTGTTTTTAGATCAGCATCCGTAAATACTTTTACTTTATCCGAGGCACGAACGACATCTACTTCCTGCTCACAGAAGTCACGAATTCCGACCTGCAACAGGTTTGTAATCTGTGGTAACTGTATAGCATTGTACATAATTGAGGCATGTGAAAAGGTAAACCCTTCATAAGCGATGCGCAAGTCCATGTGTGCATCAAAATGAAGAATACCAAAGCTATCGTGCTGTTCAGCTAGTGCCTGATAGTAGCCGTATGGTGTAGAGTGATCGCCACCCAATAAAACCACTTTCTTGCCTTGAGATGCCCAGTAAAGTACGCGTTCTTTCAACTCTGCATTTAGCTGTGCTGAAGCGGCATTAATTTTATCTAGATCAGCTTGTAAGTTGGGATGGTCGGCAATATCTTCGCCTTCTTCTAAGGCTGCGATAATGGGCTGCGCCAAAGCTTTATATTTTTCACTATTTGTCTTCCACGATGCAGGTGCCTCATCCATGAACATACCAAGCTTCCACAATTCAGGGAACTCTTGGTGCAGAAGGTCTACTTGGAAAGATGCATCCATAACGGCATCCGGCCCATCAGCCGCACCTGCTCCATAGCTAACAGTTACTTCCCACGGCACAGGAATAATAATGAATTCACTTTCTTCCGCTGTAAAAGGCAGACCAAAAATACTTGCATCCGCTAAACCCGGTTGTGAAGGGTCAAAATTTGCTATTTTCTGTTCTTTTGTCGACATATTCTCTATTGCGTAATTTCAAAAGGCAAAGATAAGAAGAACGTATAACATTCATTTAGCTTGTATACTATTTCTTGTACTTGTCGTGCAGCCCTTTGCCTTGTAAGACCAGAGGGATTATTTTTTCGATCCGTGTAATCTTCGTTTTCTCTTGTTTGGCATCGGCGATATATTCCATGTATTCACGCTGCTTGCCTGGCGTTAGTTTGGTGAAGGCAGCGTCTAATTTCGTGTCGTTTGCTAGCGTTTCTTTAAGGATGCCATCCAGCGTAAGGGGCGTTGATTTTTCTGCTTTGAGCTCCTTGCCGTCGATTACCGTTTGAATAGCTTCTTCTATGTATGATTTAACGAGTTTCGGATCAATATCGTCAGCCGAAGTAAAACGCCACTGGCGCAGCGATTTTGTTTTTCCTTCCGAAGCGGAAACTAAAACCTGTTGTGGATCGCTGAGGAATACACCGTTGTGAAACCATATTGCGAAGTGATTTTTGAAACCTGAAAAAGCGACGACATTCTTTCCTTGATAGGTGTATATATCGCCACCCCATTTAAACTCCTTGGTGAGCGGAAGTTCATGGATTATTTGTGCGACCTTTTCTGTCGCTTCCGCCCATTGGCTGTTGTATTTTTTCCAATCGGGAGCTTCTTTATCGTGTAGGCGATCTATGTTGTAGTGGACGATGTCCTGGATCAATTTTTTAGGAAGTGGCTTATCCAACGGTAACTGAATAGCACCTTTTGAAGTTTTGTAGGCCGTCAATTGATCCGCGAAATGGACAATAGCCGCTGGCCCGGGATATAAACCTAGGTGATTTTTAGACATCGCAAAATGAATCAAGTTCCCATTATATCGAAAGGTAGGCATCTGGTAATTGATTGTTTCTGTTGCTTCCGGTGCTGCGCTTGCTATTATTTCCCTAAGCGTAATAAGGAGCTCTTTTTTCTCCCCATCGAAAAGTGAAATATAATCGGCTATGGTGGTAAATGAGTTCGACATCTTTGGATGAAATTAAGCGTATACAGGTTTTTTTATTGTTTAATGCGTTGATATTTTTCACTGATATAATCCAGTGTATATTGCATCAAATTTAACAATTGGTCTTCCTTGATATCGGCTAGTTTTTTGATATAGATACAGGCTTTGCTGATTTTGTATTTGCCCAGGTTTTCCAAAAGATGGGCTGCTTCTTCGCATCCGGTATGGACGTAAAGGGAGAACGCTGCTTTTCGCGGTGAAAAGCCTAAGATTGGTGCGTCGCCTTCGTGACCACTTGCATATTTGTAATGATATTGTCCGAATCCAATGATGCTAGGGCCAAACATACGGGCATCTTCACCGGTTACTTGCTTCATCAGCTCGATCAAGCGATAACTATCCGCTTTTTTCTGCTCCTCTGTAAGCTGTTCAATATAGTCGACTACAGATTGGTCTGTAAAAAATGTTTTTACTCCTGCCATAATGTGACACGTAATATAATCTTAAACTAACGGAGGATAATCTTAATTGTTGCCGTAGATTCGTTCTACATATGCTTTAAAATTATTCAAGATCGCTTGCCAGCCATCGCGTTGCATCTCGATTGGGTTCGTCTGTTCTGGATCAAAAAGCACGACAATATCGGTGTGGTCGTCCTGAGCAAGAAAATTAATTTCCGCATGGCGACCGTCTCCCATCTTGTATGCAATCTTTCGGAAGGGCTCCAGCTTGGTGTATTCCCCTTCAAAATCAAACCCGAAGCGACCATCTTTAGCTTCCATCCGGTAATTGAATTTACCACCGATGCGTAGATCATTCGTAGCAGCGGTACAATGCCAGTCATCCGAAGCATGATTCCATTGTTGAACATCCTCGGCAGAGGTGTATGCATTCCATACGGTTTCTACCCGAACATGGATCACACTGGTTATCTTTATCTGTTCCATAACGTATCGTTAACTTTAAAGCAAGTTACGACAAAATTTTCGATAGATATTCTATGTTTTTTTATGGATTGGAAATTTTTAAAAAGATTCCGTTACGAGCTCCATATTAACCATAGCTCCAGCGGTGCTTCCTGTGGAAACAGCCAATGCGACCGAACGCATTGGCGAGGAGTTATCGCCGCACGCATATACGCCTGGTACGCTTGTTTTCTGCATAAAATCAACCTTGATATGTCCTGCATCGGTAAGTGTGCATCCTAGAGCGTCTGCGACACCTCCTTGTTGCGTAAAAGGTATGACTGCATAGAGGGCTTGGAGGGGCATGAAAACTCCAGTATCGAGGGTGATACCATCGATTATACCTTCCTTTTCGGATATGGAGATGATACGTTCTTCGTGGACCAAAATACCCGCTTTTGTCAGCTTCGTACGCTGCTCAGCTGTAAATTCAGCTTCTCCATTGGTGAAGAGCTGCAAGTCTTTACTTAAGTTATACACTAAACCGGCGAGATGCAGAGCACGATCTCCATGGGCTAGGATTCCTGTCTTCTGGTCTTTAAACTCATAGCCGTGGCAATAAGGGCAGTGGATTACTGTTTTACCCCACGCATTTGCCAAGCCCGGAATATCGGGAAGATTATCTTTAATACCGTTTGCAAGAATTAGTTTCTTGGCAGTGAAGGCTTCTCCCGTTGCGGTTTCTACGACAAAGAAGCTATCGACTTGGGTCACGGTATTGGCTGTTCCTTCCACAAAGTGAACCGTATCGTATTGATGAACCTGTTCGCGTGCGCGTTGTGCAATCTCGGCCGGAGCCTTTCCATCCTGCGTTAAGAAATTGTGGGAGTGTGGGGTGAATCTATTGCAAGGCAGACCACTATCGATAATCAGTACTTGCCGGCGCGAACGCCCAAGTGACATAGCGGCGGATAGGCCCGCATAACTTCCTCCAATAATAATGACGTCAAATGGTGCGTAAGGTATCATAGTGTTCTTAATTTGTTGAAACAAAACTAAGAGGTTAAATTCTTAATCGCAACATTGTTGCGTCATTAATCTGTCAGACTATTTAATATAAGAAGGGCGTCCTATCGACTATGGAGATATCTAGGCACGATGAACCATAATCTAGAAACTATGAACAACAAACTACTCACCACCAACTACAAAGTTTTTCCTTTAAGATAGCGATGCAGCTCCACTTGAGATCGAATATCCTTCTTACCACTTTCGACATAGGCATTATCAAGCTCATTATTTAGAATCCGAGCCTTAACATTATCCTTGAGCTGAATATGCAGCATATCGATCAGCTCCGTTTTTATCTTCTTATTAATAATGCGCACGGCAGCTTCAATACGATGATCCAGATTTCGAGGCATCCAGTCGGCTGATGATATATACACATGTTCCTTGCCGGCCGCGTAGAAATACATCACACGCGCGTGTTCCAAATACTCATCCACGATACTGATCGCTTTGAGCGGCTGTTTGAATTTTTTATCGTTCACCGCACAGTAAATGCCCCGAACGATCAACTCCACCTTGACACCGACCAGCGCCGCTTCATAAAGTTTTCGAATAAGGTGCTTATCGCTCAGCGAGTTTATTTTAACGATGATATGCGCTTTTTTTCCAGCCTTAGCTTCCGCGATTTCCTTATCGATATAGGCGACAATCGCGTTACGCATGCTGGTAGGGCACACCATAAGATTCTTGCAGTTTGCTAAGGTCAATGCCAAATCTACCTTTGGCTTTTTCAGTGCGGCAAAGACTTTGTTGATGTCCGCCATAATCGTCCGGTTACTTGTCATCAGGCAATAGTCACCATAAAACTTAGCGGTCTTTTCGTTGATGTTCCCCGTGCTCACAAAGCCATATTGTACCGTTTTATTTTCGATACGTTTTTTGATGATACAAAGTTTAGCGTGTACTTTCTTGTCGGGGATACCAAGCAGAACCGTGATACCTTCCATTTCAAAACGTTCTTTCCAGTCGAGGTTATGCTCTTCATCAAATCGAGCACGCAACTCCAGCATCACGACGACCTCTTTACCATTACGCGCAGCATTGACTAAAGCATTTGCAATTTTGGAATTCTCCGCCATGCGGTAAATCGCGATGTGTATAGATTTTACATCTGGATCCATCGCCGATTCCCGCAGCAGGTCGATCATCGGTACGAAGCTGTGGTACGGAAAAGATAACAGCACATCCTTCTTAATCAAGACATCGCTGATGCGCTGCTTCCCATCAAAATCCGGGTGGTAAAAAGGGATGCGTTCCTTTGCCTTTTCCTCTGTTTTAAAGACTTTAGGGAAGTCCATAAAATGTTTGAAATTATGGATTTTCTGTCCCGGAATGATACTATCTTTCTTCGATAAGTTCAGCTTTTTTATTAAAAATTCTACCAATGAGGAGTCCATTTCCTTGTCGAAGACAAAACGTGTAGGCTTACCTTTGCGACGGTTTTTGACGCCTTTGGTTATCTTTTCCACCAACGTGGTATTGATGTCGTTGTCTATATCAAACTCCGCATCTTTGGTAATCTTAAAGGCATGTGCCTCGAAGGTGTCAAACCCAAAGAAGGAGAAGATATAAGGAAGGTTAAACTTAATGATGTCCTCTAAGAGGATGACATGCTTTTCGCCTTTTGGCGCTGGCAGTAAAATAAAGCGACCGTTGCCCTGTGTCGGAACCTCGATTAACGCATACTTCGTTTCATATTCCCAATCTCTTTTGCGCATCGCAATCCCTAAGTACAAGCTTTTATCACGCAGGTAGGGAATGGGACGCATATCATCCAACATCAGTGGGATTACGTTGGATTCTACTTCGTCTTCGTAGTAATGCTTTACGAAACGTTGTTGTTGTGGGTTCAGGTCGGCAAAGGATTTTATATATACCTTTTGCTTAGCCATCTCGACTTGAACCTCACGCCATGTTTCATCAAACTTATCCTGCTGTTTGATAATACGTTCATATAATTCATCCAATATACTCTGTGGCGTTTCGTAGAAAATCTCTTTTGCTTCTTTTTGGTTAAAGGCTAATGCACGCTTTAGGCCGGCTACACGCACCCTGAAAAACTCGTCCATATTGTTGGAGAAAATTCCCAAAAACTTGATGCGTTCGGATAAAGGAACCGTATTATCTGCTGCCTCCTGTAATACGCGCCCGTTAAAACTTAACCAACTAATATCGCGGGGAATAAATTTCTTGATCATCTTTTTCTTTGCCACTTTCTTGAATGCTAAAAATATTGAAGTAAAGTTTCTTAAATATAAACAAATTGTAAACAAGATGTTAATAAACATTCCCAAAACATTTGCTTAATTTATAACAAGTAAAGGCCGTGAATCGTTTGTGGAGGGGAATGGATAGGGATATTGCTCCTAAGCGGATTAAACGGAACTCTCACCAGTATTTTATACCTTTGCACCATGTCAACAGGATTAATTTCATCAGATACTATTGTTGCACTGGCGACTTCGCCGGGCGTAAATGGTGCTATCGCTGTGATCCGTCTTTCGGGTGCAGAGGCTATTCATATTACCAACCGTGTGTTTAAAGGCAAGAATCTACTGGAGCAGCCCTCGCACACGATTCATTTTGGTACGATTCGCGATGGCGATGATATTATTGATGAGGTATTGGTGTCCTTGTTTGTTGGTCCGAATTCTTACACGAAGGAGCATGTCGTAGAGATCTCGACGCATAACTCGGCTTATATTATTGAGCGCGTTATTCACTTGTTGATGAAACAGGGGGCACGTGCCGCGAAACCGGGGGAGTTTACGCTTCGTGCTTTCTTGAATGGCGGACTGGATCTGTCGCAAGCGGAAGCGGTGGCGGATTTAATTGCTTCGAATTCGGCGGCATCTCATCAGGTGGCCATGCAACAGATGCGTGGTGGTTTCTCCAATCAGCTGAAAAAGCTGCGTGAGGATCTGGTACATTTTGCTTCGCTTATTGAGCTGGAACTGGACTTCTCGGAGGAGGATGTGGAGTTTGCCAATCGCGATCAGCTGCGGTTGTTGATTACTAATATCTATCAGGTAATCCGCAAGTTGATTGCTTCGTTTGAGCAGGGTAATGTGTTGAAGAATGGGGTGCCGGTGGTGATTGCCGGTAAGCCGAATGTGGGTAAGTCGACTTTACTGAATGCGCTCTTAAATGAGGAGCGAGCGATTGTTTCTGAGATTGCGGGAACAACGCGGGATACGATTGAGGATGAGATTAATATCCACGGGATAACATTCCGTTTTATTGATACAGCGGGTATCCGGGAGACAGCAGATATTATTGAGGCTAAAGGGGTGGAGCGTACCCGCGAGAAGATGAGGCAGGCGCGCCTGATTGTTTATTTGTTTGACCCGACGCAGGATAGTGTGGCGGATGTGCAGACGCAGATTGCGGAGGTGCAGCATTTGAATATTCCTTTTGTGACGATCGTGAATAAGAGTGACCTGATTACGGTGGAACAGCGTTTGGCTTTTGATGTTTTGAAGCCGTTGTATATTTCGGCAAAGCAGCAGGAGGGGATCGATGATTTGAAGGATGAGTTGTTGAACCAGGTGAATCTGGCGAATGTGAATCACGATGATGTCATGGTAACGAATATCCGACATGTGGAGGCGTTGCAACATACGCAGGAGGCGCTGGAGAAGGTGCTTTACGGCTTGGATAATCCGGTAACATCGGATTTCTTGGCGATGGATATCCGTCAGTCGCTTCACCACTTGGGTGAAATTACTGGGGCAGTGACCACGGATGATCTCTTGGAGAATATTTTCTCGAAGTTTTGTATTGGGAAGTAGTCTCTTCCCATAGAAAAACCAACTTTAGTTCGTTTTTATCAAACATCTAAATAAACAGCTCGGCTATGATGATCTTGATTTATATGATTATCATAGCCGAGCTACTTTTATCTTCAACCCAACAGCTAGTTTGGTTTTATGCTCGCCTTAAACTGACCATCGGTAAGGACAACCTTGCCTATCGTATTTAGGCCTTCTACTCGGATTAATGTGCCTGTAAAAGAACCTTGTACCTGGCCATTATCAATCTTAGTTATTTTCAAATCAAAGGCATCATCAGTAGAAACCGTTCCTCGTGTTGCCGCAGCGTTTAGCTGTCCATTACTACTGCTAACAATATGAGCAGAAAGGATGGTGTAGCCGGACGCATCATCTAAACTATATTGACCTGCAGGTACACGTGTTTTTTCAGACATAACGGTAACCGTGACCGATTCTTTCCCACTGTTCATGCCATAAATACTCAGATAGTTCCCACCATCCACCCAACGAGCTTCTACAATAGGGAATATTTTCTCAGTACCGTCTACTTTTACTTTAAAGTAGTTCTCCTGCACTTCACCGTTCGCATCATCATCTTTGCTACATCCGGTATAAAGGAAAGTTAGGAGGCTTAAGAATAGCCCCAGTGTAAGTGTTCTTTTCATCGTTGTTCTATTGATTGTTCGTTGTGCCATTACCTTGCTAAAACTGTGCCGATTATAAAATAGTCTCTTATCTCCTCTAGGTCTTTGGCTGTCACAATCTAGCATACGATATTAGTGTACATCTATAATTATAGTGTCAGAGAAAGGAAGTATAGGCTTATGAGCCGCTTAAGGCTAACATTTTTAATACATTATAAAATCCTCAAAGAAAATCAGTAATATTACCTATATAAAACCACTTCCATTATGCGTAAATATCTCATTCTACTTTGTCTGCTTTCCTATGCGCTTTACCCATCGGCAGAAACATTAAAAGCCAATCAAATTGAAATTCAAAAAGAAAAAGTATCCTATGCTTACATCCGGATAGAAGGAAAATTCTTGTCCAAAAAATTAAAAGTAAATGTCGACTTAGGTGATTCCGAAAAACAATTGGAAGACGGAATGAAGTTATCGCAGATTCTCACCAATACAAGATCATATGCGGCCGTATTAAACTACATGGCGGAGATTGGATATGAGCTCGTAAATACGCTAGACCTAACCAAAAACTCCGATGGAACAGGAGGAACATCAGGTATCGTATACGTCATGAAGAAAACGGAGCCAAGTGACATGAAAAGATATCGCTAACAGAACCTCAATTTACCATTTCGTTGTGTGTATTTTTAAGTAGCGGTTATCTTCAGCAAATCTCTTTAGGTTTACCAGTATCTTTTGAAATATAGATAACACATCCGGTTTTCATATTGCTCCATCGGATGGGTATAACTTTCCTGTTTAACAAACAGGTTAATTGTAGTAGATCCTGATAACTACTTTTTTTAGATAGGATAGCGCCCCTTGGCAGGAAGATTGCACTGTGATCATTATTCCCTATGTGGATAAATGATTGGAAAAGGAAAAAAGGTTCAGAGAAAATGATACATAAACAAAGGATAGGCTACAATTATCTCACATATACACTAATCGGTATCTTTCTATTTGTAGGGGGCCTAGGCTACGCACAGGAAAAAGAAAAGAAGCAAGCAGAAAAACCACAAACTACTGAAAGAATAGATCAAGTCAGGCCATCCGTTATGGATTCTATCGAAGTCGTTCGTGACTACCGTCCGATGCTGGCTGATGCGGTAAAGATACGTCGAAGTCCGGATATGAAGCTCGACCGGGAAGCACTAGAGAAGGAACTTCGGCAGGTTGCTGTGGGCGTGTATTTTGCAGAAAACGGATTCAAAGAACCTTATCACAGCCCATTGCCGGAAAGATACCCTAACGCCCTACGCAGTAATATCGATAACAACAGAATTGGTATTTTGGCCTATCGCGCTGGCGAATATGAACGAGCAACTTCTATCCTCAAGAAAGTAGAGCCAGCGGACGCTTTCTATCAAAGCTCGATCATTGCTTTGGGCTATATTTCCTTAAAAACAGGCGATATGCAAAGTGCATGTCATTCATTTTCTAAAGCATCCAAGATGAATTATGATCGGGATTTGAAAATGGATGCCCTGTTCAACTACGCCAAAACCTTGTATAGCTTGGACTCGGTACAAGTAGCCTTGAAATCACTTCAAGAATATTTTGCCCTAAAATATGTCAAACTTGATGCTGATGTAAAAAGCACGGAGACTACGGAGACGCAACTGGCGAAGGTTCTATCGGGGTTCAGCAATTTTCAGGCTCCTGTATATTTATTTGAATCATTCAAAAATAGAGATCGTAAAGCCGATATTACTTACCAAAAGATTACCTATTATCGGGGTATGGAGTTTTATAACGAACGCGCTTTCGAAAACAGCATATCCATGTTTATGCGATCGGAGAAGTTTCAGTTCGATGCCGAAATGGCGGCGTTGGCTACCTATTGGAAAGCAGAAGCTATGTATGAAGTGCGCAAGTACGGCGAGGCGGTGGAAAACTTCGCTAACTTCCTACGTTTGCCCGCCGCACGGAACACGACCGTTTACAATTATGCGAACTATGCCCTGGCCTATGCGGCTTTCCGTAACCGTAAGTATAGTGTGGCCGCCGAGTATTTTGAACGTTTTTTAACAACGAAGGACAGTTCGTCGGATGAAGCGGTACGCTATGATGTAATCGCCCGTTTAGGCGATTCGTATCTGTCTATGCGCAACTATGGTCGTGCCAAGGACTACTACAACATCCTTATTAAGAACAACGCTCCGACACAAGATTATGCCTTGTTCCAACAGGCTATTATTCAGGGGTTGCAGGGCGATAATGAGGCGAAGCTCAATACATTACGATCCATTGTTAAAAAATACCCGAGTTCGAACTATGCCGATGACGTAGCGTTTGAGATCCCGTATGTGTATTTCACAAAAGGGGAGTACGAGGCTGCCATCGAGGGGCTACAAAAGATGGTCGAAACATATCCGCGCAGCAGCTATATTCCGAGGGCGTTAGTGACAATCGGACTGGTGCAATATAATAAAGATGACACCGAAGCAGCTATCGCTACATTCAAGAAGGTGGTGAAGGAATATCCGACGACCGATGAGGCCGCCCAGGCGATTGGTTCTATTGAAAATATCTACCTCGACAAAGGTGATGCTACGGGTTATATCCAGTATGCCACCAGCAGTAATGTTATGAAGCTGAGTGCTGCAGATCAAGATAACCTGGCATTTAAGATGGGCCGTACCTTGTTTTCCAGAGCGCAGTACGGTCCAGCTGTGGAAGCAATCAATGCCTATTTTGATAAATTTCCGAAACCAAGGAATGAGAAGCATGCGCGCTACATCCGAGGGGTGAGTTTATACCATACCGGGCAGCCGGAAAAAGCACTACATGACCTAAATATTATCCTGAACGACTGGACAAGTCCGTATACAGAGAGTACACTGATGACCGTTGCTGCCTTGTACTTGAGTTTGAAGCAATACAATGAGGCAATTGTGCATCTCAAAAAATTAGAGCTCAATGCTGATTATAAAAATAACTATGGTTACGCCGTTACGAATCTGATGATTTGTTATTTTGAAATTGGTGATATGGAGCAGATGAATAAGTATGCAAATCTGGTGAAGAACTATCCACGCGCATCTGACGAGGAAATTGCAACGGTACACCTGTATAGAGCAAAGGCAATGCAGAAGCAAGGCAATGCGAAGTCTGCCATGGACGAACTGAACTTAGCAGCGCTCAAAAGCAAAGCGCCAGTCAGTGCTGAGGCAAGGTACCGTGTGGCTCTGTTGCAGTATGAAAATAAAGAGTACAACAAAGCGCAACAGTCTGCCTTTGATGTGATCGAGAATATGAGTACGCATGATTATTGGGTCGCTAAGAGCTTCATCCTGCTGGCGGATGTGTATGCGCGTAAGGGGGATATTCGTCAGGCGAAGAGTACATTAGAGAGCGTGATCGGTAATTACGAAGAGGATGATGATGTTATACCTTCAGCCAAAGAGCGACTAAAGAAATTGAAGTGATAATAGGCGCCTACCAGCCCATACTTCCCGAAAAAAACAACGTATCGCCGTTACTCTTTGTAGCATCCCCACATGCAATAGGGGCAGCGCGTGGAGACTTTGGCGTGTCGTGTGAAGACAATGGGACAAAGCCTAAGGACTTAGGTTTAAAGAAGACCGGAATACGACGTATTGTGCCTGCGTGATGACACCGACGATGGCTTTGTGAACAAAGAAGACACGAATGTATGCAAATCCTACAGACTTTGATGCAACACCAACCATCAATACACGAAAGGGTCCTGACATCGACGTAAAGTCTACCGTGCATGCTCCAAAGAGGAGTGGGGGGGACCTGTTAATACTGCGCGCGACTACGCCGCGGATTAGAAATGCCGCAAAGTGTTCCCGCAATGCTACAAAGTGTGTACGCGATGGAGCAATTGAATACGTCGATGCTATGAAGACGTCCGTCGCTGCCTTGCCGATATCCTTTTTTACTTTAAATATTCTGCTGGATAGTCGGCTATACCTTCATGCCCATGTTTGGGAGAATTACCACATCATGAACGCGGCAAGGAGCGCTTTATACGTTGCGGCCAGAATAACAAAAACACGGTTCTCTTCGTCAATGGCACCAGCTTGAGCTAGGAAAACATATGCAGGTTTCTTCTGTAGAATTTGCTTGTCAAACCCAAAACGATTCCCCTAACAGGAATTCAATTTTATCATCTATTTGTATTAATTCTAAATAGTAATTATCTTTGACCAACCTTTATAGGTTTACCTATACGTTTGGAAACAGGAAATAATATATCAGATTTTCACATCGCTCCTTTGGATGCGGCATCTTTCAAGATGCTCTATCAGTGCTACGCAAAGAAAATGTACCGCATCTGCTACCGGGAACTACAGGAAGAGGAACTATGTGCTGATATCATCCATAACGTATTCCTCTCTGTATGGGAGCGGCGCGAGACACTTATCATGGACAATCCGGAAGCGTTTCTGATTCATGCCGTAAAAATCCAGATCCTAAAATTCTTTCGAGATAACGCCAGTCGTAAATCTCATTTACAAAACTCGTTGCAGGATTATTCCGAAGCGGATACCAGCACACTTCAAGCCATCTATTTCAATAACCTTTCCGAGCGCGTCTATTTGCTGGTCGATAAACTTCCGCCGCAATGCCGCCGTATCTACCTGATGCGGGATCAGGAAGGACTAAATAATACGGAGATTGCCACAGAACTCGGTATCTCTGTAAGCGCCGTGAAACAGCAGATCGGTCTTGCCTTGTCTTTTCTCCGGAAAAACATCGTACGCGAAGTATAACCCCGTCTTTAGTGTAATCTTACCCAGAAATCCACCTTTATTAAAAATAATAAATTGACATTCAGTGTATTGTTGTTTTTTAATTAAAACGACCTGTACCTTTCATGCGGTTATGGAACTGTATATATAACCGGTCTAATTTAGATTGAATAAAATTAAGAAGAGTCACAGAGTACCGTTTTATAAAGAAAGGATTAATTACTAGTAGATGAATATAAGTCCAGAAGAATTTAAGCGCTATGCAAAGGGGGAAGCATCTCCTTTGGAGAAGGGTAAGATCGAATCTTGGCTTAACCAGCAGGAAGATGGTGGAACTGAAGCTACGGGTGAAGACGAGCAACTTGCTGCGGTCTGGCGTAAGCTTTCTGCAACAGCGGGTATAGAAGACGAAATAACAAACATTCGCGGTGGACGATCCTTAAGAAAGGGGAGGTTAATCATGCTGTCCAAAATAGCGGCTTGTTTTGTATTTGCTATGGGTATAGGATGGTTGGTGAAGGATTATTTTATAAAACCGACTGTGCTGGAGGCAGCGCCAATGAAAACAGTGCGTACGGAGGCTGGACAACGGATGAATATAACCTTGCCGGATGGTTCTAAAGTATTGCTAAATGCGGAAAGCGAACTTGAATTTCCAGAAGCCTTTACAGCGGATAATAGACTTGTAACACTCAACGGAGAAGCTTTTTTTGATGTCGCACACGACAAATCGAAACCTTTTATTGTTCATACCGACTCTTCCTATACAAAAGTCTTGGGGACACAATTTAACCTAAGCGCCTATGGAAGCGACGCGAAAGCAGTATTGACCGTTGAACGAGGTAAGGTGATGTTTGGCCGTCATGACAGCAAGGAACAGGTCGTGCTTACGGTCGGTATGCAGGGCACGTTGGCATATAATAAAGGTGTAACCAGTCAAACGGTGCAACCTGAACAAGAAAGTGCGTGGAAAGAACGGGTACTACAATTGTCCAATGAACCGTTGAGCGAGGTCGCAAAAAAGATAGAACGGTGGTATGGTGTTTCTATAAAAATCAAGTCTGAAAACTTAAAATCGCTTACGGTAACGGGAAGTTACAGAGAGAAAAGTTTGGAGCAGGTGTTGAGTAGTCTTGAATTTACGACCGGTTTGAAATACGAAATAAAGGATAAGGTAGTAACGATTACAGAATAATGAAATAACGGTCAAAAAATAAAAAGCCGGTATGCCGTCGTCCAAAACTACATACCGGAGAATGAATGAATCAAATAATAGAGATTAATCCATAATTTTTGTAAAAATATGAAAATATTTTTAACACAGTGTGGCTATATGCGGACACTGTGCATGATATGTTGTGCCTTGATAGGAGGCTTTTTTATACCGATTTTTGCACAAGCGCAAGGTGGAAATACCTTAGAAAAACGAATATCAATTCAGTTTGAAAATATCAAACTTTCAGCAGCCATTTTAGAAATGGGAGAGCGGCTCGATTGCTCTTTTGTTTATAGTAACCAGTTACTCCAAACCGAGAAGCGGGTTAGTAAAAAATATACCAACGAAAAAGTCGCTGATATACTCATGCAGCTTATTGGCCGACGTGATCTTAAATTCAAAGCTTCGGGCAGCCAAATTTTCATCGGTTTAAAATCCAATAAGAAGAAACGCATTTCGGGTGTGGTGACAGCCAACGGTACGCCTGTTCCGGGAGCGGTTGTCGCGATTGCTGAAACGGCAGTGGTGACGGATGCCGATGGTCGCTATCAAATAAAGATAGATGCCGAGGAACAGACTTATCAGGTTCGCGTATCCAGCATCGGATTTAAGCCCTTTGCGAAAATCGTGGAAAGCAAAGGGGAGGGAGACGTTATCCTGAACATGGCGATGGCTATTGATGAGCAGTCTTTGGAAGATGTCATGGTTTTAGGGCAAACGGAGGTACAGAAAATAAAAGATAGCGGTTTCAACCTTAATACCGTTTCGGTGGACAAGTTTAAGAATTCCACGAGAGATGTGAATCAGATATTAAATACAACAACAGGGATTCGTATTCGAGAGTATGGCGGATTGGGTTCTGATTTTAATTTTTCTGTAAACGGGTTATCGGGCAAGGCGGTGCGTTTCTTTGTCGATGGGATCCCTATGGAAAACTATGGTGTGGGGATGACGTTCAATAATTTTCCGGTCAATCTGGCGGAGCGCCTGGATGTCTATAAAGGTGTTGTACCTATTGAGCTGGGAGCAGATGCATTGGGCGGCGCGATTAATATGGTAACCAATAAAGGCACAAAAAGTTATCTCGATGCGAGCTACAGCTACGGTTCTTTTAATACGCATCGTGCTGCGCTCAATACACAGTATGTGAATCAACAAACAGGTTTTCTTTTCAAACTCACATCGTTCTATAATTTTTCAGACAATAACTATTGGATGCACAGCAATCCGAAGTATGATGCATTAATCCAAGTGCCCGACGGTAATGGTAATTTTATCGAGAAGAGTGTCCGACGTTTTCATGACCAGTATCGGTCGGCGATGGCGCAGGGAGAGGTGGGGTATGTAAATAAAAAATGGGCAGATGTTTTGGTTTTGGGGATGCTTTATAATGACCATTACAAAGAGTATCAAACGGGTGCTAGGCAGTCTGCTGTCTATGGCAAGGTCAATCGCAATGGAGATTATTTCATGCCTTCCATTCGTTATAAAAAGACAGACCTCTTTACGAAAGGCTTGTCGGCAACTGCTTTTATGAGTTATGGTGTGGATCGTTATGCGGTGGTCGATACCTCCTCAACCACCTATTGGTGGGATGGCTCGGTGCGTAGTAGCCAAAATAAACACGGAGAAATTGGAGCCTCTACGCCGCAGTCGTTGACGAATTTTCAAAACACCTTTTTCTTGAGTCGTGTCAACCTGATGTATGAGCTTAATGCGAATAATAAAGTTTCGCTAAATCAGAACCATAGTGTGGCGGACCAGAAATCGGATGAGGAGCTTAGCCAAATGCAGTTTACGCCTTCAGGGCAAACAAAATCTATCTGGGGTGCATCCTGGCAGAACAATGCGTTCAATGATAAGTTAAAGACGGAGGTCTTTGCGAAACTGTTCCACTTTGGTTTGAATATCGGGGAAGTGACGAGCGGAAAAAATCAACGTGCTGCACAGAAAAGAGATTATAATAAATATGGCTTGGGTTTGGCGGCGCGTTATGCCGTAACGGCAGATAGCAGAGTTCGTTTTTCTTATGAGCGCGCTTATCGATTGCCGGAACTGTTAGAGGTTTTGGGCGATGGGGTGAATGTGATTCCAAACCCAGATATCAAACCCGAGAGCAGCCACAACCTGAATGTCGGTTTTGATATGACCAAATGGCTGGATAATCATCTCTATAGCCTTGATGTGGCGACTTTCTTCCGCAATTCGAAGGACTTTATCTATTCGCTGCCGGCAGGAAGCACTAGTTCGCAGTTTATGAACGAGGGAAAGGTTCTTGTGTATGGTGGGGAACTGGAAGCACGATACAAATATACCGACCTGTTGGAAGTGACCTTGAACGGTAGTTATCAAAAAACGAAACAGAACCAACAGTATATTTACGGTACGGAAACCCCGCGCGAGACGTATGGCAACATGGTTCCGAACCAACCTTGGTTGTTTGGAAACTTCTTTCTTTCGGTGGGCAAGAACAATTGGTTAGGCAAGGGTACACGCGTGCAGTTCGACTGGTCTACACAATATTTTCATAGCTTTTTCCTGACTTGGGAGGCTTGGGGAAGTTCGCAGTCGCTCAATGTTATTCCGACACAATTGCTGCATAATGCGGGCATCACCTACGCGCTAAAAGATGGTCGATATAATATCGCTGTGGAGTCGAAAAATCTAACCAATGAATTAGCATACGATAATTTCCGATTACAGAAACCGGGACGTTCGTTCAATCTTAAACTACGCTATTACATACATTAAAATATCAATAAACTTTTATTCTTATGCATATCAATACGATTAAAAAAGCCATAGTGCTCGTCACCATGTTCAGCATGGGTTATTCCTTACAGTCCTGTAAGAAAAGCGATTCACCCGACACGCCTGAGCCAGAAACGGAGAAAGTTTTTGCTGTGGGGGGGATGGTGATGGAGCCGGATGGTTCTTATATTTTTCAGACGGGTAACCTGACTGGTGGAGAAATCTCTTTTGTCGGAAAGGGAGCTAATGTGACGAATCAAGAGCCGGGATTTCTTGCTTTTATCACGAAGAGTGGTTTTTATTACTCCTATCTGTCGAGTGAAAATACATTGACTAAATACAGTTACGTTAATCAAACCATGCAGACCGTAAAGGCAATTCCTTTTGTGTTGGAGGATGGTTATCGCTACAATCACCAGTGGATCGATAATAATACATTACTTATTTACGCGTACCAAGGTGATTACAAGATTGTCAATGTGGAGAGCATGACTGTCACCAAAGAAGGTAAGTTTAATCTTCCGACGAAAGCAGGTCTCACTGGTCCTATTGTTGGATTTGCGGAAGTGAAAGACAATAAATTACATGTGGGTTACTGGTATGGTGATGAGAAATATCCAACAGCAGTAGCGCCAGGTAAACAAAATTACGCGACAGGAACGGCTTATTTTGCGGTGTTTGATTACCCTTCATTAAGTAACCCGGTTTATAGCGAAGACAATCGCTCTACAAGTCCGGGTAATGATCGTAATGGGGTCTTGAAGACCTTTACCTACAATGATGATCTGTATATAGTGACTTCACCTTTTGAAATGGTAGCGCAAAACTGGGATAAGCCGCATGGTATCTATCGGATTAAAAAAGGTACTTCTGTGGTGGACCCTACTTACTTCTTAAACCTGTCGGAAAAGTTAAATGGTGATGTTGTATTGGGTGGAGGATATGCTGGTAATGGAAAGCTATTGATTCGTAGAATCCGTATGGATTTGGCGTTGACTTGGGGATCGTATGGCTTTGCTAATGTGCAGGAGTTTCATGTGGTTGATATGGCTTCGGGAAGTATTACAAAGCTTAATGTACCATTGGCAAAAAGTCAACCGACAGCTCCAAATATCCTAGCAGATGAAGGTAAGGTGTATTTCCCGGTGAATACGAAAGATATCGATGGTAATTTCTTCTTGTATAACTACGATAGCACGACGGGGTTAGTGAATAAAGGTGTGCAGATCAAGGATGTGGATGCGGTAAACGGTTTATTCCGCCTGAAGTAAAAGACCTAACTACATAACAGACAGGAAGGGGGCATTTTAAGTCCCCTTCCCTTTGATACCTTTTTTCTAACGATGACAAAATCAAAAAAATCACTTTTCAGAAAAATCAGTAACTGGTTACATCTGTGGCTGGGACTGCTCTCTGGTATTGTTGTATTTGTAGTGTGTTTCACGGCTGCAATCTGGGTGTTTCGGGACGAGGTTGAATTGTTCTTTACTCCGGGACAATCCGTTAAAGTGGAACAAGGGGAGGTACTAAAACCATCCGAATTACTAGTACAAGTGAAGTCGACACTCCAGGATATCCCTGCCGTCACGGATGGTGGTTTTTATAGTATCGCATACCGCGGCCCAGAAAAAAGTAGCGTAATAAGTTATATGACGCCTCAAGATGAGAACTATCATGAGCTGTTTGTTAATCCCTATACTGGCGCAATTTTGTACCACCGAGTCAATGAAGATACCGTCACGATTTTTCATGATTTCTTACGTGCCGGTCATCGCTTTTTTTGGTTTCCACGACCATTCGGCAGTTACTTTGTGGGGGCTAGCTGTATTATCTTTTTGATTACGTTGATCACCGGACTCATTTGGTGGTATCCATCGAAATGGAATAAATCGACGCGCAATAAAAGTTTCAAAATTAAGTGGAATGCCAATTGGAAGCGCATCAATATCGACCTGCATAATGTGTTGGGCTTTTACACCTTGATTTTTACGGTGATCCTCACTGTAACGGGAGTGGTTTTTACATTTAGTTGGTTCGATAGTGGTTATCATTGGTTGGTCACGGGAGGGAAACCCCGTATGGAACATCCTACAAAAGGGAGTTCAGATACAACGATTACGACATCGGTTTACAAGCATGCGGATGATGAGATATGGGCCCGCTATAAACAGCATTTGAAAATGCGTATTACATATCCTCAGAACAAGGAAGATGTGTATGCTATTTATATCGATCCGACCTCCGGACACAATGATATTACCACGTGGTTTTCTTTTGATCAAAAGACCCTGAAGCAGGTAGGTGGAATGGCTAATCTAGATCACTATTCTTTTGGACAAAAGGTCTACAAAGCGAATTTTGATATCCATGTCGGAACAATTGGTGGTCTTACTACTAAGATTATTGCTTCGATTGCTTCGCTTGTCGGGGCTTCTTTGCCGGTAACTGGTTTTATAATTTGGTACAACCGAAAATGGGGAAAGAAAGGGAAAAAGAAACAGAAATAAAAAGGCTTCTACTTGCTATCATATGAAGTCTGTCTGCGGTAAGCAGGTCTGTCGAAGCGTTACCGTAGGATAAATAATACTTTTGGAAATAAATTGTATGTTTCGACAGGCTCAACATAACAATTTATTTCCTTTTTAGCCTTTTTTATTTTAAATATTCTGCTACATCTTTAAGCTCGTATTTAGGGCTTCGCTTCATGAATTCGGTAAGAAAAGCCGTATGTGTGGCGCCCAGGATAACAAGAACGCGGTCTTCTTTTGTTAGTGGCACCTGATTGAGGTTTGAAAACATACGGAGGTTTCTTCTGTAGAATTTGCTTGCTTCATCAGCCCCCTCAAAGTTACCTTGGGTACTGTTGTATGTTAGAATATCGGCATTGATATTGATAAAATTCTCTAACGACTCTTTTTTGTTGAAAAACTTTAGTTTGTTCGAGATTGATAGTTTTTCAAGCTGCGCAAACTCCTTCAATAGGCTTTCCGTATAATGCTTTGAAGTTAGGCTATCTACTTGATTTTCCAGCTCTCTTCCAATGTTGTAATTGTAAGCCGCGGTTTCTTGTTCGTCAATTCCGTAAGTTCTTTTTACGCCTGCCAATTTACCGGCCTCGTAAGCAAGTAGAGCGATTTCACCACCAAATTTGACCTTATAATTGTTGTCTTTTAGGAAGTTGTTGTAATCGATGTTCAATTCATCATTCTTTACAGGCAACACTTCTACACAGATTACTGTGGGTTTAAATTCAGCCAACATTTTCGCAATTTCGAATGTCTCTTGTTTGCTCTTGTTATCTTTTTGGTCAAACTTTACAGCATGTGCATCTGGGGTATACGACATGTGAAAAGTAGCAAAATTTAAGACTTCGATTTTTTGTGCAAAAAGGTGTCCTGACATTAATAGGCCCAAGGCTAGTAGTATATTCTTCATTTATTTTATTGTTTTCGATTGTCACACCTGTTTATCCAGGTACGCATTACGGCGGCTCAAATATCTATAATTTCTAGATCATTTCGAGTGAAAAAACTAAACCCCTTGATCTTTTGTTTATGGTACTATTTTTAAAAAATCGGTACATTTTCCCGAATTCTAGACCAAAGCAACCAAATCCTAATTCTTGTTTTCGTATATCGTAAGAATTGGTCATTTTAGTCCCTGTAAACTTTAATATGAAAAGATACCTACAGGCTTTATGGCTACTGCTTTGTGCTTTATCATCAACGGCACAAAACTCAATGGGAGAAGACTACTATTGGGGAAACAATTTTCATTTCGAAGCAGTAAATACGGATCAACGGATGATGGTGAGACAACCTGCTAGCTATGCATGTGGCGATTCCGCACTGTATCGAATATTTGATTCGTTCGATAATTCAACCTTCTTACCAGGGAAGAGTTTAAACATCGTACCCAAGAGTTCCATCATGTTGGGCATTAAGTTACATCCGAAATTGAAAAACTACTTTTCGGCGGAGGTGCAAAATTTCTCCAAAAAATATAACAGCTATCTTATCCCAGACTCTTCCGATGCAACGCTTGTAGCAATGGGAATCAATGAGTCTAATATTCACGACTATAGATATCGTGTTGTTGAAAATGACAGTATTGAACGGGTTAAATGGTCACCTATACCAAAGCTAGAACAAAAATATGGCGCGAAGAAACCTTATGGCGCGATCGGTACTTTTAACTACCCGGGAAAGCAGATTTTGGTGGAGGTAGCACACAAAGATAAACTCCATATCCGTGATGGTTACATCATGGACTGGAGACAGCGTTACAGGCCCGAGCTGAAACAGATTATTGTTCACGGTACGAGTAAGTATGGCTATTATAATCTCCGTTACGATTCCTTAAACAATGGCTTTGCTAGTAAATTTGATCCTGCAACAGGCGTGCCATTAGATTGGAAATTCCCGAAGGATAGTGTGACCGAGTTTTCTCTAGAATTTAATAACCACGAGACTACGCCATATTCGATTTATCTGATCAAAACAATTGCAGGAAAGACGGATACTACACGCATCGAATGGTGGCTTCAAGAAACAAAATATAGTGTCGCTGAGGAACATCTCGCACAAGTCGGAAAATATGAGTTAATTATTCAGCAAACCGGTAAGTTCGGTAAGTTCCCTGATGCAGAAATGCTACGGATACCGTATGAAGTCCTCGAACCTAAGGTACTGGAAAAGAAATATGCACTCAACAAAATATTGCCTTATGTGTTTGGAACATTGGTTATTCTTGGGCTTGGTTTTTTCCTATATCGGAGTCAAACCAGGCGTCGGATACGAAAATTGGAAGATCAGAAACAACGGGTGGCCGTACAGCTGAAGGGCATTCAGGTGCAGCTGAATCCTCACTTTATGTTTAATGCGATAAATTCCATCCAGAACTTGATACAAAAACATCAGGTGGACGATGCCAATCATTACTTAAACCGTTTTGCCTCCCTGACACGCGCCGCATTGGAATTTGCTGAACAGGAAATGATTAGTTTGTCGGATGAAATAAAGCTCTTGGATGATTACCTGCAAATGGAACAGTTACGCTATGGTTTTCACTACGAGATCGAGAATGCGATTGTGGCACATCCGGATTTGATTGAAATTCCTACCATGATGCTACAGCCATTTGTTGAAAATGCAATCAAACATGGTATTGCTGATCTGTACGAGAAAGGAAAAATCAGTGTGCGCTTTGCCAATAATCAAGGTAACCTTTGTATAGAGATTAAGGATAATGGAAAAGGTTTTAATATGAACGAACTAGACTCCGCAGCAGGCTACGGTATGCGCCTAAGCAAAGAGCGAATCGTATTGCTGAATAAAGCATATCCTGAAAATAGCTTTGCGCTAAAGATCTCTTCCGATGGGAATGGAACAAGCGTACAAATACAAGTAGATAACTGGATCCAATAATAGCTTACCCTATGATGACCTCTATCATTGTTGACGACGAGTTGAATAATATCGAAGTACTGCAACAGTACCTTCAGGAACACCTGCCGAATGTTCAGGTGCTGGCGCATGCCCAGTCGGTGGACGAAGCTAAAAAACTGATACAAAATCATCAGCCAGATCTCCTTTTTCTGGATATTCAAATGCCGAACAAAAATGGATTTGACCTCCTTAAAGAGTTGCCACATATTGATTTTGAAGTGATATTTATTACAGCATTTGATCAATACGGTATTCAAGCAATTAAATTTTCCGCTTTGGATTATCTGTTGAAACCGTTGGATGTGACGGAACTTATTCAGGCAGTACATAAGGCGGAACGCCGCATCACGTCTAAAAAGTATAATAAGGGAATTGATAATCTACTGGAAAATATCAAACAAACAGCGCCGGTTGATGATCCGCGGATTGCATTACCGACGCTCCAGGAAACACACTATGTTAATATCTCAAAAATCGTCCGTTGTCAAGCAGAAGATAATTATACCCATATCTGGTTAGATAGTGGTGCGCCTATTTTGGTAAGTAAAACCCTTAAGGTGTTTGTCGAGTTGCTCAGTCCACATCATTTTATTCGTACGCATCAGTCTCATTTGGTCAATAAAAAATACATCAAAAGTTTTCTGAAAGAAGATGGAGGAGCGCTTTTGATGCTGGATAATACCCGAGTTCCAATTTCTCGACAACGAAAAGAATCTGTAAAAAAATATTTAAACAATTAATTATGAGAATTATTGCTTTTATTTTAAATGTGCTGCTATGCACTTCTCTTTTTGCACAGCAGCTGGATGGACCTTACACAGATCCGAGCTATGTCTTTCATGGAAAGCAGGCTGTCATCCGAGGAAAAATTCTTCACGCTACTGCCGAAGAGTTACAGCAGTTGAGTATTAATTATACAACGGTGAATCCAACAGAACCTACACAGACGCCACATACTGTCAAACCACAGAAAGATGGTACGTTTGAGATCCGTTTGCTGGATAAAACACCATATCGCCAGATCTGGTTTAAATTTGATAAATATGCGTATACCTGCCTATACAGCCATGAAGAACTTACCTTGACCTTCGATATGGAAAAACTTAAGAAAGCATCGGTGTACTTAACAGGGGAGGGCTTGTCTTTCGCGGGGAAAGATGGTAAGCTAAATCAGACGATGAATGATTATATAGTTTATGACAAGAAACACAATTCTGATTTTTATAAGAAGATTGATGAAATTGAGGCGGATCAGGTTAATTATCTATCCAAGTTGGATTCCTTGTATAAAATTCAGCGACGTGTTGATCAGGACTTTTTGGCTACAGTCGGTGGACAGTTTGCTCGTTTTATCACCAGTGAGACAGATTTGCAGTACATGGAAAGTAAGCTTCTGTACTTTTACAGGAAGGGGGAACGCCTGGCCGACTTACAAGATCTTTTAGTTCCGGCCTACGCGGTCTCCAATAATTCTACGGCTTATTTTCGCTGGTTGCAGAACTATGCCATACGGTTTTATCAAGATCCGCAGAAACAACGTGGAGACAACAAAGCTGCGTTAATTGCTCTGGATTCGGTTTTGCCGCAGCCGTACGCAGATTTGGCTAAAGCGATGATGGACGATAAGGATTTAAAGGAACAAAATAATATTTATGGTCTTGTGATTCCTACGATGTCGACCGTTTGGGTTAAAGATTATTTACAAATGCAAGAACAAGAAATAGGAGATAAGCTCGCCAAATTAGAGGAACTAAAAAAACGTTCGACCATGCCTTTGGGGGCATCTACTTTTGGAGAGCCTAAGATGAAAACGACCTTTGATGCGTCCCTTTATTTAAATAAGTACGAAACAGCGGAAGATCTGCTGGTGAATTTAAAATCGCAGTATAAAGATCAATTAGTGATCATCGATATCTGGGGGACATGGTGTGCCCCATGTTTAGCGCAGATGCCTTACAGCAAAACGCTGCATGAGCAGGTTAAAAAGGACAGTTTGGATGTGAAGTTTGTGTATTTGTGTACGGAAGGCGGATCGAGTGAGGAAAAATGGACGAATAAAGTGTTGGAGCTCCAGCAGCCTGGGACGCATATTTTCGTGCAACAGCCAATAATAGATGAGTTGTTCAAGATGTTTAATCGATCTGGATATCCAACATATGTCGCTATAAAGCCTAATGGTGAGATAGATACGAAAGCGATTTCGTGGATACATAATGTTAACGTGGATAAACTTAAGGCATTGATGCAGTAAAGGAATGGTTATCCTAATTCTTGCGTACATAAAATAGATCCTGTATACTGATTCTTGTATATGGGACGCATAGACTAGGATTCGAAATTAAGAATGGAATGGTAACAGCTGGGCATGTGTTGTTGGTCGGGATAAGGCTACTGCACGATTATGCCCAGCTTTTTAAAAAGGTCTACTTTATAACGTGCACCTATCGGGATAGCGACCACAGTTCCTTTCATCTTGATTGTGTTTCCTTTGACTTGATCTGCAAAATCTAAGTTCACAATAAAGGACTTATGGACGCGGATAAATTGGGGCACATCAAGTAGAGACTCTTCTAAATTCATTAGTTTTTGCCAAACATAGTATACCTTTTCTTTTGTAAAGATGTATGCATAGTCTTTATCTCCCTTTATATAATGGATTTCGTCGTATGCGGTGATGTATCGGGAATTTTTTTCTTTTATGATCATGTAATTCCGAGACATTGCACTGGCTTTTAGGGAGTCTAAGAAAAAATGTGCTTTGTTGATCGTTTTAATCAGCCGATCAATATCGACAGGTTTAAGGATATAATCGAATATATTCAGTTCGTAACCTTCAACCGCATATTTTGCATCGGCAGTCACAAAAACGAACAAAGGGGGATTTTGTAAGCTTTTAAAAAAGCTAATCCCATCAATCTCGGGTATTTGGATATCGCAGAAGACCAAATGTATCTCTTCTGAATTGATTGTTCGTAAAGCATCAAATGCATTGCTGTATACGCCCATGATTTTCACACCATGGATTTTTCCCAAATCCGATGTTAATTTTTCTTTCGCTAATTTCTCATTGTCAACTGTAATGCATTTAATCATCGTATAATGGTGGTTTTTTCCATGTCTTTTAGGTATTTCTTATGTTTCTTTTTTCATGTGGAGGTGTTAGAATAGTGTGTTAAAAGGTGTATTGTGAACTTTAATTTAGCTTATAATTTCGTTTAAACAAAATATTTCAAAATATAAATCTGTTTTTATCTATATTTTCTGTTTGTAAATTTGCCTACGACCCTTCTGTTACTGCCTTTTCCTGATGTAGAAAATATGATGACTCTTGACCGATGGAATTCCGTGTATTAGTGAAAATAATATCGTGGGAACTGCCACATCACTACACACTTAATATTAACTTAATAGTGTATCATTTACTTTGTGTTAATTAATAAGTCGTTGTATGTTTCGAGTTTTTTGTTTTTGTTGCTTGGTCATTGTCGGGAATTTGGTTTACGGTCAAGCGGAGGAGTTGGCAAAGCTGCAAGCGCTAGCTTCACAACAACCGGATACGGCGTTGCGTTCCTTGCGGGAGCTGTACACGAAATCTAGGAAGGAAGATCATCCATTGTTGGAAGGCGAATATTTACAGGCTATGGGCGAGATCTGCTTCCATCAAGGGCACTATCAGCAAGCAATGGAGTTTTACTTCGAAGCAGAAAAAGCATTTGAGAAAGCTGGGAATACAGATTTCTTAGCCGAGAATTATGGTAAGATGGGTACGCTTTATTTTTACAATAAACAACAAGATAAAGCACAGCAGCTATTCGCTAAGGCCTTGACATTGTATCAAAAAAATAAAAACGGAGAAGGGGAGGCACGCATTTTAGGAAGTATAGGGCAGGTCTATGAAAAGCGACAGCTTTATGATAGTGCTTTCTATTACCAGAAGATGGCCTTAAGTAAATTTCAGCACAGCAATAATAAGACAGGCGCTGCCAAGATATATGAAAATTTGGGGAGCATTTACGAGGACTTGGAGCGCTATGATGATGCTTTGGAGCACTTTAATCAGTCTTTGAATCTCTATCGTGCAGATAAAAATGAAATCGGGACAATTGAGGTGATTAACAACTTAGGCGATATTTTACGTAAGACAGGACAATATAGGGCTAGTATTGCTAAGACAAAAGAAGCTTTATTGTTGGCGGAAAAGACGAAGAATACATACCAGAAGGCATCGGCCACCAAAGATTTAGGGAAAACATATGGTCTGATGCAGCAACTGGATAGCGCGTATCATTATGCAGAACTTAGTCGAACCTATAGCCTGGAAGTTTATTCACAGGATGTCTTGAAGCAAACGTCGTTTCTTCAGGTTCTGTATGATATGAATAAGCAATCCGATGAGATTGTGCGACTGCATGGAATTCGCAAGGTAAATCGTGTGATGATAATTGCATCGGCTGTCGGGGCTTTTCTTCTTATAGGGTTGATTTTGGTTATTGTCAGTAGACAACGTCTTAAGATTCGGGATCAAAAAAACACGGCAGAAAAGCAAAAAGCGGAGCATGCTCTGGTGCAAGTACAGTTAGAAAAGAAGGTGTTGGAGGAGGAACTATTGAAGGAGCAGTTGGTGGTGAAAGGACGAGAACTATCCACGCACACCTTAAACCTGATAAAAAATAAACAGTTTTTGGAGCAGTTGCGGATAGATCTTCTTGCCATGGTTAAAGACGAGCGGCGTGATCAAAAGAAACAAATCCAACAGTTGGTTCAGGAGATCGATAATTCCTTTGGTGAAGAACAACATTGGAAGGAATTTGCACAGGCTTTTGAGCAAGTTCATCAGCAGTTTTTTGAAAAGCTGAAGAGCCATAGTGCAGACCTAACAGCAGCTGATCTACGCTTAATTGCACTTATGAAAATGAATTTAAACTCGGCGGAGATAGCCGTAATGCTCGGAATATCGACCGATAGCCTGCGGGTTGCTCGGTACCGCTTACGCAAGAAGCTCCAAATGGAGCAAGGCGATAACCTAACCTTTTTTATTCAGTCGCTTTAATTGTTACCGAGGCAGGCACTTTGACTAAGCTGCATACGCTAGTCAGGTTCACTGTCACAAAGCTTGACAAGCTTGCTAGCGCGAGCCTTCGGCTCGTGTTTACCTTCAAAACATTACCAAATACCAGCGAGCTCTTCAGTCTAGGCATGACAGACTCGACGATTAGCTATTCGAACAAACTAACGACTTAATATTAGCTTAATGTAATGATGATGTAACGGTAATGGCGTTTTTGTGATATTGTAAATATTTTATTTTCAGTTGTTTGTGTGTTTTTGTTGCTGTTTTGTTTACGCTGTTTGTAACGCTGTTGCCTTCCTGTAACGGCAAAAATTCTTCCACTTTCAAATGTTTTTTCACTTTTGTTTCGTCGTTTAAATAGACCATTATTCGTAAAAGCAATGAAGAAATTATTTGCAATTTTAATCCCATTATTTTTTTGTGCAAGCCTGGCGCATGCGACAAAAATAAAAGGTAAGGTTTTCGATAAACTAAGCGGTGAGGCTCTGGTTGGAGCAACCATAGTTTTAGAGAAAAGTGGTAAATCCGCAAGCACAGGCCTGGATGGATCGTTCGAGATCAAAGGCCTGTCCGCAGGGAAAGAAACGGTACAGGTTTCCTACCTAAATTATGAAAGTATCGTGCAAGAGGTTGAGGTGTTGAAGGAAGATACACCGCCATTAGCTTTCTACCTGCTCTCGAAATCTATTCAATTGATGGAGGTATCCATTAAAAGTAAAGGAGCTGGATCGAGTGACGGAGAAGCGCGTCGGATCGAGCAGAATGCTTCGCAGGTGATGAACATTATTTCGGGCAAAGCCATTGAGCTATCCCCCGACTTAACAGTAGCCAATGTTATGCAACGTGTATCGGGTGTTTCTTTAGAACGAAACAGCAACGGGGATGGACAATATGCTATTCTCCGCGGTATGGATAAGCGCTACAATTATACCCTTGTCAATGGCGTAAAGCTACCCTCTCCCGATAACAAATATCGTTATATCCCGCTGGACATCTTTCCTTCGGATTTACTTGAACGATTAGAGGTATACAAAAGCTTGACTCCCAATATGGAGGGAGATGCCATTGGCGGAGCTGTGAATATGATCATGAAAAATGCACCCGAAAAACTGCAAATCAATGCTAATTTATCGACCGGATATAACCAGTTGTTCTTTGATCATAAATTTACGTCCTTTAATAACAGCGGGATACAATCCAAATCGCCTTATGAACTGAACGGACGTGATTACAAAGCTACGCAGGCAGATTTTAGCAAAGGAACATTAGACTATACAAGCAAGCATCCTGCTCCCAATATTTTGAGTAGTCTATCGATCGGTCAACGCTTCCTTCAGAATAAATTAGGGGTTATCGTTGCCGGAAGTTATCAAAATACATTCCGCGGCAGTACGAGTGCTTTCTATAACAATGCTGTTAATGGAACTGACGCCTATGCCGTCATTACCAATAAAGTAGAACGTCAATATTCCGAACAACAAAAGCGGTTAGGACTACACTCCAAAGTAGATTACGTATTGGATAAGAACAATAAGTTCAGTTTCTACAATATGTATGTGAATTTGGTCAACGAACAAGTTCGCGAAGCCATCACGACGACATACAACAGTGAGTACAAACCTGAAATAGGGAAAGCAGAATTGGTGTACCAAACACGGAGCCGCAAGACAGACCAAAAAATATACAATGGGACGTTGCAAGGTACCCACAGTTTGTTGGACGATAAATTCAGCATTCGTTGGGCAGCGGTATATTCATCGGCGCTGAATGATGTCCCACAGAATACCCAAATAAGTTTAAACGGACTGGAAGAAAACTACCAACGCCGTAGAACGACCTTGGTCAATACTGCGCCAGTCAGCTACCGTTGGGAACGCAATACCGATGATGATAAAGCGGCATATTGGGATTTAAAATATAAGTTTGATGTTCGCGATGCCAAGTTAGAGCTTTCTACTGGAGGTGTGTACCGCGATAAGCAACGCAGCAGTTTTTACAACAATTACACATTAGCCCCGTCAGAATCCGATATCGGTAAAGTATATGGCGTAGATTACCAGAACTATACCGAATTAAACCTCCGTGTAACCAATCCGACAGGAGCCGTAAGCAATCCGTTAACCTACGATGCGAGCGAAAAGACGACGGCGGTCTATGCGATGTTCAATTACCAGGCGGAACGTATACAAGCTATCGGAGGTGCGCGGATGGAACATAATAATCAAGGCTATAATTTATTGTTTCCGGCAGGAGAGAATGCGCCGGTTGGGAGTCAGGTCCACACGGATATCTTGCCGAGTTTAACGCTTAAGTATTTGTTCGATAGTAAGTCGCAATTACATGCCTCGTACGCAAAATCATTGAATCGCCCTGGTTTCTATGAACTGGTGCCAAGTAAAGTGGTCAACGAAGAATATCAAGAACGCGGAAATCCGAACTTGAAACGTGCGTTGGCCGATAATTTTGATTTACGCTATGAGCTCTTTCCTGGTGCATCGGAGCAATTTTTAGTGGGTGTGTTCTACAAAAAAATCAAAAATCCGATTGAGTATACCTTTCAGGCTGATGCCACACGCGGACAAGATATTTACTACAGCCCCGGTAATTTCGGTAATGCAAAAAACTATGGTGCTGAAATCGATTATATCAAATACGTCAATAAGTTTGGGGTAAAAGCCAACTATACCTATACACATTCGCGGATTACAACACCCAAGACACAACGTCGCATAAACCCGGAGTCGGGCGATATCGAGCCTATTTTGGTCGATCAAACGCGTCCTTTATTTGGACAGTCGGAACATATTGCTAACCTAGCCTTGTTGTTTAAGGATACCAAGACGGGGTGGGATGCACAGGTAGCGGGCGCATATACCGGCCCCCGCATCAATACGGTATCGCAGTTCCTCAACAATGATCTTTGGCAAAAGGGATTTATCCAAATGGATTTTTCAGCGGAGAAGCGTTTCAGTCATGGCTTGACGGTGTTTGTGAAGGCCAATAATATATTGAATACTCCGATGAAGTTATTTATTAAAGGAACGAACCCAGAGAATGAGAAGATTGCAGAAAACTTGGTTTCTAATGGACAAACATTGATTCGTAGCGACTATTACGGTCAGAGTTATTTGGTCGGTCTTCGCTATAAATTAAATTAATTCTTTGCGTACACATGCATAAATGATAAAGAGAAAAAAGATGAAAAAATATATCAAACTAGCGGCTATTTTCACTGTGATCCTCGGTTTTTCCAGCTGCGAAAAAGCAAATATCGATGTAGACACCCGTCCCTTAGATGGATCTGCCACGGGAGAGGTTTCGGGCGTATGGGCCAAAGGAAGTACGCAGGTTGTCAAAGGAGATATTGTGATTCCAGAAGGACAATCCCTCACGATCGAGGAAGGGGTAACTATTGTGATGGACACTGTAGCAAAGCCCGAAATCATTGTAAAGGGCAATCTATACGCTTTTGGTACCGCTGAAAACCCGATAAAGTTTACAGTGTCTGAGCCGTATCGAACGGAAGCGAATAAATTCGGTAAACTTTGGGGAGGCATCCTAGCCGCGCCATCGTGTAAGGAGTTGGTATTAGACTATACCATTTTGGAATATGGTGGCAGTACGACTTCTGACGCCTCTACTTCCGTGAAAATGGGACTTTACAAGAATAAACCAGGTGAAAATCTACCTGCTATTTGGTTCTCGAATGTGAGCGGCAAGCTAATCGTGCAGCATACTATTTTCCGCCATTTCCAGGAAGATTGTACCTATATCGATGGTGGAAAGATTATTTTCTCGAACAACGAATTCTATACCAACGGTGTTACAGGAGGGGATGCGATGAATTTCAAGTCTGGTTCCCTCGCCGATATCGCATATAATGTCGTTTATAGCATGAACTCCAATGCGTTAAAGCTATCTAACACCGGAGACCGCACGCCGCAAGCGTATATTATTGCGTATAACAATACGATGGTAAATACGGGTTGGAGACGCCCGACAGCTAAGGGAGGCTCCGTTTGGGTCGAAGCCACCGTGCGTGCCGATCTGTATAACAACTTGTTTGCGAATACGCGTTTTGGTATTAAGCGCGACCCGAAGAAACCGGAAGATGCACGTTCGGTATATAGCAACAATTGGTATTACGGTTTTGACCAAACGACAGTGGACCAATTTCAACCAGGAAAGAATGATGTGGTGGGCGGAAAGAATGATGTCATCAGTACTAAAGCAGGGGATAATGATCCCAAGTTTGTTAATTATCCGCTGAATACCCCCATGAATTTACCAGATTATAATAAAGGATGGGATTTTCATCTACAAGGAAATTCACCGGCCTTAACAAAAGGAACCACAAATTTTAAACGTCACTTTAAGGAAGGTTTGGTTCTCGAAAATGGAACACGTTACAGCTCTCCAGAACCTGCATTGTATGTTGGTGCATATGGCGTGAAGTTATAATATAATAGAGACAAAAAAGAACACAAAATAAAACGATGAACAAATTACAAAAGTTAAATTTGGCTGTGCTCGCCCTAACGCTGATGAGCCAGTCTGCTTGTCGGCAGCCTGCACAACAACAGGCGCAGACGAAGGTGGGGGATAGCACGGAGGTAGAGGTGCAACCAGCAATTATTACGGAACCTGTACAGTTTGATTCGGATGATCCTGCGATATGGATCAATAAAGCAGATCCATCAAAGAGCTTGGTACTCGGGACGGATAAGGATGAAAATGGAGCACTTTATGTTTTTGATCTACAGGGTAAGATCGTGCACGATAAAGTGGTGCGTAACCTCAAGCGTCCCAATAATGTAGATCTCGCTTATGGGTTGATGTTGAACGGTAAACCAACGGATATTGCGATTACTACGGAACGCTTTACGCACAAACTACGTATCTTTTCTTTGCCTGATATGAAACCGGTGGATAACGGAGGGATCCCCGTATTTGAAGGGGAAACAGGACAGGATTACCGGGACCTGATGGGCGTTGCAATATATACCGCGCCGATGGGTAAGATGTATGCTATCGTGGGACGCAAGAATGGTCCTAAGGATGGATATCTGTGGCAATATGCGTTGGAGGATAATGGCAAAGGACAGGTAAAAGCGACTTTAGTACGTAAATTTGGTGAATATTCGGGCAAGAAGGAGATCGAAGCAATTGCGGTGGATAACGAGCTGGGTTATATTTATTATTCGGATGAGCAGACGGGGGTTCGTCAGTATCATGCGGATCCGGAAAAAGGGAATAAGCAATTGGCTCTTTTCGCAACAACAGGTTTTGCCGAAGATCATGAAGGCATATCGATCTATAAACTGACAGATAGCACGGGGTATATTTTGGTTTCAGATCAAGGAGCGAATCGTTTTCAGGTGTTTAGTCGGGAAGGCACAAAAGAGGAGCCATATGCACATAAACTGTTGAAAACGGTTCCTGTAGCGGCCCGTCAAAGTGACGGCTCGGATGTCGTTAATGTGTCGCTTAATGATACGTTTAAAAAAGGGTTGTTCGTAGCGATGAGCGATGATAAGACTTTTCATTTCTACCGCTGGGAAGATATCGCAGGTAAAGAGTTGCAGGTGAAGAAATAGACTTTTAATTTAAATATATAGGTTTCCTGTACATCAGTGGAACAGCGGTGTGGTAACTTGATCGGCATATAGACATCATTTGTTTATAGTAAGATAAGGTTGCCACATTGTTTTTTGTAGCGCGATCTCTAGCGGATGTGTATTTTCTCATTCCGTTGAAGGGAATTAATTCAAAAAATCGTATAATTACAGGAAATGAAATACACATTAGCCTTTTTTGCATTGACTTTCTTGTTGAGCTGCGCCCGCGAGAAAGAACAAAAACTAGAATCCCTGGATAAAAAATCTGCCCGAGAAGTTACCTTAACCACCGTAGAAAAGGGCGATTCGGTACTACATATTACCAAGCAGAATATATGGTATAATGGCGAACGACTAGCTGAAAAAGCAGATACTATCATTACCGAAGCAAAGCCGAAGACTTGGAATGCGGCGGATACAAATTCTTTACGTAAAGTACCAATCTTTGTAACCGTCCAGTAACCATGAGAAAGAAAGCTTCAAAAAATATACAGTTGGTCTTGATTACGTCGGTATTGGCCTCGTGTGGACAGCCTGCACAACAAGCTAAAGACACGGATAAGCAACGAGTTTTTATGCGAGCAGACTCTACTGCCGCTTATACCGAGGTGACGGACAATTACAATAATTCATCAAACCGATCCGGTGGATCTGGTGGGATGGGAACATCGCTACTTTGGTTTATGGCCTTTCGCCATATGGGAGGTGTGCTAGGCTACGCCAACAACAGCATTCATCCCAGCTCTGTTTCAGGGACGAATGCCCGGAAAGCGGATGCCTATAAGGCGCAACGCGGAGGTTTTGGAAATACCGCTAATAGCAACTCTTCAGTAGGCGCTTAATGAAGATTAATACATTACGTATCGACCCTAACTGGCAAAACCGGTTAGAAGAAATCGGCTTTGGCTATCATACACTCGGTGGTGTACCGTTTTGGGTGGATGATCGCTATTACGAAATTACCAGTCGCGAAGCGGATCTCATCTATAAAGCAACAGCAGAATTGTGGGATATGTGCCTTCAAGCTGTGGAATATGTCATTAAAAACAAGCAGTATGCATCGTTTCATATTCCAGCCTATATGTACCACCATATCGAAAACTCCTGGGAAAATGATGATCCTTCGATATATGGGCGCTTCGACTTCGCTTATGATGTGGAACGAGGGGAGCTGAAAATGTTAGAATTTAATGCGGATACCCCGACTTCGCTTTTTGAGACAGGAATCGTTCAGTGGTATTGGAAAAAGCATTATTTTTCAGAGGGGACAGATCAGTTTAACAGCATCCATGAGCAACTGATTGCCAGTTGGACACAGCTGAAGCCTTACCTCAAAGGCGAAATTTTGCACTTTGCATGCGTAAAGGAGTCGCTTGAAGACCTGACAAACCTTGAATACTTACGGGATACGGCGATACAGGCAGGGTTGGCGACCAAGCTGATCTATGTAGACGATATTGGTTGGAATGGACATTCTTTCCTGGACCTGGAAGGAGAGCCCATTCAATCGGTTTTTAAATTATATCCTTGGGAGTGGATGGTGCGTGAAGATTTTGGTGTACATATCGTTAACGATGCTTTACGCGCGCAGTGGATTGAACCATCGTGGAAAATGTTGCTATCTAATAAAGCGATCCTTCCTATTCTTTGGGAGCTATTTCCAAACCATCCTCATTTGTTGGCAGCATACTTTGAGGAACCTGATTTCCTTAAACATTTTGTGAAAAAACCAATCTTATCACGAGAAGGTGCAAATGTAGAAATGTACTATGATAAGCAGATGATCTATGCAACGGAAGGTGAGTATGGGGAAGAAGGGTACATTTATCAGGAACTAGCTACCTTGCATCGGGAAGATTCGGGCTTTTCTATTATCGGAAGCTGGCTGATCGGTCAGGAACCTTGTGGGATTTCCTTTCGTGAATCTGATATGCCGATCACAACAGACAAAAGCCGGTTTATTCCGCATATCATAAAATATTAGGGGTGTTAAAACACCCCTAAATTATACTGTTTTGCAAGATCGAGGATCATGCGATACCCGACTACGGAGTTACCATGACTATCTAGGGGCGCACTAAAAACACCAATTCCTCCTTGCTGCGGAACGCTTACCACAATACCACCCCCGACACCTGATTTACTTGGCAAACCTACCGTCCGTGCGTATTCACCACTAAATTCATACATGCCAGCAATCAACATTTGTGATTGGATCAGTTTTGACATTTCTGCATCCTTGTATCGTTTGTCTCCATCAAAACGAATGCATTGGTGTGCAAAGAAATAACCGATCTTAGCCAGATCTTCGGCAGTTAGCTCGATGGAGCATTGACGAAAGTAATTATCCAATTGCTCTTCGCCTCCCGATATCAATCCGACATTCTTCATGATATGGAACATCCCACGGTTGCGGTGTCCGGTTTCTTTTTCAGACTCGTACACAATCCTGCTATAATCTAAGGTCGGGTTGTTCGTGATGTATCGAACCATGTCTAATATCTTGTCAAAAGGAAGTTGTCCGCTACCTGAGATGAGTGATGTCGTCAGGATAGCGCCAGCATTCATCATCGGATTCAATGGTTTACCCATCGTTTCCAGGTTAGCGAAATGATTGAACGGTTTGTCGGTACCATAGTACCCCATCTTTTCGAATACCGTTTTTTCACCGTTTTCCATGACGGCTAACATCAAAGCGATCGTTTTAGAGATGCTCTGCATGGTGAATTTTTTGTTGATGTCCCCGACGCTATGGATCTTGCCTTTCTCATCGACCACCGCCAAAGCCAAAGCTTTTGGATCCATCTTTCCCAATTCTGGAATATAATCTGCGACCTTACCGCTTTCGTAGTAGCTTCGATTCTTCTCCATAATCGTTGTCAGGTCACGTGTTGAGATTTCTTTGAACGACTTGGATTGCTGCGCATAAAGCGAGCCCCCAACTAAAAGGAAGGCTGCTATCATGGTGCTTTTTGAGCGATATACTTTGTTCATCTTGTATGACTGCATATGTTAGGATGCGAAGTAAATATTTAATACAGGGATTACTCGTATTTTTCTTTAATTTACTCCTTCTATTTTTATACTTGAACAATGATACGAATTATAGGTCTATTTTTAGTGTTTCTTGGCGGCTTGGTGAGTACCGCCCAGGCTAGAACAACACTAAAAGTTCTACAGATCAATATATGGCAAGAAGGAACAGTTGTTCCCGGTGGATTCTCCGCGATAGTGGATGAAATTATCGCGAAAAAGCCAGACGCTGTTTTATTCAGTGAGGTGCGCAATTATGAAGGAACTGATTTTATCCAACGAATCCGGGCAGAACTGAAATCTCGTGGGGTAAGCTATTATAGTGAATCAAGTGAGGCGGCCTTGGATGTCGGCTTTATTTCGATTTATCCCATTATCCAACAGGAATCGCTTTATACAAAGGAAAATAAAGTGGGCAATGTATTAAAGAGTAAGATTGAGGTCGGTGGACGCACCTTTGCTTTTTATTCGTTGCACCTTGATTACACCAATTATGCCTGTTACCTTCCGCGAGGATACGATGGCGTGACCTGGAAAAAGATGGAACAGCCCATAACGGATGCTTTTGCGATCAGTACGGCCAACAGAAAAGGGAAGCGCGATGAGGCGATCCGTGACGTTATTACAGATATCAATAAAGAAGATCAATCGCAGTCTTTTATTGTGGGAGGCGATTTTAATGAACCTTCACATTTGGATTGGACAGATAAGACCAAACATCTTTTCGATCATGGTGGTGCAGTTGTGCCGTGGGATTGCTCCGTACTTTTACAGGAAGCCGGCTTTTCGGATAGCTTCCGCGTAAAGTATCCCAATCCTGTGAGTCATCCGGGCTTTACTTTTCCTTCCTTCAATAAGGATGTTCCGTTAAATAAATTGACGTGGGCGCCGACCGCTGATGAGCGCGACCGGATTGATTATGTGTATTTTAAAAGTAAAAAACCTATGAAAGTCGCTGAGGTTCGGATCGTAGGGCCGGTGGAAACAGTGAAGAACGGCCAATTACAAGACCGGGATAGCCGCGATAAATTTTTAGTACCTGAGAATGTGTGGCCAACGGATCATAAAGCATTACTGGTTACTTTTGTGTTTTAGCGGTAGAAATAAGAAATAGATTTTCAATTAAAAAATAGGTTTTCGATGGAGAAGAGACTACTTCTTACTGCGGGATTAATTGTTGTGCAGGATCATAAGCTACTTTTGGCATACAGTAAGAATAAAAAAGCTTGGTATCTGCCTGGTGGAAAGATTGATGCGGGGGAGGATTCGGTAACATCCTTACAGCGAGAGATACAAGAAGAACTAAATATTCAGTTGGACATTGATCGGATAACGTTCTACTGTCATATTACAGCGCCCGCCTATGGCGAAGCGTCCCATATTATTATGGAGCAAGATTGCTTTATGTATGAGATGACCGAGGATATTCAACCCAGCAATGAAATCGAAGCGGTGAAATTCTTTGATCTCGCTACTTATCAGCTGGAAGAAGCGCAAGTGGTCGGCGTTATAGCCGTGTTTGAAAAGCTAGCTGCTGATAGCCTCTTGTAAGGATAGGTTTCGCTGTTTTCTACATACATGTGATTTGAGTTTTTCGTCTAGTTTTGTTATCTTATGAAATGAGATACAATGATTTATCAATTTTCAATATACTATGCAAAACTATGAATGATGAAGATGCACGCTTAGTGGTTACTTATATACAAGATACTATCGAAGTAGAAACCTTAAAGACAGTAGAACGCAAAATCGAAAATTTAGCTTCGAAAGTAGACCTGGCAAATACCAAAGCTGAAATTATTAAATGGATGTTTATTTTCTGGGTCGTCCAGTTTGGCGCCATGTTCGGAATTTTCTATTTTTTTCTCGGTAAATAGACTTCCCCCTTCCTTCCTTTTCTGCCTTGTGGCCAATTCTAATAAAATGGCGGTAAATAATTATAAATTGGCCATTCTGAAAAAACTTTTCTCTTTCCAACTCTCTAGCTTTGCAGCGCAAAAAATTAAAAACATAAACAGTGAGTTTTTATACACCCTATTGGGTCAAGCGAATAGCCATAGCAAGTGCGTTTTTATGTACGGCTACCACCACTCTTGCGATCGATTCCCTTCGCATTTCCCTCGATGATATTCTTGCAAAATCCTTGATAAACAGTACATACGTCGAGGAAGCACACCTACAGCTCAAAGAAAAGAAAATACAGGTCGCCCAAAGAAAGATGGAACTACTTCCCGAAGTATCCGTCCGCGCATCAGCTAGTTATGCGACCAATATGCCGGTCTATGATCACGGGCTTTTTAATAAACCATCGCAACACGAGGTAATCCATTACCTGTATGATAGCGGTGCTGATTTTTACCTTAATCTCTACAACGGCCATCGCGATCGTATGAATATCCAATCCGCTAAATTGGAACAAGAAATGGCCACGATAGATTGGAAAGCTTCGCAGGCAAAAATTAAGATGGACGTATGTAATCTCTACCTCGATCTATTGCGATGCTATCTGCATCGGCAGCTTATTGTAACCGATATCCACGATCAAAAAGAACAGCTCAAAGAAGTGAAAGACCGCTACACTGCAGGCGTGGTACTCCACAGCGACGTCCTGCGGATTGAGTTGGAGCTCTCTAAACGGGAGCTGCTCCTCATACAGATTGGAAACGATATCCAAGCCGCCAATCGGCAACTACAGTTGATCACGGGCATAGAAGAAGAGATTGTTCCCATCGCTCGACCCCTGGATAAAATACGGGTCGATTATGATGAAACGATAAAAGCAGCCAAAGAACAGGCTTTCATCATGCAAAAGTCAGAGCAAGAAGTACAACTAAAAAAGCTCGCAGTAAAACAGGCCAAAGCAAACTACCTCCCCAAAGTGGGTCTCACCGGTACCTTCACCTTTGCAAATCCCCAAGTATTCTTATACCCGTATAATGACAGCTGGTATAACCTGGGCATCGTTGGTTTAAAACTCAATATCCCTGTATCCGCCATCTACTTAAATAGAAATGTGGTAAGGGCGGCGCAGGTCATCTACGACAAAGAGGAGGTAAAGCACCACCATGAAGCCGAAATACTGGAAAATAAACTTTTGCAGGCCTACCTGGACTATAAGTTGGCCAAAGAAGAACAAACGGTACGCTTAAAAAACGTAGATCTCGCCAAAGAGAATGCACGCATCATAAAAAATCGGTATTTCAAATCCGCTGCTCTCGTGACCGACCTGTTGGATGCCGACATGCAATATCTGCAAACCTTGTTTGAGGTCGAGTCTTCGCGTATAGCCGTACAAAAACACTACTATTTTATTGAATTTCTAAAAGGTACCATTTAATGAAATCTAAATCTGAAAAGAGCACAACAGACCAACGGGTAACTTTGGTCACGACCATCTTGGCGGCAATCATCTTGTTGGCCTTATTGGTATGGGGCGGAAAAATATTATGGTTGCGGCTGAAGTATACCTATACCAATGATGCGCAGGTAAGTCAGTACATCAATCCGGTAATTGCGCGCGTCGGGGGGTATGTTGTGGATGTTCACTATAAAGACCACGAAGCGGTAAAACGGGGGGATACCTTGCTGATTATCGATAATAAAGAGTATAAGTATGAAGCAGCGCAAGCATCCGCCTCGATTCGAAAAGAAGAAGCTGAAATAAATGTCTTATCCAGTCAAAAGCAGATCCTGCAAGAAGAACATGAATCCTTGTTAAAATCAATATCGGCCAGTGAAGCCAATGTCAAGAAGCAGCAACTCGAATATGATCGTTACAAATACCTGTACAATGAGAAATCGGCTACCGCACAACAGCTCGAAGAGGTGGAAGCGAAGCTTGAAGTGTATAAAAGTGAGTTGGCCACATTGAATCATAAGCTGGAAGCATCGGCTGAGCGGGTGCAGGATGTGGATGTTCAAAAGCGTGTTATTGGCGCCGAAAGAAATCGGCTGACAGCCGCCGCAGGACGGAAGCATCTCGATGTGGGGTATACGATTATTCGGGCACCCTACGATGGGTTTATGGGCAAGCGAACTATCGAGGCCGGACAGATGGTTAATGCTGGCGAAGTTTTGGGTTTCATCGTGAATACGGAAACGCCCGTTTGGGTAACGGCCAACTTTAAAGAAACACAATTACGCTATCTCGCAGTAGGCGATACCGTCGAAGTCGTTGCTGATGCATACCCCGATGAAATATTTCAGGGAAAGATTATCTCGATTTCTCCGGCTACGGGCGCTTCTTTTTCGTTGCTTCCACCCGACAACTCAACGGGTAACTTTGTGAAGATTGTGCAGCGGGTACCCGTACGGATCGAGTTAGCGCATACCGTAGCCGTACATAAGTTGCGCTCCGGTATGAATGTGAATGTTTCGGTTCCTAAACAGTAAGTTCGTGAAAGGCATATTTAAAAGTTGGGTGCCCGAATGGCTCATTAAACTGATTCTCTTCAGCGGACTCATGCCCAGTATGGTCTTGTTTTTCCTGCCGGGTGCCAATATCCCGGTTACCGCTGGCTTTTATGGATGCCAACCTTCTGATGTACAGTTTTTGATTGTCCTCTTTTATGCCGGTTTTGTTGGCTTTTACGTCTTGGAAAGACGGTTCTTCCAATATTTTCCTGTGAAGCAGTACTACATTATTTTCAATGTGCTACAAATCCTGAATTGCTTGTTTATGTATCATATTCGAGATATAGAATGGATATATGGCTTGCGCTTTTTTCAGGGTATGTTATTTGCATCCGCGGTTAACCTGTCTATTTCGATGATATTTTCACGCCTGAAAACAGAACAGGCAAAGGAGGGAAGTTATGCGGTCTTTTTTGGTCTTCTTCTCTGTAGTTCGCCGTTCAATACCTTTGTGACCGCCGACTTTATCGATTCCTTCAATTTTGATGAGATATATCTCTACGCCGCGATTTCTTTTGTTCCTGGACTGCTGTTGATCCTGGTTACTATGAAATCTTTACGGCACATCAAACCCTATCCCTTGTATGCCCTGGACTGGCCGAGCTTTGTGCTGTACAGCCTCCTTATTGTGAGCTTCGGGTACATGATGGTTTATGGGCAGGAGGTCTATTGGTTTGCGGATAATCACATGCTTGTTGCACTGCTTTGCTGCATCACGCTGCTTGTTGTTTTTATCGTCCGACAAACAGGATTAAAACGAACCTATATCCATTTACACATTTTCAAAAGCCGAAAGTTTCTGTTGGGTTTATTGGTTTTATATGTGATGTACATCGAACGTTTTTCCCTCACCATAGCCAATCAATATTTTCAGCAACTGCTGCAACTTGATCCTATTCATCTTTCCTATATACAGTGGTTTAATATCTTCGGAATCGTACTCGGCGTTGTCTTTTCTATGTACTGGATCTTAGCAAAAAAAGCCGTGAAATGGATGTGGATTATGGGGTTCTGTTGTTTGCTCACCTTTCATCAGATTATGTTTTTTTCTTTCGAAAGTGACGGTAATGATTATTACTTCTTTTTGCCTTTAGTGATACATGGACTTGGTGTCGGATTAATTATGGTGCCGACGATATTATTTGTGATCTCCAGCGTACCTCCACATCTGGGTGGGGCAGCAGCGGCCGTTTGTTTGGCAATTCGATATTTAGGCTTTACAACGAGTATCGGAACACAAAATTTTTTCAAGCTATTTGAATCGGCTCGACATCAAGAAGCATTTGGAGAACAGCTGCAGCGCAGTAACCCTATTTTTAAAGAATACCTGCAGCAGAGCGCAACTACTTTAGTAGATAAAGGATTGCAGTTTAAGGAAAAAGCTGCAGCGATGAAACTCGTCGCGTTACGCGTCAGAAATGAATCTTTCGTGCGCTATGCGATGGATTATTATGAACTGATGTCCATCATCAGTATCTGTCTTTTGGTGCTTATCCTATTTTCACCGTCCATCAAGAACATGTACAAAAAACTAAAGGATAATTTGGTGTCACCCGCCTAGCGGACCGATCAAAGGTACGACGATTGTCACTCGATGAAATAAGCTGAATGCGTGGGCTTACGCATTAAATTAATGTGAAGTTTTTCAGGTCATCTTGGTAAAGTAGAAACTCTTTTCTAATTTAGGTCTTCAAAATCGAAAACAATTCATAAGCTGGTTCTACGCTTGCGGTGTGAATTGACCGAGTTATGAAGCTGTATGTCCGAATCAATACTTGTAGAAAATTTAAGGAAAGGTAGCCAAGAAGGGTTTGTGGCGGTCTATCATTATTTTTATAAGCCATTGAATTTCTTTGTTTTACGTTATTTAAAAAATGCAGAACAAGCAGAGGAAATATTAGCGGATGTGTTTATGAAAGTGTGGACACGACGTACAGATTTTGAATCAGCGGAAAGCCTTCGTGCCTTTTTATATATAGCGGCCAAGCACGCCAGTTTAAATGCTATTCGTGACCAAAAGAAAGATTTTTTGTCTATTCCTGTTACAGAAATCCAAGAACTTTTGAGCGAAGACAGTGATGTATTCACGAAGATGGTACATGTCGAACTCATCCAAGCGATCTTTATGGAAGCAGAGCGGCTCCCGGAACGACAGAAAGAGGTATTTAAAATGACGTATCAGGAAGATAAAACGGTCGATGAGATAGCGGAAGCTTTGGCGATCAGCCCAGATGCGGTGTATACCAATCGTTCCAGAGCTGTAAGTACTTTACGTCACCTCCTGAAAGCTAAGAATGCCCTGCTATTTACGGCCTTTTTATACCTCCTCCAAAGATAGTTTCCTCGTTGATTTTCTTCTCTTTTTAATTTTATTTAACTGTTTATTAGTGTTTTATATTTAATTGTATTTTTTCTTGTAAGATTTGGGAAAGATTGGTGTTTCTATTATCAAAATTAACTACGCCAATTCTTACATGTTAACAATAGAATATACAGTTCAGCTGTTAAAAGCCTATGTGGAGGGAAGGATTCATCCGGATACGCATATAGAACTTTGTCAGCTTTTTGAACAGCATCCGGAACTTTTCGTACAGGTTGATCGACTCACCGATCCCACGCACTTAGAGGCGGTGTTGTTGGACTACAAACAGCTATATACACCAGCCTATCGGAAGCAAGAGCAACGTGTGCTCGATCGCATTTTTACACAAATAAATGAGGAGCAGGTTGTCCGCTATAAAAAACGGAAGCGCCTTTTTGTTCGCTATGCCGCAGCGGCGTCCGTCGTTTTTGTCCTGGGGGTAGGCCTCTGGAAATTCACGTATAAACCGACGTATACCGAAGCGCAAGTATTGGAAAAAGCGCAGGATTTTATTCCGGGAGGAAATCGAGCCACATTGACCACTTCAGACGGTACGCGCTTAGATCTGAATGAAGAGCACATAGGTATCGTTATGGGGGGAGATATCAAATATGATGATGGCTCTGTGCTACTGGCTGACACGGAGAGCAAGGCTACTTTCCTAACGCTATCTACGCCTAAAGGAGGGCAATATCAAGTTGTACTTTCTGATGGAACGAAGGTCTGGTTAAATGCGGCCAGCAGTTTACGCTATCCTAAAGTATTTGGAACGCAGCAACGGATGGTGTTTGTGGAAGGAGAGGCCTATTTTGAGGTGGCAAAAAATAAACAGAAACCATTTGTGGTGCAGACCGATAAGGAGAAAGTGGAGGTGTTGGGGACACATTTTAATGTGAATTCATACACCGAGGAGAAAGAGTCTAAGGTTTCGTTGATAGAGGGACGTGTGAAAGTCTCAGTTGATGGTATGCGAGAAACATTGCTAGATCCCGGACATCAGAGTGTGGTGAGCGGGCAGCGGATCCGGGTGCAGGAGTTTAATGTTGAGGAGAGCATGGCGTGGAAGAATGGTGAGTTTATGTTTAATAATGAAAATTTGGGAACTGCCTTGCGACAAGTAGAGCGGTGGTATGACGTCGATATCCAGGTAGACCCGCAACTCGCACAGATCAACCTATGGGGAACCGTCTCTCGGATGGAAACCTTTGATAAAGTGTTGAAAGTAATAAAAATGACAGATGACAATATTAAAATTAAGCTCGACGGGAGGCGAGTAAGGCTTATGAAATAGAGATATACTTTCTACTGATTCGTAAGGCTTAAAAATGCCGAGAAAGGTGGTGCTTTCCCGGCGGTCGGTTCGGAATCAAAAAAACGTGTGTTATTGTTTATTAATTATACTAAACCAATCAAAAATAATGAAAATTTGTAAATACCTCATTATGTTAAAAATGATTGTTGCGCTGGTTATTATAACGGCCAGTCAGCTCCAAGCGGGGACTTTTGCACAAACGGTGAGCATGAAGAAAAAAAACAGCCCCTTAGTCGATGTCTTTCGCGAAATAAAAAAACAAACGGGATACACTGTCCTGTGCAAATCAGATATTATCAAAAATACACCCAACGTGACGGTGAACTTTGATAATACGGGCTTAGATAAAGCCCTTGCCACGTTGCTTCAACCACATGGCCTTGTCTATATGGTCGATGGAAAGTCTATCGTTGTGAAGGCGGGTGGAAAGAAAATCGAAAGTCCAAAGGAACAAAAAAATGCCACCACAGAAGTTGTTGTGGAGCAGCGTGGTGTGCATGGGCAGGTTACCGACGGACAAGGTAAGGCATTGGCCGGCGTTACGGTTACGGTGCAAGGAAAAAAAACGTCTGCAGCAACGAATGAGCAAGGACAGTTTACAATTCTTGCCGATCGGGATGATGTGTTGGTATTTAGCTTGGTAGGTTATGAGAAGAAAGAAGTTGCAGCAAATACGAATACGGTTAATGTTAGCTTGAAAGCAGTAGAATACGATTTGGAAGAAGTAATCGTAACAGGTTACGGAACCTTTAAGAAATCTGAATATACAGGTTCTGCTTCTACGATTAAAGCGGAGCGCATGACAGATCTGCCTGCGGTAGATTTTTCGACCATGTTGCAAGGTAATGCGCCAGGTGTGCAGGTAAATTCACTTTCTGGACAGCCAGGTGGGTCGACGGATATCCGTATTCGCGGTATGGGGTCTATCAATGCTTCCAACCAACCGCTCTATGTGATCGACGGGGTGCCGGTGATGTCTGGGAACATTGCATCTAGCTCGTCTAATAATGCAGGTTTTGATGTTATGTCTACCCTGAACACGTCTGATATCGAGACAATTACAGTTATCAAAGATGCTGCAGCCGCTTCGTTATATGGATCGCGTGCAGCTAACGGGGTGATCTTGATTACCACAAAAAGTGGTAAAGCTGGAAAACCTGTGTTTTCTATTAAGGGAGATTACGGGTTATCGAGCCAAGCAACCGATTTTAGAGAAGTGATGAGCGGTCCACAGCGACGCGAAATGCTCCTAGAAGGCTTGCGCAACAAAGCACGCTATATTGATAAGGAAACGGACGAAGCAAAGATTGAAAAATTTGCGGCAGATAATATTGATAAATATGCACCAGAGCCTTGGAGCGGCTGGGCAGATTGGAAAAAAGAACTGTTTCGTTCGAGCTCACCATTCAAAAATGTTGATTTCTCGGTATCGGGTGGAGATAGTAAGTTATCATACTACAACTCGTTGTCGTATATGAATCAGACCGGTTTATCGTATCAGTCCGATTTCGAGCGCCTATCGGGTCGTTTGAACATCAAGTACAAGATGAGTGACAAAGTGGAGGTCGGTGCGAATATCTTATACTCTACTGTAGAGCAGGATGTGAATGCTGAAGGAGGAACCTATACGTCACCAATTTATGCTACACGCCATAAAGTAACCGCTTCGGAACCGGTTTATAATGAGGATGGCTCATTCTTTACAGGTTTCTTCTCCAACGGTGCGAGAAACCCGAAAGCGGCCTCTATGTACAATTACCGTAAGGAGAAAGCGAACCGCTCTTTTAATACCATTTTTGCAAACTATAAGTTTATCGATGGTTTGGTGTTCAATACGACTTTTAGCGTAGACAATACCACATCCAAATACAATTCATGGGCAGATCGTCGTTCTTCGGATGGCGAGAAACAAAACGGTTCGTTGACGTCTAGCTACAAGCAGTATAACCAAATTGTGTGGAAAAATAGCTTGACATACAACAAGACTTTCAAGGATTTACACCACTTCGATGTACTCGCGGGGTATGAGGTGAATAAATATGTGCGTGATGACCTATCGGGCGCTAAAGATAACTTCCCTTCCGATGATAAGATCGTGATGTCTAATGGATCGGTGTTAACAGATCTGTCTGGATCGGTCTCGGAATGGCGTTTACTGTCGTACTTATCACGTGCAAACTACAATTACGATAATAAGTATTTTGTTGGGGCGAGTATTCGTAGAGATGGTAGTTCTAGGCTACATAGCGATAGTCGTTGGGGTAATTTCTGGTCACTTTCAGGGGCTTGGAAACTATCGAACGAAGCATTCATGAAATCGATCGATGGCATCGTTTCTGATGCCAAAATCCGCGTGTCATACGGTACGAACGGTACATTGCCAAGTAGTTTTTATACCTACATGGATTTGACGGGCTTTGGTTATCCGTACGGTGGAAATCCAGGGATTCGGGAAACGCAGATTGGAAATCCTAATTTGAAATGGGAGAAACAGAACAACACCAATGTTGGGGTTGATTTCAGATTGTTGAAACGCTTGGATGTTACCTTCGAATGGTACAACAGGAAATCTTCTGACTTGTTGAATGATATGCCAACGTCATATAGTACAGGATTCTCTTCGTATCTATCCAATATCGGTGCTATTCGTAACCGCGGTATCGAGTTAGATTTGAATGCGGATATCTTGCGCAATAAGGACTTCACTTGGACGGCCGGACTTAATTTCGGTATGAACAGAAATAAAACAATTTCATTGGCTGATGGTAGCAACGAGTTGCGCGACGGTACCTTGATTCACCGTGTGGGACAACCTTGGTACAGTTACTATCTGGTGGAATTTGCCGGTATAAATAAAGAATCTGGTGTTCCGCAGTATTTCATCAATGATCCAAATGATATGGATTCGCGCGCAATTACGGAAGATTACACCAAAGCGAACCGTATTTTATACAAAAGTGTAGATGCTAAATTACTAGGTGGCTTTACCAATGCATTTAAGTACAAATTTATGGACCTGAACTTTACGTGGACTTATTCATTGGGCGGTTATTCGTATGATTATGGTGCGAGTAAAACAGAGTTAGCAGGCAAGACAGGATACGATAATATTCCGCAATATTATGAAAGAAGATGGCAGAAGCCGGGTGATGAGACTGATATCGAGAAATTTATGGTGGGTAACTCATATGATATGAGTAGCGTGGCGAATACGCGTCGCGTGCACTCTACCGATCATATTCGTTTGAAGAATATCACATTTGGTATTGCTGTTCCTCAGCATATCTCGCGTCGCTTAGGCGTGAATAATATTCGTGCATATTGCGCAGGGATAAATATGTTGACTTTTGCAGCGTATAAAAATTATGATCCTGAAATACCGGTTGATGGTAGTGTTTATTTTGAATCACCGAAACTGAAAACAGTAACTTTTGGATTAGATATCAAGTTCTAAATATGAAAATAACGATGAAGTATATATATTCAATAGCAGTTGCAGCCGGATTATTATTGACCGGATGTGGCGACGAATGGTTAGAAAAAGCACAGCCGAGTACATCCACGGAAAGTTCACAGGCGATTAAGTCGGCTCGGGATGCACAGTATGCGTTAAATGGGATTTACGATATATTACGTGGAAGTGAGTATTATGGTGCACGTATGACGTATTATGGTGATGTGACAGGCGAGGACATGTTGGCGAACGGCGATACGAAGCGTGCCGCAAAGTTTTACTTGTTCGAATATAACAAAGACAATGCACCCTCATCTTTGTGGTATCAACCTTATCGTGCTTTACGTGCGGCAAATGGTATTATCGCGTTTGTCGATGGTCTGGCAACAGACGCCTTGACGCCAGAGTTAAAGGATATCAAAGGACAAGCCTTAACACTCAGAGCGATGGCACATTTTGATTTGGTTAAAGTTTACGGTGCACCTTACACCAAGGATAACGGTGCTTCTTTAGGTGTTCCAATCGAACTTGAGAAACATAATTCTGCCAGTAAACCAGCTCGAAATACAGTAAAAGAGGTGTACAATCAGGTGATCTTAGATCTTGAGAATGCAAGTACACTGTTGAGCGCCGCAAAAAACGATGGTAAATTAAACAAATTTGCTGCGCAACAATTGTTGGCGAGAGCTTATCTGTATACAGGACAAGATCTAAAAGCTTTTGATACGGCTAGCAAAATGATCGATGAAGCCGCAACAGCGAAAACGACAACCAAAGGGCAGTATATTCTATGGAAAAACGATGAGTATAGCAGTGTTTGGTCCAAGGATTTCACCAATGAAATTCTTTTTCAGTTGTCTATTGTGAAAACCGAGAGCGGACCAGGGAAGGATGGAATTGGTTATTTGATGTGGCGTCAAGGGTATGATGATATTGTGCTGTCGGATGATTATATGAGTCTTTTAAATGCTGACCCAAGTGATATTCGCTTAAAAATAATCACGAAGTACACGAACAGTAAAAAAGTTGATTTTTATTATTTGAATAAATATCCTGGAAACACAGCAAATGGAGAAACAGCAGAGCAAGCGGATATCCCTGTGTTGCGTCTTTCAGAAGCTTACCTGATTGCGGCCGAAGCGGCTGTTAAGTTATCCAATAATACCAATGCGCTTAAATACCTGAACGCTATTGTGACGCGTGCAAATCCAGCGAAATCAGTAACAGGAACAGTAACCTTGGATCGTGTGATGCAAGAACGTCGCCGCGAGCTGGTTGGTGAAGGGCACCGTTTGTTCGACGTGACACGTAATAACCTACGTGTAGAACGTAAAGGAGCTTTCCATGTGTCGCCATCCCTACGTCCAGAAACGAAATCGTTCGATCGTACGTTCTTTAAGACGTTAATGGCTATACCGCGTGCAGAGATTGATGTAAATAAAAATATCTTACAAAACGACGGTTACTAATATGCGTATTATTTCCCGTTTGTGTATGCGTACAGGCATTGCCTTTTGCAGTGTACTAAGTGCTGCCTTGCTTTTTACACCGGAAAGCAAGGCCCAAGAGAATGGGGGACTATCCAAGTTTGATGGTCCCTATATTTACCGGAGCGAAAATGGGTGGAAGAACATGGAGGTCCGCGATCATAAGATTCAAATTACGGATCACGTAGAAGCTCCTTTTTGGGTGACTACCGATGATGGCAAACATCGTTTTCAGGTGGTTCAACATGATGTCAAGGTGCCTGATTGGAAATATCCTGGAGGGAACGATATTATGGTGTTATCGGATCCGCATGGTGATTTTGAATCTTTTCACGCGATCTTAAAAGAGCAGAAAGTCATCGGTTCTGATTATCAATGGATATTTGGTAAAAAGCACGTGGTGATTATCGGTGATGTTTTTGATCGTGGTTCTGATGTGGTACCTATTTTCTGGTTGATTTATAAACTGGAAGAGGAGGCGAACAAAGCAGGAGGGAAGGTACATTTTCTGTTTGGAAACCACGAAGAGATGACTTTACGTGGTAATCTTAAGTATAGCAAAAGTAAGTATAAAGCACTTGCGGATGAGCTGGGTAAGGACTATCAGGAATTATGGGGCACAGAAACTGTATTGGGACATTGGTTGTTGCAGCGCAATACCATGGAAAAAATTGGTGATAACCTTTTTGTACATGCCGGCTTGAGCCGCGAAATGTTTGACAATAAGTGGACCATCCCTGCGGTCAATGATTCGGTAAGAACATATATCTTCCAGACGAAAGAGCTGCGTTCGCAATCACCTGCAGCAACTTTCCTTTTTGGAAGTACAGGACCGCTTTGGTACCGCGGCATGGTGAGTCAGGATGAAAAGTACCAACCGCTTTCCGAAGCTGATGCGAATTTGTTGTTAGGTTATTACGACGCGAAGAAGCTTTTTGTCGGGCATACCATTTTTCCGGAAGTAACGAGTTTTTACGGAAGCCGTGTGTATGCTGTAAACGTAAATAACAAAAACAATCGGGAAAAGGGGCTGAGTCGTGGACTATGGTTGAAGGATGGAAAGACAATCCTGATTTACGATAATCCGAAGCAAAACAAAGTGATGAAGTAAGTCACTTTGTTAGCGATGTAGATACGAAATCCCCCGAAAGACAATTTGTCTCTCGGGGGATTTTTTTATCTACCCTTTAAATTCACTGGGTGGAAGACCGAAATATTTTTTAAAAGCAATGCTGAAGTTGTTTTGGTGTGAAAAACCGACTGTTGCGCTCACCTCACTGATTGATAATCCCTCTTCCAGAAGAAGTTTGCGTGCATTTTCCATCCGTAGACGCGTAATATAGTCATAGACGGTAATTCCAAAATATTCTTTAAAGCCACGGCGCAATTTAAACTCATTCAGACCAATCTGACGCGAAAGATCTTTCTGTGTTGGGGGAGCCGCAAATCGTGTCTTGAGGTAATCCCGGGCTTCCTCCAGTTTGAGGATATCATCCCCCTTTATTAATTCCTGCTCCTGTCCGTTTCCGCCCAGCTGCTCCAACTGGTACATAAGAAGCTCCAGGATGCGTGCTTCGGTATGCATACGTTTCAATTCACCCGTTTGTCTACAATGGATCATATCGTCTATTACCCGACGCATCTCCAGCGTCACAAAAAAATCCTCCGATGTAAAAGAAGTATAATTACCCTGCTCTATTTCCCGAACAAAATCCTCATGTAAGATCGAGTGCCGATCAATCAAGTTAAAGTAATAGTCCTTGCTTAAGACAATCAGAAAATACATGTAATCGATTCCTTCTTTTACTTCATGTTCGTTGCAGGTGGTTGGGATATAACGAATATTATGTCGACTTCGACCATACAGGGCATTTGATTTCCCCTTTAACTGTTCCGCCGCTTTTTTGTAAAAGATAAATTGACTCGATACTGTTTCCCCGCAGACCTCTGTATACACCGAGGTCGGTGCGTCAAATCGCATTTCCGTATGCATGAAAAACAAGCCACCCGATGTCAGTTGCTTATTTTCCATCGATATAGCTCCTTCTCGGATGGCAAATGTCTTTTCCGATAAACTATAGTTTGGCACATAAGCATCGGGGACATTTTCCTCAAATAGCCAACCGGCGAGCCCTTCAATACGTGATTTGATTAACATGAGTATGACGTTGAATAGGGACAAATATACTATTTTAAATCTATTTATAATGATTCTAAATAATATTGAATTGTTCCCCTATTGTAAACTTTGTTATAAGGTTCCGGGTAGGGCAACAGACGATAAAGCCTTCGGTACGATATAGGTATGTAGCGTTTTGGGGTTGACGACAATTTCTGCGTCAATCCCAAAAATTGTATAGATATTCCGGGAATTGAGCACCTCCGATGGTGTTCCATCCATAAGCTTACGACCATTTTTCATGAGGAGCAATCGGTCTGCATATTGTGCGGCAAGATTGATATCATGTAACACCGCCACAATGATCCAGCCCTTCTCCGCTAAGGTTCGCGCAATGGCCAAGGTATGGTGTTGAAACTTAATATCCATAGCCGATATCGGTTCATCGAGTAGGAGGATGGCGCGTGGTTGCCCCCAGAGCTGCGCGAGTACACGCGCTAAGTGTACGCGTTGGCTTTCGCCGCCCGAGAGGCTCAGGATGGATCGTTCTGCCAGGTGGTCAATGCCACAGAGTAGCATGGTTTCTTGTACGGTTGCGATATCGTTCGGTTGCGGCTGGTTATTGTAGTGTGGATAACGTCCCATCATAACCACTTCTGCCACGGTAAAATCGGTTGAAACCTGATGGTGCTGCGCCATGGTTGCTCGCATTTTAGCGAGTGAGATGGCTGTATACGATTTTAAGTGTGTACCAAATAAACTGATCTGACCCTCGGAGGGAACCTGTTCGGCACTCAGCAATTTCAATAAACTTGATTTCCCAGCCCCATTAGCGCCTAGCAAAGCAACCACTTCCCCCGGATGGATAACGAAGTTGATTCCTTTTAATATCGTGTGTTTTTTTACCGTGTACGTAAGATTTTCAGCGATAAGCATCTTTCGAAATAAGAATAATGTAATAGATATAAAGCTTTTTTTCTGTTAGGCTGCAAATTTCTTTTTATCTCGTATTAAGATAAAAAGAAAGAGAGGCGTTCCTAGTAGGGCTGTTACCACCCCAATGGGGATTTCAGAAGGTGCCACAATAGTCCGTGCGATCAGATCGGCTACCGTCAGGATAATACTCCCCAATAAGGCCGAAGCGGGCAATACATACCGGTTGTCGGAGCCGCCTACCATCCGGACCGCATGCGGCACAAGGAGTCCTACGAAGCCGATAATCCCAGCGACAGAGACCGTTGCGCCTACAGCTAAGGTCGCTAGAACAATAACACGCAGTTTATTCTGTTGTGGATTTTGACCCAGCTGTTGGGCCTCCTGTTCGCCGAGGGAGAAGCTGTTTAACGCTTTAGCCAAAAGAGGCAACCCGACCAATGCAAGGGCAACAAAAGGCAAGATGGTCCAAATGGTATACCAACTCGCATTGCCCAAACTACCCAACATCCAAAACGTGATGCTACGCAATTGCTGCTCATCCGAAGCAAAAGATATCAATCCCGTGAGTGAACCGGCTAGGGCATTTATGGCTACCCCAGCAAGAATCATGGTTCCGATATGTGGTTTCCCATGATGTAAAGAGATGCGGTATACCAGCAAGGTCGCTATTCCAGCACCCAAGAAAGCTCCAGCTGCAAGTAAATAATGACCGAAGAGAGAACCCAGTGTACTAAAAAAGACAAATTCAAAAGCTATAATCGTGGCGGCCATCAGAGAAGCCCCCGCTGAAATACCAATAAGTCCGGGCTCCGCAAGTGGGTTTCGGAAAATCGCTTGAATAGCAGCACCGCTCATGCCTAACGCAGCGCCTACCAAGATACCTAGTAAGGTGCGCGGCCAGCGAACCAGATCCATCACGCCGCTATACAGTTCGTCTACCGGTTCCGTTGTGCTAACACCGAGATGATGTGCCAGGTTTAATGCAACTTGCTTTAGCGGAATATTTAAGGCGCCAAAGCTTAGGGAGAGGAGGGATACCACACACAGCACCAGGGCCAACCCGACGAAAATGAGTTTATTTTTCAAAAGAAGATTATTTAACAGCATATAATAGACGATTCAGCTCACGTATCGCTTGGGGGAGGCGTGTTGCAAAATTTACCAGCAAAGGGCCTTCCATGGTTATAATCTGCCGCATTTTGCCGGCGTTGGTCAGCGATACGCCGGGCATGTTTAAAACGGCCTCTTTCCCCCCCAGACTGGTTGCACCAAAGTCAAACAGCAACAATACATCCGGATTGCTCTTTATCAAAGCTTCCGTTGTATAGGTTCTGAAATCACTGAATTCCTGCACGGCATTACGTCCACCGGCTAAATCAATAAGCGCATCAATAGGACTGCCCTTTCCCGCAACGCTCATAAGTCCGACACCCCGCGCATAGATAAAAAGTACCTTTTTCTTACTCTTGTTCTGCTTTAATGCCGCCATGACCATTTTTAAATTCGTTTGGAATTGTGTCACCAGTGCCGTTCCTTCTTTGTTGGCATGGATGGTCTGCGCAATAGTTTTTATAAATTTCTCGGCACCCTTAACGCTATATTCCTGATCAATAGTGACCACCCGGATGCCGAGTTGCTTCAATTTTACCTCCGTAGGATAGCTAATTTGATTCGAAGGGGTGAGGATTAGATCGGGTTTGAAAGCCAAAAGTCCTTCTAATGAAAAGGTCCGGTCTCGACTAGCCCGAGGCTTAGATTTTATGACGGCCGGATATTCACTTGTAACATCCACTGCAACAATAGATTGTTCGCGACCTAAGGCGTGAACGGTTTCACTTATAGCGCTGCTGAGCGTAATAATACGCTGCTGTGCAGCAGCTATTTGTGCAGAAAATAGCGCAATAAAAAGGTACGTCAATACGATATATAACTTCATACGCTTGCAAAGAAATGGTTAATGGGAGGGAAAAGCAAGAGTTAATATAGACTAAATAAAAATAATACGGATTGCATATAAAGTAATACGGATGCCATATAGCGTGTACCAGAAGTCTTACTCATTTTTGTGTCCTGATCCGTTGCAGGAATATCCATATGATCTAACGCCGTTAAAACGAACGCCGTTGAATGCGATGGTGAAAGTAGATCACCAAAGCTTAAAATACAGATGGAATATAAAATAATACGGATTGCATATAAGGTTTTAAAAGAAGATTGAGCACATTTGCGGTATGTTATTTATAATTGGTTTAAATAAAATTAGTTTGATTGCGGCGGTCGTTTTAGTCGCAGGTTGCAGCAAAGACGATGGGACATCGCCTGCTTTAGAAGATGGTAAGAGTACTATCGTTTATGACTTAGCGGGGGATACCAAAGCATCGATTGCTGAAGGTATTGACGGTAAGGAGAAGCGTCCTTTCTATACGTTTCTATACAATCTGGAACAGAGAAAGCAAATCTGGCTCCATACCAAAGCGGATTCAACGCAATGGATGAAGACAAATTTATGGGATATAGCTTTTACAGGTAATTACAATGGCGACATACAGATTAACAACAGTCAGCATGTTGGAACACCGGGTCAGGATGGTCCGGTGAAAAACACCGCCATTATAATGCTGGAAAGAGCTTATGATTCGGTATCGGAAGCACCGAGTGACAGCCAATTTGACAACAGCAAAATAAGCACTATTGGGTGGGCGAAAGAAAGCCAGGATGCCGGTTGGTATAGTTATAATTTGGCTACGCATGTCATGAACCCGTATCCCAACCGTACCTATGTCCTTCGTTTGCCAAGTGGTAAGTACGCGAAATTGCAGATACTCAGCGCATACAAAGGCAATCCACCAGCTGTTACCGATCTTTTCTGGCCGGCACCATACTTTACCTTCAAGTACTTTGTACAAGCCGACGGAAGTAAAAATCTCAAAACAAAGTAGGTTCGCGATCAAACAACCTATGTATCGCCCAATGGTACGCCTCCTGCAGGCGTATGATTTGGGCAACCTGAAAAACATGAAATTACAAGACGAATGATAAAGCAATGTATACATACAAGAATAAAACTGATTATAATTCTATTTGGACTTATACCGACTTTCTTTTCCTGTGGCGATGTCTACGATTTGAATGGTTTTGATTGGGAGGCGGATACCCCGTTGAGCGATTCTGTGTTTAACCGGGAAATCATAATTTACAACTATGGGGACAACCTCCCGAGTGGGCATAGTCCATTGGATGATATGGATCCGATGCTCTTCAGTCTGGAGCGCTTTTCATCTATCAATCTGAACTATAAAACAACCGAACGATGGGATTTATCGTTCTCTAGCATCTTTCGTAGCAGCATTGGTATCAATAATGGTAAATCCCGCGGTATCGGATATGGGAGCTCCGCTGTTGGAGGAATCGTGGTGCTGGATACGCCGTACAGTAAGGTTACGCATGTACCCGAAAATCTGTTGTTCACCGCGCCTGGAAATGTCGGTTTGGATGCACAAGGTACGTTGAGCTATGAAATGGGGCACGCTGTTTATACGTTTGGTGGAAATTTTGTGCGACCCGATAAAGTGAGTGGTTACGACGAAAATGATCCCGCAGCCAGCAAAGAGGCTAATCTGTACCGACATATGATATATTGCCTATCGGAAGATTTGGTAAACAAGTTTCCAAAAGCTAAGAATCTCCAAGGGAAGCCACTTCGTCCGCGGACGATGATTATTAAAACAGCTCGAGGGAATTATGTGAAGTTAGAGACTATATCCATTTACAAAGGCGTAACCGATCCCTTGCAAATGCGCCGTGGTTATGCATCACCGATGTATACCTTTCGCTATACCGTTATTCGTGCCGAAGAAGCTCGATTTGGTTTTGTGCTACGCAAGCCTGCATTACACGTAAACATGTCAACAAATACAACCTCCGTAGGAAAATAAAGATTAACACCCTAAACGATTTTATTAATTAAATATCATGAAACAAATTATAAAGTTATTTGCAATACCCTTGCTTGGCCTTTTCGGAAGCCTTTTACTGCACTCTTGTAGTAAAACTGAGGTCGTAGCCTATGAAAAAGAATCGCTAAACAAGATCCTCGAGTTTAAGATCACAAATAGTCCACAGCCACTGCTAGGTGCTATTGATCACACCCGAAATAGCATCACGATTTATATTCCCTATTATCTCGGTATTGACTACCTAGTTCCTGCATTGAAATTGGAAGAAGGGGCAATCTTAATCGACGAAAAGGGAGAGGAAATCAATTTAGATGGTGGTGTCGATCCAATCCGTACCGGAGAAACGGCCGTATACCGGGTGAAAGGAACCGATGGTACGGTACGCACCTACAATGTCGCTCCGACATTTTTGCCGTTTAACGTTCCATTGCAAGCGGGCTACACCACAACCATGGTGGATACGAATCCAGTCAGTAAAATTGCTACGGCCCAATTCAATGTGTACGGTAATTTTGCGTCGACAAGTACGCACGCTAAGTTCTATTTTACGGATAAAACTTCCGGTAAAGTACATCATGATTTCGTGAGTATGGTTTCAGTTTTGCCTAGTGAGGCTTATTATACGCTGACAGCGCAGCTTTTGCCCGAAGCATTGGCCGGCGATTATAAAGTAGAGGTGGAGCACCAAGGCCGTCGCGCACCACTACCGGATATGAAAGTAACCTATTCACAGCCTTTTCCTACATTCTTCAGCAGCACCGCGAGCTATGCAATCGGGGATACCATAACGTTTACACCATCGTCATTCGGTATGGTAGGGAGTCAAGGGGTGTATTTGGAGCTAGACCGGGTGTATTTAGTAATCCAAAAGCAAGATGCAACTGTTCCTGCTGGTTTTCCTGCTGCCTTGTATGATCAACAGATTGCATTTCCGGTGGTCAAGCAAACACGACGTGAGGTGAAAGTTATTGTTCCGGAAATACCTACCGGAATGTACGGAAGCACCGCCTATGGCATGGTATTCTATTTTGACTACGCCGACCACACTGGATTTGGAAAAGGAATTCGTACCGGGGTGGTAGACAAATCCTTTGAGATCAAGCCAAAAAAATAACGACTAATTAAAAGCATAACATGAAGAATATATATAATCACCTATTTTCGGTACTAGCAGCGGGGCTTCTATTTTCAAGCCTCTTCTTAGCCTCTTGTAATAAAACGAATTATGATTATGAGCAAAAGCCATATAAGGAGATCTTAAGTTTTAAAATTGCGACCGTATCACATGGAACAGATTCGCTGAATGCCGTTATCTCCGGAGACAGTATCAGCATCTATTGGGATCCTTCAGTACCCCTGCCTGCAACAATCACGCCGACCATTCATGTAGCGAATGGTGCGACCGTACAGCCGGCATCGGGGGTAGCTGTACCTTTTTCCGATAAAACTATATACAACGTAACGGCAGAGGACGGCTCTGTCAAAGCTTTCCGTTTAAAACCGGTGTACAATCTACCTGTGCCGACAGTTTCGGAAATTAAGACCGTGAACAGGACTGTGGCCTGGGGGCATGCCTTACTGAATTCGTATCAAAGTTTACGTGCCCCGAATGTGACCGGGCATCATTTTTTCAGAGGAACGGATCAAACAACGGAAACGATTGAGATGCAGCACCTCACCAGCGAAAAAGTTGTGTCATGGCCGTTAGAGACGTTTGTACCAAGACACATGATCAATATTATTGGTGAGTACTTCCTGTCTGCACAACGCGACCCGAGTGATTTCCGGGTGTTTATAAAACGTCTGAGTGATGGCTTTGAGGTAGAGTGTGATATTGAATCGATTACTGAAAATAAAATCATAGCTGCCTTCCCGAAATATACATCCGAACAACAAAGCGGTGCACACCAGTTGATCATGAAGGTAAGTGGAAGGACATATGAGGGGGATAAAATTGATATTGGTCCGCCGCCTCCAGGATACCTTAAAGGTGATTTTAAGTTTGATCAAATGGGACAAAAACTAAATGTAGGCGACGAGATCACACTAAACTTTACGAATATACATGATAATTATGATGGCAAGATCGTAGCGCTTTACCAACTCAAAAATATTACTTCTGTAGAGTATGTCTTCCACCGTACAGGGTCCACGGCGACATCTTATCTTAATATACAAGCCAAAGACTTAACGATTACTGAGAACCAAGTGAAGCATAAGGTTATTGCGGCGTTACTGCAGGCTCAAGGGGTTCAATTGAAGACAATTTCTTTTGTGTATGCCTACAAAGATCAACGCGTAACAACAGGCTATGCCGTTGCTAAAAAGGTGTTTGCAATGCCGATAGGTACCTACATTACCAGAGCGGATGTGAATTAACGTATTGTGCCTTAGGTAAAGATCCATGAAAATTAAACGTAAAATAGTATATATAACCCCCAAGCTTCTTGGGGCTGTCATAACGTTGCTGGTGCTTGTCTCTTGCTATAAGTTGGAAGATCTAACGCCTAATTTTGAAGATGCCAGCAGTACCGTTGTCTATGACCTCCCTGGAGATACCCTAGCAACGGATGGGTGGGAAGAACGTTTTGAAACGGGCGACCTTTACCTTCGACAACGTTATTATAACGCGCGATGGACGGATTCCATCCGCTTTGTCTCCCAGACCAATGAGGTGATCAACGCCGCTGAAGGGGCGGATGTAAATCCTGTTGGCAAAACGCCGGATGAATGGAAAGCCGAAGTATTGGTGCGCGAACGCGCTATCCGTTGGTTGAAAGAAGCCATTTCACATCCCGCAACAGTTTCCGATAACGAGGCTTATTTGAATACCTCAAATAAGCGCCGCTATATCCGACGGAATAACAGTTGGTACCAAATGGATATTATACCCAAAAGCAGTGCGGATAACGCCGAAAATATAACGATCAACTGGCGGGGATTCTTGAGTACACCCCCCAACAACCCAAGCAAAGGGTGGGCTTATCGTGATAATGAAAATTTCAGGGTCTACCTGTATAATGGTACGGCGTGGGAGCTCATGACCAGCAATGCCAACTACAATGAAAACAAAGATTTTGTTCAGGTACAATACAGTAAAAGCGGTAAAGAAGCGGGGAAGTATAGTATGTTTCTATATCGTTTTAAGGACGGTTGGCAACATTTTATCCGGGATGCTGCCGATTCAATACGCTACCTCAAAACAGCAGACTGGGACCTTGCTTTTACCGGAGAGATGAACAGTACGATCTTTCTCAATAATGGTCGAAACAAGATCGGTCCCAGCACGGGTAGTCCTATAACAAAGTCTTCCTTGATCATGTACGAGTATGGGTATGATTTTATGGACGAGGCACCAGAGGATGAGTTTTTCGATAGTAGACCGGCTGATAACTTGTTGATTAGCTATGCCTCACAATATGGACCTGGCGTAAACTCCTGGTATGAGTACGGCAGTACCTTTATTGCTAAACCTTTCCCCTACAAGGCGTATTACTTGCGTTTGGAGCAACCGGATGGCAGTTATCTCTACGGGAAACTGCAGCTGATCAGTATGTACAAAGGAGCACCAGAAGTATTAACAGATGCAAATTGGCCCAGTCCTTTTATGACCTTTCGTTTTTTTATCCAGAAGGATGGCAGCAGAAACCTAAAGACAAAAAAATAGGCTGTTTCGCATCACATACTTAAGGACATACATTACATCACTACGACGATAACATGAAAATATATATAATACTTATAGTTTGTCTATTTTCTTTTAGCTACACTGGGCATGCGCAAACGTTTACGGTTCGCGGTAAAGTGACAGATACCGATGGTGCGAAAATTCCCGCTGCTACTATCCGGATTTTAGAAAATGGAAAAAGTACTAAAACGGATAGCCTGGGTCACTTTTCTCTGGTAATAAATAAGTCGGCCATACAGGCCGAAATTTCAGCGGTGGGCTACAAACGATCCACTATAAAGCTAACAGAAGGGATGGGAAACCGTACGATAATGCTGGAAAAAGATCAACAGCATATCGATCAGGTAACGGTGCAAGGAAGACATATCAATGCAAACACAGAGACATTAGTCAAGATCGAAAATTCCATTATGCCGGTTACGGTAATTGATCGCCGTACGATTGAACTGATGGGAAGCCGTCGCTTGGATGAGATTGTGAAGGAACAGACGGGGATTGCGATTGTAAACGACATCGGAGCAGGAGCGCGTGCGGTCGGGGTCCAGATGCAGGGATTTGGCAGTGAGTATGTCATGATTCTTATCGATGGACAGCCTATCGTGGGGCGTAACAATGGAAATTTTGACCTGTCCCGGATTAGTGTCAGCAATATTGAGCGTATCGAGATCACCAAAGGTGCGGCGTCCAATATTTATGGCGGGGATGCGCTGGGAGGGACCATCAATATCATTACACGACAAACGGTGCTACAGCCGCAAGCAGTAGCCTCTGCGATGTATGGTAGCAATGAAACCGTAGATGTTTCCTTTGATGGCGAAACACCACTGCTAAAGAAGAAAGCAACGTTATCCATGGGAGCGAATTATTACCACACAGGAGGTTTTAATACTTCGCAGGGTCTGATTACAGGCAGCACATTGCCACCGTATGACAATTACGCCGCACATGGACGTTTCCGTTATAAGTTCAATGATAATAACGCTTTTTCCGTTAGTGCACGCTACGGCATGCGACGGAGTTTTATGAATAAGGCATTTATGGGAACCAACTATCAAACAGAAGATGTCTTGGATGAGAAAGATCTCAACCTGATGGCTAATTTTGACCATCGGTTCAATGCACGTTGGCGTAGCATGACACGCTATTATTACACGCGTTTTGATGTGGATATGTTTGTTGCTTTATCACAAGGAGATAGTTTGAATCAAACTAATTTCGGGCAGGATTTACATCGGTTGGAGCAACAAATAGCCTATTCCATTCCTAATAAATTGGATGTTATTACTGGAGTCGGGGGAACAATCGAGCGTATCGATCAGAATATTCTGACGACCAATAATGAAATTAAATCTTACTTTGCCTACTCGCAAGCCAACTGGAAGGCCTTGCCACGGCTGGATATTACTTTTGGTCTTCGTTACGATAACATTGCGAAGTATGGTTGGCGCCTGGATCCCAGTGCGGCACTGCAATACCGTATTCTCCCTAACTTATCTGCTAAGATGGCCTATAGCACGGCTTTTAAAGCACCGGATATGAAAAAGCTGTATCAAGTGTCCTACGATCCCGGAATAAACAGCATGCTTCTTGGCACCGCCAGCATGCGTGATGTCATCAACCAACTGCGTGAAAGCGGGCAGGTGAGCCAGTACGAGCTGGAGCCAATTTACGATGAGATCAAGGGGCTGGCGCTAAATGCGGAGATGAGTAAGTCTTATAACTTGAGTCTGATATGGGAAAATACTAACCGAAAGTTCCGAGCGGAAGCCAGTGTTTTCTATCATGATATTAAAAACCAAATCAATCGTGTGTTGATTGGGATGGACATAACGGGTGGCTTGATTTATTCCTATCGGAATAATCCTGAAGCCTACTACCAGGGCGCAGACTTTTCGTTTTCCTATAAACTATGGAACAATCTGCACCTTAGTGGAGGGTACCAATTCCTTATCGCGAAAGACAGAAGTATTGCCAAAGAGATTGGTGAAGGTGGAAAATATAACACCCCATTGTTTGATCCGCAGGGTGGTTCTGTAAATTATTTCCCTACTTCGAAAGATTATTGGGGTATAGAAAATCGATCGAACCACATGTTTAATGCGCGTGTTTTTTATACCTATGAACCCGCACATATGACCTTTAATATACGAATGAATTATCGCGGTAAATATCCGTTTAGTGATCGAAATAATAATGGCTACTTGGATCGGTACGACACCTTTGTGCGGGGGCATTATCTTTTGAATGCAGGCGTGGAGAAAAAATTTCCGAAGCAACGTTTGGCCGTTCGTGCGACGACAGAGAATATGTTGAATTTTGTGGACGCCAAAATGCCTTTTCAGCCAGGGAGAGTTTACTTTATGGGACTAACGTATCAATTGTACAGCGATAAATAAGCTTTACGATGATGGTACGATTGCTCGCAACGGTTTGTTTATTCGCTCTATGGTTCCCCGTTTCAGGACAAACGGGAAGTTTGAAAGGGAAGGTGGCAACACGTACTGGACATGCAGTGCCGGGAGCCACAGTGACCCTGGCGCCGGATAACCACCGTATTGAAACGGATGCGAATGGCTTGTTTGTGTTCCCGAACTTGTATGCCGGTACTTACTATATGTTAGTGACGCAGGCGGGTTTCTTAGATGCCTCTGATACGGTGGCCGTTCATTTGGGGAAACAGACGTTCAAAGAGGTTGTGCTGTCGGAGCGAGCCCGCGATATTGCGGAGATTCAGGTGACCCAAACGGTGATAGAGCGAGAGTCTCCCGATCAATTGCTTCGTCTCTCCCGGTCTGCCATGCCCATGCATGTTATAACGCGGCAGACCATCGAACAGATGGGCAGCCGGCGGCTGGATGAAATACTCAAAGAACAAACAGGGATTGCGATCGTAAGCAATGTTTCTGGGGGCAGTCGCTCCGTAGGGGTGCAGCTGCAAGGCTTCGGTAGTGAATATGTGATGGTCTTGATTGATGGGCAGCCGATGGTTGGTCGTAATAATGGTAATTTTGATCTATCGCGTATTTCGGTTAGCAACATTGAACGAATAGAGATTATCAAAGGAGCGTCTTCCTGTTTATTTGGAAGTGATGCCCTAGGCGGAGCCATTAATATCATTACGCGCTACGGCGCAGTTGTCCCGCAATCGCAGTTGTCTTTTCGGTATGGAAGCCTGAGCATGGTCGATGCAACCGTGGATGCGGAAGCTCCTTTTATGCATCAGCGGGGGGCGGTCAACGTGAGTGCCAACTATTACCGTACCGACGGTTTTAGTACGACGCCATACCTGCAGTCCGGCCAATCAAGTCCGCCGTACAGTAACTTGGATCTACAGTCGAGGGTACGCTATCAAGTGAAGAAAAACACGACTATAGGGGCTATTTTTAGATACGGTATACGAAGCTCCGATATGTCGAAAAACTGGGACAATACCTGGCAAAATCGGGATATTCAAGAGGAAAGAGATCTTAACTTCTCCCTTACGTTAAACCACCAGTTTAGATCGGGCATTCAAAGTGTCAGTCGCTACTATTTATCTCACTATAACGTAGATCAGGTAAATCGCTGGGAGGGACAGACGGCTAACAATGCCACCTTAAAATTTACGCAGCAAGTACACCGGTATGAACAGCAATTCTCCAAGGCGTATCGCAGTGGCTTGAATGTAACGGGAGGCTTCGGCGGAAGTTTAGAAACAATGCGTGATCAAGCCATAGGTGCTATACCGAATCTGACTACATTATTTGGTTATGTGCAGGGCGATAAGCGTTTTCTAGAGAAGTTGGACGTGCGCGGTGGTATCCGCTACGATCGTACCAGTTCCTATGGAGGGCGTATAAATCCGAGTTTTGGCCTACAGTATTACCTCCATGATAAACTGTCATGGAAAGCAGGGGTGGGGGCCGGCTTAAAGGCACCAGACTATCGGATGCGTTATTTGGTGTTTTATAATCCAGCAGCCAATTATCTGGTTGTTGGTAATGAACGTCTGCAGGAAACATTAGACCAAATGCAGGCGGCAGGAGAGCTAAGTGAGGTATTTCCTATTGTTGACCAGATAAACAAAAGCTTAAGCTTGAAACCTGAAAAAAGTACCTCTTACAACATTGGTACACAATGGAAACCACAGGCAAATCTTACGATTGAAGCGGGTGTTTTTTATCATGATCTACGCCATCAGATTGATCCAATACCTGTTGCTACGGGTACCCATATTGGACAGATATATACCTATCAAAACCTGCCAAAATCAACGAATAAAGGGGTGGAAATGAATTTGCAATGGCAGCCGTGGAATGCGCTGCAGATCCATGTAGGCTATCAGTATCTTATCGCGAAGGACCGCAGTGTCCAAGATAGCATCCGTGTCGGGAACTGGCCATACAACCAGAATCTCCATAACCCGAAGACCGGCGTATCTGTTGCACCTACAGTGAACGATTATTGGGGAATTGTGAATCGTTCCCGACATATGTTGAATGCACGCTTCTTCTACCGGTATCAACCGTGGAATGCCAGCGCTTCTCTGCGTATAAATTACCGCGGTAAATATCCTTTTGCAGATTATAATAACAACCAGTTTATTGATCGGTACGACACATTTGTGCCGCATCACCTTCTGCTAAATGCTTATATAGAAAAACGTTTCCTGAAAGATCGCGTAACCCTAAGTTTTACGGTTGATAATATTTTAGACTTTAAACATCTGCTGATGCCGGGGCAACCGGGACGCGTAGTGATCGGCGGGGTCAGTTACCGTATACAACGGTAAAAAGCATAAAAAAACCTGAAGTTGGGAGCTTCAGGTTTTTCTACTAACCAATTATTAACCTAAATTATGAATTACTAGAATAACTGCAAATCCTGTTCCTTTATTGTATTTACAGCTTTTTTTAACAAAATATTAACGTTTTCGGGTCAAATCTGGCTCCTTGCAACACGAATGTGACAATGCCAAGCTCCTGCAGGCCTCTTGTCGAAAGGAATAGCGTTATGCATCCTGCCGTTGTAGCTTATTATAAACACCCAGCAGATACAAAATTTTCTTTTTTTTGCTAAATTGATCCGCAAGAAATTTAGCCATGAACTATTACTTCGCCTTACAATACAGAATAGCGAAACGATCTATTGAAGAAGTAGGTGTCCCTTTTTGGGTCGGTATGCTCGTATTGATCGGGCTCTTGATCGCAGGGTACTTTATATGTCAGCGTTTTCCGGACTATGCGGACCTACTACTTCTATACACCGGAACATCCTTTTTATTGACACAGACCGGGAGCCAGCGGATAGACTTCCTAAAAACAACGTTTCCAGAAAAAAAGTTTAGGAAAGTACGCCTCTGCGAAAGTCTGTTATATATTCTTCCGCTCGTTATCTTGGCTGGATTGGTTGGGGCTTGGTTTGCTTTGGGGATTTTACCCATCGCTGCTTATCTGTTTGCGATGAATACCCTAACCTTTCAAACGCGGAGGAGTTTTCCCACGCCCTTCCGAAAATATCCCTTTGAATTTATCATCCTTTTTCGGAAGTTCTTCTGGTTGTTTGTTGCGCTGTATGGTTTGGGAGCCATCGGTATCTATGTCGATAACTTCAATCTTTCCATCTTCGCAGCGGCAGTAATAATCCTCGTTGCGGTAGGGGATGCATATAGTGTAATTGAACCCGAGGAGATCTTATGGAGCAACAGTCGTTCACCAGATCGATTTCTCGGATATAAAATTGGTCGAGGAGCTATTCAACTTTCGGGATTGATTTTACCCTTGCTAACCCTGATGAGTTTTTTCTTCCGCGAACAGACGCCATGGATTGCATTATGCTGGATAATTGGTTGCCTGCTGTTAGCGCTTATGGTTGTTTTAAAATATAAGTCATACCCGAAACCCATAGGCTTGATAGAAGGGTTTTCTTTTGTCATTTGCATTTTTATTCCGATACTCGTTTTTGCCCTTTTTCCGTACTATTATTCCAAAGCAAAAAAAAATATTCAAATCGTTTATGATCGAAATACAACAGCTTAGCAAAACATTTGGTGATACATCTATTCTTCGGCATATTTCTGCACGCTTTTTGGGCGGGAGAGCCTATGGCATTGTGGGGGCGAACGGAGCGGGTAAAAGTACGTTGTTTCGTTGCATCGCTGGGTTAGAGTCCCATCAGGGAGAGATCAGCAGTGCACATACGCCGCTTAAAGATCATTTAGGCTATTTGTTAGCAGAACAATACTTCCTCCCACGCATCACGGGCCAGGAATATCTAACACTGCTGGCCGAAGCGAGAGAAAAAAGGATAACAGATCTTTTGGATCGAAATATTTTCGACCTGCCGTTACATGCATACGTCAGCACCTATTCCACTGGGATGAAGAAAAAGCTTGCCATTCTGGGGATTCTCTTACAGGACAATAACTATTTTATTCTGGATGAACCTTATAATGGGTTAGATCTGCAGAGCAGTATGATGCTTACTGAAATTATTACACGTTTAAAAGCGATGGGAAAAACCATTCTCATTTCATCGCATATCTTTTCAACACTCACCGAAACCTGTGATGAAATGTTCTTATTACAAGATGGAACCTTCTTAAAACACATGGATCAGGCTGATTTTGGTCGCCTCGAAGAAGAGTTGAAGGAAAATTTATTAGCTAAAGATTTGGATAAGTTGTTCGGAAACTAGGTGGTTTCTGAAATTTTTACGGTTTTGTGCTTAGTTTTATTTATTTTTTTTGAATTTAGCCACGGCTATTGTAGTTTTTAAATGCTGTTTTAAAATTTGTAGGGCACCGGTGCTACCGGTTGAACTAACTAATTAAACTACAAAACTAGTAGACTTTAATGCGAACTATTTTTATATTTGTCTGCCGGCAATCAACAAGGTAATGATTTATGTTGCGGTAGGTAAACATCACACACTTGGTATGCGTCTATTCGAAGACCGGTGTGTCGCAAAAAGGAGGCAAGAGAATGAGAACTCAGAGAGAAGAATTTGAAAAAAAGTGGATTGCTTCCATACGGATAGGAGACAAAGAAATCTTTGGTGAAATTTATGACCACTATTGGAAGAGGTTGTTAGCAATCTCCTTTCAACATACCAAAGACAAAGAACTAGCCGAAGAAATTGTGCAGGACGTCTTTGTATCGGTGTGGCAGCGTCGCCAGGATGTAAAGATTGATAATCTGGATCGTTATCTGGCAACGGCTGTTAAATTTTCTACGTTTAAGTTCCTGCAGCGTCGACGCCGCCAGGAATTAATTCGAGAAGAGGTATTGCCACATGACCAGATGCAGCTCGATGAAGAAGCAATCGATGCCCGCTTTTTGCAAGAATATGTAAATGGCGTGGTGGAAACATTGCCCGACCGCTGCAGATTGGTTTTTCAACTCAGCCGAAGTGAACAAATGACACATCGGGAAATCGCGGATACCTTAGATATTTCAGAAAAAGCCGTGGAGGCCAATATCACAAGGGCCTTAAAAGTATTGCGTGTTAGCCTGCGTAAAGTCGGTTTTACATTCTTGGCCTTTCTATTTTTCTAAACCAGTTAAATAACCTATTTTTTTTAATAACCCATATAGGGGTACCCCATTCCCTAGGGTACTTACTAATAACGACCGAATTTATGGATCATAAGGAATTACATGATTTGATGGATAAGTACATGCTGGGTACGGCCAGCAGGGAGGAGCGATCGCGTCTTTTGACGTGGTATCGCCAACAGCCTGCGGATGATCTGGTATGGAAACTTGAGGCAGGAGAGGACGAGGAGCAAGTACGGAAACGCATAAAGGCGAATGTATGGCAACGCCTGGAGGACCCCACGCAAAGAGCGAGTAAGGCGATTAGTCGGACTTGGTATCTGGGTGCTGTGGCTGCCGTTCTTTTGGCCGTTCTTGGTTTTGCGTTCTGGAAAATGGAAAGCCCATCGGCAACAAATTTGATTGCCGAGACGCCTACTACACAAGTAGAAAATAGGTTTGTCTTGCTGCCGGATAGTTCACGCGTCGTGTTACGGCCGGGAAGTCGTTTGGTATATCGCACTGATTTTTCGGGCGATAGCCGGGAGGTAGAATTGATAGGTGAAGCGTATTTTGATATCAGTCACCGCGCGGGTCAACCTTTTATTATCCATACTGGAGCCGTAAAAACGGTTGTCTTGGGGACTGCATTTACTATCCGTGCAAATCCAAACGATAGCGATGTGCAGGTTACCGTTCAGCGTGGTAAGGTTCGGGTAGAGCGCGATAATAAAACCGTCGCCGAGTTAACAGCGAACCAGCAAGTGGACGTACATGAAGAAGCCGATAAAACAGCGCCTAAAGAAGTTCATGATGTGGCAGAAACGGCGATGCGATGGGCTGCGCAAGATGTAAGCTTTGATTGGCAGCCCTTTGGAGAATTGACAGCTAAGTTGGAGCGGCGCTATGGTGTGGTCATCAAGTTTAAAAACGAAAAATTAGCCAACTGTCCCGTAAGTGGTGCTTTTAGTGGGATAGAAACCCTCGACGAATTACTCCCTATCTTATGTACGACGCGAAATGCGACGTATCGAAAAGAAGGAAAGATCATCGAAATAAATGGGCAAGGCTGTAATTAACCTAATACTAATCTATTAATATGAACAACGAATGAAGAACAAAAGAAACCAAGATCCTTAAGGTGCGATAAAAAAGAAAACTCCCCACCGCCGTCGGAAGCATGAAGGGAGTTTAAGATTTAAAACATTTTTTGACAAACATTTTAACCTAATACAAATAATGCAAAAATTCTTGTTTTTTGCAAGTGGAGGACTATGTCGTTTTCCGTCTTTGCTTAAGCGATCAAATCTACTTTTTCTTATGCGGGTCAATTTAATATGTGGGCTGCTACTGACCTTGACAATCAATCTCTTAGCTTCCAATACAACCGTCGGTCAGAATATTAACACCACCACCGTGGAAATGGGAACTCGAGTTTCTTCCTTACGCAATGCCTTGAAGCAGCTGGAGCGTGAAACAGGTATGCGGGTCTTCTACCCATCAGAGGTCGTTGATAAATATACCGTATCCGCTCTACGTACAGAAAAGCGAACGATCGGTGAAACCCTAACCTTATTACTGGAGGATACTTCACTTGGGTACCAACAACGTGGTCGAAACATTGTGCTTTTCCAGAAAGAAGGATCCCCACGTGAACCCCTTACCGTCGTTCTTCCTGCCGCACAACAGCAGCAACGGGTCAGTGGTCAGGTTGTCGATCAATCGGGGAAACCAATCGCCGGTGTTTCGGTAGTGATCAGACATTGGGAACGTCTGCCGCAGGATAGCCGGGCAAACTCGAGTACGGCTACCGACGAAAATGGACATTGGTCATTGGCGGTGCCGAGCGATACCACGGTGTTTGTATTTTCCTTTATTGGCTATCAAAAGCAGGAAATCGTAATTGGGAAACGAACCCGTCTTTTGGTGACCCTGAAACCAGACCAGGCACAACAAATCGAAGATGTGGTTGTCACGGGTTTATTTGAACGACCAAAAGAGATGTATACCGGAGCAGCGCGCTCTTTTACGCAAGCGGAACTCCAGAATGTGTCCAGTGATAATGTGTTGACCGCACTAAAATCATTGGATCCTTCGTTTCAAATGCCTGAAAATCTAAATTTAGGTTCCAATCCCAATGCACTGCCGGATGTTACATTGCGTGGTGGAAACAGTTTGATTGACCCGAATACGAGCACCTCGGGACCTTTCAATTACGCTAATAATCCGAATACGCCCCTGTTTATTCTCGATGGGTTTGAGGTATCCCTGACGCGTATCAATGATCTGGATCTTACGCGAATCAAGAGCATTGACCTGCTGAAAGATGCAACAGCAACATCCATCTATGGTTCCAGAGCGGCAAATGGCGTTGTGGTTATCGAGACAATACGCCCCAAGGCCGGAAAACTCAATGTTACCTATACCGGAAATATGTCCATCGAAGCGGCTGATCTTTCGGGATATAATGTGTTGAATGCGGCTGATAAATTGGAAATCGAGCGCAAGATCGGTGTATATGATAATACATGGAACGCCGTCGATCAGCAGTTAAAAACGATATACAACGCACGCCGAGGGCAGATCTTGTCGGGTGTAAATACGGATTGGCTCGCGCAACCTGTGCGCACCGGTATCGGACAAAAGCATAATGTGTACCTGGAAGGTGGACAAGAGGAAATGCAATATGGTATTAGTGTAAATTATTACAATAATGCCGGCGCAATGAAGGGATCAAATAGACAAACAATGACCGGAAATACGTTCCTGTCGTACCGTTACAAGAATTTGATCTTTAAAAATGATCTTACATTAACGACCAATAAGGGAAATAATTCACCTTACGGTTCGTTTCGTCAATACACGCAATTAAATCCGTATTGGACACCTTTTAATGCGGATGGATCCTACAAAATTTACCTCGAGGAAATCTTTAACGAAGATACGGGAGCGAGATTAACGAATTTTGATACCTACGACAATTTAACCGGTTATAAAGGCCGGGCAACGAACCCGCTATACGATGCTTCGTTGAATATTGTAGATAAAACCAAATACAATAACATCATTAATAATTTTGCATTGGAGTGGCAAGCGGCTTCGTGGTTACGTGTCAAAGGAACCTTTGCGTATATGTATCAGGCCGATGAGGCCGATCGGTTCCTGCCTGCGCAGCACTCCTCGTTTACCAATACGACAACCTTCGAAAAGGGATCGTATGATAAAACCTATGGAAAAAGTCAACGCTACGAGGGGATATTCTCTGCAAATCTGAACAAAACGTTTGGTAAGAGCTTGGTTTTTGCGACGTTAGGAACAAACTTTAGCCAAGAAGATAACTATACCGAAGGCTTTAGGGTTGTGGGATTCCCTAATGCGACCATGGATAACCTTACGCAAGGGTTGAAGTTTCAGGAGGGAACACGCCCGGAGGGGACAGAAAATATCAAACGCCTGGCCGGTTTGTTTTCGAATGCCAGTTATGCCTATGATAACCGCTACCTCCTTGATTTTTCATTCCGTTTAGATGGCTCTTCGCAGTTTGGTAGTAAGAACAGATTCGCACCATTTTGGTCGGCAGGAGCGGGGTGGAATGTGCACAAAGAGGAACTCTTCAAAAATATAGAATACCTTAATCGCCTTAAACTAAGATACTCATTCGGCTATACCGGGTCGCAAAACTTTGACTCTTTTTACGGATTGACCACCTCGCGGTATTTCAACGCAACAGAATATCGCGGGCTTATCGGTACGTATTTGTTGGGCTTTGGGAACGACGCATTGGCGTGGCAAAAGACGCAAAAAAATAACTTTGGAGTCGATATCACCTTGTTCAATAGATTAGACCTATCGGCCAACTACTACATCGAGAAAACGGAGGGTTCCATTGCCAGTATCTCGACGGCGCCGTCTACCGGTTTTGCAGATTATAAAGAAAATATGGGTGACCTCGAAACGAAAGGATGGGAGCTCTATTCACGCTACAATATTATTGCTAGCCGTACAAACCGGAATAACTGGTCGATCTTTTTGAATCTCTTTTCGGTAAAGAATAAGATTACAAAAGTATCGAATACCATAGCTGCGCTTAATAAATCAGCTAACGAGCAGCTGTCATCTTTGCCTATTACGCGTTATGCCGAAGGACAATCCACGACAGCGATATGGGCCGTTCCTTCCTTAGGGATCGATCCTGCCTCGGGTTATGAGATATTCCTCACGCGAGAGGGAAAACGTTCCAATACATACAATCCACTCGATCAAATTATTATCGGCGATAGCAGAAGCGACCTGGAGGGAACCTTCGGAACAAGTTTTGAAGTCAATGGCATTGGAATGAACGCATTCTTCCGTTTCCGTGTAGGCGGACAAGCGTACAATCAGACCTTAGTGGATCGCGTTGAAAATGTAAATGTTCGTTTGTATAATGTCGATCAGCGTGTGGCAGATGAACGTTGGTTACAGCAGGGCGATCATAGTTTCTATAAAGGCTTAATCGATGCCGATGGTTTCGCTATTACAACACCTACCTATGCGACATCCCGATTTGTTCAAAATGATAATTTGCTAAGCCTGGAAAGTTTATCGGTCTTTTATCGATTTAAAGATACGACGATCCGCAAATGGGGCTTATCGAATACGAAAATCACTGCCTACTCGAATGATGTTTTCCGATTGTCCAGCATTCGTAGAGAACGCGGTTTAGATTATCCATTTGCTAGGTCATTTACATTACAACTATCCACAAGTTTTTAAAAGAAGAGAAATGATGAAACAACATATACGATACACTCAAAAATACATGGGCTGTTTATTGCTGTCATTTTGCTTACTCGCGACCGGTTGTAGCAAATGGTTAGATGTACAGCCAAGCACACAGACCACCGAGGAGAAACAGTTTTCAACAGAGCAGGGGTATATCGATGCCTTGGTCGGTACCTATCAAAAGATGGCCGATTCAAAAAGCTACGGCAAGGATGTGAGTTATGGAACATTGGATGTCCTTGCGCAGCTCTATCAAAATAAAGCCAATCAAACGACCGATTCGTACGGACAGTTGGCGCGCTATAATTATTTGGATGCTGAGGTCATTAAAGTGATTGCAAATATCTGGTCTACACAGTATAGCGTAATTGCCCAAACAAATTATATACTTCAGGGAATCGATGGCAAAAAGAACCTATTCTCAGGGTCGAATTTTAACCTGGTGAAAGGCGAAGCCTTGGCGATCCGTGCCATGGTCCATTTTGATCTCTTACGCCTCTTTGGACCCGCGCCAGCGAGCGGAGCCGATGCGAGTACAGCCACGATTCCATATATGACCGATTTTACGGTAAATCCCGGAAAGTCTTTGTCGACCACCGAAGTGACCGATGCCATTATCGCAGATTTAAAGGCGGCAGAGGAGCTGTTAGCCGTGTATCCTGTCATTGATCAAATCAGAGATAATGCCGATAATAAATCCTTGGAGCTCTTTACGATGTTCCGTCAGAATCGTTTGAATTATTGGGCGGTGAAAGCACTTTTGGCTAAAGTTTATCAGTATGTTAACAATAAGCCGGAAGCATTGCGATACGCGAAAGAAGTCATCGATAGCAAGGGGTTCTTTTTTATTAATGGCAATACCAATATCACGAACCCGACAATAAAGGAGTCCAATACAATCTTTAGTACCGAACATGTGTTCTCGCTTTATAAATCCGATCTAAAAATTGTTTCTGATAATTATTTCAAAACAGAAAGCAGCACCGCTGAGGCACAGGATTTATTTACGACACTTGCCAACTTAAACAGTTACTATGAGGTCACTGTAGCGAATCATGCGATTGATATTCGTGGTCCTCAAGCTTCGGCCACCCGATGGAGCCAATTTAATGCATCGACAGTGTATAGCACCAAATATTATGTGGGTGCGAATATCACCAATGTCAACCAAAAGCTCGTGCCTATGATCAAACTGGCGGAAATGTATTACATCGCTGCCGAATCCAGTGAGACTATAGCGGAGGCGTTGGGATACCTGAATCAGGTGCGTACAGCACGTCTTATTCCGGCACTTACAGCAACAGCAATTAACACAACAACGCTGCTCAACAATGAGCTGTTTAAGGAATATCGCAAAGAGTTTTATGCGGAAGGTCAATTGTGGTACTACTATAAGCGCAAGAATTTTACAACCCTGCAAAATACGGTAGGGGGAACGATGAATAACGCCAAGTATGTATTACCGAAGCCTAACAATGAAATTGAGTTTGGCCTAAACTAAGAGAATTATGAAATTATTAAAATATATAAATATCCTGTTCGCTGTTTTGCTTGCCTTTCAAAGTTGCAAGGAAGATGAGAAACTGATGTACGAAGAGGATCCCCGGGTATACATTTATAAATATGGCGCTTCGAATGGCACGGATAGCGTAAACTATAGTTTCGCTTTTGCGGAGCAAGCCGTTCGTACAGATACGGTCACCATACCTTTCCGGATTATGGGCTTCCCATCCAATGTGGATCGACGCATCACCATGAAGCAAGAGGAAGGAACGACTGCGAAGGAAGGATATCACTACAAATGGGAGAGCTTACTAATTCCAGCAAACAGTTCCGATGGCGAAGCTAAGTTGATCTTTTATCGACGGGCGGGACTTAAAGACAGTATAGTAAGCGCTGTTTTTCATATGGTCGAAAATGAGTTTTTTAAACCCGGTTATAATGATAATTGGGGCGCAAAATACGACCGGTTGACCTACAAATTTACCTTGACGGATAAGCTCACCAAGCCGAGCATCTGGGATACGTACTGGCAGAGCCGCTTTGGCGATTATTCGGCGAGAAAGATCTTGTTTTTGACGCAACTGTTGAACTTTACCAGCTGGAATGTCGGTGGATTGTTTCCACAGGTATCCAATCAGATGATCCAAGAGGCGCGCTTTGGACTGTATAATTATGAACAGGAACATGGTCCGATGCTGGACGAAAATGGCAACCGTGTTATTATTCCTTAACAATTGATTTGATATGAAACGTAATATAACTTCCATTATATATCTTGTCGTAATCGGTATCTTTTTCGTGTCCTGTGCAAAGGATACGGGAAACTACGATTACAACACGATCAACAAAATAACATTTAAAGACCCGAGTAATGTCGGTAAGATCTTCGTCCGCCAAGGTGAAGCCTTGAAGCTAGCGCCTGAGATTAGCTTAAATGGGAATGATGATGACCTCAGCTTTCAATGGTTTGTATATCTTAATTCTTTTAGTGCGGAGTACGTGCAGGATAGCACGCTGATCAGTACGACGAGAAACCTCGATTACACTGTTTCGCCAGATGTTTTTGACCTAGGCGAAGATTACAAGCTGACCTATAAAGTAACAAACAACAAGACGGGCTTGTCCTATTTCTATTTTTATCAGCTCACGGTTTCTGATGTGTTTACCACAGGTTGGCTCTTTTTGGAAGATAAAAGTGGCAATGCTGATCTCGCAATGATCTTAAAAGACGGGACAGTATACCGTGATATCTACAGCTTCCGAAACAGCGACCATCCTATTAAGAATCCAAAAGCATTTAAGATATCAGCTTGGTCTATTTCAGATGCAGTCGGTCCCGATGGGAAGAAGTATTATCTCGTTGGCGAAAACGATGCGATTGAGTTAGACGGAACCACCATGAAGAAGAGGTTTGAGTACGATTATCTCTTTTTCTCCGCGCCAGCAACGAAAAAGCCGACGCTGATCGATTGGGGAGGTACGAGTGGTACCACATTGGGATTATTGATCAACAACGGGAACTTGCATACCAACTTTGTGGGTGGATTTCCGGGTGCAAAGAAATATGGATCCCAATTGCCATCGCCAAATAATGCGTACAACTATCGGTTGGCACCGCAGTTTATCTCCGGCAATGCCTACGGTGATACATACAGCATTATTATGTACGATGTAATCAATAAGCGCTTTTATGATGTGGTCAATGATGGTCTTCGTCGCTTTGATAATGCGGCACAAAACACAGCGATCTTTGATATGAACAATGTCGGTTTAGATCTTATTAAACTGGATTCTTCCAATAGAGTGGAGATTCGGAATGCCGTTATGAAGGACAGTCAGGGTAAAGCATGTTTACTTCAATTTAGAATGCATCGCACAGGTGAACAACCGACTATAACTGTTGGAAAGCAAGAAATTAACTCGCCAGGCATCGCACAGGCGGCAGATGTCACTTGTTCCACATTGTCGCCGCACTTGTTTTATGGCGCAAATGGAAAACTGTACCGGTATGAGGTGACCTCCAACACGTACTCTGAAGAGTATGCTTTCGGAGCCAATGAAACCGTTACGAAAATTAAGTTTCAAAAGCATGGATACGGCGCAGCGCAACCTCGCCTAATTGTGACCACTTGGGACGGTACACAAGGTAAAGTGTATTATTTCAAGATTACCCAAACGGGAACAGTAGATAGCTTGGATAAAGTATATGATGGATTTGGTAAAATTATAGATTTAGCATTTAAATATTAAACGATGAGATTAAAACTAACAGTAGGCTTGTTATGTCTGGCAACTTTCGGTTATGCACAGCGTAATGGCGTGGATAAATTCCAACAGTATCGCCCGATATGGGAAAAGGGAACTTTGGCACAGAAAGATTCCCTAGCAGCGGTGTTGATGTCGGAGGCTAAAACATACCAAACAGAGCCTGAATATAGAACGACGATTAATCTGATGTATGCCTTAGGGCATGAAGATAAAAAAGCAGTCTTAGAGACGATCGCAAAGAAAAAATTTCCAAAAGGAAGCTTAACGCGGGATGCCTTTATAACGGAGGTGTATTACAAAGCGGAGACAGCTGCCGATAAAGAGAAAAGCTATAAAGAATTGGTTAAAAGATGGCCTGTCGAAAAATTTAAAGGAGAAGAGCTGACTTACGATTACGCTTTAGGTACCTTGGCACAGAGCTTTGCAAAAGCCGGCGATGCAAAAAAAGCAACAGATTACCTGGGTCAGATGCAGGAGCGCTTTTGGCGTGGCAATGGATACCTGCCCACCGCACAAGCGCTATTGGCCGCAGGTGATACCACCGCCGCAGCTCCCTTGCTAAAGACAGCGATGGATGATGCCTATTACTATATTTCGTTACCGGAAGAACAAAAAGACAATAAGGCCCGCTTTGCAGCAATGGGGTATGCCTCGTCTATGTCCAGCTATGTAGGGATATTAGTGAACCGCGGTAAATATACCGAAGCATTGGATTATATCGAGAAAGCTTTAGCCGTTGCTCCGGAACAAGCCGATGCTCTTTCTTCGGTATACTACAAATCTTTGATGGGAACGGGGCGTAAATTGGAAGCCTACAATATCTTGACGAAACTGTATGCTAAAGGTCAATTTAATGTCGAAGGTGATCTTAAGAAATTATACCAGGATTTGAACGGTACAATGGCCGGTTATGAACGCTTTAATGCGGGCCTTAAAGAAGAGTTGGTTAAAACGGTGCGCGATCATATCAAGGAGATGGAAACTTATAAAGCGGCACCAGCTTTTGAATTATTAAATCTCAAAGGAGAGAAGGTATCGTTAGCTAGTCTAAAAGGAAAGGTCGTTGTTCTTGATTTCTGGGCTACGTGGTGTCAGCCTTGTGTACGTTCCTTCCCCGGAATGCAGGCCGCTCAAACACTCTATGAAAACGATGATGATGTACAGTTCTTATTTATCAATACATGGGAACGCGATAAAGACTATAAAAACAATGTAACAGCTTTTATCGCTAAAAATAACTACCCTTTTGAAGTGTTATACGATGATCAAAAAGATGCGGTTACGGGCGAGGTATTGGCGGCTAAATTTGGTGTAAAAGGTATCCCGGCTAAGTTCATTATCGATAAAGACGGACAAATTCGCTACGCCCTTACAGGATCCTCATCTAACGTCGATTACATTAAGTTAGAGATGAAAGAGTTGATCGAGGCTGCAAAAAAGCCGCATAAAGGCTAATTTTTTTATGCATTTATTAAACTTATTTCTGCGTTAATTGTCTATTCATAAAATAATATATATGAAAAAGACTATTCAAACCATTATGGTTTTTTGCATGGTGCTGCTAACAGCTTCACTATCTGCGCAGAGTAATGTGTTTAAGATGCAGATCAAAGAGAATAAGGGGGAATGCACGGGTGTCGGAAAGATGTCTTGCTATTTGGTCAAGTATCACAATAGTAAAGATTGGGAGTTTTTTTATGCCCCGATTGCAAATTTCGACTATCAGGAAGGGACACGTTACCGTGTATTGGTGAAACGGACCAAACTGGAAAATGTACCTGCCGATGCACCGAGTTATAAGTACGAGGTTGTACGTATACTAAACCAAAAACCTATGAACCGCATTGCGGACAGAAAGGGGAAAGGAAATGTAGAGGTGATAACTATGGTGGTGAAGGAAGATAAAGTCGACTGTACCGGTGTGGGGCCGATGAAATGTTTGCAAGTAAAATACAAGGAAAGCGACGACTGGCAATACTTCTATAGTGGTATCACGAATTTTAAACACGAGGAAGGCTATCGTTACACCCTGAAAGTTAAACGTATTGAACGCACCCATGTACCGGCCGATGCTTCAAAATATGAGTATCAGCTCATCAAAATTTTGAAGAAAGAAAAAGTACCGGTAAACAGTGCACAAACATTTTTGGGTAAACACCGCTGGAAGCTGATTCAGCTTAATGGTAAGACCGTAAATAATAGTCGTGCCTATATCGAATTTGATACGAAAATGAATCGAGTACACGGCAATGGAGGGTGCAACGGATTTGGAGGTGCTTATAAGATGTCGGCAGATAAAGTTACTTTTTCTCAGATTGCCAGTACAGAGATGGCTTGTCCAGACTTGAATATGGAGAGTGAATTGCATGCTATATTGAATACGCCAGGTTTGCGCTACGATATTGCAGAACAAACATTCAACCTGTATAAAGACAATAAATTGGTAGCCATGTTCGGTATGGCACCGAAGGAAGGATAGTTTTTCCCTGTAACAATATAGAAAAATCCCCAATCAACAGTTGGGGATTTTTTTATGGCACAGCTCACCATGTTAACTAACAAACCCCTATCTTAGCGATGAAATAAAAATAACGTATAGCTAAAAAATAATACGAACGAAGCCTAGTATGATAAAATATGTAATCGCTCTTTTATGCTGTCTTCCATTATGTACCATTAAGGGACAAAATGTGCTATTGAAAGATACGGTTACAGCTCATCATAAAGACACGGTGTATACGTTTGATCACCTCTATGATATTGGAGACGGCTTTAAGGATATCGGTCGCTTCATTCGTCGCGATACATCCCGGAAAATAAGTAAAAAACGTTCCGGTATTTCCATTCTTCCCAACATCAACTATAATCCAAGTATTGGTTTTCAGATCGGTGCAAAAGTGGTAGGCGGTATTCAGCTTGGCCCCCGAGAAAATACCACAATGTCTATCTTTGCGACAGCATTTAACTATACTACACGGGGAATTCTGGTCGGATACCTTGCGCATGATATCTATACGCGAGAAAATAAATGGAACCTCAAAGGGGGGATCCATGTGGCAAAAATGGTGGGACTGGATTACGGTCTCGGTATTGGTAATGTGCTGCACGATCCCAATGCGGAGGAGCAGGTTCTTAACAACGCCGACCGCATGCGTTATGTGAATGAATATACTATATATGGATTAAATGAACGTATATATAAACAGTTGCTTCCCGGGATGTTTGTGGGAGCAGGTGTATTCGTCGAGCTAAAGCGAAACATAAAGACCTTAGGTGATCACGAGATGACGCCATTGGAGATCTACAGCAATTGGAATAAATACAGCGCCGGGAATTACAACAATAACGGACTGATGTTTAACCTGCAATACATGACGCGCGACAATCCCAACAGTGCGTACAAAGGGATTTACACCGATGTGGTTCTACGCATGGGCCAGTCGTGGATGGGGAGCCCACGTAACACGTATCAACTACAAACAGATTTTCGTAAATATTGGTCGCTGTCAGATACACGACCCAACCATGTCCTAGCTTTCTGGCATTGGGGTTCATATAATATACATGGCAATCTAGCTTACCTCGACCTGCCGGGAACCGGTAAAGATGTGTACGCACGGAGCGGTCGGGGATATACCAATGGATACTTTAAGGGAAATTCATTTTTCTATTCCGAAGTCGAGTATCGCTTTCCGATTTTACGCAACCAGTTTTTAAGTGGTGTGGTCTTCGCGAATGTACAGACGGCAGACGACCAGATGGGAACCAAACTTTTTCGGTATTGGCAGCCAGCTGGAGGGACAGGGTTACGCTTGTTGTTCAATAAAGCTACGCGAACAAATCTTTGTATCGACTATGCTTTCGGAAAGTTTGGTCAACGTGGACTTTTCTTAGGCCTGAACGAGGCTTTTTAAGATATTTTACTATCTTCGAAGCATATCCATTACCATATATTATGCATCGTACCTTACGCTTCGCGCTTCTTCTAACAGCCGTTTCTTCTATACCTTTTGTTTGTGCACAAGCGCAAGCGGATACCACCCGGATTAAAAGTGTGGAAGTTCAGGCTTACTTCAGCAAACAACCGTTGTTGGGTTTGACTTCGTCGGCCAGTGCAATCTCGGGTGAGCAGGTCGAGCGACAGCAAACAATAACATTGCTTCCGGCTTTAAATACAGTAGCGGGTTTGCGCATGGAAGAACGGTCGCCGGGAAGCTATCGTTTGGCACTCCGTGGAAGTATGATACGTTCTCCTTTTGGGGTGCGCAATGTGAAGATCTATATGGACGAATTCCCACTAACCGATGCGGGGGGAAATACCTACCTCAATCTGATTGATCCATTAGGCGTTGCTTCTATTCATATCTTAAAAGGTCCGGATGGATCGTTGTACGGTGCTAATTCAGGCGGCGTGGTACGCTTACAACCCAAAGGGTTTGATGTGCAAGAAAATCAAATGCAATTGAACGTAACGGGGGGAGCGTATGGTCTTTTTCAAGAGCAGTTATCCATACAGCATAAAGCGAATGAACGCTATAATTTTTCATTTGATCAGGCATTTGTACGCTCGGATGGGTACCGCGAAAATTCGTCCCTTAATAAAAAAGCATTCCAAACAGCGCATCAATGGCGCTATAGTCCGCAAGCGGAGTTGCGTGTCTTTGCATTATACAGTGATCTGGGGTACCGCACACCAGGTGGATTAACTGCAGCACAGATGGCGGAAAATCCACGGCAAGCACGACCGGCGGCAGGTGCGACGCCTGGGGCACGCGAGCAGCAGGCTGGGATTTATAATAAAACTTTCTATGGAGGAGTTGCACACCAGTGGCAGCTTTCCGATAAGTTGACACATCATGTGAGTGTATTTGGTTCTACAACGGACTTTGAAAATCCGTTTATGACCAACTACGAGGTGCGGGATGAGCGGAATCTAGGGATGCGTACGTTCGTATCGTATGTCGGCCGTGATCAGGGCTCCGTGCAATGGGAGATGCAGCTGGGGTTTGAGGGGCAGAAGGGATGGAACAAGATCAATAACTACGATAACAATAAAGGGGTGCAGGGCGCAGAGCAGGCGAAGGATAAGCTGGATAATAATCAATACAGCTTTTTCTACCGTGCGATGGCTAAGTTTTACAACCGCTGGACAGTAGAGGGATCGTTGGGGTTGAATAAGGCAAGTATTGCCTATGAACAGCTTTTTCCTACCGTGGCTAATGGAACGGGAGATATAGAATTTGATGCCATATGGATGCCACGTCTGGCGTCTTCCTTCCTGCTGACGAATAACTTGGCGTTACGTGCTTCCATATCGAAAGGCTATTCGACACCGACTATTGCGGAAGTGCGTTCGTCCGATAAGCAAGTAAATACGGCGCTGGACGCAGAGACAGGGACGAACTATGAAACGGGGATACGGTGGGAGAGTCGTAACCGCCGCTTTATGGCGGACTTGGCATTCTACAGCTACCAGATGGATAATGGTATTATTCGACAGCTGGATGCAAATGGGGCTGACTTCTATGTCAATGCAGGGAAAATGGATCAAAAGGGGATAGAAGCTTCTGTTAATGTGCATATTTTAAAGCCGCAGACGCACGGATGGATGCGGGATCTAACATATCAAGGGGCTGTAGCACGACAGTTTTACAAATTTGAACGTTATGAGCTCGCCGGAAAGGACTATAGTGGAAATAAAGTGACAGCTGTGCCCGATTGGACGGTGGCCAATACACTGAGTGCTTCCTTTGCACAAGGTGTTTTTATACATCTTTTGCATAACCATGTATCGAGCATGCCACTGAATGATGCCAATACGGTGGAAGCAAAGAAATATGACCTGTTGCAGGTAAAAGCAGGTGTTACTTTACCGCTTCAAGGGAAGTTAGGAATTCAATTGTTTGTTGGAGCAGACAATCTTTTGAATGAGAAATACAGCTTAGGCAATGATATCAATGCGTTCGGTAATCGGTTTTTCAACCCATCCCCTACACGCAATTTCTATGGCGGCGTGAAGTTGATGTTGTAATGTTAAAGAGATATGCCTCTATGCCGGCAGGACATCTTATTACTCCTCAAGCCGGAGAGGCTCTTCTTTTTTTCCTTAAAAAAGAAGCAAAAAATTCGTCGCTAGGAATTTTTGCACGGGATGGGCTGTGCAGAAGGCAAGTTTGTACAGATTGCAAATATTCCTCAGGCGACATAAGTCGGTTAAGCAAAGCTAGAAGCAGTAAGGTGAACAGCACAGTTTCTAAAACCCCTCGCTGGTGCGAGCCTTCGGCTCGTATCCCAAAATAATAAGAGAACATTTCGTTTAACACTTGGGCACGAGCTAGAAGACTATTTACGGTACGCAAGTTCCGGCCATCATGAAAATCTTCCTTTTGAATCAATAAGCTTCTATGCCTCTATGCCGGCAGGGCATCTTCCTTTTGAAGCCAAAAGGAAGCAAAACCGAACGTAGTGAGCTCATCAACTTGTTGATAACCTTGTCGCTAGGAATTTTTGCATGGGATGGGCTGTACAGAAGGCAAGTTTGTACAGATTGCAAATATTCCTCAGGCGACATAAGCCGGTTAAGGATAGGCAGAAGTAGTAAGGTAAACAGCGCAGTTTCTAAAACACCTTCGCTGGTGCGAGCCTTCGGCTCGTATCTCAAAATAATAAGTAGGAACTTTTCGATTAGCACTTGAACACGAGCTACAAGACTACCTGCGGTACGCAAGTTCCGTCCATCACGAATTTTTTTCTTTTGAAGCAATAAGCTTCTATGCCTCTATGCCGGTAGGGCATCTTATTACTCCTCAAGCCGGAGAGGCTCTTCTTTTTTTTTAAAAAAAGATTGAACAAAAGTAAAATTAAGAAAAACGGTTAAAACCGTTACTATGCAGTAGTTTATAAATTGACGGTCTGAATTTGGAAGGTAGTGTACATCAGGTTTTGGGCTTAAAAAGACAGAGATAGGTTACTAAATCATTACCTGTTTTGGATTGTACAAGATAGTATAATTAGCTATATTTCAGCATTTTGCACTCTTTTTTATCTTTCCTTGTAACTCGCTAAAATTTAATTTTAAACATTAAAATTTTGAGTTATGGAGACAGTTAAAAGATCCACTTTCAAGCTATTGTTTTACTTGAAGAAAAATGAACCCAAAAAAAATGGTAATGTACCTGTAATGGGACGTATTACTATTGATGGTACACCAAAAACTTTTGGAACCAAACTGGAAATTGATCCCAATACTTGGGATTTAAAACACGGACGCGTACAGGGAAAAAGCACAACAGCACTAACTACCAATCAAAAATTGGATAAAATTCGTGTACGTATCAATAAGATTTATGATGATATGCTTAAAGATGAAGGTTTTGCTACTTCACAGAAAGTTAAGCTCTCTTTTTTAGGTGTCGGTGTGATGGATGATGCAGTACTCAAAGTTTTCAAAGAACAAAATGAGGATTTTGAAAAAATGGTGGCAAAAGGTAAGCGCTCGTCAAACACTTATTATAAGTACAAAGTTGTTTTCAATCATCTGACGGAATTTATAAAAGCTAGGTATCATCGGGATGATATGGCTTTTCGTGAGCTTACATCTGATTTTATCAGGGAGTTCGATTTTTTCCTTCGCATTGATAAAGAATGTACACACAATACGGTATGGGTTTATACAATGCCTGTTATAGCTTTAGCTGACCTAGCTATTAAAAAAGGATTGATACGTCAAAATCCATTTGAGGATTACGAAATAAGCATGCAGGAAACTGATCGTAGCTATCTTTTGAAGGAGGCTGTGGAAAAATTGTTATTCTTAAAACCCTCTAAGCCGAAATATGAACTGGTTAAAGACATTTTCATTTTTAGTTGCTTTACAGGGTTGTCTTACATTGACGTTAAAAAGCTAAAGTGGAGCAACATTCAATCCTTCTTTGACGGTCATCAATGGATTATCAGCCGAAGAAAGAAATCGGATGTTGCATCAAATGTTCGTTTGATGGAAATTCCCAAACGGATCATTGAAAAATACAGAGGTATTACAAGAAATGATTTCATATTTCCAGTTCCATCCAATGCAACATGTAATAATCATGTAGCTAAACTGATTGAAGAAGCTGAAATTGTCACTGAACAAAAAGTGACGTTCCATACGGCACGACATACTTTTGCAACAATGTTTTTAACAGAGGGAGTACCTCTTGAAAGCCTTAGTAAGATGATGGGACATAAGAATATTTCTACCACTCAGATTTATGCTAAGATTACAAGTCAGAAGATCAGCAAGGATATGGATTTGGTTTCTCCGAAATTTGCTTCTCTGGAAACAGCATTCATTTCAATGGAACCAGATACGCCTTCACAGCCCGATTTCATAATAGTTGAAGATGAATTAGAACTGGTCACTTAATGGTGTAATATTTATTGAAAAGCAGGATTTTATAATTCTGCTTTTTTATTTACCTCTTTATGCAAATTAAAGCCACCTGTTATTTTTTATATTTACAAAACAAACTTGACCTATAGTGTCGTTAAAAAATCCTTATAAAATGGCAGAAATTGACTTGACTAAAATAAAATACTACCCTGACAGATTTTATATCTGCCTAGATGGATTTGATATTGATAACTTAACCACTTTTATAACTGACCTACAAATCGGTCAAGAGCAATCTATATTCATTCATGAATACTACCACTACCTTACCAACATTGCTACATTCTCTGGAATACGTCAATTTAACCTTAATTTTTGTGATAGGTTCCGAGCATCAACCATCTTGACGTCAAAAGAAGGGCTTAACGCTTATCCAATAAACAGTAACACCTTTGAAAGCTGTAAGAATATGGTAGATTATTGGAACGAGATAACAGCCATATTGAATGAGGATGATATTGACTATAATGTGGTCGAAGAAACTGATAAAACGCCTAGTAAAAAATTTGGTATAGCATCGATAGAACGAACCGAAAAACCAATGGAAGTCGTTGTAAATGGTGTTAAGTATAGTGGAGCGAGGATTCTGATTAAGATATATACAACAGAACTTATTAATATTAATAGCTTTTACTTAACATTTGGTGCTATTGATGAGTTTCTGAGTTCTACAATTGACGAGTATATGTATGAGAACAATTTATCGGATATTAACCCAAGTATGCTTAGTCGAAGACCCTTTTATCCTTATGGTTTCTTTGATGAATTGCTTTCGTTTTACGGGATTAAAAGGGCCCCGGCATTTGAGAAAATTCTTATTGCATACTTTGCCTTGAACTCATCAAACCCGCCAGTGATTTTAATTGATATACTTGAAAAATTAAAAGATGGTGGCTATGAACAATTTCAGGAGAATCCCGAAATATATTTGCTTACTAATTTTTTAGAAGTACCTCAGTACAATGATGTTCTTAAAAACATTAAGGACTTTGCCGATCTAACATACGAACAAGGACGTATACATATCTCACAGGCATTGAAATATTATTACGATAAATTTTATATGGCACAAAAACTAAAAGAAAATGACTTCTTTTATTTTGTTAGACCCTTCTTTGCCAACGGTAAGGATACTATTAGTTACAAACAAAAGTTTCTTCTTGAACTTTCAAGAATAATAAACCTTTTTACACCTCCTGTTATACTAAAAGACAAGCAGTTTTTTTATATTGATAAATTGACCACTTTCGGTGAAGCTACCGTATTGATATTGGCTACCTATGAAATTTTTGAAAGTATAAGGACAAACCGAATCGCATCAAGACCTGCACACCAGAAAGCAAAATATAGCTTCCCTGACGGCGATCCTGAGTGCGACAATCTTGAAAAATTTACTCCACCCCCTATTAACGGTATAGTATTCAGGCTTGCTCTTAACGAATTGAACCTATATGGCCCATATCTTAAAGAGTTGGATGACCTTAAACAAAAGAATAGTTAGATATGGGTATTTCAAGACGTCATCATTATATTCCGCAGTTCCTTATCAAGAAATTTGCTGATTCGGACAATATGCTTTATCTGTATGATAAAGAAAAAAAAACCTTTGCAAAGGAAAAGAGAAGCCCCAAATCTATATTCTTTGAGATGAATAGGAATATCCTTGATTTTGGCGGAACAGCAAACGATAATCTTGAAAAGTTGTATGCTGAACTTGACGAAAAATTTTCCCGTGATCTGACAGAAATAATTGCGACTAAAAATATCACTGAAGAAGGGCTTACTTCTTTACTTGTAATGGTTTCTTCATTAAAATGGCGATTACCCGTTAATGATGAACTGTTCTATGATAAAGATAGACAGTATACATACGATAAATTACCGATCTCGATAAAGGCCATAAATGATGATGGCTCTCAAAATACGGAGGCTATCGAGCATCTACTCAATTCTGAAATTTTCAACCGTACAAAACGACTAATCTTTCCGTTCTTACCATTCTATAATAATTATGAAATAGCAGAAGATAAATTATCAAAATTACATCAGAACAGCTATATTGATTCAAATGAGATAATTACATCTATCCTAGGAGATTCACCAATTATTGAAAGCAAACGTTCCGATATAGAAGATTTTGGGAACTTCATTTTACCTCTAGGTAATAAAGAAACTTTCATTTGCAGTGACTCGGGTAACAAGAAGGTCAACAGTATAGCTTTTTATGTAAATAAAGATTTAGCAATGTTTCATCAGGCAAAAAAGTATGTCGTCTGCTGTAATAAAGACCATCTTGCTGCTATTATTTATGCGTACCAAAATTTACATAGTGTAGGGCAAACAAATCTTATTCATGAACACATTTTCAAGTTTGTGTAAACATTACCTATTATAACTGAGCCGAGGTCGATAAACCTCGGTTTTTTTTCCTCTACAAATCCGTAAAGCACATTTACCCTCCCCATATCCTACCATAAAAGAGCTTCACTGGATATTCTTGAAAAAGACAAATTCCAAAATGCCTGTCTACTTCCAAAACATTGTTTTTCCATCTCTCTTTTAAGTGACTCTTAGGAGCCACGAGTTTTAAGAAAACAGTTTAAAATTCGTGCAGGTGATGCCTGTATTCTAATCTAATCAGCCATTTGCTCAATGCCTTTTCCAATGGCTTCCACATTATTTTTTATCCAAGAACCGGTATGCTGTTTTTGTCCCATTTCAAGAGCAAAGGTATTTCAGTGTTCTTAACGCAACAGCAAGATCATGCCCTCCGGGTTTGCAAAATAATCTCCACCCATACGGGTCGTATTTTTTTGACAAAACCTTGCTGCTGCTAAACACTAACCTTTTATGCTCGTGAAACGAAACAAAGCATACTCCGGCTCTTTACACGAATAAAAAAAATGTCAGAAATGAAAAATATCAGCATTGGAAATGGAAAAAGTGAAACGAAAACAAGCACCTCCTCTCATTGCCGAATAAATCAAATCAAAAAAAATCAAACAGGAATTTAACAACGTAAAAATCGAAAATCATGAACATCACAGGAAGATTGACAAGGGATGCGGAAGTACGCACAACGTCACAGGACAAACAAGTAGTAAACTTTTCAGTAGCAACAAACGACAGCTACAAAAACAAGCAGGGCGAACGCATAGAGCAAACCACCTATTTCGACTGCTCGTACTGGATAACTCCCAACGTAGCCAGACTACTCACAAAAGGCACACTGGTAGAACTAACAGGCAGAGTAAGTACAAGAGCGTGGACAGGAAATGACGGAGAGCCAAAAGCAGGACTGAATTTTCATACCTCACAAATCAAACTGCACGGAGGTAGCAGGAAAACAGAAACCGTACAGGCTACTAATAATAACAAAGGTAAGGTTACAGCGGAGCAGACCAAAGACGACCTACCATTTTAACAACAATCAAATATTCATTTTTCAAACTTTTAAAATTTCAATATCATGGCACATAATATCAATTTCAACAGCAAGACAGGACGTTACTCATTCTTTAGTGTAAAGGAAAAAGCGTGGCACGGTTTGGGGCAAATCGTACAGGATTATCCGACAAGCGAGCAGGCTATCAGACACGCAGGGTTAGATTATGAAGTGGTAAAATCTCCACTCTTTACCAAAGGTTCGGGTATTATCGAAACCACTAACGGCATAGAGATAGGCAGTAGCGAACTGGAAGTACATAACTATTTCGCCAACATACGCACCGATAACAATGCCGTATTGGGTGTGGTGGGTAAAGACTACCATATCGTACAAAACAGGGATGCTTTTTCATTCTTTGACAGTATTGTAGGCGGTACAGACGGTATTTTATACGAAACCGCAGGAGCTTTAGGTAATGGGGAACGCATTTTTATTACAGCCAAATTGCCGAGTTATATCCGTGTGGGCAATGGCGATGATGTGACAGAAAAATACATCTTCCTAACAACTTCGCACGACGGTAGCGGAAGTATTACAGCCGCTTTTACACCTATCCGTATCGTTTGCCAAAATACCTTAAACGCTTCTTTGCGTAATATGAGCAATGTGGTACGCATCAAGCACACCGCAGGAGCAAAACAACGTTTGGACAATGCTCATAAAGTTATGGGATTGGCTAACCAGTTTAGCGACCAGTTAGAGGGTATTTTCAATGAGTGGACGAAAGTCAAAGTATCAGACCAAGAGGTTAAAAAGCTAATCCAACTGGCACTTTGTCCGAATAAGGAAACATTGGAATTACTGAAAAAAGGTGCGGAAGATGAAGTTTCCACCGTATTCAAAAACGTGGTTGAAGATGCTTTTGCTTATGCAATGGTAAGCGATACCCAACAAATGGACACCACCAAAGGCACATTGTTCGGGGCATATAATGCAGTAACAGGCTACTATCAGAACGTAAGAAGCTACAAAGACAACGAAGCCAAGTTACAGAGTATTGTAATGGGCGGTACTGCTCAACTCAAATCACAGAAAGCATTTGAACTGTGTACCTCTTTTCAGAAAGTCGGTGAAGAGGTTTTTCAACTTAATTAATTACACCACAGGCTACCGCCTTGCAAACGGTGGTAGCCTTATATTATTAAACATGAAAGTAACGGATTTGAACGGATGCTCTATCGAAGTCACTGACCTTGATGAAGCCATAAAGATTAGCAAACGGTACACTGGTTACAGACACGAGGACGAAAGTTTCTCCGAGTTCGACAAAAGACAGAACGCTTATTGGACAGATATGTACAATAAACTGACAGCAAAGAAAAAACGATTAGAGGACAAACAAAAAAATTAGAACGATGAATACAAATTTTTTCAATCAGATACAGCAGTTGGACTTTACAGGAGTATTGCAACTGAACATTTCAAAGGGAACAGAAACCAAGCTAATAGTATCGGTTATGCTTAACAATGATGAGTGCGGAGATAACGCCAAAAACCTTATTCCACCCCTTACATTCAATGCTACCGCACAGGAGTTTGACGAGGGATTTTTTGAGCAGATAACCGCACCAGTACAAACCGTTTCGGGCATGATGGTAGATATGGAAAAGTTTCTAAAACAAATGGAGGAAGTCAAAAAGCAATCGGCAATGGAAAAGGAAAAAGCCGATAAGGAGAAGAAAGAAAAAGAAGCCAGGGACAAGAAGTATAAAGAAGCTATGGCAAAGGCTGACGAATTGGAAAAAGAGGGCAAATTCCGTGAAGCGTGGATGAAAGTGCCGAACCCTGCCGATTTTCCCGACTATGCCGATGCCATACGCAAACGCAAAACTTCACTATCGGACAAATTTGCCACACCGAGCCTTTTCGGTGCAACAGAAGAAACAACACCCGAACCGATACAATCGACTGTAGTTACAGAGGATTACCCCATTGATGAAGCAGGTGAAGAAGAATAAAAGTGTTAACCAAAAAATTAAATGTTATGTTATTAGCAACGCAATTACAACGAGTTTTCATATTAAATAACAAGGGGCAGGAAATTAAACTGAACGACCCCGAACCGCAATGGAGTGTACAGGCAGTAATGAATTTTTATTCCAATACATACCCCATTCTGACCACCGCAAAAGTATCAGCACCACAAATCAAAGACGATACCGTACAGTACCGCTTTGAAAGTGCTATGGGAACAAAAGGTTAAACCAAAACAGTAAAACAATGACTTATGCAACGACATACCGTATCGGGAACATTCCAAATGCCCCAAGAACCCAAGCAAAAGCAATTACATCGTCAGTTGAGCGAGTTCGCAAACTGGATGCAACGACCGAAAGACGCAAACGAAATCCAAAAGGACAAACAAAAGTCTGTACCAGTAACTATGTTGCCAATGGTTTTCTAAGAACTTCGTTTCTCCCAAGACTGGAAGAAACGGAAACTGTACAGGCTTGCAGGGATAATATCAAAATGGAAAGGGATTTTTATCGTTCCCTTTCTCAATTAGCAGAGCATTACGGTATCATTCCGAAACCAACGCAGGCTTTAGGATATCCGTACAATATCGCATTGGCTTTAAAAGATATAGAAGAACAGTTAAAACTTAAAGTAAGCGATTGGGAAGAAATCAAACTGATACAGGATAGTAAGAAAGTGTTTTTTACAAGTGAGGAAAGATATAATACAGGTGCAACGCTGTATTATATTCCTGTAGTACCCTTATTTCGTTGGTTGAAAGACCCAAAGCGAAAACATACCGCTCAACTGCTTATATCGGTTTGTAGTTATCTGTACCACATTGCCGACATTCCCTATTACAGACAGGAAAGCAGTTATCTGTACTGGATGTATGAGATGCATAAAGATTGGGTAACAGAGGACGATTATGGAGAAGACACAGAAACCTATCTTAGTGAATTTGCACAAGCGGAATGGATTGGCGACCGTATGGAACAGAAGATATATAACGAAGCCAATTTAAGGCTCTTTAAAGACCGTTTAAACCGCTTTAAACCAAAAGATAAGATTGATGCTGATTGCTATAAAGTAGCACAGGAAGCCTATGCAATTTATGAGCAGTACCCCAATGCAACCGTCTTCCGCAATGCCCGACCAAATGGCGAAGCCAACGAAGAAGATATGGAAAACATTATATCTATGGAGAAATATGTTTCCTTCTGTGCAGATGGTACAGGGTGGCTAATGGATAATGTAGTAGAATCTGTAAATAACGAATTACAGGAATACGGACAGATGGAAGAACCGATTATTATCAAACGGTTTGACGGAAGCGATATAACCGCCAATACATTGGAGTTTGAAAACCGTTTGTTACCGATGATAAACGAACTGACCTACATTTTAAATAATTTTTAAAAACAAAACTATGAACGATATAACACAGGATTTCGGAATGCTGTACTATCCAAAATCAGCATTGGTATTTTATCAGACTACTGGAAAGGGTAACGATACTTATGTAGAGCATTTTGATATGGATAAAAACGGTATGCCCATTAATGCACACCCTTTGACCGTAAAAGAAGCGAACCAATTGGCAAAGGCTTTGAAGACCGCCAAAGAGGAAAAAGAACCGCTATTGAAACCGCAGGGAGTATTGAGCAATCAGGTTTTATACTTTGAGCCGACAGGAAACAAAGTGGTTTGGTTTACCAAAGCCACACAAAGGGAAATGTATTTTATTGAAAGTCTGGGAATACCCAAAGGCAAAGCCAATGTACCGCCTATGCTGTGGGTAGCGAACCGAAGCGGTTTAGCCGTTTTCGCTTTAATAAATGGCAGAAGACCTACGATAAAAACAAAGCTTTACAACGCTCCTTTTTTTAATGTGTACGAGGACGGCAATGTATGTATGGGTACAGTAGATGTACGCATAAAGAAAACCGCTTCATTGGAAGAATTTACAAACAAATGGGAAGGCTTTTTCTTTAACAGTTATTTCAGTCATTTAATGCACGGTCATAACCCGATAAAAGGAAATTGCGTAAGCCTTTGGGAAAATTTAATTGCCACAGGCGAAGCTTTTCCAATGGAAGTATTGACAAAAAGTAATCTAACCTTAAAAGACATATTGCGATGAATACCGAAAAAATAAAAGTCCATTTTACGGACAATAGTTTAATAAATGCAACCAATCCTATATCGGTAAACCTTATCGGTGCAGGTGGTACAGGCTCAAAGGTTTTGACCGCCTTAATGGAAATGAACCATAGTTTGATTGCGTTAGGTCACGCAGGATTGTCCGTTCGCCTTTGGGATGATGATGTTATTACGGAAGCTAATTTGGGCAGACAGCGTTTTGCAGAATGCGAAGTAGGATTGTATAAATCTGCTGCTCTAATCAACCGAGCCAACCGCTTTTCAGGTACAAATTGGAAAGCCGAAACGCAGAAGTTTGAAAAGGACAGTTTGGGCAAACTTCCCGAAAACGCACAGGCTACTATCTTTATTACCTGTGTAGATAGTGTAAAGGCAAGATTTGGTATTGCTGAAATATTAAAAGCACTGGATAACGGAAAATATTATCATCATAAACCAAAATACTGGTTGGATTATGGTAACAGCCAATATACAGGACAAGTATTGTTATCAACTATTGGAGATATAAAACAACCCAATTCCGATATATATGAAACGGTAGCTAATCTGCCAATGGTTACAGATGAATTTGGTGCTTTGTTAAAGCAGTCCGAACAGCAAGACGATACACCAAGTTGCAGTTTAGCTGAAGCATTGGAAAAACAGGATTTATATATCAATTCGTCATTGGCTCAAATGGGTAGTTCTTTGTTATGGGGTTTATTTCGTAATGGATTGACCGAATACAGAGGTTTTTTTCTCAATCTGAAAGATTTTAGGTCACAGCCTATTCCAGTCGCCCGATAGCCAAAATCGGGCCGCAAAAAGACACTCCCTCCGATGGTCGGGGCAGTCTTTTTGCATTTAAGCGGTACAACCCCTTTGCCAAAATGTAAGGCTACGCACCGTCCTCACTTCACATTTTATCAAACAGGTTGCGATCTGTTTTTGAAGGGATATTCCAGTATCCCTTTCGTTGTTTTAGCGAACTTCTTTTCTTTCCACATCTGCGACCAAAGAAAAGAAGCAAAAGAACGCCGCTTGGTTATTATTGGTTTTTACCTTAACGATTCCTAGTGATATTTTTATTTGAGTAAATTTGCTAGTAAATACAATGTATGAATAACTGGCTATAAAGAATGCTCATTGCGTTCGCTTTAGAGTTAAGCATAATCTTAACAGTGACCGTACCAATCTGAACCGTTAGAAAAATGGACGACAATATCCCTTTTGTTATTTTTACAGTTTAGTTTAAGCAGTGTCTGTTAGGCAACTTTAATTTATATTTTTGTAATAAAAGGATATTTAATAGATAATTTACATTGAATGGAAAAATTGATTATAGCATTAACCGAATTAGAAAAGTTAAAATATGTTGAACGTGGTACCAATGTAAAGGGAAGAAAAGAAAGTACAGCAGAACACTCTTGGAGTTGTTTGCTGATTGCGGATATTCTAATCGATTATGTTGAAGAACCATTAAACAGATTAAAAGTTATTGAGTATTTAATTTACCATGATATTGTTGAAGTTTATGCAGGAGATGCCAAATTCAATAATCCAGAGGAAATGAAACTCAAACATCAAAAAGAAGAACAAGCATTAGAAAAAATCAAAACACTTATTCCTAATAAATTAAGATTTGAAAAAATTGTCAGTGAATATGAAAAAAGAGCCACACGAGAAGCTGAATTTGCTAAAGCTGTTGACTGTTTAGACGCCTGTATTAGAAATATTAATGATGATACTAAATCTAATAATGATGGATTTACAGAAGTCTTAATAAGAAATAAATATTTGCCACATGTGTCAAAGTTTGACATTACAAAAGAATTATTTGAGCATTTAATACACCGACTGCAAGTATTAAATAAATTATAATTACTATATTTTGTTTGATAAAGATGCAAATCAAATTTTCTTTTGCCTTGTAAATACTTTTTTTCTTTCCACATCTGCGACCAAAGAAAAGAAGCAAAAGAAAGTCGCTTGGCTATTATTGGTTTTTACCTTAACGATTCCTAAGGATATTTTTATTTGAGTAAATTTGCAAGTGAAAACAATGTATTGATAGCTGACTATAAAAAATGCGCTTTGCTTTAATAGATAATAATCGGACAGAAGCTCAACCGAAACTTAACGGATTGTGTTGTTGTTGTTCGAAGCCAGTTATTGCAAAATGTGGTACACGAAAAATATGGCATTGGGCACATAAAAGCAAAACGGATTGTGACAATTGGTGGGAACCAGAAACAGAGTGGCACCGAACTTGGAAAAACAATTATCCATCCGATTGGCAAGAAATATCTTTGTTTGATAATGGAACAAAAGAAAAACATATTGCTGATGTTCGTACCGCTCATAGCCTCGTAATAGAGTTTCAACATTCGAACATTAATCCTCAAGAGCGAACTGCACGAGAACAGTTTTATAAAAACATGGTTTGGATAGTGGATGGCACGCGACTAAAAAGAGATTATCCTCGTTTTTTAAAGGAATGGAAAAGAGACGGAATTAGTGAAGTGCATCAAACTGAAAAGTCGGGGATTTTTGAGGTTTGTTTTCCAGAGTTTTGTTTTCCAGAAGCTTGGCTTAAAAGTTCTGTACCTGTAATCTTTGATTTTCGAGGAAACAGTTCAATAGATGATACAGAAGATTTACGAAATAATCTTTACTGTTTATTTCCACAGGTTGGTAGACATGCAAAAGTTGCAGAAATCTCACGTAAAGCTTTTTTGAATACAACCACAAATGGTGAATGGACTTTGAGAGTTCAGGAATTCATAAATGAATTTAGAAAGCAAGACCAAATAAAAGAAAGAGAAAATCGACAAACATTGTACTCATCAAATAGAGGAATATATTCATGGAGAGGAATTCCAATTATTGGATATAGAAAGCGTAGACGAAGATTATAAGCATTCCAGCTACTAACATGCAATTTGGCAAAAGAGCAAAGTTAAGAGCAATTTAAACGATTCGGCTCCCTATTTCGAAAAAACCACTTGCTTTTTGTTTTTCTTTTTTTAATTCAAGATTCATGAATCATGATTCATGATTTTTATCCGTAAAAACCATTTTCGGTTCCTCTTTTTTGTATTTTAGCAAAAACGAAAAATGGTTCTGCTAACGCAAGTGCAAAATTGAACGTTCGATCTTATAAAGTTCACTCTTTTGCAAGGCTATGGCTAGTTCCCTTCAATACTATTTTTAACGATATGCCCAAAAATTATACATTTGAAATTAGAGAAACTTTTGGAAAGAAATATTTAAAAGTATTTCTAAAAGATGGAATTGATCCTGAAAATATTGCTAATCATTTACAACAATTAGCCTCAGTACATAAGTCAAATGTTACGAAGCAAAAAAGTGGTAATATTGACTTAACAATATATCCATCAAAATTATACGAAATAGAAGAAACACAAGATGAAGTCGCTCTAACACTTGAAAACTATTTTAATGGTTCTCCTGTTGATCCGCAATTCGTTGACCAAACCGTTACTGGCGTCAGTGAAAAAGCATTTTACCAAGTTATTGATTATATGAATATTCTCGGTAAAAATTTAGAAGGTTTCAAATCTCTTAATGTTCGTTTTGATGAAGAAAGATACAGAGATTACTTTATTCCTTTCTTAAACTCTATTTCAAAGAATCATTCTGCTAAAGGTGAAGTTTTTAATAGAAACGGAAAAACAGATATTTTAATGTTCGACAATAATGGGAATAATCTTTTTATTGCAGAGTGTAAATTATGGAAAGGTGAAAAGTACCTAATTGATGGGTTAAATCAGTTACTATCAAATTATGTGAATTGGAGAGATGAAAAAGTTGCTTTGGTAATTTTCAATCGTGATACTAAGAATTTTACCGATGTAATAGAAAAATCGAGAAACGCAATATTAGCACATGAACTGTGTGAAGGTTTGGTTAATCAAAGAGCACAAACAAATTTCACTTTCTCGTTTAAAAATCCGGATGATCCAAATAAGAAAATATTGGTTGAGTTAGTGTTATTTAATTTTGCGTAAGTAATACAGATAACAGTGCTTTTTTAACCACCAATTCTCACAGTACGGGCTTTAGTATTAGTTATATTCGTCGAGTAATAAATCCAAAATATCATGCTGACATATAACGAAATTATCCAATTAAAAGACAAGTTGGAAAATAATGAAATCACATTAGAAATTGCAAAATCACAATACTGGATTGATTTCAAAGGTGGACAGCGATTGTGGCATTCTAAAGATTGGAGAGAAAGAAGAATTGAATTCATTAAAAATAATTGTGAGATATGTAATAGTACAGAAACATTAACACTTCAACATTTTTCTCATCCAACTAATTATTAAGAATATATTACAGAGATAATAAGAGCATATCCCAAGAATACATCGGTGCTAGTCCAGATGTGGAAAGAAGTAAATTCAGTAATCTACTGTGGGAATTTAAAATCTTGTTCAATTTTTCTACTTAATGCATTATTCCTTATTGTTTTTTTTTAAATTAGCCTAAGGCATTAAAATGCTATCTATGTTTCAGTTAAATTGATGCGTTAATAGCTTGTCGATCTTTTATTAGATTAAACCAAATTAACGTAAAAAATGCATTTAGCTTATATAAAGATTGAAAACTACAAAGGAATTGAGGTAATTGAAACCGAATTTGATCCAAAACTAAATATTATTATTGGTGAAAATGGATGCGGTAAATCAGCTGTTATTGATGCCATACGTTTACTATACAATATTGGAGAACCTATAAGGGAGTTATCAGTTTCATCCGATGATTTCCATCAAAAAGCAATCGACAATGATGGTCATAAAACACTTAATAAATCTACCCTAATAACCATTACTTATATTTTTAAAGGATTATCTACCGCTCAAAAAGGAGGGTTTTATGAATATATGGTAATTGATCCCAATAATATTGAGGAAGATTATGCTAAAATATCCATCTCTTATGAAGAAAAAGACGGAAAATATCCATATTTCACTTATAATACCGGAAATATTGATGGTCAAAAAGCAGACTATAAAACCTTCGAACTTTTTCAGCATTATTATTTAGGAGCTTTAAGGGATAGTACCAAGGATCTGTTGAGTACTAGAAATAATATTTTGGGCAAAGTTATAAGACGATTTGTAAAGAGAGAAAAGTCGGAATTGCAAATAGAACAGATAATAAAAGATGCAAATTCTCAGCTGTTAGAACGTGATGAAGTTAAAAATACGCGAGATGGTGTTAACACGAATCTCGAAAGTATTTTTAAGAGAGTTATTGACAATAAAATCGGCGTCAGAATTGAGGAAGCAAAAACAGAATATATAGTTAATGCAATCAAACCTTATCTTCCACATAATAGAGCTACTTTGATGGATGAGGGGTTTCATTTATGGCAAAATAGTTTAGGATTGAACAATCTAATCTATATAGCAGTTGTTCTAGGTGATATAAAAGAACAGATTAAGGATAATGGCCTACCTCATTTTGCACTTCTAATCGAAGAACCCGAATCTCACCTTCACCCACAATTACAGCTAAGCCTTTATAACTTTTTAAATAATGCAAATGCGACTGAAAACAGCCAGCTATTTATAACTACCCATTCACCAACGTTGACTTCAAAAGTACCCCTTAAAAATCTTATTTTATTAGATTGTGGTAAAGCAACAAAACTGGATAAACAATTTCAAAATAGAGAATCTGAAAAAATAATTGAAGATACTACTAAAAGCAAAGAATTGTTGGATACAGATTTTGAGAATAGAATGAAGAAACTTCAGAGGTACATTGACGTAACCAAATCTCAGCTTCTATTCGCAAAATCCATTTTATTCATTGAGGGAATATCAGAGGAACTTTTGATATCAGCATTTACTCTTTTAGAGGACTATAAACTTGAAGATTACCGGACGGAAATTGTAAACGTAAAAGGAACTTCATTTTATCCCTTCCTTTACCTTTTTAATCACTCAGATGTACTGAAACGAATAAACAAGCCTATTTCCATCATTACAGACGATGACAGGTTTACTGACTCAAAAAAATCTGATTATAGCTTTAAGAATTTGATAAATGATACCACCGTGCTAGATCTTTTAGATGATTGTATCCAAAAAGGTAACGCTGTATCAAGAATTAGGAATTTAAACTCTGTTAAAAACAAGGCTGAAAATATAAAGATTTTTGAGTCATTTAAAACTTTGGAATATGAAATAGCATCGCATAACGTAAACAATGACAGAAGTGCTTTTAAGGACAACTTTTTAGTGAAGTATCTTGACATGATAGTAAGTGATAAAATCAGCAATATAGTCACATACATGTCAACGTTTCCAGCAGATTTGATGTCTGAACAGGAAAAAAGAAAAGTTGCGATTCTCTTATGGAAAACGTTCCCTGACAAAGCTGAATTTGCACAGGATTTCTCAATTCATTTAATTGATAATTTGGAAGAGGCAAAAGCCTCATTTATAGTTCCGGTATATATATTGAACGCGTTAACTCATTTAAAAAATGGATTGTAATGTATTATGAAAATGAAGAAAGACTGGCTTACTTACAAGCTAGAGGAAAAGTTATTTTAAATGCCTGTCCTGGAAGCGGAAAAACAACTACTATCGCAAAGAAGATATTAAATTTAGAGAATTTAAAAGAAGTTGGAGGGCATTCGGGAGTAGCTTGTTTATCATTTACTAACTCTGCTAAAGATGAAATCAATGAAGCCTATAGGAAACTGGCGGGTAAATCACTTCAATTCCCTAATCATGTATCAACTATTGATAGTTTTATAAATAAGTATATTACTCTTCCATTTTATAACCTACTTAATCGAGACTTTAATAGACCAAAAATACTCGACCACACAACGATCTTAGATGATATGTGGAAGACCACTTATGTTAAAAATGGCAAAACACTTGAAGGCTTACTAAGACCACTTAATAATCCAGAATACAAGGCAAAGAATAATCGAAGTATTTATCATCTATATCCTCCCAGTGAAATTAGAATTGAGCCAAATGGATCTTTTTCTATTAATGGAAATCAACCATCATCTGATAAAGTTGAAAAAGTTAATTTTGACAACTACTGTAAACTCATCAAGAATGCTCAATTTCGAAAAGGATTAATTTCAACTGGAGATTCAGCATTTATAGCCCTTCACCTACTGAAAAATAATCCTAAAATTTGCAGATGGCTTAGTTTAAGATTTCCTTTTATTATTATAGACGAGGCTCAGGACAATTCACTAATGCAGCATGCCATATTTGAAGAATTAGTGAAGCAAGGCCTTAACAATATTGAACTGATAGGAGATCCTTACCAAAGCTTATATGAGTGGCGAGATGCAAAGCCTTCTGAATTTTTAAGAAAGTACGAAAATGACGCAACATGGAACTCTTACGACTTAACTGATAACCGACGATCACCTCAAAGTATAATTGATATATTTTCAAAAGTTCGTCGATCAGATGATTTAAAAATCAATAGCGTAGATTGTGAAAATATAACGGATTCGATTGTAATTTATAAATATTCAAACGTGAATCATCAATTAATTATTAAACATTATGATGACTCTTGTTCAATGAAAAAATACATCAGTAGCTGTATTGTTGTTCGAGGAAATTCGTTGAAAGACGCATTGTTAGGAGCAAAAACAGAACAGAGACCTTGGGGTATAGACTTGCCAAAACAAATTATATATGCTAAAAATCTTTACACAAGTGGTGATATTAAAAATGCAATAAAAGAAATCAGAACCATTTGTATACCCCTAATGCATTCTGATGAGGCTGATTATCATTTATTGAAAGAGATTGAGAAAGAAAAAAGTATAGATCCTTACTTTAATTCATTGATGATTACTATTTTAGATGAATTACCAGCTTTTAGTAAAACAATTCAAGATTGGACAGCTGCTACTCAGCAGTTTTTAAAAAGTAAATTAGGCCTTAGCCATGAAGTAGATTTTAATCTACGGAGTCGAAAATCGAAATATTTAGAAAAATCTACGCTTGCTGAAACTGTAAGCCAACATTTTAAAAAATCTTTTTCTACGTTCAATATCCCCATCACTACGATACACCAAGTAAAGGGACAAACTTTGGATTCTATTCTTGTTTTTTTCAACGAAAGGAAACATAAAGATAATATCACATTTGATAACATATCAAATATTGACAATGGCTTTCCTGATGAAACCAAAAGATTAATATATGTGGCATTATCTCGACCAAGACATCTATTAGCAATGGCTTTCCCACATTCAGTAACAGATAATGAACTCAAACAGAAGTTCGGCAACGAAATCAGGATAATAAAAGAAGAAGAGTTAAATCAGTTATAATCTACATACAATATATGACAGAATTTGAAGAGGGCGAATTTAGAGGCCCATTATTCAACCAGCTTGAAAAAGGTAGTAATCTATTATGGGAACCAGGACAGGTCTTTGAAAAAATAGTAGGCATTGATAGAGCCTCGCTATGTATTAACGATTATTTATGGAACTTACATGGATTTAGCTCTCCCCTAGGTGGTTTATCACTTCACAGAAGAAAGTTTAGATATATTTGGAATACATCAAAACCTAAAAAAATATTACCTGATTTCAATCTAAATCTCTTCATACAAGCAAAGCGTTCCGATTATTCATCGAGATCAAAAAAAGGTCTTAAACCGCACATTAAAGGAGCACACTGGTATTTTGAAATTACACCTCACCAACAGACTGCTCTAGAATTGTTAGAGAAGGAACTTGGTACGGATGCCTTAGTTATATATGCAGCTCCAGTATTCCACAAACAGCAAGATCTTTACAATCATACTTCTGGGCAGACTATTGTAGCAAATTCTACATTTCCAAAAGTATCCTTACTTAGAGGTCATAAAAAATGGTACTTTGACAGAGGTGGTATAAAAGGTGTAGCAAATCCTGAGTATGAAAGCTTTGATCAGGAGGATCTTTTATCACAAATTGAAGATATGAGAATACAGAAGGGACAATTTGTTTCTGAAGGAGCTTTGTCTAATCTGAGTAAATTGTCACGTGCTGTTAGGAATGTGGCCGAAATTCAATCTGGTAGTTTTCTCGCAACACAATTTGCATATGAAAATGAATTACTTGATGATTTCATCTACCAATATGATGTTGAAAACTATCGAGAAACTAAAGACTATTTGCAGGTAGAATTATTTTCTTTTTTATGGAAATTGAACTGGTTGACGTTTTAATAATAAGTTCCGTTTATGAAAAAAAATATAAATCTCAATAATCTAATAGGCATTCCTAAGATTTATATAGATAAGCTTGAAAAACATAAAAAAACCTTTTTAGACAACGAGTTCTTGGAGCATATCTTAGAAGGTAAAGAGATCAATCAGCTGGTAAAGGAAATCAATGAAGTTTGCCTTAAAGCGAGTATTTATGGTTTTCATTACACGAGAGCAATTCCAGAGCATATTATTGAACAGGGGCTTAGGTGTAGAACCGGCGAGGAGATAAGACAATGCTTTATCAATAATCACGGCAACTTACTTTCAAGTAATGAACTGGAAACTGTACTACAAGCTTGGAACAAGCACTTTGATTATAGACAAAAAGAGTCAAGAGATAATTATTTATTCTTTAATTTCACAACTTCTGCTCTTTACAATGGCGGTGCAGAACCATTGCTGGTGAATTTTGGAGGAGAACAAATTTATATGCCAATTTTCGAGATGGATTCTATTTCTGCTAAAATAAATAATTTAGGAATTCCCATGATTCTTAAATGCACACTAAACCCAAATAAGATAAATACATTCTATGAATATCCATGGGGCAAAATAGCTGTATCTACATTCCATGCACTATGTAATCCAAAAGCATGTAGATTAGATCAGGACGGTTACCAATCTATTAATGTGCAACCTACTGAAATTGAGATGTTTTATTATGATAGTTCCCAAGATTTTCGATTAATTTAAAGGAATTGAAAACATTTTTACCGTCTACACAGAATCAATAAGAGCCTTTTTTAAATCATCTATATCAGTACCAAGTAAGAAATAGCTTAAAAAACCAATATCAATTATATCTTTTGCGATTTTTTCATCATCAATATCACTATGTGCGATCAGTTGAATAGTTGGATAAAGGTTTCTTAATTTTTGAAGTTGCTTTAATATACTCTTATCATAAAAATCAAGATCAATAATACAGATCTCTGGTAATTTTTTGATCACTTCTAATTCAGATATTGCGTTTTCAATGTTTTCAGTTTGGAATAAAATTTCAAATTTTGCACTTAATAAATCAGTACATATTTTATCTATTATCGGACTTTTGTCATTGATAAATGCAATCGAAACTTTGTCTTGTTTTGTGTCAGTATCCATATCAAATTATTTATTCGATTAAGTAGAGTACTGCAAAAAAAAGAAAGTGCAGGCCACTACAACTTATCGATACTGAGGCACTGGTATACCCGACAACGAATAAGCGAGCGCCCACACCTATAGCGTGAGCGTTCCTACTTATTGTCTTGTCGTCTTAAAAATTACCAGTTTTCAGTACCAAGACTTAAAGCAAAAACACTTTAAGATTTTTATATTTTACTAAGCAAAGATAATAATGTTCACAATGTTATACAACTATCAAAATGCTTATTCAGCTTACAGATTATTATTTATTCATCACATAGTTTTGTTCCAATACGTTCGCAATATCCGATTGCTTAAAAATGATTTTGCCCCCAATCTGAACGAAGGGCAAAATTTTATCGTCCCGGTACTGTTGTAAAGTGCGTTTACTTATATGCAGTAACTTACACACGTCCTGTCCTGACAGGTATATTTCACCGTTCATTACTGGCCGGAAATTTTGCAGTATCAACTCTATATTTTCCCTAAGCTCTTCCAGTTTTTTTCTGTGGGATGCCAGTTCCATAGCATCATCAGTCAGTAGTTCCATGTCTTTCCTCTTTAATGCTTTTATTAAATTCCAGCAAAGCCTTTACATCTGACAGCTTGAAATAGTTCTTTCTGTTGAGTTTGGAATAAGGTAATAAACCTTTATCCTTATAAGTTTGCAATGACCTTTTAGTGATATTTAGCATCAAACATACTTCCTGATTATCCAGCCACTTTTCTTCTTTGAAAATGGATGCATATGCCTGACTTACCGTCTGAGTAAGTTCAAGCATATCATCTAACTCTTGAGTTAGACTTTTAAAAGCCGATTTTTGTATCGCGATTACTTCCATAACTGTTCTTCATTTTGCTGTGAACAGTGAATTTAATAAGGATAATTACTCTTATACTTTTGGAAGGTTTGTTTGGCTATGAGAGGTAGATTTTGGCTTATCGCTGTTGTATAGAAGTATTAGATTTTAATCTTTCAGATTTATCTTTATCTTTTTTTGACCCGTAGTATGTAAACAGAAATAAAATGCCGAATATGATAAGTACGATGCTTGCTAGTTTTCCTATACGTTCAATAAAAGAAATTACAACAGACTTTTCATAACTTGAGAATCCCTCTGCTCCTGTAGAGCTTCTTCTATAAAATTTGCGACGATTGATCCAGTAACGAAGACCAAGCCCAAAGACCAATGCTATTATACCTAAAACCAATGTTTCCATAATCAATCTATTTCAATATCATGAAGATAAATTTAGCAAATATTGATGAAACCATATACAAATTAACAGTAAATAAAAAACGACCTACCGAAAGGTAAGTCGTTGTAAATTGAATAGTTAACAAACCCTTTAATCACTACTATTAAACTGAAAACTTATCTGTTTTTCGTTTCCAAAGCTGTCAGATATCCATATATCGAAAGATTGGGATACCGTCGAGGCTGAAGTATAATACAACCGAAACTGCGTTTGTGGTAATTGGTACAAATCATTAGGCATATAAGGCGGTTCATTGTAGTAACGAAGTGCCCCCTGTCCGTCAAACTGAAAATACCGAATGTAGTAAGCGTTATTTCTGTAATTTCCTGTACGCTGTATTGTAACACGGATTTCCACAGTTTGACCATTCGCTACTTCAGAAGGAACTGGCATTACATTTACGTCAAATGGATAATCTTGTTGTATTTCCAGCTCTTCTTTATCGCAGGAGCTCAAAGTTATTGATCCTATCAGGATTGCCAGCAAAATATGAAGTGGAAACAATCCTATTCTGAATTTATTGAAAATTACTATCATAGTTTTATGTTTTAAAAGTTAAACCTTAATCCAATTCCCGCTGATGGTCGGAACTGGTCCCTTGATGTATTCCAAAGCACTTTAGTACGACCTTGTATCAGTAATACAAAGCGATCGGACAAATAGGTTTCCAAAGACAAACGTCCTCCGGCTCCATAGACAAAACTTTCTTCGTTCAGTATTTCGGCTCCATCAAAAAGCATTTCCTTTCCACGGTTAAATGTTTCGTAGCCAATAACTCCGTTGAGTGTTGCGTTTAGGTTGATACTTTTTCGGAAGTTTCCCAACAGCCGAAGACTGTATCCTCCTTCGGCCATATAGGTCTCAACAGGTATTTCAAGCTCTTTGTAATTAGAATATTCATGGTTATATTCCAGTGCCCATAGCCAGTAATTTCCGTTTTTACCGTTTACTGTCATTGCCAGATTTATATAGTAGTCATTTCCAATTTTATCATCTGATAATATTCCAGCACTTACTTCAAGTGCTTTTTGTTTGGGTACCATCCGCTGTGCGTTTGCCGATGTGATACCGATAAGTATCAATATCACTGTATATATATAATATTTCATTGCCTTATTTTTTTGATTAGTTAATTTTGAGATGCATCGTATTGATAAGTCTTGCATTTACCAGATCGGAATTTTCTATTTGCAAAACCTGATGTCTGCCTCCGTTTTTCTCGAAAATCTCAATCAATAGCACTTTATCATCCGTAATTGTAAACTGATCCAATAGGAATACGTTTTGCTCCGTAGTATTACCAATAATTTCGTCAAGAGGCTTGTATATGCGTAGTGGCTTCATTGGTTTTTCTTGTATTACGGTACGTTTTGCAATCTTCTTATCCACAATTTTGAAATTCACAAAATCAATCTGAAACGGAACATTACTCTTATTTCGTAGTTCAGTATGGAAATAAAACTTACCATTATGGATATAAACCCCTTTCAACAAAAACTGTATGCCGTAGCTTTTTGACCCGATATGTTTGATGATCCTCTTGTCCTTATTGTAAATAGTTTCCAACAGCAACCCCGCCAATGATGGAGAGTTCTTACCCAACTCTTCAAATAATACATCATTTTCATTTTCCCGGCTAAGTTGTTTCTGCATGGTCAACAAGTCATAATTTAATGACGATGGGTATGAACTATAAAAGACATTGAAGTTGTAGAAACGGCCGTCTTCGGTAATCACCGAAAAATTCGTTTCTTCTTCAAAATCACGTACGGTAGCCTTTATACGCAATACATTTTCGGCATCTTCTGCTTTACCCGCTATCAGATACTCGCTTCCCAAATCCACGTAACGAATAGCCGCTGGAAATATCAAATGCGAGGTTTTAGTATAGGTTACTTCCATTTGATAAGGTTCTACTTTACCCATTGCTAATTTGGATGTGTTATTGGCATTTTGTGCCTGGCTTTTGCCGATCAGTCCAACCAAACAGGTTAACATCAGCATACTTTTAATTATCGTTTTCATATTTTAATCTTTATATTTTTTGATTTATTAGCTTTTAGACACAAGAAACACCTGATGTCCAGCCTTCAACGTTACTTTAGGCGTCCTGACTTTCTTAGAGAAATAACCGGAAACTCCTTGTACCACACCACGACTCAAATCGCCTGCTACCTGCTGACCTGCCGAACGTGTCATCATAATACTCGTACCTGAAGTCTGGCTCATGTTAGCTGCTATTTCCGTCAGGGCATTCATTTCAGGAGAATAAGGTACATATAGTCCCTGTTGACCATCAATATCGTATATGGTGATATCTACAGGGATAATGTTTCCTTCCAGTTCTACTGAAGTCACCTTTAATTGCAATCTTCCATTTAGGAATTTTGCAGTAGCCGTTAACACCGTTCCTTTTGGAATGGTACGGTTCGGAGTTTTCGCATCTTCTAATATGCGAACACGAACACCAGTTTCTCCGGTTACTACCTGTGTTTCCTGTACTACAGCACGAATACTGTTTTTTGGCTGTATTACCTGCTCTGAAACACCTGCGGTGTAAAATCCTCGATTTCGGGTTTCACTCCAATTTGCCAGAAATGCACTATCTGTTGGCTCTCTGTACAATGCTGACACAGCACTTTTTTTGACAGGTGTAAATGCTACAAAATGTTCTTTTTGAGTAGTAGATGATGATGCAGGTATTGTTGTCGGAAGTTCAGAACCGGGAACGACAGTTGTAGGCTGAGAGGGAGTATTGGTCGGTAGATACTTCGCAGCCATCTGGTAGGACTTTTCCATAAGTGCCAATTGGGTTTCGACCGGATCGGGTGCCACCACGTCTTTTTCTGCTAATTGCTGTTTCAGTTCGTCTAATTGTTTGCGAAGTTCCTGTGTTTCATAGTTGGGTTCATTATAGAACGAACCGAGAACGCTTTGAGCATTTTGATAACTATTTAGTGCAGGATTACTTCCTCTACGTTGATTACCACTGAATAAACCCGTATTTCCCTGTGCCTCTTCAGAAAGATCTGGTTCCATGGAGTTTGCTGAATCTGTATTCCAATAATCAGCTAATGTGGTCAACCCATTACGCTTTTCCTGATTTTTCTGCTCCAACATTTCCAGCTCATAAGCTTTCTGTTTGTCCGACTGTAAACCTGCATCCGTAGCCTGTGGTACAGCATCGTTTAAACCAATATCCTCTATCTTGTTTTTATCTTCTGATGGTTTAAATATGAGCCACATACAGCCAACAAACACGATTCCCATCAAACCAAATATGATTGGTTTCTTCAACTTTTCAGTCTTATTCTGTGCATTGTCCTGCAATACATCAGGGTTTTCATTCGGGGTACCTTCCGTAACCCGAACTCCCAATTTTTTATTTCCATTTTCTTTCATAAAACTTTTCTTTTAAAATGTTTGACAATGAATCCAATCCTCCCGTCTCGGATTTCTTTTTCTGTATAACTGGATTTTCGATATGTCTGATCTCTATAGTGGGATTAGGCTTAGAGGTGTCGAACCAAACTTTTGCGATGACGATAACCGTTAAAAGCAGATAGCCCATAAAAAAAAGCAGCGTATATTTATGTTGTCTCTTTACAGGCAACGACCGCCAACGTTCATCAAGTTTGTTAAACCAATTATCCAATCTTTCCCTTAGTTTTTTCATACTTTAATTATTTGAGGTTATTACATTCTGAACCCTCTTTTGCAGGAAGAGATATGTTCTTTAGGTTTTTCAGTCACCTGGGAAATGGCTTCTTTTATCATGGGAAACGAGCTTGTTGTAAAGTTGGTTAGCTTAGATTGCTTCAATAGTTGTCCATAAGGATCTATTCTTCTTACATACATTTCCGTTTCCTGTAAATCAAATTTCCCATTCTCGTATTTTACCCACATATCACATTCAATCTTTGGCTTGTTTTCACCATTCCATTCGAGATATGTAGATAGATGCAAATGGCTTGCTACTAATGGTGCTTCTTTGCCTTTGCCCCAAGCCTCCAAAAATTCACTGATGCTATCCTTTAATTTGCCTGCATAAGAACTTTCAGTATGAAAAAAACCAGAGTATCCTTTATCAATAAGGGTTTTCACGAACGTGTCTAAATCAAGTAAGTGTTTCATGTGCTTAATCTTCAGCGTTCTATAACTTCAATATCCTTGTTTTCTAACACCGCAAATTTTTCTATTGTAAAGCCTTGTGGGTTATTGTCAGAGCGAACGGAGTTAACCAAGTAGCAGGATGTAACCAGGTTACGCCTTGTCACATTGCTTGACCTGATAATGAACTGTTTTGCATAAGTTTTAACAGCATACGGATAGGTATCAAAGTTGCAGATTACGCTGTCCACTTCAGTACGTTGTTGTACGTTACCGGATATGATACGGTTGTAATATCCTTTTTCGGACAAATCCTTGTAATAATCAAATGCCGATTTGTCGGCAAGATTAAATGCTCTTTTCATATTGCTTTCAATAGCATTCTTTTCAGGTGCGAGCGTGAAGAACAATTCGTGAAAACGACGGATATGCTCACGAGCTTCAACCGGACGGTTTATAGAAGCGTCCTGAGAGAGTGCCAACATGAGTGATTTGCCGTTATCCAACACATAGACTTTTTGTCGTTGCTCCTCCGCAAAGCGGTAGGACTGCCAAACGGCATATCCTACAACTCCAATGCAGAGTACCGCAAAGACAATAGCATACAGCCTTATCTGCTTAAAGCTGTTTTCGATATTTCTTAATGTTTTAAATTCCATTTCAAATGATTTAAATTTTATTATTTACCCATTAATTTTCCTCCGATATTACCTGCGGTAGAACCAGCACCGGCACCGGCAATATTTCCAGTTTTCATAGCAGTCTGGTTCACGTTACGCATAAAGTTTCCGGCACCTCCTGCCTGAATGATCCAGCCTGCGGCTGTAGGAACGGTAAAGTATCCTACGATACCGATAATCATAAAAATGATATAAACCGTATTTGAAGTGTCAGGGATATAGGTTGGGTCGGCAAGCATCTCTATATCTCTTTCAAGAATCAATGATTGTATTTTGGCAAGCATAGAACTGAACAAATCAGCCACAGGTAACCATAAATACACACTGATATACCGTGTGAGCCATTGTGTGAGCGTACTCTGAAACCCATCCCACACAGAAATAGCAAAGGCTATTGGTCCCAGAATGGACAAGACAATCAGAAAGAACGTCCGTATGGTATCTATGACCAGAGCGGCTGCCTGAAAGAGTACTTCCAGAAATTCCCGAAAAGCATCCCTTATCCATTTTTTCATTTGATACATACCACGTTCCATATACATTCCCGACATCGTAGCAATGTCAGAGGGTGACCATCCCAATTCTTCAAGCTTCCTGTCAAATTCCTCATTGGAAACTAAATAGGCGGTTTCGGGATTTCGTACCATAGCTTCGTATTCCAATTGGTCTTTCTGAGCTTGCAACTCATTAAGGTCAAGCACCTGGTTTTCCAGTATAGCATGAGTGCCCTTTACTATGGGACTGAGTACCGCATTGATAGTTCCCAAAACCATAGTTGGAAAAAACATAATGCACAATCCCAAAGCAAACGGACGTAGTAAGGGGAATACATCTATAGGCTCTGCACGGCTGAGTGCCTGCCATACTTTGAGAGCTACATAAAACAGAGCCCCCAATCCGGCGAGTCCTTTTGCTACAGCCGCCATATCGGCGGACAGAGGTACCATCTCATCATACAATGAGCGTAGAACTTCATGAAGATTATTAAATTCCATAGTTTACCAGTATTTTTGTTCAGGATTTCCGTAAAGTTCAAGTACTCTTTTGCTATTATTTTTCTTTTTAGCTCTTAGAAAACTGACCGAAATATTTTTACTGGTATAGTACCGTACAAGGCTGTGGTACTCTTTAACTTCTTTATAAACACGGTCGATGATATCCATACGTTCTTTATCGTTTAATGAAAGACTGGATGAGGAAACAATCTGCTTCAATTCTTTCAGTAGCTCCGTGCTTTCATTCAATAGTGCAGAATAACCATTGGCGATAGCAGCCAATTCTTGTTGTGAGAAATTCGGATCGTTCATCATCTTGCCGAAATTCTGTACATACATTTCAGATACGTCTCCAACAAGTAAGACAGTTTGCTGTACCTTTCTCGCATCTTTTACCAGATTACTGACCGCTTTCAACTTGTCGTAATATTCCTTACCTTGTTTATACACCTTTTCTACTTCCTTAAAATTTTTGACCACATTGGAAACTGTGGAAGATGTTTGTATGATTTCATTAGCACTGTTAAGAATGCCGGAAGCCAGGTTAGCTGGGTCAGTGACAACAAATTGTGCCTTGGCAGAAGGTGTAACAGCCAGTATAATTACCGTGAACACCATTAACATGATTTTTTTCATTTTATTGATTTTTAATTGATTAATAATTACCTGATTTCTATTTTCGCTCTTCAGCAATTCGTTTTATAGCGAGTTCTACATTACCGTCGAGTTCCTTAGCAAGCTGCATAACCTCCATTTTTTCGGTTTCTTCCGTAGTGTATGCGAGATATTCCTGCATGCTTACTTCTGTAGCATAAACGGCGGAGTGCGTTCCGCCCAATCCAATCCAGACTTCTTTGTACAAGCGTTTGGGGTCGTTGTTCATATTGATAGAAAGGATCTGAGATTTTTCTTTTTCAGTGAGCCCGAGCATCGCCTGGATGTCATGAAATTTATTCATATACTTTCGCTGATCGAGCAGTATTTTACAATCACTATTATTGATAATGGATTCTTTCACAATAGGTGATTGGATGATGTCGTCCACTTCCTGCGTTACTACAATTGCCTCTCCAAAGAACTTTCTGACTGTTTTAAACAAATACTTTATGTACTCAGCCATACCTTCCTTTGCAATTGCCTTCCAAGCTTCTTCAATTAAGATGAGCTTACGGATACCTTTCAACCTTCTCATCTTATTGATGAAAACCTCCATGATGATAATCGTGACAATAGGAAAGAGAATTTTGTGATCCTTTATAGCATCAATCTCAAATACGATAAAGCGTTTAGTCAGCAAGTCAAGTTGTTTGTCTGAGTTAAGCAGATAATCATATTCACCTCCCTTGTAGTAAGGTTCCAGAACATTTAGGAAATTGGCTATGTCAAAGTCTTTTTCCCGAACCTGCTTTTCTTCTAATACTTTGCGGTAGTCTCTCTGTACATATTCGTAAAAACCATTAAAGGATGGATATTCATCATTGATCTTAATACGCTCTATATAACCGCTTACCGCATTAGACAAGGCTACTTCTTCTGCTCTTGTCGGTGGCTCATCATCTCGTTTCCATAAGGTTAGTATCAGGGTTTTGATACTTTCTCTCTTCTCAATATCGAATATGCCATCGTCTGTAAAGAATGGATTGAATGAAATAGGATTATCTTCGGTATAAGTGAAATAAACACCGTCTTCACCTTTGGTTTTTCCATAGATCAGCTCACATAATCCCTGATAGGAATTACCTGTGTCAACCAACAGCACATGTGCCCCCTGTTCATAGTATTGACGAACCATGTGGTTTGTAAAAAAAGATTTTCCCGAACCTGAAGGTCCCAAAATGAATTTGTTTCTGTTCGTGACGATACCTTTTTTCATAGGCAAGTCCGATATATCCAAATGGATTGGCTTTCCCGTTAACCTGTCTGCCATCTTGATACCGAACGGTGATGGTGAACTTTGGTAATTTGTTTCTTCTGTGAAGAAACACAACGCGGGTTCTATGAAGGTGTAGAAACTTTCTTCAGAAGGAAAATCCCCGGCATTGCCCGGCATTCCTGCCCAGTACAAAGTTGCTACATCAGTAGTATTGTGTCTTGGTTTGCATTCCATCAAAGCCAGAGCACTACCGGTATCATTCTTAATCTGTTTTAGTTCGATCGGATCCTCAGACCATGCCAGTACATTGAAATGTGCACGAATGGAAGACAGACCATGTGAATGAGCCTCATTGAGATAGCGTTCTATCCATTCTTTGTTAATCTGGTTGGCACGGCTATACCTTGCCAGTGAATGCATATTCCTTGCAGACTTTTCGAACTTTTGGAGGTTTGCTTCGCTGTTATCTAAGAAAAGGTATTGATTATAGATGTGATTACAACTTAACAGTAGTCCAACGGGAGAAGCGAACGACAACAAACAGTCACTTCGGTCTGTAGATAATTTTTCGTAACGCGTATCAGCAGATACTGTTCCCGGTAGATCATCCGTATCAGATAAGGTATGTAAACATAATCTTTTGTTCCCTATACGAACTTCTTCAGACCCCAAAGCAATGTCCTGTAAAGGCCTTCCCTCATCTCTTGACAAGGTGAGGTACTGTTCCAGCAATCCTTGCTTGCCACTCGTTCCGACGATATCCTCTTCGCTCAGACGTTCCAGTTTTACAAAATCGCTATCATTCACTATCCTTTCAAACTGTGCCACAGCTTCCATAAAGCGATGAATGATTTCCTTATCCCTTATTTCTTTAGGGATAAGCACACCCTTGCAAAGTGAACTAAAGTTGCTTTGCATACGCATACGTTCTTTAGTGGTCTTGGTAAGAAACAAGTAACAATAATGATTCAGAAAAGGACGCTCGTTAAAATGCTGTTGATACGATTTTGCTAAAAAGCTTTGATCTTCTTTTGCAATATCAGGAGCGTAATTTTCTTTGATATACCAATCTTGTTTGTGAACGACTGTAAAATCCGGTAAAGTTTTGATCGCCTTGTGCCATGCGGAATGTATAGCTTCGTATTCTACGGAAGCAACCGTAAACAGTTCGGGCAAATGTACCCGAAAGCAAGCCGTAATGTCTGCATCTTTAGAGATGATGCAGTTGTTTTCCACAGCCAATAATGGGAACTTGCTTTCCAACGTAGTGGCTTTTGCTACATTTCTCATAAGCCGACAGATTTAGAGGTGAATTTTAAATAGCGATGTACGGGTTTCCGGCAGATGATATAACGTGGATGCCTCTTATTGGCACCCACTTTCATTAATCCGTATTCACCATACTTCTGGTTCAGAGAGAATGTCTGCCAGACAATAAGAGAGCCTCCTCCAACTCCAATAAATAGACACACATAAGAACTTACGCCTGCCATATACAGTATCATCACCAGAACAAGCATACCCAGTAAGCCACCTGCAAAAATGAACAGATACTGTGCTTTCAATCCTTTGAACTCGACTGTACGTCCAATGCCTTTATTAATATTGTATTTACTCATAAGGCAAAGGATTAAAGGAAGAATGAACGAAGAATAGTTGCAGCAACGATCAAAAAGATACAAGCTCCAAACCATGATGCCGCAGTCTTGCTTGTATCAGGATCACCACTACTGAATTTATTGTACACTTTAACACCTCCGATTAACCCGACCACGGCACCAATGGCGTAAATAAGTTGTGTGGCGGGATCGAAATAAGAGGTTACCATTTGCGTGGCTTCGTTGATTCCCGCAGAACCGTTTCCCTGTGCAAATACCCCAAATGCTGACAGCAAAGCCGCACCTGTCAGCAGCACTTTTTTTCTTTGTTTTTTCATCTTTAAAACGAATTAATTTGTTACGATTTCCTGCACCTTGCAGGCTTTCGGAACAAATGTGCGACGTAAAACAAAGCACTCTTAAAAAGTGTCGTTCAGTGGAATAACTTGGCTTTCAAAGGCTTTTCGTATGAAAATTGAGTATAAAAAAACGCCAGCCTTTTGATGGCTGACGTTTCGTTCTTTTTACAATATTCTCACATTTTTCTACCCTTTTTCCTTTCTGAATTATAAGGAGTATTCGAGTTCTTATTTTCTTTTTTAATTTTATCTAAATTCTCTTTGATTTTTTGAGGCACATAAATGTCTTCCCATTTTCCTTTTTTTGCTGTAAAACTCATTTGCAATCCTACTTCCATTAACCCATCTTTCAGATCAAATCCGTGTTGCCTATTCCATCCGATAGGATCCAGTTTTAACTCGTTTGGAAATTCTATTACAACAAGATTTTTTGGAATTTCTGTAATATTTTCATAGTCAATTTCGCCCATTTCTCTTGTCTTAGGATTGTAGGGAATAAGATATGTTCCAGAGCTATCATTAAAATAGTCTTCTATGTGTGAAAAAGCAATTCCATTAGAGAGGAAGTCATCTTTTGGTCTAAGTTTATCCATTCTTATATCTACATAGAAAGTGTGTCCTTCAATATCAATGGTGGGCAGCATTCCTTTGTTCACACGCAGGTCATAAGCAACGGGGTCAACCATGATATCATAGTCGTTCCTTTTCTTTATGACATCTAATGATAGCTTATATTTATTCCCCATCCCAATAGGATCTAATACGGAGAATTCGGGAATAGTGACGGTTACTTCGTGATTTCCCCATCCCGATGAAAGTCTATTCTTTTCAACGTCGTAATCAAAACGATATCCATTTCCTAAATATTCCATTTCATCAAACCGAATAATATTCGTTTCATCTTCTTTTTCTCTCAGTTCTAATTTATTCACATCCACAAGAAACACTGTTCCGTGGATATCAAATTCTTTCAGTTCTTTTTCCATACCTTAACGTTTTAAAACACAAAGGAGAGTCTATACAAACTCCCCAATGTCAAAATCATTAATATTATTTTTCCGCAAATTGGAAGAACCAGAGTCCATTTCTTTACCGGGAACACCACTGTCCAACAACGCTGCAATTTTCTGTGCAGCACCCTCCATTGAGTTTTCCAGTAGACTAAAAAGATCGGTTCCCTGTATTTTCTGAACTATTCCCACCGCTGTTTCCTTCTGAGCTGTTTCCAATTTCTCTTTTTGGAGCAACATCCCCACGGTACTTAGTTCTTCAAAGGTAACCCCTGTGGCAAAACCGTTTTCTTCCTCATAAGTTCCATACCCGTTCCATTCTTCTTCCTCTTCCTCCAAATCAGGTTCGGTATTAAAAACTTCATCTAGCTCTTCCTGCGGAATTTCTTTAGCAAACCCTTTTAGGGATCTTTCTTCTTCAAAATTATCAGGTTTTTCCTCTTTATCTTCAAGTTGTCCTTTAGTGGTATTCTTTGGCGGAGAAAGGCGTTCAATCGGCTTGGGTTTTCCCATAATATCTAAAAATTCTCGCTTTTGACTAGGAATTTGCTTCTCCTGTTTTGGATTTCTTTTGATAACCACCTTGTCCTGCAACAGCAGGACAATGACAATTAATAGGGATATAAGAATTGCTGTTTCCATAGCTATAATTTAGGTTTGTCGATTGCGTTATAAATGGCTGTGAGTTCCTCTCCGAAATCCTCAAAATGGTATTTCAGCACATTGTGTAGGTAATCAGTAATAGTCAGTTTACCTCCACCCATCATAAAGACGATAAGCGATAACTTTTCGTGAAACTCTGTACTGATATAGGCTGTTTTGCTATCTCTTGCCTTAACGCCTTTCGACTGAAGAAATTCAGTTTTGTACTGATCTATTCTTAATGTTGCTTTCTTTTTTTGTTTTGTATTTTTCATAATGAAACTATTATATAATAGGTTTATATCTTTCATTGAAATAGTCGGTAATATCATCACCAAATTCCTTGAAATGATGTTCAAGAATACTATCTATATATGAATAAAGAGTAGTTTTATCTTCCCGTGTGAGTTGAACAATGCGGATTAATCTTTCATGATATTCAGGACGGATATAGACTACTTTACCGTTACGCCCTGACGGAAAGCGATTGACTAAAAAGGTTTCTTCATAATCTACTTTTTTGGTAGAAGTCGAACGAGATCGCTCACGTGGTTTGCTTTCTTTTATTTCCTCTTGTGATTTGGGAATTGGTTTGTCAGGGACAGGCTGGTCACCGCTCATGATGTTCATCAGGTATTCCTCATCAACATCCGGTTTCTCAAAGTCTTTTCGTTTGTTATCTGTTGCCATACATCATCGGTTTTACAGGTGAATAATTTTTAAAAATTCCTGCACAAAAGCATCCATGCGGGTGGTTTTCAGCAATTGCGGTTCGGCAGGGAGCAGACTGGAACGGAATACATAATTTCCTGTATCGTCTGTTTCTTTTCGGAAACGCTTGCTGTCCATAATGCGAGTTTCCATAATTGGCAATCCCAACTCCTCTATGACATTTTGATATGCGTCGTACAAACCTGTTTTTTCCCTACCATCTACTTGATTCCAAAACAACCATATTGCCAGATCTTTGTTTCCGGTTTCTGTTTCTGGTAAGTGAAGAAAGGCCTTGGTAAAGCCCAATGTACTTTCTACCACCAGTCGATCTGCCGTAATCGGTGAAAACACAAAATCCATCGTTTTTAAAGTCGATAATACTCCCTTTGTATTTGCAGTTCCAGGAAGGTCGAAAAAGATAATATCCGGCTCTACCTTCGATTTTTCTGTCTGCTCAAATGCGTTTTCCAATGCGTTTTCCGCTTTGCTCTTGACGATGGTGTAGGCCTTCTTATTGATAGTCTGAAACTGCTTCATAGCAGCTTTCTTGTGATAGTCATTTTCCATGACCGTTTTTAAATCCCTCGCACGCATATTGGTTAAACTGTGTTGCGGAAAGTCGCAATCCATTACTAGTACGTTGTAACCTAAACGGTAGTGCAGCACACTAGCCAACAGCGTAGTGATCGTTGATTTGCCTACACCTCCCTTTTGTGTGTAGAAGCTGATTTTTAAAGTTTTCTTTGTCGTTTCCATTATTTAAAAATTTATTGATGCTTTTCTTTAAATCGGTACAGGCAAACAAAAACCTTCATTTGTACCTTTCTTTGTTCTAATATTTCTTTTTTACCTTTTGCGTAATTGCTTGTCGTTTTTCCCTTTTTCATTCACATGAAACCTGATTGTAAAATTTCAATCCGTGAAGTTTTGCAGGTAGAAATATGCTTTACTTCAGTTAAACTTTCTTTTCTGCTTTTCTTATTTACCGCTTTTACGTTTTAGCGTTTTTATATTTTTAAAACTTTATGCTTTTATTTTTTACAGGATTTGCACAGATACATATCTCTTTTTTTACTTTTTTCTTTACTGTTTTTTTCAAAGCTTTCTGTAGAACCTTGAAACAAAGAAAGCGATTAATAGAGGTGGTTTTTAAAGCGTTGTACACTTTGGCTTTTAACGGAATACTTTGGCAGTATTCTATATATCAATAGTTTATAAAATCAACCTTTACTTTGCAAAGGGGGTTTTTCTGACGGTTTGATAGAATGCTATTCCATCAAGAAAGGTAAAATAAGAAGCAGCATGAAGCTGCTTTTTCCACTAAATAGAATCCGTCCCGCAGGGCGGATTTTCTATTCACCAGAATAGAGCAAGTTATGTTTTGAGGCACTCGAAACGTATTTCGTGCCCCAAAACAACTTGCCCTGCCGGGAGCCGAAAAACACCCTCCAAAGTCGGGGTTTTATAAAATTTTAAAATGGATTTGTGATGAATGAGAACAGTAACAACAAACAGAACAAAGGCGGACGTAAGCCAAAGCTAAACCCAAGCACGCACCGCCATGTTTTTCGTCTGAATGACGAAGAGAATGCGAAACTCCTGTCGCTTTTTGAAGCGTCAGGTATAAGCAACAAAGCAAAATTTATTATTTCTCTTTTACTACAACGGGAGATTAAGACGGTTAAAATTGATGTAGCTGCTATGGATTACCATGCACAACTGACCAAATTATACAGCCAGTTTAGAGCAGTTGGTATAAATTATAACCAGATAGTGAAGATACTTTATCGCAATTTTTCAGAGAAGAAAGCCGCTGCTTATCTCTTTAAATTGGAAAAGCAAACCGCAGAAATGGCGACATTATGTCAACAAGTTATCCAATTAACGCAGGAGTTTGAAACAAAATACCTATACAAAAGCGAAGAAAAATGATAGCAAAAATTGGAAAAGGTGCGAACATGATCGGAGCAATTTCTTACAATCTGCTTAAAGTGCACGAGGAAAATGGACATGTTTTGCTCACGAATAAGATACCCGAAGTGCTGAACGACAACTACACTACCGCTTTTCTCAACCGCTATTTCGAGCCTTATTTGCTGGCAAATAACAAAACAGAAAAGCCTGTTCGTCACATTTCGCTGAATCCTGACCCTGCGGATAAGGTTAGTGATGAGCAGTTCAGAAATATAGCGGAGCAATACATGCAAGAAATGGGTTATGGCAATCAGCCGTATGTGGTATTCAAGCATACCGATATTGAACGCACCCATATACATATCGTAACCACCTGCGTGCAACTCAACGGTGCAAAAATACCGGACAGTTATGATCATCCACGTTCAATGGCTGTATGCAGGAAATTGGAACAGCAATATGATTTGAAGCCCGCTACAGAGCAATACCAGTCAAATAGTGACCGAATTTTTAAATCCGTGGATTATACCAAAGGAGATATAAAAAGCCAAATAGCATCCGTTACCCGCCACTTGCCCAAATATTATCAGTACCAAAGTCTAGGAGCTTACAACGCTTTACTTTCTCTTTTTAATATAACTTCCGAAGAAGTTAAAGGTGAATTACACGGTCAACCAAAACAGGGTTTAGTGTATTTTGCTTTAAATGAGTATGGACAAAAGGCAAGTAATCCGTTCAAGTCTTCACTGTTTGGCAAAGAAGCAGGAATGACCCAGCTTGAAAAACACTTTGAAAAATCAAAGGAAAATATGAAAACCAACCCTGCAAAAGAGGTGCTTAAAAATACTATTGAAGCTGGTATGCATACATCCAATAATGAAACAGATTTTAAGAAGCAGCTATTGGAGCAGGGCATTAATACCGTTGTCCGCAGGAATGATGAAGGTCGTATTTATGGAATGACTTTTATAGACCACGAAAGCCGTACCGTATGGAACGGCTCGCAATTGGGTAAAAATCTATCTGCTAATGTATTTAATAAATGGTGGGATGAACAGGCAATAGAAAATAGGAAGCAAACCACAAATGACAATACAACACATTCAAGCCGCTCATCCCAGAATAATACTAAGGAAGAGTCCGAAACACCACACGAGCTTTTTGATTTTCTGAACAAGGAACAACCTGCCTATAATGAGCCTGATCTGATAGAGGGGTTGGGCAGTCTGCTTCCCGATGTACAGGACGAAGATTACGAGGAACAAGAATTTGCCAATAGAATGAAGAAGAAAAGGAAACGAAAAAGAGGTAAATAGAAACATCAAACCAAACAATGCCACCGAACGCCATCGGTTACCGTTTATCCAAAACCAACCCGAACAGACTCTAAATTCACTCTCTGTCATTTTAATCATTACAAATTATGCAAGGAGAAGACGATTTAAGAGGTTTAGCCAAGATTATGGCTTTCATGCGTGCGGTCAGTATCATCATTGTACTGATGCACTTTTACTGGTTCTGCTTTGGTTTCTTTTTGGAGCGTGGCTGGACATTAGAAATAATAGGCAAAATATTAGCCAACTTTAACCGAACGGCGGGGCTTTTTGCTCACAACCTTTACACCAAAATTTTCGCATTGGTATTGCTGGCATTAAGCTGTCTTGGAACCAAAGGTGTAAAGAACGAAAAAATAACATGGACAAAAATAAACACCGCCTTGGTAATTGGTTTTATTCTGTTTTTTCTCAATACACCTTTACTAAAACTGTCTCCCTTTATAGGTACATCTCTCTACATTTTTACTACAGCATTAGGTTACATTTCTTTGATGAAGGCGGGTGTCTGGATTACCAGATTGCTCCGCACGAATTTAATGGATGATGTATTTAATAATGAGAATGAGAGTTTTCAGCAAGAAACCAAACTGATGAAAAACGAATATTCTGTAAACTTACCTACTAAATTTTATTACAAGGGAAAGTGGAATGAAGGCTGGATTAACGTAGTGAATCCTTTCAGGGCAACAATTGTATTAGGCACGCCAGGTTCAGGCAAATCATACGCAGTTGTAAATAATTATATTAGACAGCATATAGAAAAAGGGTTTTCAATGTATATCTATGATTTTAAATTTGACGACCTTTCTACTATTGCATATAACCATTTACTAAAACACCGAGATAAATACAAGGTACAGCCTCAATTTTATGTTATTAATTTTGATGATCCTCGTAAAAGTCATCGTTGCAATCCACTTAACCCGGTTTTTATGACGGATATCTCTGATGCTTATGAAGCTGCTTACACGATTATGTTGAATCTTAATAGAAGCTGGATCCAGAAGCAAGGGGATTTTTTCGTTGAATCACCAATTATTTTGCTGGCAGCAATCATCTGGTTTCTGAAAATCTATGACAGCGGCAAATACTGCACTTTTCCACACGCTATTGAATTACTGAATAAAAAATACTCTGATGTATTCACTATTCTGACGTCTTATCCTGATTTGGAAAATTATTTATCGCCCTTTATGGATGCTTGGCAGGGCGGAGCACAAGACCAACTGCAAGGACAGATTGCTTCTGCTAAAATCCCATTATCAAGAATGATTTCTCCACAATTATATTGGGTAATGACCGGTGACGACTTTTCTCTGGATATCAACAATCCGAAGGAGCCTAAGATTTTATGTGTAGGTAATAATCCAGACCGTCAAAATATTTACTCAGCGGCATTGGGTTTATATAATTCAAGAATTGTGAAACTCATTAATAAAAAAGGACAGTTAAAGAGTTCTGTCATCATCGATGAGTTACCGACAATTTATTTTCGAGGATTGGATAACCTGATTGCAACGGCCAGAAGTAATAAAGTGGCAGTATGTTTAGGCTTTCAAGACTATTCTCAATTAATCCGTGATTATGGAGATAAAGAAGCTAAAGTAATTCAGAACACTGTCGGTAACATTTTTAGTGGTCAGGTAGTGGGAGAAACTGCTAAAAATCTTTCGGAACGTTTCGGGAAAGTGTTGCAAAAACGTCAAAGCTTGACAATTAACAGGAATGATAAATCTACTTCAATATCCACACAGTTAGATAGCTTAATACCTGCATCTAAGATTTCTACACTTACACAAGGAATGTTCGTGGGAGCTGTTTCCGACAATTTTGACGAACGTATTGAACAGAAGATTTTTCATTCTGAAATTGTAGTAGATAACGACAAAGTTGCTGCCGAAACCAAAGCTTTTAAAAAAATACCAGAGATTTTATCTTTTAACGATTCACATGGAGCTGATAATATGAAAGAACAAATTGAAGCTAATTACAAGCAGGTAAAGAAAGATGTTATAGGTATTATTGCAAATGAAATAGATCGAATCAAGAATGATTCTAATTTAACGCACTTACTTAAAGACCTATAGATAAACTACACTTCTCTTAGTAGTGTTAATGCTCACTAAGCTTTTTTTCAACCTTTTAATAATACTGAATAAATAATTATTAGAATCATTGATGCACTATTCTGTTTAGAACAAGCTACAGTAAATAGAGGTATTTACTGTAGCTTTTAAATTTTTATTATATGACTTTGTTCTTTCCCTTTTTAATAGAAAACGGTTTGACATTAGACGAATCTATTTCTTTTGTGATTCCTCATTTTTATGACTGATGGAAATACAAAATCTGTAAAAAATAGAAACTTTTTTATACTGAACACAAAAGAGGTATATTTTAAAATATTTAACAACTTCAATCAGGCAAAAAATTACGATACACAAAGTGATTATTTATAATCCCCTCTTAGATTTCTCGAATTAAAAACAGGGAATAAATCCTCCTTTCCGAGGTATAGTTTAATTTTATTTAAGCTAGCAGCAAGTTCGTCCTTCTGAATGGGTTTCATTAAGTATTCTATACTTACACTATTATTACTAAATGCTCTAAAAGTATATTCATCATAGGCAGTTGTAAATATTATCGGGCATTTAATAATTGACTGATCGAATATGGAAAAACTAACCCCATCAGCCAAACATATATCCATTGTAATTAAATCTGGTGAATTGTTTAAATTTAACCAGGAAACTGCATCCTTAACTGTATCAATTATTTGCAAAATTTCACAGTTAGGTTCCAATTCTTCTAACAATCTTTTTAGGCGACGAGCATTTAAGTCTTCATCTTCTATAATTAAAATTCTCATACTGTTTATAGATAGTGGTGATTAATTAAGTGAAAATTCTATTGGTATTATTGAAAATTAAATAGGACCTATTAAAAATGATTCTGACTTAAAGACATTGCATACAAGACCCTATACACATTTGATCACTAGAAATACTTACATTAATTTGGTGTCATACGTACATGCTAATAACAATTGAACATCTTTGTCGATTTCAATCCCATTAACTTCGCTATATCAGCGTGAATTGTGTGTTGCTTATTCCGCTTTTAATTTATCCACAATGGTTTTGATTTCAGGTATAGCTTCATCCACACCTATATAACCAACGTTTTTGTAACGTATAAAACCATTCTTGTCAATAAAGAATTTAGCAGGAAGTCCAGAAATTTTATAGGCAGCTGAAACAGGGCTTTTTCCAAGAACCTCGTCCTTTAAATCCATGTAAACATCAAATCGGTTTCCCCTTGCAATTAGCATCTTTTTAGCATCATCAGCAGCATTTGGGCTTTTTTCTTGGGTATGAATAAACATAAAAACAACGCTATCATCGTTTTTGTAGTAATCTACGGCCTTCTGCATACCCGGGAAAGAGGCTATGCAAGGCTGGCACCAAGTAGCCCAAAAGTCTAAGATAACGATTTTACCCTTTAGACTTTTTAACGAAACGCTTTTTCCGTTTAAATCTTTAAGTTCAAAATCTGGAGCCAATTGGTTAGTCTCCATTTTTGCTATTTTTGTCAATGTGCTATTATGGTCCACAGTTTCCATAGAATCGAGCAGAAATTCATAGCGTATCTCGTCACCATATTTATTTTGAAATAACTTTCTTGAAGCATCTTTGAATCTATCACTTCTATTTGCCGAAATTTTCAGTAATCTATTAACTTCATTGAAAGCATCCAGCTGTTTATCAGCTTCGATCAGTGCGAAAGGATAAATTTCAGCATCTGCACTTAAAAAATCAGACTTGTCTTCATTATTAGGCTTTAGATACTCCAATGCAGCTTTAAACTCCTTACGTTTATAGAGAATCAAACCGTAGTGAAAGTTGTTTGATCCAGTTTGACCCAAAAAAGGCTTTACAAGTTCTTCAGCATCATTCAGCATCCCAGCTTCGATAAGAGCTCGAGTAACTGTAGATAAACTGCTTGTCTTCCAACTTTTATTATTAATCTTATTCATCCAGTAGTTTGCCTTCTGAGCATCTCCTGCGTGGGCATAAGCTTTAGCGGCTATGTATCGGCCAGCATCTAATATCATGGCATCTCTTGGTTCCGATGCAGACTGCTTTTCCATTTGAACAAGCATTTTTTCAATGCTAATTGGATCTGTTTCAGATTTTATTGCATTATAGAGGTAAGTAGTTGACTGTTCCTCAACAACAATTTGCCCAATTGCTTTTATTGGAGTAGCCATTACTACTAAAAGCAAAATTGTCACGATAATCATACATTTTTTTTCCATTTTCTTTTAATTAGGTTATCTATAGTAATAGACCACTAAAAACACAATTTGGGGGGGCAACTATCATTTTATTAATATCCTTCTATTAGCCTTATTAATTTTTTCTGTATTCATTTGGTGTCATACCTACTTGTTTTTTGAAGAATTTACCAAATGATGTGGCATCAGCATAGTTAAAATGTTCTGCCAATTCTTTAATGGTAATTTTTGAAGATTTAATAAGAGCCTTTGCTTCCGCTATAATATATTCAAAGACCCATTCGTTGACCGTCTTTCCTGTCTGTTGTTTTATGATCGTCGATAAGTATTTGGTCGATAATAATAGCTTTTCGGCATAGAACAATGTGTCTTTTTCATTCTTGTAGTGTTTAAATAAGAGCTGATAGAACTCCCAAACTAGTTTTTCCTTTTTTGTCAGGCCTTCGGTATTTAAATATGTATGGTTTTTTTCAATCAGCGCAAACTCGTACATGCCTGACAATAATGAATGCTGTATGATCTGTCTTCTGAACAAATTATCTTTCCGATTATATTTTTCAAGCAGATTATCATAAAGCTTTAATAATATATTATATTCTTCAATATCGGCTTTAAAATAAGACGTCTGTCTTGCATCGGGATAGAGATATGAAGCATCGAAAGCAGCGACGAACTCAAGAGATATTGACATATATTTCATCATAAAATCACTGCTTATTTCTTCTGGCACATATTGGATGATAGTGCCGGGAGAGAGTGCTATGACGTCTCTTTCAGATAGCGGAACAGATTTTAAGTTGACTTTCATATTACCGTTCCCTTTTATACATATACCAACAAGTAAGGAATTAATCTTTACCGGATGTTCGAGCGTTATTCCAATAATATCTTCACTTGTATCTGATATCGCAAAATCGTTCCTCAGATTATCATCCGCCAAATTCAGGTGTGAAACTTCCAAGGTGTAAATAGTTTTTTGTTTCATCATCACATTATCTTTTAAGACAAATAAACCATTTTTTTCAATTTATCCGTCTATTATTCCAAAAATAGTACCATCTGACTATAAATTAGGAATGTGTGACCTTTTTAATATATGCTGTAGAACGGAACTTTGCAATGTTAAAATATTGAATTAATCGGTATGAAAATTAGAAACTATTTAGCAATCGCCTCTTTTATCCTTTTTCTCATTACAAGCTGTAAGAACAAAGAAAAGGAAATCCAAAATGAACAGCAGATTCCAGTAAAGGCAGTATTGATTGCACTGAATGATATTGACGGACAGAGAAAGTATATCGGTTCCGTCGAAGAGTCTGCGCAGACCCAGCTAAGTTTTCAGGTTGCTGGAAATGTAAAGCAGATACTTGTTTCCGAAGGAAGTAAGGTCAATGCAGGTCAACTCTTAGCAACTTTGGATAAAGGCCGTTACCAAAAGGCTTATGAGGTAGCAAAGTCCCAGAAAAAGCAAGCTAAGGATGCCTATCAGAGACTTAAGATTATTTATGATAACAAGAGTTTACCTGAGATCAAGATTATTGAAGCTCAATCTATTCTTGAACAGGCAGAAGCTGCAGAGTCTCTTGCTCTAAAGGATGTAGAAGACTGTAACCTCTATGCCCCTTACAGTGGAGTAATCGGGACCAAGGGTATTGATCTGGGTGCAAATGTAGCTGCTGGTATGCCGGTTTTTACAGTACTTAAAGTAGAAAAAATACGGGTTAAAGTTTCTGTTCCCGAGAATGATATAAAAGAGTTGAAAATCGGTGATGATGCAAATATCTACTTAAAGACACTGGATAAGACTTATACCGGAAAAATTATCGAGAAGGGAGTTGTGGCCAATCCATATTCCAGAGCATATACGGTTAAGGTAGATATTCTAAATGGCAGCGACGAACTGCTTCCGGGGATGGACTGTAACATTACATTTAAATCGGATAACTTGACAGGCTATTCACTTCCAATTTCTGTAATTCAAATTTCTGCAAGGAATGAACGGTATGTGTGGAAGGTCAGTAAAGACAATACTGTGTCAAAACAAACAGTGAAAATAGGAGAACTGACTTCAGATGGCGTGGTTGTCTTAGAAGGTATTGGAGAAGGAGACCGGATTGTTACCGAAGGTTTTCAAAAAATCTTTGAAGGATCTAAAGTTATCGTTAACTAAAAACTTGAACTATAAGAAATGGCAAATAATATTAAAGCAGTAGCATGGGCTATGCGTTACCATAAAGTTGTCTTTTTAGTAACGGCGTTACTTCTACTAGCGGGAATTGGTGGGCTTCTCTATATGCCCAAACAGGAATATCCAACTGTAAATATAAATCAGGGGATTATTGCGGGAATATACCCCGGAGCTAATTCAGAACAGGTCGCAAAACAACTGACCAAACCTTTGGAAGAACATCTTTTCAAATATAAAGAAGTAAAAAGAAAGGCTACCTATTCACAGTCTAAAGACGGTATTGTTTACGTTTACATTACCTTGAATGATTATGTAAAAAACAAGGATGAGGTATGGGCAAAAATAAGACACGGCTTAAATGAACTTAAACAGGAACTGCCTCCCGAGGTATTGGCGCTGGTAGTAGATTCAGAGTTCGGTGAAACTTCAGCTTTACTGTTTTCAGTCGAGTCCGAAAGTAAAACTTACCGACAGCTTGAAGGCTATTTGGAGAAAATAGAATCGAGACTAAGACAGGTACCCGAAGTTTCAAAGTTGACAAAATCAGGAGAGCAGAAAGAAAGGATAGCCATCTATCTAGATAAAGGAAAAATGGCAAAAAATGGCATTCAGGTTCAGGAAATCGGAGAAGTACTCTATACACAAGGACTGAAAGGGTATGCAGGTGATATAGATAACGGAGATATGTCAGTCCCAATCTATCTAAATACTGCGAATCAGACCGAACAGAACATTGCCAATCAAATTATCAGGGGTGATGGACAAACGGATATACTTCGGTTAAAGGATGTAGCGAATATTGTGAGAGAATATCCTACACCAGATAATTTTATCAAGAATAACGGAAAAAAGTGCTTGTTGATGTCTGTCGAAATGCAGACAGGGAATGATATTACCCGTTTCGGAAAGGAATTAAACTCCATCCTTTTAGAGGAAGGAGCCAAACTTCCTTCCGATGTTAAAATCAGTACCATTGTCGATCAATCAAAAGTTGTACAAAAATCAGTCGATGAGTTTCTGATCGAGATGCTTATAGCCATAATCTCGGTTGTACTTGTTACTGTATTTTTTATGCCCGTACGTGTTGCAGCAGTAGCAGCTACTTCTATTCCCATTACGATTTTTATCTCATTGGGAATTATGTATGCAGCAGGTTTCGAATTAAATGTTGTTACGTTTGCAGCACTCATAGTTGTACTCGGTCTTATCGTAGATGACTGTATCGTTATAGTAGATAGCTACATTGAGCATCTTGATGAGGGCATGTCCCGCTGGCATGCATCAATTGCAGGTGCGGGAGAGTATTTCAAATCTCTGGTTTCTGCAACACTTATCATTAGCGTTACGTTCTTCCCCTTTCTTATCACACTGAAAGGACCGAATAAAGACTTTATGTTTTCTTACCCGTGGACGCTTACAATCACACTCTTTGTTTCTCTTGCAGTAGCCTTGTTTATCATTCCTTTTATGCAGTATATCCTGATAAAAAAAGGTTTGCATAAAGATAAGGAAGACACCAAGAAAAGTTTTCTTGACCGAATTCAGTCAGGTTATGATAAGCTTCTTCCGGTATTCTTTAAACGTCCGGTATTAACCCTATCTATCTTAATTACTTCTGTGGTGTTGGCTATGTTAATGCTGGGAAATGCCAAGATGAGAATGATGCCTATTGCTGAACGTGATCTATTTGCAGTAGAAATTTATCTTCCACAGGGCAATTCTTTGGTTCAAACCGAAAAAGTGGCTGACAGTCTGGAAAAAGTCTTGAAAAAAGATGATAGGGTACTATCCATTACTTCTTTTATCGGAGCAAGCTCCCCTCGTTTCCATTCAGGTTATTCACCCAATATGCCTTCGAAAAACTACGCTCAATTTATTGTTAACACCAAATCAAATAAAGCTACAGAAGAAATACTGAATGAATATGCAGACAAATATGCCTTTCATTTCCCGAGAGCTTATGTTTTCTTTAAGCAGCTAGATAATGAGGTAGTACGCTATCCTATAGAAGTAAGATTGACAGGTGCCGATGAAACCACATTGAAATCCATGTCTAAAGAGCTGATCCGTGATTTATCTAAAATGGATGAATTCCTTTGGGTACATAACGATGCAGAAAATCCATCGTCGTCGGTACAGATAAATATAGACCAACAACTTGCTAATCGTCAGGGAATCTCTAACAATTCTGTGGCACAGGAACTTGGTGTGATTAATAAAGGCTTTGATATAACAAATGTTTGGGAGGATGACTACAAGATGAATATCACGTTGAGAGGTGAAGTAGACAGCCTAAGGCAACTTAATCGTTTAGGTGATATATATGTGCCAAACATGGCTGGTGTATCTGTACCGTTGAATCAAGTTGCCGAAGTTTCGCCTGCTTGGAGAGATGGACAGATAAACACACGCAATGGCATTTATACGATGTCTGTACTTGCCGATCTTAAGCGAAATGTAAATCCAAATGATATATTTCCTAAGGTAAGTACCTTGGTAGATTCCCTTCTTAAAAAAGATGACTATAAGAATGTTGAAGTTAAATATGGTGGTGTTTCAGAATCAAATGAAGAGTCAGTTCCGCAAACGCTTATTGCTCTGTTGATAGCCATATTCATCATCTATTTTGTACTTGTTTTTCACTACAAGAAAATCAGTCTGGCCAACCTGACGCTGGCATCAACCGTACTCTGTTTTTTCGGTGCCGCATTTGGAATATGGGTAACCGGATTTGAATTCGGAATGACTTCAGTTCTGGGATTCGTATGTCTAATCGGTATTGTAATGAGGAATGGTATTATCCTTTTTGACTATGCTGATAAGCTTAGAAAAAACGAGAAAATGACAGTAAAAGAAGCTGCATTGGAAGCTGGAAAAAGAAGGATGAGGCCAATTGTATTGACTTCGGTAGCCGCTTCAGTTGGTGTAATTACGATGTTGGTTGTTGGAAGCCCTCTCTGGGGACCAATGGCAGCTATCATCTGTTTCGGAGCACTATTCTCCATGGTCTTTATATTAACAATCCTGCCTGTTTCTTATTGGCTCGTTTACAGAAAACAGGATACTAAAATCGTAAAATAATGAAATCTCTTCACTATATATTTTTTGCCCTTCTTTTTTTGGCTACAAGTGCTGCTTCAGCACAGACTACATATACGCTGGAACAGTGCAAAGAACTCACGTTAAAGAATAACAATGCGCTAAAAGCTGATCGTTTGTCTATGGAGGAAGCATCTTTAACTAAAAAGGAAGCTTTTACCAATTATTTTCCAAAAGTAAGTGCCTTCGGATTAGGTTATCATCTTAAAGAAGGAATGATTGGCAAAGAATCCGCAGAAATGATAAACATGCTTGGTTCAAGTTTTCCGGGAATGCCCAATGTAAGGGACAGGAAAAATGGCTATATGCTAGGTATATCTTTAGAACAGCCCGTTTTTACAGGAGGACAGATTTATTATGGAAATAAATTAGCAGAGTTAGGCGAAGATGTCAGTAAATATCAGACTCAGGAAGCTGAAAAGAATTTACTAGTAAACGTAGAACAATACTATTGGACATTAGTATCCCTATATGAGAAACGCAAAACTATTGATGTAATGAAAAATCTAGCTGATAATCTTTTCAGCGACGTTAAAGTTGCTGTAGATGCAGGCGTTACAAATAGAAACGATTTATTGCAGGTACAGTTGAAACAGAACGAGATAAAGACAGCTAGTGTAGAACTAGAAAACGGTATCAGTTTATTAAAAATTCAGCTTGCACAGTTAATGAATGTAGATGGTGGTCAATTCGAAATAGAAACCAAGGATCAAGAGTATATTTCCAATCCCGTTACTCTCCTTGTGGATCATAACCAGGCCGTAACAAATACGAATATGCACAAGCTCCTAAGTAAAAACATTGAAGCTAAACAACTGGAAAAGAAAATAGAACGTGGTAAATTGCTTCCATACTTTGGTGTTGGAGCTGGATATTACCAATACAATGATATTTTTAAAAATAGAAATCCGTCTACTATGGTTCATGCAACTTTAACCCTTCCCATTTCAGACTGGTGGGGCGGTTCTTACAATCTCCGTAAAAAGCAAACTCAGATAGACAGGGCAGAATACGAGAAAAAAGATACTGATCAAAAGCTATTTGTGATGTTCCAAAGTTATTGGAACAAATTAAATGAAAATTACAATAAGTTACTATTGGCCAAACAGGCCATTGAGACAGCTGAGGAAAATGTGCGAATAAATAAAGACCAATATCAGAATGGGCTAAGCATATTAAGCGATCTTATTGATGCCCAGTCACTATTACAACAGAGCAGAGATCAGTACACAGAAGCATACACGGGATTTCTAGTTGCTAGATACCTCTATCTTAGAGAAACCGGAAGATAAATTATACAACAATGGATAAAAGCAATTTTAAAAAGACACTTGGTTTTATATTCTTTGGCATCACGCTCATATGCTGGGTTGGTGCACCCATAATACCATTTACTGATATCCCTAATAAGGCAATTGTGACAACAACGGTGGTTATTGTCGGCGAGGTATTTTTTGTATCAGCTATTGCACTTCTTGGAAAAGAATATTGGGGTAAAATCAAGCAGTGGTTCAAGAACTTATTCAGTAAGAACACCAAAGAAAACTAGGTATATTAATAAATTTTAAATGGTTCACTAATCAATAAAAATGAAAACATGCAAAAGAGCGTAAATTTTACAGTAATATTTTTGACAGCATTTCTATTTCTTATCTGCTCAGCTTATGGGCAGAATAAGGAAGATAAATTTACAGGAAAGTGGCTTTCAAAAGATAAAATGATAGTCGAAGTCTACAAAGTAGGAAAAGGTTTTAATATCAAACAATTAGAAGCTCCCAAACAGAAAGAAAAGTTAAATAATGGAAAAGTAGTGGCTAAGAACATACTTGAAACATCAAAAGGTGAATATAAAGGAACTTCAATTGACCTAAACGACGATAAAGAATATCAAAGTATGTGGATTATCAGTGATGGTGATGGAAAGAGTTTGACATTTAAGCTTAAATGGGGATTTATTTGGCATAGTGAAATTTGGACGAAATTATAGACTTAGTAATATAAATTTTAAATGTCAAATGATTGTATGTAATAATTTAAATCATTGGGAAAATGATCCCATCTAATAATAGGTGTTGTATAATAATTGCTTTTTTGTTTTTTTTTAGCAACTACGTATTTTCTCAAGACACCATAAGTAACAGCTATAGAGATAAAATAGAGATTACTACTTCATTTGGACTCAGCATCCCGCGTTCAGATTTTATGAAGCATAGTAATATTGGTATAAGAACGATGACTGGCTTCCAATATCGGTACAACAAGAGTATATTCTTCAGAGCCGTATATGAGATATCACTTTACAGTTTTACAAATAGTAGATCAGTCGATGGATTTTCCGTTATAAACAAGGGGAATCGCTCTTTAATCGGTGCGTTCGTAGATATCGGATCAAATACAGTTATTGGTGACAGAATTGAAATTGGGGGTTTTACTGGGTTTGGTTTATTATGGCTCACAAGCCCTTTTACCGAGGTTCAGGGAAGTGTTGCCAGTATCAATACGCGCTCGGAAACAAAAGCTTACGAGACTTATAGATTGGGTGGTTTTGCATCATATCGTGTTAATAAAAAATTTGCATTGTATATCGAATTACAGCATTTCAATGCTCTACGGCGTTCTCATGTCTTTGACAGTAAGCTTGGTGGTACCAATATCGCTTTAGGTTTTCGAACGAATTTGAGCAATCAAAAAAGATGACGGAACGTCAGTAAAAGCTCTTAGTAACAAAAAATAAAAGATTATGGATAAAGTAAATTCTAAAAAAATAAAGATCAACTGTTCTGTGGAGCAGGTTGTAGATATTTTTTTTCAGCTACATAACGAGCTCTATTTTGAGGGTAAGCCGTTAATCGGTGGCAATCCTGAAGACTTGGCAAGAATAATTACGAACTCTTTCCTAGACAGTGAAGGCAAAGCGCTAGATCCCTCGTGGGTTAAAACAATGTTAGTTCCACCGACACCTAGCAGGGAGTATAAGGTATTTATAATGTAATTCCTAAGTCAGATAAAGTCTCAAAAATTACGGACTAGAGACACTAATAATGTCGAATAATTATAATCTATAAGTAGGAAGGGGAATTGAATAATGATAGTAAATAATAAAATTGGGATTACACTTTCAGGAGGTGGGTTTAGAGGAATAGCTCACCTTGGTGTTCTCCAATGTATGGAAGAGTTAGGAATCTCATTTGATGCTATTTCAGGTGCAAGCGCAGGTGCACTTATTGGTGCCTTTATTGCGGAAGGCTACAGTCCTGCAGAGATTTTCAAATTTGCAAAAACAGAAAAGTTTTTCAATTACACAGATTTATTTCGAGGTAATGGAGGAATGTTCAGTCCAGATATATTTGAAAGGATTATTACCAAATATATCCCTCATAACAGTTTTGAGCAGCTCAAAGTCCCATTATATGTTTCTGTTACTGATTTGAGTAATGCTCGGTCGTTGGTGTTCAATCAGGGCTGCCTAAGTTTGGCAATTAAATCTTCATGTTGTTTCCCTATGGTCTTTGTCCCCGTCAATTATCATAATGATACTATATTATGCGATGGAGGTATACTAAATAATTTTCCTGTTGAACACATAAATGCAACATGCGGAAAGAGTGTTGGAGTGGATGTAAATTCTATTGAGATTGCAAGGGGACATATGGGATATGGTGAAATCATGGACCGCATTATCCGAATAATTACTTCAAAAATAGATAAAGAAGGAGCAAATTACTGCGACGTCTTTATACAGCCGGGAGAACTTCGAAAGTTTTCAACTTTCGACACAAAACATATGGATGAAATATATCAAATAGGATATGAACATGCTAAAAAATTTGAAGATGATTTGCTGTCTTTAAGACAGGATAATAACTGTTGAGTATAAAACATTAGTAGACTATTGCCTATTGGATAAATATCATATTAAGTTTCATAACTCAAAAATCGCAACAATTTAATAGATGAAAAAATACTGTTATGAAAAATTACAGCAGCTAAATGACCACCTAAATGATTTATCATGTGATAAAACAATGTTGCTTGCAGAAGACGCAATTGAAATTGCACAAAAAAAACTCAACGAGGTAAAGGAGTTTATCATTGAAAAGGGTTTTAAAGATGCTAATGAAGAAATCTGCTTTTTTAAGAAGATAAAACCGCAGTTTGTTGCTAAGTTGATTTATTACAACGGTATTTATAAGATTGAGGCTAAAATCCCTTATGGTGGAGATAAGGTAACGAAAAAGTATCTAAAAAATGAGATTACAAAATTGAAGCTATATTTTGATAATAATCTTGAGTTTTACAAATATTACAGAACAAATAGTACTTACCTAGATGATAAATATTTTTTGCGAGGGAAATATGATATCAAACTAAGCTTAGATAGTTATTATTTTGAGACAGATCATAGATTCTGTACTAGCCATGATTATAAAGTTGCAAAAATTTTAGCAAATGATCTTATCCAACTATATATTGAAGACAGAATTTTTGGGCTTTCAAACATTTCAAGTGCAAAAAGTCCACACTATTCTTTGAACTGGACAGGAAGTAAAGCTGCATTAGTTGAACTTATTTATGCCTTGCAAGCTCAGGGGGTATTGGATTATGGTCATGCTGATATCAAACAGATCTCAAGAGTGTTTTCAAGAATGTTTAATGTAGATATCGGTGATTTTTATCATACTTATTTAGAACTACGTAATAGGAAAATCAACAAAACCAAGTTTCTAGACTCTCTTAGAGATGTTTTAAGCAAAAAAATGGATGAACAGGACGATAAGTGAGAGTTTATTTATATTTACGCTAAAATGTATTTTTAGTACTTATATTTTTTGTCATTGAAGCAGTTAATTCTGGTAGCTTAGCCTCATTTTGAGTATCTTCCTGTTTATTTGATTGGGGTGTAATGGATAGTTGAATCTTACGGTCGATTGCGGCAAGTTCGGTTTTAAGCTCGCTCAGTCGACATTCTTTTGTCCATATACCATCCACTACTCCCTGAAGTATTGGAATATCTTTTTGAAAATCAGTTATATTTTCTTGCTCTTTAGCGATATAGGATGGTAGTTTTTCCAGTGCCCGCAAAAAATTCATTGAGGCAGTTTCCGGCTCTTTCGCCATTATTCCATTATTGAATGTATATTTTATATTTCCTTCGCCTTGTACAAAAAAACGGTTCACTCGAATATCGACTCCATCTTTTTCTGACATTTCGGTTTTTACCAATAATTGAAAACCATATAAACTTCCGATTTCTTCATAATCTCCACCTGTTCGGGATTTATCTGTTAATTCATTAAGGTTAGTACCTATTTGCTTGATGGTAGCAGTAGCAGGAAGACCTGTGAGCTGAATAGCGTTTACAATCGTACCATCCTGGTTCTTTTGAATACGTTGTTGCAGATTACTCCAATCAAGACTCATACGATCATGTCGCGACTGAGCTTTGTTAAGCTCTGCTGTGAAATCTTCAAGTTTATATTTAGCACTATATTTTGACCTATTAAATGCCTGTTTCTCACTTTCCAAGCCTGCAATTTGCTTTTCTACTTTCGCCTTGTCTAAAAGGTCAGTATTTCCTGATAGAATTGCTACGTATTCAGAAAAATTCATTCCTGACTTTTCATCCATACTTCCTTCATCAATAGTTCTCTTACCGAGATTATTTGATTTTAGCTGGTCTATGAATAGTTGTTTGTTGAACAATAGATTAAACTTATAACTGTCCAGTGATTTTTCTACGGCATAGATGACCACATCCACTTTATTATCGGCAAAATGCTTGGCTATTTCATTGCCTTTACGAATTGCCCGACCATCTCTTTGGGCAAGATCACTAGGTCTCCAGGGTGTATCTAAATGATGTATAGCTACAGCTCTCTTCTGTGCGTTGACTCCTGTTCCAAGCATACTTGTAGAGCCAAATAGTACCCGAATTTTACCTTCATTCATTCCCTTAATCAGCTCCTTACGTTGATTATCTGTTTTAGCTTCCTGTATGAAACGGACTTCGTGAGCAGGAATACCATGTGTTTCTACCAGTTTTTTCTTGATTTCAGAATACACGTTCCACTCTCCGGACTTGTAGGTCCCCAAATCAGAAAAAACGAATTGTGTTCCTTTTTGTGCATTAAACTTTTGGTAATATTTGGCGATATTATCGGCACAGTGCGAAGCCTTGTTATCAGGATGATCATAATAAGCACCACTCACCATACGCATATCCAGCGACATTTTACGTGCGTAGTCTGTTGCAATGAGCATTTTTGCTTTTTCTTCCGTTTTAGATAATGGCGGTCTTCCAAGCAAGGTAGCATCCCCGGATTTTGCAAACTGCATCAGGTTTTGTATAAATTTTGCCTGGTCTGGTGTAGGTGGAATATTGTACAGTATTTCCTTTTTCTCCGGTCGGTCAATCCCTATATCCTTTGCTGTGCGATAATCTGTAATTTCAGAATAGAACTGAGCTAGCTCCGGTACTTTAATAAAATAACGAAATCGTTCCTTTGCCACAATATTATTGGCTACAGAAAATTCATAATCCGTAGTTTTTCTTGCATAAATAGCCGCCCATGCATCAAAACAGTTTATACCTTGTTTTTCTAATGCCCTTGGTCTAAGATATTTGAATAACAGATACAACTCCGTTAAAGAGTTACTGATGGTGGTTCCCGAAAGAAAGGTAGCTCCCATGTCGGCATTGGTACGATCCTGAATAGTACGTATAGCAAACAATAAGTTCAGGGCTTTCTGACTACCATCTACATTTCCCAATCCTGCTACACGACTATGTCGGGTATTAAACATCAAGTTCTTAAACTGGTGGCTTTCGTCGATAAACAGATGATCTATACCCATCATTTTAAAATCTACAATATCATCTTTTCTATTCTCAATATCGTGTTGCAGCGTTTTAAGTTTTACTTCGAGGTTTTCTTTCCTTTTGATAGCTCCTGCAAGCATACCTCTTGTTACTTCAGCACCTTGCGATTGCATAGCATCAAGATTTCGTTCTACATTATCCAGTTCAATTTCAAGAATTTCCTTTTGTACTTCGGGCGATTGCGGTATCATTCCAAACTGATCATGCGTCAATATCACGCAATCCCAATCATTGTTTTTTATATCGCCAAAGATTCGCAAGCGTTTTTGAGGTGTAAAATCATCTTTCCCTGGAAACAGGATTTTAGCATGCGGATATGCAGTACGATAGGCTTCTGCAATCTCATGAACATTGCTTTTCAAACCAATGATCATTGGCTTATGAGCCAAACCCAGTCGTTTCATTTCCTGTGCCGCTGTACACATTACTAAAGTTTTTCCTGCACCGACTTCATGGTCGCAGATGGCTCCGTTATTCAGCTTAATCATCCAAACGGTATCCTTTTGACTTCCATAAAGATCATTTATGCCCAAAGCCTTGCGATCCAGACCAGGAAAATCCTGATGGCTTCCATCATAATTGGGGCGGACAAAACAATTGAACTTATCATTATATTGATCTGTAAGTCGTGTTTTGAACTCATCGTTTTGAGCATGGAGCCATTCAGTAAAGGCTGTTCTTATTTCATCAATTTTACTGTTTGCCATTTGTATGGCTTCCATATCCCTTACTTTAACCTCTTGATCTCCAATCGTAACTTTTTTAGTAATATCGGGTGTCGTGTTTACTAAAGCGTGTTTCAGTAACGCAATTCCATCAAATGTTCTGCTTTCCGATTTTACGGCATATTTTTCCCAAATATGTTGATTGCCCTGTTTAGAGGTTACGGAAAAATCATCTGAACTATCTGAATAGTGTATTCTTACTTCTGTGTCGAAAAGATGTGAGGCAAAGCGTGCGTAGATTCCGGACGGTATCCATCGCTCACCTAAATTAAAATCAAGTTCTTCAAACTCTATTCTTCTTGGTCGGGATTCTTCCAATATAGTTAAGCTTCGTGCAGCTTCTTTATCCTCAGGATTATTTTCAACATGGCTTCTAAGTTCGTGTGCCTTTTCAACCACATTTCCTGCAATCCAACGTTCCGCTATTTCGTATTCATTAGCTAACGGATTGTAATAAATACGGTCATTCAAGGCTTCTTTAAGAGCATCGGCAGACATACTGCTGATTTCAGACATGTATTCCAGATCTACAGTTCCGTATTTGTTTAATGAAGCTGCTAATGCTTCTTCTGGATTGTCCGTTGCCAGTGTAGAGATGGAAAAACTAACAGGATGACTAAATACATCGGCTTTATGTATCACTCCACCAATTGTACGTTCCAGATACGGTACTTCTTTCCCCGCACTATCCGTTTTAATAAGCTTAATATTATCAGCACTATTCAGGTTACCATACTTTCTTACAAAAGCATCATACAAATAGTTAAGGGTTTCTCTTTCTGAGTTATGTTCGGTTTGTTTCTCTGCTTCCTTTTGATAAAGATCTATGTAGGTATCCCTTATAGCAATATAGGCTTCAGCTCTTGCTTTCTGTGAAGAAGTCAATTGCAAAGGATGGAATATACCTGTTTTGTCAACTTTGTCAACATTTTGTAAATGACCAACCCAGCCATTGTTTACCACAAGGCAGTCATTACGGTGAAATGCTTGTATTTCCTGACTATACAAAGCAGGCTCTGGAAGTGTGTTTTTTAGAACTAGCTTATCAACAGTATCTTTTTCGTTTACCTGCGAAAATAAATCTCCGATTAGCTCTCTTGGCTCATTGTTTTTAGGTTTACTTATAGATTCATTGTTAACAGGCTGTACATAGGGTTGTTGCATACCACCACTGAAAAGATTGGTTTGCTTTCCAATCGGAGTACGGTTTCTGTTAAACTTTTTCTTTTGACTTTGGGCTGTTTTCTTTGGTGGTGCAATTACTGTTATAGACTCATCATCATTGCCAAATAAGTCAAAAATACTCAGCTGTTTTAGTTCTTGTGGCGGTGAAATTCTTTGTTGTTCCTGTTGGGTAATTGCTGATTCAATTATAGGAGGTGTAAAAATTGGTGTAACGGGAATTTCTATTGCCGGCTCCTCATTTCGTTCACCTTTGTATAAAGCTAAGTTTAAATTCCTACCAAAGTCTTTAGAAAGCATTTGTGTTAGGTCTTTAGCAATTCCATTTACACCATCATTGTGTTTATAGATCAAAGCGGGCTGTCCGTAAGGGTCAGTATCTAATTTACTTTCAGTATGTACAATCCTGCTGTTATTATAAAATAATGCATTCCCTGGTGTATTGTATACAGTCTGTTGACTTTGGCAAAACAGTTCTTCTGCTTCAGATAAGCTTTGCTTAATTGTATTCTTTTGTAGGATTATCAAATCAGAGCCTACTTCTGTGCCTGCATACTCTGTAAATAAGTTATTTGGCAATCGGATAGCTGACACCAAATTGTTGTTTTCCATTAATGCTCTACGTATCGGCTCATTCTTAGGACTATTTAATACTCCTTGCGAGGTAATGAAAAACTGTAAACCTCCTTCCCGAAGCATATCATTCCCTTTCAAAAAGAAATAGTTATGAATACTTCTGGCTGCTTGTACTTTTGCATAATCTTTACTTCGGGAATAGGATAAATCAAATACAGCAGTATCTCCAAACGGAATATTACTTGCGATTACATCATAGCTGTTCTGTTCTTTTTCGGAAATTTCCTCAAAGCCACTTACACGGATATTACTTTCTGGATAGAGGTGTTTTAGTATCTTCCCGGTTAATACATCTTTTTCATAGGCAGTAACCCTAGTCTCTTCGTTATCTGCAAAAGATTGTATGAATGCACCAATACCTGCTGATGGTTCCAGAAAATTCTGTATTTTAAGTCCACTATCTTTCAGAGCAAATGAGATAGCATCTATAACCTGTGGTGGTGTGTAAAATGCTGTTAGGACAGAGCTTTTCATACTGTCCACATATTTTCTGTACTGTTTATCATCAACGGAATTCTCCATTAATAGTTGGTGTAATTCCTGTGTAATTGGAAAAAGATCATGTTCGTTTTTTCGCCAATGATTGATATCTACTTCACTGGAGATAGGGTTCAATACGAACTTTAGACCACCAAATCCGCTATAATGCATCATTAGCAGTCTTTCGCCTGCGGTAGCTTGCCGCTGTTCCTTCTCCAATTTAAAAGCAGTACGTAAGGCTTCAATATTCTGTTGGAGATGAAGACGTTTACTGAAGCCCATTTTCCTCTATCCAGATTGAAATGGTACCGGTTATTTCTGTGTAGAGCTCATCAAACTCATGACAGTATGCGAAATCATCGGTTAATTCATATTTCAAGAAAACAGATTCACAGACGGGAAACATTTTTAGGGCAAATGGTTTCAATTCTTCATCTGCCATTAAAGCATCAAACTCATTGCAAACCACTTGAAAAATGGTGTCGAAACGGGAGAAATGTAAGCCTTCAAATAATATGTAATTGGCAATTTCACTACATTGCTCTATAGCGTTGCCCGAAAGAAATGCTCCTTCATAAGCATTTGCTGCCCATGAAGATCGTTGGTCAATAAATTTCTGGTCGCTTGCTTTTTCGGGGAAGCTGCTGTTAAGGTGTTCTTGCAGTCGTAGTCTGAAATACGACAAGTCTTTTTGCAGTGTACTCATGGTAAATTTTATTTAGAATTTTTGCGTAAATCCTAAAATTAGAGCAGTAAGGCAAAGTTTTTATAGAAGTGGTAGGATTTGGCTTTGAGAGGTAGGATTTGGCGTAATATGCAACGAGAATTTCAATCATCTGAGAGGTTCCAGATTTTAAGAGACAAATAGTCTATTAAAAAAATTATAATGAATTTGCACAATCAAATACCGTACGGTATATTTGCAATATGGTAAGATCAGAAAAAACACGACAATACATTATTGAAAAAACAGCTTCAATTTTCAACAAAAAGGGATATACAGGGACGTATTTATCCGATTTGACTGATGCAACAGGCTTGACAAAAGGTAGTATTTATGGAAACTTCAAAGACAAAAATGAGGTTGCTGTAGAAGCTTTTAGATACAATTACAAATTCCAATCTGAAAAAATACTCGGCAAAATAAATCAAATAGAGCATTCAGCCGAAAAAATGATTGCATTCTTAGGTCATTACAAAACGGAATTTAAGCCAATATTCCAAAACGGAGGTTGTGCCATCTTGAATACATCCGTTGACGCAGATGATGGAAATGATTTGCTAAAAATGGAGGTCACTAAATCAATCCAAAGTTGGCACAAGACCATTGTCTCCATACTGGAAGATGGTGCCAATAAAAATGAAATAAAAAATTTGGATGCGAGTGTTTTTGCATATCGGTTAATTGCTCTGATTGAAGGAAGTATTTTGCTAGCAAAAACACTTGAAAAACCAGAAATATTGATGGAAAGCATCGATTTTTTACAGTCTGAAATTAATAGTCTGAAAATTTAAATAAAAAAATTTGAACAAGCATATACCGGTAGGTATATGCGTAAATATTAAAAAAATGGAAAGAGTAGTTATCACAGGATTAGGAGCAATTACTCCTATTGGAAAAAACACAATGGAATATTGGAACAACTTGCTTAACGGAGACTCTGGTGCCGACAAAATAACGCGTTTTGACACAACAAATTTCAAGACAAAATTTGCATGTGAAATCAAGAATTATGAGGCTTTAGATTACTTCGATCGGAAAGAAGCAAGAAAAATGGACAGATTTACGCAGTACGGACTTATTTGCGTAGATGAAGCTGTAAAAGATGCAGAATTAGATTTTTCGAAATTGAATGTAAACCGGATAGGTGTCATTTTTTCCAGTGGAATTGGTGGCTTTGAAACGTTCGAGCATGAAGTCATCGATTATGCAAAAGGTAATTTTCAACCAAAGTTTAATCCATTTTTTATTACCAAGATCATTTCTAATGGCTTGTCTGGTATAATTTCTATCAATTACGGATTAAGGGGAGTTAATTATTGCCCTGTTACCGCTTGTGCTTCTTCTACACAAAGCATTATTCAGGCATTTAATTACATCCGTTTAGGCAAAGCGGATATCGTTATTACGGGCGGTTCTGAAGCTCCCATAACAGCATCTTCCATTGGCGGGTTCAACGCGATGAAGGCCATGTCGACCAATAATGAAAATTTCGGTACTGCTTCAAGGCCTTTTGATACAAGCCGTGATGGATTTGTGGTCGGTGAAGGAGCCGGGGCTTTGATTGTCGAAAGCTTAGGCTCGGCAATAAAAAGAGGAGCTAAAATTTACGCGGAAATTGTAGGTGGTGGAGAAAGTTCAGATGCCTATCACATTACGGGAACGCATCCCGAAGGAACTGGGGCATTTTTGGCCATGAGGGAAGGTATAAAAGAAGCCAACTTAAATCCAAATAATATTGATTATGTTAATGCACATGCGACATCGACTGGACTTGGTGATTTATCAGAAATTAAAGCGATTGAGAAATTATTTTCATCAAACCTTGATAAAATTCAGGTAAGTGCTTCAAAATCTATGACTGGGCATTTATTGGGAGGTACAGGTGCTATTGAAGCCATTTCAACTTGTTTAAGCGTAAAAACCGATTTAATTCCACCAACTATAAATACGACCGAAATTGATGAAAATATACCAAAAGAATTAAATCTGTCCTTAGGTAGTAAGGCGTTTTCAAAAACGGTGAATTATGCCTTGAGCAACAGCTTTGGGTTTGGGGGACATTGTGGAGCTTTAATCTTAAAAAAATACATTTACTAAATTACAAAGTAGGGAAATCTCTATGAAAATGCTTTAAGCATATTTTTTTATTTTTGCATCACAATTTAATCCATTATCATAATGAAAGAACTAATCGAAAAAATCAATGCTTCATTTGAAGCGTTAAAAGTAGATGCTGAATTACAGGCAGACAAAGGAAACAAAGCAGCAGGAACAAGAGCTCGTAAAACCTCTTTAGAACTTGAAAAACTGCTAAAAGAATTTAGAAAAGCATCTTTAGATGCTTCTAAGGCATAATAATGACAAAACCCTCCATATTCGGAGGGTTTGTTATTTGTTAAGTACCTGAAGAATTTTGCTCACTTCTATATTCATTCGTGAAAATGCGAACCATTTTTTGCCCAGGTCTTTAAGCGAAGCCCCAATGTGGTAAAGTTCCGTACTGTCAATAATTAATAAGCGGTCGTGGCTATCGGCAAAAACTTCAACTTCAATACGGGGATATTGACTGTTGTACCTTTGTAAATCCAACCGAAGCTGATTGCTGATGCTTTTGGTATAGATTGTTGCGGTTACAGATTGTTCTCGTTTACCTAGTAGCGTAAGTACAGTATCATCCACATAATTGTCAAGCAAGATAATGGACTCTTTAGCACTTCGAATAATATCTGATACAAAGGCGTAGGCATCGAAAACCTGTCCACTATAGAAAATCCCTTTTTCAATGTGTAGCTTGTCACTTTCCAGAGCTTTGAATATCTCTTCAAATTTTTGATCGGTTTCCAACTGTTTCAGTTCCATTTTATCCAAACGATGAAACAAAGAAGCATTACTGATGAGTATTCTACGCATTTCTACAAAGGCTTCCATAATCTCAACACTGACCTTAATCGCTGTAGACGAACGAAGAATGGCGGAAGCCATTGCCACACCTTGCTCGGTAAAAGCATAGGGTAAATAACGTCTTCCACCATAGTTTAAACTTGAGGTTCCAATCTGGAACCTCAAGTTTTCAGCTTCCTCTTCGGTTAACTGAAAACAAAACGATTGTGGAAATCTTTCGATGTTCCTTTTCACGGCTTTATTTAGGTTCTTAGTTTCTACCTGATATAAGGAAGCCAGATCGCTATCCAGCATTACGTGTTTATCTCGAATGGTGAAAATCAGTTTTTCTATTTCTTTTTTGGACAGGATTATATTACTCATTTCTTTTTTTGTTTATTGGGTGGAAATTCGAAAGAGCTTTTTCCGGTTGTATCCAACACAATGTATGCATCGAATTTTTTGCCTGATTTACTTTGCATTCCTTTTATGAGTTTTGTTCTTCGTGTTTTTAAAAGACTTTCAATATCATTGGTACTCAATAATACTCCGCAAACATTACGAAACTGTATCCAATTACAAACTTCATCGGGACATTTTATCACCTTATTCCAAATGAGGAGTTGCTGTTGTTTACATTTTGGACATTCCAGTTCAGGTTGTTTCTGTTTTACAATAGTAGATTCTAATAGTTCCTTTGTAATAAAATCTGCATATAACTCCATTTCTTTAAGAAATATGGTGGCATCTTCTTGATCATTTTCAATTTGCTGTAATGTTAACTCCCATTCTGCGGTCATAGCAACATCAGCAATCTTTTTGTCTTTAACTAAATCATAAACCTGCAAACCTTTTTCTGTTGGGATGAGTGATTTCTTTTCGCGACGAATATAGTCACGCTTAAAAAGAGTTTCTATTATAGCTGCTCTTGTAGCTGGGGTGCCAATACCAATCCCCTGTAAAATTTTACGTTCCTCTTCACTCTCAATTTCCCTCCCAGCACTTTCCATTGCTGATAACAATCCGGCTTCGGTGTACAATACAGGAGGTTTAGTTTTCTTTTCTATTACCTGCATACTTTTGATATTAACTTCTTCACCAACTTTCAGTTCGGGGATATCTTGTATAGGCTCACTGTCATCCTCACTAAAATTTCCACGAATAGCACGCCAACCCGGTTCAAGAATTTTACAACCTTTCAAAATAAAATCATAATGTATTACTTGTAAGGTAATATCTGTTATTTCTTTGGAGCATGGATGTGAGATGGCTTCCAATAATCTGAAAGCTATCATATCATAAATTGCATTTTCTTTGGCAGGTAATTCAGCGGGTATTTTTTCAGTAATGAGTAAACCATGATGATCCGTTACTTTGACATCGTTCACCATACGTTTATTGAAACGTCCCCATTTCACTTTTTTGCTGGCTTCCTTACACGATTCTCTGTTTTCTAGTAGTCTTACTAGACCAGGGATTTCAGCCCATAGATCTTCAGGAATATATTTACTACCTGTACGCGGATAGGTAATCAGTTTCTTTTCGTAAAGGCTTTGAGCAATGTTAAGCGTTTCATCCGCAGAGAGTCCAAGTTTTTTATTAGCTTCTTTTTGTAATCCTGTCAGATCGAACAATAGAGGCGGTTGCTCTGCTATCTTTTTACTCTCTGCTTCAATCACTCTAGCTATTCCAATACGCTGTAACGATTTCAGTATGTCTTCAGCTAGCTTTTTATCGTCCCATTTAGTTTTTGAAAGACTTTTGAAATCTATTGATTCCTTATGATGTTCCAGATTTATCTGCCAATAAGTTTTTATTGAGAAGTTTCTATTTTCCAGATACCTTTTACAGATGAGGGCTAATGTGGGTGTTTGCACTCGTCCAAGCGAATATACACCATGCCCAGCGGCAATACTCAATGCTTGTGAAGCATTGATGCCCACTAACCAGTCGGCACGACTTCTGCCTTGTCCGGCATGGTAAAGTCCATCAAAGTCACTACCAGGTTTTAGGTTTTCTAAACCGTGTTTAATGGCTTTTTCGGTCAAAGAACTTATCCAAAGACGCTCAAAAGGTTTATTGCATTTAAAGTAATCGTATATATAACGAAATATCAATTCCCCTTCACGTCCGGCATCAGTAGCTACAATGATACTTTCGCTTTTACTGATAACCTGCTCAATAATTTTTAACTGTTTTAAAGCTCCGTTATCAGGTACGTACGATTTGCCTTTTTTGATTTTCCTTACTGTCAATAAAAAGGGATTAGGAAGCATTGGTAAGGATTCTCTTTGAAAACCTGAGATACCATAATCTTCAGGCATTCCCAAAGCAACCAAATGCCCAAATGCCCAGGTAACGTAAAACCCATTACCTGTCAAGAATCCTTCTTTCTTTTCTGTTGCACCCAATATTGTGGCAATCTCTCTTGCAACACTTGGCTTTTCTGCTATTACTACTTTCATATTTTGCTATTTTGGAGATTTACATTTTTTTGCCTTTGGATTTAGCGGGAGCTTTTGGCTTTTCCTGTTGCTCTTGTTGCGTCTTACTGTCAGGGTTTTTCTGCCCTGTCTTTAAAGGCTCTTTTAAATTTTTTGTAGCCTCATTAGTTTTTCCCTGAGAATTAACAGCTGTCTGAGTTTTATGTGCTTCAACAGGTTGGATTTTTTCTTTCAACCTATCAGGGTTGTTAAACGAAAAGCCTGTTTTGCCTGTTTCCTTGTCAAAAGTTATATAACCCTGATATTTCTGGCCTTTTTTATCCAGTAATCCATCTACATATACAGTTTGACCTTCTTTGAATTTCTCGTACTGTTTGTCATCCAGTTCTTTTCCTCGGAAATTTCGCGGAGCTTCCTGAGAAGTACCTTGTAATTGTGTTTGCTGCTGATTTTGTGTCTGCTTATTGTTGGTGGTTCTATCAAATAAAAACTCTACATAACGTTTGTCGGCATTGAATTGAACTGTAGCATCGAATGAAGTACCTTTTTTTGAGATCATTCCCTCAATCAATAGTGGCTTACCCTCCATAAGAGTTTGTTTCTGCTGCTCATTCAATTGTACGCCTTTTAGTTCATCAGGTACTTTAATCTTATCTGTCCGCAGAGCAATAAGCTCATTGGTTAGTCTATCTACACTTATAATGGAAGGTATTGTTTCACCTGTTTTAGGGTTTTTAAGATCAACAGTTCGCCCCATATTGCCTGTTTTAATCAGATTCTCTTTATCCTCTTTGCTGAATTCATGCCCAAAGAAAGGGAAGTTTAATTGAGGTTCTTTTCTTACGCTATGGATAAGCATAACAGCTTTGCCATCTTCGCCGGGCTGTAAAGACAACCTGCCTTCAGGACGGGAAACAGCAGTTCCGAGGTTTAGCGTAACTGTTACCAATTCATTGGTTTTATATCCTTTTAAAAGAGGATCAAGCAAGTTTCTCTTTTCCAGATATTCTTTGCTCAATCCAAGATTGTTCATCATTTCCCAATCAATCTGTTCCGGCTTGAAACGGTATTCGCCTGTTTCCGGAGTTTTTTGTGTTGTTTCCATATTTTTATGATTTTCTTGTTTTAACTCTGGTTCTTTTACCTCATGCTTTGCCATTACTGATTCCCCTTCTTTAGTAGGTGTATCAATCTGTTGCTGCATTTTTTTTGCCGTATCAATTGCTTCATCAGCTGGTACTTTAAAAAATTTAAAATGGGTAGGATTCTTCAGTTGACGGAAAAAATTGGAAAAGAAGTTAGAAAACATATCTCCGTGTTTATCCACACGCATAAACTGATTTTGGTTTTTCTCATTTGGCTCTACAGTTTTGAGATTGCCGTCTTTATCAATTCCTTTGACAACCTGAATCCTGTTTTTTTCTTTGTCCAATACCAAAAGTGTTTCCGATAATTGATCCGGTAATTGCGGACTATCTATTGTTTCTTCACTCATAATTTTATTGTTTTAAAACTGTTATCTTTTCGAAAATAACCTATACACAAAAAGGTATGACCAAAGCGTCCTTTAGGGGCATTATTTGTCACTTGCTGTCTTTAGTACGGTGCAATGGAGTATTGAAGCTTTCTCTTACAAACTGATGTACGTCAGTTAATTTGTAATATAATTTACCGCTGATTGTATAGTATGGTAACTTGCCAGAAGAACGATAACGTTGTAAAGAACGACTACTGATTTTAAGCATCTGAAGTAAATCCTGATTATCTAATAATACTTCACCATCTATGGTGTTTTTCTTTTTTTCAATATCTGTTAAGCTATCTTTTAGCATATCGAAACGATCCATAATGCGTTCCATCCACGATATAAATTCTATTCTATCTATATTCATAATGTAGTCCTTTAAGAATTCTTTAGTTTTCTACCTTTCTCAATGTAACTCTTGCCTTTAGCCATAAGCTCCTGTACATATTCATCGCTGGTCTGTACGGCATTGGCATTAAGCATATCTTTTATAGCTCCAATGGTATAGAAATACTGTCCATACATTTTGGAATAAGCTATTTCTCCTTTTGTACGTATTCGCCAAAGTGTTTTTTCACTAATATGGAGATACTGACATACTTCATGGTTGTTCAGCCAGAGGCTATCATAGCTGGTATCTTCTGATTTCAGGATAAAATCATTAATTGCCTTTAACCGCTCATTGAGCTGTTTCCACGCTTCTTCTTCGATTGTTATAATTTTCATTGTACACGTATTTATTAATTACGATACAAAGTTGGATTGTCTGGCTGGTATTGTCTGCCAAGCTCTGCCAATTGGTTTGGAGTTTTTTTTAAATTTTCTTGAATCATATAAACACCTAGTTGTTAGGCATTAAGAATACATGAAAGCATCAGCAATAACGGTTTGTGAACATTTGCCAATTGGCAAATATGGGTAAAGAAAAAAGCAGTACGTTTAGGGTACTGCTTTTAAGATTGGTGTATCGAAGTAACTATAGATCTTTATCCATATATTCTTCAAGAGATATTTTAAGCTGATCTAAAAATGTAGTTCGCGAACCACTCCTAGTTTTCATTCTATGAAATGCATGATGTACATCGTTAAGAGGAATTTTAAAAAGTATCTGACAGATCAAGCCGAGCTTTCTAATCCCAATTTTGCCATGACAAATTGTTCCTGACGCATGTATTGCATAAATTAGTTCAATAAGTGCATTTTTTGAGTTTGTCCATGTTAATTCTTTTATAGAATCTATATGATCCAGTTTTATACCTGTATTATCATCAGGGGCTATCTTATTTATTAAATAAGAATATAGCAAATCATTTGAAATGATTTTGGCAATTTTGTAGTCATAGTAAGTTGAGAATTGTAAATCGATTTCAAAAGCAATACTATTTAATCCATCATAACAATTAACATTACCTAACCTGAAGTATAAATCATCTCTGTCAACCCTGCCTGAACGATAGTATCTATAAAAATCAGAATTACAGATGTGCTCACTGTAATCTATCTTCAATTTTTCAAGATGCTTAGAAAAGTACTTATGATAGATCTCACCTTCATTGACTGGACAAACGGTTTCTATTCTAAACAGCTTATTGTAGTAGATTAATTTTCCTAAAATATATGGTTTGATGTTTCGGAAGAAATCAATTTCTTCTTCGTTGTTTTTAAATCCGTTTGAGATTACATAATCTTTCACAGAGAGAAGTAAATCTTGCAAAAAAATCGTCATTTGGTAGGCTTCTTCTACAATCAGAGATAACTCTGAGGATAATCTACTCTCTTTACTGTTTATTTCAGCAATAATATTTGGCAGGGATATTCTCATAAGTGACATATTTAGAAATTAGATAGTCTCTTCCATATTTTACAAAATTTGTTATTATAAACGAGAAAATTTCCCAAGTACTAACCAACTTGGGAAATTTTTATCCATTTCTAGTAGCAATATTTTTATGTTTTAATCAGAAAAACACCATGAGGACATGTCTTATTAAAGGACATAACTGTTAATGAAAAAGTATTTAAAATAATTAATGATTCGATGTCAAAACAAACCAAACGTTCGGTATCTTTGCAAATGTTGCTTGTTATAAACTATAAAGATATAATTTGGAAAATAGCTCATATACCCGAAAAAAGGAACCGGAATTAAGTAAGCAGTTGATTATCGACGCGGCTATTCACATTGGATCAGAATCAGACTGGCACCACGTAACTTTTCAATCTATTGCTGATTGGACAGGTTTGAGTAAAGGAGGGATTATCCATCATTTTAGGAATAAGGAAGAATTACTGGATGAGCTAGTAAATCAAAGCCTGATTAACCTTACGGATAAAGTAAAAAAATACAGAGATCAAAATGTCGATAAGGATGGTGCTTTTGCTTATCTGAAATTTATCTTAGAAAAGAAAAATGATGAAAAATACGCTAAAACAATGCGAATCATTCTCCAAGCAATCATGATTAACTCCAAGTATCGCCTACAATGGGAAGATTGGTACAATCTTCACATTTTGCCAACCGATGGAGAGGAGTTGAGCATACATAGTACTATTGTTTTTCTGGTGGCAGATGCTATCTGGTACTCAGAAAATATGGGTAGTATACACCTTACTGAAAAAGATAAACCCAAGGTTTTAAATTTTTTACAGCAATTAAAGTAACCGATTCTTTATTAGGTATTAACACCAATTAATGGATAATATATTGAATCACAAAACAAATAAAATGATTCTCAAGTGCTTACTTAAAACTGTTGATATTTAAAATTAAACTTGTTTGGATATAAAATATATAAAATGGAAGAAACCGTAATTCATCAAGACAAAATATTTTCCGGTATAAATTACTCTGAAAAGAAACTGAGAAACAGAGAATTCATAAAGTGTGAATTTGTCAGTTGTGATTTTAACAAGAGTGATCTAAAGGACAATAATTTTGAAGATTGCACTTTTAAACAATGTAACTTTTCAATGGTGGACGTTGACGGAACCGGATTCAGGAATGCTGTATTTATTGGGTGCAAAATGCTGGGGGTAGACTTTGCAAGATGTAGCAAGTTTGCGTTTTCGTTTTCGTTTACGGAATGTCATTTAGACTACAGTAATTTTTTTGGAACAAAGCTTCGAAAAACTACTTTCAAGAACTGTACATTAAAAGACGTTGAATTTGGTGAGGCTGATCTGACGGCCTCTGAATTTTTAGGATGTGACCTTTCCTCTGCTATATTCTCTAATTCTATTCTAGAAAAAACAGATTTCAGGACAGCAGTAAATTTTGCTATAGACCCAGACGTTAACAAGATGAAAAAAGCGAAGTTTTCGGCACTTAACCTTGTAGGTCTTTTATACAGACATAATTTGGATATAGATTATGACAGCTAATAAATTATTTGACCAATCATAACCCGTTGAATTATCTGATAATTATCACTGAAGCATGCTGTACCAAGTAATTGCTTTTCCAGTGATTCATTGCTTTATTTTTTGTACTTTTGTAATTGAGTTACAAGGAATTTGAATATAAATGAATGCAGTAAGCACCATTACTAAATCATTACCAATAATAATTTCACACTGCCTAATTCGCTCTTAATTAACCGCTTTGGTCCTAATTGATTTTTTT
>NZ_FXAU01000001.1:172325-249968 GCF_900177625.1 Sphingobacterium psychroaquaticum
TCCTAGCGACAAGCTTTTGCTTCCTTTTGGCTTCAAAAGGAAGATGCCCCTCCGGCTTGAGGAGTAGTAACATGCCCTGCCGGCATAGCGGCATAATTAAATACGAAACAATTTTCCGATATTTGATTCATCAGAAAAAATGGAGCTTGGTATGGATAGTAAAACTGGACCTATTGGTGTTTTTGATTCAGGATTTGGAGGACTTACGATTTTTCGAGAGATAAAGGATCGACTTCCGGAATATGACTATATCTACTTAGGTGACAATGCCCGTGTCCCTTATGGCACGCGATCATTCGACACTGTTTACCAATTCACAAAAGAATGTGTCTTTAAACTGTTTGACAAAGGTTGTAATTTGGTAATCCTGGCCTGTAATACCGCATCTGCAAAAGCACTTCGGAGCATCCAACAACATGACCTCCCTCCTGGAAAGCGGGTATTGGGCGTTATTCGTCCTACAACAGAATCTATCCAACAATTTACACGGAGCAATGTTGTTGGTATCTTAGCCACGCAAGGAACGGTACTATCCGAATCATACAAAATCGAGATCAATAAATTCCACCCCGAGATTACAGTCGTACAACATGCCTGTCCGATGTGGGTTCCTCTCGTGGAAAACAATGAGATCCACACCCCAGCCGCGGCTTATCTAATTGAGAAAGATATTAAAGCACTGCTTGCCAAACACGATAAGATCGACACTATTGTGCTTGCTTGCACTCACTATCCATTACTGTTACCGGTTATCGAACAGTTTGTACCTCCCAATATCAAAATATTGGCGCAAGGAAAACTTATAGCAGAAAGTTTAGATCATTACCTGGAACGTCACCCCGAAATAGAGTCGTTATGTTCGAAACAAGGAAAAATGGAATTCTACACGACAGATGATGCGCAAGATTTTGAAGAAAAAGCAACCATCTTCTTTAAAGAGAAAATAAAAGCCAAACATATTGCTGTATAAAAAAAGGCTTCCTATATAGGAAGCCTTTTTTCGTTCAATAGGCTTATAGTTTAGCGGCTTTATCTGCCGCTTTTTTTGCGGATCGAATATTAAGCCATTCCACCAATACCGAAAATGCCATCGCAAAATAAATGTATCCTTTCGGAATGTGCTGATCGAAAGCCTCAGCCGTCAACGATACCCCGATCAATAACAAGAACGCCAATGCCAACATCTTAACCGATGGATGGTTGTTCACAAAGTTACTGATAGATTCAGCCGACACCAACATAATCCCTACCGCAACAATGACTGACGCGATCATAACGCCAATCTGATCAACCATACCTACCGCGGTAATGACAGAATCCAGTGAGAATACAATATCAAGAATCAAGATTTGAATAATCACACTCGAGAAAGTAACCACTTTACCGTTTTTAATTGCAGCTTCTGCATGTCCCTCTACTTTATGATGTATTTCAGTTGTTGATTTATAAATCAAGAAAAGTCCCCCAATAAACAAAATGAGATCACGTCCAGAAAGCTCCAGATAACGCGCTACAGCAACGTTTTCAATATCGAACATCTCCCCAAAATTGAACAAAGGAGCGGTCAATCCCATGACCCATTTAATAGAGAACAACAAAGCAACCCGCATAACCAACGCTAACAACAAACCAATTTGTCGCGCTTTCTTTTGTTGCTCCAACGGGAGCTTATTACTTTGAATCGATATAAACACAATATTGTCTATACCTAAAACGATTTCTAAAACTGTCAGAGTTAAAAAAGAAATCCAAATTTGCGGATCAGTAATCCATTCCATATAATATATTAATTAAGTTTTTAATAACGGACTAGAGAAATAATATCTTCACTGAAGCGTGTTAAGCGTCCTTGACTATTCAAGAAATCGAGACTGATAACAAAGGAATATCCGGCGATAGTCCCCCCTAGTTTTTGAATAAGCTTGGAAGCAGCGACGACCGTACCTCCGGTTGCCAAAAGATCATCATGTAGAAGAACTTTAGTTCCTGCTGGGAAAGCGTCCTCATGCACTTCTATGGTCGCTTGACCATATTCCAATTTATAAGATTCTGAAATGGTTTTAAAAGGTAACTTACCTTGTTTACGAATAGGAATAAAAGGAACATTCAATCGATTGGCTAACATCATTCCAAATAGAAAACCTCGACTTTCAATACCAGCAATCACATCTATCTCCATATGCCCCAACCGGTCAACAAATGCATCTACAATTTGGGAACATAAAGCTTGATCCTTTAGTACGGGCGTAATATCTTTAAAAATAATGCCTGGTTGTGGAAAATCAGGAATATCCCGGATAATTTCCTTTAGATGCGCTTCTAGCATAGATTGATTTTAGTTGAAATTTAAATATGGCTCAATTTTACTCAAAAAATCAATATTTAAAGCATAAATATTTTCTAAATCGTCTATCCCGCTAAAATCACCGTGCTGCTCTCGGTATCGTGCAATTAAACGAGCGTTATCCCAGGTAATATAGGGATGTTTCGCCAGTTCCTCCACAGAAGCGCTATTGATTCTTAACTGCTCTAATTCTGTTGCTTCATCAAGCGTCAGAAAGGGCGATATGGAAACAAAAAGCTCTTCCGATATACCATATACTTCACGTAACTGAATAACATCATGAAAACCGCCCAAAGCTTCTCTAAATTTAACAATCCTCCCAGCAAATACACTGCCAATCCCGCGTAATTTGCGAAGCATCGCCGTGTCGGCCTTATTCAAATCAATGGATACCACCGGTGCTTTTATCTTTTCTATTGGATCTTTTTTAGATTGACCTAGGCGATTGCCCACGGCTCTCGATTTAGAAAATTGAAGATAGGGTTCAATTCGGTTGAAAGCCGCACTGGAGATGGAATATATTTTAGCTACATCGTTTTTTGTATAAAAACGACCACCCTTATTTTCATAATTTTTTATAACCGCTATTTGCTTATCAGAAAACCCTAACCTACGCCAGTCAGCCACAGGGAGATCGTTCGGGTCAAAGTAAAAAAGCTCGCCTTTGAGAGGCTGTTCCGGCCGAATGTTGTCACCCCTATCCCAAGTAGTAGCACCTGCCTGATCTTCAGCGCGCGCACTTTCCTCTTTCACTTCAATTAAGTGAATATAGCTTGCGATTTCTTCGGGAGGTTCGGATTTAAGCATCCGATAAAGGAATGGAAAAAACACGATCGCAACCAAGAGAATCAACAAAAAGAGGTAACCTTTGCGTTCGTTTTCAGTTAAATCAAGAAAAGGAAAACGTTTTCGCATGGCAACCTCTTTTTATCCTATTATTTCAGCTCACTGGCCGACACCTTCTTCACCTTGGTACCGTCCTGCAAAATTTTTGATATGGCATTAAATGGTCTTGAAACAACAGATTCACCTTTCTTAAGGCCAGATTTAACAATGATATTTTTATCATCCTGTATCCCTGTTTTCACTTCTGTCATTTTAACCACATCTCCATTCAACACAAATACATACTCTTTAATATCATCATTACTCACCGAATCAGTCTTGTCTTTTGTACGAATTGTTACAGCTTGGATTGGTACCGTTAATCCTTTTTCACTTTTCGTATGAATCTGTACCGTCGCTGATAAGCCAGGTTTAAAAGGAGATGAATTAACATTCTGCTCGTCCAACAAATCTTCGTATGAAGAAACTTCAATACGCACTTTTACATTAAAGTTAGTTACTTGCTCTGCCGTGGTTGCTGTCGTTGCTGCCGATTTAGAAGAGCTGGAGATCTCTGTCACCACACCTTTAAATTTGCGGCCCTGAAAAGCATCTACTTCAATCGTCGCTTCATTTCCCACCTTAACGCGGTTAATATCATTCTCATTTACTTCCACATTAACCTCCATCGTGGACATGTTCGCGATACGCATAATTTCAGTCCCAGCCATCTGTGCTGTTCCTACGACACGTTCTCCCAATTCAATAGAAAGCAAAGAGATAATTCCATCCGATGGTGCGTAGATCGTAGTACGCGACAAACTATTACCCGCCTCTTGAAGCTGTGCTTCAGACTGACTGATTGCATAGCGCGATGCAACTACTTGTTGTCTCTGCGACTCCAGGCTTGCACGCGCACTTTCATAATCCGCACGTGCTTTATCCATTTCTGAGGCAGATATAACACGCTTGCCATAAAGTTCTTGACTTCTTTTGTATGTCGCTTCAATATTAACAAGATTTGCTTCCTGTTGCTTTAAAACCTGCTGTGCTGCGGCATTATTCGCTTTCTGCTGACTAACTTGCGCTGCGGCGCGGTCGTAGCTAGACTGCAAAAGATCGGGCTTCACCCGACAAAGTACTTGTCCTTTTTTAACAACATCACCTTCTTTTACATTCAATTCTATAATCTCTCCAGAAACCTCGGAGCTCAATTTCACTTCAAATTCCGGTTTCACTTTTCCACTCGCCGAAACAAGTTCAAAAACCGTTTGTTCCTTGACCTCATCTACTGCAACCTTCTGCTCTGCACCATCACCAAACCAGCCCAATTTGCTGCCTGCTATAACAAGCGCTAAAAGCACTACTGCGCCTATAACTAATATTTTGGGAAGATTTTTCTTTTTCTTTGCCATTTAATATCTAATTAGAATGTAATTTGATTTCCTGTATAATAATCGATCACCTTGCCTCTGAACACCATTTCGTACTTCCGACGGATTACGTCGAATTCCGCTTTGTTCATATTCGTCTGTGCCGTAAATAATTCGATGGAGTTGGCCATCCCCACATTATAGCGTTCCCGTAAAGCCTCAAAAGCAACCTGCGATGCCTGATGCGCCACCTGCGAAGTTAAATACTGTTTATTCGCGGAACGTAAATCTAAAATAGCCTGCGCAATAGTCTTCTGTAGATTTCTCTTTTCAAGAGACTCGCTATTTTCAGCTTGTAGGTAATTGATTTTTGCCTTGCTAATCGCAATCTTTGTTCGGTTGTTATTGAAAATAGGCATCTCTAAACTAATGCCGCCGCGGAAAGATTTATTGTCGTTAAACTGATCCCAGAATGGTGCCTTAAGGTTCGTCACAAGATCCTTAGCTTGCGATGAATAGTTGGTTCCATAACCCCCGGACAAGCTTATCGTCGGATAATAACCACCCTTTGCGATATCAATATTTTTGAGGGCAAGCTCCTTGCTTTGTCCTGCTTTTTTAATCCCTGGTTGCGTGTTCAATGCATCCGCAAAGACTTGCTCAAAAGTAATACCCGCATAATCCCCCATCAAGGCATCGATATCCGGCTTCACGATTGAAAATTTCGTATCCGGTGACACTTCCATCAGTTGTTTTAATGCTAAAAGCGACAGCTCATACGCATTTTCCGATGTCATGATATTTAAATCATCCATCGCCACTTGATTTTTTGCTTGCGCTAAATCAGCAATCGTCTTATTCCCGACATTAAACTGAATACTATCCTGACGGAGCTGCTCACGGGATAATTTGATCTGCCCTAACGCTGCTTCGTGCAACTCTTTGTTGGTGATTGCCTCCAGGTAGTTCGTTACCACAGACAAAATAAGATCATTCTTTACTTTATCTACCTCGGTTGCATCTATAGCAAGCTGTACTTTATTAGCACGAATTTGATTCACTTTCTGAAAGCCCTGGAACAATACAACACTGGATGATAAGCGCGCACTAGCACTACTGGTCCAATCGTTACCCCGAATAAGCTGCCCCGAAGTTTGGTCAAATGTTAGACCGTAGTTATAACTGTTATCCACACCAAACGATAAATTCGGATACAGATTCGATTTCGCCTGGCGGAGATCCTGTTCGCTAAGTTGATAGCCAAACTGCGCCTGCTTGATCTGTAAGTTACGCGCCAAGGTCTGCTGAATCGCTTCTTGCAAGGTGATTTGCTCTTGTGCAAAACCCGAAGAAAACAACCCTAACAAACACATTACCAAAGATATAGTGAATATTGAAATATTTAGAATACGCCTATAAAGAGATCTTTTTATTACCATTTCTTAATTTAAGGATAAATGATTCCTAAATTTGGCATAAAAAATTGATATTGTCAACATGTATTTAATTAATGCTCCTTTTTTTTTAAGATGGTACTACGCCAAAGTAACGTTTAACCGACCCCGGAGCGAGAAGAAAATATATCTAACATTCGATGACGGTCCAATCCCGGAAATTACCCCCTTTATCTTGGATACACTAAAGGAACATGGCGTCCCCGGCACCTTCTTCTGTGTAGGCAACAATATCGATAAACACCCTGCGCTTTTTGCCCGACTGCTATCCGAAGGGCATACGATAGGAAACCATACCTACAACCACCTTAAAGGCTGGGAAACGGACGATGAGGTTTACTTAGACAATATAGCACGGTGTCAAGAACGTACCCAAACCAATCTATTTCGCCCGCCCTATGCACGTGCAAAAAAGAGTCAACTTCGTCCCCTCTATGACAACTATGAAATCGTGTATTGGGACGTACTGTCAGGAGATTTCGATGAGTCTATCAGTCCGGAGAAATGTTATGAAAACGTCATTCGTTATACCAAGAATGGCTCTATCATTGTCTTTCACGACAATGTTAAAGCCATTCCACGCCTTACGTATGCTTTGCCCCGCGTCATCTCCTATTTCAAAGAAAAAGGATATGCTTTCGGCACGCTCTAAGGTAATTCAACTTTTAACGTATATTCTTTTCCCGAGGCCACTGAAAAGTAACCCAAGGCCTTATTGGAAATATTTGACGTCGGATTTCCCGGCGCAGCAGTTCCAGGGTTCGTCATCTGGAATTCATTCCAATACTTATAAACCGCCTTATCTACACAATAGCGTCGTACCACAATATCATCGCCAACAGTCAGATCGTTTTCACTATCTGCGATCTGATGGGTTACATAAAGACCATCATCAAATTTATCGCTTAAAGCAGAGGCAAATTCCATTCCTTTACCGTTGATAGAGACGTCATATTTGTAATAGTTAGCAACATCTTTGGGATCGTTAAATTTGAACGTTGCAAAATAGTAAGGATCGCCAAATATACTCTCCTCCACTACGCCCACCGAATCCACATCGACATACGAAGGCATCGTACATTGCGACTCATACACAGATGCTCCAATCCGTACCGTTAGGTTATACGTACGATTAGCGACAGGTAGAAAGTTCCGATGCACATAGTTCCCATTATCGGTATACGTAAAATCATACACCCGCCCATTGCCATCGCGCACGCTCACGATTGCATCACTTACAGGTTTGGAGTTTTGCTCCGCCGTAAATGGCACTGTTTGCGAAATACGGATCCGCTGCATCCGATCTAAATCCGACAATTGTGCTTCGATGACAAAACGTGCATCGCCTTCGTTCAAGTCAATATCTATTTTGTCCTCACAAGAAGTGAGCAAGACAAAGCACAACACACTATATAGAAAGTATCTTAGATTCTTCATGTTCTTAGAATTTAAAATTCCAGGTTACCGATGGAATAGCGCCAAAAAGGGCTACCCGGTAGGCCTCTGTAATGTTCTTATTCGATTCGTTCTCTCTAAAGTCTATGATATAGGCATTTTTTCTATTGTATGCATTGTAAACACCAAAAGACCAACTCGATTTAAATCGTTTGTTTTCCTTATTTGGTTCATATGTCGCGGAGAGATCCAAGCGGTGATAATTAGGCATACGATAACCATTTCGTTCCGTGTAATAGAACATTGTTTTACCGTCCATCTCATATTTACCACTCGGGAAAGTTACCGCATTTCCGGTATTGAATACGAAAGTTGCACCCAATGTCCATTTTTTTGACAGCTCATAAATACCCACGACAGAAATATCATGCACCCTATCCTGACGGGCACGGAACCAGTTACCATCGTTTATGCCATCAAACTTACGTTCGCTTTTGGATAAGGTATAACTAATCCATCCGGTAAACCGACCTGTATTTTTACGCAAATACCATTCCGCACCATAAGCCCGCCCAATACCAAACAAGAGATCGCCTTCAAAGAATTTATTGGCCTGCAAATCGGCTCCATTTTTAAAATCGATCTGGTTATCCATAGCCTTGTAATAGGCTTCCACGGAAAACTCATAGTCGTTATTCTTAAAATTCCGAAAATATCCTAAAGCCACCTGATTGGCAATTTGTGGTTTGATATTCAGACTGCTCACCACATATTGATCCGTAGGTAAGCTGGATGTTGTGTTCGTCAGCTGATGTAAATTTTGAGCCATCCGGTTAAAGGATGCTTTGATGCTACTTTTCTTGTTTAACAAGAAACTCGCTGAAAAACGGGGTTCCAACTGGAAATAGTGCTTTACAATCTTCGAACCATAATATTGCTCACTAATGGGCTCCCCATCACCATCAAACTCATAAAAACTACCTGGCCCCATGACCATAAAATCTGTTGCACGCAAGCCATAGATCATCGAAAGACGATCGGAAGGTTTCCATTCGTGCGACACATACCCAGCAACCTCCACTCCTTGTCGAGATCCTACATCTAGATCGTTAACTGTAGATCCTTCGCCCGCTTTTATTCGTGCAGGATGAATGGATTGTTGCAACCCCTGCACCCCAAAACGTAAAGTGCTGGTCGGAGAGCTATAGAATGAAAAATCTTGTTTTACATTCCAGTTTCTAATTTTTGATGCAATCTTAAAATCAGAGTTATCACTATTGACCATCACATTATAGGCGAAGTCACTGTAGATAAATGTGGTATTGCTGAACAAACGATCATTCAGGATATGATTCCAACGTACCGTTGCTGTGGCATTTCCCCAATCAAAACTAAATAAATCGGAATAACCCAGATCATCCTTCCCGAAGTAACCGGATAGATACAAGGTATTCTTTTCATCAAACTTATAGTTTACTTTGGCATTAAGGTCGTAAAAATAAAGCTTGCTCTTATTTACATCAGGGTCTTTGGAGAGCTTTAAAAACATATCCGCATAGGTTCTTCTACCGCTCAACATAAAGGAACTTTTGTCTTTAACAAGCGGGCCTTCTACTTTGAGGCGAGAAGCGATCAATCCCACACCACCTTCCGCGGTAAATTTCTTTTTGTTCCCGTCCAGCATAGCAATATCCAAAACCGAAGAAACCCGTCCACCAAAATGAGCCGGAATACCTCCTTTGTACAGCTGAACATCTTTAATCGCATCTGAATTAAATGTAGAAAAGAAACCCATCAAGTGCGAAGCATTGTAGACCGTGGCTTCATCCAGTAAGATTAAGTTTTGATCACCACCACCACCACGTACGTAGAAATTAGAAGATCCTTCACCTCCACTTTGCACACCGGGTAAAAGTTGGATAGTCTTCAAAAGATCTTTTTCACCAAACACAACCGGAATATTCTTTACCTCCTCCATCGTGAAATTCATGGCGCCCATTTGTGCGTTGGTGACATTTCCATCTCGCTTTTTTGCGGAGACCACGACTTCATCCAAGAGGTTATCGACTGCTCTTAACTCGATATCCATCCGTTTACTCGCTGTTAAAGCAAGCTCCACTACCTTACTCTCATACCCCACGTAACTTACGATCGCCCGGTAGGTCCCCGGCTGTGTAGACAGTGAATAAAAACCATAGTTATTTGTGCTGGTCGCCAGCTCAGTTTTTTCTAAAGCAACCAAAGCGCCAATTAGTGTCTCACCACTACCGGCGTCGCGGACTACACCACTAAAAGTAACCTTCTGTTGCGCAAAACTACTCATCCCCACCATCAGCAGGACAAACAAAGAAACAATTCTAAACATCGGTCAATTATTTAGCAGCAGGCTTTTCTTGGAAACATTGATTAAAAAATGCCATTTGGAAATCAATCGATTTAGACCAATAGTTCCAATCGTGCTTTCCAGGCATTGTTAAGTAGTCATGTGCGACATTCATATAGGTTAATTTCTCATGCAGTGCATTGTTTACTCCGAAGAAAAAATCTTCCGTTCCGCAATCAATAAAAAGCTTGAGATTTCCTGGACGTATTTGATGGATAAGCTCAATTACCGTATGTTCATTCCAGGCCGTCTGGTTGTCATGGTATTCGCCTATTCTTTTTTTGATGCTCCAATTATTTGGAAAAGGACGAATATCGACCCCTCCCGACGTACTGCCTGCATTGGCAAACACATCTTGATGGCGAATCGCTAAATACAACGCACCATGTCCGCCCATACTGAGTCCCGTAATTCCTCGTTTTGTACGATCAGCCGGTGCACCATACTGCTGTTCGATATATGAAACCAATTCTTTCGACACAAATGTTTCATAACGATCGCCCGTTCCCTCAATATCCCAATACCAACTATCGTAACCACCATCCGGACAAACGATCAGGTATTCATTTTGATCTACCCAATTTTTAATCTGCGGGGTTTTATTAACCCAATTTCCATAATTGCCCGAATAACCATGCAATAAATACAAAGTTGCTTTCGGCGTTCCCTTTTCTGGGGAAACAACAACAGTTTTAACTTTTTTCTTCATCGACGCACTGTAGACCTCGACTGTATCAACTTTAGCGGCATACACGGAACTGATGCCCAGTAGAAAAATGATTGCGGTTAATAATCTGCTCATTACGATATATAAATTAATCTATAGAATTAATGGAATAGCGATAAAGATAGGAATCTAATCCTAACGGTCGCTCACTTATTGTATAAAAAACAGAACCATCTTGATCAAAACAAATAGCCTCACCCTGAGGTTCAGGTTGGTATGGTAATTTTATTGGTTTTTGTTGCAGGGTCAAGACCACGGACACACCCAAATTTCGTTCCCATAAAAATACTTCCGTTAGGTTTTTTACGAGAATCCAACGTCCATCATCCGAGATATCAGCCGACGTAATAAAAGTAAAGGGAAGATTTGTCTTAGGTTCTAACAGGATTGATTCTGAAGGCGATTGCATGATATTTACCGCATACAGACCGACCTTAAAATCGCGTTTGCTGATCAGGTAACAGGTCAGGCTTTGTGGATCCACAAAAATAGCTTCGGCATCTCTTGGTTTATCGGGATATCGCATCCGCAGCGTTCGTACCTTTTCTTTCGGGATATGTACGTCCTTTAAGCCGGCATGCCAATCTGGTTCTTCAAAAATATAGAGCTGTACTTCGTTTCTCACGGCCAGATTGTCACCGATATCAGCCACGACGAGGTAAGAACGCCCCTCCCATTTAAATTTGGCGATATCCTCTATATCTACCGCTTTGATGCCAGACAACCAATATGTGGTTTCAAGTGCCGCTTTATTATCGATTAGAAAAATCCGGGCACTGTCGCCGCTGTCATTATGCGTCCAAAATTTATTAGGATACTTATTGGATTGAATTAATCCCGACAACTCACCCAACGCACTATCTTTAACCTTCCCCAGGGTTTCCCGCGGGACAGTTTGTGCCGATACGGTCGATGCACAGACAAAGGTCTGAAGAAGTAAGAAGAAGAAAAAAGAGGTCGCCTGGCGACTGCAACGATTAAGATGCAGCCTGCAACGCGATAGCATAGAGCTTCATTTGCTTAACCATCGACAATAGACCATTAGCTCGCGTCGGAGAAAGATGCTCCTTTAACCCGATTTGATCGATAAAATACAGATCTGCTTTGGCAATATCTTGTGGTGTTTGTCCCGAAAGCACCTTCACCATCAGACTAACCAAACCTTTTGTTATAATCGCATCACTATCTGCGGTAAAATAGATTTTACCATCTTTCAGCTCTGGAAACAACCACACCTTTGACTGACAACCTTTAATAATATACTCTTCTGTTTTATATTGCTCCTCAATCAAAGGAACTTCTTTACCGAGCTGGATGATATATTCATACTTTTCCATCCAATCTTGATAAAAAGCAAAATCTTCTATCAGCTCGTCTTGTATTTCGTTTATCTGCATGTTCTAATAACGTTATAAAAGCATTTTTAATGCTCTCTTCAACCCTTCTACTAAAGTATCGACCTCGGCTTTGGTATTGTACATCGCCAACGACATACGGACCGTTCCTGGAATACCAAATCGCTCCATCACGGGCTGCGCACAATGATGCCCTGTACGCACGGCAATACCCAACTTATCTAAGATAACGCCAATATCGTAAGGGTGGGTACCATCCACCACAAAAGAAATAACAGAAGACTTCTGTGCGGCTGTACCAATGAAACGCACCCCCTCGACCTGAGACAGCTCTGCGGTTGCATACGCCAAAAGTTCATCTTCATACGCTTTAATTTGCTCCAGGCCCAACTCGTTTAGGTAATCTATGGCTTCTCCTAAACAAATACCAGCTTCGATATTCGGTGTTCCAGCTTCAAATTTAAAAGGGAGTTCATTGTACGTTGTCTTCTCAAAGCTCACTTCCTTAATCATATCCCCTCCACCTTGATAAGGTGGCATTGCGTTTAAAAGAGCCTCTTTACCGTAAAGCACTCCGACCCCTGTCGGACCATACATCTTATGCCCCGAGAATACCAAAAAGTCTACATCGAGAGCCTGCACATCAACGGCCATGTGTTGCACAGCCTGTGCCGCATCCAACAATACGGGAACCTGATGTTCATGCGCAATATCGATCATCTCTTTAACCGGATTAATCGTACCTAATGCATTGGAAACATAAGTAAAGGTGGCTATTTTGGTTTTTGATGAGAATAAAGATTTGTACACATCAAGATCAAGCTCTCCACGATCGTTCATCGGAATAACTTTTAAAACGCATCCCTTTTCATCACACAACATTTGCCAAGGCACAATATTCGAGTGATGCTCCATCGCCGAAACAATAATTTCATCACCTTCACCGATAAATTTACGTCCATAGCAGGTTGCAACCATATTGATCGATTCCGTCGTGCCTTTGGTTATAATAACCTCATGCTCGTGTTCCGCATGGATAAAAGCCTGCAATTTACGGCGGGTAACCTCAAAGGCATCCGTTGAAATTTGACTTAAATAATGCACGCCACGATGCACATTACTGTTCATTTGTTCATAATAATGCGCGACGGCATCAATCACCTGCTTAGGTTTTTGTGTCGTTGCGCCATTATCAAAATAAACAAGCGGCTTACCGTTCACCTCCCGCTGTAAAATCGGGAAATCGGCACGTATTTTTTCTATATTGATAGCTTTCAAAATCTCCTTTGTATTCATGATGAAAGACAAAGTTACTATAATAAGAAAAAAAACAGGTCAATACCATGTATTCTTTTTGTAAAGAGAAGAAAAATTAATCCGCACTACTTTCCTTCAATTTGGTTACCTTTGTTATTGATATGCAAGATTTACCATTAAATATACCCGAAGGATCGAGGAAAGAGGTTATGACTTATTTGGAGCCCTTCATGCTCAACGAAATGAGTGAATACCTTAAACCTGTGGAGGAGATGTGGCAACCGGCAGATTTTCTACCTGATTCTTCGCGCGACACTTTTTTTGAAGAGGTACGGGATTTACAGGAAAGTGCAAAAGAGCTCCCTTATGATCTTGTCGCGGTTTTAATTGGTGATACGATAACAGAAGAAGCACTTCCAACCTACGAATCGTGGCTTACAATGGTAGAGGACGTGGAGAAAAACGAACAAGGTGGGTGGATGAAATGGGTACGCGCCTGGACGGCCGAAGAAAACCGACATGGCGACTTGCTCAACAAATACCTTTATTTATCGGGACGTATTGATATGCGTCAGTTTGAAATGTCGACGCAATACCTCATCCAAGATGGTTTTGATATCGGAACGGGCGCCGATCCTTACCGGAATTTTATTTACACCTCCTTTCAAGAGATCGCAACCAACGTATCGCATAGACGTGTGGCTGGTATATCGAAAAAATCTGGCGATAAATTACTCGCCAAAATGTGCGGTGTAATTGCGGCCGATGAAGCGAGACATGCTAAGGCATACATGTCTTTCATCTCACATGCAATGGTCGTTGACCCGAGTGAAGTCATGTTGGCTTTTGAAGATATGATGCGCAAAAAAATCGTTATGCCCGCCCATTTCCTACGCGAAGCAGGAGAACCTCAAGGCGAAGCTTTTGCACACTTTTCAGATGCAGCACAGCGCCTAGAGGTATACACAGCCTTAGATTATGTCGATATACTCAAAGAACTGAATGATGCCTGGAAAATTGACCAGGTGACAGGTCTGAATGAGAAAGGTGAAAAAGCACGGGATTATCTCATGAAGTTACCAGATCGTTTAACCCGATTGGCTGAACGCATAAAAATCCCTGAAATGCAGTATAAATTCAAATGGATATACGGATAAAAGCTTGAGATTACTCAAGCTTTTTTTGTTTCCTCATATTTTCTCCTTAAATTAGTTGTCACACTAATATTTGTTATGCTAATAGAGAAATTTAGCCAATACTCTTTTATTTTAGACCGTACAGCACGTAAGGTAAAACAATATGCGCAAGCCACCTTTACGCAACAAGATTTTGATATAACGATCGACCAATGGGCCGTCATAAAGATTCTATACAATGCGGATCCCATGACACAAAAGGAGCTATCAGAGGAGTCGAGCAAGGATCAACCCACGCTTACTCGCATCATTGATCTGCTTATTAAAAAAAATCTTGTACGCCGAATAGAACATCCTACCGACCGCCGTTGTTTACTACTACAGTTAACAACCGAAGGGAAAGCAAAAGTAGAACAATTAAGTCCGGCTGTTGCGTCCATCCGAATGAAGGCATGGGAAAATCTTTCCGAAGAAGATTTCGCCCACTTCACACGTATTTTGAACACCATACATCAGAATTTGGACAAAGGGTAAAGGAGTAAAGAGAGTTAAGGGGTTAAAACGGCAAAGGACAATGAAATCACATACAATACATAAATTAAAATACATATGATAACAACAGATATATGCATTATTGGAGCTGGTCCTGTAGGATTGTTCGCGGTTTTCGAAGCAGGTTTACTGAAAATGAGATGCCATCTGATTGATGTTCTTCCTCAGGTTGGCGGCCAGCTTTCCGAGATATATCCGCACAAACCCATATATGATATCCCGGGTTACCCAACAATTAAAGCACAGGAATTAATTACCAATCAGATGGAACAGATAGCTCCTTTCGAGCCTACCTTTACATTGGGAGAGCGTGTCGAGGAACTGATTAAACAAGCCGATGGCTCCTACCATGTTATTGGATCAGACGGCACAGTAATTCACTGTCAGGTAGTCGTTATTGCAGGAGGCCTGGGGTGTTTCGAACCTCGCAAGCCTGAACTCGCAAATCTAGCGCATTTTGAAGGTAAAAATGTGCACTATATGGTTAAGGATCCGGAACAATTTCGGGATAAAAAGATTGTTATCGCCGGTGGTGGAGACTCCGCACTCGATTGGACAGTTTTCTTAGCTGATATTGCTAAAGAGGTTACCCTCGTGCATCGCAGTGACTCCTTCCGAGGAGCGCCAGACTCCGCTGAAAAAGTATACAACATGGCACAAGAAGGAAAAGTAAACTTACTCTTGTCGCACAACCTTGTTTCCTTAAATGGAAATGGCAAACTAGAGAGCATTTCTTTAACAAACAAACAAAAGGAAGAGCTCACTGTCCCGACCGAGCATTTTATTCCTCTTTATGGATTAAGTCCCAAACTCGGACCCATTGCCAACTGGGGCCTAAATATTGACAAAAATGCTATCGTGGTGGACACCTTTGATTACTCCACCAATGTGGAGCGTATTTTTGCGATTGGCGACATCAATACATACCCCGGTAAACTTAAGCTAATCCTGTGTGGATACCATGAGGCTGCGCTTATGTGTCAAAGTGCATTTAAGTATGTTTATCCGGATCAGAAACTAAGTTTTAAGTATACCACCGTAAATGGCATCAACGCTTTCTAACATGGAAAATATCATAACAATATCGGTGGAGGACCGAGATGGAACGGTGCAGGAAATTGAAGTTCCAACAGACATCAATCTAAGCTTGATGGAGCTCTTAAAAGCTTCAGAGTATGAGGTTTTAGCCACTTGTGGTGGAATGGCATTATGTGCAACCTGCCACGTACAAGTCGTATCAGGAGGCGATCACCTCCACCCTGCTGAAGATCAAGAACTCGACATGTTGGACACCTTACCTGACGCTGATGACGATAGCAGACTGGCGTGTCAGTTACGATTAACAAATGACGATAATGGTCTTTATGTAAAAATTAAAGGAGCTTTACAATAAGGTAACGAATAATGTGTACACCTTACACTAAGTTTTTGTACTTTTGCAATAAAAGGTTGATAATCTTGCCAACTGCTCAACACATCAGCTAAAAGCAAGATAGCGAACAGGTTAAATATCTTAATTATTAAGGTATTCGCAATTACACCTTTAAACTGGACAAAATTAGTTTATCATGTTATTAGATCGTTCTGAACGAAACTTCCCAAGAGTTATTATTATTGGCGGCGGCTTTGGTGGTGTAGAAGCCGCACGACAATTTAAGGATAAAGAGGTGGAAGTGTTGCTTATTGACCGCAACAACTTCCACACTTTTCAACCCCTAATGTATCAAGTAGCCACAGGAACACTTGCCGCCGATGCCATATCCTTTCCTTTGCGCAAGATGTTCAAGGCGCAAGACAATTTCCGCTTTCGTATGGCCGAGGTACAAAAAATTGACCAAGCGAACAAAATCGTAAAAACATCAGTCGGCGACTATGATTACGACTATTTGATCTTGGCAACTGGCGCAACCTCAAACTTCTTTGGCAACCAAGGTATAGCCAAGTATGCTTTGCCAATGAAAAGTATTAAAGAGGCATTGAATATACGCAGTTATGTCCTTCAAAACCTCGAAGAGGCCGTTCTTCATGAAAGCCACCACGAACGTGAGAGGTACTTAAACTTTGTCGTTGTTGGCGGTGGCCCAACGGGTGTAGAACTTTCCGGTGCTATAGCTGAAATCCAACTTCACATTTTGAAAAAAGATTATCCGGAACTTGCGCCACATGAAATGAAGGTATACCTGATTGAGGGAACAGGAAAAATTTTGGGGGCTCTATCCGAAAAATCATCACAAAATGCAGAACGCTACCTGAAAGAATTGGGCGTTCAAATCATGTTGAATACACAGGTTACCGATTATGATGGCAATACGATCAGCTTCTCCGATGGACAGACGATCGCGACGAAAACGGTTATTTGGGGCGCTGGTGTTATGGGGCAATTCCCAGAAGGAATCTCTCCAGAAATTGTACAGCGTGGAAACCGCATCCAAACGGATGGTCAATGTCGCGTAGAAAATATGGAGGCGGTATATGCCATTGGTGACGTTGCGGCCATGATAACAGAAAATACACCGCGAGGACTACCTGGGGTTGCTCCAGCGGCACAACAACAAGGCGCTTATGTTGCGAAACACATTCTAGCACGCATGAATGACCAGAGTATTGCCGACTTCAAATACTTTGATAAAGGATCGATGGCGACCGTAGGTCGTAACCGCGCTGTAGTTGACATGGGCAATTTCCATATGAAAGGCTTTTTAGCATGGTTAACATGGATGTTTGTCCATTTAGTTTCTATCTTTGGATTTAGAAATAAGTTAGTAACTTTTGTAAACTGGAGTATTAAATTTTTCACTAAAAACAGTGGTATTCGTTTGATTATTGACAAATACCAACGGCCAGCACCTGCAAAAGCAAAAGAAGAGAAAGAATTCGAATTTCATTAAAAAAGATATGGATAACAAAGTCATAGCAAAAGCCTTTAAACTAAGTAGCCAACTGATGGAGCTACACAATGAAAACCCGTTTAGGACCAAAGCTATGGCTTCCGCATCCTTTAAGATAGATAAACTACCTTTTCCTGCTGCTACGGCATCATTTGAAGAATTAAGTGAACAGCCAGGAATCGGCAAAGGGACGGCGGAACGAATCCAAGCATTTGTACAAACCGGGACTTTCCCGGAGCTGCAACAGCTAATCGACAAAACTCCAGCAGGGGTACGCGATATGTTAAGCATCAAAGGCCTGGGGCCAAAAAAAGTACAAGTTATTTGGCAGGATTTAGAAATCGAATCTGTTGGTGAACTACTCTATGCGGTCAATGAAAATCGACTGATTGAGGCAAAAGGTTTTGGTTTAAAAACGCAGGAAGACATTAAGAAATCCATTGAATTTGCCAATGCAAACCAAGGTTTGTTTTTATATGCTAAAGTAGCGCGTCAGGCAGCTGCGTTCTTGTCGATATTAACGACAAATTTCCCGAGCGAACAGCATGCTATTACCGGAGATTTCAGAAGAAAGGCTGAGATAATTGCTCAGCTTGAATTTCTAACAACCAGCTCCCTCATCGATCTTGCAGATCAGCTACAGCAACTCGAAGAATACACCGTTGTACCTTCGGAGGAGGGCTTTTTACTTTACACAGATCCCGTAGGCCTGCATTACAAGATCATCGCAACAACACATGCTTCCTTTGCTTTAGACTTCCTCAAAACAACAGGCAGTGAGGCGCATATACAGCAGCTACTATCGCTAGCTTCGCCACTCCCAGCCTTGGAAAATGAATCTGCAATCTACAGCGCCCTAGGTCTAGATTATATAGAACCAGAATTACGTGAAGGTGGAGCAGAGATAAAATGGGCTAAGGAAGGAAAACTCCCTACACTGATTACATTTGAGGACCTCAAGGGTACGGTGCATAACCACTCGACATACAGTGATGGGGTACACACGCTAGCACAAATGGCCTCCTACTGTAAAGAAGAACTAAAGCTTGAATATCTCGGAATATGTGACCACTCCAGGACAGCGGTGTATGCCAATGGTTTATCCATTGAACGGCTTGCCGAACAATGGAAGGAGATCGATCAGCTCAACCAATCGCTAGCACCTTTCCGTATTTTTAAGGGCATAGAGTCGGACATCCTATCTGACGGTTCGCTGGATTATCCAAAAGAAATATTAAGGCAATTTGATTTTGTGGTGGCTTCGGTACACAGCAATCTAAAAATGGACGAAGAGAAATCAACGGAACGATTGTTAAAAGCAATTGAAAATCCCTATACCACCATCTTAGGTCACCCTACAGGTCGTTTACTCCTCAGCAGAAGTGGTTACCCGCTGGATTTCAAAAAAATTATTGACGCTTGTGCCGCTAATAAGGTGGTAATCGAGATCAATGCCAATCCGCTGCGCCTTGACCTAGACTGGCGTTGGCATCAGTACGCACTTGAAAAAGGTGTGATTCTTTCCATAAATCCAGACGCACACCGTACGGAAGGTCTTCTGGATATGCACTACGGCATCAACGTTGCGCGTAAAGGTGGTTTAACGGCTGATAAATGTTTGAATGCGTTTACGCTGGATCAGATCGAAACATATTTTAAAACTAGAAAAGGCACTATATAGTGCCTTTTTTAGTTATTTTCTTGATGAGGATTTTTCTTACTTTTTTCTTGATAAAAAAGTAAACAAAAAATCAAGGCTGCATTCCTTATGCTGGCTTCTATCGTCCTTCGCTAAATTATCCAAAACTCATTTCGTTCAAACAAGACTTCCTACAATCTACGAACTACACGCTCCCAACTACGAACTACCCTCTACTTCTTATAATACTTGCGTGCCTCAGGCAATAAGCGCTGAATATCAGTAATACGACGAGCATCACTTGGGTGCGTACTTAAAAACTCAGGTTGCCCGCTAGCCGCTTTTGCAGATGCCATACGCTCCCAAAAGCCAACTGCCGTTTCCGGATTGTAGCCTGCCATCGCCATAAAGATCAGTCCTAATTTATCCGCTTCAGACTCATTGCTTCGTGAATATTTAAGCATAGCCAACTGCCCACCTATGCCGTAGGCATTATTTACTAAACCTTGAACAATAGAACTTTTTCCTGCCGTTGCTACGCCCAGTACCTGTGCACCAATTTGCATCGCATACTGATTAGACATCTGCTCCATGGAATGGCGTGCAATAGCGTGCGCAATCTCATGCCCCATCACCGTCGCCAGTCCCGCTTCATTCGCCGTAAAAGGTAAAATACCCGTATAAACGGCTACTTTCCCCCCCGGCATACACCACGCATTTACATCTGGGCTTTCAATCAAATTAAACTCCCAAGTAAAGTTATACTGTGAAGCCATACCTTGCGAAGTCAAATATTTATTTACCGCAGCAGCGATATTATTACCCACTTTTTTAACCAATGCAGCATTAGAGGTACCTGTTATTACCTTCGTTTTCGGTGAACCTAAAAACTCTTTATACGCCGTGGTTGCCTGTTCTTGAATCTGATCATCACTAACCAAAGCCAATTGCTTGCGTCCCGATAGGGGCACGGTAGAACAGGATGCAATGGTCAAACCCAGTAAAGCCATTGCGGTATATTTCATCGTAAATATTTTCATCTCTTTCGTACTATTATTCTGCCTGAACAGGTTTCTAAAACGCGTATAACAATACCCCATCTAGACACCTTCTTATATTAGCGTTGTAATCGACACAAATCTTGTGCCTAAACATCACGTTTTTGTTTCCTAAACAAATAAATCTTAGACTCATGCCCTTTGAGCAATCGTTCTATATTCTTTTGGTGCGTGACCAAGATCAAAGCGCATATAGCAATACCATACAAAAGCACCGCAGGAACGGTCGTATGAAAAACAAAGGCAATACTGAATGGGAACGTAAATCCGGCTAAAATTGAACTCAAAGACACATAATGGGTGACCAGAAGTGTAATGAGAAAAACAGTTACACAGCATAAAGCAGCCTCCGGATGGATAGCAATCACCATCCCGAAAAGTGTTGCAACGCCTTTCCCTCCCCTAAATCCGGCAAAAAGGGGAAATAAATGTCCCAGCACCGCAATTACTCCTAACGCCAATTGAAAATTAACAAACTGTGAAGAGCTGGGAATTCCAACAATCGTAGAATCCAACAAGTATGGTAAATTTGTTGCTGTCCATCCTTTAAGGATATCAACAAACATAACAATAGATCCAGCTTTTTTGCCTAGAACTCTAAATGTGTTGGTTGCTCCGGCATTTCCACTTCCATACTCCCGTACATCCACGCCGTAGAAAGCCCCTCCAAACCACACTGCTGAGGGAATGGAGCCAAACAAATACGCCAGTATCACAATCCCTACTAAATAAACTGAAATCATATATTATTTAAGCTTCCTAAACAGCGATAAAACTAAAACATCTATACCCAACATAAAGGCTATCAAGAAATAGTTTACCGGTGTCTCTCCTTACGAGATAAACGTTATTTAGGAAATATAATTAAATTAATTTTGCCTTTAAACTTAAATCCAAACTTTTTACAGAATGGGTTAAAGCACCTACCGAAATATAATCCACGCCTGCCAGTGCGTAATCACGTATCGTATCCAATGTAATGCCGCCTGATGCTTCCGTTACCAAACGACCATCGACCAACGCTACCGCGTCAGCCACCTGATTTGGCGTAAAATTATCCAGCATCACACGATCTACTTTTGTATTTGATAGTACTTCACGAAGTTCCTCCATATTACGGACCTCTATCTCAATCGGAATCGTTAATGCTTTCTCCTCTTTATATGCCTGTGCTCTTTGCAATGCTTTTGTAATTCCACCAGCATAGTCGACATGGTTATCCTTGATGAGGATCATGTCATACAAGCCAAACCGATGGTTTTCACCACCACCAATTTTAACGGCTTCTTTTTCCAGAAAGCGCAACAATGGTGTTGTCTTACGGGTATCCAAAACTTTGGTCTTTGTTCCAGCCAATTTTTCAGCATATAGCGCCGTGCGCGTCGCTATGCCAGACATGCGTTGCATCACATTCAAAACCAAACGCTCGGCTTTAAGTATACTGTGTATACTTCCGTGAACATAAAAAGCAATAGCGCCAAACACCACATGATCACCATCTTTGTGACGAAGATCCAACACAAGATCAGGATCTATCGTATTAAAGATAGCACGTGCAACTTCCACGCCTGCCAAGATTCCCTCGTCTTTAACGAGCAACTGCGCCTCTCCAATAGCTGTGGGATCGATCGTTGACAGCGAAGTATGATCTCCTTCTCTGACATCTTCTTCCAGTGCTAATGCTACAAACTTCCTCAGTTTATCAATCTCAACCGCCATCTTTTATGTGTTAATTTAAGCGAAGATGGAGAAAAAAAATTTTATAATAAAATCGTAGGTTAATTTTTGTGTGTTCACGATTTACTCAATCCGCAGCTCTGATACCTTAAATTCGTTGTTAGATTCCACCAGTTTTACAAAAACACGATACGTCGAACTACTTGTGCGCAAGGAGAACACGACAAAAGAATTAGCCGAACTTTTAGCCCGTTGCAATTCCTTTAATTGAGACACTTTATTCGAACGAAAAAAATCATCTAACAACAACTCCGCCTGAAACCGTGTATATACACGCTCGTCTCGCTTGATGGACAAGGAGACACTATTCATAAACGTTGCACTTATTCCTTTTGACGTTCCTGTTTTCAGGGCGGAGGAGATGGAATTCACGACGTCATCAAAAGGATTTTTAGCACTGGCAGACAAACTAGTCAACGAAACCAGCACCAAAAGAACAACACACTTTACAACTTTCATTTACAATTTAATTTTTTAATCTAACTCACCATAGCCTATCCGCATCATATCGTTTATATGTGCGAAAACTATGCCAAGTGCTCGCTGTTTTCTCAAATAAGTAGTGAGCCAAATCTACATTATTTTTTTTATAAAAAAAGAGACTAGGATACACGGCCTTACCAACACATCCATTCACCTCGAATAAAGCATTTTGTTTACCAGAACTACATATACGATATTGCAAAAAAAACTAAATTTAGTTAAGTTTGTGTGTGCATAACTCAGACAACAAAAAAGTAGCCCTCCTAATCTTAGATGGTTTAGGATATGGCAAAGACGATAGTTCAAATGCAGTAAAAGCTGCCGATACCCCATTTTTAGATTATTTATTATCGACCTACCCAAACTCTACCCTAGCCGCTTCTGGAGAAGATGTCGGCCTTCCGGCCGGACAAATGGGTAACTCCGAAGTTGGGCATATGAACCTCGGTGCGGGACGGATCGTATATCAAGAATTAGGACGCATTAATAAAGCGGCTAAAGCGGGTGAATTTGATAGCAATGCAGTGATACAGGACGCATTTAACTATGCAAAAGCAAACGGTAAAAATGTACACTTTATCGGACTCTTGTCTGATGGTGGTGTTCATGCGCATATCGATCACTTAAAAGCGTTATGCGATGCTACAAAAAAGGCGAACCTTGGCGACAACCAAGTATTCATTCATGCTTTTATGGATGGTCGCGATACAGACCCTAACGGTGGCTTGGGTTACATCGAGCAATTAGAGCAACATTTACAAAATTCTAATGGCAAAATCGCTAGTGCCATCGGTCGCTACTATGCGATGGATCGCGATAACAGATGGGAACGTGTAAAGGAAACATACGATCTATTGACCCAAGGCATCGGAACTCCTTCAACTGATTTGAAAAAATCAATACAAGCATCATACGATCAAGGCATTACAGATGAGTTCATCAAACCTATTGTAATGACGGATGCAAGCGGTGAACCATTAACACGTATCCAACCTGGCGATGTAGTCTTCTGCTACAATTTCCGAACAGATCGTGGTCGTGAAATTACAATTGCATTAACACAACAAGCGTTTCCGGCGCAGGATATGAAACCGTTGGATCTCTACTATGTTACGATGACGGGGTATGATGATACGTTCAAGAACGTACACGTGGTTTTCCAAAAAGATAATTTGACCAATACCTTAGGTGAGGTTCTAAGTGCACAAGGAAAAACACAGGTTCGCATTGCGGAAACAGAAAAATATCCGCATGTAACCTTCTTCTTCTCTGGCGGTCAAGAAGCGGCATTTGCTGGAGAAAACAGATTGTTGGTACCTTCTCCAAAAGTTGCTACATATGATCTACAACCAGAGATGAGTGCACAGGGTATCACCGATGCCATCTGCCAAGATATGGAAAGCAATGCTCCAGATTTCATTTGCTTAAACTTTGCAAACCCAGATATGGTAGGACACACCGGTGTATTTGAGGCTGTTGTGAAAGCTGTAGAAACAGTAGATCGTTGCACGAAAAAAGTGGTAGACACAGGTCTCGCGCTTGGCTATTCATTTATTATTATTGCCGACCATGGAAATTCAGAGTTCATGCTGAATGAAGATGGCTCGCCAAATACAGCACACACCACAAACTTGGTACCTTGTATTTTGATCGACAACCACTTTAATCATATTAAAGATGGAAAGCTAGGCGATATTGCCCCTACAGTTCTTACTTTGTTGGGCTTACCGATTCCGGCAGAAATGACAGGGAATGTATTGGTATAAACGACCCTATAAAATAGGTAAAGCAGCCATGGTTATTACCATGGCCGCTTTAGTATTCGCCTGTTCGGAGCAGACCGCACAAGTGGAGCATTTTGCAAGCAAACAGCTGGATATACCGGCATTTTTTACGACAGAGATAGCTCGTTTATCGGCGGAGAAACCCGAAGTCATTAAAACGGTTAAAAAGGATAGTATTGCGGAAACAAAAGATATTAAGATTGATAATTGGGAAAATGAATTAGCAAGCTTTCTTACCGTGGACATCAACAAACCGGCTTATGCGGGATACCTAAAGAAAGACAGTGTTGATCGACGGGTCACCTACCATTCCACAAACCCAAAATTGGATCTTAAGCTCGTAGAAATAACCTATAACGATAAAGGACAACCTATTACCTTTCGAATAGACCGAAATATAGATAATCTTTTATACGATACAGAGGAAACGCTGCACTACCAGAAAGATGTTGGCTATCAACTTGAGAAAAGACAACATGTCCTTCTCTTGGGAGATAAGTATTACCATATTTCAGGTAAAATAAAACAGTAAGAACGTCGAAAAAGAGGGCGTTCTTCTTTTTAATCCAGAGAAATGAAGCAATGACTATCTTGTATGACGCATGATTGGTTTTAAATACGCTATACAAGATAGTCATAACTTTCCCAAAGCTAGGAATCATCGTACAGACTTTACCTCGGCGCCATTCATCTCCTCTTCCTCCGAATGACAACCAATCTGCTCAAACAAATCGCAGCGAGGTCGCTCCTCCTGTTTAGTTTTTCATTTCTCAGAACAAAACACCGGCTTATACGTTCTCTAACCAGAGAGGTTACGTCTCTTTCTTATTGAATCATAATATTATTTGTAATCTTTCCAAATTAATCATTATGCATGCATAGTATTGATTAGTATAATTATATTTGTAATTGAACCTGAAATATTAGTTATGATAAGTCAACTCATATTTTTTATTTTATTCGCCGTTGCGATCGTCTTTTTTGCACGTAACGCGAAGAAAATATATAGAAACATTAAACTCGGCCGCGCGACACAGCGAACGGACAATCCAGGTGAACGATTTCGGATTATGGCCATGGTCGCTTTAGGACAGCAAAAAATGTTCAAGAAGCCGCTAGCGGCGATCCTCCACGTTTTTGTTTACGTTGGTTTCTGTATCATTAATATTGAGATGCTCGAAATCGTCATCGATGGCTTATTTGGGACCCATCGGGTTCTTTCTGTAATGGGTAGTTTTTATGATTTCTTGATTTACGCCTTTGAATGGCTAGCGCTTGCTGTACTGGTGAGCTGTGTTATCTTTTTCATTCGTAGAAACGTATTACATATTTATCGATTCGGCGGACGAGAACTACTAAAATGGCCGCGTACGGACGCAAATATCATCTTGATTACGGAGATTCTCTTGATGGCAGCATTTCTAACCATGAATGCTGCCGACGGTAAGCTCCAGCAATTAGGTGCCGACGGTTATCATACCGCGGGAGCATTTCCGGTTAGTCAATATTTGGTCGGGCTATTACCCGATAACATAAATGGTTTAGTGATGGTCGAACGCTTTTGTTGGTGGTTCCACATTATTGGTGTTCTTTTATTTCTAAATTATCTGCCGCTATCAAAGCACCTCCATATTATCTTAGCGTTCCCGAACACGTATTTCTCCAACCTAACTCCTAAAGGCAAACTAAACAATATCGAAAGTGTAACAGCAGAAGTAAAAGCCATGTTGGACCCAAGTTTGCCACCACCGTCTGGTGAAGTGACACGCTTTGGGGTAAAAGATGTGCAAGACTTGACCTGGAAAAATCTACTTGATGCTTATACGTGTACCGAATGTGGACGCTGTACAGCAAGCTGTCCGGCCAATATTACGGGTAAATTATTGTCACCGCGGAAGATTATGATGGATACACGGGACAGGGTTACCGAAGTGGGCAAACAAATTGATCAAAAAGGAAGCTTTGAAGACGACGGTAAATCCTTGTTGGATACATACATTACTCGGGAGGAAATTTGGGCGTGTATCAGCTGCAATGCTTGTGTTGAACAATGTCCAGTCAATATCAATCCTCTGGAAATTATTATAGGCTTACGTCAGTACGCCGTGATGGAGGAGTCGCAAGCACCAAGCAGCATCAACGGCATGTTCAGTAATTTAGAAAACAACGGTGCCCCGTGGAAATATGCACAAGCAGACCGCGCAAACTGGGCCAACCAATAATTAAGACACATATCTATGGAAAATACATTTCACGTACCCACTGTTGCTGAATTGATGGCGAAAGGTCAAACTCCAGATTTATTATTCTGGGTAGGCTGTGCCGGAAGTTTTGACGAGCGGGCGCAACGCATAACGAAAGATATATGTAAAATTTTAAATCATGTCGGTCTGAATTATGCGATTTTAGGAACCGAAGAAAGTTGCACTGGAGACCCTGCAAAACGTGCAGGTAACGAGTTTTTATTTCAGATGCAGGCCATGATGAACATTGAAATCTTAAATGGTTATGAGATAAAAAAAATCGTTACCGCTTGTCCACATTGCTTCAACACGTTAAAAAATGAATACCCGGAACTGGGCGGAACTTTTGAGGTTATTCACCACACACAACTTATCCAAGATCTTATTGATCAAGGAAAACTACGTCCGGATGATGGCCATGTTTTTAAAGGTAAAAAGATTACCTACCATGACCCTTGCTATTTGGGACGTGCGAACGAAGTCTATGAAGCACCGCGTAAGGTTTTAGAGTCGCTGGATGCTCAGCTATCTGAATTAAAACGTTGCCGTAGCAATGGCCTTTGTTGTGGCGCCGGTGGTGCGCAGATGTTTAAAGAACCAGAACCCGGAAATAAAGATGTAAATATTGAACGTATCGAGGATGTCATCGAATCAAAAGCAGAAATCGTAGCTGCAGCATGCCCTTTCTGTATGACCATGTTAAGCGATGGCGTAAAAATCAAGGAGAAAGAGCAGGAAATTCAAGTTCTCGACATTGCCGAGATCACAGCACGCGCAAATAAACTATAAACTATACACTATTAAACAAAAAGAAAGCGCTTTGGATCCCATCCAAGCGCTTTTCTTGTTCTATTCCCTATTCATTCCAAACCAGCCCCTACTCCTTATTTTAAGGTAATACGTTTTGCTAAAGTCTTTAATGCGCCACTGTACGAATCCAGTCCACCCATAAAAGGTTTTCGTGTATCGGAGAACAGCTGTCTGCCATTGGAATCATAGATTGACAATAGCACTTTTGTATTGTAGTTAGTCGAAGTATAGGTATTATTCGATCGAACAGCGGTACCTTTCGTTCGATCCTCTTGCTTTTTATCATTGTATGTTGTGACAATCGTGGACGTTCCTTTATTTTCAATTTCATAGGCACCTACTATAACATAGCTCACCCCTAGTAACTTCGCTAGTTCTTCAGGAACATGGTTTGCTATATCCGAAAGCTGAATTCCTGATTTAGCTAACATAGCATTCGTTGTTCTAGGATCTTGGATCTGAAAAGATAATCCACGCGATTTAATCGCATCCACACAAGATTGTTGAATTTCCCGACGCATGGCATCAGTGGTCAATGCCTGATCGTTACTCACGATCTCGAAAGGAAGAACCGCAAGCTGGTTGCTCGCCACCACAGAAGGTGTAATTCCAGTTACAGCAGAAGAGTTCCCAAAAGACTCTTCCCTGCCATTTGCAAAAACAATCTTATTTACCGTTTGCTTTTTGAGCTCATATTGTACCTCCTCCCCGGTGTACGAAAATTTAATAACCTCATCACCTATCGAAACAACCTTTCCCTTCTTTTGACTACCGTCGCTTAGGTAAATAACATCTTCTCTTTGTTGCGCCATGGTCGTTGTAATATGCACTAAAAACACAACAACATAAATTGACAATTTTGATATCAGTTTCATAATTCCAATAATTAGTTTTAATTATTACAGCTTAAATACTTCATAATAGATGACAACTATATCTAACAGATTTTTTCCATTTATTGTTTTTACATGATTACTTTTTTTGTGCCGTAAAAATTAATCCCTCGCACAAAAAAACAGGCTTTACGTGTAATCCAGAGGTTAAGCAAGCTGGGCTATCCATCTTATAGCCCCCGTTCCGTTAAATATGGGTCTTACAGATAATGAAAAACGAGTAATAACAAATAAACAAGAGGACTTGAGGATTATAGAAAGGTGGACTGTGCTAAGCTAGAGGTGCCCCCTACTTCCAGCTACAAGAAAACAACAGGTGTATATTTAATAAAAAAGGAGACGACTATAACTAGTCGTCTCCTTAAGTGCCCAGGAGCAGATTCGAACTGCCACGCCCATGCGAGCGCCACCCCCTCAAGATGGTGCGTCTACCAATTTCGCCACCTGGGCTTGAGTTGCACAAAAATAGTTTTTTTCATGAGATTTGGAAAAGAAATCTTTGCCTTTTCACTATTATTTTCCTAAATCCCTCGCTATCAAAGTCTGAATTATACCATCCACCAAGCCAACGCGTGGTGCCGTAATATTTTTCAAGTGTCCGACCTTCATAATAGTTAAGAAAATCTCCGCAGCAGGGATAATAACATCTGCACGATCTTGTTTTAACCCCAACACGTGAATCCTATCTTTAAGGGAATATCCATTCAAATAAGTATAAATCGCACGCAGCTTTGCGTAGGACATCGGCTTATCCGCTTTTTCATTGGCTATACGGGACAATTTATTAATGTTTCCGCCTGTACCGATACCGTATATATTTTTATAGCCCCGCGTACTCTCCCGTACCCAAGTTTTCATTTCTTCCCACGTTTCCGGCTTATCTTGATTATCCAGAATACGGATGGTACCCAAATTAAACGACTTAGAGGCGACAAGCTCTTGGTTTGCAAAAAGTGAAAGCTCTGTACTACCACCACCCACATCAATGTACAAATACACCTTATTCGCATCCATCGTATCTTGCAAATGGCTGTTGTAAATAATTTCAGCCTCTTCTGCTCCACCAATAATCTGAATATCGATACCTACCTCACGACAGGCTGCGACAATTTCCGGGCCATTATCGGCATCCCGCATCGCTGACGTTGCACAGGCCATGTAGTTCGTCACCCGGTAAACATCCATCAGGTTCCGAAATGCCTGCATTGTCTTTACCATATTGACAAACTTAGGCTCCGAGATATGGTGCTGGATAAAAGCATCATCGCCTAGACGCAATGGAACACGGATCAATGCTTCTTTCTTGAAGCTGACAGGATTTTTTTCTTGGTTTATTTCGGCAATCAATAACCTAACGGCATTGGAACCGATATCTATAGCTCCGTATCTCACGTATGTATCTTTATAATTAAAATAATCGATCTAAAAAATATACACAAGTATAGTAAATCAAATATTAATTTAATATTAAGTCAAATAATAAACAAAAAAGGAATGTGATTCTCTCACATTCCTTTCTCATTTATTATAAATATCGTGACTTAGTGATGTCCACCTGCTTGTTCCTTGCCACCCGCAAGTTTAAACAATTCGGCAACCTTCTCTACGTTTGCTTTTGCAAATTCACGCAAACCTACGTTTGTATTAACGCTTAACCGCTCAAACTGTTCTTTGATAATAGCCGATTCATGTTGAACATGTTTTACATAGTCGCTCGCGCCATGTGCCGCCACTGCATGTGTCGCTGTGGTATCCGCTACAGGTGCCTCGTATTTCGCAGCTCCTTTGATTGGAAAATCGACTTGATTAACCACGGCTAGACTATCTAAAACAGGTAAGATACTACCATAAACTTCCTTAGCTTTTGCTGCAACTTGCTTAACCTGCGCTTCACTAGCAGACTTTTCGATCGCCGCTGCGTAATCAGCCTCATAAGCCGCTTTTGCACCTACTACTTGAAAAAAATGATAAGCATCACCGTCAGCTAAACTAGTATGCGTATATTTCAGTTGATTTTCCTGTGCCGTCTTTGGGTTACAAGAAGCAAAGAACATACTGGCACACACACCTGCAACAAATAAAGTATTTAATTTCATCTCTTATCTATTTATTAATAGGACAAACTTAGATAAATTTGCCCTTATAAACAATATAAATACGTTATACACAGAAGAAATTTGTATCTACACCATACATTTAGGCTAGATTTCTTCCGGCATTTACAACACCATAAATAGTACGTCCGATAAGCTTTTTATAAGCGGCTTCTTTTTCGGTCGAAACATTATTGTTTAACAGTGTGCGAATAGCATAATGTTGAATGATCAGCAAAGGAAGTACAATTTTCTCACGTGCCAGAATCGAAGCTCTATCGATTGGATAATCTTCCATCAACACCTGGGAATTACTAAGCTTCAATGTATAGGCTTTCGTCAGCTCATACTCTTCCCGCAGCATCAGCCAAAAGTCGCCGAACTTCTCATCGTATTGCATATAAGCTGTAATGTCAAAGTTAGACTTTGTCATAGACATCATACAGTTGTCGATAATGGTCTTAAACATGCCCGAGCTTTCGTATAGATTTTTGACATAAGACCATAGATTATTCTCCTCGGCCCAACGCAATGCAGTTCCTACGCCAAAGAATCCAGGTATATTTTGTTTCAACTGGCTCCAAGAGGTCACAAAACTAATGGCCCGCAAATCTTCCAAACGCAATTCTTTCCCATTATTTCGCTTCACTGGACGACTACTAATATTCACGGCTGAAAGCTCCTTCAATGGACTCAATGTTTCCAGATAAGGCAGAAACAATGGATTTTTACGAAGAGACATAAATTTATTATAACTCTCTTGTGCCATCTGATCAATAATAGACTTTTGTTTCGCGGTTAGTGTATCTCCCTCCTTTTGCTGCAATTCTGAAATCATCCCCGCCTGTAAAAGCTGTTCAATATTATATTGCGCCGTTTCCAAGGAACCATACTGGCTACTGATTGTCTGCCCTTGAATCGTTAATTGAATATGTTCGTTCGCAATCTCTTTCCCCATAGAAGCATAGAATTTTTGCGTTTTACCACCACCACGTGCTGGAGGGCCTCCCCGACCATCAAAGAAGATCAAGTCCACATCATACTCCCTTGCAATCGCGGTCAATTCAATTTTTGCTTTATAAATAGACCAGTTCGCCATCAGGTATCCGCCATCCTTTGTACTATCGGAAAAACCAAGCATGATCGTCTGTTTGTTACCTCTTCTCTTTACATGTGCAGCATACTCTTTATGTGCATACAACGTACGCATCACATCCGCGGCACGGGATAGGTCATCAACCGTCTCAAATAATGGCACAAAATCGATAGTCAACGCATCTTTCTTCCAGCCCGACCATAAGAACAACTGCATAAGTCCCAAAATATCGGACGCTTGTTGGCAATTGCTTATAATAAAGCGTTGTGCGGCACGCTCACTACCCGATTTTTGAATATCCTTCAACAAATCAATAACCGACAAGGTGTCTACCACCAACGCATCGGCATCATCCCCGAACGAAAGTTCCTTTTCTGACAAGGTAATTGCTTTTTGTTTGTTTTCTTCCGTTTCAAGATCTCCTACTGCAATTCCCAGGTCAGGATTACGCTCCACCAGGTAGTTAAAGGTATTACGTAGAATACTACTATCCTGACGGATATCCAGCGTTGTAAAATAACAACCAAAAGTAACCACCTTACGAATTAAATCTTCCACTAACTCCACAAACAAACCATCGTGGTGTTGATTTAGAACATCTTTAACTGCGTTTAAGTTCTCTAAAATTGTTGCCGTTTCATCATTCGGACGCTCCTGCGGATTAAACGAGTTCTCATAGAACAGATTCTGTAAAACCTCCAAATATTTCTCCACACCACGGAAAGTAATCCGACGTTTCACGATGCGGAAGTCTCGGTAATAACAACGGAAAAGTATGGTGCGCAACATCGCCGCTACTTTTTTAGTACTTTCCGCCGTTACGTTTGGATTTCCATCTCGATCACCACCCGGCCAGAAACCAAGTTCAATCAGCTGCTTGACACCCTCGATCGGTACTTCCAACTCATTGTCAATCTGCGATTGAATTTCGGAGGCTACTTTATAAAACACATTTTCCAAGAACCAAGCTAAGCTTGCCGCCTCATCAATAGGTGTTGGTTTTTCCTTATTTATAAAGGGTGTTTTTCCCAATTGCTGCAACAGCAACTGAATATTCGAGACATCATTCAGTTTAAGTGCTTCGATCAAGTCTGTGATAATCGAAAGAACAGGTCCTGGATAAAACTGGGTCGGGTGTGCTGTAAGCACCAAACGAACGGAGAAATCGTGTAGTTTATCCACGATTTTCTTTTTCATCTCGGGGTTCTCTTGTGCCCGGCGAAACATCGAATGCAGAAGTCCGGCTTCATCATTCTTACCAATCGCCTGAAAAGCCGAATCCTCGACCGCATCAAACAAAACAACCTGACGTTCAATATACTGCACGATACGGAACAAAAAATCCAATCGATCTTCTTCCTGCACATATTGTTCATACTGCCCAAAGAAACTATCGATAATAGCTTCTGGTGTTAAGTGTTCTTCAATTCCCTTTTCACAATGCGTTGTAAAAAAAGGCAACACAGTCCCTGTATGTTGAACCCGTTGAAAGGGCAACGTCAGGAACAAACTCTTATAGAGATCAAAACGTGTTAAGACCTCGTTATTGAAAACAGATTGTTTTTGACTTATTTTCATAATGTATTGTTAATCTTCTTTAAACAGCTCCATAGCCTATCGAGTTAGTGGCATCGAGTTTTTTGACAATATGAACCGGTTTAGTATAAAAAGAAAATGTATAAAGTAACAGTATTTCCTCAAAATTGCACTAAAGTATGCAATTATTACATCTAATCAAATTTTAAAATAAAAAAAATATATAAAAATCAGTGTTTTATTAAAAAATAAGCAAAATAAAACACCTTTACATGGTCGTTCTTTTCAATAATTGTAAAGCTACGTATCCTACATCAATTAGTGAAAGGCAATTGTTTATTCAACAGCTTTTTTTGTATGTTTGAGCAAAGAAATTTCTCTACACATTATTTTTACGCGCTTTTGATCATTCTATGGACAAGACTAAGGAAATCAGCAACTTCTTTTATAGCCAGTATTTCTCAGAAGGATTAAAAATCACGTTCGGATGTATCGTGCCCGTAATTGTATGCGCTTACTTAGGTGATTTTCATATAGGCACTTTAATCTCGCTCGGTGCATTACTTGTCGGCTTATCAGACACGCCTGGTGCGCCGTCACATAGACGACTCGGGATGCTTTCTACAGCGATGTTGTGTATGTTCACCTACCTGATCATTTCACATATCAACCATTCTGTCCCACTTACCACCATAGGTATTGCCGTACTGAGCTTTTTGTTTTCCATGCTTGCTGTATTCAATGCCCGAGCTGCGACAGTCGGTTCGATGGCCATCTTAATGATGCTGATCAATATACGCGGAGATATTAATGAGAATGAAAAGTGGATGTACCTTGTTTATATTGCGACAGGCGGTGCCTGGTATATGCTGATCAGCATGTCATTGATGCAAATAAGGCCGTATCGTATTGCCCAACAAGAGCTATCGGAGTCCATCCGGTATGTCGCAGATTATATTCGCCTGAAAGCAAATTTTTATGACGCCAAAACCGATTTTGATGAAAACTACTTAAAGCTCATCGAAAAGCAAGTAGAAGTGCATACCCATCAAGAAAGTGTGCGTGACATTCTCTTTCAGAGTAAACGATCGATTAAAGATACCACGAAAATCGGTCGTTTTTTGACCCTGGTATTTTCCGATGTAGTGGATCTTTTTGAACAGAGTATGACCACCCAATATGACTACAATGCCATTAAGGCTGCATATGGAAAATCGGGGGTCCTATCTTCCTTCAGACATGTCCTCCTGAAAATAACCAATGAAATGGATAATATGGCGTATGATCTTAACGCCAATAAAATACCGAAACCGCTGTATGCGTTTGAAAAAGATATTGCTTTGCTAAAGGAAGCTGTAGATAAACTCGAAAAGGAAAATATCAATACCATTCCGCTCAAGAAGATTATTATTAACATCCGAACGATTGTCAAGTTTTTGGATAATATATATAGCTACGGTGCTTCTAAAATTTCAGAGATCCCGAAAGAAGAAATTGACTCTGCATCTCAGTTTGTGACGCGTGACCAGATCGATTGGAAAAAGTTCAAAGGCAACTTTAGCTTTGAATCATCAGTCTTTCGACATGCGCTCCGGATGGCTATTGTTTTATCGGGCACTTACCTCACCTTGAACCTTGTCGGTTTTAATCCGAACGGCGTTTATTGGACATTACTCACCATCATGGTGATCCTTAAGCCTGGTTTTGGTCTCACCAAAGAGCGAAATGTCCAGCGCCTTATAGGCACCGTTCTGGGAGGTATTATTGGAGCCGTAATTTTGCTTACTATAGAAGATGAAACAATCCGCTTTGTGCTGCTTATTTTCTTCTTCTTGACGGCCTACAGTATGTTCCGCATCAACTATATTGTAGCGGTTCTCTTTATGACCCCATACGTACTTATCATGCTCAGCTTTAACGGCATGAATACCTTTGAAATGGCACAGGAGCGTATTCTAGACACCTTCTTGGGGGGAATGATAGCCTTCCTTTCCAGCTATATTATTTTTCCAAATTGGGAGAGTGCACAGTTCCGAAACAACATGCGTTCTCTTTTGATAGCCAACTACAATTATATGGCGCAAGCTCTGCAAATGCTTAGCGGACAAAACCTCTCCGTAACCGCTTACAAGCTAGCACGTAAAGAAGTATACATCGCTTCCGCCAATATGGGATCTACTTTTCAGCGTATGCTAACAGAGCCTAAATGGAGACAAAAGCATACCAAAGAGGTCAATAGATTTGTTATATTAAGCCATATCTTCTCTTCCTATGCGGCTAATTTACTCAGCCAGGTCAACCAAACAGAGAAAGAGGCTTTCCACAAGGAGCACGTTAAACTGCTGCGCAAAACATTAAATGAGTTGGAAAAAGCAATCGCAACCTTACCACATGAAGGCGAAGCCGACTTTACAACGCACAATATCTTTCCGGAGTTACAAGATGCGGCCGAGGTAGAAGATGAAAACAGCAATCTAATTACAGAACAATTACAATTCTTGAGCAAAATATCAGGAGATTTACATAAAGTGACACAGGAGATCGCCCTTTCTGGTGAAAACGAACTAGTGCCCGTATTACGAAACTGACATGGAGAATCATTTTGATGTTTTAATTATAGGAGGTGGTCCAATAGGCCTAGCCTGTGGAATCGCCGCCCAGGAAAAAGGTTTATCACATATTATTCTAGAAAAGGGTACCCTGGTAAATTCCCTTTACCACTACCCGGTTAACATGACTTTTTTTTCCTCTTCAGAACGCTTAGAGATCGGCGACACACCCTTTGTCACGACTCTTCCAAAGCCGAAACGTGCGGAGGCTTTAGAATACTACCGCCGGATCGATCAAAAATTTGAACTCAACACCCATTTGTTTGAAGAGGTGGTAAGCCAGCACCAAGAAGATGGGATATTCCACGTGAAAACAACAAAAAACACCTATACCGCTAAATATGTGATTGTTGCAACAGGGTTTTACGACATCCCCATGCACCTACGTGTTCCTGGAGAAGATCTACCACACGTTTTTCACTACTATAATGATCCTCATTTTTTCACCAATCAACGCGTTATCGTAGTAGGCGCCAGCAACTCTTCTATCGATGCCGCACTAGAAACGTATCGGAAAGGTGCTAAAGTGTCCTTAGTAATTCGAGGCACAGAAATTAGTCCACGGGTAAAATATTGGGTAAGACCCGATATTGAAAATCGAATTGCAGAAGGTTCGATCGACGTATATTTCGAGAGTCAAATAAAGGAGATACATCCACAATATACCGTAATCGCCACCAAAGAAGGTGTAAAGCAAATACCGGCCGACTTCATATTGGCACTAACGGGATACCGGCCAAACTTTGACTTTCTGCGCCAGCTCGGCATCGAGATACCACAGGAAGCGCCAATGATCCCGACCCATAATGTGAATACGATGGAGACAAACGTTCCTGGACTATACCTGGCTGGCGTAGTTTGTGGCGGGCTAAATACGCACCTCTGGTTTATTGAAAATTCAAGGATTCATGCCCGCCAAATTATAACGGACATCTTACAGAAAGAGAAAGCGGTTAGAGCCTAACCATCTCAGATCAGTAAAACAAGATATGCTACGGCCGTAGCCCGCGTAAGAAGATATGAAGTAATTTTTTCTGTTTGGTCAAGATGAGCTCAAACTCATCTGGTGAAGGAAAAAGACAGTCGTTTACCTGTTTACTTAACACCCCTGTACGCATTCCCATCAACGCAAAAGACATTAATTCAGATGTCTCATTGAGATCATCGACAACAATTTCGCCATTTTTAACACCGATTTCCATGATACGACTATCCTGTTCTTTGATCTTCTCAAAGTACGGGCCTACACTCTTGCTCATCTCGCCAGGGTTTTGCATAAACAGGGAGGAGGAATACTCAAAAAGGTTGTAGTTCTCGCGCAACATCTCCATACGCAGCTCGATAGCGTGATTCATTGCCTTCTCCACCGTAATACACTTCGATAATGAAGCATCTACCTTAACCATCATATCATTGATGACATAACCTAACACAGCCGTATATAAGCTGTGCTTATCTGGAAAATAATAATACAAAAGAGCTTTCGAAAAGGATAGATCCTTGGCAATCTCAGCCATCGTTGTCTTCGCCATTCCAAAGTGAGCAAAACGTTTCTTTGCAACATCTAAAATTTTCGCTCTCTTGATATCAACATTCTTGGGCATGATACTTTTTTCCTCTATATAACTAGCGTTTATACTATCTTTACACTTTACTATAAAATTAGTTCTTTTTTTGAATTTTTAAAAGGATTAGTCAATATAAAATGATGAATCATATCCAAAACGACGTTTCTTTACAGCCTTTTAACACATTTGGTGTAGATGCCCGCTGCAAACAGTTTATATCCATTGAGGACGAAAGCAGCCTTTCCTCACTTTTCTCGGCAGGACATTTCACCAATAGTCCTTTTTTTGTCCTTGGTGGAGGCAGTAATGTGCTATTCACACAGGATTATGATGGTCTTATTATTCGTATAGCAAATAAAGGAATTACACATTTCATTGAGGGGAATTATATTTATGTTACAGCCAAAGCAGGTGAAGTGTGGAATGACTTCGTATGGTACTGCATAGACCGCGATTTTGCCGGAATAGAAAACTTGGCGCTTATACCTGGAACGGTCGGTGCCTCTCCGGTTCAAAATATCGGCGCCTACGGCACCGAATTGATGGATGTCTTTTATTCTTGTCAAGCATTCGATACTGAAACCGGATCCTTCACAAGCTTCACAAATGCAGACTGTAATTTTACGTATCGCGACAGTATATTCAAGACAACCTACAAAGGACGATATATTATTACCTCGGTGACCTACCGACTTGCGGTGAAACACCAGATTAATAGTTCCTACGGCGCAATTAATAGTGAGTTAACAAAACGTAACATTACCAATCCGACCATACGGGATATTGCCGAGGTTGTTTCGCACATTCGTGTGGAAAAATTACCCGATCCTTCCACGATAGGTAATGCCGGAAGCTTCTTTAAGAACCCGATAATCGATATAAATATTTTCAATAAGTTGAAACAGGAGTTCCCCGAGATTGTTTCCTATATAGTAGACGACACACATGTAAAGTTGGCCGCAGGCTGGATGATTGAAAAATGTGGATGGAAGGGGAAAATCGATGGTAACGTAGCTACATGGAAACATCAAGCACTGGTTCTCACCAACTTGGGGGAAGCACGTGGGTCTGAAATTTACGACACATCGTCCAAAATAATGAACGATGTGTACGATACATTTGGTATTAGACTCGAACGCGAGGTAAACGTTTTATAAAGTTTTCCACATTTGTGAATTTTAATTGTTAAAAACTACCTTTTAAGAGCCACCCAAAGCGCATAAAAGGTAGTTTTCCTAAATAAGCATTAACTGTAACGAATAGTTAATATTTTTTTAATATAGAATAATGTCAAATCAAAAAGTTTAGCACGCCCTTTGCATAACTCTTTGTCAGAAACCGTATTTCATTCAAGTGAATACAACCTTATTACAGATTGTAATTAATTTTTTTAACTCATTGTAAACTTTAAAATCCAATCTAGTATGAACAAGACAGAATTCAATACTTTAGTAATCCAACAGTCAGATTCATTAAAGGCGTATGCAAAAAATTTCACTAGAGACCAGGATGATGCGAACGATTTGGTACAGGACACCCTGCTGAAGGCTGTCACCTACTTTACCAACTTCAGGGAAGGAACAAATCTTAAAGGCTGGTTGTACACCATCATGAAGAATACCTTCATTAACAACTACAGACGGATCATTAAGACCAATTCATTTATTACAAAAGAAGAGGAAATTACAAGTGCTAACCTTGTCGTGTCTGCCACGAGCAATGTCGGTGAAAACCGTTTTGTGATGGACGACATTAACCATGCATTAGCCAACTTATCGGAAGAGTATTACATACCTTTTACGATGTATTTCGAAGGCTACAAGTACCATGAGATCTCGGATCATTTAAACATTCCTATTGGAACAGTAAAGACCAGAATACATGTGGCTCGTAAAGCCATGAAAAAAACTTTAAACGCGTATCAGTTCGGATATTAACGCCAGCGAAATCCGACGCTGTATTAGTCAACTCTTATAGTACACAAACCCATGCTATCCAAAAGGTAGCCCAGGATTGTTATGTTCTAAAATGGGAATTTGTAAGGAAAACCAAATTTAGGTAAGTTTGGCCCGTGGAACACGACTGCCCTACTTACACTAAATCGCAACTAGCGTTGCGCAATGGACAAGACAAACCCGAAATATGGGTATGCTATAAAGGACTCATCTATGATGTTTCCTTAAGCAGGTTATGGCGAAACGGCAAGCATTATGAACATTGGGCAGGTCAAGACCTAACCGATGAACTTGCCGATGCGCCGCATGCTGACCACGTCTTTGCGAAATTTACCGTTATCGGAAAACTCGCCTAAGCGATCAGCCCTCTTTATTATTCGCTGATCTCAAATTTAGACAACGCTATAAATTGCTTTATGCGCGCTTGAATATCAGTTGCTGTTAAACTTTGCAATTGTTCTGTACCAAATTTTTCTACACAGAACGAGGCTAAAGCAGAACCGTAGATAATGGCATTCTTCATATTGGTAAAGTTAATCGTTTTCACTTTCGCTAAGTAACCAATAAATCCACCTGCAAATGTATCACCTGCTCCTGTTGGATCAAACACATCTGCTAATGGTAGCGCTGGTGCGGAGAAAATCTGTCCTTCCCCAAACAACAATGCCCCGTGCTCTCCTTTTTTAATGATCAGGTATTGCGGTCCCATTTCTAAAATTACCTTCGCCGCCTTCACTAACGAATACTCACCCGACAACTGGCGTGCTTCCGCATCATTAATTGTCAAGACATCAACTTTCTTCAATACAGCTTTCAAATCCTCCAACGCAACATCCATCCAGAAGTTCATGGTATCTAAAACCACCAACTTAGGCTTATTGTCTAAACGCGCTAAGGTATCCATTTGCACCTGTGGTGTCAAGTTACCCAACAAAATATATTCACAGTCTTGGTACGATGCCGGAACTTTAGGATCGAAATCCGCCAATACGTTCAACTCGGTGATCAAGGTATCACGGCTGTTCATATCATTGTGGTATTTACCAGACCAGAAAAATGATTTTCCTCCCGCTACGATCTCCACTCCTTCTACATCAATTCCTTTCGATCGTAAAATATCTAAGTTATCATCTCCAAAGTCATCCCCAATTACACTGACTAACTTTACGTTATCGTATAAATAAGAAGCTGCCAAACCAGCAAAGGTAGCTGCGCCACCTACAATTTTATCTGTTTTTCCGAACGGCGTTTCGATCGCATCAAAAGCAACGGTACCAACAATTACTAAACTCATGATTTTTAATTTTTTTGAAAGTATTTGTATTCAAAAGCTCAAAAAAAAACCGGCTAAAAATAGCCGGTTTCCTTTGCTCCTGAAGCTGGGCTCGAACCAGCGACCCTCTGATTAACAGTCAGATGCTCTAACCAACTGAGCTATTCAGGAATTTCCTTCGAAAGAGCGGCGTGAGCTGCTTTTCTAAAGTGAGACAAAGATAAACCTTTGTAGCATATATTCAAAAAAAAAGTAAAAATATTTTTCACCAATATGCCGATGGATTACCCCTATCTCACGTTTCAAAGAGCTTCTAACTTAACAATTGCTTCAAAGCCAGCTCGTAAGCCTTCGACGAGATATTTTTAGGCTGCGGAGTCAGGGCATGAATATTTTTCATCTCCTCCCGAATAACCGAAGAAACATCGTTAAAAATAGCCTCGTCGCTGATTTCGATATTCGGCTGCATCAAATAAGCAAACACACGCGCCATCCCGCAATTGGCTACAAAATCAGGAATTACAGCCACCTGCTCATCGGCATACTCCATCACTGGACCGTAGAAAATCTCGCGATCGGCAAAAGGTACATTCGCACCCGAAGCAATAACTTCCAAACCGTGCTCAATCAATAAGCGAACCTGCTCTTTGGACACCAACCGCGAAGCCGCCGCTGGAATAAAAATTTCGGCTCCTATTGACCATATCTTCTCATTGATTTCATCAAATGAAAGCATGTTTGGATGATTCAGCGCGTTGCCATTTCGATTTAAGAACAGAGCAGTAATTTCCTCTTCGGTAAAACCAGTGGTATTCACCAACCCGCCAACACGATCAATTATACCGACGATCTTCACGCCTTGTTTCACCAAATAGAAGGCGGCGGCAGCGGCCACATTCCCCCAACCTTGTGTAATAGCACGCTTCCCGGCAGAAGAACCATCGTAAATACTGTAGAAGTGCTTGATTGACTCCGCAACGCCAAACCCTGTAATCATATCGGCTACGCGATATTTACGTTTCAGATCCGGACTGTATTTTGCCTCTTCCAATACTTTGGATACCCCGTGACGCAACTGGCCAATTTGATGAATACGTCCGTTTTCGCGTACATCAAAATGCCCGGTTAACACTCCTTCTTGGGGATGCCATAACCCATACTGCTCCGTCAACGGAATAACGTCATGGATTTCATCGACATTTAAGTCCCCGCCCGTACCATAATAATTCTTGAGCAATGGAGTCACCACTTTAAACCAACGGTCTAACACACCTTGCTTGCGTGGATCTGACGGATCAAAATTGATCCCCGATTTCGCCCCACCAATCGCCGGTCCCGAGACCGTGAATTTAACTTCCATTGTTTTAGCCAGCGATTCCACCTCATGCCGATCCAAACCAGCACGCATACGTGTACCACCACCGGCAGCACCACCTCGTAACGAGTTTATAACCACCCAACCCTCTGCCTCTGTTTCGGTATCTTTCCACTCGAAAACAATTTCTGGTTTTTTTTCCTCAAAGGCCTTCAGCAAGTCTTTCATTTTCAATTTATATATAAATAACAATTACAAATTACCTCTACGTTCCTGTTCTCGTTCGATCGCCTCAAACAACGCTTTAAAATTTCCAGCGCCAAAACTTTGCGCCCCTTTACGTTGGATAATCTCGTAAAAGAGAGTCGGCCGATCTTCTACGGGCTTCGTAAAGATTTGTAATAAATACCCTTCTTCATCACGATCGACCAAGATACCTAGCTCCTGAATAATGCGAATCTCTTCATCGATTGCTCCAATACGCTCAGGCAACATATCGTAATACTCCTCCGGTGGTGCCGATAAGAACTCTACCCCACGTGCTTTCAAAGCCCGCACTGTTTTCACGATATCTTTCGTTGCCAACGCGGCATGTTGCACCCCTTCCCCTTCATAAAACTCCAGATACTCCTCAATCTGCGATTTCTTCTTTCCTTCTGCTGGCTCATTAATCGGGAATTTCACAAAACCATTCCCATTACTCATCACCTTACTCATTAAGGCCGAATACTCGGTATTGATCTGTTTGTCATCAAAAGAAAGGATATTTACAAAACCCATCACATTTTGATACCAATCTACCGTTTCATTCATACGATCCCATCCTACGTTCCCTACGCAATGATCGACATACAATAACCCCGTTTCTTCCGGATTATAGTCGCTCACCCAAGGTTCGAAACCCGGCATAAAAGCACCGTTGTAGTTTTTACGCTCGATAAACATATGTACGGTTTCACCGTAGGTATAAATTCCCGACATCCATACTTCTCCATGCGCGTCCGTTAGCTGCTGAGGTTCTAGATACGGTTTTGCACCGCGCTTTACCGTTTCCTCGAACGACTTTCGTGCATCCTCCACCCATAGCGCCAACACCTTCACGCCGTCCCCATGCTTTTTCACATGCTCCGATACCGGATGATCCGACCGCAATGCGGTAGTCAACACCAAGCGAATTTTATCCTGCTTTACCACATAAGAAACCCGATCCCGAACGCCCGTCTCCGGACCAGCATACGCCTCCGATTGAAACCCAAAAGCGGTTTTGTAATAATGTGCCGCTTGCTTCGCGTTACCCACATAAAATTCAATATAATCTGTACCATTGATTGGCAGAAAATCATCTGCTTTAGCGATTTTCTCTGCAAAAGTTTGTCCCATACCCTTCGTTTTATAATTTTATTAGTTTTTAATTAGCCACAAAATCTTGTGGCTCTACTGTTCTTAGACGCAAAATTTAGTTATGCTGAGTCCTTCGGCGTTTAATTAGACACAAAATTTAGCTGCGCTGAGCCCTTCGGGGTTTGCGTCTCTACTAACTATTTCCTACTAACTACCAACGACTAACTACTAACTACCAACTACTTTATGCTCCTTAACTCATCCACGATTTATAATAATCAGGATCTTCAATTTGCAGAGCCTCCTCGGTCAACATTAACGGCCTAAAAGGATCGATCATCACCGCTAACTCCTCCGTTCCCTTCTGTCCGATACTTTTTTCGACCGTTCCTGGATGTGGCCCATGCGGTATCCCCCCTGGATGCAATGTAATTTGTCCACGTTCCACCGACTTGCGGCTCATAAAATCACCATCGACATAGTACAACACCTCATCGGAATCCACGTTACTGTGATTATATGGAGCCGGAACGGCCTCTGGATGGTAATCATACAAACGAGGACAGAAACTACACAACACAAACGCATTGGTCTCAAACATCTGGTGCACCGGAGGTGGTTGATGTAATTTGCCGGTGATTGGCATAAAATCATGAATAGATATTGCCCAAGGATAGTGGTACCCATCCCAGCCTACAAAATCAAAAGGATGACTGCCGTACACGTAAGGATAGATCAATCCTTGTTTTTTTATGCGCACCTCAAAATCTCCAAATTCATCGTGCGTTTCCAAATCGACAGGCTTACGGATATCACGCTCGCAGTAGGGCGAGTGCTCCATCAACTGCCCATATTCATTGCGATATCGCTTAGGTGTACGGATCGGCTCAAAAGATTCGGTAATAAAAAGTCGATTATCTGGTCCATCAAAATGTAGCTGATAGATCACGCCTCTCGGAATAATAAGATAATCACCATACCCAAAACGGATATTTCCGTACCCCGTCTTTAACACTCCACTCCCTTCGTGTACAAAAATCACCTCATCAGCCTGACTGTTCTTATAGAAATAAGCCGTCAGGGATTCCCGCGGCGCTGCCAAGGAGATATGTAGATCGTTATTCACCAGTACAGGTACACGACTTTCTAAGTAATCGTCCTTCGGTTTTACCTGAAAACCTTTGAGACTGGTATGTTTAAGGTGCTTTTCGCGCGCTATACGAGGCGAAACATCATAAGGTTCATGGATTTGCTTCACCAAAGTTGGTGGGTGACAATGGTAGACAAGCGCATAAGCACTCGAAAAACCGTGCGTCGAGACCAACTCTTCCGAGTACAGCTCGCCATTTGGTTTTCTAAAAACCGTATGTCTCTTTTGTGGGATTTTCCCCAATTGATGATAAATAGGCATAGTAAATCATGTTAAAAAATGAAATATATAGACTAGACTAAACCTGGTTAGGGTTTATAGTTGGTCGAAAGGAAAAAACAGGAAATTAGTATTGCGCAAATACCACATCAGCAATCAACGCCTTCACCAAAGGCGCCATACCCCGCACGAGGTCTATATGTTTTTGCTGCTGTCTGTTCATAAGTGGTTATGCTTACTATTCAAAAGTAAGCATTCCAATCCACACGAGCAAGAGCTACCGAAAGATTTTGAAATTCCCCTAGAGGATGTCTATCTTTATCGCCGTAACGCCCATAGCGCGGAATCCAATTATACACGATGAAATTAACAACATTCAGCTATAGAAACAGGGAACATCTAGGTCTCTTTATTCAAGACCAAATTTTCCCGCTCCATGCAATATCGAATACCCTACCCAACAACATGACAACTTTTTTGCAAGGAGGCGAATCGATGATGCAAGCGGCACAACAAATCGAACAAGAGATAAAAGAAGGACAGCACCAAGCACACGCAGTTCCCGTGGAAGAAGCAACGCTATTAGCTCCCGTGCCACGCCCGAATTCATTTCGCGATGCCTATGCCTTCCGCCAGCATGTGGCGACCTCGCGTCGCAACCGCGGACTGGAGATGATCCCTGAATTTGATGAATTTCCAGTTTTTTACTTCTCCAATCACCTGGCCATCGCTGGGCCAGGGAATATCGACTGTATGCCGAAGCACTTTGAGCAAATGGATTTTGAGTTGGAGGTCGCTGTTGTCATCAACAAACAGGGCAGAAATATTGCCGCAGCGGAAGCGGACAGCTATATCGCCGGCTATATGATCATGAATGATCTAAGCGCACGAAAGCTACAGATGGAGGAGATGAAACTAAACCTTGGTCCCGCAAAAGGCAAAGATTTTGCGACTGCAATCGGCCCATGGTTGGTTACAAAAGATGAACTTGAGCCTTACAAAACAACCGCATCAGCCGGCCACATTGGCGATGCTTACCAGCTAGAGATGATTTGCCTCGTAAACGGAAAAGAAGTATCGCGCGGTAATTTCGCAGATATGAACTGGACCTTTGCCGAGGTGATCGAACGGATATCCTATGGCGTTGATATTTACCCAGGAGACCTGATTGGATCCGGAACAGTTGGTACCGGATGTTTTCTGGAACTCAATGGAACCGGAAAGCTAAATGACCCTAATTATGCAACGCAATGGCTGGAACCGGGCGACACCGTCACCATGAAAGTCACTGGCTTGGGCACTCTTGAAAATACCGTACACTTAACAAACAACTAGCATGCACGAAACCACTTCTTTTGATCCGAAACAACAACAAGCTACTTTTGATAATCTCGTAAAATATGCGGTTGCTCCACGCCCTATCTGCTTTGCCAGCACAATGGACGCTTCCGGGCAGGTTAACCTCAGCCCATTCAGTTATTTTAATTTTGTTTCACAACAGCCGCCTATCTGTGTGTTCTCCCCTTTGCGCCGCATGCGTGATGGATCAACCAAACACACACTGGATAACCTTCAAGAACTGGATGAGGTGGTCATCAACATCGTCAACTACTCGATTGTACAACAACAGTCCCTGGCAAGTACCGAATATGGAAAAGGCATCAATGAGTTTGAAAAAGCAGGATTGACAGCGATCCCATCGTTACATGTTCGACCGCCGCGCGTCGCCGAATCTCCGGTTCAACTGGAATGCAAGGTGCGAGATATTATTGCGCTGGGCGATGGTCCGGGTGCCGGAAACCTCGTTGTTGCCGAAATTGTACATATGCACATCCACTCCCATCTACTGGATGAAAAAAATAATATTGATCAAGCGGAGCTAGATCTTGTTGCACGCCTTGGGGGCGACTGGTACTGTCGTGTAACTTCTGACAACCTCTTCATCGTTCCCAAACCGTTGCGTAATCTAGGGATCGGCATCGATCAGCTTCCAGAAACAATTCGAACTTCCAAGGTCTTATCGGGAAACCACTTAGCGTTATTGGCGAATGTCGAGGCGATCCCGAGCATGGATCCTACAGGTTCGCCGCAGCACACATTTGACAACATGGAGCATGCCCATCGTCATATTGGAAATCTATTAGACGAGAACAAGCTCCATGATGCTTGGCAAGTGGTGCTTCACCTAGAGAATTAACGATACGTTGGTATCTTTTGCCAAACGTTTGCCATCTTGAATCAACTTCACCAAGTGAGGTTGATTTTTTTGTATCTGATCAAGCGCATCTTCGATTTGGCGCACAGCCTCTGTTAAGCTCATATTAGCAGCAATCTCCAGCAGCTCGACCAACGAGAGCCAATCGCCCGGAAAGTTCGCCTGAAGGTCTGTAAATAGCTCCATAAGGAGTTTTTCCGTCGCATTCCCTTTCTCCCGCATCCGTCGGATTCTCGCATACCGCTCATGCAACTGTTTTGTCGATTCATCGTACGCATGGCGTACCGCCGATATTTCCGAAACATCGGACTGTTGTTCGTAAGCATCCTTATCAGCGGCTCCCGAAAAAACAGAAACAATCTGAGCGCCCACCGCCATATCATACATCCCCCATTCCGGCATAAACAGGATGGCGTCCGTACGCGTGTCGCGAACGGTACATTTGGTAAAAGAAAGCAAAACAAGCTTATCTTCCGATCGGGTTAACGACTCCAAAACTCCGGTGACCGTGATTCCAGAATCAAAGGACAACACAGTTTCTTGCCCAACGACTATGCCCGCGGCATAAAGGTCAGCATCCGTCATATCTTCCAATGACCTGTCAAAACCCGTTACTAAACCCACAGGCGCACTAAAACCATCTTTATGGTAGTTTTTACTATGCCGATGCAACTGCTTCCCTCTAAGGGCTAAAGCGGTCGGTCCGCTAGTTTTGATATAGGTAAGTTTATTTTCATCGCCAACAGCTGTAAAAATACCCGAGACTTGCAGGCCCGAGCTGTAAACAGCGGTACAAACATTCTTGCAGGCAATCGCTTTGTCGACGCTTTTCTTCCCACCGACACGGAATGACATATCCGCAGCAAATTCATCGAGCACCCCACGCAAGTGTTCAAAATCCGGCGTCACGAACAGTTGCGGCTGTGGCTTCGTGATATCATAACTGTAGTTTACGGCATCCAGCGTATACGGGAGTTTAGGCACTTCAGGCTGCATGCAGGTAACACTTTCTCCAATGGAGGACAGCAAGCCCGCGCCATAGATCTTTGGATCATCGACCGTACCGATCAACCCATATTCCACCGTCCACCAGTGCAACCTGCTAAGAAGGGCCATTTCGGAGGGCTCACCCATATTCTGCTGAATCTTTTCAAGAAGGCGCTCCCCCGTTGCTATCTGCTCTTGCGTTGCATTTGGATCTTCCTTTAGGATCGACAGATTCCGGATCGCTTCATACAGCTCGAAGTCTTTCGCCGAAAACATCGCTTTACTTCCGACTTCTCCAAAGTATTGGAGGTATTCCGCATACTCGGGTTCTCCAATAATCGGAGCATGCCCCGACGACTCGTGAATAATATCGGGTGCAGGCGTGTACTCGATGTGTTCCAGCTGCCGGATGTCCGCCGCAATGACGAGCACCCGGTGCGCCTGGAATTCCATAAAAGCAGCCGGCGGTATAAAACCATCAACCGTTACAGCGCCCCATCCGATCTGCTTCAAGCTATCGTTCATCTGTTGCAAATCTGGAATACGTTCAATCGTCAATCCAGCTTTGCGCAACCCCGGGATGTACGGATAATAGGCCACATCTTTGAGGTAAATATAATTCTGCCGCATGACATATCGCCACAAGGCTTGGTCAATCGGCGTATAGCGCTCGTAGAATTGTGGTACTACATACTTTCGGAGATGTGCAGGAAGCTTCTCCAGCACGATGTTCTGATACGTTTCCATTTAGAATCGGTTAAGCGGTAAATATATGTATTTTTTTAAATCGAAACATTCTTTTCCCAAAGAATTATATAGTAAAGAGAAGGATTTACGAACTTATGTTTGGCTTACGTTCGGATCGAAGGAAGAACTATTTTTAAATCGTCAGGAGACATACGTAATGTGTGGCACGAGGCAGCAGCTCAATTTACAACGGCATAAAAAAAAAGCCTTCTCGATGTGAGAAGGCTTTCGCTCCTGAAGCTGGGCTCGAACCAGCGACCCTCTGATTAACAGTCAGATGCTCTAACCAACTGAGCTATTCAGGAAACTTTCCGATTGGTCATTTCCGTTTCGGTGATGCAATTATCGGAACTTTAAACGACCTCTCCAAATATTTTTAACACTGTTTTTACAACTCTCTCAAATACAGCCAGATTTTTTTCATCATAATAATACACCCCCTAGGATTAAGGTCGCAATCGTGAAATAAATTATCAATCCTGTCACATCGACAAGGGTCGAAACGAACGGAGCCGACGAACTAGCTGGATCCGCGCCGAGGCGTCTCAGCATAAACGGAAGCATGGAACCCGTCAACGATCCCCACATCACAACGCCCACCAAAGAAAGACTAACCACTGTCGCGACCAATACCCAATACTCACCATAGGCATGCGAAAATGCTTGCCATCCTGCGATTCGCACAAAGCCCAGCGTTCCTAGGATAAGCCCCAAGAAAAGTCCAGACAGGATCTCGCGCTTCATAACCCTCCACCAATCGGCCAATGTCACCTCGCCCATTGCCATCGCTTGAATAATCAAGGTCGAAGCCTGAGAACCACTATTTCCTCCACTCGACATAATCAACGGCATTAGCGCCATCAAGAATATCGCCTTCTCCAACTGTCCCTCAAAATGCTCGATCACGGTCGCGGTCAACAGCTGTCCCAGAAAAAGAACAATCAACCAACCGCCACGCTTTTTCACCAGGTGCATAATCGACACATCCAGGTACGGCTCATCCAAAGCTTCCGTACCCCCGATACGTTGCATATCCTCGGTGTACTCTTCATTTGCCACCCAAAGAATATCATCGATCGTCACAATCCCCAACATAATGCCCTGCTCATCGATAACAGGTAAAGCCACGCGGTTGTTCATCCGGAAGACATTCACCGCCTCTTCTTGCGGATCATTTGCATTCAGAGAAATTAGACGATTATCGATCAAGTCACTCACAACCGTTTCCAGATCAGCGATCAACACATCGCGAATACGAATATCGTCAATCAGCTTTCCTTCCCCATCGATCACATACAACACATCGATCGTTTCCGAAGCATTACCATAGCGACGGATGTGATCTAAGATCCGCGACACATTCCAGTGCTCTTTCACGGTGATGTAGTCGGGTGTCATCAAACGACCGACACTATCCTCAGGATACCCCAATAGCGAGAGTGCTTCTTTCCGTTCTTCCGGTGAAAGCATGATGATAAGATGTTTTACAACATCGCCCTTAAGTTCACTTAAAAAAGAGGTCCGGTCATCGGGTGGCATCTCATTGATCAGCTCCCGAACTTTACCCGCAGAGAGCTTCTTAAAAATCCGCTCTTGGGTAGGGAAATCTAAGATTCTAAAAACATGAACAGCGCGGTTGATATTTAAGGTTTCAATAAACAACGCTGCGTACTCGGGAAGCTCATCAATTAACTCCTCAACATCCGAAATGTTTTGCTCATTAAGATAGTTTTGAAGCGCAGCAAAATCGTCTGCCTCTACCCACTTTTCAATAAGCTCGACTTGCATCTCTAGTTCTTCCATAGCACTCGTTTAAAAAAAATCCTACATTGGTAAAAATCTGTTTGCAGCAAAAGTCGTTTTTTTTTTTGAAATAACTAATCTTTTTTAATAGGCATGACTAGCTTACCTTTCAAAAAGAACACTCGAAGTTGGGGCATAGGCCTCTTAACAGCCTCCAAAAAAAAGTGATCTTCCCTACTCCAACGTCCTAAATTTACATCAAAAGACAGACCTCAAAAACAACAACAAATCAGCGACCATCAACTAAAATAGTTTTGCGTACACCGTACATCACAAAAGTAATCAAAGAAAAAAAAGGCCAAAATGTCAGCAGCCCATATTACAAAAAAGCGGCTTAGAATATCCTGTTTCTCCCACGCCTAAGCCTCCAGAAAAACACAGAAACGAACGATTCTCTTCAAGACGTTTCAACACCGTAAACCACAGCATCAAACCCGTAACCCGAAGCGCCACATCACTAACTACCCCAAAACACGAAGCAGACTTCAAGAACCATCCGGTCCAATAATAAAACAGGGGAACATAGAAGTTGTTTTCTACTTTTTTCTCTTATATTGGTATCGCTTTTAAGACCGCAATGCAGCACATAGCGAAAGAAGAACAAAGGCTCAAAGCACAAACGAATAATCATAAAAACACACAAAATAACAACAGACATAAAAACCTATTAATCAAGTCAAAAAACAAACACATATAAACAAACGAGTAATAAAAACAAACAATAAAATACTATAATTTTTAGCAAAATAGTAAAATCGGGAATTTATTTATGAATAAGAAGCTAATTATCAGAATAATACTATTTAATATCTTAACACTAAGTTCACATTACTCTTTTGCTCAAATTTTTGACAACGAACAAGCACATCCTGCTGATAAATGGCGTTCAATTACAACTGCAAACTATAGGCTGTTGTTCCCACAAGAGTTTGAACCAGCGGCCCAAAACTTAGCCAAAGAGCTCCAAACATTCATCGAATCAAGTTCCAAAGACTTAGGCGTTATCCCAAAAAAAATCACCCTTGTACTACAAGGAAATCACCTAAATCAAAACGGATATGTACAACTCGCACCCCGTAAATCAGAGATGTACCCTGTCCCCTCCTCTACCGCCGACAACCAAGAATGGCTACCAAACCTAGCCTTACATGAGATGCGCCATGTTGCCCAGTTTGACAAATTGACAGGCAAAATAAAAGGACCATTTTTCGAACAATTGGCACTTGCACTGTATGCACTAAACCTTCCTGCGTGGTATTTTGAAGGCGACGCCGTGCAGGTTGAAACACTCTACAGTCAAGGCGGAAGAGGCCGCCTTCCATCATGGGAAATGCCCATCCGTGCAAACATATTATCGGGTAAAAACTATGGCTTTAGTAAGTATGTCTTAGGGTCCTTTCGGGATAATATTCCCTCTTATTATACAATCGGCTACCTGATGAATACGTACCTGACGAACAATTTTGGAATAGACAGTCAGGAGAAAATTCTCGAAAACATGCGTGGAAAACTAGTGCGTCCTTTCAATTTCCAACGCTCCCTACAATCTGTTTCGGGGTTAAATTCAAAACAACTTTTCACAAAAACAATCCAAGATTTAACGGCTAAATGGGAACATGAAAGACCTATCGAAGGGCCTCCTTTCGCCGTGATCGAAACGAAAAAATCGCGCTTCCCGACCGACTTTTTACTTCCGCAATACGACACAAATAATCGTTTATTCGTCCTCAAATCATCACCGCAGAAAGTAAACGAAATCGTCATGCTGGAGGAGTCTGGGGCTGAGAAAACGATACATAAAACAGGCATCCAGATTACCCCTTACTTTCATCTTCGAGGAACAGAAATCGTATGGGATGAATACAGAAAAGATGCTCGATTTGGAAAACGAACCTACAATGTAATCCATACACTGGATACCAAAAACAAGCAACTAAAGACGCTTACAAAAGGATCGCGATACTACTCGCCCACCTTACATCCCACCAAAAATGAGGTCGCTGTCGTAGAAGTTTTACATGATAACAGGAGTCGTATTGTAATCCTAAACAGCAAGAATGGCCATGTTTTAGACTCCTTATCGGCACTTAATGCAACACATATACAACAACCTAGATATAATAATATAGGGGATAAATTAATATGCATTGCTGTCTCCAAAGCAGGTACAAGCCTATTGGAGTTCGATCTAACAACTCGTCAATCTACTGTTCGCTTACCTGCTGGCAACCAACAATTAGAGCGGCCAATATACAGAAATAACGACATTGTATTTAAAGCGCACTACAATGGGATAGACAACATTTACCAACTACAAAACAATCAAATACAACAAGTTACACAAGCTACTTTCGGTGCATTTAACCCTTCCCTTGGTCCAGAGGAAACCCTGGTCTACAATAACTACGCATATGACGGTTATAAACTTGCTTCGCAAAAGTTAAACCAAATAACGGACACAGACACCGTTACACGTGCAATTTACATCAATAAAACACTGCAAACGGTTACTTTTCCAACGGCACAGCCGCTATCAGATGACTTCCCAGTACAGAAATACAACCCAACAGCACACCTTATTAATTTCCATAGCTTGTCTATTAGTGGCACTAATTTCGAAACATTTGACAACTATATCCCTGGCATATTTTGGCTCTCCAACGACCTATTGAATACAACGCAGATTAAATTAGGGTACGAATTTGACACTGATATCAACAAAAGCATATACTCTGCAGAAGTATCGTACAGGCGATTTTTTCCTATTTTCACCGCTAAATACACGAATAGAGGTCAAGTAGGAAACGCTGTAAATAGTGCAAAACCTGGATCTACCGTCATGTTTGATTACAAGGAACATCTCGTAACTTTCGATATGTCACTTCCATTCTCTATTTATCGCCAGAACCAAGTGTATAGCTTTGGTTTCAACATGGGAACATCCTATACTAAGCGGTATAATCTAAGCTTAGATCTTAAAAATTTCAACGATGAAATTGCTTTTCCGCTTAGTTATCAGGTCTATTTTAATAGAAATAACATGCGCAGCAAGCTAGATCTACTCCCTCGCTGGGGCCAAAACGTGAGTATTACGTATCGTCACCTACCTTTTGAAACCCAAATCTCGGGGAACATCCTGTCTTTACGGAGCAATTTTTATCTTCCAGGATTGGTGACCAACCACAGTATACAAGCCCGTTTCGCCCTACAGAGAAGCACTGGTCGATACCAAAACAGCTATGATATCCCAATGGTCAGTGGTTGGGGGCACTTTACCTCCCCTATCGTACACAACACAGCAATGGTTAACTACAGACTTCCTCTCTTTTATCCTGATTGGGATTTAGGATCCATTTTTTACATTAAACGAATCCAAGGGTTAGTTTTTTCTGATTTCCAGAATATTCATCAAGAAGTAACTCCCAAAAGCATGGGATTAGGTTTATCTGCTGATTTTAATGTATTTAAGTACAACCTACCCGATGTGAATGTAGGCACAAAGCTAACTTATCTCAATGACGGCTCAGCTAGCAATAAAATTGTCCCTACCTTTACCTTAAGTTATACATATTAGAGAAAAGTTTACTGTGAAATTTGAAGAATTAATAACAAACAAAAGCCTGGTTGAGACCTTAACGGAGCTTGGATACGTAAAAGCGACTGCCATACAGCAAAAACTGATTCCAACTATGTTAAGCGGAACCGATATTTTAGCTGTTGCACCAACCGGCAGCGGTAAGACGGAAGCTTTTGCAATCCCTATAATCTCCGCCTATATAGAGGCTACTGCGGAAAACAGAAAACAAACTTTGATCTTAAGTCCGACTCGCGAATTAGCGATACAGACCGCAGATAGAATCCAAAAACTAGGAAAAAAACACCACGTAGGGTGCATCAGTATCTACGGCGGCGCAACGTATGAGAAGCAAGCTAAGGCCCTTGCACAAAATCCAGCAGTCATTGTTGCAACGCCAGGACGCTTGTTGGACCTCTATAATCAGGGGATTATAACGTTTGAAAACATACAAAAACTAATACTTGATGAAGTCGACCAAATGTTGGAATTAGGTTTCTTGCATGATGTAAACACCATTATCGCCCCGATTCCAACCTCCGCACAGCGTGTTTTTGTATCGGCGACTTTGCCGGAAGCTATTGAGAAAATGGCTAAAAAACAACTGCGCGATATGACCTATATTCAGATCAGCGAAACGCAGAAAAAGATAACGGAATACCTTCTCTTCGTGGATAAAGCCGATAAAAAAGATCTAATACTGTTTCTTCAAACACACTTTGGGATAGAACAAGCCATTGTTTTTACCCGAACGACACATGGCGTAGATCGTATCGTAAAGCATCTGACGGCGAACGGTCTACCGACCGAAGGTTTGTATGGCGACAAAACACAAGCTACGCGCGAGTCTATCGTACAGGATTTCCGCGATAAAAAGTTCAGTATCCTCGTGGCAACAGATGTTGCTACACGTGGAATCGACATCCCGAATCTATCGGCGGTCATCAACTACGAGCTTCCAGAGACCGCCGCAAATTATCAACATCGCATCGGCCGAACAGGGCGCACACAGGAAGGTATAGCTTTTACTTTTTGCGACGGTGAGGACAACCTCAAATTAATCAGCCTCCAAACGGAGCTAAAAAAGACGATTCCTATTTTTGACAAACATCCTTACCCATTAAGTTGGCAAAAAATGCAAACTAGTAGCCCTGTGGTAAAAAAGGGCAAAAAGCAAGGGAAACGAAAAAAATAAGGGCTCGCAGAAGAAAGGTAAAACATCTTTACGAAGCGGAGGAACGAAGATGTAGCAATCTTATAGCGGTGAAAATAAACGAAGACTGCCACATCTCTACGCTTCTCGCAGTGACGTGGCAGTCTCTTTTTATACGTAAACGATTACGTTTAGTCTGCTAAAGCTTTTACGCCTGGCAATACTTTACCTTCCATATATTCCAACAAAGCACCACCGCCTGTACTAACGTAGCTGACATGCTCGGTCATCCCGAATTTCGCTACCGCAGCGGCAGAGTCTCCTCCACCGATTAGAGAAAATGCACCTTGTTCCGTTGCTGCTACAACGGCATCCGCAACCGCTTTTGTACCTTTCGCAAAGGTATCAAACTCAAAAACGCCCATCGGACCGTTCCACAACAAAGTTTTAGACGCTAAAATAACATCTGCAAAATGCGACGAGGATTCCGAACCAATATCCAATCCTTCTCTGTCCGCAGGAATCTCATTGTTCGGGCCGTTGTATACATCGGCATCATTAGAGAATTTATCTGCGATCTGCGCATCTGTAGGCAATACTAGGTTAACCCCTTTTTCTTCTGCTTTTTTCACTAACAGGTTTGCCAAATCTAGCTTATCAAGCTCAACCAACGACTTTCCAATCTCACCACCACTCGCTTTAACAAAGGTATAAGCCATACCGCCACCGATGATCAGGTTATCTACTTTATCCAATAAGGCTTCGATAAGTTCAATTTTATCAGACACCTTAGCGCCCCCCATAATAGCGGTGAATGGGCGTTCCGGATGATTCATTATCTTCTCAGCATTGTTGATTTCAGCCGCTAATAAGTAGCCGGCGTATTTATTTCCAGGGAAAAATTGCGCAACAATTGAGGTTGACGCATGTGCACGGTGTGCTGTACCAAAAGCATCATTTACATAGATATCACCTAATTTTGATAATTTCTCCGCAAAAGATTGATCACCCTTCTCTTCTTCTTTATAAAAGCGAAGATTCTCCAATAGCAATACCTGTCCTGGTTGCAATGCAGCAGCCTTTTCTACCGCCTCAGCACCAATACAATCATTTGCAAACTGAACCTCAACACCTAAAACAGCAGACAAATGCGCAACAATATGCTTAAGTGAATACTTATCCACAGGACCATCTTTCGGACGTCCTAAATGGGACATTAAGATCACAGATCCACCATCTTTTAGAATTTTTTGAATCGTTGGTGTCGCTCCTTTAATTCTATTATCATCCGTTATATTAAAATTCTCGTCAAGAGGCACATTAAAATCCACACGAACCAAGGCTTTCTTACCAGAGAAGTTTACGTCATCAATTGTTTTCATACTATTATATGTGTTTAAGTTGTTGCGTTACTAATGCAGCTATAAATATAAAAAAAAGCACCGAATTGAAAAATTACGGTGCTTGTATTTTTGCTTTCCCTTTATTTGATCTCCAAACTATAAGGGACGCGTGCCTGGATTCCAGATCGTTTGGTTACCGTTCTCAACTGCTCAATATAAGCACGATATTCACCCAATTCCTCTCCGATGACCCACATTTTAATTTTTTCTTTTGACGTACTTAAAATGGAAGCAAACGGATCTTTCACGGCCGGATATTCAACCGTTCTATATGTTTTCAACTTCGCTTTCGCTGCTGCCGAATTAATCGCACGTTGCAAACCGCCGATACCATCCACTAATCCATTCGCGACCGCCTGTTGCCCCGTCCAAACGCGTCCTTGTCCGATGCTGTCCACCGCAGCAACCGTCATTTTTCTTCCCGTAGACACTTTGCTGGTAAAGGTATGATACACACGATTAACCTCTGCCTGTACTATTGTATACTCCTCGGCCGTCAACGGACGATCCACAGAAGTCATTAGATCAGCAAATTTACCCGTTTTCACTTCATCCATATGGATACCTAATTTATTATTTAACAAGCCTTTCATGTTTGGAATCAAACCAAATACACCAATTGAGCCTGTTAATGTTTCTTTCTCCGCGAAAATAGAGTCCGCTAGTGCCGAAATATAGTAACCACCCGAAGCCGCATAATCTCCCATGGAGACAACAACAGGCTTCACTTTTTTTGTTAACTCTACCTCACGTGCGATAATATCGGAAGCCAAAGCCGATCCTCCCGGTGAATTAACACGTAGAACAACAGCCTTTACGCGATCGTCCCGACGTAGCTTACGTAATTCTCTGGAAAGCTTCTCCCCGCCAATACTGCCTTCGCTTCCTTCACCATCTACGATATCGCCATAAGCATATAAAACTGCAACACGGTCTGTGGCTGATTCTGTTTTCGCAGGCGTGCTGTAATCTAGCAATGAAATGGTTGGAATATCTTTCTTTTCCTCCACACCTAGACGTTTTTTCATCAATGTCAACAGTTCGTCTTTATATAGCTTATCATCAATAAATTTATAGCGCTTGGCATCATCCGCATTACGGATCAAATAATTATCAGCAATTGCACGTAAAGAATCGGCTGGAATTTTTCGTCCTTCCGCTATATTAGCCAAAAAAGCATCATATGTACTGTTTAGATAAGATGTCATTTGCTCGCGATTGGCAGCACTCATCTCATTCAACAGAAAAGGTTCCACAGCAGACTTATACGTACCGACCTTGACCACCTGCATATCGACGCCTAATTTATCCAACGCTTCCTTCAGGAAAGTAACCGAAGAAGAAAGTCCTTTAAAATCTAATGAGCCTTCTGGATTCATATATATACTATCGGCTACCGAGGCCAAGTAATATCCCTTCTGTGTATACACATCACTATATGCAATAATAAATTTACCAGATTTCTTAAAATCAACCAACGCTTCCCGTATTGCTTTTACCGTTGCCATGCCTGCATTAACAGATGACGGATTAAAATAAATCCCCTTTATTCGACTATCCTCCTTTGCGGCCTGAATACGCGCGACAATATCATTTAATCCGAGTGATTTAACAGCGCCATAACCTGGCAGATCGATACCCTCCCATGGTGAAGCTGCTGTGCGCTCTGAAATCACATGATTAAGTGAGACATACAGAACGGCATTATTGGGCACATTCGCTTCGGTGCTTGAGCCCATTTGGCTTACGGTAGAAGAAATGACCGCGACCAGAATAAAAAAAAGTAGCACAAACACCACAGCAATCCCTGTGATTGTAGCTAAAACATATTTAAGAAACGATTTCATAGCATGATAATTTTGATTTTTCTAAATTAAACCTTTCTTTTGAACTATACTAAATTTTATCAATATGCTTTACATTTTTGCTTCATGAATAAAGTGATTTTGTTGTTAGGCGCAAACTTAGGTGAACCACTGTTACAACTAAGCAGCGCTTGTGTGGAAATAAGTAGAAGAGTAGGTGTCATTGCCAATAAATCTAATATCTATGAATCTGAAGCCTGGGGCGTTACCGACCAGCCTCGATTCCTAAATCAAGCCCTCTGTATAGAGACGGAGCTCACCCCCTTAGAAGTACTGAACGAAATCCAGGCCATAGAAATATTATTGGGACGTTTACGCCTCACTAAATGGGGTGCGCGGACCATTGATATTGATATCTTATACTTCAATGATTTAGTATACGAAGACCAACGTCTTATCATCCCTCATCCTCTTTTACAGGAACGTCGATTTGTATTGGTCCCATTGAATGAAATAGCGTCTGAATATATTCACCCTGTATTAAAAACAAGCAACCATGATTTGTTGTTATCTTGCATAGATCCTTTAAAAGTTAATATCCACCTGCCTTAGAAATGAACAGCAATTATAAAATAATAAATCCCAGCGCTATATCGGCAAACCTAATGGATAACAAAGCGATCATTAAGCAATTCCTAGGCTTGTATCAAACCCAGATTCCTTTAGATTTTGAAGATTTACGGGACGCTGTATTGGCGGAAGATCATACTGAAATTGCATCAAAGGCACACCACATAAAACCTACACTAGGCTATATAGGTGCTTCTTCTTTGCACACAAAATTCCAGGAACTCGAACATGCAGGAAGAAATGAGGACTCCATCCGTACAATCAATCATAAATTCAGCCTCATTGAAGAAGAATATAACACCCTAATGGATGAGATAAACCGGTACTTGGAAACTATTTAACAGCTTTTTCTTGTGCAAAGTGAAGCAGAGACATCACGATATAAATAAGCAAGACGAAAGGAAGGGCCACAAATTTGAAAACGATCAATAGAAGTACGCTAATCATCAAAAAAATGTACTTAAATCTATTGGGGTACCATGCCATAGTCGTCAGTTTCATACTAAATAGTTTAATTTCTGAAACTAACAGTAAGCTTGTCCCAACTGTAATCACAAGAAGGACGGGTACATTGTAAACTAATTGTGGGTACTGCTGCGCAATAAAGGGCAACGAAATAATAAAGAAAGTATTCATCGGTGTATTTAGTCCGATAAAATCCGTCGTTTGACGTTCGTCAATATTAAATTTTGCCAATCGTAAGGCAGAGAAAACGGTGACTAAAAAAGCGATGTATGGCAGATATGCAGCATCGCTTGCTTCTTTAAAAAGCATAAAAAGTATAGTTCCGGGTAAAAAGCCAAAACTGACCATATCTGCCAAAGAATCCAACTCCTTACCTATATTTGATTTAACATGTAAGGCACGTGCAACCATTCCATCAAAAAAATCAAAAATACCCGAGGCCAAAATGCAATAAAAAACATAAAGAAATTCACCTTCCAAAGCAAAGAGCACACCTATGCATCCACTAAAAAGATTCAGGCAAGTTAATGTATTTGGAATATGTTTCTTCATGTCATAAAAAAATTAAGCCACCCTTTGACAAGCAAAAGATGGCTTAAAAGTAGTAAATATTGATGATATTACTTGTTCATACTTATTAAAAACTCCTCGTTAGATCTCGTACCACGCATTTGCGTCAACAAGAATTCCATCGCTTCATTAGAGTTCATATCGGCTAAGTGATTACGCAACACCCACATACGTTGTAACGTATCCTTATCAACAAGAAGGTCATCACGACGCGTACTTGAAGCTGTAAGATCGATTGCAGGGAATACACGTTTGTTCGCCAATTTACGATCAAGCTGCAACTCCATGTTACCTGTTCCTTTGAATTCTTCAAAGATAACTTCATCCATTTTAGACCCCGTATCTGTAAGTGCTGTTGCTAAAATTGTCAATGAACCACCATTTTCAATATTCCGCGCAGCCCCAAAGAAACGTTTAGGTTTATGTAACGCATTTGCATCGACACCACCAGAAAGGATTTTTCCAGACGCTGGAGCCACCGTATTGTACGCACGAGCCAATCGAGTGATCGAATCCAATAAGATAACCACATCGTGTCCGCATTCAACCATACGTTTAGCTTTCTCCAAAACAATATTGGCAATCTTCACGTGGCGGTCTGCTGGTTCGTCAAATGTAGAAGAAACAACCTCAGCACGCACGCTACGCGCCATATCGGTCACCTCCTCCGGACGTTCATCGATCAACAAGATGATCAAATATACTTCCGGGTGGTTCTTCGCAATCGCATTTGCAACCTCTTTCAGTAAGTTTGTTTTACCCGTTTTTGGTTGTGCCACGATCAAACCACGCTGCCCTTTACCAATTGGTGTAAACAAATCCATAATTCGTGTCGAATGATTTGAAGTACCTAAATCAAGGTTTAACTTCTCCGTCGGGAACAATGGTGTTAAATAGTCGAAAGGCACACGATCGCGAATCTCAGCTGGATTCTGCCCGTTAATTGCCTCTACGCGTACTAATGGAAAATACTTCTCCCCTTCTTTCGGTGGGCGAATAGATCCACGTACATTATCTCCAGTCTTAAGACCAAATAATTTGATCTGAGATTGCGACACATAAATATCGTCAGGGGACGTCAAATAGTTATAATCGGATGAGCGTAAGAAACCATAGCCATCAGGCATAATTTCTAAAACACCCTCATTTACAATAACATTATCAAAATCGGTTGGGAGAACCGGTGCTGCCGGTGTTTCTGGTTTTGCGGATACTGTGTTTTCTTCATTGGTAGAAGGTGTGGCACGTTCTACTTCCTGATCAGCCTTAACTTCCTCGCGCTTTGCTAAAGCTACAGGCTCTGTTTTAACGGTACGTACGCGCTTACGAGTACGCTCTGCACCAACTTCTTCTTTTTTGTCTTCTTCCTTAACCTCATCCGCAGATTGCTTAGCAATATCTGCAATTTGATCGATCAATTCTTGCTTGCGTAGTTTTTCAACATCAGTGATGCCTAATACTTTTGCAATCTCGCGTAACTCCGACACGAGCTTGGTATTTAGTTCATTAATATCCATTAACTTTTAATATTATGAGATATAGGATTTTATTGCTTTTATGAATCCATCCAAAATTTTTGTAGAAACCAACAGTTAATATGGTTAAGACAAAGACAAACAGTTACTCCATAGTGCTTTTGTAAACTATTTATCAAAGGATAAATTTGAGAATCGGCACAAAAATAATATAACAATTGTAAATTCAAAGAAAATTATTAATATTTTTCTCTGCATATTAGACTTTAATATACAAATCATAACGGAGATTTCAAAAAAATGTTTTACAAAAGTTATCAACCTTATATTTTTTTTAGATTTGTAATAATCTTTGTATGTTTAAAAATCAAACTAAAACGTTTTAATACTGTATGAAAGAAAATCAATCAACCAACTACCCTGCCCTATACACCTTAGTAGTTGTCTTCTTTTTCTGGGGATTTATTGCCGCAGGAAATAGCGTATTCATTCCTTTTTGTAAGAATTACTTTCAACTGGATCAATTTCAATCACAATTAATTGACTTTGCTTTTTATAGTGCCTACTATATTGGAGCACTTTTACTTTTTATATTTAGCACCATCTCCGGCCGAGATCTCGTCGGTAAATGGGGGTATAAACGAAGTATTATCTACGGTTTATTATTTTCGGCCCTTGGTGCGGCAGCTATGATTATAGCGGTTGAGGTGAATGTATATGTAGGTATGTTAATCGGTTTATTTATCGTGGCTTTAGGGTTTTCTTTACAACAGACCGCAGCAAACCCGTTCGCCGTACTTTTAGGTGATCCTAAAACAGGCGCTTCTCGCGTAAATTTGGGTGGTGCCATCAATTCCTTTGGGACAACAATTGGTCCGCTTGTGATTGGTTACGCACTCTTCAGCACGTTTGAACCTATTTCAAACAGTGAAATTGCGAACTTACCATTAAACAAGGTTGTCTACCTATACATTATTGTGGGTTTACTTTTCGTGTTGGCAGCAGGTCTTTTTCATTTCTCTAAAAAAGTCCCTGCCGGTGTTAACAATGAACCTATGGAATCAGCCAACAAAGCAAAAAACACCCTTATTGTCATGACGATTTTGCTTCTTCTAATGTTCATCCCTGTGTTTACCAGTTACAAAGGAGAAACAGCATTGCAAATTGAAAAGCTACAGGCACAATTAAGCACCTTAACAGATCCTGCCGCTATTACCACACTTAAAGCCCAAATACGTGAAATAGCTCATCCTTTGGAACTAAAACGCATGGCATGGTTGGTAGGTGCACTTCTTTCAGTAATCGGTGGTTTAGTTTTCGCGTACAGTAAAGCTTCAAAAAATGCAGCCGGTTGGGGGGCAATGAAATATCCACAATTAGTGCTGGGAATGTTGGCTTTATTCATATATGTAGGGGTTGAAGTCGCCATCGGAAGTAACCTTGGTGAACTTTTAACATTGGACGAATTTGGCAGTCTACAATCCTCGGAGATTACGCCTTATGTATCCATGTACTGGGGAGGAATGATGATCGGACGTTGGGCTGGTGCCATTTCCGCATTTCAATTTACAAACCGAACCAAACAAATTTTATTGGTTATCGTTCCTATCGTAGCCTTTGCTATTATTATAGGTGTGAATAGCTTAGCCGGATTCGACATGTCTCACCTTTTATTTTTTATTATCTGTGTAGCCATCCAAATTATTTCATTTTTCATCAGTAAAGAAAAACCAGCACGTACCCTTCTTATTTTTGGTGCGCTTGGTTTATTGGCGATGGTTGTCGGTTTAGTTTCGACAGGAATGGTGGCCATCTTCGCCTTCCTTACCGGCGGATTAGCATGTTCTATCATGTGGGGCTCCATCTTTAGTTTATCGATCGTTGGTCTTGGAAAATATACAGAACAGGGTTCCGCTTTCTTGGTCATGATGATTCTAGGGGGCGCTATTATTCCGCCATTGCAAGGAAAATTAGCTGATATTATTGGTATTCACAATTCTTATATATTACCACTTCTTGGTTTTGCCTATATTATTTTATTTGCGATTATCGTTCGTGGATTCTTGAAGAAACAGGGTATTGATATTGACCAAATCGAATCTGAAGGTGGACATTAAGCTTTTGTTATTGTACTATATACACTAAGTGAAGTAAAAAATTACATTCCAAAAAAGTGCCTTTAATGTATTTTAAAGGCACTTTTTTATAAAAAAAAATAAGTAGAGGTTTAAAAAAGTACATTTTTTAAAGTTTAATATTCTTGTTTTTGAAGTTAAAGACGTATTTTCGAACGAACAATTTCACAATTGATTAACAAACAAACTAAAAATAACACCATAAAAACCAATCTATAATGATTATCATTGCGGACGGAGGGTCAACAAAAACAAACTGGTGTTTGTTGGATGATTCGAATAAAAAAATTTATTTCAACACGGAAGGATATAACCCATACTTTGTTGATAGTGACTACATCGTTCACTCCCTAAAAAAAGGATTACCTCAAGACTTACCGTTTGAGAAAGTAAGCGAAGTTAACTACTATGGCGCTGGTGTCCACAATGGAGAAAAGGCTAAAATCGTTGAAGTAGCTTTACAAATAGTTTTCCCTAATGCTAAAGTTGAAGTTGGACATGATCTTTTGGCCGCTGCACGTGCGCTATTGGGCGACCAACCCGGCTTTGCTGCCATCTTAGGAACGGGAACAAACAGCTGTATCTACGACGGACAAGAAATTACACACAATATTGATTCTGCCGCTTATATCTTAGGTGATGAAGGTAGTGGTTCCTATATTGGAAAGAAATTATTAACAGATTTTATCCGCGGATTAATGCCTGAAGATGTTTCAGCTGCATTTTTTGAAACATACAAGTTGACACCGGATGAAATTATGGATAACGTATATACGAAACCGTTAGCAAATAGATTCTGCGCTAGTTTCAGCAAATTTGTTTACGATAACAATGTGAACATCCAATATACACGTCAAATTGTTGACGATGCATTTGAAGCTTTCTTCAAAAACCTGGTTAGCAATTACCCTGATTACCAAAGCTATACTTTTAACTGTATTGGCTCTGTGGGATACAATTTCAGAAATGTACTTACTGAGAAAGCACACCAATATGGCATGCAGGTAGGGAAAATATTACGCTCCCCAATAGACGACTTAGTACAATTCCATATCAATAGAGCGGCAAAAGCTAAATAGTTTTTCGCACAGAAAAGAGATACAATTTATATAAAAAGGGGGAACATGAATCATGTTCCCCCTTTTTATATAAATCAACCGGCATTATGACAATACCATCGTCTCACCAACCGCCGGCAAATGTAACGTTAATCCGGCCTGCGAAAAGTCTACCTTTGCAGCAGCCGTATCAATAGCTATCGGTGGAAAGGTATTGTAATGTATACCAATAATATTTTTACAGTTCACAAAACCCGCAGCTTTAATAGCGTCGGTTACCCCCATCGTATAGTGTCCTCCAATTGGTAATAAAGACCAATCAAGGGCTAGATCTTCGAGCAACTTCATCTCCATAGTAAGTCCCGTATCTCCCGCAAAATAGATCTTCTTATCGCCGATAAAGAAAACATAACCTACAGGGAAACCACCATACTGACCATCGGGAGTACTATTGGTATGTAATGCATATACCATCTTCACTTTTCCAAAAGGGAGTTCCAAGATACCGCCGAAGTTATATTCGATAACTTTCTCTTCAGGTACTCCTTGTCGGCGCACCCAAGCCGCTGTTTCCACAATCGAAACAACCGTAGCATCACTATTTTTCTGAATCTCATACATATCTGCGACATGATCACCATGACCATGACTTAAGAAGATATAATCAGGACGTAGGCTTCCTACATCTACCGATTCCGCTAAAGCATTTCCTCGAATAAAGGGATCTAGCAACACTTTCACCCCGTCGAAATCAAACTCGACACAAGATTGACCGTAATATGTAACCTGTACCATACTTACTTATTAAATAGATTCCCTAAACCACCTAAACCTCCCATACCACCAAGTAAATCTTGTGACACGGCTTGCATTTCAGATTGACTCACATTCTCTGCCTGTGCAAGTGCCTTATTAAGTGCTACAACGAGCAATTCTTCCAGCTCTTCCTTATCCGTTTCGTTAAATAGCTCTGGGGCTATCGTCACCTCTTTGATCTCCTTATTCGCTGAAGCAACCACTTTAATCTTTCCACCTTCTGCTTCACCTACCACAGAGATATTGTCTAATCTCTTTTTTACTTCCTCAGCCTTTTGCTGCGCTTGAAACAATTTATCGAACATAACTAAATTCTTAAAATCCTTACGCAATTTACAAAATCTATCCTAGACCAGCCGTATTAAAAAGACTCCAATTAGGTTCTTAACAATAGCTTCCTTAAATTTGTCGCTTAAATATTGCCTCAAATGCAACAACTAAACTTCTACGATCAACTATTAGAAAACGAAAAGCAACGTAATCCTCAGGCAGGCGAATACCTGGAAGAGGAAATAGATATATTGATACACAAACTCAAATATATCCACCGAGATATCCGTCCGACTGTTTTAATCCTACAACAAGCAACAGACTTTTCTCCCTTATATAACGAACAACTGCACGACATTATCGCTATTGCAGGAGGTGTATCCATTGCGGATAAAATGGATAATCCTTCTATAATCTGCATCGTACAGGAAGACGAGTCCCTCTTAAGTACTATTTTCAGCGTATTACAGGACGACGTATTAAGCCGAAGTAATGCGGTTCAAAAAAATCAGATATACATCATTCAGAAAGAAAACTTTGCAACCCAAGATAGTGACTTCTTAAAAGATGTGGAGATATGCGCCGAGATTATACAACCAAAGTATTTCATCTATGGTCACCAAGGAACCGAGTGGCTCAAATTCGATATAGCATAAAAAAAGGCGTTTTGAGAAAAACGCCTTTTTTTATACGGGTTATTACTACCCCATATATTTTTTTCGTAAAATCGCATACAACTTATCTACGGTAAGCGGTTTATCGGCCCAATTATTCTTTAAGGCATAGTTTGTTTGTAAAAAGGCATCGGCCTCTCCAAATGTAGCATACCGATTCAAGAGTTCTACAGCTTCGCTGTACGCTAATGAATAACCATTAAATAAATCTTTAATAAACAACAGCTTATCATTTAAGCTAATACTACTTTTCAAGTCGGTAATCCGTTCAGTTGCCGTCCCAGCATGCGATACCGATGCCGCAGCAGGTGCGGATGAAGCCACATTTGCTTGTCTTTGTTGCTGCAAGATTTCATTCAATGTCAATGGACGTGAAGGAGCTGTCTTTTCTTCCACAACTTCCACTTTCTCTTCGCGCTCAACTACTCGGGGTGTTTCTATTCTTTCCGTAGGAACAAAAGTTTCTTGCACCGTAACAGGCAGGGGCTCTTCTTCTACTGGCTCCTCTATTATCGGTTGAAACAATTCAGGCTGTGCAATTTCAGATGTTGTGGGTTGTTCTATTTCTGGTGTATGCTCCACCGGAGATTCAACTTCTGCTGCGAATGCCGGCGTTTCATCTAACGATGCTTCCGCGGCAGGATACGCAGTCTCCATTTCATCGGTAACCGTCGGCACAAATGTCTCTACAATAACCTTTTCCACGCGTGTAGCCACTAAATCCTCAACAGGCATCACAGCCTCTTCCCTAGGTTCCGAAAACGAAGCCGCTATAGGCGCCTCCGCAACGGGCAATGTCGATCCGCCCAAACGCTGCAACACCTCGATGTGCACCGTCAGATAACGGGCTTTCGCCTCCAATAACACCAATGCCTCCGCACGGTTATCTATCCCTTCCTCCGACAGCGTTGCATAGCTATCATTTATCTCTACTAAAAGATCTCCTATCTTTGAAAAAACTTCTGCTTTCGTGTAACCCATTTCTCTTTAATATTTTTTTGTCCTCGATTTTTGTGAACAAACGAAATCAACTGATTGCTACAGCGTTCCGATTTAGACTGAACTTGCTTCCTTCAAACTTAGCTAAAAATGCACGCAAATCCAACTCTAAAGGCTGGGAATAGATTACATTTTTTTCACAGTACCTCTTCCTTTCCTGAGCCTTTGATACATGAAAAGTAAGATAAAATTTCGATATTCGTGGGATTCAGCGTGAAGATTTAACGTATGTTTAACCTTCACTTTAAAAGTACAACGTAAAAAAATACATGCTATTCTCTGAGCACAACTTTATTAAGAAAAATGTAGATATGGGCAGTATCGAAGTTATCTGTGGGTCTATGTTCTCCGGAAAGACAGAAGAACTTATCCGTCGGATGAAAAGAGCTCAATTTGCGAAGCTGCCGGTCGAAATTTTCAAACCCGCCATTGATATCCGATACGATGAACAAGCAGTTGTCTCGCACGATAGCAACCGTATTCCTTCTACGCCAATCTCACATTCCTCGGCCATTCTACTGTTGAGTGCCGAAACCAAAGTGGTCGGTATCGATGAAGCGCAGTTTTTTGATGACGAGTTACCGCATGTATGCGTGCAGCTCGCGAACCGCGGCGTTCGTGTCATTGTTGCAGGTCTCGATATGGATTATAGAGGAGAGCCTTTTGGCCCCATTCCTGCGTTACTAGCTGTCGCAGAACACGTCACCAAGGTACACGCCGTATGTGTACAATGTGGAGCACCAGCAAACTATTCCTACCGCATAGCTGCAAGTCAAGACCGGGTGCTCTTAGGAGAAAAGGATAGCTATGAACCGCGCTGCCGCAGTTGCTACTTTAGTTTGCACACCCCTTAAACAACAATCCGATCAATGGCTTTATAAAAACAAAAGGACATCCAGCTGGACGTCCTTTTGTTTGTTACTATTTAATATTATCGGTGATACTCTTATCCAAAGGATTCACCTTCGAACGATACCGGTGCACCAATTTACCTTCTTTATTAATTAAGAACTTCTCAAAATTCCAATTGATATCACCTGTAAAATCAGGATTCTCCTGGGTGGTCAAATACTGGAATAAAGGTGTAATTTCACTGCCCTTAACCTCTACTTTTTCAGAAAGAAGAAAGGTAACTCCATAATTTTTTTCGCAAAAATTTTGAATTTCGGCATTAGATCCTTTCTCTTGCTCTCCGAAATTATTCGCCGGAAAACCAATGATCACCAAATCCTTACCATATTGCTGATGAAGCGCTTGCAAGTCCTTGTATTGCTTGGTAAAACCACAAGCCGAAGCGGTGTTCACAATCAGCACATATTTACCCTTAAAGCTCGACATTTCAATCTTCTTGCCTTCGATAGAAGTGAAGTTGAAATCGTAGATAGAATTTGCCGGACTTAACATCGAAGCCAACAGCATAATCGTGTTTATTAGTACCATGATAAAATTTATTATGTCAATATTTTTGTTTCTCGATCAACAACGTAGTGAAAAAGTTGCTCCATCGGACTTTTCAAAATCGTTCCTATATTAATGCCATGCACTTCACACACATCACGTAGTTGCATATCAAAATGGTAAGCAATACTGCCCACAAAATTTACGCGGTAATCCCAATAATCAGCATGCGTCATGATATTCGTACGAACAAACTCATCAAAACCATTACGCAACAAATTATCGATAAAGGGGTGCATAATATTCTCGGTCATAAATCCGGCAAAAGAAGCTAAATATGCATTGGGCCGATCACGTTGATAAACATTCTTAATAACGATCTCTTTGTTTAATTTATACTTTTCCTCGAACTTTTTAGACAAGTCTTTAGGCATTTTCTCATACAAAAAACTTGTAATCATCTGCTTTCCAAACCATGCACCCGATCCTTCGTCCCCCAATACATAACCAATACCGTGCACACTAGGCCGCAACATTTCACCATCATAAAAACCAATATCAGATCCCGTACCTATGGTACAGATATATCCTTTCTCTACCCCGAAGGTAGCATAGGCACAGCCTAAAAGATCACATTCCACAGACACAAAAGCAGTTGGAAAAATTTCACTTAAAGCATTCGAGACAATCTCTCGGCGATCTGGAGTGATACACCCTGCACCGAAAAAATACACCTCATGTATCTCACTGGCATAGGGTAATATTTCTGGAACATCTTTCATTACCTTTAGGATTTCCTTCTCATTTACAAAAAAAGGATTTAACCCCTTCGTTCGAAAAGATAAGGGTTTACTATCTGGTAAATTAAGCATCCAATCGGAATTCGACGAACCACTATCTGCAACTAAAATCATACAATAACACAGGCATTAATCTATAGTCAAAGATAACAAATTTGATGTAATATTTTGATTTCCCTACGAATATCCATTTGATGTGAACTATATTAAAGGTAGCTTTGCAATATATTCTAAATCATCATTCATGGCTGACTCCAGTATACATTTTACCGTCTCTTTTCAGGAACCACAAGCACATTATGCCGAAATACAAATAGATTTACAGCAGTTCGATAAAGATTATATCGACCTGAAGATGCCCGTTTGGACACCTGGCTCCTATTTGATCCGGGAATATTCCAGGCATGTAGAGCGTTTATCCGCGGAGGCGAACGGCAAAGCTGTTCGTTGTGAGAAAATAGCCAAAAATACATGGCGTGTTTATAGTCATAAAGAGAATGTAAAGGTGCAATATAGTGTGTATGGTTTTGAAGTATCTGTACGCACAAATTTCATCGATAACGATCATGCCTTTTTAAGTTCGGCCGCGACTTTTATGTTTCCTGATGGTTTTCTGAATCATCCTTCAACCCTATCCATCACCCTTCCGGAAAATTGGTCTAGCGTATCAACAGGTTTGCCAACCGTACCCGGTAAAGAGCACACATATTACGCGTCAGACTTCGATATTTTATTTGATTCTCCTTTGGAGATCGGAAACCAAGATGTGTGGCACTTTGAAGCAGCAGGCGTACAACATGAATTTGCTATGGTCGGAGGTGGCACTTACGATAAGAAACAATTGTCGGAAGATATTCGTAAAATCGTAGAAATAGAAACGGATATCTGGGGAGAAAATCCCAACAGTCGTTACGTCTTTATTACGCATAATTATCAGAACGGCGGAGGGGGGCTGGAGCACCTCAACTCGACAGTCTTAGGCGCAAGTCGCAATGGGTATCAACAGGCTGCAACGTATAAAAACTTCCTGAGCCTGGTAGCGCATGAATACTTTCACCTGTGGAATGTCAAAAGATTGCGTCCAAAAGCACTTGGTCCTTTTGATTACGAAGCGGAGAATTATACGACAGGCCTCTGGATCATGGAGGGATTTACAGCATATTACGACAATCTGATTATTCGCCGCTGTAACTTCCACTCACCAAAGGAATATTTGAACCTATTGGCATTGGATTTCAATATCGTTTACAATAGACCTGGCTTCCAGATACAGTCAGCAGGTCTTGCGAGCTTTGACACCTGGATCAAACAATATCGTCCCGACGAGAACTCATCGAATACCAGTATCTCCTATTACAATAAAGGAGCAATGTTGGCGGCAGCGCTCGATATTCGAATTATTACAGAAACGGATGGTGCAAAACGATTAGATGATGTACTTCGTGCTGCCTACCAACAGTTTTATAAGACGGAAGGTCACGGTTTCGAAGAATCTGCTTTCCAAACTCTTGCCGAACAAACCGTGGGGGTAGATTTATCTGACATCTTCGAAGCGGCTCATACCAACCAAGAGTTAGACTATAATGACTTTTTTGAAAAGGTAGGGTATCAGTTAATCGATGTGAATGCCAATAATCAAGAACGCTCACTAGGCTTAAAGACAGCCGTCATCGAAGGTCGAATTGTCGTAAAAGTCGTAGAACGAGGATCTGCCGCTTGGGATGCAGGTATATCAGTCGACGATGAACTTATCGCTATCAATGGAACACGCCTTGATGTTTTGGGTAAAGAGCTGGATTTTGTGTTAGAGCAAGGAGCGATAGATGATATTGTTGATGTACTCGTATCCCGTGATGGCCTTATTCGAACAGTTCCGACGCCATTACGTCGCACAACAAAAAAAGTTTATACCATCCAGGAGTTTGAACAAGCTTCGGTTCGGGCAAAAGAATTAGGCCGCATTTGGCTTTCGATATAACAAATAAAAAGGCTGTTTAAAACAGCCTTTTTATTTGTTCCTTTGAACCAATCAAAGGACTAAATGTCATTCTTTGCCATAAATTGAATATTTCGACCACCTCAACAGGACAATTTACAGCCTTTCTAGACGGCGTCTTTTTTATTAAAACTTGTAACGAATACTAAGCCCAAAAGGATCAATTAACTTAATACTGCTCTCTTGAATAAAATCAAAGTAAGGCTTAAGATCCAGCGAAATAGATAATGGTGCTGTTGGAATAGCATACTCCACACCAATGATACCATCTACGCTGAGCGCTAATTCAGACTTGGGATTTGTCCGGCTGGTAATAACTTGTCCATTCTCGTTTGTCACTTGAACGGTTTCAGATTTATACTTAAAGCTTCCCAAGCTTCCTCCAAAACCATAAAACCACGTGAAGTTTTCCGCTAGTGGCTTATGAAACTCGTATAAACCGACCATCCGAAAGCGTCTGGACTTAGAATTGCTTTGGATACTTAGAATTCCCTCCACGGCACGATCTTCAGCCAGCGTATATCGGTAGTTGAAACCCGTTGCGCTTCCGAAACGGCCACCGACAGCATGCTGACTCGATAATTGTGCTGAAGCTTGATTAAACGTAAAAAATATTAGACCTAGTGTTAGAATTAGCCAATGTGTTTTTCTCATGGATACGGTAATTGTTTGTGTGTTTCAAAAGTACTACTTTTTTTAACGTTCAAAAGTTAAAACATGTTATGATGCGACACAAAATAAGTTCACTTTTCATTCGATAAATCAAACAATACCGCGTAAAATTTCTTTTTATTATTATGTGCGCATTATATTTTCGCGCTACATTATAGCTGCAAATTTTGTATATTAGTGAAATACTGGAATTATAAATCTATAACTATACACAGATATGGACAAATTAAATAGACTATTTGACATTATCGATAGATATACCCATAATCACCCGAGCGATCGGATGGTAGCAGGTAAACAGGATAATAAATGGATATATTATTCCACTGCTGATTTTGTAAAAATCAGCAACAGCCTAAGCAAATCTTTACTTCAAAAAGGCTTCAAAAAGGGCGATAAAATAGCACTTATGTCCGGCAACAGACCGGAATGGAATTTCGTAGATTTTGCCTGTAACCAAATTGGGGTTGCCATTGTGCCGCTCTACCCGACCTTATCGGAACAAGATCTATCCTATATCTTAAATGATGCGGAGGCCAAACTCGTATTTGTGAGCAATGCAGAACTATCCAACAAATTAGATGTAGCGATCAAAGAGCACAATCTGGATATCGAAGTATTTACCTTTGATGTCATTCCTGGAAAAACATGCTACCGTACGTTACTTGATGCGGGAGATAAATTAGACACCGATCTGAAGCCATACAATGACGCGGTAGAACCGGATGATCTTCTTACGTTGATCTATACTTCAGGGACGACAGGCAAGCCTAAAGGGGTTTTCTTAACGCACCGCAACATTTTAAGCAACGTCCAGGCTTGTGAACACTTGGTCATGGACCATCTAAATCTACGCAAAGCATTAAGCTTTTTACCGCTCTGCCACATTTTTGAACGGATGGTCGTATACCTATACCTTTCCCGAGGGATCGAGGTGCATTATGCGGAAAGCTTAGATAATATTGTTGGGGACATCAACGATGTAAAGCCACAGATCTTCACGACCGTGCCGCGGGTACTCGAAAAAGTTTACGACAAAGTAGTAGAGCGCGGAAAGACCTTAACAGGGATCAAAAAATCCATTTTCTTTTGGGCCCTTGAGGTGGGGCATCAGTTTCAGGAACCGCCAAGGAATGGAACCTTTTATAAGCTCAAATTAGCCATTGCGCGAAAACTGGTTTTCTCCAAATGGCAAGAGGCCTTAGGAGGTAACATTGAGCTCATTATTTCTGGCGGTGCTGCACTTCAGGAACGTCTCGCACGCGTTTTCTGGGCCGCCGGCATCAAAGTCTTAGAAGGATATGGGCTAACCGAGACTTCTCCCGTTATTGCCGTAAACTCACACATCGAAACTGATGTCAAATTTGGTACAGTCGGCCGCGTCTTGAGCAACCTGAATGTAAAAATTGCGGAAGATGGCGAAATTCTCGTCAAAGGACCAAGCATCAGTCCGGGCTATTACAAAAATCCAGAAGCGACCAAAGAAGCAATCGATGAACAAGGCTTCTTCCATACCGGTGATATCGGAGAAATAACACCCGATGGTTTCTTGAAGATTACAGATCGGAAAAAAGAAATGTTTAAAACCGCGGGCGGCAAGTACGTCGCGCCACAGATTTTAGAGAATAAATTCATGGAGTCCACCCTCATTGCACAAATTATGGTAGTTGGGGAGAACCAACGTTTCCCTGCGGCTTTGATTGTCCCGGCCTTCGATGCGCTGGAAAAATGGTGCCAACATAAAGGCATTCCTTTTGATTCACGTGAAAAAGCAATCCAAAACCCTCAAATACTCGAAAAATATCACCGTGAAATAGACCGTCTGAATGAAGATTTCGGACAGTGGGAAAAAGTGAAAAAATTCGAGCTTCTCGATAAAGAGTGGACAATTGATAATGGTGAACTAACACCAAAATTAAGCCTAAAACGGAAAGTAATCCTACAACGTTCGGCCGAGCTTATGAACAAAATATATGCAGAATAACCTATGGATAAAGGGTTATTTAAACAGAAAGTTAAAAATTTAGGCTCCGTACTCCTTGGTGCGGGGTCTGACTTTTTAGACGACAGGTGTCTAAAGAAGAGTGCTTCTTTGGCGTATTACACGGTTTTCTCTATTGGGCCAGTCCTTCTTATTCTGATATGGGCTTTGGGCTTCTTCTATGGCAGTCAGCTCGATAGCCCCACTGGAGCGCAGGATGAAATTATGGAAGAACTAAACCAACTGTTTGGGCCCGATATCGCCACGATGTTGGATGCAGCCATAAAGAAGATATCCTTTGAGAATAAAAATAGCATTGCTGTATATGTTGGTATCGGTATTTTGATCTTCTCCTCGACAACCATATTTATCGACATCCAAAATTCAATAAATGAAATCTGGCGCATCAGGGTTAAACCTAAAAAAGGATGGGTAAAGCTTGTTATCGATCGTCTTCTTTCTTTTTCAATGATTATCGGACTGGGATTCTTATTGATGGCTTCACTGATCCTGAGCAGTATTATCGGCGTATTGATGAATTACTTTGGACAGTATTTTGTACACATCGATATGGAAATGATCGACAGCATCAACTCCATCGTTACCTTCGTTGTAATTACAGTTCTCTTTGGTGCAATTTTCGCCTTTCTTCCTGACGCAAAAGTACGTTTTCGCGATATCTTTTGGGGAGCGTTATTTACGTCGCTCTTATTTCTATTAGGTAAATATGTCATCGCCTATTACCTCAGTAACAATGCAATCGCCAGCTCCTACGGTGCCGCTGGCTCCGTGATCATTCTGCTCGCCTTTGTTTACTACTCCGCTGCTATTTTATACTTTGGTGCTGAGTTTACCAAACATTATGCTATTCAATTTGGTGGAGGCATCCGACCGGCATCATACGCGGTGATGATTGAACAAGTAGAGGTAGAAATTGATTCGGAAAACCAAAACGATACCACTTCTTAGTGCAACAGGATAAAAGTATCCAATACATGTTATTGGCGGGGCTTTTATTTGCCCTGATGAATGTATGCGTAAAATATGTATCACATATACCAACACTGGAAGTCGTTTTCTTTCGATCTATTTTCAGTTTGGTTGCATCCTACTATGTCTTAAGACGCCAACAAATTCCAGTACTCGGTAACAACCGAAAAATGCTAACCTTACGAGGAATTGCAGGATGCCTCGGCTTAATCGGCTCTTTTTACACCTTGCAACATATCCCCTTGGCATCCGCCGTTACGATCAATTACCTTTCGCCATTCTTTACCGCAATTCTGGGTATCTTTATTGTTCAGCAAAAGTTACGTCCTATCCAATTTCTATATTTTGCCATGGCCATTGGTGGTGTCTTTCTCTTAAAAGGTTTTGATACCCGGATTTCGACAGCCGATCTCCTTATTGGTATTACCTCAGCAATTTTCTCGGGATTAGCGTATAACATTATTGCGAAACTACGTCATACCGAACATCCGCTAGTCATTATGTTCTACTTCCCGATGCTGACCTTGCCTATTGCTGGCGTCTACTGTCTATTGAACTGGCAGCAGCCACAAGGGCTAGATTGGCTGTTTCTCTTACTGATTGGGATTTTTACACAAGGAGCACAGTATTATATGACCCGATCTTACCAGCAGGCAGATCTGTCCAAAGTAGCCAGTTTAAACTATCTCGGGGTAATATACGCCTTGGTTTTTGGTTATTTCATCTTTGATGAGCAGCTCAACAGTTATGCCTACTTAGGGATAGCTATTATTCTGCTAAGTGTTATCCTGAATGTAAAAACAAAAAAAGTGGCCTCGTAGGCCACTTCTTATTTCACATTATAATAATAAACACTTCGACCGATGGTTCCCGCTTCATCTTGTCCCTCGACAACGACTTTATATTTCCCATTACCATCTGCGTTGTAAAAATCTAATGATACCTGACCCGTTGCATCAAGTACTACGTCCGGATTCCAGTAAATTGTAGTTCGGTAATCATTGGTATTCTTGCTGGCAGGTGTGTCATACTTAGGCGCATAGAACTTACGTTCTTTAACGTAGCCTAGTGGCATCATCTCAACAATATTCGTCTTTGGCAACAAACTTTCGATCTCAGAAAGAGACATCCGAGGCATCTTTTTCTGATCATTTTTCTTCGTCATGATCGAGACAACACCATCATTTTGATACATCCGACTAACGGTTCCCAAGTCATCGCGTAAAAAGATCTCGATAGCCTCAATTTCTGCCGTCTGTATTGAATTCAGTGAAGGCTCATCAATCGGCATTCCGTTTAAAAAGAACTGTACTGGAACACGACTTCCCTGATTGTAGTTACGTGAAACATAGTATTTCAAGGTTTGGGTATCGTATGTAATCCCAGTCAAAAGTGTGCTTAAGCACATCGTTAAAACATTACAACCCGATAAGCGATCTGCTTCAATACGATGTTCCGGCATAGACAAACCTGACAATGCTGAAAACTCTTTGCTGGTCACCTGCTTTTTCTGTACCCCGGTTACCTGAATCTCATCAATAAGGATGGATGTACGGTATTCGTTCTTACTGTTCGTAAGATAAGCTTTCATTTCATTATCAATATTCTGGATATTATTTCTTGCGTATGGATTTCCTTGATCTATAGCCGGGAAATACGACTGATCCATATTAATTACTAAGTTCCTGAAATTGTCGTTCCCACGTGCATTTACCGTCACTTTGGAAGAATCAGCAAAAACTAGATTCTCAAAGACAAAGCGACCACTATTATCGGTATACACATCCTTCCTGAAATTACGGGACGGTATAGACAACAAGAGCCCACCATTTGGATATGCCCGTCCAGTATTCAAGCGTAAAATACCTGAAATATTTATCCCTTGTTCCGGCATAAATTGTACTTGTGGCAGTTTTTCTGCAATCAGGTCATCATACGAAAACCGCCTAAAGCCTTGCGTCATCAATAAAGCATCCAATGCTTCCTTCCGGTTCGCATTCGCCGTATTAAAATAATAATTCGGACGTTCTACGTAACCTTTCAAATCCGATGTCAGCAAGTAGTTGCTTAGTATCCCTAAATCTTCGTCGTCATTGTATGGCACTTTGGCTTCGTCGACAATAGACACCGAGTAATTCGATTTTAGTGTATCCTTATTGGCTACTGCAATAGATAGTTTAACGGGATCCTTCTGCCCATAAACTGTCTTATCGGTACTAATTTTTATCGGTAAAAACTCCTGTGAATCATTAAAAACCAGTCGTTCACTGATCAAACGACCATCAGGATGCATAATGGATAACTGTACGATTCCGTTCGGTAGTTTATCTTTGGGAATATTAATCAAAACCGAGGCATTTTTTAATGTAGCCTGTGCCGCATAAACCAAATGTCCATTGGATTGGCCTAAAACGTAAAAAGGTTGGTTTGTATTTTTCTCAAAAAAAGCATCGTTGGATACCAGGCCAAACTGTACATTATCCCCTTCTTCTTTATGCAGAACCAGACTTAATCCCTCTGCTTTTACTTCCGGAAG
>NZ_FXAU01000001.1:250028-263221 GCF_900177625.1 Sphingobacterium psychroaquaticum
AAAAAAAGCATCGTTGGATACCAGGCCAAACTGTACATTATCCCCTTCTTCTTTATGCAGAACCAGACTTAATCCCTCTGCTTTTACTTCCGGAAGATCAAATGTACGCTGCTGGCCATTATCAAAAGCTATCGTGGCCTTGTACTTCTCGCCCAATACGGGAACAAAGCTAAAGTAGCCCATACCGAGTCCGAGATCTTCAAATTCAGCGACTTCTTTCTTTTTGCTATCAACAATCTTACCTTTTAAACGGACACCACGCCCTGTCGTACTCAATGCTTTAAAAGCTACTTTCTTAGAAAGTCCCGCTAAGAGTTCGCCACCCTCCGGAAAAAACTGAACATCAACATCCCATAATGCATTACTTAAGGAGTAATTTCCTACTAACGTAGGATCCGTCTTGTCGCCATCAATCTTAACGATCAAACGGCCATTTTTCAAATAATTCTTCTCCTTGATATTTAGGTTAATCGTGACCCGTCCCATATCGTCGGTTTCCGTCTTCCCTTTATCAAAAGCATCCCATCCGTCAATCGCTTCCCAGCTTAGCTTTTTCCGTCCGAGCAGATTGCCCTGGCGATCCCGAAATTGGATAGTAGCTTTGGTCTTCGTCCCCCCTTCAGAGCTATAGGAAACATCAGCCCCTAATTTCTTGTTTATTGCATCTCCGATTGGTACAATCTTATTAAAGAAATAGCCATTATCAAAATTTGCCATCCACTTGGTGTACGCCCGGAAGCGGTAGTTATCTTGTGATACAAATTGCGGGTCCAACACTAATTGTCCCTTTCCAGCGTTGTTTTCCAGCGGAACACGAAGCGTCTGGATTAGGGAATCCCGACTGGTCAAAACCTCGACATATACAATCTTACTTGGATTGTACTCATACAGGTTATGGTTGAGGTAGGTCTTAAACCACAAGGTATCTCCAACAGCATAATACGGCTTATCAAAGTGCAAGTGCACCTTTTCAACAGGATATACGCCAAAGTATTTCTGTACCTTTTCAACAACAGTATTAATAGGAATTGCCGGTTTTTGCTGTGCATTAACTTGTAAAGACAAGCCAGCAAAGAGAAAAATAAAAAATAAAAAAAAGATTTTCTTCATCAAAATATAGCTTTTCGAGAAGCTAAATATATTGATTTTCTAGCAAACCAGAAGAAATTTAACAGCTTATAACAAAGGTGCCAATAAACGACAGACAGAATCGATCGTTCTTTTCCATGTTTTTCGTCGTTTCCATTCTTTCAACGTCATCAATTCACAGTCGGCTTTGTCAATTTCAAACTGATCCTCCAGCTCTCGACACATCTTCGGATCAGAAATAACCGCGGCGATTTCATAATTGATATAAAAACTTCGTGTATCCAAATTAACGGTTCCAACAAAGGATATCTTCCCATCGATATTAATGGTCTTTGCATGGATAAACCCTTTGGTATAAAAATATACCTTAACCCCGCGCTCCAATAACGGTTTCACAAAAGAAAGACTAGCATGCTGCACGATATAGGAGTCTGACTCCTTGGGTAACATTAGCTCCACTTCAATACCAGAGGCTGCAGCAATCTTTAACGCTGTTGCCAATTCGTCGGTTGGAACGTAATAAGGTGTAACCAATTGTATTTTCGTATCGGCCTCGCCAAGCGCAATCAAAATAGCCTCCATGTTATACGGGCCCACCGAACCGGGGTCACTAGAAACAAAAGAAACGGCAGCATCTCCGACCTTCATCTCTTTACGGATATTTTGTAAATACCCTTCACTCAATAGAAACGGTTTTCCGTCAGCAAGGTTCCATGAATTCCAAAAACTGATCTGCAACATGTTCACGGCGGCACCCTCAACACGCACGGAAGTATCGCGCCAGTATACCTTATTAACATCTGTAGGCTTATTGATGTAACGATCAGAGATATTAATTCCACCAATATAACCGATATCACCATCGAAAATAGCAATTTTACGGTGGTTACGGTAATTACTATTTGCAAGCGAAGTAAAAGTTACCGGCATAAAAGGTTTAAAATCTATGCGGCTATCCTTTTGCTTTTGCATATACTTTACCAATTCAGGCGAACCTATACTATCTACCATTAACCGAACATAAACACCTTCGGCTGCTTTTTCCTCCAGCAAAGTCAGTATCTCAAGCCCTATTGTATCCAGCTCATAGATATAATATTCAATATGAATCGAGTGACGAGCCTCTCGAAGCGCCTTCATAAAGCCGAGAAACTTATGCTCTCCATTGATTAGTAATTCAACTTTATTACCGAGCGTGGGCGAGGACAGACGTTCATTTTTAAGAAAGGTGAAAACTTGGGAAAGGTCTCCGATTTTCTGTCGGATGTCCTCGATATCCTTTTCCATATAAGGCTCCAAACGTTCCCATTCCTTTTTCAATCGAATGGCTTGTCCATCGTTAACTTTTTTTATTCGTTTTACTTTAGAGAATTTTTGTCCGAAAAGATAATATAGAATAATACCAATAACGGGAAGGAAGACAATGACGAGTACCCAAGAAAGTGTTTTTGTCGGATTTCCGTTTTCAATAATCAGGGTACTGATAACACCTACATATAGAAAAAGTAAGGGAACCCAATACCATTCGCCAATAAAGTTTATAATGAAGTGTACATATTCCATACATGATATATCATTTATTTCTAGTTACACTATATCACTGTTGATAGCGCATTGTCTCTAAGATAAGAATATTATCCCAAAAGTGGAACTGCGGTATCGCTACATACAATTTATGGCTCCATCGACATGCAACAGCGGACTTAAATACGGGATATCTAAGTTCGCCCCTCGCAATATAAACCACATGCCCATGATCAAATATAAAAAAGGTAAAAGACGAGTGAAACCTTTTTTTAAAATGCTCTTCGGAAATGATGCCGCAAATGAAAAGACCAAGAGTAAAGGAAGTGTCCCTAAGCCAAAAAGTACCATGAAGTAAAAACTCGACGACAAAGAATTAGCATTCATTGCCGAAGCCAGCGCCATATATACCATTCCACATGGCAGGATTCCATTCAGCATACCGGCAACAAAAGAACCTCCTGGACGATACAGCCAGCGTCCCATAACCTTCACGAAGGGTTGAATCAGTCGCGTTTGAAAACCCGCCATAGCGGTGCTTTTTTTACCGAACATATAAAATAGGCCGATCAAAAATAAAATGGCACCAATCAGTAAACTAAAATACTGTTGCCATCCTTGCACCGTAGCTAACGTCCCAAAAAGACCAAAAAAAAGCCCTAGAAGGCCATATACCAATATCCGTCCAGATTGATAAAGTAATTTATTGAAAAAGTCCCGCCAGCGTATCCCTCCATTTTGATTGACTGCAATCAAAAGAGGCCCACACATTACAGCGCAATGTATGCTGCCAAAAAGCCCCATAAAAAAAGCGAGGTAATGAAAGGTCATTGCTATAAAAACAAAGGATGTGAAGATAAATAAGTTTTACTATTACTCTTCCAATTTACGTCTAGGTCCCAACTGCCTTTCGTAAAGGTCGAAACAGGCAACTGGAAGTCATTTGTCTTCGTCGCAAAAGGCAACGTGACATCCAATTTTCCATCGGATGGTCGTTTAAATTGCAGCTCTCCCTGGTTATCGGCATGTACAAAATGTATATAAAGCGTATCATTGCGAACCTTAATGGTCGGTTTTGCACCATCCTTTTCCAGGTTTTCCTTGCTCACATACACCTCGTCATAAGTCAGACTCTTTTCGTAGTAATCATTATCGACTAAGGAGTCTGAATCATGACTGACCATATACACCCCCGCCGCAACAATAAAAATCATAAATGCACCTAGTCCAATAACTATCTTGAGTCCCCAATTCATATCATTTATTTTAATGTAGTAGGTCCGATAAAAGTCGTTTTCAATGACTCTATTACTCGTCCGTCCGACACAATATTTACTTTAACATCCTGTTTGTACTTTTCAATATCCCCCTTTTCTTTCAACAAAAAGAAACTAAGCGTCGCTGTCTTATCCTTTTGCAGTACATGGATATCATTCACGATCTGTACCGTTGTCTTTGGATCAGCACTCTCAATACTGAAATTCATGTCCTTACCCGATTTGTTTATCAATTCCATCGTATAAAGATTACTGACTTTACCATTTTCCATCACTTGATAGGTACTTCCTTTAGCACGTAACAAGCGCCCATCGATATCAGAACGACTAAAGATCATGGCAATAAACACACCAATCAAAGCCGCTAGAACAATAGAATAAGCAATCGCACGTGTGTTACTTCTTTTAAAACCTTCACTTTTTTCAATTTCCCCCATTGGATAGAAACCAATCAACCGTTTCGGCTTGCCAATTTTCACCATCACATCATCACATGCATCAATACAAGCCGTACAGCTCACACATTCCATCTGTAATCCTTTACGGATATCAATACCTGTCGGACATACATGAACACAAAGGTTGCAATCTACACAATCACCTTTCGGTTCGGTATCCCCTTTTCGCATTTTACCCCGTGGTTCACCGCGATTCTTGTCGTACGCCACAGTAATACTGTTATCGTCAAGCAACACCCCCTGTAATCGTCCATAAGGACAGATGGTGGTACAAACGACCTCCCGTACATGCGCAAATACACCGTAGAAAAGCCCTGCAAAAATAAGTATGGAAATAAACCCCACAATATGTGTATCAATGGGATCGGTCATAATCTTAAACAAGGCTTCGACACCGATTACATAAGATAAGAAAAGATTAGAAATAATAAAAGCGATAAGGAAGAAAATAGTGTGTTTCAAGAGTTTCTTCCACGCACGAGCATCTGTATTTGGTCCTTCATTGAGCTTTTTCTGCTGCATCCAATCGCCTTCAATCAAATACTCAATACGGCGAAATACCAACTCCATAAAAATAGTCTGCGGACAGGTCCATCCACACCAGACGCGCCCAAATACGACGGTAAAGAGCACCACACAGACCATAACAATGAGCATTCCGAATACGGCAATATGTAAATCTTGTGGGTAAAATAGATTTCCGAAGATGGAAAATTTACGTTCAATAATATTGAACATCAAAAATGGATTACCCTTTATCTTTATAAAAGGCGCAATAAAAAAGAACAGCAGTAAGCTATATCCAACCCATTGACGATAGTTATACAATTGACCTGCCGGCTTCTTTGCATATATCCATTTTCTTGGTTCCTGGTTTCTCTTCCGTTTAACTGGTATATTGCTTGCTGCTGTTCCCATATTCTCTTCTCAATAAAAAATAATAACGTTACAAAGTTTCCGAGGTAGCTGTGCTATCTTGCTCAACTTTGCTGGATGCTGATTCGTATTCAACCTCCGTTCCCTGTGGTTCTTTTGGATTCGCAGGTTTGGTATCTCGTAAGGTAAAGATGTAATTACTTACTTCTGCAATCTGCGCTGGCGAGAGCGTCTGCTCCCACGGCACCATTCCCTTATCCGGCACACCATACTTCACCACAGTAAAGATATCTTTGATCTCACCACCGTGTAACCAATTTCTATCGGTTAGGTTGGGACCAATCCCCCCCTCTCCACTATTACCGTGGCACACCGCACAGTTTGCCATAAAAATCGCTTTACCTGCTGAAGCCATAACGCCCGATTCATCCACTTCAATCGTACTTTCATCAATCAAATTTGCGGCTTGTGCTAAATAAGCAGCTTTAGCAGCTTCTGCTTTAGCCATTTCCACCTTATACTCATCATCCTGATTCAACCCCCATCCGAAAACATGGTAGGAGAATAGATAAACTACTCCAAATGTAATCGTCGCGTAGAAAAGAGCATTAAACCAAATAGGAATCGGATTGTTCAGTTCCTTGATACCATCGTATTCATGGTCAATCTCCATATCCTTCTCCTCTTCCAATGGGCGCAAGCTCAAAAGCTTACTCCAAATAGCATTCCAATCGGTTTTCTTCTTTTTCTTCGCTTGTTCTTCGAGGGCAAGCTCCGGCATTGTTACTTTGATAATCGCTTTAAATGCTCTATGCACAACGAGGGCTGTAGCAATCAAGGCAATCATCACGAGGATCAACACCAACACCAGAATATCACTATAAAGATTACCAGAGCCAAACATCCATTCAGATGTCTTTGTAGCTGTATCTGCTGTTAATAATATATTCATCATATCAATTTCTATTCAGATTGTTGATCATTTTGTTTTTCATCATCGTCAAAAGGAATATCCTTCATATAGTCTATATGATCCTTTTTCATCCAAAAAAGCATGCAAGCTACCAGGACAAAAAACACCAAGAATATCCATAGGGAGGTGATGAGATACATCTCATCACCATTTAAATTTGTTAATTGCTTAAACATCGCTTCTTTCTTTATTCTTGACCACTAGGTGTCGCTTCTGTTTTCTTCTCTGCTTTGATATCAGTTCCCAACCGCTGTAGGTAAGCAATAAGAGCAATAATTTCCCTATCACTTTCGATCGTCACCTGATTATCTTTCAAATCTTTCGCAATGGTAGCTGCTTGTTTGTCCGCATCGGCTAACGCGTTGTCAATTTCCTCTTGTGAATATGGAACGCCTACCGTACGCATACCTTTCATCTTCGCCTGTAGCATACTGTTATCCAATTGTTGATCAATTAGCCATGGATATGCCGGCATAATACTTCCCGGTGAGGTAATGGTTGGATCCAACATATGGTCAAAATGCCATTTGTTCGGATATTTACCACCTATACGATGTAAATCAGGCCCCGTACGCTTCGATCCCCACAAGAACGGATGATCGTACACAAATTCACCGGCCTTACTATATTCGCCATACCGAGCCGTTTCCGAACGGAAAGGTCGTATAGTCTGTGTATGACAGTTAACACAGCCTTCTCGGATATAGAGGTCGCGCCCTTGCAGCTCTAATGCTGTATACGGCTTCACGGAGGCAATTTTTGGAATATTACTGCTGATCGTAAAGGTTGGTATCATCTCCACAATACCTCCAATCAGGATCGCAATCAAAGCCAATACCATAAACAACATCGGTTTACGCTCTAGACGACGATGGGTTGGTTCTTTAACAACTACAACTTCCATAGCAGGAGCTTCCGCTGGTTCATCGGCAACCAGTTTACCCGCTTTCATGGTTTTAATCAAGTTGTATGTCATCATAATTACCCCAGCCAGATATAAGGCGCCACCTATCGCACGCATCATATGCATAGGAAGGATTTCTAAGGTCGTAGCCAAGAAATTTGGATATTTCAAAACACCTTCTGGTGTAAACTCTTTCCACATCAAGCCTTGTACCACAGCCGCCCAATACATCGGGATGGCATAGAACAAGATCCCAAGCGTACCAATCCAAAAGTGGGTATTTGCTAATTTCTTAGAGTATAACGGGGTCTTGTAAATCTTAGGAATCAAATAATATAAAATAGCGAACGTCATAAAACCGTTCCATCCCAATGCACCAACGTGTACGTGTGCAACAATCCAGTCTGTAAAGTGGGCAATTGCGTTTACTTGTTTCAAGGATAACATCGGTCCTTCGAACGTTGCCATACCGTACGCTGTTAAGGCTACCACCATGAACTTCAGCATCGGTTCGGTACGAACTTTATCCCAAGCTCCACGTAAGGTTAACAATCCGTTGACCATACCTCCCCAACTTGGGGCAATCAACATAATAGAGAACACAACACCTAAAGATTGTACCCATCCCGGTAAGGAGGTGTATAACAAGTGGTGCGGTCCCGCCCAGATATAGATAAATATTAAAGACCAAAAGTGAAGAATACTTAATTTATAAGAGTACACCGGACGATTTGCCATCTTCGGCAAGAAGTAATACATCATCCCTAAGTATGGTGTGGTTAGGAAAAACGCCACCGCATTGTGCCCATACCACCACTGCACCAAGGCATCTTGTACACCTGCGTATACATAAATACTTTTCCAAAGACCAACAGGTAATTGAATAGAGTTAACAATGTGTAAAACCGCTACCGTGACAAATGTTGCGATATAGAACCATACGGCAACATACATATGACGCTCGCGACGTTTAATAATGGTTCCAAACATATTGATACCAAAAGTTACCCAGATAACAGCAATCGCGATATCAATCGGCCATTCCATTTCCGCATATTCATGCGAGGTGGTTAAACCTAAAGGTAACGTAGTCGCTGCAGCAACGATGATTAACTGCCATCCCCAAAAGTGGATTTTACTCAGTACATCGCTAAACATACGCGTCTTAAGCACGCGCTGCATCGAGTAATAAACGCCCATGAAAATTCCATTTCCTACAAACGCAAAGATCACCGCGTTGGTGTGTACGGGACGAACACGACCAAAAGTGGTGTATTGTGTTAGGAAATTCATTTCCGGCCAGATTAGCTGTACGGCTACTAGCAATCCCACGGACATGCCGACCAACCCCCAAACGATTGTTGCAACAGCGAAGTTGCGGACAATCTTGTTGTCGTAATTAAAGTGTTCTAACTGCATATTCAATATTGTTGATTATATGGTAAAATTACATCTTCATTTATGACACTCTAATGATATAGATTTTTAAAAAAAATGAAATAAGTCACATTTCTAAAAAAGGTGACCTATGAGCTCTAAATCATCAAAAAATCCCATAAGAACAAAGTTATTCTGCGCCAAGTCTCGACCTTGAAAAGCTTCAAACAATCACACAATATCTAGAAATACAAAAGCTAGCAGGAACGATATTGACACAAGAATGACATTACATCTACAGGTACAACAACAAGAAAAATGGTTGGTTTTATAATTTTGAAAAAAAAAGAGAGTTATTTAAAATAAATAACTCTCTTTTCATTTTAAGAAGGTTTTTCGCCTACAATAAGTTTTGCTCATTAATGTGCTGAAACTTATCCTGAGACTGCGCATAACGCTTATAACCATGTTTGTTCGGGTTTTCAATAACCTGCTTTACAGAAAGCAATTTATAGACATAAGCTCCCGTTTCTTGGTTCAGCTTTAATGCGTAGTAGTTATTCACGCCTTGTCTGCGAATAGAACCTTTTAAGCTACCTCCGCCTACATTATAGGCTGCTGCAGCTAGCGTCCAATCCCCAAACTGATCGTATAAGCTTTTAATGTATCGCGCTGCCGCATGTGTAGATTTTATCAAATCTCTACGTTCGTCCACGCCATTACCTACCTTTAGACCATATAACCGCGCAGTAGCAGGCATAAACTGCCAGTAACCACCAGCACCTTTATGCGATGTCACACCGGGCTCCATATCGCTCTCTATAAGGGGTACGTATTTAAAATCTTCGGGAATACCGTAAGATCTAAGAATTGCTGCAATCTTTGGCAGATGTTTCTCTGCTTTCTTATGTAAATCGTAAGATTGCTGCTTACCGAAGGAGAATCTGGCTAAATACCTCTCGAACTTCGTCTCTACCATGGGATTCTCTAAAGGAACACTCTCATTGGCAAATGTTATGGAGCTGTAGTAAGCTTCCTTTTCTTTTTCTGGAGAAAGAGCCATTGCTTTTCTCTTCTTGTCTTTGTCGAGCTGCTCTAACAAGACTTTCTTAATTGGGTCTTTACCAGACTCCGGTTTTGCCGTTATGCATAGTTTTGACAAGATCATTACAGTCAAAACAGCACTAAAGCATAGTACTTTTTTTCTATTCATTCAATCCCTTAATGCTACCTATCCACGATTCATTTTTCTTACTATTGAAAAACAATAATCGATCAAAAATAGCTTGGTCCATTTTTCAGGGTACAAACATACGAACTATTTATTTACTAAACAAATAGTTACGTTCCACACCCGTTAAAAGGTGTTAAAAACTAACGCTTTAAGCCCTCACAGGCCACATGTTACCTGTTAGTATTTTTTTTCGGTATATCAAATAAAAATCTTACCTTTGTATCTTAATTTCGAAAAATTATGCCTTTCAATAATAAACGGAACAGTCGTGATGACAACTCCAAAAAAAACAGAAGCAACTCAGAAAGCTTCAAGTCCAAAGGTGGTCAAAGTCGCCAACATTCATCGAGTAGTGACAGAAAACCTTTTGGTAAAAACAGCCCAGGAAGATCACGTTCTGATCGTTCTGACTCAACACAAAATGAACATCCTTTTGGACGATTTGAAAAATCGGACAGAAAGCCTTTCCAAAAAAGAGACGACAATCGTTCTTTTCAGAAATCTGATGACCGTCGATCCTTCAATAGATCGGATAGAGATGACAACAGAGGGGAAAGAAAATCATTTGACAAACCGTTCAACAGATCGGGTAGAGACGATAACAGAGGGGAAAGAAAATCATTTGACAAACCGTTCAACAGATCGGGAAGAGACGATAACAGAGGAGAAAGAAAATCATTCGACAAACCGTTCAACAGATCGGGAAGAGATGATAACAGAGGAGAAAGAAAATCATTCGACAAACCGTTCAACAGATCGGGAAGAGATGATAACAGAGAAGAAAGATCTTTTGACAAATCAGACTATAGAGGTAGCAAAAGAAACTTTAGCAGAGATGACGAGGGTAGTAACGGAGAAGATGGAAAACGCTTTTACCCAAGAAAAAAGATTGCAACGGCTGAGCCTAAAGATGACGGCTTAATTCGTTTAAACCGTTACATTTCCAATTCAGGTATTTGTTCGCGCAGAAAAGCGGATGAATTAATTGAGTCGGGTGTTGTCACTGTGAATGGAGAAGCAGTAACCGAACTAGGGACTAAAGTAGATCCAGCGAAAGACGAGATCCGTTATAACGGAGAACGTCTGAAACGTGAAAAAATGGTTTATATCCTTTTGAATAAACCGAAAGATTACATCACGACAACAGATGATCCACAAGAACGCCGTACGGTGATGCACCTTGTTGCAAAAGCAACAAAAGAGCGTATTTATCCTGTCGGTCGACTGGATAGAAATACGACAGGTCTTTTGCTATTGACCAACGATGGAAACTTAGCCGAGAAATTATCTCATCCTCGTAATAATATCAGTAAGATATATAACGTAGAACTGAACAAAAATCTAACACAAGGAGACTTCAATAAAATTGAGTTTGGTATTGAATTAGAAGATGGTTTAATTAAACCAGATGATTTGAGTTACGTACAGGGAGCGAGTAAGCGTGAAGTTGGGATTCAAATTCACTCCGGAAAGAACCGTATTGTTAGAAGAATATTCGAATCATTGGGTTACGAAGTCGTTAAATTAGATCGTGTCGTGTATGCTAACTTGACTAAGAAAGACCTTCCACGTGGAAGATGGCGTTATTTAGAAGACCGCGAATTGGTTCAAATAAAACACCTTATAAAATAATTAAAAGGCGCTTCTTAGAAGCGCTTTTTTGTTGCTACAAGATTTTGTATTTTTAACGCATATAATGAATAAAACTATGACAGATCCAAAAACGCTTACCTCGGTAGCAGAATTTCATAAAACATTTCAACACCCCATTTTAGAGGAACCGACAATCCCTTCACAAGCACGCTGCGAGCTACGCGTTTCGCTTATCGCTGAAGAGCTGAATGAACTTAAAGAGGCGATTGAGAATAAAGATCTAGTAGAAATTGCAGATGCATTATGCGACATACAATATGTGCTTTCAGGCGCTGTATTGGAGTTTGGGCTTAAAGACAAATTCAATGCGCTGTTTGAAGAAGTACAACGATCGAATATGAGTAAAGCGTGTAAAGACGAACAAGAGGCACAAGCGACCCAAGCTCATTACCGTGCAAAAGGAGTCGAGTCTTACTACAAAGAAGTTGATGGCTTGTACTTAGTTTACCGCGAGGGAGACAACAAGACCTTAAAGTCTATAAACTATTCTCCTGCGGACTTAAAAAGTATTGTAGAGGCATAGAAACCCTTTAATCCTAAAAGAAAAAAGGTGATCGTTAAAACGATCACCTTTTTTTAAGCCTGGTAAAGACTTCCTTGCTTCACCCCTCGGGCTTCAAGTCCTTTATCAATATGTGTTTGAATTTTAGATTTTGGGAATCCCCAATTTGGCGCAATAAGTAATTCCTTATCAGCAATCCCGAAAACACGCTGTATAATAATATCAGGACGCAGCAAAGGGATAAAACGACTTAAAAAATCGGTATACTCTTCTATCGTAAATAGTTTGAAGGGCTCACGTTTGTACTTCACCCCCATAATCGAACCTTCCACAATATGTAAGTGATGCAGCTTAACAAACTTAATATCAGGTTGGCGATTGATTTCATGCGCATACGCTAACATCATCTCCTCAGTTTCCCACGGGAAACCAAAAATAGTATGCACACAGAGTTCCAATTTGGTACCTTTTAACATCTCCATTACATTCACGAACTCATCGTGTGAGCAACCTCTATTAATACGTTCTAACGTTTCATTATAAATAGATTCCATCCCCATCTCTAAATCTACGTCTAGTCGATCGGTATAGGACTCTAACAATGCGATTTTCTCAAAATCCAAACAATCCGGTCGCGTGCCTACAGATAGACCTACTGTATTTTCCGGATCAATACTTAAAGCTTCGTCGTACATCATCTTCAAAAGATGCGTCGGAGCATAAGTATTCGTATTGGGTTGAAAATAGATAATAAACTTCTCTGCGCCATAGGAGTTCCTGGCCCGTTCAATACCATTCTCTACTTGTTCACGTATAGAAGGTATCTTACGCGCTGTGTCCGGCGTAAAGGAGTCAACGTTACAATATGTACATCCACCAAACCCTTTGCTTCCATCGCGATTCGGACATGTAAAATTACCGTCAACAATAACCTTAAAAACTTTTTGTCCGTTGTACTTATCTTTTAAATAAGCACCATAATGATTGTACGGCTTCACACCGCTATCTAATAATGTAGCCATCAGGGTGCAAAGATAGTAAAAAGTTAGTGTAGTTGGGGATAGTTCGTTGTTGCTAGTTGATAGTTGTTAGATGTTGGTTCTTAGGTCGTAGTTGGGGATAGTTCATAGTTGATAGTTGTTAGATCGTAGTTTATGGTTGGTTGTTTACAGACGATTCACTATAAACTACTTTCCATAAAGTAGAGCCTACGAACTACCTTCCACAAACGACTTTCTATAAACTACAAACTACTTTCTATAATCTACGAACTATTTTCTATCAACAAAAAAGCCCCTCCAGTTTCCTGAAGGGGCTTTCGTATAA
>NZ_FXAU01000001.1:263231-281868 GCF_900177625.1 Sphingobacterium psychroaquaticum
TGCAGTAAGCACCATTACTAAATCATTACCAATAATAATTTCACACTGCCTAATTCGCTCTTAATTAACCGCTTTGGTCCTAATTGATTTTTTTCCTTAAAAAAGAAGCAAAACCGAACGCAGTGAGCTCATCAACTTGTTGATAAAATTCGTCGCTAGGAATATTTGCAGGGAATGAACTGTGCAGAAGGCAAGTATTTATGCCTCCATGCCGGCAGGGCGTCTTCCTTTTGAAGCCAAAAGGAAGCAAAAGCTTGTCGCTAGGAATTTTTGCATGGGATGGGTAGTGCAAAGGCAAGTTTGTACAGACTGCAAATATTCCTCAGGCGACATAAGCCGGTTAAGGAAAGCTAGAAGCAGTAAGGTGAACAGCACAGTTTCTAAACCCCTCGCTGGTGCGAGCCTTTGGCTCGTATCCCAAAATAATACGAGAACATTTCGTTAAACACTTGGGCACGAGCTACAAGCCTACCTGCGGTACGCAAGCTCCGGCCATCATGAAAATCTTCCTTTTGAAGCAATAAGCTTCTATGCCGGCAGGGCATCTTATTACTCATCAAGCCGGAGAGGCTCTTCTTTTTTTCCTTAAAAAAGAAGCAAAACCGAACGCAGTGAGCTCATCAACTTGTTGATAAAATTCGTCGCTAGGAATATTTGCAGGGAATGGGCTGTGCAGAAGGCAAGTTTGTACAGATTGCAAATATTCCTCAGGCGACATAAGCCGGATAAGGATAGGCAGAAGTAGTAAGGTAATGGTTTTTTAAAACAATGAACACCAGGCTAAACTTGTATCAACATGAAATCGAAGTTTTTCAAGACGGCCTAGCGTTCCGACTGCGTCGGCGAATGCTGGACAAAGCATCAAAAATCATCCTTGTGTAAACGAAGTGAGTTCTGGATGATTTAGCTTTGAACGGCAAGAGGCAGCATAAGGAATGCAGTCTTGATTTTTTGCTTACTTTTTTATCAAGAAAAAAGTAAAAAACTACTTCGGGTCGTATCCTAAAATAACAAGTATAAATCTTTCTCTCGGGTCAACACCAGACTAAACTTGTACCAACATGAAATCGAAGCTTTTAAAACTGCCTAGCGTTCCGACTGGGTAAGGGAATGCCGGACAAAGCGTTAAAAATTATCCTTGTCTGAACCAAGTGAGTTCTGGATGATTTAGCTTTGTCCGGCATGAAGTAGCATAAGGAATGCAGCCTTGATTTTTTGCTTACTTTTTTATCAAGAAAAAAGTAAAAGAAAGCCCCTTAACTCAAACTAGCTAAGCTTTCTTCCAAGATCTTAATCTTGTCTTCGGCATCCGCTTTTTTGTTTTGCTCATTTTCTACCACTTCTGGCTTCGCATTCTGTACAAAACGTTCGTTTGATAATTTCTTGTCGACAGAAACCAAGAAGCCTTTTAGGTACTCAATCTCTTTCGTGATACGCTCACGCTCGGCATCCACATCGATATTGTTTTCAAGCAACACAAAACATTCGTTTTTACCAGCAAGGAAAGACACCGCACCTTGAACTTTGTCTTGTACGAAGGTTAAGTCTGAGATATTCGCCAGCTTAACAATACTCTCCTGGTAGGTTGAAAAGTCGATGTTCGTCGCATTGATCGCCAACGGCAATTCTATTTTAGGGGAAATACCTTTGCTGTTACGGATACTGCGGACTTCAGAAATAATCTGCTGTACAATTTCAAAGTCTTTGACGATCTGTGTATCGAAGCTTTGTGCAGTAGGGTAGGATGCTACGATAATACAATCCTTCGCATCACGTGTACCAAAGATCTCATCGTGCCACAACTCTTCCGTTAGGAAAGGCATAAATGGATGTGCCAGCTTTAATACCTGCTGGAACAAGCGTTTTACCGTTTCTAAGGTTTCGCGTTCGATAGGTGCTTGATAAGCCGGTTTCACCAACTCCAAGTACCACGCACAGAAATCGTCCCAGATCAGTTTGTAGGTCGCCATCAAGGCATCCGACAAACGGTAGTTGGCAAAGTGCTCATCAATTTCAGCGATCGCTTGGTTAAAGCGGCTTTCAAACCATGTTGCTGCGGTTTTTTGCGCATCCGTAGCCGGTGAATCGATCGTTTCCCATCCTTTTACCAGGCGGAAAGCATTCCATATCTTATTCGCGAAGTTACGCCCTTGCTCACAGTAGGAAACATCAAACATCAAGTCATTTCCTGCCGGCGAAGAAAGTAACATGCCGACACGAACACCGTCTGTTCCGTACTGCCCCATAAGCTCGATTGGATCCGGTGAGTTGCCTAAAGATTTAGACATCTTACGGCCCAATTTATCACGAACGATACCGGTAAGGTATACATTCTTGAACGGTGGCTTTTGTGTATAGTCATGCCCCATGATAATCATACGAGCCACCCAGAAGAATAAAATTTCAGGTGCCGTTACCAGATCATTCGTTGGGTAATAATATTGGAAGTCTGCATTATCAGGGTTGCGTACGCCATCGAAAACCGACATCGGCCACAGGCCTGAGGAGAACCATGTATCCAGTACATCGTCTTCCTGACGCAGGCCTTCACTTGTTTTACCTTGCTCTGCAAAAACCGCGATAGCATCTGCTTCTGTTTTGGCAATTACCCACTCGTTTTTTTCGTTGTACCAAGCCGGAATACGCTGTCCCCACCATAGCTGACGTGAAATACACCAGTCTTTAACATTCTCCATCCAGTGCTTATACGAGGCAAAGAATTTCTCGGGAATAAGCTTAATCGTACCGTTCTCCACATACTCCAATGCTGGTTTTGCCAGCTCATCCATCTTCAACCACCACTGCATCGATAATTTCGGTTCGATGGCGGCATCGGTACGCTCGGAGAAGCCTACTTGCGATTTGTAATCCTCTATTTTTTCGATCTGACCAACTTCTTCCAACATTTTAGCTACCTTTTTACGGGCAATAAAACGGTCTTCGCCGACTAAGATCTGTGCGTTTTCATTTAACGTACCGTCGTCGTTCAACAAGTCGATAACCTCCAGGTTATGTTTCTGACCGAGCTCGTAGTCATTTAAATCGTGCGCAGGTGTCACTTTTAAACAACCTGTACCGAATTCCATCTCTACATATTCGTCCTCGATTACCGGAATCTCGCGGTTAATCAAAGGCACAAGAACCTTCTTACCTTTTAGGTGAGTATAACGCTCATCGTTCGGGTTGATACAGATAGCGGTATCCGCCATAATGGTTTCCGGACGTGTGGTGGCAATAACGATATGCTCATCACTATCTTTGATTTTATAACGTACGTAGTACAATTTCTGGTTCACCTCGCGACGAATTACTTCCTCATCAGACAGGGCCGTCTTTCCTTGCGGATCCCAGTTGACCATACGTACTCCACGGTAGATATATCCAGCATTGTAGAAACGGATAAAGGTATCCAAAACCGATTCCGATAAATCGGGATCCATCGTGAATTTAGTCCGTTCCCAGTCGCAAGAAGCACCGAGCTTTTCCAACTGTTTGAGGATGATACCACCATATTTCTCTTTCCATTCCCAGGCATGTTTCAAGAAATCCTCCCGAGAGAGCGATTTTTTATCAATTCCCTGTTCTTTAAGCATAGCGACGACTTTTGCTTCCGTAGCTATGGATGCGTGATCGGTACCCGGTACCCAGCATGCATTCTTTCCTAACATTCGCGCACGACGAATCAAGACATCTTGAATCGTGTTGTTCAGCATGTGTCCCATATGCAGGACACCGGTGACGTTCGGCGGAGGCATAACGATAGTGTAAGGCTCGCGTTCATCAGGTGTCGAACGGAAAAAGCCGTTCTCCATCCAGTACGCATACCATTTCTCTTCTGCTTCTTTCGGATTGTAAGTTTTTGCTATACTCATTGTTAAAAATAATGGGAAATCAAGCTGCAAAAATACGCAATTGTATAGATTTTAAGGCATTTTGCTGACAATAAAATCGACTATTGTTACAATCGCAGCTGTAGTTCTTCTTTAATATTGTGTACTTTTGCCAATTATTTTAATGTTGTAAAAAGTATTTTAGTATAACCTATGAAAGCAAGGCCCGTATGGCGCTCTAATATATTCTTCTTTATTGCCCTTTTCTCGTATTGGCTACTCTTGTCGCTGATCGATAGGGCGGTGTTTTTCTCCAGTATTTTCCATAAGATCGATGAAGGAAGTGATGTGTTCTATGCCTTTTTATATGGCTTGAAGATGGACTTTTCGTTAGCCGCATACCTTATGGTCATACCCGTACTGTTTTTCTTGCTCCAGTTTGCGCTGTTGCGGTTTCCAATTTCGCGCTGGTGGTTGCGGTTATACTGTTTCTTTCCAACGGTGTTATTCGCCGCTATAACAGTGAGCAATCTTCCGCTCTATGAAGCTTGGGGCGAAAAGATAAGCCGGAGAGCAATTACCTTAGGCATGGATACGGTAGGCGGGGTTTCCAACTCCATAGACATCGGCATGTTGGCACAAGCGGCCTTTGTATTGGTGATCTATTTCACCTGTGCTCATTTCTTCTACCACCTGGTTGTTGTCAAGCGAGCTGTATTTCGTAAAGAGTCATATACTGCCGTTATTATTAGTTTCTTTATTGCAGCTTTCGTGGTATTCTCGTTTATGCGAGGTGGATATGGTCGCGCGACACTAAATGCCAGTTCGGTTTATTTCTCCGATAATAACGCGTCTAATCACGTTGCCGTGAATACGTACTGGGCTTTTCTGAAGGATATGACCAAGAGCTCTAAGAAGAATCCGTATCAGTTTATGGAGGATAAGGATGCGCAGGCATTGATCGCAAAAGATGTTTTGGCTACCCCATCGGATAGTATAACAGCCGTATTGCATACCGACCGACCGAATGTCGTGTTGGTTATTTTGGAAGGTATGGTGGCACAAGTGTTTGAGGATTTGGGGGGAGAAAAGGAGGTGACACCACATATGAAAAAACTAATGGACGAGGGGATCTCCTTTCGTCGGGCATATGCGGCAGCCGATCGTTCTGATAAAGGGATGATCGCCGTACTTAGCGGTTTTCCAGCGCAGGGACCTGAGAGCATCATAAAATATATCCCTAAGCACGAGAAATTGCCGGGAATAGGGCAGGTGTTCGATGCAAAGGGATATGCGACTTCCTTTTATCATGGAGGACAGAGTGAGTTTTATAATTTCAAATCTTACATGTTTACCCACGGTATTGATCGGGTGGTCGACAATAATGATTTTCCATTAGGGGTGCGCCGCAATTCTTGGGGGGTCTATGATAATGTCATTGCAGATCGCATGTTAAGTGATTTGTCTAAGTCCAAGAAACCCTTCTTCAGCGTGTTCTATACCCTGGTTAACCATGAACCGTTCCACCTTGATACGGAGTATAAGTTTGGCGATAAAACAAAAGCGGATGCTTACCGCAGTACGTCGTTTTACACAGATACCATGCTGTACAATTTTGTAGAAAAGGCGAAGAAGCAGTCGTGGTATGAGAACACGGTGTTTGTCGTTGTCTCGGATCATGGCCACATGTATCCAACGGAGAAATACGGCCTGGATCGCCCTGAACGTTTTCACTTACCATTGTTCTTCTTTGGTGGTGCCATTAAGCCGGAATACCGAGGGCTGAAGGTAGATGACGTGGTTAGCCAACTGGATGTGGCTGCGACATTGGTTGGATTTATTGGGGATCATTCCAATACGTTTAAATATTCGACCAACCTGTTTGACAGGACACGCAAGCACATTGCTTTTTATAATTCGAATAGCACATTTGGGGTTGTTACCAACGACTTGGCTGTTGGCTACGATCTGCAAGGACGTAAGATTGCCTACAGTCAACCGCCTGAACATTCGGCAAAACGAGATAGCATTATGCAAATTGGAAAGGCCTATTATCAAATGGTATTTAAAGATTTTCTCAGTTATTAAACATGAAGCAATTCAAGCTTACCGGATATTTTAATACATTTTTTGAACTTGCCCTACGTTTCTTAGGCCTGTTGATTCTCTATATGCTCTTGCGTATAGGTTTCTTCCTTTTCAATAAGGGGTTGTTTCCCACGGTAGGTGTGGAAGAGCTGCTGCCCATGTTGATAGGGGGCGTTCGTTTTGATATTGTGGCGCTACTTTACCTCAATATCCTGTATGTATTGCTCCTTTCAATTCCGGTTCCTTTTAAGTATAATAGAATTTATCAGCAGGTCGCTAAGTGGGTTTTCGTGGTGACCAATAGCGTTGGGATTGCATTGAACCTAGTCGACTATGCATATTACCCTTTTACGCTGAAACGAACAACGGGAACGGTGTTTGGTCAGTTTTCCAATGAGTCTAATCTGCTTAGTTTGTTTTTTGATTTCTTGATCGACTATTGGTATTTGTTGATCTTGTTTATCCTGTTAATAGGTCTCGTGGCGAAGCTGTATGATATGGTAAAAGCGATTCGACCGACCCATTTTGGATGGAAACACTATGTGGTACAGTTTGCATTACTTTTGGTGGTGGTGTTTTTCTTTATTGGTGGTGTTCGGGGTGGTTGGGCGCATAGTACACGACCGATTACGTTGAGCAATGCCGGTGACTATGTCAAAAATCCGGAAGAGATGAATATCGTGCTGAATACACCATTCAGTATGCTCAAAACATTGAAAGCGGTGCACCTCAAGGAGGTTGATTATTATAGCGATGCCGATCTGCAACGCATTTATCCCGTTATCCATCAACCACAAGATTCGGTTCCTTTCAAGAAAATGAATGTCGTTTTCTTAATTATGGAGAGCTTTGCCAAGGAATACGTGGGAAGTTTAAATAAGGATTTGGACGGAGGGAAATATAAAGGATATACACCGTTCTTGGATTCACTTATTGACCAATCTTACACATTTACCCAGACCTATGCCAACGGCCGTAAGTCTATTGATGCACTGCCTTCAGTAATCACGGGAGTGCCTTCGGTGGGTGAACCTTTTGTGCTATCTATTTATTCCGGAAATAAAACGACCAGTATTGCCAAGCTTTTAGGAAATGAAGGTTATGAAACGGCTTTTTTCCACGGTGCTCCAAATGGAAGTATGGGATTCTCTGCTTATATGCAATTGGCGGGTGTTAAGCATTATTACGGGAAAGATGAATATAACAATGATGCCGACTTTGATGGTATCTGGGGCATATGGGACGAGCCGTTTATGCAGTTTATGGCCAGCAAGTTGAATACGATGCCGCAGCCTTTTTTTGCAGGTTTCTTTTCCTTGTCTTCGCATCATCCGTTTAAAGTGCCAGAAAAGTATACAGGTGTTTTTCCGAAAGGCCCATTACCGGTTCATGAACCTATTGGTTATTCAGATCATGCCTTGCGTGAGTTTTTTGCCACCGCTTCTAAAATGCCTTGGTATGATAATACACTCTTTGTGCTGTGTGCCGATCATTCGACAACAAGTTTCTTTCCGGAGTATAGTACATCTGCAAATGCTTTCGCCATTCCAATTGTCTTTTATGCCCCAGGAAAAAACCTGAAAGGTAAGGACGATAAGTTGGTACAGCAGATGGATATTATGCCTACTGTCTTGAATTATTTAGGCTACGACAAACCCTATTTCTCTTTTGGCTTCGATGCCTTTTCACCGCGAAAAGACAATTTTGTCGTGAATAATATTGGGGATGCCTTTAACTTTTATCAAGGCGATTACTACATGGTGCATGACGGTGTAAAACCGCTCTCTCTGTATAACTTACGTGAGGACAGGTTACAGAAAAAAGACCTGTTAAAGTCCGATAAAGCTATCGCAGATAGCCTGGATGGAAAATTAAAAGCATTCATCCAGCAGTATAATTACCGGATGATCCATAATAAATTGGTGGCGGAGTAGTTTTTTACTTTTTTCTTGATAAAAAAGTAATCAAAAAATCAAGACTACATTCCTTATGCTACCTCTTGCCGTTCAAAGCTAAATCATCCGCAACTCACTTCGTTCAAACAAGGATGATTTTTAACGCTTTGTCCAGCATTCGCCGACGCAGTCGGAACGCTAGGCCGTTTTAAAAGCTTCGATTTCATACTGGTACAAGTTTAGTCTGGTGTTCATCGTTTTAAAAGCTTTTACCTTACTACTTCTGCCTATCTTTAACCGGCTTATGTCGCCTGAGGAATATTTGCAGTCTGTACAAAATTGCCTTCTGCACAGCCCATCCCATGCAAAAATTCCTAGCGACAAGGTTTTGCTTCCTTTTGGCTTCAAAAGGAAGACGCCCTGCCGGCATGGAGGCATAAATACTTGCCTTCTGCACAGCCCATTCCCTGCAAATATTCGTAGCGACGAATTTTTTGCGTCTTTTTTAAGGAAAAAAAGAAGAGCCTCTCCGGCTTGAGGAGTAGTAAGATGCCCTGCCGGCATAGAGGCACAACCACCTACCTCCAGAACGTCTTACCAAATCGATACCGCAAGGTAAAAGCCTGTTGGTTGCTGGTACCATCCGGGGTGAGATGAGCCGATAAGACCAGTTTAGCTTCCAGATTTCCCTTTCTAAAAGGCGTCCAAGCCAAGTCAATGCGATCATACCGTTTGCGGTGATAGAAGGAGTCGCCCAATGGCAGGTTTTGGGCTTCCCCGAGGTATAGGGTATTGGCCAGTGAAAACCGTTTATAGCCAAGGTATATATTCGATAAGAAGCCCGTGGCATATTGCATGCCATACGTGGCGCGTACACGGTCAAACCCAAAGGCAAAGCCCGCATCCACTGTGAGTGAATCCAAGAACGTCTTTCCACTCCAATCGGCTCCCAATCGCAGCAACACCAACCCATTGTCCTGGATATGTTGATCGACAGTATCGTTACTAGTTAGTGCATTATGGTAAAGCAATACATCATTGGCGAAAAAGAATCGTCCTCGTTTGTACATGCCTGAAGTTCCGACCACAAAGCGTTCCCGTTGGTTTTTACTCTGTTCACTCAACCAGTCGATATAGAAACTTTGCTTAAAGCCCCCCTTTTGGTAAGCGAGGTACATCCCTTCAATGTTCGGGCGGTCATACATAAAAGTATCAGCGAGGGCCATCCGAGGTACATCTTTTAATCGCTCATACCGCGGCAGATGGCCGATTGCGAAGTCGAAATTTTTGTTCCGATAATTATAGTAAACAATAGGCTTTACCCAATCTTTATTTTCACGGTGCTTACCAAAGTCTTGATTGTAATGTATACCTCCAACAATACGGTGGTTGCTATCGATGGCAAAAAAGAACTTGGGAGAAACCATGGTTCCCAGGATGGTTTTATCTGTTGTGTAGGGCGCTTTATATTCCCGATTATCGATATAACCAAAAAAGTCGATCTCCATGCCAGCTTGCTGCGCGGTAACAGTGAACCCACTTAGAATAAGAAGTATAGTACTTAGTAGACGGTAAAAAAAAAGGTTTATTCGCATATGCCAAGGTTAACTTTTACGTATAACAAAAATAGCAACCTAATCGAGAAATAAGCCTATTGTAGAGTATTATTTACATTCTGATTATATGTGATATTGGTTACATTCATGAAGTATATTGTTTTTTTTCAAACAATAGCTTTGCAGGAAGGTTTTATTATTGGTAAACAATTGGAATGAACACCTTACAATAAAAAAAACTATTATGACATCGACAATCGACAAGTTTAAAAGCACCTTGAAACATTGGTATGTACCTTTGATTATTGGTATCCTACTCATCCTTTTAGGGATTATTTCTATTATGACTCCTTTAGCAACTTATGTAGCCATTAGTATGTTTATTAGTGTTGCTTTCCTTTTTACTGGAATTTTGCAGATTGTTTTTGCGGTGAGCAATCGGAATGATATTGATGGTTGGGGCTGGCAGTTGGCGGCAGGTATTATTTACACCCTGTTAGGCTTATACATTGTCATCAATCCAGCGATAACGATGGTAACCTTACCGTTTGTGATTGCTTTCTTTACGTTTATTCAAGCTATTTTCGGGATCGCCACCGCGATTGAATTTCAGCAGATAAAACTGAAAGGGTGGGGCTGGATGCTTTTCTGGGCAATCCTGGGGTTGATTTTTTCGTTGATTCTAATTTTTAATCCAGTATTCTCCAGTTTGTATATTGTCTTTATGCTGAGTGCAGCGCTTATTTTCTCTGGCGTTACGAGTATCAGCATGGCACTTCATCTGAAAAAAGTACGCACGAAAGTACGCGACTTTATGTCTTAGAAAAGAAAGTGTATAACATAAAAAAGGAGCTCTTGAGAGCTCCTTTTTTATGTTATACCAAGGTATGGATTATACTTCTAGTAATAATCTTGCTGGATCTTCTAGCAATTGTTTCACACGTACAAGGAAGCTTACCGACTCGCGACCATCGATGATACGGTGGTCATAGGATAAAGCAATGTACATCATCGGGCGGATAACAACTTGACCGTTTTCAGCAATCGGACGTTGCACGATGTTGTGCATACCTAAGATTGCCGATTGAGGAGCGTTGATGATCGGTGTCGACATCATCGAACCAAATACACCACCATTTGTGATTGTGAATGTACCACCAGTCATTTCGTCGATCGTTAATTTATTGTCACGTGCTTTAGTAGCCAATACAATAATTTCTTTTTCGATCTGCTGTAGGCTCATCGACTCTGCGTTACGGATAACCGGAACAACAAGACCTTTAGGCGCTGAAACAGCGATAGAGATATCACAGAAATCAGAGTAAACAAGTTCATTTTCTTCAATGCGAGCATTCACCGCAGGCCATTCTTTCAAAGCTGTTGTAACGGCTTTTGTGAAGAACGACATAAAGCCTAGGCCTACACCATGCTTCTCTTTGAACATATCTTTGTACTTCGCGCGAAGATCCATGATCGGTTGCATGTTAACTTCATTGAAAGTCGTCAACATGGCCGTTTCATTTTTCACGCTCACCAAACGCTTAGCGATTGTTTTACGAAGAGAGGTCATTTTCTCACGACGCTCGTTGCGCGCACCTGGAGCAGCTACCACAGCAGCAGGAGCTGGTGCTGGCGCCGCAGGTTTTGCCGCTGGAGCAGCAGAAACTTGTGCTTTCTCAGCATCTTCTTTCGTGATACGACCATCTTTACCTGTACCTTTAATGGTAGAAGGGTCGATACCTTTCTCTCTCAATATTTTTGCAGCAGCTGGTGATGCCGTACCCGCAGCATATGAGTCTGGGTTTTCAGCATCATCTGAAGTAGCAGCAGGAGCAGCTGTCGTAGCAGCCGCTACAGGAGCGTCCGCTTTCTTGTCTGCACTACCTGCAGCAGCATCACCTTCTTCGATCGTACAAACAACAGCGCCAATCTCCAAGGTATCGCCTTCCTGTGCAATAATTCTTAGGATACCTGCTTTCTCAGCAGGTAGTTCAAATGTAGCTTTATCAGATTCCAATTCGGCGATGTTCTCGTCCATCTCAACGTAGTCGCCATCTTGTTTTAACCATTGTGCTAAGGTAACCTCTGTAATCGATTCACCTACCGCTGGTACTTTAATTTCTAAGCTCATATCTTGTCTTTCTTTATATCATGAACGCTTTGTCGTTCGGATATGTTTTTATAATTCAAATTTGCGTAACTCTTGTCCGTCTTTACGAGGCCTCTTAGAGTGAAAACGCTTTGTTTATGATTTCTGTTTGTTGTGCAACATGCTGTTTCATGTATCCTGTTGCTGGAGATCCACTTTCTGGACGCGCGATAACCTGTAGGTCAAGGCTTGATCCACGGAACTTACGGCAATAGTACGGCCATGCACCCATGTTTTCGTTCTCTTCTTGTACCCATACAAATTCTGCTTTCGCATATTTCTTCTGTAAGGCTTCGATTTGATCGTATGCAACAGGGAATAATTGTTCAACACGTACCAAGGCTACATCTTTACGGTTTTCTGCTTCTTGTTTCTCCAACAGTTCGTAGTAAATTTTACCGGAACAAAGAATCACACGTTTCACAGATTTCGCTGTTACGTTTTCGTCATCGATGATTTCTTGGAAGTTTTTGTTCGTAAAATCTGTTAACGATGATACAGCTTTCGGGTGACGAAGTAAGCTTTTTGGTGTCGCAACGATCAACGGTTTACGGAAATCGCGGTGTAACTGGCGACGTAACAAGTGGAAGTAGTTACCTGGCGTAGTACAGTTCGCGATAATCATATTGTTGTTCGCCGATAGCTCTAAGTAGCGCTCAATGCGGCACGAAGAGTGTTCCGGACCTTGACCTTCCATACCATGTGGTAACAACATCACTAAGCCGTTGGAGCGTTTCCATTTTGTTTCGCCCGAAGAGATATATTGGTCAAAGACAATCTGCGCACCATTGGCAAAGTCACCAAATTGAGCTTCCCATATGGTCAAGGAGTTCGGGTTCACTGAAGCGTAACCATATTCGAACGCTAAAACAGCATACTCCGATAAAAGAGAGTTGTAGATATTGAATTTTTCTCCACCTTTTAGTTTAGCTAGTGGCGTATACGTTTCATCTGAATCTTCTAACGTTGCCACAGCATGGCGGTGTGAGAATGTACCACGCTGTACATCTTGACCCGAAATACGCACGCGGTAATCTTCGTTCAATAATGTTGCGTAAGCCATAAGCTCACCCATTGCCCAGTCGTATTTGTCGCTATCAATCATTTTCAGACGATCTTCAAATACTTTGGTAATCTTACGGAAGAATTTCTTATCCGCAGGAAGGGTATTCATGTTCTTAGCGAGTTCCAAAAATACCTTATCGGATACTTTGGTATCTACCGCTGTGTTGATATCGGTTGATTTTGCTGGGCGCAAGCCTTTCCAGGCACCGGCAAACATCGGACGCTCATCGCTGATCTGCTCTACCGTCTTCGCTTCATCTAAACGTTCCTGAAGAAGGCCACGGAAGCTTTTCTCTTCTGTTTTCGCATAATCGGCATCGATCGATCCCTGTTTAATTAACTTATCTACATAAATAGCTAAGGTATTTGGATGTTTCTCGATCAACTTATACAAAGAAGGCTGCGTGAATTTAGGTTCATCCGCCTCATTATGTCCGTATCTTCTATAGCACAATAGGTCGATAAATACGTCTGTTTTATATTTTTGACGGTATTCAACCGCCATATTGATCGCATATACCAAAGCCTCTACATCATCTCCATTCACATGGAAAACAGGTGATAATGTTACTTTAGCGATATCTGTACAGTATGTTGATGAACGCGCATCTTTATAGTTGGTTGTAAAACCAACTTGGTTGTTAATGACAATATGGATTGTTCCACCAGTTTTGTAGCCATCCAATTTAGACATTTGGATCGTTTCGTATACAATACCTTGTGCGGCAACGGCGGCATCCCCATGAATTAAGATCGGTGCAATCTTCGAAGCATCGCCATCATATTTCATGTCAATTTTCGAGCGTACCATACCCTCAGCTACACCATCTACAGTCTCCAAGTGAGATGGGTTTGGTGCTAAACTCAAGTGAATATTTTTACCATCCTGGCTGGTGATATCCGAAGAGAATCCCAAGTGGTATTTTACGTCACCACCGAAAGGAACTTCCGGATCAGCCTCATACATTTTACCTTCAAATTCAGAGAAGATGGTTTTGTATGGTTTGCCCATTACATTAGAAAGGACATTCAAACGACCCCGGTGTGCCATCCCGATTACAAATTCCTCGATACCCAAAGAAGAACCCTTTTGGATAACAGAGTCTAGTGCCGGAATTAAGGACTCAGCACCCTCTAAAGAGAAACGCTTTTGTCCTAAGAATTTCGTTCCTAAGAAGCTCTCGAAAATAACAGCTTCGTTTAATTTTTTAAGAATACGTTTTTTCGTGTCTATGGTGAAAGAAGGGGCATTGCGCTCCGCTTCCATTTTTCCTTGTAAGAATTTGATTTTCTCTGGGTTCCGGATGTAGCGGAACTCGGCGCCAATAGAACGGCAGTAGGTATCTTCAATGAGTTGACGGATATCTTTCAATTTCGCTGGCCCTAGGCCAACTTCAACACCTGCATTGAATACGGTGTCCATATCCGCTTCCGAAAGGCCGAAAGTATCCAGCTCTTTGCCTGGGAAGTACTTGCGACGCTCGCGTACCGGGTTTGTTTCGGTAAACAAGTGACCACGATCACGGTAGCCGTTGATCATGTTCAACACATTAATCTCTTTGATAACTTGTTCAGGCGATTCTACAGCGACACCTCCGCCGCTTGCCTGACCAAAATCGAAACCTTCAAAAAACTTCTGCCAACTTACATCTACTGAGCTCGGGTCTTCCTTATAAGCTTGATAAAGCGAGTCTACATAACCCGAATCAGCGTTGCTCAAATATGTTAATCTGTCCATAGAGGAAATCTTACGTATAAAAATTTGCTCAAAGTTAGCAATTATTAAAGATTTTACCACCCTCTGGACGAACAAAAAGGCACTAAGAAGTGATATTTTTTGCCTTTTTTACTTTATGTGACAAAAGTTTGAATAATGTATTATTTAAGTGTGCCAAATATTTTAGAGCGGCTTATTTCTCAAGTACTTTGGCGCGGTAGTTTTTTTTAATCAATTCATTCCAACCCAGCTGTAAGTTGTCCTTTGAGCTGGTGCCAAAAGCAGCATAATGCAACCAATAACCATAGTTGGTTGCAGGAGCATAATCGATGAAGGCTTCTTCAAAGAAGGAGGCGCCGGCGAGGTGGTTGATATGAAGCTCCTGGAGGAAGTAAGCCGCCAATATTTCGCGGTATTCGTAAGGAAGATTGCCGCTTTTTTTGAGCGTTTCCAATAATTCGCTTATCACCTCGTCCTTCGGGTTGGAAGTAAGAAGCTCCTTTAATGCCACGCTAGATTTTTCGATGGTTTCACCTTCGGCATAGTCTTTAAAAAAAACATTGGGATGTTTCTTTAGCATAAAGCGGAAATAGTCCCGCCACAGAAGACGAAGGATGAGTTTGTCGTATCGTTTTTTCTTATGTAATTCTTGTGCTTTCTTTATCTCGTGGTAATAATAAGCAGGGGAGATTGCTCCGTGCGCAATGTAAGGCGATATCAGGTTGTAATCATCGATGTCATCGTACGTCTCAGTCAGCGTGCGTGCCAAGTGCGCTCGTCCATGGTGCTCACCACCAGGCAACACCTGTGTCCATTCGTTGTTATCCTGTGTAGTGGTAGTCTCCTCAAATCCTAAGTCAGCCAAAGTAGGAACAGCGGTTTCCTCGAGGTGGGGGTGCGTCATAATATGTTCAACGGATGGAATCACCGGGCGAACGAAGCTTTCTTTTTCGACTTTTTTCTTAAACTGATTAAAGTTGTCAGGAATATCTTTAATGGGAAAGGGAAGATCCTCTTTATGGTATAAGGTGTGTCCGATAAAATGTTTCAGATTGATCTGTGCTTTCCACAATGCGGCCTCTACTTGTTCAGACACTTCCGTCTCGCGGTTAGAAACCTCCCGGTGGTGGTAAACTTCGGTGATATCATATTTGGCGCATAGCGTCTCAATCAATATTTCCGGTTTACCCTGGAAAACCAACAGATCGGCACCGAGTTCTTGCAGGGATTGCTTCAGATGGGATACCGATTCAATCAGGAATTTAGCACGAAGGATGCCGGTATTTAGAAAGTCAAATTTGTTTTTTCCAAAATAACGGGGATCAAAGAAGTAAACAGGAATAACAATGTCGCCTTTATCTACCGCTTCAAATAATATCTCATTATCGTGAATGCGTAGATCATTCCTAAACCATACTAAAATCACTTTTTTCGTCATAAAAATATGCTTCCCTCAGATGTCAATAATTATACTGTTCGTTCGGACTATTCTTTTTTTGTGTAGTCACAAGGTAGCCACAAAATATAGCTACGCTGAACCCTTCAGGGTTTGTGGCTCTACAAGGTTGCTGCCTAGTTGTTGCGAGCCTGCTTACCATAGGTAGCTTTCTGCTTTATAGTCCTTGCTGGCGCGAGCTTGTAGCTCGTGTCCCAACATACTATTCTTCATATTCAAACAAACCTCCAAATAGAACACAAGAATAAACGTAGCTACAAATAAAGCCAATGGCAAATATAGCCAAAAAGGCTGCTTATTTGGATTGATTATAAAGAAAAGCGGTCTTTTGACACGAGAAAGACAATAGGTACGTGTTACGTACGCAGGATTTTCTCCATTGCTTTTCCCTTAGCTAGTTCGTCGATAAGCTTATCGAGGTAACGAACTTTTTGTACAAGATCATCTTCGATATCTTCGACACGGTACCCGCAGATAACCCCCGTAATTTTGTTGGTGTTCGGATGGATTTGCGGAGCCTCCTTAAAAAAGGTTTCAAAAGTTGCCTTCTGATCGATCTGGTGCTGAAGTCCGACCTGGTCATAACCGGTTAACCAACAAATGATGGTATCGACCTCTGTTTTAGAACGTCCTTTCTTTTCCGCTTTCTGGATGTATAAAGGATAGACGCTTGAAAAAAGCATATGATATATTCGTGCTGTATTCATCTGGGGTGTTTTTATGTCCGTTTATGGTTGTAAAGATAGGTAATCTTCTTGTCCGTAGTTATTTGTTCGTCGATTGTAGAATCATAAACTCCGAAGAGATCTGTCTACCTAAATCTTGCGTCTAGATAATCGTTTTTGATTTCTTTTAATAATGGTCAGTATTGTTTGTATTAAAGCATTTCTATCAAAAGCAGTGTTTTGTAAGTGGTTTTGATATGCCGATAACAGGTGGACGGTTCAAACTACACACTATAATCTACACACTACGAACTACACACCACCAACTACGAACTACACACCACCAACTACGAACTAAACAATGTCTTATTGTAAGTGGATTCGGGCTTATTGTGGCTGATAATTTATGTCGTTCTATCGATTTTTGTGTTGGTAAATTTTAACAAGGGAATAAATAAGGCTACTTCATCGTTCATGGAATAGCCTTTTCCTATTTATATGCCTCTGTATTAACTAGATGGTTGTGTTTTCTACCTGTCTGTATCAGTTTTGCATTTTGTTGCTTGCTTTTTTGTTATCACTTTCCATTTTTTAACTTATTATTTCTGTAGGCGAAAATAGTGACTTTGTCTGCTATATAATGTGATATATATCACTAAACGGTATATTATTTTAAAATTGTGTAACAAATAGAAATAATATTCTTTTTTGTGGTTTAATAAAGATATATTGTGCCGATTCTTGAATTAATCTGTACCTGGTTAATTTTTTGTGGGACTAGAGTTTGTTTATTTATTGAATAAAGATATATTCTTTAGTTTTTATGATTTCTTAAATGTTAAAATATGTAAAAAAAATATCTTAAAAGTAAAACCTTTGTGGTAAACTGCTGTTTAATCCTTAGTTACATCGAAATCTCTGAAAAGAGTGGGTGTAACCTGCTAACAAATGAATGTGAAATTACGCTTGTTTACAGATTTACGAATTTTTTAAGTGTCAGTCGAGATATTTTGTCCTCGACGGCACATATATGAACACATAACTTAATCGATTATGTTAAAACAATTAGCCTTAAGTTGCTTGTTTGTGCTACTTATGTGTACCTTTTCTTATGCACAGATTAAAGTAGATGACGGCACCGTCTCTGGTAGTACGGTTACGCCAAACCCGAACGCAGTATTGGATCTGAGTAGTATCCAACGAGGGGTCTTATTCCCTCGACTATCATTAGAAAGTACGACCAGTCCAGCACCGCTCACCAAACATGAAGCGGGTATGATGGTGTACAACCTCTCGAAGAAAAACGATGTGGTTCCCGGTATTTATTATAATGACGGAACCAAGTGGGTCATGACCGGTGGGGGTAAAGGATCGGGTATTACCTATGATCCAACGACCAACGTGATCACTTTTTTGGATGAGAACGGGAATCCAGTTACAATCGATTTACAAGAGATTATCAAGAAAAGTCAAACCATTACTACCCTTACAAAAGAAGTGAATGGAACATATACTTATGTTTCGGAGGATAATACGATTACCGTTATTGATGTACCGGGTGATGTGATTAATAATTTCGAAGAGATTATTAAAAACCAAACGGTGCTCAATGAATTAACGCAGATTATCAATGAAGTAGGGGGGAATATCACATACGATGGGAGTAGCTTTACATGGATCGATGAGAATGGGGATGTACAAAACTTGAATCTGGAACAAATTATCAAAGGGTTTGAGACGATAACAACCTTGGATGAAAACGGTAATGCGAAGTACACTTATACCAGTGAAAGTGGGAAGGTTACGGTCATCGATGTGCCGGCTGATGTGATTAATAATTTTGAAGAGATTTTTAATAACCCGACAATTCTCAATGAATTGACGGAGATCATTAATAAGTTGGGGGGGAATGTTTCATTTGATGGAACAGATTTCACCTGGATGGATGAAAATGGGAACCAACATACGGTTGATTTAGAACAACTGGTTAAGGATAATCAGGTTGTTACCACCTTGGTGAACAATGGCGACGGTACGTACACGTATACGAGCGAGGATGGCACGCAGACGACGATCGATGTTCCAGCTGATGTGGTGAACAACTTTGAAGAGATCATCAAGAACGGCGACGTTCAGAATATCCTGAACGAATATATCACGAACGTGGAAGGCAATGTCAGCTTCGACGGATCGAACTTTACATATGTTGACGGTAG
>NZ_FXAU01000001.1:282242-291689 GCF_900177625.1 Sphingobacterium psychroaquaticum
GATACGGTTGTTATCGACCTGAACGACTTGGTTAAATTGAACGAGACGGTTACGACCTTGGTGAACAATGGTGACGGTACATACACGTATACGAGTGAGGATGGTACACAGACGACCATCGATGTTCCAGCGGATGTGATCCAGAATTTTGAGGAGATCATCAAGAACGGCGACGTTCAGAATATCCTGAACGAATACATCACGAATGTGGAAGGCAATGTCAGCTTCGACGGATCGAACTTTACGTATGTTGACGGTAGCGATACGGTTGTTATCGACCTGAACGACTTGGTTAAGTTGAATGAGACGGTTACCACGTTAGTGAACAATGGCGATGGTACGTACACGTATACGAGTGAGGATGGTACACAGACGACGATCGATGTTCCAGCAGATGTGATCCAGAATTTTGAGGAGATCGTTAACAATCCAGCTGTTACAAACATTCTAAATGAATTTATCACGAACGTGGAAGGCAATGTCAGCTTCGATGGTTCGAAATTTACATACGTAGACGGTAGTAATGTTGTCGATGTCGATATTTCTACGATTGTCAAAGACAACGAAACATTGACTACGTTAATCATGCGTGAAGAAGAAATTGATGACCCAGAGGTACCAGGGCAAAAGTTGAAAGAGTATTTCCTGCAATATAAGGATGAGCACGGTGAGCTACATGATCTTGAAATCTCTACGATTGTTAAAGCTGGAGAAACATTAACGACTCTTTCATACGATGGAGCACTGCATCAGCTTGTGTACACCGACGAGCAAGGGAATGCAACGCCATTTGATCTAGTCGATCTCGTTGGAGATGCACAGACATTAACAACACTGCGGATTGACATTGATAACAAGCGCCTAGTATACATGGATGAAAATGAGCAAGTACACAACATTAATCTTGGGCCAATTGTACAGGAACCATGGTTCTCGGTAGCGACCAAAACAGGTGCAACATCAAATACTGACGATGTGTACATTCAAGGATGGGTTGGTATAGGAACCGATGAAAAAACTTCAGCAATCAATGAAAAATTACGTGTAAACGGTTCAATCACCACGATTAACAGTTACTACGCCGATTACGTATTTGAAGATTATTTTGAAGGAGAATCCGCTATCAAGTTAGACTACAAGTTCAAGACACTGGATGAGGTGGAAAGCTTTGTGAAAACACACCGGCATTTACCAGGCATTACACCGATCGATCAATTGGAGAAAACGGCGGAAGGCTATTCATTCAATGTGTCGGAACTCTCTATTCAGCTGCTGGAAAAAACAGAAGAGCTATACCTGCATGTTATTGAACAAAATAATAAAATCAAAGAACAGAAAGGCTTTATGCAGATCCAAAGTACAGAGATCCAGAATTTGAAAAAAGAGAGCGAAAGCTTAAAAGAGCGTTTGGAGAAACTGGAACGCATGTTACTGGAGAAGAAATAACTGTTTACGGTAGCACGCTATCATGTAAGAAGAAAACCCTATGAATATACATATAAAATTAGAATGGAAGTCTTTGCTGATGCTGATGCTCCTGTTCCTGGTGACAGGAGACGTAGACGCACAGCAAAGAATGACAAAAATAAAGGACGGTACGGTTTCCGGAACATCGACAGAGCCGTTCGAAGGATCCGTGCTGGAGCTGGAAACTAATAACAAAGGTTTCCTGGCTCCGAGGCTTACCACCGCGCAGCGGGATGCTATCCCGGCAGCCCGCCGTACAGCTGGTTTGTTAATTTATAATACCACAACAGGCTGTTTTAATTACTGGGAAAGTAATATGGGGACCTGGTTGAGTATCTGTGGTACGCCGCCACCAGCGGTTATGACAGTAGACTGTGCCAAAGTAAAACTCAGTGGAACACTGAAGCAAGGACAAGGGATCGATGCGAGCACCTATTTAGAGATTACCGTAGTCGTTACGCAGCCGGGAACATACGATGTGGTGGCGAGTACCGATAACGGTTACTATTTCAGTACAACTGGTTCCTTCCCAACGGCGGGTACTTTTACACTCTACCTGCCAGGAGCTGGTACGCCACAGCGGGGATACAATGACGGAGAGCCCGGGGATCAGTTGACCATAAAGATCCATGGAATAGAAACAACATGTAAACCCTATGTTCCGGTTGAAAATGCGAATGTAAACTATATTATTGATTGTAATACCGCAGGTGGTGTGGACGTGCAAGGTTCCTATATGCTCGGTGTACCGATGAATGCAAACAACAAGATCGTGTTGCGAGTGAATGTTACCTCAACTGGCTATTGGAGTATTCGGACCAATACCGTAAATGGATACTCATTTTCGGGGAGTGGTACGTTTACAGATGCAGGTGTACAAACGATCGAGCTGTTAGGGACAGGGACACCAATTGATGCTGATCCACAGGTTGATGTATTTACACTGATTGACAACTCGGATACACCAAGTAATTGTTCGGACGTGCAGATTCCACTATTAGCTATTGCTTACACGATGGATTGTGGCGGAGCAACGGTCAATGGTAGCTATATGCATGATGTCACACTGACGACATCGAATACGATAACGTTGCCGATCAACGTGACACAGACAGGGGATACCGAAATTACCACCACCGTAACGGATGGTATTGTGTTCAGATCCGGTCCATTAGCGATTCGGGAAGTGGGACCACAAAATGTGATTTTATACGGGGAAGGTAAACCGACAAAATCAGGATCGACGACTTTAACTTTGACGGGAACACCTGGTGGAACAACGCAGGGAGGTGGTACTTGTCAGGTTATAGTTCCAATAGACGCCCAACCAGTAAACTATACCATGAGCTGTAGTAGTATTGCGGTTCAAGGGAACTATAGACCGAATGTCGCGATGACAAGCAGCAATACCATGACGCTTACCGTGACGCCAACTTATGTAGGCAGCTGGAGTATTACGACGGATACGCAAAACGGCGTCATCTTTAAAGGATCAGGAACCTTTGCGACAACAGGGGCACAAACGGTTACCTTGGTGGCTGAAGGTACGCCACTAACGGGGGGCGACTTTAGCTTCAATTTAACGTCAAACAGTGTTGCGGGTAATACAACCTGTGTGAAATCTTTGACCTTTGTGTATCGGACAATGAACATTCTAGGTCTTGGTGGAGGAACGTATCAGCCTGGTAGTGCAGGAACTTCGCAGTCATCACGATCCATCTTGGCGAGTTCGACCAACTTTGGTCCGAATGGAATCGTGAAGGTCGAACGGATGAACATCCACAATGGGGCATATGGTTACGGATCGACATTACAGTCCAATATCACGAATAACAATATCGATATTATTGTTATTGGCTATAACTACATACCAAACAGCGCTACCATTGATATTTTAGTAGATTTTGTGGTAAACAAAAAAGGTGCATTGATTTTCTCTCAGGAGACAAGCACATCAGCAACGGCAAGCATTATTAATGGTATATCGGGCGGAAATGTGACGGTTTCAGGAACGGGAACAACCTATTACAACCCAATTCTGGGTGTGAACGACCCGGTTTTGAACGGACCATTTGGTGATATGCGACTTAAAGGAACAGGTTCAGATGTGAATAACTCGTACTATGTCACTAATGTGCCATCCAATATGACAATTTTGGCAACACAGCAGGGAAATGCGAGTCGGGCTCATATTATAAAACACAATACCCTTGGCTTTATGTATGTCGGTGATTCGGGATGGACTGCAGGGGATGTGACCAACACCTCGACAACGATCTGGCCAGCGAAGGTTTCAAGTTCTGGAGCTCCGCTATCGAAAGGCTATGATGGAGGTGCCGTGGTGTATAACAGTTTTGTGTATGCCAATGCCGTTGCCTGGGCGATTAAATATGTACAGGATAACAAACCGGAGTAGGGTGTAGTTGGGCGGATATGAATAAACTTTCCCTTTCCTTGATAGCTGTCGAGGAAAGGGAAAACTAAAACAATATTAAAGCGAATACAATGAGGTTAAAACTAGGTATATGGCTTTTATTTAATATGCTGTTTTTCTTATCTTATGGACAGAAAAATGGTGAAAAGAGCTTTGAATCAGATAATGGTAAAACGCAGGTCGCTGTGGGCAGTTATCATGTTATCTATTCGGAAAGTCTTTATTTGGGACCTACGAGTCATTGGACGGTGAATGGTGAAGTGCACATCTACAGTAAGAATGTATGGATTGCACCAACGGCTAAGATTGATGGTACGGGTACCCTATTTATTCATGACCCGGCGACAAACCCTCTTCACGAAGGCTGGGCCTCGCAGGCTACCGCAATCGATGGTAATGACGGCGCGTATATCGACCTGAATATGGTCTTGAACAATAAAAAGGGGATAAAGCTAACCGATATGTCGGTTCCGGAGTTCGAAAAGGGTACGATGCCAACAGGAGATAAGGCCGCGGCGTTAAAGATTGGGAAGTCCCTGGATATGCGTGTTGATGGTGCCAATGTCTTCTTAAACGGATACGATTTGGAGTTGTCTAGCTCCGGGAACCTGTTGAATTATAGTCGTTCGCGCATGGTGGTAACCGATGATAAGTTGAGTGGTCATATGATCAAGAACTACAGCACGGTGGGTACATTCGTATTCCCGGTTGGTGTGTTAGCGGAAGACTATACACCGGCCACGTTGGTGCCTACAGCAGCGGCCTCCAAAATCTATGTTTCTGTCAATACATATAACGCCATTAATCTCAATATTGTTAATGAGCTGATTGGTATGGATCGTATCTGGAATATTTTTGCCGGTACGAAGATGAATATGACCTATACCTTAATGCATAATATGCAAACCAACGGTATAGCGTATGTTGATGCCGATGCGAAAATCATGCAGAATGCAGATGGTGGAAACTGGATTGGCGATGTGACCACAGTGGATGCCGCAGGCATACATACACGGACGGATATCGAGACCCAGGCGTCCAATACCTTATCGGGAACCTGGTTTACCAAATTCTCGGGTGATAAGAAAGGACCAACAGCCGTGGACGATGAAAAGACCATGACCTACGGCGAAAATGTAGCCATTAATGTGCTCGAAAATGATGTCCCTGGATCCAGTGCGATTATCCCAACCTCGGTTATCATTACGAAACAACCGGCTAATGGAACGGTGGTGGTGAATCCAGATGGCAGTATTACCTATACACCAAATGATGGGTTTATTGGCACGGATGTCTTCGAGTACGAGATAACGGATGAGAATGGCCTGAAAGATCGCGCGAATGTAACAGTCGTGGTAGATCCGAGAGAACTGTTGATCCCGAATGTCATTACACCAAATGGGGACGGCAAGAACGATAATTTTGTAATCGTAGGCCGAGAGAACTATGATCGTATCGAGCTTATTATTATGAACCGTTGGGGTAATGAAGTGTATCGCAATGCAGATTATAAAGATGAGTGGGGCGGAGGAAATCTGAATGAAGGGACGTATTACCCGATTATCCGGGCGATAAAGGGAAATAAGATTAGAGAGTTTAAATCATATCTATTGATTAAACGAAATTAATTATGAGGTAGGTTAAAAGGAGGGAAACATTAGTTTTCCTTCTTTTTGATAATGATGTATCTTTTTAAGAAATAATATTTTTAATAATGAAATATGTATATTTAATTTCTTTAACATCACTTATTAATCAGCGGATTAGCTGTATTGACTTAAAATTACAAATATGAGGATTATTCTAAATGGATTACGCATACTGTTCTTAGCCTGTTGTCTTCTGCTGCAGCTTACAACAGTCGTTTGGGCGCAAAATAAGATGACCAAAATTAAGGACGGTACGATTGGAGGAACCTCCACAGAACCTTTTGATGGGGCAATTTTAGAGTTGGAAAGTAAGGCTAAAGGTTTTTTACTACCGCGGATGACAACGGCGGAAAGAGATGCCATACCGAACGCACGTAAAATAAACGGCCTAATTATTTTTAATACCACAACCAATTGTATTAACTATTGGGTAGAAGTGACAAATAACTGGTTGAGTTTATGTGGTACGCCTCCTCCAGCTGTCATGACCATTCCAAATTGTAACAATGTAAAAATTAATGGTTTGTTGAAGGAGGGGGTTAACCTGGATGCCAGTAATTATTTAGAGATCCCCGTTTCGGTGTCGCAACCCGGAACCTATGATATTTTAGCATCGACTGATAATGGTTATTATTTTTCTGTATCAGGGACCTTTCCGGCTTCCGGGAATTATACCTTGTATCTGCCAGGGACAGGTAAACCACGAAGAGGCTATCAGCCGGGGGAAGATGGAGATAAGCTTAAGATTACCATGCAAGGCGTTGTACTGACCGACTGTGAACCAAATCTTTTTGTCGAGAATGCCGAAGTAGCGTATACATTAACTTGTCAGTCGACGAGTGCGCAGGGATTATACATGGTAGGGATCCCGTTAACAGAACTCAATTTCATTTCGGTTGCTGTCAATATAACACAAGTAGGAGATTGGTCCATGTGGACACCGGAAGTGAACGGTTACTCCTTTAAAGGCGAAGGAACATTTAATAGTACGGGAACCCAAATCGTTCATCTAATGGGAAGTGGCGTGCCGTTAAGTAATGATCCGACAACCGATACATTTTCAGTACTAACTAATTCAGATGCTTCTTCAGGTACAACTACTTGTGATGTGCTAATTAATTTACAACAAGTTGCCTACACGATAGATTGTGCTAATGCGGTTGTTAAAGGTACCTATAAGCAAGATGTGCCATTGACTTTGGACAATACCATTGAAATAGAGATCGATGTAGTCAAAACAGGGGATATAACCGATATTAAAGCTACAGGGCCGGGAGGCATTTCATTCTCTTCAGGACCACTCGCATTACGTGCCTTAGGAAAGCAGAAGGTGGTATTGCAGGGTAGTGGAACTCCAACAGGAACAAACGATATCATGTTAACGGTATTGGGTACACCAACGGGAGGTAGTACCAGCTGTCAGGTGACAGTTCCGGTGGAAGCGCAACCTGTTAATTATACAACCACCTGTAATAGTATACAAGCTATAGGGGCGTATGCGCCAAATGTGGATATGAAACCTTCCAATCAAATTAAATTAGATGTTATTGTTTCGTACCCAGGTGCTTGGACGATTTCCACACAGACCGAAAATGGGGTTACCTTTAGTGGTTCGGGAACTTTCGCAACTACCGGTCAACAAACCGTGTACTTGAATGCCACAGGAAAAGGTACTACAGATGGCACATTTACCTATAATATAACAACGAATAGCGCGACAAGTAGCAGTTGTTCGGTGGAGATTCCTTTTATTTATAGAAAAATGAATCTGCTAGGATACGGTGGTACAGCCTATACGCCTATTCCAGGATCCAGCAACTATACAGCAAGTGTCATTCCGAAAACGACCGCGAACTTCGGCCCAACGGGAACGGTGAAGATGGAAGGTTTTAACGTATTTAATTCAGGATCACTGAGTGCAAGTGCACTATCTACTTACATCAATACCAATAATATCGATATTATTGTAACGGGCTATGGCGCTAATATTACATCGGCTACTGCCGCGGTATTAGTCGACTTTATTGTAAATAAAAAAGGTGTCGTTATTGTACAGCAACAAGATGATCTAAGTGGATTGGCCGCCTTGATTAATGGTGTTGCGGGAGGATCGGTGAGTTTAACGAAGCCGGGGTCGAAACATTACAATATTAGTAATCTGAACGATCCGATTATAAATGGTCCGTTTGGCGATGTGCGGGGTAAAGTATTTGGTGGTGACCGTTCGGATAACTATGCTTTCGGTAACCTGTCGTCTTCTCTAGTTGGACTTGCAGATCACGCCTCGGCAGGGACATATGCGTTGATACGACATACGACTTTAGGTCTCTTTGTATCCGGTGATGGTGGAGCGTATGTCGGTGGGGTAACACGTGGTGATAGCGATTCATATCCTGCTCGGATTAATAGTTCCGGAGCACCGGTTGTGAATACGGCATATACACCGAATACATACAACAGCCACATCTATGCCAATGCGTTAGCTTGGGCGGTTAAATATGTGCAGGAGAATACACTGGAAGCGATTGATGTCGCTCCGGGAACGGATTAACGTTGTACGAATTAGCCAAGATTTAGAAAAGCTCCTTGCGGTATCACGCAAGGAGCTTTTTTAATAATGAACCCTGGACCTAGTAGAGAATGGTAAAATGCTCGAATATTTACTGCCGTAAATCTCAAATTAAAAAGTGTTAATGGTCATTTACGTGCAACAACCAATATTTGTTAGTCTTTTACAATAAAATATGGTCTTTTTACGATTGTATCCTGTCTTATTTTGGTCACTCGTTGTTTCGGTTCGCTATACTTTTGTATACTGTTTTTTAAGGCTGTGCAACAGGTGGTTATGAGATGTTTATGATGTGAAGTATAACCTTTTTTTGAAATTATTCACACGATAAAAACTTCGTGAAATAGTCAAATTTTTATAAAAACATGTAGCCTAAAGAACGGTGTGAAAGCCGCTTTTTTTGGGGTGGAATTGTATTGAAATTAGTTAAAAACACATTTTTAAATTATTATGAATAAACAGGTCTTGTTCAGCTTTTTCTTCTTCCTTTCTATGGGAGGAGTGTACGCGCAGCAAAAAGTATTTGATGGCACAGTTACCAATGGGAGTAACATGCCAAACGCCAATGCCATTTTGGAATTGGAGAGTAAAAATAAAGGATTACTCTTCTCCAGAGTGGAGCTTTCGACACTGGAAAGTGCGAGCCCGCTTACGGCGCATGTGGCTGGGATAATGGTGTATAATACAGCAACGAATGATAAAGTAAAACCGGGAATCTACTATAATAACGGCGTGAAGTGGGTTGCTGTAGGTGGTGCCAATGCGACGGCAAATATCAACTACGATCCGGTAACAAATGTTATTACGTATGTGGATGAATCGAATAATCCAGTAACGATTAACCTGCAGGAGATTATCAAAGGAACGGAGACGATTACGCTCCTTGATCCAAAAGGAAATGGTCTTTACACGTATTTCAACGAAAAGGCTTTTGACGGGACAGGTGCGCCTATTTTGTCAAAAGGTGTCGATATTAATGTAACGCAGGATGTGATTGATAATTTCGAAACAATTATTAACAATCAGAGTGTTACCAATTTATTGAAAGAGGTTGAGGGTGCGGTGTATTACGATGGTACAAGCTTTACCTATACAAAGAATGGTAGTCCGGTTACGATTACTTTCGAAGAGATGGTACAGTCTGTTCAAACGGTTACCGTACTTAAAGATAACGTGGACGGCACCTATACGTATTACAACGAGGTGGAGATCGACGCAGCGGGTCAGCCTGTAGCAGGAACGGGTGTTAAGATCGATATCCCAGCAAGCGTAATCCAGAACTTTACGGATATCATTTCAAACGAAGATGTAAAGAACGAGATCATCAA
>NZ_FXAU01000001.1:292559-312384 GCF_900177625.1 Sphingobacterium psychroaquaticum
CCCAGCGAGCGTAATCCAGAACTTTACGGATATCATTTCAAACGAAGATGTAAAGAATGAGATCATCAATGTAATCAATAATTCAGGTAACGACGGTAACGTAACATTTGACGGATCTGAGTTTACGTATAAAGATGCAAGTGGTACCGTTCACCCAATTGATCTAACGGAGTTAGCACAGATCGATTACAAAGAAGTGATTCAAAATACAGGTCGTAAATGGTTAAGCGGAACAAACGTGAAAGAAATAACATTAACCTTCAACTGGGCACAGCCAAATGTAGAACATGTATTGCCAGCAACAGTTCCTGCAGATATTACCATCATTGGTATTCGTCTGATCAATAAGGCAACAAATAGTGTATCAACAAATTTGGTGAGCTATAATGCGGCAACAAAAACCCTTCTTTTCGGAACGGCGGGATCGGTAGTTGGTGTTCATCCAGCAGGAGAGTACTACCTGATTGTAGAATACGTAGAAAATTAAGATGTACGCCATCTAACATAAGTTTCAAATACTTCGGCAGACCTGCGGTTCGCAGGTCTGTTGAAGTGCTAGAAATCTTGCTAATCATCTACGAAAAGAATATTATGATAAAAAACATAACAATAGGAGCATATATCTTACTTTCCGTATTAGGGGGAAGTAAGATATATGCCCAAAATGGTAGTGGCAGTTCATTTTTAGATAACGGAAGCAAGAAGGTTAGTGCGGGGACTTCAGAGGTTATTTATAGTGAACGACTATATATCGGTCCGGATGCCGAGTGGAAGATGGATGGGGACCTTTATGTGTATAGTAAGCAGGTATGGATTGCGCCAACCGCAAAGTTAACAGGAACTGGAAAGATCATCTTTAAAGATCCGGGTGTAAATCCATATTATCAGGGATGGGGGAAACAAGCTACGTTAATCGACGGGAATGGTGGGGACTATATTGCTGTTAATATCGTTATTGATAACCCATCCAATATTCAATTGGCAAATATCCAGGATCCAGGGTTTGGTATCGGAGGAAACACCGCCAATAATGCCGATTTAAGAGTTGCATCCAATATTGATTTCAATGTGGCTGGCGGCGATATCTTGTTAAATGGTTCGACCCTATACTTGGGGGAGCAAACACAACTACTTAACGCTGGAAGTGAAAAGTACCTCGGGCAATATGTTCGTGGCTTTGTCGTGACCGGAAATAATCCAGCCAGCATGCTTGTGAAGGCGATGAAACTAGGCGAACGCTTCTTGTTCCCTGTTGGAACCAATGAAGACAGCTATAGTCCGGCGATTCTAAAACCAACACAAGCCGTCAACATGCAAGTGGGTGTCGTGGACTATGCGGCAGCTGGTCTGGTCATTGAAAATCCAAATGTTGGCATGGATCGGATATGGAAAATTTTAGGCGATCGGGAGATGCGTGCTGACTATACCTTGGTGCATAATTCATTGACCAATGGAACGGCCTTTGTGGATAGTCGTGCCGAAATTATGCAGTATGCAGGCGGCGATAACTGGATAGGCGATGTTACCCAGGTGGAATCGCAAGGGGTACATACCCGTGAAAAGATGCTGGTCAGTGCCATTCAGACGGCCGAAGCTATTTGGGCAACCAAGTTTAGCATTAGTGGACCTGTGGCCGTGGATGATCAATTTATATTGGCATATGCGGATCGCTATCCAAATAACGAAAACGTCTTTAATATCCTCTTAAACGATTTGGCAGAACAAACACCGATTGTAGCCTCTTCGGTGGAAATTGTGGCAAGACCTTTATATGGTACGGTGACCGTAAATAGCGATGGAACGGTCACATATACACCACAACATGGTTTTGTTGGAGAAGATACATTTGAATACCGTATTACGGACCTACGCGGGAAAACAAGTACGGCGAAGGTGCGGGTAGAGGTGACACCACGTGATATCTTTATTCCAAATGTGTTTACGCCAAACGGTGATGGACACAACGATTACTTCCATATTGTGGGATATGAAAACTACGATTATATCAAACTGATCGTTGTAAACAGGTGGGGGAATGAGGTGTATCGACAAGATCGATACGATAACAGATGGGATGGAAGAGGTTTGAATGAAGGAACCTACTTCTATATTATCGAAGCGGTTAAAGGTGGAAATAAACGTGTCTTTAAAGGAGACGTGTTGATTAAACGCCAATAACTGAGTTTAAATAGACTGTTGTGCTTTTGATAGTGCGTTATCAAAAGTGCAACAGTCAATTTTTGTAAAACACAGGCATGAGATCATTTCGCCTCTTTGTCTTGATAGATGCCTTGCAAATAATAACGACAAACAATGATAAAGGAAAAACCCTACAGTTGTAATTGGAAATACCTGATCACGGTATTTCTATTCATGTTCTTAGGTCCAGGGTATGCAGCGGCCCAAACGGTGCTTACGGAAAGTTTTAGTTATCCGTCAGGAAAGACATTAGTCGGTTACAATTGGACACAGATGAATGCGGGTGCCAATGCGATAACGCTGGTTAAAGGAAACTTGGAATTCAATGGGGCCATTGGAAGCGGTATCGGTAATAAAATAGCGCTGGCGAACAATGGACAAGATTTGTACCGTACTTTTCCGGTGACATCAGCATCGCTTTATAGCGCCTTGGTAGTTAATTTGTCTGCCGCAAATATAACCGGAGACTATTTTTTTGCGTTGGGTACGAATGCGACACCTTTTATTAACGTTGGTGCTAAATTGTATATTCGTCGGAATGGTGCCGGCTTTAGTTTTGGCGTCCTTCGCGGAAACACGGGAACGCCAGTGTATGAATCGACCGTACGACCGTTTAATCAAAATATTCATGTTGTTCTAAAGTACGAGGTCGTAGCGGGTTCAAACAATGACATTGTTAAATTATTTGTTAATCCTTCAACAGGGGATGAACCTGTAACAGCGGATGCAACGTATAATACGATATCTGGGACGGACGGTGCATTATCTGCGATGTGTTTGGTACAAGGGACCGCAGGAAATGCGCCCACTTTGGAGGTCGATAATATTCATCTAAGCAACGACTGGAGTACCGTCATGAATGCAGTCTATGATTACGGCGATGCCCCAAAAAGTTATGACTATACGAAGGATGGTGTTTATGCACCGGCGGTACATAAACCGGTTACCGGGCTAATGCTGGGTACTTTAAAACCAGATCTGGAGCTTTTGCCGCATAGTGTGTTGGCTGATGCAAGCAATAATTACGATAAAGGGGACGGTCTGGATGAAGATGCCTTGGATGCTGGTGCGATTCCTAAAGTACGTAAAGGGGTAGCCTATAGCCTTGATGTGCCCGTAAGGAACGGTTCAACCGCAACAAAATATCTATACGGTTGGATCGATTTTAATAACGATGGCAAATTCCAGTTGGAAGAAATGGCCAATATCGAGGTCTCTTTTACGACGACGGGAGCTAGTATACAGACATTGAATTGGAATAACACGAAAACTGGGATGATTCCTACCGATACGCGTAAACTCTATATGCGCTTGCGCTTATCGGACCGTTCCTTGTACGATTTCACAACGGCTGCTAGTGGTGGTGCTTTGATCGATGAGCGCAGCATAGGAAGTGGCGCATTTGGAACATCTCTTGAAATAGATAACGCTTTTATTGCAGGTGGAGAGGTGGAGGATTACCAGATTGATGTGGTAAAGACCTTTGATTTCGGTGATTTGCCGGAAAGTTTTGAAAAAGATAAAGATGGCAACTACCGCCCTGCGCTTCACGCGCCATTTACGGGTTTTACGCTCGGTAGTCAGATCGATGTAGAAGATAAAGCAGCGTCGGTGTCTCCCGATGCAGAGAACAACACGCAGGGGGATAATGCTTTGGGATTGGCGGATGAAGACGCCTTAAAAAAGCTGGTGAGTGTAAGTCCAGGGGCTACGTACAGCATCGCTGTGCCGGTTAATATACCAGAAGTGTTGGGGACGAACTCAAAATATGTATACGGTTGGCTGGATCTCAATGGGGATGGAAAATTCCAGGTCGGAGAGGTGGCGACAGCGGGTACGACCGGATATGGTGCACTTTCATTAACTGTAACCTGGACGGCGGCTCAAACCGCACAAATTACGGCTGGTCGAGAAACGATTTATTTGCGGTTACGCTTGTCTAATCTGGCGTTAAATGATTTTATAACAACAGGAAGTGGAGGAGACTTAATTGATGAAAGAAGCGTGGGCAATGGTGCATTTTCGACTGCAAGTGCCGTAAATAATCCCACGATCGCTTTTGGTGAGGTAGAGGATTATCAAGTACCGATTGGATGGTATGATTTCGGCGATGCGCCAGTTTCTTACGATCAGAATAGCAACGGAGTAACCGTGCCTGCTCGACATATGGCCCATAATGGCGTTCGTATAGGCAAGCTGGTTGATAATGAGAAGACCCCGCTTCGCGTAGAACCCCAAATGGATAATAATGGAGATAATGGCGATGGAGCAGACGAGGATGGACTTACGGAGCTTCCGATCATTATCCAAGGTGCTCCGTTTAGTTTTGATATTCCGGTAGAAACTACTGTGGCGGCCAATGTTATAGCCTGGATCGATTTTAATGGTAATGGACGGTTTGAGGCGAATGAAGCCGCTTATACCTTAGCGACAGGTGCTGTTACGGGGTATCAAACGGTCGCGACTGGTTCTTCCACCAAAACTTTTTGGTTTCGAGGTAGCCAAACGAATATGATCCCGGACGGAATGGATCAGGTGTATGTACGTATTCGTTTGGCACAAGTGGCCGGAGCGGATAATGCTGCAACTAACGATGTGGACGAACGTGCAATTGGTGACGGATTAAATACCGGGGTGTACAATGTGCCGTATTACGGTGAAGTGGAAGATTATCGCTTTAGTGTGATCCGCGATTTGGATTATGGTGATGCACCCGCGAGCTACAATATGGACAAAGATGGGACCGATCCAGTGATAAACCTGAAACCAGCCCGAAATTTACCAAATGATAAGTTACAGCTGGGAAGGCGCTTTACCGTGGAAGAAAATCCACTGTCCGTCGCAATGGGAGCGGATAATAATAACCCGAATGGGGATGGTATTTCCGATGACGGTCTACAGAATGAGCAATTATTCTTAAATGCGAGTGCAATTAATAATTTTTCTGTTGCGGTAACAAATACAACGGGGGCTGCAGCAACCTTATACGCATGGATCGATGTAAACAATAACGGTCGATTTGAAGCTTCCGAGTTCAGTTCTGTTTCTGTGCCTACGGATGCAGATTTAGTTACGTTGAGCTTTACCGCAGCACAAGCTAAAGCCATAGCAGCGACAACCAACAAAGTGTATATGCGTTTGCGCTTGGTGCAACCCAATGTGGAGGTTGCTATTGGTGACCTAACGACAGGAACCAATGCTTTGGTTGTCGATGAACGGGCTATTGCCGATGGATTACCTTCAGGTGTATTCACATCGGTGTCTGCCGGCGAGGTAGAAGATTACCAGTTGACGGTTATCCGAGATTTTGGGGATCTACCCGTCAGTTACGAATATGGTAGGCCAGCTTTCCATACCAATACCTTTGTTCCGCAGTTAACAATTGGAAAGGAGATTGATTTTGAACTAGCCAATACCCCGGTAAATGCAGGTGCCGATAATAATGGCTTAAATGGGGACGGCGTCGATGAGGATGGTTTAGCGCTTATTCCAACCGTATATAGTGGGCTGCAATTCTCTCTTAAAGTGCCGGTGACATCACAGACGGCTGGAACCAAACATTTGTATGGTTGGATCGATTTTAATGGTGATGGCATCTTTAACGGAAATGAAGCTGCTTATATTCAGACTGCGGCTGTTGCGAATGCGACGACAGATTTTACCCTGACTTGGGTGGCCGCAGCAACAGCATTGCTCGCTCCTGAAGTAATTGATGCAGGGAAAGTATATGCCCGCTTGCGATTAAGCGATGTGGCATTACCGGCAAATAGCAATAATTTGTTTCCATCATTAATTGATTCAAGAAGTTATGGGGCTGGAAATAATACGTTGGGCGAAGTAGAGGACTATCAATTTTTGGTGACAACAAATTTGTACGATTTTGGCGATGCACCCATGAATTTTGATCGGAATAAGGATGGGGAAGTGGTCGCTGCGCGACAAACGATTTCCACGGCATTACGCCTTGGGAAAACAGTCGATATAGAGGAGATTCCGGCTTATGTAATAGATGACGCGGATAACAACGGTCTATTGGGCGATGGTGCAGATGAAGATGGAATCGAAGAGCTTGTACCTGTTTACCGCGGTAGCGATTATTATGCCAATGTTAATGTTTTTAATAAAACAGGCGCTGCACGAACCTTATATGGTTGGATTGATTTTAATAATAACAAACGTTTTGAGGCCTCTGAGGTGGCTATATTTTCCGTGCCTTCTGCTGATACACAGCAACGGGTCACATTGAAGTGGACCGCTGGATCGGGGACTACTAATGCAATTCCTATTGATGCAGAAAACCTGTATATGCGTTTGCGTATATCGGAAGGTACGCTTACGGATCTGACCTCTGGTGCCAATGCTGCGGTAGTCGATGAACGGGCTATTGCTGATGGATTTAGTACCGGTGTCTATGGGGCAATTCAACCTGGCGAGATTGAAGACTATAGGGTAAATGTGGGATGGATGTATGATTATGGCGATCTAGCGAATAGTTATGAAATAAATCGAGATGGCGCGACTGTGCCGGCTCAACATATACCAAGTGTCGGTTTATTTATTGGAGATTCTTACCCAGATGGGGAAGGTAAAAAGCAAGTGGAGGAAGGTACCGCTAATGGGGACAATATTACAGGTATAGATGATGAAGGGGGAATGGAGATCCTTCCGATTCTTGCTGGTGGAGGAGCCGGATACTCACTGTCTGTAAAAGTAACTAATAAAACGGGGGGGGCAAAAATCCTGTATGCATGGATTGATTTTAATGGCAACGGACGGTTTGAGGCAGGTGAATTTGCATGGACCTCGGTTCCAGCTAATGCAACGTTGGTAGCATTAAGCTGGACTGCGGCACAAGCTAAAATTGTGGGTACACCGAGTCAGTTGGCCTTACGTTTGCGTTTGTCCAATACGGCCTTGGCAGACTATACAACAGCGCCAACAGGGGCACTAGTAGACGAACGGGCTATTGGTGATGGCTTAAGCACTGGGCTGTATGGTACGACAGTTATTGGAGAGGTAGAGGATCATTTTATTGCGGTGACGAATAATTTAGATTACGGTGATGCGCCGATTAGTTATGATCAACCTGGAGGAACTTTCTTGCCGGCTCGGCACGCGCTAAGTCCGACACTCCGTATGGGACTATCGGTAGATGATGAACCTTCGGCACAAAATGTGATAAAAGGATCGGATAATAATGGACTTAATGGGGATGGAATTGATGAAGATGGGATTAATCCAGCGGATCATATTATTCAAGCAAGTACAGATTTTGTGCTTCCAGTTAAGGTGACAAACACGACAGGGGCAATAAAAAATTTATATGGTTGGATAGACTTTAACCGAAATGGAGTCTTTGATATAGGAGAGGTGAAAGGCTTCGCCGTACCAACAGGAATGGTGAATGGTATCATAGATCTAACCTGGCCGGCAGCGGTAACCGGTGCTTTAGATCGGTCGGACAATGTGTATCTACGCTTGCGTTTATCAGGTCTAGTGCTCAGTGACAATACTGCCACTACGTACGATGAACGAGCCTACGCGGACGGACTTACAACAGGTGCGTATGGTTTAGCGCCATCTATTGGAGAGATCGAAGACTACAGTTTAAGTGTAAATTGTACCGGCTTAAAAGTCTTTAATAAAAATGGGGGCTTAACAGCAACCGATGGCTTGAAGATACAGATGTCGGGTGCCGGAAATTTACAGATATACCGTGAAAACAGACAACAGATCTATGCAAGTAGCTTGGATGCAACGTTAGGCTTGTACAATCATCCAGGTACACAACATGGTCTGGTATTGTCTATTGGAAATAGTACCTATACGACAGCTACGCTGGTAGCAACGGGTAAAACGCAAGGGGCTAATCCCTTGGTATTATCAAACACCTGTATAGATGAACTCGGACCGGATGGTGGAGCGCAAAAAAATACCATTCGCATGAAGGTTCCGCATAACGGTTTGGATTATTTTTTGACTGTTACCTATACCTATACGGCTCCCGAGTGGTTAATGGGCGTTACCTATGAAGTAGAAATCCCGGAAGGAAACCGGGAAAGCGTTAAATTAGCACATGGTTGGGATACCTATTTGTCTGGTGGTGATCAAGGACCCGGTTTTGTCAACGGTAAAGCACCCTATTACACCATGGGGGTCGTGAAAACAGATGCTTTTGAAGCCTTTCGATATAAATCTGGTGTACCTTGGTCGGGTTATTATTCGGGATTGTATAGTGGATTACCTGGAAATCTAGGAGCAGACGCTGTCTTTAAGAATCATATCAATGCGGCAGCAGCTACAGACAATGGTATTGGTATATCGATCGATTTTGGTAAGGTTCCGGGAACTTACTCGAGTACCAATGAGTTAATCTTCCGTTGTGATGCGCCAACGGGGGCACCGACATTATCGCCAGGGTACATCAACATCGGATGTGGAAAATATACAGCGGATTTAACGACGCTTTATACCGGTACATTACCAAAGAATGTGATCCTAAGATGGTTCGATAAAGTTACTGGGGACGAAGTTAATCCGCTTGAAGTAGGTGTGGGCTTGTATGAGGTGGAGTACGTGGATACGGTAAATAATTGTACCTCACCAAGAGCAATGGCAACAGTAACCAAAACTACACCGGATATTCAGGAAATCACACCATTGTCTCAAGTGGTATGTCAATTTGGTGATGTAAGTAGTTTGGTGGCGACGGTAACGGGTGGAGAATTGACCTATCAGTGGTATGCAAATACAACCAAAAGTACCGAAGGAGGTGTGCCTATTGCCGGTGCAACACAGCCTATCTTTACACCGTCTAGTAATGTGCGCGGAACATTTTACTACTATTTGGGGCTTAGCAATACATATTGTACGACCTTCTCGGAAGTGGTAACGGTCATTGTAGATGCACCAACTATTACTGGTGAAGCGGAAGTGGGGGTCGGAAGAAAGACACAACTTACAGGTAGTGGCAATCCGGCCGATGTAACGCCTTGGGTTTCTTCAGATCCTACGATTGCAACCATTTCTGATCATGGATTGGTAACGGGACATAAGTATGGTGAAATAACGATAACGTATACGAATGCCGAAGGATGTTCATCGACATTTGATATGGTGGTGGGATCTGCACCTTGTTACCTTCCGGGGATCGTAACAGGTACTGCATTGGGTAGCTATGTAGGGTATACCACGCTAGGACGTGCCGGTGCTATCGATGGCGATAATTGGCCGATGGTACGTACGGGTGCATGGTTGGTCCTGGAATCAAAAACGAAAGGATTTGTATTGAATCGCCTTCCTTTTGATAGCAATGGTAATCCAATCGGTATTCCGGAAGCACACTTCGTGGAAGGGATGATGGTATATGATACGACAAACAATTGTTTGAAAGTATATACGTCAGCAGATGCAGGTGTTACCTATAAATGGTTCGAAATGGGCGTACAAGGTTGTCCGGAGTAGTTGGTGGTTCGTAGATTGTAGTTGGTGGTTAATAGGGAGTATACGAAGTTGCTAGTAAGGAGTAGTTAGTAGATAGTGGTTAGTAGTTGGTGGTTAGTTGGGAGTAGTTGGTAGATAGTGGTTCGTAGTTGGTGGTTAGTTGGGAGTAGTTGGTAGATAGTGGTTAGTAGTTGGTGGTTAGTAGGGGGTATACGAAGTTGCTAGTAGAGAGTGTGAAGTAGTGAGTAGTAGAGCCACAAACCCCGAAGGGCTCAGCGCAGCTAAATTTTGTGGCTGAGCCTTTTGGGGGACTGACTGTACGTACGTACTTGTGCTGCTGTAACTGACTTTAGTCGCTATACTGTAGGGGCTACCCTTATGGTCGCCCTTACTTTGTCCTTTGTTGGTCACATCGCTGGCGCAAGCCTTCGGCTCGTGTCCCGTTCTGGTTATTACAAGACAAGTCCGAGCGACAAGCCTGCCTGCGATAGGCAGGCTCGAACTAGCGCAAGAAAACTCCGTGCTGGCGCGAGCTTTCAGCTCGTGTCCTAATTGTCTAGACTTCCTTCTCGTTACGACGAAGAGGCACGACGCGGCGATCTATTAGTAGAAAAATAAGCACATCGCTGGCGCGAGCTTTCAGCTCGTGTCCTAATTGTCTAGACCTCCTTCTCGTTACGACGAAGAGGCATGACGCGGCAGTCTAGTAGAAAAAAATAAACATATCGGCTTGCCGATACAAACAATAGAATAATGAAAAACATACTTTTGTTCGTCCTGCTATCGGCAGGAGTAAGCTTAAAAGCACAGGTATTGATCAGTAAGGATAAAGCTGAGAATGCATCGGTATCCCTTTCTTTTGGAAATACCGAAAACAAAGGCCTTGTATTGCCTTATGTCGAAAATAAAAGTGGTATTACCGAAAATGGAACAATCATCTTCGATGCCACAGACAAGAAAGTAAAGTACCTGAAAGAAAACAGCTGGTTCGATTTGACCATGGATGATACAGGCATGGTCGATGTTTCCATCCAAACGGCAAAGACCGAAGTGGCCGGATCCAAAGTGAGTGTTGGAGAAGCTACAGCGACCGATGGTGTCTTAGTCCTAGAAGAATCCGACAAAGCGATGGTCTTGCCTAAAGTAGCGGAACCACACCTTAACATCATCAATCCGAGTCCTGGCATGATGGTTTACGATACGAAAAACAAACTACTTTGTGTTTATAACGGCACCGTATGGACGTTTTGGGGCGCAAAATAGTCTCACTTTTGGCTCTTTTACTGTTAAGTTGAGCCTTTCTAGGGTAGGCAGGCGGGTAGAAACATGGGGTTAACTATCTTTTACATAAAAGACTCACCATGATCCCGCCTCATCGTCATCGCGAGGAGGCACGACGCGGCAATCTTTATCCAATGATAGATTGCCGCGTTTTGTTTTTTACAACCAACTACAAACTACCAACTACCAACTACCAACCAACCTACTCCCGTTCCTTAATCAAGAGCGTAGACGGAATATGCGAAAGCCATATATTCTTCTCATCAAACAGCTGACGCCAGCTCTCCATACTTAACAACACCAAATCCTGCGACGCCAATAGTTCGTTGTCAATTTCACGGTTCTCATACCGCGAAATGTGGTTCGGTGCCACTTGCTCCACCGCACGAATCAGCTCCATCGTCGCGGTACTCTTTGGAACCAAGCTGTGCGGGTCAAGTATAATTACTTGCGACTGTGCATTATGGATAAACTTCTGTGCATACTTGACCAGTGCCAAATCGTTGGCTGTAAAAATCGGCAGTAAGATATGATCCACCTTTTCGAATTTCTTGTCGATAAAGACACCGACAGATATTTTCGCCCGGTGCAGGATTTGCTGTGTACTGTAGGAGAACATCGGATTTTCCAACAGACTTTCCTTACCCATCACCTGATAGATCAGCTTCTCCGGGTTGATAATACGCGTGGTAAAGCCGAAAATTTTACCCAATACACTACCCTCGTAGATGGATTGTCCGACACCGATCAGCAAGAGGTCGTAAGGCCCTTCATTCGCAATATCCACCACCTCGGACTCCATATTGTTTGCCGCCTTAAAGAGCGTTGTAATCTTTTGATTGATCTGTTTTGACTCGTCAATGATGGGTTCGAAAGTTTCCATTTCATATTGATCGGCATTATACTGGTGCAGGTCATTGGTTGGGGTTAAGTGCATCGCCGTGATCGAAGAGCTCTTATCCAATTTTTTAACCAAGCCGTGGGCTAAACGAAGTAGGCTTCGGGCACGTTCCGGGTTACCAAAGGAGATCAAAATATTATACTTACCCACCATGCTGATTTCGTCCGGGATAATCGTGTCTTTTTTATGGAAGATTTTATTGATGAGATCCAGGGCAGGGCCCGTCATAAAGGTGGTGACCAAAGCCATAATAACCATCATCGCAAAAATCTCCGGAGAAAGAACACCCAGATCGTAACCGATATTCAGAACCACCAACTCCATCAAACCACGTGTATTCATCAGCGCCCCGATGGTTAAGCTATCCTTCCAGTTCTGTCCGACAAAACGAGCCGCCAAGGCACTGCCGACAAATTTACCGACTACGGCAACCAGAATAATCAACCCCGCTACCTGCCATAAATAAGGCTCATCTAAAAGGCCGATCTGCGTACGTAAACCGGTATATACAAAGAATAAAGGCAGCAGTAATACCAAGGCTACATCCTCTACTTTCTCAATAAATATATTTCTGAATTTATTGTTCTCCGGCATAATGGCGCCCGCCATAAAAGCGCCAAACAAGGCATGGATACCGATAACTTCCGTCAGGTAAGCGGAGATAATCAAAGTAAGGAAAAAGATGGCTACGATCGGTTTACTGAGGTTCTCCCGGGTCGCATGCATATCACCGATACGCTTTAAGAAGGGCCGAACGAGTTTCACCATGAGGAAAACGTACCCCACGGCGAGGACAATGATATAAAGGGAGCTCCAAAAGGAACCCGCCTTAACGATGGCAATCACGGCAGCCAGGATACACCAGGCGGTAATATCATCCGCTGCCGCACAGGTAATGACAATGGTACCTAGTTTCGTCTTTTGCAGATTCCGTTCCTGGACGATTCGCGCCAACACCGGAAAGGCGGTGATGCTCATGGAGATACCGATAAAGAGGGCGAAGGAAGAAAATTCTACCCCCATGGGTGCAAAAGTGCTGTAAATAATATAGGCTAAGCCGACACCCAAAGCGAAGGGAAAGATAATACTGGCATGGCTGATGACGATCGCATCATGGGCTTTGTTTTGCAGCACTTTCAGATCTAGCTCCATCCCGATAATAAACATAAAGAGGATCAATCCAATCTGGCTCAAAAACTGTAGGTTACTCAGCGATGCTACCGGAAATAACGCAGCCGAAAACTCGGGGAAGTACATCCCGAGAAAGGAGGGACCTAAAGCAATCCCGGCAATAATTTCTCCGATAACAGTAGGCTGACCTATTTTTTTGAACAACCAACCAAATACGCGTGCGACCAGGATGATGATGATAATCTGTGCCAGAAGGATGGCGAGTGGATGTTGCAGGTTGTGAAGTAAGGTCAGGATAAACTCCTCCCACTGACTTTTTCCGGATCTTTCGGTCGCAATCTGACGACCGACCTCCATACCTGTCCCTTTGCTGATAATCCAATAGATTAAAAGCGAGAAACTACCGATAATACCGATATAGAATATACTGCTTTTTATATTTTTCATAAGACCTGTTCTGTTTGATGCGAACATCGAGGTTGGAAAAATAAAACAATTCTAGGTTTTATCCGGTACGGGTGTAATAGAAAGGGGAAAAAATGTAATAAAACTTAAAAGGCGACCTTCTGCAGGAAGTCCGTCTTAAACTTTTCGCCTAAAATGAAGGTTTTATTTCCTTGCTCTCCGGCTAGCGTGCTGGTAATCTCTTCGTGGGAGAAAGAGGAAACCAGGCGCATGGCAATCACCTCCTTTTTGTTGACCCTGCAAAAGGCGTCGGTGGGTAGGAGCGCTATCAACTGTGCGAAGGATATGTTTTTAAGTGTTACTTCACTGTGATCCGACAGGTATACCACCTTGTCGCGACTATCTAGATCTGCGGTGCGGATATAACAGATTTGATCGAAGTACAACAACAGCTTACCCTTGTCGCTGTTGACTGGTACGAAAGTCTTGGGGGCAGGAGCCACTTTCTTAGGGCGTTGCAACTTGACTTTCGCAATGGCTTGTTGTAGGCGATCCAGCTTGAGTGGTTTCCGCAAGTAATCGATGGCATGCAGGTCGAAGGCATCTGCGGCATAATCCGAATAGGCCGTCGTGAAAATCACCGCTTTGCCCTGGAGCCGCTCGGCGAGCTGCAAGCCATTGACCTCCGGCATCTCAATATCGGTGATGAGTAAGTCAAAATCTAGCGCCTCCGGGGCCTCCAGATCTGCAAGTAGTTTGGTTGCTGCATTGTATACCTTGACGACCTCCAACGCCGGAATCTGCTCACACAGCAGCTTTAAATAGGTTAAGCTTGGAAGCTCATCATCGAGCAGCAAGCATTTTAGCTTTGTGTTCAAGTAGATTGATTTTTAAGTGCGTAATATAGACATCGTTCTCGATAAACTTATCGAGCTTATAGTTTTCTTTATAAATAATTTGCAGACGTTGCTCTAATATTTTACCCCCAAGGCCTTGCTTTTCCTTCTTTAAAGGCTGTTTGTTAGATATCTTATTGGCTACCGTTAGCATAAAGTTATTCTCCTTAAATTCGAATGTAATGGAGATAAAAGCATTTGGACTTTGCAGATCCGCATGTTTAAAAGCATTTTCGATGAGGTCAATACTCACCATTGGGGTCATCAGGTGCTGATGGTATAAAGGTTCATTTTCATTGATCTTTTTCTTGACCTTGAGTTCAAAAAGCGGGCTTAGCTTGATGCGGTAAATCTCAATCAGACTCAAGGCGAAGGCTATCTCCTGCTGGGGTGTTACATATTGCTTTTTGCTTTCGTATAGGATATAATCGAGCACACTGGATAAAGAATCGAGCGAATGGTAGGTTTGGTAGGCATGCGATTGGATCGCGTTAAGGACATTTTTAAACAGGTGTGGATTTAGCTTATTGTCAATGTCAGAAAGCTGCTGGGCGTATACCTGTCCTTCCAAGCGTGAAAGTTGCAGCTGCATGGCGTTGTTCTTTTTATTTGCTTTACCTAACTGAATCGCCAAAACCACCACTACAAGGACAGCAAGAAGTAGGGCAAGGCAGAAATATAATGTGATGTCTTCCATAGGTAATTCGCTCTTTCAGCTATCGAAAATACATCTTTTTTGTGAAAACCGGATGGATGAGATAGTTAGTTGTTGGTAGGGAGTAGTTGGTGGTTAGTTGTTGGTAGTTGGTAGTTTGTGGAGCGTGCAAAGTAGAGAGAACTGAGTACTTCTACTTTGTACTTGAAATTTCCAACTTTGCCCCAATCCCCCTGCACTTTCCGAAATATTTTTTGTTTAAGTTTTGTTTTTAATAAAAAATACAGAATATAAAGAATGTTTTTGCCTATTGCATAATTAAAATGGTAACTTAGTGGTTTACAAATAGTACCTACTACTTTGTATACCCTACAGCGTTCTAGGTACCCCCTAACTGAATTCATTTATGAAAAGATTATTTAAGTCAATCTTTGTCGTTTCTTTTATTCTTGCTACGAGTGGTGTTGCCTTAGGGCAGCAGAAGTTCGAGTGGAAAGAGGCGTCCGAAGGTGGATATAGCTACAAATACGTTGCTAATGATCCAACACAATCCCGATTTTATACCTTAAAGAACGGTCTTACCGTTATTTTGAGCCCAAGTAAAAAAGAACCACGGATCCAGACTTATATTGCCACAAAAGCGGGTAGTAAGACCGATCCGAAAGATCATACCGGGTTAGCCCATTACTTGGAACACATGCTGTTCAAGGGAACAGATAAGTTCGGATCCCTCGACTGGAGCAAAGAGAAACCACTATTAGACCAGGTTGATGCCTTGTATGAACAGTACAATTCGACAACGGACGAAGCAAAGCGTACCGCGATATATAAAAAGATCGATAGTGTTTCTGGCGAGGCGGCTAAGTTTGCAATTGCCAATGAATACGATAAGATGATGAGCAATATGGGAGCGGATGGTACCAATGCGTTCACTTCCTTTGAGCAAACCGTGTATATCGAAGATATTCCAAATAATGTGGTCGATAAGTACCTGGCTGTGCAGAGTGAACGTTTTAGAAATCCAATTTTACGTTTGTTTCATACAGAGTTAGAGGCGGTTTATGAAGAAAAGAATATGGGATTGGATAACGACGGACGGAAGTCTATTGAGGCGATGTTCGAATCGTTATTTCCGGGTAATAATTACGGTCGTCAAACGGTAATCGGTACGATCGAACACCTGAAAAATCCATCGTTAAAAGCAATTCGTGAATATTTCAACACGTATTACGTGCCGAATAATATGGGAGTGATTATGGCGGGCGATTTTGATCCAACAACGATGGTGAAGAAGATCGATGCCGCTTTTGCTTACATGCAACCAAAAACCATTCCGCCATACACGTTCGACAAAGAAGCGGAGATTACCAAACCAATTATTCGCGAAGTAAAAGGTCCGAATTCAGAATTTATGTTTATGGGTTTCCGTTTTCCGGGAGCAGCACATAAAGATGCGCAGATGCTGAATTTAATGGGTAATATTTTGACTAACGGTTCGGCAGGTTTGATCGACTTAAATTTAGTGAAATCCCAAAAGTTATTAGGCGCAGCGGCTTTCCCGTATGTGTTGAAAGATTATTCCATGTTGATTTTGCAAGGAAATCCTTCGCAAGGACAATCCTTGGAACAAGTACGTGATCTGCTATTGGGTGAGTTACGTAAGCTTAGAAATGGGGAATTCTCGGAAGACCTTATTACCTCTATTGTAAACAATGAGCGTCGGTCACAAATCTCCCGCAATGATAGCTACTCCAGCCGTGCAGAAGAGCTGATGTCTGCCTTTACATCGGAATTGGATTGGGCCAATGAGCTCGGCTATACGGAACGTCTAAAAGGGGTGACCAAGCAGGATGTTGTTGATTTTGCGAATAAGTACTTGAACGACGAAAATTTTGTCATTGTTTATAAGCGTCAAGGTGTCGATGAGAATGTGGTAAAAGTGGTGAAACCTACGATTACCCCAATTAGCGTCAATAGAACCGATCAGTCTGCATTCTTGACCCAAGTAAACAACATGCCAGAAGCGGCTATTGAGCCGGTTTGGGTAGACTATAATAAAGATATCCAAAAGAATGCGGGTAAGGATGTAGAGGTTCTTGCGGTAAAGAATAAGGACAATGAATTGTTCAGTATGGTGTACCGTTTTCAAACCGGACGGTGGAATAATAAACTGCTTGGTATTGCGACGGATTACATGAAGTTCTTGGGAACGAAAGCTAAATCGAGTGAAGAATTCAGTAAAGAGTTTTACAAGCTGGCTTCTGATTTCTCCGCTTCTTCGGGCGCCGAAGAGACGAATATTTCAATCTCGGGATTGAATAGTAACTTTGATAAAACGGTGTTGTTGATTCAAGACCTACTTCGTAACTGCGTGGTGGATGAAGTGGCGTTTAAAGCGTACATCGGACGGATGAAGCAATCTCGTGAGAATGCGAAAAAGAATAAGAGTTCGATTATGGAAGGTCTACGCTCGTATGCGAAGTATGGAGCTAAGAACCCATTTAATTACACCTTTACGGATGCCGAATTGGATCAGCTGAAAGCTGAAGATTTGGTTAAAGCATTACACGACTTTGCAAATATGAAGCATACGGTACTTTATTTTGGACCACGCTCGTTATCTGAGTTAACGGCTTCATTGCCGGCATTGAAAGTTTCGAAAAGTGCCTTTATCGTACCTGCTGCGGGAGAACAGTTTAAGGAGCTTCCAACGGAGACCAATAAAGTATTGTTTGCAAATTATGATATGAAGCAAGCGGAAGTTTTCTGGTTCAGAAATTCTGATTTATACAACAGCAGCCGTACACCAACGATCTCGTTGTTCAACAACTATTTTGGGGGTGGTATGGGAAGTATTGTTTTCCAAACCATCCGTGAATCAAAAGCGTTGGCTTACTCCACGTATGCATTCTTCGGACAGCCACAGAAGAAAGAGAATCACTACAGCGTGGGTGCTTATGTCGGTACGCAGGCTGATAAATTCAAGGAAGCGGTGAACGGGATGAACGAATTGTTAACGACATTACCAGAATCGGCAGCGGCCTTGGAAACAGCGAAGACTAGTTTGGTGAAATCGATCGCAAGCGAGCGTATTACGAATTCCGCCGTGTTGAATAGCTATATGGCTGCAAGACGTTTAGGAAATACCACAGACATCCGTAAAGCGGTGTACGAGCAAGCGCCGAAGTTAACTTTTCAGGATTTGAAATCTTTCCATGGTAAAGAGATGAGCAGTAAACCGTATGTATACTGTGTTGTTGCTGACGAGAAAGGTTTGGACCAAGCTGAACTTGAAAAAATAGGAACAGTGAAAAAGCTTACCCTCGAGGAGATTTTCGGTTACTAATAATAGCAGATGTAAATCGTATAGGGGCTTTCTGTTGTATTTTCGAATACAGCAGAAAGCCTTTTTATTTGGTTCCTTTTTTGATGAGTCGTAAGGCCCATTCATAGTGGCTGCATGTTGCCGATATCAGGTATTGGCCGAGTGAACTGGTGCCGGTCCAGCCATAGCGCTTTTTAGTGAAGAGCTCTTCTTCACTGTGGGCCGCAAGGATGATCTGTACTTCCTGGTAGGAGTTAAGAAGCAGCTTTTGTATGTCAGATAATGGCGTTTGGCTGTATTTTTCTTGAATCATACGATTTAAATCGGGGGTAGTCTTCCATGTATATCCCTCCGCCGGCATAATGGGTTTCCTACCTGCCATCCCTTCTTCATACCAACGCAAAAACAGCAGATGCCAGGCATGGATGTGCCCCAGCACATCGCGGATATTTCGATTCATGTACTGCGCCGGAAATGCATGCTGCTGCTCTGCCTCGGAAAGACCGGCGATAAAAGATTGCAGATCGGCAAAACTTTTTTCACTCTGCTGGACTAAATCTGTCTTATTTTTTGGTCGCGCCATGGTGTTGTCGTTAGGTGCATGAAAGATAATGTTTTTTTAGAGATGATAGCGTAGTTGGTGGTTGGTAGATTATAGTTTGTAGTTGTTTGTTTGTGGTTTGTAGGAAGTAGTCTAACGATAACACTTTGATTATTTGTAGTTAACATGTTGTTAATAAGAGTTCTATTCCTTTGTGAGGAAAGATTAACCAATACAAGGAAGCAGATGTCGACTATTAAACAGGAAAACTTGAAAGATTATTGGAAAGTATTTGTGCGTAGCGAATCGGAGGAAGCTTTTTATCAGGTATATCAGTATTACCACCATTACCTTACCTTTGTTGGCCTGAAGCGAGGTTTTCCTATCGAACAAGTTCAGGATGTCGTTAACGATGTGTTTCTATATATCTGGGAGAACAAAGCCAATAATGGTCATATCCTGAATCATCACAACTATCTGGTGACGATGTTTTTGAGAGCTCTTTTTCGGAAGCAGGGGATGGGTGAAAATATTCTTTTTACCGACGAGGAGCTTCATGAAGAAAATGCAGTCAGCCCGTCGGTTGAAGAAGGCATTATCCAACGTTCGATCGAAGATACCGTAGGGGAATTGGTGAAGGATAAAATGGATCAGCTGGGCGAAAAACAACGACTGCTTATCTATCAAAAGTTTTATTTGGGACTTTCCTACGAAGAGATTGCCCGAACAAATCAGATCTCTATACATACCGTTTATAATACCATTTACAAGTCAGTTGATAAACTACGCAACCTATTAAGCCGCGAACAGGAAGCTTTCCTGCGGGTAGCGATCGGGGCGTTATCGGTTCTCCTCTATTCCGGATTTTAGTCTCCTCTATGCCGGAGGGGCATCTTACTTTTGAGCCAAACTACAATCTATCTAACTACAAACTACAAACTACCAACTACTATCTACCAACTTACTACCCCACGCTGGCGCGAGCCTTCGGCTCGTGTCCTGTTTTACTTGTCCCTTCTATTTATGATGGTATATAGGTCCGAGCTAC
>NZ_FXAU01000001.1:312474-673763 GCF_900177625.1 Sphingobacterium psychroaquaticum
AGCGAAACGAATTATAAACCCGCCTACAAACTACCAACTACTATCTACCAACTTACTACCCCACGCTGGCGCGTGCCTTCGGCTCGTGTCCTCTTACATTAGTACAAAGTAGGACGTATTCATTACAAACTACGCTCTATGAACTACAATCTATAAACAAACAACTACTACGATCTACCAACCACCAACTACTTTCTAAAAAAAATCTTCCATGCAGTAGTGAAAATCGAATGTCTTCTGCTCTATAGTTCAGTATAAGAAAAATACAACATGGAAGAATTGGATCTAAGCGCATTATTAAGCGACGAAAGCTTCATAAATTATTGTACGGGTCGCAATGCAGAGGATATTGCGAAGTGGGAACATTGGCTTTTTGAGCATCCACAATTTCGGGATGCAGTGGAAGAGCAAAAGAAAATAGGCCTCGCTATGGCTGCATTTACGGCGGAACATAACGTAGAACAAAACTACCTGCGCTTAAAAGAGCGAATGGAACCTAGCTCTATGGGCGATAAGCGTCCCTTTCGTTTAGGGATCTGGGGAAAGGTGGCTGCTTCATTGTTTCTTGTTGCTGCCGGTAGTGTGGTGGCCTATCGCTTTAAGGATAATCTCCTGCCTGAATCGGTTGCTCATGGAGAAATTGCCGTGGTGCCCGGCGGAAATGAGGCACTCCTCACCTTGGATGATGGAACGGTTATCTCCTTAGCCGACGCCAACAGGGGAACGATTGCCGAACAGGCCGGCATCCGCATCGAGAAAGATAAAGACGGAAACCTTATATATCACGCTGACGGAGGTGCTGCACCCTCACGTACAGCATACAACACCATCTCTACACCCGATGGTGGTCAATACACAGTGGTGCTACCTGATGGCTCCAAAGCATTCCTCAATGCGGCTTCATCACTTCGTTACCCGGTACAGTTTGCAACAAACCAACGTCGGGTAACGATGACAGGTGAGGTGTATTTTGAAATTGAAAAACAAAACCAACATACCGACAACGGTGCCGCCTCGGTGCCCTTTTATGTTAATACCGACAAGCAGCAGATCGAAGTATTGGGTACACATTTTAATGTCAATGCATACAGCAATGAGCCGAGTGTAGTGACCACGCTCGTAGAAGGTAGCGTTCGCGTAAAAGCAATGGATAATGGACAAACGGTCCTCCTTCGCCCGGGACAGCAGGCGGTCTTGACCCATACCTTACAGGTGCGTCCGGCAGATATGGAGCAGCAGCTCGCCTGGAAAAATGGAGACTTTGTATTTCATGGCGAAGAGCTACACAGCATCTTGCGAAAAGTGGAACGATGGTACGATATCGATGTCGACTGCCCAGTACAATTGGGGCAGTTACGTTTTGAAGGAATTGTCTCCCGCAAGCAACCGCTATCGGCTATTATAGATATGGTACAAGCAACCGGAAAAGTGAAGATACAACTGAAAGAAAGGAGGATGACAGTGACCGAATAGTGACATATACTTTTTATGGGGCTTAAGAGAAAGAGAACAGGAGAGACGACAAAAAAAGAGCCAAAGATGCTGGTAACACCTTTGGCAAGTTTTGTTAAGCCTATCGACAACAATGCGCAAACAAAATCATCAACTAATATTAACGTCAGCAAATATATGAAATATTCGTTTAGCCTTCCATGCATGGAGGCGATGTATTCCGTATAGCTGGAAAAGGAGAGTTTATTACCTATGAATCTTTATCAATGCATGCGTGTTATGAAAATCACCATGATGCTTATCACATGCTTGTTAGTCCAGGTCAGTGCGTCCACCTTTGGCCAGCGCATCAACCTCAACAGGCAAAATAGCAATATCCCGACCATCTTGCAGGAAATTCGTAAACAAAGTCAATATGATTTTTTTTACGATGCCAACCTTTTTAAAGAAGCAAAATCCATTGATATCCATGTTAGGGATGCTTCTATAGAACAGGCCCTGGCCGCTTGCTTTACCAACCTGCCTTACCGCTATGTTATCAAAAACAAATTGGTGGTGGTCACCGAGGCTCCGCGCGAAGAGAGGCCTTCCGTGGTTGCAAAACAACAGTTTACCCTTGTCGGAAAAGTGATCAGTACATCCGATAGGTCACCCCTGGCGGGCGTCTCCGTGAAAGTAAAAGGGCAGCAGGGTGGGGCAACAACCGACGGGTCCGGAGCATTCACAATCACCGTGTCCGAAAGCAAACAAACCTTAGTATTCAGCTTACTGGGACACCAAACAAAAGAGGTTGCTGTTCATGCCGCAGATCGCAATATGGTGGTGCAATTGGTGCCTACCTCGACCGCATTGGATGCCGTAGAGGTTACGGTGCAAGCACGACGTAAGGCGAATACGGAGAGTGCCGTCCTCGAGGAGCGTAAGAAAGCGGCTATCGTACAAGATGCGATATCAGCGGAGCTTATTGAGCGGACAGGGAGTATTACAACCACGCAGGCGTTGCAGCGTGTGACCGGTGTCACGGTAACAGACGATAAATATGTTGCGGTACGCGGATTGGGAGATCGCTCGGTTATTGGGCAATTAAATGGGGTACGCCTCGCTTCATCGGACCCGGATCGCAGCGCTATTCCACTGGACTTGGTGCCGGCCTCTTTACTCGATAATATCACCATCTATAAAACGGTGACTCCCGATAAACCGGCCGATGCCGCATCGGGAATCGTAGAACTAAAAACGAAGTCTGTACCGGACAAGATGACCTTTGAGGTCATTGCACAGACGGGTTTGAACTCAAATATCGGTTTGGGTGGTCAATACAATAGCTTCTGGAATAGTGGTATGGGCGTACTGGGAACGAAGATAAACGATAAGAACCTGACGACCGACTTTACCAATTTAGCCACCGAATATCCGGGTGGATTGGGTTCTATACAACGAATGATTGCCAATAGCAATTACAGCCCGGCAGCTTATCAGGAAGTGAAGCGCATTAATGGTATTATGCAAGGCTTCGATCCGGTGATGACCAGCACGTACCGCAAAGCTCCGCTTAACCAGCTTTATTCAGTAACCTTCGGAAATAGTTATAATGTTTTTGATGGGAAGCATAAAATAGGGGTGATTCTCGGTGGGAATTATTACCGCCGAACAACCGATATCAATGCCGGTGAGTTGACACAGTACAGTATTTACCAAGGTGTGGTGACGGGAAATCCAGATGTATACAGCTTCCGTAATATTCCAAATTATATCACACCGAATAGTTTATATATGGGGAAGTACCAAACGTATAAAGAGAATACCGGGACCGAGACCTTGAATTATGGTACGCTAGCGGGATTAACGTATCGCTTTAGTCCACAGCATGAGGTCAGTATGCAATATCTGGGTAGCTGGGGCGGAGAGAGTATCGGTACGAACCTATCGGGAAAATATGAATATACGGGGCTGCCGGGTGGGGTGAAAAGCACAACCTATTCGCTGAAGCAAACGTTTCGGAACTTAAATACATTTAATCTGCAAGGAGAGCACAAGTTCTTTAAGCACGAGCTATCCCCGCGCTTAAGTTATAATGCGGCAAGTTCTCGCTCGAGACAAAATGATCCTGATTTTCGATTTGCCAGCCTGGTGGATTATATGCCGCGTGGTGGTGGTTGGTATTACCGACCGACAGTAGGAGCCGATAATGGTGGTGACGCGCGTGTTTATTCGGAGCATCTTTATGCCCTGACTTCAGGTTATGTAAATGGTTTTGGTGTCTATGGTATTATGCAAGCCGAACCAAACGGCCGTCGCTGGCGAAACCTCGATGAGAAGAATTATAACTACAAAGCCGACCTCAGCATCCCCTTCCGCATTTTGGGTGAAAAGCAAGAATTCAAGACGGGGGTGAACTACCTGTTCAGGGATCGTGCATTCACGGAAAACCAATTGTTCTTGCCTGGATCAAATTTTACCTCCAATAAAGCAGTACCGCTGTATGATGTGGCCGGTAACTTGGACCGCTTGGTCAGCAATGAAATTATTGGCGTGCACCTGCCTGCTGCCGGACAAGGCGAGGGGATGATGCCAGTGGGTGGTTTCTTATACAACAGTCAGAAGTCGCCGAACAACTATACCGGATACTACGAGACGAATGCGTTATATGGTATGGTGGATCTGAAACTAGCAAAGCGCTTTCGTATGGCGGGGGGCGTGCGTTTCGAGATGACCAATATCGGCTCTTCGGTTGATACCGTGGGCGTGTTTCTTGATCCTTCGTTGACAGCGGTGTCGCCGGATGGATCGCGTATCCCACTGAATCCCATCAACCCAAATTCAGTATACAAGACCGGATACAAACCCTTCTATTCCGTCAATGCGACCTTTACGCTCAACGACAACATGAATTTTAGAGGGGCCTTTAATACCACGTTGGCGCGCCCGGAACTGCGTGAAATAACCAATGTCTTTGAGTTTGACGCCTTTCAGATGGGTTTGGTGGTCGGAAATCCAGACCTGAAAAATCAGTATACCCAGAATGCGGATTTCCGTTGGGAATGGTTCCCCGCTAAAGGGGAGGTTATTGCGGTGTCAGCCTTTGGTAAGCGCATCGAGAACCAGCTGGTTAAGGTGTTTAACCTGAAAACACAAGGATTGGCAGCAACTTATCCGGAGTTTCCAACCATACAGTTCCAGAACGACCCTAATATCGGTCGGGTGTGGGGATTGGAGTTTGAGGTCGTAAAGAACTTGGGAACATTAATTGCGCCTTTGCAGCATTTCTTCCTGGGAAGTAACCTCTTGTTGGCACAAAGTGAAATCAAGAAAACGGAAGAACGGTATGAAGCAAATCGATCCCTGGATCGCCACGCCCCGAAAAATAGTCCACTCTTTGAGCAAGCACCCTATTCTATTAACGGATGGTTGAATTATGATAACGATAAGTCGGGAACCGACCTTACCTTGACATTTAACATGGTCGGAGAGCGCCTGGTGCAGATCAACCTGACCGGGGAACCTGATTTATATACCCAGCCGGTACCGTACCTCGACTTTGTCTTTAGTCAGCGTATAAACAAACGTATCATCTTTAAGGGATATGCCAAAAATATAATCAACCCAGCAAATAAGACTGTATATGCGAACCCGCAAACAGGCGGTAAGTGGTATGGTAATGAATATATCAACCGGAGTTTCAAAAGAGGCACCGAGATCATGATGGGCTTTACCTATAACCTGTTTTAGTTATGAAGAAACTTATCTTATATATCCTTTTACTTCCGTTAGCGGTAAGTTGCAAAAAGGAAAAATTAGACCTGAAACCCGATAACAGGCCAACAACGGAAGCTCGGAAAGGATCGCAGGTCCGTATTGTCAACCTGGTGGGTTACAATCAGGTTATAGCCAATGGCGATAGCTTAACAAATTTTGTAACGCGAAATTCGAATAATCCGGATTACTACAAATATCCCGGTACTTCATATTTTCCAACCGATGGGCGGTTGGGGAAAACGTGGACCATTCCGCAGGATCTGTTTGATCAACAGCAACAATTGGATCTGCAAATCAGCCTTCGCAATTACCAAAGCGCGGGCGATATGGATATGCGGGTAAAAGTTCAGGAGAATTATGCGCATCCAACGGATTATTACCTGTTAAATCATCTCTTTATGAATGGGCAACCTGAGGTTGTGGAAGTGCCGAGAGATGTATCCAGTCCCTCGAAACCTGATCATTTTAAGATTCGTATCGTGAACCTGGGAGGCGAAATAAAGCGCCTCACCATGGGGCTTACCGGCATGCAGGAAGATTTGAAAGGACCGGTATCTTTAGCCTATGCCGATGGTACGCTTGTTCATAACAAAACAAACCAGGTGAGTACGCAAGTCAAAGCCTCCGAATACATTGAGCTTCCCTATGGCACCTATCAATTTAAGGTGTTAGTAGGAGATGGTCGTCAGGTACCCTCCTTGGGAAATGAACGTGCCGAATATAAAGTTATCGACCCCGCTTCTTCGACGATACCACTGGATCATGCGAAGTTAACGAACCTACACTATGCAGCCGTAAAAACCTACCAACCGGGTGGTGTTTATACAATTGTGGTCACCCCCCAACGCTACGATTATATTGTAGACGAAATTGGGAATACCTCGTGGTTATACCAGAACTCTTTTCAGGTTATAACGGATGTATCTGCTCCTGCCAATCAAACTTATGTACGTCTACAGGGGGCAAATGCATATACCGATAAGGCGGTCTCGTTTAAGGTAAACGGAAAAACGGTCGGAGAAAAGGTCTCCTTTGGCGAAGCGACAGATTACAGTGTTCAAATCCATGGTACGTATAAAGTTGAAGCCGTCGATGCGGGGGGACAGGTACTGGCAAGCTTAGATCAAGTGTTGCAACCTGCCCAGAATTATACCTTTTGGCTGCACCCTAATGCAGATGGCAGCCCGAGGCTGCTGGCTGTTGCGAATGACCTGAGTGGTGCCGTATTTACAGGTGCTACCGATGATGGCACTTTTGCACGGACGCAACACCAATTCTTCTTTTTTAAACGCTTTTTAAACCTCGCTGTAGGAAATCCCTATATCACCTTCACGCTGAATAATGGACAGCTAGGTAACAGTGGTGTTGGGAGTAGTTTGCCGAATCAAAATCTGCAGCCAGGTCTGCCAAAGTTGGAGGGACCATATATGGATCTAGGGAATGTCCAAACCCCGTTTGATATCATGGCGTATCGGTCCACACCAGAGGTGGTGCCGGGATTATGGGCCAGCGATATTGCTTCGCTTTCGCATCAGCGATTTATAGCCAATGAAGCGCTGTACCTGCGCCCGAACCGACCGTTGCCTATACAGGAGCCTGGTGTGTATACGGTGGCATTGATCGGACATACCGGAAACACAGCTACGCCGACAAATAAAGCACGAATGATCATTATAAAACACACGAAATAATGAAAAATCAACGAATAAAGATCTACATAGCTCTACTTTCAATATGCGCATTATGTATCATTGGATGTACCAAGGTAGAATATACTGAAATTAAGGAACCGGCTTACTTACGGGTGTTTAATAACCTGAATTATGTGCAGACCTTGGGCAGTAAGGATGATAAAGTACCGTACTTCTGTATGCTGATTAATCCGACGATGGATGCGACGGGCGAGATCACAGGTGCAGAAGTTATCGGGGACTTCTTTGATAAACGCGATGCCTATGCGCCGCCCTATCCCTCACATATTGGTAACAGCACGTCCCTGGATAATCCAGAATATCCAGGTAAAAGGAATGTGTTGGTTGCCCCCATGTTGAATGGGTTTGATCTCAGTAGTTGGGCGCAGGTACCTTCGGGATCGTTGCGCATCGTGTTTGCGTACCGTCCTAAGAATACCGTTCCTTTCCTACAGTTGGAAAGTCATCTGAAGAAAGATATTCTAATCGATACGGTCATTAATTTGGGAAGTAAGGAGGTATATACCTTGCACCTTTTGCAGAAAGATTTTGTCACCAAAGAGCACGGTTTGTTATTACGGGAGGAAAACTTCCATAAGTTGCCGCTTTCTGACTCTTTGGTGTATGTGAATTTCTACAATATGAGTGCGAAAGGTTTTGTGGAGGCGGACGCCAGTTTGAAAGATGGCGATTATCGACTGCGTAGTTTTATGGGGGGAATAAAAGAGGAAATGAATATTTTTTTATCCCTCTATGAAGATCAGGGCGTCTTGAGCCACATGGCCCCTACAGTACCGGGTTACAAAGGGAAGTACATGACGCGTGTCGTACGTAATAATAGCTCCTCGGCCGTTGCTCCTTATGTGAGCTTCCCACTGTGGGCCAGTAGCAAGACCAATGGTATCCAAACCACTATGTGGCAACGATTTGATTTTTTTGTACCGGGAATGGACATAACCAATAACCCGATTCATAGTACGACATCAAATACCGAAGGGAATTGGGCGGTGGTCAATTGCTTGTTGAATGGTAAGGTCAACCTGACCAGCCCCGATAATGGGACAATGCTGCCGAATATGCTGGTGAATGTGCACTCCGGTATTCATAACCCGCGAACATTTGCCACGGTCAATACACTGGAGGTGGTGAATGGACGTATTTACATGACGACGATCCAACGGAAATTTGCACCCCCAATTTATTAATTCATAGCCAGGAGATTTTGAAATGAAACATAGATTTTTACATACTATTTTCCTTTTTGCCACGTGCTTTGTGGCTTCTTGTGAACATCCGGATCTAACGGTAGTGACACCCAATGAAAATATTCGACCAGCGGCAGATTTTATCAAGAACAATTTTGAGATGACACTTTTCCATGCGGCACTGCAAAAGACGGGGCTTGCGGCGGAACTTAATCAAGAGGGACCTTTTACGGTGTTGGTGCCGAATGATGTTGCTTTTAATGAAATCGGCGTGTTCAGACCGACTGATTTTGATAGAATGAATCAGGACAGCCTGCGTCGGATTATAAAATATCATGTGCTGCCACGTCGTATGTTTTTAGCCGATATTCCGGCGAATGGGGTAGATGTCCGTTACGCGACCTTGGAAGGAACTTCGCTACATACGTCATTAGCGAGCTTTAATCCGACGGGTGGCTCAGCGGTCAATGATCTCTTTTTCGATGGAGCGAGTGTGCTGCGCAAGGATGTGGGGTTAGCAAACGGCGTTTTATATGTGCTGGATAAGGTGATGAAACCACAGTTTGAAACCAATATCCAAGCCCTGCTAACGGCAAAACCGGAATACCGTGTTTTTGTTGCCGGACTGAAAAAATTTGGCCTTTGGGAACAGTTTGGTACCGCAGGGCCTTTTACCGTCTTCGCCCCAACGAATAAAGCATTGGAAAGTCTCGGCATAACGGAAGAGGTACTCGCGACGATGGATGTTGCGAAGTACAATGCTGAAGAATTATTCGGGACATACATTATCTACAATAAGCATTTTTTTATATCAGATTCGAAGGTTTTTTCGACGATTAACGCAGATGGGCGATATAGCTATAAGCTCAAAGGGAGCCCCTATGTGATGACTTATTTTAGTAATACCTCATACCCCGAATGGATTTTAGGATACAATCTTGAGCTCAAAAGCAGCGATGATGTCTTCGCACAGATCATAGCACGGGTGGAGTATCGTCAGCGTGCCAAGGTAGATTTTCTGTGCACCAATGGTGTGGTACACAATTTAGAGACAGGTTTGGTGAAACCGGGACAAGCCCTTAAGAAGTAAATAAAATGAAACGATTACTAAACGATTTTATATACAGTATGATGCTCTTCGGCACATTGATGTGTACGGTAGGATGTCAAAAAAATGAATTTATGCCGGCCCCGGAAGGGGAACAAGTACCGCATCAGGAAGAGGCGACCAAGAAGGTCGGAGAGCTGCTTGCTGGTGAAGCCAGTGCCAGTATCTTTCGGAAGGCTTGGGACAAAAGCCGAGTCAAGGATAGCCTGAGCCGGATGGGCGTGAATACCACCTATACGTTGTTTGTTCCGAACGACGCAGCTTGGACAAAAATTGGGATTACGGCCGCTAAGATTGATGCGATGCCGACAGCCGATGTGGATAGTTTAATGATGTTTTATACGATTTTGGGGACGCTGCGGAAGGATCAGTTGCGCCCGGAAAGTATGCCAATGCGTTCGATGTTAGTGAATCCAGAACTACGCGTTCCATTCTATGATGAACCCAATGTGTGGGGGCAGCGTCACGATAAGTATCGCTATAAGCATTACCTCGCATTAAATGCGGCAGGGAATCTCTTGGTGAACGGGAAGTCGATGGGGAAACTGAATCACCAGTTAGCGACGAATGGCGCGGTCATCTTTATGGAAAATAACATCGAGAAACCAACAAAAACGGCGCTTCAAGTGATGGAAGCGGATGGCCGGTTTACCATTTTCCTGGAAATGCAGCGCCAGATGGATGATATTTTTGTAGAGACGATGGTGCGGGAAATGTCGTATTGGTACGGGTATGACGTGACGCCGGAAGAGTATTGGATGTACTATCCATCTGTCCGTTACGCCTACCGTCAATTTTGGGACATAACAATAGCATCAGATCCCAACTATGCGGATCCCAATATTACCATTACCACGTTGTTTGCGCCGACAGATGATGCCTTCAAAAAAGCAGGCTTAACCAGTATTGATGCCGTAATGGCGCTGAATTCGGAACGGAATGATGTACGTTTTGATGAGAATATGTTTCAGCCGGCTGGTCATTTTGTGATGGATACTATTGTGGATGCACACCGAAATTGGGCCCGATTTTATGCCCCACAGGATCCTGCATATGGTATGGCTAGGGGAAATCAAACGGTCTTCTTTAGTAATGACTTGGCTGCCCCGTTTATCCACGACTATTTTGTGAATATCGGGGGAACGGCACAGATACGTTACGCCTATAAGATGCCTTTTGCATTTAGCTCAAATAATGGAACATTGGGACTGCATTTTAAAGAGTCGGGACAGCCCACGGCACATATCGTGGAGTCGGATATATTAACGTTGAATGGTCCCATTCATGTGGTGGATAATCTCTTACTACCGAAAGGTTTTAAACTTAAATAGGATATGGCAATCGCTTTAAAATATAGTAAACGATTAAGCAGTTTTTTTCTGGTTCTTCTCCTCGGTGCAAGTTGCGAGAAAGATGCACAGCAGATGAGTGATTTCGATAACAATAAGTTGAATCTGGTTATCGCTGATAACTTTAACTTATCTAGTTTTTCCGCTGCACTGCGGAAGAGTGGAATGGATAAGGTGCTCAACGCTGGGGAAGGTCCCTTCACGGTATTGGCTCCTTCGGATGCCGCTTTTATTGCGGCTGGGTATGCGGGGCCAACGGCCGTATTGAGTGCGAGCAATACCGTGGTATCCCGTATAGCCAATTACCATACGCTGGATGGTAAGTACGAGTTGAACAAGCTTCCTTTTGCCTTTAATCAGGAACTCCGCTCACGGGGTGGTAAAATGTTCGCTACACATTGGGTGAAAGGGCAAGATACCGTATTGACATTGAATGGTGCTCGGATATTGTCCACCAATCTTCCGGCATCCAATGGCTTGGTGCAGGTACTGGATCGGGTATTGACCCCGTACGTGCACGATGTGTTGGTGGATGCCTTAGCGGCCGATGCGAGCATTACCTTGTTTACGCAGGCGCTGCGTACTTCAGGCATGCTGGAACAGCTGCGACAGACGGGGCCTTACACCGTGTTTGCTCCTGTTAATACAGCCATGCAGTCGATCGGTTATGCATCCGTGGAACAGATTGAAAAGACCGATCCAAAAGTATTGTTGGATCTGATTTCCTACCACATTGTGCGTGATCGCCGCTTTGTATACGATTATGTATGGAGTGCTGGTCCATCAAATACTGCGCAGCAGGGGATGATGAATGGGAATAGTGTGACGGTCCGGTTGGTGCCGAATCCAAGCTCGCCCGGGGCATTCTCGGGAATCAGCTTGCGGGGAATCGGTAATACCACAGATGTCCTCTTGACAAAACAGGATATGCTCACAGGAAATGGAATTTTACATGTAATCAATGGCACGTTGCGACTCACGCAGTAGGCTGGCGATTACCTTAAAAAAAGGAATGAAAATGAAGAGAGTAAGAGAAGTTAGAAGTGTTAGAGAGACGAGTGGAGTGAGAAGTATAAGAATTGCTAAAGGGGTAACCATGGTCTGGGCATTCCTGTTGTTCGTCCTCTTATTTTTATGGGGAACAGGTGTGATGGCACAAGAGACCAGCGGCGCTTTGACCGGACGTGTGTCCAATAGCAAAGGAGAGCCTTTGGTCGGCGCATCTCTTGTTGCGGTACATACGCCTTCGGGTACGCGATACGCTTTGTCGACCGATCGGGATGGGCGCTATACCTTAAATAATCTGCGTATTGGTGGTCCCTACCAGGTGGTTGTTACAATGGTGGGTATGGAAGCCGCGGAGCGGAATGATATCCAGGTGAGACTGGGGGCAGCACAGCAGCTGGATCTGGTGCTGAGTGGCGTTGCTCAGGCTTTGGAAGGGGTGGTTGTCACCTCCCGTGTCGCACGCCAACGGGCTGATGATTATGGCGCAGGCAAGAATATTAGTGGGGAACAGGTGCGTTCGATGCCGACGGTGAACAGATCGATTACGGATGTCACACGCCTGACACCACAAGGGAGTCGCGACAACAGCTTTGGTGGTACAAATTTCAGGTACAACAATGTGACGATAGATGGTGCGATCAATAACGATGCGATAGGGTTTAGTCCGTCGCTCGGGGGACAGACAGGTACCTCAGGGATGGCTGGAAGCAGCACGCGTACCAATCCGATATCGATTGACGCGATTCAAGATATGCAGGTCTACCTGGCGCCATATGATGTCAAGATTGGTAATTTTACGGGGGGATCGGTCAATGCAGTAACCCGTAGTGGAACCAATAAAATTGAAGGCTCGGTATATGGTTATGGCCGAAATGCAGCCTTAACCGGTAAGGATCGTGTGGGGTCGCTGGGAAAAATGAATAGCGATTTCTACGATTATCAAGGTGGTTTTCGAATTGGTTTTCCGATTATAAAAAACAAATTATTCTTCTTTAGCAATGAAGAGATCACACGTCGTCAAGACCCGACGCAACTTGCGGTGGGTACGATCGAGACCGCATCTATTCTTAGTGCGTCGGATGCGCAACTTATAGCGCAACAAGCCAAAGATCGGTATGGGGATATTTTTGATGTCGGTACAGCGGATATCTATACGAACTGGTCGAAATCAATTAAGTTTTTCAATCGGGTGGATTGGAATATCAACGATCGCCATCAGTTAGCGGTGCGTAATAATACGATTCGCAGTAAGGCGACACATATGGATCGCGATCAGCAAGATTTTCGTTTCAGTAGCATGGCGTTTCAGCAAACGAATAACCAGAGTAGCACGGTCGCGGAGCTAAAGAGCCGTTTTCGGAATAACTTGTCCGGAAATGCGGTGCTGGGATTTACGGTGGTCAATGATCGCCGGGATCCGTTAAGTGACCCGACCTTGCCGCAGGTGCAGATACAAGGACGCACACCGGGCACAACGATTTATCTGGGCACTGACCGGGAGGCGAGTATCTTTAATATGCAACAGCGTACCTGGGAGCTGACGGCAAACTTAAATTGGAATTTGGGACGCCATAAGTTGTTGTTCGGAACGCATAATGAGTTGTACGGCATTCGGTACGGTTTTGTAAATGCCTGGAATGGCCGCGTGGATTACAATAGTATAGAGGATTTTGTTTCCAATAACCCGTATCGGGTGCGCGGTAGTTATAACTACAGCAATAATTCGCGCAATTACCTGCTGGATAATCCGGCCGCAGATTTTAATGTGAATATGTATAGCTTGTACGTGCAGGATGAGATTCGCGTGAGCGATCGTTTTCGAGTGACGCCGGGCTTACGAGCGGATTTTGCACAGCTACCAACGATGCCTACGCTTAGTGAAAAGGTGAAAACTATGGCGGCTGATCCGTACTTTGGAACCACCTACAGCTATACACCTATTGCACGCATTAAAAATGATTTCTTGAATAAAGTGCAACTATCGCCACGGGTGGGCTTCCGTTGGGAGCTGTTGGATGATCGTAATTTGGTGGTGCGCGGTGGTGCTGGTTTATTTACCGGGCGAATTCCTTTTGCTTGGCTTGCCTATGCCTACTACAATACAGGGGATTCTTTTGGTGGATTCGATCAACGTGCGGATCAAAAACCGTTTGTTCCGGGCAGTGATGCCATAAAACCGAGCCCAAATGGGTTGGCTGATTTTATTGCACAAAATGGTGCCGATGTAAGCAACCCCAATAGTGGTAAAACACAAGTAGATCTCGTGGATAATGGCTTTACATTACCACAGGTATTGCGGGGTAGTTTGGGGGTAGATTATGAAACTGCGGACAAGTGGAAATTTACAGTAGAAGCGATGTATACCAAGAACATCAGTGATGTTCTTTTCCAGCAACTCAACAACCAGGATAATCCGCTGTGGTATGGATACGATAAAGCACATCGCCAACCGTTTTATAGCGGCACAGTGGACAATCGTTTCTCCAATGTTTACCTGTTGAGTAATACGAATCAAGGGTATCGATACAGCTTAACGGGAACAGTGAGCAAACAGATCGGTGGTTTCCATGGTACGGCGAGCTATACCTATGGCGAATCCAAGGACCTGAGTAATGGGGTGCGTAACTCCATGGAGAGTAACTGGCAGTTGAATCAATCCTTGATACCTAATAATCCGACCTTGGCGAACAGTAATTTTGATATTAGACACCGTATTGTAAGTAGTTTTAACTACAGCCATACGTGGCGGGATGCGGGACGTACACAGGTGACCTTGTTCTTCAGTGCGCAATCCGGTTCTCCTTTTACCTATGGTTTGGTGAATGGAAACATTCAGGGATTGCCCCAGCAGGTGAGCTTGGTTTATATTCCGGAATCGATGGAAGCCGTTCGTTATTTCAAAGACATTGCGGGCGGACAAACGGCACAACAGCAAGCAGATGCTTTCAATAAGTTTATTGATGGTAACGAATACCTGAGCAGTCGTCGTGGTGACTTTACGGAACGAAATAAAGGACGTACGCCATGGAATGTACAGGCGGATGTGCGTATTGCGCACGATTTATATATCGGTAAATCAAAGGGACAGTTTATTACGTTTTCGGCGGATATTATGAATGTTACGAATCTGTTGTATAAAAAATGGGGTGTACAATATTTTTCACCCAATACATTTAATTCAACAAGCAGTGTGGGGCTTACGCCAACGCTGTTCGGACCGCAGCAGAATGCGGATAGCTGGCCGGTGTTTACATTCAGGGATCCAGGATCACCTTATAGTATAGACTATTTTAATAGTCGTGCACAGGTGCAATTTGGAGTTCGATATACTTTTTAACAAACTATTTATGGAAAGATATAATCATTTTTTGCTCTTGTTTCTAGCGCTCGTGATAGGAACGGTAAGTTGTGAGAAAAAGGAAGATGTACCACCTCAGGTGGAATTAAAGGTGACGAGCTATTATCCGAATTCGGGTAAGGCAGGAACGTTGGTCACCATTGAGGGGGAAGGATTTGGGACGTCGATTGGCGATTATCAGGCGACAATTGGGGGGAAGTCAGCGGAAGTAATCAGTGCAACAGCGACGGCACTCGTGTTGCGTATGCCGGTGGGCGCTGCGTCCGGAAATTTGGACGTGAAATACCGGGATAAAGTACTGCCTATCGGAACATATACCTATCAAGACCTGAGCGTGGTTCGGGTGTTTCCGACCAATGGGCCGGCCGGCTCTCAGATTCGCATCGGCGGGGCTGGTTTTGGAAGTGTTGAAAGCCCGGCTGCGGTGTATATCAATTATAAGAAAGCCTTGGTGGTTAGCTTAACGGATACGTTGATTGTAGCGGAGGTGCCGAATGAAGCGGGAACAGGTGCTGTAATGGTCAAGGTTGATGGCAAGGAAGCAAAAGGGCAAAATTTTATCTATCAGGCGATTCATAGCATTAAACCGTTAACCGGGGGGAAGGGAACGAATGTGGTGATCACCGGGGAAGGATTTGAGGCCCTGGCTGCGAATAATAAGGTGGAGTTCAACGGTCAGATGGCAACGATTGTAGAAGCAACACCGGAGCGCTTGGTGGTGCGTGCCCCGGAAGGGGTAACGACGGGTGCTTTATCGGTGAGTATCAATGAGCAGAAAACAACGGGCCCGACCTTCACGGTCGTTGATAAACCGGTTATACAGACAGTAACGCCGCTTAGCGGACCCAAAGGAACGGAGATGGTGATTACGGGGTCGTTGTTTAGCAAGTTGTTGGATGAGAATAGTGTATACATCAACAATGTATTGGTTCCATTGGCGGAGGCAACAGAAAATCAATTGAAGCTTATCGTTCCTGGGGGAACCGGTTCTGGTGCGATTCGCGTTGTGGTGAATGATCAAGCAAGTACGGGACCGCTGTTTAAAGATCAAACGCTAGGGATCTCCTCGGTAAGCCCGGATAACGGCCTTACGGGAACAGCGGTGACCATCAAAGGAACAGGTTTTAGCGCGGTAGCGCTGGAAAATAAAGTGTATTTCAACGGTGTGTTGGCTGCTGTGAAAACAGCAACGGAGACCTCCTTGGTGCTGGATGCACCAGCAGGATTGACTACCGGTGATATTAAGGTCGTGGTGGGTGGCCAAGAGGCGGTATCGCCCAAACCTTTCCGGAGAGCCGGGATCATGACCTTGATCGGTGGCCCATCGAGCAATGCATTGAGTAATAATTTAGGTAGTATAGCTGTCGATCAGCAAGGAAACGTTTACGTGACAGATGCTGCAGAAAAGGTGGTGAAGAAGATAACACCGTCGGGTGACCTATCAATTTTAAAGGTTAATGGTCAAGATGCGACCTTTGGTATGCCGTCCGGTATTGTGATCGATAAGCAGAATAATATTTATATAGGTGATCAGACGGCGAACCAGATCATCAAAATTACAGCTGGCGGACAACGGTCGGTTTACGCGAGTGGTTTCTCTCCGGGTAAATTAACGATCGATAATGCAGGTGTCCTTTATGTGAATGTAGCGGGATTTTCTGCGGGCATGAATCGGGTGAATAATACAGGGAACTATTCGAAGATTAATGGACCGAGCTGGGTAAGTGCACGACCGGCAGTGGATGCGTCAGGTGCTATATATTGGGCAGATCAAAACTCGAATAGTGGCAATGGTGTTGCTCGTCGTGATGTCAGCGGCACGCAGAATATCAACTGGGTGGGGTACTCCGAAGGCGGGTATCAAGATGGTATTGGATCGAATGCTTACTTCAACGGAATAAATGGTATAGTAATTTATCAAGGTACGAAGATGTATGTGGCAGATACCTATAACAGTGCAGTTCGGGAAGTGGATATGGCTACACGTCGGGTGACGACCATCTTCAAAGGAGCTGGTTTTGGTTTTGTTGATGGTTCGTTGCAAGTAGCGAAATTTGCGGCGATCAGCGATATTGCGGTGGATAATGAGGGGAATATATATTTGTTGGATCCCAACAATAAGGCGATCCGCAAGCTTTTCTTTTAGCGATTTAGTCTAGTTTATATTGTGAACCGGCCCAATCTTTAGAATGGGTCGGTTTTTTTCTTTAAACTTAGTACTTTTGTAGCGCTACATCAACATCAAAACCAGGTAGTGCCAATAGCATGATAGAATCCGTAATCGCATATTTTGAAACCATTGATCCCATATTAGCGGCGTTATATGCCACGTTGTTTACTTGGTTGGTAACCGCGCTGGGAGCTGCATTTGTCTTCTTCTTTAAGGAGATGAACAAAAATGTGCTGGATGGTATGCTGGGTTTTACAGGTGGGGTGATGGTCGCAGCGAGTGTGTGGAGTTTATTGATTCCGGCTATTGATATGAGTGAGGGGGAAGGGTTTGTGCAAGTGGTTCCCGCAGTGCTTGGATTTATAATGGGAGCAGGCTTTCTGTTTTCGATTGATAAGATTTTACCACATTTACATGTTAACTTCCAAAAGGTAGAAGGGGTGAAGACACCGTGGCAGAAGACGACGTTAATGATTCTAGCCATTACGTTGCATAATATTCCGGAAGGACTAGCCGTGGGCGTACTTTTTGGGGGTGTGGCTGCGGGTATTCCAGAAGCAACTATTGGGGGAGCGGTTGTATTGGCTATCGGTATTGGTCTACAAAATTTTCCGGAAGGTATTGCTGTTGCCATGCCATTACGTCGTATGGGACTGAGTCGCCGGAAGAGCTTTTTCTATGGACAAGCTTCCGCTATTGTAGAACCCATCGCTGGGGTCGTGGGGGCGTTAGCGGTTACGACGTTTACGCCGATACTGCCGTACGCCTTGGCGTTTGCTGCGGGCGCTATGATTTTTGTAGTGGTCGAGGAGGTCATCCCGGAAGCACAGCAAAACAAAAGCTCTGATATCGCCACGCTGGGTTTTATCGTCGGGTTTATCATTATGATGACGCTTGACGTAGCGCTGGGATAGTTTCATGGTCCTCATCCCGCTGTATCTGTTTACAGCAGCAGGTTACGCAATACGCTTGCCCAGAATGGTTAAGCCGCGTTCAATGCCATCCAGATTGGCAATATTGGGCATCTGTGCCCATGTCTCAAAACCGTATTTTGCAAAGAGCTTCAAACTAATTTCATTATGGGTAAAGATGAACGCTAAAATTGTTTTCACGCCAAAAGAAGGTGCCTTCGCTAAGGCATACTCCAAGGCCTTTGTACCCACGCCTTGCCCGCGGGTAGATTCATCCAGGTAGATGCTGATCTCTACCGTGGCATCGTAAGCGGGGCGCCCATAGAAGGACTGAAAGCTGACCCAACCTATGATTTTTCCTGTCGTATCCTCGATTACCCAAAGGGGTCTTTTTTCGGGAGAATGTTCTTGAAACCAAGGAATGCGGCTTTCAACGGTTACAGGTTCGGTATCTGCGGTCACCAAGCGCGATGGAACTGTCGAGTTGTAAATCGAAACAACGATCGGTAAATCATCGCGTGTAGCATCTCTAAAAATCAGGTTATTGCTGGTGTTGGTGCCCGGTATTTCCATTTCTTTCTTGCTGTTGGGATAATATATGGAGACGAATTTAGAAAGAAAAAATTAATTCTACTGAAAATCTATCGCAGACATATCGTAAATTAGTGTCAAGCTAAATCGGCTTATTGCTATATTGTTTACTATCTAAAAACGAAAAATAATGCATACAATTTCTGTAAAAGCTTTTGGTACAGATGCACCGGCTTCCGCACTGCATCAAATGCAAATTGATCGTCGTGAGACAACCGACAATGATGTAGAGATTGATATCCTATATTGTGGTGTTTGTCACTCTGACTTGCATACAGCCCGCAACGAATGGCGTGGCACCGTGTATCCGAATGTTCCGGGACATGAAATCGTGGGACGTGTGACGAAAGTGGGGCCTAACGTTTCAAAATTTAAAGTAGGAGACTTGGCTGCTGTGGGGTGTATGGTGGATAGCTGCCGGGAATGTGAACAGTGTAAAAAGGGAAGTGAGCAGTATTGCGAAAAAGGTAATATTCAAACCTATAATGGTGCGGATAAACACTTGAATAAACAGACGTTTGGCGGTTATTCTGAACGTATTGTTGTGGATCAGGATTTCGTGCTACGGGTGCCCGCAAATTTGGATTTGGCGGCCGCAGCACCTTTGTTGTGTGCCGGTGTGACGACTTGGTCGCCCTTGAAACACTGGCAGGTGGGACCCGGCCAAAAGGTAGGGATTGTTGGTATCGGAGGTTTGGGACATATGGGGGTTAAGCTTGCCAAAGCAATGGGCGCGCATGTGGTCGTGATTACCACATCACAATCAAAGGTGGAGGATGCAAAACGCTTAGGCGCTGATGAAGTAATCTTATCGACCGATGAGGCGCAGATGAAAGCGCATGCCAATACACTCCATTTTGTGTTAGACTGTGTGTCGGCGCAGCATGATGTGAATGCATATCTGAAACTGTTGAAAGTGGATGGTACATTGGCTTTGGTCGGTGCGCCGGAACATCCGCTGCCAATCGCACCATTTAGCTTGATTCCTGCACGTAAGAACTTCGCCGGATCGACCATCGGAAGTATCCAAGAAACACAAGAAATGCTGGACTTCTGTGGCGAACATAACATCACCTCGGATATCGAATTGATTAACATGCAAGACATCAATGAAGCGTATGAACGCCTATTAAAAGGAGAGGTGAAGTATCGCTTTGTGATTGATATGCAAAGCTTAAAAGGGTAGCAATCTTATTTACGACGTAAAGACTGGGGTTGCCCCGTTTTATTAGAAGTAAAGGGTGCCTGTAAGGGCACCCTTTATCGTTCTGAAAAATCCTGTATCCCTCTTTTAGGCTAAAGAGGAAGAGCGTGTTACACAATTTCTGCTGAACGCGTCACTTTTACCGATGCCGCTTCTATTATATCTTCGGGTAGTCCAATGTTGCGGGCAACTTCGACGGCATATGAACTTCCTGGCTGACCGATAGCCAATTGGTAGCAGGGCTTCATCTGCTGCACATCGTACAGCATGGCACCATTGATAACGCCTGCTGTTCTGTCGGCATAATGCTTCAAGTTTTGGAAGTGTGTGGTAATAATACCAAAGCATCCACGTTCGTTAAACCGCTCTAGCAGTGTTTCCGCAATGGCTCCCCCAATTTGCGGTTCTGTACCGCCACCAAATTCATCAATTAAAATCAATGTCTTATTGTGGCATTCCTGCAAAAATACCTTCATATTGGAAAGATGGGACGTGTAGGTACTTAAGCTATTTTCCATACTTTGTCCATCACCGATATCCATGAGGATATGCGCAAATATACCCGCCTCTGATCCTGCCTCAACAGGAATCAATAAACCACATTGCAACATGTATTGCAGCAAGGCTACTGTTTTTAGGCAGAGTGACTTGCCTCCTGCATTTGCGCCTGATATCAATAAGATCCGCGCCTGTTGCTCTAGTGTGATGTCCAGTGGATGCGCCGTTTTATTTTCCTGTAAAAGCGCTATATGCAGGAGCGGATGGACCGCCTTGGACCATCGTATCTGAGGGGTGTCCACCAGTACAGGCTTGACAGCATTGATCCGAATGCAGAAAGCTGCTTTTGCACGAATGAAATCGATCGTGCCCAAGAAGTTATATCCATCCAACATCTCTTGTATCGCGGGGCGGACTAGGTTGGTAAAGACCGTCAATATGCGAATAACCTCTTGTCGTTCTGTACGTTCCAGTTCTTTTAACTTATTGCTGGCCTCTGCGACTGCTTCCGGCTCAATATAAACGGTTTTTCCACTACCAGACCCATCATGTACTACACCTTTGATCTTTCTTTTATGTGTGGCATTGACTGGGATCAACTGAATCCCAAAGCGTACACTGGGCTGCATGTCCTTACTGATCAATCCGTCTGCCTTCGCCTGGCGCATAGCGGCCTCCATATGACGTGAAATAGCCTTGGTGGCTTCGATCTTGCCACGTCGAATCTGCGCCAACGTGCTGGAAGCATTGTCCTTGATTTTAAAAGATTTATCGAGGATATTGTTTGCTTGTTCAATTACGGCTGGAAAGGTTTTTATCCGATCTGCGGCCTGCAATAAAGCGGGATACTTGGGACGACCTGCGCCTACTTTGGCACGTTGGAAGAAATCGACAATGTCGGATAAGGTCTGTAGCGAGTTCATTAAACCAGCTGTATCTTCCTCGGAAAACCAAAGCGTAAAATCGTGCTCAACCTGACGCAAAGTATCGCGCATGTCCAGGTAAAAATCGATCGGAAAAGTTTCCTTGTTGTTTAGTATACGGGTAAATTCCTCGGTTTCCATGAGCCACTGTTCGATCGTGGACCAGTCGGTAGAGAAAGACATCGCTTGTACACACGAGGTACCAAGCGTACTCAGGCATTTTTCAATAATGTAATGACGAATCGTATCGATGCCGATTCGCTGTTCGAAATTATTCGGGTAAATCATGATCTCAAATCATAATACAGGATCTTTTTGATCCACATAAATCCACTAGTAACCCGTCACCAAAAAAGGGTCAACTAGATTAATTAATTAAAAAAGGGATTGAGATTTTCCATACCACGACAATCTACTGAATTTGATGCGGGCTGTTGTTTATATTTACAGGTGCCCATTCAGTATTCTTGGCCTCTCAGGGTAGAGATGCTAACTCGCGATATGGTATTTACACGGATGCAGAAAACATAAAATGTTGTACTTATTGGTACAAAGGTAGCCAAATTATCTGAGGAAGCAAAAGAGCCGGTGTGCAAGAGGCGCAGACACCGGCTTCGCAAAGGGGTTTATTTCCACCAATGGTAGTAATTGTGTAAACCGTCGTATTCAAAGTCGCAACGCGGATACAATTGGTTGCCGACATCATTTGTTTTTTCTGTTTCAAGCATCAAACCACAAGCGCCGGTTTCCTCGCACCATTGCTTACTGCGGTCAATGAGTGCAATAGATAGCCCTTTACCGCGGTAATCGGGGTGTACAAAAAGATCACTCAATAACCACTGTTTCTCCAGTTTCGTGTAGTGGAACAGCTTGTACAGCTGTGTAAAACCCACGGCTTTTCCTTCGTATATCGCTAAGAAAATATCCGACTCATTGTTCAGTAATCTTTCTTTGATAAAGGCTTTTCCACGCTCCAGGTTTGATTCCTGCCGATAAAAAATACGGTAGAGGTTAAACAATTCGGCTGTTTCGTCCAGATCTTCTAAACTTGCTTTTTTAATAAGATGTTTCATATATAAATAATTTGTCTTTCTATGGCTTAGAGAATATCCAACGCTTTTTTAAGCGTGTTTGTGGCGTCTGTACGACATGGATAGTTCATCATAAATCGTCCTTTTTGAATGATGTGACAAAGGTATTCTTTACCTAAATCCTTTAGCTAGTCCAGTTTGTGGATAAATAAGATGGCGTTTAGTGGGGTATGCTGTGTGATAACAGGGAATAAATACTATTTTTATAGGGATGACACTAACGGAATTCTTTAAGCGCTTTGCGATTTTCGATGATCGGGAAATTGAAGCCTTCGTGCCCTTGTTTACGGTTCGCCACCTGAAGAAAGGGGCGTCATTTATCCGTGAGGGAACGCGTTGCACAGAAGTTGCCTTTATCGAAACAGGCATCTTCAGGTCTTATTATGCAAAAGAAAATGGCGAAGAGGTCACCTATTGCTTTCGCTTTCCTGGAGACCTCTTGGGGGCATATTCATCCTTTATTACGGGGGATCCGGGACTAGAGACCTTGTGCGCACTATCAGATGCGTCACTCCTTGTTATTCAAAAGAAAGATTTAGATCGATGGGTGACGGAAAACCCGAAATGGATGGTCTTCCTAAAGGTTGTCGCCGAACAGCAGTATTTAGAACTGGAGAATAGAATTTTTCAGTTGCTCCGGGAAACGGCGGCCGAGCGTTACGCCTATTTATTGCGTCATCATCCGATCTATATTCAACAGATTCCGCTTCATTATTTAGCTTCTTTCTTGGGCATTACCCAACGGCATTTGAGCCGTATTCGTAAGGAGATTACTTTTTAGACATTTGTCCACTAAAAGCCGCTGTTCACTGTTTTATCTTTGGAGTGATATAGAATAAGATAAAAATGGCTAAAAAAATAGTAGTAATCAATGGACACCCGAATCCTTCCGCCCTTAACGCTGGATTGGCGCAGGCTTATGTGGAAGGTGCGCGAAATACTGGGGCAGAGGTTCGGGAGATTGTTATTTCAGCACTTGATTTTGATCCGAATTTACGATATGGCTATCAAAAACGGATGGAATTGGAGCCTGACCTGCAACGCGCATGGGAAACTATTCTATGGGCGGAGCATTTGGTGTGGGTACACCCGGTATGGTGGGGTGGTCTACCAGCCGTGATGAAAGGGTTTATTGATCGGTTGTTTTTGCCGGGGATGGCATTTAGCTACCGGGAGAATTCGCTCTTCTGGGAGAAGCTGCTGAAGGGACGATCGGCAAGGATTATTACCACGTTGGATCAACCCGGCTGGATATATAGACTCCTGTTTGGCCGTCCAAGTGTGAATCAGCTTCGCAAGTCTACATTGGAGTTTTGTGGTATCAGACCCGTCAGATTGACCTATGTTGGTGTGGTAAAGAAAGCAACCGCGGAACAACGATCGAAATGGGTGGCGAAGGTGCGCCGTTTAGGTGAAAAATGGAAGTAGGTGATCGCGCTTATTCCTGAGATAATGTTAAAAATGTTAATTCCTCTGCCTCAGGGTTTGCTGTTGCACTTTTTTCGTTACATTCGGATAACCAACCACGATGTGAAATTATGTTTAAGCTGGACCAGCAAACGCTCTCGGATCTAAATGCACTGGATTGGAATTCCGCAAGTTTATTGCGTTTTTTCGACTCCGCAGGAACAGTGGGAGGGCGAGATATGTTGTACGAATACTTCCGCCATCCCTTAGATACCGTCGCAGAAATCAACGAACGCCAACAAGCTATTCAATACCTTTCTGGTGTGGATGCCTTGGATACGGTGTTCGATAAATTTATGCTGTCTGACTTAGAACGGTATCTCGCGAATACCAATAAGCTGTATTCTGACAGCGTATTTACGCATTATGTGGATAAATTGGCGACTAATTTTTGGACCTTACGGAGTCAGCAAGAAGATTTGTTGATCCGGCAGTCTATTAAAGAAATTGCACAGATTCTTGTTCGGCTTTCCTCTTTTTTTGCGGGAGTAAAGAAAGAGAAGAAAGCCACAGGGGTGTTGCAGATACTGGCGGATTCCTTTTACGAGGTGGTCGCAGATATGCAGATGGAGGAGCTGGAAAATATCGCGTCTGGAAAACTGTCCGCAAGCACACGCATCCGGTACGACCATCTCTTTCGTAGCGTCAAGCAAAAGGAGATACAGGATATATTCCGTATGGTCTACACGTTGGACGCTTTTCGAGCCGTCGGCCGTACGTTGGGGCAGTCGAACCTGTGTTTCCCATCGTTCCATCGTGAAGGCGATACGCTTATCCGTATTGATGGGCTGTATAACCTGGCGCTGGAAAATCCGGTGACAAACGACCTTGTCATAAAAAAGGGACGAAATATCGTGTTCTTGACGGGCGCCAATATGACGGGTAAATCTACTTTCTTGAAAAGTGTGGGGGCATGTATTGCTTTAGCACACATGGGCTTTCCCGTGCCTGCAAAACGGATGGATCTGCTGTGCTATAGTGGTTTGATTACGTCCATTAATGTTTCGGATAGCTTAGCATCTGGTCAGAGTCACTTTTTGAGCGAGGTACATCGGGTGAAATTAGTTGCCCAGGAGGTTGGACAAAAGAAACGAGTGGCAGTGATGTTTGATGAGCTCTTTAAAGGAACAAATTACGACGATGCTTTTGAGGCTACACTGTTGTTGGTGCAGCGCTTGAAAAGTGATGAGGAGAGCTTATTTTTTCTTTCTACACATATTACGGAATTGACAAAGGTGCTGACTGAAAATAAGCAGATTAGCTTCCAATCCATGGAGACACGTACCGATGATGATGCGGGTGTATTGTTTACGTACCGTCTACGCGATGGGGTAGCCGATCAAAAATTGGGTATGTGGTTGTTAAGGAGGGAAGGTGTCTTCGAAGCTTTTGGACCCGCTGAGTGATCTAAAAATGATCAACTACGAACCACCAACTACCTTCTACAATCTACGAACTACAATCTACAAACTACAAACTACGAACCACCAACTACAAACTACCCTCCAGCAACTCTAATGTTCGCTCCATGTGACCCGAAGCACGCCAGTCGTCGTGTCCTGGAATAACCAGTTTTATATCGGGATATTGGTGCATCAGTCGAGCGAGTGCTGGTTTCCAGGCTTTAACATCACCATCACCTACAAAACCGAGATTTTGTGCATCAGCGCTTTTGATAAAACAGCCCCCATTAAGGATTTTGTATGCCGGAAACCAAACCACCGTGTTATCCATAGAGTGCCCTGCCCCGAAGAAATTAAACACAAATGATTCACCACCGATGGTGTATGTTTTTCCGGTGGTAAGCAGGTGTGTGGATCGAGCTTTCCCATTGGCGTGCAAAAGCTCGTTGGTCAGCTTGGTTGCGTAGGTCGGAATTTTTTTTGCATTGTAGTACGCAAAGCCTCCTGCGCGGTCTTCATGCCAGTGGGAGGCGAAAACACCGATTACCGACATCTGGTGCTTTTCCTGGATGCTATCCAATAAGGGTTGATATTGTGTAGCGTCCCACGGGGTATCAAACAAGATCGCGCCTTTTTTTGTCAACATATAGAGCCCATTGGCCGATATTTTTACGCCATTATACGTGTTGTATGTGGTAAATAAATAGATCTTATCATTTATCTTTTCGATGACCAAAGGCTTGCCTTGTCCATAGACAGACGCATGGCTTATTCCAATTATAGCGATGAAACTAAAAATCAAGCGCATCATATTTTCTTTTAATCCGCTTTTTTTTGTGCCGAACCCGTTATGAGCTAGTTCTTTGCTTTTTTTTAATCCTGCCATGTTCTCGTTTTTATGTCATACAAAGATACGTGTAGAACCATGTAAATCAATTATCATATCTAATAAATACCTATAGGATTAGTAGCGATTTTTTATTACGTTTGTTACGTAAATCAACCAAACCACGAGCATATTTGCCCTTTTTGTGCGCAATCCATGACCGCGTTTTTTGATTTTTTTCACCTTGTATAACATATGAACAGAAAAAGTAGTCTTCCTCCACCAAGATATTAGTGTTTTCGTACGTATCGGATGCGCAGTAAAGCCCTTTTAACAACAGTTTAAAAGGCTGCGTGATTATTTATCAAACATTAATATTGTACTCGCCCAGAAGGGTGAGTAGGACTTCTTATGAAAAAATCATATCTACTCTTACACCTGGCTGTGCTCTTAGCTGGATTTACAGGTGTTTTCGGCAAGCTTATTACATTAAACGAAGGTCTTTTGACCTGGTATCGGATGCTCTTTGCGGCGATCATTCTCTTTGTTCTAACACGAATTTTTAAAGTCAATACAAAGATTCCATTCGCACAACGCATGGATATTATTAAGGTGGGCATGTTGATTGCGATACACTGGGTATTTTTCTATGGCAGTATTAAGGCTGCAAACATATCGATCGGTGTGGTATGCTATTGTTTAACGAGCTTCTTTACGGCCATCTTTAAACCCATGATCGATAAGACGAAGATCAACCCGATGGAACTGCTGTTAAGCGGATTGACTATTGCAGGTATTTCACTTATTTTCCATTTCGATAGTAGCTACCAACTGGGCATTATGTTGGGCGTTGTATCCTCTGCATTAGCAGCTTTGTATACGGTGTTTAATGCACGATTAGTGAAGCGATATAACAGTTTACTGATCAACTATTACCAGATGGCAGGAGGAATGATTGGAATCGGGCTCCTCTTACCTGTTTACTTGTATTTCTTTCCATCGGATACGCTTGTTCCGACCGGAAGTGATACGTTGTATTTATTTCTATTGGCACTTTTCTGTACGGCAGGACTATATGTGATCTTTGCCGAGGTGTTGAAGCGAATTCCGACGTTTACGGTAAGCTTAACGTTTAATTTAGAGCCGGTGTATGCGATTGCGATGGCATTTCTTTTCTTTAAAGAAGGACAAGAAGTGAATGCTTCCTTCTATATCGGACTTGGATTGATTATGATGTCGGTGGTTTTACAGTCGATCTTCTCCATGCGAGAAAGTAAACTGGCCGCATAGTAGTTAAATAGATGTTTCAAGGGAGAGCAGTTTTTACTCCCTTGAACTTCTACCGAAAACTTCGTCTTCATTTTGAGGAGGTTAAGACGCAGCAATCGAATGTTTTGGTTTTCGTATGGTGTTATGTATATTTGTGATACAACTATTAAGTAGGGGCTATGTTAGTAAAAACTATTCGAAATCGATTATTTAACTATATCAACAATGCTGATGAAAACAGCTTGCGAGAAGCCTATACATTATTAGAAGACGAAATTAATAGCAAAAGTATCGGATGGGATGATGCTAAGACAATTAAAGAGCTTGATAAACGTGTAGAAATGTTTGAAGAAGATGGAAAGCCGACTTCTTCATGGATGGAAGTAAAAGAGAACGCAAAAACACATAAAGAGGTTTGACGAAATACAACATTCGTTTCCATAAATTGGCAGAGAAAGAATATATCGAGGCATATTTATGGTATGAAGAAAAATTAAAAGGTCTAGGTGCGAAATTTGAATCTTCAGTTGAAAAAAAGGTAAACCTAATAGCAAATAATCCAGAGCAATACCAGATAAAGTTCAACCAATACAGGGAATGTAAAATCGGCGTCTTTCCTTTTGTTTTAGTTTTCAAAATCTACGAACAATTACGTATAGTTCTAATCTTGGCCGTGTTTCATACGAGTAAGAATCCAATTAATAAATATCGAAAGTAAAATATCGTGCAAGGTACTACATCTCTTGCTGGCACGAGCCTTGGGCTAGTGTGCTTCGCTATTTTACTAACTATAAAGATTGAGCTGTAGGCTTCAAAGAAAAGTCCGAGCTACAAGCCTGCCTGCGGTAGGCAGGCTCGAATTAGCAAGGGTAGTAAATAGAAAAGCCACAAAATGTAGCTGCGTCCTTCGGGGGGGTGTGGCTCTACAATCTACAAACCACCAACTACCCAACCACCCAACTACCAAGGCCCCTTCCTAAAGCCAGGTATCAAACTTCCGGATAAACCAATTCTTGACCCATTGCGTCAATAAACAGTAGGCGGTTAAAATACCGATCAGCCACGGGAAATACGCTAGCGGGAGTGGTTCCATTTTAAGTGCTCCCGCAAAAGGAGAGAAAGGAAGGAGTATCCCGATGACCATGATTAAGGAAGTCAAGGCCACCACCGGAGCCGCTGCCCAGCTTTGGATAAACGGAATCTTGCGGGTACGAATCATGTGGATAATCAGCGTCTGCGAGAGTAATCCCTCCACAAACCAACCCGTTTGAAACAAGGTCTGATGTTCCACCGTATTTGCTTTGAACACAAAATACATGACGGCGAAAGTCACAAAATCAAAGATCGAACTTATGGGGCCTATGTATACCATAAATCGGGATATACCAGTAGCATCCCACTTTTTGGGTTCCCGTAAAAACTCTTCATCGACGCTATCCCACGGAATCGAAATCTGTGAGATGTCATACAGTAAATTCTGTACCAATAGATGGATAGGAAGCATCGGTAAGAACGGCAGAAAAGCGCTTGCACCGACCATACTGAACATGTTTCCGAAGTTGCTACTGGCCGTCATTTTAATATACTTAATGATATTTCCAAAGGTACGACGTCCATAGATCACCCCTTTGCGCAACACCAAAAGATCTTTTTCCAAGAGTATGATATCCGCACTCTCTTTGGCCACATCCACTGCGGTATCCACACTGATGCCCACATCCGCTTCCCGAAGCGCCGCCGCATCATTGATTCCATCCCCTAAGAAGCCTACGGTATGTCCTTTTTCGCGTAAGGCTTTGACAACACGTACCTTTTGCAAGGGGTTCAATTTGGCGAAAACAGATACACGTTCCACCTGTTCCATCAATTGGTCATCGGAAATGTTATCCAGCTCATTGCCATTTACGACTTCATTTACCGGAATACCTACATCACGACAAATCTTTTGTGTCACGGTCTCATTATCGCCGGTAAGCACCTTTATGCCCACGCCCAACTTTTGTAGTGCTTCAATGGCCGGCGCTGTAGAAGGCTTAGCGGGATCAAGGAAACCGATAAACCCCGTTAGTGTTAGGTCTTTTTCATCCTCTAATGAATAGGTAAGGGGATGGGCCGCATCAAACTCTTTAGTGGCTACTAAAAGTACGCGCAATCCCTCCTCATTGAGTCGTTTGGATGTGCGCAGGACAATCTTACGCATAGTATCATCCATAGGAACAGCCTTATCACTCTCTAAATGGACTGTCCGGTCATCGCCCGGATCCAGCGCCTTGCTGCAAAGCTCCAACATTTCCTCTACAGCTCCCTTACAGATTAACAAATGTTTACCGTTATGCATCTTTAGGATAACCGACATCCGCCGACGCTCAAAATCAAAAGGAATCTCATCGACCTTGATATATTTCTCTTCCACCTTGAGGTAATCGTGTAGCTCCACATGATCGAGTACCGCTTTATCCATTAAGTTTCGTAGGCCTGTTTGATGGAAACTGTTCAGATATGCCCATTTCAAGACCTCGTCATCCTCTACACCATACACATTCAGGTGTGTTTCCAGCACGATCTTATCCAGGGTTAACGTCCCCGTCTTGTCCGTACACAGAATATCCATCGCTCCAATATTTTGAATGGCATTCAGGCGTTTGACGATTACTTTTCGTTTGCTCATATTCACCGCTCCCTTCGCCAGATTGGCGGTCACGATCATAGGCAGCATCTCGGGCGTTAATCCCACAGCTACGGCAATAGCGAACAATAAGGCTTCCAACCAATCATCCTTAACGAAACCATTGATTAAAAAAATAATAGGCACCATGACCAACATAAAACGGATGAGTAGTAAACTTACTTTGTTGATCCCTTGGTCGAAGCTTGTTTCCGGACGGTCCTCCGTGATGGATTTGCTGATACTTCCAAAGTAGGTGCTATTACCTGTCGCCACAATTACGGCGATTGCAGAACCACTGACCACATTGGTCCCCATAAAGCAGAGGTTGTGCAGGTCAATGACCCGTTTATCTGCTGCATCTCGGATTGGGAGATGGTTTTTCTCCACAGGTAGGGCTTCGCCCGTCAGCATGCTTTCGCTGACAAAAAGATCTTTGCTCTGCACGATGCGGCAATCCGCCGGAATCATATCGCCTGCCGATAAATAGACCACATCCCCAGGAACCAATTTGCTGATTGGTATTTCGAGCTTCCCCGTAAAACGACGTTGCACCGTAGCTGTCGTTTTCACCATACTTTTAAGCTTTTCTGCGGCTTTGTTGCTGCGAAACTCCTGTATGAAACGGAGAAAGGTACTGATGAAAATCATGATGGATACGACGAGCACCGTCTTGTAATCCCGGTCTTCCGGTTGTGGGAGCCAAATATCAATAATGGATGATACACCGGCGATCGCGATTAATATATAGATAAAGGGATTGGCAAAAGCATCCAACAGTTGCTTATACCAGCGAGGTGCCATTTGGTGTTGTACCTCGTTTAAGCCAAACTTGGTACGCCGCTCTTCCGCCATTACTTTCGTGATACCCTGCACATTAGTTTCCAGCATCGCATACACGTATTTATCATCCTGACTGGAGGCTTGCTGCAATTTGATAACCGTGGCCATATTCATACCACTCGCGTGGATCGCACTTTGGAATGGGGTGCTGATTTTGTCTTTTAATTTTTTCATAACGACTCTTTTAGAGGTCCGATTGTGTTCCTATAATTTCCCAGCTTACTTTGGCAACATGTTCTTCGATGGTTAATCGGCTCGCTACCCGTTCTATTAATCCGTCCTGCGGACTGGCGGTTTTGATAACCGATTGAATCGATACCTTATCGCTGTCTTCGGTATCATCAGAGGAGAGTGACTGGAGCAATAAATCATCTTCATTGCCCAACATTTGCATCAGCAACACCCGCACCTGATTTTCGATCTGTGGTTTACAGACAATGGTAAACAGGTAATCGATTTCCATATCTGTTGATTGCGTAAAGGTGAGCTTGCTGAGTCGTCGGCCGATGGGTCGTAAGATGAGGTGGGTAAGCATAATAACGGCCGTGAGGACGAGTGCTTGTCGTGGTTTCCCCATGCCGCTTAGTGAACCGACTGCCGCCGAGCACCAAATGGTTGCTGCGGTATTTAGGCCTTGAACGTTTAAGCCATCTTTCATGATGACACCAGCCCCTAAAAAACCAATGCCACTGATGATGTACGAAGCGACACGGGCGGAGGCATCACCCCCGATTTCGATGGACAGTAACATAAAAGCCGTGGCACCTAAGGATACCAAGGTATTGGTGCGTAAACCGGCACGTTTCTGCCGCCAGTGGCGCTCCAGACCGATTGCAGCTCCGAGCACAAGGCCGGTAAGGAGACGTAATGTAAAGTCTAAGATTCCCATATTTGACACGCTTTATGTTTTGCAGTGCACAAAAGTGAGGATACAAGCGCATAGTCGCCGTTAGAAGGCCACTAGAAAAATATTAGAATTTTATTAGAATGAATTAGAGATGGGGAAGCCGAACGGTAAAGCGGGTCCCTTCCTGTGCGATCGATTGTACGGACAGCTCGCCTTGGTGTAGTAGAATAATCTTTTTTGTCAGGGGGAGACCGATACCGTTTCCATCGGCAAATTGTCGGTTTTCTCCGCGGTAAAAGGGGAGGAAGATATTCTCGAGATCCTCTGCAGGAATACCAATCCCCTGATCGGAGAAATGGAGGATAATGTCCTGGGCATCAAAGGCAACATGTACGGTGCTTTGACGTAAGGGTGAAAATTTACAACCATTCTCAAAAAGATTGATAAAAGCAACCTTCAGAAGATATTCATTTCCATTCACCGAGATATGGTTTTCGTCCTCAATATCTTCACTGAAGTGGATATCTATTTTGTAGGTCTTCTCCGCTTGCTGGACTTGTTGCCGCGCATCTAAAAGAAGTTCATCCACTCGAACCGGACGAAAAGCAATTTCCGTAGGGTCGTAGCTCGCTTTTGCAAAATCCAATAAACTGTTGGAGAGGCGTACTAGTTTTTGAGCATCAGATAAGGTATTGTTGATGACATGCTTGTATTCTGTTGTGGTACGTTCTTTGTTTCCTGCCAGTTCCAGCTCGGCAATAATCGCAGCCAATGGTGTCCGTAGCTCATGTGATATATGGGAGACAAAGCTTTTTTGTGCATCAAATGAATTTTCCAAACGATCCAGCATATCATTGAAGGTATCAGCCAGAAGTGATAGCTCATCCTTGGTGTGGTTGCTCGCTAAGCGAAGATCGAGGTTCGTTGCGGATATACGACGTGCTTTCTCGGTCATGCTATTGATCGGGGCGAAAACACGTGTGGAGAATAACCGCCCCGCCAGGTAGATGATGACCATGGAGAAGATAAACACCACCACCATCGTTTGGAGCAGATGCTCCAGTTTGTTGTATCCATATTGGTCGTAGGCGGCAGCAGTGACAATAAAGTCTTGCCCTCGGTAGGGATAAACGATACCGATTACCTGCCAGTTATCTTGGTAAAATTCGATCTTCCCTTTCTTTCGGATTTCTTGCAACATCTTTTCGGTCTCCTTGACGAAATCCAGATCGACGGCGTCGTGATAAAGTAGATTATAGTCCGTGCTATAGATCGCTACTTCCACCTCATTCAGTATCTTTCGATTATTGTGATAGATTTCTTGGAGTGTGTTTTTGTCTACTTGTGCATCCAAGAATAGATTAACCTTGGTATAGGCTTCCTTCTGCAATAAGGCATAGAATTCACGCTCTCGGCTTTCCTTCGCCGCGTAATATATAACGGCAGCAAAGATCAGGAGAATAGTTGCCGCTATGAGGGTAAATAGTAAGGTTAATCTTGTTTTAATCTGCATTACTCTGATTTTAGCACAAAGCCCATGCCTGATTTGGTGTGTATCAGCTTATTGTTGTGGTCTTTATCTATTTTTTTACGCAGATAGTTGATGTAAACATCGATGAAGTTGGTGCCTGTGTCGAAATGGGTATCCCATACTTTCTCGGCTATCTCTGAGCGGGAAAGGACGCGTTCGGGGTTTTGAAGCATATATTCCAACAGCTTAAACTCTTTCGGTGTCAGGTTGATTTCTTTGTCTTCCCGTTTGACCACTTTGGCATGTAGATTCATCTCTAGATCGGCATATCGGATGATAAATCCAGTGTGTTGGGTATTCTTACTGTTTCGTTTTAGGAGCGCTCGAATGCGGACCAAAAGCTCGCGCATCTCGAACGGTTTGACCAGGTAGTCGTCTGCACCGGCATCAAAACCTTCTACCTTATCATCAGTCGTACCTAAGGCAGTCAACATAATAATGGGGATATCGGGTTTGGCTTGCCTAATTTCCTTGCATAGATCTAAACCATCCATCTTAGGAAGGATGATATCCGTAATGAGGAGATCGTAGTTGTTTTGTAGGGCTAACTTCTTACCCGAAAGACCGTCGTAGGCCAACGTCGGGGTAAAGCCATGCTCGGTCAATCCGCGCTGGATAAGTTCAGCTACACGTAAGTCGTCTTCGATCAGGAGAATCTGCATAACACAAAGTTAGGAAAAGAAGTTAAGAAGTTAGATGGTTAAGGGGTTAGCGGGTTAAGGAGTTAAGAAGTTAGATGGTTAAGGGGTTAGAGCTACTGACCGTGACGGTTTCGTGCGTAATGAAATTTAGACCGGTGAAAGTCTATTATTTTTCCTATTTTTAGGACAATTCATACTAACATAGGGAGAGTATGACCTCTTCCAACTTAAATTTTTCCTGTATATGTTCAGACGATTGTTCGTTTTAGAATGGAAGGCTTTTTTTCGTTCGGCTAGTTTAGGTAAGGGGATTGCGATGAAAGCATTGCTGGGTTTCTTTGCCCTGTACTTTATGATGATTTTCTTGTCGCTGGGACTTGGGATACATCCGTTGCTCGAAAAGTATTTTCCCGGTCAGGATCCGCTCCATATTATCAATAGCTATCTTTTGGTTTGGTTTGCAGTAGATCTGTTCATTCGTTTTATGATGCAGAACTTACCGGTTATGCGGGTGAAGCCATTGCTCTTGCAGGAAATTAAACGGAAGATTATTGTCAACTATGTGTTGATCAAGACTTTGTTCTCTTTCTTTAATTTACTCGCATTTCTGTTTTTTATTCCTTTTGTGATTGTATATTATACCAAAAATCAACCGGATCTCCTTGCTATATTGGCTTGGTTGGTTGCGGTCAAAGGGGTGGTCTTTTCGATAAATTTCTTGAACTTCATAATACAACGTACCATAAACAGTAGTATCACATCTTTTGCACTGGTTGTCTCGCTGGTAGGTGGGTTATACCTGTTGGATCATTATGCTATTTTTTCGCTTACCAGCCTCTTTGGTACATACTTAGACACGGTACTTAAATATCCGATTTTGGCGTTGATACCCGCGGTATTATGTGTGTTGCTATACATTATCAATGTCAGGCAGTTATCCAACCTGTTGTACCTGGATGCCTCTTTAAAGGGGAAAAGCGAGACCGTACAGCAGCTGGATTTAGATTGGACAAATAGATTCGGTAAACTCGCTCCTTTTTTACAGCTCGATATTCGGTTGATGTGGCGTAATAAACGAACAAAAGCCACCCTTTATATGGCCTTACTCTTTTTGGGCTATGGATTGATTTTTTACCCGAGTAGCAAACCCGAAGGATCGGTAATGTTGATCTTTGTTGGTATTTTCATTACGGGGATCTTTGTTGCTAATTTTGGTCAGTTTGTACCGGCATGGGATAGCTCTTATTTTCCGATGTTGATGACTCAAAATATACCATTCTACCAATACTTACAATCAAAAGCATTATTGATGACTTTATCGGTGGTCATATTGGCGATATTGAGTACACCTTATGTCTATTTCGGGTATCAAATATTGTTCCTTCAGTTAGCCTGTGCTCTGTATAATATAGGCGTTAATATCCCTTTGATCTTATACTTTGGCAGCTTTAACCGGAAACGGATTGACCTGGATAAATCGGCGACCTTTAATTACCAGGGAACGGGCGCAGCCCAATGGCTGATCATTATTCCTTTTATGCTGGGGCCGATGTTGATTTGGGGGCTCACCTCAATGATTTGGAACCAACAGGCCGCTGTCGTAGCGCTTGCGTTGTTCGGTGTGATGGGGCTGTTGTTGCGCAAGATGCTTATACAGCGCATCGCCGCCTGCTATGATGAAAAAAAGCATGATATGTTGATTGGCTTTAAACAAAGTGTAAACTAATGACTTCCTTTAACTATAATTTGAATAACATGATAGAGATAAAAGATCTTACTAAATATTACGGCGAAGCATGTGTATTGGATATTCCGGCCTTAACTATTCGTAAAGGTGATAGCATTGGCTTGGTCGGTAATAATGGCGCGGGAAAGACCACTCTTTTTAGTCTGATATTGGATCTGATTAGGCCCACTACAGGTGAAATCTCTGTTAACGATGTCCATGTACAGCGTGATGGACGTTGGAAGGAATTTACGAGCGCTTTTATAGACGAAAGCTTTTTGATTGATTACTTAACGGCAGAAGAGTATTTTTACTTTGTGGGGGAGTTGCGAGGCGTGCGTAACCTGGATGTTGATGCGTTATTAGCAAACTACAGTGACTTCTTTAATGATGAAATCTTAGGAAAGAAGAAATACCTGCGTGACCTGTCCAAAGGAAATCAGAAAAAAGTCGGTATTGTTGCTACGTTTATTGGCAATCCTGAACTTATTATTTTGGATGAACCTTTTGCGAACCTGGATCCGAGTAGTCAATTTCGCTTAAAGAAGATAATCCTGGATCTTTCGACGACGGGTGCCCACACGATCCTGGTGTCGAGCCATGATCTATCGCATACCGTGGATGTCTCGAATCGGATTATCGCATTGAACAAAGGGGTGGTCGTGAAGGATAGCGTAACGTCTGCCGAGACCTTGCAAGAGCTGGAAGCTTTTTTTGCAATTTAGGTTAGTTGGTAGGGAGTAGATCGTAGTTCGTAGATAGTAGGGAGTAGAGCCACAAACCGTGAAGGGTTCAGCGTAGCTGAATTTTGTGGCTTTTGGGGTTATGTCTATCATTTCCGCTAGTTCGAGCTTGCCTACCGCAGGCAGGCTTGTAGCTCGGACTTACTATGATATCATGCTGAAGGACACGAGCCAAAGGCTCGCGCCAGCAAGTTTAGTGTGTAGTTTTTAGATCGTAGATAGTAGTTGGTAGTCCTTAGTTTTAACGAACCACCAACCACCAACTACCAACTACCAACTACCAACTACCAACTACCAACTACCAACTACCAACTACCAACTATCCAACCACCAACTAGTCAACTACGGATTAACCAAGTCATATACCCGCACGTAGTCCACCTCCATACTTGCCGGAAAGATACCGTCATCGATACCTTTGTGGCCGCCCCAGAAACCGCCCACTGCCAGGTTGATTAGCCAGTGAAATTTCTGGTCAAAAGGCCAAGCCTTAAAATCTTTCTTTTCATTGTCGAAATGAAAGATCTCGATGTCGTCCACAAATCCTTTAATATAATCGGGGGTCCAGTCGATACGGTATAGGTGAAACGTATCGCTGGCTCCTTGAATCTTCTTAACCGCTGTTTTTTGTGTGCCTACGGAATGGTGGTAATCTTTGGTATGTACGGAGATATGCACCACATTTTGATCGTAGCCGACATGCTCCAAGATATCGATTTCACCGGAGTTAGGCCAGCCGCCATATACCCAATCGGTTGGCAACATCCATACAGCAGGCCAGGTGCCGCGACCGTACGGTACTTTTGCGCGAACCTCAAAACGTCCGTAAAGGAAGTCTCCCTTACCTTTGCTTACAAGGCGGGTAGAGGTGTAGTTCATCCCTTCCTTTTCTTCCTTGAGGGCCGTGATCTTCAATACACCATTTTCAACCTTGACATTCTTTGAATCGGCGTCCGTGTAATATTGGAGTTCATTGTTTCCCCAACCGCCGTTTTGCGAACCTACATCATAGGACCATTTTTTTGGATCAGGCAGCCCCTTGTAATCAAACTCATCTGCCCAGGTAGGTTGTGTTGAAAAACGGTACGATTTTCCGTTTGTTGCCGTGGTGGCATCGGCCGGCTGTACATAAAACGGAATATTGGCGGTCGCCACTTTATTTTTACCATCCGTCACATAGACAAAGAGACGATATGCGCCGGGTGTAGCAGGAGCCGTAAGTGTCGCTCTATTATAGGATTCAGGGTCAACAGCACCTGCGATCGGTGCAGGTCTGCTTTCGCGGTCACCACCTTCTTTTAGATCGGTACTTTCCGGGAGCAACTCCCAACGCGTATGAAGTGTATCACCATCTGGATCCGAAACCTGCACGTCAATCTTATACAGCTGATCGGGGCGTAGGTAAATAAAATCCAAAGCTTTCTTTTTATCGAGTAGAAGTGCATCCAAATGTGGCGCTCTATTCTGTGGTTCTTTTCCGGTCCATAAGTAATGCATAACATCGATCACCTCACTCTCTTCGCCTTGCTCGGTAAAGAGCCCGTACCAAGTTGGTGTACGCTCTTGTTTTTGTCCCCATAAAAATACATACGAACCCAGACAGTTTTTATCTTGTGCTATAGACGCCTGATACCTACTTTTATACACGGCAGCCTTTTCGCTACTACTTTCTTCGATGGATGCCTTCCATGGCGTTTGCGGTCCTTCCCAATGGCCGGTAGGTCCCCACTCGGTCACAATATAGGCCTTATCCCAACCTGCCTCACGGAGCTGCTGCGGAACAGAAGCTAATCCGCCATAGACCTGCACAGCAAGGAGGTCTAATGCCGGGCATTTTGCTTTGATGAAATCGATTTCCTTTTTGTTTACACCGGCCAACATTGTTGTAACCAGGTGGTTTGGGTCTTGTTTCTTAATCATCGCAGCGACCTCATTTACCGCGTCCCATACTTTGGGGTTACTGTAATGTAGATTAAGCTCGTTGCCAATTCCCCAGGCCAAAAGCGCCGGATGGTCTTTAAATTCCGCCACCTCTTTTCGGACGCGTTCCAATTGCTCGGCTACGGCCTGCGGATTATTGTAATCAAAACCATGTCTTTCGGTGCCCATGCGGATACCCAACGTAACGGTGAGACCCAAACGTTGTGCTTCATCGAGGATGCGTTTCGCATTATCAATGCTCCAGGTGCGGATCGAATTACCGCCATACGCATGTAAACGGTCTAAATACCCCGTGCCACCGGCACCATTAATAAAGTAAGGTTTGCCGCCGCGTTTTAATACATAGCCACTTTTTTGCTTGACGATTTCTGCTTTTATTGCAGTTTTTCGTTGCGCTAAGAGGGAGGTGGAGGTCGAAATAAATAAAAATACCATCCATGCTATTCGTTTTGTCCAGTTCATTGTCATTCGTATTAGTGAAGAATCCTTATGGGAAGTATGGCCGTATGGTGCTTCGCCTAAAGAGGCACCATACAGTCATGCAAGTTACGTTATCTAAAATTTGTGTTGGCGTCAATTTGTGTTTGCGGGATCGGAATATATTCACTTTGTCCTGGAATAAAACGATCCCCAAAGACTTGCTTCGCGCGTCCCGTGCGTACGAGGTCGTTGAAACGTTCGCCCCACCATTCACAGGCAAACTCGGCGCGACGTTCATCCAGTATCTGCTCTAAGGTAACGCCGGTAATTGCCGACATGTTTACACGCTCGCGTACCAAACGGAAAGGCTCATCTCCATTTTGTCCCTTCCGCACTTTTGCTTCCGCATTGAGTAGGAGGGCATCCGAATAGCGAAGGATACGCACATTGTTGTTTGCACCATATTCCACCCGTCCTTCGGTCATTTGTGAAACAGGGAGGTATGTTTTTCCGTTGAAATATTTGATTCGGAATGTGTTTCCATACACTTTATCGCCACTTGGGGTTTCTTTGAATGTAGCGGGGTCGCCATCAATACCACAATGAAGAATTGTTGTATTCAGTCGGGTAAGGTCGCCGCGGTTTGTCAAGAAATCTACAATATTCTGTGATGGTGGTACCCATCCGGCTCCCGAGATCGCGCTTCCACGTTGGTCACCGGCCGGGCCTTGCCAGCGAAAGAACGTTCCCCAATCGACACCCGGACGAACAATATCACCTGCCGGAAGCCCAAAGTCTGAATACTGCAACTCAAATAGGGATTCGTTGCTTAATTTTCCAGGACGTTTGAACAATTGGTAATAATCTCCATACAAAGAGAACTTATTACTGTTAATGATTTGATCAGTTGCATTTAGTACTTCATCCCAAAACGGACTGCTGTTGTTATTTCCGGCAAGGTCTGCCGCTGCCTTCGCTTTCAGCAAGAGCGCCGAGTATTTGGTGACCGCACCGATATGCTTGGATTCGTTCGGTCGTTTATCTTCCAGGTCGGGAATACTCGCGTTCATTTCGTCGATTATAAACTGTCTGACTTCCGCAAAGGAGCTCTTTCCGATCGTTGTTAAGCGCGCAATATCGCCGCTATCCGAAAGGATAGGCACATCGCCGAAAAGGCGTGAAGCCATGAGGTGTGCGTAGGCGCGTAGGAAGCGTACTTCTGCTTTGTACTGCCTGTTTAACGCGAGATCAGCACTGTTTCCTGCAGGAATATGTTGCGCGAAGAGGTCCAGCTCCATCAGCGCATTATTGGCCGCTATGGCAAGACTGTAATAGCTGATCCAGGATTGATTTAGCCCCCAGTAGGATTGAATCGTTACATCGCGCTGAAAATTCTTGATCGCCATGAGCTCCGGATTGTCGGTGGGACTAGGTGCAGCCTGTTGGTAGTCGTCGTCCCGCATACAACGAATAGACAGGTCGATCCAGTGAACCAAATTATCATCCGATGCAGCACGATATACACCTGAAACCGGGGCATACATCTGTGCCAGGTTGCTGTAGTTTATTTCCTCGGAGCGTTGTTGATTTTCTAAGGGCTTATCTAAGAACTTGTCGCATCCGCTCAGCAGCGATGCGGCGCCGATGCACCCACTTAAAAGGATTAATTTATAATTTTTCATGTTGATTTCTTTTTGTCGTTAAATAATTAGAAACTTGCACGCAGCCCTAAACTGTAGGTCGAGGAAATCGGATATACATTGGCATCGTAGCCCATTGTAGCTTCCTGTGCGGTATTGCCATTTCCTGCAATTTCAGGTGAAAAACCATTGTAGCGCGTAAAGATAGCAGGTCTATCGGCCGTAGCAAAGATGCGCACCGGAATAGATTCCTTGATATGGAAGTTGTATCCCACCTGAATATTCTGGATACGCAAGTAAGAACCACTTTCGACAAAGAAAGAGCTGGCTTGTAGATTCCAAGAGGCCACACTTCCTTGTGCAGAAGGGTAGGCATTTGTGGAACCTTCACCTGTCCATAACCCCTCAACAAAGGCGGCATCGGCATTCATCTGCGGATATTTGCGTCGCATAGCACGGTTTAGGTTGTGGATCTTATTTCCAGAAACCCCTTGGAAGGCTATATTCATGTCAAATCTCTTGTAATTCAGTCCGATATTAAAACCATACGTGATTTTAGGGATGTAACTTCCTAAATTAACACGGTCTGCTTCATCGAGTTCACCATTGTTATTCTGGTCTTTATATTTCAGGTATCCGGGTAAGATCGGGGAACCTGGGTTCTGCTGGTTGTAGCGACTGGCAATAGGGTCGGCATCGATTTCGTTTTGGTTCTGGTAGACACCAGCAACCTCATAACCATAATAGTAATTGATGGGTTGACCTTCTTGAATACGCGCTGGAAATTCAGCGGCCCACTCAGGGAATCCATTCATAATATTTGCTAAGCCGGCAAGATCGGTTACCTCGTTTTTCAACGTAGATAGATTAGCGCCTATATTATAGCCCAATTGCCCGACTTTATCCTTCCAATCCAAGTGAAATTCCCATCCACTATTGGCGACCGTCCCCCAGTTTCCATATACGCGATCCCACATAAAAGGAATCGGTCGACTGAAGGCAAGATCTTTGGTTTTTCTATGGTAGTAGTCAACCGTACCGTTTAAACGGTTGTTCAGCAAGGCAAAGTCAAGTCCACCATCCCATTCTTCAACAACTTCCCAACGTACCTGCGTAAAGAAACGGCCCACGCGATATCCAGGAACACGCGCACCATAGCTGTCTCCAATACTGCCAAAAATTCCAGAGTTATTGTTGCCTGAGTTGACAATGGCATAACCGGCATTTGGTTGGATACCATCGTTACCCAAGAGGCCCCAGCTACCACGGATTTTCAACAGATTAAATAAGGACTGGTTTTCCATAAATTTCTCGCGGCTCAAGACCCAGCCTAGACCGACAGAAGGGAAGTACCCCCATTTCGTCTGGTACTTGGAGCTGCCATCGGCACGAAACGTTGCCGTCAGCAGGTACTTGTTTTTATAATCGTAGGTACCCCGGGTGAAGAAAGATAAACCAGAATTACGGAAACCATTTTCACCATAGCCTGTCGCCGATCCAATACCTTGCGCACCTTGACCCACATACCAGAATTCTGGTGCTGCCGGCACATCATTGGCGGATACCCATGTTTCGCGCCACCGCTCTTCGCGGACAGATTGACCCAAGAGAACCGACCAATGGTGATTTCCTGCTTGATCTTTGTAGGTTAGTAAATTGTCTAGGATGTAGTCTGTATTCCGACCTTGTGCAGAGCGGAGGTACGAACGTTCACTGCGTTGGTTGTTATCAATGTAATAAACCGGGGTGTATTCTGTACCGTGGTTTGATTGATAACGTTGACTTAATTGGGAACGGAATGTCAGCTTGTTTTTCCAGAACTCTGCCTCTAAATATGCGCTTGGCAGAATTTGAAAGCCTTTATTTTGGTTATTGTTGTAATAAGCTGTTGCGAGCGGATTGTTGAACCAGAATCCGGAGGTGATCCCCAGGGACGCGCTGGTTCCAAATTTAATTGGATCAGCTTGCTCCAGAGAAGGGTCATAACCGGGGTAAAGCGGTGATGCGAAGTAAGCCTGGCGGAAGGCAACATTACTCGGGCGATAGGCGCGTGTGTTGTTAATATGTGCGGTAAAACCGATCTTTAACCATGGCGCAACGCGTGCTTCAGTTTGCATGCGGATGTTATATTTGCGGTGGTAATTCTCCGCATCCATAATACCATCTTGATCCAAGTAGTTTACGCCAAAGGTGTAGGTGATTTTATCACTACCGCCTTGAACATCGACATTGTGGTTGGTGATGAGCGCTTTGGAACGTAAGAGTTCGTTGTACCAATCGGTATTCATGGTTGGATTTTCCAATGTGCCACCAAATTTTTCAATGGAGTTCTTGACGATATATTCATCACCCTTTGCGCGCGCATAGGCCGCATATTGTGTGCCATTTGCCATTTTTAAAACGTTGGTTGGTAGCTGGAAACCAGTGTACCCATTGTAGGTAACGCGTGTTTTCATGTTGAGCGTTCCTTTTTTCGTGGTCACGATGATCACTCCATTGGCGGCACGAACCCCATAGATAGCCGCACCCGAAGCGTCTTTCAACACCGACATCTCGGCGATGTCATTCGGGTTTAGGAAATCAATGTTATTCATAAACATCCCGTCTACAACATAAAGAGGGCTTTCGTTGTTGAACGATCCGACACCACGTACACGCACGATCGGTGACGATCCCGGTGCGCCTGAGCTCACCACCTGTACGCCCGACACCGCACCTTGAAGAGCGTCCATCGGGTTGGTTACCGTACGTTTATTTGCCTGCTCCATGTTGACGGTTGTTACGGGGGCGGTTAGGTCGCCTTTCCGTTGTGTACCGTATCCCACAATGACCACCTCATCGAGTTGGTAATTACCATCGGCTTGCATTTCGACATTAACTGTCGCACCGGTTAGTGGCACGGTCTTCTTGCGGTAGCCGATGGACGAGATAACTAAAGAGTCTGCCGTTTGTGTGTAGGTGAGGCTGTAGGTTCCGGCCTCATTGCTGGTTGTTCCTACAGAAGGAAAACCTTTCAAGGTAATCGACGCGACAACAGCGCGACCTTGTTCATCCGTGATTTTGCCCGTTACTGTCCGGTTCTGCGCTTGGGCATAACATACGGACACGAACATAACTAAAGCAAATAGTAGAAATTTGTTTTTCATGCACGATCAATTTAACATTTAGGAAATCTTGTTTATAAATTAGCTAATCAAAAGTAGGGTGAAGCAGGGCGTACTTCAAAGAATAGGACTACATCATTTCTACATCATGTCCGGCAAATTCGTTGATTTTATTATATTTGTGATACTTCATTGCTACATCACATTATCCGAATCAACCTAGTATGCTATTTGAAATTCGCTTTTTTCTGGTTTTGATGCTGCTGTGCCCTTCTCTTGTTATGGCGCAAAATCCGCTTGGTTTTCCGTTAGTAAACAACTACAATAAGGTTGTTTTTCAAGGGGGAAGCCGGACATGGGATATCAAGCAGGATAGCCGAGGGATCATGTACTTTGCAAATAATGAAGGGCTCATCACATTTGATGGGAAGTATTGGAAGCGGTATACACTACCCAACCAGACTATTTTGCGGTCTATTTTTATAGATGATAACGATCGGATATATGTGGGGGGACAAGGGGAGTTTGGTTACTTTGAGGCGGCGCAGGGAGAAGGCTTACAGTATACGTCGCTCCAGGAAAAGGTACCGCAGGCGTATCATAATTTTGCGGATATATGGAATACGGTGGTGCAGGGACCTTCCGTTTTCTTTCGTGCAAGCAATGCGGTGTTTGAGTTTAAAAAGGGGAAGATCAAAGTACATAAGGCACGTGTGGAGTGGGATTTTATGGGAATGGCTGATGGACGGTTGTTTGCGCAAGACCGCGAAGATGGGCTTTTGGAATTTACAGACGCCAAGTGGCGCAGCGTCGGGGAGGTAAACCCTTTCCAGGGCATTAAATTGTCCGATATGTTTGAGATAGCCAAGGATAAGATCATGCTGACAACCTTGAATAACAAGAGCTATATATTACAGGGCGATAAGATTTATAGAACGGAGACTTCTACCTGGCAGAATTTTTATACCCCGTCAGCGGCAAAAATCGACGAGCAGGCGTATGTTGTCGCAACGGCTACGGAAGGTTGCATCGTACGCGATATGAACGGTCGGTTTAAGCAGCGTATCGGGGTAGTTGAAGGATTGCAGAATAAAAATGTTTCGGCCGTTTTCGTAGACCAACAGAAAAATATATGGGCTGCCGTGGATAATGCCATTGCTGTTATTAGTTACGGAAGTGCTGTTCGTTATTTTCGTCCCAATATGGAAAACGATGTAACGGGTTATTCCACGCGGGTCTATCAAGGGCGTCTATACATGTCGTCCACCAATGGCGTATACCAAGCCCCATTGACGGCCGGTATCCCGGATCATAGTTTGTCTCCCGGCACGTTCTCCTTGATAAAAGGGAGCGATGGCGGCGAGGCATGGCGATTAGATACCTGGGAGGGCTCCTTGCTGTTAGGGCACAATCGCGGGTTGTATAAAGTTGATCACGATCAGGTGCGACCGATTGCTTTAAAAACAGGCTCCTGGACGGTATTACCGACTTTAACAACAGGAGAACAACAGGAGGCGCTGGTAGGTACGTATACCGGCCTTGATTTAATTTCCTTAACACCGCATGGATTTGTGTGGAAATCAACGTTACGGGGTGTGTCGGATTCGTATCGTTTTCTAGAACGCGATACCGCCGGTAATATTTGGGCTTCCCATCCATATCGGGGTATTTATAAAATTAATGTTTCCAGGAGCTTAGATAGCTATGTGGCAACCCTGTATACGGAAAAGGAAGGCTTACCATCGGATTTTCAAAATTATGTATTCCGCGTAAATGGTACGGTGCTTTTTGCCACGGGACATGGTATCTACAAGTTTGATGAGGCGACTAATCGATTTGTTCCCGATGCTAAATTTGCCGTCTTTACGGGGATGCCGATAAAATACCTCACCGCGGATGAGGACGGGAATATTTGGTTCTGTAGTGGAAAAAAAATTGGTATTGCACATCGGGATGCGGGCAATGGAAACTATAAAATCACTTACTTTCCGGAGATAGAGGGTTTATATACGTCTGGTTTTGAAAATATCTACCCCTATGACCGAAACAATGTTTACATCGGTTCCGAAAAAGGAATCATCCATATCAATTACGAAAAATATTCCCAAGAGAAGTTTAAACCCAAAGTGCTCCTTTCTTCCGTTGTCGCTATTGGTGATCGCGATAGCATCATCTTTAACGGTTATTTTCAAGACGGTGGAGAAAAGGGTCAGTACCAACATGCCGAAAAGATTCCGAAACTTGCGGCCTCTTATAATGCTTACATCTTTGAATATGCCGCGCCAAGCTACGGTATCCATGAAAACGTAACCTATAGTTACCGATTGGACGGGTATGATAAAGAGTGGTCGGCTTGGATATCCAGTACAGAAAAACAATATACGAATCTTCCCAACGGTACCTATACCTTTAGGGTGAAGGTGCGTAATAACTTGAATGAAGAATCCGAAATTGTAGCGTACTCTTTTGTTATTCTACCGCCTTGGTACAAGACAGTATGGGCTTTTGCTTTGTATGCGTTGGGGGTTGTGGTTGGACTATATGGCTTGGTGATCTGGCAGAAGAAAGTATGGCTTCAGCAGCAGCAGAAGTTTGATGCACAATTGGCGCAACTACGCTATATCCACCAATTGGAAATAGAGAAGAATGAAAAAGAAATCGTTAAGCTCCAAAATGAAAAATTGGAGCACGAGGTGCTGTCGAAGACCAAGGAACTGGCGAGTACCAGTATGCAGCTGATGGAAAATTCGGGCGCGTTGAGTAAACTAAGAGTTGAGTTGGCGAAACTGGACAAAGGGGATGAAGGTGAAGATCTTCGAAAGATTACCACACTCTTGAAGGATGTTGAAAAAAACACCGCGCACTGGGATCAGTTTGCTTCACATTTTGACGAACTGAACGATGGCTTCTTGCACCGCCTGAAAACAAAACATCCTAAATTGTCAAGAAATGATCTTAAAGTATGTGCCTATCTGCGGCTTAATTTCTCCTCGAAACAAATAGCACAGCTCCAAAGTATTTCGGTTCGGGGGGTAGAAATACATCGCTATCGGTTACGACGGAAAATGGATATGGAAACAGAACGGAGTTTGAACGATTACTTGAGTCAGATTTAAGTGGAAGGCATACTTATTGTCAAAGAAAACTCATATAATAAAACTATATGTAATAATAATTGTTACATATTAAAATAGATTGTACATTTGTATCGAAATGAATAATACAAGATTTGCCACAGTTATACATATTTTAAGCTTATTGGATTGTAATCCGGAGGAATGGTTGAGTTCGGAGTGGATTGCAAACAGTATTAATATCAATGCTGTAATTGTTCGTAAAGAGCTGGGCATGTTGCAAGAGCAAGGTTTGGTTATCAGTAGAAAGGGAAAGGATGGGGGCTCGCAATTGGCGAAGCCTAGTACGGTAGTGATGTTGTCTGATATTTATGCATTGGTCAAAAATGCCGCAATCCTGGGAAAGAAAAATCAAAATCCCAATCCCAAATGTCCGGTCGGTAAGGAAATGAATAACAAATTGGATCTACTATCCACGGAGATGGATGCATTGGTGATGGAAAGTTTAAAAAACAAGTCTTTAGCAGATTTTTCAAAACAGTTTAGGTAATTTTTTTGTTTATTAATGTAACAAAAGTTATTACATATTAAGAGGGGAGTATAGTTTGTAGTTGTTAGTTCGTTGTTGGGTAGTTCGTGGTTTGTAGTTGTAGAGACACAAGATCTTGTGTCTAATAGTTGTTAGTTCGTTGTTTGTAGTTGGGTCGATAGTAGAGCCACAAACCCCGAAGGGCTCAGCGTAGCTAAATCTTGTGTCTAATAGTTGGGGCGTTGTTAGTTTGTAGGAAAATAATAGAAACTGTTTAACGTTTCGGGTTGAAAGTAAAATCATAAAAAAATAAATTAAAATTTTAAATAGATGAAAATAGGAATAACAGGAGCAACCGGTCAATTAGGACGTTTGGTTGTCGAAGGATTAAAAGGTAAAGTGGTCGCAACAGATTTAGTGGCTTTGGTTCGAAGCCCTGAGAATGCAACGGATCTTGGAATTGAAGCACGTACCTTTAATTATGATCAAGCAGATCTTTTGACGGATGCTTTAAGCGGGATTGATACTTTGTTGTTGATTTCGGGTAGTGAGGTTGGTGCACGGACACAGCAGCACGGAAATGTGATTCGGGCGGCGCAGTCTGCTGGTGTTACATGGATTGTATATACAAGTTTATTGCATGCAGATCAATCCGGTCTAAGCCTCGCTGCGGAGCATGTGGAGACCGAAGCGTTACTAAAAGCTTCCGGGGTACCGTATACGATTTTACGTAATGGTTGGTATACCGAGAATTATACCGGTTCTATTGCCAATGCAATTGCTGGAGGTGCCTTTGTGGGAAGTGCTGGCCATGGTCAGATTGCTTCGGCTGCGCGTGCCGATTACGCGGCTGCGGCGGTAGCCGTTTTGACAAGTGCGGGACACCAAGGCAAAACATATGAGCTTGCAGGCGATACGGCGTATACATTGACGGATCTAGCGGCTGAGGTGTCTAAACAGACAGGTAAGGATATTCCGTATATGAATTTACCGGAGCAAGAATATGCGAATCTGCTGATCTCTTTCGATGTACCCGCTCCATTGGCAGAAGCAATCGCCGGATGGGATAGTGGTGCTGCGAAAGGTGATTTATTTGATGATGGTAAAACACTATCTAAACTGATCGGCCGACCAACAACTCCTTTAGCAGACGTCGTACGAGCTGCGTTGTAAGATTGAGTGAGGTATAAGCGGAGGTGTCTAAAGGCTTTTTAGACGCCTCCGCTTGAATGAGTAGCGTTAGTTTGAATGGGAAAAGGTAAGATAAGTCCGAGCTAAAAGCCTGCCTGCGGTAGGCAGGCTCGAACTAGCGAAGTCACAATCTTGCTAGCGCGAGCCTTCGGCTCGTGTCCTTTTCTACAATCTACCAACTACAATCTACCAACTACGCTCTACCAACCATCAACCAAACTAATGGCTATGTCCAACTGTACCGGCCATTTTCGCGTGGATAAAGAATGCACCTTTGACCACAACTTTGGTATTTGGCGGCAGATCGGATACCGGTGTGATCGCCGTAAAGCCCAGATCGGAAACCCCTTTCAAGACCTCAATCTTCTCAAAGTTCACCGTATTGCCTTTAGCTTCGGCGGCATGGTTGTGCGCTTCCTTCTCCTCGGTTCCATGGTCGTGACCTTCATGTTCGTTTTCCGGTTCTTTGTTCGTCTGCACAAAAATATAGTACTTCCCGCCAGCCTCCACAACAGCTTCGTTTGGCAGGGCACTTCCTTTCACATCGTTGAGACTAATCGTTCCCATCGTATTCATCCCATCGATCAATCCACTTTTCGTACCCACTACGACACTATGTACGGCAATGGTCTTGCTTTCATTCTCAAAAGAAGCACCAATGCGAGATACTTTCGCGGTGTAGGTCTGCGTCGGATTATTCGTAATCGTAAAGTTGATCGTTTGTCCGATTTTGATCTTCGGCAAATCGCGCTCGAAGACATGCAGATCCAGGTGGATCATATCGTTGTCTACAATTTCAACAATAGGGGAAGAAACATCAACATAGCTACCAATTTTTGCAAAAATATTATTTACTATACCACTGATCGGACTGGTCACCACCAAGCTTGAACGGAGGGAAGTGGTGCTTACCGCCGCCGGATTCAATCCCATCAGTTGTATCTGCTGGCGGAGTGACGCCTGCTTGGTGCGTAATGTAGCGAGCTGTGCGGTGGCGGTCTGTAAATTCCGCTTGGTACCGGCGCTGCCTTCATTTAGCTCCTGTTGCCGCCTCAGTTCTTGTTCTGCCAGGACAATTTCACTGTTCGTGGTCAGGAAATCTTCTTGTAACTGAATAAACTGCGGATTGACGATCGTCGCGATGACCTGTCCTTTGCGGACATACGTTCCGGTTTCAATCGGAAGCGTCTTAATTACACCGCCGTAGAGTGAGGTCGCATTCGCGCGGTTATTGTTCGGTATCCGCAAGACACCATTCGCCCGAATTGCTGCGGTCAGATTCTTTTGGCTGATCTCACCGAGCGCAATACCTGCTGCTTTAATCTGCTCGGTTGTCAGTGTCGCCACGGTGGTCGCTTCAGCTCCTTCATGGTCATGGTCATCGGCTTCCACTTCAGTTTTGGTATCTGCAGGCGCTTCTTTTGTGCTGCGGTTACACGCGGTCAGGCTATAGGTGACCAGCACTACCGCAAGACCCAATCTAATTTTATATATAGAAAATAACATCGTTCTTTATTGATTAATCAGTGAATAAATGAGGACTACAGATGCATTGACCTCCTGAATACTGCGCAGGTAGTTTAAGTGTATATCGGTTGCTGTTTGCAAGGCGAAAAGGTATTCCACGTAGGAGATATCTCCTGCTTGGTATCCCAATTGGGCAGCGCCGATGATATCCCGTGCATTGGGTAAGGCTTGTTCCTTGAAATAGCGGTATTGCGCTACATTCTGCGTGTATTGGTTCATCGCATTTTGGAGTTCTGTGCGTAGCTGTTGCTGCTGCCATTGTGCCGATTGCACAGCGGCTTGTTGCTGGTAATCGAGCGCCCGTACACGTGCCTTGGTGGCACCAAACGTAAGCGGAATGGCGATTCCCACATCCACGTAGTTGAAGCGTTGTCCCCGGCCGTAGTATTTCTCGACGCCATTACGTTCATGTGGGCCAATCAAAGAGATATTATTATAGCCCAGCGTAAAGTCCGGCAAGCCACTTGCACGTTCCACCTTCTTGGTTTCTTCTGCTATTTTTGCTTCCTGATACCAAGCTTGAACCTGTGGATGCTGCTCCAGCACGGTGGTATCTACGACGGTGGTCAGCAACATGGGTTCATAAGCACCCGAGCTCACAACCTGAAAATCTGTCGGACTGCGTATCAACATCTTTAAGCTGTTGTATGCATTGTCGTGCAGCATCTTATTTTGCTGCAGCAGGAGGTTTATTTCACCGCGCTTTGCTTCCGCCGTGCTGATATCGACCTTTTTGGTATCACCCGCTTTATAGCGCAGTTGCGCGATCCGTGTAAAGTCGGTGTAGATGCTATCCAAGGTGTACAGTTCGCGTGCATTATGTTGTAGGTATTCCAACTGATAGAAATAGGAGCGTACCTCCTTTTGAAGTTCATTGACGGAGACAGCTTTTGCCCATTCCCGTGCTTTTACTTGGGCCTCATTCAAGCCCCGCTTCGCTTTAAAAATGGTCGGGAAGGGGATATTCTGTGCAATAGTAATCCCATCGTTAAACTCAAATCCTTCATTATTCCCCACTTGAATATTCACATCCATTTTAGGAAGCTCCCCGCTGGTCTTCCGTAAGGCTTCTGCGGCTTGAATCTCCAGGTTATTTACCCGTAGCTGCGGGTTATTTTGTATGGCAGTCTCGAGGGCACGCTGCAGTGTCATGCGTTCCTGTGCCTGCGTGGATAGAAGTCCGCTAAAAAAGAACAAGACCAGCAGCGTGCTCGGTATTACTTTCTTGCCCATGGGTTTAAATTTTGTGTAAAAAAATAAGTATAAGAGCGGCAACACAAAGAGCGTTAGGAAGGTCGCTGTAACTAAGCCGCCAATAACCACGGTGGCTAGTGGTTTCTGTACTTCAGCCCCTGCGCTGGTGCTTAATGCCATAGGTAGAAAGCCTAAGGAAGCGACGGTGGCAGTCATCAGGACCGGACGAAGTCGGATTTGTGTGCCCTGTTTTATACGTTCTAATATGTTGGTGACTCCTTCTTTTTCCAACTGGTTGAATTTACCTATCAGTACAATTCCATTCAGTACGGCGACCCCAAAGAGGGCAATAAAACCAATGCCTGCACTGATACTAAAAGGCATATCGCGCAACATCAATGCAAATATTCCACCGATGGCACTCATCGGTATGGCGGTAAAGATCAGGATAGCCTGCTTGATGGAGTGAAAGGTGAAATACAAAAGCAGGAAAATAAGAAGCAAGGACACGGGAACCGCAATCAGTAACCGTTGACTGGCTTGCTGTAGGTTTTCAAATTGCCCCCCATAGGTATAGTAGTATCCCGTTGGTAAGGGAACCTTGGCCGATAGTTGTTGTTGAATATCGTTGACGACACTCTGTACATCGCGGTCAGCGACATTGAAGCCCACGACAATACGCCTTTTGCCCGCCTCTCGGCTTATCTGTGCCGGACCGAGCTTCATATCGATGTCGGCAACCTGCGATAAAGGCACTTGTTGCCCATTGGCAACCGGAATCATCAGGTGGCTCACATCGTCTATGCTGCTGCGGAACGTGCTATCCAGACGTACCACGAGATCAAAGCGGCGTTCGTTTTCGTAGACGACACCGGTGCTGCGACCGGCAAAGGCTGTACTCACCATATCATTAACATCCTGTACCGTTAATCCATAGTTTGCCATACGCGTTCGGTCGTAAGTAATATTAATCTGGGGAAGTCCCGCAACCTGCTCGACCTGCGGTTGGGTAGCGCCCGGCGTCGATTGAACCACCGTAGCTACCTGCTGCGCATACATGGCCAGGGTATCCATATTTTCGCCAAAAATCTTAACCGCGACATCTTGACGAATACCCGTCATCAGTTCATTAAAACGCATCTGTATCGGCTGGTTCTTTTCAAAGAATACGCCCGGAATAACTTCCAGCTTCTCCATAATGGCATCCCCAAGCTCCGCATAGCTACGTCCCGATTTCCATTCTTTTTCGGGTTTCAGGATCACCATCATGTCCGTTGCTTCTGGCGGCATGGGATCGGTTGGCACTTCGGCCGATCCGGTCTTTCCGACCACCATCTTAACTTCATCGAATGATTTGATAATGCGGGATGCCTGCATGGAGGTCTCAATACTTTGACTGAGCGAGCTCCCTTGTGGCAGAATACAGTGAAAGGCATAGTCCCCCTCTTGCAGCTGCGGGATGAATTCGCCACCCATGCGCGAAAAGAAGAGCAAAGCAATGGCAAAGACAGCAACCGTGGTGGCCACCACCATATATTTAAACCGGATCGCTTTATCCAATAACGGTGCGTAGGCCGCATGAAGGCGATCCATCATCTTATCGCTAAATGTTTTCTTGGTATGACCGGTGCGTGGTAGGAACAAGGCGCACATCATTGGAATATAGGTTAATGACAGAATTAACGCGCCTAAAATGGCAAAACCGACGGTTTTGGCCATTGGGGTGAACATTTTTCCTTCGACACCCACCAGGGTTAAGATCGGAATATAAACAATCAGGATAATGATCTCCCCAAAGGCAGCCTGTGTCCGTATTTTGGAAGCCGAGTCAAAAACCTCTTGATCCATCTCCGCTTGGGATAGCCTATGTGTTGTTTTGCGCAAGCCCAGGTGATGTAAAGTTGCTTCGACGACAATGACTGCCCCATCCACAATCAAGCCGAAGTCGATCGCACCTAAGCTCATCAGATTGGCACTCACACCAAAGACATTCATTAAGCCTAAGGCGAATAGCAGGGAGAGGGGAATGGCAGAAGCCACAATTAAGCCTGCACGAAGATTACCCAAGAAGATCACCAACACAAAAACCACAATCAACGCCCCTTCAATGAGGTTTCGTTGGACCGTATTGATCGCGCGATCCACCAGATCAGTTCGGTCGAGGTATGCTTCGATGACCACATCCTTAGGGAGGGAGTTCTGAATGGTTGGCAGCTTTTCTTTAACGCGCTGGACAACCTCATTACTGTTTTCACCTTTCAGCATCATCACCACACCACCCACGGCATCCACTTCACCGTTATAGGTCAATGCACCATAGCGAACCGCACTACCAAAGCGTACTTCGGCAACATCCTTAATGAAGATGGGAACCGTTCCGCTGGTCTTTACGGGGATATTGCCGACATCCTCCAAGGAGGTAACCAGGCCGATACCTCGTATAAAGTAGGCATTTGGTTTTTTGTCGATATAGGCGCCTCCCGTATTTTGGTTATTCTGCTCTAAGGCCGTAAAGATCTCGGGAATACTGACACCCATGGCCAGCAGGCGCGTCGGATTTACCGCGACCTCATACTGCTTCAATTCGCCGCCAAAGCTATTTACTTCGGCAATGCCGGGCGTACCGTAGAGCTGTCGCGCTACGATCCAGTCCTGCATCTCGCGCAGGTCTTTCGCATTATATTTGTGTTCGCTCCCTTTCTTGGGGTGAATAATATATTGATATACCTCACCCAAACCGGTACTTACCGGTGCCATTTCTGGTGTTCCGATACCTTTCGGAATGTCCTCGTTGGCCTCTTGTAACCGCTCATTAATAAGCTGGCGGGCAAAATAAATATCGACACTTTCTTTAAAAACAACGGTAATAACAGAAAGACCGAAGCGGGAAATACTGCGTATCTCCTCGATATCCGGAATGTTTGCGATACTTTGTTCAATCGGAAAGGTCACGAGTTGCTCCACCTCTTGTCCGGCCAAAGTAGGGCAGGAGGTGAATATCTGCACCTGATTGTTCGTAATATCAGGTACGGCGTCTATCGGTAGCTTGGTTGCACTCCAAAGCCCCCAGACGATAAGCAATAGGGTCATTATACCAATAATAACCTTATTCTTTATGCTAAAATTTATGATTTTATCTAACACATTGAAAATGTTAATATCCAATAAAAAGAATCTGTTTTATACAGAACCTTTGTTTACATCCTTAGAAAATACAATCTCTTCTGTTAAACCCGGGGAGGCTGCCAGATGTTTTCTAAAATATTGGAAATTAAAGGGAACTTTTCACGGGTGATCTCCATCGGTAGGAAGGTCGTGAAAGGTTTTTCGACATGAATGGTTTGGAAATATATGGTGCTTAAGGTAATGCCACAGCAGGAGCAGCTGCAAAATGGAGAGCAGCTATCTTGTTTATGATCATGCGAACCTGTTTTTTCTGCTTGGTGGTTATGTTGTACCAACGAAGTTGCCGCCATCTGAGATGGAGGAACCAGGTCATTATCGGTGCACGGCATCAGCGTAAGCGCCAATACATAGACCAGTAATATCGTTGATAACCATTTCATTGTTATACAATGGTACGAAATAATACCCTAAAAAACGAGGTCAATTCGAATTTTTAAGCTTCTCTTTAACAATTGCTTAACGTTTATTTTTCGGAGTTTACTGATTTTAAACCGTATCTTCGACAAAATTATTAACAGTTAATTGTACGAAAAGCTAAGCAACGCTATTCCCTTCTCTGAACAAGTAAAATGAGTAAATCTATTAAATTTGACAATGCTAATGCGTTGTTTTCCAAATCGCTAAAGCTTCGGATTAACGATTATTTCAGTCATACTTTTCAAAAGAAAACGGGAAATAGACGGATTTTTATCAAGGCGACGGTGCTATTGAGCACCTTTATTGCACTCTATATAGCGTTGGTGTTCTTGCCATTGCATTGGGCAATCCATATCGTTCTATGCATGTTGTTTGGTGTTAACCTCGCCGCAATCGGTTTTAATATTATGCATGATGCGGGGCATAATTCCTTTTCGAGCAACAAAAACATGAATACCGTCCTTTCGTACACCTTAAATCTGCTGGGCGGAAATATTTATTTCTGGAAACTAAAGCATAATATTGCGCATCATACTTATACCAATATTGATGGCGAAGATCATGATATCGAGGTGAAGTTTATGCGTATACATCACGATCAGCTACTCAAAAAGCACCACCGTTATCAACCCATTTATTTTATTTTGTTGTATGGGGTGTCGTATCTGGCCTGGATTTTTTACCAGGATTATGAGAAATACTTCCGCCAAAAGATGGGGGGGAGCTCGGATACTTTTCATTTCCCGCTGCGGGAGAAAGTGATCTTTTGGACGAGTAAAATTTTACATTTTGTTTTGTTTATTGTTATTCCCGTGCTGTTTGTTGGTTGGTTACCTACATTGATCGGTTTGCTTATTGCAGGGGTGGTTTGTGGGATTAGCCTGGCGACTGTTTTCCAGTTGGCGCATGTGGTGACGGAAACCGAATTTAAAACGATCGAAGGAGCCAAAGTAGAAGAAGAATGGATGGTGCACCAGATCCAGTCGACGGCTAACTTTGCCACGAAAAGTAAAGTGCTGACCTGGATATTGGGGGGGCTGAACTTTCAAGTAGAGCATCACTTGTTCCCTAAAATAAGCCATGTGCATTATCCTGCTTTAAATCGTATTGTCCAGCAAACATGCCGCGAACATAATATCCCTTACGTGGAGTTTTCTACCTTCTGGAAGGCTTTCCAATCGCATGTTAAAGTGATTCAGTTGATGTCTAAATAGCTGGTTTTTATTATTTCCTTTTACAACATTTATTTGAATTATACGAGCTGTAAATCAACCTGTTATAAAAGTGTCCCCTTTTTGTCCCCTTTTTTCTCTTGGTATTGTCCCCTCTCTTTGCGTTATTTTGATTAACCGTTGTTAAGATTAACCAAAAACACTGGAAACTGACATACCCATATGTCAGCGAATGTGCTGTTAATGGCGGTTTACTACAACACCGAATTAACAGACTATGGATAATAATAATCGTAGAGATTTTTTAAAGAACAGTGGTTTACTGCTGGGTAGTTTACTGCTGTCAGGAAGAGCGATGGGAAGCCTAGGTGCCGACGGTACCTTTGGCGGAACGGAACCTTATATGGGAGAGATTTGTCTTTTTCCGTATGCCTTTGCGCCGAAAGGTTGGGCTCCGTGTAATGGACAAATATTAAATATTTCAACAAATACGGCTTTGTTTTCGCTATTAGGTACTATGTATGGCGGGGACGGCCGAACCACTTTTGGCTTACCGGATCTCCGCGGACGGGTGCCGATAGGCTGGGTTCCCGGAGGATCTTATCCCCAAGGGCAGCCTGGGGGGGAGGTTGCGCATACCTTGACGATGCAGGAAATGCCTATGCACAACCATGGTGGACAGCTGACTATACAGGAGCAAGTTGGGGACGTTGCAAATCAAAGCTCCCCGATCAATAATTATCCCGCAACGAACCCACAGTATAACAATCGTTTTTCATCGACCAAGGACGAAGTGATGCAGGAATACCCGCTTGATGTGAACGCCTCTTTGCAAGGTGGGAATCAGGCTCACAATAATATGCAGCCTTTTTTAACACTTAATTTTTGTATTGCACTTACCGGTATATATCCCCCAAGATCATAAGTTATGGAACCTTTTGTTGGAGAAATAAGAATATTTGGGTGCAATTATGCACCTATAGGTTGGGCGTTTTGTAATGGTGCGATATTACCTGTACAAGCGTATTCAACATTGTCTGCTGTTATTGGAACACGATTTGGAGGCGATGGAACGACTACCGTAGGACTTCCTAGTATGAATGGGAATGCGCCAATAGGTAGGGGTCAGGGTCCTGGCTTAAGTCCTCGGAATGTGGGGGATAAAGTAGGTCTATCGAATGTGACTTTAGGGCTTAATGAAATACCTGCGCATCAACATACCTTTGAAGGAAAAGCAAATGTGGCGACGGCTGCCAATACGGCGAGCCCCGCACAGAGCTATGTAGCAGAAGCAACGGGTAAAGAGTTGTATACCAGTGTTCCAAAATCTGGAGCAACAGAGCATATTGTACTTGCTCCAGCCGGAGGTACACAGCCTCATAATAATATGCAACCTTATTTGGCGATGAACTTCTGTATTGCTACCGAAGGTATATTTCCTGTAAGAGGAGATGGAGGCTCTCCTGTTGAGGCTTATGTTGGTGAGATAAAGATGTTTGCCGGCGATTATGCTCCGATGGGTTGGGCTTTTTGTGATGGAAAAGAGATGAGCATCAGTGAAAATGAGACTTTGTATACGTTGCTGGGGACCACCTTTGGCGGAAATGGTCAAACGACTTTTATGTTACCTGATCTTCGTGGGCGTCTGCCTATTGGACTGGGGCAAAGTCCGGGACAACCTAATTATACGTTGGGACAAAGGGCTGGAGCAGAAACGACCACCATACTGTCAACACAATTGCCGACGCATACACATTTGACACCCGAGTCAGCAGGGGGCAAGAGAATAAAATATGGAAATGCGAGTGCTTCGGGAGATTCCGGTAGCCCTTTGGGGCGCCATGCGGCCATTGTACCGGGGTTAAAACAGTATGGTAAGACCGCATCAACAAATAAAACAGGCGCGTTCACAAAGGGGGTAACGGCTCTTGCGGGCGCAACTTTGCCACATGAGAATATGCAACCTTCTCTCGCGGTTAGTTTTATTATATGCCTTTACGGCATTTTTCCTTCCCAGTTTTAATTTCCGATCATGATCCAGAGCAATACAATATATCGTCTTTTTTGCAGTGGCTTGCTTCTTATGCTGCTGCTTGTAAAGACGGGCACTAGTTATGCCCAATGCACGGATGATTACGGTGTACTCGCTTTTACGGGGTACCAAATCGCCGATGCGGGCAATCCGCAAGGGCAGCAAGATCAATTTTCTTTTATCCTGTTGGAATACCTACCTGCGAATACATCTATTTTCTTTACGGACTTTGGTTTGACGGATGTAGGGCAGACCATTTTCCAGACCGTTGCGCAATCGCCCACTGATGGGATTTTGGAATGGAAATCCACAACGCCATTAGAAGGTGGTACCTTGGTGGTGGTCAAGGTCGGAGACAAAACGGCGACGCATGGAGCGGTAACCGAGACGCTGGGGAGTTTTAATTTCGGTATCGGCGGGGATCAGTTGTTTGCGTATAAAATGGTAAGTGGAGCAAAAAAACTCCAAGCAGCTTTGTTACTAAATAAAGATGCCTGGAACCTTAGTATGCCCGCTGTGTCTTCTTCGGCCTCCTTGAATCCAAATCTGCCCCCTGGTTTTAAGCAATCAAAGATGATAAGTTCTCCCGATGAGGACGCGTATCAGGCACGTATGAATGTGGGGTTAGCGGTGATGGGCTCACGGCAGACCTTGCGTCAGCAGGTGTTTAACCATCCGCTTACTGTTTTTAACGATATCTATAGCAATTTGGCTCAGTTGGAACAACTGGCGGTTGCTTGGAATGTTGATGCACCGACCAAGTCGGCTATCGTGAAGAATGGTATCATCTTATCCATAACATCGGATGCCTGTTATTACCAATGGCAGGAAAGTGCGAATGGTGTAGATTTCGTGGATATAGGTCAGGCAACCACTTCGACGATGGTGACGAATGCGAGTTACAGTTCACCGCGCTGGTTCCGCGTACGGCTAAGTGGCGCCAAAACGGTATATACGGATGCGATTCGTCTCGGTCCACAAAACCTAACCTTGACCGCAAGTGCAGGTACAACAAGTTATATGACAAACGCAGAAACACCGGGCGCAGCCGTGCCTATCGATCCGGCATTATCGATCGTGCGTTTAGAACCAGAAGGTCTTTCCAGCGCGAAAGTAGCTATCACAGGTAATTTACAAATGGCGCAAGATGTCTTGTCCTTCACGAACAATCCGGCGACGATGGGGAATATAACGGCAAGCTTTAACGCTAGTACGGGTGAAATGAAACTTACCTCTAACGGCGCAACAGCTATACCGGAACAATGGCAGCGCGCATTGCAGTCAGTGACATATAGCAATTCGAGTAGTGCACCAACTTTAGCAACGCGCACTGTATCTTTTACCCTTACAGGGGAAGCGGAAACCAGTAATACCGTTACCAAGCAGGTGAGTGTGACCAAAATAAATACCGCGCCGATAGCGAATAGTGATGCTTATACTGTTAATGAAGACTCGCAGTTGACGGTCGCTGCACCAGGGATTTTGGTGAACGATACCGACGCGGATGGCGATGCATTGACGGCCGTTTTGGTTGTGGGGCCTTCGTCTGGAACGTTGACATTAAGTGCAAATGGTTCGTTTACGTATACACCGGTACCAAATTTCAACGGAACGGATAGTTTTACCTATAAGGCCAATGACGGTACGTCGGACAGCAATATAGCAACGGTTTCTATTTCAGTAACGGCGGTGAATGATGCACCTACAGTTACGGTTCCGTCAACGATAACGGTTAAGCAACATGTTGCGACCACGATAACGGGGATTTCGTTTGCTGATATCGATGCTGGAGCAGCGCCTGTAACGGCGACTTTTTCAATACCTTCGGGCTCGTTGAATGCAACTACGGGATCCGGGGTAACGGTTAGTTCGCAAACACAAACGAATACCATAACCTTAACGGGAAGTATTGTAGATATCAATACATTTATCGCTATGGGGCGTTTGACATTGACTGTTACAGGGATTGTGTCCCAACAGATGACCGTCAATGTGAACGATAATGGTAATACAGGTAGCGGTGGAGCTAAAAATGCTAGTACGTCGTTTCCGATTATCGTAACACCAGCTACCAACCCGAAAGTTACGAATGTAAGTTCTCCTATGGCTAACGTTGCATATGGCACGGGTAGTGCGATTTCAATAGACGTTACATTTGATCAACCCGTTACCGTAACAACAGGCGGAGGATCACCTACACTTTTACTGGAAACGGGCGTGAACGATCAAAAGGCAGTTTACTTCTCAGGTAGTGGAACATCCACGCTGACATTTACCTATGTCGTACAAGCGGGGGATGTGTCGTCAGATTTAGATTATAAATCAACATCAGCGCTGGAATTAAATGACAGTAGGATTAAAAATGGTTTGACAGAGGATGCCCTATTAACCTTACCGACACCTGGAGCATCGGGCTCGCTGGGCGCAAATAAGAACTTGGTGATCGATGGCGTAGCACCAACGGGTACGATCTTAATTAACAATGGTGCGTTGTATACAAATCATCGGGCAGTCACCTTGAGCCTGACCTCCAATAAGAGCAATACGCAGATTCGGTTTTCAAATGATGGTGTAAGCTGGAGCGGATGGGAGACATTCAGTGTTTCGAGATCGTGGATCTTACTAGAAGGAGATGGTGCAAAAACCGTTTCGGCCCAATTAAGGGATGCGGTAGGGAACGTAAGTACTACCCTGCATGATAATATTGTCGTGGATACGCAACCTCCTGTAGTTTTAGGTGTTACGAATGGGGAATTGTATAATACAAATAGAACAATTACCTATGACGAAGGTAATGCTACTTTGAATGGAGCGAACTTTACATCAGGAACGATTGTTTCGGCAGAAGGGTCTTATACGTTGGTTGTAACGGATGCGGCTGGTAATACAACAATTGTTTCTTTTACCATCGATAAAACAGCTCCTGTAGTGACTGCTGTAAGTGTGCCAGCCAATGGCTACTATAAGACAAACGATGTGCTGACTTTCGAGCTAACGATGAGTGAACCGGTACATGTTTTAGGGCAGGTTGACCATCCACATTATATTCCGATTACCATCGGTTCTGCTATGGTAAAGGCTACGTATGTACGAAATAACAACAGAACGCTTACATTTCAGTATGTTGTAAAACAAGGTGATACCGATTTGGATGGTATTACGCTAGGTAGAGAGGTGGTTATTGAACGGGGCTCCATCACCGATGCAGCCGGTAATAGTATGTTGTTAACCTTAAACAATGTTGCCTCCACGACAGGCGTCAGGGTTTCAACTATTCCACCAACAGTTACGCTTACAACAAGTATTGGTATAACGAATAAACCATTTATTGTGACTGCGACATTTTCTGAAGCTGTAGTAGGTCTGTCAGTGGGTGATTTATCTGTTTTAAATACAACGGTTTCTAATCTTTCTACGACTGACAATATTACCTATACTTTCTTACTTTCGCCTGCTCGTGAAGGCGAGTTTACGATATACCTACCTGCAGGTTCTGTACAAAATATAGGAGGGAATGATAATGTGCGGTCGAATACACTGCGTGTAATATACGACCAAACTCCACCGGCTCAACCGACAGGTTTTCAGGCGAAAGGAGGGAATGGACAAGCGGTGCTGCAGTGGAATAAAAATATGGAAGTCGATTTAAAGGGCTACCGATTGACGGCGAAGAAAGCGGGTGAACCCGAACAACTGGTTGCCACCTTAACGGAAAGTGAGACCAGCTATACCCATACAGGATTAACCAATGGTATGACGTATACATACTTCTTGCGTGCGGTTGATGTAGTCGACAATGAGGGACCGTATGCGAGCGCTACGGCGACAACACAAGGAGAGCAAACCATCACATTCGATCCATTGAACACCGTGTCGTATGGTATGGCGGATCTTGTTTTGACGGCGGTGTCGACTTCTGGACTGCCGGTCGTGTATGCGTCTTCGAATAATTTGATCGCCGAGCCGTATATCGATGTCGCAGACGGAAATAAGTGGAAACTTAAGATTAAGGGGGCTGGAAATGCCTTGATTACGGCTCGACAAGCAGGAGATGCTGCTTACCTGGCCGCGCCAGATGTTGTTCGTGGAATTGATGTGACTAAAGCACCGTTGAACGTGATTGCCAATGATATAACCAAAGTTTATGGAGCGATGGTGCCAGTGTTGACCGCCCGTTATGATGGTTTTGTTAACGGTGATGCTGCTGCTGATTTGCTTTCGACTCCTGTATTGACAACGGTTGCAGTAGCGGGTTCGTCTGTCGGAACATACCCAATACTAGTGTCTGGAGTGACGTCAAATAACTATACCATCACGCATAAAGCAGGTGCTATTGTTGTTACGCCTGCCGTGTTAGTGGTAGACGCTAATGCAAGTAACAAGGTATATGGCGCGAATGATCCTGTATTTACCTACACCGTCAGCGGTTTTGTAAATAATGAAGATAAATCAGTGTTGACGGGCGTGTTAGGTCGAGCTGCCGGACAAGAGGACGTTGGGGTGTATGCGATTACACGCAATACCCTGAACGCCGCAAATTATACCCTTGATTATACTGGAAATAATCTTTCGATTACTCCTGCACTATTAACCGTTACCGCAAAGGATGAAACTAAGGTGTTTGGAACGATGGATCCGGCTTGGATATATGATGTCGATGGGTTACAATTTAATGACACCGATCATGTGGTTTCGGGAACATTAACACGTGAGCCGGGTGAAGAGGTTGGCAGTTATGCTATTCTAGGAGCTAACCTAGCGACGAATGCGAACTATACCTTGAAATATATGCCGGGTGTATTCGAGATTACGAAAGCGACCCTAACGGGCTTAAGTCTGAACGATGCAAGCTTTACATACGATGGTTCCGCGAAGTCATTGCTACTGCAAGAGACGCTGCCGCAAGGTACTTCGGTAAGCTATGTTGGCAATGCTAAAACGGATGCGGGAATCTATGAGGTTACTGCTACGGTAGATGGTGGTGTGAATTACATCGGCCAGACGCATAAGGCTACGATGACTGTGGAGAAAGCGACGTTGACGGGCTTAAGTCTGAACGATGCAAGCTTTACATACGATGGTTCCGCGAAGTCATTACTACTGCAAGGGACGTTGCCGCAAGGTACTTCGGTAAGCTATGTTGGCAATGCGAAAACGGATGCAGGAACCTATGAGGTTACTGCTACGGTAGATGGCGGTGTGAATTACGTCGGACAAACGCTGAAAGCGAAGCTAACGATTACGAAAGCGACCCTAACGGGCTTAAGTCTGAAAGATGCAGGCTTTACATACGACGGTTCCGCGAAGTCATTAGTACTGCAAGGGACGTTGCCGCAAGGTACTTCGGTAAGTTATGTTGGCAATGCGAAAACGGATGCGGGAACCTATGAGGTTACTGCTACGGTAGATGGCGGTGTGAATTACGTCGGACAAACGCTGAAAGCGAAGCTAACGATTACGAAAGCGAAACAACAAATCACATTTACTGCGCCAGCGGTACTTGGCCGTGATGCTGGTACGGTACCAATGGATGTAAAAGCAAGTAGCGGTTTACCGGTACAGCTAACGATAGACGAACCTATGGTCGCCCGAATTAATGGGTTGAATCTAGAGGTATTACGCTTGGGGACGGTCGTAGTAACAGCAACGCAGTCGGGGGATGCCAACTTTGAGGCAGCAGCGCCAGTGTCGGTAACGGTCCGCGTGAAGAACAGTGCCGATGCACCACTTCCAATTCGTGTACACCAGGCGGTGTCTCCGAATGGAGATGGAATCAATGAGTTCTTGATGATCGAGGGAATCCAGGATTATCCGGAAAACAAGGTGACGATCTTCGATAAATCTGGAAAGGTATTGAAAGTAATCGAGCGCTACGACAATCGGGAGAATGTGTTTACCGCCGACCATGTGATTGATGGTACATATTACTATTACCTCGATATCAAAGATGATAATGGGCAATGGAAACGGGATAAGGGTTACTTTGTAGTGAAACGGTGATTTTAGTACAGAGTAGGGAGTACAGCGTAAAGTTCTTCGTACTCCCTACTTTCTAGTTCGTACTTCATACTTTCTACTTAATACAAAAAAATGAAAACACTAAAAAATATAATCATGGGAGCTATGTTGTTGTCTCTACCTTTTATAGGTAGGGCGCAGCACGGCATTAGTTACAATCAATTTGGACAATTACGTAACTCATTTAATAGCTCGCTGAGTACAATGGATGATCGGGGGAGTTTCTCCGTGTTGGGGCGTAGTCAATGGGTTGGTGTGGACGGCGCACCGAAGTCTATATGGGCAACCGGAAATGCGGTAATTAAGCCCATTGGTCTTTCTGTCGGAGGGGATGTGAAACACTCCGAACTCGGAATTGTAAAAGAAAGTGAATTTTCGGTCTTTGCCGCCAAAGCGGTGCGTCTATCCGAGGATGAGTATTTGAGCCTTTCGATGGGGGGAGGATTATTGTACTTCCAGGGGAACTACAACCACCTCGATCCGAATGACCCTGCATTTCGGGATAACATCCGGGAAACAAATGGTATTTTGAGCATCAGTACTTCCTACTATCGAAAGGACCGTTATTATGTGGGTGTGTCCATGCCGCGTTTTTCGCTGAAGCGGGATGCCAACCGCGAGTACGAGTTTCGGAATGTATACTACATCACCGGAGGGGCTTTATTTCGTTTGGACGATGCATTCCATATCCGACCATCCTTTATCGTGAGTCACATGGATGATTTGACCCCACGTTATGATGTTAGTGCGCTGGTCTTTATGGCACGTAAGATTGGGGTCGGTATGGGCGTACAGAATCAAGGTGACCTCTCTGGATTACTGCAATTTAATTTTGGCAATTTCGGCATCGGCTACAGCTACCAATTTAGTCCGAAAAGTCCAACTATGAATCAGCGGATTTCAAATAATACGCATGAGGTCGGTTTGCGGTATCGCGTGGGTGGAATTGGTTTACTATAGGTCTGACGCGATGAAAGGATTAAAAAAAATACGGATGAATATGAAACGCTTGACTTCTTGTTTGTTTGTGCTGTTGTCGCTATTTTTCTCTGCGACTGTCTTTGGACAAGCAACAACCGAACTTTTTGAGACGGAGTCAAATGGGAGTACTACATTTATCGACAACGGGGTGGAGTTTAAAATTATCTCTCACGTGAGTGTTTTCGATATTCAAGGAAATTATCCTGGGACGGGTTGGAGTGGGACAGCGAATGATAATCGATATATTGATAACGCGAACGACACGCAAAGTCCACCCTCTTTCAGTATCAAAACAACATCAAATCTGTTTAAAGTCCATAGATTTTGGTTGTACTTATCTGCATTGAATTTAAGCTTAGACGTTCAAGGATCAGTAACCATTACAGGGAGATTGTCGGGGGTAACCAAGTTTTCTGCAACAAAGAGTAGTGGCTTCATGACGAGTCTGGGGGCAACAAACGGATATACGCTCATTGATTTGACCAATCTAAATGGAATGAACTTTTCCAATATTGTTATCGATGAATTGCGGATAACAGCAAATGGGGGCTTTCGGTATGTTGGCTTTGATGCCTTTAGGTGGGTAAAGGATTCTGGGATGGTTCTGCCAGATAATCCAGGTACTCCCCTGGAGCTTGGTTTGGAATCGAAGGAGAACGTTTCTTGCAATGGTGGGAGTAATGGATTTGCGACCGTTAAAGGAAGTGGTGGCGCAGGGTCATATACTTATAGTTGGTCTCCTTCGGGAGGGACTGGAGCAACTGCTTCGGGACTTGCTGCAGGTTTGTATACAGTGACGGTCAAGGATGCTCAAAATGTGACAAAGTCTCTACAGGTAGAAATTACGCAGCCTTCAGCGTTGGTGTTGAGTAATGGGGGAACGGAAAATGTAAGCTGCTATGGAGAAAACAATGGTAAAGCAACAGTCAACGTGACAGGAGGAACGGCTCCGTATACTTACGCATGGTCACCAAGTGGGGGAACTCAAGCTACCGCTTCCAATTTAGCAGCCCGTACGTATACGGTAACGGTGACGGATGCCAAAGGGTGTTTTAAGACACTTGATTTTGAAATTACGCAACCTTCAGAGTTGAAAGCATCGACGAGTCAGACAAGTGCAACCTGTAGTACTGGTGGAGAGGCTTCAGTTTTTCCATCTGGTGGTAAGGCACCATATACCTATGAATGGAGTACAGGTGCTAAAACACAGATACTAACGGGTTTGGCAGCCGGGCCTGTTAGCTGTGTGATTAAGGACGCTAATGGTTGTTCGATTACGAAGAACTTTACAATAGGAACAACGAATACCTTGGTAGCAAGCACATACCAAACAAATATATTATGCAATGGGTCAACAACGGGATCTGCCGGTGTAATACCGTCGGGGGCAGCAGGACCTTTTACGTATGTATGGACAGGTGGTGTTAGTAATTCGGATGTCGCAAACAATCTAAGCGCTGGTAGTTACAGTGTTCTGATTACAGCGGCAAACGGCTGTTCAATAACAAAGAATTTTACGATCACAGAACCATCAGCGCTACAAGCTATTCCTGCAGAGCACCAAGATGTCTCATGCTATGGCGGAGGAAATGGCTTAGCTAGTGTATATGTGAGAGGCGGCACAGGATCCTATACCTATAGTTGGGCGCCATCAGGAGGTACTGGGGCAATGGCTTCCGGACTGCGTGCAGGAACTTATACCGTTACGGTCACAGATGCAAACCTTTGTGAGGTAACACAGACCATAACGATTACACAACCGGATCCAATAGAGATCGCTATCGATAGGCAAGACAATGTTTCCTGCCACGGTGGCTCCAATGGCGCAGCAAGAGTGCACGTAACGGGCGGAACGGGTGCATACACATATAGTTGGGCACCTATGGGTGGGACTGATGCTACAGCGACTGGGCTTCCGGCAGGCACATACACCGTAACGGTCGTGGATGCCAATAGCTGTGTCGAAACGAAAAGAGTTACGATAACGCAACCGGATATTTTGGAAGCTACATTTGATAAAACGGATGTTTTGTGTTTTGGAACAAGTACTGGAACGGCAACGGTAGTTCCCAATGGAGGGACAGCGCCATATACGTATCGGTGGACGCATAACAACAGCACAGAGGCCACCGTTTCTGGGCTGGCAAAAGGGGCGTATGAAGTGGAGGTGACAGATGCGCACGGTTGCATGAGAAGAGCCACGGTCGTCATTGGTCAGCCTGCCTCCGCGTTGTCTATTAATCCTCTTGCGCAGACAAATATTGCCTGTAACGGTGGGGCAACCGGATCGGCGACGGTTTCGGCTTCCGGAGGATCGGAACCCTACCGGTATAGCTGGTCTAGCTCTTCCTCAACCACAGAAACCGCAATTAATCTGTCTGCGGGTATACATACTGCGACAGTAACGGATGCAAATGGATGTCAGAAATCATATACTTTTAATATCACAGAACCTAGCGTACTGCTGGCTTCAATAGGCAATATTACTTCGCCTTCTGCGCCTGGAACAAGAGACGGAAGTGCTTCTGTGGTAGTTCAAGGTGGAACGCCGAATTATACGTATAGTTGGTCGCCTTCGGGGGGTAGCGCCGCAACGGCGAAAGGTCTTTCAGCAGGTGTTTACACGGTGACCGTTACCGATGCCAATGGGTGCGAAGTAACGGCGACGGCAGAGCTTCATGCTCCAGTGAGTGTTACACAGGTAACTTCTACCTTACGTAACGGCACATACGGTATCGGAAAGGATATTCCCGTTTTGGTACAGTTCACTAAACCGGTGACTGTCTCGGGCGTCCCGTCAATCGCTTTACAGTTGCAGAACGGTTCGGTACAAGCTAATTACGTAGCAGGTAGTGGTACTGATGCGCTAACGTTTAACTATAAAATTCAAGATGGTGATATTACCAACCATCTGGATTATACATCTACAGAAGCAATTTCCCTACAGGGTGGATCAATAACAGATGCCCAGAATAGGAATGCAATCCGCACACTCCCAGCACCGCAAGCGGCGGGTTCTCTCAGTGATAACAAGACGATTATTGTGGACGGTATTGCACCTAGCGGAACTTTAGCAATCAATGGTGGCGCATCTTTTACGGGTTCGCGTGATGTACGGCTTACTCTCACTGTAACTGAGCCTTCGGGGATGATGCAGTTTTCGAATGATGGAACGACATGGTCGTCTTGGGAATCCTTTGCTGCATCGAAAGCTTTGACATTACCTGCCGGTGATGGGATGAAAACTGTATATGCAAGATTTAAAGATGAGGCGGATAATATTTCCGCACTATATAATGACGGGATTGTTCTTGATGAAACTCCTCCAGCCAAACCGACAGGCTTTGTTGCGGTAGGTGGAGATGGTCGGGTGCAGTTGAGCTGGAATGCCAATTCAGAATCTGATTTTGCCCAGTATAAACTCTTTGCACAACCTAAAAATGGAACAAAGGTACTACTTGAAACAATTCAACGTGGGACAGAAGCCTTTGTTTATACGGACTTACCAAATGGAACAAGCTATACACTTTATCTACTGGCGGAAGATCATGTTGGTAACCAAAGTGTAGAAACGAAAGTTGAAGCAACGACGATGGGGGAACAGACGATATCTTTTGCTTCATTACCTCCCGTGGTTTATGGTGTGTCGGATGCGGTGTTGGGCGCAACCGCGAGTTCGGGATTACCGGTTTCCTATATTTCTAGTGATAAAGCTGTAGCCGAGGTCTATCAAGAGGGTCAACAATGGAAAGTGAAGGTGAAATCTGCTGGTCAAACGATGATTACAGCATCTCAATCGGGTAACGGAGTCTATTTGGCAGCGCCATCATCCAGCCAAAACTTGGTGGTTGGAAAGGCGACGTTGAGGGTGACTGCAGATGCGCAGACAAAGGTGTTTGGAGCGTTGGATCCTGTGCTTACTTATCAAGTTGATGGCTTGAAAAATGGGGATCTACGGACTGTTGTTATGGGCTCGATAACTCGTGATAAAGGAGAGAATGTAGGGGACTATAACATTCGTAACGTGGATTTAGCAGCTATAAACTATACGATCGATTATCAGGCGGCAAACTTAACTATTAGCAAAGCAACGCTTATAGGTTTAAGCTTGAAAGACGCTGGCTTCACGTACGACGGTTCCGCGAAGTCGTTGGCACTACAAGGTACATTGCCGCAAGGTGCTTCGGTAAGCTATGCGGGCAATGCTAAAACAGAAGCGGGCACTTATGAGGTTACTGCAACGGTCAATGGTGGTGTGAACTATAACGGACAAACGCTGAAAGCTACGATGACCATTGCTAAAGCGACGCTTACAGGTTTAAGTCTGAAGGATGCGAGCTTCACGTACGACGGTTCGGCGAAATCGTTGGCACTACAAGGTACGTTGCCTGCTGGGGTCGCAGTGCAATACCAGAATAACAATCAAGTAAATGCGGGAACCTATCAGGTTACGGCAACTATTGTTGAAACTGGAAACTACTTAGGCACATCGCTTAAGGCAAACTTGACGATACGTAAAGCGAAGCAACAGATTACGATGACAGCGCCTGCGGTCGTAGATCGCGATGCTGCTAAGGTATCGTTGGATGTAAAAGCAAGTAGTGGGTTACCAGTACAGCTCACTGTGGATGAACCTATGGTTGCGCGGATCAACGGATTGGATCTTGAGGTATTACGCTTGGGAACAGTTGTGGTAACGGCAAGTCAGGCGGGTAATGAAAACTATGAGTCGGCAGCACCTGTTTCGGTGACCATCCGAGTGAAGAACAATGTCGACGCGGAGCTTCCAATTCGGGTACAACCAGCGTTGTCGCCAAATGGAGACGGTATCAATGATTTCTTCTTGATTGAAGGTATTCAGGATTATCCAGAGAATAAAGTAACGATATTCGATAAATCAGGTAAGGTGTTGAAGGTGATCGAGCGTTATGATAACCGAGAGCGCGTCTTTACCGCAGATCATGTTATCGATGGTACATATTTCTATTACATCGATGTCAAAGATGAAAACGGTCAATGGAAACGCGATAAAGGTTTCTTTGTCGTGAAGCGGTGATTTTAGGACATAGTAGAGACGCAGAATTTAGCTATGCTAAGCCCTTTGGGATTTGTGTCTAAATAAGTACAAAACAGAAAAGCAGACCTTCGGGTCTGCTTTTTTTGTGTCATCACGGAAGGTGATCCAGCTGGGCCTTTCTAATTATTTTCTAATTTTTTTCTGTTTGTTCTCTAACAGCGTTTCCGGCTGAACCTACCCATTTTTGTAGGGTCAATCCAAACAACGTAAAGAAAACAGAAATGCAAATGACATGGTTACGCGGCAAGAAAACGAAAGGAATAAGCGGTAAGCTAATCGCAGGCGTGTTCTTCGTCTTTTTTATCGTCCTTTTTTCCGCTTGCCGGGAAGGTTCTTCGGCGGATGATGGTCATCACACCGATTATACATTACAGGGAGATACCGTGCTATTATCCCCCAGCTCCACACTGCAACATCAATTTGTCCATGATACGGTCAGTGATCAGTTGTTTCAATTGGAACTAACGACGGCTGGTATCGTACGCGCTATTCCCAATAATTATGCAGAGATAGCCCCTCCATTTGCAGGAAGGGTATTGAAGTCCTATGTCCGCCTCGGGCAAAAGGTGAACCCGGGAGCGCCGATTTTTGAGATGAGTTCGCCGGCATTTTTTATGGCGCAGAAAGAGTATTTCGATGCGAAGCAGGCATTTCGGCAAGGAGAATTAAACCTCAAACGGCAGAAGGATCTGCTACGTAATGGGGTGGGCATAGCGCGTGAACTGGAAGAAGCCGAAACAACGTTTGAAACGCAGAAGACTGCGCTCTCTAATGCGGGTGCCGCCTTACGGATATTTAATGTCGATCTAGCGCAGGTAAAACTCGGACAGGCATTGGTCGTCACCGCGCCTATACGGGGAGAAGTGGTAACCAACAATATTGTTATCGGTCAATATCTCCGTGAAGAGGCCGAGCCCTTGGCTGTGGTGGCGGAGTTATCCAAGGTATGGATTGTAGGTCAGGTAAAAGAGAAAGATGTTCCTTTTATCAATGAATTGGATGCCGTAAATGTGAAAATGGCAGCCTTCCCTGATCGCCTCATGCGCGGGAAGATTAAGCATATCAATAAGATTGTAAATGAAGAGACGCGCAGTGTCGAAGTGCTGGTGGAATGTGATAATTACCAACAGGATCTTCGCCCCGGTATGTATGTAACGGTTTTGTTTAAGGATGCGCCCGAAACAACCATTCTTGTTCCGACAGAAGCGCTGTTCCAGGAAGAAAAGGGACAGTTCGTATTTATGAAGTTGGATGCCCGGAGGTATGAAAAAAGAAGGGTGGAAACGCGCGGCACGGTGAATGGGAAGGTTATTGTTTCGACCGGACTAAAGGTTGGTGAGGTGATTGTATCAAGTGGTGGCTCATTAATGTTGTTGCGATGAATAAATTAATACATATCGGTATCGAAAAGCGTTGGGTTATGGTGGCGCTGTTTGTGTTAATCGCCTTCTTCGGGTACTATTCCTGGAAGCAGCTTGCCATTGAAGCGTACCCTGATATTGCGGACGTTACTTCGCAGGTGGTGACGCAGGTTCCGGGGTTGGCAGCAGAAGAAGTGGAGCAGCAGATCACTATTCCGGTAGAGCGTGCGTTGAATGGGCTTCCGGGAATGCATGTGATGCGGAGTAAGAGTACGTTCGGCCTGTCGATGATTACGATTGTTTTTGAGGATGGAGTGGAAGATTATTGGGCACGGATGCGGATTCAGGAACGGCTGAATGAGGTGGAGCTGCCTTATGATGTGCTCCCTGGATTAGATCCGCTGACTTCACCGACCGGGGAAATCTATCGGTATATCCTTGAAAGCGATGGAAGACAAGATTTACGGGAGCTGACTGATTTACAGAATTTCACGATTATCCCACGTATCAAGCAAGTCTCTGGTGTGGCTGATGTGACCAACTTTGGAGGGATAACCACGCAGTTCCAGTTGGAAGTAGACCCTTGGAAATTAGAGCAGTACAATTTGGCTTTAGCCGAGGTGGTAGAAACCATTGAAAGCAACAATATAAATGCGGGCGGGAGCGTGTTACCGCGCGGCGAACTGGGCTACGTGATCCGGGGAATTGGTTTGGTAAAAAACCTGGATGACCTCGGGAAGATTGTGGTAAAGTCTGTGGACGGTGTACCGATCTTCTTAGAAGATATTGGTGCACTCAAATATGGGCAGCTGGAGCGCAAGGGTGTTCTCGGCTATACGGATAGACAACGCGATTATGCCGAGAGTATAGAGGGAATTGTGCTCTTGTTGAAAGGTGAAAATCCATCCGAAGTTTTGGAGGGTATACATACTGCTGTGGAAGAACTCAATACGGGGGGATTGCCTAGCGGCGTGCATATCCATACTTTTCTAGATCGCACCGATTTGGTGGATACCACTTTGCATACGGTGTCGTATACGTTGTTGGAAGGGATGGCTTTGGTGATTGTGGTGCTCATCGTGTTTTTAGGAAGTTGGCGGGGTGCCTTATTGGTTGCCATAACAATTCCTTTGTCCTTGCTCACCGCCTTTATCTTGATGTACTTTACCGATATTCCCGCCAATCTCTTGTCATTAGGCGCGATAGATTTTGGAATTATTGTAGATGGCGCGATTGTGATGATGGAGACGATCTTGAAGAAGAGGGAGGATAATCCACTAGAAGAGTTGCAGGAAAAGACCATTGCGCAACGTGCCGCTGAAGTTGCCAAACCTGTGTTTTTTGCATCCATTATTATCATTACCGCATACTTACCTTTGTTTGCTTTCGAACGCGTGGAGAAGAAGCTATTTACACCGATGGCTTTTACGGTCGGCTATGCCCTTTTGGGAGCCCTTTTGGTCGCGCTATTTGTGATCCCGGGGTTGGCCTACGTGATATACCGTAAACCGCAGAAAGTATACCATAATCGTTGGTTGGAGAAACTGACGGTTGTGTATCACCGGCGTATACAGCAGATTATGCGGAAGCCGGTGCAGGTGATTCTGCCGTTGATCCTGATCTTAGGTGCCTCAACGATACTGACGCTTCGCGTCGGTAAGGATTTTCTACCGCCTTTGGACGAGGGGTCGATCTGGTTACAGGTGCAGCTCCCGCCCGGTATATCGGTTGAAAAATCGAAAGCCATGAGCGATACCTTACGCGCGAGAACGATGCGGTATGAGGAGGTGACTTATATTATGGTACAGGCCGGGCGTAATGACGATGGTACGGACCCTTGGACAGCTTCGCATTTTGAAGTATCTATTGGTATCAAGCCCTATAAAGAGTGGCCGAAAGGAAAAACCAAGTATGACCTTATTGATGAGCTTGCGAAAGAATATGAAGGTATGGCGGGCTTTACAGTGGGTTTCTCTCAGCCGATGATCGATGGAGTGATGGATAAGATCGCGGGAGCGCATAGTGAGCTGGTCATTAAAGTATATGGCGATGATTTTAAAGAAACACGCCGTATTGCGGAAGCCGTCAAAGCGACAGTAAAAGAAGTGCCTGGTGCAGTGGATCTCGCTATTGATCAGGAACCGCCTCTGCCGCAGCTTCAGATTTATGCCGATCGGGATAAGATTGCACAATATGGGTTGAACGTGGCGGATGTTGCGGAGCTGATTGAGGTGGCTATCGGTGGGAAAGCGGTATCGCAATTGTTTATCGGACACAAAGTGTATGATATTATTTGTCGGTATTCGGAGGAAAGCCGAAATACACCGGAGAAGATTGCTAATTTGATGCTTACTTCCCAAACGGGGGCCAAAATTCCACTCTCCCAGGTTGCGGAAGTACGGCTGAGTACAGGAGAGAGTACAATTACTCGGGAGATGAATCAGCGGCATTTAACGGTGAAGTTAAATGTACGTAACCGCGATCTACAATCGTTGTTGGCCGAAGCGCAGGAGGCGATCGAACAGCAGGTAACATACGATCATGATCTATACCATATCAAGTGGGGCGGACAGTTTGAGAATCAACACCGCGCTTATGCACGACTCTCTGTTATTGTTCCATTTGCACTGGCGATTATGTTTGTGTTGTTGTACAGCGCATTCGGTTCTTTTCGGCAGGCAGGACTGCTGATGAGTATTGTGCCTCTGGCTCTTTTTGGTGGAATGTTGGCGCTTCATATTCGAGGGATGTCCCTAAGCGTTTCGTCTGCTGTTGGTTTTATTGCCTTGTTTGGTGTCGCCATCCAAAATGGCGTTATTATGATCGCGCATATCAATGAGCTCCGAAAGAAGGGATACGAATTGTTGCCTGCGGTTATTGACGGAGCAAAGCATCGCTTTCGACCGGTACTGATGACGGCAACCGTGGCTGTATTAGGGCTGTTTCCGGCTTCGTTGGCGACAGGAATCGGATCGGATGTACAACGTCCATTGGCGACTGTGATTGTATATGGACTCTTGTTCTCTACGATTATTACACTCTTTGCTCTGCCGGCTTTGTATTTCTTGATCGAAAAGAGATGGGGTAAGGGGAACGTGGAAACCGAAGAATCTTAAAGCTTTGTTATGATGAAAAATAGGATTAAATTATACGTTGTCTTTGTTTTTTATGTCTGGGTTCTCCCGGTGAAAGGACAGACGATCTCGCCCGATACCCTGACGCCCGTGCTGGATTACCGTACTTTTTTGAAGGAGGTGGCAGCACGAAATATGGCGTATGCTGCGGAACAATATAATATCCAGTTGGCGGAAGCGAATTTGTTGAGTGCTGGTATCTTTCCGGATCCGGAAGTGGAAGTTGGTTTGTTTGATAATGCACAGCGGCGTATGAAAATGGGCTATGGTGTTTCTTCGGGAATAAGTTGGACGATGGAGCTGGGCGGAAAGAGAAGGGCGCGTGTGGATGTGGCGCAGAATGAAGTGGAGCTAACGAAGTTGATGGTCGAGGATTTCTTTCGTCATCTGCGCGCGGATGCCACCTTGGCGTATCTGCGAGCTATTCACAGTGGCTTGGTGTTGCATGTGCAAGAGGATTCGTACCAGCAATTGTTGCGCTTGGCTCAGGCGGATAGCGTGCGGTTGCGGCTGGGGTCGATTACACAGGTTGATGCCCGACAGTCGAAGCTGGAAGCGCGTACGATGCGCAATGAGGTGTTTGCAGCGGAGGCTGACCAACAGGCGGCGTACGCTCATCTGTTGTTGTTGCTCGGTAGAGAAGAGCAGGAGAGTCTGCCTTTGCTGGAAGGTGACTTGCAGGTCGGGGCGCGTACATTTATGTTGCCAACGCTGGTATTGGAAGCGCAGGATAACCGAGCGGATTTAAAAGCGGCTTTAGGGAGTAAGCATATATCGCATAAGATGCTGCAGTTGGCGAAGGCTAATCGGGTGATTGATCTGGGGGTATCGGTGGGTATGGAATATAATGCAGAAGCCCGAAACGAGATGGCGCCTTCTCCGTCGTTCACGGCTGTGCAGGCTGGTGTAAGTATACCGCTGAAATTCTCTAATAGAAGACCGGGGGAGCTGCGTGCTGCGCAGTATGGTATTTTACAGGCGGAAAAAAAATATGAGCTCGTCGAACTGACCATAAAAACGGAGGTGCGACAGGCTTTTTATACCTACCAGGCTGCGGCGAAACAAGTGGAACAGTTTAATGCAGGTTTGCTGGAAGATGCAAAAGCAATCTTGGATGGTAAGGTTTATAGCTATCAACGTGGTGAAACTTCTTTATTGGAGGTTTTGGATGCACAACGTACTTATAATGGTGTGCAGCAAAGCTTTTATCAGGCACTCTATGATTATGCGGCGGCATTGGTGGAGCTGGAGCGCGCAACGGGAATTTGGGATATTGACTTGTAGATGGTAGTTTTTAGTGGGTTGTTTGTAGATAATAGTTTTTAGGGATGAGTTTGTAGAGACACATACCCTGAAGGGCTCAGCGCAGCTAGATCTTGTGTCTTTTTTGTTTGTGGTTTGTAGATAATAGTTTTTAGGGATGAGTTTGTAGAGACATAAACCCTGAAGGGCTCAACGCAGCTAGATCTTGTGTCTTTTTTGTTTGTGGCTATCACCGTCACTAGTTCGAGCCTTCCTACCGCAAGCAGACTCGAACTTACAATCAATAAAAGTCCCGTCGCTAGTTCGAGCTTTTAGCTCGGACTTCTATTGATATTATGGGGACACGAGCCGAAGGCTCGCGCCAGCATGGGAATTTGAGGTATTAGTTTGTAGAGGGGAGTTTATGGTTTGTAGATTCCATCTCGTAATCTCGTTCGGAATGACGGAAAGAGTGGGCCCCTCGAAACGTTTTCGTGACAAATGGTGAAAAGACAAAATGAAGTCTTGAAAAATAATAATTTATGATAGCTTTGTTGGTATATGAGCAGACAGCTAATCATACACATGAATCCTGGAAGGCGCTTTATCTTATTGATAGCAGCGGTTTTCTGTTTGCTGCTGTCTTCTTGTCCGATTAAATCGGTTCTGAAAAGTATGGCGGGGATGCCCCCGAATACAGAGCGTACGACAAATAGAACAAATATCCGTGTGGAGGCTCCACCTATTTGTTCGGTCAGCGTAAGTTCAGAAATCGGTACCGGACAGCAGATCGGCATGCATCAGGCAAATTTTATGCCTGCGGCTGTGTTGACAGTCCTTTTTCTTCTTGTATTCGCCTTTGTGGTGCCGCGTGCAGACAAGGAACATCCCGGATACAGCAACCTTAAAATTGGAGGCTTTTTACCTATCTTCCTCCAAACACGAAAACTTATTCTTTAGGAATTTTCCAACCTACATTTCGTAGATACCCGTAACAGAATTTTGTTAGGGGCTGATTTCATTTTTTTTATGTTAGGGGCGCTCGCATTGATTTAGTCACATGACACGGTATTGCTGATCATCGGAGCCGGTCCCTACGTCCTAATTTTTTATCTAATAAACATGAAAAAATATAGCATGGCCTTCGCTTTTTTTTGCGGAGCCATAGGCTCTTGTACGTATGTATATGGGCAAGAACATCATACCTTAAAAAGTCAAAAGACTTTAAATAACCTGTGGGCTGAGGTGGAACAGCGATATCCGGGCATTGCCGCTTATCAGTATGGTATCGAGGCAGCGGTCCTGCAAGAACAAGTTGTAAAAAGCAATGCATTGCCTGAGGTGAAAGTACAACTCCAAAATACATACGGAACGTATGCGGGTTCGGCCGGTGCAGTTTTTCCGCAACCAGGATTCTTTAATGTTAGCGGTGCTGGTATGCCGGTAACGGGTTCCGCTTTATCTGTTAATACATTTGGTTCAACGACAGTTGATTGGGAGGTTTTTTCTTTTGGACGGTTGCAAGCGGAAAATAGATCGGCGAAGGTCGATACAGAAAAGAAGAGGAGTGACAAGGAGGGGTACCTCATTCAGTTAAAGAAGATCCTCGCAGAACGGTATATCGCGGTCCTGTATGGTGAGCTTAAGTTACAATGGAACGGTAAAAATGTAGCTCGTTTAGCGGCCATTCGTGAAATAACACGTGGGTTATCGGCAGCGGGTTTACGTCCTGCGGCAGATAGTCTGCTAGCGCTTTCTTCCTATAATCAAGCACGGGGTGATCAGGCGCAATGGCGCGGTGCTAGAGCCGCCGAAGAAGTTCGTTTATCGGAGCTGGTAGATAGTCGATCCATTGATTACGAAGCTGCGTTGCATAAATTTTTTATAACAGATGAAGTCGAGGGTACACCGGGCAATATTCCAGCGCCGGGACAGCACCCAACACTGGTCGGGCTGGAGCTGGAAGCAATGCGGTATGCGCTGGAGGCTGACGTGCAGCAACGAAATGCATATCCCTCGATACGATTACTGGGGGGCTATGCGTATCGTGGTTCCAGCATAAATCCACAAGGAGTGGTTTCATCCCATTGGATAGATGGCTTTTCCAACAAAACGAATAATTTCCTGACCGGCGTAGGAGTCACCTGGAACCTGACTGGTGGATACCGGGGGAAACTGAAACGTAAAAGTCTACTGCAAGAAAGCGAACGTGTAGAGAAACTCCACCAACAGTATACACAGGTGTTAGCCGCCGATTTGCGGGCCGTTGAGGTGCGTCGGATACAGCAGCAGGAACAGTTGCTACAGCTCACACAGGGTGAAAAGCAAGCGCTGGCAGCATATGATATGTATTTGGCACGCTACCGTACGGGATTGATTAGCTTAAGTGAGCTTTTACAGATACGTCTATTATTGGAACAGGCGGAGAATAACCGACTCGAAGCAACCTATGCGTACTGGCGGTTGCTGACCGATCAGGCGGCTTTAACAACTGATTTTACCTACATATTCAATAATCTATAAGTTAACCGATATGAGTTTAATAAAATTTGCCCTTCGAAAGCCGATCGCTGTTATAGTGATTGTGCTGACTATCGGGTTCTTTTCTATAAATACAATCAAAAAGATCAATGTTGATATTTTTCCGGAAGTAGAATTACCTGCGATGTATATCGCGATGCCTTATGGGGGACTGTCGCCAGCGTACATGGATGGTTTTATGGCGAATGAGTTTCAAAAGGTGCTCTTGTTTGTCGGTGGGGTTAAGAACATCGACTTCAAGAGTATTCAAGGACTTACGTTGATGAAATTAACCTTTTATCCGGGAACCAATATGGCACAAGCGGCGGGCGAGGTCTCGACCTCAGTTTCGCGTGCTATGGGCTTTTTGCCACCAGGTGCGGTCCCCCCGATGGTGGTGCGTTTTGATGGGAGCTCATTGCCCGTTGGTCAGTTGGTATTTGAGAGTGACCAGCGGTCTATTAACGAGATCCAAACATTGGTTTTAACAAAGGTACGCCCCATGTTTGTGGAGATTCCTGGGATTACGGCACCGGCTCCTTTCGGTGGAAATGTGCGTTCGATTGTGGTGCAGGCTGATCCCGAAGCGATGCAGGCCAATGGGGTAAGCCCAGAGGATATCACGATTGCAATGAGCAAAAATAGTTTGCCTTCGCCGGCAGGGAATATCCGTATTGGAGAACAAAATCTGATGGCTCCCATCAATTCCATAGCAAAGAACCCAGAGGAATTTTTAAATACCCCAGTGAAAGTAGGGGACAATCGTACGATTTATGTGCGCGATGTTGCTCGCGTGGAAGATGGTGCGGATCAGACCGTAGGGTATGCCTTGGTAAACGGGAAACGATCGGTCTATTTACCTATTATTAAAAAAGCGGATGCGTCGACCTTGGAAGTGGTTAAAAACCTAAAAGCATCCTTACACCTAATCAAGAATCAATTGCCGGAAGATGTACATATTACCTATGAATTTGATCAATCCAAATATATTGAACGGTCTCTTTCTAATTTGATTCACGAGGGTATATTGGGAGCCGTTTTTACCGGATTGATGATTTTACTCTTTCTAGGGGATACCCGGGGCGCACTTATTGTGGTCTTGACGATCCCGATTGCTATTCTATCTGCCGTAACGGTTTTATATCTCTTTGGGCAGACCATCAACATTATGACGCTGAGCGGGCTGGCGCTATCGATTGGTATTCTGGTGGATGAAGCTACGGTTACAATCGAGAATATTCACCAGCATCTGGAATTGGGGAAAAGTAAGCAACGTGCAATTGCCGACGCGTTGATCGAAATATCAATTCCAAAACTACTCATCCTGTTGTGTATCCTGGCGGTGCTAACCCCAGCTTTTATTATGACAGGTATTCCACGAGATATGTTTATGCCGTTATCTATGGCAGTTGCTTTTGCGATGATCGCTTCGTTTTTGGCCTCACAGACCTTTGTTCCCATTCTCGCAAATTGGTTGATGAAAGGAAAGCATACACCCCAGGAAGGCTCTCCGCGGAAGCGTGCCTTTTTTGCGAAGTTCCGGGTGCATTATTCGTATGGTATGCGAAATTGGTCGACACGATCGCTTTTACTTTTTATGTGTTACATCGCGGTGGCTGGTATCCTTGGTTTTGTGCTATTGCGACAGGTGGGAACAGATGTGATGCCCTTATCCAACAGCGGTGATTTTCAATTGCGCGTGCAAGCCGAACCAGGTAGCCGACTAGAAAAGACAGAAGGTATTGTGAAAGGTATTACAGCGGATATAGCATCCTTATTACCCGAAAAAGGAGTGTCTATCAGTTCGGCTTTTGTGGGGATGCATCCCGCAAGTTCACCGATTAACCCCATTTTCTTGTTTTCAAGTGCTTCGCACGAGGCGGTATTACAGGTGTCTGTGGATCAGCGCATATACACCGGCGATATGCAAGCACTAAAGGAAGAGATTCGACAGAAATTGCACGACAAATGGCCTCTTGTGAAATTTAACTTTGAACCGATGGAGTTGACCGAGAAGATTATGGGACAGGGAGCGATGACACCAATCGAAGTGAAGGTCGCTGCTCCACAGGTAAAGGGGGCTTTTTCCTTTGCGTCTAAAATTGAAGCAAATCTGAAAGAAGTGCCATACCTCCGGGATGTCCGTATTGCGGAGGCTACAGCGTATCCGACCTTGGAGATTGAAGTGAACCGGGATCTGGCGGGGCAGTTTGGCTTGACTATGCAAGACATTACAAAAAGTTTGGTGGCGGCCACTTCTTCGACACGGTTTACCGATAAAAATCTGTGGGTTGATCCGAAGTCGGGCTTGGTGTTCCAAGTTCAGGTTCAGGTACCTGAAGCGATGATGTCAACCGAACAGAAATTAAGAGCGATGCCCCTTAAAAAGGGAAGTCTGCGCCCGGTCCTGGAAGATGTGGCTACAGTGCGCCGGACGATGACCCCAGCACAGGTGAATAGAAAAGGGCCGAGTCGGTATGTGACTATTTTGGGGAATCTACACGGACAGGATTTGGGGACGGCATCCCAAGTGGTGAATCAGGCTATAAAGGACGCGGGAGAACCCCCGCGCGGCATTACGGTATGGACAGAGGGGACCCTGCAATTGCTGAACGACACATTGGGCAGTTTACTGGCGGGGTTAGGGGTCGCTATTTTAGCGATTCTCTTGATGTTAACAGCCTACTATCAATCGGTTAAGGTGCCACTCGTCATTCTTTCCGTATTACCAGCGGTCATTACAGGTGCGTTGATTATTCTTTACATGACGGGAAGTACACTGAATTTACAATCCTATATGGGGATTGTGATGTCTATCGGTGTATCCGTTTCCAATGCGGTGCTCTTGGTGAATCAGGCAGAGCATTATCGACGGAAGTTGTTGTTGAAACCTGTAAATGCTGCTCGACTGGCTGCTTCGTCACGTTTGCGTCCAATCCTTATGACAGCAGGCGCAATGCTTGCGGGCATGCTACCCATGGCTATTGGTATAGGAGACGGGGCAGAACAAGTGGCTCCCTTGGGCAGAGCTGTAATTGGTGGATTGATCGCATCGACACTTGTCATCTTACTGCTTGTCCCACATTTCTATGCAGCATTTTTACGCCATGCGAAGGTGGCAAGCCCATCAATGGATCCGGATGATGCAGATAATCCTTATTTCACCACTCAAACACATTAAAAGAACATAAAAGATGAATATTATATTTTGTAAAATTAAAACTGTTGGGCGCGCTTTGTTTGTATATGTTGCTGTTGTCCTGTTGTTTGCGGGTTGTCAGGGGACAGCTCAAAAAGAAAGTGCAACCGTAGATCGACCGCAAAAGAAAATGGACCCGCCAAAAACGACTGTTGTTCAGTTTATGCAGCCGGAGTATACGCTGTCTGTTCCCGCAGAACTTGTTCCTTACGAACAAGTGGCTATCCACGCCAAGGTGAGTGGCTTTGTTAAGCAGCTGTACGTAGACCGAGGAAGTCGGGTACGAAAAGGGCAGTTGTTGGCGGTACTCGAAGCTCCGGAGATGGACCAGCGGTCACGTTCTGATCGTTCTGCGCAACAGAAGATGCAAAGTGATTATCACTATTTAAAACAAGCATATACGCGATTATTAGATGCTGCAAAAACAGAGGGAGCCGTGGCTGCATTGGAACTGGATCACGCGAAAAGTAGAATGGAAAGTGCCGCCGCAGCCTATGAGGCTTCAAAGGCCGAAGCAGGAGGGACAGCACAGTTGCAGGGATACTTGCGCATTACTGCGCCTTTTGATGGTGTCATTGTACAAAAGGATGTGTCTGTCGGCGCTTTGGTTGGCGCGGGAGGATCACAGCCTTTGTTTCTGATGGCAGAGCGTAATCGTCTGCGGTTAAAGGTCGCTCTTCCGGAACGACATGCGGCATCGGTTCGTCAAGGGATGCGGGCGACATTTACGGTGATGTCGCAACCTGGGAAAGAGTTTTCAGCGGTGCTCGCACGCACTTCAGGCGTGCTTAACCAAACGGATCGCTCCTTGGCCTTAGAGTTTGATGTCGCTAATGGTGCTGCCGAATTACAAGGAGGTGATTATGCCCAGGTAAATCTACAGCTTCAGCGTAAGTCACCAACTTTTTGGGTGCCAACAAAAAGTGTTTTAACAACGCAAGCAGGTATATTTGTTTTGACAATGACAAATGCTGAAATCAAACGCGTTGCGGTGCAGGAGGGGATTCGGTTGGATAGTTTGATGGAGGTTTTTGGAGATTTGAAGGAGAAGGATGTCGTGGTTGTAAAACCAACAGAAGAGATGTAAAGCTGCGAAGATTGTCGCAGCTATCCCTTCGTGGTGATATGGATAATTATGAAAATATAAAATATAAAAAATGAAAACTACTTTAAAAAATATCAAAGGAATTTATGGCGTCATGCTATTATGTAGTGTGGTATTTCTGATACGTTGCGGAAATCCAATGTCTGAACAAACACAACAAGCTGTTCCGGAGGATTCTACGGCACAATTTGCGTCCGAAAATCAAGTTGCCGAAACCCCTGATGTTACATTCCGCGATGAAAATGGAAAAATTGTTCGTTTAAAAGACCTGCGTGGAAAAGTTGTTTTTATCAATTTTTGGGCTACATGGTGTGGTCCATGTGTAGCAGAGATGCCTTCCATTGATCAATTAAAAGCTTCGTTCAAAGGAAGTGAGAACATCGTTTTTATGCTGGTTGATGTCGATGGCGACTTAAAGCGTTCAAAGTCTTTTATGGCAAAGAACAAATACAATTTGCCAGTTTTTACGGCGGAAAGTGCGATTCCTTCCGACTATTTGGGGGGAGCAATCCCCACTACGGTTGTGCTGGATAAGAAAGGTGAGTTGGTGGTTCGTGCTGAAGGGGGACGAGATTATATGTCTCCGGGGATTAAAAAGGCACTTACCGATTTAGTGCGTATGCCTAATTAGGAAGTGACGTTATGTGTTTTGCATATCAAAGAAAATTTAGGTAAATTTGCAGCATACCCCTTCATACAGCCTTTCTCCCTTCAAGGGGATTCTCTGCACGTAAAGGATATAGATATCTGAATTTTTAACAATTATTTTCAATGAATGGCTAGAAACCAAATTACTTCCAACAAAAAAGATAGAGCGAAAAAGCAACAACAAAAAAAACAGCAAAAACTGGAGAAGAAAGAATTTAACAAAGCGAACAATGATAAGGGTAAAGCCTTAGAAGAGATGTTTGCCTATGTGGATGAGTTTGGGAACCTAACGGATACCCCTCCAGAGAAAAAATATGAGTTTAAAGAAGAACACCTAACAAGACCGGAGGTAGAAGAGGACGAGTACCGTCATGGGAAAGTATCATACTACAACCACGAAGGTCATTATGGTTTTATTCGTGATAACGAGAATAAGCAAACGGCTTACTTCAACGATAAATTAATCGGGATGGTATTAAGACTGGATCAGAAGGTAAAGTACAAAACGATCCGTGGTAAGCAAGGAGAGCAGGTTTCGGAAGTAATTATTGAAAATTAATATTGTTTTTTTTGTAAATAAAGGACTGCCTTAATAAAGCAGTCCTTTTTTGTTTTTAAACAACTTTTACTTTAACAGCGTTAAGTCCTTTTTTACCGTTCTCAACCTCGAAAGTTACGTTGTCGTTCTCGTAGATCTCATCGATCAAACCTGTTGTGTGAACAAAGATATCTGCACCACCATTGCTAGGTGTAATGAATCCGAAACCTTTAGTTGTGTTGAAAAATTTTACTTTTCCTTCTTGCATTTTGATTTTTGTTTAAATAAATAATATACTGTTATCCAGTTTCTTTGTCAACTACCCTTTCTTCGAAGATAGTTTATATTTTTCAGTTTTTAATGTTTGGCCAATCAGTTTCTGGATATTGACCAAGTTATTTCGTTCCTCGCTGCTACAGAAGGAGATGGCAATTCCCGATTTCCCGGACCGACCTGTTCTTCCGATACGGTGTACATAGGTCTCAGACACATCAGGTAACTCATAGTTTACCACATGCGGTAGCTCATCAATATCTATGCCACGAGCAGCAATATCTGTCGCGACGAGGATACGTATTTCACCTTTTTTGAAATCGCTCAATGCTTTTTGGCGTGCCCCTTGCGATTTATTACCGTGAATCGCCATGGCGGTGATATTGGCGCGCTTCAGGTGCTTAACTAATCGGTCCGCACCGTGTTTTGTCCGCGTAAATACCAACGACTGTTGAATATTTTGCTCTTTGATGATAGAGATTAAAAGGGATGTTTTGTCCGTTTTCTCTACCATATAAACAGATTGTTCAATAATAGCGGCAGTAGAAGAAACAGGGTTAACATTGATCTCCTTTGGGTTCTTTAAGATAGAATTCGCGAACTTACGAATGTTCGGTGGCATCGTTGCGGAGAAAAACAAGGTCTGTCTATCTGCAGGGATTTTCGCCAATACTTTCTTGATGTCGTGAATGAAGCCCATATCCAACATGTTATCAGCCTCATCCAGGATCAGGGTATCAATGCCGGATAAATCCAATAACTTTTGGTTGGATAGATCTAAGAGGCGCCCTGGCGTTGCAATAATTACATCGGCACCATTTTTTAATTGCTCTACTTGTTTATGTTGAGACACACCACCGTAGATTACGACTTGCTTTACAGCGAGCTTTTTACCGTATAGACTAAAGTTTTCGTATACCTGTAAAGCAAGCTCACGTGTTGGTGTGAGAACCAATACTTTTGGTTTTTTTGGAGTTCTGTTCTTTTTAGAAAGAAGTTCCAGTGTCGGTATCGCAAAAGCCGCTGTTTTTCCGGTTCCTGTTTGTGCACAGCCAATAATATCGCTGCCGCTCAAAATAATCGGAATAGCTTCGCGCTGTATAGGGGTAGGGCTGGTGTAACCAACCGCTTGAATAGCCTCTTGAATAGGCTTTGAAATATTAAAATCTTGAAAAGTCATGAAAATAGTATGGAGGGGGCAAAAGCAATCATGCGCAGATAAAACCTCGGAAAGACGTTTTGTGCCGGTGATTCTTTTAAATAAATTGTTGTTTTAGCTGCTTTATAAAAACAAATATGCATGCATTAAATTGTTTGGCAGCTGAAAAAGCAAAAACTGAGTGATAAGATGAAATCGAACTAAATCAGCTAAAAGCAAAGGCAGAGGCCCGTATTAAAGTCACAAAGGTAAGGTAAATATTTAACAATAAAAGAATTATCTCATGTTTTTATCTTCGCATACCTATATAGTTGTTTAAATTTTTTGCGTAAATTCGATAAGTAATTACTTAATTTTCAACTTTATGAAAGCGAAGTTTAAACAAATCGTTCTGCTTTGTGCAACCTTAAGCTCGTTAAGCTGTGCAAGTTCAGAAATTGCAGATCGCCTCTATTTTGGGGGTTCCATTTTGACGATGGAAGATCAAAGGCCGGAAGTAGAAGCGCTCGCGACCAAAGGTGGAAAAATAATTTTTGCAGGTAATTTACGCGATGCACAAGAGTTTGTTGGGGAAGCGACCCAAGAGATCGACCTTAATGGGAAAACATTGCTTCCCGGTTTTATTGACGTCCATGGTCATATTACCTCCCGTGCAGGAATGGAGCAGGCGGTAGATCTTTCCCCCACGCCTTACGGATCAGTAAACAGTATTCCAGATCTACAGCGGGTAATTAAAGCTTATATCGATAAAAACGCCTTGACGGCCGGTATTCCTGTTTTGGGCAATGGCTACGATGATGCGATTATGGTGGAACATAGACATCCCACACGAACAGAATTGGACGCTATTAGTGCTACTATTCCCATAATTGTTATCCATACTTCCGGCCATGCCAGTGTTGCCAATAGTGCCATGCTTCGTTTGTTGGGAATTCCGGAGGATGTTAAGGATCCTGTGGGGGGGCATTACGGGCGTGATATGGTGACGAAAAAATTAAACGGTAAATTGGAAGAGAACGCTAGTTTCGATGCATTGGTTAAGCTGACAAACGCCTTACCGAAACCACCGGAGTCCGCTGATGGGCTCTCGTCGGATTTACGCGATTTTGTGAAAGCGCAAGACGAATGGATCCGTTATGGGCAAACCACGATTTGTGATGGACGTTCCATGGGGGTTGGATTGACCTTGTTACGGAAGGCCGCGGAGAAAAAATTATTGAAGGTCGATCTGGTCTATTTCCCGGATTTCGAAGCCAACAAAAAAGAGTGGGAGACATTTCTGCCACATTATATGAAGTATGAGAACCGGTTGAAGTTTGGTGGTTTTAAATTTTCGGACGATGGTTCCCCGCAAGGTAAAACGGCCTGGCTGACGGAGCCTTACTTCGTGCCGCCAGAAGGGCAAACGAAAGATTACAAAGGTTTTCCAATTTTTAGCGACAGCTTGCTTTACGAAGATTTAAAAATTGTCTTTTCGAAAGGTATTACTGCGCAATTACATGTAAATGGGGATGCTGCAATCGATCAGGCGTTGCGTGTTATCGGTCGGCTTAAGGCGGAAGGGGTGTATAAGCCAGCGTTGCGAGCGACCTTGATTCACGTTCAAAACAGCAGACCCGACCACATCGCTAAGATCAAGGAGATAGGTGTGATCCCGTCTTATTTTTCAGGACATGTGTATTTATGGGGTGATTGGCATTATCAAAGTGTTTTTGGACCGAAGAGAGCTGCTTTTATCAGTCCGGCACATGCCGCTAAAACAGCTGGTATTCCTTTTACGATCCATCACGATGCTCCGGTGACGCCACCTGATTTGTTAATGGGCGTTTATTCGGCAGTAAACAGGGTGACTCGTTCAGGAATGGTATTGGGACCCGATCAGCGGATATCGCCGTGGGAAGCGCTTCAAGCTATTACAATTCACGCAGCGCGACAGTATCAAGAAGAAGATAAAAAAGGTTCGCTAGCGGTGGGTAAATTAGCCGATCTTGTGGTGTTGAACGAAAACCCACTGAAGATAGATCCGCTAAAGATAAAGGACATAAAGGTAGAGCAGACGATAAAAGAGGGGGCTATTGTTTATCAAAGAAAAGATTAAACTCATGAAAAAGCTGGTTATTTTATTGTTGACTCTTGCTGCAGGGCAGCAGGGATTGGCACAAGGACATTACACCGGTTCTTCGTTTAATCCCAATGATTATTTTGCACCACATGCAGGACTTATTGTTCCGGTTTGGTATGGGTATGCCAATATGGATTATCACAATGCGCAGGGAAAAAAGTCCGATCAATTGATCAACCCAAAGCCCGGCAATCCTACATCGTTGGATATTACACAGAATGTGAAGACGCATTCTTTTATTCTGATGGCCATTTACGGAGGTAAAGGAAAGGTGCTGGGCGCAAACTGGGGCATGATGCTCATCCCGACGTTAAATAGTCCGACTGCAGGTATCGCTTTAGATTATTATTCACAGCAGACGGGAAGTGGTCGTTACCATTTTAAGAATAAAAGTATAGGTTTTGGGGATATGTATATCCAACCGGTTTGGCTTTCCTGGCAACAAGGGAATATGCAATATGCGGTAAATTATGGTGTTTGGGCACCTACCGGGCGCTACAAACCGAATGATTTGGATAATGGTGGGCATGGCTACTGGTCGCATAATATCAGGGCCGCATTGAAGTACAAACCAACACCGTCTATCAATATGAGTATAGCACCGACGTTAGAAATAAACCATTGGCAGAAGGATACGGACTTTAAGGAAGGTACGCATTTAACGGTAGATCTGGGTGGTTCCTATGTATGGAATAAACGTGGCGATGAGGTCGGTCTTTTCGGTCATTACACCAAACAGATTTCTGATGATAAAGGCGCTGGTGGTGGTAGTTTTGTTGCAGATCAGATGGCTGGAATCGGGGGCTTTATTTCGTACTGGGTGGTGCCACGCAAGGTGGGGTTGATGGGGCGTATTACGCAAAACTTTGCAACGGAAAATAGATTCGGCGGTTTGGCTATGCAAACAGGTGTTAATTTCTTGATTCCCACAGATAAACACTAAAGGAAAAGAAACTTTACTTTGTTAAAGATATTGGGTATCTTTGCATACCGAAAAATCGGGTGTCAAGTCTGGTAGCTATTTACAGCTTCGTTTGCTGGCGCGCTATACAGACTCTTATTTTATTTATAAACAAAAATCATATTCGTAGATGATTAACATTACACTACCTGACGGTTCAGTACGTCAGTATGAAAAAGGCACGACTGCTATGCAAGTTGCCTTATCTATTTCAGAAGGGTTAGCCAGAAATGTGTTGGCGGCCGAAGTCAATGGTGAAGTATGGGACGCCTCGCGTGCCATCGAGTCTGATGCAGCCGTTAAGCTGCTTACATGGAACGATACCAAAGGTAAATCTACATTCTGGCACTCCTCGGCTCACTTATTGGCTGAAGCTCTTGAGGCGTTGTACCCGGGGATTAAGTTCGGTATTGGACCCGCTATTGAAACCGGTTTTTATTACGACGTAGACTTTGGCGATCGGGAGTTCTCTTCGGATGATTTCAAGCAGATTGAAGATAAGATGCTGGAGTTGGCGAAGCAAAAAGAAGTTTTTGAACGCAAAGCTGTATCGAAGGCTGATGCTATTGCCTTCTTTGAAGAAAAGGGCGATGAGTACAAGTTGGATCTGATCAAAGACTTAGAAGATGGAAAGATTACGTTCTACACACAAGGAAACTTTACCGATCTTTGTCGTGGACCACATATTCCGAATACAGGCTCGATCAAGGCTATTAAATTAACAAATGTTGCGGGTGCTTACTGGAGAGGTGATGAAAGCCGTAAACAGTTGACACGTATATATGGCGTTACTTTCCCGAAAGCTTCCGAGCTGCAGGAATACCTGAAATTTATTGAGGAAGCGAAGAAACGTGACCACCGTAAATTAGGGAAAGAGTTGGAATTGTTTGCTTTTTCTGAAAAAGTAGGCGCGGGGTTACCTTTATGGTTGCCAAAAGGTGCGGCTCTTCGTCAGAAATTGATGGACTTTTTACAGCGTGCACAGATTAAAGCTGGATATGAACCGGTGGTAACGCCGCATATTGGACATAAACAATTGTATATCACTTCGGGGCACTACGAGAAGTATGGTGCTGATGCATTTCAGCCGATCCATACGCCTGTAGAAGGGGAGGAGTTCTTCTTGAAACCGATGAACTGTCCGCACCACTGTGAGATTTACAAAACAAAACCACGTTCATACAAAGAGCTGCCGGTGCGTTTTGCAGAATTTGGTACCGTATATCGTTACGAACAGTCGGGTGAGTTACATGGTTTAACACGCGTGCGTGGGTTTACACAAGATGACGCGCACTTGTTCTGCCGCCCGGATCAGGTGAAAGATGAATTCAAGAAAGTAATCGACCTGGTGCTTTATGTTTTCGGTGCTTTAGGCTTTGAAGATTTTACCGCACAGGTATCCTTGCGTGACCCGGAAAATAGAACCAAGTATATCGGAAGCGATGAAAACTGGGCATTGGCGGAGTCTGCAATTATTGAAGCTGCGGCAGAAAAGGGGTTACAGACGGTTGTCGAGTATGGCGAAGCTGCATTTTACGGGCCGAAACTTGATTTCATGGTGAAAGATGCCTTGGGACGTAGATGGCAGTTAGGTACTATTCAAGTCGATTACAACTTACCGGAGCGGTTTGAGTTGGAATATACAGGTAGTGATAACATGAAACATCGTCCCGTGATGATTCACCGGGCGCCGTTTGGTTCCTTAGAAAGATTTGTCGCTGTGTTGATTGAGCACTGTGCCGGACAGTTTCCGTTATGGCTTGCGCCAGAGCAGTTTATCGTCTTGCCAGTGTCAGAAAAATATGAAGAATATGCGAAAAATCTTTTGGAATCGTTAAATAATTCCGATATTCGCGGACTGATTGACCTTCGTGACGAGAAGGTGGGTCGTAAAATTCGTGACGCTGAGGTCAAAAAAATCCCTTATATGCTAATTATCGGGGAAAAAGAGATTGAAAGTGGCACAGTTTCTGTTCGTAAACACGGGTCTGTGGAATTGGGATCCATGACTGCAGACGATTTTAGAGAAGTATTAATTAAAGAAATAACCGTTTAATTTTTAAACATTTGGCATTAAAAAGATCGAGTGGTCCAAGACCACCAATGAGAAAGAAAGAACCAGATCATCGCATTAACGAACTTATTAGAGTACCAGAGGTACGTTTAGTAGGGGATAATGTAGAACAAGGCATCTACCCAACCCGTAAAGCGTTGGAGTTAGCTGACGCGTTGGACCTTGATTTAGTGGAGATTTCGCCAAATGCTGTTCCGCCGGTTTGTAAGATAACCGACTACAGTAAATTCGTTTACGAGCAAAAGAAGAAACAGAAAGAGATCAAGGCGAATGCAAAGCAAACTGTAATTAAAGAGATCCGTTTCGGGCCTAACACCAGCGATCACGATTTTGATTTCAAGCTGAAACATGCGATGAAATTCTTAGAAAGTGGAGAGAAGGTACGTGCATATGTACACTTCAAGGGTCGTGCTATCGTCTTTAAAGAACAAGGGGAGATCTTGTTACTACGTTTTGCGCAAGCATTAGAAGACTACGGTAAGGTGGAATTGTTTCCGAAATTGGAAGGTAAACGTATGTTTATTACCATCGCACCAAAAGCAGTGAAAAAATAGAGAATCTAACAGATTGATATAAAATTTAATAATTATGCCAAAAGTAAAAACCAATTCCAGCGCGAAAAAACGCTTTAAATTAACTGGAACAGGTAAAATTGCAAGAAAAAGTGCTTACAAAAGCCACATCTTGACGAAGAAAACTACAAAGCAAAAACGTAACTTAACTAAAACAAGTTATGTGCATGACGCAGATATGGGCAACGTTAAACGTATGCTTGCTATCGGCAAATAAGTTTTATTTCAATTTAATAAACAATAATTTTTTAACCGGGTATTAGGTCGTAAGCTTACTGAAATACGTAACACCTCATACCAAACTTAATTTTAATTACTATGCCACGTTCGGTTAACGCAGTAGCTTCTAGAAGAAGAAGAAAAAGAATCCTGAAATTAGCGAAAGGCTATTTCGGATCAAGAAGCAAAGTTTATACTATTGCTAAAAATACAGTAGAAAAAGGTTTACAGTACGCTTACCGCGACCGTAAAACCAAAAAACGCGAGTTTAGAGCTTTATGGATTCAACGTATTAATGCTGGAGCACGTCAACACGGAATTTCTTATTCTCAGTTGATTGGTAAATTAAACGCTAAAAACATCGGATTAAACCGTAAGGTATTAGCTGATTTAGCTTTAAATAACCCAGATGCTTTCAAAGCAGTAATTGACGCCGTAAAATAGAGTTTTAAACCCTTATCGATTTGTTAGAGATAAAAAGAGCCCATTGGGCTCTTTTTTGCTTTTATACCTGTGCCTGCAGGATATATTCGAATCTAGTATCTTCTTTCCTACCGCGGTTTAATCCCTTTTATCGCTGTTTTTTTAACTTATTTTAACAAAAATCTATTGTTACTCAAACAATATTTAATCTCAGTGGTTTATTGAATTGAGGTAAAGTAATTTAATTATAGTTTAACTATATAATATTGCTGTTATCATATAACTACTGATTAATTTAAATGTTCTGATAAATCCTGTAATCGCTTACGATGTTATGTATTTGCTTACAAATTCATTTTTTGGAAACATTATTAATTTATATTTAAATTTTTTAATATTTTTTGATTTTATTGTGCGCTTAATTTGTAAGTTTGATTTGAGATTTAGGGTTTTACCCCTTTTTATGAATGACCAATCCCAGAAGTTGAATAATTATTCTAGATTATTATGAGATTAAAATTAGTTACTTTTCAAAACGACAGCTTTGCCCGTAAAGCTTTGAACAGTTTCATTTTTTCATTGTTGTTTGTGCTACTGGCAGGTTTTTTTAATCCTGCGCAATCGCAGACTTTGAAAACAGACGATGATGTTCCCGCATTGGCAGTTTGTCACGACGCAGAGGTTTTTACGGTTCGTATTGCTAGCGGTGCTGCCGCTTGTCCCAATGGCCAACTGTCCTTTAAAATGCCTGCGGGTATTGAGTATGTCGTAGGTTCTGCGAAGGTCGCCGGTGTTCCGGTCCCGGAGAGTAATACGAGTGTCTCCGGAGCAACGATAAATGTAAATATTCCCGCCGGATCCAGCACCAACGAGATCCTGATCACCTACGAAGCGCGTGCGAAGTGCGATGCAGCAAGAACTGGAGGGAAAGAAGTGGATTATAGTCTGACGGGATGTGGAACCACACAAACCGGGAAAAGTAATGCGATTAATATTGAGTACGCTGTACTAAACGTGAATGTCGATCCGGCAATTTCGCAAGGTCTTATTGGAGATGTAATCGAACGGACGGTAACGGTTTCTAATACTGGTAACGGATCAATTACTGGTTTTACGGTTGCCGCAACCTATGGTGCAGGTCTAGAACGAGTGAGTGGTGGTGAAACAGGTGATTGGACATTTGATCCTGCCACAAACGAATATCGTTATTCGGGGACATTGTCGTCCGGATCCGGCGCTGGTTTTTCTACGATTTCATTTACAGAAAAGGTAAAGATTCTTTCTTGTGCGGATTTATCATCTTCGTACAAGGCTTTTTATGGTTGTGATACCGAGTGCGAGCAGAATGGACGTGTTGCCTCACCAACTATTGCAATCGACCAGAATAAGCGACCGGTAATCAATGTGACGGTTGTTACTAATCCCGTTATTACTTGTTTGAATGAGAAGTATTTGCATACCTGGAAAATCAAGAATAACGGAACTGCTATGGCTTCTAATGTACTCCTAAAAATAGGAACAAGTACAGCAGGTGGTTCCAGTTATATGGTTCCTGGTTCGTTTACCGTAGGAGGTATTGGCGTTTCTTCCATCATGAGTGATCCTATTTCGGCGGGTGATGGTGGTGTGTTTGGAACGACGGGGCAAAATAAAAATGCGGACATTGTTATCCCTACACTGGCTCCCGGAGAAGAGCTTACCATAACTTTTGAACAGTATTATGCAAAACCTTCTCCTACGGCAGATTGTAGTCAGATCCCATCAAGCTTTAGAACGGGTAATACCTTCTATGAAGGGGAGTATACCAACCTACAGGGATGTGATGAAGATGGTAATCCACCTGTGCATACCCTAACTCGCGTCGGTACAAAAGGTGAACTGACTTACGGTTCTTCTGGGGTAAATATTGGCGAAATTGATATTGTTTCCGGCGAAGATTATCAGGCGGATTATCGTATTGATGATTGGTTTGTGTCGAAGGAAGGGGTGGAAGCAGGAGCCTACTTTGAATATAAAATTACGTTGTCCCCTTCTTTAGCGGGTTCTTTTAACGCTAATGATATTAAATTCTTTAACGGTGTAACCTACCTACAGGCTGGGACTGATTTTCTAGTTTCAGGAAGTGGAAATACGTATACGGTTCGTATAAACTATGGTTCAGGTTTGTGGCCGACGGGACAGGATTTGAACTTTAGTGGACAGGGTTGGCGTTTACACTTCCCGTTAAGTGTGACCTGCCCAACGAATGAGGCCTATTATCAAGTGGCCGGTTCCTTAAGTAAAGGAGGAAGTTGTGCACAAGTGATACCATTCCGTTGCCAAACGGTATCGTTAAATGCACATTGTGGCGACCCGTGTGCAGCGGGCGGTTTAAGCAATGGCTTAGCCAAGCTTCAACGGGTTAGTTTAGGTTATAGAGATGCGGATAATGATGCGCGACCGGATAACGGCATTCAATTAACGCTAGATGATGATTTGAGTGATCTAGAAGTTCGTTCGTTTGTTGGTGGAGATACGCTTTTAATAAAACAAGAGGGAAGAGTGATCGGTGGAACGGCCAATCCTACTGGAAAGTGGGTAAATGGTTCATTCAAGGTGAATTTCCCTTCAGGACTTACAAGTCAGGAGATTGTAAATAGTGGTCAGGTGGTCGTAACACGTGGCGGGGTAACCTATGTCATATCGAATATTCCGGTGACTAAAACTGGAAACGACTATACGGTAAGTTTAGATATTAACGGATGGGGATCCGGAGTAACTGCCACGCCGGCGCTGCCTGCAGGATTCGCATTTGAAGACGGAGATGAGATCGTAAGCTCGCTACGGGTTCGAATCCAGACCTTATCGGCTTCCAGTGGACTCAAATCATTCCCAACAACCTATAGTTTAATACATAATGGTACGCCATACATTTGTGGCGGAGGGTATACCGCGACTGGTTACTATGGTCCTTTAAATTTAGCAACTGGACGTACAACAGATAAAGCCTTTAACATGACGGATTGTTCCTCTCAATTTGCTGGACCGGCATGGACAGGTTCCTTGGAGATTATGAACCGCTCTACACGTAATGCTTTATTTGTAAATGAATTTAGACAGTTTGCACATTTACGTAAAGTACGTTTTGATGTGCCTACAGGTTTGACATTAACGGGATACCGCGTGGAGGTTTATCGGAATGCACTAACGACTCCAATAACAGCGGATAGGGTGTTAGCAACTCCTGTTTCGGGTGCTATGCATGAAATTGATATGAAGGAGGTGTTGGAGTCATTGAAAGGAGGTACTAACGGAGGCGATCTGGATGAAGGGTTCTTAATTCAAGTGCGCCCGGTAGTAACAATAAATTGCAACGCCCTGAAGGAGGAATCGGTGGCTGCTACCTCGGTGTTTGATGGTACTTTCCGGTATAACAATCAAGACTACTATAACGCGACGAATGTCGAAACGATCGTGCAGCGTCTGCTGTTTAACACCGATAGTGGTAAGATGGAAATAAACGTTTCCGCTAAAGATGTGAATACACTGTCTGCTGAAGCGAACTGGATTGTTACAGTGAAGAACAATTCTGCAAATCGAGATTTTGCTAATGTATGGTTAGGAAAGTCTGGAGGAGCCCAATCCACGGATCTAGTGCGCGTACAGAAAATAGTTTCATTAACTGATACAACACATGTGGGCGCTCCGTTGCAACAAACTGGAGGCGTTTTCCAAATCGGCCAAGTGGCTAAAGAATCGACTAGTTATTATTTGATTACGGCTGAATTTGACCATTGTGGAAAAGGAGAAGTGGAAATTAAGTCGGGCGCCGATTGTAATGGCTATCCAGCGACAGTGGCTGGTGCCGCTTGTTCGTATAACCCGATTAAATTAACATATACACCACAGCAAGCTGAATTGCAAACGGCGATCAGAAAACAACCTGGAGGAACCACCTTCCCTAAGTTGTGTGAGCCTTTTGAATATCTTGTAGAGGTGAACAATGCCGGTGGGGAAGCAAAAGATCTAAAATTGAATGTTCCACTGGCTGCTCTTGCAGGTCTTGAATACGAACCGGGATCCGTTAAGGTTTCGGGAGCTTATGAGGATGAAGAGCTAAATCCTGTGATGACGCCATTGGCAGATCAAGGAAATATTATTGTGGATGGTACCGGATTGCACATTAACGTGCCGGAGGCTTCCTTACCTAAATTGGGTTCCGGGTCACGTTTCTATGTAAGCTTTATGGTGGTGGTTAAAACATGTGAATTCCAGAGCGGGCATCACTTGGAGATAACACCGGATGGTAAAAACTTCTGTGGTAGTGCTATTGATAAGGAGAATCTCGAAACGGCTGAGTCAAATAGAATTATTCTGGAAGGGGCACCAAAAGATGAGCCAACCATAAACTTGGTATCTACCGTGGATGTAGAAGTGAATCAAACCGGAGATGGCTTTGAAGCACTTTATAACTTTACGTTGAAAAATCAAGGTAACGGTATCTTTGAAGTTCCACTGACGGGTACATTAGCTAAATCTTTAGATGCGGGTTCATTTGTGTATAGTTTTGCAATCAAGCTTCCTGCAGGATGGGAGATTGCTGGTAACCCACAAGATTTGGTTCCGCTCACGGTGGCTACATTTAAAGGTATCGATCCACAGAAAGGATACTTGTTTGATATTAATGAAACGCTACCAGTTGGTGCAGAGATTAAAATTGAAAATGCAAAACTGGTTTATACAGCCAGCGATGCAGCGAGTTTAGACTGTGCACATGATTTTGGATTAATACATGAACAGATATTTACTGTATTTACGCCAACGTCTGCATGTGTGCCACCTGTAAATTGTGAGACCGAATTATTGACAACAGAAAATAATACGGCACTTAAATTGGGAACGCCGACGCCGCCGACAGGCAGTCTGAACCAAGAGTTCTGTGCGACGGATCTACCAACATTAGGCGATATCGTCTTAGCAAATGAAAGTTTCTTGGCTTGGTTTGAGTCAGCGACAAGTACCACAGAGTTGCCTGCAACTACGGTGCTGGAGGATGGTAAAACCTATTATGTTGCGAATAGATTACTTACAGGTTCTGTATGTATAAGTACCAGACTCGCGGTGACGATTAAAATCGATGAAGCGCCGGTCGCGAATGCTGGGCCTGATCAAATCAGTTACGATAGCGGTACGTTTACGCTTCAGGGAAATCAACCTGCAGCAGGGCAAACAGGTTTGTGGACTATTGTTTCAAAAACTGTGGATCCTGTTGTTATCGCTGACCCAAGCTTATACAATACAACCGTTACCATACCAGAAGGTGGGCAGGCCGAATTGAAATGGACCGTAACTAATGGTTTGTGTTCGGAAGAAGATTCTGTAATTATATCATTTGACAGGTTAGTTGATTTGTCTATTTCTAAAAAAGCAGATAAAATTTCGTATCTTGTCGGTGATCCGATTACGTATACAATTACGGTGACTAATAAAGGACCGGGAACATTATTTAGTGGTCAAGAATTGACCCTTACAGAAGCGTTGCCAGTTGGTTTAGCAAATGTAACATATACGACGTCGGGGGGAACCTATACGCCAACTACAAGCATCTTCAAATTGGATAGTGATTTGGTAAAAGATGGTACTGTAACACTTGTTGTGCATGCGTTAGTCGAACCTGATTTTGTGGGTACAAGTCTGGTAAATAAAGTGACGGTGGCACCTCCAACGGGCGTTGAGGATCCGAATCCAGATGATAATGATGACGAGGAAACGGTGACTGTTTCGCGTGAGGCTGATATTGCGGTGTCGAAAACGGCAGATAAAACGAATGTGATAGCAGGTACAGCACTTACTTATACGATTACGATCACCAATAACGGGGCTGCAACATTACTATCTGGAGAAGTATTGACGGTGAAAGAGACACTGCCAGTCGGGTTTGATGGCGCTGTGTTCACTGTATCGAGCGGAGCGTTTGTACCGGCAACAGGTAAATTGACGTTGACCGCACCAATGAAGAAAGGTGATAGTATCACCATGACGGTGAAAGGTACGGTCGCAGCAAACTTTACAGGAACCAGTCTGGTGAATAAAGTGGATGTTAGTGTTCCTCCTGGGGTTACGGATCCAAATCTGGATAATAATGATGATGATGAGACTACACTTGTTAATCGCAGTACCGATCTATCGGTAGAAAAAGTCGCTGATAAAACAAATGTTGTTGCTGGTGAGTTTATTACCTATACGATTAAGATTTCGAATCTTGGTGTAAGTGGACTTGTGAGTGGCGAAATAATTGGTGTCAAAGAGACCTTGCCGAAAGAATTGACGAATGTTACGTATGCCACAACGGATGGCGTGTATGACGCACAGAAGCAGCAATTGACTTTGAATAAAGCGCTTCCAGCAGGAGGTGTAGTGACACTAACCGTTAGCGGTAAAGTAGCTTCTTCAACGGCGCAGGGGGCAACGATTGTAAATAGAGTAGATGTGACAGTTCCGCCGGGCGTGACTGATCCAAATATTGACAATAACGACGATGATGAGAATACACCAGTAAATCGGGTGACGGATCTTGCAGTGGTGAAGGTGGTGGCCAACGATAAGCCAATTATGGGTACAGAGACCGTGTTTACGATCAAAGTCACGAATAATGGGCCGAGCGATGCGACAGGTGTGAAAGTTAAGGAAGTGATCCCGAGTGGATATACGTTCGTATCGTCTACGGTTTCAAAAGGTGCTTTTGCACAAGGAACTGGTGTATGGACGGTAGGAGATATGGTCGTCGGGGCGACAGAAACGTTAACCGTTACGGTGAAAGTGTTGGCGACAGGCGAATACAAGAACACCGCTAATGTGACAGGAAATGAGCCTGATCCGAAGCCGGAAAATGATTTGAGTGTAGTAACGCCTGTTCCGTTGGCATCGCCTCCGGTAGCGGTAGACGATCGGGAGACAACGAAAGCGAATACACCGATTGATATTGTTATCCTGGCAAATGACTATCCAGGGTTAACGAACAGTCCGCTCGTACCATCATCTGTAGAGATCATGAGCCAGCCGAAGCATGGAACATTAACGGTGCATGCAGATGGTACAGTGACCTACACGCCAAATCACGGATATGTAGGTGAGGATACGTTTGAATATCGTATGAAAGATGAGCTCGGTTTCTGGAGTAATGTGGCACTGGTAACAATTACCATCGAGGCCAACGACTTCTTTATCCCGAACATCTTTACACCGAACGGAGATGGTACCAATGATACGTTCGAGATTGTGGGAATTGAAGGATTCGACCGGGTGGCATTGACCATTGTGAATCGCTGGGGTAATGAGGTTTATCGCAACGATAAATATGATAATACCTGGGCAGGAAAAGGATTAAATGAGGGTACTTACTATTACATTATTACATTGTACAAAGCCGGAACAGAGAAAGTTGTGAAGGGCTGGGTTGCGATTAAGTCTAGATAATTTTTGAAATATGGCCTTTAAAAGACAAGATAAACATATGAAAAGTCAACGTTTAAAAGTTCTGTTTTGTTGTGCTGCAGCTCTTCTTATGGGGAAGAGCTACGCGCAGCAGAGTATCCAATTTACGCAATACATTTTCAATTCGATCAGTGTGAACCCAGCGTATACCGGATATAAAGAGGAGTGGTTCGGTCAAATGGCCCTTCGGAGTCAGTGGACGGGTTGGGATGGCGCACCTAAAACAGGGTCTGTGTCGATTGATGGGGTCGTTGATCCCGTAAATAAACGACATGGTGTTGGCTTGCAGGTTACGGCCGATAAGCTTGGTGCGCAGTCTGCTACATCTATCTACGCAAACTATGCGTTGCGGTTACAGCTCAACAGTGAAGATACAGAACGTCTAGCGCTAGGGGTTGCCGGCGGGTTTACCCAGTATGGGCTTGATGGGAATAAACTACAAGCTGTTGAAACGGGAGATGTTGTTATTCCTGCGGGTAAGATCACCAGTTGGCGCCCGGATATTCGATTGGGTGTGTACTACTACAATCCGAAGTGGTACGCGGGGGTATCTGTGCAGGATCTTTTCGCAAACTCAAGCAGCAATGATGAGTTTAGGTTTAATGAAAACTCATTGGAAAGCTTGTACCGGAATGTGAGTATGTATGTAATTGGGGGAGCATTATTTGAGCTGGATCGCGGAACACACTTCCGTCCAAGTATCTTGGTGAAGGATGACTTTAAAGGACCGACCTCATTGGATGTTAATGCGATGTTTATCTTCAATAACAAATTCTGGATCGGTGCCGGTTATCGGACGCGTGCACGTATCTTCAAGCGGGAGTATTTTGACCAGTCGCCGTTGAAATTGAGCGCAACGAATGCGATTACTGCGATTGCACAGTTCTATGCTACAGATCGTTTCCGTATCGGATATTCGTATGATATCATGCTAAACAGGATGCGTGGTTTACAGAATGGTAGCCATGAGGTAACATTAGGCGTTACTTTTGGAACCGTGAAGCAGCTGCTAAGTCCACGCTTTTTCTAATACTAATGTTGGATGAATATGAAAATCATGAATAAAAAAATAAAATCTACACTCGCTGCTTGCCTTTTAGGGGCTGTGCTACTGCCTTTGGGTGCCATGGCGCAAGAACAGCCGAGTGCGGGAACGAAAGCACAGCAATATTTGCAGCGGTATGAATTTGCAAATGCCGCGAAGGTATTAGAAAAAATTGCGGCAAAAAAGAACGCCCATACCTTGGACCTGGAGCACCTGGCAGAAAGTTATTTGTATCTCAATAATTATGATCTGGCCGAAAAATGGTATAGCCAGGTGGTGCAACGGTCAGATTATCAAAAGGAGTCGTTGTTGAACTATGCGGAAGCGCTGAAGCAAAATGGAAAATATCGCGAAGCGAAGGGGCAGTATGAACAATATGTCAGTAAGTTTGGTGCAGCACCGGAGGTGAGTTTAGCTATTGCCGGTACGGATTCGGCGGCCATATGGATGGAAAAACCTACGGCACATACGCTTCGTAACGAAGCAAATGTGAATACCGAACGTGCCGAATTTAGCGTTACACCGACGACTAGTTTTGGTATCCTATATACGGCAGAACCGGAATTGACGCGAACGGATAGAAGTGGGATGACTGGGGAGTCTTACCTAAAGGTGTTTTCGACAAAATTAGATCAAAATGCATTGGAGGCAGGAAGTGTTAAGCAGCTGAATTTTAATCATGCGCGCTACCACGTAGGCCCCATTGCATCGGATGCGAAAGAGGAGGTTCTGTATGTTACACGTACGCATCCAGGGACGGATGGCGAACGTTATCGATCCTACAATAAAAAGGTAAAGCGCAAGAATCTGGAACTAATCATCTATAGGAGCGTGAATGGCGTCTGGCGTGAAGAGGCTTTTCCATATAACAATATTAAAGCGTATTCTCTTGGACATGCTGCTTTGAGTGCTGATGAAAAAACATTGTATTATGCATCAGATATGCCAGGTGGACAAGGTGGTGTTGATATTTGGTACTCCGAGTTACAGAGCGATGGTTCGTGGGGAAAACCAATTAATGCGGGCACCACTATAAATTCGGCTGGTGATGAGATGTTTCCAACGGTAAATGGAGATGACTTCTATTATTCCAGTAATGGATTTGCGGGCATGGGTGGATTGGATATTTTCCATGCGAAAGGTTCGCGGTCGAATATGTCCAAACCGGTTAATATGCGCTACCCCGTAAATTCGGCAGCCGATGATTTTGCTTTTGTGATTACGACGAAGGGAGAGCGTGAATATGCGGGTTACTTATCTTCAAATCGAGTGGGAGGTCGAGGAAGTGATGATATTTATTCCTTTGGTTACGTAAAACCAAAAATTATCATTCTCTTGGAAGGTGTGACCATAAATAAGAAAACAAGAGCGTTGCTCCCAGGTGCAGATGTTACCATTTATAGCGTGGGCGGACAGCGTTTAGTGGGTAAAGTGTTGAGTGATGGTAAAGCAGAGTTTAAGGTGGATGCTGAGGAGAATGAAACCTATAAGATCAGTGCTTCAAAAACCGGCTTTTCGGATGATGCACTAAGTGTAGGACCAATCCGAGCAACCAAAGATACCATCATTAAAGTGACTTTGGCCTTAGAGCCTGATGAAGAGAAACCTCCATTTGTGGTTGGGGATCGTTTTGTGTTAGAAAATATTTTCTATGATTTTGATAAGCACAATATTCGTCCGGACGCGGCTAAAGTGTTGGATGAACTGGTTGCGACCATGAAGGAACACCCGACATTGAAGATCGAATTATCAAGTCATACGGATAGTCGTGGTAACGACGCATATAACAAAGCGTTATCACAACGAAGAGCACAAGCAGCGGTCAATTACATTGTGAGCCATGGTATTAGTAAGGATAGGTTGGTGGCGAAGGGATATGGGGAGACTAGGCTGGTTAATAGATGTAGTAATGGGGTGAAGTGTTCGGATGATGAGCATCAAGCGAACCGCCGTACAGAGGTTGAGGTTTTAGCCTACTAAAAATATAAACTACGAACTACCAACTACGAACCATAAAAAAGAGCGGTCTCCACGGACCGCTCTTTTTTTATAGCTTACTTTCTTTTTTGACTTTCCGTGTTACTACGGTCGGTTTTGAAGCTTGTTTCACTGCATGTTGTCCCTCCAGATATTTAATAATCTCCACGGCAATGTCTTTTCCTGTAGCTGTTTCGATTCCCTCCAGACCCGGTGAGGAGTTTACTTCAAGTATTAATGGTCCACGCGCAGAAGGCAACATATCTACGCCCGCAACGGTTAGGCCCATTGCTTTTGCCGCAGAAATGGCACTTTCCTTTTCTGCACGAGTAAGCTTGACGATCTCAGCACTGCCTCCACGGTGCAGGTTTGAGCGAAATTCACCTTCTTTTGCTGTACGTTTCATTGCGCCGACTACTTTTCCGTCTACTACAAAAGCGCGAATGTCTGTACCTTTTGCTTCTTTGATATATTCTTGGATTAGGATGTTGTTTCCTAAGCCGTAAAAAGCTTCAATTACAGAAGAGGCTGCTTTCTTCGTTTCAGCAAGTACCACCCCAATGCCTTGCGTTCCTTCCAAAAGCTTGATAACCAAAGGAGCGCCCCCCACCATGCTGATGAGGTCATCCACATCGGAAACAGAGCGTGCAAAGCCCGTGATTGGAAGGCCTAAGCCGGCTCCCGATAAGATTTGCATGCAACGCAGTTTATCGCGTGATCGCGTGATCGCTTGGCTCGGATTTGCGGAGACCACGTTCATCACCTCAAACTGACGTACAATAGCAGAGCCATAGAACGTTAATGAGGAGCCAATACGTGGGATAATGGCATCGATATGTGATAAATCTTGCCCCTTGAAATGAATAGTCGGTTTACCTTGTTGGATGCCAACATAGCATTTACTATGGTCTATAACCTGACAGTTGTGCCCTCTCGAAACAGCAGCTTCAACAAGGCGTTTAGTGGAATAGAGATTTCTATTCGTTGATAATACAGCAATATTCACGGAATATTTTGTTTACAGTAGTTTACAATTGAAGGTGTGGAATAGAGACCTAGCTTTTCCCTCTCGCTAAGTTCTTCTTGGATACATCAACCAAGAACTTTCTACTTATGAAGTTTCTTCCTAAGAGCATGGGGAAGGACATTGCTGAACGATCCCGAACCGACAGTTTTATGTCGTACATGCGATCAAATAATTTTATTTTTGTTAAAAAGATATACCTAGTTTCTGCTTGTCCAAATGAGCTTTTGATAATACGTTCACGATGTATGGGAAAAACATATTCCATAGCCTCAGTGCCTTCTTTTTCGGGATGGGCATTAATATAACAACGTATATACCGATGCCCTTTCTCTTCGAAGACCTCATAATCTTCACAATGCAGTACCGATGTCTCTGCTCCAGTATCCACCTTCGCATATATATTATACAGCCCTAATTCTGGTAAATCTACCATCTCAAGACGGCCAATAACAAGTTTTTCTATCGGTGTTTTAACCATTTATTCGTAAATAAACTCTCCATGTGGAGAACGTATTGTTACTTTTTTCTGTTCAGCAGCTTCTACACGACCGATTATTTGTGCAGGAATGCCAAAGCTAGTTGAGATTGCGATAATATCTTGTGCAATTTCTTCCGGAACGTAGAGCTCCATGCGGTGGCCCATGTTGAATACTTTGTACATCTCTTCCCAAGCTGTGTTGGATTGTTTCTGGATCAGGTCAAAGAGAGGAGGTGTAGCAAAGAGATTGTCCTTGATCACATGTACATTATCGACAAAGTGCAATACTTTCGTTTGTGCGCCACCAGAACAATGTACCATACCATCAATCTGTGAACGGTATTTATCTAAAATAGATTTAATTACTGGAGCATAAGTACGCGTTGGTGATAAAACCAGTTTGCCTGCCGTAATCTTCTTGCCCGACTCCACTTCGATTAGGTCTGTTAAATTGCAGCCCCCAGAGAAAACAAGGTCGTAAGGCACGGCTGGATCATATGTTTCCGGATATTTTTCCGCTAAGCTTTTGTTAAAGACATCATGGCGTGCTGAAGTTAGGCCGTTAGAGCCCATACCGCCATTATATTCTTTTTCATAAGTTGCCTGTCCGTAAGAAGCGAGGCCGACAATTACATTTCCACCCTTAATTTTGTGATTGGAGATCACATCTTCACGTTTCATACGGCATGTAACTGTACTGTCTACAATAATTGTACGAACTAAGTCGCCTACATCAGCCGTTTCACCACCTGTGGAATGAATGCCAATACCTAAGGCACGTAGTTCACTTAAAATATCCTCTGTACCATTAATGATTTCGGCAATTACCTCACCAGGGATTACATTTTTATTTCGGCCAATTGTAGAGGATAACAAAATATTGTCAAGTGCACCTACACATAACAGATCGTCAAGATTCATGATAATGGCGTCCTGCGCGATACCGCGCCACACCGAAATGTCACCTGTTTCTTTCCAATAGGCATATGCTAAAGAAGATTTTGTGCCCGCGCCATCGGCATGCATGATATTGCACCATGCTTCATCATTACCCAAAATATCGGGTACGATTTTGCAGAAAGCTTTTGGAAACAATCCTTTATCAATATTTTTGATAGCATTGTGTACATCCTCTTTCCCAGCGGATACACCTCGTTGGTTGTATTTTAAATCTGACATCTCGTTGCAAAAATAATAAACCCAATGATATTACTATAATCCTAACGTAACAAATAAGTGAAAAGGTAATTATCGGCTTTTTCTATTTTGTGGAATATAAGGGTGGATTATATAAAGTAGGTAGGAACTTCTGCATTATTCTATTAATTTTATTTACTTTGCAGTGTTGTTTTGATAAGAAAATAAAAGAATATGATTATACAACCACGCGTAAGAGGTTTTATCTGTTTGACGTCGCACCCTGAAGGGACGGCGCAACATGTTAAGGAGCAGATAGACTATGTAAAGTCTAAGGGAGAGATCAAGGACGGTCCGAAGAAAGTTTTGGTAATTGGGGCTTCTACAGGTTTTGGATTAGCATCACGTATTACAGCTGCATTTGGTTCACAAGCTGCAACTGTAGGGGTGTTTTTTGAAAAACCTGCCGCACCAGGTAAACCGGGAACAGCAGGCTGGTACAACTCTGCTGCTTTTGAAAAAGAAGCACATGCAGCTGGTTTGTATGCTAAAAGTATTAATGGTGACGCATTCTCTGACGAGATTAAAAAACAAACTATTGATTTGATTAAAAGCGATTTAGGTCAAGTTGATTTAGTGGTTTATTCGTTGGCATCTCCAAGACGTACACATCCTAAGACAGGTGTGGCGCACGCGTCTGTTTTGAAGCCTATCAGCCAGCCTTTTACGGATAAAACGGTTGATTTTCATACCGGTGTAGTATCTGATATTACGATTCAACCTGTTGAAAATCCAGAAGATATCGAAAATACGGTTGCCGTAATGGGGGGTGAAGATTGGAAATTCTGGATCGAAGAGTTGAAAGCAGCTGGCGTCCTTGCAGAAGGTGTGAAAACTGTAGCGTACTCGTATATCGGCCCTGAATTGACATATCCAATTTATAGAAATGGAACAATTGGTCGTGCAAAAGATGATTTAGAAGGTACGGTACCTGTACTTAATGCATTGTTAAGCGATTTAGGAGGGGTGAGCTACGTTTCTGTAAACAAAGCTTTAGTTACACAATCTAGTTCTGCAATTCCTGTGGTGCCTCTATACATTTCATTGCTTTATAAAGTGATGAAGGAAAAAGGAATCCATGAAGGTACCATTGAGCAGATGCAACGTCTTTTTGCAGAACGTTTATACGCCAATGCTGATCTACAGTTGGACGATAAGGGTAGAATCCGTGTCGACGATTTAGAGATGCGCGAAGATGTACAGGCAGAGGTAGCAGCGTTATGGGAAAAAATCACTACAGAGAACTTAGAAGAAATTTCAGATATCGAAGGCTATAGAAATGATTTCTTCCACCTGTTTGGATTTAATTTCGATACCGTTAATTACGAAGCTGATAGCAACGAATTAGTAGATATACCAAGTATCAACTAACACAGCAGGTACGAACAAAATAATTGGGATGCCCCCAAAAGTATACATACTTTTTGGGGCATTTTATTTTTAAAATCATTTTATTTGGATTAAATCTTGATAAGGATTATATTTGCTCATCAAATAGCAATTGCAGAGGTATGATTTGTCCATTAGCAGAGGTAGAAGAGGTTTTTAAAGAGTCGTTTGGCGCTGTATATCAGTGTAGCCGTAAGAATTGCTACTGGTTGGAGTTTAAGGACACGACGACGGCGTTCAAGATCTCCGATTTCTTTTTGTTCAAGAAAACCATTGATGCGATTGATATTGAAAAGATGTTGTCTGACACTTCCCGTACTGCAGACTTCGAACTAGTGATGCCACATCGTACTGATCGCTGCTTTATCTTATCTGCACAAGATGTTTTGAACCTAAGAGAGGTTCTTGCTGGTGCTAAATTTATGATTGAACTCAACAGCGAGGTGAAGCGCATACTGCGCAAAGAGGCCGTGCTCGCTTCCTTTTAATTGTATTGATTCTAAACAACTTATCGTTTATTCGTCTAATTTAGACTGAATTTGTATTGCTTTTTTTTTATTGCTTTCAGGTTGTTCTGTTTTATCTTTGTATTAGTTAATACGAGGAAAGTATTAACATAAAGACAAGACGAGTAACAACTATAGATATGAAAGATTTATTGAAATTAAAAACTTCTCTAGCAGAAGACATCGAAAATATATTAAACGCACAAGTTAAAATCGAAGCACATGCATCTGCATTGTACTTAGCGATGTCATCATGGTGTGATGATCAAGGTTTAGACAATTCCGCTGACTTTTTCGCAAAACAAGCGAATGAAGAACGTGAGCATATGTTGAAATTATTTAACTACATCAATAACCGCGGTGGTCGTGCTATCTCTCCAGAGGTAACAAATATCCCTACAGATTTTGATTCTTTCCGTGGTGTGTTTGAACAGACATTATTACAAGAAATGTTCGTTACAGAGCAATTCAATAATATTGCGGACAAATGTATGAAAGCAAAAGACTATGTAACTTTTAACTTTGTACAATGGTTCTTAGCAGAACAAGTAGAAGAGGAGTATGTAGCACGTCGCATTCTGGAATTGTTCGATGTTATTGGTGAAGAAGGTACGGGACGTTGGGAGATCGATAAACACTTAGTGAAAGTGACATTCAGCGGTCAAGAATAATCAAATTTTCCCATAAAGAAGAAAACGGGTTGTTTCAATTGAAGCAGCCCGTTTTTGTATATACGAAAATCTTGTTTTTTCCGTTCTTACTGTAACTTCAAGTAAGTTTTATCCTGATATTTAGGAGAATTTATAGATGTTTTGTGTATAGATAAAATATGTTTTTGAAGAGGTTTTTTTGTATATTGACCTCCACGGAGTAAAGACCTTTTTTTGTGCAGAAAAATAAGTATCTGATATATTTACTATTAACCAGTTGCATGATGGTTTTAAGTTTTGGAACGCTTTATGGGCAGTCCAATTTGAAACAAATCTATGGATATGTCGTTGATACTGCGGGCGTCAACCTGAAAGGGGTGACCGTTCGAATGACGAGTACAAGCGATACGGCCGTTGTTACCAGCTCTTCTTCCGGTTATTACAGTTTTAAGAATGTAAAAGGAGCCAATATTCGGGTATCCTACAGTATGTTAGGTCATAAGATTGTATCGAAAAGTGTGTCCTTTGCAGAAAATGCCACCTCGCTACTGATTCCCAATGTGATACTGGAACCCCAAAACTCTTTTATCGAGGATGTCTATGTTGTGAAAACTATCCCTGTCGTTTACACGGATGATACGATACATTACAACATGGATGCCTTCAAGTTTCGACAGAATTCCCTCCTTGAAGAAGCCTTGAAGCAACTCCCCGGGATTCAGGTGTCGCGGGATGGTACAGTGTATGCACAGGGAAAAGCCATATCTTCGGTGCAGGTAGATGGAAAAAAATTCTTTGATGGCGATGTTCTGACGGCAACTCGAAATCTGCCGGCTGATTTTATCTATAAGATTCAGGTCATTAACTATTATGGCGATTTTGCTAAGGATCGCGGCATCCGGAATGAAGAGCCAGAGAAGATTATAAATATTGTGCTGAAGGATGATAGCAAGCGTATCTCTTTTGGGCAGGTTACCGCCGGAGGAGGGACTCGGGATCGCTTTTTGGGCAGTATGGGTATAAACCGGTTTAATGATGGACAGGAAGTTTCAATCTTAGGCTCGGTCAACAATACGAATACGAGTCTCTTTTCATTTGGTTCACCTAGCGGAGGTGGAGAGCGTGAAAAGACGTTGGTAGATGTGATCGATTTTGTTGACCCCACGGATGGATTGAATACCGTGAAGTCTCTTGGTTTTAATTATTCAGATCAGATAACACCCCGAACACAGTTTAATACAAGTTATAGCTATACGCGAAAGGAAAATGTAACGCAGGGGAATTCAATCTTACGCTCCAATTATATGTGGAATGTTATTCAGAACTCGGAATCTTATCAAACCAACAGTGATGATAACTTTCACAAGATGACGGCGGAGTTCAAGCATCGCTTTAAGAATAACGATGTCTTAGAGATTAAGCCTGTTTTTTCATACAACCGCGTATATCTTGGAAATAGTAAAGATCGCCTGATCAATAACAAGCGGGTATCAACAGTGGGTACCTATCGGGATACTTCATTGAATAAAAACCCGAACCTCAATGTGGATCTCGTGTATTCCAAGGCCTTTAAAAAGCAAGGCCGAAAGTTGTTGGGCAGTGTCGTGTTAAATTTCAATAGCCATGATAAGTTCGAGGATGTACAGGACCGCTATGTACTGATCGATTCGTCTACGGCGACACCAAAGTTTACACGTGTAGAGCAAGAGCTTTATGTGCGTCAGAATAACGGAACCGACGGTGTTAAAGCGTCGATCTCTTATGTAGAGCCATTTTCTCCTTACAGTCTCTTAGAAATTGTTTACGACTATGAGCTGACCAATATGCGGACGTTGAGACGAGTGGAAGATAAGTTGAAGAGTGCGGAGAAAGGAAGTCTTTATTATGTCGATTCGTTAGCCGTTCATTATGACTACCGGTTTATGAGTAGCCGTGCCGGGTTAAACTACCAGTACACCCCCAACAAGATGTTTCGTGCAAATATAGGCTTTGCCGTACAGCCCCTGGTTTTAAGCGGTAACTTGCCGAGGGAGGATTTGTATTATGAATATGCTAATGTAAACTTGGTGCCCACAGCAGGCTTTAAATGGCGGTTGAATGACGAAGTAGATTGGAGTGTCGATTATATCGGTAAAAATAATCAACCTAATTTTTTGCATATTATTCCTATTACCGATAACACCAATCTGCAGCATATCATTGTTGGAAATCCAGAATTAAAAGCAGAGTTTGCCAATCGTATTTCGACAATGTTGCGTAAATTTATTACCGCAAAGGGGCAGTATTTTGAAACCAATTTTGCGTATAATTTTATTCTGAATAAAATCGTATCCGATAAAAAAGCTCTTGCTAATTCGACCATCCAACAAACCACATTTAAGAACACAGATGGTTATTATGATCTGAAGTGGTACTTCTTGTTCAACACGCCTTTGTTTAGTGAGAATTTACAGTTAGATGTGGTTGGGAATACAGACTATTACAACAATTTGGCTTTTGTAAATGATACCCGTAATCTAACCAAACAATTTATCTATTCGCAATCCATGCAATTGCGTTATTCGTGGAGTGACTATTTTGAGTCGGTTTTCAATGCAAATTATATGTTGAACAATGCGACCTATACCTGGCCGTACCGGACAAAGATTACCGCGCAGAGCTTGCTTCTCGGAGCGGCAACGAAGGGGTATCTCAATGATTATATCACGCTGGGTGCCGAAATGTCGCAACGCTTCAATGAAGGATATGAAAGTAGCTTCATGAATAATAACCCGACGATTATCAATGCCTATATTGAGTTTTCATTTATGAAAAATAGATTGGCTCTGTTACGTTTTCAGGGATACGATTTATTGGATCAGAATAAAAATATGGGTACCTACAGCGAGTATATCGGGAATGACTTGTATGAAGCACGAAACAATCGTTTAGGGCGGTACTTTATGGTCAGTCTTAACTTACGTTTGCAGAAGTATCCTAAAAAGAAGTAATATGAAAGCAGTTGTGATTACCGAGTTTGGTGGCCCCGAGGTTCTTATGGTGCAGGAGCGCGAGCGTCCAACAATAGGGCCGGAGGAGGTGCTTATTGCAGTAAAAGCCGCCGGAATTAATAGACCAGATCACTTTCAACGCAAAGGAAATTATCCGGCGCCAGCAGGTGTCGTAGCCGATATTCCGGGGCTTGAGGTGGCCGGTATCGTTGAGGAAGTGGGAAGCGCCGTAACGCGATGGAAGGTGGGCGATCAGGTATGCAGCTTAGTGGCGGGCGGTGGCTATGCAGCGTATGTCGCTGTCCATGCTGCTATGTGTTTGCCGATTCCGGTTGGACTTTCTTTTGCGGAAGCGGCAATACTCCCCGAAACGATTTATACCGTTTGGGATAATCTCTTTCGAAGGGGGCAGTTGGTCGCTGGCGAAGGGGTATTGATACATGGCGGCTCGGGAGGCATAGGATCGACTGCGATTCAGTTGGCGAAGGCTTTTGGCGCACGGGTTTTTACCACGGTTGGCGACGCTGTAAAAGGTGCATATTGCGAAAAGTTGGGGGCAGATGTGGTTGTTCCATATAAGGAACAAGACTTTGCAGCGGTATTGAAGGAGGAACGGGTGGACGTAGTTTTGGATAGTATTGGTGGTTCGTATTTTAGCAAGCATATCGATATGCTGGCACCGGATGGACGTTTGATACATGTCAATGCTGTTGGCGGTGTAAAGGTTGAGCTTCATATCTTGAAAATGATGCAAAAGCGCTTGTTGCTTACCGGTAGTACACTGCGTGCACGAGACCTTTCTTTTAAAATAGAACTCACCCAGGCGGTCTATGACCATGTATGGTCTTTAATTGGGCAAAAATTTCGTCCACAATTATATAAAACATTTCCATTGGAGGATGCCGCTAAGGCGCATGAATTACTTGAATCTGGTGATTTCCTTGGTAAGCTAGCTTTAGTTGTTTAGGGAGCTAAATACTTTTAGCAGCGTAATTATGTCGTTTTTTATTTATCTTGCCAAAATAAACATTAAACCTACTGTTTTATGAAGCTAAAGTTTCTAACAACCGTTTTGTTGGCGGGTAGTATTTTGATCGGTAAAAGCCAGCGTATAGAGAAAGTTGATAAACCCATTGATTTGGTAAGCACATTGGTGGGAACGCAATCTACGTATTTCTTGTCAACAGGGAACACCTATCCGGCGATCGCTATGCCTTGGGGGATGAACTTTTGGAGCCCTCAAACAGGTAAAATGGGCGACGGCTGGATGTATATGTATACGGCAGAGAAAATTAGAGGCTTTAAGCAAACACATCAACCGTCTCCATGGATGAACGACTATGGTCAGTTTTCCATTATGCCGATGGTGGGTGTCAAAACATTTGATCAGGATAAGCGTGCCAGTTACTTTTCGCATAAAGCAGAAGTGGCGAAGCCGCATTATTATTCGGTATACCTAGCGGATTATGATGTAACGACTGAAATAACACCGACCGAACGGGCCGCCTATTTTCGTTTTACATTCCCGAAAACAGATGAAGCTTATGTTTTACTCGATGCCTTTGATAAAGGTTCCTATGTGGAAGTAATACCTGGTGAGCAAAAGATTATTGGTTATACGACAAAAAATAGTGGGGGGGTACCCGATAATTTTAAGAACTATTTTGTGATGACTTTTGATGCGCCTTTCGCGAATGTAGCTACTTTTGCCGATTCGGTGTTGACGGATGGTCGTTATTTGGTAAAGGCCGATCACGTCGGCGCGCTGGTTGGGTTTAAGGTTGCTAAGGCTAAAGGACAAGTATTGGCTAAAGTGGCTTCGTCTTTTATTTCTCCTATGCAGGCCGAGCTCAACTTAAAAGAGCTAGATGGTGCTACGTTTGATCAACGCGTTGCAAAAGGGGAGGAAACGTGGAATACGGAGTTAAAGAAAATTGAAATTGAAGGGGGAAGCATTGATGATATGCGGATATTTTATTCTTGTCTGTATCGTTCGCTGCTTTTTCCACGCATGTTTTATGAGATTGATGCGACCGGTCAGGTGGTTCATTATTCCCCGTATAACGGGAAAGTACTGCCGGGATATATGTTTACAGATACCGGTTTTTGGGATACTTTCCGAAGCTTATTTCCTTTCTTGAATCTGATGTACCCCGAGGTGAGTGTTAAGATGCAAGAGGGTTTGGCCAATGCCTATCGTGAAGGAGGCTGGTTGCCGGAGTGGGCAAGTCCGGGTTATCGTAGCGTGATGGTTGGAAATAATTCAGCTTCTGTGGTGGCTGATGCGTGGGTGAAGGGCATTCGTTCAAAGGATATAGAAACGCTCTATGAAGCGTTATTGCACGGTGCGAATAATGCGGGCCCCCTAACCGCTGTTGGACGGGCGGGAGCCTCTTATTATACAACATTAGGCTATGTGCCGTACGATGTTGATATCAATGAAAATGCAGCGCGCTCGTTGGAATACGCGTACGATGATTTTACAATCTATCAATTGGCAAAGTCTTTGAAAAAATCGAAAGCCGACATTGATTTGTATAAAAAGCGTGCTTTTAATTACCAGAAGCTATTTGACCCAGCTACAGGTTTAATGCGGGGCAAAAATAAAGATGGTTCCTTTCAATCGCCATTCAATCCATTTAAATGGGGAGATGCTTTCACGGAAGGGAACAGTTGGCATTACACGTGGTCTGTTTTCCAGGATGTTGAAGGTCTGGCTAAGTTAATGGGCGGACATAAAGCAATGGAAACAAAATTGGACTCGGTCTTTACGTTGCCACCAATTTTCGATGATTCTTATTATGGTTTTCCGATCCATGAAATCCGGGAAATGCAGATCGCAGATATGGGGCAGTATGCGCATGGAAACCAGCCTATTCAACACATGATTTATTTGTATAATCATGTCGGCGCACCATGGAAGGCGCAGCATTGGGTACGTGAGACGATGAAACGTATGTATACCCCAAATCCTGACGGCTATTGTGGCGACGAGGATAATGGACAGACTTCGGCCTGGTATGTTTTTTCTGCTTTAGGATTTTATCCGGTAACGCCGGCGACTGATGAGTATGTGCTAGGCGCTCCACTTTTCAAGAAAGCGGTACTGAATCTTTCCAATGGCAAGAAAGTGGTGATTCAAGCTGATAATAATTCGGATGCAAATAAGTACGTAAATAGCTTGCAATGGAATGGTAAAGCGTATACAAAGAACTTTGTAAAACACAGTGATTTGATACAGGGAGCGACCTTGCGTTTTGATATGCAGGCGAAGCCTAATACGAGTCGCGGAACAGCGGTAGGTGATTTACCTTTCTCGCTGAGTAAAGACGATAAGTAAAACAAAAAAGAGCGCCTTTGCGCTCTTTTTTGTTTTACTTATTTCTCTAAGGACGATGAATTGAGCCGCAAGGAGTTTAGAATAACAGAGACTGAACTTAAACTCATGGCTGCAGCAGCGATCATGGGTGACATCAACATCCCAAATGTGGGGTAAAGTAGACCGGCAGCGATCGGTATCCCGATGACATTGTATAGGAAAGCAAAGGTGAGGTTCTGTTTTACATTACGCATCATTTGATGGCTCAATGTGATTGCTTTATTAACCCCTTTAAGATCGCCTTTGACCAAGGTTATTTCTGAACTCTGAATCGCTATATCTGTTCCTGTACCCATTGCAATTCCGATATCGGCTTGCGTAAGGGCCGGAGCATCGTTGATCCCATCACCTGCCATTGCCACTACTTTTCCTTGCGCTTGCAACTTCTTAATTTCGTTTAACTTATCTCCCGGAAGCATATTGGCTTTAATATGTTTTATATAGGTCTTATCAGCCACAACTTGCGCTGTATTCTCGTTGTCTCCTGTAAACATATACACGTCAATCCCTTGTGCTTGAATATGCTTGATCGCTTCAGCACTGGTGGCTTTGACCTGGTCGATGATCGTTAATAGACCCGCATACTGCTGATCGATGGCTAAGATAGAAATGCTGTTTCCTTGCTTTTGTGCTGTAACAATCTCTTCTTGTAGATGTTGTGGCAGTACCACGCCATTCTCCTCCATCAGCTTGCGTGTGCCCAAAAGTACGGACATATGAAAGATGTTTCCGGATACCCCTTTACCACTGATGTTTTCAAAATTTGTTACATCTAGTAAAGTTAAACCGTGCTCCTTTGCTTTGTTTACCATAGCCTCGGCTAGCGGGTGGGAGCTGCTTTTGTTAATGGATGCTGCAATCTGCAAGACATCATTTTCTTTAAATTTTTCATGTCCGCTGGTAACGCCTGATACAGAAGGACGACCTTCAGTCAGGGTCCCCGTCTTATCTACGATAAGCGTATCGACCTTTTGGAGCTTTTCCAAAGCTGCTGCATTCTTGATCAGAATGCCGCTTTTAGCTCCTTTGCCGATACCCACCATGACCGACATCGGTGTTGCTAGACCCAGCGCACATGGACATGCGACAATCAGAACGGCCAGTAAGTTGGTGAAAGCAAAAGCGGTGCTGTTGTCGATGCCGCTAAAGTACCACACGATGAAGGTAATAATGGCGATAGCGATGACGATAGGCACAAAGATTCGTGATACCCGATCTGTTAGCTTCTGGATTGGAGCTTGACTTCGGCTGGCGTCATTGACCAGTTGGATAATTTGTGCCAGCAGTGTTTCGCTACCAATATGTTTGGCCTTCATTAAGAAGGTTTGATTACCATTGATTGTACCACCAATCACGGCATCACCTTCGCTTTTTTCCATGGGAATTGATTCGCCCGTGATCATCGACTCATCAATACTGCTGGAGCCTTCGGTGATGGTACCATCGATTGGAATTTTATCACCAGGGCGTACGCGCAAGATATCGCCAATCTGAATATCGGATACGGATATTTTCTTTTCCTGACCGTCTTTTACGAGGATCGCATCGGCAGGGGAAAGTTTGATCAGCTCCTTAACCGCTGTATTGGTTTTGGAGTGTGCTTTTGCCTCCATAACCTGCCCCAACAACACCAAAGTAAGGATCACCGCCGCCGACTCAAAATACAATGCCACATCGCCATGATGACCGATTAGCTCATCGGGGAAGATCTGCGGAAACAGCAGCGCAACGATGCTGTATACATATGCTGCCCCCGCACCTAAACCGATCAAACTGAACATATTCAGGTTCCATGTCTTGAATGAGGTCCATGCACGGGTAAAGAACATCCAGCAGGTATAAAAAACAATAGGTGTCGTCAAGATCAATTGTATCCAACCGTTTATTTTTGGCGAAATAACTTGGCTCACAGGAGCTCCCGGAAGCATATCCCCCATGGCCAAAATAAATACAGGCACAGTTAGCGCAACACTAATCCAAAGTTTTCTAAGTAGGTTTTGATAGACTTCGTCCCCCGCATCATCAACCTGATTCGCAACGAGATCCATACCACAAATCGGACAGTTTCCTGGTTTATCTTGCACAATCTCAGGGTGCATCGGGCAGCTGTATTCCACTTTCAAAGTGAGCGCTGGTATTTTCTCCAGATTCATCCCGCAGACAGGACAGGAGCCAAACTCATCGTATACTTTATCCCCTTCACACATCATCGGGCAATAGTATTTACCCGCGTTGTCGGCACTCGGTTTCATCGTGCCACTGGGTACATGCATGCTGTGATCTATATCTTTTAAGGATTCGATAGGGACTAGGTGCATGTTACAGACCGGACACCGACCTTTTTCGTTGTAGGTCTTGTCGTGTCCTTCGCAGAACATCGGACATATGTACTTGCCACTAGGGGAATCAGCGATTTCCACTTGTTTTGCTTTCTCGGTGGAGTCTAGTGCTACAATCTGGTACGGCCCATCTTCGCCCAGCTGTCCTTGAAGCTGGTGTAGGGTGTATGGTTTTTCCATATGTAAATCTGCGATACCTTTCTCTAGATTTACATGTGCGTGTACACCTTCTAATGCATTGAGTTTCTTTTCGACTGTAGCTTGACAGCCGCTACACGTCATACCTAATATTTTGAATTGTTTATTCATATCTTGTAACGGTTTTATATCGTTGTATGTATATAGTTCGTAAACGTTGTCTTATTTCCGCAATAGGACGGTTGCAAAGCGGCGATTTACGAGCTCACCGGTTTTACTTTTTACTGATTCTATTTCTTCTTCCACCGCCTGTATGTGAAACCCGACATGCAAAGCGAGTTTCTCTATATCCTCCGCATCGTAAAGTTGAAAACCAAATGCAGTGAAAGGTAAGGTTGACATAAATTGTTTTAAACCGAACGTAATAGCCAGTAGGCCATTCAGCTTTAGCACGCGGTGCAATTCCTGTAGGAGATTGAGCGGGTCTTTCCAAAAATAAATCGTGTTTACGGTCAATATTTTATGGAAGGTTTCGGTTGCATAGGGAATAGTTTGACCATCGTATACCGTAAATTGAGCACGACCTTGATCAACGAACAATTGATTATTGTGTTGTGCAGCTTGTTGCATTAAATCCGAAATTTCTAGTCCGTGGTAGGTCGTTCCGCTATATTTTTTTAGGAGCGGTGTGATATGGTCGGCATTGCCATGCCCCAGTTCCAGTACGGTATCGCCGTCTCCAACGTGGAGGTGAGCTACAGCATGCTGCGTCATATTCGCGTTGGTGGTTTGCATCATCAAAGCCATCTCTTCGCCCTTTTTTCCTGTGGGCATGCGTAGTTGATCTGCTATTTCCTTTAATTTATCGATATCCTCCATATATACAATGAGTTAAATCACTATACAAAGATCAACAATCAGAAAGGGGAAATGTTACATAATTTGATGTATGGTTTATATAATTTTACGGGAGGTTGAAATGGTTTTACAGTTTATCCAACGCAATACGGCTATCCTCTGCTTGCTTTTTAAACACCGAAGGGGAGATGCCGGTTATCTTCTTGAATTGACTGCTTAAATGGGCAACGCTGCTGTAGTTAAGCTTAAAGGCAATTTCATTAAGGTTGAGCTCATCGTAAGCCAAGAGTTCTTTCACGCGTTCAATTTTTTGGCTAATAAAGAACTTTTCAATGGTGTTTTTCTCAACCTCACGAAACAAGCTGCTGATGGTATTATAGTCTTTGTTTAGCTTCTCGGAAAGGTAGTCGGAGAGGTTTACTTTTAAGTTATCATCGCTATGGTGTATGGAGGCGATAATCAGGTTTTTTATTTGCTCGACTGTTTTTACTTTTTTATCGGTCAAGAGCTCAAAGCCCAGTGTGTTGAGCTTTTGCTCTAGTTGTTCCTTTACGGGGTCTATATGCTCTTCCAAAACGGTAACTTTACCCAGCTCAATCTGGGTAACCGTAAGGCCTAAGGCGGTTACTTCATTTTGTACAACCATTTTGCAACGATCGCAGACCATATTTTTTATGAACAGCTCCATGGATTTAACGTGATAATGTCGAAAATAGATAAAATATTGCTGAACTGAAAATGTGGGATATGGATGTGACGTGGAAATTACTTTTGTGGGTTGTTGAATATCGGTAGACCGTCATTTTTCGTAGGTGTAATCGGCAATACGGCTGCTATTCGCTAACTTTAATATTATTAATACGGTAGTTTATGGAGAAGAAAATGAAAATTGAAGTTTGGAGCGATGTGATGTGTCCCTTTTGCTATATTGGTAAACGGCGGTACGAGGCTTCGTTGGCAGACTTACCTTTTGCAGATCAGATTGAGTTGGAATGGAAAAGTTATCAATTAAATCCAACATTGGAGACTAATCTGGATATTACAACATATGATTATTTAGCGGAGAATAAGGGAATGTCTGTTGCGCAGGCTAAAGCGATGACTGCGCAAGTAGCAGAAATGGCTAAGACCGTAGGGTTAGATTACGATTTTGATAAAGCTGTTGTTGCCAATTCTTTTCGGGCGCATGAGTTTTCTCATTTTGCGAAAACATTTGGCAAGCAGGATGAAGCAGAAGAATTGTTGTTTAAGGCCTATTTTACGGAAGGAAAAAATGTGGATGATATCGGTGTGTTGCAAGAATTGGCTGCAGCACTAGGTTTGGATACGGCCGGTTTAGCAAAAGCGTTGGAGGCCGGACAGTATCGTGATGCGGTACGTGAGGATCTATATGAAGCACAGCAACTAGGCGTTCGCGGGGTTCCGTTCTTTGTGTACAATAGGAAGTACGCGATCTCTGGCGCACAAGATGTGGACGTGTTTAAACAGACGATGGAGAAAGCTTTTACCGAATGGCGAAAGGAAAATCCCGCTTCTCCGTTTGAAGTCATTGAGGGACCAAGTTGTGGCCCCGGAGGATGTGAATAAAAAAAATAGGCTTCCTTGGAAGCCTATTTTTTTTATTTCAATCGTAAGAAATCTTTTTCTTTATTCCATGTCATCGCTGTGAAGACGATCGCCAAAATGCAGGCGCCTAGAATAAGTTCGAAAGAAGCACTCCATCCGCTTTTATCGACAATAGAGCCTAATGCGGCGTTGGCGAGTAGATCCCCAATAAAGTAACCAAACAAGCCTGTTAGTCCGGCAGCTGTTCCTGCGGCCTTTTTAGGAACCAAGTCGAGCGCCTGTACACCAATAAGCATCACTGGGCCGTAGATTAAGAATCCAATTGACCAAAGTGCTATGTTAATCACCCACACGTTTTCGCCTGGTGCTTGCCAATATACAAAGGCAGCAAGGAACGTTAGGGCCATATAGATTATCGTGACCGGAGCTCGTCTTCCTTTAAACACTTTATCACTCAGGACACCACAAAGGATAGTACCTGGGATTGCTGCAAGTTCGTAGAAAGAAGCGGACCATGCTGCTTCTGAGGCAGAGAAATGTTTTGCTTCTTGTAGAAAGGTCGGCGCCCAGTTGATAATACCGTTTCGAACTAAATAGACAAAGGCATTCGCGATCGCTATAAACCAAAGCATTTTATTGTTGAGGACATACTTTAAAAAGATCTCCTTCGCTGTGAATTCTTTCTCTTGTGAAGCATCGTATGTTTTCGGATAGTCATTGTTATATTCTTCGATTGGCGGAAGACCACAAGACTGTGGTGTGTCGCGAACCAATAAAATAGAAACAAAGGCCACGAGGATCGCAATCATCCCTGGGAAGTAAAGGCGCGCTTGCCAATCAGCAAATAGCTCCACGCCCCAGATAGTTAATGGTCCAACCAGGAAGCCGCCCACATTATGGGCAAGGTTCCATATCGACATGGCGGTACCTCTTTCTTTAATAGAGTACCAATGTACGACCACTCGTCCACTTGCGGGCCAGCCCATACCTTGGACCCAACCATTGATGAAAAGGAGCCCAAACATGACTGCTACCGAAGAGGTTGCAAAGGAGAAGAACCCCATAAAAATCATGGTGAGCGAAGAGAGGATAAGTCCGGTTGCGAGGAAGTATCTCGCATTACTACGGTCCGATACATTACCCATAAAGAATTTACTCAATCCATATGCAATAGATAGGGCTGACATGGCGAAACCAAGTTGTGCTTTGGTATAGCCTAAATTATCCTGTAGATCTTTAATAGAAAAAGAAAAGTTTTTCCGCACAAAATAGTAGGCGGCATATCCGATGAAGATACCCAAGAATACCTGTAAACGCAGTTTTTTGTATTCGGGATCAATTCGTTCTGCCGGCAGTTGCGGTTTGTGTTCCGCCGGCTTAAATAGGTGTAACATGCAGATTTACGTTAAAAAGGTTGAGGTTAAAAGAGGTTGGGATAATCGCTAATAATACCGTCGACTTTTAAGGATTTTAAACGATCGATTTCATTTTTATCATTAGCTGTCCATGGAATCACTTTCACCCCACTGCGACGTGCATCTGCCATAAAATCTTTGTTGACCAATTTGTAGTTTGGACTGATGATAAAAGGAGTGAACCCTAAATCTTCGATCAGCTCTTTGATCGATTTTTTGTTTTTTGCATCGATCAGATAGGATGTTTTTATCTGCGGATAAATTTTGTTGATATACTGAATTGTGCGTTTGTCAAATGATTGGATGACTGTTCTCGCTGCAATTCCTTTATCAATGACGACTTGTAAGACTAAGTCTGAAAATTCTTGCGGTAGGGGATGGTACACCCCATCTTTGCCATTAACACTCTTTGTTTCGATGTTGTAGAACATGGGTGTTTTACGCTTTTCTTTCGCATATTTTTCCGAAGCATCAATTAGCTCTGATAACAAGGCTATTTGCGTCTTCACCTTTTTTTGTTCTGGGAAGTCCGCATATACTTTGCTGCCAATATCAAACTTTTTTAGGTCGTCATAATTGTAGCTGTATATCAAACCTTTGTTATCTGCGCCCTGTAGTTGTTCGCCGTTTGCATATTGTACAAACTTAGGATTAAGGTAATCATCGTGATAAACGACTACTTTTTTATCTTTCGTGATGTGACAATCCATTTCTAATGTCGTTACCGTAGGTAAGTCTATCGCTGTCTTCATCGCTCCAATGGAGTTCTCTGGATACAATCCTCTAGCACCACGGTGTCCTTCGTACGAGAAGGTCGGGAAGCTGTCAATTGTACTTGGTGTATTTTTCTGCATCGAACAACCAAATATGAGTCCGCTAGCTAATATAAGTAATGTTTTATTTATGTTTTTCATACCTTTCTTATAAAACAGTTTGGGGGCTTTACTTGTAAAGCCCCCAAACTATTAATAACTTTTGTAAATCGCAAAATCATCCATGCCTAATCGGCCGTTGTTTACGGTATTACTGCTTGTTCCTAATCCGAGTTTGTTTATTCTAAACCGGACAGGTTGATCGATATCCATCAAGAAAATAGCTTGCTTTGCTACTAAGCTCTGCGAAGTAGGGTGTGCATCTGATATGGGTTTACCCACGATTTGCCATGTTTTACCTTGATCTATCGAGGATTCCAGTTGGAAGGTCGAAGATCTATCGGTATAGTAAGCACCGTACCACAAGGTTACTTTGGATGCTCCATCTGGTAAATCAAAGTTCATTTGCAGGTAGGCAGATGTGCTTAAGTTTTGTTGGAAACGTATCGACTGCTTTCCGGATACAATACGGTCGCGTCCGGCTGTATTTCCTTGTAAGGACTGATTTAGATTCCATGGTCCAGTTGGGAAATTGATAACAGCAGCAGCATATCCTGTTTTTTGTTGATATGGTTCCTCAAATGTTTCTGGCCATCCGGCATAGATTTTACCGGAAGGGAAGGTGAGGTCTTCTGCTTTCTGCATACGAAGTTCCAGCTGCCCTTGGTTGCTGTAAAAAATCCCCTGAAATGTTGCGGATGGCGATAGCGCAAGTTCCGAGAAGGTTGCTTCTTTGTTTGTTGATAAAACAATTTTTTTGTTCTCACTATCCACTAAGGTATGCTCACCTGCAATTGTCTGCCCCTTACTAGGTTCAGGGTCAACATCTGCCGTGATACTGATAAGCGTGCTCTCGAAATCGCCAGGCTTAGCATGTAGGTTGGTTATCGCAACAGGAAGGTATGCTTTATTGTTTCCTTTAGAGATGATACTAATTTTGTCCGCCGCTAGATCTTTCACACGAAGAGCACCTTCAGACCCCGATAAAGTGGAGCCAACAAGTTGCATGGAGATCGAGTCACCAAACGTATATTTACTGGCTTGATCTACTTGAACAAGGATACCGCGCGTCTTTCCCCGCCATGTGCTTTGAACAGCAATAGTGTTGGGTGTTAGGTTCTTGTTTTCATGATTTGATATAACGACACCTCCAACGGTGGAAGCGCCTTCTAATGTAGACTCCGAAATACGGATGTCTGATCCTTTATAGTTACTACGCAGGACATAGATGGACGCTTCGGTATTTACGTGGTCTATGATCTCTTCATCGTTATCCTTGAGGCATCCAGCTAAGGTAAAGCTGCTGATTGCCAGGGTGCCGAATACTGTATATTTTAAAAAAGTACTTTTCATAATGCTCTATTAATTATTCCACCAAACTTTGGTTTTGCTATCATCTGCACCACCCATATTCGCAACAGCCTCCAAGTAGTTTGTTCTATTGTAAGAGATCGTTGAAGCCGGGAAAGGCAAACGTGTAGGATAGATGCCATCATTGCCCACGCCGGGTCCTACGAATAGTTTAGGGTAACCTGTACGACGAATTTCTGTCCACTGTTGAAAATCGGTGAATAACATCGCGAAATAGCGTTGTGTATGTATTTTTTCCATTTTCGTGTCCAGATTGTCCGTTGCCGCCAATTTGACAATAGGCTGTGCAAAATAGTCTGCCGTCAACGGTGCTTTCCAACTTTGGAAAGAAGCAGCAATCCCGCGGTTGTAAAAGTCTGTTACGTTACCTGTGATATAACCTTTGGCGGCTGCTTCAGCTAAAATAAACTGGAGCTCACTGTAATTCATAATATTCCCCAATAGTCTTTCTGTTTTCAAAGACAGGAGCATGCGAGAGCCCAGTTCAGGAACATTTCCTTGCTTGTACCCACTTTGAATACCTGAATATACGCCTAATGTTGCTTCAGTCGCCCATTTGGTAATACGACTGTCTTTCAAATCCAACAAAGTATTAATGAAAAATTCGCTATATCCTTTATCGCCGTTGAAATCTAGATCCCGATAATTGTAAAATTCTGTAACAAAAGGTACAACATTCGTGAAGTTAAAGTTTGCGTTGTCGTTATTGTTTTCGAAGATCGGATAGTTTGCGCTATTAGTCTCTACGATTTCTTTGATCTTAGCAACACTTCCTAACTCGGATTTGCCTGACGTACGAAGAAGGAGGCGTAGGTATAACGAGTTTCCGAAACGACGCCAATGTTCTGCACTGGTCCGCGTACCTCCGTTGGAGTAGCTGAACGGATAGATAGGATCATCATTGAATGCACGAGCCGGAATTACTTTGTTTAGTTTCAACAGTTCGTTCGCTTTCTCCAGTTTTTCGAATAATTGCTTGTATACATCCTGTTGACGATCAAATTTTGGTGACACTTCTCCTTCGCGTCCTTGGTTCGCTTCTGAATAAGGGACATCTCCGTAAACATCGGTCAAAAGAGATCCGACGTAGGCATCGATGATCAAGGACATACCTTGCCATGTCTCGTATCCCTCTTGTTTTGTCTCCTCTGCCGAGGTATATACGTTGCGGATATTCGTTAATTGTACATACCAGTTTTGCCAAGAACTATTTGACTCCGAGTTCCGAATCTCATAGCGGTGTATTTCACGGCTATCGCTGTTGGTTACGGATACCTGCGCTAATTCTCCATTGATACGGAAACCCCTATTTAAATTGTTGTTGACAATAGATAAAAGAGCAGGAGCAAATAAAGACTCCGGACTAGCGAAATTGTTTTCGTTGGGATTGGTATTCTTTTCAATAAAATCTTTGGTACAGCTCGTCGTTAACAACAGTCCTGCAAGCGCACCTATACCTATTTTGAGTGTTATATTTTTTCTCATGAGTTCTCTAGATTAGAATGATGCTGATAAACTAAAACCGAAGTTCCTTGTTGATGGGAACTGTGCTATTTCAGCACCTTTTTGAATACCTGCAGCAGTTAGTGAACCAAATTCAGGGTCAAAGGCTGGCCATTTGGTGAATACCAAAAGGTCACGGCCATATAGACCTAATGTTGCACGTTGGATTTTTAATGCACGTAGAAAATCCTTGTTGATGGTGTAGTCAATGCGTAACTCACGAAGTTTAATATAGTTCGTTGAGAAAGTGTTAGACTCCAGATTGTCTCTGTTGAAGTGACTGTAATAGAAATCACGCGCATTCACAAGCGTTGTATTCGGGCTGTATGTGCCATTGCCATTGTCCACGACACCTTTTCCCACAAGACCATTGTAACGGCCAGGTACTGTTTTGTTGAGTTTTCCTTCTTCCATTAATACGGCATGGGTAAGGGAGTAGCCTACACCACCAAATTGACCGTCGAACAGGAAGTTAAAACGCCAGTTTTTGTATTTGAACTCGTTCCCCCATGCTGCTTTCCAAGGTGCGGTGGAGCGACCTAGATATACCAAGTCTGTCGTTAGTTCAGGGAAACCATCCTTGTAAATAATTTCACCTGCCGTGTTCCGTTTGTAGCCATAGCCATACATTGCGCCATAATTTCCACCCACACGCGCTTCAATAGTACCTCGAGAACCGTAGATAGTCGACAAGATAATCGCATTCTCTTCTGAAGATTCAGGCAGTGATATGATAATACCATCATTGTAAGAAAAGTTACCAAACATTTTCCAGTTTAGTTTATCCTTAGCTTTCAGGATTTGGTACGATGTTGCAAATTCAGCTCCTCTGTTACGGACTTCACCAGCATTAATAACCATTCGAGTGTATCCACTTGATGGATCGATTGGCACCGGGAGAATTTGGTCAAAGGTATTGTTCTGATAAACCGCAATGTCAAATGTTAAACGATTTTTGAACATACGAAGGTCGGTACCAAACTCGATGGAACGAGTCGATTCGTATTTTAGTCCTTCATTTGGAATTTGTACTGGATTGGTCAAACCATCACCATAGCTCGGTACCAGTGGATACGTATAAGCCGTTAGGTATGGGTTTGTTCCGCCACTACCCACATTAGCCAAGGAAGCACGTACTTTGAAGAAGTTGATTGCTTTAGGTAATGTTAGTAATTGTGAAAGGATTAAACTTCCGTTGTACGAGTTGTACATAAAGCCTTTTCCGGCGCCAAATGTAGGCGAAGCCAACGTGCTGGACCAATCGACGCGACTGGTAACATCCAAAAATAAATAGTCTTTAAACTCAAGGTTGGCCATACCATAAATAGAGTTTACGGCGTATTGGCTACGGTACGGTCGCGATACGATCGGCTCTGCTGTGTTTCCTAGGTTATAAACTCCCGGAACCAAAAGCTTGCTGGTTGCCTTATCATATTTACGATATGTATTAGACATCCGTGCTCCCCCAAAGTTAGCACCCCATTTTATATCCTTGTTGCGTTCATTACGGTAGCGCGCTAAGAAGTCCACATTGGTCTCTTTTGCAAAAACATTCGTTGTACGGTAATAACCGTTTGCGAACTTGTTAGAATCAAAAGGCCTTCTGGAGCTTCGTCCATCATAGCTTACATCCATGGAAGCACGTCCCATCAAACTAAATTCTTTGGTGAACTTATAGTCTAGCTGGAAATTTCCCAAGAAACCGTTTCTATTCTGGTCGTTCAACATTTCATACGCCTGTAAGTATGGGTTATCAAGCAACGTAGACATCGGTGTGTTTTGTTCTACATTTTCTTCAATCCACGGATTCTTGAACCAATCCAAATTCATGTTTGGTGTTAGTCCGCGAATAAAGTACATGACGGTACCGTTGTTGTATCCAGTCGTTGGTAGGTTGTCTGAGTTTTTGTTCGTCAAGGTTACCTTACCCTGCATGCTCAACTTATCTGTTGGTCTGTAGCCGAGTTGTAGATCAAGATTGCTTCTGTTGAATCCCGTATTTGGGACCATCCATCGGTTGACGGTATTTCCCAAACTAATTCTAGTCGTCGTTTTGTCCGTTGCCGTAGAGTAAGAAATATTGTTCGAACTGTTTACTGTCGTTTCGAAGAAATCCTTTTTATTGTTTTCATATGCCACCCATGGGGTACGCTCAGGCGCTGTCAGACGGTAGTATTCCGGGTTAAACTGGTAATACATCTGTCCGTTAAATTTAGGTCCCCATGCAGAGGAAGTAGAGTAGGTGCTGGCACCATCTTCGGATCCCCCGTATGAATAGTAAAAATCACCTCCCGCAACACCGGCACCATATTGATTTTGGTAATCAGGCCAGCGGTTGATCGTACCGATTGATGTATTGGAGTTTACACTAATACCCAATCCTGCACTTTTTTTACTTCCTTTTTTTGTGGTGATAATAATCGCACCATTGGCGCCACGAGCACCGTATAGGGCGGTTGCTCCCGGACCTTTAAGCACCGATATATTCTCGATATCTTCTGGGTTGATATCGGCCAATCCAGTTCCAAAATCGACAGGTGAATCATCGGATAGGTAGTTTCCATTTCCGTTGGTCGTCATACGGCCTGAGCTGGAACTGGTAATCACCCCATCAACCACGATTAAAGCCGAGTTGTCGCCCGATAAAGAATTCTCACCACGAAGAATGATTTGGTTGGTTCCTGCAGGACCACCGCCTGATTTCACGAGATTAAGACCCGCAACCTTACCACTTAATGCATCCGTCCAGTTTGCCGATTGTGCGTCGGTTAATTCTTCTCCGGATACACTTGTAACAGCGTATCCCAATGATTTTTGTTCCCGTTTAATGCCTAACGCCGTTACCACAACCTCTTCGATCCCTTGCGAGTTTTCTTTTAGATTGATAACCACGCGATCATTACTGTTGCTTGCTTGGTATGTTGAAGCATCATAACCAATTAGGTGAAAGGTTAATGTTGCGCCACTATTTACTTCTATTTCAAAAGTTCCATCATTCTGACTAGAGCCTAAGTTCACGCCATTCGAACGTATGGAAACACCACTCAATCCTGTTTTAGTTGCCTGATCTACAATCCGGCCTTTGATTTTTACTTTTTGTTGTGGATGAGCCTTCGTGATCGGCTGAGAAACGTGTGCATACACATGACTGCCAGAGTAACAAGCTGTAGCTAAGGCTAGCCAAAAGGCGCTAGAGATAGCGCGACCTGGCTTTACTTTTTTAAGCTTTTTTGTTAACATAGGGTTATTTTATAATTAAATATTGGTTTCAAAAATTGTTAATTCACATTAACTTAATGTTAAGAATACATGAATTAATAAATTGTTAAGTACAAAGCGCTCGCTATCAGCGCACCTAGTATGGGGCCGACAATAGGAACCCATGCATATGTAACATCAAATGCAGCTTTTTTCTTGATTGGAAGTAAGGCGTGCATTATCCGAGGGCCTAAATCGCGTGCAGGATTTATAGCATAGCCCGTTGTTCCACCCAAGGATAAACCGATTACCCAAACTAGAAAAGCGACGGGGATTGCCCCGATAGACCCTAGGCCTATAGTTGTCGTATTGTCAATCTTTGCATCGGTGAAATGCAGAATAGTAAAGATCAAAAGGAACGTTCCGATTATTTCGCTCAACAAGTTAATAGGAAGATTGCGGATGGCTGGAGAAGTGCAGAAAACCGCATGTTTGGCTCCCGCATCATCGGTTCGGTCAAAATGGTCTTTGTAGATTGCCCATACGAGGAAGGCTCCAATCATGGCGCCTAAAATTTGAGCCGTCATATATTGCATAGCAGTTGCTGCATCCAATTTACCCAAGGCGAGGTTCGCCAGGGTTACGGCGCAATTTAAGTGTGCTCCGCTATAGGGGCCCGCAATGGTTACGCCGACAAAGACAGCGAGTGCCCAAGCGGTGCAGATTACAATCCAACCGCCGTTGTTTCCTTTCGTATCTTTTAGAACAACATTGGCGACAACGCCTCCGCCCAGAAGTATCATGGCGGCTGTACCAATAAGTTCAGCTAAAAATGGTGTCATAATAACAAGGTTTATGTTTTGGTTATTTGTAGTCAGCCCAGAATTTTACGGTATCTGTTGCCCGTTTCCATTCACGAAGCTGTACATCATAGTTTTTTTCTGTGGTATGTGTAAATGTTTTGTCTTCCTTCCATAGTGCTTTAAGCTCCTCAATATCCTTCCAAAAGCCGACAGCCAGACCTGCTAAGAAGGCGGCACCCAACGCAGTTGTCTCGGTTACGGCTGGTCTGATGACCTTCGTTTGGAGTATTTCTGCCTGGAATTGCATCAAGAAATTATTCTGTGTTGCACCACCGTCAACGCGCAGTTCCTTGATCGGTGCTTTGGCATCCATTTCCATCGCCTTTAAGATGTCGTGTGTTTGGTAAGCAATACTTTCCAAAGCTGCCCGTGCAATATGTGCATCATTAGATCCACGAGATAAGCCCACAATTGTGCCGCGCGCTTCTGGGTTCCAATGCGGAGCGCCTAAGCCCGAGAAAGCAGGGACAACATACACGCCATTGGTGTCGCTCACGCGCATAGCCAGTGGTTCAATGTCTTCGGATTTTTTAATAATGCCAAGTTCATCACGTAACCATTGTACCACTGCTCCACCAATAAAAATGCTTCCCTCCAGCGCATAACTTACTTCGTTGCCTATTTTCCAGGCAACGGTAGTTACTAATTTATTGGTCGATATAACGGGTTTTTGGCCGATATTCATTAATAAGAAACAACCGGTACCGTAGGTGTTTTTGACCATACCTTCCTGTGTACATAACTGTCCGAAAAGAGCAGCTTGCTGATCGCCCGCAATACCTGCAATTGGAATGGCCTTGCTGCTAAGCTCCGTGCTGGTTTCCCCATAGATTTCGGAACTTGCGCAAACAGTAGGTAGCATAGAGGCTGGAATTTCGAAGATATCCAGTAATTCCTGGTCCCACGTCAACGTATTGATGTTAAATAGGAGTGTGCGCGATGCATTAGAAACATCGGTAATATGTTTCGCTCCATTTGTCAGGTTATAAACTAACCAAGAGTCTACAGTACCAAAAGCAAGATCCCCTTGTTCGGCGAGCTGTCTTGCATCAGGTACATGATTCAGGATCCAGTTAATTTTTGAGGCAGAGAAATATGCATCGATAAGTAATCCTGTTTTCTCCTGTATTAAGCGTTCTAATCCACGTTCGGCGATGGCTTTACAATAATCTGCGGTACGGCGATCTTGCCATACGATTGCGTTGTATATAGGTAAGCCTGTCTTTCTATTCCAAACAATAGTTGTTTCGCGTTGGTTGGTAATACCAATGGCCTTGATCGCTTCCAGCTTAATATTTGCTTTCGCAATAACCTCTGTCAAGACCGCCAATTGGGTGGACCAGATTTCTTGTGCATCATGCTCTACCCATCCCGATTGCGGGAAGAATTGTGTGAATTCTTTTTGCGCAACATTTTCGATACCCCCTTGCTTATCAAACAAAATGGCCCGTGAACTGGTCGTTCCTTGGTCTAGTGCTAAAATAAACTCCTTCATTATATCATATATGGTTTAAATGGTTATTTGTTTTTATAAGGTATATTTTTTTACGAGACTATGGTAGTCTTCCAGCTCTTGGATAACCCAGTCTTCATTTTTATTTAGTTGTTCAGCCATTAGTTTAGCAACTTTTGGAGCGGCCTCCAGTGAAGCTTGCGCATCCAATAGTAAGAAACGAATACGACGTGCCAAGAAATCTTCTAGTTTGACAACCATTTCATGCTCACAGGCCCATACTACTTCTGCCATTCTAAAGTCGTATTTTTCGTGTATTTTTTCGGCAAGCGTTGGTGTATCGGTCATTAATTTCGTGATCGCATCCATATCGCTGCCATACACCTGCCAGTGACCAGACTGTTTGTTCGTTGTTGATCCATGAATCGGTAGATGTAGGGTCTTACAGGCTTTATTTTCCAGTCCGGTTGTGGCAATGGCAAAATCAACGGTTTCTTCACCCATTTTACGGTAAGTTGTCCATTTACCACCTGTTATGGTTACTAAGTTGGACGGACTTTTAATGAGCTTATGGTCACGCGATATTTCTTTTGTACTGTTACTATCGCTGTTTGTAGGCGCTGCAAGCGGTCTAAGTCCCGCAAAGATGCTCAACACATCCTGACGTGTTGGTGCATGCTCTAAATATGCATTTGCGGTGTTCAAAATAAAGGTAATTTCCTCCTCCAAAGGACGCGGCTCGATTTGATGCTCATTGAGCGGGGTGTCGGTTGTTCCAAGCAATACTTTATCATGCCATGGCACACCAAAAAGTACGCGACCATCGCTTGTCTCTGGAATCATAAGGGCATCAATATTTCCGAGGAATTTTTTATCTACGACAATGTGCGCCCCTTGGCTCGGTCGTACTAGGTTTTTATGTGTTGCGGTATCGAGCTTCAGAATGTCATCTACAAATATTCCGGTCGCGTTGATAACAGCTTTCGATTTAATGGTGTACACTTCCTGGGTCTGTTGGTCTGTAAATACTAAACCATTCACCTTTCCTGCATCATCTTTTGTGATGGCGGTAACATCCGTATAGTTCAGGACCGTTGCACCATGTTCTGCCGCTGTTTGCGCCAGGTTGATAGCCAATCTAGCGTCATCAAACTGACCGTCGAAATATTGAATCCCGCCAATTAAGCCTTTCGTTTTTATCTTGGGAAGTTTTTCAATTACTTCTCTTTTATTAAGGAGCGAAGATTTACCGATCCGTAGACTGCCGGCCATCCAATCGTACATCTTTAAACCGATAAGGAATTTCATCTTTCCGAAAAAAGAATAGGAGGGAATGACAAAGCTCTGTACGAAAGAAACATGCGGGGCGTTTTTAAATAACAAGCCGCGCTCTTTTAGTGCAGAATAAACAAGTTTTACATCGCCATTAGCCAAGTAGCGGACACCACCATGTACGAGTTTTGTGCTCTTGCTGGAGGTTCCCTTTGCAAAGTCATATTTTTCGATCAGCAATGTTTTGTATCCTCTAGACGCTGCATCAACCGCAATCCCTAGTCCGGTAGCGCCGCCACCAATAATTGCGATATCCCATTGGTCAGCTGTTTTGACCTGTTTTAATGCTTCGGTTCTTTTGAAATTCATTTCCGTTTCTTTCGTTTTATGGTGATTATATGGTAAAGATAATAAAAAGCGTAAATAAACGAAGATTTGTGAAATTTTTTAACTTTTGGATTTGCAAGTGCTTACGATTTCCTATCTTGGACATATGAATAATGTTGAAAGGCACCAATACATCATTAAGGAGATTGAAAAAAATTGTCATGTTTCCGTGGTTGATCTTTGTGAAACTCTAAAGGTTTCGTCGGTTACGATACGAAAGGACTTACAGTTTTTGGAAGATGCAGGCATTGTGTTTCGTACGCACGGTGGTGCAACCAATGTTAATCCGTATCAGAAGGATCGTTCGATTAACGAAAAGGCGAGTTTGTTTGCCGATTTAAAACGAAAGATAGGGGCAGAGGCCGCAAAGTTGGTGGAGCCCAATGACTCTATTATTATTGCATCGGGAACAACGATGCAGTATTTTGCACAGGAAATTGCTCCTCAGGATCGGTTGACGGTAATTACCTCGGCTATTAATGTAACGCTAGAACTGATAAAGCATGATAATGTAGATATCATCCAGTTGGGTGGGCCGGTGCGGAAAACATCGTCTTCCATAACCGGCCGATACGCAGAAGATCTATTAGGTGATTTTTTTTGTTCGAAACTTTTTTTAGGGGTGGATGGCATTGATCTGGACTTCGGCATTACGACGACTAATGTACACGAAGCGCTGCTCAACCGACGGATGATGGAGTCGGCACATAAGGTTATTGTGTTGGCAGACTCTTCTAAGTTTGATCGGAAGAGTCTGGGTAAGATTGCCGGCCTTGCTAAGATAGATATGATCATTAGTGATAGTATCCCACTTAAATACCAACAGTTGTTTGATTCATTGGGGATTGAATATCGGATTTGCTAATTCAGGTATCTATTTTTCCATTTTAACGATTAGGCTGTCTAAGTATCGGGTGATCGAGTAGAGCACGATACCATTGACTGGACCATTTTCACCCAACGTTGATACCCGGAGCTCACAACTATTTTTTAGTGCGTTCATCGTATAGGTTTGAATACCTAATTGAATAGGAAGAGTGATAAATGTACCTGCATCTGCAAATTTGCCACTCATAACAATCATTTGTGGATTGAATAGTTGGATGAGATGAGAAATTGCCTTGCCTAGATTTTTGCCCAGTATGTTAAGTAGATCAATGGCGTATTGATCCCCCAGATTTGCCGCTTCAATTATGTCTTTCGGGAGGAGGGCCTCTTTTTCTGGTAATTGTGTTAGTGTCGTCGGTATTTTTTCAGCAATATCTTCTTTTGCTCTGTTTACTAAAGCCACTCCTGAAGCCACAGTCTCCAGACACCCTCGTTTGCCGCAGTAGCAGAGCTGGCCATCTTCTACAAAAACCATGTGCCCCACTTCGCCAGAGAAACCGTCGTTCCCCATATACACTTCTCCATTAATAATAATACCGAGACCAATACCCCAATCCATTTGAATGATCAGTACATTTTTCTTGCCAATGGCGGCACCGTAATTTAGTTCACTTATTGCGGCCGCTTTTACATCATTTAGAATATAGACATCCTTTTGAAAGGTTTCTTTTATGTGTTGGCGTAAGTTAAAGTTTGGGGCGTAATAAAAGGTGAGGTTCTCGCCCGTTTCGGTATTGATAAGTCCAGGCATTAAAATTCCGATCCCCATAATAGTAAACCAATCTAGTTTGCTTTCTACGGCATACTGACGAATGATCTCGATTAGGTTATCTATCTTGTCTGCATCTTTCGCGAGATTATTGGTGTATGTTTTTCCTTCGTGAACGATCTCATTATTATTATCCAATACGATGAGACGAACTGTGAAGCGTTCAATTTCTATGCTGAGGATATTCAGTATCCTGTTTTTTATTTGGTACAGGTTAGGTTTACGGCCACCGATTGATTCACCTTTGCTCTTTTGCTCTAGTAGTCCTTCTTGGATGAGCTCCGACATAATCAGATTAAGTGTAGGTAAGCTTAAGTTTACTTTCGTAGCAACTTCATTTATCGTTATCGCATAATTTTCGAAAATAGTCTTCAGAACCTTTAGTTTAACTAAGGCATTTTTTCTTTGCTTGGACGTAAATGATGGATTCTCCGAAAAAATCTGGCTGATTAATGTCATAAAATGATTAGTGTGGTTTTAACAACGTCCTAAGATAGGGAAAATAATAAATTACTTTTATGAAATTTTTGCTAAAGTTTTTTTATTTCTTAAAAACTTATTCTAACTTTAGTTCGATTTTGAAAGGAATATAGCATTCAAGATCTAGGTTATGATACGACTGTCGGCAGGGTGTTCTTCGCAACAATTATCTGACAGTATAGACATTCAATATAATTTATATTAAATTAGAAACTTCAACTAAACTAACTAATCCATAATGAAAGAAAAAAACACTTCAAGACGTGATTTTATCAAAAAGTCATTGATTGGTGCTGCAGCTTTTACGATTGTTCCAAGACATGTCTTGGGCGGGCAAGGCTTTTTGGCGCCAAGTGACCATTTAACCAAAGGGGTGATTGGTGTAGGCTCTATGGGACGTGGTCATTTTGGCTATGCTGGAACTAAAACCGTTGCCATCTGTGATGTGGATACCCGACACTTAGCGCTTGCTCAAAAAGCCCTGGGTGGTGGCGTGAAAGAACATCACGATTTCCGTGAGTTGATTCAAAACCCAGAAGTCGATATTGTGCATATCGCGACACCTCCACACTGGCATGGACTTATGGCTGTTGAAGCAGCCCGTTCAGGTAAGGATATTTGGTGTGAGAAACCGATGACCCGAACTATTGGAGAGGGTAAGAAAGTGAAAGAAGCAGTTGCTCAGCATGGCAATATCTTCCGCTTGAATACGTGGTTTCGTTTCGATGCAAACTTCTACGGTTTGAATGTACCTGTGAAGAAGGTGAAAAAATTAGTCGATACAGGTATGTTAGGTTGGCCGTTAAAAGTTACCATCAGTAAGCATACGGGTTTTGACTGGAAATTCTATTGGGTTGGTAAAGAAAATTTACCTACAGAGCAAGTGCCTAAAGAGTTGGATTACGATATGTGGTTAGGTCCGGCGCAATATAAACCGTATAGCACACACCGTGTTCACACGACTTTTAGAGGATATTGGGATTATGATGGTGGTGGTTTAGGGGATATGGGACAACATTATTTGGATCCCGTTCAGTATTTCTTAGGTAAGGATGAAGAGAGTCCGATCAAGATTGAGGTCGATGCACCACAGCAGCATTCCGATGCGGTTGGCACCTGGCGTAAAATTACATATACGTATGCCGATGGTTGTCAGATTATTCTTGATGGAGCAGGAACCGAAGAAGGTCAAGCGTATATTGAAGGGCCAAAAGGTAAACTGTATAAAGGCTTTGTTTGTGATATCCCAGACATGGAACGCAAATTAGCGCAGTATCCAGATCCAGCACCACAGATGACTGATTTTGTGGAGGCCTGTAGAACGCGTCAAAAGTTTGCGCTTAATGAGCAGAATGGTTACTATTCAGCAACCTTAGTCAACTTAGGATTGGCGGCTCTTCGTTTGAACCGAACGTTGCATTTTGATTCGCAAAAGCAAGAGTTTGTGAACGATGAAGGAGCAAACCGCTTGATTAATCAACCGATGCGTGGACCTTGGACTATTTAACCGACCTACCTGAACGAAATGAAAAAAGTATTTAATACCTTATCAGCCTTATTGATAATACAGGTTGCGGCGTATGCCCAACAACCTGCAAACAGAACATCGGCAACAAAGATTGCGGACGTTTTGGCCCAACAACCGGCCGAAGAACAGACGAAATTCTTATCGGCCATGCGGGAGTTGGAAAATTTTACAGCCGACGATATTACCAATCTTTTGCTTGGATTGAAGCCGCAAGGTGGAAATAATGCGGGCATCGAGTATGCTGCAAATTCGTATTCTTTTTACGTGATGCAACCGGGAATGGATGCGAAACGTACCGTATTTTCTCAAGGATTAGTAAAAGCGCTAAATAACCTTACCGATAAAGATAATAAAGGCTTTGTTTTGGCGCTTATGAAACAAGCGTCTAAGAACGAGGCGATAGAAGCTATCGTTCCTTACCTACAGGATGAGTATCTGGTTGATAAAGCGGCTCTTGCGCTAAATGGTATTCGTACCGAGCAATCGGCGGCGGCTTTGTCAAAGGCGTTGGCAGGTTCTACTTCAGAAAAAACCACAACAGCTATTGTTGCGGCCTTAGGGGACTTAAAATCGAAGTCCGATGAGGAAGCAATTATTGCGACATTGGCTAAGTACACATCTGAAAACTACCAGCGTAATGCCTATACGGCTTTAAGTAAGATTGCAGGTGCAAAATCGGCCCCTGTGTTGTTGGCAAAGTTGAAGTCGGTTAATTACCAATTCGATAAAACGAATATTGGTGGGTTAACGCTGGACTATGCGAACAACCTAGTTGGCAATGGTCAACAGGCTCTTGCAGTTTCGGTCGCAAATACCATATCTGCGGAAGCGGAGAAAGCAGGATCGGCTACGTTACAAGCGGGCGCTTTGCAGTTGTTGACGAAGATAAACCCGAATGCGACACGTAAGCAGCTGATGAAGGCGGCAACAAGTAGTAATGCATTGTACAGAACGACAGCCTTAGAATTGTTGGGTAAATATGGTACAGCGGCAGATACTAAAAAACTTATTGCTTTAATAGGTTCTTCTGCACCGGATGTACAAGAAGGGATTTTGAACTTTATTGCACAGAAAGGTGTTGCGGGCGATATTTCTGGTATTGAAAAGGGGCTAGGGAAGATTAAAGGTACGCAGGCAAAAATTGCTGCCTTGAATACGTTGTCAAGTCTCTCACAAGGTACAAACGCTAAAAGTTTGATTAAGCAAATTGCGGGTGCTGATGAGTTAACGGCAAAGGCGATTGAATCGTTGTTGTTGTCTTCGAAGGGAGCAAACACCGTAGAGGAGATCAATCAAGCTTTACCAGGTGCTGATGCAAAAACGCAATTGACTTTGTTAAATGTCTTAGCAAAACGTACAAATGCTAATTCGGCAAAAGCAGTTTTACCTTTGTTGAGCGCGACCGATAATACGATTAAAACGGCAGCATTAAAAGCATTGCCGAATGTTGTGAACGTAGATGACTTTGAAGCTATTGCTGCGTTGGTACCTAATGCCCCAGAAGCGGATGCTAAATATTTACAGAGCGCAATGGTTATTGCATTGAATGCGAGTGCTGATAAAGATGCTAAAATCAAGCGCTTGGCGGCTAATATCTCTCGTTCGGCAGCGCCTAGCGTAGGTAAATATTTTCCTGTGTTTGCTGGTGTAGGTGGTGCGGAATCACTAACGGCGGTGAAGAATTACCTGAATAACGAAGGTCTTAAGAATCAGGCTATTTCTGCTTTGTCAAATTGGTCGAATCCAGAGGTGTTGTCTACCTTGATCGCGTTGTCCAGAACAGAAAAAGATCCGCAAAATTTTGATACGATCTTCAAAGGGTTGATCAGCAAGATCAATGCAAGTAACGATACGCCAACGCAAAAAACATTGTTGTTGAAAGATGCATTTCATCTGGCACAAAATGTAAACCAAAAGCGTAGTGCTTTGGGGAGCTTGCAAGCGACAGGTACGTACCAAGCGATGATATTTGCGGCACAATTTTTAGATGACGCAGAGCTTAAAGGTGCCGCCACAAATACGGCGATGAATATTGCGATGGATGATAAGTCTTTCGTTGGGCCTGATGTGCGCAATATCTTGGAGCGTGCAAATGCGAATCTTTCGGGAAGTGAAAGCTCGTATTTAAGGGAAGCTATTGTCCGCCATTTAGCAGAAATGCCACAAGGAGCGGGTTATGTTTCGATTTTCAACGGTAAGGATCTTACGGGATGGAAAGGCTTGGTGGAAAATCCAATCAAGCGGGCGAAGATGACAGCAAAAGAGCTGGCAGACAAGCAAGCTATTGCGGATCAAAAGATGCGCGAAAACTGGCGTGCTAGCAATGGTGAACTTGTATTTAGCGGACACGGTGATAATATAGCGACAGTAAAGCAATACGGTGATTTTGAGATGTTGGTAGACTGGAAGTTAGATCCAAATGGTAAAGAGCCTGATGCCGGCGTTTATTTACGAGGAACACCTCAAGTTCAAATGTGGGATATCTCTCGTACGAATGTAGGTGCTCAGGTTGGTTCTGGTGGTTTATACAATAACCAGAAAAATCCAAAAGATCCATTGAAAGTAGCTGATAATGCTTTGGGCGAATGGAATACCTTGAAAATCCGTATGGTGGGTGAGAAGGTATGGGTATGGTTGAACGGTGAGTTGGTTGTCGATAATGTGACTTTGGAGAATTACTGGGATCGAAATCAGTCGATCTTCCCGGTGGAGCAGATTGAGCTTCAGGCGCATGGTTCGCAGGTATGGTACCGTGATATCTTTATCAAAGAATTGGCCAGAAAAGAGGTTTATACATTAAGCGATGCGGAACGTAATGAAGGTTTCGAAATGTTGTTTGATGGTACCAACCTTGATAAATGGACGGAAACTCCTGCTTATGAACTAACGCCGGAGGGGTATGTTCGGGCTAATCCAAACGCTAAATTCGGCAAGAATTTATACACGAAGAAGGAGTATGCAGACTTTGTGTACCGCTTTGAGTTTAAGCTCACGCCGGGCGCAAACAATGGTGTCGGTATTCGTACACCGTTGGAAGGGGATGCCGCCTATGTTGGTACAGAAATCCAGATTTTGGATAATGATGCTGATATCTACAAAAACCTGAAAGAGTATCAATACCACGGTTCTGCATACGGTATTTTACCTGCAAAACGTATCGGTATGAAGCCTATCGGCGAATGGAATACAGAGGAAATTCGTGTGCAAGGTGATAAGATTAAGGTGACGCTAAACGGTGTTGTTATTTTGGACGGTGATTTCTCGCAAGCCAAAAAGAATGGCACTTTAGATAATAAGCAACACCCTGGATTGGCAAATAAGTCGGGACACATTGGCTTCTTGGGTCATGGTTCTGAAGTGTTTTTCCGAAATATCCGCGTGAAAAGCTTATAAGCTAGATAAAAAAAAGCTCTCGAGATCCTCGAGAGCTTTTTTTTAGTTCATGGTTTGTGGTTTTTTGTTCATAGGACATAGTCTACTATCTACCAACTACCAACTACCAACCACCAACCACCAAACTACAATCTACCAACTACTAAAACTTAGCCCCTAAAGTCAGCACGACGTTCGTACGTTGATGCTTGATGTCAGCCACTGGGTTTTTAGTATTCCAGAATGTTTCATCGACTTCGTAGGGTGTTACTTTATAGTCGTTTACTAAATGTACAACCGCTAAGTCTAGGTATAGAGACTGCGTAATTTTAGCCCCTAAGCCTAAGCTACCGCTGTATTGTTTGTTATCTGCTCCTTTATAGGGGTTACCGAAATAATTGAAACCAGCACGTCCACTTAGGGCATTGGTAAATAAGACCTCACCACCGACACGTACATTTACTGCTGATTGGTAAGCTGCTTTCATATCGGCGTCCCATTCTCTTTCGCGAGAAGGATTAGCGCCACCAATAGTTCTCAGTTTCATGGTACTGTAGTCTACATACTCTATATCGGCAGACAGTAAACCACGGCTGAAGAATTTCGAAAGACCCACGCTGAATTTCCATGGAGTAATCAAATTATATGAATCTTCGGTTGGATCAGAAAGTACTTCTTTCGTGCTAAATGCCGAAGATGCAGTTTCATTGTCGTAATAATCTACTTTAATATAGCTATCTGTATAATCATCTATCGTATACCAAGTAGGTGAGGAGATGGTTGCTCCGATATTCCAATCGACCGCAGGTTTATAGATCGCGCCGATTTTGAAATCAACCCCTGAACCTTCTGTGCGTTGGTAATAATCATCCAACAATTCATAGTTTGCCTCAACGAAATCAAATAGGGGACTCGTTGGGTCTGCAATTTCTGAATTTGGGTTGTTTGCTAGGATTTGCGCTCTGTTTTTGGTCCATCCACCTTCTGAAAATTGGGAGGAGTGATCGTAGCGGAATGATGTGAATCCCAAATTGGCACCAATGTAAAATACATTATTGTAGTTTGCGCCAAAAGCTAAAGCCGTTCTCGAGTTGTAACCTTTATCTAAGACATCCGCAATTTGTGTTTTATTTGCGCGGTCTCCAACAACAGGGAAATAACCTTTGGTCGGGTCGCTATGTTCTTCGATTAAGATCGACTTATACATCTGATCGATCCAATTTGTATTGGTGCTTGTGCTTGCCATATCGCTATAGCGGTTTACCAACGAGTTATCCGGGTTTGTTCCTTCATAACGTACATTATTGGTAAACGTATTCGTGTTCTCGTAGCTAATACCTACGTTGAAATTTTGCCATCCATGGTATCCCTCATTCGTTGGGAAGTGAAAAACTACCCCGGCATGGTCGATCCCAAAGCGCCCTTTATTTTTGGATGTATTTTGTCCAAAATAGGTACCCTTGTTGTTTGCATTATTGTAGTTTACGGAAACCGAAATATCAGACTGCTTAAAAAAGCCTAATCCTGCCGGGTTGCCTGTTACGGAGCTAATATCTCCACCAAGAGCCGTCTTTGCATTTCCTAAACCTTTGAAACGCGCTGTTCCGCCATTGTTTTCTTGGCCGAAGATAATGGCATCACCCACAAACTGCGCCTGCGCAGAATACATTAGACCGGATACCAATAAAGACGTAAAAAGTATATTTTTTAACTTCATAATATGTTGTGAAATGTAATAGGAGATATAGAATAGCCAATATCCGTAGATATTGGCTATTTAAGGTATATTTTCTTAACGAGTTCTACCGCCACCCGATCTAGAGCTGCCAGAAGAGCTGCTTGATCCAGAGCTTCTTGACGCACCGCCACCGCTAGACATCGAGCTGCCAGAGCTACGTGATGGTGTGTACGATGATCCAGAACTTCTTGTTGAAGAAGGCTGACTAGAGCGGGTTTCTGATCCCGAGCTTCTTGTTGTGCTACGCGATGGAGCGGTTGATGTAGGGCGTGTTGTTTGTCTACTTGTTCCCACACCGCTACCTTCTCTTGTCGAACCACCTACACGTGAACCAGAGGTTTGTCTTGTTCCTACAGGTGTTCTTGAACCATCTCTCGATATTGTTCCGGATTCTCTCGTGCGGCTGCCTGTTGTTGAGCGATCACCTACACGTGTACCTGATCCATTTCTTGACACGGTTCCTTCTCTTGTTCCGACACGGCTACCGGTAACGATTCTACCATTTGCATCACGGCTAACACCGGTACGGCTTGATGTTCCTGTGCGTGTTGTTGTGCCAACTCTAGAGTTATAACGATCTCTTGAGCCCGAGCGAACAGAAGAGTTTGCCGGTCTTATACTGTAGCGGTTACCACCGTAATAGTTTCCGTAATAGTTGTTATATCCATAATATGGATGTCCCCAAGAGTTGTAGCCCCAGCCGCCCCAGCCTCCGCCGTAGCCCCAGCCAAAACCACCACCGTATCCCCAGCCATTATAGTATGGAGAACCCCAGCCCCAACGGCCGCCCATTCCCCAGCCCATGCCGATTGACCAACCAGAGTTCCATCCCCAGTTGTTCCATCCAAAGCCAAGTCCGAAACCGGAATAGCCATACCAAGGGTCAAACCATGGGTCATAGTAACCCATACCTGGTGTAGCATAGTGGAATCTGTTGATACGATTGGCATACTCCAAATCGGTATCATATTCATATCCTTCTATGTAATCCTCATCGGCGTACTCGTCGGCATAATACTCATTTTGTGAATACTGCTCTGGTTGTCCGTTTGTATAATAATAATCCGGACTCTGGTAATCTTGAGGAGTTTTGGATTGATTATTATAAACGTCGTCTTTGTAAGCAACCTGCTTACTTGTTGAACACGATGACAGGGCAAAAACCGCTGCTAGTGTCAAACTTCCGAATAATAATCTATTTGTTTTCATCATTTCCAATACAGTTAAACTTCGATAATGTAAGTCTTTATTACTATCTTAGACCCGTATTTTCTGAAGTGGTTTAATGCTATCTCAAAAATATATATAAAACTTTAGTTGAGGCTAAAGTTTTTCTGATTAAGACGATAATATTACAGATTGTTACAGTAAAAAATAAGGTAAATAATGGGAAAAGGAATCACAAGTCGTAGTGAAGATTATTCACAATGGTACAATGACCTCGTAATTAAGGCTGATTTAGCGGAGTATTCTGCTGTAAGAGGATGTATGGTCATTAAACCCTATGGCTATGCTATTTGGGAGCGCATGCAAGCGATCCTTGATAAAGAGTTTAAAGAGACAGGACATAGCAACGCGTACTTCCCCTTATTTATCCCCAAATCTTTTTTCTCGAAAGAAGCTTCACATGTTGAAGGTTTTGCGACCGAGTGTGCCGTAGTTACCCATTACCGATTGAAGAATGATGGTAACGGTAACATCGTTGTTGATGAAGAAGCCAAGTTAGAGGAAGAGTTGATTGTTCGTCCGACTTCGGAGACTATTATATGGAATACATACCGCGGTTGGATCGAATCCTACCGGGATCTTCCAATCTTGGTGAACCAGTGGGCGAATGTGGTGCGTTGGGAGATGCGTACACGTTTATTTTTGCGTACCGCTGAGTTTTTGTGGCAAGAAGGACATACCGCACACGCGACGGAACAGGAGGCGATCGAGGAAGCAGAAAAAATGCAAGGCGTGTATGCTGATTTCGCTGAAAAAGTAATGGGCGTACCTGTTGTGCGTGGACGGAAGACAGAGAATGAGCGCTTCGCAGGAGCGGTAGATACTTATACGATTGAAGCATTGATGCAAGATGGTAAAGCACTACAAGCAGGAACTTCTCATTTCCTGGGACAAAATTTTGCCAAGGCTTTTGATGTGAAGTTCACATCCAAGGAAGGAAAGCAGGAATATGTGTGGGCGACATCATGGGGTGTATCGACACGTTTGATGGGCGCTTTGGTAATGGCACATTCGGACGATCAAGGTTTGGTGATTCCACCAAAGTTGGCACCGATCCAGGTTGTTATTGTACCTATTTATAGAACCGAGGAAGAAAAGGCAGCGGTAGATGGTTTTGTAGATAGCCTGCGAGCCGAATTAAAAGCAAAAGGTATTTCTGTAAAATACGATGATCGTGATACGCAGCGCCCGGGCTTTAAGTTTGCAGAATGGGAGCTTAAAGGGGTGCCATTGCGCGTAACAGTAGGGGCGCGTGATTTACAGAATGGAACCGTAGAGCTGGCACGTCGTGATATCCAATCGAAAGAGACGGTGTCACAAGAAGGATTGGCTGTTCGTATTGAGAATTTGCTGGACGTTATTCAAGAGAATATTTATCAGAAAGCATTAGACTATCGCGATGCGCATATTACCGAAGTGAATTCGTATGATGAGTTTAAAGAAGTGCTTGAAGGTAAAGGTGGTTTCATTTCATGCCACTGGGACGGAACGGTAGAAACAGAGAAGCGGGTGAAAGAAGAGACCAAAGCAACAATTCGTTGTATTCCTTTGGATGCAAAAGAAGAGGCTGGTGTATGTATTTTCACGGGTAAGCCTTCCACGAAGAGAGTTTTATTTGCGAAAGCATATTAGTAGGGTAGTTGGTAGCTCGTGGTTTGTAGCCGGAGCAAAGTATTGATTACAAAGTAAATGTTGGTCGAGCCGCAAGATGTTGTGGCTCGACCAACTACTATCTACCAACTACTATCTACCAACTACCAACTACTATCTACGAACTACTATCTAGACACTATTAAAAAATGACATTCCTTATATTAGGTTGCGGTTGGGTAGGAGAGGCGTTTGCTCACGCGGTGAAAGCCTGTGGTCATACGGTTATCTTGACGACTACAAATCCGGCTAAGCAGGAGCGATTTATTGCAGCAGGTTTTACGGTCTTGTGTGTGGATTTTGACACGAGCATCGACATCTCAGTTTTTCCGGAACAGGTCGACTATATATTAAATAGCATCCCAGCGACCAAGCAACTGGGGCAGGAAGTTCTATCGCATCGTCTTAACCAGGTCGTTCGCGTCCTGGAAAAAGTAACCTATAAACAACAGATTTTCTTGAGCTCTGTGGGCGTGTACCCCGATGAAACCGGCCTGTATACAGAGGAATCCGCAGTGGATGAAACAAGCAATCTCTGTTATGCAGAACAACGGATGCAGGTCTGTCCGCGTACCATTGTGTATCGATTGGGGGGACTTTTTGGGCAGGAACGTATTTTTGCTAAATATTTTCAAAACCGTGTTTGTGTTACGGGTGGACAGCCGGCCAATTTCGTGCACCAGGAAGATGTCGTAGCCCTCTTGCAGCTTGGTTTTCAGGCACAACTCCAATATTCGGTCTATAATATCACCGCGCCCGAACACCCGCTGAAAAAAGAGGTGATTCTGAAGTCGGCACGACGGTACGGTTTTTCGTTACCCTCGTCTTTTACTGATGAAGCGAGTTTTCAGAAAGTTGTGTCAGGTGAACGTATTATTTCTGAATTGAAATATACGTTTATATATAAGTCACCGTTAGATTTTTAATATATTTGATTTTTATACATTGTTTTATGGCCTATAAATTTGCAACTAAAGCTATTCATGCCGGACAGGAGGCTGATCCGACAACAGGAGCGGTAATGACTCCAATATATCAAACCTCGACTTATAAACAAGCTTCTCCAGGAGAACATAAAGGATATGAGTATTCACGCGGTACAAACCCAACGCGTAAAGCATTGGAGGACTGTTTGGCTGCTTTAGAAAATGGTCGTTTCGGACTAGCTTTTTCTAGCGGCATGGCAGCAACAGACACGGTATTACGCGTATTGAAACCGGGGGATGAAGTGGTGACAGGAGATGATCTTTATGGTGGCTCGTACCGTATCTTCACAAAGGTATACGAACCGTATGGTATTACGTTTAAGTTTGTCAACACGTCTGATGTATCGGTAGTCGAAGAAGCCATAACGGAGAAGACGAAACTTATATGGGTGGAGACACCTACAAACCCAACACTGAAGCTGGCTGATATTGAAGCGATAGGCAAGGTGGCTAAGGCGCATAAGGTGCTTTATGTGGTGGACAATACTTTTGCTTCACCGTATTTACAAAACCCATTGGATCTAGGAGCAGATATCGTGATGCATTCAGCAACCAAGTACTTGAATGGACACTCTGATGTCGTGATGGGTGCTTTGGTGCTTAACGACGAAGAGTTGTACAAGCAGTTGTGGTTTTATTATAATGCAGTGGGGGGCACACCAGGTCCACAGGATGCATTCTTGGCTTTACGCGGTATTAAGACTTTGCATGTGCGCATGAGAGCACATTGCGAAAACGGCCGTCGGGTTGCTGAATTTCTGAAAGATCATCCTAAGGTCGAAACGATATACTGGCCAGGTTTCACCGATCACCCCGGACATGAAATTGCGAAGAAGCAAATGCGTGATTTTGGGGGTATGATATCCATTGTACTGAAAGACGCCGATCTACAAGAGACATTTCGTATAGCATCACGCTTTAAGGTGTTTACGCTAGCAGAGTCTTTGGGAGGTGTAGAGTCATTGGTTAACCATCCCGCAACGATGACACATGGTTCTATTCCAAAAGAAGCACGTGAAAAAGTAGGAGTCGTGGATAATCTATTGCGTTTGTCTGTGGGGATCGAAGATGCAGACGATCTAATTGCTGATTTACAACAGGTATTGGGTTAAGTGTTTAAGATCAGTTCAATTAAATGAATCCTACAATAAAGTTTAATAACGTTAATACCGTATTTTCAAAAGCGTTAAAGGAAAAAGCAAATGCCTATTTTAAAAGTACATTAAAAGATAAAACCGGCGATAAGCGGATTTTTACCAAAGCGGCAATCCTGCTGACGGTGTTTTTTCTGATTTACGGAATTCTGGTTTTTGTGCAACCACACTGGATCATCAGTGTCCTTTTGTGCGTTGTTTTTGGAATTAATTTCGCTGCTATTGGTTTTAATATCATGCACGATGCAGGGCACAATTCTTTTTCAAGCAATAAAAAACTGAATACGGTCCTTTCTTATAGCCTTAACCTTTTGGGAGGAAATATATATTTCTGGAAGTTAAAGCATAACATTGCGCACCATACCTATACCAATATCGAGGGAGAGGATCATGATATCAAGGTGAAGTTTATGCGTTTGCACAGTGATCAAAAGGCGAAAAAGTATCATCGTTTTCAGAAGTACTATTTTCCATTGCTGTATAGTATCTCGTATCTGACATGGATATACTACCAGGATTACGAAAAGTATTTTAAACAGGTTGCAGGTATTGAAACGTTTCATTTTCCATTAAAAGAGAAGGTTATTTTTTGGATGACGAAAGTTATACATCATTCCATATTTATTATTTTTCCGGTAATTTATGTTGGGTGGCTACCTACGTTGATTGGATTGTTGATCTCGGGGGTCGTGTGCGGTTTATTTTTAGCTGTGATTTTTCAGTTGGCTCATGTTGTAGAAGAAACAGAGTTTAAGGTGGTCGATACGGATCGCGTTGAAAATGAATGGATGATCCACCAGCTGAAGTCAACAGCCAACTTCTCAACAGAGAATAAAGTGTTAACTTGGTTATTAGGTGGTTTGAATTTTCAAATTGAACATCATCTTTTCCCTAAAATCAGTCATGTGCATTATCCTGCACTAAACAAAATTGTTAGGCAGACCTGTCAAGAATTCAATATAAACTATATTGAATTTAAGAGCTTTAGATCTGCTTTTTTATCACATGTGCAGGTTATTCATGCCATGTCAAAGTAAAGATGAAGGGAGTTTGCCACAGCAAGCTCCCTTCATCTTTTAGTTGCACTTGTTTTTAAATATTTTTTTTAACTTTGCACCATCAATTCAAGCTATGAGTGACGCTATAAAACATGAGTGCGGCATTGCACTTATTCGACTTCTAAAACCCCTATCTTATTATCAGGAAAAGTATGGCACGCCCTACTATGGAATCAACAAGTTGTATCTTCTTATGGAGAAGCAACATAACCGAGGCCAAGATGGTGCTGGTATTGCAACGATTAAGTTCGATGTGAAGCCTGGAAACCGCTATATTTCACGATACCGAGCGATGGGCTCTTCTGCGGTGGCAGATATTTTTGAATATGTGCAGAAGAAGTTTGCTGCAGTAGGGAAGGCTTATCCCGCAGAATCTAAAGATACGCAGTGGTTGAAAGATCATGTTAGCTTTACAGGAGAGGTGTTGTTAGGGCATTTGCGCTATGGTACCCATGGAAAGAATAGCATTGAAAGCTGTCACCCATTTTTACGCCAGAACAACTGGATGAGCCGTAACTTGGTTGTTGCAGGGAATTTTAATATGACGAACGTTGACGAGTTGTTGCAACAACTGTATGAACTAGGTCAGCACCCGAAAGAGCAAGCCGATACCGTTACGGTTTTAGAAAAAATTGGGCACTTCTTGGATGATGAAAATCAAGAGTTGTTTGACAAGTTTAAAAAGGAAAATTACTCCAATGTTGAGATCAGTGCACTGATTGCAAAAAACATTGACGTAACGAAGATATTAACGCGTTCTGCTAAAACGTGGGACGGTGGTTATACCATTGCTGGTATATTTGGTCATGGGGATGCTTTTGTTATGCGTGACCCTGCAGGAATCCGTCCGGCATTCTATTACCAGGATGATGAAGTTCTTGTGGTAGCATCGGAGCGTCCGGTTATTCAAACTGCATTTAACATTCCTTTGCAGGCGGTTAAGGAAATTAAACCGGGGCATGCGCTTATTGCGAAGAAAGATGGTACGGTAACGGAGGAAATGTTCCGTCAGCCAGTCGAGCAGAAATCATGTTCTTTTGAACGTATCTATTTCTCTAGAGGTTCAGACGCTGATATTTATAAAGAACGTAAAGAGTTAGGCCGATTGTTGTGCCCTCAGGTATTGAAGTCGGTTAACAGCGATATTAAAAATACCGTATTCTCGTTTATTCCAAATACCGCCGAAGTTTCTTATTACGGGATGATGGAAGGGATTAATAGTTATGTGCGGAACTTCCAGAAAGAAGCGTTATTAAATCGTTCCGATAAGATATCGGATGAGGAGTTAGAGGATGTAATCAGTATCACACCACGTTTTGAAAAGCTGAATGTAAAGGATGCAAAGCTGCGTACCTTTATTACCCAGGATGCTGATCGTACAGATATGGTGCAACATGTTTACGATACGACGTATGGTATTGTGCGTAATCATGAAGATACTATTGTTGCTATTGACGACTCTATTGTTCGTGGAACAACATTGAAACAGAGTATTTTAACAATCTTGGATCGATTGCATCCGAAAAAGATTGTTATTGTTTCTTCCGCACCGCAGATTCGTTACCCAGATTGTTATGGTATCGATATGTCACGGATGGGAGAGTTTGTTGCTTTTGAGGCTGCGATCAACTTGTTAAAACGTAATGGTTTAGCGCACATCATTGACGAGGTATACCAGAAGTGTGTAGTCGCTATGACACAACCGATCGAGGAGATCGAAAATTACGTCAAAGCTATTTACGAGCCATTCACAGATGAAGAGATTTCGGAAGAGATTGCGAATATCGTTCGTCCGCATAACTTGGAGGCAGAATTTGAAGTGATTTACCAAACTTTGGATAACTTGCATAAAGCTTGTCCTAACCATAAAGGAGATTGGTATTTCTCTGGAGATTATCCAACTCCTGGTGGAAATAGAGTCGTGAACAAAGCATTTATGAACTGGGTAGAAGGAAAGAACGTTAGAGCATACTTTAGTTCATAAAAAAACAAAGAAACTATTTTGGTTTTATTGATCAAAATAGATATCTTTGCAGCTCATTAAAATATTAACAATTTTATTTTATAACAATGTACGCAATAGTAAATATAGCAGGACAGCAATTCAAGGTTGCTAAAGACCAGTTTCTTTTTGTGCACCGTTTGCAAGGAGACGAAGGCGCTAGTATTGAATTTGACAATGTATTGTTAGCCGAGGACGGTGGTAAATTTTCTGTAGGTACGCCAAGTATCGCAGGTGCTAAAGTTTCAGCTAAGATTTTGTCTCATTTGAAAGGTGATAAAGTGATCGTTTTCAAGAAAAAACGCCGTAAAGGTTACAAAAAGAAAAACGGACACCGTCAACAGTTCACGAAAATCCAGATCACTGGTATCAGTTTATAATTGAATTTTTAATCTGACTTTTTAAGTCATAAATTAAGATAAAGAAATGGCACACAAAAAAGGTGCGGGTAGTTCCAAGAACGGCCGTGAGTCACATAGTAAGAGATTAGGTATCAAGATTTTCGGTGGTCAGCAAGCTATTGCTGGAAACATCATCGTTCGTCAGCGTGGTACCGTGCACAACCCAGATGCAAACGTAGGTGTTGGTAAAGACCACACATTATATGCATTGGTTGATGGTACTGTAGTTTTCCGTAAGAAAGCTAACAACAAATCTTATGTATCTGTAGTTCCTGCTGAGCAGAACTAATTTTACGTAGGTTTTCCATAACATAAAAAAGACCGTTGAACAATCAACGGTCTTTTTTATGTTATAGGGTTAAGAAGTTATGATGGTGTTTACTTCTTTACTTTTGACTTACCCTTTTACTTCTTTACTCCTTACTTTTCCTTTAAAGTAAATTAAAAGACCCGTAAGAAATACCGGTAGGGTACTATAAAGGCATATTTTTCCCAAATCAGTATAGCCGGGTTGGGCTATTTGATTGAATTGTGACAACCAGGTAAAGTACAATACAATGCCTGCTGCCATGACTATTTTTCCAATTGTGCTCATTTTTAGGGTTATACGTGTTACGTAAATATAAAGATATTTTTAAGAAAATACAGTCAATCGAAAAAAAGATATAAAAAAAAGCGTTCTGCCTTAGACAGAACGCTTTTTTTTATAGGGGTAGAAATGTTAGATAATTAACATCGCATCTCCGTATGAGTAGAATCTGTACTTTTCTTTTACAGCCACTTCGTATGCATTCATGGTGTTTTCGTATCCAGCGAAAGCCGCAATCATGACCAATAAGGTTGATTCTGGCGTATGGAAGTTGGTGATCATTGAATTCGCGATACTGAAATCGTATGGCGGATAGATAAACTTACTTGTCCAGTCGCTCGAAGCTTTTAAATGTCTGTCTGCGGATACTGCTGATTCAATAGCACGCATAGAGGTTGTACCTACGGCACAAACACGACGTTTGCTGTCAATACCTTTGTTAACGATTTTTGCTGCTTCATCGGTAATGATAAACTGTTCAGAGTCCATCTTGTGTTTCGTCAAGTCTTCCACTTCAACGGTACGGAAAGTACCCAATCCAACGTGTAAAGTTACCTCTGCGAAGTTGATTCCTTTTAACTCTAAACGCTTCATTAACTCGCGAGAGAAGTGAAGACCTGCCGTAGGTGCAGCAACAGCTCCTTCGTTCTTAGCGTAGATTGTTTGGTAACGGAATTTATCTTCAGGTGTAGCCTTACGTTTGATGTATTTAGGAAGAGGTGTTTCGCCTAAGATTTCAATGTTACGACGGAATTCTTCGTCTGTACCATCGAATAAAAAGCGAATAGTACGTCCGCGTGATGTTGTATTGTCTACCACCTCAGCGACCAATAAATCGTCGTCACCAAAATATAACTTATTACCTACGCGGATTTTACGTGCCGGATCAACAAGAACATCCCAAAGACGCAATTCTTTGTTTAATTCTCTTAATAGGAACACCTCAATTGTAGCACCGGTTTTCTCTTTGTTACCATACATACGTGCAGGGAAAACTTTGGTGTTGTTCAAAATCATGACATCTTGATCATCAAAGTAATCAAGTACGTCCTTGAATATTTTATGTTCTATTTTTCCTGAATCGCGGTGCAAAACCATTAGGCGTGCCTCATCACGTTGCTCCGAAGGTTCTGATGCTAACAAAGACTCAGGTAAGTTGAATTTAAACTGTGATAATTTCATCTCTTATTATATCGATATGTTTAATGTATTGAAACCTTAACAATCAGCCTGATTAAAGGTTTCAAAAAGGCTTACAAAGATACGAAAATAAAACATAAAAGTCGTATTTTCACTGGATTATTAGTGTGTTTGCGGAATTCGATGCCTTGTCTACACCTTTACCTTGATGGATGCCGAAGGTTCGTTTTTTTTACGTCTGAAAAGACGTGGAAATGTTTTGTAAATAAACAGTAATTTAATTATGTTTATACGAAATATGCTATTAGTCTTTCGATTATTAAAGGAGAGTTTTTTATTTGCGTTGTCTGCGTTGAAGGATAATCGTACGCGTACCTTGTTGTCACTATTAGGTGTTACGATTGGTATTATGACGATTATCGGTGTTTTTTCTGCCGTGGACACCCTTCGTAATAATTTGGAAGAATCGGTACGTAAAATTGGTAGCCGCACGCTATACGTAGAGAAATGGCCCTGGGATGGAGGACCTGACTTCCCCTGGTGGAAATATGTAAATAGACCGGAACCTAAGTATAAAGATTACGAATCTGTTAGAGATCGTATGACCACGGCAAGTGATGTCGCGTACTCCATTTACATTGGAGGGAGTACCATAAAGTATCAAAATAACTCGGCCTCGAATGTCAGTATTGCTGCGGGAACACATAATATCTATGATGTTCGGAAACTGGATATTGTAGAAGGGCGTTATTTTACAGAGCAGGAGTCGCGTGCTGGTACCAGTGTTACGGTGCTTGGGGCCACGGTGGCGGAAGGGCTTTTTCCACATGGAAGCGCTATTGGCCGCTATGTGACGGCGAGAGGACGGAAGCTTCAAGTGGTAGGCGTGCTTAAGAAGGAGGGCTCAGGCATGTTGATTAATGTGTCTAATGACGACGCCATGTATATTCCCTTTGCGTTGGGACGTAATATTGTAAACTATGAAAACTATTCACCCAGTATTGCAATCGAGGTGAAGCCTCAATTCAGCCTGGAAGAAGCAGAAAGTGAGTTGATCGGTATTATGCGATCTACGCATCGGTTGGCGCCACAGCGCGAAGATGATTTTTCGGTTAATAAAACCACGCTTATTACTGCACAGTTGGATCAAATGTTCGTGATTATTAATCTAGCGGGTTTTTGTATTGGTGTGTTCTCTATTTTGGTGGGGGGATTTGGAATCGCTAATATTATGTTTGTGAGTGTAAAAGAACGAACAAATTTAATAGGTATCCAGAAGGCACTTGGGGCGAAGAATTTCTTTATACTATCCCAATTCCTGATTGAAAGTATCTTGCTTTGCTTAATTGGTGGTGCAATAGGGTTGGGCTTCGTCTATGGCTTAGCTGCACTCGCCAAGCTTTTATTTGACTTTACGGTTGTCGTTAGCTTGAAGATGGTTGTGATTACCTCCTTGCTATCGACTATTATTGGACTTATCGCTGGAATCGTACCTGCGATCAATGCTGCGAAGTTAGACCCTGTCGAAGCGATTCGAAGTAAGTAGTTTGTAGGGAGTAGTTGGTGGCAGGTAGATTGTCGTTTGTGATGTATACTTGATCCTTCGTATTAAAATACTATAACATAAAAAAAGCTAGACCTGAGGTCCAGCTTTTTTTATGTTATAGCAGCTTCTATTTATACTAGTTTTGCTAGTGCTTCTTTCATTCGACGAAGGGCTTCAATTAGGCTTTCGTCAGATGCTGCATAAGATAATCTGATGTAATTGTCGTTACCGAAAGAATCTCCACCTACAGTTGCAATATGGCCTTCATTTAAAAGGTATAATGCTAAGTCTGCTGATCCCTTGATTACGTTTCCATTTAAATCTTTCTTTCCAAAGAAAGAGCTGATTTGCGGGAAGAAGTAAAAAGCACCTTCTGGAAGGTTTGTTTTTACGCCAGGAATTTCATTGAGTAAGTTGTATACCAGTTCACGACGGCGTAAGAATGCTTCTTTCATGACTTTAACACTCTCTAGTCCGTCATTGTAAGCAGCAATACCAGCGCGCTGTGCAATAGAGCAGGTACCTGAGGTTGTTTGTCCTTGCAGCTTATCGTTTGCTGCTGCGATTTCTTTACTTGCAGCAATATAACCTAAGCGCCAGCCTGTCATCGCATACGCTTTTGAGAAACCGTTAACAACGATTACGCGGTCTTTGATGCTAGGGAACTGTGCAATAGATTCATGCTTGTCAATAAAATTGATATGCTCATAGATCTCATCCGAAAGGATAAAGATATTTGGATACTTTTCAAATACTTTTGCCAAGGCTTCCAATTCTGCTTTACTGTAAACCGAACCTGTAGGGTTACATGGTGAAGAGAACATGAAGAGTTTAGTCTTCGGCGTAATTGCCGCCTCTAACTGCGCTGGCGTAATTTTGAAATCAGAATCGATGTCTGTGTTGATGAAAACCGATTTTCCTTCTGCTAAAACAACCATTTCTGAGTAGGATACCCAGTATGGCGTAGGGATGATTACTTCATCACCCGGGTTTATAAGCGTTAGGATAACATTGGAAAGCGATTGTTTCGCGCCAGTAGACACTACGATCTGCGAAGGATCATAGTCTAAACCGTTTTCATTTTTGAGCTTGTTAACGATTGCTTGACGCAATTCTGGGTATCCCGGTACCGGCGAATAGCGCGTGAAGTTGTCGTCTAAGGCCTGCTTTGCTGCGTTCTTTACATTGTCAGGTGTATTGAAGTCTGGCTCACCAACACTTAAGCTGATGACATTAACGCCTTTAGCGGCTAATTCGCGACCTAATTTGGTCATTTTTAAAGTTGCGGATTCGGACAAATTGTTGATCCGATCAGATAAATACGGTGTCGTGCTCATGATGGTACAAACTTATAGAAATTTGCTTTTATAAACAATAATATTCATGGCTATATTTCATATGGTTTATCGGTATTTTAGGAGAAATGTTGTTCCTTCTCTATGAATTCCCTGTATGCTTTGTGGAAAATTGATTTTTATGGCACTTCTGTTGTTAAAATGTTAATTTGCCGCTTCGCGCTGTGTCTTTCAATTGTTACAGCTTATTTTGCACGAGTGCATGATGGAAGTTTTACATTTGGCTCTACTTTGAGATATGAAAAAATTTAAGATTGATACCTTTATAATAGCGTTGCTTTGTTGCATTGTATTAGCTTATTTCTTTCCACAGCTTTACGAATGGCGAGCAGGAAAGGGGCTGGAGATGATTACAACTATAGGCGTTTCGCTTATTTTCTTCTTTTATGGTTTAAAACTCAGTTTTAAGCAGATTAAGGATGGCTTGAGTAATTGGAAGCTTCATGTGTTGGTTCAGTTTTCGACATTTCTGTTGTTCCCTTTGGTATTGCTACCCTTTTATCCCTTTATTAAAACATCCATTCAACACGATTTTTGGCTATCATTTTTCTTTTTAGCTGCGCTGCCATCCACGGTCTCATCCTCTGTGGTAATGGTTTCCATTGCACGCGGAAATATGGCAGCCGCTATTTTTAATGCCAGTATCTCAGGCTTGATCGGTGTGGTTGTTACCCCTTTATGGATGGAGTTGTTTATGGACTTTGGAGACGTGGATATCTTAGGGCACGTATACTGGGGGCTGACGAAAGAAATAATTATTCCGGTGTTATTGGGGCAGTTTTTGCAACCTTATCTTGGGAAATGGGCGTCGGCATATAGCAAGCAATTGAGTCGGTTTGACAAGTCTGTTATTCTGCTTATTGTCTATGCCAGTTTTGCCGAATCTTTTGTAAGTGGTGTATTTGATTCCATCGGACGAACGTATCTGGTCTGGGTATTTGTAGGGGTGGTTGTACTTTTCTGCCTCGTGTATGGATTAATTTATGCTTTGAGCAGGTATGTGTTAAAATTTTCACGGGAAGATCAGATTACGGCACTGTTTTGTGGTTCCAAGAAATCTTTGACCCATGGTTCTGTATTTGGAAAGTTTCTATTTGTTCATACCGCTGGTGCTGGTTTATACTTTTTACCTTTGATGATTTTTCACGCTTTTCAAATTTTTGTAGTGACAATCATTGCCCAGCGCTATCATAATAAGGGGTAATAATCAGGGTGTGACAGGCAGCGAAAAATGCTGGAAAGAAGCCGACAAAACATATGTTTTTTTGATGAAAGAGGAAGGTTTCCCGGTAATCTAAAAAAGAAAGGTTTCCAAACGGGGAGAATGGAAACCTTTACTAACCAATTATAAACCTAAATTATGATACCACAAAGATAGTGTATTTTAAACACTAAGTCCAAATTTATTTTACTTTTTTTTTCGGAAAGCTTCAAATACGGAAATTAGTTGTAATTAATGACGAAAATCACCTTTATAAAGATCATTTTGTACACCTCTTGCAATTAATTAATTGTATTTTCGCAAACAAAACGTAATTAAAGCCAAATGCTATATGATTGAATCTTTTGATGTTTTTATAAAACAATTCAAAGCAGGGTTAGTGGAATTGTTTCACAACACATCTGATATTAATGAACTTAGTTTGGAGCGCGGTCTTCCTAAAGAGATCTGGGAAGGCATTATGGCATTCAATCCGTTGTCGGTAGCCGTACCGGAAGAATTTGCCGGCCGGGGAGTTAAAGTAAAGGAATGTCTCGGATTATTATCTGCGGCATCTTATGAATCTCTTCCGCTTTCACTAACTTTTGGAATCAATATAGCACTCTTTTTGGAGCCTCTAGCGAAATACGGCCATGCCGATATCAAAGGAGATATCTTTAAGCGTTTTATCGAGAATCAAGCGATGGGCGGATTAATGATCACTGAGCCAGATTATGGGAGTGATGCATTAAGCATGCGTACCCAACATACCTTTACCGATGATAACTATCAGCTCAAAGGGCAAAAACACTGGCAAGGACTTACTGGGATGGCCGATTTTTGGATTGTAGCTGCTCGTAAGGCCATGGATAATGGTGAATTAGCGCGTGATATCGATTTTTTTGTAACGGACAATAGTCGTTCTGAACAACATATTCCAGTAGAGAAGTATTTCAACAACCTAGGACTTTACATGATTCCTTACGGTTTAAATACTATTGACCTCACTGTTCCAGCCAATCAAAAACTACAACAAACAAGTACAGGCATCAAGATGATGCTGGATATTTTGCACCGTAGCCGTTTGCAGTTCCCAGGTATGGGAATGGGATTCTTACAACGTATGCTGGACGAAGCAATCGGACACTGTACCAATCGTAAGGTGGGCGGACAACCGTTGTTAGCGTTAGATTCGGTACAATATCAAATTTCGCGTATTCAATCGTCGTTTACGCTGTGCTCGGGGATGTGTGCACATAGTTCGGGCATGAGTTCGATAGCGCATGACGTTTCTGGAAATGGGGTAGAGGCAAATAGTATGAAAGCCTTGGTAACAGACTTGATGCAGGAAGCCGCACATATCTGTGTGCAACTATCGGGTTCAAGTGGTTACAAATTGGATCATATTGCTGGCCGAGGTATCGTAGATTCCAGACCGTTCCAGATCTTTGAAGGTTCCAACGAAATGTTGTACAGTCAGATTGCAGAAGCAATCGTTAAACAAATGAAGAAAAGTAAAGAGCTTCATTTTGGACGTTTCCTTACTAGCCTTGATACAACAGCGCGCGTGGCGCCTCGTTTTAAAGCGTTGTTAGATTTTTCTATAAGCGATAATTTGGCACAGCGACAAACGGTGGTATTGGGTAAAGTGATTGCGCGTTTAGTTTGTTTGCAATACGTAGACGAGTTAGTGGAAAAAGGATTCCGTCAGGATCTATACGAAAACACGACGAAACATATTAAAATGGATATCCAGGAACTGTTAGCAACGTTCTTGAACCCTAATGATGCGACACCTATTGTGGAATACCAAGAGGGTGGTGATTGGTTGTCGTTTGTGTAAATAATACTGCTTGTCCGGAGAGATATATTATATCTTGCCAGCTAAAGACGAATAAAAAAAGGAGACCTATGAGAGTCTCCTTTTTTTTGCTGTGGTCTAAGATAGGTTAGAATGTATATCCTACAGAAAGAGCTATTGACTTGTTTTTTGCACCCAACTCCTTGCTGATCTTGTTTAGACCATGATTATAGCGCAAATCAATTCCAAAACGATTAATATCTAACCCAACATTCGCCAAAGCATCGTAACTAAAAGACTTGTAGTTTGCTGTGCTTGTTGCCTTTGCTTTGTTCAATTGATAATTTAACTGCGGTCCAACAGAAGCCCGTATTCCCATCTTTTCAGATTCATAAAATTTATACCCCGCTTGTATTGGAAGGTGGAGCTGATAAAAATTTGGGTTGTGTTTTTTACCCTCAAAATTATAGGTTGTCGAAGTAAAGGAAAGCGTCAACTCCGGTTGTACAAAAAATCGATCTGTAGTGCGAGCGAATATACCTACCTGTGCGCCAAATTCAGATTTTTTATCACTTACACTCTTATTTGAATAGCTAGGCATCGTGTAAACGCTTCCTGCTTTTACGCCAAAGTCCACTTCTTGTGCACGTGCTACTTGGTTTACTAATAAACCCATTACCATAACGAGCATTCCTTGCTTAATCTGGTTTTTCATTTTCATGTTCTTTTTTATTAATTGTTATTTAATGATGAGACAATCTTTGCGGGCTATACCCTTGCTTTCATTTATTTTTATTTCCATCGACGATGTGTCCAAAGCCACCACGTTGGATTTCGTCGGATACTATTCTCAAGTTTTCGGGTATATTGTGTGGTGATAAATCCTGGGGCAGTCAATTGTGCGCTATCGCAAATTGGCTCTAAACGAATTTTCCAACCATAGTTTCCAACCGGTACAAGTTCAAGGTACAGCACAGAAGCGTTGGTTTTTCGGGCCAATTGCTCCGCTCCGGTAAACATCTGCGTAGGCTGCGACAGAAAATCGATGGAGAGACCATTTTCTTTTCCTGGAAATTGATCCGCGATAAAAAGAGTAATGCTGCTTTCGTGTTCCTCCCGGAGTAATATGCGCAATGCTTGTGATGCCGTCAAAAGCCGGATACCATGTATGCTACGGAACTTCGTGAAAAGTTTATCCCAGAATTTGCTTCTCAGGGGCTTGTACAGAGCTTGTACGGGTATGCTCGTATGCTTTGGTAGTTTATTTAAGACTTCCCAATTACCATAATGTCCTGTCAAAAGAATAATACGCTTCCTTTTTGTCTCGAGCATGGATAACATGTGCTGTTCCGCCTTGGGAACGTGTAGCTGCTGCATCGATGGAACGACTGTTTCAATTAAGATCCGCGCCGCATTTTTATAAAAATGCAGGTGGTGCTGTTTCACCTCGCTATAGGAAGCCGATGGTAGGGCACGTGATAAATTCTGTAGGGACACGGCATATCGATACCGACATATGTGACGAAGGATAAAACCTACGGTGCTGTATATATGCTCCATCGTGATCAATCAGCTGTTTCGTGTATACTGTTTATCAAGTTGTACAGCATATATCCAGTGAAACCAATAAAGAGAGTCACAAGGATTACCGTACTATATATTATACTTTCCATAAGCGTGCTTTTTATACCTTTGACAACGAACTTGGTATATACCCTCGGTAGAAGTTGATTTTTTTTGATCGACAAGCAGCGATACGTAAGCGTTTTTTTTCAAATATTGTTAAGGGTATAGCTTATGTAAGTTGTCTTATCTTTAAAGCGAGCCGAAAACAGGCTTGTTGGGAAGTACTATTTAATACGATATGTCAACGGAAAAGGAAAAAAAATTTGAGGAAGTCTTCCGGGCACACTTTAAAGAGTTGCATGCTTATGTGTATCGCATTCTGGAGGATAGTGCACTTTCAGAAGAGGTTGTTCAGCAAGTGTTTCTACGGTTATGGGAGAAAGACTGGGAGTCGGATATTCACACCTCACTGCGTGCGTATCTCTACAAGTCGGTATACCATGAAAGCTTAAACATCGTGAAGCGTAATCGGGTAAAGCAGCGATACACAGATCATCAAGTACACCATGGTATCCAAACCGTGTATGCAGATCAGAGTGATGCGGAGCTGAAAAAATTACTGCATAGCGCTTTGGATTCGCTGCCTGAGAAAAGTAGAGTGGTGTTTGAGATGAGCAGATTTCAAGAACTGAAATACCAGGAAATTGCGGTTTCATTGAATTTATCGTTAAAAACCGTCGAAGGACATATGACCAAAGCGTTGCGGCATTTACGGATACATTTGGTCGATTATTTAACAGTTTTATTGTTAACCTTAATTTCAGGATTATGAACAAGGAATGGATTACAAAATATATTGTGGGGGAGATGAATGCTGCAGAACGAGCAACGATGGAAGCATGGATTGAAGCGGATCCCGTACATAAAGAAGAATATATCGCGATGAAAAAGGTATGGGAGCTCAGTGCACAAAAAGGAGATGCGCCTGAGATTGATATTGATCGGGCTTGGAACACCTTTACGCAGCTTCGCACGGAAAGGGCTCAGTCAAAGGACGAAGTTGTCGTCAAGATAAGGACGAGTAGGTCTCCATTTCGTTGGATCGGAGCAGCAGCCGCAATACTTTTGATTTTAGGCTTATCTTATTGGGGATTAAATGATAAGCTATCTCAGGAGACAGATCTACGTACATTAACGCAAACATTGCGTGCGCCATTGCCTGATGGAAGTATGGTGAGTCTAAACAAAGATACAGAGTTACATTACCATAAAAGTTGGTTTGGAAAAAAACGTGCGGTAAGCTTAGTGGAGGGGGAGGCTTTCTTTGAGGTCAAAAAAGATAAGGCACATCCTTTTGTGATCGAAGCGGGGCAGCATCGGATTACGGTTGTTGGCACGAGTTTCCATGTACGAAGGACGCCGGGTGAAACGGAAGTTATCGTCGCGACAGGCAAGGTGCGTGTGAATTATGGCGATCAAGAAGTCTTTTTACTACCTGAACAGCGTATCGTGATCGCTGATACAAGCAAGCAAACGGTAAAAGTGGATTCAGTGAAGGATAATCTATATCGTTATTACGTACATCAGGTGTTTGAGTTTGACAACACGCCGTTATCGCGGGTATTCGAGGCCTTAGGTAAAGCCTATGAGAAAGAATTTGTCTTGGAAAATCCAGCGCATCGAAAGTTGTTGTACTCTGCTAAGTTCGAACAACAGGGCTTAAGCGAGATGATTGATGTGATTCTGAAGACCTTTGATCTGAAGATGAAAAAAAGAGGAAACAAGTATTATATTAATTAAGCTGGGATGTTCAAAAGTCAGTTTATTAGCAGTTTGAAAATTATTTTATATATCGTGCGCAAGTCTAAATTATTTATAGCGTTAATCTGTTTTTGTTTTTTTTGCAGTGCGGCAACAGCCCAAGGAAGCTTATCTAAAAAGATTAAGGTACCGGGGTTTGAGAAAACGATGCTCCGAACCATCTTTAACCACTTGGAGAGAACAGAATCTTTTTACTTTTCATACAACAGTAATTTGTTGGATACCGAGAAAATAGTAGATACAAAACCTTTTGATGGCCTTTTGATTGACTATTTGGAGAAATTATTAGGGGAGAAGTTTAGCTTCAAGGAAACCGAATCGCATGTTATTATTACCTATGCACCACAACGGATGGATGTATCTGTAGAAGTGGAACCCACATCAAATAGAGCGATGGTGATGGGGTATGTCCGTGATATCCGAACAAAAGAGGGTATTCCGCATGCCAGTATTTACGATCGCGTTGCCTTTCAGACTTCCACGTTATCGGATAAAAACGGGTATTTCGTTTTAGACTTAAAGAAAGCGGATCATATCCTTGCAATCGGTTTAAGTAAGGAAAATTATAGGGACACCTCCATTATGCTGTTGTTGCCAATTGATGCGGTAAAGAATTTGAAGGGCCGTAAGTTAGGCTATTATGCACGACAGGATAGCAGCCGAACCGTTTATGATAGCTATTTTGGTCATTTTTTTACGAGCTCCGCGCAACGGTTGCAGAGTTTGAATTTGGGTGGTGTTTTTGCCTATAGCCCTTTTCAAATGTCGCTGACACCGGGACTTAGCACGCATGGCTTTTTCAATTCACAAATTGTGAACACCTTTTCATTGAATTTAATTGGTGGTGCCACGGCTGGGGTCGATGGTACAGAGTTGGCAGGCGGCTTTAATGTGAACCAATATGATATGCGTGGTGCTCAATTTGCGGGTGTCATCAATGTGGTTGGGGGGAATGTGAAAGGATTTCAGCTGGCTGGCGGTGGCAATGTGGTGATGAATGATGTGGAAGGCGTACAAATAGGGGGAGTATGGAATTTAGCCGATACCGTTCATCACGGTATCCAGCTCTCAGGTGGTTTTAACGGCGCAAAAACATCCTATGGAAGCCAAATAGCTGGTGTTCATAATTTAAGCCGAAATGAGGTGGCCGTGCAGATTACTGGAGGAGTGAACATAGCCAAGGTGGTTAAAGGTGTTCAGCTTGCTGGGGTTCTCAATGTGAGTCGTAAAGAGGTGGTAAGTCAGCTTGCGGGTGGTATCAACATAGCAAAGAAAGTAAAAGGTGTACAGCTTGCAGGCGTATTGAATATCGCAGATAGTAGCGACTACCCGATTGCCTTATTGAGTTTAGTGAAAAATGGAACAAAGCAGTTGTCGGTTCATATTGATGACAGCAAGCTGGTGGCACTAAATTTCCGTTCTGGGGGACGTGTCCTGTACAGCGTACTTGGTTTTGGTTTATATGTAGATGATCCGATAATGAAGTATGCGGCGGAATTTGGGTTGGGCGCACGCCTTGTACATACATCGAAATTTTCTTTTTCGACCGAACTTGTACAACGAACAAATTTTGCGGATAACTTTCGTACGACTGATAATAATCGTGTTTCCCTACGTTTTATGCCAGCGATGTACCTGAGCAAGCATTTACAGGTTTTTGCGGCTCCTTCCTTTAACTACGCCCAAGCGCTGGAGCAAGAAAGTGGGGCGGGTACTGCATGGCGTTTCTGGGGGGCAAGCCGTACTAGAAATAGCTTCCACGGAGGAGGAACGGTCGGGATAAATTATGTGTTTAATTAGGGTTAGGGAGTTGAGGTGGTGCAAAGGCAAGTTTCTACAGATCGCCATAATTCCTCAGGCGACATTTGGTGGTTAAGAAAGCTAGAAGCGTTGCTAATGCAGGCAATATAGTAAAGTGTGAACTATCTTCTCCAGATAAAATTTAAAAAGACTACCACATCCCCGCAAGAAGCGGGGCTACGTGGTAGTCTTTTTTTGTATTTTACTTTCCAAACATGCCAGCTAAAGAATCCAAAATGCCGCCTTTATCCTGTTGGCTTTTGTTTTGATTGAAAAAGTCGCCCGCCAGGTTGCCAATCATATCGGTAATACCGTTAGATTGTGTCGCCGCTTGTGTGTTGCCTCCGCCGCCAAAAATATTGCCGATTAGATCTCCAATACCACCTCCTGTGGAAGCTTGTTGCGCACCGCCACCGCCTAATACCGAGCCGATGAGGTCGCCAATGCCACCCCCACTGTTGGCACTTTGTTTTTGTTGGCCGAGATATCCCATAACCATGGGCGCTAAACTAGCGAGTACTCCACCTACTTGTGCACTGCTCAAGCCTAGCTTATCTGCAAAATTTTGTGTTACAGATTCTGTGTTTTTGCCAAACATATGGTTGACAATCTTTCCGCCATCATCGTTGTTGTTGCTGCCAAAAACGTCACTTATCTTATCCAGAATACCGCTACTGCTGTGTTGGTCAAGCGCTTTGTCGATATTTTCTGCTTGTCCTTTGTTTTTGGAGTTGTAGTTCAACGCAGCAATCATCAGCGGAACGGCGGCTGCAACGATCCACTTTGCTTTCGTCTCGCTAACACCCAACGTACTGGAAATGGCTGATATCGCTTTCGAACCGATACCACCTGTAATTAAATCTGTAATACCCATGATTTTTATTTGTTAAGTAACAATATGTATTTTTTTATGCCTATTCTTGTTCTTATAAACTTACAGAAAAAAAAAATGTTTTATGAAGTACCTAGGATTTGTTGTATCGTTGTGTTTTTTAGCTGTTTTAAGTGGTTGTCAACAGCAACGAAATACAGCAACAGAGAATGAAGCGAAAGTAGATAAGCTGACATTGGATTCCGAAATGGCAGCCCTGATTTTCGCACTCCCTACACATTGTTTAACGATTGAATACCCGAATAAAATGGGACAGGTCTTGGGGAGCGTTCAAGATCTAAAAGGGCCTAAGGCACTGCGTCCGATTTTTTATGGATGTTTTGATTGGCACTCTTCCGTGCACGGTTACTGGTCCATTGTGCACTTGTTACGCCTTCATCCCGATTTAGATTCCGACGGCAAAATCCGACAGATATTGAACGCTCATATCACGAAGGAAAATCTCGCGGTGGAGCTTGCTTTTTTTCAAGATAAAAATAATTTGAGCTTCGAGCGGACCTACGGCTGGGCCTGGTTGTTCAAGTTGCAGCAAGAGCTGTTGGCATGGGAAGATAAGGATGCACAGAAGTGGGCATCCGTATTACAACCTTTGGTCGATTTGCTTTCGGAACGGACACAAGTTTATTTAACAAAATTAGTTTACCCGATTCGAACAGGGCAACACGATAATACAGCTTTTAGTCTTGCTTTGATGTTTGATTATGCCAAACAAGTTGGAGATCATAACCTATTGAATGCTATAAAGACCAATACTACACGTTTTTTTGAAAAGGATAAAAACTGTGATTTAGCGTACGAACCGAGTGGATATGATTTTCTGTCACCGTGTTTGGAGGAAGCCTATCTCATGAGTAAGGTGTTACCACATGATGAGTATAAAGTGTGGCTTTTGAATTTTATGCCAGGTTTGTTTGAAAAGGAAGTAAAGTTATTGCAGCCTGCTATTGTGAGCGATCGTACGGATGGAAAATTGGTTCACTTGGATGGGTTGAACTTTAGTCGTGCCCATTGCCTGTACGGTATTGCACAAGTGCTTCCGGAACTTCATGATGTTTTGGTGCAGCTCGGGAATAATCACATTGAATTTTCTTTGAAAAATATCAGCAACGACGACTATATGGGAAGCCACTGGTTAGGATCATTTGCCTTGTTGGCGCTGTCTAACCAGTAGCTATATGTAAAGGGGGAGATTTGCTTGCTTTAACAGACTGGAATGAGGCTATTGTTTTCTAGCTTTACTTTCACAATCTGGATTACGGTAAAACCGTCCTCTTTGGAAATAATAGGGGATAGGTCGATTCCCTTCTGGGCAAGTGCTTTAAGCACTGCATTCCGGAAGGTAGAGCGTGAGCTTCCCCAAACCTTGTTTTCAACAATGTCATTGTTGATGGTGATCAACTCATTCACCGTATAGTGGTGGAACTGCTCTTGTAGATGGCTGGATAGTTGATTTGTTGTTGACATACAATTTAAAATTAAAAACGTTTAACCATAAATTGTATTCAGAAAATCAAGGGTTTAAAACAATCGTGAAGACACGTTTATTTTGGCGTGATACCCGTATTATTTTACCACCGCGGTGCCTACACTCGGTTGGTATTGCTTATGCAATTCTGAATACTCTACAAATATAGTAGAGTATTTTTTTATTTCCAAATATTTTTTTAAATAACGTATATTTAGTAACAACGCTCCACTCCCTACCAACTACGCTCTACCAACTACTTCCTACCAACTACGCTCTACGAACTACTCCCTACCAACTCAATCTCCCTTGTAATAGCTATTTGATTCAAGAAATAGGCATCGTGCGAAACGACCAATAATGTTCCTTGATACTGTTGAATAGCTGCGGTTAGAATTTCGATATTTTGGATATCTAAGTTATTGGTAGGTTCGTCTAATACGAGAAGCTCTGGTGCATTATTACTTATTGTTAAACAACATAGAGCAAGGCGCATTCGTTCTCCGCCGCTTAATGCAGCAACCGATTTGTTCCAGCTTTCTTTGTTAAATAAAAAGCGATCCAACCTAATCTTTATATCGTGTTCTTGGAGTGCTCCGTCATTAAAATCCTCGGCCTGTTCGTATACGCTAAGTGCATCATTCAAAAGGGAGTAGTCCTGATCAATATAAACGGTTTCAATCGCGGTACGGAAAATCGATCCCGTCGCGGGCGTTAACGCACCTAACAAGAGCCGGATGAAGGTCGTTTTTCCGGAGCCGTTCTTTCCTTTTAACGCAATGCGCTCGCCACTTGTAATTTTTAAATTTAATTTATCCGACCAAACCGCTTGGGCTTCGTATTGATGATTTACATGCGTGAGTTCGAATAACACCTTACCTTGATGAAGGCTTGTTCTTTCGAAACCAAACTTCATCTTGTCGATATCGGCACGCTGCATGCGCAACGATGATAGTTCTTCACCGATATTATTCGTTTTATTGCTGTGGACTTGCTTGGATTTAGCACTGCTATTTTCGGCGTTATTGCGGAGCGTATTCATCATAATACGCGCAACGCCGGCTTTTTCTTGCTTCTTTTTACCACGTGCATCCAGCTTCTGCTGACGCTCGGCTACGGCACGTTCTTTTTCTTTGGCCTTCCGAAGGTCTTTTTCCATTGCCTGGATGTGGTCGCCCAGCGCGTTGCGCTCCGCATCTTTCTGCTCCGCGTAGAAATCATAATTCCCGCCGTAAGTCTTTATGCCCTCTTTACTAAGTTCATACATCGTGTCAAGTAAATTGAGCAAGGTACGATCGTGGCTCACAATAAGTAAAGTTGCTGCAGTTTGTTCGATGTATGCATAAAGCAATTGCCGGCCCTGATTATCCAAATGATTACTGGGCTCATCCATGATGATAAACTTCGCTTGGTGGATGTGTATACCGGCTAAAAAAACACGGCTCTTTTGTCCACCACTAAGTGTCGCCATCTTGTCATTCAGGTTTACTCCCTTCAAATCCCAACGGGTAAAGGCATCGTGACAGCGTTCTTCGAGGCTCCAATCATCATCGAGCATCAACATATGCTCTTCCGAGGCATTTCCCGCCAAGATTTCATAAAAAGCATGCAATTTATGGGCTACTTGAAGCGCCTCAGCCACTGTTTTGTCTTGGTATTGATCAAGTATTTGAGGGATGTAATAGGGGGACTCTACCGATCTTATTTGACCCGTATTGGGAGTGTGAAGACCTGCAATAAGTTTAAGCAGTGTAGATTTTCCTGCACCATTATTCCCGATAAGCGCAGCTTTAGCACCTTGACGAAGGCTAAAATTTAAATGTGTAAACAGGACTTCTTTATCCTGATGTATATAGGAAATATTGTCGATAATAAGCATGATTTCTTTCGTTGTAGAAGTTAACAATAGGCAGTTCATCCATTAAGGATAATGCTGAGTATGTTCGGTGGAAAGAAATATTTATTACATGCAGTAAGTGATTTGTTGCTTACAAAGGTAGCAATTAAAAAGTTAAAATTGAAAAAAAAGTAATCCCGGTGATGGCTGGCTTCTTCATAACGTCTTTAAAAGTCCAAGCGACAAGCCTACCTGTAGTAGGTTTATCGCTTAGCATATCATATTACTTACTTTAACCTTTAGGAGTTTGATTTGCAAGATCATCTGTGGTAGGCAGGCTCGAACTAGCGTGTTGGTGAGCGTCGAGTATTTTGAAGACGGTTCGCTAGTTTGCTATCCGCTGGCGCGCGCCTTTGGCTCGTGTCTCCCTTATTTGTCCCTGTCCTCTCAGCCACGTGGGAGCTTAGAATACAACCTCTTGCTTGTTGTTTTCCAGAGGCAAGAGGTCGATCTATTTTATGAGTATAGTCCAATTCTTAGACTAAAAGGAGCCAGTTATAAGATAGCCTTACAACAACGGTTCTTCTGGTTCTGTTGCAGCATTTTCTTTCTCCTCTTCCTGAGGAGGTGTTGCTTCATCTTCTTTGTGCTCTTTCTCGACTGTAATCTTGCATTCGGTCAGTAAAGCCGCAATGGCGCCAACAGCCGCAAAAATGGGCGCGAATACGACCCCAACGACACCCAACGTTACTGGAAAACTCATTATTTCCTTTCCGTTCTTGTCCGAAATGCTGATTTTGGTCACATTACCTTCTGCGATAATTTCCTTTATTTTTTTGAGTAGGTTTTCCCCGTTTACGAAGAATGTTTCTTTGATAGACATAATTGTATTTGTTTTGAGTTTATAAAAATTAACAGTTATAATAGAGACTTTGTTTACGGATTGCGTAGCTTTTCTAGCATGTGAACGCGAATTTCTGTTTGGTGTTGCAAAAGCTTATCGTAGTCAGATTCTTTGTCCGTTAGTTTCATGACGAGTACAAAAAGTTCAATAGCTAGAAAGAACAACAGGAAGAGGAGATATACGAAAATACCAATTTGTGAGGATGTAACCACATCATGTAGTAAGGTCAGTTCATCGAGAAATCCTGTACTGGCTTTCAATTCTTTTTCTTTTCGTTCTTTGATGGTCGTGATCGACTGGGCCAGCTCAAATTTTTTATGTTGCAGCGTTTCTATTTGTTTATGGAGCTGCTCCATTTCCAGTTTTTTCGGATTCTCCATCACCGATTTGTTGGTCGATTGGGTACTATTGATCGCTTTTCCTTCTTTATCCTTGGTTACACTACTGTTCGTATACGTCGTTATAATGACCGGATTTTTCTTTAGGTCATTACTTACGGCATCATAGCGTAAGTTTGCTTTAGCGATCATGCTGTCCAAACCTGCTATTTGCTTCTGGATATCCTGCTCAGATTGTTGCACGGCTAGTTTTACACGTTCGTCCATGACCTGCGCTTTACGCAGTTCGATATCGTCCTTGAATGTAATTTGGTCCATAATAAAGGCACCTAAAATAGACATCACCAAAGCGAGGAGAATACGGAAGATGCTGGAACCTAAACTAACTTTCGTCGATAGGATAATAATCCGCTCGATCTGGATAACGACAAAGCTCATTAAGAGCCCACCGAGAAGCCCTCCCCATTGTTCCAAGTGAAGGTATCGTGTAGCAAAACTGTAGCCAATGAAAAACCAGACTAGCGTAATCAACAGCATGGCCGATGTATATTTTTTTACGTTCTTGGCCGATTGCTCACTCGAGTTTTTTACTAGATTATAATTGAACCCTGTTAGAAAACAACCAAATTTTAACCACCAATCTTTCATCGTACTAGAATTTTTTGTTTAATAAATAGGCTTGTGTGATGGATGCCATACCTTTCATGAAACCACGTTTGTATGCTAAAATCGCACGTTCACATAAACCACTATCGGTGGCTACTGATCGTTCGAATTCTTTTACTTTTTCCATGTGGTCGAGAAGGTCTGTTTGTTTGATTTTAAGCTCATCGACAAGATCTATCAACCCAGCGCGTCCCCGTGAGTGGATATGAAACTCCATATCTTTCATTAAGGAGTCATGGTACGTTTTTACCTGATGGATCAGAATCTCAAGATCATAACGAATCAGTCGGATATTATCGTTTTTGTATCCATCATCGGGACTGATGAGGGCGTCATTAAAGCCTTTGGCTTCAAAATCTTGCTGTAAGTAATTGTAGATGCGGAAAATACCATCTCCGCCAGGTACTGTCGTATGGAGCTCCGTACTTTGCTCGTTTTCAGGAAGTGTAATATCTTCTTGTGGAATAGTTGAAAGTGGCAGCTCCTTTTTCTTTCTTAAAAATGAAAATAATCCCATGCTTGTTTCTCTGTTTAATTCTCCAAAGTAAGGGATCAATCAGAGGGATTAATACAGTGATTAGGTGAAGGTTTCCATAAATTAGGTGAATGCAGGAAGAATGTCGGTGAAAATATGATCCCGTCAACCAGCGAAGCTGACGGGACCATATTTAATTCATGCGTACCTGATATTTGTTTTTAACGTGTCCAAATTTTTTACGATACTCGGATGGCGTACACCCAAATAGTTTTGTGAATTGAAGCCTAAAGTGTTTGATATCACTAAATCCCGCATCGTAGGCCGCTTCATTTATGTTAGCATTGGTATCAATCAGGGTTCGGGCGACTTTTCTCAATCGGATATAGCGGATAAATTCGTTTGCCGATTTCCCTGATATAGATTTAATACGTCGATATAGGTTGGAGTGACTCATGCTTAACTTGTCGGCTAATGTTTTTACGGAAAAATCGGCCTCCTGCAGGTGCGCTTCTACAATATGCATCGCATCGTGTAGAAAGTCCTTATACTCTTGTGGGATTTTGTTATCCGTTGCCTGCATCGTAATCTCATTGTGAAAATACTGATGAAGACGTTGTTTGTTTTGTATCAGGTTGCTCACCCGTGCCTGAAGAATTTCTTTATCAAAAGGTTTGGTGATGTAATCATCCGCCCCCCCCTCAATCCCTTTCAGACGAACATCGGGGGAGGAGCTGGCTGTCAGTAGGATCACCGGAATATGGTTTAGTCGATTGTTTGCTTTGATATTTTCGCATAGGTCGATACCTGAAATATCTTTCATCACAACATCGCTAATGACAATATCCGGTTCTATTGTTCGCAAAATTTCAAGCGCTTTTTCTCCGTCCTCCGCTTGTATCACTTCATAATCAGGGGTAAATATCTTCGCTACGTAACTCCGGATTTCGTCATTATCATCTACCACCAGGATAATACGCTGCTCGGTCGTAAGTGTTTGGTGTTTCCTTGTAGGTATCGTGTTGTTAGACTCCAACGGTACTGTATTTTGATCCACCGGGAGATCGCTGTCCATAAACTCATGGAGAAAGACAGAGTGCTCTGGAACATCCTCGAAGACAAGGCTATCTTTTAGCATCTTTGGTTTGTGTGGTAGGGTCAGCGTAAAGGTAGTTCCTAGGAGCTCATTGCTTTCAAAATGGATAGTCCCTTCGTGTGCTTCGGCAAATTTCTTGACCAAAAATAAGCCAATGCCAAATCCGGATTGCTGGCTTCCTTTGCTGGAGTAGTCCCGATGAAATGGTTTAAATATACTGGACGCCAGCGTGTTTATGATGCCCTTTCCGGAGTCGATTACCTCCAATACTAAAGAGTCATTGTGAGGCGTGATCTGTATGGTTACCTTCCCATTTTTAGCTGTATACTTAATCGCATTATGAAATAGATTAAAGAGACATATTTCCAGTTTTTCCCGATCACCATACATCTCATAGCTATCCGCGTAACTTTCAAACTGGTAATCGATATCCTGCGAATGTGCCAGTTGTTGGAAACAATAATACACTTCTCGACACAGTTTTATAAAATCAAGCTTTACAATTCGTAGCTCATCAAAGCCGCTGTCAGCTTTTCGAAACAAAAGCAATTTATCCACCAGACTCAACAATCTTTTTGAGTGATTGTAGACATGATGTAGTTCCTGCTTATTGATATCTTCATGTGCAGCACGGTACAACATATCCTTGAGCGGATTGACCATGAGGGTTAGTGGCGTTCTAAACTCATGCGCTATATGGGTGAAAAAACTTATTTTTTTCTCACTGAGTTCCTGCTCTTTATTGCGTGCAAACTCTGACGTTTTGAGTTTATATAATAGTTTTGTTTTGTACTTTATATGATTGATATAAAGATATAAGGAGCCTACTATCAACAAAATATAAGCAGAATAGGCCCATCCGGTTCGCCACCATGGAGGAAGGATCTCTATCGCTATTATTCTTTCTTTGGGGTTCCAGCTGCCATCGGCGTTGGTCGATTTGATACGTAAGGTATAGGCCCCTTCCTTTAAATGGGTATATTGTGCATTGCGTTGCTCTCCCACATAGTTCCAATCTTTATCCCACCCTTCCAAAAAGTAGGCATATTTGATCTTGTCTGGGAAGGTATATTCCAGGGCAGCAAATGAAAAAGAAAGCATGGCCTGATGGTAAGGAATGGTCAGTTTGTCTACGGTTCCTAAAGCCTGATCTCGCTGCTGCTCCGCGCTGCCGTATGGCTTATTGTCAATCTGTAATTGCGTAATAGCCAGTTTCGGAAAGTGCTGTTGTGCCTGTATATCTTTAGGGGTAAAAATATTGAACCCGCGAATACCGCCAAATGCCATTTCACCGGAACGTAATTTTAGTGCAGCATTGTATGTAAATTGGTTGCTTTGTAGTCCATCTGTCCGGCTAAAGTTTTGAAAACTCTTGGTCTTTGGATCAAACTTTGAAAGTCCATTATAGGTTGATATCCACAAATTTCCTTCTTTGTCCTCCAGCGCATTGAGCAAGGTATTGCTGGGGAGACCCTCTTTTTCGGTATAGCGATCAAATGCCCCGTTTTCTTTATTAAAGAACAGTAAACCACCGCCCTCGGTACCTATCCACAGGTGTTTTTTTCCGGCGGGATGGATAAAGCGCACTGGGGTACCGATGGTAAATGTGCGCTGTTTTTTTGTGGTTACATCGATGCGAATAAGATCTCTCCAGGAACCCAGCCAAAAGTTGTTTGCACTTTCTTCTGTAAAGACCAGGATATCTTTCGTTGGGATATCCAAGGGGACAAAACGATCCGCTTTCGTGTCTAATTTATAAATTGATCCGCCGTTTAAGGTTGCAGCCCAAATTTGGTTATTGCTGTCTTGATGCAAGCGCCAGGTCGTAAGATTAATATAATCGGTATTGGGATAATAGCAATGATACTGTTTAACGTTTCCCGTTTTGGTATCCAACAGGAAGAGGCCTTGGTCATAGGTACTTACCCATAGCTTATTGTCCGACTGTTGTATTAAATCCGTCACGAAAGCTTTCTGTAAAGCATGATGTTGGATGGGGAAATCCACAAACGCTTGCTTTTTTCTATTCCATTTCAAAAGACCGGCGCCATCAGTTCCGATCCACAGGTTTTCGTTATCTGCCTCGGCCATGGATAGCACAAAATCCTTCTCACTGATAAGCTGGCCGTGCGTTTTATTTTTAATCAACTGAAATTTCCCTTTGCTATAATCGATTTTGTTTATCCCACCACGTAAGGTTCCGATCCACTGTCTGTTTTGGGAATCTTCATAGATGGCGAAGACAGAGTTACTCGTCAGGACATATTTATTGTGATCGTTGTGTTGTTCCACTTTGCCGGTCATCATATCAATCTTTTGTATTCCGCCGCCGTCGCTTCCAACCCACATTTTTTTATCCTTACCAAAATATAGGTGCACCACGCGGTCAAGACCTAGTCCCGCCGCCGCTGTATAGTGAACAAACGCCTGACGCGATGGATTGTATCGGCTGATGCCCCAGTTTGTAGCAAACCATACATCACCATCTGCGGATGCTGCCATGGTGGTCGCATTAAAGGTTCCAGCAGCTTTGACCACCACCGTTCTATGCTGAGGGTCATAATAACAGAGGCCTACGTTTTGAACAACGAGCCATAAATTTCCTTCTGGTGTTCTGCATAAACCACTAACACTGTATGATGTCGTTTCGTTTTGGGGAAGTTGTAATGGAATGGAAGAGGCTACATAGCTGCCCTTATGCTGTTGGATGGCTAATAATCCCGCTTGCTCACTGCCGGCATAGATATTTCCCTCTTTATCGTTTCTTAATTGGTGCACGGAAAAATTGATATCGACCTTTTTTCCATTCTCCGCATAGAGCGGCAGGCGCGAGAAGGTCGTCTCGTCCCGGTTTAACTGGGCGATACCAATCTTGGTTGCCACCCAAAGATTTCCGTTTTTATCTTCCGCAATATCGGTAATACGGTTGTCGGGGAGTGATTGTGCATCGTGTAGTATATTTTTATATACCTTAAAGCTATAGCCATCATAGCGATTTAATCCGCTGTAGGTACCAAACCACATAAAGCCATGTCTATCTTGGAAGATATTTGTTACATAGTCGTTCGATAGTCCTTTTTCTATGCCGAGATACTCTATTGTACCTTGCCCTTTTGCACTAATAAGTACCAAAAAAAGCTGAAGAAAGGTATAAATACTATACTTCATAATTGGGTTGGTTTCATTAATAGGTTATAAAGTAAAGCTAGTTAAAAGCTTTACTAATAACAAGCGTAAGTTTGACATTTATTTTTTTTATCCTTTTCTGCCGTTTTTCTACGGTATATGTGCGTCATAATTGCCAGCGGGTAGACCGGTTAATATGTGGTTGTTGGTGGATAAAAAACGGTTGTTTGTTTTCCTGTTTCCTTTTTTTTTAGCTTGTCCTGCCTAATTACCCCCTTGTTTTTGATGAAATCCCCCCTAAGTAAAGTGTAAGATACTCCCGATAATTGTGCAGGCAGTGTATGAACTGTCGCAGATTATAAACTAACCAAAATAAATGCAATGAAAACTTACAAAATGCTTACACAACGTCTGGGCATATTTTTATGTCTCTTTATGATGTATGGTATAGGTGTTGCGCAAAATGTCAATGTCAAAGGTTTGATAACAAGTGGGGGCGCACCGCTAGGGGGCACCACCATCGGCGTGCTCGGAGGGGAAGCACGTTCACTTACGGATGACAAAGGAAATTACGTAATTGCTGTACCTGGGGGATCGACTCTAGTTTTTAGTAATATCGGTTTTATTCGAAAAGAGGTATCTCTTGCCGGAAAGAAAGCTGACGCCACAGGGTACATTGTGCTGGATATTGTTTTAGAGACAGACGACAGTATGATCGAAGATGTTGTCGTTACCGGTTTCGGGCAACGTGAAAAACGGGCCAGCTTAGTCGGTTCGGTAACCACCATAGAACCAAAAGAGCTGAAAGGGCCAACGAGCAACCTAACCACGATGATGGCAGGACGTGTTGCTGGTATGATTGCTTTCCAACGGAGTGGTGAACCGGGAGCTGATAATGCCAATTTCTTTATCCGGGGGCTCGGTACTTTCGGTACCGGGAAACAGGATCCGTTGATCTTGATCGATAACGTGGAATCGACACCAACCGATATGGCTCGCCTACAACCCGATGATATTGCATCATTCTCGGTGTTACGGGATGCGAATGCAGCCGCTATGTATGGCGCTCGCGGTGCAAATGGTGTCGTGCTGATTACCACGAAGCTCGGAAAAGAAGGACGGACCAATTTTGATTTTCGTATGGAAAATTCGCTATCGACGAATACGCGTAATTTCCAGTTTGCAGATAATATTACCTACATGGAGTTAGCCAATGAGGCATACCTAACACGCCCTTTGGATGCGAGTACAGGACAAGGACTACCGTATTGGCAGAGTAAGATCGATAATACGAAAGCAGGACGGGATCCTTTGTTGTACCCGAATAACAATTGGATCGATCAATTGATTAAGGATTATACCTTAAACCAACGTTATAACCTCAGTTTATCGGGTGGAGGGACACGCGCACGTTACTACTTGGCGGGAACCTATAACGTAGACAACGGCTTGTTGAAAATGAACGGGATAAATAATTTCAACAATAATATCAAGCTTCGTAATTATTCTGTTCGATCAAATGTGGACATCAATTTCACCCCGACAACAACAGGTATTGTACGTGTGTATGCACAGTTTGATGACTACACCGGACCTATCGGTTACCGGGATTCGGATGGTGGATGGGTCAATGGGGGGCAAGCTACCTTTAGAAGAGCAATATGGTCCAACCCGGTGATGTTTCCAGCCGTTTATCCGGCTTCATTCCGACCTTATTTAAATCACCCACTTTTTGGGAATGCAGTCAATCGGAATGGCGGACTCTATGTAAATCCATACGCTGAAATGGTACGAGGTTACCAGGAGTATAATACATCGACTATTATGCCGCAGATTGAAATCAGACAAGATTTAAGTGCGGTTATTCCGGGCTTGAACCTAACGGCTATGGCTTATGTACGTCGCTATGCTTTTTTCGAAGTTAGTCGCCAATATAATCCTTTCTATTATTCCAGTAATGTAAACCCTGATGGAACGCTGAACCTTCGGGTATTAAACGATGGAGGAATAGGTTCCATCGGGCAAGTAGGACGTGAATACTTAGATTATAGCGAATCTGAAAAAAGAGTGTCATCGATGTTTTATGCACACGCTATTGCCAATTATAACAGAAGATTTGGTGTACATAATGTAGGGGGTACATTAATTGGATTGATCCAGAATCAGCTAAATGGTAATGCCGGCAGTTTACAACTATCCTTACCCGCTAGAAATATCGGTTTGTCGGGACGCTTTACCTACGGTTATGACGATCGTTATATGGCGGAATTTAACTTTGGATATAACGGTTCGGAGCGATTTGCCAAAAATCGTCGTATGGGTTTCTTTCCTTCCTTTGGTCTAGCGTATAATATTTCGAATGAAGCATTCTTTGAACCGATTAAAAACACAGTAAACAACCTGAAGTTGCGTGCAACATATGGCTTTGTCGGAAATGATCAAATTGGACGTGCAGAACAGCGTTTTTATTATATGTCTGAGGTTAACATGAATAGCGTAGGGCGTGGGGCAGTATTTGGCGAGCTCGGTATTATTGGGCGTCCAGGTATTGCGATTAATCGCTACGCTAATGAAGGTATAACCTGGGAAAAATCAGAACAAACGAATTTAGGACTAGATGCCACGCTTTTCAATGCTTTAGAAATCAACGTGGATGTTTACAAGCAAGTACGTAGTAATATCTTAACAGATCGTGCTTTTGTACCGACAACAATGGGATTACAGGTGCCTATTGTTGCCAATACCAACAAGGCTGAAAGTCGTGGTGTGGACTTGATGTTGAATTATAATAAAACATTGAACAACAGTTGGTGGATGAACTGGAGAAGTACACTGACCTATGCAAAAAGTAAACTGCTGATCGTTGATGAGCCTGCGTATGCGGAGAGTTACCGCTATACAGTGAATTACCCGGCGAAGCAATGGTTCGGGTATGTGGCAGAGCGTTTGTTTGTGGATGATCAAGAGGTTTTAAATTCGCCTACACAGATTGGAACACCGGGAGTTCACTACCTCGGAGGGGATATAAAGTACAAAGACTTAAATGGCGATGGCCGGATTACCGATCTGGATAAAGTGGCGCTAGGTTACCCGGAAAATCCAGAATTAATTTATGGTTTTGGAGGTTCTTTAGGATACCAGGGTATTGACTTTAGTTTCTTCTTTCAAGGATCTGCGCGCTCTTCTTTTTTCCTAAACCCGGAAAACATATCTCCTTTCTATCAGAATGGCGGCAATCAGAACGGACTGCTACAGGCTATTGCCGATAGTCACTGGAGCGAAGACAACAGAGATTTATACGCCTTATGGCCACGTTTGAGCGAAGGTGTCATTGCAAACAACAACCAGGTTTCTTCGTGGTGGCTTCGGGATGGCGCATTTCTTCGTCTGAAAAGCGTTGAATTTGGATACACCTTTAAGCAGAGCCTAATGGAACGGATCCGTGCCAAAAATTTGCGAATCTATGCCAATGGTATGAACCTATTTTCTGTTAGCAAATTTAAGCTATGGGATGTAGAAATGGGCGGTAAGGGTATTGGATACCCGGTACAAGCCGTATATAATTTAGGCTTACAGTTTACTTTTTAAGCGTTAGAAAATGAAAAAGATTAAAAATATAATAACTCGTTTTTCGATGTTGACGGGCATGCTGGTACTGGCGAGTAGCTGTCAAGATTATATCGATGTGGTTCCGGATAATGTAGCAACAATCGAACATGCCTTTTCGTTGAGAAATGAGGCAGAGAAATATTTATACACCTGTTATTCCTATTTGCCGCGCAACGCTGATCCGCTGCAAAACGACGGTTTTTTGGCCGGGGATGAAGTTTGGTTGCCGGTTGCTCAGCGGGAGATATTGGGTAGCAACTGGCAGATTGCACGCGGGGCACAAAATGTAAATAATGTTTTAGTTAATCGTTGGGACGGTGGTTTGTTCCAGGCCATCCGCGATTGTAATATTTTTCTGGAGAATGTATCTAATCCCAGCAAAGTACCGGATCTAAATGCGGATGATCGTTCGAGATGGTTGGGTGAAGTCATGTTCTTAAAGGCATATTACCATTTTTTACTGCTTCGGGCCTATGGACCAATTCCTGTTGTTCGTGAAAATCTTCCCTTGGATGCAACTGCAGAACAGGTTCGGGTGGAACAGCGTCCTGTAGATGAGGCCGTCGATTATATTGTCAGTTTATTGGATTCAGCGGTTAACACATCTGTACCGTTGTTGATTACCGATCGCGCGCTACAACTTGGGCGGATCACTAAACCTATTATCCACGCCGTAAAAGCAAATGTATTACTGACAGCGGCCAGTCCTTTATTTAATGGCAATCCAGACTACGCGAGTTTTAAGAATTCAAAGGGCGAGCAGTTATTTAATCCTGTATACGACGAAACAAAATGGGTACGTGCAGCAGCAGCAGCGGCAGCGGCAGTTCAGTCGTCAGAAACGGCGGGATTCAAGCTATATAAGTTTAACAAAGCACAGTATGGACAGTTTCGACTATCGGATACGACGGCGAATATGTTGAGCATTGCAAATGGCTTTAATGAGCGTTGGCAAGAAGAACATATATGGGCAAACTCCAATAGCCAAGCGTCCAACATTCAGCGCGACGCCATGCCTTTACTCACTGCAGAGGCTGTTGTTGGAACGGCGCGACAACATTTGAGCGCACCGATAAAAATTGCAGAAATGTTTTATACAAAAAATGGCGTTCCCTTGAACGAGGATAAAACGCTGGATTTTACGAACCGATATACCGTTCGTGAAGCTAACCATGCCGAGCGTTTCTATATCAAAGAGGGGTACCGCACGGCGCGTTTGAACTTTGATCGGGAACCACGCTTCTACGCGAACCTCGCATTTGATGGCAGTGTATGGTTTAAGTTTGATGAATTGAGCTTAACGGATGAGGATACCTATGTATTAGAGGCCAAATTAAATCAGTCTGCAGGTGCGAATAACCACGGTTGGATTAATGAAACCGGTTATTTCTTACGTAAGCTGGTTAATTGGGAACAAACATTTGCCTCAAGTGGTGTGAGCTATCGTTCGTACCCGTGGCCGGAAATCCGCTTAAGCGATGTGTATTTAGCGTATGCCGAGGCATCAAATGAAGCGTTTGGTCCGAGCGAAGAGGTTTATGCCGCTTTAGATAAAATACGTGCAAGAGCTGGACTAAAAGGTGTGTTGGAGTCTTGGAACAGTTATTCTTCCAATCCCAATAAACCACGCACCAAAGAAGGTCTTCGCGATATTATCCGACAAGAGCGTATGATTGAGTTGGTGTTTGAGGGCAAGCGCTTTTGGGATCTCCGTCGTTGGAAGTTAGCCGTAAATTATCTGAACCAAAATATTACGGGCTGGAGCGTTAGCCAAGAGACAACCAATGACTATTACCGCTTACGGACGCTGTTTCCACAAACTTTTATCGCGCCGAGAGATTACTTCTGGCCTTTAGGCGAATATGCGCTATTGGTGAATCCGAATCTCGTACAAAATGTAGGTTGGTAGAATAAAAACGAAAAGAATTATAAAACGCATATATTATGAAATCCCTATTATATAGTATTTTTTGTATAGCTCTTGTCGTATCCTTTTGGTCTTGTAAAGAAGAGGTTAAGGATATCTCAGAACAAAATACAACGCCTCCGGGCATAGTCACTGATGTGCGGGTAGAGAACTTGCCCGGTGCTGCTCGCATAGCGTATCGATTGCCGATGGATCAGGACCTCCTCTACGTGAAAGCAGTCTATACGTTGTCTTCAGGTCGTAAGATGGAAGTGAAATCCTCTTATTATAATAATTTCCTGATCGTGGAGGGCTTTGCTGACGAGGCTGATTATACCATTGACCTATTTGCCGTAAATAGAAGCGAGGTAAACTCGCAACCGGTGCAGGTAACCATTCGCCCGAAAGAGAACCCAATCTGGGATGCATTCCGCAGTTTGGAGGTTATACCAGCTTTTGGAGGAATCCGCATCACGGGAGAAAATGAAAAACAAAAAGATATCACCATTATGGTGATGGTCGATTCCTTAGGCGAATGGGTACCATCTGTGGATAATATCTATACGGCTACGAAGCAGATTAATCGGACTATCAGAGGTTTGGATACGGTGGCACAAACTTTCGCTATTACTGTTCGCGATAAGTATATGAACTTCACGGATACCATGATTACCACCCTTAAACCATTGTATGAGACAGCTTTGTCTAAGTCTCGATACGCTCCGTTAGTCTTGCCAGGCGATGCGCAGCAGGAGTATACATCTACTGGGTTGAATAAAATGTGGGATGGGGATAATTTCCACTGGCCTAATATTTCCTTAACCAAACCAGGTATTACGACCTCTCAATGGGTGACTTTTGATACCGGGGCTTTATCGAAAATGAGTCGTATCGTTATTTGGGACTACCCCGAATATACCAACAGCGGTCGGATGTATTTCTTCGGAGGAAACCTTCGTCAGTTCGAAATTTGGGGATCCACAAACCCACCGTCGGATGGTAGCTGGAACAACTGGCACTTGCTCGGAACGTACGTGAGTGTCAAACCCTCCGGCTTACCTGCTGGACAACAAACGGATGAGGACTATCAATTGGCCAATAGTGGACTGAGCTACGATTTTGATATTGCTGTTCCTAAGGTTCGGTACCTCCGTATAAAATCAAACAGAAACTGGCAGGGATCTACCTTTATGTCCATCGCAGAGCTTCAAGTTTACGGAGATCCGCGCTAAGTATAAACGTGTAAAATTTATAGAGATGAAAAGAACATATAATAAAATATTAACCCGTATTTCTTTCCTCCTTGCCCTAGCCGTTTATTTTGGCTCGTGTACCAAAGGAGATGAGTATAAGAAGTATTTTGAGGGTGGTGAAACGGTATATACTGGTAAAATAGATTCGGTTATCGTATACTCTGGGAAAGAGCGTGTATATGTAACCGGACTGTTTATGGCGGATCCAAAAATTGTTAAACTCAAAGCGTTTTGGAATGGACGTAAGGATTCTATTGAGGTTCCTATCCAGCGAACTACGGGGGTTGATACCTTAAAACTAATGATTCCTGTTGCGGAAGGGGTGCATAATTTTGAGTTTATCACATTCGATGCACAAGGAAATAAGTCTTTACCAGTTTTTAAAACCGGAGCATCGTATGGCGCGCGCTATATTTCAGGCTTAATCAATAGACCTGTTGCCAATGCCTTTATATCGGAAACGGAAGAAGGTGTAATCGAGTGGGGTGGTATGGATTTGACGAGTGGCGTGTTTGGAACACAGGTGAAATATCAAACGATCGATAATAAGGAAAAGTTATTGCTTGTACCTATTGACGAAAGCGAAAATACGTTGCCGAAAGATTATCGGATCGGAACGGAGGTGAAGTACCGCACTTTGTTCCTGCCGGATACATTGTCTATCGACACCTTTTATACTGAATACGCGTCCACTAATTTTACGCGTTACGTAACAAGCCAATATCTGAAGAATACGGCGGCACCATTCGCAACATCGGCCTTTAGTGGCAGTCGTTGGGGAATTCCAGCAAGCTGGGTCACGAACACCGCGGTTAAAAACTTCCTTTTGAACGGTGCTTACTACGGTGGTGTGGATGGTAATCAGAACTATCGCTTAACGATGGAAGCCGGTTGGAGTAGCAATAACTTAACATCCTTTACAAATGGTAAAATCCACCAAACGACCACCTTACCGGCAGGTAAATATGAATATGTGGTTGATGTCAATGGCGCGAGCTCTTCAGGTTCATTCTTCATTGCTATTGCAAAGGGTAAGGATATACCAAATATTGAAAACCTTGCTACACAGGCCAAAGCCTATGTTTCTTTTGTAAACCGGTCTGGTGTTATTACAGTCCCGTTTGAGCTAACAGAAGAGACGGAACTTTCATTCGGATTCGTGGGTTCACTGACGGGAACAGGAAGCACAGGACAATATTGGAAAGTAAGTAGTGTGAAACTTAAATATTTGGCGAAATAGCATGGGTATACATATGAAAAGATACGGTATTACCTGGTTGACATGTTTGGCCGTGCTATGTTTGGCCTGCTCTAAGAGTGATTCGATAAGCGATGAAAAAGAAGGAGAGGAGCCGGGTAAAGAGGTTGTTTTGGCGAGCGTGAGCTCGCCAAAATTTACATCTATTACGACAAATACTGCCTTGGTACAAGCTCAAGTAACGAGCAAAGGAGGCGCTTTGGTGACCAATCGCGGAATCTGTTGGGGAGAAGCGCCCAAGCCAACTGTTGAGGATAAATATATGGAAGCTAATACGGTGAAGGGAGATGGAACTTTCTCGGTGCAATTGACCGGATTGAAAAGTAATACGTCGTATTATGTGCGTGCTTATGTCCGCAATAAAGGTGGTGTGGCTTATGGTGAAGAGCAAACTTTGAAGACAACGAGTATCCAGTCCGTTACTTTTGCCAATGGGCCCATGTTTATTATTGGCTCGACGTTGGCCTCATATGATGCGGAGATTACAGGAAATGGAGGCGGGCAAATCACGGAACGAGGAATTTGCTGGGGAACAGTAGAAAACCCTACGATCGATCAAGGAAAAGTGGTCCACGGAGCCGTGGGGCAGGGGGCGTACCGTTGTAACATTACTGGGTTGAACGAACGTACGACCTACCATTTACGTTCGTACGCCATCAATGAGCAAGGGGTTAGTTACGGCGCAAACATTACTTTCAAAACAATAGGTAAAGGAAAAGTAACGTATACCTTTAATAAAGAGACGAATCCTACGGCAGAACAACAAGCGGCGTATGCACGGTTGCAGGTGGCTATAGATAGTGCCGTATGGTACGCCAATAACTATACCTCGGCGACAAAGCATGTATGGATAAATTATGTACCAGGTGTTCCCACGGCTGATGCTAACAATGAAGGATGGATGCGCTTCGGAACGGAAGCCGGTTTCCAGAATCTACGTACCATGCTGCATGAGATGAATCATACGTTTGGAACCGGAACCACTAGTTGGTGGCGAGATCAAGCAATTGTGTCTGGTAAATATCAGTTTAACGGCGTGAACAATTTGCTTAAACTGATTACAAAAAATAAAGAACAAACGTTAAACGGTGATACGCAACACTGGTGGCCCTATGGCCTAAACCAAAACTCCGAAGTAACGTCGAGTTGGGACTACGTGTATAATTGCCTCATTATAGAGGCCATGCGAAAAGATGGCATGACCTCACATAGTGGATCTTATATCAATTAGCAATCAAGGAACCTCCTTCTCGAGAGAGAACGGAGGCTTCTTTTTCTGCTGCGATCCCGCAAAGAATACCTATGCATTGCACTTAATTGTAACGGACTAAATAGAATTATTATGAAATTGAATCTTTTGAAATTAAAGCGACTGTTGCCCATTGGACTACTTTTTATTACTTGGTTCCTTCTTTCGGCTACGGTACCGACGTCTTCTTCAACAAAAGAAAATAGAAAACGGTTTGTCGGCATCTGGGAAATGGTTGTTGCCGAAAATGAGAGCGGGATCGAGCTGCGTGTTCCGCCGGGCTACCTGAAATTCTTCGGCAAAGATGGGAGCTATATGTTTGTGATTGTCACCCCAGAGGGGACCTTTAATTCACAACAGGGATCATTTAAGGTGCTGTCAGAAGATATTTATAGTGAGAATATCAAATTTTCCATCAATCCGAATCTACGGAATGCAGCCTCAAAAGTTTCGTATAGCTTTTTGAACGAAGACACCTTACAAATTAAAGGAACGGTAAATGGCGTTCCATTTGTTGAAAAATGGAAGCGTGTTAAAACCCCAGTAATCTAATTTTTAATGAAAATATATCAGTATAACCCCTTTTTATTTATGAATCGTTTTATTTGTTTTATTACGTTATTGACTTTTTCCCAGGTTAACTTTGCGCAGCAAGCCAATTCTTCAGATTATCAATTAGTCTGGGCCGATGAGTTTAATCAGAATGGACCGCCAAACCCCGATTATTGGACCTTTGAAGAAGGATTTAAGCGCAACAATGAAGATCAATGGTATCAAAAAGAAAATGCATATTGCAAGGACGGTTTACTGCTTATAAACCTGAAAAAAGAAAAGAAGAAAAACCCAACGTATGTCGCAGGTAGTACGGACTGGGCAAAGAAGAGAAAGTATATTCAGTATACATCATCGTCTATTAATACACGGGACAAGCAAGCATGGACCTATGGTCGATTTGAGATGAAGGCGAGAATACCGATCGGATCTGGTTTGTGGCCTGCTTTCTGGACTTTAGGGATAGAAAAAGAATGGCCCTCCAATGGAGAGATAGATATTATGGAGTACTATCGTGGTAATATCTTAGCAAATATTGCCATAGGGACCAGCGAACAATGGAAAGCGCATTGGCACAGCAGTACGAAATCCGTTGAGGAATTAGGGGGTAAGGATTGGGCCAGTAAATTCCATGTATGGCGAATGGATTGGGATGAAAAGGAGATTGCCCTCTATGTAGACGATCTACTGATGATTCGTGTACCAATGGATCAACTCGAAAATAAAGATGGAAGTGGCTTTAATCCATTCCGTCAACCACATTACGTTCTTCTTAACTTTGCATTGGGTGGAATGAATGGCGGGAAAATTGATGAATCATTACTCCCGTCAACGTATGAAATCGACTACGTTCGCGTCTATCAAAAGAAGAACAAGTAAATGTTTTAAAAAGGAGATGTCTTCTTTTTTAGTTAAATATTACGCATAAGAGGTTAATATCGTGGTGCAAGACGGTTTTCGATTGGTGTATCTTTAGTCTTGTCAATGGTTTGTGTTTTAGTTCTCACGAAAACACAAACCATTGATCTCTAGAACACCTAAACATATGATAACAACAAAAATAATACGGTATGTAAGCTCCTTGATTGGATTGCTGTGCATATCGGTATGCAGCATCGCGCAGACCACAAAAACACAATCGACCAAAGAAGCGTATATACCTACCTCGATTTGGCGTGTACCCGAAGGAAATGATTACAACAATCCAGAAAGTGAGTATAGCAATGCAAGACGCTTAGAGTCCGATAACATCGTGTTATTCTGGTCTAAAGAGTATGGTCCGAACCCGATGGACAATCAGGAAGAAACGAAACGTTTTGACCCCAAAATGGTGTTGGCCACCTGTGAAGAATTTTATCGTTTCTACGCGAATGATCTGAAGTTCGTTTCCGTTGGAAACTCCTTATCCGATACATATAAGTTGTTGATGTTTGTATTTGGAGGAGGCGATGGTACGGCATACGGGGGAGGCGCGGAAGATAAAATTGGGGTGATGTGGACACCTGCTGCCCGTATTCATAAAACGCCGTATGGGGCGTTGGCACACGAAATGGGGCATAGTTTCCAATATCTCGCCAAATGTGATGGCAATTGGGCATATTCCTCGCCAATCGAAGGAAGCCGTGGAAACAGTATTTTTGAAATGACATCGCAATATATGTTATGGCAGGTATATCCGGAATGGATTACTTTTGAAAATTATCACCTAAAGGCTTTTCTCGGTAAAACACACTACGCTTTTCTACATGAAACCAACCAATATCATGCGCCCTTCGTATTGGAGTATTGGGCAACTAAGCATGGCATAGATTTTATCGGGAAGATGTGGCGCAATGCCATCAAAGGGGAAGACCCCGTTCGGACGTACCAGCGGTTGAGTAATATCTCACAAACAGCTTTTAATGATGAGCTTTTTGATGCCTATCGTCGTTTTGTTACGTGGGATATGCCCCGTATAGAAAAGGTCTCTGCTCCGTACGCAAATCAGCATTATACCAATCTCGATTCCATATCCGGACAGAGATGGCGTATTGCAGCAAGCCATGTTCCTCAGAATTATGGATACAACGCAATCCCCCTAGCGGTTCCTCAAGGAGAAAACAACCTTGTGAAGCTGCAATTTGCAGGCATGACGACTTATAATAATGTGACCGTACCCCAACCTGAAAATTCCGGATGGCGTTATGGCTTTATTGCGGTATCAAAGGAAGGAAAGCGAACGTATGGCGAAACATATCATAACCCTCAGGGACAGGCTTCTTTTAACGTACCACAAAATACCGAATTTTTATGGTTGGTCGTAATGGGAGCGCCCCGGGAGCATCACGTTCATTTAATTGATGGAAAAGAGGAGACCAAAGAAAGATGGCCCTATGAAATTGAATTAATGAATACTAAGGTCCTTGCAAAAACGACCGGAGAAACAAAATAATAGCGAGCGATCTCTTAATTACTTCTGGCAAAAGTAACAAAAAGGTTACTTTTAGTTAAAATACAGTTGGAATAGGTGAAAATTTGATTAGCATGGTATGTTATGTCACTGTAAATTTGGTTTATAAATTAATAAGTGTCAAAATAACGCTTAACCAATATAAACTGATTAACTAATAATTCACTTGTCGGGGGAAGCCGAAATATCTATGTATTTCGTAAGGGGGACGGTGATGGCTTTCGACTCGTTAAACCAAAATTAAATGATATGAATTGTTTCTCATTCTTTACTCGACTATGCTTGATGTGCTTGAAGTTTGGCTTTGTAACTACAGTTGCCGGTCAGACAATCACCTCGTCACAGCATACCGAAAAGGAGATGGGAAACCCTATTATTCCAGGTTATTTTGCGGATCCGACGATTAAAAAGATTGACGATACCTATTACCTCTATGCAACTACAGATGGCAATGGAGGTGGACTGGGACCATCGCAAGTTTGGACATCTAAGGATTTTGTCAATTGGACGATTCAGCCCATGAACTGGCCCGATACACATTGGTATTGGGCGCCTGATATGACGCAGGGGTACGATGGTCGATATTATTTGTACTACAGTCAGCCTGTACAGTTATATGGTGCGGTTTCAGATACACCAGTTGGTCCTTGGACGCCATTACAGCACGAAGGAGAGGCATTGGTGCCAAATTATAAAATCCCGGGTGTGATTACCCTGGATGGCCAGACATTTACGGACGACGATGGTAAAATATATATGTATTGGGGAACCTGGGGAATTTATCCGGATCATGGATGTGCCGTCGGTCTCTTAAATCCGGATATGAAAACTTTTGCCGAAATTAAGTTGATCCCTAATACCGATGCAAAAGATTTCTTTGAAGCACCGCTCGTTTTTAAGCGCAATGGTATTTATTATTTTATGTATTCTTCGGGACATTGCGAAGATCATACCTATCGCGTTCAGTACGCGACCAGCACGGTAGGTCCTATGGGACCTTTTGAATATAAAGAGGCTTTTAACCCCGTATTATCCACCACGATCGATGGCACCGTTCATGGTCCGGGGCACCATAGTGTTTTGCAGGAGGGTGATCAGTATTACATCGTGTATCATAGGCATAATAATCCACATTCAGGCGGAGGTTTTCATAGACAGATCGCTGCTGATAAAATGGAGTTTGATGCCGAAGGGAATATTGTAAAGGTTGTTCCAACGCATACTGGTATCGGTTTATTAGCCAAAAATACGCTCCCTTACACGAATCATGCTTTGCATGCTGCGGTAGAAGCGTCTTCAAGTTATAGCGATGATTTCCGTCCAACGTTTGCGATTGATGATAATAATGGGACGCTCTGGAAAGCGAAAGACAATATGAATCCAGCTTGGCTAAAGCTAGACTTAGGGGAACAGAAAGTCATCAAGACCATACTGACGCAATTTGAATACCCAACATGGTATTACGGTTATCTTATTGAATATTCGAATGACGGGAAGGATTGGCATATTTTTTCTGATCGTCGCGCGAATCAGCAGTGGGGGAGTCCGATGGTTGATAAAGGAAATGTGGAAGCTCGATACCTCCGAATAACCATCGATAAAACACAAGTAGAAGGTCTCTTTCGGGCGCTGTGGAATATTAAAGTTTTTAGTGAAGATATAAACCAAAGTACCGTGTTATCGAGCACGCAGGACGCCGTTATTTCAGATCGCCAAAGTGGGCTGTTGATCGATTTCGAGGCAGATGGACTTTCCCTTGGAAATCTCACCTCTCCCGTTGCAAATAAAGGAAGCCTGATCGGGCAATGGACAACCGAAGGTAGTCCGTATGTAACCCTGTTAAAAGGTCGACAAGCTGTCATTTTAGACGGACGAAGTGCGCTTCATTCGACATTTACCGTGCCAACTACACTTGCCGGCAACAGTAGTCATACCGTAGCGATGTGGGTGCTTAATCCAACTATTGAGCGACATGAACCACTTTTGACTTGGACGCAAGGAACGCAGGATTTAACACGTGCAGTTTTCGGATACGGTCACGACCGAAATAATGGGGCTATAGTGCGTGGGGCATGGCCCGATGTTGCTTTTAAGGAATTACCCACAGCGAATATGTGGCATCATATGGTGGTTTCTTTTGATGGGTATATGGAACGCGTATATGTTGATGGGATAGAGGTTAACGCTGCAAATAAGATGCTGTTTATGCGTATTGCTTCTGCATTTTCTATCGGTAAAGCAGGGAATGACGCGGGATTCTTTTCTGGTGCTATTTCTTCTTTAAAAGTATATGATAAGGCTTTAAGCCCTGGGGAAATAGAAACACTTTATAAACAAACATCAAACGCTAAAATTGGGCTTTGGCACCGTGCAGATCAATTGACACTTGGGGAGATGAAAGAATGGCCAAATGAAGGGGTAAAGCAGGGCAGTTTACTGGTGAAAGAGGGGATGGCGCGAACTAAAGTTGTGGGGCACAAAATTGCGGTTGTTGGGGAGCCCAGTGCCAGCTTGGAAACGATCGCTTTAACGTCTATGTTTTCCGAAGAGGAGGATACGCGACTGGACTTGGAGTTTCAAGCCTTGGATAACAAGTTCGCCTTACTGAATTATCCAGCGATGCGACAAAAAATTAAAGTTGGGGAATGGCATAAACTGACGCTAAGTCGCCGTGCTAAAGGTGGACAGGTTCTACTTGATGGTGTACCGGTTGCTTTAGATCTGAAGTCGATCGAAAAGGACTTTATCAATATGAGTACGGGTGTGATTAAATTGAACCATGTAGCAATAGCTTCTCTTTTTGTGTCGCATAGTGATACGTTCATACCGCTTAATGAACCTTCATCTTGGACAAACGAAAGAACCACATTTTTTGTCCAGCCTCGTTTTATTAATGCCAATAAAATTTTCATGCAAGCGAAGTCTCATCCCGGAGAAGGCGTGCAGTACCTGTTTATTGCGGATGGCGAAAAGACGGGGAGCGGTTGGCAGGATTCACCTAATTATCTCGTCAATTGGGATAATGTCTCAGCGCTTCCGCACTTCCGCATATTAGCGAAAGATCGGTATGGAAATGTAGCAGATATGGCGTCTGCTGTGGCAACCGTAAAAAATTACCGTATCAAAGAGTTGGTCGGGATTGATGAACGGTTTAATCTGCTTACGGAAGATAATGTGGGACAGTGGAATCTGTTTTCGGGGGATAGTGCGCGCGTAAAAGAAGCTTTAATTCAGAACGGCGGCATTCGCCTGAGTTCTGCTGATACACGATGGGATGGACGCGAGCAAAGTGGGCCGTTTTTATCCAAGGAGGTATCGGGCGATTTTGTATTTGAGGTGGAATTGGCAAACGTTAATGGGCAGACAGAACGTAAGGGGAGTGCGAATGAGTCAGGCATTCTCGTGCACGTTGGTCCGGAGCAGCGTAAAATAATTGCATTGCAGAACTCCGTTATGACCGGTTGGGGTGTAGGTAACATGGCAACGCGAATCGATGGCGGTTATAAAATGCAGCAGAATACGGGGGCAGGATGGAATTTTCATCGCTATTTACAGGTGCAACGAGTAGGAGATCAATTTTTCTTACGTACCAGCAAAGACGGGAATGTCTGGCAAGAATTGCCAGGAAGTCCGTTTGATATGTCGTTGAACCAGCCTGGAGCGGTTGTGCGTGTCGGGGTTTATCAATCGACAAATGATAATAAGGACGGTTTTGCAGACTTTAAGCGTATCCGGATTTCACAGTAAAAGCTTCGGTTTTTCTGAATTGCAGGACGTTTTTTATTAGTGAAAAGAATAAAAATTGAAAGAAAAGCTTCTGTACGCTTTTCGAATAGAGGCAGCATATGCCTTAAGCGATTATAACATATTTATTAACCAAATTATTTTACTAATGAAAAGTCTACATTTTTTTAGAGTATGCTGTATACTCTGTATGTCCTTAGTCTTTTCCAAAGTTCATGGACAGGGCTCCCGCATATCAGGAACGGTCAGTGATCGGCATGGTAATCCCATTGCCGGCGTGACGGTAAAAGAGAAGGGTGGACGGAGTACCGCCGCAACGGATGAAAAGGGTCTGTATGAAATTAAGACCGAAAGCAATGCCAAATACCTGGTGTTTTCTTTTGTGGGGTTTCGACCAAAGGAACATGTTATTGCAAAAGGGGAAACAAAAGTAAATGTAATCTTGGACGATGACGCCGCCGATCTGGATGAGGTGGTGGTTGTCGGATACCAAGATATTCAACGTCGGAAGATGACTGGCGCGGTATCGTCGGTGAAAGGGCGAGAATTTGAAAATACACCTTACGCTACTTTTGACGCGATGTTACAGGGACGTGTAGCAGGTTTAACGGTTTTGAGTACATCGGGAGAACCGGGGACAAATAACATTGTGAATATTCGTGGATCGAGTAACCTGGGGCTGGCGGATAATCAGTTGCAATCGCCTCTTTATGTGATTGATGGGATTATATATGATGTCAGTGATATTCGGGCGGCATATGGTGATGCCAGTCCTTTGCAAGCAATCAATCCCAATGACATTGAATCGGTCGATATTTTAAAAGATGCATCGGCGGCCTCCATTTATGGAGCGCGTGCAGCTAATGGGGTTATTATCGTTAAAACCAAAAGACCCGCTTTTGGGGTTCCGGAAGTTCGCGTAGCCGCTTATACCGGGATATCAAGTCGACCTGCGATGAAGCCAATAACTGTAGGCGCGGCAGAACGCCGCATGAAAATGAACCTTCTATATAATGGCGGGAATTATGATTGGTTTTATGATGGACAGGTTCATCAAATGTTGACCGATAGTTTGAATGCAGCTTACAATCACGCGACGGATTGGCAAGGTCTTTTTCTACAATCTGCCCCGATTACCAATGTTAATGTGAGCATAGGTCAAAATATGGAGAAGTTTCTATACCGTATTTCGGCTCAACACTATTATGAAGAAGGGGTAATGATGGGCTATGAAAATAAAAGCATCACCCCTCGGATTATGCTCCAGGTAAATCCGATGGAAAATTTGCAGTTTGAAACGAATATTTTCTCCGGTATTACAAAAGCTAAGCATGGTTCTGGCGACGGTAGTAAGTATCCATTTTCAACCTGGGGTTTTCCTTCTTCTTTCTGGCAAATTACAGATCTCGAACGTCAGGTATATACAGGACGTTACGACGGGCTCCTGGATGATGATAGAAGTACCAGTATCAATGGAAACGTGGCGGGTACTGTAAAGAAAATTTTTATTCCAGAGCTAACATTTAGATCTCAATTTTCTTTTAACCTGAACAATAACACCCGGGATCTTTACCGACCAAAACTATTAACGGGTTCACAGAATATTGCTGAGAATTGGGTCAACCAAAACCGCCGTTGGGAATGGGAGAGTTATTTTAACTACAATAAGATCATTAATTCGGCACACACCTTAAGTGGTGTTTTGGGATACGGGATGGAGAAGAATGTAGCAAACTCGAACTATCTATGGGGTAGAAATAATAATAGCGAAGCTGTTAAAACGGTTACGGGTATTGGTGCTGGACCCAATTTATCGGGCTATTCTAATATCGCTGAACGTTCCCGAATATCTGTATTTGGTCGTGTCGGTTATGACTATAAGGATCGGTATTTAGTTTCGGCAAGTTACCGGATGGATGCTTCTTCTCGTTACAGCAGCGATAACCGATGGGGAATCTTTCCATCAATCTCTGCTGGATGGGCTATCTCGGAAGAGAATTTCTTCAAAAAAGAGAGCTTGGTATCGTACTTAAAGTTACGTGGTAGCTATGGTTTAACCGGTCGAGATCCAGGGTCTGAATATGCGCATTATACGATGCTGGGATATAGTGGCGCCTATTATGGTTCTGTATTGGATAACGGTATGGGCGGTAATCAATTTACCTACAATGGCGCTAATGTTGTTTATCCAAATTATGGCAGTACGGCTACCTCAGCGACTATTAAATGGGAGCGTTCGCCGCAACTTAACGTAGGGGTAGATTTGAATATGCTGAAAGATCGGATTGCTATCAATCTCGAGTACTATGTGCGTGATTCCAAGGATTTAGTATATGGCTTGCAAATGCCTGCAACCTCAGGATACTCCACCATTTCGACCAACTTTATCAGTGTTCGTAATACGGGGGCTGAGCTAACCATTAACTCCCGGAATATGTCTCCTAAATCCGAATTTCAGTGGAATACCAATTTCAATATTTCATACAATAGAAACTATGTCACCAAACTTCCGAATGGCGGACAGGAGATCAAGGTCGGTCCACCATGGATGGAGCGTGCTCTAAACGTGGGGCAACCTCTTTATCCGTTTAAAGTATGGGAGGTGGACGGCGTCTATGCAACCACGGATGACGTTCCCGTTAATCCGTTGACCGGCGCCCGCATTAGGCATGGTTCAGGCTCAGGCACGCAATACCAGGCCGGTGATCCAAGACGATTGGATATGAACGGTGATTTCATAATCGATGATAATGATAAAATCGATATGGGAGACCCGAATCCAGATTTTATAGGCGGGATGACGCATACATTTTCGTATAAAAATTGGTCTATCTCGGCACTGACTACTTTTATCTTCGGTCGTACATTATGGAATGGATACCTATCCGATAAGTTACAAGATGCGGGGTCTGCGACCTTGTACAATACGTGGGGACCAAATTCAGCGATTGCTGGAGACTTTGAGATGGCTGACTTTTGGATGAAGCCTGGGGATCAAAGTAAGTTTCCAAGTTTGTTCCGTAATACGGTCGACAACTGGCATATTGCCAATAGCACGTTTGTTGAAAATGCAAGTTTTATCCGTCTGAAGAATGTGCGTATCGGCTATAATGTACCACAACAGTTTTCAAAGAAACTTGGTATTCGGTCGTTGCGCCTGTATGGCGTATTGGATAACATTGCCATTATATCGTGGTCTACCGTGCCGGATCCAGAAGCTGTGGAAGCTAATGGATATTCTACAGGTAACGGATACCCAATCCCTAAGAAATGGACTTTTGGTTTAGATATTTCACTGTAAAAAAAGAAAGTCATGAAAAATAATAGACTACTTATACTGTTTTTTAGCTTGTTCATCGTAGTGACATCCTGCAAGGACTTTTTAGATCTTGAGCCTAAGAGTGCTGCTACAGATGAGAATTTTTGGAAAACACAGGACGATGCAAATGCTGCGGTAGCGGGCATGTATGCACTCTTACGTTCCGCACTTAATGGTGCCAACGGTATCGCACATTATGCGTACGGCGATTTACCATCCGATGAAATTGCGTCTTCAAATACCGCTCCATATAACGATGTGGTCGCGATGAACTGGAGTCTGTTTGTTGCAGCATCCAATACCAGTCATCAACTGTATCAGTTGCGCCGTTACGATTTGTTTTATCGGGTTATCGACCAAGCGAACCGCGTGATTGAGCATGTGCAAAAAATGGACGTCAACCTTTTTACCAATACACGTACACGTGACCATTTAATAGGAGAAGCGTACTATATGCGTGCTTTTTCGTATTTCTATTTGGGACGTATTTGGGGGGGCGTGCCTATCATCACCGAGGCCGTTCAGCCTATTTATGCTGAAAATAAACCAGCAGCAACAGCGGTAGAGGTTTTGGCGCAAAGCCTGCAAGATTTGGAGGTTGCAAAAAAATTACTAGGCTGGCGCAATATTGTAACGGCAGACTTTGCTTTACGGGCTAATAAAGGCGCTGCTTTTGCCTTAGAAGCACATGCTAATGCTTGGTTAGGGAACTATGAAAAAACAGCAGCGGCGGCTGACTCCGTTATTAAAAGTGGCTTGTATTCGTATGTCTCGCGCGATAGTATTCCGTACCGGACCATCTTTCAAGGGAAGTCCGCTGAAGGGATATTTGAGATATCACAAAGTGCCGCGAACGAAGGTACCAGCATTGGAATCGGTGATTACACGCTTGCTTCTTCGAAATACCACCGTACACTAACGGTACCGCGCTTAACGACGACCAAAATTCGAATTGATAGTTTGTTTAAGGAAAGAGTAGACAAGCGACGGAAATATTCACAGGATACAACAATAAGCACCAGTTATGTGATTTGCAACAAGTATGCGAATCTCACCTATCCGGAAGAGGGGAATAATGCTGTCCCTGTGTTCAAGAATAATATTATCATTTTCCGCTATTCCGATATTAAGCTTCTTCGCGCCGAGGCTCTGGCGGCGTTAGGCAGAACCAGTGACGCGAAAAATCAGCTGAATGAGGTTCGTCTTTTAGCTGGTCTGGGGGAGTGGGATGGTAAAGGCGAGCTGTTAAAGGCTGTTTTTGATGAACGTGCCCGGGAGCTATTTCTCGAAGGACACCGCTTTTACGATATGATTCGTCTGTATAAAGCCGCCGGTATTTATGAATTTTCAAACACCCGGATGACGCAGCAGCAGTTTGCCCTCGGCAAGTATTATTGGCCATTTGATCCCAGTATGTTAAATCAGAATCCGTTTTTACGGCAGACTTCATATTGGGCTACCGTAGGTTTTTAAATGAAAGGAGACTATAATATGAAACGAATATATATCGCTATAGTAGCAATTTTAGTAGCCAGTTTTTCGGCCTGCAAGAAAGATGCATATCTCACCGATGATGGTTTGCACCAGGCTGAGGTCAATATGTCTACGTATGATTATCTGGCCTCGCATCCCAAACATATGTTTGATACGCTACTTCAAGTCATCGATCACTTTGGGTTGAAAGATGAGATTAATAATGCGAAGACCTTTTGGGTACCATCGGACTATTCGATTTCGCGCGCTTTTAAAATGAAGAAAGCTTTGTTTTTGGAAGATGATGAAAATGGTACCTATACGTTTGCAGATTTTCTTACTGCAACTAGTGTAGATTCTGTTCGCGCTTACTTTTATGGGGATGGTCAACATAGCCTGACGAGTGCTAACACGACTTATACGACCATGAACAATAATACGCCTGTTACAGGTTTTGCGTTCAATAAACAGAAGCAACCGCAGGGGCAATGGTCGTACCAGGATGTGTATTACCTGTATTATATCAAAGTGCGTGGAGAACCGGATCAAACAGCACCGGATGGAAGTGTTCGTGTGGATAGGAACGATCAGGCCGATGTCCGGGTATTATGTCAAACGACGGGAATTAAAACGGCTTCAGGAACTGTTTTGAATGTACTGAGCAATCAACATGTTTTTATCAGTGATTTTAATGAAACAGGAGATAATGGACCGTTTATCGAAGATCTACCGAATGGCATTCGTTTTACCTATAGCGTTGCTTTTAAGGCCGCAAGTGCATATACGGGTGGCTCTGTTGTTGCCTCCAGCGCATGGATCGCCGATGCTTTTGGATTGGAGGCCGATGATATTCCAGGACTGATGGGTAGTTCTATTGTATTCTATGCGATTGAGCCGGGTGATATTCTGAATGGAAATTCTACAGCAAATGCTCCAGGTCATTGGTTTGACGCGAATGGAAATGTCGTCACATGGGGAACCACGGCGCGCTTATTCTCTGAGTATAATGCATCAACTTTTACATTTAATATAGGCCAGTATCCAGATCGATCTGCCATGGGAGATACGTACACCATTAAGCAGGCCTTGGTATATACCAACCGAAGTAATGAAAAGATTCGTGCAGAGTTTGTTTTTAATATCAAGATCAATTAATCAGCTTCGTTATGAAACAGAAACACGTATGGTACTTATGCATCGCTTTTTTTGCGATGTATCAAGGATGTAAACCAGATCAAATAGGATTTTTGAACGATAATCTGCGTTATGGCGTATCAACGCTTCAGGTCGTACAAGGAACGGCTACGAGTACGAATCCGATTATCGCGAACGGTAGTTCCACACCAATGACCGTAGAATTAGTGGAGATCAGGAATAGAGCTACAGGAGCCGTTGTTCCAGATTTTCTGGTACCGCAGGAGTTTAATGTATACCTTGGACAGGTGGGGGAAGATGTAACCACCTTAGAGCAACTCTCGCAACGTATTGGTAAGAAAACAGCACCCGCAATTTCCATTAATGGGCTAGGTGGCGCTGCGGTGATTTCTCCTGCGACAGAAGGTATTCCTGCAGGCCTTTATACGGTGGATCTTAAGGCGACCAATATCGCGGGATCAAAACTGTATAAAGAGGCACTGGATATAAATCTTATCAAGATGAAACCGGATTCGGTTTTTGCGGCCAGTGCGACAACGACAGCAGTGGGTTCTGAATCTAATGCTGTAAACCTAAGGAATCAGGATTTTACAGTTTCGATCGAGCATAAAGAATCAGCCGAAAACAAAATTATATATATGTGGCTCGATAAGGATGGGAAACCATTTAATCCCAAAAAGGGAGAGATTATGCGACGGGCTACATTACCGAGTTTTGCAGATTGGTCCCCATTTTATGCTGCGGAGATGACCGATACTGCCATTGTACACCCATACCCTTATTATAAAGGGATCGTCTATCCAGTAAAGACGGTAACGCGTGTCGGGACGACGAACTATACCGACTTTGCATCATACTACCGTGTGGTGGCAGACTATACGGATCTGGGACGTAACATCAATACCGCTACGACAGCACGATTCTATAAACCCGGGACACATATAGTTCGTTTTAAATTAAAAACAGTTAAGCATACCGGTCCAAAGATTACGACCATCACCAAAGATGTCGTTCTTCCGGAAGGAGCGGGGTACGCGGCCACGCGAGTCGCTATGGATCGTGCAATGGTCGAACAAGCTTTGGGTATGTCATCCGCTGAAATTGCCAGCCGCCTTGGAACAAGTATCACCTTCTATGCCATTCAGGCAGATGGTTCACGGGATTCCAGAAGTACAGCCGCAGCTCCGGGGCAATGGTTGGATAAAGATGGTAATACGATATCCTGGGGCGACGGTGCACGTTTGTTCTCCGAGTTTAAAATGGCTGATATGGCTTTTGATATTGGCCAATTCCCAGATCGTAATTTTGCGGGAGATAAGTTTGTCATCAGGCAGTCCTTACTGTATGATTCAGGGTCGGGAATAGTGGAAGTTGTATTTGTGTTCAATGTTCGTGTTCAATAACTCGGATTTAAAATCAGAAAAGCGATGATTTCAAAACAAAAAATGAGCCTTGTCCGCCGGCTATGCCTGCTGCTACTGTTGGCTCCTACATTTATTCTTTCGTGCAGCAAGTCGACTGCTGTTCCTGTAGAAGAGCAGAATAATCCTGCCTTGCAGATTTATGTTCCTAATGAGTTTCAAAATATGGATCTCCATAGTGCGGCAAGTACCTGGTCGTACACCCGAAGCAAACAATCGGAACACTTTATCGTATTCTGGGGGAAAGAATACGGCACGACTGATCCTGGAGCCGCAAGTGTAGCAACGGAGTATCGGGTTGATATAGACGATTTACTCGCCAAGGCAGAACAGTTTTATGCGTTAAATATCAATACATTGGGCTTCGCTGAACGCGGTGTTGGTAAGTCGAATTTGGATACGTATAAAATGATGATTTTCTTACATCATACTACCGATTGGATGGCCTATGGGGGCGGTTACGACGATGTTATCGGTGCCTTGTGGATCAGTCCGAGTACCTGTAAGCCTGTTGGGGCAACTATTGCGCATGAAATAGGGCATAGCTTTCAGTATCAGGTACGCTGCGACCTTGGTGGGAGACATGGCTTTCGCTATGGTTTTGGCGGCAACGGTGGGAATGGCTTTTGGGAGCAGACCGCACAGTGGCAAGCCCACCAAAGCTACCCCTTAGAGAACTTCAACTCACATCATTTTTCGGTGTATACACAAAATTATCACCGTCATCAAATACACGAGTTGTATCGGTATGCCAACTACTTTATTCATCATTATTGGGCCGATCGGCACGGGATTGATATTATAGGCCGTATTTGGCGGGGGGCACTGGAACCAGAAGATCCAATTCAGGCATACAAGCGGATTACAGGCATAAATGATAGCCAGTTCAACGATCAGATGTACGATGCTGCGAGTAAGTTTGCGAGCTGGGATATTAATAGCTTGCGGGATTTGGGACAAAATTTCATAGGTAAACATACGTATAAGTTTGATGTACTTAATGATGGACGTTTACAGGTAACGAACGATAAAGCTCCAGGTACCACCGGTTATAATGTTGTACCGTTGGAAGTACCAGCGGCGGGTACCGAGGTTACCATAAATTTTGAGGGATTTGTTAATGAACCGGGATTTAATGCTGTTGATAACGCGGCAAGGGCCGGATGGCGTTATGGTTTTGTCGCTTTACTCAGTAATGGAAATCGGGTCTATGGTACCATGCACAATGCAAAAGTAGGGCAAGCAAAGTTCACCGTACCATCAGGCACAAGTCGTCTTTGGTTTGTTGTTACTGGGGCTCCGACAAGCTACAAAGCGCATGCTTGGGATGATAATGAAAGTAACGATGAACAATGGCCGTATCGCATCGCGGTACAACAAACCAATGTGGTGGGGTATCTTACTTTCGACGCAGATGATGAACCATCTGATATCGTAGTGACGCAAGATGTTTCCTTTCCGCTGGATGCTACAAATTATACAGGAACCAAAATAAGTGTAGACCAAACAGCTTTAGGTAAAGCCTTCCTTTTGCAACCCAGTCAGTTGACATCACTCATTGGGAATAAGGTGAAATTTTATGCCGTTGAGCCTAATGGGACACTAAATGCAACAACGACAGCAAACGGTTATGGACATTGGTTTGGGCAGACAGGCGCTGTTGTGAATTGGGGTGCGAATGCTTTTGTTTTTTCTGAATTCAATGAAAATACATTAGAATTCTCGATTGGTCAATATCCGAATCGACTGACGGTCGGGGAAACTTATACCATTAAACAAGCATTGGTATACGAGCATACACCGAACACCTTTGTAAAAGCTACTTTCGTATTCCGTATTAAGGTTACCTAAGTGTCTTAAACAAAACAAGGCGGAATTAAGAAGTAATTCCGCCTTGTTCGTTTAATAGAGAAGTTATACTATCGCGCGCCAGGCGGGCAGTACATACGTAAAAAGTTCGTATAGGTTTTTGCCAAGTGTTCACTCGTACCTTCCCCCTCATTAATCGAATGGCTTCGGTTCGGGTAGGCCATCATCTGAAAAGGCACACCATGTTTCACCAATTCATTAATATATACTTCCGCATTTTGATAATGTACATTATCATCACCTGTACCGTGGACAAGTAATAAATTACCTTTTACATTTTTTGCATAGGTAATTGCCGAACCACGTAAGAAATCTGCTTCATTCTCTTGTGGTAGCCCCATATAACGTTCCTGATAGATGTTATCGTAAAGTAACTGGTTGGTTACCGGTGCTACGGATATTCCTGTTTGGTAGATCTCCGGATATTGCCCGAGGAGATTGAGTGTTGTTGCGCCACCGCCACTCCAGCCCCACACGGCGACACGACTGGTATCAATATATCCCCATTTAAAGACTTCTAAAGCACCCATCGCTTGGTCACGGATATTTAGTATACCGATATTCCGGTATATGGATTTACGCCATTCACGTCCCCGAGGTGCCGGAGCGCCTCTATTTTCCAATGAAATGTAAACATAACCATCAGCGGCCATATTTCCTTCGTAGAGACGGTTGTATCCGGTGTAAAAATTATTTGTCACGGTTTGTGATGCCGGTTCCCCGTATACGTAAAATACAACGGGGTATTTTTTTGTCGGGTCAAAATTTAACGGCTTTACGACCCAGCCGTCCAGCGTAATTCCGTCCACTGTTGTTACCTGAAAGAATTCCGCACGATGATTATCGTCAGGACTCCGTTGATTGGTGCGTCGCGGCGCTACTAATTGTGTGTGTTCAGGTAAGGATACAACAGCGCCCGATGCCTGGTAATTGATGCTGCTGGTGTTGAATAATGCGAGTTTACCATTGGGTGATATCTTATAGTCGTTTGTACCTTGTAAAGAAGCGGGACTGACACGCTGCGTTTGACCTGTGGCAATGGATACGCGGTATAAAAATTTCTCGGTTGCGCTCTTCGGTGAGGCAGAGAAATAAATATCTTGTTTTTGCGTATCAATAAAGTCAATTTGTATCATATCAAAAGGCTCTTTGGTCACCAGTGATGCTTTTCCTTCCATATCGATGGTATAGATCTGGCGAAATCCGCCTTGTTCCGAAACCCAGATAAATGCCTTTCCGTTATTGATCCAATCCCATCCACTCGGATCGCCGTGATTCCATCGTGCTTTTATATCAATCCATGCAGCATCCGTTTCGGTATAGATGGTTTTGCTTTGTCCGGAAGAAGCCTCACTAACAATGATTTTACTTTCATTCTGTTTGCGTGTTAGCTGTTGTAGAATAATGCCCTTAGAATCAAGTAACCACTCCATCCGCGGAATGTAGTGCTGTACAGGATCGCCAGCAATTTTCGCCTGGCTGTTCTCCCGTTTTTTCAAGTCATAAAACCAAATGGTTGTGCCAGACGGATCGAGCCCCACTTTCGGGTATTCTACAGGAATCGTAAACGAGTAGAGGCTATCCGTATTATTGATCATTAAGAAATTACGCGTATGGCGTGCATCCTGCTTCCAATACGCGATCTTACCGCCATCGGGAGACCAACGGAACCCATCCTTTGTGCCAAATTCTTCCTCATAGGCCCAGTCAAATGTTCCATTGATCATGCGGTCTGTTCCATCGGTTGTAATCTGCTGCGGTTTGTAGGTATCCAATGACTCGATGTAAATATTGTGCTTAGAGACATACGCTACTTTTGAACCGTCCGGTGAAAATTTTGCGAACATTAAAGAAGCCGACGGGAGATTTTTCCCCAGCTGCTTAAGGGATTTATCTTTTTTGTTGTAGATCCAATAATCACCCCGTGTATTTTCGCGCCACACCCGTTTGGTGTTTGCGAATAGCAGTACCAACTCGCCATTTGCTGATACCTCAAAATGTTGTACCGATAAAGGCTTCGTGGCGCCAGGAGGAATCAGCAATGCCGGTGGAATAAAAGCTTCCGGCGTCTTTTTGCCGAGAACGTCAACAGTTTCAATGCCGCGATCTGGAGAAAAGAGGTAGTAACCGTTACCATCAGGTGTCCATTGCTGTTGTGCGGATAGGGATAAGGAGGAAAAGAAAAATACACCGATAACCCACCGCGATATTTTACGGTTTAATGATTTATGCATATGCTTGTTTATAATTTTCAATGTCTTCGACAGATTTGATAAGCTCAGGACCTAGTAAGCGATATCCCTCGGGTGTAATCAAGAAATTATCCTCAATACGGATACCACCGAAATGTCTAAATTCTTTTAGTTTATCGTAATTAATAAATTCAGCGAGCTTGTTTTCGGCTTGCCAGATATCAATTAACTCCGGGATAATATAAATTCCAGGTTCGATGGTCAGAACGTAGCCCGCCTCAAGCTCTTTCCCTAGGCGTAGAGATTTTATGCCAAAAGTTGTCGTGTCTTTCGGGTTTTCATCGGTGTAGCCAACATACTGTTCACCCAAATCTTCCATATCGTGGACATCGAGGCCCATCATATGTCCCAGTCCACATTGAAAGAAAAGACTGTGCGCATGTGCAGCTACGGCATCAGCCACATTGCCGCGCATTAAGCCGATATCTTTTAGCCCCTGTACTAATATCTCAGTGGCATGTAGGTGGATAGATTTAAAACTTACTCCGGGCTGAAGCAAGTTGCGTGAACTTTCAAAGGAATCAAGAACAATTTGATACATATCCCGTTGCAAGGGTGTAAAAGTTGTATCAGCAGGGAAGGTCCGCGTTAAATCACTGGCATAACCCAAGCTTGTTTCTACGCCGGAATCATTCAAGACCATGTCCCCTTTGCCAAAGGTGTTATGGTAGTGGTGGTTATGTAAGATTTCACCATGACGTGTTACAATCGGAGGGTAGGCAAAGGAACAATTATGATCGCCGGCATAGTGTTGCATCGCATTTACAATTTCATATTCCTTGGTTCCAATATTTCCTAGACGCATAGCGAGGAGATGCATTTCTGTCGCAACCTGCAAGGCTTTTTCAATCTCTGTAATCTCTTGCGGTTCCTTTATGGAACGCTGGGCAACCACTGCTTTAATCAGGGACACGGACGGCTTGAGGTTGCTGACAGGTACCTGAAGCAGTTCACTTAACCGAATTTTACTACTGGATTGATATGGCGGTAGAAAATGGATGGTTCGCTTGCTGTCTATCGCCTTTTGTATAAAGGTCGAAAGGGACCCCGAAGGGCTGGTCTGTGCGACACCCGATTTGGCACATTTTGCCTGTAATGTCTCTTGTTGCCCCATCCACACGATATCATCTATACTGAGCTCATCGCCAAAAACAATGGATTTATCTTCATCCAGATCAATGATCGCTGCAATAAAGGGAACGGAAAGTCCAAAGTAATAGAGAAAAGTACTGTCCTGACGGAAAGGATAACAATTATCCTTGAAGTTTATGGGGTTGTCAATATTACCGAGGAATAAGACAATGCCGGAAGAAAGGCGATTTCTCAACGCAGCACGGCGTTGGATATAAGTTTCTTTGGAAAACATGATGTTGTTTATTAATACGCTTTAATATATGAGACAAGGACTGTCATACGCTTAGTTATCCATGTCACAGACGAAGTTAACGAAAAAACCTGTGAAGTCATTGTACAACTCCACAGGTTCCTTTTATACATAATATTACGGGACTTAGATTTTTCGCAAAGTCACTTTTGTTGTCGATGCAGGAATAACGTAGCGACCTTGCGGATCCTTTGCCAGACCGTCGATCGTATACTTGCTTTCCGGATTAATATGTAGCAGAACGGAAGGGGTAGCCTTATCAGGCGTGCCTAGTTGTAGTTCTACGGTTTTATTTTTAGGGTGGTAAGAGAGGTTTGCAATTTCCCCTGCGTCGGCTGTCAACCATAGGTTTTCAGCGGCTAGAAAAACACGACCCCGAGAAGCCGTAGTGACTGCAATATCTATTTTTTCTTTCGACTGCTTTAAGTTTCCACTAAAGGCTAGCCAACCAAATTCAGGGTGGTTGAAAATATAGGTTCCGGCATTCACCGCATATCCGTAAAAGCCCGTTCCATAATCACCCGAAATGCCATCGTTGGCAAGTGTCGAAGGGTAGGAGTGAAATGCCGCTGGTCCGAAACCATCTTCGGTCACATTAGCTAAGGCTCCTAAGGTTCCAGCGTGTCCAACACGTAGCAAATAGAAGTCTTGTGGTTGTTGACGGTATTCTGTCAAGACCGGAATTGCGTTTAAAGCAGATCCATAATGATGCAATTGTCTCTCGATACGTGAAAGCTTACCACCATATACAAAATCCCAATACCGACGCGCACTACCATTGTAGCCCCAGTGTGGCACCGTTGGCATATACGCTAAAATAGCATTTAATGTGACGGTTGCTTTATCATCAAATCCAAAGTAACGCGACCATACATAGACTTCCTCTTGTCCGGTAGAGTCCCAAGGCATTTCGCTACCAAAAGGATAATTCAGGGATTTCCAATGTAGCGCTCTTTTCTTCATAACTTCTTCCAGTTTCGCCGCTTCGTTGGTTAAGCCTTCTTTTTTCATATCCAACAAGATCAGTAAGAAAATACTACCTTCCATCTGTCCAAATTGCGCGTAGTAAGGTGCTTTTTCAACCATTGCTATTGCGGTTTGACAGGCCCGGTCAAGATACGTTTGCCATGCTTCTTCGGTCACTAAGCCTTGGTAATTTCGGGCTAAGCGGTACATGACCCAGTGCGCTGCTGCCACATGCGGGTAATTGTACGAGCGGCCAATATTATCTGCTTCTTTTTTCGGCCATGCAGACCAAGTTTTGTAATTAATAGATTCACTGTATGTGCCTTTAGGCATGCTATCCGGTTCGTAATAAAATAAACTTTTTACCACGCCATATTGGTCCTTTCCTTCCTTGTGCTGGATACGTCCATACATGGTCTCATTGACGAAACGTTTAAGCTTTTGGATTTCCTGTGGGTTCGGTTGGACGACCTGTTTCATGATAGCGGCAAGCCAGCTTGCGGCGCCAGCCTCATCACTTAGGCCTGCATACCAGGCGCGTTGCTCTTCGGTAATCAGTTTTTTGGTTTCATAGTCATAGCTAATAACAGAAGGGGAGCGACCAAAGAGATCATTTGGATTTTCGTACCACTGTGTAGTGGTGAGGAATTGCCCCAGATCATTAACAACTTCCTGTTCGGGCTTAATGACTTTGTATTGAATGGTCTGTACCAGCCCGTCAACATAGGTGATTGTCAGTCTAGCACGCCCCCATTGATTTCCTTTTACTTGATAGGCTTGCCATTTGTTTTTCGTTTGATCTAATTTCTCGACCGTCAGTGCGCCTGTTGGAAATACATCGATGCTTTTTATCTTCTTGGCATACTGGATAAAAAGTTTTGCCGGATTGTTGGTCGGCACGACATAGCCAGGCGCTCCAATGGCAACAGGTCTTTGTTGTTGTACCAATGTTTCTTCGATCTGCCGAATGCTTGGAGCTAATGTAAAACGCACGGCATAGGTGGTAGATTGACCTTTACGTAGAACAGTGGAGGTCGGTGTATTCCATTGTTCAACACCTTTCCATTCTGTTTCAGCTAATGCTTTACTATGTATGAGCCATTCATGAAATCCCTCAAAGGTAATGCTGCGAGGCGTAGGATCGCTGTTCAAAGGATTGTAGGCTTCAAAAGAGGCATTCTCTTGCGGAATAACTAAGAGACTGGGGCCATTTCCATGTAATCTATTGATCTGAATGTAACCGGCATCTTTTCCGATATAAGGATCAAAGAAAACATTATCAGCATGTGCTGTGTCCAGGTTTTTCCAATCCATGTTATTATTAAAGATCATGGGAATCCCCAAGGCACCTATTTCGTAGTCCTGCGCGGTATTGTTGGTGATGGTAAAACGTAGGCAAAGATCGCCATTGATATTCTCCCAGTTTCGAACCACCTGTAGCGGAATATCGCCCAATGAAGCCGATATATCAGCTGCGGCAAGAACCTTTCCGGTTGCACCTAAGGGTTTCACCTGCTGACGGCTCTTTGCCGAAGAAAAGGCTGTCCAGCCGTCTGTTCCAACCGGACGTATAGATAAATTGATATCGCCCAGATGGAAAAACTTATCCCGATCGCGTTTCGTCAATAATTCATCGGGGGTATAGTCAAACTTGTTGTCATCTTTTAGTTTGAGTGAAGCAACGGTTTGAGAACTCTTTAAGATACCCAGATTGAGGTTCGTTAAGCTGAAGTTGTCAACACCTTGGTCCACACCTAAAGTTGCCGGTTGCTTTTTAATAGCTTCCCAAAATGGATTCTGTGCGTGAACAATTGTCGTTCCGCCTACAAAACCTATAGAAAGTAGTATAGCTGTTTTGATCAGTTTGTGCATAATTATTGTTCTAAATTGATGATTTTTAAAGGTAGGGTTGTAAAAAAAAATAAATCGACTGATATTTAACCAATTTTGGTCTAATCTTCACCAATATTATTTTCTTGCTTTGTTTGTGTAATTATTTACTGTAAATTACGATAACTAAATTGTAAATTGTGATTAAATGTTAATTATACACTTAACCTGAATTATGATGAAAATGATCCAATTCAATGTTCCGTCGCCGAAAAATAAATCGGTTTATGTTCAAGAAGATAATTTAAGTGAGTTTTATCCATTTTTCCATAAACATGAGGAATATCAATTCATGTGGATTGTAAAGGGAAAAGGAACATTGTATGTCGAGGATAGTTTTCACGATTTTGAAGAAGGAGATATTTTTTTATTGGGGCCTAATCAACCGCATGTATTTAAAAAGAGTATCGACGATTTGGAGGAGAATGGTGTACAGTCGGTTTCCGTCTTTTTTGATACAAATGGTACATTATCCAGTATTTTTCATACGCCCGAATTTGCGGCGTTGCTGGAGTTTGTTACCATGAGTAAAAAAGGCTTTAAGGTTCCAGAAAAATATCGGTCTCGAATAAAAAGAAGAATTGACATTATGCGGAAATCAGACATGATGAATCAGCTCGTTAGTTTTTTCTTTTTAATAAAAGAATTGTACGAGGTTTCTGATGAACTCAGACCATTGTCAGTAATAGCCATCCCGGGTAATGATGAAGGGCAGGGACGGATAAATTCAATTTGCACCTACATTAGATCCAATTTTAGACATAATATTACCTTGGAAGAGATAGCCGAACGCGCAAGTTTGACGCCGCAAGCCTTTTGTCGATATTTCAAGAAACATACAGGGCTCACTTTTGTGAATTACCTGAACCAGCTTCGTATTGAGGAGGCTTGTCAACTTATTTCTGCCGAACGTTACGAGAGTGTCGCGCTAGTCGCTTTTAATTCGGGCTTTAACAGCATAACAAATTTTAATCGCGTGTTTCGAACGGTGACCGGATTTTGTCCGAAAGAATATTACGGACAGGTTAAAAAACGGTTACAGCGGCACGTTAGTTAAAATGTGGTGACTTTTGATTAAAACCTGTGTAGCAATTCCGTGCGATAGGCCATAGTTTTGAAGAAAACATTTTAATTAATTATGGCTAGTATAAATTGGAGCGGAATATTTCCAGCTATGTTGACCCCTTTTGATGAGGACGGTAAAATTGATTTTGCAATGTTATCTATTAACATTGAAGCGCAGATTGCAGCAGGTATACACGGTATAATATTAGCCGGATCTTTAGGAGAAGCTAGCGTATTGACGCCGGGGGAGAAGTTCGAAATTTTAACACATGCTTTGCAGGTGGTTGCAGGTAGAATACCTGTTTTATTAAACATTACCGAGAATACCACTGCGGATGCTATTGCATTTGCGCAACAAGCAGAAAAATTAGGTGCAGATGGTTTGATGGTATTGCCTCCTATGCGTTACCGCGGAGATGATAGAGAAGTTGTTTCCTGGTTTAGAAGTATCGCACAGCATACGAAGCTGCCTATTTTAGTATATAATAACCCCGTTGATTACGCAACATATATTTCGTTAGATATGTTTGATGAATTGTTGCAGGAGCCTAATATACAAGCCGTAAAAGAGTCCACACGGGACTTGACCAATATTACACGATTAAAAAATCGTTTTGGTGATCGCCTGAAAATATTAGCGGGTGTGGATACCATTTTCTTGGAGTCGTTGGCTTTAGGAGCCGATGGTGTTGTTGGTGGATTGGTGGATGCATTCCCAAGAGAGACCTTCGCCATCTTTGATTATGTTAAAAAAGGAGAAGTAGATAAAGCGGTTGCTATTTACAGATGGTTTATGCCATTGTTGGAATTGGATATTCATCCGAAACTTGTGCAGTACATCAAGCTGGCAGCAGCAAAAGAAGGCTTATCTACACCATTCACAAGAGCGCCACGTTTACCGTTGGTTGGGGAAGAAGAAGTACGTGTCAATAAAGTGATCGATGATGCGTTGGCATTAAGACCACAGTTATGATTTTAGGCCTACACAGATGGTTCATGAACAAATTAATACTATAGTCCAGCAGTCAGAGGCTGGGTATCAATATTTACAACAACTATCATTGGCAGAGCGTGCAGCATTAATGCACGCTATTGCCGATGCGGTTGAAGCACTTGATGAGACGCTGATTCAAACGGCACATGAAGAGTCAGCGCTCCCTTTGGCACGCCTGCAGGGCGAAAAGGGGAGAACGGTGGGGCAGTGGCGGAGCTACGCCAATGCCATACGTACCGGTATTTATGCAGAAGCACGTATCGATAAAGCGGGTGAAGGCAAAGCCGATATTCGAAAATATAATAAAGGGATAGGGCCTGTAGCCGTTTTTGGTGCAAGCAATTTCCCTTTTGCTTTTTCTACGGCAGGAGGAGATACGGCAAGTGCGATTGGCGCTGGCTGTTCTGTCGTTTTTAAAGAACATCCCGCACACCCGCGCACATCGCAGCTAATGGCGCAGGCTATCGCTAAAGGGTTGGCCTCATACGGTGCTCCAGAATCTGTCTTTACCTATGTTCAAGGTAGTTCCCATGCTATAGGAGAAGCTTTAGTGCTCCACCCGGCAATCAAAGCCGTTGCCTTCACGGGGTCTTTTCAGGGAGGAAAGGCATTGTTTGACTTGGGTGCCAAGCGGGCGGAACCTATTCCTGTTTTTTCTGAAATGGGAAGCGTCAATCCAGTTTTTGCTTTTCCAGAATATTTAGCGGCGAATCCACAAACGTTGGCGGCTCAATATATTGGCTCACTCACATTAGGTGTAGGACAGTTTTGTACAAACCCGGGTGTTTTTTTAGCCGTGTCGGGAGAGGCCTTCCAGGCTTTTAAATTAGCGGTTAGTGCAGAAATAAACAATATAAGTGAAGCAAAAATGCTTCATGAAGGTATTCAGAAAGCCTACGATCATGGGAAGCATAAACTAACAGGACAGCCCGAGGTGTCTCTATTGGCAACCGGACAGGTGGGAACTGCCACTCTTGCACAAGCAGCGGTATTTGTGACCACAGGAAAAGCTTTTTTAACGAACGAACATCTTTCTGAAGAAGTTTTTGGTCCAACCGGACTTTTGGTGGAGTGTGCAGATGCAGCCGAAATGTATCACATTCTGGATCGCTTATCCGGACAGCTTACCATTACGTTTGCAGCAACAGACACTGATGTTGCGGAACATAAGAACTTTTTTATGCGGGCACAAGAGAAGTGTGGGCGGTTACTGTTTAATGGTATGCCGACTGGTGTGGAAGTGGTATATGGTATGCACCATGGAGGCCCTTTTCCAGCAACGACTGATGCACGGTTTACTTCCGTAGGTCCCGATGCGGTGAAGCGATTTTTGCGTCCTGTCAGTTTTCAGAATTGGCCAAATACCTTTCTACCAGCAGAACTACAAGAGGAAAACCCGCTCCAGATCGCACGCATTGTAGATGGGCAATACCGAATCGATTAAGTAACGAATAAAAATGAAGAAGACTTTTTTTTGTATAGACTCACATACCTGTGGTTGTCCGGTTAGACTGGTGACTGGTGGTACGCCGTTGCTCCATGGAAATACCATGATGGAACGGCGTTTACACTTTATGGCGGAATACGACTGGATTCGAAAAGGACTGATGTTTGAACCGCGAGGACATGATATGATGAGTGGTAGTATGTTGTATCCGCCAGCGGATAGTGCGAACGATATCGGCGTGCTTTACATTGAAACTAGCGGTTGTTTACCGATGTGTGGACACGGTACAATTGGTACCGTAACTATTGCAATCGAGGAAGGCTTAGTGATTCCTAAAGTGCCCGAAAAACTTCGTCTGGAAACGCCGGCGGGCTTGGTCTTGATTGATTACAAACAAACGGGTGCTAAAGTCGATACGGTAAAACTTACCAATGTACGTTCTTTTTTACACAGTGAGGATCTGGTTGTAGACTGTCCGGATCTGGGTGAAATAAGGGTGGATGTAGCTTATGGTGGGAATTTTTACGGTATTATAGATCCACAAGAGAATTTTGAAGATATCAGCGTTTTTACAGCAAGTCAACTGATTCATTATGGAAAATTGATTCGTACCCTACTCAATGAAAAATATGAATTTATTCATCCAGAGAATGCACATATCCATGGTTTAACGCATGTTCAATGGACAGGAAAGCCTACGAAGGCTAATTCTTCGGGAAGGAACGCTGTTTTAGTGGGCGAAAATGCATTGGATCGCTCACCTTGTGGTACCGGAACATCGGCACGTATGGCGCAGTGGTATGCGAAGGGGAAGCTTAAGCCTGGACAAGAGTTTGTACATGAGAGCTATATCGGTTCACAATTTATCGGAAAGATAGAGGAGACAGTGACCGTAGCAAATAAACCAGCCATTGTTCCTTCTATAGAAGGATGGGCACGAATTACAGGATACAATACGATCATTATTGATGACGATGATCCCTACAAAGAGGGATTCCAAGTGATGTAAAAATATAGACGAAAACAAGACAGTGAGCCAAGATAAAGGTACAGTATTGATTATTGGAGCAGGGATAGCTGGGCTATCCTCCGCTTTTTATTTGTTGCAGGATGGTTGGAAAGTGACCATTCTCGAAAAAGGTAACCTGGACGATAATTGTTCCTACGGCAATGCAGGAATGATTGTGCCCAGTCATTTTACTCCATTAGCGGCTCCTGGCATGGTATCACAGGGCATCAAGTGGATGTTCGACCGCAAGAGCCCCTTTTATGTACGACCTAACCTCAGTTGGAACCTATTGGACTGGGGAATGAAGTTCATGAAATATGCGAATAAACAGCATGTCGAAAAACAAGCTGTCGCGATTCGGGACTTAAACCTTTATAGCAGTAAGCTTTATGATGCTCTTTCAAATCAACCTGATTTTGACTTTGAACTGGAGCAGAATGGTATTATCATGCTGTTCAAGAGCAAGGAGGTTCAACACGAGGAAGTGGAGCTGGCGAAGCGTGCGCAGGATCTGCAGCTTGATGTATCCATTCTGGATGCGGCGGAAGTGCAAGCCTTGGAGCCGAACCTGAAATTGGATGTCCTTGGTGCAGCTTTCTACAAGTGTGATGGAAAGTTATATCCACCGAAGCTGATGCGTCAACTTATTAACTACCTAAAATCAGGTGGCGTAACATTTCATGAGCATGTCGATGTATTACGTTTTGTGAAGGAAGGTAGTAAAGTACGCGAAGTGATAACCGATAAAGGAAGCTTTTCGGGGGACGAGGTTATTATAGCGACGGGTGCTTATTTACCTCAATTAACAGCAAAGCTTGGTTTAAAAACACCTTTAATGCCCGGAAAAGGATACTCCTTTATGTATAATCCGGCAGAAGGAACCACCTTGAAACATGCTGCATTATTGTTAGAGGCACGTGTTGCCGTGACGCCTATGAATGGACATATCCGCTTTAGTGGAACCATGGAGCTTGGTTCTGCCAATGATACCATCTATAGAAATCGAGTACAGGGAATCGTCGAATCAATTCCTAAATACATGCCCGATATTCAAGTTGCCTATCCGGAAGATAAAATTTGGTTTGGTTACCGACCTTGTCCGCCAGATGGTCTTCCTTACCTGGGGCGTGTCGGAAAAATATCGAATGTGAGCCTAGCTGGCGGTGGTGGAATGATGGGGTTGAGCCTGGGCCCTGCATTTGGGAAAGCAGTAGCCGATATCCTTTCCGGAAGACCTACAGAAACTGATATTTCCAACTTTCGCCCCGATCGATTTGATTAACAGACGATAAACCCAAAATTATGATAAACCCACGTTCCTTAACCAAAAAGACAGCAATCTGCTTAGCATTGCTGTTCGCTCAACATACTGTGATGGCACAAAAGCAAAACAGCAAGCAAAACCAAGACCTAAACCAAGCCCCAAACCCAAACCTAAACCTTAATTTATATCAGCACACAACCCCCATTGAACCTCTAATCGTCCAATACAGTCATGACGTACAGGCTATTAACTATTTTTATGGGCCAATGCCGAAAGGATGGGGAAATCAGAGCGCAGCAGAATCACCGGAACAAGTGCAACGGTTGCTTACGTTGGATCGGCTCTATTTGGAAAAGCTACAAGCCTTTCCATATAAGGCGTTGGATAGTAATGGGCAAGTAGATTTTGTGTTGCTAAAACGGAAGGTGAAGCAAGATATTGAACGCCTGACAGCACAACAGGAGACGTATCAACGGTTGTCATCGTACCTTCCGTTTGCGTCAAAAATATATGATTTTGAAAAACTTCGCAGACGCGGAACGACGATAGAGGGAGAGCAGCTGGCTAAATCTATGACAACCGCCGCGAAAGAAGTAAAGGGCGCGATTCAGCAGGTATCTTCGGTGGCAACTATATCGTATAAGGACGTCGATTTTTTGAAGGACGTGCTGCACAGTTTAAAATTACGCTTAAACAGTTCGTTTGATTTTTACAACGGTTATGACCCCATGTTTACCTGGTGGGGCCCTGCTCCACATAAGGAACTTTTAGGACAGTTGGATGCCTATAGTGAGCTGCTCACGAGTAAGAGCGACTGGAAAGTGTTTGACGACGGGAGTCAAATTGGAGGAGCGCCTATTGGGCGAGACGAACTGAATAAGCAGTTAAAAGAAGAGATGATTGCCTATACGGCAGATGATCTATTGCGGCTTGCCGATAAGGAATTTGCTTGGTGTGAGGCTGAATTGCTCAAGGCCTCCCAGGAAATGGGTTTTGGAAAAGATTGGAAGGCTGCACAAGAGAAGGTGAAAAACAGTTATGTGCCGGAGGGTAAGCAGCCGGAGTTGATTTTGAAGTTGTATAACGACGCGCAGGAGTTTATTCGTAAAAACGATTTGATGGATATCCCCGAACTTGCTGATGAAACCTGGGGCATGATTATGATGACGCCTGAACGGCAATTGGTGAACCCTTTCTTTACGGGGGGACGGGAGATTAGTATTTCTTATCCAACAGGAGAGATGACGCAGGAGCAGAAGCTGATGAGTATGCGTGGAAATAACCCGTATTTCTCGCGAGGCACCGTGCAACATGAGCTCAATCCGGGGCATCATTTACAGTATTTTATGAATCGTCGGCATAAGCCTTACCGGGAGCGGGCCTTTAATACCCCTTTTTGGACCGAAGGATGGACATTATATTGGGAGCTGTTAATGTACGACAAAGGGTTTGCCCACACGCCAGAAGAGCGTATCGGTATGCTTTTTTGGCGTATGCACCGTTGTGCCCGTATTACCTTTAGTATTAAGTTCCACTTAGGGGAATGGACGCCCCAGCAGTGCATCGATTATTTAGTGGACCGCGTTGGTTTTGAAAAGGCAAATGCACATGGTGAAGTGAAACGTTCTTTTGAAGGAAGTTATAGTCCACTTTATCAATTGGCCTATTTGGTTGGAGGGTTGCAGTTGATGCAGATTAAACATGAGTTAGTCGATACCGGTAAGTTAACGTACAAAGCGTTTCATGATCGGGTAATCAAGGAGAACTATATGCCGATGGAAATGCTTCGTGCTATTCTGACCAATCAGAACCTATCGCCCGATCATGAGACCGTATGGAAATTTTACGATTTTAAATAAGCAGAGCGATGGAGCAACCGAAACAGTCTTTTCAAAAATCGATGAGCCTACTTGATGCAACCATGTTGGTTGCTGGAAGTATGATTGGTTCCGGAATTTTTATCGTATCGGCGGATATCTCGAGGCATACAGGATCTGCCGGTTGGATGATGTTGATTTGGGTCATCTGTGGTTTTATGACATTGACCGCCGCTTTGACCTATGGTGAATTAAGTGCCATGTTCCCCAAAGCCGGTGGACAGTATGTATATCTTCGCGAAGCGTATAACCCGCTGGTTAGTTTCGTGTTTGGCTGGACCTTTTTTGCCGTCATTCAAACAGCAACCATTGCGGCGGTGGGTGTGGCATTTGCTAAATTTACAGCATATTTATTTCCTTCCCTTGATGAAGATGTCTACTTGCTCACCTTGGGGGATTATCAAATTTCTTCCGCACAGGTCGTGGCTATAGCGGTTATTACCTTATTGACCTTCATTAATTCCCGTGGTATCAATAGCGGTAAGCTCGTACAGACAACATTAACATTGATCAAAATAGCAAGCTTACTTCTGTTGATATTATTTGGTTTCTTAGCTTTTAAGCATGAAATATGGCATGTCAATTGGAATGCTGAGGATATGTGGAGCCTGCGGCGGTTGAATGTAGACGGAACCTATGAATCCTACAGTACCTTTGGTGCTTTTGGTGCCATTTCGGCGGCGATGGTGGGCGCTTTATTCAGTAGTGATTCGTGGCATTCATCCTCTTCAGTAGCCGGGGAGATTAAAAATCCGAAACGGAATATAGGACTTAGTCTGGCACTGGGGACGACCATTGTAACGGTAATTTATCTGTTAACCAATTTGATGTATACCGCTATTCTTGACCTACCGCAGATGGCAAGTGCCGCTAAAGACCGCGTAGCCATGAGCGCGGCGCAGGAGATTTTTGGGCCGTTTGGGATTACGATTATAGCCGTGATGATTATGGTCAGTACTTTTGGTTGTAATAACGGTATTATTCTTGCTGGTGCGCGTGTTTATTACTCGATGGCGCAAGATGGCTTGTTCTTTAAGAAAGTGGGCAACCTCAATAAAAATGCTGTTCCCGCCTATGGACTATGGCTACAGTGCGTCATCGCCTGTATGTGGTGCTTAAGTGGTAAATATGGTGATCTATTGGATATGATTACGTGCGTGGTAGTGGTGTTTTATGTCCTGGCAGTAGCCGGTGTTATCCGTCTGCGCTATACGCGTCCGGATTTGGAGCGTCCCTATAAAGCTTTTGGGTATCCCTATCTACCTATTATCTATATCCTGATGGGAATCGCGTTTATTGTACTTATGTTAATCTATAAGCCAGATTATACCGTGCCGGGGATTCTCATCACGTTGGCTGGGGTGCCGATTTTTTATTTTGTGAATAGTAAAGTTAAAAAGAATGTTTAGAACAAGATTTAATATCCTATTGTGTTTAGCCCTTTCTGTGGCACAGGGTTTCGCACAGGGAACCGTTGATGACTATAAGCGAGCAAAGGATTTGCGTGGATTAATTAGTAATAAGGTATACCATGCACCTTCGCAAATTAAATGGAACGAGTCGGGAGATTTGTTGTGGTACGAAAAGAATACAGTACATGGAAAAGAGTTTGTTTTGGTGGATACAAAAAGCAAGACAAAATCGGAATTGTTCCAAGTGACGGAGGTCGTTGAGGCCTTGAAGAGCGATTTAAAAAAAGATATTGACCCACGTAGTATTGGGGGCGACCGTATCAAAGTAATTGACCGATCCACTGTCGAATTGGAGGCTGAGGGATCGGTATGGTCATGGGATCGATCTACTAAAAAAATAACAAAAAAAGAAGGAGCCCGGGATAACCGTCGAGGTGGATATTGGGGACAGCGTTATGATGATAGCAAAGGAGAGCCGGTAGAATCACCCGATAAGTCTCGCGTGGCTTTTATCAAAAACAGTAATCTTTATGTAGCGCCAAAAGGAAATTTAAAAGCCGAACGACAACTCACTTTTGACGGTAGTCCGGGGGAGTATTATGCGGCGCATATCCAGTGGTCGCCAGATGGAAAAAAAATTGCTGCCAGTAAAGTTCGTAAAGCAGAAGTGCGGATCTTGACTTTGCTGGAATCTTCTCCAGGAGATCAATTACAGCCGAAATTACAAACACGGGATTATCCAAAACCAGGAGATGCTTTGTCACAATATTATCCGGTTATCTATAACCTGGAAAGCAATCAGTTATTTGCTTGTCCTACATGGCTGATCGAAAACCAGTTTTCCATTGGACGCCTCGAGTGGCGAAAAGATAGCCGAGCGTTAACTTTTGAATATAACAAGCGGGGGCATCAGCAATATGCTGTTGTGGAGCTCGATGCGACACAGGGGCGTAGCCGTTATTTGATTAATGAGACCAATAAAACCTTTATTGATTATAGCGGAAAGCGGTACCGCGAAGATCTGCAAGATGGCAAAGAGATAATCTGGGCTTCGGAGCGCGATGGATGGAATCACCTGTACCGTTACGATGGAACAACAGGAGCTGTTATAAATCAGATCACAAAAGGAGAGTGGGTTGTTCGTAAAGTGGTTCATGTGGATGAAACACGTAAAGAAATTATTTTTGAAGGAAGCGGCAAAAATAAAGACCAAGACCCTTATTTTATTCAGTACTATAGTATTGGTTTTGATGGTCAAAATCTACGCGAATTGACACGGGAGAATGGTAATCATACCGCATATTTTAACAACGATCATAGCTATTTTGTAGATACCTATTCACGGATCGACGAGGCACCGACTACGGTGTTGAGAGACCGCTCTGGAAAGGTAATTATAGATTTAGAAAAAGCCGATGATCAAGCGTTGAAAGCTACGGGCTGGAAAGCCCCCGAAGTGTTTACTGCAAAGGCACGTGATGGTAAATCCGATATTTGGGGTATAATTATTCGTCCGACTAACTTCGATCCGCAGAAGAAATACCCTGTAATTGAATATATCTACGCCGGACCACACAGCTCTTTTGTTCCGAAAACATTTATTCCAAACCCGAGTGGGATGCAAGAGTTGGCAGAGCTTGGTTTTATCGTTGTACAAATCGATGGAATGGGAACATCTAATCGTTCGAAGGCCTTTCAGGATGTATGTTGGAAAAATCTGAAAGACGCCGGCTTTCCCGATCGTATTCTTTGGATGAAAGATGCAGCCAAGAAATATCCGTATATGGATTTAGAGAAAGTTGGTATTTATGGTACATCAGCAGGAGGTCAAAGTTCGACAGCGGCTCTATTATTTCACCCAGAGTTTTATAAAGTAGGTGTCTCATCGTGCGGATGCCACGATAACCGGATGGATAAAATTTGGTGGAATGAACAGTGGATGGGGTGGCCGATTGGTCCCGAGTATGCAGCTTGTTCCAATATTGATAACGCCGATAAATTGCAAGGTAAGCTGATGCTTATTGTTGGTGAATTAGATGACAATGTCGACCCAGCATCGACCTACCAGCTGACCAACGCGTTGATAAAAGCAAATAAAGAACATGAGCTTATTATGGTTCCTGGAATGGGGCACTCCTCCGGTGGAGATTATGGAGAGAAAAAGCGTCGCGATTTCTTTGTTAAAAATCTCTTAGAGGTTAATCCCCCTGCCTGGAACGCTATACCATAAGAATAAATTTTATGCTATTAGGGTTTAAATAACCGGATACATTTTTAGTTTAGTTTGAAGTCAAGAGGTCTTGCGATATACGTAAGGCCTCTTTTTTTTGATGTCTCCACGGTGAATAAATGGTTAAGAATTGGTAAAGGTTTGTTAAAATAAGTGTTATTATAACATTTAATAAAAAATAACTTAGTTGTTATAAATTACCAGATTTAAACCAAGCATGAAAAAAATTATTTCGTACCTATTGCTAACCTGTCTTTTAATGACGGGCCTGTATGCACAGGAGCGTATTCTATTGAAAGGAAAGGTGCTCAACCCACTTGGGGAGGGCATTCCGGGAGCAACGTTACAGCTCCAAGGCACAAATCAGAAACAATCATCAGAAAACGATGGATCCTTTTCTCTGAGCTACCAAAAGGGAGCCAGTTTATTGGTCACAGCTGTTGGCTACGCCTCCAAAACGATCGTACTGACAACAGAGTCATCCTTAACCATTAACTTATCCGTTTTTTCGGAAGCCATTGATGAAGTCGTCGTCGTCGGTTACGGTACCCAAAAGAAGGGCGAGGTGACTAGCGCAATTGCAAGTGTAAAAGCAGAGGATTTTACACAAGGTGCTGTAAAAGATGCGGGTCAGCTCATTCAAGGTAAAGTAGCCGGGTTACGGATTACAACTCCGAATGGAGATCCCAATTCGTCTTCGCAAATTAACCTTCGGGGCTTAAATTCTATTAATGGTTCACAAGATCCATTGGTTATTATCGACGGAATCCCAGGAAACCTGAATACGGTGGCACCGGAAGATATAGAATCAATAGATGTCTTGAAAGATGGTTCGGCTGCGGCGATCTATGGTACACGCGCAACAAGCGGTGTGATCTTGATCACCACGCGTAAGAATAGATCCAACGATAATCGTACTTCTATCGAGTATAACAACTACGCCAACCTACAGACGTTATTCCGTAAACCGGATATGATGACAGCGGATGACTATAAGCGGCTGATTGGGGAGGGCGTAAAATATACCGATTTAGGAAGCTCAACGAATTGGATTGATGAAGTCACCCAGAACCCATTCAGTCATAACCACAATGTGACCCTTTTTGGTGGTAATGCACGAACAAACTTTACGGGCTCGGTCAATTATAGAGACTGGGAAGGTGTATTATTGAAAAGTGGACAGGAACGTCTCAATATACGTGCGGATCTAAACCACGAAATGTTTGATGGGAAGCTTCGCACCAATATGCAGGTTATTAATCGGAGTACCACAGCTAAGCAGGGTGGTTCGTCGGATTATATGTGGCGCCAAGCGATTATCCGGAACCCTACAGATCGTGTATTTAACGATCAAGGAAAATGGCAAGAGAATAATGCGTATATGTACGATAATCCCTTAGGTATGATCCACGAGACGGTAAATGATCGTATTTTTCGCGAAACCCGAATGAATGGATCCTTGGAGTATCGACCGATTCAGGACTTGAGTTTAAAGATGTTGTTATCACGTGTACAGCAGAACGATCTATACGGAAACTCGACCTCCTTTGATCATGTGAATACAACAAAAAATAACCTGAATGGAACAGCCTCTCGGAGTACATCGGCGATGGTTGAAAACCTGATGGAGCTAACGGCAAATTACAATAAGACGTTTGGTCTTCATAAACTCGGTGTTTTAGGTGGTTATAGTTGGCAGGATAATACAGCAGAGAACTTCTATGCTTACAATTTTGACTTCCCAACGGATAATTACAGTTATAATAAATTAGAGTCAGGGATGGCGCTTCAACGCGGAATGGCGTCGATGACCAGTGGAAAGAGTCAATGGAAACTAGCGGGTTTCTTTGCGCGCGCGACGTATAGCTATAAGGAGCGGTATATGGCGATGGCGAGTATTCGTAGAGAGGGATCCTCAACATTTGGAGAGAACAATAAGTGGGGAAATTTTCCAGCTATTTCACTAGGTTGGGATATGGCGAAGGAACCTTTTATGGAAGAGGTCAAAGCCATTAATCAATTGAAGTTACGTGCCGGATTTGGGGTAACAGGAACGATTGCTTCTTCTTCGTATATGTCGCAAACGAGTTATAATTTTGACCGTGGCCAGGGCGCATATATCAATGGTAAATGGGTTCCTGGATTTGTACCGGTACGAAATTTCAACCCCGATCTGAAATGGGAAAAGAAGCATGAATATAATGTCGGGTTAGACTTTAGTATGCTTAATAATCGTGTTTATGGTTCGGTAGATTATTACTCCCGTCGTATAAAAGACCTTTTGTATCAGTTCAGCGTTCCTTCACCACCTTATTTGTATTCGAGCATGATGTTGAATGCCGGAGAAATGAGTAACAGTGGTGTGGAGGTCTTGATCAATGTCGATGCCGTGCGGAAAGAAAATTTCAAATGGAAGACAGGACTTACCTTTTCTACAAACAAAAATAAGCTGATTAATCTTTCGAACGATGCATTTAATGTAACGGTACCTTTCTTTGAAGCAGGATATACAGGGGAGCCTATTCAGATTGCGACACACAGGGTGGAGGTAGGACGTTCCATTGGTGACTTTTATGTTTGGAAGACCGTTGGTGTTGATGATAATGGAAAGTGGCTGGTAGAAAGTAAGACCGGAGAAGCGGTAACCATGGCGGATGCGACACCGGATGATCGTCAGTATTATGGAAATGGTATCCCGGACTTTAACTTGGGTTGGAATAACAGCTTTAACTATAAGAATATTGACTTTAGTTTCACCCTACGGGGGGCTTTTGGGCACCAAGTTCTGAATATGACCCGCATGTATTATGAAAACCCAATCAATAAAGCTTACAATGCACTAAAGACGGCTTATGACCCTGTTTATGGTAAAACGTTGAATAATGACTTGGTGTATGTCTCGCACTATATTGAGGATGCTGACTTTGTGAAATTGGATAATGTGACCTTAGGCTATAGTTTTAAACCGCAGGCGATAAAGGGTATAAATCGTTTGCGTTTATATGTTTCCGGATTGAACCTGATGACCATCACAGGGTATAAAGGACTGGATCCGGAGGCGACAAGCTACTCGGGGGATTTCACTTTTGCACCAGGTATTGAACACCGGGATCGTTACCCGACGACACGGACATTTACGGCAGGTCTGAACGTTACATTTTAATCTTGAAATTATGTCTAGAAATAATAAATATATATGGATGACAGCGCTTGTAGGATTTGGGCTGCTATCTTTTAACTCCTGTACGGATCTTTCCGAAGAAGTATTCTCGGAAGTGCTCGAGAAGGAATATCAACCACAAGAGCGTGATTTGCCGACAATTTTAGCACCGGTTTATGCGTCCTTTAGAAACCTGATGTTTGGCTGGCAAGGGTATTTTGACTTACAAGAAGAATCGGCGGATCATATTATCACGCCTGTACGCCCGAATGGTTGGGACGATGCCGGGACATATCGACGGATGCACCAGCATACGTGGACCACTATACAGTGGCAGCCTTACAATACCTGGCAGCAAGCATATTCCAGTATAACGAAGGCGAATCGGGTCATTATGCAGATTGAAGACGGTACTTTACCGCTTCCGGAAAGCGTGGGTAAATCGGCAATTGCAGAGCTGCGTGCCGCTCGTGCATTAGCCTATTACCTGCTGTTGGATAACCATGGCAATGTCCCTATTGTTACGGACTACCGTGACGTTAGCCTTCCAGAACAAAAAACGCGTAAGGAAGTGTATGATTTCGTGGTGAATGAGTTGACAACCGTTATCCCGCTTTTATCGAATGAAGTAGGCAGTATGTACGGTCGTATGAATGTATGGGCAGCCCGTGCGCTGCTGGCGAAAGTTTATTTAAATTCTGAAGTTTACGTCGGTGTATCGTCGTGGGATAAGGTGATTAGTCTGACAGATGATATTATCAATGCAAATAAATATCGTTTGGATACAGAATACAAGAGTGTCTTTTCTCCAACGAATCAAAATTCACCTGAGATCATCTTTTCTGTTCCCTACGACGAAGTGTATGGACAGGGGAGCCAAATACATATGAAGACCCTAGATCCGCTTAGTCGATTGGTGTATAATATGGCTGCTGGTCCTTGGGGCGGTAATTGCGCTGTACCACAGTTTATCGATAGCTACGACAAGGAAGACCAAAGACTCTACGACAGTTGGATTCAGGGGCCACAGTACCATGCCACAACAGGGGAACTTGTGATAACGTACGAAAAAGCTGTTCCAGGGATTGGTGGAGACGGCACCATCGCTGCTTCTAATGCGGGGTATCGTATTGGTAAGTATGAGATAAAGAAAGGAGCGACTAACAATTTGGATAACGATTATCCGATGTTTAGGTATGCCGATGTGCTATTGATGAAAGCGGAAGCCTTGCTTCGTACAGGGCGTGAAAGTGATGCCGCAGTTTTAGTGAGCCAAGTGCGTGAACGTGCCTTCAGGGCGAATCCGACAAAAGCTACGGTTTCGGGCGCGGACCTTCTTGGGGGAAGTAAATACAATTATGGATTACAGAACAAAGATGGTAGTGTTGCGGGCACAAATGGGGGACAGGATATTAAGTATGGACGCTTCTTGGATGAACTTGGCTGGGAATTTACGGCGGAGGCACATCGACGCCAAGATATTATTCGTTTTGGTGTCTTTCAGACGAAGTCTTGGTTCAATCATGCACCACATGCGAACGCACAAAGTCGCACCTTGTTTCCTATTCCAAATGATGAAATCAATAAAAATCCGAAATTAAAACAAAACACAGGCTACTAATGTGTGGTGCTTTTACGTACATATACCTTAAAAAGTCTCATTTCTAAAACAAATGTGTCCCTCTCGACGTCTAATATTGGGAGGGACACATATTATGTCGTTAATCAATCGAAAAATAATTCCCTATAACAGAGGTTATTCGCAATAAACTTCAAAAAAAAGTACGCTAGGGTTTGCATTTTAAAAGGATTTACCTACCTTTGCATCACTCCAAACAACGAAGGATACTTCGAAAAAAGAAAGAGTAAAGATTCCGTAGCTCAGCTGGTAGAGCAATACACTTTTAATGTATGGGTCCTGGGTTCGAATCCCAGCGGGATCACAAAAAAGCAACTTCACAAGAGTTGCTTTTTTTGTTTTAATCCCATGGGATGAGAACCCAAGGGTTCGATTCGTGAAGGCTCAGGTTCAAAAATTTTAAAGTGAGTTATAAAATATTATTTTTTGATATTTGTACATGGCTCTATTTATAACTTTAGATAACGTCTATGAATTGTATAATCTTGATCCTTCGAAAAAGACGGAAGGGATAATTGTTCTGAATCAACAAAATGACCCCAAGAAGAAATATACAACGCATAGTCGCCTATTTGAAGGTTTATTACTAGGCTTCATGGTAAAAGGATCCATGAAATCCCAAATCCACTTTTTAGAGTATGAATTAAATGCCGGTGATATCGCTATTTTACAACCACAATTAATGATTGATACAAAGTCATTGAGTGAAGATGCAGAAATAGTAACTATTGGTCTTTCGTTAGATTTTATTACAGAATTTCCCATTCTACGTGAGTTTGTAATGAATAATCAAATTAGATGGCAGCCCATTATCAGACTTCAACCCGAAGACATCAAGCTCCAGAATGAACTATTAACCCTGATACAAAATTTCTATCATAAAAAACCAAGTCCCAATAAGGCCCAAATGCTAAAGCATCTTGTTATGGTCTTAATTAGTATGATTTCTGAAGTATATTCTAATTTACCGAATAGCAAAAGCTTCGTGAAAAACCGCACGCATGAAATCATAGATGATTTCTATCTGCTAATTTCAAAGCATGCTAACCAACAAAGAAGTGTTGCATTTTATGCTGAAAAGCTACATTTAACACCACAATATCTTTCTACTTTCCTAAAACAGAAAACTGGAAAATCTGCATTACAGTGGATTGATCATATCACCATTCTGCATGCTAAAACATTATTGAAATCTTCTAATTTTTCGATTAAGGAAATTAGTAATGCGCTTCATTTTGAAGAAACAAGTGTCTTTAGCAGATATTTTAGAAGAATAGCAGGAGTGTCGCCAAAAACGTATAGAAACGAATAATGTAATACGTTTATGTATCTTAAGTATTTACAGATTGCTGCGGATTAGCAGCTTTCAAATTGTACGTAAACACCATTAAATTGTCAACCCCTTGTTTTTATCGCTGTTTAATTTTACAGCATGAAAAAAACAGGTAAAAAGGCAGCTATTGGATTTATATTTATCACGTTGTTGATCGATATAACAGGTTGGGGAATTATACTTCCTGTCGTTCCTAAGCTCATTGGAGAACTTATTCATAGTGACCTTAGTGAAGCCGCAAAATATGGAGGTTGGCTCGGTTTCGCTTATGCAATTACGCAGTTTATATGTGCACCTATAATAGGTAATCTAAGCGATAAATATGGACGACGGCCTATTATTTTAATCTCTCTTTTTGGATTTGCTATTGACTATATACTATTAGCACTTGCACCTTCTATCGGTTGGTTGTTTTTCGGAAGAGTCATTGCAGGGCTTACTGGGGCAAGTATTTCAACAGCCAGTGCATATATAGCTGACATATCCACGGACGAAGATAGAACTAAAAACTTTGGCTTAATTGGTGCTGCTTTTGGATTGGGCTTTATTATTGGTCCGGTAATGGGTGGTTTGCTAGGACAATATGGAGCCCGGGTTCCTTTCTATGTTGCTGCTGTATTATGTATGGTGAATTTTCTTTACGGACTATTTATACTACCAGAAAGTTTGGCAAAAGATAAACGTCGGGCATTCAATTGGAAACGTGCAAACCCGATCGGAACATTTATCTTTCTGAAAAAACAATCAAAGATATCAAACCTTGTTGTCGCTTTAATCTTGGTCTATGTCGCTCTTCATGCCGTGCAGAGCAACTGGCATTTCTTTACCATGTATAAATTTAATTGGACAGAACGAACCGTAGGTTTATCACTTGGTCTACTTGGATTATTGCTTGGATTAGTGCAGGGAGTTCTAATACGATGGACAGCCCCAAAATTGGGAGAACAGAAAAGTGTATATTTCGGCTTGTTATTCTATGCCCTGGGATTAATGCTATTTGCATTCACTAATCAAGGTTGGATGATGTTTGTTTTCCTGATCCCGTATTCTTTAGGCGGAATGTGCGGACCGGCACTGCAATCTATAATCAGTAAAAATATTCCTTCTAATGAACAAGGGGAACTTCAGGGAGCCTTAGCAAGTATAGTGAGTGCTACTTCTATTATTGGTCCTCCGGTTATGACAAACATATTCTATTATTTTACACACGATAAAGCGCCCTTTGAATTTTCAGGAGCCCCCTTTTTTCTAGCATCTATTTTAATGTCTATTAGCGCGGTTATTGTATATTTTGCTTTTCAACGGAAAAGTAAATGACTTTTATGACAAGGTTTACATCTCCATTTATTCCATACAGAAAGACTAAAACGGAAACTACCAAATTAGTTCTCTTTCTTCAAAGGGGTAAGTTTATCTGTATTTTACATCAAATATTGTTTCTCTTCTGTCGGTACCTTCCTGTGCGTATTGAATTTCAATTTTACCCATTTTTCCTAATTGTCTCAATCTATAATAGAGAAAAAGATCACCTATACCACAGCCAAAACCATAATGATTCCAAAGCTCAAAAAGGGTGTAAGCCACAACATATGAAGATGTTTGTACTGTTTCCTTGCAATTGTTTATTAAAAATTGATCCAAAAAGGTTTCATCTCCAGATACATAGTTCATTGATTTGCCAAAAATACGGACAAATGATTGTTCCTTACCAATTTGTTCCCAAAGTGAAGCGTAATAAGTTTTATCATTGATGTTTAGCTCTTCAAAGTATTTTGATACTCCTTGAACATGCTCTGCCTTCATCATTTGAATAGAATGAAATTCGGTTTCCATGCCCTTGTCATTTGTGAAAATTGTCTTAGTAAGATTTAACTTGAAGACTGGAATAGCTACTTCCTTAAGGTAGTGAAGTATTCTGGCAGTAAGAATTATTTCATCAGTATTATGGCCAAGCCATAAGTAGATATTATCATAATTGTCACTTTTATCAATTGCATTTTTTAGGTTATTTGTTTCATCAAGTATGTAATTAACCTCATCCTCTTTCGGTTTTGTTGCTCCTATTTTATCCCACCATAGGTTTCTATATTCGCTAGATTTTTTATCATAGAGATCGTATAATGGACCTAAGGAAAGGGAGTCATGCAATACTAATATCTCGGATCGCTTAGGGTCAATTTGTTCACTTTGCATTAATAGATTCTTGCTGTGCAATCCAAAGATTATATGTAAATCTTTTTGTCTCATATTAAGTATGTTGATATGATAAATTTTTCTTTACTATAATTTATACTTATTTCCCAAATTTACGCGGCATATAGCTCAAGCTAATCATGTAGTACTGTGTCAAGATGTTTCGATACCCCGTAGTAAACTCTGTTACCCCATCATTAAAGTAGAATCCTTTATTTTGACGTAATAAATCTAACGCTTCGAACTTCAGCTCCAGATTATTGCCTTTAAGCATTCTATAAGTCGTATTGGCATTCCAAATAACAGCATGATTATCCTGAAATTTAGAAAAATTAGATCGATTGTCCACGCTGGTATTTACGGTCCAACGTTTAGTTACCTGGTAGGCCATAGCTAGCCCCGAATTCCATGTAGAGGAGGAATAGTCGTTTTTGGCATCAGTAGCCAATTTATCATGACGCTTATAAAAGTTCAGGTCATTTTTCCAGCCTACCTGAAATTTATTCAGAATGGTATAGTAGGTGCTCATATTACCGCCAATACGACGATTTATCATCTCTTGCATATGACCATCCACAAACTGATACTTGTTGCCCCAATTGGCATTGACTGACATATTAAGCGTAAGCGTCTGACCTTTTTTTATAAAGAAAGGCTTCGATAGGTAGGTCGTGAAAGTGAGGACATACATGTCGTTAGGAACCTGAACGGTATAATTTTGTTGTTCATTCTCCGCGTATACCAAACTGTCTGTTAATCCATTTTTATAAAGGCGATAACCAATATTATAATTTAAAGATAAAGCATGCTGACGCTCTTGGTTGTAGTATCCATTATAACTGATGTAATGAACACCTGTTGCCTTAATTGGGTTAATAGCGCCATAGAACCGGTAACCAGGACTGATGTCATCATAAATAGGACGCAATTGCTGTAGGTTGGCATATTCTTCATTGTAGTTGTATCGCAGATTATGTGAAGAATAAAATTTGCCCATTTTACTATAGCTATAGTTAAGAGCCAGCGAACCTAAAACACTGTTAAATCGTTGCGCTAAGTTACGGTAATCCAGTGTAGAGATATTGTTGTTGCGGAAGAAGCGTGTACCGATGGATGTTTCAAGATTCAGATTATAATAGTAGCGGCCGTTTAAATATTTATTTTTTAACGTTTTGTAAAACTCTAAGCTAGGCTCATATTGTGTCTGTCTAAATCTCGAATCATGGGAGAGACTGTTGTTTTGCAACAGGGTAGTACCTACTAAATCATTGACCAAACTGTTTTCTTCCCTGGTATTGAAATTAATCCGATTTCTTATTCCAAACGTTTTATGTCGAATCAAAAGATTGCCGTTAAAATACTGGTTTGACTGTTCATTATTATATCTCCTTTCCGACTTTTTGTCCAGGGACGAATCGGTAAAGTTTACATAATCGCCTAACTTATAAGAATCGGCACGCTCATTATTGAAATTACCATCGACTTGAAGATGAACACGCATATGATCCATAAAAGAGAGTTGGCTCTTGCCATTGATCATATAGTTTGGTTTGGCCTCCAGTTGGATGCTACCATTGAAGTTTAATCCCTTTCGCCAGGTTTCATCCGTATTGTTAAGATTATTAGAAGATTGGTTATTGAGGTAATTATATGTTGTCAGACTACTATTGCGGTTATCGTTTTTTGAATTTTCCATCCATACGTTTCCTGAATACATACTATTCCGCTTTCCTTGATTATAGGTGAAATCTGTATGCTGATAGTTGAAACTTCCATTTTGGACACGCCAGTCCTGCTCACTCGTGGAAGAGTAAGACCGCGAATTGCGATCTGCACTTTCTGGGTTTAGCAAGATCGTACTCGATTCATTTTCATTGTTATTTCTATTCCAGCGTGCCGTAATATTTCCGGTAGCAATATGTTGGTTATTGGGTGTTGCGGAACCTTTAAAATCATATTGATACCGACCCCCAACAACATGTTGTTCTAAAATACCTTGCCGTAAAAAGTCTGGAGCAAAGTCCGCATTAATACCAATTCCTTTAAACGTCGTATTCTTTAGGAGCTGATCGATATTAGCGAGATCTTTATTAATGTTGCTGCCGGAATAAGCAACGGTGGTTTGTGCTTTCGTGTGTGACTTATTTATATTCATGGAGGATTGATAACGCTCATCCGTACCGTACCCTCCACCAATATTTCCGAAAATCATATTTTCTTTTCCCTCTTTTAGCACGACATTCATTTCCAGTTTTTTGCCTTCAGGATCATTCTCTTTATCCTCCCGGCTTCTCTTATCGTATACCTGAAGTTTATTCACTGCTTTCTTATCTATATTCTGTAAGGCGATAGCCATATCTGCACCGAAGAATGGTTTCCCATTCACCAATATCGTGGGCACTGGCCGACCGTTATAGGTTACCGCTCCATCACCCCAGACAACAATACCGGGAAGCTTATTTAGTAGATCCTCCACCACAGCGTTGGAGTCTAGTTCAAAGGCATCTGCATTAAACTCTATAGTATCTCCATTCATACGTACCGGTGGTACCATCTCAATGGCTTCAATTTCGTTGACAGACTGCTTCATATTGAACTTCCCGAAATCTTTCTTCTCGTTAGCCGTTAGTTGAAAATCAATGCGTAGCTTATCGTAGCCCAGGAGCGACAGTTCCAAAATCAGGGGCTTTCCGGAGGCGGAACCTAGGATTTCAAACTTGCCATAGCGATCGGTTAGTGTAACTTTATCAACCGCCTTCTTTCCTTGTTCATATACCGATACGGTTGCGGACTCCAGTACACGGTTGTATGTCGAATCGATGAGTGTACCTGTAATCTTGGTCTGTGAAATTGCATGTAAGCACAACCCTAAAGAGATTAGGACGAGAAAAATAGATTTTATATTCATCAATTAATTGAGCTTGAAGCGTACAAGGATGGGGTTTAAGGATTTTTCTAATTTAGCATACTCATTCCGCATGCTGTGTCCTTCATTTCTGGATTTATCCTTGGCTCGCGGAATAGCATTAGGATAGATGATGCTATATAGATATTCACCGTCTGTTGTCAGCGTGTTTCTATCCAGGAATTCCAAGAAATCATTTGACACATCGGGCAGAATTTTATTTAAACTTATAATGTCTCCACGATTTATATCGTAGGCAACCCAAGCTGCTAACTTCAGGCTTCCAATTTGCAGGATAAGGTAGTTTTTGTAAAGAAGAGGTTGCCCTACGCAGTAAACTTTTTCTTGATTCTTATTTAAATACTCGAAAAGCTTTTGCCCACTTTTGTACACTTGGAAATTTGACGTATCTATCGTATTCTTTAGTGGAAATAGAAACTGATGGATTTTTGATATTCCATCGGGCGACAATTCGAAAAAATTATAGGTCGTTGGAAAAATGGCAAAGGCTTTTGTGTCCGAAATCTTAACCAGTGGTGTTCCTTGAGAAAAGATATTGCTAACCGTATCCCGTGTATCATAGCGTACTAAAATCTGATCGTTCATCTTTAGTGCAAATTCTGGGAAGGAATCTTTTTTAACTTCGGTCCGACCATAGGTATAGGTCGTTTCTCCCAATGTTACGATCGGCCGTTCCGTCTTATATTTGTAATCGATATCTTTTTCCAAAATATTTCCGTCAAAGTCAAGTGTCGCCTTCAGCAGTTCACCGAAAAGAATCAGCTTATTACCTTCTCTTTGCACACCGTAGAAAACTCTTTTATCTTTTGGTTTATAACCATCTATTTTTGATATTCTTTTTATAAGGTTTCCTTTTTCATCGTAGAGAAACAAATGACCATTTTCATTATTGACAATAGCGATTCGTTCTTTGGTAAAAACAGAACTAGCGATATAGTCTATAACATCGTTTTTGGTTCCACCTAATGGAATATACGTTAAATCTGTTAGGTTCTCAGAGACGGTCCCTCCACGTAATTGTTCAATGATAATGCGGAACTTCTGTATCGGGATACTGGGGTCATGTATTAGTCGCTGCGCATAACAAGCAAGAGTTGACAGCAATAACAAGGTAATTAGTAAGTTTCTTTTCATTTGGTTAATCTTGCTCTAAAATAATTAAAAATAACATAATTCACATATAGGGGAATATTTATTTTAACCTACTTATTCGTAGTAACTTATGCGTGTAAGAGAAAAAAATCAAACAGGCTATTCTTTACCCGAAAATAGTTCTATTTTTATTCCTGTCAACAGCACTGCTTTTCATTCTAGGAAATACCCACTGTTGCAAATAATTACATATTGAACAACTGTCAATTAAACTAATGCATATGAATACCGCTAGAATGGAAGCTTTTAGTGATGGCGTGATCGCAGTAATCATCACCATCATGGTCCTCGAACTGAAGGTGCCAGAGTCTACCGATTGGAAAGCTCTTTACAGTCTTCACCCTAAATTTATCAGTTATGTCCTCAGTTTTTTGTATGTCGGACTCTACTGGAACAACCACCATCACATGCTGCATTACCTACATAAAGTCAATGGTGGCATACTATGGAGTAACCTCTTTTTTCTATTCTGTTTATCGTTGATCCCTTTTGGAACCGCTTGGATGGGGGAGCACCATTTCGTTGAACGAACAACCCTGTTTTATGGAATTTTACTCATCATGGTCGCAATCGCCTATGCAAACTTGTCTTACCGTATAAAAAAACAAGAAGGAAAAGGGTCTGAATTCTCATTAGCGATAGGCAACAGCGTCAAAGAGAAAGCCTCCATTATCCTGTATTTGATCGGTATAATAAGCTCCTTTTACTACCCGTATTTAGCGTTGGTGTTCTATTATATCGTAGCCATGATATGGATCATACCAGACAGAAGATTGGAAAAGAAGGAGTAAACATAATCTTCTTGTAGCAGTCAGCCCCGTCCGAAACGACGATATTCTACAGGTATAGTTAGACTAAAAAGCAGTTTCTGTCGCAGAAAGGGGATATTCTGTCTCATCTTTCTGTGGCATGTTTCGTCACGCTCTAGTTTTGTCTTATCAATTAGATAAAAACGAAATGAAGAAGCAAGAAACGGTCGAAAAGATAGCAGCCCTATCAGAAGTATCTATTTCCGATTGCGAGAAAGTGTTGGACGCGCTAGAGAAGGTCCTCAGTGAGCAGTTATCCAAAAAGAAAGGAGTCCGACATCTATTCCACGCACTATATAACCTTATGCGTGCATGCAAGAACCGAATGTCGATAATTCTGCTCCTGCTATGGGGGGCGCCGTTAGCCTACAGTCAGGCACAGGTAACGCAGAACATTAGAGGTGTTGTAACAGATCGCGTATCGGCAGAACCTATATCATTTGTGTCTTTGAAGGTGGTGGAGCATCCCAGTATCGGCGGACAAACAGATCTTCAGGGACATTTTATACTACAAAATATACCGGTCGGTCGGTATAGTATTCAGCTCTCATCCGTCGGTTATAAACCCACAATCGTTCAAGAAATTTTATTAAGCTCTAAGAAGGAGGTATTTCTAGAAGTAACCATGGATCCCAGTGAATTGGCGATAAAAGATGTGACTGTCGTTTCCGTTAGCAGCAAAGAACAAGTCTCTAATAAAATGGCGTTAACGGGCGGACGATCCTTACGCGTGGAGGAAGCAAGTCGGTACGCGGGAGGGATGGATGATCCGGCCCGTTTGTTGAGCTCCTTTGCCGGTATATCCCCGAGCGTCGGAAACAACGGTTTGTCGGTTCATGGCAATGCACCCAGCCTGCTCCAGTGGCGATTGGAAGGCGTGGAAATACCCAATCCAAATCACTTTGCCGATATAGCCACCTTAGGTGGAGGTGTTTTATCCGCTTTAAGTGCCAATGTTTTAGGTAAATCCGACTTCTATACCGGCGCTTTTCCTGCCGAATATAGTAATGCCGTATCCGGTGTGTTTGATATGAAGATGCGCAATGGAAATAATCGCCATTTCGAACATACCTTTCAAATGGGTCTATTGGGGTTAGACTTCGCTTCCGAAGGCCCACTCCGTAAGAATTGTGATGCTTCTTATCTTTTTAATTATCGCTATTCGACCACCGGATTGATGAATAAAATGAGTGCTGGCCAGACCAAAGATCAACTGCTGGATTATCAGGACTTGAATTTCAAACTGAACTTCCCGAGTAAAAAAGGAAATACATTTTCTATTTGGGGAACAGGGTTGGTTGATAAGTTTTTAACCCAAGAAGAAGACCCGGAAAAATGGAAGTATATCGATGATAGTAAATTTTCGGAAATGAAACAAACTTCTGGAACAGCCGGCATTAGTCATCGGTATAATTTTAAGAATGGTGGGGTTCTACAAAGCACGATGGCTTCTGTTTACACGAAGAATAAAGCACAGGAAAATTACTACAAAGACGCCAATACGACGACGCCGTACCTCGATTTGGATAATCGATACCTCAACCTGATCTTGACAACGGCATTCGGTAAAAAGTACAGCGCAACGCACACGAATAAAAGTGGAGTCACGCTGACACATATGGACTACACAATGAACTTAGGACTATCGCCTTTTATAGGTGAAAATCTAGAAACCATTTCGAAAGGAAAAGGCAATACCAATCTGATCTCTGCGTACAGTAGTTCCTTGTTTACGTTAAGCAATAGCGTGTCCGCTACTTTAGGCTTAAACAGTCAGGTTCTTAGCTTAAATGGTCAATGGACAGTAGAACCCCGCGTTTCGGTGAGATGGCAATCATCGCCAAAAAACACGTTGGCACTGGCTTACGGTTTACACAGCCGAATGGAAAAGATGGATGTGTACTATGTCCAGGATAAACATACGGGAGAGCAGTTAAACAAGGACCTTGATTTCACAAAAACACATCACTTAACCTTGTCCTACCAGTATAAAATAGCGGACAATATGAACCTTAAAGTTGAACCGTACTTTCAGCATCTATTCGATGTACCGGTTATAGCAGATAGCTCTTACTCGGTACTTAACCGCAGTTTGTTCTATGTCGAAGATGCCTTGGTGAATGAAGGAAAAGGACGGAATTATGGATTAGATGTAACGTTGGAGAAATACCTCACCAAAGGATATTATTATATGCTGACAGCCTCCGTGTTCGACTCCAAATATAGGGGAGGGAATGGTGTGTGGTTCAATACCAAATACAACAGGCGTTTTGTTGTGAATGGATTAGTCGGTAAAGAATGGATGTTGGGTGTTCAAAAGAGAAATCTGCTGAGTGTCAATTTAAAGCTAACCTATCAAGGTGGTAATCGATATACACCCGTTGATGAATCGGCTTCACTCCATCATGTGGACAAAGAAATCCAATACGACGAAACGAATGCTTATGCTCGGCAGTTCGCACCGATGTTGCTTGCTAATTACGCGATAAGCTATCGGATGAACAGAACAAACCGATCGCATGAATTTGCTGTGAAATGGTTAAACGCGAGTCGCACCAAAGAGTATTATGAACATGCGTACAATGTGAAAAATAATAGGATCGAAGCAAAAAAACAGGCCACTTCATTGTTCAATATATTATATAGGATCGATTTTTAATGTAATTTTAGTGCAATTCTGCGGAAATTATGCATCAAAGTAAATTCTATCGTTTGATTGTCGATCCCGAATATCGAATAGGCCGACATTTGTTCTTTATCGTTACGTTGGGGATCATCACGTTCAATCAAGTATTCATTGGGTATCAGGAATCCCTTGCTCATTTGGGCGGTAAAATATATCTGATTGGTTTGCTATCATTCGCTACTTATTTACTAACCACATACGTTAATTACTTCGTTTTAATACCAAAGTTTTTGCTTCGTGAGCGGTATGTAACTTACGTCCTATCTTCTGTGATTTTTGTATTTCTGCTGTTGTGTGTAGGGATATCGATGGAATATAGCATACGGACATTTTTGGGATTAAGCCATCGCATAATCTCATACACCAATCCTCTTATCTTGGTTGATAGTTTATCTGCCTCGGCTATTACCATTATTTGCTTTTGGAGTATGTGTGCCGTCACCTTATTCCGTAAATGGAATACCATGAATGCGCATATCATGGCGTTGGAATATAAGTACCTGGAATCAGAAGTAAACAAGCTAAAAGGGCAGGTGTCACCGGTTATTCTATCTAAAGCATTACAGAAAGCCGCTTATCTAGCGAATTCCGATGCACAAAAATCCTCCCAAATACTCATGCAACTGGGGCAGCTATTACGCTACCAGTTGTATGAGTGTGACCGGGAAAAGGTATTTCTCCATTCCGAGATCACGTTTATTAAACAATTCTTAGAGTTGAAAAAATTGATTACTGATGATCCTTTTGACTACCACTTGGAAGTAAAAGGAAATACAAATAAGGCAATCATTTCTCCTTTACTCGTGATTGTCTTGTTGCAATCTATTTTGGTACAGGCGGAAGTAAAGCAGCTGGATGTGGTTATCGAAGCCGTCAATAAGAATATCGTGTTTCAGTGTAAATTTACCGATCGTATTACCTTGGCGGATGAAAATAGACAAGATGTAATGGAAAAGCTCGATACGCTCTATCCAGATTTATATGCCTTGACAGTTTATGGAGGAAGCATAGAACTTAAATTAGAGGTGGTATGATGGATGTGAAGGTTGAACATAATAAAGGGATTCCTTTCTTGACATCGGATGCCTATCGTATCCATAGACACCTTTTTTTACAAGGCATTATACTGCTGATTACTATAGGGGTGTTTTTCGATACACCGGACACGCTAAATCTATCCGTTAACCGTTTCTGGGGTTGGCTTACCTATTACCTCTTTATGAATATGCTCGTGTTTGTTAACGTGTACGTCTTGTTTCCTTATTTTTTGGCAAAAGATAAAATAGTGCCCTATGTTTTGTCGGTCGTGTTATTCACCTTTTTTGCGCTATTAATCTTGATGGTTTTACAGGATCAATTTTATGATATTGCGGTCACCCGACAAGAACCGAGCGCGTTGGCAATCTTTCTGAGTTTATCCTCTTCTTTTTTGGCCATTCTGTTGTTTATGGGAGGGATGTCGGCTGTCTTGCTATTTAAGCCGATCATGTACAGCCGTATAAAAAAGCAAGAATTGCAAAAAGTAGCAAGTGAATCGGAGCTCAAGTTTTTGAAGAGTCAGATTAACCCACACTTTCTTTTCAATACGATCAATAACGCCAATATTTTGGTCGAGGATGAGCCAGAGATGGCACAACATATTTTGACTAAATTAGATGACTTATTGCGGTTTCAGTTGACAGATGGTTTTAAAGATAAAGTTCGTTTAACTGATGATATCCGTTTGCTGATTGATTACCTCGAGCTCGAGAAAGTAAGAAGAGACCAATTTGAATTTACAGTCGAGATGGACGGCGCATTAGACCATATTGTCGTTGCACCTTTATTGTTTATTCCATTTGTTGAAAACGCAGTTAAACATAACCTCGATAGTAATGGGGCTTCCTATGTTAAGTTGAACTTTAAGGTAGAAAATGAGACGCTCGTTTTTACCTGTGAGAATTCAAAGCCTCAGCGCCCCGTTCCGCAGAAAGTCGGAGGGATAGGGTTGGTGAACATAGTCCGTAGGTTGAATTTACTATATGCGAATACATACACGCTGGAGAAAATAGAAACAGCGCAAAATTATACCGTAAAATTGAAATTATGCAGTGTATCATAGTTGATGACGAACCTATAGCACGTAAGGGGATAAAAAGATTGGTCGATGAGATCACGCCATTGGAGTTGTTAGATAGTTTTAATAATGCGGAATCAGCAAGTCTTTTTTTGAAAGAAACAAAGGTTGATCTAATTTTTCTGGATATCAATATGCCAGGAATGAACGGGCTTGAATTTGCTCGGACGATTCCGGATACCACCCTGGTTATCTTTACAACAGCCTATTCGGAATATGCAGTAGACAGCTATGAACTAGATGCTTTGGACTATTTGGTTAAACCAATTGATGCCGCTCGATTCCGTAAAGCGGTAGAAAAAGCGATTGCGTACCATGCGCTTTTATTGGGTGAGGAGAATAGAAATGTAGAGAAAATAGCAGAGAACCACATTTTTGTAAAGTCCGATCGACGGTTTTTTAAAATTAAGCTGGCAGATATTCTTTTTATAGAGGCGCTGAAGGACTATATAATCCTGCAGTTGGACGACCGACAGATTATTACGCGCATGACTATAAAGTGTATGTATGATAGCCTACCCAAAACCGCTTTTATTCGGGTTAATCGTTCTTTTATTGTGAATAAAGAGAAAGTAGACTCCTTTGATCATCGGGACGTATTTATTAAAAAATATGAAATTGCAATCGGCAGTTCCTACCATGATGACTTTTTTATGAAGATGATGGGAGAGGTTTAAAATCAGCTAAATACAGTTTATGTTGGGGAACCATTGAAAAAAGAAGCACTTCCTCCATGTTTTTCTTTAAAATAACTCTTTTTGAAAATAATATACTAAATTTATGTTTTATGGTTGGGTATTGTTTTGTTTATACTCGATTTTATAAAAGATTTATTGCTTTATTTTTTGATCAGCGATAAATTGTCTGTCTAAATAGATGTTCGTTTTAGGCAGGCATAAAACACCATTTTAAACTTATAAACTAGTATGAACATCAAGAAAGTACTTATTGCCAACAGAGGCGAGATCGCTATCCGCATTAGCAGAGCCTGCAACGAGCTCGGGGTTGCTACGGTTGCTATTTTTACATTTGAAGATCGATACTCCTTGCATCGATACAAAGCCGATGAGGCCTACCAAGTAGGCAGCGATGGTGATCCTTTAAAGCCATACCTCGATATGGAGACCATTTTGCGGACAGCAAAGAAATGCGGCGCTGACGCGATTCACCCAGGTTATGGTTTCCTTTCCGAAAATAGTCAGTTTGCGCGTCGATGCGCTGAAGAAGGAATCCTCTTTATTGGTCCTTCACCGGAGGTGATGGAGCGATTAGGCGATAAAGTCCGGTCCAAGGAAGTTGCGGTTGCGGCAGGTGTACCCATCATTGAAAGTAGTCATCCACCATTAACAGCTATTGAAATTACGCGCGCAGAAGCGGAGCGAATTGGTTATCCTGTTATTCTGAAAGCTTCGGCCGGCGGGGGCGGCCGCGGGATGCGTGTAATCCGAAGCAGGGACGATCTGGAAATCGCTTTTGATAGTGCGAGACAAGAAGCGCTCAATGCATTTGGAGATGGTACAGTCTTCTTAGAAAAATACATCGAAAATCCGCGACATATTGAGGTGCAGATTGTCGCTGATAAGTATGGAAATGTCGTGCACCTGTATGAGCGGGACTGTTCCGTACAAAGGCGGTTTCAAAAAGTGGTGGAGGTCGCGCCTGCGAGTAATTTGCAGCAAGCGACCAAGGATAAGCTCTATCAATATGCGACAAGTATTACGCATCTCGCCAAGTATGATAATGTAGGCACGGTTGAGTTTCTTGTGGACATCAACGAACAGATTTATTTTATCGAAGTTAACCCACGTATTCAGGTGGAGCATACGATCTCCGAAATGATTACCGGGGTGGATCTTATCCGCACCCAATTGTATATCGCATCGGGCTATAAACTCTCGGATAGTGCGCTGGCGCTAGGTAAACAGGAAGCGATCAAAACAAATGGATACGCTATTCAATGTCGTATAACCACCGAAGACCCTGCAGACGATTTCAGGCCGGATTATGGTACGATCGTAACATACCGAACGGCAGCTGGATTTGGAGTACGCCTGGATGAAGGGAGCGCGTATGCCGGAATGAAAGTGAGACCTTTCTTTGACTCCATGTTGGTGAAGGTGAGTACGCACGGAAAAACATTGGAAGAAGCAGCTTTTCGGATGGATCGGGCATTGCGTGAATTCCGTATCCGTGGTGTAAAGAGTAATATCGGCTTCCTAGAGAATCTGATCACGCATCCGGCATTTTTATCCGGTCAGGTTGATGTCGGCTTTTTAGCCCACAATCCGCAATTATTCAAACCATCAAAACGATTGGATCGGGGAACGAGATTACTTTACTTTCTGGGCGATACCGCCGTAAATGGCAACCCCGATGTGAAAGGGAAGCGACCGCTTGATTTGGAAATTCCGGTGGTACCTCATTTTGATGCGGTAAGAAGCTACCCCTATGGCTCAAAAAATAGATTGAACGAATTAGGCGCTGAAGGCTTGTGTACTTGGTTGAAGGAAGAGAAGGCGATTCAATATACCGACACGACATTCCGCGATGCGCATCAGTCGCTTTTGGCAACCAGGGTGCGTACATACGATATGCTGAAGGTTGCCGAAGGATTTGCGAAAGCACATCCGCAAACATTTAGTATGGAAGTATGGGGGGGAGCGACCTTTGATGTGGCGTTGCGTTTTCAACTGGAAGACCCTTGGCAGCGACTGGCTAAATTGCGTGAAGCAATACCAAATATTTTACTGCAGATGCTTATCCGTGGCTGTAATGGCGTTGGTTACTCGGCATATCCCGATAATTTGATTGAATCTTTTGTGGAGAAAAGTTGGGAAACAGGAGTCGATATATTCCGAATCTTCGATTCATTGAATTGGATGGAAAATATAGCGCCATGCATCGAAATGGTTCGTAAACGAACTGGCGGAATTGCGGAGGGAGCGCTGTGTTATACCGGTGATATATTGGATCCGAAGCGAAGTAAATACAACTTGGATTATTACCTGCGCCTGGCAAAGGACCTCGAAAATGCAGGGGCTCATATGTTGGCGATCAAAGATATGTCGGGCTTACTCAAACCTTATGCTGCGCAGGAGCTGGTAACAGCCCTCCGCGATACGGTTGCTATTCCGATTCACTTGCATACGCACGATACGTCTTCGGTTCAAGCGGCGACGTATCTGAAAGCGATTGAAGCGGGTGTCGATGTGGTGGATTGTGCATTGGGCTCCCTGTCGGGATTAACGTCACAACCTAATTTCAATGCGGTGGTCGAAATGATGCGTTTCCAAGAACGGGATCAGCCATATGATGCGGATAGTCTGCAAGCGTATAGCAACTACTGGGAGAGCGTTCGTAAATACTACACGCCGTTCGAATCCGGTATGGTAGCCGGTTCTGCTGAGGTCTATCAACATGAAATTCCAGGCGGACAGTATTCCAATCTGAAACAACAGGCAACGGCGCTCGGGTTGGGCGATCGGATTCCGGAAATTAAAAAGGCTTACATCGAAGCTAATCTCTTGTTTGGAGATGTGGTGAAGGTAACGCCAAGCTCCAAGGTGGTGGGAGATATGGCGCAATATATGGTGTCCAATAACCTTGTAGCCGATGATATTTTATCTAAAGGTGAGTCCTTGTCTTTTCCAGATTCTGTTATCTCCTTTTTTAAAGGCGATATTGGTCAACCCGAAGGTGGCTTCCCGGCGAAGATGCAACAAGTCGTGCTTAAAGGGGCGTCCGCGAGTAGCGAACGTCCGAATAAATATCTTCCAGCGTTAGCTATCGAAACGGATTTTATTGACTTTAAAAATCAGTATGGTGAACAATTGTCTTTTACAGATTATTTGAGTTACAAGTTTTATCCAAAAGTTTTCATAGACTATCTGGAAAATCGACGTAAGTATGGCGATGTATCGCTCATTCCAACACCTATTTTTCTATATGGCATGGAGGTTGGGGAGGAGACAACAGTTGAAATTGCTCAAGGAAAAACATTACTGGTGAAGCTCACGGCTGTAGGGCCGGCTGATGAAGACGGAAGGCGTACCGTGTTCTTTAAGCTGAATGGACAAACCCGAAATATAGAGGTTCAGGATGCCAGTGTAGCGGTGGAAAGAAGGGCAAATGTGAAGAGTGATCCAGCTGATCCACGACATATTGGTTCTCCGCTGCGCGGGCTTCTGTCTTTAGTACATGTGAAGGAAGGAGATACCATTGCCGAAAATGCGCCCCTTTTTGTTATTGAAGCGATGAAGATGGAGTCTACGGTATGTGCCGTTTCTGGCGGAACAGTCAAACGAATTGAACTCTCTGGGGGATCTATGGTCGATACCAATGATCTGGTCATAGTAATGGAATAGAAAACATTGTTATCTTTGTTATACGAGATAAATGAGAAGGTGTTTAACGAGCGTAAATTTTATACACCTTCTCATTTTTTAATATTTTATCGACCTGAAGTATGCGCGCATTATACAGTCTTTTTCTTGTTGTCTTATTTTGTTTTCCAACCATTACACCACTTGTAGCACAGGAGGTCGATTCGACGGATTCTAAAGAACTTGGTCTTAGTGTGATGCTCAATGAGATTCGACAGCAGCAGATTAATGACTCACTCGAACGGGCGAAGCTTCAGCATGAAATAACCATACTTAAAAGCCAGAATAGTGCGAAAGGACAGGGCCTTAAACAACAGCTTAGTGAGTTGGAGGAAGAAAATAGTATCCGGAAGCAGCAGTTGAAGATCAGAGTAGATTCGATTAAAAAGAATACACAACGTTATGCGGTCGCACCTTTCCGAGATACGATTTTTTATATATATAACAAGCTTGGTTCGTCCTTAGCGAGAGATCGCGCTCAAAATGTAGTGGCGCGTATACAAAACCTGTATGAGGATGACTTTGCTAATGTCGATTCTTTTACGATCGAGAATAATGAAATCAGTGCCGATATTATTTATAAGGATCTAATTATTACCTCGATCACCGAATTGGATGCGTTGTTGGAAGAGAAGACCAAGGAAGAGGTTGCCGCCCAGTATCTCAAAAGTATTCAAGAAACAATTACGAAAGAAAGAGAAGATAACAGCATTACGAAGTTATTGATTCGTTGTGGCCTCATTGTTCTTATCCTATTTGTGTTTTATCTTTTAATCTTGTTGATCAACAGGTTGAAACGTTATAGTGTACAGCGTATATTGGCGGAGCGAACCGAACGGATAAAGGATATCAAAATCAAGAATTATGTGTTGGTTACTTCGATGCAAAAAACACGAATCTTGATCAATGTGATAAATATTCTGCGATGGGGGGTGATTATCCTGATGGCCTTTATCATGTTGCCGATTATTTTCAGTGTGTTTCCTTTTACACAAAGCTGGGCGAATAACTTAATAGGATTATTTACACAGCCTCTTAAAAAAGCAGTTTTAGCAATCTGGCATTACATTCCAGACATGATTACTGTGGTGGTGATTCTATTCGTAATGCGCTACAGTATACGTTTTGTTCGGTATATATTTAGTGAAATAGACAAAGGAAAGCTTGAGATTAATGGTTTTCATCCAGAATTTGCGATGCCGACTTTTACGATTGTTCGCTTTCTACTGCATGCCTTTACTTTGGTGCTTATTTTTCCGTATCTCCCGGGAGCAAATTCGGATATCTTCAAGGGTATATCGGTCTTTATTGGGGTCTTGTTTTCTTTAGGATCTTCGTCAGCGATATCCAATGTTATTGCGGGCTTAGTAATTACCTACATGCGTCCATTCCGTATTGGGGATCGCATTACGATCGGCGATAAAACCGGTGTAGTGATTGAGAAATCTCCCTTGGTGACGCGTTTGCAAACGATTAAAAACGAGGAGATTACTATTCCAAATTCGGCGGTCCTTTCTGGGAATACCATCAACTATTCAACTTTTTCCGATCAGGGGATATGCTTCCAAGTGGAAATTACAATTGGTTATGAGGAATCATGGCATCGTATCCATGAAATGTTACTCGCGATTCCACCACGCGTGGCACGCGTAAGGGACACACCAGCACCTTTCGTATTACAAAAGAAGCTGGACGATTTCTATGTACGATACGAGCTCAATGTCTTTATTAGTCAATCTGGTGAAATCGACGTGGCAAAATCGGAGATTTATCAGTTGATTTTAGATGACTTCTTGGCCGCAGGTATTGAAATGAATGGAGCCCACGTGTACACTAAGACAGATTTTATTCCACAGTATAAAGCGGGGGAGTAAATAGTTTTATCCTTTCGTTTTTCTTTTATTCCGAAATAGGATAATGTATTGATAAATACGGAAGCACGAAAAAAGAACAACTGCTATGATAAAAATATTATTGTCGCTCCTCTCTGATTCGATTGCGAGCCCTGTTCCTACAACTAAGACAGCAATTAATAAAGCAAAGTATAAGTAGTCTGTTTTGTAAAGAATGGTTTGATCCCCAAGTTTATATCTGGTATAGATATAAGCCCAATTTATCGTGTTTAATATTACGAGTAAAAGAAATGCATAGCTGAAGTACTCAAAAAAGGACGTTGGTATTTCGATTGCTGAAAAACCAGCGGAAACAATAGCACGGAATACATCTATAAGGACCACTGCACTAATAAATGGAAAAAGGATAGCCCCGCTTATGTTTATACTTTCTTTGTATATCATATTTTTTGAATTTATAATCCTGTTTGCGGTGTGAATATGTTAAAATAAGTATTTTATTTTTAAAATGAGTTTTATTTGAAATATAATTTCGTTTTCAAACTTCGCATGTTTCAGATTTTTTAGTCCCTTGTTTCTACTGAATTTTGGTTCATCTTAAAACAGTAAGGATATGGAACGATTTAAAAATAAAGTTGCTCTCATTACGGGGGGAACGAATGGAATGGGGTTTGCGACCGCCCAAAAATTTATTAATGAAGGGGGGAAGGTCATTATAACAGGACGAAGTATGGAAACGGTGGATATTGCGGTATCCAAGTTAGGACCTCAAGCCCATGGTCTGGTGTCTAATGCCGGGACGATGGCTGATGTGATGCAGCTTCGATCGGAGGTTGAAAAGTATACCGATGCCATCGACCTGCTTTTTGTGAATGCAGGGTATGGTCGATTTGGAGGGGTCGAAGACGTGGATGAACAACATTTTGACGAGCTTTTCAATATGTTGGTCAAGGGAACTTTTTTTACCGTTCAGCAGGTTTTACCATTGATGAGTGCAGGAGGGGCAATCGTCTTAAACACCTCTTTTGTCACACAGCGAGGCACATCTAATTTTTCGGTATACTCTGCGGCAAAATCTGCTGTACAATCTTTTATCAAGACCTTTGCAGCGGAATTAGCTCCGCGTGGTATTCGTGTCAATGGAATTAGCCCGGGACATATCCGTACCAATATTTTCAATAACACAGGTTTGAATGCAGAGCAGATAGCTGTGGCTATTGATAACATAATCCCGACTATCCCTTTGAAGCGGCAGGGAGAGCCTGAAGAAATTGCCGATGCTGTACTTTTTTTAGCTTCGGTGGAGGCGACCTACATTCATGGTGCCGAACTTGCGGTCGATGCAGGAATGACGGCTATCGAGGGCTAAGGTATACACATCGCATGGAAGTAATAGAAGGCGTCGGTTTGGATTACTGGCGCCTTCTTGTTTTATAGCTGCAGGTATGCAATCAATTCTTTAGCCGCGGCACGTCCCGCTCGGTTTGCCCCAATGGTGGAAGCGGAAGGACCATAACCCGTGAGATGTATGCGCGGATCTTTTACGACCTGAGTCGCTAAAGTTCCTGACATTTCAATGCCACCTTGATCATTTTGCAGATGCAGAGCGGCGAGGTGATCCAAGGAGTGACGGAAACCAGTATTCCAAAAAATAACATCGGCATCTAAGGTTCGGCCATCGGCCCAACGGACGCCTGTTTCTGTAATCTCATCGAACATGGGGTTCCAATCTAACGTGCCCGTATCCAACATTTCTTGTATAGCTGGGGTGATTGGAAGCCCGGTTACGGAGACGACCGAAGTGACCGGTAAGCCTTCCCGCACTCGTTCTTCCACCAGTGCAACGGCATCGCGTCCCAGCTCTGGCGTGAATTTATAAGGTCTGAAATCTGGCGGTCTCCGGGCGACCCAAGTTGTTTGGGTTACAGCTGAAACTTCCCCCAATAATTGAACCGCTGAAATACCACCACCGACGATAATGACGTGTTTTCCAATAAATTCTTGTGCATTTTTATACTCCCCCGTGTGTAGTTGCCTACCTTGGAATTTTTCCCATCCCGGATAACGTGGACAATTAGGGGTCTTCCAGGTTCCGGTTGCATTGATGATGCCTCGCGCATTGAATTGCACGCCATTGGTGCGAATGATAAAGCGACCATTGCGCTCTGTCACCTCATGTACACGGATAGGGCGAATGACAGGAAGTTCAAATTCCTTTTCGTATGCCTCATAGTACTGTGGAATAGCCGTATTTGCTTGTAACTCGTGGTCGCTGGTATTGACGACATCTGCAAAAGCTAATCCAGGGAGATCATTGATACCGTTCACGGTGCTCAATGTCAACGAATCCCATCGGTGCTGCCACGCACCTCCTGCACTGAATTCATCATCCAACACCACAAAGCCTTTCCCAGGTTCGATACCCTGACGCTTTAAATGGTACGCGGCAGAAAGTCCTGCTTGACCCGCGCCAATCACCACAATATCGACTTTATAAAATAAATCCGGAACCACTTTACTGACTGCGATGGAATCCGTGGTTTGTATATTGTTCTGCGTTTCCATTTCTTAACGTCTCTTTTAAATTTTGAATAGGTCAAAGCCGATTATTATAAAACACAACATCGACTTATACAAGTTACGAAAAGTAGCTATTAATTCCACAAATCTCATCCCAACGCCGCTTGTTTTCTCGAACTAGAACTCCCTGTATTGACTTGAAAGGCGCATTATCGACTCCTAAATCACTGGAATGATAATTAATTTTTATTTAACATAAAGCTGTATATAATATTATTATTACATATATAGTTTTGTTAAATAAAAAATATTTTAAATAAATCCATGTATTTTAAAAATAATTTATAAATTAGTCTCGGTTTATCTAATGAACTAATTACCAACACGTCAAACTTATTTATGAAATCAATTATCCAACATGTGGGCATCAGTGCGTATAAACCATGGTACATTCTCCAGGGCCCTTCCTCCTTTACATCGTATTTAAAAAACCTAAAAAACAATTTACATATCTCAGAAAACGAAAAATATGAACCAATCAGTTAATTTAAATTACATCGCATTTTTATCGGTAGTGGCCGCAATTGGCGGTTTTCTATTTGGCTATGATACCGCGGTAATCTCCGGTACCATTATCCAAGTTTCGACCCAATTTAGTTTGGATACCGTTTCCCAAGGATGGTATGTTGGGTGTGCATTAGTAGGGTCCATCATTGGCGTACTTTGTGGAGGATATTTGGGCGATCGGCTTGGTCGCCGTAAAGCGCTTTTTATTGCAGCCATTTTGTTCGCTGTCTCCGCACTTTACTGCGCCTTTGCTCCAAATTTTCAACAATTAATCTATGCGCGCGTAATCGGAGGAATAGGGATTGGTGTCGTATCTATTATTTCACCCATGTATATTTCGGAGCTTTCGGTACCTCAATATCGGGGCCGATTAGTTTCTTTATATCAGCTGGCAGTAACGATTGGGTTTCTAGGGGCATATCTGGTAAATTATGTACTCCTAAATTTTTCCTTAGAAGGCGGAGCAAATCTACAAGAGGGTTGGCTGCGTTGGATTTTTCATGAAGAGGTGTGGCGCGGTATGCTGGGTATTTCTGGAATCCCAGCCATATTCTTTTTTATCGTCTTATTCTTTATTCCCGAGAGCCCGAGGTGGCTGGTTCTACGAGGGGAGCTTTCGCAAGCTGAAACCGTGCTTACCCGTGTATATCGTTCGAAGTCTGTGGCTGAACTAGAAGTAGCGAAAATTAAGGATGTGCGTAGTAGCGCTGGACAGCAACAGAATTGGAAGTTACTCAAAGAGCCAGGCGTTCGTAAGGCTGTATGGATAGGTGCAGCTATTGCTATTCTTGGTCAGTTTATGGGGGTTAATGCGGTATTGTACTATGGTCCTACAATTTTTGAAAGTAGCGGTCTGTCTGGAGGTGACTCGCTATTTTATCAAGTAATTGTTGGTTTGGTGAATGTACTGACTACGATATTGGCTGTTTTTGTCATTGATAAAGTGGGCCGAAAAAGGCTGGTTTATTTGGGCGTTTCGGCCATGATCTTTTTTCTCCTTCTCATCAGTATTTATTTCATATGGGGTAAAGAAATAGGTTTGCCAAGTGCCTTTATGTTGGTTTGTTTTCTAGCCTATGTCTTTAGCTGTGCGATTTCTATTTCTGCTGTAATCTGGGTGCTACTGTCTGAAATGTATCCTAATAATATCCGCGGTGTTGCCATGTCGGTCGCGGGGCTATCGCTATGGGTTGGAACCTATTTAGTCGGACAGCTGACGCCTTGGCTATTGGTGAATCTTACCCCAGGAGGAACATTTCTTCTTTTTGCGGTGATGTGCGTGCCTTACATGCTCATTGTGTGGAAGTTGGTTCCTGAAACGACAGGGAAATCACTCGAAGAAATAGAACGTCATTGGATACATTAATTAATAGCAGCAAAAAAAATATAAACCTACAATAAATGGATTTTAAAAAATTAAGTGAACAGTATAAAACAGAACTGTTAGAGAATGTTATGCCTTTTTGGTTGAAAAATTCACTTGATAAAGTATATGGTGGATATTTCACCTGTCTTGATCAGAAAGGTGAAGTGTTTGATACCGATAAGTTTATGTGGCTGCAGGCGCGTGAGGTTTATATGTTTGCCTCCTTGTACAATAAAGTGGAACAGAAACAGGAGTGGTTAGATGCTGCCGAACATGGAGCTACTTTTTTACTTGAGCATGGTCATGATGGGGATTTTAATTGGTACTTCTCGCTGGATCGAAAAGGGAACCCACTGACGCAACCCTACAACATCTTTTCCTATACGTTTGCAACAATAGCGTTTGGACAACTCAGCTTAGCGACTGGAAACCCATATTATGCTGAGGTAGCGAAGAAGACATTTGATATTATTCGCGCTAAGGTTGATAACCCAAAAGGTCCTTGGAGTAAAATAGTTCCCGGAACAAGAGACCTCAAGAACTTTACCCTTCCGATGATCCTGTGTAATCTCGCACTGGAAATAGAACATCTTTTGCCTCCTGCGTTATTGGATACATTGATTGAAGAATGTTTACATGAGGTGCTTCATGTCTTCTACCGACCGGAGTTGGGCGGTATTGTGATCGAGAATGTGGATAAGGATGGTGCTTTATCTGATACGTTCGAGGGACGGCTCGTTAATCCGGGGCATAGCATAGAAGCTATGTGGTTTATAATGGATCTGGGAGTTCGTTTAGAGCGGAAAGAATTGATCGAAAAAGCGGTTGAAATTACCTTAAATATGGTGAAATATGGTTGGGATCATGAGCATGGTGGTATCTTTTATTTCTTGGACCGATTAGGGCGACCACCACAGCAATTGGAATGGGACCAGAAACTATGGTGGGTTCATGTGGAAACGCTAATCTCTCTCATAAAGGGATATCAATTAACAGGTTCGAAGGAATGTTTAGCTTGGTTTGAACGTGTCCACGATTACACCTGGACGCACTTTAAAGATACCCAATACCCCGAATGGTTTGGTTATTTAAATCGGCAGGGGGAAGTGCTCATCCCATTAAAAGGAGGGAAGTGGAAAGGTTGTTTTCATATTCCACGGGGACTTTATCAATGTTGGAAAGTGTTGGAGGAATTAGCGGAGAGACCCTCTTCGTAAAGTAAGAATAGTACATAAAAAGAACTAAATCTGTATACCTATGAGACAATTAAAATATATATTTCTTGGTTGCGGCTTGTTGCTGTTGCAGTGCGCTACTGTTATGGTAAAGGCGCAAGATAAGACCAAGGCAAAATCCATGTTTTCTTTATCAAAAAAAGTTCTCTTGGATAAAATTAAAGGCGGTTGGGCAGGACAGACGATTGGTGTGACTTATGGATGGCCGAGTGAGTTTATTTATCAAGGAACTTTTATACAGGATTATGAGAAGATTCCATGGGAAGATGATTATATCAATAGAGCGATGCGGGAATTTCCGGGCCTGTATGACGATGTCTATGTGGATTTGACTTTTCTAGAAGTATTTGATCGCTTAGGGTTAGAGGCTCCAATCGACTCTTTTGCCCAGGCATTTATAGGTAAAGAATATGAGCTCTGGCACGCCAATCAGGTGGCTCGTTATAATCTGAGAAATGGTGTTCCGCCTCTAGAGGCAGGGCATTGGTTACATAATCCGCATGCCGATGATATAGACTTTCAAATAGAAGCGGATTTTGCCGGATTGATAAGTCCGGCTCTTCCACAAGCCGCCTCAAGTATTTGTGAACGTACCGGTCGGATGATCGCCTCTGGCGACGGATATTATGGCGGGGTATATGTCGCTAATATGTATGCCCTTGCTTTTAGGCATCATGATGTTGCACGGATTGTGGGCGAAGCGTTAACTGCAATTCCGAAGCCAAGTAAATTTTACCAATGTATTACGGATGTTATCGCTTTCCACAAGCGCAATCCAAAAGATTGGAAAGCTACGTGGTGGGAGATTCAGAAAAAATGGTCTGAAGATATCGGTTGTCCAAACGGTGTCTTTCATCCATTGAGTATTGACGCTAAATTAAATGCTGCTTATGTGGTGATGGCCTTGCTGTATGGACAAGGAGACTTTTTCAAAACAATGGATATTGCCACAAGGGCGGGGCAGGATTCTGATTGTAATCCCGCCACTGCATGTGGAATTATTGGGACAATGAAAGGCTACAGCCAGATACCTGAACCGTGGCTATCTTCGTTAAAGAAAGCAGAAGATAAACCGTTCAGTTTTACAGCGTACGCATTGCATGATATCTATGAAGTCAATATGAAGCTTGCTTTGGCCAATATTGAAAAAAATGGCGGAACACTACATCCCGAAATGGTAGATATTCCACTGCAACATCCCGTAGCAGTGGCTTATGAGGAGAATTTTGCCGGTCATTTTCCGACCGATAGAGTGAAGGTCGGTAAGCGATATGATGATACTTTTACTTTTGAATTTGAGGGTAAAGGTGTCGTTATCAGCGGTCATCTTATTAAAACCGATTCACAGCTGCCCGATCAAACAGCGCAAGCGGGTTTATATATTGATGGTAAGCTGGTGGAGACCGCGACCTTATATACGCAAGCTAATGACCGTAGACCTGAGCTATTTTGGCGTTATCAGTTAACCGATACAAAACATCAAGTGGAAGTTCGGCTTGTAACACCTAGGCCAGAAATCCAACTTTATTTCGGTGATTATTTAATCTATCGTGAAGGACCGCAAACGAAGTAAGATGAAGGGAAGGCTACGTGTATTTTTATTATTCGCGACGTTTATATGTTGGGCGCATATTATGCTTGCGAAATCTGTATCGGGCGTAGTAAAGACTGTAGACGGGCGAGCGGTAGCAGGGGTGAGCGTAAGCGACGGCTTTGCCGTCGTACAGACTGATTCTGAAGGCGCTTATCAGTTGATGACCGCACCTCAGGCAATCCATATTTTTATTACGATTCCAGCTGGTTATTCCATGGGTAAAGCGCGGGGGATCCCTCAGTTTTACCAAGCATTAAATACAGCAGATGATAAGGCGCAGACCTATGATTTTTATGTGCAAAAAACAACATCAGATGAAAAGCATGCTATGGTTGCTATCGGAGATCCGCAAGTATACAAAGATCGCGATGTAAGGGTATGTGATTCCTATATGGAGGATCTTATGCAGCATGTCAAAACCTCTTTGCCCGGATTGCCGGTGCATGGGATGGTGCTTGGCGATATCACCGGCGATAAGCCAGCCTTGCTGAATCCGGTCAAGGAACTTTTTGCCCGCACATCTCTTCCGTTTTTTTATGTGAAGGGAAACCACGATCTGGAACTGGGCACACGAAGCCATGAAACGGCATCCGTTTTGTTTCAGGCAAACTTTGGGCCGACTTACTATTCTTTTAATCGGGGAAAGATCCATTACATCGTGTTGGATGATGTGTTTTATCTCGGTAAAGGGGCTTCGTATGTTGGTTATTTGTCGGAGGAAGTGTTAGCATGGTTGCAACAAGATTTGAAATTTGTAAGCCCCGGTAGTACGGTTGTTGTGGCTTTGCATATTCCGACAAGCACCGTGTATTTCCGAAAGAACGATGCACAACAGGTGCTGCAGAACGCGGCAGTTCTATATGCCATACTCGCTAATTATCGTGTTCACATTATTTCAGGACATACACATTTACATGATCATCATCATCCGGCGCCTAATATTTGGGAGCATACACAAGCCTCGGTTTCCGGAATTTTTTGGCAAGGACCCGAGTGTGCGGATGGTACACCGCCCGGGTATACCGTGTACCTCGCAGATGGAGATGAATTAAGTTGGTATTATAAGGCCATTGGTTCTCCAGCAGATATACAATTTAGGACTTATCCTGTAGGAACGAATCCTGAACGAATGGAGGAAATTACAGCTTTGGTGTGGAATTATGACCCCCATTGGAAGGTGGTATGGTATGAAGATGGTATCTACATGGGAGATATGGAAAATTATGTAGGTCGAGATCCGCAGACCACGGCAGATATTGTGAAAAATAAAAGCAGCTATGATTACAGCTGGATTTGGACAACCGAGACTAATCATCTGTTCGCTGCAAAACCTAAAAAAGTAAACAGTAAAATCCAAATCGAAGTGCAGGATCGTTTTGGGAAAAAATATACAACATATGTACAACACAAAAAAGATTAAAAGGTCGTTAACGGTCTTATTTATGCTTTTTCTAAGTTCCGTATTGCATGGCCAAGTGGTTACTCATCGTTACGTTACGTTAGACAATTATCGCATTCCGCTTGCGAAAAAAGGGGCGGTCATTGGACGGGTAATAGCTGTAAATGATGCTAAAGTAGCACGTGTGAAGCTTATACATGATACGTCAAAGCTTTTTAATGTTTCCGAGGATGGTGTCATCCGGCTGCGTAAAGGGCGTGCCTTGTATGCAGGGAAAGGGGGGCATGCGTTTGGTATTACCTTACAAATCTCGGGGAAATCGTATCCATTTGAATTGGTGAAGGATGAGTTTTTGACCAACAAAGTGATAGCGCACCGTGGAGCATGGCGAAAAGTTGGGGTAATGCAAAATTCTATCCGTTCGTTTCAGCACGCAGTAGAACTGGGATGTGAAGGATCTGAATTTGATGTCTGGCTTTCGGGAGATGGCGTTGTCGTACTATCACATGATCCACATATTGGTGGGCTGACTGTGGAGGAGTCGACAGCAAAAGATCTATACGCTTCTACGTTATCAAATGGCGATCCGGTTCCTTCTCTAGTTGAATTTATCACCATAGCGACGAAACAGAATAAAACCAAGATGGTCTTGGAGATAAAGCCTTCTCCGACTGGAAAAGCATTGGCATTAGCAGATTCTGTCATCTCTATTGTTCACCGCATGAAGGCGCAGGCTTACATAGAATATATCAGCTTCGATTATGCGGTTCTGAAGCGTATTCGCGAATTGGATAAATCTGCGAAGACCGCATACCTCTATGGGGATAAGACGGTTGAGGAACTGAAGAAAGATGGGATAACCGGTCTGGATTACGATTTCTATAAATATAGAAAAGATACCGAATTGGTGGAGAAAGCGAAAAGGCTAGGCTTAACTACCAATGTATGGACCGTGAATGAAGAACAAGAGCTTTTGAAGTATTTGAGGAGTGACGTAGATATGATTACCACGGATGAACCCGAACTGCTGCTCCACCTAATCAATCAATTAAAATAATGAAACATAGTAACATGAAGAATCTATTTTTTTTAGGCCTTATTTTATGGCTTTTCTCACCATCAGTTTTGCATGCTAAGGATGGTATTTCCTTGACTTTGATACCACCCTCCACGATTACCAATAAGGTTGATCTGGACATTCGTGCCGGCTTGCGCAATGAAGAGGAGCGTAGCAAGGTCGTAGAGGTACGTATCTACTTGCAAGAAGAGAAGTCGGAAAGCCTGTTGCATTTTTCCAAAAAAGAAATACCTCCAGGTAAGGCCTACGAAGTAAAACATGTTTTACCAACAACAAATCTTGTCGGTAAAAACCGGGTTATCTTAACGGTAACGGACGGGAAACGAACGTACCGTGAAATTAAAGATATTGAAGTATTGGATTCAGATATTCGATCAACGCGATTAATCGACGGCGCTTGGGCAGGCATTTACCATTGGAGCGAAACCGAAGGAAAGCACTGGAATAAAGATATCCAAAAGATGACCGATGCACAGTGGGGAGAGATGGTACAGGGGATGCATAAATTGAAAATGGATATTATCGTTATCCAGGAGGTTTTTCGTCAGGAGGAATATGTGGGCAAGCATCAAACGACAGTCGAAAATTATACTGGAAAAGCCTTTTATCCCTCGGATATTTATCCTTCAAAGATGCCGATTACAGCACATGATCCGGTAGAAGCGATGCTCGCGGAAGCGGACAAGTTGAATATGCATGTTTTCGTTGGTGTAGGGATGTTTGCCTGGTTTGATTTTACGAAAGAGTCTTTGGAATGGCATAAAAAAGTAGCAAAGGAGCTGTGGGATAAATATGGGCATCATCGCTCTTTTTATGGATTTTACGTTTCGGAAGAAAGTGGAGGGAATTTGGATAACTGGGAACAAACGGAAGCCAAAAGGATGCAACGAAAAAATGAAATCGTTAATTTCTTTCGGGAATTTAAAGCCTACTGTAATGATATAGCACCCGCGAAGCCGATTATGCTGGCAACGAATAGTATGCAGGTGCCACAAGGTCTTGATACCTATCCCGCTTTATTACAAAACCTAGACATCCTTTGTCCATTTGGTTTTGCACGGATGCCAGAAGGTGATTTAACAGACAAAGAGTCAGCGGATTTATTGCAGTCGTTATGTGACGCGGCAGGATCCCATTTATGGTTCGATTTGGAGACATTTCTGTTTAATGAAGATCAATCCTTATACCCACGCCCGATGGAAGAAATCATTCATGACCTTAACTTGTTTCAGAATTTTGAAAAAATTCTGTGTTATCAATTTCCTGGGGTGTTTAATGATCCTAAAATGTCGATCCGTATAGGGGAACCTCGAACACTGGATTTGTTTCGCGATTATCAGCAGTATCTCAAGAAAATCCTTAACACCCAGAAAAGCAAATAAGAGCCTTTTTCTTAATCTTTTACGGCTAATTATCCGTGTATGTTAACTGCGTATGAAGTTATGCTTAAATAATTTATTTTGCTCTTTTTGTATTTTAAAAAAAAATAATATTGTGCATCTATTTTAAAATAAATATTAATAATATGAAGATTTTGTACACCTACTTATTAACTACCAAACTAATCTATGAATCCATTTAAACAAAAACCAGGACAAAAAGAACGGTACCTTCGGCGAAAGCTATTTTCGGGAAGTATGCTCTTTTTAGGTATGGTCTCTTGCATCCATGCAAGAGCTCAGGTACAGCAATCCCGTATTGAGGGAGTTGTTCGTACAACGACAGGGCGTCAACCGCTAGAAGGTGTGACGATCCGTGAATCAAGTAAAAACAGGGTCTCGACAAATCAGAACGGACACTTTGCGTTGACGGTAGACAAGGGAAAGGTACGCCTGCTGTTTACTGCGGTGGGTTATGTGAGCAAAGATACTGTGGTGGGTGTGAACGGGACGCCGCTTGAAATTCTCTTGCAGGAGGATAAAGGTACCTTAGAAGAAGTTATCGTTGTCGGATTTGGCAAGATGAAAAAGGCTAGTGTTACCGGTGCAATTTCACAAGTACAAGGTAAAGATCTACAAACAGGACCTACAGGAACCCTGTCTGCTATGCTTCAGGGGCGCTTACCAGGATTGGTGACGCGTCAGGCGAGTGGCCAGCCAGGATCCGACGGAGCATCCCTGCTTGTGCGTGGCTACAGTACAACAGGAGACAGTAGTCCATTGATTATTGTGGATGGTATTGAACGTAGTTTTCCACAGATCAATCCGGAAGAGGTGGAAAGTATCTCGGTGTTAAAGGATGCATCAGCAGCCATCTATGGGGTGCGTGGTGCCAATGGTGTTATTTTGGTAACCACCAAACGCGGGACAACACAGAAACCAACGATCAATTACAACGGTTCGTATGCGTTAAGCACCAATACTTCTTTTCCCAAGTTTCTCAATGGTCCGGAATATGCCACGTGGTACAATAAGGCACAGGAGCTGGATGGGGTAGCCGAAACGGCGAGACGATTTAGTGCGGCCGATATCGATAAGATTACCAATGGTGATCCGGATGGGAAATATGCCAATACCGACTGGTTTGGTTTGTTATTTAAAAGTAGCGCCCCAACGATGACCCATAATCTGTCCTTAAATGGAGGAGGTGATCGCGTACGTTACTTTGTTTCTGTTGGCGCATTTAACCAGGATGGTATCATTGATCGTACCGCCTATGATCGCTATAACGGCCGTGTTAATTTAGATGCTGATATCTTGGACAACCTCAAGTTGTCGGTCAATGTTGCATATAAAGATGACAAGCGAACCGAGCCAGGACTATCTGCAGGTTTAGGAAATAGCTATGCTTCTATCTTTGCACAAGCCATGATGTCTTATCCGTTCTTACCTACGCACAATGCTGCGGGGGTTCCGGTGGGAAGTTTTAATGGGGGGAATGGTAACCAGAATCCGTTGGCTGCACGCGATTTTTCTGGTGAAAGTAATTCCCGTAATAGCCAGTTGCAAAGTAACCTGTCGTTGGAATATGAAGTGCCTGGCGTGAAGGGCCTTCGTTTGAAAGTAAATGGTGCTTTCGATAAGGGGTATACCATGAAAAAGTCGTTTCTACTTCCGTATCAGTTGGATGTGTATAATAATTCAACCAAGCAGTACGCAATGGCGTGGGCACGACATGCGTCAGCTGGCGTGGCTACACTTAATCAGTGGTTTACGGATTCGTGGCAGAAGACGATGCAGTCCTCTATCAGCTATGATAAGAAAATGGGGCAGCATAGCTTCAATGGTTTACTTCTTTATGAATATCTACGTACAGATCAGAGTTCTATGTCGGGCGGACGTCGTGGATACACGATTACCGACATCATGGATTTAAGTTTTGGAGAGGAAGTTATCAACGATCTTGTAAAAGGCGGGCATGGTATGAGTAGCCGTGCAGGATACTCTTTCCGTTTTAATTACGATTATGCCAATAAGTATCTATTGGAGGTATTGGGTCGCTATGATGGATCGGAAAAACTTCCGGCGAAGTCACGTTGGGATCTATTCCCTGCAGTATTGGCTGGCTGGCGAATTTCTAATGAGCCATTCTTTAAACCGCTCACATCGGTCGTTAATGACTTGAAATTACGTGCCTCCGTAGGTAAGCTGGGAAATGACCGTATTGCAGATTACCAATATTTTAGATCGATGTCTCTAGGAGCAAATCCTGTTGTCATGATTGGTAATAACTTAAATAAGGGACTGAATGTGACCACGGTGCCGAATTACGATGTGCGTTGGGAAACTGCTGTAACTTATAATGGAGGATTTGAAGCAACGTTGTGGAATGGATTATTGGGCGTCGAAGCGGATGTGTTTTACCGTGTGACTAAAGATATTCTTCAGGGTCAATCCGGTTTGAATCCACCTTCCTTTGGGGGGTACTTCCCTGCTATTGTAAACTCTGGTATTGTAGATGGGCGTGGTTTTGAATTGATAGTAACACATCGCAAGCAGATCAATGATTTCAGTTATAATATTCGGGGTAATGTGAGTTGGTCAAGAAATAAGATTGTAGAGATCACAGAAGATGCCAATATACCAGATCATTTGCGTAAAACGGGACGTTCGATTGGTATGAAGTATGGTTTCTTAGCGGATGGACTGTTCCAATCGCAGGGAGAGATTGACCATAGTGCCCTTTTTGGACCAACTCGTCCGGGTGAAGTAAAACTGAAAGACCTTAATGGCGATGGGCGTATTACCTGGGATCAGGACTGGACTATTATCGGAAGAAGTGATTTGCCTGAGATGATGTTTGGTCTGAACCTTGGCGGTAGTTATAAAAACTTTGACTTCAATGCATTCTTCCAAGGTGCAGCAATCTCTGATGTTGCATTATCGGGAATTTATAGCAGTTCGGGGGTGTATGACAATACCTTTTACACGATGCCTTTTTATCAGGATGGAAACTCGCCAAAGTATTTGGTGGAGGAAGCATGGACCCCTGAAAATCCAAGTGCCAAGTACCCACGCTTAAGTACACAATCAGCACAGAGTGGCGGTAAATTTTCTTCCTTTTGGTTGCGAAATGGTTCCTATGTAAGGTTGAAGACAGCACAGATTGGTTATAATTTGCCGAAGGCTTGGTTGGCGAAAGCGAATATCCAACGTGTTCGTGTACATGCATCGGGCAGCAACCTATTTACATGGAGCCACCTGGATTATCTAGATCCGGAGATGCCAAGTGTCAATCAAGGATACTACCCGCAACAGCGTGTTTATGAATTTGGTTTATCGCTTACTTTTTAACTTCTACGATTATGAAATTTAAATATATCTATTGTACCTTTTCTTTGTTCAGCCTATTGGCGGTTCAAAGTTGTTCCATTGATCCCGAATTAACGGATGTCTATGTGGAACAAGTGGCTTGGAGTAGCGAAGCGAATGTGGAGCTGTCGCTCAATAAGTTTTATCCACTTGTAGGACAAACTTATTACACCTCACATGTGAATCAAGATGCGTATGCCGATATCTTAAAAAAGAATACGCCGAACGATGAGATCAATCTATTGGTATTGGGATCGACAACGATCACACCCGGAGCAAATGCCCTAGATAACTGGGCCTGGGGTTATACCTGGATTCGTACCTGTAATGAGTTTTTGGACGGATTACAAAAGAATGGACAACACTTACCGAAAGAGTTCTACCAGCGCGCCGAAGCAGAAGCCTTGTTTTTTCGAGGGTATGTCTATTTTGAATTGGCGAAACGCTACGGTGCCCGGGTGATTCTATACAATGACTTAAATGATGGCGTTGCTCGTCCATTAAATACACCGGAGGAGGTATGGAACTTTATTGCTGCTGACTTGGATAAAGCTGCGGCTCAGTTACCGGTAACCGTTTCGGCCAGTAACCGTGGTAAATTAACGAAAGGAGCGGCCCTTGGACTGAAGGCACGCGCGATGCTATATGCACAAAGATGGAAAGCTTCTTCCGATGCCGTGGAAGCGTTGCAGGCATTGAACCTTTACGATCTTTATCCCGATTATGCAGAGTTATTTAAACAGCGCCGTCGGGAAGCGAAAGAAAATAAAGAAAGTATCCTTGAGTTTGGTTATCTGGCACCAAACTTTAAGTACTCTTTTGATTACTTCTTTGGTCCGCCTTTAGATGGAGGATATGCGCAAATTAGTCCGACGGATAATCTGGTGCGCGAATACCAAATGGCGGATGGTACAGATTTTAGTTGGAGCAATACGGCACATGCGGCGAAACCTTACGAAGGACGAGAGCCACGGTTTTATGCGTCGATATTGTATAATGGTGCGCCTTGGAAAGGACGGACAATGGAGACATTTGAAGGATCTAAAGATGGCTATGCGATTGGTGGAGGTACAACTTGTACCGGTTATTACCTACGAAAATTCTTTGATGAAAAGCTAACCGATTTGGGACAGGGAGAATTAACGTTTTACTTTATGCGGTATGCGGAAGCATTGTTGATCCAAGCAGAAGCGTATGCGCAGCAGGACCGATTGACCGATGGAGCAGAGGCGCTGAATAAGGTGCGTCGCCGCGCTGGATTTACAAAAGACTTAGCCGCAACAAATAGGACGCATTTATTGAATTTGATTCGTCATGAACGGATGGTGGAACTGGCATTTGAAGGACATCGCTTCTGGGATCTGCGCCGTTGGGGGTTAGCGACAACGGTGTTGCACGGAACGCATGTCGACGGTGTTAAGATCACGAAAGGAGCACAAGGTACCTTTACGTATCAAATTGTAGATGCTGACAATAAACGTACGCGTGTCTACCCTGAGAAATATAATCGGTTCCCTATTCCGCTCACAGAGATTCAGCGGAATGCGAAAGTGGAACAGTTTGATGAATGGAAGTAATCTAAATGTGAAGCAATGAAAACAAGTATAAAATATATCTTTATCGCATTTCTGGCGGTTACACTGGCCGCATGTCAGAAAATTGAACTACGAAAGGATAATAAGTTTGATAAAGGACTGTTGGATTTTATGTTAAGTATTCCGGGACAGTCCACGGAATATAAAGCGCGGACAACAGGGCCATACAATGATGGTGATACCGTGTATGTCGAAGTCCCGACAACGGAAGAAGAACCCGTCGATTTGTCTCAGCTACGAGCGTCGGCGAGTTTACAAAATAATGCGCATATTCAACCGGCTCTGACTGGAATTATGGATTTTACAAAACCATTGGACGTTACGGTAACTGATGGGGATGGAAATGTGAAACGTCATGTTATTAAGGCCGTCGCTGTACTTCCGCGTACGACATTTAAAAAGTTATGGTTCAATACCGCCGAGAAAATCGGTGTGTTGCGTACCAACATTTCAGGTCTGGCTGTTGTGAAAAACCATATCTTGGTGGCCGATTTTTCGGGGGGTAGTATGGCAGCCGATGTTGGCGTGCGTGTGTATAATGCGGATAATGGTAGTTTTGTGAAGATTATCGCACCGCCAACAACCTACTGTATGCAGGTGGTTGCAGATGATGCGGACCATTTCATCGTTAATCGATATAATATTTATTCTGCCGGACTTATGCTCTATTATTATGAGGATATCGATAGTCAGCCAAAATTGATCTTGAATTACACCGCCGCCGCAGGTGCGCCAAAAGAGATTGGACGGAAGGTGTCCGTCATTGGAAACCTGAAAGAAGGTAAAGCTTTTGTATACGCAACGGCACCTGCTGTAGACAATCAGATTTACTATTGGGAATTTGAAAATGGGGTTGCCAAGAGTACGACGCCAACGGTTATCCGATACGCTGGAGCCGATCCTTGGACATTTGCAACTGTTCAACGAAAGTCGTTAGATACTAATTCAGATCACTATTTAACATATTGCAACTATCTAGGAACAGATCCAAATAGAGAGAAAGGGAGTCGTTTTGTGCAGTTTTCACCAACAATGGATGTGAAAACAATGGCAACATCAAATCACTATTATAAAATAATGGATTTCGAGGTGTTTACCATCGACGGCAATAAGTTTATGGCCATGTTGACACAGGGGTATTTTGCTTGGGATGCCACGCATATAAAAGTATATGATATAACAGATCCAAATAAGATGGCATTGGTCGCTGAATCAGGTGGTTATCGTGATTTTATGCTCTTTGAATCAGATGCGTATGGCGGTACAAATTACAACCGCTATGGCGACCTTGATGTACGAGTTATTGGCAAAGATATTACTATATTTGCTACGATGGCGACCGATAATAAAACGACTGCCGGCGTAATGGCATATCAGATGCGCTATAACCGTTAAATCAACCAATAAACTATTTCTTTATCCTGCAGCTCGGAAAAGCTGCAGGATAAAGTCTTTTCACTTTGTTATGATGTATATTAAAATTACAACGATTCTCTTGTTTGTTTTTTGTAATCTAAGTTCGTTTGGACAGTATAAGAAAACACAAAAAATACCTGCTAATGCAGCTGCAATCGCTTATTATGGTCGTACAATAAATACGCCCAATGGAGAAGTGACCTTTGATTGGCCTGGAACTTATTTCGAATTTGTACTGACTGGAGAATCGTGTTGGATAAAGGCATCGGATAAAGGCGAAAGCTTCTATAATGTGTTTGTTGATCATAAATTAACGCAAGAGATACGTATTGCGGGCAAAGATACGGTAATCAACATCGCGGCGAAGCTGGCAAGAAATAAAAAGCACCTTATTCGTGTTCAGAGAAGATCGGAGGCAGAGTTTGGGTGTACCACCATACAAAATATTATGGTTGACGCAACATCACGTGTCGAAGCAAATCCTGAAAAGAGGAAGCGTTTTATTGAGTTTATAGGTGATTCCTATACCGTCGGTTACGGAACGGATGGTAAAGATCGCAATGAACCATTTTCGGTAAAAACTGAAAATGCAGATAAGACCTACGCTTGTATTTTGTCTCGGTATTTCAACGCAGATTATGCGTTGATTGCACATTCTGGAAGGGGAGCGGTACGTAATTATGGTGATTCGGTCACAACGTCTAAACATACGATGCGCGATTATATGAGATACACGCTCGATAGTGATCCATCTACAATATACACATTTACACAGTACAAACCGGATTTGGTTGTTGTAAAGTTGGGCATCAATGATTTTTCAACCCAGCCGCAGCCTTCGCAGAAAGAGTTTACGGATGCTTACAAGAGGATTATTGCGCAAGTACGAGAAGGATATGGTCCGGATGTACCTATTCTATGTGTCGCTCCAGCTGTAACTGGGCCGGTGAAACCGTATATCGACAGTGTATTAGTTGATTTGAATGATCCTCACTTGTTTGCAACAGCTTCGCTTCAAGGAGTGATGAATTTCGATTCGGATCTAGGAGCCGGTTGGCATCCTGGTTTTTCGGGACATCAGAAGATGGCGCTTTTTATAACACCATACGTATCCACCATAACAGGTTGGCCGCTTGTTGACAAAGCGGTTAAATAAAACCTAAAGTCAGAAAACTCTCTGTAAAGAGGGAACTTAATCATTTAGAATTATCATATGTCCAATATACTATGTAAGGTATGGGTGGCTGTCTTATGCATTGTTTTTTGCAACTGCAGCACTGCGGATCCACAAGATGAAACGGATGGAAATCCACCGAATAAGGAAATTCCGACATCGCCCCATACCGATTTTGTTGAAACACCGCAATTAAAGAAGATTAAAGGAAATTCCATACAAATTGATCCAGATGTTCTCCTGAAACAGGGGATTTCTCCCCAACAGTTAGTTGCTGACCTTAAAATGGCGAATATTAAGTCGGTTCATTTTTTTATTGTAAACACATGGGAGGGGCAAAAAAATGATCAGTTGATGCCACCGGCACACATCAAGGCGTTAAAGGAAGAAGGCATTGCAATTTGGGTGATGCTGCTAGGAAATTGTATTTATGGAACATCAAACCTCCCTGCGGAGTGGGAGATGGGTTTATTAAAACCTTATCCCGATCCAGGACTTAAATTCTATTCTTTTCACCACCCTGAATTTGTAAAATGGCAGGTTCAACGGGTGAAAAATATTTTAGGAAACTATGATATTGATGGCGTTGAGTTCGCAGAAAGCTATTTCCCCGAATGGAAAACAATAGACGGGAATGGCTTTTATGGTGATGTGAGCACCTATGCGCTAAAGAAATTTACAGCTAAATATGTGGGAGAAAATCGACCTACTTTAACATTTGAGTATATCAAAAAGGATCCATCTTTATATACGAAATGGATGGATTTTAGAGTAGATGCAATTATCGAGTTTAATAAACAAATCCAGGCTGCGATTAAGGAAACAAGAAAAGAGGTGTTGTATGCGGCATGGGGAATGGGTATGCGAAGAGGGACTTTGGCTGAGATCAGAGAACATTATGGACTTGATATGTTACGGATTGTAAAAGAGGTACAGCCTGATGTTTTTGTTTTACAGACCTCAGCTCAAGACTGGGGAGATCCCAAATTGCCGGTAGATTATTTAAAGGACTATGCGCCGATGGCCAAAGCTATACAAGAAGCAAACGCTCGTGTTGCTCTTAGTATACAGGCCGATATCGTGTCGCTGGGTTATAGCAACCAAACGGTGGAAAAAAGGTATCCCGAATGGTGGCTGCAATTTTATGACCTGTCCTTGAAATCCGGATACTATACCAATACAGCCTATGAATATGCCTTCGCAAAGAAGGACGGCATTTGGTTGAAAGGAAATGTCAGCGACCTTAAACCGCGAAAGCTTTATAAAGAGGCTTCCTTGCAGGGGGCGGTTTTAGCAGAGTCTGTAGTTCCTTTATCTGTTGTAAGGGAACAAGGAGAACGGTGGAAGCTCGTTTACACGGAAAAGGGATTGGGTTGGTTTTACATTGATTAATAAAAAATTTGATAAGAAAAATAATGAAATTAAAATATATAACACTGATGCTGCTGTTTTGTGCGCTGGGAAAGACAATGATGGCACAGAGCATAAAACCATTAAAAGGGACATGGTTGAATATCCCTTATCAGGATGTTCGTAATAAGTACATGAATCCGGCACATGTTGATGGTATGAATCCTGTTTTTTGGAAGACTAAAATTAAGGAGTATGCCGACATGGGACTTTCTTATCTGGTAATTATGGCAGTCGCGAATGAGGGGAAATCCTTTTATCCATCTGCGTTTATGGCACCAGCCTATCCGGTAGGAAAACAGAGTCCTGTCGAAGCTATTATGGAGGCTGCAGATGCGCATGGCATGCATGTTTTTATGAGTTGCGGTTGGGCCGTTGATCAGGACGATAATATTCGCGACCCAAAGATTAAGAGCATACAACAGGAGATCATGAAAGAAACAGCGCGTCTTTTTAGCCACCATTCTTCTTTTTATGGCTGGTATCTGCCCGTTGAAGATAGCATGGAACCTATCCTTCCGGAGCATGGTGTAGAGGCTGTTAATACGCTGACTGCGATGGCGCGAAGCCTCACCCCGCAAGCTAAAATAATGATCTCACCATATGGTATTTGTTATGCTGATATGGATAATCCAGCTTTTGCTGCGCAGGTCAAAAAGTTAAAAATTGATATTATTGCCTATCAAGATGAGGTAGGTTGTGTTCGGGAACCAATGCCGCTCCCTCGTATGAAGGCGAATTTCAAAAAGTTAGGTGAACTGCATCAACAGACAGGAATTCAGTTTTGGTCTAATGCTGAATCTTTCACTTGGGAAAAGGAGGATAACTCCCGAGAGTCTGCTTTAATTCCAGCGGCCTTCCCTCGGTATTTATCACAGATTGTTGGTGCCACGATGGCGGGGGCTGCAAATGTAATCAGTTTTTCAGTTTACGGAACAATTGATAATGCCTATTCTACTATGCCAATTGGACAACCGATCGAGGCTGCGCAGGCATATCTTGACTTCACGGATTGGCAGCAACGCAAGGGGAGATGGCCGCTGTTGGAGCGTACATTTAAGGGGGACCTTAAACATGATGGTGTTGCTGCACACGTGAAGTATGAAACAAATCCAGCCTCCAAATATAATAAGGGGAATTTGGTCGATGGTAAGTTGGGACAAGAGGACTATAGGACTGAAAGCTGGTTAGGCTTTGATGGGGGCAAGATGAGTGTTGTCGTAGACTTGAAAAAGAAAATGCCTATAAAAACTATGGCCGCCCGATTTTTACAGTATCAGCCAGCAGCTATTTCTTTGCCAAATACCGTTGATTTCTATGTGTCGGAAGATGGCAAAAATTATGAAAAAGTGAAAACGGTCGCGATGTCTACCTCCAAAAATAATCGTCACGATTGTTGGATAGATATAGCGTTACTTGATGGTTGTAATGCTACGGGGCGCTATGTGAAAATTGTAGCTCATCAAGATGCCGGGAATTGGATCTTTTGTGATGAGATATTAGTGAATCCTTTATTTTAAGAAGATAACCCTGTTCATGATTCCATATATTTTGGCAATTATGAACAGGCCTCTTATTGATAAGATTAATAAATAAGACGTTATTCTGGAAGGTGAAGGATATCCCTCTTTATTTCCAGAATTTCCACCATTTTTTTGAGTCTTCGGACTCCTCAGATGGTGTATCCGTTTCCTGAACAACGACAGGTGTTGACGGTACGATGGGAGCTTTCGGAGTAGGAGCGGTGTATACAGCTTCTATTTCGCGATCCTCCTTATCATGCATATTCTCTTTGATTCGGTATCTATATGCTTTTGCATCGGGCTCTATTTTCCAGTACGACTCACCCAATACATTCGACATCTGCTTCCAGATGACTTCTGAAATATCATCGTGATTTTCTTCTACATCAAGCTCATCTCCATGCTCGTCTACCGTTTCGCCTTCAACATTCATAACGGCCCGTAAGATCTTATTATTCTCGCTGTGCGTAAACGCAAATAGCATAGATGTTTCGGATATAGCAAAAGTGAAAACTTGTAATTTAGGTGCTTTAAAATCATCACCTAGGGATTCTGTGTTTCCGAAAATCAAGGTGCCACGGTCGCCAAAATATACATCGAAGATGCCTTCTTCTTTCCAGTTTTCCGAAGCGGTTTCAAAATCAATCTCCGAATCTAAGACTAAATTTTCTCCAAGAATATTGGAAAGTTCGGTGATATTGTCTTCCAAATTTGCATTAATAGCGATGCCAGCAATATTAAAACCCATTTCTAATGTTTTATGATAAACAAATTTCTGTTCTAGGACGCGAACTTAATTATAAACGATTTGTTTACCAAGTTTTGTAAAGAGCTTGGGAAAAAGATGACGTAATTTATTTTTCGTTCGACGAAAGCTGACTTTTATCCTGTAACTTTACAGTCAACTGAAACCAAGGCTACATATATGTTAACTGTATTTTTTGTTATGCTGCTCGGGGTTGCTATTGGTATTGGGGTGCGACGCATACCTGCCGTAAGACATACCGGTAAGTGGGTCTCCATAGTGATCTATATTTTGCTTTTCCTGCTTGGCAAAGAAGTAGGCGGAGATAAGCAATTGTTGGCAAGTTTGAGCACGCTAGGGCTACAAGCGTTGCTTATTACTGGAGGTGCAGTGGCGGGAAGTATTTTGTTCGCTACATTTATCTTTCGTTTCTTTTTTGAAAAAAAATGAAAGGCAGCTTAATTATTATCGGTTTTTTTATCGTTGGCGTCTTAGTGGGAATGGGGGATTATATACCATCAGATTTATTACCCAAGGACTTGAATCAATATGTGCTATATACATTATTGTTATTGGTTGGCATAACAATTGGTTACGATAAAGAATTACTGCGCTCATTGCGAAACACGAATTTAAAAATTCTTTTGGTTCCTATTGGCACCATTTTAGGCACATTATTAGGGACTGCATTGATCGGTCTATTTATACCGGAATGGTCTATTACAGAGTGCATGGCTGTCGGATCCGGGTTCGGTTACTATTCGCTATCCAGTATTTTTATCAGCAAGTATAAAGGTGCAGCTCTCGGAACAATTGCTTTGATGTCGAATATTATGCGCGAAATATTTGCGTTGCTAGCTACTCCTTTGTTAGTGCGCTGGTTTGGAAAACTCTCTCCAATATCGGTAGCCGGGGCGACCAGTATGGATACCTGTTTACCGATTATCACCCAATATAGCGGACGTGATTTTGTACTGATTGCCATAGCCCACGGTATTATTGTAGACCTTACGGTGCCATTTTTAGTAACCTTTTTCTGCTCCTTTTAAGGAGTGGTAGTTTCAGGGCTAGAGGGTTATAGAAAAGATTTAGAGCCTAGAAAGCAGAAGTTCTTTCTTGCGAGGCTAATTTTGTACGGTGAAATGTTAGGTAATGGATAACAGACGCTTTATCCGTTCCATAGCTGAATCGGAGGTGTCAGATAGATCTACAAAATAAGGAGCTTGCCAAGCTTGTGTTTTTCGAGCTTGTGGATTGTTTACCTCCACCTGTGGGGGATAAATACGAAAACCACGTTTTCCTTCTTTTGTGGCGGTTGTTAAAATCTGATGTTGAGCCAGGGCGGCCTTAGGAAAAATGAATAGACCCTGATATTCATCTGTTTCTGTTAGGATGATGTAGTAATCAACATTATCTGCAAGGTGGAAAGGCTCGGTTTGCCTATTCATATTACGTCGCCATAGGGTGACGAACATACCTAGCTTCTTTGGGGTAATTTTTGCCTTTCTAAATTTGATGTTTGCACCGCTTAACGCGATGTTGTATCCCCAATACTCAGCAGCTTCAGGATCGTGCTCAATTGCGGTCGTCTTAAGTTGTAAAGGTGAAAAGAGTACCTTCTCTAATATGTTTATTTCGGTAGACATGCATCAAAGGTACTCTTTTGTTTGCTTCGTGTTACTTAAAACTTACGTTTGGTGTAGTCGATCATAGCATCCAGATCTTGTAAGATTTTTTCACCTTCAGAACCGACTTTCTTGAATATAATCTGTCCACTAGGCGATAAGACAAATGTTGTGGGAATCGTTGTTACTTCCAACTTGCTGTTGAACTTTTTGTCTTGGTTATAAAAAACCGGGAAGGTATACCGTTGGTTCTCGGTAGCCCATTTTTGCGCATCAGCGAGTGTGTTTCCACTTCCTGTATTGAGGATAATAAAGAGCACTTGCGGATCGTTTTTGTACTTCTCATACACTTTTTGCACATAAGGGAAGGAGGCTAAGCAAGGTTTGCACCAAGTGGCCCATAAGTCCATGACAACCACTTTACCCGCTAAATCTTTCCGTGTTAACGGTTTGTTGTTCATGTCCACAATCGTGATATCAGAAAGGAAATCCTTCTTTAGAACCTTGCTATCTAGATTTTTAAAGTAAACCGATTTCCATTCTTGGTCAAGGGCTACTATATAATCTTGGACTTCGGCCGTTGTCTTGCCTTGTTTCGTTAGACTCGAGCGGAGTGCCGCCTGTACGACTTCATCATAAGGAGCAATGGTGTAGGCAATACGTAAGGCTTTTGTCGCTTCCGACCATTTGTCATGGGCGCTATAAAGAGCTGCAATCTCTGTCAATAAATCCTTTGTGGTCAATCCATCAATAACTGCATCAAATACTTTCCATGCCGCTTCTTTGTTTCCGGTTTTATAATCTATTAAACCGGAAACAGCGAGCTGTTCAAGCTTCACCTTGTCAATCTTTTCTTGCCGGAGGTCGTCATGAGCAACTAAATAACCTGTTTCAGGAAAATAGCGAACCAAGGATACAGGGTACTGTTGAATATTATCCAGTATGAGCTGATTTAACACTTTAGCGGAATCCAGCAAGACATCATGGTCAAGCATTAGCCTTACATAATCCGAGTAAGTACGCCAGGTATAAGGATTTGCTTTTTTCTCCAGAATGCGTGAGAAAAGTTGAGCTGCCTGCGGTGTATTCTTTGTTTGTATGTAATGGGTGAAAAGGTAGGCATCAACGGCGGAAAAAGCTTCGCTATTACTTTCATTTTTATGTCTAGATAACACCTGGATACTGTCCATGACAAGTTGCTTATCTTGATTTTGAAACAGTTTGTTGAATGTATAGCTTAACCCTAATTTGCTATAAGGGAATTCCTTAATAACGACATTGCGAATTGAATCTACTTTTTGGTTTTCGCCGATAATCAAGAAACCCATGGTGACCTTGTTCAGGTTTCCGTCTACTGTGGGGTTAGATCGGAAACGCTTTTCGATGACTTGAAGGGCTTTTTTACGCGCAATTTCTTTCGATCTGCCGTTCTGAGCCTGTTTCATCTGGTAATTTAATACCCGCAAACGAGCCTCGTAATTATTAGGAAATTGCGCCAGCTCCTTTTCAAAGTAATGCTGTTGCAATGCCTCCACGTTAGGAGCCTTTTTGTTTTGCAATCCCATACTATACCCCTTACCGAGATAATTACCTTCCTTCAATACCCCTTTTTCATACACGAAAATCTCATAATGCGATGTGTCAGATGGACGTTGAATATAGTTATTTTGTGCATCCGCTATCGTGAAAGAACTAAAGTTTCCATAAGGAGGCATTTTAAACTTAGCTTCCCAAAAGGAGCCGTTCTTCGTCATCCTCATCTTGCTCGGTAACTCGTAATAGTTGGAAGTCGAAAAGTTGACATACAACTCTTGAACAGTGTTCGGAAAGATACTCTCCGCCTGATTTAACCGAATAAACACCGTATCATTGGCCTGCGGTTTTTCAGGTAAAATCTGTAATGCCTTTACCTCTTGCGCTTGGACAAAGCCTATGCCTTGACACAGTAGAAGTGCCAGGGCATAAGCTGTTATTTTGGGGTTAATCATTTTGTTCCAATTTAGGATTTGTTAATAAAACTGATGCCGCGATCGGTATCCGCTGATCAGCCGCTTCGAAATTCCCTTTTGTTTGGGAAAGCACAGGTACGGCACGGTTGGTGCGTACCAGGTCAAACCAGCGGTGTCCCCATTCCCCAAGGAGTTCTAAGTGTCTATCTTTTTCCAGTGCTAATGTCACTTGGGCTATAGGGGTGTTCTCGTCGAGTAATGTAAGTCCAGCCCGTTTTCGAATCTGGTTAAGATCGGTAATAGCTTCTTTTGTTTTTCCTTGTTTTAGTAAAGCTTCTGACCGGATTAAATATTGTTCCGCGAAGCGAAGAACCATATTGTACTCCAGTACTGGAGCGTTTGTTCTTACTTTATATTTAAACGGCATAAAAAAGGTTTTTCCTCCAGTTGTATATGGTTTCAACCAGTTTTCTTTCCGCTTGTCGTTAGCCTCGTAGCTAGCGAGGGTAGCGTCATAAATATTGTAATAGGCGCGGGCGGTAGGTTGGGCAGGAACGATCGTGAATCCTTCCCATGTGTTTACACCAGCGGTTGAGGTATTTACCGTTTGTAATTGCCAGATCGCTTCGTTACTTGTCCTTAAAAACACATCATTTAGGTTATCAAGCAATTTGTAACGGGTGTCACCAATAACATCGGAAGCACTTTTTTCCGCAGCGGACCAATCTTGATGGTATAAATATACGCGGGCCAGCAATGCACTAACAGCCTTTTTATTTGGACGTGTACGTTCAGATGTAGGGTAGGCGTCCGCTAAATCTGTTTCAGCAAGTTTCAGTTCATTGATGATGAATGCATATACTTCTTCTTTACTGGATGGACCTAAGGTATTGGATATATTAATGTCGGAAGTTGTAACTAAGGGAACTTTGTTGAACAGGTTGGTCAGATAGAAATAGTTAAAGGCGCGGACAAATCTTGCTTCGGCCGTGAACTGTTTTTTGACAGCATCTGTTAAAGGAGAGACAGCCAAACCTTCAATAATCTTATTACAGTGGTTGATATATCCGTAAGGCTGGCTCCATAGCCGATCTAGGTAACTTGTATTCGGAGTTATCGTATTTAGTTTGTATTCATCGTAGGTTGTAAATGCAGAGTAATAATCGTCGGAAGCACTGGCTAATACAAGACTGAGTAGCGCGCTGGCGAATTGATTATTGAAATTATTCATGGAGGTATAAACACCGACCATAGCTGCTTCTGCGACTTTAGCATCTGCAAAAGCCAAGTCCGCAGCAACCTGATCCTTAGGGGCGTCAATGTCCAGAAAGCTATCACAAGAACCAAATGTTAGAGATGCACCTAAACAAAGGGATGCTATATATAGTTTATTTGTTTTCATGTTATGTGTCTTTTAAAATTCAAATGTTAGAAAGAAACTTGTAAACCAAAGGTATAAGTACGGATACTCGGTGTGGCCGATGTACGAACAGCTCCAAATGGATTCACTTGGGATACATAGGCTCTGTCGAAGCCTTGCATTTCAGGGTCCAAGCCTCGGAAGGAGGTCCATGTAAACAAGTTCTGTGCACTAAAGTTGACCATCATTTTTCTAATATTTATTTTTTGCGACCAGTTGGAAAGATCATAACTGACAGCCACATTTTTCAATCGGATAAAAGAAGCATCATCCCAAGCGGCTGAAGAATAACGGTACCGATCGCGATAGGTTGTGTATGCGGGGTTTGATGCTGTTGCGGTCGCACGGGGAACATCGGTTATATCACCCGGTTTTTGCCAACGGTCGAGTACCGCTACATCCATATTTGATAATGCGCCGATGTGCGATGCTTGTGGACCATAAGCGATACTTGGGCCTTCTTGTTTTACGAATTGAAACAAGAAACTTAGTGCTATTTGTTTGTAAGAGAAACTGTTCGAAATACCGCCGAAGAAACTTGGCATCAGATTGCCCAGTGTTACAAAATCAGTATATTCTGTGATTTTTCCATCGCCGTTTACATCGAGAAATTGTGCTAGACCTGTTTCAGGATCCACACCGGTAAATTGGAACCCGCGCACAACCCGTACCGATTCGCCTATAACATAACTGTTTTTAGAAGATGAGTTTTCTAAATTCGGATATTTTAGAAGTTTATTCTTTGGTAAAGTAAGGTTAACACTGCTACTCCATACAAAATCTTTCTTTTTGATATTGGTGCTGTTTAGCTCAAACTCCCAGCCAGAGTTTTCTACTAAGGCAGGTTGGTTACCTAAATACGAACTAAAACCAGTTTGTGGCGCCAGCATAATATCAATGAGTTGATTATCAGATCTGTTGTTGTAGTAATTGGTGGTTAAGAAAAAACGATCGTTTAAGAAACCCAAATCAAGTGCTATTTCCCTTTTTTTATTCTCTTCCCAGCTGTAGAAAGGGTTGAATACGCGGCTAGGCGAAAGACCTGCAATATTTTGATAAGGAAAGCCTGCACTCCAGGTATCTAGGAAACGGTAATTGCCAATCTGGTCATTTCCTGTTACACCAATACTTCCTCGTAGCTTTCCAAAGCTAAGTATGTGCTGGTTCTTGAAAAATTCTTCTTCAGTAAATACCCATGCTGCACCAATCGAACCGAAGTTACCGTATCTGTTTTTGGGACCAAAGCGGGTAGAGCCATCGCGACGCCCACTTACATTAAACAAATAACGATCTTTAAAACCGTAGCTGATACGTCCGAAGAAAGACTGGTAGCGGTAGTCAGCATAATTGTAATTGTTGACTGTAACTTTACTGGCCGCTCGGATGTTTTCGAGTTGTGAGTCGCTTGGATAACCTACCCCATATAGGTTTTCACCTTCGGAGATCGACTGCTGCCAAGTACCACCCAACAATACTTTGAAGTCATGTTCTTTTATTTGCTTACTATAGTTTAATTGCGGTTCGATAATATAAGAATTGTAGTCCGAGTAAGCATAATTAGCTGTTGCTCCGCTGCTAGTTAGTGGGTTGAATCCTTTTTCAGGCAGCATCTGCAATTGATTCATTCGGTTATAGTTGTAACCCATATTTAATTTCGCTTCCAAGCCATCCCACACCTGGTAGCTTAGCGCTGTATTGGCCAATAGGGATTTGGTTCGGCTGATACTCGTACGATCCATGCTGGCGAACGGGTTTTGCAATGAAGTGCCAAACCAATAGTAACTGCCATCTGGATTATATGGGTTATAGTTGGTTGGCAGGTTATAATACTGTGCAATATCTGCTGGAACGGTATTGTTCTTGTCTGCATTAAAATTTGCAGAAGCAGTAAATTTGAATCGACGAGATGCAGATTGACTACTTACGTTTAACAGGGCTCCACCTTTTTTGTAGTTTTTGTCTCCCGGTAAAACATCACCTTGTTGGTTGTAATTTCCCGAAAAAAGATATTGGATAGATTCGCTACCTCCTCTAAAGGATAACTGCATATTGTTGAATGCCGCTTTATGACCGTAAAGCGCGTTCTGCCAATTCATGTCTGTCTGTTGATCCCAAACTAAAAGATCGGGAGCGTTTGTTTCATTTGGTGTTACACCATCATTGTTAAATGCTTCTCTACGGATTTCGAGAAATTGTGCCGTATTCAGCATTTTTAGCTTATTGATCGCGCTTGAATTACCAATGTTTACCCCAGCATCTACCGCCAACCCTTGGGAACTGCCCTTTTTTGTGGTAATCAGGATTACTCCGTTGGCTGCTCTGGAGCCGTAAATGGCTGTTGCATCGGCATCCTTCATAATATCGATTCGTTCGATATCTCGAGGGTTGATAATAGATAAAGGGCTTTGCGTACCGTTCGCCATGTTAAACTGGTTCATGCTGTTGTCCGAGAAGGGGACACCATCGATAACATATAAAGGGCTGTTGCCATTACTGATAGAGTTGGCTCCACGTAATTGTACGTTAAATGAACCACCTGGAAGTCCGCTGTTGGAGCTAATGCTTAGTCCAGCTATGCGTCCCTGTAGGGCTGCCAATGGATCCATAACAGGCTGTTTATCGATATCTTTGGCGGTAACACTAGATACAGAGCCGACATTTTTGCGCAAGGAAGAGGTGCCATAGCCGATAACAACGACTTCATCCAAATTTCCTAGATCGGCTTCCAAGTGAACTGTTAATTCCGATACGTTGGTTACTTGGATTTCTTTTGTTTTATAACCAATCGAGCTGAAAACGAGTGTCGTATTTCCTTTTGTGTTCACGCTAAATTTTCCTTCTGTATCGGTAAGATAGTTGCTGTTATTCGCTTTATTGCGAATGCTCACATTTGGCAGGGGCTCTTGGTCTTGGTTAAACACCTGACCATGGATATGTTGCTGTACGCTTCCTAATGTAGTAGGCGTATTTTTCACAACGATTGTCTCTCCAATAACTTGATAAGAAATCTGGTTCTTGGAAAAAGCCTGACTCAGAACACTGTTGATTCCGCCATTGGTTACCGAAATGGAAAAAGTTGCCTTGCTGTTAATTTCTTTCGGGTCATACACAAAGCGGTAATTGGAGTTTTTTTCGATCTCTTGAACAAGTCGCTCAAAGCGTACATTCTGTAGCTTTAAAGTAAAGTTCTGACTAAAAGCGTAACTGCTTAGCGAGACGAATACTAAGCAAAGTGCTGTAAAGTAATATTTCATAGGTGTAAAAAAAATGGTTGATTGTCTTGTTTATGATTTAGGGGATAAGCGTAATAACCCATCGCTTATTTGGTAATTTATGCCAGAGAATTTTAGTATTTTCAATACATCATCGAATGATTGTTTACGGGCTATTTTACCGGTTAAGGTTTTATGGCTGTAGCTTGGTGCAATTTCATATTGGAAATTGTACCACTTCGATAAATTTTGTAAGATATCTGCAATAGGGGTATTGTCGAACTCAAAATAGCCATCTTTCCAGGCATACAATTTTGGAGGATCGCTGATGATAGTTCGTACATGTTCGCCCGTCTGTATATCTATTTCGAATAATTCGCCCGGTTTCAACAGTGTTTGCGTTTTACCTTGATTGAGTTGAACAGAACCCTCCACGAGGAAGGTTTTAATCGATTTTCTATCGTGATTATAGTACTGAATATTGAATTCGGTACCTAAAGCCTGGACAGTAAGGTCCGCTACATGTACAATAAAAGGCTTTGCCTTGTTCTTCGCAACTTTGAAATACGCTTCTCCCTCCAAGAATATGATTCGGTCGTTTAGATTGAATTTTTCGGGAACATGGATTTTACTTGCCGCATTCATCCACACTTCAGTCCCATCCGCAAGAACGATCTTAAACTCTTCACCTTTAGCTGTTTCAACGGATAAACTGTTTTTTGTGCTTTGATGGTCCATCGTTAAAACGTTGCTGCTGTACTGGTTGCTTGCCGGTCTTTCGTTCCCATGACTTACTGTTGCACGAAATATGCCGGGAGAAAAAGTTGGTTGATTGGAGACCGTCAGCGTTTCTGGCTTTGTACTGTTCCGGTACAAGAGAAAGATGCTGCTTACCGTCAGAGCCACGAGAAGTGCCGCCGCAACTTTCCAGATCATAGACCTTTGGGTAGATGCTTTACGATCAATTAGTTTATCCTGTAAAATAGACCGTAGGTGTACATCCACCGCCATCAGGCTCTCTTCGTCCAGCGGTGCACGCGCGCGTTGCTTGGAGACATCATTGTACCAGCTTTCTATCGCGGCCTGCTCTTCGGGCGTGCATTGGTTTTGTTGATATTTTTGTAATAATTCCTGTGTAATTTTTGGTGTTGACATTGTATCCACGTCGGTTAGTTCGGATATATGACAAAGAACCGGGGAGTTAGTAGTAGAAGAAAATCAAAATAAATTTAATTTTTTTTCGAAGGATGACTAAAGCATTGTGAATCTGCTTGCGAACCGTATTTTCGGAGATATTTAATTCGGCTGCAATTTCTCGATAACTAAGGTCTTCGAACCTACTTTTCTTAAAGATCACCGCCATTTTTGGAGGGAGGTTTTCGATTTCGTAGTTGATGATTTCTGCGAGGTCTTTTTCGCGTAAAAGATCATCCGGTGTATAGGCGTAGTCGGTTAGTTGAGCCGCTTGGATGTATGCTTCAAATTTAGCAGCCAATTTGCCACGCGATAACCGATTGATAACAACATTGCGAATAGAGCGATATAAATATGAAGAGTAGGAACTATTGATGTCTATGGTATCCAAGATATCCCACAGGTTAGTAAAAACTTCCTGAACAATATCTTTCGCTTCATCCTCATCCTCAACCATGCGGTAAGCGTGCAGGTAAAGTTTTAACCAGTGACTTTCGTAGAGTGAGGTGAAAATTTCCTTTTTATCAATAATCTTCATTAAAAGCAGACACCTGTCTGTATTGGTATTGTTACAGCGTCAATAGTACAAATTTTATTCCAGTTATGGATGTCATTTTTTAGGTGATGACATGATTTAAACAATGTGCACCCCCGCTACGAAATACGTATAAACACGTGGTAATTCGTACATATGCTTGTTTCTGCAAGTGTCTAAATATGGGATCTAGTTATTAAAAATATTTACTATATGGGTTGTTTTTATAAACGGATAAGATGTTTGCTAAAACATTTTTGTAATTAATTTAAAAGATATTTCTGTTTGTAACGTTGTTATGTTACGTTTTTGTTACAAAAATATTACTGTTATATGTTGAAACTTAGGTTGTTGTGTTTATTGTTTTATTTTTTTTTGGTTAAATATTTTGATATATAAACATGTTGTGTAACTTAAGCTAACTAAACACTAAAGCAACCAAGTATAATTTTTGTTAAATGAAATATCTTTTTGGGTATTTCATGCACCTATGTATATAAACTAAATTAATTGCGTATGAGATAAATATTCTATTTTTCTTCGCGTGCGACTACACGCAAAAGCTAATCAATTTTATAAACCATTTTACGATCACCATGATGAAACTTAAGAAGTTTTCAAGTGGATTTTTCATCGATAGAAAAAATCCGCTTCGGCAAGCTCTGTGCATTTCTGGAGCCTTGTTAATGCTGAGTAATGCGAGTATGGCAAACTCATATTCGACCCATGAATACGCTTTATTAGCCCTAAACAAAGAAAAACAACAAAAAACTGTTCGCGGAATCGTTACCGACGCCGTTACACAGGAGCCCTTGGCCGGGGTAACGGTTAAGGTTGCGGGTAAGACAATCGCGACCTCCACGGGTGCGGATGGAAGCTTTGAGCTTCAGGCTGCCTCAAACGATGTACTTGAAATAAGTTACATCGGTTATCAGATCGCACGGACTACCGTATTGCAAACGCAAGGGGTTATTCGCGTAGCACTACAAGCAGATAATAGTAGCTTGGAAGAGGTTGTTGTAACGGGCTATGGGACGCAGCGTAAAAAGGATTTGACGGGAGCCGTTGCGGTAGTTAATACGGAGCAATTGAAAGCGCAGCCCGCTGCTACGGCGGTAGAAGCATTACAAGGGCGCGCCGCCGGGGTACAGATCGTGAATGATGGTGCACCGGGGTCCACACCACAAATAAAGATTCGCGGATATAGTACGATCAACAACAATGAACCTTTGTATATCATTGATGGTGTTCCTTTTGAAGGGAAGCTGAGTTGGCTGAACCAGAATGATATTGAGACCATGCAGGTACTGAAAGATGCCTCGGCTGCATCAATCTATGGGGCGCGTGCCAATAATGGTGTGGTGATTATCACTACCAAAATGGGGAAATCAGGGAAACCACAGATTAATTTGGAAAGTTATGTCGGTATACAAGTGCCGCAGTATAACCGTTTTCCAAAAATGATGACACCACAGCAGGTGTATGACATGAACAATAAGATGAATGGGACGAATTTGGCTTTGCCGGATTATCTGTTGGTCGGAGCGAAGGGGCTGGAGAAACAAGATGATATTACTCCGGCCGATTATGATATGTCAAAGTATAACTATTCCCGTGATCCTTCCACATTTTATCAGATAACAAAAGCCAATAAAAGTGGAACAGATTGGTTTCGGGAAGTAAGCCAGACAGCACCTACTCAAAATTATCAGCTTTCGGCAACGGGCGGTAGTGAAAATGCGAGTTATGCCATGTCTGGAGGTTATTTAAATCAGCAGGGTACCGTTATTCACTCGGAGTTTGAACGATTCAATATCCGGACAAATACACAGTTTAAAGCTTTCGATGGGAAGTTGCGCTTTGGTGAAAATATGCAGTACAGTTACACCGAGGGCGTAGGGATGGGGGTTAATCCGAATGCAGCTGGCGGTTATATGGGGGATGAAAGTGTGATTGGCTGGGCCTTCCGGTCGCAGACCATTATTCCAGTATATGACGAAGGTGGAAACTGGGCCGGTAGCCGGGGTGGATACGGAAACTCCCGAAACCCAGTTGCGGTGGCTTATCGGGCTAAAGATAATGTAAATAGAAGTAGTTTCTTTTTCGGGAACGCTTTCGGTGAGGTGGATATACTCAGTGGGTTAACATTACGTACCAGTTTTGGTATGCGGTATGAAAACTACGGAGGGCGGACAATCACCTATCCGAATCCAGAGTTTTCGGAAGGATCATACAGCAATAACAGTTTAAATGAGTCTAGTGGATACAATCGAGAGTGGACCTGGACGAACACCTTAAACTATCGTAAGGTATTTGATAGGCACAGTTTGAATGTCTTGGCCGGTACGGAGGCTATCAATAACCGAAATAAGAATCTCGCTGGAAGTCGTAATGGATTTTTCACCTTGAGTAGTCTGGATTATTTTTACCTGAATGCAGGAACATCCAACTTTGGAAATACAGGGGATGGAGATATGGGCTCTATGTTTTCGATCTTTGGAAAGGTAGATTACAGCTTTGACGACCGATATATCTTAAGTGCTACGGTACGTCGGGACGGCTCTTCAAACTTTGGCCCGAAAAATAAATACGGGGTATTTCCTGGTGTCAGCGGTGCATGGCGTTTATCCGCCGAGGAGTTTATGAAGCCCGTGACATGGATTACAGATTTAAAACTTCGTGCCGGTTATGGGGTAACCGGGAACCAACGCATTCCTTCCTATAACTATTTGAATCGATACGCGAGCTCTATCACACACTCTTCTTATCCAATCAATGGTACAGTAGAGAGTGGTTTATGGCAAAGTGATTTTGAAAATGTGGATGTGAAATGGGAGCAGGTAAATGCCTTTAATATTGGTTTGGACTTCACACTGTTGGGCGGTGATTTTGATGGGGCGATCGATTATTACGATAAGAAGACCAATGATATGCTTTTCCGAGTACCTCTTCCTGCGGCAGTTGCGGGTCGTGCGACTTCACCTTATGTGAATGTCGGTAATATGCGGAACCATGGTGTCGAAGCAACGTTAGGCTACCATTATGGTCGTCGTCAACAAAAAGATTTTACCTTAGATGTAACGGGAATGTTCGCTAAAAATATCAATAAAGTTGTGGCCTTGGCACCATCCGTAAAACAGCAGAATTACGGTAATTTCAGGACAATCCAAACAACGGTATTGAAACCAGGGGAGGCATTTGGTTCTTTCTATGGGTATCAAGTGGCGGGTGTGTATAAAGATGCTGCCGATGTGGCAAATTCCGCAAACTATTCTGATGGTAAGGGGAGACCAGGCGGGTTAAAGTATGTAGATATTAATGGAGACGGCGTTATCAATGATGCCGATCGGACAGTAATTGGAAATCCACACCCGGATTTTGTGTATTCATTGGGCATCAATGCGGCATACAAGAATTGGGATATTGCTATGTTTTTCTATGGATCACAAGGGAATGATATTTTTGATATGACACGCTATTTTACCGACTTTGGTGTATTCAACGGTGCGCGTAGCACACGACTATTGGATGCGTGGAGTCCCGAGAACCCGAATAGTGCTATGCCTTCTTTGACGGCAAATCCTTCGTCTTTTGAAACAGCTACTTCAAGCTATTATGTAAAAGATGGTAGTTTCTTGAAGATGAAAAATCTGCAGATTGGCTACACTTTCCCGGTGCAGCGTCTATTCGGTAGTAATACTGCAATTAACAAACTACGTATCTATGCCGGGGTGACTAATTTATTCACCATTACCAAATACGATGGCTTAGATCCTGAGGTGACAGCCACGCCAAGTGATTATCCCGCAATCGGTGTTGATCTTGGTGTTTATCCACAGTCGCGTCAGTATTTATTCGGTTTGAGTCTGGGTTTTTAAGCATAAAAAATAGAAAGTCATGAAAAGAAAATCAATATATATGTCTTTGTTAGCTGCTGGATTACTATTTGGTAGCTGTGGTAAGGATTTCTTAAATAAGGTGCCTCAAGGGCAATTGTATGGAGATCAGATTGTGAGCGAAGATGGGGTTGAAGCGCTCCTGTTAGGGGCTTATGGTATAATGAACGGAAATGTAAACGGTACCTGGGGTAATTATTCGTCGGCACCAAGTCAATGGGTGTTTGGAGAGATGACCTCGGACAATGCGCATAAAGGTTCCGATGAAAACGATCAGTCGGCAATGAATCTGATTGAGGCGTTAAAAATAAATCCAGCCAACGATCAGTTGATAACGATGTGGCAGGTATACTATGAAGGGGTGATGCGATGTAATACGACCTTACGCTTTTTGAAAACCGTGCAGGCTGGTTCCTCGAAGATTGCGGCCAGTCGTGCGCTAGAAATTGAAGCGGAAGCCAAGATGTTGCGTGGTCACTATTATTTCTTTATGTGGCGGATCTTCCGTTACTTACCTTACATCGATGAAAATACAACAACCGAGGAAGCGAAAGCTAAACAAAATGATGTTGACATCTACGATAAGATTATTGATGATGTGAAGTTCGCTGCAGAAAACTTGCCGGTCACTAAATTTAAGAGCCAGTCTGGCCGTATGGATAAAACCATTGCGAAGGCTTATTTAGGTAAACTTTATTTGTACCAAGGGAAACATGACTTGGCACTTCCGCTCTTTGAAGATGTCATTGGAAGTAAGAATTTAGTTTCCATGCCGTTTGAAAATAATTTCAATGTCGAGACAGAAGATGGTCCGGAAGCAATCTTGGTATCTAAGCATGCCATCAACCCGAACGGCTCAGGCGATAATGCAAATGTTGGGGATATGCTCGGCGGTCTGTATGGTACTTCACCCGTGGGATGTTGTGGATTTTACCAACCAACGATAGATCTCGTGAATGCTTATAAAGTGGATGCAAATGGTTTACCGTACCTGGATGGTAGTTATCGAAATAATCCGAATACTTCGGATATGGAATTGACAGGGAAGGATAAAGTAGATTATGAGTTGGATGTTACCTTTCGGGTAGATCCTCGCCTGGATTATACGGTAGGGCGTCGAGGTGTTCCATACTTGGATTATGGTATTATGCCCGGGGACGACTGGATCCGTAAAGCTTCCTTTGCAGGGCCTTTTGTAGGAATCAAAACGATGATTCGGAAGAGTCAATTCGCCAACCACGCCGTTGCAGGGGAAAACTATATTACAGGGCTCGATGTCAATATTATGCGCCTGGCGGATGTGATCTTGATGGCAGCGGAATGTGCCGTGGAAACAGGTAATTTACCTAAAGCACTGAAGTATGTAAACATGGTCCGGGAACGTGCCGATAAATTACCACGTAAGCAGATCAATAATGTCAATGTGGCTGATTATATGGTAAAGCCTTACCCATCTTTCCCAAGCCCAGATTTTGCACGTAATGCGGTACGCATGGAGCGCAGATTAGAGCTGGCTTTGGAGGGCCATCGGTATTTTGATCTCGTGCGATGGGGGATTGCCAAACAGGTGCTGGAAAGTTATTCGGCATTTGAAAGTAAACATCTTCCGTTTTACGGTGGCTTAGTGTATAATACTTATAATGCTTATTTCCCTATTCCGCAGACAGAAATCGATCGCAGTGGTGGAACATTAAAGCAAAACGAAGGATACTAATCATTAAACATGATTGATAGGGCTGCTCATGAGTATTAAAACTTTTGAGCAGCCCTTTTTGTGCATTTCGGTTTTTATTTTTACTTTAGTTCCATATTACGACTAATCAAGATAGAAAACCTGTTTAAAGACATTATTTTTTAAAGACTTATGTAAACTTAACAATTACATAATCTAAGGGTTCAATTGAAATTATTAGTTTTGTGCTTTATCTAATTTTTGTTGCTGGGTCGGTCCACTCGCCTTAAAAATTAGCTAAAAAATGAAATCAAATATTTTAATAACCAAAACCTGGAGATCATGGTGTGGTCTTCCTTATCAGGTGTGGGGTGTCCTTTTGGTAAGCACATTCATATCCTGTGAGAAAAGCAAAGAAGATACCGGTCGGGTAACTGAAATGATCGTGAGCGAAGATGCTGAACAAGCACACATTATTTCAGCACATGAATTTACCGTTGAAGGGGGGAAGGATACGCTCTATGTATTTGGAGATCAGACGCTGGATGTGAACTTTGAAACGAGTGATCCTAATACATGGGTTAAAGTGGATAAGATGGAACCGGTGGGAGGGAAAGGTGGCGTACGTTTAATCCTAGAGGTAAGTCCGATGCAAACCCAATTCAAGAAACGTACAGGCGTGCTAAATATTAAAGGTGCAGAAGCATATTCTGGGAAGTTTATACGACTTTCACAAGGTTATGATACACGTATTGCTGAGGAGTTTGCCTGGTTGCGTTATGGGAATGGAAATCCACTAGATGAGGGGCGGGGAACGTTAATTGGTCAGTGGACCAATGCGCAAAAGGAATATGGATGGACAAATCCAGGGACCGCTGCGACATCGAAGACCTACGGGATGAATGGCTTTGTGCAACTTGGCTCGGCAGATTTTGGTGGAACATTGCTTTCTGCTGTGGTGCCTGGTATAGAGAAGGATAGTTTGTTGCTATTGACCTTTAATGCTGTAGCCTATACCGCTAGGAATGGTGAACAAGATGGGAATAAACTGACCATAAAACTAAAGGGCGCAGAATTTGCTGATGGACAGACGAGCAAGATGGTCGAATTAAAGTATTACGATCATCAATCTGCTTTGATCTTAACTAAAATGTGGGAAGAGACACAAGCTATTTTTGCACTGAAGAAGCCCGTGCGTAACCCAACTGCCTCGACAATCCAGTTGGAATTTATTGCTGGAGATGGGCAAGAGATGGCCAAAAACCGATTATTTGTAGATAATATTAACCTATATACCACTGCGCAGTTTCAGGCGATCAAAAAATAGCCGAATGTGTGGGGTAAAGAGAAACAATTCGTTAACCTTAAGCTAACCTATACATTATCTAAATTTTAGTTCTTTGTATAGCCAAGCCATGGACGCTGTATTGCATGATGAAATTAATGAAGGAAGTTTTCGTTGGAGATGAGTTTGATCGATTTATCGAGGGGGATGCTGTGGCGTTTCGAAAAGCTTTTGATTTTTATTTTCCCATTATCCTCCGCTATGCAATGAGTAAATGCGGGGATCGGGAGGATGCGGAGGATATTGCCCAAGAGGCCTTTACGCTATTATTTTTACATCGTGAAAAGATCTTTTCCGCTGTTGATATATATCCTTACTTATTTGTCATCGCGAAGCGACTTTGTCTGATTTACTTTCGGAAAAAAATTAGTGGAACCGAGGCTCTTCCCGTGGATGCAGGGGAAGAGCTTTCGATTTCCTTTGATATGGAGACACAGCTCAATTATGCTGAATTGTCACAAGTTTTAAACAAAATTATTCTGAGCTTACCCACACAGCAACAAGAAGTATATAGGCTTAGTCGCCTAGAGGACTTGCCGCATCAAGAGATCGCAGAATACATGGGAATCTCAAAAAATACGGTTAAAAATCATCTGTTAGTAGCAACTAAAACCGTACGTCTTAAATTGCAAAAGATGTATTTTTTCTTGTTTTAGCGCGCACCCTTTCCTCTTTTATTTTTTTTTAATTGAACTAGTACATTTTCTGTTTTAATGCATTTATAGTATTAAATATTACAGAGATTGGATAAAGAACAGCTACATCAATTATTATTACGCTATCACAGAGGCCATCTACGACCTGAGGAATTGGATATCCTGAAAAAATTTTTGGGAACGAAGGGCGGGCAGCAAATGTTGTATGATAGCTGGGATGAAGAATTTGAAGCCTGGACAGGTGATAAAGATCTGGAAAGGAATCAAGATGCACTTTTTGAACGTGTGTTAGCCGATAAACGCATAGTGTCTATCTTGGCGCAGCATAAGGGCAAAAAGAAAGGAATGATCCTCCCATGGAGACGACTCGTTGCCGCCGCTTGTCTGTTGCTTCTTTCAGGCTTGGCCGCCTTTTGGTTTTATAGGCAAATACCAACGACAGATGCGGCCAAGGATTTAGCCAATCAGCAACATATTATTCAACCGGGAAGCAATAAGGCCCGCATCCTGTTTGAGGACGGTAGTTTTGTGGAACTCGAAAAGATTAAACAGGACACGTTTTTACAAGATCAAGGTTTACGAATCTATAAACAAGCCGATGGCAGCATTGCTTACGCCTACACCGCGACAAAAGAAACACAGAAACCGGTGTACAATACGATTGTAACGCCAAAAGGTGGCGAGTATAGTTTGGTGCTTCCTGATGGTTCTAAAGTGTGGTTAAATGCGGCCTCTAAGTTACGATATCCACTTTCTTTTGGGGCAGATAGCCGTACAGTAGAACTCGAGGGCGAAGCTTATTTTGAGGTCGAAAAAGTAAAAAATCAGGATACATCAATTCCGTTTTACGTGCAAACAAAAGATCAAAAATTGCAGGTGCTCGGAACCAAATTCAATATCAATAGCTACAACAATAAGATAAAAACCACCTTGATCGAAGGAGCTGTCGCGTTGCACTACGCGCATCAGGCGAAACCGAAACATCTTAAGCCATCGCAGCAGTCCGATTATTCCGTGAACGAAAAAGATGTCCAAATTAAGGATGTCGATCCTTCATACAGTATTGCATGGAAATCTGGAAATTTTGCTTTTGATGATGCCTCTATTGAGCAGGTTATGGAAGAGGTGGCTCGGTGGTACGATATTGATATATCCTATCAAGGAGATATGTCCAAAATACGCTATAGCGGGACGATATCACGATTTGAAAAATTTGAACAACTGTTACAATTAATAGAGTGGACCGACCTAGTAACATTTAAAGTGGACGGAAGGAGGGTCACTGTTATGAAATAAAGACTGCGGTCTTTGGCGATAAAAAAAGCAGGAACGTTGGAGCCGTCCCTGCCAGTTTTGTCCGAAGACATCTTAGATTGAAACGTATCAAATTATTAATCTCAACCTATTACAAATGTATGAAAAAAAACGGTTAGGGATAGGCTATCCCCATGACCTACCTATATTGAAAATTCCATTGTATATGAAATTGACATGGATGTTATTGCTTGTTGTTATTATGCATGCAAGCGCTACTTCTTTCGGGCAGCGGATTACCATTACGGGAAAGAAAGTAGACTTATCCCGGTTATTAAAAGAGTTTGAGCGGAAGAGCGGGTATACCGTATTCTATGCACAGGGCTTGTTGCCTCGTCAAGCAACGGTAGACGCTCATTATGTGCAAGCCGATGCATTACATGTTTTACGTGACGTACTAACTCCGTTTGAACTGGATTTTAAGCGAAAAGACCGAAGTCTGGTACTAATTCGAAAAATCAAGGTTGCACAACTGAATCCTATTACCACCGATTGGTTAACCCCTGTGGTACAGCAACAGCCTATTACTGGCGTTGTTAAAGGTGCCGGGGGAGTTGCCCTCTCCAATGTAACCGTAAAGATTAAAAATAGTGATTTACAAACACGCACTGATGATCAAGGGCAGTTCAGTTTGCAGGTGAATCAGTTTCCCGCAATCCTAGAAATTTCTTTTCTGGGGTATGATAGAAAAGAAATTATTGTACAAAAAGGAGGGCCAATTGATATTGTATTAACCGAGAAGGTAACAGACGTTGATGAAGTCGTTGTTATTGGCTACGGGGAAGTGAAGAAGAAGGATTTAACCGGTTCTGTTGTGAACGTAAAAATGTCTGACATACGGGATGCTCCGGTGTTATCAGCCGATTTGGCGCTTCAGGGACGTGTTCCGGGCGCTGATATTATGGCTTCGTCTGGAGAACCAGGGGCGGCGACCTCAATTCGTATCCGGGGAACACGTTCTATTACAGCCACGAATGAACCTTTGATTGTTGTGGATGGTGTTTTGGATGGGGTTACAAACCTTGCGGATATCAATATTGCGGATATCGAATCTATCTCTGTACTTAAAGACGCTTCTGCTACGGCTATTTATGGGTCGCGAGGAAGTAATGGGGTCATTATTGTTACGACGAAACAAGGTAAAGCCGGTAAGGACAATATCACCTGGCGAAGCACATTTGGATTATCCCAACTACCCCGCAAGCTTGATATCATGAATGCTTCTCAATTTGCCCAATATAGAAACGACTTCGCTTTATTTACGACTTCTGATCCCTACGGTAATATCACCGAGAATTCACCGATGTCGGACTATCCATTTCCAGATCCGAGTGCGCTCGGTAAAGGGACCGATTGGGTCGATGAGATAACGCGGATTGCACCCTACCATACACATAACCTATCCCTTTCGGGCGGTAGTAGTCGCAGCACGTATTACGCCTCTGTTGCTTATGATAATACCCAAGGGATTATCCAAGAAAGTGGGCTGGGACGCTTTACGGGGCGCCTGAATCTCGATTATAAATTGTTTCCCTGGATGAAAGTGGGAATAAAGACGAATTATACCAAGCGGGATGAAGATCAGAATTTGGTAGCTATTGGTGGAACAACTTGGTGGAGTGGTGCAATTTACCTCAACCCTCTAATTAAGGTGTATGATAATTTTAATGATCTGTGGTATTCGGGGCAAAAGTTCAACTCTCCTCGATCTATTTTGGACCTGGACGTGATACGCAATGTGAAACGAGATGGTATTACGAACACCGGATACATTGAAGTAGAACCGATCAAAAATCTAAAGGTAAATTCACAGTTGACCTACTATTATTATGGACAGCATACCTATCGTTACGATCCTGGTAATATGCCTGCTAAAGCCGAAAACGAAGGGGGGACAGCCTACCGGGGTGAATTTACCGAAGAGAACCTGATGAGCCAAACGACAGTCAATTATCAAAAGAAATGGGACGATATCCATTCCTTGGATTTTACAGCGGGGTTTATTGGACAGAAGGTGTCGAGCAACAATTTTACCCTGCAGGGAGAAGGGTACCAATCGGATGCAATCTTATGGAACAATATGAATGCCATTCCGGATAAAGAAAATTATGTTGCTGGGACAGGAAATGAGAGTAAAACCTCCATGTCTTATTTAGCACGTGCCAACTATAACTATAAAAGCAAATATTATTTGACGGTAACGGGGCGTCGCGATGGTGCTTCTAACTTTGCACCTAACAAAAAGTGGGCATTCTTCCCATCAGCGGCGTTGAAATGGACGGTTAGCAACGAGGAATTTTTAAAGGATGTTACCTGGTTAAGTGACTTTTCTATCCGTGCGAGTGGTGGGCGAACAGGAAATGATGGGATTTCGTCCTATCGTTCGTTGGCAGCGCTTTCCTCCTCGACTAACGGATACCTGTTTAATGGCTCACAGCCTGTCGCTTTTTACCCATCACGCTTAGCGTCCGAAGAACTGTCTTGGGAGAAGACTGATATGTATAACATAGCAACAGATATCTCCCTGTTTAAAGGTCGGGTAAATATGACACTTGAAGCCTACCTTTCTTATACGAAAGATCTGCTCTTAGATGTACAGACGCCTACACAGACAGGATACACAACGCGTTTTGCCAATGTGGGCAAGACTTCTAATAGAGGTGTTGAGTTTAGTGTGGAGACACGTAATATTGAAAAAACTGATTTCTCTTGGTCAACAACCTTCTCGGTGTCGCACAATAAACAACGTGTAGACGATATTGGGCATTATGATTATGTCAACGTATATGGTGCGGCTGGAAATAACAGCTATATGATGTACGGTTATGTAAAAGATTATCCATTGAATGCCTTATGGGGATTTCAATATGCAGGTACCTGGAAGTCACAAGAAGAAATCAATCGTAATAAAGTAACAAAAGCTTATGTTTCTGCTTCTAATCAGCAGTATAGGCTTGGGTCGGCGCGGTATATCGATTCGAACCACGATGGTGTGTTTAATGAAAAAGATCTAATCTATCTGGGCAATGCCGATCCGTTAATTTATGGTGGACTTCAAAACAATTTTAGATACAAAAAGCTGAGCCTGGGGGTATTTTTAAACTATTCATTGGGCGGGAAAATTTACAATATATCAGAACAATGGATGGGGAACGGTGGAAACTTCACCAACCAGTATACGTATATGTTGGATAACTGGCATCCGATTCGCAACCCGAATTCTGATATTCCTCGTGCTGGGTCGACTGATAATATTGCCTCCAACCGGATGGTATACGATGCGAGCTATCTGCGTCTTAAAAGTGTCTCCATAGGTTACACATTTGATATGTCTAAAATAACAAAGAGTAAGCTGAAAGACATTCAGTTGGGGCTTGCCGGGGAAAATCTTTTTGTCTGGAAGAAGTACAATGGGTTTGATCCTGACGTGTCTTCGCAAAGTAGCACCTCCACGTTGAGACGTGTGGATATTGGTGCTTATCCAAAGCCAAGAACCATTGTGGGAAGTATTCAAATAAGGTATTAATTCAAAAAAACATATAAATGAAGCGTTTAGTTTTATTTTTTATGGCAAGTGTGCTGTGGAGCAGTTGTTCGATTGAGGAACAGCCCACTTCCTTTGTCAATAGTGATAATTATTATCAGACCGAAGCGCAGTGTATTTCAGGACTGAATTCGACATACATACCATTGCGGAGTATATACAGCTATACCTACCTTATGGCTACTGAAGGTGTTTCAGATTTAATGTATATCGCTTCAGGGACTTTGGATGCGCAATTGGATATCTCTCCGGCGCAACCCCGATTTGGTCAAACGATGTGGACCCAAGGTTACCGTGGGGTGATGTATTGTAATTCCATTATTGAGGGCATCAAACGCTCTCCCTTATCGGAAGAAACAAAAAATAGGCTGTTAGCCGAGGGAATGATCATGCGTGCGTATTACTATTGGTTCTTGACGTCCACCTTTGGCGATGTGCCTTTCTATACAGAGGATGTTGTAAATGCACAAGTGTTGGATAAAATCTCAAAGATGGGGCGGATGCCTGCAGTTGATACACGCAACTATCTGATTCAGGAACTCTTAACGTATGTACCTTACCTGGCTCAGGTGCGGACGAACGATACGCCGGGAAACCGTAGTGGCGCTGCGATGGGGTGGATGCTGATTGGTAAGCTGGCACAGTGGAATAAGAAGTGGGATGTCGCCAAAGAGGCTATGGATCAGCTTGTGGGAATTTACGGTGATTTTGGACAGTATCCGCTGTCTGATATCGCGTTGAAAAACAAAAATATCCTAGAATCAATCTTTGAGATACAATTTACCTACTCCGAAACAGGGTTACAGGTCACGACGAATGCCGCGGCAATTTGTATGCCTACGCGTAGTACGGGGGCCATCTATGATGGTGTGGAGATTCCAGAGTTAGGAGCTAATTCGACAACATGGTCTCCTCTGCGACCAAATAACTATTATTTCCAGACCGTTATGCGTCGTGCGACTCCGGATAAACGTTTGGAGATGAATATGCTATGGGCGTATAAAGGGGTGAATTTCAAAAGCACAGCAACGCGACCGTGGCTCGGCACGAAGTTTTGGTCCTACAACATGTATAATGTCGCTGACGGTAATAATCAACGGGTATTTAGGTATGCGGATGCGTTGTTGATGCAAGCGGAAAATTTCATGGAACTCCGCGATCAGGCGTCCTCCGTTCGCTATCTCAATATAGTGCGACAACGCGCTGGCTTGGCAGATTATGTATTTAAGAACTGGGACTTGTTGCGCGAGGAAATTCAAAAGGAAAGAGGACGCGAATTGTTGGGCGAATACCAACGCAAATACGATTTGGTACGTTGGGGAAATTGGTATCAAATGACATACGACTTTACGGATTATGCCTCCTTAAAGAACAATATGTTGCCTTGTCATGAGTATTACCCTATTCCAGATGTGGAAGTCGTAAAATCAGGTTATAGTTTGGATAATAAAGCATATGAATATTATGGAAAAGGTTAAGCACTTATATAAAACGGGTTCTTGGAGAACCTGGACATTATTGGCATGTTTTAGCCTTGTTTTATGGACGGCCTGCAGCAAAAAAGATGTTGAGCTTCCAGATGATGGCGGAGAAAAGGAGCCTGAAGAGTTGACTTTGCCCGATACCCTAAAGATTATGAGCTACAATATTTTGGAAGGGATGAAGAACGATAAGGCTAATAATTACAATAAGTTCGTGGAATGGGTTCGATCTTATAATCCGGACGTGCTAGCGTTACAGGAAGTCAATGGTTTTAATCAAAAAGCATTGGAGAAACTGGCATTACGTTATGGTCATAAATATGTGATTACTAATTTGAAATCTACAGACAACTATCCCGTGGCTTTAACCTCAAAGTACCCTATTGATGCACGTCGCCGGGTGACCTTACATGTGTCTCATGGTGCTATTTTTGCGCGTTTAAAGGATACGGATTTAAATATTGTCGTTACTCATTTTTGGCCACAGGCCTATTGGTATAAGGTGGGGGATAATCTAGGTAATGATTATCGTTTACAAGAAGCAAATGTAATTCTGGATAGTACAATACGTAAGTTTCCGAATGAACAGGACTGGGTGTTTATGGGGGATTTCAATTCGATCTCGCGCAAAGATTATGATCCCACGGTAACGGGAAACAGCTACGCAGCACTGGATGAAATAGAAAAGGCCGGTTATATGGACGCAATTCATCATTTACATGGCTATAAATCAAATGGTACCGCTGTTTATGATTTTCAGTACCCCGGAAGACGGATCGACTTTATATTCGGAACTCCATCTGTTTTGAAACGGGTGACCAAAGCGATGCCGATCTATGATGACTTTACAAAGGTGTATTCGGATCATCCACCGATGCTGTTTCATTTGATTCTCTAATTATTACTCGTTACGTATTTAACAAATGAAAAAGATAGTATTACGATATAAACTAGCGACTCTAAGCATGCTTATGGTCGTGGTCGCTCTGTTTACGCAGTGTGATCGCAAATATGAAATGGATCTTTCCTTGGCTGTAAATTCCAATGAGGTTCACCTGGAAGCCGTTGAAGGGAAGACTAAGATTATGGTCTACGCGAATGGCGATTGGCAAGTTTCGCTGAAAGAGGACGTTGATTGGATTACCTTAGATCGGACTAGCGGTTACGGTAATGGAGATCTTTTGTTTTCATATACGCAGAACTTTGGCGTTTCCCGAAGTGTGACTTTGTTACTTTCCAAAGGGAAAGAGCAGCAGGAAATCAAAATTATACAAAAAGGATTAGACGCGGCTTTCCGCTTTTCGAAGTCGAAGTATACCATTACCAAAAATGCCTTTCAAATTAATCTGCCTATCGTTAACGACGTAAAGTCAAATGTTAAAAAGATGAAGGTGGAGTATTTGTATGATGACGAAACTTCTGAAAAATGGGTCACTAATTTAGATTTTACAGAAAATAGTGTGGTCTTTACGGCTTTAGAGAACAATGCTGGTAGAAATCGAACCGTGCGAATTTACCTCACGGTAATTGATGGTTTTGATAAAGAGTATACCGTGTTTACAGATGTTGATCAATCACAACTTGCTCCAACCTTAGAGCAACGTAAAGCGGAATCGCTCTTGACACGGAGTGCCAAGCTCGATACGGTAATCGTGAAGGGAAATGTCGGTGCATTATTTCCTGATTTTGAGAAGCATGTAACCTATGAACAGGGCAATGGTTGGATCGAGCAGGTCGATCTGCTAAACGATAGCTTGTTGGTTATTGCCGTTCGTGCAAATGATAGCGGACTGGAGCGTGCGGCCAATGTTCAGCTGAAATATGTCAATAACGGTACGACATACATTGATCTTACACATAAAGTAATCCAGTCGGCCGACGATTTTACCTACACCACCATGGAGGAGTTAAAGGCGTTGATCCCGGGGGCTGAAGGAGAGGCAAGGATTGTTATGCCTTTACGGGTATTAGAGGCTTTTGTTAGCTCTGATGCGGCTAACACCAACATGGATGTTAATCCAAACACATCCTTTAATACGATTGATTACACCGAGGCACCAAAAACAGCGTACGTACAAAATGGAACAGGCTCTTCAGGTATTCGTTTAAAGTTCAATACTGCTGCGGCAAACTCCTTGAAACGTTACAGTAAAGTGGCGCTTTCTCTAGATGGGCTTTTATTGGTGAAGGAAGCAAATCCAACACGGTATACGATTCGCGGATTAAGTGCTTCCAACATTGTGAAGTCGGAAGCGGGAACAGTAGCTAATCTACCGCTTAAAATTAAGTTTATTAATGAGTTGATTGATAGTGATGTATATACATTTGTAACGCTTAAAAACACCAATATAGCAGTTCCTTATGGCAGCTATGTAAACGTTAACATGGGCTATGTGGCCATATTTAACTGGAACACGGCCGGTGCAACAACGCCATATGTAGATGCCGTGCCAACGAGTGTCGTGGACGAACAAGGGGGAAGTCTTAAGGCTATTGTAAATACAGCCGTATCCTGGAGCCGTAGTACGTTGCCGACCGGGTCAGGAACCTTGGCTGGAATCATTGTTCACCATAAATTGATTAAATATGGATACGGGACAGGAGAAATTGGACGATATAGTATTCGACCGGTGACTCAATCGGATATTAAACTTCAAGATGCGGAGAAGGTAAAAACATTAGTCGAGTGGCGCTGGATGAATATGAGTAACCTGAGTGCAACGGGAACATACACACAGGTCAATGGTGCGATAGTTCCGGCGGTTGGACAAGGAGAAATGCGTCCAACGGTGAGTGGTGCTGCGGTCTCTATGGGAGCCCACCCAATTTACCATACCGATGCGGCTTCTAAAGTCGTGCCTAGCTCGGCGTTACAGTATTCAACAAAATGGTGGAACAGTACGGCAAATAAAGGAGAAGGTATTGTCCTGAAGTTCGCTACGACTGGTATTTCTGGAAAGGTCTTAACGGTTAATTTCACGCAAGGTGGTGGCTCGGGAACAGCTGCAACTTTACATGTGCCTGCTTATTGGGAAGTTGCTTACTCGTTGGATGGTGTGACCTATACGGTCTTGCCGGGGTCAACCTATGGTATTCGTCCATTAGCGGGTTGGGGACTTAATCACGAGTATACGGCGAATGGACTAAACTCCTACGCGTTTAAGTTGCCGAATGAATTATTCAATAAACCAAATGTGTACGTGAAGCTGCAAGCAAAAAATAATATCGGGGGTGCCAACACGGCTACAGGCGCTGAAGATGGTCGTATTACAGATGCTTCAGCAAATATAACAGTGCGGTGGGGCGCAGTTTCACTAAAATATATTCAGTAGATCTCATGAAAAAAAAGAACATAACAATACGGTTAATAGGTGCCTGTTTCTTGTTTTTATTGGCTTTTGCTTGTAAGAAAGATGATGCGGCCTATCTGAAATTTTCCGAGCTTGGAACAACTGTGAAAGAATATACCGTTTCCGCAGAACCAGGACAGGTCGAAATCAAGGTGCTGTCTAACGGGGCTTTTGACGCGACGGTGCCCGCAGAAAACAATTGGTTAAAATTAAGTGGTACAAAGCTGAAGGGCGATACCAGCTTTCTGATGGTTTATGACGGTAATGACGGTTTTCCGAGAAAGTCACAGGTCGCTTTATATGCGCCAGAAAGTGAGCGCTTTGATACGGTATGGGTAAAGCAACAAGGGAAGCAAACTCCGGTACTTAATTTCCCGACATTGAACACAACGGTATTAGGAAATGGCGGACGGGTTACGGGGAAATTGGAGACGAATATACCTTTTGAGGATATTAAGGTACAAGTCGTATACCCAACGCCCGATGTGACGCCGTGGGTTAACAATGATTTTAGTTTGGAAAAATCGACCAGCGATTTTAGTTTTTCCGTTCAACCTAACCCAGACCAAAATGAACTTCGAAGTGTACAGTTGCGCCTATCATATACCGATGGATGGGGCGTAGAACATGTCTCTACCTTATACCTCTTGCAAGCAAATGCACAGAATATGTTTGGTACGAAAGCAGAATTTCCAGAAGTACGTGTATGGGCGGGAGAGAAGATTACGAAAGATTTGTTTATAGAAGGGGTTGTCGTAAGCGATGTTGGGAACCAGAATGTAGGCGATTTCGTGCAAACAACACCAACGGTTATTAATTATACACAAAATGATCGTACAGTCTATGTGCAGAGTGTGGATGGACGTTATGGTTTCCGTATCCTAACCAATACGGTGGCTGATAACATCTTTAAGCGATACAGTAAGGTGCAGGTGCTATTAAAGGGGGTAGCGGTGGAGAAGGAATCGAATCCAGATCACTATACCTTAACCGGGGTAACTTCTATGATGGTGATGAGCCAAGTTGAAGGTAATGCAAGCCAGCTTCCTGTAAAACAGAAGTATATGTCGGAATTGACCGATGACGATATCTATACGTTTGTGACATTGAAAGATGTGGAATTTCCAGTAAGAAAGGGATCATTTACCCCGATTAATGAGGGATATTCGACGCTTTTTTCGGCACACCGAGTAGCGAAGTATCCTTTGTTGATGCGCGATATACAGGGGAATAGTATGTTTACCATGACTAATACACGTACGTCATACCGACGAGATGGTGCGATTTTACCGTATGGATCGGGAAAACTATCAGGTATTATAGTGCATGAGAATTTTACCCGATTTGAATATGAAGATGGCGTTTCAGATGAGGACTATGGCAATATCGGTCGATATCAGATTCGACACCTCACTAAAGATGATATCAAGATGGCGGCTTCGGTAGATCAGGGTTTTTCTAGTCTACTTGTGGAATATCAATATCCAAATATCACAAATGGTGTTGCTTTTCCAACTTATGGCAGTAATGGTAAGATGAGTTTTTCTGCACCGACGGTTAATCTAGGGATGAATATCGATTATTCATATTTAGGTCCTGTTGGAGCGACCAACTTGGGGAATACCAATCAATATGGAAATGGGGTATTGACCGGTGCTGGCACGAAGCAGAATACAGCGACGACAACAAATTCAGATGGAAAAGGAGCGGTGACGAATGGTGCAATTACAGCATCCACTATGTGGTGGAACTACGATAAGAATAGAGGGGAAGGCTTTGTTGTCGAATTTTCTTCACAGGGGATATCGAGCAGTCAATTATCGTTGCAATTAACAGCGCTAAACCTTGTGGGCGGAACGGGTAAAGGAGCTCCTCGCTTTTGGAAGGTAGAGTGGTCTACGCATGGTAATATGGATGGTGCCTGGACTAAAATTCAATCTTTTACCGTACCCGATGCTCCTTTATGGGCCAATACAACAATACATCAGTTGGCAGCTTACAAGAATATCAACATGAAGTTGCCTTTAGCTTTGCTCGGTCAGGAAAAAGTTTTCTTGCGGCTGGTCGTTGATAAGAATTTAGGATCGGATGGAAATAGTTACGCGAGTGAACCATTATCGGTAAGTACAACAACGGGGATTGGTTATTTAGCCATTCGCTATAATAAATAGAAAAATGATGTTACGAAAGTTTTTACTTATGCTGGTTTTATTCGGCATGACTTATACGTTTGCTGTTGGACAAACGGCAGATCGGTTACCATTACGTTTGAAAGTTGGCGTATACAACCTCGGCCATTTTAACCAAGGTCGTGTCGGTGGCTTCCAGGGAACTGGAAACTGGATGAAAGCAGAGTTGGTTCGATGGAAAAACTGGGTGGGAGAGCAAGGACTCGATATTTTTGCCGTGAACGAGTGGAGTCATTATTTTGATAAAGATAGTACGCGTGTGGCTTCCGATGAAATTTTGAAACCTTTTTACGATAACATATACTTCGGAAAGGAGCACAAATGGATATACAACGGAATCGCGACAAACTATACCTTGGAAAATATTCGCCAGGAGAATTGGGATGGTGATTATTATGCGATCCTGGGCGACCTGAAGATTGGTGATAAGGTAATTACTATTATATCTTCGCACATTCCGTGGCAAAAGGATTGGCATGCTCGTTCATTAGACGCGTTGGTTAATATGTTGAAGAAGTATGAATACTTCATTTGCATGGGCGATATGAATGCCTCTGATAATGGACAGCTGAAGTTTACCAATGCTGGTTTTAACATGGCAAATGGAGGTAGCATGGGATGGTTCGCAACGGCTGCTGGCGGTAATACCGCTGAGGGAAGGACTGGCGCAGTACCGAATAAAAGTATTGATAATATTGTGACAAGCAGTAATATTAAGATTATGCAGGTGAAGGCTCCCTTTACAACGTTGAATGATTTGGACCATCTTCCAATCCTAGCGGATGTAATCATTACTTGGTAGTTCCGAAGCTATCAATTCGATAATTTCGAACGAAGAGCTACAGGCCATCCATCATTCCCTATTGGTGGAGTAGTTTGCTCTGTAGGCTTTAATATCGACGGCTGACGATCCGTGCCCCGCAAAATGGGGTGCGGATTGTCAGCCTCTTTTGTTCAGAGATCAGCGATGTCAACATCGCGGTGGAAAGAATAGATCTATCAGTGGCCCCGTTCTTCTACTGCTTTCCTTTAAAGTCGTAAATAAGCAGCAATTGTAGGATACAATAAGTTCATGACTTTTGTTTACGAAGAAATTTATATAAGTTTGTTCCCTGCAACTAACCCAGAATGCCTAGCTACCACACATATAACGATCAAGAGCTCTTAACGCTGTTTAAGACGGATGATGAACAGGCATTGGTGGAGATATACAATCGTTATTGGGAGAGGATGCTAGCTGTTGCCGTAAATCGTTTGGGAAATTTGGAGGAGGCAGAGGAGTGTGTACAAGATGTCCTGTATAAGCTTTGGCGGTTACGAGATAGCTTTACGCTGCAAAAAGACGGCCTTTCGGCCTACCTCGCACGGGCCATACGAAATCATACCTTTAATGTTTTGGAACAGCGCCACCGGAGACGATCGCAGCTGTCTGAATATTCGACAGAAGAAGTTGTCGAAGCTTTATCGCCAGAGCGACAACTTATTTTTCAGGAGTTGCAAAATCAAATTGACAAGGCCATCGAGAGCCTACCACCACAATGCAAGCTTGTTTTTATGATGAATAAAAACGAAGGGCTATCTACCAAAGAAATAGCAGAAACATTACAATTGTCTGAAAACACGGTAAAATCTCATCTGAAGAAGGCGAAAAAGGATCTTGGAAACAATACCGACCTATTGATCGCCTTGGTTTTCGCTTATATTTACCTGAATCAGTTGTAAATTCTTCTAAAAAAAGTAAAAGGAACTCACCCTTTTGTGTTTTCTGCCTGTCCTTATATATGACGGGTAAAGAATGCTTGTTTATGAATGAATAATGGAAGACACGGAACACATAGAAGAATTAGTCGCCAAGTTCCAACGAGGCGATACATTAACACCTACGCAGACCGAGACACTTTTGCAATGGTATAATAGTCATACGGATGAAAAAGTAGTCTTGATTACGGATGCTCCTTTAGGAAGGGAACAACTTAAGCAACGTATGTTGAATGGATTACTTGAACGTGTGCGTGCGGATCAGCAGGTGTTACCGAAAGCTAATAAATTACCCCGACGACTATGGGTTTCAGCTGCAGCAGCGGTCTTACTGGCTATGCTATCTATTTGGTGGTGGACCCGTAGAGATCAGGTGAATGATGTGGGTAATATAGGCTCTGAGACAACAATCGCAGATTCGCGAGATACTAGTATTACGCCTGGGACTAATAAGGCTGTGTTGATATTGGCGGATGGGCGTCAGTTGACTTTGGATACCGGGCAAGAGGGGATTGTAATGGATGAATCTATACGTTATGCCGACGGAAGACAGGTAGCCCGTGTGCAAGATGAGCAAGTACAAAAAAAGGACCTGCAGCTGTATGTGCCCAGGGGCGGGATTTATAAGATAATGCTTGCTGATGGGACAAAAGTCTGGTTAAATGCAGACAGTCGGTTGATTTATCCATCAGTCTTTGGTGATGCCGAAAGAGCCGTAGAGTTAGAGGGGGAAGCATTTTTTGAAGTGACATCAGTTACGGATAGTCAGAAGAAAAAGATTCCTTTTATCGTACGAACCAAGGGGCAAACGGTGGAGGTGCTAGGCACTCAGTTCAATGTGAACAGTTATTTGACGCAGCCTTTTGTGAAAACAACACTGGTAGAGGGACGTGTTCAGGTGCATGCTAATCAAAAGAAGCTGCTTCTCCAGCCAGGACAGCAGGCTACAACATCCGACAATGGAACTACAGTAAGTCGCGTGAATACATCAAATTTTACGGCATGGACGGAAGGGAAATTTAGCTTTGACGGTAAATCATTTGAAGAAATATTAGACGAAGTTGGGCGGTGGTACAACTTGACGGTTGTATATCAAGGTCAGGTGCCTGATGTCGATCTGGTGGGGGATGCCTTTCGAAATCAAAAGATTAATCTGGTGCTGCGTCTTTTAGATGCTGCGGCAGTGACCTACAAGCTTGATACGGCCCATAGAAGACTAATTATTTATTAACACTATATATTAACCTAAATACAGATTTATAATGACAGATACCTAATAACCTATACCATTCCTGTGCTAACGGTTAAAAAAAGGAAAGGACTGCCATCCTTTCCCTAGATCATATCAGTTAGCCATAAAACTCCATGTTTGAAGACAGATTTTTACTAACCAAATCCATGTAAAATTAATGAATAAAAATTACTTATTACGAGTGATGAGAATAACCCTATTCTTGCTTTTGGCGGGGATGCTCTCCGTCAGTGCTAACAGCTATTCGCAGCAGATTACTTTCCGAGGGAAAAATGTTTCCTTTTTGCATCTCGTGGAAGTCATCCGTAAGCAAAGTGGCTATACGGTATTTAGCACAAAAAACACGCTTCAATCGATACCTCCCCAAAGCCTAGACGTTAAGGGGATGGATTTGATGGCTTTCCTTAAGTTGGTTACCGCCAATCAACCGGTAAGGTATCAAGTAGAAGACAAAACAATCTCTTTCTTTCCTCAGGCGAAGACAGGGGACGCTAAGTCTCTTGCCACAGTAGCGACGCAACAATTTCTTACCGGCGTGGTGGTGGATAGTGAAACGAAACAACTACTGGAAGGCGTGACAGTTCAAATAAAAGGAACAGCGCTCAGTACCAGCACCAACCAAAAGGGGCAATTTCAGTTGCCTATTACTAACGTGACAGCGCGCGATGTTATCGTGTTTCGGTATGTCGGGAAGAAAACATTGGAAACGGTCTATAGTGGACAGAAAGTGCTGAATGTGCAGCTGGAACCTGCAACCGATGCGATTAAAGATGTCGTGGTGACGGGGATTTATCAGCGCGATAAGGAGAGCTTTACAGGATCCTCGGCGACCTATACTGTAAAAGAGTTACAGATGGTGGGCAATCAGAATATTTTACAAAGTTTAAAGACGCTGGATCCATCCTTTGCTATTGTTGATAACAACCTTTTTGGTTCCGATCCCAATCGGCTTCCGGATATTGAAATACGTGGTAAGAGTAGTGTTATCGGGCTGACGGACGAGTATAGCGCGAACCCAAACCAACCGTTGTTTATCTTGGATGGTTTTGAAAGCACGCTGGCCATTATTTCGGATTTGAGTATGGACCGTGTGGAAAGTATAACCTTGCTTAAAGATGCGGCGGCGGCAGCAATTTATGGGTCTAAGGCAGCCAATGGTGTCGTGGTTGTCGAAACAAAACGTCCGGTACCTGGGCAGCTGCGTGTGAATTATACCCTCAATGGGAGTGTGAATTTTGCTGATCTAACCGATTATAATTTGATGAATGCCGAGGAAAAGCTACAATTTGAATACCTTTCGGGATTTTATGGCCTCTTGAACGCAGACGGGAAACTCATTCTCGGAGCGAACCTCAATAGCGAAGCGAATTATTTGAATCGGTTGAAAGAAGTGCGTCGCGGTGTTAATACCTATTGGCCGAATGAACCCTTGCGAACTGCTTTGACCCAACGGCATACGCTTTTTGCAGAAGGTGGTGATTCCAATTTGAGGTATAGTGTTTCTGTAAATCATGGACTGACCAAAGGGGTCATGAAGGGCTCCGATAGGCAGGCAACCAATGGTAATATTCGTTTGCTCTACCGCAAAGGAAACTTCTCCGTAAATAACTCCCTGAGTATCGACAATATCAAGGCCAATAAGGAAACAACCCCTTTTTCGGATTTTTCCCGTGCTAATCCATATCACCGTAAATATGATGCGGCAGGCAATATAAAGATGGTGTTGGAAGATTTTAGTGCCACTCGTTCTGGAGATGATCCCATTTATAGCCCATTATATGACCTAAGTAACTTAAATATCAACCAACAAGGTTCTCAGGGTTTTACGAATAATTTCGAGATGGAATGGCGGGTCACAGCTCCCCTTCGTGTTAGAGGACGTTTTGGATTACGCAGCACCACGACGCATGACGAAATATTTCGATCGCCCTTTAATACAGAATTTTTGGGAACGGATGCTTTAGAGCGAGGTCGTTACAGTGAGACCAATGGTAAGAATATTAATTACGATGGGGATTTAAGTGTCACATTCGGCAAGTTATTGGGTGGTAAACATATGATCAATGCGGTGGCAGGAACGCGTATGGAGCAACTTACAAGACAGCAAAGTGCCTTTCAGGTACAAGGTTTTATTGATGATGAGTTTTCTAATCCCAATTTTGCATTGGGTTATCCCAAAGATCAACGCGCGGATTACAGCGCATCGCAGCGAAGGGGAGCTAGTTTCTTCATCAATACGGGGTATGCCTATAATCAGCGCTATCTGATGGACGCGACGTTACGCTCAGATGGCTCCTCTGTTTATGGCGCGGACCGACAATTTTCGAATATCTGGTCTGTAGGGTTGGCCTGGAATGCACATAATGAAGCTTTTCTCCAAAAGTGGACTTGGATCAATCAATTGCGGATCCGGGGATCGATAGGGAATCCCGGAAACCAAAATTTCGACGATTATATTTCGATGCGTATATACCGATATAATAACGAAAATCGTAACCCTTTTGGTGCAAGCACCATTATCAGCAATATGGGGAACCGTAGTTTGCAGTGGCAGACAACCTTGGATAGAAATGTTGGTATGGATTTAATAACGTTAGACAATCGCTTGCGGTTTAATATAGATTATTTCGTAAAAAGCACCGATCCTTTATTAGTATTTGTATCGTTGCCGACGTCTACCGGCGTCTCGAAAGTGGCGCAGAATATGGGCGGACAGGTGACACGCGGTTTTACCTTGATCAGTGATTATACCATACTACGCGGTAATGCCTTCAATTGGCGCGTAAATCTTAATGTACGTCAGCTCAAAGCTGAATATCAAAACATCGGGAATCAGCTGGGGAGTTTTAATGAAGCTAATAGGAGCAGAAATCTGGTGCGCTATTACGACGGTGGCAGTCCTTCTGACTTATGGGCAGTCCGTTCTGCGGGAATCGATCCGGCTACAGGACGCGAGATCTTTATCAATAAAAATGGGGAACAGACTTTCGTTCATAACTTTCAGGACGAGGTGATCGTAGGAAATAGCGATCCTGATCTGGAAGGCGTTATCGGCACAAACTTATTTTATAAAGGATTTACCGCTTCCATTAACCTACGTTATCGCGTAGGAGGTCAAGCTTTTATGCAAACACTTTTTGAGAAGGTAGAAAATATTTCGGCCCGTGGTGTAGCGCTCAACCAAGATAAACGGGCGCTCTATGATCGATGGAAACAACCCGGAGACGAAGCTCGCTTTAAGGCTATATCGAGGACGGAACAAACACCGATGTCTTCTCGGTTTGTCGCTGATAATAATATGTTGATAGGGGAATCCTTTTCATTGGGCTATGAGACAACAACAGCGCCTTGGTTGCGTACTATTCGCGCCTCTTCGGTGACTTTTCGTGCCTATATGAATGATATTTTCCATGTATCGACAATTAAAAATGAACGTGGACTTGATTACCCTTTTGCGCGGTCAGTTTCATTTTCTGCGGGGTTACGTTTTTAAATTTTAGAAAGAATACGATGAAAAAAATATATAAAGCCGTGATGATCCTCTTGGTCTGCTTAGCGACCAGTTCTTGCAGTAAATGGGTGGATGTGAAACCCATTGATCGATTAGGTGAGGATCAATTATTTGTAAATAGTGCAGGTTTTGTAAAGGCCATCAATGGAGTTTATGTCGAAATGGCAACAACGAATCTATATGGACAACATATGAGTGCCGGTCTCCTTGATGTTCTGGCTCAATATTATGTTATCCGTAGCTCCACACACACGTTTGAGAAGTATACCACCTTTGTGTATACCGATGCTAATGTGAAAGCTAATGTTGACAATATTTGGAAAAAAGCCTATGAGTTAATCGCAAACTGCAATGTAATTATCGAAAAATGTGGAGATGGCCCTAGCGAGTTACTTCCAGAGCCGTATTATAGGGTGATCAAAGGAGAAGCACTTGCGCTTCGGGCGATGCTGCATTTAGATATGCTTCGTTTGTTTGGTCCGATTTACAGCCCAGAAAGCAAAGACAAAAAAGCAATTCCGTACGTTCTTAAATCAGGCTATGAAATAGCACCTTTGCTTAGTTCGGAGAAATTTATGCAGCTGCTTACAATGGATTTGCAGCAAGCATTAGTGCTTTTGGAAACTGATCCTATCCGAACAGATGGTGTACGCAACCAAAGTAATCCATCGGGACCCAACGATTTTTACTTTCGTCAATATCGGTTAAACTATTATGCCGCCAAGGCCCTGTTGGCGCGCGCTTACTTGTGGCAAGGCAAGAAGGTGGAAGCACTTGCAGCGGCAGAGGAACTTTTGTTGGAGGTACAGACACCAGAGAAGAAAACCTTTCCATTTGTCACTTTTGCCAATGCTACACATGTCGAAAAACCAGATCGGGTGTTTTCTACTGAAGTCATGTTTTCGTTGTACAAAAGCAACCGTCTGGAGATGTATAACCGATTGTTTGCCGTGAGCTTGCAGCCCAATAGTAAGTTATCTTTCAGTGACGGTGACATCAATGAAACCCGTGTAAATGGGCTTTATGATGATAGTAATGATTTTCGACGCCGCATCTGGCAAAGCGCCTCGACAGGTACCGTTACAGCGACGACCAATATGAAGTACGCCGATATTGTGGATGCCCCAGGTAGGTATATGGTTCCGTTAATTAGACTCTCTGAGGTGTTGTTAATTGCGGCGGAATGCCATCCTGATCTCACAACGGGCATACGCTATTTTAATACGCTTCGGACGGCTCGTAATTGTGTGTCCCTAACGCCGGCTAATTCAGCTTTGCTGAAGCAGGAGATAATGAAAGAGTTTCGTCGTGAAATGCTAGGGGAAGGACAACAGTTTTTCTTTTATAAAAGGAATGGTTATCAGTCGCTTCCCAACCATGCTACGGTAAGCTTGACGCCGGAGAAAACCATGGTTTTAAACAATTATATTATTCCGCTACCGGATAGTGAAACAGCACAACGACAATAATATATCGATTAACAATATGAAAAAAATATGGATATATCTGCTTTTAAGCATAACGGTGATTATGTTGGAAAGCTGTGAAAAGGATATTATGCCTTACGAAGGCAAAGAAGGGGTTTATTTTGGTGTTCGCTGGGGCGATTTACATCGGGCAGAATCTTCATGGCCTTATCAATCGTATAGTAATGTAGACTTTGTATCAATTGGAAAAGATGTTGTTGATATGACAATTAAGGTTGATATCTCGGGCCCAGTTAAGAGCTATGATCGTACATTTTATGTCGAAGTGAATAATGATTCTACGACGGCTACTTTGGGCAAGCATTACGAAGCATTTAAGCGAGAATGGGTTGTTCCGGCAGGTGCAACTTCTGCTGTCATGGTGGTGCGCTTAATGCGTACACCGGATTTAGAGGAAACACAGCAGACCCTAGGCCTGCGTCTGCTGGTTAGTCCCGACTTTGAATTGTCTTTTCCCGCGTGGGATGCTATTCCTTCTTTGGATGGCGGGGCAAGTGTCAAAAAGTTTGATGCAAGCTTGCATACCCTACGGATAAACGACGTCATGATTCGTCCGGCAGTATGGTCCGGTTCGATACAGGCCGGCAATCGCGAATCAGGGCTCTTTGGTGTTTTTAGTCGACGTAAGATGGAATTTTTTCAAGATTATCTCGGACTTAAATACGAAGACTTTGCTAATACCCAGATTATGCCGATGGCACGGCAAATGCTTATTTCAAATGATGGTACGGCGGCGCTTGTTCGGCTGTTTAATGCCGGGACCCCTGTTTTAGAGGATGATGGCCGCTTGATGTGGATGGGGACCGTTCCATGGACGTCCTATATTGGTGTGCCGTGGGTTCCTGCTCGTTAGTTTAACTTATTTAAGATTGAAAAATGAAATTATTATATTTTCCGCTCATCTTTAGCTGCATGCTAGCTATATTATCCTGTAGTAAAGATTTAGGTAATTACAATTATAAGGATATTAATGAATTAGATATTAAGGGTGTTCTTACTAATTATATGGTGCGTACGGGGCTTGATACCTTGCACATTAATCCTACTATTACGGCGACTGAAGAACAGTCTGGTAGCGATAGATATGAGTATCTGTGGATTCTTAAAACAGGCTCACTGACGTTTGATACGATAAGTAGGGAAAGGAACTTATCGTATCCCATTCTCCTTAATCCTGTTCCTTACGACCTGTTTTATCGGGTGATGGATAAGGTGACCGGCGTTACCTGGACGGCTAATACAAAAATAACGGTTAGTACGGCCTATTCCCGTGGACTTTTGATTATGGGCGAAAATGAGAGCGGATTTGCGGAAGCAGAGATGTTATCTATGTTGTCGGATACGTTGCATATTAAAGGTATTCTTTCTAAAAGTGGCCTACCGTCGTTGCGGGAACCGATTAGCCTTGTACATACGGCCGGTGACGCCTCCTATATCCGCCTCTGGGCCATGACAAAAACAGGGTCTTATTTTCTTGATCGTGCTACCATGACGGCTACCACAGCAAATAATTTAGGACGCTTTTTATTCACCTCGGATGAAATAGATCCACAAACGGTGCACCCCGTCGTTATCGCTCCGCAGGTGCGTACGGCAGCTGGAGCTGTCGGCAGTACTTTGTATCGTGCATTGGTAACGGTCGGTGGTGATGTGTTCTCCAGTGTGCCATTGATTATGGGGGGCGATTTCTATAACAATCCGATAAACCGAGTCGCTTCGGCACCGGATGTACGTATTCCTGCAGCGCCATATTTATTGTATCCGATTGGAAGTATGAGTAGTATTATGTGGTATGATACACGTAACCAACGCTTTTTAAATCATACCAGTATTGGAGTTTCTACCTCCTCAACTCCGTTGACTGATGGAGTAAATGATGTGTTCCCATGGAATCAACCTGTCGGACGCACCTTGGTGTATGCGGAGAACACCCGGAATACGGATGGTGGATCAACGAATGGAAATTCCTTTGCTATTATGAAGGATACAGATAACACATCTCATATCTATAAATTTTATGCGAATGGAACCAATCCCGCCAAACGTGCCGCTTATAAAGTGAAAGCTATCGCAACTGATTTCGATAAAGCGAGTCTATATGCTTTTTCATCCAATAGAACGGTTGTCTTTTATGCGGTGGGTAAAACTTTGTATGCCTATGATTACAACCCTGGTTTTGAGAAGATATATACATTTCCGGAGTTGGGGGATGCGGAGGTAACCATGGTTAAATTTGATACCCAAATGGACCATGTGGTCAATAGTCTCTATATCGCGACCTACGATACGGCATCAAAAGGTACGCTGAGACGCTTCCGGGTTGGAACGAACCCGAATGTAGTCGAGCTTTCATTACAGGATAACAGCACGTGGACAGATATGATAAAGATTAAAGATATCAATTGGCGCGCTATTAATTAATCACTTTCAAAAAACTAAAGAATGAAAAGAACAAAATTAAAAATGCTTTTTATGTTAGTCGCGGCGCCTGTTTTGGCGTTTTCGCAAACAACTAATTTTACGCTGCAAGGCCAGGTGCCAGCTGCTGATAACGGTAAATTTATCAAGCTTTACTACGAAAATAAAGACTCAAAAGTCGTGGATAGCGTGTTGGTAAAGAACGGCCGGTTTTCGTTTAAAGGGACGCTTAATGCACCGACTGTTGGTAAGGTCAGCTTCTTAGGGGAAGAGGCAGGTGACCGGTTTGATGTTTTTCTTGCTGAGGGAACGGTAAATTTGTCGGCTAAGAAATCCCTTGCTCAAGCTACGGTGTCGGGGACGGATTTAGCGAAAAACTACGAAAAGTTAGCGCAAAAACTAAGGCCAGAAGAGCATAAAATTTTTAATGCTTTAAGTCAGTTTAAAGATATGCCGGAAGGAGATGAAAAAAAGGCATACATCACCAAGGTGTTGGAAGATTTGGATGTATATACCCGCTTTAGAAGAGAGACCATTCATCAATTTGTTTTGGAAAATCCAAATTCATATGTTGCTCTTCATCAATTGGAAAAAACAGCACAGGGGCGTATGGCTAATTATGAAACTACTTTTCCTTTTTATGATAAATTAAGTGCCGATCTTAAAGCAACAATGCTGGGCAAAGAATTCGGAGAACGGTTGCTTTTGGCAAAGGGAGATCTAACGGGGCAGCCGTATAAGGATTTTTCTTCTACTACACCAGAGGGTAAAGAATTGAGCCTGCATAGTATCCTTCAGAAGAATAAGTACACCCTAGTTGATTTTTGGGCGAGTTGGTGTGGCCCTTGCCGTAAAGAAAATCCACATGTTGTGAAAACTTATGAGGCATTTAAAGATAAAGGATTTACTGTGCTTAGCGTTTCACTCGATGATGACATGTCCAGATGGACCGCTGCCATTGAAAAGGATGGCATGCCTTGGCATCATGTTTCCAGTCTTAAAGGATGGAAAGAACCAGCCGCTGCATTGTACGGTGTACGTGCTATTCCACAAAACGTGTTGATTGATGCTAACGGTAATATTGTTGCCAGTAATTTGAGAGGGGAGACCTTGTTCGCAAAGGTGCAGAGTTTGTTGCGGTAGTTTTTTAGATCCAGTAATAAGCTTTGCTAAAGGTATACGATATGGCATATAGCATAGGAAAGTTTTTTTGGAACAAATGTTGTTTATAAGTTTATAATTATATTTTAAGTATTTTATTTTAACTAAATCGAATTTCATTTGTTAAAAAATAAGGTTTCAGTACGACAGTACTGAAACGCTATACTTATTAATTTATCACTTTTAAATATTATAAACTATGTGTTCCAACTTAAGTTATCCAAAAGATGGTTATGATGTGCCGCAAGGTAATGTGCTTGTTCTGAGTTGTATAGATTTGCGTTTAACAGACAATTTGCAAGAGTTTCTAAATTACGATAACCTCACCAATCGATATGACCTCTTTGCTTTAGCGGGGGCTGCGTTGATGACACAGCGGGAGAACCCGAAGCTGCAAGGGCATTTTGTGACGGTGAGCGAAGAAGAAAAGAAAAAATTGCATGTATGGAAAGATATCTGGGATATGCATTTAAATATATCGCTTGATCTCCATCATATCGAGGATGTTTACATCGTAGAACATGAAAATTGTGGCGCATACAAGGCATATTTAACGGAAGCCTATCTCAAAAAGGGAGAAGAGAAACGGCATGATGAGTTTGCCGCTGCGCTTACAACAAGTATCCACGCGACGCATCCCTACTTAAACGTACATACCTTTTATATTGACCTCCGTGGGAATATTAAGTTGCTACGCACCAAAAAAGGTGTAAAAAAATAGTTGCAATTCTTTTTTTCAAGGAACCCGGTGCTTCTTCTCACCGGGTTTTTCTATTCCTTTTTGTATGTTTACATTATGAATAGATACCTTTTAAGTGCTTTATTGTCCATTTTTTTTGTGCGGGCTCAGGCGCAGGAGTTTGATGCATTAAAATATGAATTTGACAATTCTACAGTACTGAAAGGCTATTTTTATGGTTTTAACCTGTACGATCTAGATCAAAATAGATTTCTTTTTGGTACACAAGAAGATAAATACTTTACACCGGCTTCTAATACCAAAGTTTTTACCCTGTTCACCACCTTGAAAAATATTGGAGATTCTATCCCTGGGTTACAGTATGTCACGCGCGGAGACTCTTTGATTTTCTGGGGAACTGGGGATCCAACCTTCTTACATAGTAAGTTGGATTCCAGAAAGGTGTATAACCTATTAAAACAAACGGATAAAAAGCTGTTTTATGTAGAGGAGAAATCCGTCGAAGAACCATTTTATCGGAATGGTTGGGCAATTGAAGATTTTGAAGAGTACTATCAGCCAGAATTAAGCAGCTTTCCAATCTATGGGAATGTAGTGACTTTCCGGGAAAAGGCTGGGCGATTGGTTACGGAACCTTCTTTTTTTAACGCACAGATTTCGGTGAAGGAACAGCAGGGGAAGAAATTTAACTTAACGCGGAGCTTCGATGCTAATTTGTTTTATATGAATTCGACTCGTGTTCCAAATAACTATGTGAATGAAAAGCCTTTTCGCTATTCACCTTCATTTTTTGTAGAGCTTCTTCAAGATACGCTTCATAAAACGGTGGAACGGATTCAATACCAGAAACCGAAGGATATTACTGTACTTTATTCTATCGACACCAAAACTGTTTTGCGGGAAATGATGCTTCCAAGTGATAATTTTTTGGCAGAGCAGCTCACCATGGTGGCCGCTATGGAGAAGTTCGGTTCATTTCGGACGGCCGAACTGCGTAAGTATATGATGGATACCTATTATCATTACTTTACAGATAAAATTGACTTGAATGATGGAAGTGGATTGTCTGCATACAATAAGGTGACGCCGCGTAGCATGGTCGAATTGCTGCTTCTTGTTCAAGCGGAGTTAACGAATCCGGACGATCTTCACCATGTTTTCCCCACGGGGGGAGTCGATGGAACAATAAAGTCAGCTTACAGTTTAGATCGAGGGGAGCCTTTTGTATGGGCAAAGACAGGAACGATTACTTCGGTACATTGCCAAAGCGGTTTTATCAAAACGCGATCGGGAAGAAACCTCGTTTTTTCCTTTATGAATAACAATTTTATAGGGTCTGCTAGTCCCGTGCGTAAGGAAATGGTTCGATTGATTACTTTTATTAGACAGAATTATTAGGAAGTTCAAATCTATTGGTATCTTCGCTTCTTACGTATGGCAATCATTGAAAAAAACAATAAAAAAATAATACGTGCCTGGTCGATGTATGACTGGGCAAATTCAGCTTACAACCTCGTCATTACTTCTACTATTTTTCCGGCTTATTATACGGCAATCACCCAAACTAAGGAGAACGGTGATATTGTTAACTTCTTTGGCTTTAAGGTTGTAAATACTGCTTTGTCAAATTTTGCTTTAGCTGCTGCTTACCTGTTGATGGCTTTTGCACTTCCTTTTATTTCTTCGTATGCGGATGTAAAAGGACGAAAAAAGCAAATCATGATGTTTTTTACCTACTTGGGGGCCGCATCGTGCATGGGGCTTTTCTTTTTTAAGCTGGAAACACTGGAAATAAGCATTATTCTATTTGCCGTTGCTGCGATGGGGTACATTGGTGGAGTTCTGTTTAATAATTCCTACCTGCCTGAAATCGCGTCGGTGGAGCAGCAGGATAAAGTGAGTGCGCAAGGATTTGCGTACGGATACGTCGGCTGCGTAACTTTGCAGATCATCTGCTTGGTGTTTATCCTAAAACCCGATTGGTTTGGTATCACTGACCCTTCGTTCGGGCCACGATTGTCTTTTCTCCTGGTCGGTTTATGGTGGGCTGGTTTTGCTACGATTCCTTTTCGGGCTCTTCCCAATAATCAGAGATCGGCTGTGCGCGCATCCAAGAACCTCTTTCGTATAGTGGTTTTGGAATTTCGTATTGTACAGAAGAAAATCAATAAAATTATAGCAATTCGACGCTTTCTTCCTGCTTATTTTTTTTATGCGGCAGGGGTACAGACGGTCATGATTGTGGCAGCTGCCTTTGGGGCTAAAGAGTTGAAATTGGAAAGCTCGAAGCTTATTATTACGATTCTCTTAATCCAATTGGTTGCGATCGCCGGTGCATTCTTGATGTCATTGTTGTCCAAACGTTTTGGAAACGTTAAGGTGCTGATGGCCGTGGTTTTTGTGTGGATTGGAGTTTGTTTATCTGCGTTTTATATTACAACGGAGATGCAATTCTATCTGCTGGCATGTGTTGTAGGCTTGGTTATGGGAGGAATCCAATCGTTGTCACGTTCCACCTATTCTAAATTTTTGCCGGCTAATATCAAAGACACGGCTTCATTCTTTAGTTTTTATGATGTTACCGAAAAGATTGCCATTGTGGTTGGTTTGATCTCATTTGGTCTAATAGAGCAACTGACGCGTAATATACGTTTGTCAGCCTTATTCTTATCGGTGTTTTTTCTAATCGGGTTGCTTTTGTTAACTCGGGTGTTAAAGTTTAATAAAACCGTTGGTTCATGAAAGTAGAGTTGTTTATTCCGTGTTTTATCGATCAGATATATCCTGAAACCGCATTCAGTACGGTTAAATTGTTAGAGAAAGCAGGGTGTGAAGTGGCGTACAATCCGGCACAGACGTGTTGTGGACAGCCTGCTTACAATGCGGGGTTTTGGGATCAAGCAAAAAAAGTAGGGACTAAATTCTTGAACGATTTTTCGGACGACTGTTACATCGTATCTCCATCTGGATCGTGTGTCGGAATGGTTAAGAACGGGTATAATGATCTTTTTACAAATTCGATAGAGCATAACCGCTGTCGAAATATTCAAGGGAATGTATATGAACTTACTGACTTCTTGGTAAATGTGCTTAAAAAAGACTATTTTGGTGCAGAGTTGGTCGGTACGGCTGTGTACCACGATGCCTGTTCGGCTCTTCGGGAATGTGGAATTCGCGATGAACCGCGTCGATTATTAAGTCACGTCGGTGGATTGGAGTTGTTGGAGATGCGAGATCAGGAAAGCTGTTGCGGCTTTGGCGGCTCTTTTGCCGTCAAATTTGAAGGTATATCGGCAGCAATGGCTGAACAAAAAGTACAAAATGCATTGGCCGTAAAGGCTGATTTTATCATATCAACAGATAGCTCCTGTTTGATGCAGCTACAAGGTTACATCGATAAGCATGAGCTACCCATAAAAACGAAACATATAGCCGATGTTTTAACATCTGGCTGGGCAAATATTTAACTAAAACCTAACAAAATCAATGAACTCAAGAAGAACATTTCTGAAAAACTTAGGCTTAGCTACGGCAGGTCTTACAATGGCACCCTCGTTGGATTTATTTGCTGCGAAAAAATCATGGTTTGAAATTTCGTTAGCACAATGGTCGTTGCACAAGACGTTGTTTAAAGGAGATTTAAAAAATATCGATTTCCCAGAGCTTGCTGCCAAGAAATTTGGTATCTACGGTGTTGAATACGTGAACCAATTCTTTAAGGATAAAGCTAAAGACATGACGTACCTCAAGGATTTAAACCACCGCGCTAAAGATAATGGCGTAAAGAACGTTTTAATCATGGTTGATGGTGAAGGTAACTTAGGTGATGCTGATGAGGCAAAACGTAAAGAGGCTGTTGAAAACCATTATAAATGGATTGACGCGGCAGCTTTCTTAGGTTGCGGTGCTATTCGCGTAAATGCTGCGGGTAAAGGTACCCCAGAAGAAGTGAAGAATCAGGTCGTACATAGTCTAAGCACATTAGCTGATTATGGCAAGAAAGCGAAAATCAATGTTATCGTTGAAAATCACGGTGGTATTTCCTCACACGGAGATTGGTTATCTGATGTGTTGAAAACGGTTGGAAAGAAGAATTGTGGTAGTTTACCTGACTTTGGTAACTTCTATGAATACGATCGTTATCAAGGTGTGATTGATTTAATGCCTTATGCGAAAGGGGTAAGTGCGAAGACACATGATTTTGATGCTAGCGGCAACGAAACAAAAGTAGACTATGCACGCATGATGAAAATTGTTAAAGACGCTGGATTTAGAGGATATGTAGGGATTGAGTATGAAGGAAGTAATTTGTCTGAGGTAGATGGTATTATTGCTTCTAAGAAATTGTTGGAAAAATTTAAGTCGTTATAGATTTTAGAATTAAAATCTGTAAAACAGTGAGATAGTTTGTTATGGTAAAGTTTTTCTTTAGATTCCTTCTGCTTATTTCGATACTGACAATAGGAGGACGTTTGCAAGCGCAGGTGAACTTTTATAACATGAATAAGTGGCAAGATAGCTTGCTTATGTTAGGCAAGGATATGTACCGCTTAAAAGGAGAGGCAGAGCGACTAGAGAAGAACTTTACTTTTGTGAAATCATTGGTGTCGGCACTCAAGGAGAAACATTCCTATATGTATAACTTTGAGAAGCTAAATATGATTTCTGTGGTTAAAGCACCAGATGATCGCTTTCGGATTTTTTCTTGGAACATACCCTTAAATGACGGTTCTTACCTGTATTATGGGGCTATTCAAACGAAAACTAAGGATGGGAAACTGGATTTGGTCCCCTTGTTAGATAAGACCTTTTGGGTAGAGAATCCAGATTCAGATATTTTAAAACCTGACCATTGGTATGGTGCGCAGTACTACGATATCGTTTCCATGGGGGATGCCTATGTTCTGTTGGGTTGGAAAGGACATGAACCAACGTATACCCAGAAAGTAATTGAAATTTTACATTTCGAAAATGGCGTGTATTCATTGGGTAAAAAAGTGTTTTCTGACAACCCAATATGGAGTCGACGTATCTTCAAATACACCAGTCAAGCATCCATGTATTTGAAATATCATAAGGATAAAAATAGTTTTATTTTTGACCATATCGTGCCTGCAGCCCCTAATTTAGTTGGGAAATTTGCGTATTATGGCCCAGATTTAACGTATGATGCCTATGTTATAGAGCAAGGTAAACTGGTGTTGAAAAGCAATATTCCTTTCCAGAACCCACCCCGAGAAGAAGATCACTTAAACATCGTTCCCGGTAAAGCGATTCCCAAAAAAAGTAGTGGATTTTAGAAGTTCGTCCAAATAAGATTCTAAAAATGTGCCGTTTTTTGTTTTCTTTGTAAGGAGATAATAACAATTGTAAATCTAAAATCCGAGCGATTGCAGATTTTTATAGCATTAACTTAAAATTTATGACAGAAGTAAAAGATGACGTGTTGGTTAACCACCTGGCGAAGCAGGGAGTTGACGACAAAATGGTATTAGGGCACCCAGCGAGTCTGTTCGTGCTGTTCTTTACCGAAATGTGGGAACGCTTTAGTTACTACGGTATGCGGGCTTTGTTGACCGTGTTCCTCGTTTCTGAAATAACAAAAGGCGGATGGGGTTGGAGTAATGAAGAAGCCATGTCTCTTTATGGTTGGTATACCATGTTGGTATATGCCACACCACTGCTCGGTGGTATAATTGCAGATAAACTTACAGGATATAAAAAAGCGATTTTATTGGGCGCTTTAGTAATGACATTAGGGCATGCCTCTATGGCGCTGGAGGGATTCGATAAGAATTTCTTCTATTTAGGTTTGCTGTTCATGATCCTAGGAAATGGTTTGTTCAAACCAAACATCTCCTCAATGGTTGGACAATTGTATCCAAATACAAGCGCTAAAAAAGATGCTGGCTATACCATATTTTACATGGGAATCAACGCTGGAGCCTTCTTAGGTTCTTTGTTGTGTGGTTACCTGGGTGAAAAAATTGGCTGGCATTATGGTTTCGGCTTAGCGGGTGTATTTATGTTCTTTGGTATGTTGCAGTTTTTCTTTGCGCAGAAGATCTTCGGTATTATCGGTGATCAACCAAAGGGTAAAGGAATTATCGGGGAAACGAAAAAAGAGGAAGAAGAAGAACACACGCCAGCGAATGTGGTACGCGATCGATTAATCGTGGTTGCCGTATTGATGGTAGCTAGTATTTTCTTCTTTTTTGCGTTTGAACAAGCAGGGGGATCGATGTCTATCTTTGCTAAAGATTTCACGCAACGTGTACTTGTAGGGAGTGCGGCAACTACCTTTAAATGGATTGACGCTGCGTTAACCATTCTTCCTATTTTAATTGTTACCTACGTGCTGTACAGCTTAGCGAAAAAGATTGCCGGAAAATATCCATTAACTATTTTCTTTACCGCACTGTCGTTCTTGGCCATTACGTTTTTAGGTTTATGGAAAGTGCAACGTGAGTTTACCTCATTGGAAACAGAGGTTACTGTCTCATGGTTTCAGATCTTAAACGCTTTCTTCATCGTCACGCTAGCTTCTTCTTTTAGTAAGTTTTGGGAACGTGTTTGGAATCCAACAGGACCCGTTAAGTTTGCTTTAGGTTTGTTATTGGTTGGGATTGGCTTTGTTGCGTTGGCCTATGGTAGTATGAGTATTCCTCAGGGTGCTAAGACCGCGTCCGTGAGTATGATCTGGTTAGTATTGGCTTATTTCTTCCATACAACAGGTGAATTGTGTTTATCTCCAGTAGGTCTTTCCTATGTAAGTAAGCTGTCTCCAAAGAAATTTTTAGGTTTAATCTTTGGTTTCTGGTTCTTGGCATCCGCGATTGCAAATAAACTAGCGGGTGTTACAGGTGGACTTATTGATAAAATAGCAGAGAACTTCTCTATGAGTACCTTCTTCTTGATTATTGCAGCACTTCCAGTAGGAGCAGCATTGCTTTTGTTGATATTCAGTCCGTTGCTTAAAAAGATGATGCACGGTATTAATTAATCGGAGCTTTTTTTAAACATGTAAATAATCTCGTCATTGCGAGCGGAGTCTAGCCATCCTTTGTAATATGTTTTTGTTATAAAGTTGTTCTGTAACTTCTCTTCGTGATGACGAGTTTTTCTTTTAATTTTTCTGTAAATTTGGCCATCTTAATTTAATATTTATGTCAGAAAATTCTTCGGTTTCACTTCAAGAGGAAGGTAAAGTCTTAGGTCATCCGTCCGGACTGTTTGTCCTTTTCTTCACCGAAATGTGGGAACGCTTCTCTTTCTATGGAATGCGTGTTCTTTTGATTCAGTTTCTTACAGCTTCTGTATTGGGGGCTAATCCGGGTTGGGGTTGGACAGCGGAGCAGGCAGGTGCACTTTACGGTACGTATGCGATGCTACTTTACATTACGCCGATTTTCGGCGGTGTTATTGCGGATAAGTATATTGGCTCTCGTGCAGCCGTAATCATTGGAGCCGCAATCATGACGTTAGGACATGCGTCAATGGCTTTTGATTCGCCGATAATGTTCTTTATTGGTTTAGGCTGTTTGGTGCTTGGTACCGGCTTCTTTAAGCCAAACATGCCCGCAATCTTAGGTGAGATGTATAAGCAACTGCCCGAGAAGAAAGATGGTGCATACACGATTTTTTATATGGGGGTAAATGCCGGAGCTTTCTTTGGTATGATGCTTTGTGGATACCTGGCAGAAACTGTGGGCTGGCACTGGGGATTCGGCCTGGCCGGAATCTTTATGTTGCTCGGTACATTCCAGTTTTGGTTAGCAGGACCTTTGTTAGGTAAATTAGGAATTCTGGATAAAGCTGAAAGAGCGACTAAAGATGTGAAAGCAGATCTTGAAGCAGGTGAAACGAAGCACAATAAATTTACAACAATAGACATCATTTTGATGACGATCGTTGGGGTGGTAGGTTTTGTATACGCTTTCAATGACCCACTTTCTAAAAACAATGTACTCGATGTTTTTGCCTTTTTAGATACGTCATTTTTACGCGGGCAGAATATTATGATCATTGGTGCCTTGGTGTTGTTCTTGGTTCTTGTCGTGTCGCGTATACAGCGTTATGCGAAAGTTGTAAGAGATCGGATGTATGGCGTAATTCTATTGGCCTTCTTCTTGGTTTTCTTCTTCATGAGCTTTGAGCAAGGAGCTACCTCATTGGTCCTTGTGGCGCGTGATTATGTAAACCGTGAGTTGACGGGAAATAGCTTATTGGTGTTCAATATCGTAAATACATTATTGACGATCGTTCCGTTGATTATTATCTCTTGGGTGTTGATCAAGTTAGCCTTGGTTACATGGACGAAGATCGCTTGGTCAAATATTATTCTTTTTGTTTGTTTCCTACTAATATGGGCAGCAGGTATATGGATGCTGTACAATGAGTTTACGGCGGAAATTTCAGAGATTAAAGTTTCTTGGTTCTCCATCTTAAACTCTTTCTTTATTATCGCTTTGGCTTCTTCGGTTTCTAAAATTTGGGATTCCAAATTTAATCCACCAGCAGCGATGAAATATGGTTACGGTCTTATTTTAGTAGCGATCGGCTTCTTGATCTTAGGTGTTGGTGCCCTCGGTGCGGGGCCTGGTGTAAAGATATCGATGGTATTCCTTGTGTTGACGTACCTGTTTCATACCTTGGGTGAATTATTTATTTCACCGGTAGGGCTTTCTTATGTGTCGAAGCTAGTGCCAGCACGCATGCTCGCCTTTATGTTCGGTATGTGGTATTTAGCTATTGCTATTGCCCAAAAGCTAGCCGCCATTTTAGGGGGACAGGTCGAAACGATTCAAGAGAACTACTCGTTAAGTCATTTCTTCTTCTTGTTTACCATTATTCCGGCAGCAGCAGGTCTGTTGGTGATGGTGCTGAACCCAGTGATTAAGAAATTAATGCACGGAATTAAATAACATTCATTGAAATGCTTCCCTTGGGGAGCATTTTTTAGTATATATTGATATGTCAAAACAGCTTACATTAGAGGAAATCCAGAACTTTGAAGGTAAATATCCAAAGCAATTGTGGTATTTGTTTTTGGTGGAAATGTGGGAACGCTTTTGTTTCTATGGGATGCGGGGGGTACTAACCATCTTTATGGTAGATCAACTTTTTCTTTCAGAAAAGGATTCCAACTTAAAGTATGGTGCTATCCAAGCCTTTGTATATGCCTTTACTTTTGTTGGTGGTATCTTTGCCGATAAGATATTAGGCTTTAAACGTTCGTTAACTTTTGGTGCGATCCTGATGATTGCGGGTAACGGTTTGATCGCTATAGATCCACATCAATTCTTTTACTTTGGTATTGCCTTAACTATTATTGGGACAGGGTTCTTTAAACCGAATATCTCTTCCATGGTGGGAGAGTTGTACAAAGATGGAGATGCAAGACGGGATGCTGGTTTTGGAATGTTCTATTCTGGAATTAACATAGGAGCCCTATTAGGTGGTGCACTTTGTGTCTGGCTTGGTAAAAGTCACTCTTGGAACCTCGCCTTTTTAGCTGCGGCCATTGTAATGGTTATTGGTATCATTGTTTTCTTGGCAACAAAGAGACACTTGGGCCCAATTGGTAATAGCCCGATAGAACACTTGCCAAAAACAAAGAAAGTGACACGCGAAGTACTTGTATACGTTGGGGCGCTACTTTGTATTCCTTTGATTTTTATTATGATTCATAACACATCCTATACGGATATGTTTATGTATGTAATTGGACCATTAGCTTTATTGTATTTCTTCTTTATGCTATTTAAAGAAAAAGATAAAGCGGTGCGTCAGCAGCTTATTGCGGCATTGACACTCATTTTGTTCTCTATTTTGTTTTTTGCAATTTTTGAACAAGCAGGTGGTTCTTTGGCCTTATTTGCGAATAATAATTTACACCATAACCTCTTGGGGGTTAACATCGATCCGAACGTTGTAAATAACGGGGCAAACTCTTTATTTGTTATTATCTTTAGTCCGCTGCTCGGTCTGGTTTGGTTAGCGATGGCTAAGAAAAAGATTGAACCAAATACCGTCGTTAAGTTTGGATTGGGGTTCTTGTTGTTGGCGGGGGCTTATTACATTTTCTTCTGTACGCGTTTCTTTGCTGATGCGGACGGGAAGACCTTATTGGGTATATTTACACTGGCTTACCTTGCTGTAACATTGGGAGAGTTGTGTTTGTCTCCGATTGGTTTGTCGATGATTACTAAATTATCACCGAAGCATCTAGGCGGTATGATGATGGGACTTTGGTTCTTAGCGAGTGCCTACGGACAATACGTAGCTGGTTTGCTCGGTGCTAATATGTCTTCGCCGGATGATAATGCTTCTTTGATGGATAAATTGTTGGGCTATACCGCGGGGTATCACCAATTGGCTATTTATTCTGTGATAGCTGGGGTTACCATAATCTTGTTATCGCCATTTATCAAGAAATTGATGCACGGCGTAAACTAGATAAACATATAGTTTTTTGTATCTTTCCTCGGTATACGAGGAAAGTTTTTTTTATTTTAAGAGATAATTAATAATAGCGTCCGTGGTAGACAGTATAGTTATTATTCCAACCTATAACGAAAAGGAGAATATTGAGAAAATTATTCGGAAGGTTTTTTCGTTAGCGGTAGATTTTCATATTCTTATCGTTGATGATGGTTCTCCTGATGGAACAGCAGATATTGTCAAACGATTACAAACAGAATTTGTCGATCGCTTGTTTATAGAGGAAAGAAAGGGTAAGTTAGGGTTAGGTACAGCTTATCTACATGGCTTCCGTTGGGCATTAGATCGTCATTATGCGTATATCTTTGAGATGGACGCCGACTTTAGTCACAACCCGAAGGACTTGGTTCGTTTGCGCGAGGCCTGTGTTGAGGGGGCAGATATGGCCATTGGATCCCGTTATATCCAAGGGGTAAATGTGGTGAACTGGCCGATGAGCAGGGTATTGATGTCGTACTTTGCCTCGGTATATGTACGTTTCATTACTGGAATTGACATTCAAGATGCGACAGCCGGCTTCGTCTGCTTCTCGCGGAAGGTATTAGAGAAAATTCCGTTGGATGAAATTAAGTTTGTGGGCTATGCCTTTCAAATTGAGATGAAGTTTAAAGCCATAAAATATGGATTTAAAGTGGTTGAAGTACCTATTATCTTTACCGATCGAACAGAAGGGGAGTCAAAGATGAGTACACGGATCTTTCGAGAAGCCTTCTTTGGAGTCATCCAACTGAAGGTGGAAAGTTGGTTTAAACGTTGGAAGTAAATTTAAAACAGGTGTGTGTCGTTGAGTCGACATAAAAGACCATAAGATTAATAAAGGAGTAAACATGAACGAATATCTTGATCCCAATCCAGAGCGATTAAATGCTGCTGACAAAGACATCGAAAGAGCTTTGCGTCCGCAGGCATTTGAGGATTTTACTGGTCAGGATAAGATCTTAGAAAACCTGTCTATTTTTGTTAAAGCAGCGAAATTAAGAGGAGAGGCGCTCGATCACGTGCTACTACATGGGCCTCCGGGTTTGGGGAAAACGACGCTTTCGCTGATCATCGCCAACGAGATGGGAGTGAATATAAAAATCACTTCGGGTCCGGTATTGGATAAACCGGGAGATTTGGCAGGATTGTTGACTAACTTGGAAGAGGGAGATGTGTTGTTTATCGATGAGATCCATCGGTTAAGTCCTTTGGTAGAAGAATACTTGTATTCAGCTATGGAAGACTTTAAGATTGATATCATGTTAGAGACAGGACCGAACGCACGGTCGGTACAGATTACATTAAATCCCTTTACGCTAATTGGTGCAACGACGCGCTCGGGTTTGCTAACGGCGCCTTTACGGGCGCGTTTTGGTATAAATTCTCGTTTGCAGTACTACGATGCAAAACTCTTGACAACGATTGTTTTGCGTTCAGCACAAATATTAAATACTCCGATTAGCGAGGAGGGAGCGTATGAGATTGCACGCAGAAGTCGAGGCACACCGCGTATAGCGAATGCTTTATTGCGGCGGACACGAGACTTTGCGCAGATAAAAGGTAATGGTTCTATTGATCGGGCCATTGCGCAGTATGCCTTGAATGCGCTAAATGTAGATGAAAATGGTTTGGACGAGATGGATAATCGAATCTTGACCACTATTATAGATAAGTTTAAGGGGGGGCCCGTTGGTTTAAAAACGATTGCTACGGCAGTTGGAGAGGATGAAGGGACAATAGAGGAGGTCTACGAACCTTTCTTAATACAAGAAGGATATTTGATGCGTACCTCGCGGGGGCGTGAATGTACTGATATCGCTTATAAACATCTAGGTAAGATAAATTACACTAAGGGAAATACACTTTTTTAACAGAAAACGAATGACGCTACGTACACTGATTTGTTGCTCGATAGTTAGTTTGGCACTGCCATTTGTAGCAAGTGCACAGTTAAAATGCCCACCGATTGCTGGTGGCGATCAAGATGGTAAGTATAATGTAACGGTTGGCGGTGGTCCGACCCTGTTGTATGGAGACATCAAACCGGACGGGTTTACCAGTAATATGGGGTACGGGGTTTTCCTAAAAGGTGACTACCGCTTGTATAAAGGTCTTTTTGTGGGATTGGAAGGACAGTTTGGGAAATTGAAGGCTACAGGTAATACAGATACCACATCAGTTGATTGGGATCCTCGAGAAGCGAGTAACAGTTATTATGCGGGTTTCTTGAATGTGACTGTTTTTCCTTATCGGTTCTTTATCTCGGAGCGTGATTTGATGCGTAAAGGTTTTGTCGCGCGTAATATTTTAAATGGCTTGTATATTGGTGCTGGCGCTGGTGCCGTTTTTAATAATTACAAATTTAATGATGTCACGCGGGTAGGGTACGAAGATTTGATTGGAGGGGATGCTAATGGACCAAAAGATGTTGGACAGATTCCGGTGCTTGACGGTGCAGGTGCTCCTATTCTGGATGGAGATGGAAATCCGGTGATGGCAGATGTTATTATGTATAAGAAAAAGACGAAGAGCGTTATTCTTCCTGTTGTAAATATCGGTCTATCGGTGCCTATAAATAAAGATCGATCTATGAATGGTCGTTACTTTAGTGCGGTACTGAACAGCCAGTTTAACTTCTCCGGAGATGAAGATCTGGATGGCTTTGATCCGCTTGGTCCAGATGGGATGCGTCGCTCTGGTGCAAAGAATGACATGTACAACTTTACTTCGATAGGTTTAAAGTATACGTTTTAAGACACGATTACCACGGCTAGCCAATGCGGCTGATGGGTTTCGGAGATGATATTGAATTTGAGCAGCAAGTTCATCCTTTATCCAGGGATGCTTGCTGCTCAAATTGTATAGCACATCCATGCAATTAACGCGTGTGGCAACGGGACACTTCGGATCGATCATCCAACTAAAAACCGTTTCAATAATAATTTCCTCTTGCGTAGGCGTGCTTTTTTTCGCGGTCTTTTTATCGGTTGCAATCATCAACAGCTTAGTGTAGCTGCGAATGGCGCTCCAGTTTGTTTGCTGGGGTAGCAAACCTATAAAATCGTCGTAAATTGTAGATAACAACTGATGCTCTTTCAGCATAACATGCTCGAGGAGCCACGCTGCTCTAAAGGCGATTTGATCGTCGGTATGAAAAGAGTAGGTGAGTAGTTCTTGAAGTGAAAGATGATGTTGTTGGACAAAAGCAAATGAAAAGCTTTTTGCCTGGTAATGTCGTATTTCCTCTTTAAAGAATTTTTCTATTTGTGGATTACTCACCATAAAACTTGGGGTTAAAATTTACTAAAAACAGCTGTTGAGTAGCCCGTGTTACCGCGGTATAAAGCCAACGTAAAAAATCCGTGTTCAACATTTCATCATGGAGATAACCTTGGTCAACGAAAACGCAAGGCCATTGACCACCTTGTGCTTTATGACATGTAATTGCGTACGCAAATTTTATCTGTAGCGCATTGTAATACGGATCTTTTTTAATGGCCTCCATACGGTCTTTTTTTGTGGGAATGTCAGCATAATCGTTAGCAATGGCTTCATACAGCTGTTGCTGCTGTTCGTAAGGTAAATTTGGAGCGTCTACATAGATACTGTCCAACAGTACCCGACATGTAATGGGATCTAATTCATCATCGTCCAAGAAATCAAGTGCGATATCTGCAAATCGAAAGCCATGTTGTTCATGCATATTGGTCACCTTGCGGATACGGGCTAAATCGCCATTGGCGATAAATCCTGTATTTGCCTCGTCGTGTTGCTGCAACCAATAATAGTTATTGCGAACCACCATAATTAAATCTCCTCCGGTTATTTCCTCCTCTCGAAAAAGAATTTGATTCCGAATATGTTTGTTGTACAGGTTTGCCGAACGATTGGACCGGCAGATAACGATGGTGTTTTCTATATCAAAATTGTCGTAACTGTAGTGTAATCCTTCAATGAGACGGTCTCCATTCATCCGAAAGATATCATGGAACCCTTTCGTTTGTATCTGTGGAAAATTGAGGTTGTCTTGCTGCTCTTCGCGGATATCATCTCGAATCCGGGTAGCATTGAACAGAATGCCAGATTCCTGCTTTTGTCGGACAACCTCTTGGAGTTCATAGTGAAAGACCTGTAGATGATAGTTGGCGCTAAGGTGGGCGGGGTCTAAGGCTGGACTTTCTACCATGCCGACAGGAGGCAGCTGTGCTATATCACCGACAAACATAAGCGAACAGTTTTTTCCGGTTCTTACATATCGAATCAGGTCATCCAGCAGGCTACGGGAAAAAAACTGAACCCCATCATCTGAAATCATAGAGGCCTCATCAATAATAAACAAGGTGTCTTCATGTAAATTTTCGGCCAGTACGAAATCCATATCAATGCTCGCAGCACTCTTTTTTCGGTATATCTTTTTATGAATGGTAAAGGCTTTTCGTCCAGCATAATGGCTCATGACTTTGGCTGCTCTGCCCGTAGGAGCCAATAGTACACTTCGTTTGCGGATATGAGGTAATGTTTTTACTAAAGCACTAATAATTGTTGTCTTTCCCGTTCCCGCATAACCCTTCAGGATAAAGCAATGGAGCGGATGAAAGACGGAAAGAAACTCCTCTAGTAAGGCGAATGCAGCAGATTGTTGTACTGTTGGAGGCCAATGGAACTGTTGGGTTAGGAGTTTCTGGATATGCATAGTCAAAGTTATCCAAAAGGTTGGTCAATTCAATTGTAAAAGCTAATTTTGTTTTGCGACGCTTCTTATTGGGGTTATACGACAAATACATGAATTATACATCAAAGAATTTTCAGTTACACTATCTGCCCAGCTATAAACTATTGGTGAAAACAGATTTTATCAACGATACTTTACTCGTCTTGAATGCAGCCAATGAGGTGGAGGTTTTATACAGCTACCCGGCAGATATGCCCGATGGTGAAGCTGTTAAGTTACTGGGATTACCTTTTCAACAGGTGTATATTAATTTACCGGTACAAAGCTTGATTTTTGTGCCTACTGAGGTTTTTGAAGAAGCAGACAAAAAGCATTATCAAGATTTTCTATTAGATGATAAATCGGAGCGGACAAATTTTCTCTCGATTGCTGCATTGGAAGCGACAGCTTGTTATCAATATGATTTGCTGTTGCACAATCGTTGGCGAAAGATTTTTCCGGAAGCAAAGTTTGGAACTGATTTTCAAACCGTGTTAAGTCAGGTACAATCTTTTATTCCTGCTGCAGGAACTTTAGTGGGGGTTCATGTACGCGATTGTCAGGCCGATATTTACGCCTTTGTAGACAATCAATTTCAAATGTATAGCACTTTCGAAGCCAACGTGGCTGGAGATTTACATTACTTTATTCTGAATACACTAAAACAGGTAGGTACAGAAGGAGTTGCCGACCGCCTTATTGTTTCCGGCATAACCAAAGATGATGTGCGTGCTACGGGATTGGTGGCGTATGGTAAAGAGCTTCATTTTATGGAGACGCGTACCGCAGTTCGGTATCCTTCGGCTTTACCTTCAAGTCAGATAGAGGTTTTGAATACGCTAATTGATGCTCATCTATGCGAATAATAGGGGGGAAACATGGTGGCTTGCGTTTAACGCCACCTGCGGGATTGCCAGTGCGGCCGACAACAGATATCGCTAAAGAAGCGCTGTTCAATATTTTGAATAATAAGATAGACTTTGAGGATGCGGATTGTTTAGACCTTTTTGCGGGAACTGGAAATATTAGCTTTGAATTGGCTTCACGTGGCGCCAAATTAGTGGATGCAGTGGACATACATTTCAAATGTGTACAATATATTACCCAAACGGCCAAAAAGTTGGAAGCAGGAGCGATTCATCCACGAAAGGCGGATGTTTTAAAATTTATCACCAGCACTAAATCGCAGTACGATTTTATTTTTGCTGATCCGCCTTATGACCTGCCGGTGTTACCGATGTTGGCCAATAACATTTTGGCTGCTGGATTGTTAAATGAAGGCGGGTTATTGGTGGTCGAACACCCATCGACGCGCAAGATGGACGACTCTGTTTTTTTTGTGGAGACACGGAAGTATGGTTATTCCTCTTTTAGTTTTTATACATATTCAAAGTAGTTGGTATACTAACATGTAACATATGAAAGTAGCTGTATTTGCAGGATCTTTTGATCCATTTACATTTGCCCATCAGGATTTAGTTGAAAGAGGTCTTCAGTTATTTGATAAAATCATTATCGCCGTAGGTGTCAACCCCTCAAAGAGAGGTATTATGGCTTTTGATGACCGAGTTTCTTCGATAGCTTTATTGTTTGCCGGGAATGAAAAAATTGAGGTACAACAATTCCAAGGTTTAACGGTTGACTTTTGTCGTCGTGTAGGCGCTAGCTATATCTTGAGAGGATTACGTAATACCAATGATTTTGAATTTGAGAATGCGATTGCTCAAAATAACTTGTTACTAGCTGCAGATATTGAAACGTATTTTCTTATGGCGCGTTCTGGCCTTGGCCATATCTCTTCCACCATCGTTCGCGATATTCTCACTAATGGAGGAGACACGACGGAGCTCGTGCCTAAAGAGATCTTGCAGTTTATTAGTTTGTAGTCCGTAGTTCGTGGTTGGTAGATAGTGGTTCGTGGTTGGTAGAGCCACAAGATATTGTGGCTACGCTTAACAGTTAGGTGTCGCTTGAGGGATTTTGCAACCTGTAGCAACTTGCCTTAGCACGAATCCTTCTCTCGCTGGCGCGAGCTTTTAGCTCGTGTCCTTCCTTATTATCAACAACAACTAATATTAATGGACACGAGCCACAGGCTCGCGCCAGCATCAGGGAACTACAAACTCCCCTCTATAAACTACAAACTCCCCTCTACAAACTACAAACGAAACTACCTTCTACAGACTACGATCTATCAACTAAAACCCTACGTCCGTCCAACGCGTACTTTCTTGCCTTTGATTTTTTGATTATTGGCTTGTTTAATGATACTTAAAGCAATAGAACGCTTTACAGCAACATAGGCTTCTTTCTCCTTGACTTCAATGATCCCTAAATCATCTTTTTGAACATCTTCTAGGTTGAGGATAAAGCCTACAATGTCTATTTTGTTGATTTTATCTTTCTTACCACCAGTAATGTAAAGTGTAGCGAAAGGAGAGTTTGGTGGCAGGTCATATTCACCATCCAACAATTCTTCCGGACAGTCCTTATCAATATAAGGATAATCCTCTTCAGGTTTCAGGATTACGTAAACTTCACCACTTGATTGCATACGTGCTGTACGACCATTACGATGAATAAAAGCATCCTCTTTATAAGGAAGTTGATAATGGATAATAGTGTCTACTTCCGGGATATCGAGTCCGCGAGCTGCGAGGTCCGTGGTGATTAATATACGATTCGAATTGTTTCTGAATTTTAAAAGCGCTATTTCGCGATCCACTTGTTCGAGGCCACCATGGAAAAGGTCGTGTATGATTTCACGGTCTTCCAGTAGTTCACTGATATGATTAGCCGCTTCACGGTGGTTACAAAAGATTAATGTTTTCTTTGGACCATTTTTGCAGAGCAGCTTGAATAAAGCTTTTAACTTGTGTTGCGCCGGTGCAATAACTTTCTTGATACTGAGCTTCGGTGCGGCTGCACTGTTGTCCAAGTAATTTACCATGACATATTCGCCTATTCCTGTGAACGTCGGAATATCTGTCATCGTGGTGGCAGATGTCAGGATCCTATTGGTCAGGTTGGTCAGACGTTCTACAATTGATGTCATCTGTCCGATAAAACCGAATTCCAATGATTTATCAAATTCATCGAGCACCAAAGCCGAGATGGTCTGGGGGTCGAAGTGATTGCGATCCATATGGTAGAGGATACGACCAGGTGTTCCGATTAGGATGGCAGGCGCTTCACGCAGTTTGTTTCGTTCCACCTTGGTGTCATTACCGCCATAACAACAGGTTACTTTATAGCCTACAAGAACTTTTTTTACTACTTGTTCAATTTGTAAGGCAAGTTCTCGAGTGGGAACCAAAATTAGAGCTTGAACACCTGGTTTGTCTTGTTTAAGGTGTTTGTCCAACAACATCGTAAATGCGAGTGTCTTTCCGGAGCCTGTAGGAGAGTGTAATATAAAGTCAGCATTTGGATTATACCGTTCTTGAACTTCTTTTTGCATGTCGTTCAATTCGGCTATCTGCATCCTGTCTAATATCTGCTGTATTGTCATGTCACAAAAGTACACTTTTTTTGCGAGCTAGGCGGTTGGTATTCGAGGAAGCCTGGTGTGAGGCGTGACTTTGTCAGCATTATGTCTGGATCTTGTTAAGAAGTGTTAAATGGAGCTTGCTAATTGGTTTTGGCATGTAAGTTGAACTAGTACTAGTATTCATAATTTAGGTTAATAATTGGTTAGTTAGTAAGGCTTCAATCTCCCCGATTGAAGCCTTTCTTTTTGAGAGATGGAGGTACTGAGATGGTAAGTCGTCCTAAGTATACTGAGGGCAGTGAACAAAAAAAAGTGCCAGTCGTTAAACTGGCACTTCTCTTATTTAAGGCTTGTTAAAGCTTCCGATTAAAAGTGGAACTGAACACCTAAAGTTGGTGCTAAAGAGTTAGCATCTAAACCGAAAGTGTTTGTTTTGATATCAGCAGTTTTTTCGTTTCTGTGCTCGAAGTACAAACCACGAACTTTCAATTCAATACCAACGCGGTTAGTAGGGAAGAAAGCAAAACCTGGCGCTAATTCAACACCGTAAGTCTCAAATTTACGATCTGTTTCAACACTTGCAACTTCTGTAGTAGTTTTTCCCCATGCCATAGGAACTGACAATTGAGAGAAGAATCTGAATTGACCGTTACCTACATAGTTTCTTACAAAAGGAGCTGCTTGAAAAGAGCTTGTTTTTATGCTGTTGTCTGCGCCTGTTTCAACTTTACCGAAGTTGTAACCTACACCTGTACCAATTGCCCAGTTGTCACTTACGAAGTAACCAGCAGTAGGGTTGATAGAGAATGAGTTAGTTTTTGCGTCTGTATCTTTTACTTTTGAAGATTGGAAACCAACTTGACCACCAACGATGAATTTTCCTTTTTCAGTTTGTGCGTTTGAAGCTAATGTTAGTGCTGCTACAGCTGTTAATGTTAAGAATAACTTTTTCATAGTACTTTAAATTAATTTTGTTCTTAAATACTGACTATTTTTCTATTTGGTTCAGTTAGTTCAATACTTGTGCCAAAGTGAATATTATTTTGTCACAATAATGTTTGTTTGCGCAACTATCTGTATTTGTGTGTCTTTATTTGCGATTGTTTGGTCTGAGGCTTGTTTTGTAGAATTTTTGTTACATTATTTTTGTCATATAGTTGCATTTATGCTGTGTTCTAGATCGTTAAATACAAAAGAAGAACTGATTTTGGAGTCGGCACATGAGTCTGCTGCCGTTTGTGCCGAAAAGCGGCATTCTTGTCATGACAGAAAGACTGCTTAATAAAAAATCCCTCGCAAGGAGGGATCTTTTATTGTATTATACTTTTTTTATTCGAAATATTCTTTAATCCGTTCGAAGAACGACTTTTCACTTTTGCCCGGTTGTGGCTTAAAGTTAGCGGAGTTTTTAAGTTTCTCCAATAGTGTACGTTCTTCCTGCGAAACAGCTTTTGGTGTCCATACATTGACATATACCAACTGATCACCTTTGTGGTACGAATTTACTTCCGGAATACCTTTTCCTTTTAAGCGTAAAATCTTGCCACCCTGTGTTCCTGGATCGATCTTTATCTTGGCTTTGCCATCAATAGTCGGAATCTCCACACTCGTGCCTAATGCGGCGTCTGCAAAGTTGATGTATAGATCGTAGATAATATTAATACCGTCACGTTTCAATGTTTCGTGCGCTACCTCCTCAATCAAGATAATCAAGTCGCCCGGTACACCACCGCGTGGCGCAGCATTACCTTTGCCACTCATGGAGAGTTGCATGCCTTCGCTTACACCAGCAGGGATGTTGATCGTGATCGTTTCTTCGCCACGTTCTAGACCCTCGCCCTTACATGTGGTACATTTAGCGGTAATCTCAACACCTTCACCGTTACAGGTAGGACAGGTGCTTGTCGTTTGCATTTGACCTAAGATCGTATTCGTTACACGGCGCACCGATCCTGAACCACCACAAGTGTTACAGGTATGGTATGAAGATTTATCCTTTGCTCCTGTGCCACTACATGTATGACAGTGTATCTGTTTGTTTACTTTAACTTTCTTCTCAACACCTTTAGCAATTTCTTCTAGTGTAAGTTTTACCTTAATACGTAGATTGCTACCGCGTTGCACACGACGGCCGCCACCACCACGGGCACCACCACCGAAGAAGCTCTCAAAAGGGCTTCCTCCACCAAAGATATCGCCAAACTGGCTGAATATGTCATCCATATTCATGCTGCCACCACCAAAACCTGAAGCTGAATTTCCAGAATGTCCAAATTGGTCATACCGTTGGCGCTTTTCTGGATTGCTTAGGATCTCGTATGCTTCGGCAGCTTCTTTAAATTTGTCTTCCGCATCTTTGTCATCAGGGTTCTTATCTGGGTGAAATTTAATCGCCAACTTACGGTAGGCGGATTTAATCTCTGAAGCTTCCGCAGACTTGGAAACACCTAATACATCATAATAATCTCTCTTCGACATCTTCTTATTGACCTATTACTACTTTCGCAAAACGAACTACTTTATCGTTCAAGAAGTATCCCTTCTCTACGACATCAATAACCTTATTCTTTAAATCTTCAGTAGGCGCAGGAATAGCTGTAATCGCTTCCTGGAACTCAGGATCAAATGGTTGACCGATCAGGTTTTCCATTTCCTTCAGGCCTTCCTGCGTTAATGTTTTGCGAAACTTTTGATTCACTAATTCTACTCCTTCTTTTACCGCTTCTACTTCTTGGGTGGTTTGCATAGCCGCTAGTGCTCTGTCAAAATCGTCCAAAACCGGTAAAAGTTTATTCAACACATCTTTGCTTGCTGATTGAATAAGTTCAACCTTTTCTTTGGATGTGCGTTTTTTATAATTGTCGAATTCAGCAAATAAACGGGTATACTTATCGTTTGCATTTGCTAATTCGTTCTGCAACTTCTCTTCTAAAGATAGCTCTTCTGTACTTCCTTGCGCTGAAGTTTGATCCAAATTCTCGAGATTTTCATCTTGAAAATCATTCTCTTGTCCGTTCGTCATATCAAAATTATGTAGCTATGTTAAATATGTTAAAATAGGGGTGGTCAATTATGTTGCCAATGCAAAATAAACCGACACCCTGTCAGCTTATTTGGAAAATAAACAAACAAAATGTCGGTTTCTTGATGATCTGTCAGTCTAATCTGACCTTATATCGTTACATTGTCATGTAGGGCGCCGTCCGCGGTTTTAATCACCCGCGCAGGCATATTTCGGATGATCTGGTAATCATGTGTCGCCATAAGAACTGCGGTTCCCGCAGCCGCAATATCACGAAGTAATAAAACAATCTCTTCGGAGGTTGCTGGGTCTAAGTTTCCGGTAGGCTCATCGGCTAAGATGATCTCCGGATTGTTAAGTAGGGCACGGGCAATCACAATACGTTGTTGCTCACCACCGGATAATTCGTGTGGCATTTTGCGTAACTTAGAACGTAAACCTACTTTCTCCAATACGTCGAGCATACGGTTCTCAATTAAACCTTTCTCTGTCCAGCCCGTTGCTCGCAGTGCAAATTCAAGGTTTTTTTCAACCGTACGATCGTTCAACAAATGGAAATCTTGGAATACAATACCCAATTTACGACGTAAATAAGGAACATCATTTTCATGCAACTTGCGTAGGTCGAATCCTGCAACCATCCCTTCTCCATCCGCAATGTAGAGATCTCCGTAAATAATTTTAAGCAAACTACTTTTTCCCGTACCAGACTGACCGATGAGGTAAATGAATTCACCTTGTTGAATATCCAAATTAACATGCGAAAGCACCAGGTGCTTCTGTTGGTATATATTTACGTTTTTAAGTTTGATAACTGTATTTTCTGCCATAATATGATTTAAACATCAATTTTTTTTATCTGCCCAAAGGGCATCTCTTTGACCACTTGCATAATATACTCCGCTTTATCGCCCAAACCAAGCTTCTCTAGGGATTTGTCGGGACGATCGACACGAAAATATGCTAACAGCGTAAAAGCGCTATCCCGCAATTGCACGTAGTCGGGTATTTTTGCGACGCCTTTGACTTTAATAACATACATAAAACAAAGTTAAAATTTTTTTAAAGAATCTGTCTATGCATTTGCTTTCAAAAACGCTAACGTATTTACGCCATCGGCATAATCCGTTAAAGAGGGGGTTTGACTACCTCCTAATTCAAACGTAGGAATGTCTAAGCTTATTGCTGATGGCGTGACGATACACTGGATTTTATCTTTTTCCAGTTCCAGTTTAGCGGTTAGATCTTCTAAACTTTCGTAGGTCTCGTAGAAGACAACGGCTAGAGGAGACGCAAATTTGGTGTCCTCCTTTAACAGAAGAAAACCATTGTCAAAATGCTTATCGCCATTTATAAGGTAGATCGATTTATTATAATCGTAGTTATTTCCGTATTTGAAATGGTCAATTATTCCTTTATGGATTTCGATGCCTTCAAAAAAATGATCGATGGGATAGTCTTTCGGTATATAAAGTTTGGAAACAGAACGACACCCCAGACCGAAGTAATCAAATATATCATGCCCCAAGGCTTCGAGTTGCTCCCTACTTTCACGTCCAGTTAAGATGGCTATTGAGTTTCTGTTTTTTCGAATGATATTTGGTTTTTGACCAAAATAATACTCAAAATAACGAGAGCTATTGTCACTCCCTGTAGCGATGATGAGATCAAAATCTTTCAAGCGCTCCACGACTTCAATCTGCGTAGCAAATTGTGGTTCTATTTCTACGAGTGCGTTTAGTAGAAAAGAAGTGAGGCCAGCATCGTCAGAGGAAACTTTAATCTGTGCGGTAAAACCTGCAATTAAGACCGCTAGTATATCGTGAAAGCCGACCAAAGGGATGTTACCTGCTAAAATAAGTCCTACTTTTTTTGTTGTATCGATATCTCCGAAAGGTGCAACCCATGCTTCGAGCTTGTCATATTCAAGGTTACTTGCGATCGCTTCCATCTGTTTTATTGTGTTGGCAGGGGTGTACCACGGGTTTTTTACAGCAGCTTGTGCGATAACATCGCGTAATACTTGTGGTTTGCTTCGTAGAAAATCACCCAAGGCGGCGAAGGCTTTTATTCGTTGATTCAGTGTCAAAATCTTATTATTTAGAATTATTCTGATATTTTTTTCCGTTATCTTTGTCCGTCATTAAGAAATAACTACTAGCTTTGTATAGATTTATTCGGGGTTTAGTAGAAACTCTGATGACAAGACAAAATTAGTTTATTTATTATAATTGTAAGGTTATAAATGGCAATTAAAATTACTGACGAGTGTATAAACTGCGGGGCATGCGAACCAGAATGCCCAAATAATGCAATATATGATGCTGGTGTGCCGTGGAAATTTGCAGACGGTACCGCTTTGGATGGTGTGATAGATTTTGGTGATGGCGTAACGTTGGATGCAGCAGCATCGCAAGATGCTATTTCAAATGAAGTCTATTATATCGTTTCTGATAAATGTACAGAGTGTGTTGGTTTTCACGATGAACCACAATGTGCTGCTGTTTGTCCGGTAGACTGTTGCGTGGAAGATGAAGAAGTTGTTGAAAGTGAAGAAGAACTTTTAGCGAAAAAAGCATGGTTGCACGCAGAATAGTAACTATATTTTAAGATATATAAAAGCGTTTCCATTAGGAAGCGCTTTTTTTATTTGGAATATCTCTCTCTTTACGTCTTCACTCTCTTTACTTCTTTTAAAACATAAATAGAAAATTATTGTTTTTATAGTTAATAAAAACTACTATCAATTTATGTTTAATTGTATCAATAGACTGACCCTGTGTTTGCAGGGGGTTGGACTGACTTTGTTTTTCTCCTGTTCACAACCTGCGGTGAAACAAAAGGCCGACATTATTTTTTATGGGGGACCGATTATTACGATGGAGGGAGGAAAAGACTCTTTAGTTGAGGCCGTTGGGGTTAAGGATGGAAAGATTCTCTTTGTAGGGATGTTGGAGGAAAGTGAGGACTATAAGGACAAGCGCACGGTGCTGCGCGACTTGAAAGGAAAAACATTACTTCCGGGTTTTATCGATACACATAGCCATCTTACTGCGGTGGCCGATCTGGAAGGAGCTGTGGATTTATCGCCTGCGCTTCCTGGGAAAGTGAATTCGATTAAGAACATACAGCAGGTATTGCGTACGTACATCAGAACAGATAGTATTTCTGCTGGCACCCCTGTTATCGGGCATGGGTACGATGATGCCATGATGAGTGAACATCGCCATCCGACGCGGGATGAACTGGATGCTGTGAGCTCAAAACACCCTATTATGGTATTGCACGCCTCCGGTTCTATGTCTGTTGTTAATTCTGCTATGTTAGCGCTGTTAGGGATTAATGAGAAAACGAAAGATACTGAAGGTGGCTATTATGATTACGCCAGGAACTCGCTAGGTGATCGGCTAAATGGGAGGTTAGACGGAAATGCCACTTTCCATGCCTTAGCCACATTGATGGCCAAACTGCCGACAGGCGATCATCCAAAAGATGTGCTTAAAAAGAAGATTGAGCGTTTGGTTAATGCACAAGAATTATGGATCCGAAATGGGCAGACAACAGTTTGTGATGGTCGAACGATGAATGGGAGTATGGAATTGTTAAAAACGGTGGCTTCTGAAGGTCTCTTTCAAGTAGATGTCATTTATTTCCCGGACTTTGAATCGGTACGGAATGAAATAGGGTCTATGAAGGCGGATTATATGAAATATAGAGATCGACTAAAGCTTGGTGGATTTAAATTTTCCAGTGATGGCTCTACACAAGGGAAGGCTGCCTGGCTTACAGCTCCTTATCTGGTGCCACCTGCTGGAGAAAGCAGTACGTATCGGGGGAGGTCTATATATCCGGATTCTGTATTATACGAGGATCTGAAGTGTCTGTTCCTACAAAAGGTAACGGCGCAGCTCCATGTCAATGGTGATGCAGCTATCGATCAGGCACTTCGTGTGGTGGAACAATTATCTCGCGAAGGTGTGTATACCGAGGATATTCGGGCGACGTTAATTCAGGGGCAAAATAGCCGTCCTGATCATATGTCGAAAATTAAAGCCTTAGGTTTGATTCCGTCTTACTTTCCGGCGTATGTACACCTATGGGGAGATTGGTCTGTGAATAACGTTTTTGGCTCCGCAAGAGCCGCATTCTTAAGTCCGACGCAAGCCGCAAAAAATGCCGGTATACCATTTACTATTCATCATGATTCTCCGGTTACACCACCTAATCTGTTAACAGCTGTTTATGCTGCGGTAAATAGAACAACAAGAAGTGGTGTCGTTTTGGGGGCAGATCAACGTATCTCTGTTATGGATGCGTTACGAGCCATCACGATTAATGCTGCTTATCAATACCATGAAGAGCATGATAAAGGGTCGATTGCGAAAGGTAAGTTGGCTGATTTGGTGATTTTAGATAGCAATCCATTAGCGATGGATCCGAAAGATCTCCGCAATATTAAAGTTGCGGAGACCATCAAGGAGGGGATTACACTTTACGTTGCGAAATAAGCATTAAGCGACGTGAAGGTTGTTTTACTTCTTTTCTCTCATAAAATCAAAAGCTCCAGTGCGGAGATTGATGCCGTATTCTAAAAAAGCTTTTAGACAGGCCAGGAAGTTGGCCCATCCTTCTGTTTGCTGTTTCATGGCTAATATCCCTTCTTCCGTGTTTTCCATTGTGCTTTCTACTATTTTCACGACCGTCGAACCATCTTCTTGTGGTGTTAAGAAAATTTCAACGAGCTGTCCTTCCTTACCAGCGCTCCAATCAAATGAAATATAGGAGAACGGCTGAATCTCCTTTCCGAGAACCGGAAAGTTTCCTTCAAATTCAGGAAAAGACCATTGTACCGTTACCCCGGGCTCCAATGTGCCTGAAGCGTGCGAAATAAAATAATTTCGCATTTTTTCGGGGTCTACAATCGCTTCAAATACTTCGGCAATGGGCTTTTGTATTTGTATAGAGGCATTAGCAGTCAACGTCATATCTTCTTAGTTTTTTTCCAAGATACGCTTTAGATTTTGTAAGCCCGCATCGAAATCCTTGTTCATATCATAACATAAAGACATGATATTGAAAGGGTAGGGCATTGTTCCATCAATTTGCCATTCTACTGTACTGCTGACACTGTCGATCGGTGTTACCACAAACGAAGAAGGGTTGGCTGTCTCCGAACCATTGAAAAAGAGGTTCATCTCCACCTTTTTTCCGGGATCGATCTGGGTGATAACTTGTTTTCCATCGCCAACTTTCTTGCTTTTCCATTCGTAAGTAAAGCCAACTGTGCCATCCGTTCCGGTATATTTTTTATCAATATTTGGATCTTGTTTTGACCAATTGTCGTAGTTCCCTTGATTACGAAGCAAAACAACATAGTCGAAAACTTCGTTTGCCGGTTTGTTGATACTAATAGTGCTTCCGGCATGGAATGTTTTAGGCACGATCAGGGCAACGATGAGGACGGCCGCAATAAGTCCTAAGACAATAAACAGTATATACTTTAAAATTTTCATGGTTTTTATTTGTTTATCCTAATTTCTTGTTTCCTTCATAGTGAACCATCCAAGCGATACCAAATCGGTCGATAAAAGAGGAGAATAGTTCGGCAAAGAATGTTTCCCCCAGATCCATTTCGATGTTTTGAGCATCTTTGGTAAGTCTGGTGTGTAGTTTTTGGGCCTCTTCCGGTGTGTCGGTATCCAGCATAATATAAGTTCCTGTGCCAAAAGTGACCTTTGGGCCAAAACCTTCCACACAGTCAGACCCCATGAGCATGACTTGCTCGTTAATCTGAAGTGCAGTATGGAGTACTTTGTTTTTTTGTTCGGCAGGAATTGTTACATGAGGGTCTTCAGGCATGTCGCCAAAGCGATGTGTACCTAAAGAAGGAACTTCAAATACGGACTGGTAAAATGTGAAAGCTTCGTCGCAGTTCCCGTTGAAGTTTAGATAAAAATGTACTTTAGCCATGGTGTTAATTTTTTAAGTTTATAAGTAAACCAAAGATAGTATAGAATTTTCAATGTTATGCTTGTCCTATGGCAAGAAAAATAAGCGGCTCAGTATAAGTAGCTTCCGTTTGAACGGCATTAGGACGCAAAAAAAAAGAGAATTAATTTTGCTTATTTGCCTCAAATAGCTACTTTTGTAGCACAAACGGAGGCGCCAATAGCTCAGCTGGATAGAGCAACGGTTTTCTAAACCGTAGGTCTCAGGTTCGAACCCTGATTGGCGTACCAACAAAAGCCTGCAATCATTTGATTAGCAGGCTTTTTTCGTTTTGTGCTGATTCTTGAATTCAAAACAAAACCTTGAATTGAACTATTTTTTATGCTTTAATCTACACATGTTGTACGGATAGGCTGTTAATTTTAGGTAAGAAAAATAGGCTTTAAGCGTAACTTTTCTATACAGGGGTCAGCCCTAACTGCATTATAGATTTTGGATACCATGCCTATTTTTATATTTTTGCTACCAAGAAACATAAATAACACTACATGCTAAAAAAACAAATTGGGTATCTAACCCTTTTCACTGTTTCGATTGCGATTATTCTGACCTTAATTTATGAGTTCGATTGGTTTACCATCCATCCGAATGTTATGATGTTTGTACGGTGGATCGTAGGCGCTGTCTTAACCCTGAATGCTATTGTTCGTAAAAACCTGACTACATGGATATTAACATGTTTGATTCTAGGGGTTTTCGTCGGACTCGATTTTCCTGAAGTAGCGAAAGCAATGCAACCACTCTCGCAGGGCTTTATTAAATTAGTGAAGACGATTGTTGGTCCTATACTTTTTGCCACCTTGGTATTTGGTATTGCAGGACATTCGGACCTGAAATCTGTCGGACGTATGGCCTGGAAATCCATGTTGTACTTCTTTCTCGCCACTTCTTGTGCTATTTTTATTGGACTTATCGTTATTAACTTAACGAAGGCAGGGGTAGGAGTCGATGTCGCTAATATGCCGCATGAAGAACTACCGAAGATGTCAGCTTTGACCGATAGTGACGCCAAAGCGCTGAGTCATATTGATGAAAGTGTACATGGTCTCTACAAGTTCAATGCCTTTGTTCGAGATACATTTCCAGAGAACATAGTAAAGTCGGTTTATGAGAATAAAGTTCTTCAGATCGTAATTTTCGGGGTGCTTTTCGGTATTGGATTAGCGCTTGTCGAGGAGAAGAAACGAAAACCGTTGGTTGACTTTACAGAAAGTCTTTCTGAAGCTATGTTTAAGTTTACGAACTTGGTTATGATGTTTGCACCGATCGGTGTCGGCGCAGCTATGGCGTATACGGTAGGTCACTTGGGAGCGGATATTTTAAAAAATCTTTTCATGCTCTTAGGAAGTCTATACTTGGCTCTTTTTGCTTTTTTAGGTTTGGTCCTATTGCCTGTAGCCCTATTTTTAAAGGTGCCGGTAAAGAAATTTATACAGGCCATAAAAGAGCCGGTTTCAATAGCCTTTGCGACAACCAGTTCAGATGCGGCTTTACCGAAAGCCATGAGCGCGATGGAGAAATTTGGTGTACCGCGAAAAATCGTTTCTTTTGTAATTCCAACGGGATATTCCTTCAATTTAGATGGAACATCTTTATACCTTTCTTTAGCCTCTATATTTGTTGCGCAAGCTGCTGGTATTGAGTTAACTATTGGGCAGCAATTGCTTATCGCCTTTACGTTAATGATTACTTCTAAAGGTGTTGCTGCGGTTCCGCGTGCTTCCCTAATTGTATTGATCGCAACAGCCGATCAGTTTGGTTTACCTACTTTCGTTATTGCAGCAATTTTAGGTATCGATGAATTGATGGATATGGCACGGACCTCGGTAAATGTTATCGGAAACTGCCTGGCAACGGTCGTTGTGGCTAAATGGGAAGGAGAATTTGATGAAGAAGCGCCTTTCCGTGAAGATACCAGCGAGTCGTAATACAGCTGATTTAACGATACCAGATTTAGCTATACTGAGCCCTTTGGGCTTATGTCGAACTAAATATACCAAAAAGAGACACAATTAATTTGTGTCTCTTTTTTTGTGTGTCATAGCCGTTACGTAAACGTTTTCGTCGTTCAAACAATCGATTGTGTCCAAAACTCTCCTCTATTAATCCCTATCTTAGAGATTGTAAATTATAACCGTAACAGAATGATGAATCTGAAGAAGCTATCTACATTATGTGCTGTAGGTATGCTACTATCTAGTGCCAGTTTTGGACAGTCACGTACAATGCAGTCCTTTAACGATGGATGGCAGTTTTATAAGGCTAATAACAGTACTTTTTTTACCGATTTTGAAAATGGGCAGAAGTACGTTGAATCGCAAGGACAATGGACCAAGCTGGAGATTTGGGATAATGTAACCCTGCCACATACCTATAATAAAGACGATATGCAGCAAGATCGAAACTTCTTCGAAGGAAAAGCTGTTTATCGAAAGAGGTTCAACACAGCGGCCGATCAGAAGCAAAAACGTACCTTCCTAAAGTTTGAAGGTGTAGGGGCGGTTGCGCAGTTATATGTAAACGATAGTTATATCGGAGAGCATAAGGGCGGTTACTCCATGTTCGTGTTTGAGATAACCAACTCGATTGACTACGAAAAAGAAAATGTCGTAACAGTCGTAGTCGATAATAAATCGCGGAAAGATGTATTACCCATCAATCAGTTCTTGTTTCCGGTCTATGGCGGTCTTTATCGGCCCGTCTCTTTAATCACCACCGCCAAGACTAATTTTGTGGTAACTGATCAAGCTTCTGCCGGTATCTATATCCGTCAGAAAAATGTTTCTGCAAAAAGTGCCGATATTACAGTCTCAGCTAAATTAGAAACCAAAGAAAAGACCATACAGCAAGTCGATCTACTGACGGAAATCACAAATATGGAGGGTAAGGTTGTCCTATCCCAAAAGAAACCCGTGACCATTAGTCCACAAGGCGTTACTTATGTGGATCAAACCCTCAGATTGGAGAAACCACACCTGTGGGATGGTGTTCGGGATCCTCATTTATATGCTGTGACGACCAAGTTGGTGCATGGCGGAAAGGAGTTGGACATAGTAAAACAACCATTAGGCGTGCGTACGGTTGAGATTGTGGCAGGTAAAGGCGTGTTTTTAAACGGGAAGAAATATCCCATGTACGGCGTTGCTCGCCACCAGGATCGTCTGGGGTATGGTTCGGCGTTGACCTTTGCGCAACATAAAGAAGACTTTCTGATGATGAAGGAGCTTGGCGTAACGACTGTTCGTCTGGCACATTACCAACAATCGCCTGATACCTATTCATTGGCCGATAGCTTGGGTTTCCTCGTTTGGGCCGAGATTCCGTTTGTTAACCGTGTTTCTTATTATGAGCATGATAACGCGAAGCAACAAATGAATGAGTTGGTTAAACAAAACTTTAATCACCCATCCATATACATTTGGGGCGTTCATAACGAAGTGTATTCCAAGACGGCCGACGAGCAGGTGCCTGTTCTTTCGCGGGAGCTCAATGATATAGCCAAAACATTAGACCCTGACCGCTATACGGGCGCTGTAACAGGTTACAATGTGGTCGATAGACAAGAAAACCTGAGTACCGATGTCCAAGGGATAAACCATTATTTCGGTTGGTACGGTGGTAAGATCGAAGATCTGGGGCCATGGGCAGAAAAGGTGCAACGAGACTTTCCGGCGTATAAGGTGATGCTTACCGAGTACGGGGCAGATGGAAATATGGATATAGGTCAGGAGCTCTTGCAGCAGCCGAAAGACGTCGTATCTGGAAAGTCTTTCCCAGAGAATTACCAAACAGAAACGCATATTCAACAATGGGCTGCCATTGAGAAGAACCCGATCATCGTCGCTTCTTATGTGTGGAATATGTTTGAGTTTGCTGTTCCCGCATGGAACCGGGGAGGCGTAAACGCACGAAACCTAAAGGGATTAGTAACATTTGACCGTAAACGGAAGAAAGATTCATTCTATTGGTACAAAGCAAATTGGAATCCAGAGCCGATGTTGTATTTGGCGAACCGTCGCGATCACCAACGTACAGCAGCGATTACTAAGATTCAGGTATTTTCCAATCTATCGGCAGTCACTATTTCAGTGAACGGTAAAGTGTATCATGCAAAAAATGGAGTGAATGCCAAGCATTGGGTGGTAGACCAAGTATCGCTCCAAAAGGGCGAAAATAAAATCCAAGCAAAAGGGACCACCGCTGGGAAAGAACTGGTGGATGAAATGGTATGGACACTGCAATAATAAACGATTATGAATAGCACAATTAGAGCAAGCCTTGTTGCCGCTTTTGCTGTGGCAACAACGATGTCCGCTGTGGGGCAATGGACTGGACCAAAGCCAAAGCCAACAGAGACAAAAGAAGTGAAATACGGCCCAATTACACCGGCTAAACGGACGGATAAGGACATGGAAGCGTTTCGAAATTATGGCCTCGGTCAGTTTATTCATTGGGGTGTTTATGCCATTCCTGGAAATGAATGGGAAGGGGTGAGCGCACGTGGTGGTGCCGCCGCTTCGGAGTGGATCCGTTCTTGGGGCGGAAATACGGTGCCGAAAGACTGGAAAAATACCTATGATAATCTGTACAAGCAGTTTAACCCTAAAAGCTTCGATGCGAAAGCTTGGGCTAAGCAAGCCAAAGCGATGGGAGCGAAGTACATGATTTTCACAACGAAGCACCACGATGGTTTTGCATTGTGGCCAACAAAATTCTCTGACTATAATATCACCAAATCGCCCTATAAGCGCGATATCGTCAAAGAGGTTGTTGATGCCTATACGGCGGAAGGAATTGATGTGTATCTCTACTTTTCGGTGTTGGAATGGAATAATCCCAATTATATGGGGAAAGCACCAAAAACGGATGAGGAAAAGGCGCAGTTTGGAAAATTCTTGACTTATACCAAGAACCAACTAATGGAACTGTTGGATAATTATCCGGCTGTGAAAGGGTTTTGGTTCGATGGAACATGGGATCAGTCCTGGATTCAGTCGTATGAGTTTACGTACCAGCTCGAGAAAGACCTGCGTGCGAAACATCCAGGTTTGATTATTGGATCTCGCTTTAGGAATGATGAGCATGGGAAGCGTCACTTTGATAGCAATGGAAAGATATTAGGCGACTATGAGCAAGGCTGGGAACGGAAGTTGCCTGGTTCATTCGAATGGCTCGACGGGAACGACTGGGATGCAGTTATGACGATACCACCTAACGGTTGGGGCTATATGAAAGACTGGTCTGGCTTGTATACCAAAACATCCAACGATTTATTGGATATGCTGATGCAGTCCGTATCAATGAACGGTAATTTTGTGCTTAATTTTGGCCCGGACGGACAAGGAATGATGCATCCGGGAGAAGATAAGTTGGCAAAGGAAATAGGGGATTGGATGCGTGTGAACAGTGAAGCGGTGTATGGCGTGCGTCATGCGGATTTGCCATCCTCGAAACTTGGTTATTATACGCAGAAGGGCGATGTTTTGTATTTAACGGTATTCAACAGGCCGGTAAATAACAGCATCCGAATAGCGGTTCCCAAAAAAGCAACAATGGCTCCTATAGATGCGATGTTGTTAAAAACGAAGGGTGCATTGACGGTGCGGCATGCGGATATCGGTTTAGATTTAGATAAAAACACGTATTATGATATCGAATTGCCTACCGATTTTCAGAGTACCGAACCTTTTGTTCTCAAGATGAAATTGGGTCAACCGCAATCGAAGTCCGATAAGTTGATGGACGCAAAGATGTAAGGAGAGGTAAGAAGGGAAAGTGAGGAAGATTGATAAAAAATAAGGGCTACCAAATTGGTAGCCCTTATTTTTTTATCTGTTATTGGTAGCCCAATAGTTTCATTACTTGTTTGGAGTTCTGTTCTTCACCAAACACCTCGTAGTTGAATGTCTCATCTCTATTACGACGAACAAGTACATGTTTCGGGGAAGGTAGGAGACAGTGGTGTATACCGCCATATCCGCTCAATACATCTTGATAAGCTCCCGTGTGAAAGAAACCTAAATACTGTACTTTACGCGTTTTTGGCATAAACACAGAGTTCATATGTGCCTCTTGATTGTAATAGTCTTGACCATCACAAGTAATGCCGCCAAGATTCACCCGTTCATACTCGGAATCCCAGTTATTGATCGGTAACAAGATGTATTTCTGGTTCAATGCCCATACATCTGGTAGGTTGGTGATGAATGAACCATCAATCATAAACCATTTCTCACGATCGTTTTGTTGCTTGCGCCCCAGTACTTTATACAAGATACCTGAAGCTTCAGCGACGGTGTATTTACCAAACTCCGTAATAATATCCGGTTCCATTACTTCGTGATGTGCACAAATCTGTTTGATACGATTTACAATTTCGTTTACCATATATTCGTAATCGAAATCGTGTACCAAAGAATCTTTGAAAGGCATACCACCACCAATATCCAATGTATCCAAATCAGGATTCACCTTCTTGAATTTACAGTATAGTGTTACGTATTTCTCTAGCTCATTCCAGTAATACGGCGTATCCGAAATACCGGAGTTAATAAAAAAGTGCAATAACTTAACTTTGAAGTTCGGGTTATCCGCAATCTTATTGTTATAAAAGTCAAGGACATCCTCTTGGCGAATACCTAGTCTGGATGTGTAGAATTGTGAATCCGGTTGCTCTTCAGAAGCAATCCGAATACCCAATGCACAAGGTTGATCCAGCTCGATTTCGTCGTCATATAGGTTGAACTCCTCTTTGTTGTCCAATACCGGGATAATATTGGTATACCCGTCATGAATCATATCGATAATATACTGTTTATACTGGTAGGTTTTGAAACCATTACAGATTACAGTAATATCTTTGGTTACCGTTCCGGCACGTTCCAAAGAGTCAATCATCGGCATATCAAAAGCCGAAGAGGTTTCCAAGTGAATGTCGTTCTTTAACGCTTCTTCTACAATGTGTTTAAAGTGAGAAGATTTCGTACAATAACAATATTTGTACGATCCCCTGTAATTGTGCTTAAGGATAGCGGTTTGAAAAAGGATCTTCGCCTGTTGAATTTTTTTACTGACAATGGGTAAATAGGTAAAACGCAATGGCGTGCCATACGTCTCTATCATCTCCATCAAATTCAGGTCGTGGAAGTACAATTCGTCGTCGATAATTTCGAATCCGTCTTGCGGAAAACCAACACTTAAGTCAAGAAATTCCTGATAGCTCTGCATTTTTTATTATTTTTGGCAAAGATATACTTTCATGATGAATACTTAACTATAAACGAATATATTTTTCTTGTTCATTATCAGAAAGTTATAAATATTACGAAACTATTACATGGCTAATTCTATTCAACAGAGATTGATTGAGCAAACTGCTCATGCTGTAAGTGCACTTTATCAAGCAGAGATTCCAACAACCCAGATTACCTTGCAAGAAACGCGCAAGGAATTTGAAGGTCAAATTACAATTGTGACTTTTCCGGTTACCCGATTCTCTAAAAAGTCACCCGAGCAAACCGGAGCAGAAATTGGAGAATATTTAAAAGCCAATATTGCCGAAATTGTAGATTTCAATGTTATTAAAGGATTTTTGAATATCAGCCTCGCTGATAGCTACTGGATTGATTTGGTTCAACGCGTGATGTTGGCGGACGATTACGGTAAGATGCCTCGTAATGGAAAGCGTTTGATGGTGGAATACAGTTCGCCAAATACAAATAAACCATTGCACTTAGGCCATATCCGGAATAACCTGTTAGGGTATTCGGTGGCTGAGATCTTAAAAGCGGATGGCTATGATGTGATTAAAGCTAATTTGGTGAACGATCGCGGTATTCATATTTGTAAATCGATGCTGGCATGGCAACAGTTTGGTGCCGGAGAAACCCCTGAACAGGCCGGTTTGAAAGGTGATCACCTGGTCGGTAAATACTATGTCATCTTCGATAAAGAATACAAGAAAGAGATTGAAGCGCTAAAAGAGCAGGGGCAGACGGAAGAGGAAGCAAAGAAGAATGCACCATTGATTAAAGCTGCGCAGGCGATGTTGCAACAGTGGGAGGCGGGAGATGATGCAGTGATAAGTTTATGGAAGACCATGAACGGTTGGGTGTATGAAGGTTTTGAAAAAACATATAACCAATTAGGCGTTGATTTCGACAAATACTATTACGAATCGAATACCTATTTACTAGGTAAAGATATTATTCAAGAAGGATTGGAGAAAGGTGTTTTCTTCAAGAAAGAAGATAATTCGGTATGGATCGACCTCACAGCGGAAGGATTGGATGAGAAGTTAGTGTTACGTGGCGATGGTACGTCGGTATACATAACACAAGATTTAGGTACCGCACAATTGAAATACGATGAGTTTCAGATGAACGAATCTATTTATGTGGTGGGGAATGAGCAAGACTACCACTTTAAAGTGTTGTTTGCCATCTTGAAGAAATTGGGTAAACCTTGGGCTAATGGTTTGTTCCACCTTTCATACGGCATGGTCGATCTACCATCGGGTAAGATGAAATCTCGCGAAGGAACAGTTGTTGATGCGGATGATTTGATGGCGGAGATGGTGGAAACAGCGAAGCTTCGTACCGAAGAGCTCGGGAAAACTGAAGGTTTTACGGAAGAGGAGAAAGCCGTGCTTTACAATACGATCGGTATGGGCGCTTTAAAGTATTTCTTACTGAAAGTAGATCCGAAGAAAAGATTGTTGTTCGATCCGAATGAATCGGTGGATTTCCAAGGACATACTGGCCCTTTTATCCAATATACGTATGCACGTATCAAATCTGTGTTACGTAAAGCAGAATATACCGAAAGTCTTCCTTTAAGTAGTGTAGATAATCTATCTGTTTATGAGCGTGATCTTATTCAGTCTTTAGGTAACTATGCAACAGTTCTAAGCGCTGCGGCGAGCGAGTTTTCACCAGCACAGCTCGCAAACTATGTATACGATGTAGCGAAATTGTATAATAAATTCTATCACGAAGAAACGATTCTCAAAGCAGAGGTTGAGTCGGTGAAACATTTTCGCTTACACCTGTCGGCTGTTGCTGCACGCATTATTGCGGAGAGTATGCGTCTATTAGGTATCCAGGTTCCAGAAAGAATGTAATTATGGCAAAGTTTAAGATAGGTTTAATCGGTTTTTCGATTGGCGGACAGGTTTTTCATGCGCCGTTTATAGCGGGTAATCCCGATTTGGAGCTTTATAAAGTGACCGCACGGAAGGCGGATCAGCAGGCGCTTTTAGCAAGTCGTTATCCAACGGCAATAGCGGTTCCATCTGCAGATGATATTATCAACGATCCGGATGTCGATTTGGTCGTTGTAGCCACCTCAAATGATGTGCATTTCGAGTTGACAAAGCAAGCTTTAGAAGCGGGTAAACATGTCGTGGTAGAAAAACCATTTACCAATACCGTGGCGGAAGCTGATGCGTTACTTGCTTTGGCGAAGGAAAAGGGACTGTTATTGACGGTGCATCATAATGCCCGTTTTCATTCTGATTATAAAACGGTTAAAAAACTTATCGAGAGTGGTCGTTTAGGTCCACTCGTGAATTACCAAGCGCGCTATGATCGTTTTCGTAACTTTTTGCGCCCAGGTGCATGGCGGGAGATCGATCTTCCGGGGTCAGGTATTCACTATGATTTAGGGGCACATCTGTTGGATCAGGCATTACAACTATTTGGGAAACCAGAGCGTATTTTTGCCGACTTACGTCGGCAGCGTGAAGGTGCACAAGCCGTGGATGATTTTGAGTTTATATTAAGCTATCCGAAGTTAAAAGTATCCCTTTTCGGGCAGATGTTGGCGAAAGAGCCTACCCCTCGATTTGCTTTGTATGGCTGGAATGGATCTTTTGTGAAACATGGTGTCGACCCACAGGAAAACCTATTGCGTGCCGGAGCACTGCCGCATGAGTCTACGGATTGGGGTAAAGAGGGGGAAGAGATTCAGGGCGTTTTGAATATTATCGAAAATGGTGCAGATCACGTGGAGAAGGTTGTGAGTGAGGTGGGAACCGGACAAGATTTTTATAAGAATGTGGCTTCGACCTTAAAAGGTGAGTCTAGCTTTACGGTAACAGCAGCACAAGGCCGGGATGTTATTCGTCTGTTAGAGCTTGCAGAGCAGTCTTGGGCGGAACAACGTACAATTACTTTAGCTCCCGATGATTTAATTGCGTATTAATGGGGTATGATGCGGTTATTGTAGGTGCTGGCGCCTGCGGCTTGATGTGTGCGGTGCAGGCTGGGATGTTGGGAAAGAAGACGTTGGTATTAGAACGTAACGATAAACCAGGCGCTAAGATATTGATCTCAGGTGGTGGACGCTGTAACTTCACGAACCTCTATACCTCGAAAGCAAATTTTATATCCGCTAATCCTGATTTTCTTAATGCTGCTTTTGCGCAATGGACAGTTGATGATACCATCAATTTTTTTGAAGGGCATGGTGGAATCGTTGGGGAAGAGAAAACGTTGGGGCAATTGTTTCCGACAACGAATAAAGCAAAAGATATTGTGGCCGTTTTTACGAAGTTGATGTATGAAACGGGACAGGATATTTGGCTCAATACCTTAGTGAAGGAGGTAGAACATGTTGATGGTGGGTATACGCTGACGATCGAAAGAGAGGGACGTCTACAGGTAATTCAAACTGCTAAAGTTGTTTTCGCTTCAGGTGGACTGCCTGTGGCTAAATTGGGTGCATCTGATTTTGCACTTCGCATAGCACGTAAGTATGGCTTGGCAGTGGAGCCGACTGCGCCCGCATTGGTTCCCTTAACGATAACAGGTAAGGACGCGGATTGGTATGCTTCATTGGCAGGAAATTCGGTCTTTGCGCGTGTCTCGACCAACAAGATTTCCTTCGAAGAGAATATTCTCTTTACACATTGGGGATTGAGTGGGCCGGCTATTTTGCAGATTTCTTCGTACTGGAATCCAGGAGAAACGATAACGATCGACTTGTTGCCTAACCATAAGTTTGAACAGCTTCTCAAAGAGGAGCGGGAGCAAGGGGGGAAACGTATGGTTGGACAGTTGTTGAATGATTTTTTTACGAAAAAGATGGTGGAGGCGCTAGGAAAGTTTCTGCCTATACACCTAAAAATAGCGTCGCTGAGCAAAGCTGATGCTAAACTTATCAATACAACCATCCATCAGTTTACTGTAAAACCAGCCGGTGATAAAGGCTACGATAAAGCGGAAGTCATGCGTGGTGGCATTTCTACGGACGAGCTGCATCCAAAAACGCTGGAGTCAAAAAAGATGTCCGGGATGTACTTCGGTGGCGAAGCCGTAGATATCACGGGGTGGCTCGGTGGTTATAATTTTCAATGGGCCTGGGCCTCAGGTTACTTGATTGCACAAGATATTTAGTTGGTAGTTGGTAGTTGGTAGTTGGTAGAGGGGAGTTTGTGGTTGGTAGGGAGTAGTTGGTAGTTCGTAGGTGGTTTGTGGGCCACTTTGCTGGCGCGAGCCTGTGGCTCGTGTCCTTTGAAACTGCCCTTTGTAACAACTTCTGTCCTTTTGTAAACTCACCTCTACTAGTAAGCTCCTGTCGTTCTTGTTTGTTAGTTTGTGGATTTACTACAAACTCGAAACGAAGCACTAAAAACCACCTAAAATTACGCAAACGATTTACTAATACGCTAGTCTGCGTATTTGTCCTTTTATGATTTTTTGTTTCAGGAATGTTACACCTTCCATTTATCAAAATTTGATAATTAACCTAGTTTAGTGCCAGATAACGGTGTTTTTTGTTTGAAGATAGTGCTCATCAAACAGTAAACTATCAATAACCAACTATTAAAGACAATTTCTACAAACAACGAACAATAAACCACGAACTACAAACAACCAACTACATTCTACAAACCACATTCAAGTACCAACGAACAAAAAATGAACAAAAAGGGATTACTATTTTTTCTGTTAAGTGCTGCTGCATCTTTACAGGTTGGGTATGCGCAAACAGCGAAAGAAGTTTCAGCTGTGTACCAAGATCTTTCCGTGTTCGCTAATCCAATGGCGACGCAATTGAAAAAAGGAACAGCATTGGCTGCCATCAACAAGATTCAAAACAAAGAAATTAAAACGGTTGCTACTCAACTTTTAAAAAACCAGTACAGCACTACATACCGTGTTGCAAAATATCAACCGATCCTTTCGCCGACTGTTTTGGGCCATGATTTGTCTATTGGTGACGGTTACAGCAAATACGAAAATATCACCGGGATTTACTTGCCGATCGGGAAAAATGTTATCATAGTCGATGGGATAACAGGCGAAACACCGGTAAATTTATTAGTACCTAACTGGGAACGCCGTGCACCGCAAGGGGTGGAAGACCCGACAAAGGATCCAAATGGCTGGGGATTGAAAAGACAAACTTTTAGTTTGCGCAACGGCGTTAATATCATTGATGTGAAAGATTTTGGAGGATTGGCGTACGTAGATTATTTTGTGGAAGAGTTAAAGGGACAGCCTGCTGTCGAGATTCATTTCTTAGGGGCTGCTGTCAATGGATATTTCGATAATCAGTGTAATACTAATGCCGATTGGGACAAGCTAATTGCCAATACAGTGTATCCTGTTTTGGATGCAAAAGGGAAGCATATTCAGGTTGCTTACCCGAAGGAAGCCTTACAAAAGTATGCGGCCGGTCGTGGTACCGACTTAATCAATAACTACGATTCTTTAGTATACCGTCAGCATCGCTTAATGGGGCTCGAAAAGCACGGCAAAGTACCTGCTAACAAAATATTAGCTCGTGTGAACTACAATTATTACATGTTCAGAGATGGAGATGGTGTGGCATACATGGGCGTAAAACCAGGGTATGCCATGGGGATGGTTGCCAATCCCGATGTCGTGATTAAAGGAGATCCTTGCTGGGGCTTCTCGCATGAAGTAGGCCATGTGCACCAGTTGCGACCTTACTTTAATTGGGGCGGATTAGGAGAGGTGAGTAACAATCTGTTCTCGCTCTACGTTACGCGGTCATTCGGCAATAAAACAAGGGTGTCGGAACAGAATAATTATTCGACAGCACGTAGTAGTATTATTGACAAGCGAATCTCTTTTCTACAAGATAAGGATGTTTTCAATCGCTTAATTCCTTTTTGGCAGCTGCAGCTTTATTTTGAAGGCGCTGGACAAAACCCGAACTTCTATCCCGATTTGTTTGAGGCATTCCGTCAACAAGCGAAGTCGGAGCAACCACAAGGAAGAGGGCGTCGCCGTGGCGACTGGGCTAGCGATCGTTTAGCGGCTAATAATCCAGCGGTTTATCAGCTGAATTTTGTGAAAAAAGCATGTGAAGTGAGTAAAACGGATTTAACAGACTTTTTTGATCAGTATGGCTTCTTCTACGTAGGTGAGTTTGATATTGAAGATTACGGTGATTATACCTATAAGATGACGCAGGAGATGGTCGATAATTGCAAAGCGGCAATTAAGGCGATGCAACTACCGAAGCCTAAGGTCGATATTACACAATTGAAAGATTAGTTGATACACACTTCCGCGTAGTATACTATTTCGTTCTATTTCTATTCGAAATAGTCATAAATTTTGTCAAAAACGTCATAATTCACACAATTATGGCGTTTTTACTTTCAAATGCTTATCTTTAAACGGATTTTGTAAATGGCTCTATACCATTGATAAAAATCAATACTTATTCATAGAAAATTAATAATCTTTCAATAGAGAACTATGTCATCTAAAATTATTTACACAAAAACTGATGAGGCACCTTTGTTGGCGACCTATTCGTTTTTACCTATTGTCCAAGCATTCGCTAAGACTGCTGATATTGAAGTTGAATTAAAAGATATTTCATTGGCAGGACGTATCCTCGCTAATTTTAATGCATACCTTACTGCTGAGCAGAAGACAGCAGATGCTTTAGCGGAGTTGGGCCAGTTGGCCACTACACCGGAGGCAAATATTATCAAATTACCGAATATCTCGGCTTCTATTCCTCAGTTGAAAGGTGCCATTGCGGAGTTGCAAAAGGCGGGTTACAATATTCCAAACTACCCAGATACTCCAGCTAATGCGGAAGAAGAGACTATTAAAGCAACTTACGCTAAAATTTTAGGATCAGCTGTAAATCCGGTTTTGCGTGAAGGTAACTCCGATCGTCGTGCACCAAAAGCGGTGAAAAACTACGCGAAAGCAAATCCGCATTCTATGGGAGCTTGGTCATCAGCAAGCAAAACGAAAGTAGCTTCGATGACAGAAGGTGATTTCTACGCAACAGAGAAATCCGTAACAGTAGAGCAGGACACACAATTTAAAATTGAGTTTGTTGCAGCTGATGGTTCTGTTAAAGAACTGAAAGGTTTAGCAAACTTAAAAGCAGGTGAGGTTATTGATTCATCCGTTTTGAGTAGTGCGAAGCTAAAAACATTTGTTGCCAAAACGATCGATGAAGCTAAAGCTGCTGGTGTATTGTTATCAGCACACTTAAAAGCGACGATGATGAAAGTATCGGATCCAATTATTTTTGGTGCTATCGTTGAAGTATACTTTAAAGATGTGTTCGCTAAATACGGCGCGTTGTTCGCTTCTCTAGGAATCAACAAAAACAACGGTCTAGGTGAGGTTTATGCGAAGATTGCAGGCCAACCGGAAGAGGCTGAGGTTAAAGCGGCTATTGATGCAGCTATCGCCAATGGTCCTGATTTAGCAATGGTGAACTCGGACAAAGGTATTACCAACTTACACGTGCCTTCTGACGTAATCGTAGATGCTTCGATGCCTGCTATGATCCGTACTTCTGGCCAAATGTGGAACAAAGAAGGTAAGCCACAAGATACGATTGCTATTATTCCAGATCGTTGTTATGCTGGTGTTTACACGGCAGTGATTGATGACTGTAAAGCGAATGGTGCATATGATCCTACCACAATGGGCTCCGTTCCAAACGTAGGTTTGATGGCGCAAAAAGCAGAGGAATATGGTTCACACGATAAAACATTCCAGGCAGCAGCTAAAGGTACAATCCGTGTTGTTGATGCACAAGGAGCTGTATTTATGGAACAAGCGGTAGAAGAAGGTGATATCTTCCGTATGTGTCAAACGAAAGATGCACCGATTCAAGATTGGGTAAAATTAGCCGTGAACCGTGCGCGTTTGTCGAATACACCAGCTGTTTTCTGGTTAGATGAAAACCGTGCACACGATAGAGAGATTATCAAAAAAGTAAATAAATATTTACCAAACTACGATACGACAGGTTTAGATATCCGTATTCTAGCACCAATCGAAGCGACTTTATTCTCGGTAGAGCGTATCCGTAAAGGTGAAGACACGATTTCGGTAACAGGTAACGTACTGCGTGACTACTTGACAGATTTGTTCCCAATTTTAGAACTAGGAACTTCAGCCAAGATGTTGTCTATCGTACCGTTGATGAATGGTGGTGGTTTGTTTGAAACAGGAGCGGGTGGTTCTGCGCCGAAGCATGTGGAGCAATTTGTGGAAGAAGGTTATTTGCGTTGGGATTCTTTAGGCGAATTCTTAGCATTACAAGCTTCATTGGAGCATTTATCGCAAACACAGAACAACACAAAAGCGCAGGTACTTGCTGATGCGTTAGATGAGGCGAATGCGTTGTTTTTAGCGAATGACAAGTCACCAGCTCGTCGTGTTGGACAGATTGATAACCGCGGTTCACACTTCTACTTAACCTTATACTGGGCGCAAGAATTAGCGAAGCAAACGAAAGATGCTGAGCTAGCTGCTCGTTTCAAAGGTTTAGCAGATGCTTTGACAGCTAACGAAGCGAAAATCAACGAAGAATTAATCGGTGCACAAGGAAAACCACAAGAAATTGGTGGTTACTACTTCCCGAGCGATGCGTTGACCGAAAAAGCGATGCGTCCTTCAGCAACATTAAATACAGCTATTGCGGCTTTATAGTCGTTGCTTATAAAAGAGAAATCCCTCGGTCATTTGGCCGAGGGATTTTTTTGTATCCTCCCATTTTTAATGCTAACTTGTGCATGTTAAATCTAAAACTATGAACCATAACGCAAAGACCTGGGTCCTTTTCTTTTTGTTGACTATAACAAGCGCTGTACGAGCACAAACCGATCTACGCAGCGGATTACAAACTATTGCTGATGAATTTAAGGCCGTTGGTTTAGCTGTTGTTGTCATCAAAGATGGTAAACCCATATATAAAGAGGCAATTGGTTATAAAAATCTGGAACAGAAGGAACCGTTAAGTACACAGGATCTGTTTCGGATAGCTTCTATTTCCAAGTCTTTTTCTGCTACTGCGATTATGCAATTGGTAGAGCAGGGGAGACTTTCGTTAGATGATGATTTTGGGACATTGATAGGCTTTCCGGTTCGTAACCCCAATTTTCCAGAAAAGGTAATTACTTTGCGCATGGTTTTATCCCATACGTCAAGTATCAACGATCGAAATGGCTATTTTGATTTAGATGTCATCAACCCGGCTAAAAATCCCAATTGGGCAAAATCTTACAATACATATGAGCCAGGAGCGGGATACGAGTACTGTAATTTAAATTTCAATATGGTTGGTGCCGTCTTAGAATTGACCACTGGACAACGTTTCGATAACTATATAAAGAAGGTGATTTTAGATCCACTCCATCTTCGTGCAGGTTATTGTGTGGATTCGCTGGATCAAAAGCGATTTGCAACACTCTATGAATACAGCAAGGAAAACGACAGCTTCTCTCCACAACCAGCGGCATACAACCCACGGTCTGAAGAGATTGTAAATTATACAGTAGGACATTCAACACCTGTGTTTTCACCGACCGGAGGTATGAAAATTTCGCCCGAGGATTTGGCTACCTATATGGGGATGCATATGAACTATGGTAAAGTAGGAAAGAAGCGGATATTAAAGGAGAAGAGTGCCAAGATAATGCAAACAAAATTGTCCGATAAAGAAGGTTACGGCTTGGCTCTTTTGGAAACAGAAAATTTAATCCCAGGTATACACTTGGTCGGTCATACGGGATCTGCTTATGGCTTATATAGTGCGATGTTCTTTAACCCTACGAAAAAATATGGATTTGTGGTTGTTACAAATGGTTGTGTGCCTACCTATGAAAATGGGTTTGTGGCGCTTTCTGCCAAAACAATAAATTATTTATATAAAACCTTAATTGAATAATTGATGTTGTTTTACTATCTTATCAATCAATAACCAAAAAATAGGCAGCATTATGAGAGCGACATGTATTTGCTTTTTCATGTTTCAAATAGTGTGCATAACAACATTGTTTGGACAAGGTTTAAAGATAGCCGACATACGGAAGGATTTTAAAGTAGGGCATAAGGATGAGGAAACGTGCAAAAAACATCTGGAAGCGTTAGAAAAGTATGCCGATAGTCCTGTTGAACGAGGGTATGAAGCGGCCTACCACATGTTTATGGCAAAGCATAGTGGAAATCCCTTTAAAAAGATGGGCTACTTTAAAAATGGTAAAAATATGCTCGAAAAGGAGATTGCAAGCAATCCCTCCAATGTCGAGCTGCGCTATATCCGCCTTTGTATTCAGTATTATATTCCTTCATATTTGGGGTATAAGGGTCATATTGATGAGGACAAAGTATTTCTCCGAGATAACCTATATAAACTCAATGATAAAAGCACAAAAGATCTGCTTTATAATTACTTGAAGGGCGCCAAGATGTATACCAATGAAGAGTTAGGACTACTTGGACGATAAACGATAGGCGACCTAACTATTTGTCAACCGTAAAATTTTCTTGACGTATCTTTTCTATGCCTAATTTTTGGACAGTTTCTTTATCTTAGCACTTTGCTAAAACCATTTATTTATGATAAAGAATATCGTCACACTCGTGTGCCTTTTTATTTCAATGCAGGTTAGCGCACAAGGGTGGAAGGTCACTTTTCAACGAAGCTACAATGACAAAGTCCAAAGTGCAGAAGATCCATTACTTGTGTTCGCTGATAAAGATCAAACCATTATTACAACAGATCGTGCCACACAATCGCAGGCGAAGTATCCTTATGAAACCTATTATATTGACCGGAATAACGCGGCCTACTTTAAGCAGATGAACTTTTCGGCAGATAAACAACTTGTCACAAAGGATCTGGCCCTACTTGGAAAAAGTACCTATAATTTAACAAATGAAACAAAAGTTATTTTAGGATATACCTGTAAAAAAGCCACCACTTCCGTTAATTCTAATACCATTGAGCTTTGGTATACAGATGAACTCGGTGTACAGGGGGCACCCAACGAGTTAGGGCAACAGCTGGGCTTTGTTTTGGAATATGTCCGTAACGGAAATACAAAGATAACTGCCACGAAAGCGGAAAAGATTAAAAGAATCCCTAACCATGTTGCTTTACCAAAATTTGATGAAGTAGTAGATGGTCCTACGTATCAGGATATCGTATGGAAGAGTCGCTTCATTCATATCCCGATTTTTCAAGATGAGCAAATCAACTTTGTCGATCAACCAAAACAGGATAGTATCCTGCGTTTTGCGAGCGGTACGGTGATTTTGAAAAAAGTAAAAGTCCCAAAATTAGATACAAATAGTCAGGCATTTGTACAGTTAATCGAGAAATCGAATGGAGACGCCTACGATCGTACTGGTTCGGTGTTTATGATTGCTGAAGATCAAGCCACTTCGTTTCTAGATGGGATGAAGAATGGCATGCAGACATTACCGAAGTATAGTAATGGAGACGGAAAGGAATATCCCGGAATGGTGCGTACAGCAGGTTTTTCACCCGTCTATGAGTTAATGCGTTTCTTTACACCATTTGGCGTTTCTCATTTTAACGATCGATTAACGTTGAAGGGAAAGACGTGGCAAGATTCGTCCATTTATCGGCAAGATGTTTCTGAGTTTTTATCCGTGATGTCTGGTAAGGAAGTGTATATCGGTACATATATAGGTAATTATGATAAAGGCGGGCATCGGGTCAGCCTGGAACTTACCATTCATCCCGGTAGTTCAAGAATGGCATCTCCCCAAGTAATGTCCATATTTAATACCACCAATGTGATGGAGATGGGTGGACAAACGTATGCGACGTTCTTTAGTGAGGAAAAAGGATTAGAAATATCGTTCGATCTTCCAGAGGATACCAAGAATGTACAGCTGCGCTATATCACAACCGGTCACGGTGGTTGGGGCAATGGTGACGAGTTTGTCCCCAAAGAAAACACTATTCTATTAGACGATAAGGTTGTATTTAGCTTTACGCCGTGGCGTACAGATTGTGGTTCATACCGTTTGTACAATCCGGTTTCCGGCAATTTCCAAAATGGATTGTCCTCTTCCGACCTCAGCCGCTCCAATTGGTGTCCGGGTACAATTACGAACCCGAACTATATCAACTTAGGCGACTTGAAAGCCGGGAAACATACGATTCGTGTTAAAATTCCACAAGGGGAACCAGAAGGCTCTAGTTTCAGCTTTTGGAATGTATCTGGGGTGTTGTTATACTAGAACAGCCCCAGTTGTCCTTTATTCGGAATGTTTAGTGTTGTGCCAATCTCCTTATTAAGATGCGTAATAAAATGAGCCGCTAATAGCGGAGATTCCACTTCGAGGTTTTGGTGAATAAAGAAATAGAGGCGCTGCAGGCCGGCGGCTTTCCAGTCCTTTATCACCTGAACCCAATCCAGGAGACGATCATAATCTGATGGGTGATTGGCACCAACATAACGAACAAAAGCGCTATTGGTTGTATGGCGCATATGTAGCATATCCCTGCGTCCGGCCGTATCGACCAGGACATTCGTTGTTCCGGTTTCCTCTAATAATTTATAGAGCTTTTCGCGGGTTACTTCGTCCTTAAACCATTCTTCATTTCTAACCTCAAGGGCTAGTGGGTAATCTTTGGGGAAATCATGTAAGAAATGCGCCAGTCGATCAAAATCTTTCGGCTTATAATTATCGTGCATTTGCAAAAATGCCATTCCCATTTTTTCTTTAAAAAGAGCGGTCGAATCGACAAACGCTTTAATCTTATCGTTGGTATTCAGTAGGCGGCTATAATGGCTTACCGATTGTGGGATTTTTGGAAAGAACTTAAATCCATCTGGTGTTTTATCGCGCCAAGTCTCTACCTGTTCTTTGGAAGGCGAGTTATAGAAGGTAGCGTTGAGCTCAATCGCATTAAACTGCCTCGAGTAATATGCCAGTTCATCTTTGGTGCCGCGTGGGTAAAATCCTTTTAAGTCAGTCTTGTTCCATTTTGCACAGCCTACATAGGCCTCAAAAGGAGTATCGCTTTGGTAATGCTCGAGCACTTCGAGACTTACTTTGCTTGTTGGAGGAAGCGTGAAATCAATCGCCTCCGGATTGTTTACTTGTCCGAATTTCATGTTTACTCCTTACCTAAAAATTTACGATCCTCATCCGTTAGCCCATCGTCGATAAAATCGGTATCAGGCTGATTTCCATTACTCACACTGTACTCTTTCGGGTGCTTGCTGCGGCGACGAAAAACAAGTCCGCCGGTAACAAGTCCGATAAGGAAAAATGTTCCGATAATAAAGAGTTTAGAGGTGCGAATTTCGCCAAACAACCAAAATGAAGCTTCCTCCTTATTGTTAAAAAGAATCACGATCAGCAGCGCCAGAATAATACTTGAAATAATAGTTTTTGGTTTCATAGCCTATTTATTACTTCGATAACCAGCCTTGAACAGCTCCGCCTTTAAATTCTTCCTCCGCCGCTTTCGCTACAGCTTCCGATTGGTATGCTTTTACGAACTTGTGCACTTTCTCGTCCATCGCATTGTCTTTACGTGACACAATGATATTAACGTATGGCGATTTCTCATCTTCCATAAAAATTCCATCTCGCTTCGCTACAAAATTATTGCTGGCCGCAAAATTATTATTGATGATCGCTACGGTAACTTTATTGTCGTCCAAGGTGCGTGGCAATTGTGGTGCTTCTAGCTCTAGGATGCTAAATCCAATTTTATTCTCGATGATATCACGTTGCGTAGGCAACAGGCCTACATCAGCCTTTAATTTAATCAGGCCAACTTGCTGCAAAAGCAACAAAGCACGCCCTAAGTTGCTAGGGTCGTTTGGAATCACAATGGTATCATCCTTCTTCAGCTCACTGATACTTTTTATTTTTTTAGAATATCCAGCCATTGGATACACAAAGGTATTACCGACCACAGCGAATTGATACCCTCTGTTTTTCGATTGCTCCTCTAAATAGGGAACGGTTTGAAAAACGTTGACATCAATATCCTTCTGCTGTAGGGCTTCATTGGGCATAATGTAGTCTGTAAAAGAAATAAGCTCTACATCCAGATTATGTTTTTCTTTCGCTTCTTTTTTCGCTGCTTCAGCTAATTTATACTCGGGGCCAGCCTGTACACCGACACGCAATGTATTGGTGTTTTTTGTGCTAGAACCGCATGAAACTAAGGTAATCGCAAGTGCTGCGTAAGCAATTTTTTTTAGGAATATCTTCTTCATTTGTTTTTATTTTCTGTGGTCAACATAGCGGGAAAGACGATCCCCAGTGAATTGTATAAGGAAAACAATTAAGATTAACAGGATAAGTACGGTATTCATGATGAACGCGTCATAACCGACATAACCATATTGGTAACCGATATGGCCAAGGCCGCCAGCACCTACAGCACCACCCATTGCCGAATAACCGACCAAGGTGATTAAGGTCAATGAGGCATTGTTGATTAAGGAAGGCAGTGCTTCCGGTATAAGGACTTTACGGATGATCTGAAATGTTGTCGCGCCCATCGATCGAGCCGCCTCTATTACGCCATAAGGAATCTCCAATAAGCTGTTTTCCACTAAACGGGCAACAAAAGGACTGGCGCCAATGCTGAGTGGTACAATGGCTGCGTTCATTCCAATCGAAGTGCCGGCAATAAGTCGTGTAAAGGGAATCATCCACACAATAAGAATAATAAAGGGGATGGACCGGAATATATTGACGAAAAAAGAGAGAACGCGGTTCCAACCCGGACTCTCAAGTAGTTGACGTTCACGCGTTAGGAATAGAAAAATACCGAGCGGTAAACCGATGAGGAAGCTGAAAAAACCGGCCGTAAAGGTCATGTAAAGCGTTTCGCCCATACCTTTTGCTAATAACCAGTAGGTAGATTCAGACATATATCTTTATTTTATTGATGTAAACTTAAACTTGGATTCAGTAATTCGCGTGTTATAGCGGACTGTGGTTGAGCGAAAACATTCTCGACACTATCTTGTTCGACTATCTCGCCGTTAGAAATAACGGCTACTTTATTGCAGATAGCTCGTACAACCTCTATTTCGTGGGTGATCAGAACAATGGTAATGCCCAGACGTTGATTAATCTCCTGCAAGAGGGCGAGTATCGTTCGTGTTGTCTGCGGATCCAACGCACTGGTGGCTTCATCGCAGAGGAGCACCTCCGGATCGGACGCAATCGCACGGGCGATGGCTACACGCTGTTTCTGTCCGCCCGATAAACTAGATGGGTAGTCCTCTTTCTTTTCCTGCAAACCGATCAAAACCAAAAGCTCATTTACTTTGGTCGATATGGCGGCTGAATCGATGCCTTGAAGACGAAGTGGCAGTGCAATATTGTCGAAAACTGTAGCAGATGCCAACAAATTAAATTGTTGAAAGATCATCCCGATCTTGTGACGGTACGGGATCAACTGGTTTTCAGAAAAGGCAGAAATCTCCACATCTTTATAATAGACAGCCCCTTTATCTGGACGTTCTAGCAGATTGATGGTACGTACCAATGTACTCTTACCAGAGCCAGAGTAACCGATGATACCAAAGATATCTCCCTTGTCTACCTGCAAATTGATTGCTCGCAGGGCTTCTATCTTATGGTGTTTTTTTAAGAAAGTTTTATGGATGTTCTCTAACCTTATCATTATCGCAAGCAATATAACCTAAACTATACTATGTTGCAAAGATAGAAGTTAAGATTTAAAAGTAATCTATTTGTTTAGTCGTTTTTTTGCCAAAAGACCAGAAACTCAGATTATCTTCCTTCTATTACGGTCAAAAACACTGCGAGCGGGAATGTTGTAGAACGTTGTGTTCTGTGTTTTGTGGTTTTTAATTTTAGAATATAATGTAATGACCATATTATATTTTGAATGTTTATTAATAAAACAAATGGCAAGGAAGCGGGTTAAATACAGGGACGTATTTTTATCTGCTGGAAGTTGAGGACGCAGATGGTAAGCAATTTCAATATAAGGGACATGTGCTTATTTTATTGCATCCCGTAACCAATTGATTTTTTTTGAACATTTAACTATTTAATCAATATGGTCAAATATTTACGTTATTTTAACAATTCATTGAATTATTACTCCAATATTTACGGTGTTAATTTTATTCATTTATTAATCATTGCCATTTGAAATCATGAAGAAAAATGTAAAAGAGGCCGAAGGTAAATTAGGTATTTTGATGCCTGGACTAGGCGCAGTAGCTACAACACTGATTGCAGGGGTTGCTGCTATTAACAAAGGTTTCTCTAAACCTATTGGTTCCGTTGCTCAGCTTGGGCATATTCGTTTGGGAAAACGTACGGATAATAGGAACCCTTTGATTAAGGATTTTGTACCATTAGCGAAACTAACGGATATTGTGTTCGGTGGTTGGGACGTTTATGCGGATAACGTGTATGAAGCAGCTTCGAAAGCAAAAGTTATTGAGCAGCACCAGTTAGATGCTGTTCGGGAAACGTTGGAAGCTATTCAGCCAATGAAAGCTGTTTTCGATCGTAATTTTGTGAAAAACCTAGATGGAAACCATATCAAAACAGGATTGAGCCGTCGAGAGTTGGTGGAGGCAGTTCGTGCTGATATTCGTGGCTTTATTGCAGATAACGGATTAGACAGGGTGGTCATTGTCTGGTGTGGTTCTACGGAGAAGTACATTGAATCGGACGATTTATTTTCTTCATTGGCCAAACTAGAGGCTGCTTTGGATCAGGATGATCAACGTATCCCGCCAAGTATGATCTACTGTTATGCCGCATTGTTAGAAGGGGTTCCTTATGTTAATGGCGCGCCAAATTTAACCTGTGACGTACCAGCGATTGTAGAGCTAGCCACTCAAAACCGGGTCGCTATTGCCGGGAAAGACTTTAAAACAGGACAAACCTTAATGAAAACTATTGTTGCCCCCGGCTTACAAGCTAGAGCATTAGGGGTTGAGGGTTGGTTTTCAACAAATATTCTGGGAAATAGAGATGGGCTTGTGCTTGATGATCCCGAGAACTTTAAAACCAAAGAGGTTTCTAAATTATCGGTCTTGGAAGAAATCTTAGATGCAGATAAAAACCCAGAATTATACGGTGATCTATATCACAAGGTACGGATCAATTATTACCCTCCGCATGGTGATAACAAAGAATCTTGGGATAACATTGATATTTTTGGATGGATGGGATATAAGATGCAGATCAAGATTAACTTTTTGTGTCGGGATTCTATCCTTGCAGCTCCCATCGTATTAGATTTAGCCCTTTTCATAGATTTAGCGCAGCGTGCAGATATGTACGGTATTCAAGAATGGCTTTCATTCTATTTAAAATCCCCACAAACGGCTCCAGGATTACCGGCAGAACATGATATTTTTAAACAACTGATGAAGTTGCAGAACACGCTTCGCCATATAATGGGAGAGGATCTGATTACACACTTAGGGTTGGATTATTACCAAGACCTTGTGGAGAGTATGCAATAACGGATCCACGCGAGGACTTTTTTAAAGGAGATGCATGCCCTGAAAGCGGTATGCACTTTCTTTAAAAGAATTTTGTAGTTAGGAAACGTTTTTTATAACAACCTGTTTTTAACCTATGGAGTATGCAATAATTGCTGCGGGCGAGGGCTCGCGCCTAAAAGAAGAGGGACACACACTGCCAAAGCCGCTACTGCCTTTGTTTGGTATTCCGATGATTGAACGCCTTATCGGAATCTTTGCAAGTCAGTATGCGAAGCGAATTCATATCATTGTCAATAGTCAATCGCAGGAGTTAATCGACTTTTTGCAGGAGCATGATTTTAAGGTTCCTATAGTACTTTATGTAAAGGATACGGAGAGCTCATTGCATAGCCTTTATGAGCTTGTAAAAGTTAATCCACAGTGGAATGCCATTTGTGTTACGACCACGGATACGGTGTTCAGCGAACGCGATTTTATCGATTATCTCAACGCTTTTACCTACCATCCACGGGTCGATGCCTACATGGGGGTGACTTCGTTTGTTGATGATGAGAGTCCGTTGTATGTCGGCGTAAATGAATATATGGAAGTAGAGTCATTTGCGGATTCGAATACAGGGGAGATGACGCATGTCTCCGGAGGGATTTACGGGCTGCGACGAAGAGCCCTCGACTGCGTGGCGGAAAGTGTCGCGAGCGGCAATACGAGGATGCGTAATTATCAACGTTATTTACTGGAACAACAATTGGAGGTTCGTGCGCATCGTTTTGGTAAAATCGTGGATGTGGATCATCTTAAAGATAGGGATGCCGCTGAAGTGTTTTTAGCTGAAATTGGAGAAAAACCTATACAGTATTGAGATGAAAGTATTAGGAATAAAAAGAAAAGGCTACTTTTCACCGAATCATGTTGGTAATGATGCGGCCATCTTTGATATGGTAAGTCAAGAACTGCTCTTAAAAGGCGGACATTTGGAGGTCTGTGATGAAGAAGCCTTTATGGCAAGGGAAGTGGTGGAACAAGAGTTGATTATTACTATGGGACGTACTAAATCACTCGTTAAACGTTTACAGTCACTAGAAGATCAAGGGAAGATCGTGCTCAATTCAGGTTATGGGATTGAGAATTGCTTTCGCAAAAATATGACGTTGAAGTTATTGGCTGAAGGCGTTCCCTATCCGAAGAGCTTGGTGGTTGATACGACCACAGATATTAGTGACATCGTAGCCGCATTTGGAGGACCTGGCGTATGGATTAAACGAGGCGACTTTCATGCCATCCACAAGGAAGATGTAACCTTTGCAACTTCCGTGGAAGAGGCACAGTCTATCCTAAACGAATATGCGCTGCGTGGAATAACAGAGGCCGTTCTTTCGGAGCATCTCGTTGGGGACCTCCTTAAGTTTTATGCGGTGCGAGGGACAAATTTCTTTCACTGGTTTTATCCGTACGATCATAATCATCATAAGTACACAAATTATGAGTCTATTAATGGGGAAACGTTACATTATCCGTTTAATATAGAAGACCTGAAACGAAGTGCCGATCAGGCTGCGTCGGTGCTTGGTGTTCATATTTATGGCGGTGATGCTATCGTGGGTTCGGATGGAACTTTTCATATTATAGACCTTAATGATTGGCCTAGTTTTGCGCCATGTCGGAATGAAGCCAGTCGGGCGATAGCTCAATTTTTATTTGATTATTTTACTGCTAACGATGCAAAGGAAGAAACCTATTTACATGAAGATTAAAGAAAATTCAAACATCGACCTACCTGAAAGCGCTTTTGTACAATCCCTAAAATCGAACGACACGGAAGAACGGATCGATATTTGGTTTTATAGACCTATTGGCTTTAGAATTGCTCAGTTTTGTGCTAAGGTGGGCATCACGCCAAATGCGGTAACGATCATTAGTATATTTTTTGGAGTTGCGGCAGGCATTTTATTTTACTACCCTGATTTAGGAACGAATATCATAGGGATGTTGCTACTGATATTTGCAAATTCTTTAGATTCTGCAGATGGACAGCTGGCACGGATGACGGACAATAAGAGTCGTTTCGGACGTATCTTAGATGGTTTTGCAGGAGATTTTTGGTTTGCATCCATCCATATAGCTTTATGTTTACGGTTGATGAATGACGGTTGGTCTGCCTGGATTTGGGTCCCGGGTGTATTGGCCGGAGTTGCACATGTTTTTCAGTCGGCCATGGCAGATTATTACCGTAATGTTCATCTCTTTTTTATTAAGGGAGAGTCAGGGAGTGAACTTGACAATACAAAAAGCTTACAGGCTGATTTGGATAAACTGAGTTGGACGAAGAATTTCTTTTCGAAATTTGTCTTGAATGGTTATACAAATTATACCCGAATGCAAGAAAACCTGTCGCCGAACTTACAAAAGCTGTTATCGCTTGTCAAAACTAATTTTAGCGGACAGTTACCTATGCAGCTGGTTACTGATTTTCGGTCTATGAATAAACCGTTAATGAAGTACACCAATATCGTCCAGTTCAATACCCGTGTTATTTTCTTGTTTCTATGGTTGTTTATCGATCAGGTTTGGTTATATTTCGTTTTTGATATTTTGGTACTAACCCCAATTTTAATCTACATGGTTTGGCGTCAAGAGCAGGTCAGTTCCTTTTTTGTCAAGAAGATAGCTACAGAAAATAAATATGCGCAATAATATTTACAAAGTTTTTTTCTTTGTGCTGGGGATCGTAACCCTCGGGTATATGATTTATAAACTAGGCGTAGAAGAGATTTGGTCTAGTCTTTTAGCGACAGGGTGGTGGTTTATTCCTGTATTATTAAGTTGGTTGGTCATCTACCTGATGAATGCAATGGCCTTGCGGGATATCGTGGTCGAAAAAAATAATCCGAAAACTTTTGTGCCGTTTGGGAAAATTTTTCAGCTGATTGTCAGCGGTTTTTCTATAAATTATATCACGCCCTTTGTTGCTTTAGGTGGAGAGCCATACCGAATCATGGAATTAAAGCGTTATGTAGGTGGTGCAAAGGCTGGATCCTCAGTTTTGTTATATACCATGATGCATATCTTATCGCATTTGGTGTTTTGGGTGTTGTCGGTAGGGCTTATTATTTGGTTTGTTCCGATAAATACAACGGTGTTAATAGCTTGTGTGCTTATTTTACTAATGGCTATTCTTCTTGGAGGGTGGTTTGCTAAGGTATATCAGCATGGTATTGCTGTAAGCTCAGTATCGGTTTTGTCCAGATTTCCACTGATTGGTGCTAAGATGAAAAAGCTGGGTGAGGAAAAGCATGATTTGCTGGAGGATATAGATCGACAGGTCAGTAATTTGTACTCTGGACGACGCAGTAAGTTTTATTCGGCATTGGCATGGGAGTTTTTTGCCCGCGTGGTGGGGTGTGCTGAAATCTATTTTATTGCGCATGCTGTCGGGGTGGAGATGACTTATATGGAATCGTTGTTGGTGAGCTCTGGCTCTTCCTTGTTTGCGAATCTTATATTTTTTCTGCCTATGCAGCTGGGGACACGAGAAGGAGGTATGGCCATGGCGATGGCCAGTATTGGGTATGCTGCTGATATCGGCGTTTTTATAGGAATTGCTACCCGTATTCGAGAATGTGTTTGGATCGCTATAGGGTTATTTATGATGACATGGACAAAGCGAAAGCGTGTGCCGCAAATGGAAGAAAAGATGAGTATTGACGAAATATAATTATGCAGATAGAAGATATTGAAGGCGTATTGTTTGATTATGGTGGAACACTAGATTCCAATGGGCAGCACTGGGGTGAGGTAATCTGGCAGCTTTATCAAAAGGCAGGTTTAAAGATTGAAAGAGAAGCTTTTAATGCCGCCTACGTGTATGCGGAGCGAAAGATGGCAACTTCGCGATTGATTTTGCCAACCTTTAACTTTCAGGAGGTTTTACAAACAAAGGTGGAGGCGCAATTTGAGTATTTGCAACAGCAGGAAATTTCCCTCAGTAGGGAGCTTATCACAGCTATTGCCTGGGATGGTTATTTCCTGGCGAGTGAGCATGTGAAAAAGGCGAAGGAAGTTTTGGATATGTTGCGTGGGCAAATTCCGATGGTTATGGTTTCTAATTTTTATGGGAACTTACATGCTGTTTTGGAAGATTTTGGTCTTCTGGATTATTTTGATGCGGTAATAGAATCTGCCGTGGTTGGTGTACGGAAACCCGATCCTGCAATCTATAATTTAGGCGTAGCTGCGTTGGGATTGTCTCCAGAGCGCTGTTTAGTAATTGGTGACTCTTTTGCGAAGGATATTGTTCCTGCTAAAGCTTGTGGTTGCCAAACCGTTTGGTTTAAGGGAGCAGCTTGGACTGGCGACGAAGAGGGTGGAACAGGGCCAATAGAGGCGGATTATGTGATATATGACATTGCAGAGTTAGTTTTGATGTTTGACAAGCTACTGGTTAAATAGATGGACGAGGTAAATCTACATAAACTAAGTAAGCTTACAGCGCTTTCAGCGGGCGACTATCAGGCCTTTTTGTATGACTGTGACGGTACGTTAGCGGATAATATGCCATTACATACGGAGACCTATGTTGATTTGGCAGCAGAGATGGGGGTGCAGATTGATGGACAGATCATTGATGAATTGGCGGGTTGGCCAGTGGTGGATGTGGTACGCGAAATAAATAAACGGTATAACGTGGCGATGGATCCGGTTGTTTTTGCAGAAAGAAGACATCGTCTGTATGTCGATCACTATTTGGATCGCGTTGTGGCTATTCCATTTGTGGTCGCACACTTGGAGCAGCATGTGGGTAAAGTGCGAATTGCTGTTGTTTCTGGCGGCGCCCGAGAATCGGTAGAGAAGACGTTAAAGGTCTTGGGAATCGATAGGCTGGTAGAAGTAACGGTGTGTGCCGGGGATACCTTGCGGGGCAAACCGTATCCGGATCCTTTTTTAGCGGCAGCGGAACAGCTTGGTGTGTTACCGGAGAAGTGCTTAGTCTTTGAAGATGGGGCGCCCGGTGTGGCATCAGCGACAGCTGCGGGGATGCAGTCTATCCGAATAGATCATGTATAAAAAATCCCGCCTATTTGGCGGGATTTTTTGTTATTTCTGTTTAACGATTTCAGCATTTACAACAATGCTTACATCGGAAGCAACAGCCGGTACGCCTGTTGGCAAAAGATCATTGTACTTAACGTTGTACTCTAAGCGATTGATTTTTGTCTTCGCTGTAAAGCCAGCACGTGTCATTCCCCAAGGATCGGTAATGATACCATTGTTTTGCACCACGTCGAAAACAACTTTTTTCGTTACGTCACGTATGGTTAAATCTCCTGTCAAGGTATATTCTCCTTTTTTACCTTTTTTCAGGATACCATTTTTCAAGGTTATTGTAGGGAATTTTTCAGCATTAAAAAAATCATCACTTTTTAAGTGGTTGTCACGCGCTTCAATACGAGTGTCAATGCTGCTTACATCGATAGTGAAATTGATGGTTGCACCATCAAAGCTGTCGCCAGTCTTTGTTTCAACATTTCCTTCTAATTTTTTGAACTGACCGTCAATAAGAGCAATACCAAGGTGTTTTACCTCAAATCTAGTATTGGTGTGAGCAGGGTCTACAGACCATTTCACCTGCGCAAAAGAGACGTTCAATAACACGGCAACAGCCGCAACGAGTTTCAATAGATTCTTCATATTCTTTTTGTTTTTATTTTCTGAAGACAAAGCTCTCCATTCCAGGAAACATAAGCATTGACCTATGATAAGAAGTGAAAAAATATTGAAATTGTTTGCTTTTTTAACCTTTATCTAATTCTCAGTTCTCCTCTAACGCTTTAACTTTCTACCTTCTTAACGCTCTTACTCTCGGTTCTCCTCTATGCCGGAGAGGCATGTTACTTTTTGCCGAAAAAGTAACCAAACCTCGTCGCTAGGAATTTTTGCAGGGTG
>NZ_FXAU01000001.1:674643-1260130 GCF_900177625.1 Sphingobacterium psychroaquaticum
TGTCACTCTGGACCTGTCGAAGTGCTGTCGAAACGTTCTCCTCTACGCCGGAGAGGCATGTTACTTTTGCTGAAAAAGTAACCAAACCTCATCGCTAGGAATTTTTGCAGGGTGGGATAGTGCATGGGCAAATTTCTACAGATGCAAATATTCCTCAGGCGACATTCTGCTGTTTAGGGGAGCCAGAAGCTACAATTTAGGATTTAATTAAAAGACACAAAATATAGCTGCGCTGAGCCCTTCGCGGTTTATGGCTCTACTAACTACCATGTACCAACTACTCCCTACAATCTACTAACAACAAACTACTAGCCACTTCGTCATGTCGACTTTGGAGACATCTAAACACTATAAAAACAACATCTATACTAAAAGGATGAATAGATAGTATGCTCCTCCCCAAATACCGGAGATGCGTCACTGCGAGAAGCGTAGCGACGTGGCGGTCTTTGTTTATTTATCTCCAGGAGATTGCCACACCTTCGTTCCTCAGGTTCTCAAAGACGTTTTTAGTTTTTAGGAAAATCCTTACGAACTAATCAGATACAAAATATAGTTGCGCTGAGTCCTTCGCGGAGGGGTGTCTCTACCAACTACTACCTACCAACTACTATCTACTAACTAAGAACAACAAACTACTCCCCACCAACTACGTAACTACTCCCTACCAACCCGATACTGTACAGGCGTAAGCCCTACAATTGCTTTAAATGTTTTATGGAAACTGACAAAATTCTGAAACCCTGATTCAAAGCAAACTTCCTTAATAGCCATCTTTTCTTCCATCAGAAGTTTACAGGCGTGCGTGATACGCAACTCATTGATAAATTGAATTAATGTCTTACCCGTTTTTTGTTTAAAATATCGGCAGAAGGAGTTTTCAGTTAATCCAGCCAGTTGGGCGACATATTGAAGCTGAATTTTTTGCTTGTAATTGAGTCGTATATAGTCTAGGATCTTATTCATACGAAGGTAGTCCTCTTCTTGTTGAAAATTACTGTGACTTTCACTAATAAGAAGTTGTGCGTCCGTCTTCTGTCCAATGTAATCTAAGGTGTCCAGCAAGCTAAGTAATTGTTTGAAAGAGGAATGCGGTGATAATTGACGAAAGAAATCAGCAATGCAGGCATCATCTTCTGAAAAATAAAGGATGCGTTTAGCCCGTTGGTATCCTTGTTTTATAGCGGAAGATTCCTTGAGGGACCAGAAATCATTCCCCATAAAATCCGGTTTAAAGTGGATCACCCTAATATCCACTTTAGCGACAGCATCCGTCTGTAAAAACTCCTCATCAAAAAGCCAGTAATGGGGGATGTTGGAACCGATAAGCATGGAATCTCCGTCACTAAACTTAAAAATGCGATCCCCTGCAACGAAAGTTCCTTTTCCTTTGGTGATCTGGATAAATTCCAATTCATCATGGTAGTGCCACACATTATGATTCTGTGGCGCGCGATCGTGGCGAATTAAGATGGCCCCCTGATCTTCCTGGATATGATTGAGACGCTGAATATGCATTGTGATAACGTATATATTCGTTGTAAAATGTAAATATATCAGTTGTGTGGTAATATTGTTTATCTTTTTGGTAAAATAGTTCAATGATTCCTATTCACCACAACCTATTTTTACAATTCCAATATAATCCTATATGACAAAAACAAAAACTTACGGCTTGGCTATTGTTCTGATAACATCCCTTTTTTTCTTTTGGGGATTTATACATAACCTAGACCCAATCCTCATCAAGCATTTAAGGAGTGCGTTTAGTTTAACCCATTTTCAAGCGTCTCTCGTAGATTCCGCTGTTTTTATTGCCTATTTCGTATTGGCTATTCCTGCAGGTATCATTATGAAAAGATTTGGATACAAGGTCGGTATCGTCGTTGGGCTTTTGCTTTTTGCATTAGGTTGTTTCCTTTTTATTCCGGCAGCTAACACCATGAGTTATGCCTTTTTTCTCGGTGCACTATTTGTCCTTTCTTGCGGCTTAACCATTTTAGAGACTGCTGCAAACCCATATATCACGGTACTAGGGGATCCTGCGAAGGCAACACAGCGCCTTAACTTTGCACAATCATTCAATGGTTTAGCGGCGTTCGTAGCGCCAATTGTCGGAGGGTATGTCATTCTTGCTGATGAACCTAAGTCAGCCGGTGAAATTGCTGATATGACGGAGCAAGCGCGTCTCGCTTACATACAGGCCGAAACCGCTTTGGTGAAAGGTCCATATCTTGTGTTGGGCTTAATAATCCTGCTTGTCGCCGTGTTGTTTATCGTAACGAAATTACCTGAAATTCAAGAGGAGGAGGATGCGGTTGCTTCAAAAGGATTCTTTGGTGCGTTCAGACATAAGAATGTATCATGGGCTGTTGTAGCGCAGTTTTTTTATGTAGGTGCGCAGGTTTATGTGTTAAGTTTCTTATTAGTTTTTGCTGAAGATGCGTTACAAATGCATGGACAGGATGCGAAATACTACGCGGGTGCAGCGGGACTAGCTTTTATGATTGGTCGATTCGTAGGTTCCTTCTTTATGAAATTCATACAACCTTATAAGTTGCTGATGTTGTATAGTGTTTTTGCAGTTCTACTATGTGTATTGGTTATTTACGGCGAAGGTATCGTAACGCTATATGCGTTGGTCGGTATTGCCTTTTTTATGTCTATTATGTTTCCAACGATTTTTGCGATGGGCTTGGAAGGTACGGGAGCCGATACAAAATCGGCATCGAGCTTGATTATTATGTCCATCGTCGGCGGAGCGATCATTCCACCGTTGGCCAGTAAGGTAACTGATTTTAGTGGAAACGTGCACTTGTCATATTACGTGCCACTATTCTGTTTTATTGTAGTCCTGTTTTTTGCTTGGCGCAACAAAAGTGTAGCGGTACTTCCGGAATCGGTTTCCAGTACACGTAATGAGTTATAGAGACATAAAACATCTGTTGCTTACCTGTTTAAGATTAGCATATGAAAATGAAAACGTGCAAATAAAGTGTTAAAATAATATAAAATGCATAGATATACATTCGCATTAGATTTAGTAAACGATCCTGTATTAATCCAGGAGTACGAAGACTACCATCAAAATGTTTGGCCAGAAATCAAGGCATCAATCAGTGATGCTGGTGTTCTTCATATGGAAATATATCGGTTTGAAAATCGGTTGTTTATGATTATGGATGTTGATCAGGACTTTAGTTTTGATAAAAAGAGTGAAATGGATGCTAATAATCCTAAAGTGCAGGAATGGGAAAAGCTGATGTGGAAATATCAACAAGCGATTCCAGGGGCAAAACCAGGAGAGAAGTGGGTTTTAATGAAACAGATTTTTGAATTGTAAAAACACAAGGTGTTGTGTCTGATTAGTCCGTAGATAGTAGTTTGTTGTAGAGCCACAAGGTTTTGTGGCTACTTGGAAGGGATTAATTGGTAGATTGAAGAGACCCTTGTAGAGACAGTAGATCTAACTGCGATGAACCCTTCGGGGGTTGTGTTTATCGAAAAATAGAAATATGAGAAGAGAGAAGTTAGCTTATTTACAAATTCATCCGAAAGACAATGTACTCGTTGCCTTACGTGATTTAGCCGAGGGAACAGCTATTTCTTTTGCTGGACAAGAATTTGTTCTTCGGGAAAAGGTGAAGGCCAAGCACAAGTTTACCATTGCTGCAATGCCAAAGGACGAACCGGTATATATGTATGGTGTACTTGTAGGCAAGTTAAACTATGCGTTAGATGCTGGAGCGTTGATCTCAACCGAAAATTTGCGTCATGCGGCAGATGATTTTCACTTGGGAACACGGAAACTCGAATGGGATAAGCCCGATGTGTCAGCTTTTGTCGGTAAAACATTCAACGGGTTCCACCGTAGTAATGGCACCGTCGGTACCGCCAACCATTGGCTTGTTATACCGTTGGTTTTTTGTGAGAACAGAAACGTGTTGACCCTAAAAAAAGCGTTAGAGGAAAAACTCGGCTATCAAGTGGCGTCCAAGGACTATACGAATGAAGTCGACACTTTGATTCAGAAATATCAAGCCGGAGCATCTGTGGATGATCTGCTTCAGATCGATTTGTCCAATTCAGCTGAAGGAAAACAAAAAAGCAAGCTTTTCCCCAACGTGGATGGTGTGAAATTCCTGAACCACGATATGGGATGCGGCGGGACACGTATGGACTCGGATGCCCTTTGCGGACTATTAGCAGGTTATGTTACGCATCCAAATGTCGCAGGAGCCACCATCTTAAGCCTTGGTTGCCAGCACGCACAAGCCTCCATCTTACGCGATGAGATTGCAAAGCGAGATCCTAATTTTGATAAACCGCTATATGTTTTTGAGCAGCAGTTGGAAGGAACTGAGCAAGAGCTCATGCATAAAGCAATAAAAGCAACCTTTGCGGGACTAGCGCAGGCAAATCAACAGGAGCGAAAGCCCGCAACGCTCGATAAACTATGCATCGGACTGGAATGTGGTGGGTCGGATGGCTTCTCCGGTATATCGGCCAATCCTGCACTAGGGTTCTTGTCGGATATCCTTGTAACACTTGGCGGCTCCGTTATACTGGCTGAATTTCCAGAGCTTTGTGGTGTGGAGCAAGAGCTTAGCGATCGTTGTATCGATGAAGATACAGCGCAGAAATTTATGTCTCTGATGCAGGTGTATAATGCGAAGGCAGAAGCCGATGGTTCCGGATTTTATATGAACCCTTCGCCAGGGAATATTCGTGATGGTTTGATTACAGATGCAATAAAATCAGCTGGCGCAGCAAAAAAAGGAGGAACTTCGCCGGTGACCGCTGTCGTAGATTATCCGGAGTTGGCCAATGCGCCTGGGCTGAATTTGTTGTGTACGCCGGGTAATGATGTGGAAAGTACAACAGCCGAAGTGGCTGCCGGTGCTACTATCGTTTTGTTTACAACAGGACTGGGAACACCTACAGGAAACCCGATTACGCCAGTTGTTAAGCTATCAACCAATACGCCAGTTTACGAGCGAATGCCTGATATTATCGATATTAACTGTGGTACGATTATCGATGGCGAAGAAACGATAGAGGAGGCTGCTCATCGTATTTTAGACTATGTAATTCGTGTAGCGAGTGGAGAGGAACAACCTAAAGCGGTGCAATTGGGACAGGATGATTTCATTCCATGGCGTCGTGGAGTGTCTTTGTAAGAACGTATTAATTAGAAAATAATGTTGAAATTAGAAAATAAAGTAGCTATTATTACAGGCGGAGGCAGTGGAATTGGTCGCGCGATTGCGGAACTTTTTGCTGCTGAAGGGGCATTTGTACATATTTTAGATCTGAATGTCAGCGGTGCGCAAGCAGTTGTTGATGGGATACAGAATACAGGCGGAAACGCAAAAGTACATGCTTGTAATGTTGCAAATCAGGAAGAGGTTATTTCCATTGTAGGCGCTATCGGTCGGGTAGATGTATTGGTCAACAATGCCGGTATTGCGCATGTCGGAAATTTGGAAAACTGCCAAGAAGCAGATTTTGAGAAGGTTTTTGCGGTGAACGTAAAAGGGGCATACAACACCTTATTTGCGGTCGTTCCCGGAATGAAAGCAAATGGCGGAGGAGCGATTTTGAACTTAGCGTCTATCGCTGCGGTGGTCGGTATTAGTGATCGGTTTGCCTATTCCATGAGTAAGGGCGCCATCTATGCGATGAGTATGTCGGTGGCACGTGATTATATGGCGCATAATATCCGTTCAAACTCGATTTCACCCGCACGCGTACATACGCCTTTTGTGGATGGTTTTATTGCTAAAAACTACCCCGGAAAGGAAGAAGAGATGTTTGCTAAATTATCGAGCTCACAACCCATCGGCCGCATGGCGAAACCTGAAGAAATTGCTAAATTAGCACTGTTCCTTTGCAGCGAGGATGCGGCTTTCATCACGGGGAATGATTACCCGATAGATGGAGGTTTTATAAAATTGAACAACTAGACTAATAAAATAATCCGCATGATCCGCTTAAATGTCGGGATGTAGGGAAAAGAAAAACAACACTATGAAATTAATACGTTTTGGTACCTTCGGAAAGGAAAAAATTGGTGTACAGATTGACGATGTAAACTACGATGTATCAGCTTTAGGAGTTGATTACAACGAGCAGTTTTTTGAAGAAGGAGGCTTGGAGCGTCTGCAAGCTTTTGTTGCAGAAAATGCCGGTAAACTTCCGGTTGTTCCTACGGGAACTCGCTTGGGAGCACCATTTGCTCGCCCTTCGAAAATTGTTTGTATCGGATTGAATTATAAAGATCACGCTGCTGAAACGGGAGCAAAGATTCCGGAGGAACCGATCATCTTTATGAAATCCACCACAGCGCTTGTTGGACCAAACGACCAGGTTGTTATACCTAAGAATTCGCAAAAAACAGACTGGGAAGTAGAATTCGGTATTGTGATCGGTAAGAAAGCTTCTTATGTAACGGAGGCAGAAGCATTGGATTATGTAGCGGGTTATGTGTTACACAACGATGTGTCAGAACGTGAATTCCAGATTGAAAGAGGTGGTACATGGGATAAGGGTAAAGGTTGTGATACCTTCGCACCAATGGGACCATTTATGGCAACAGCCGATGAAATTCCAGATATTAATAATGTACGTCTTTGGTTAAAAGTAAACGGTAAAATGTACCAAGATGGAAATACCAGCAACCTGATTTTCTCGGTACCGCATATCGTATCGTACGTATCCCAGTTTATGACCCTTTTACCGGGGGATGTAATTTCTACGGGAACACCAGCAGGTGTTGGTTTAGGCTTCAACCCACCGATTTACTTGCAGCCTGGTGATGTAGTAGAGCTGGGGGCTGATTATTTAGGCGTATCTCGTCAAGAGGTTATCGCGTACACACAAGGATAAGAATATGCGGATAGATGCCCACCAACATTTTTGGATTTTCGACCCGGTTCGTGACGCTTGGATTACGGAAAAGATGTCGGCTATTCGTCGTAACTTTTTGCCGACCGATTTATCATTCGCTTTGAAGGAAAATCGGATCGATGGCGTGATTGCCGTGCAAGCGGATCAGTCGACCGACGAAACTCAGTTTTTGGTGGATCTATCAACGATGTATGCCATGATTAAAGGTGTGGTAGGTTGGGTCGATTTGCGTTCGCCACAAGTCGCCGAACAGCTTGCATACTTCAGTCAGTATAAAATAATTAAAGGGTACCGCCATATTATTGAAGCGGAAGCGGATGCTGATTTTTTAATGCAACCGTCCTTCTTAAATGGAATCAAGCAATTGACCGAATACAACTATACCTACGATTTGTTAATTGCGCCTCGACATTACGCGAGTACACTGGCTTGTGTCGAGGCCAATCCAAATCAACAGTTTGTTTTGGATCATATGGCGAAGCCAAATATCAGAGATAAAGCGTTTGATACATGGGCATCCTTTATGGAAAAGCTGGCTGCGTTTCCTAATGTTTATTGTAAAGTCTCGGGATTGGCCGTAGAAGCGCAATGGCCGGGCTGGGAACTGGATGATTTTGTTCCCTATATTGACCATGCTGTTGCTACTTTTGGTAAGGATCGCTTGATGTATGGTTCCGACTGGCCCGTCAGTTTGGTGGCGGCAAGCTATGCTGAGAGTATCGCCATTGCGGATCATGCGTTAAAGGGATTTACACCGGAAGAACAGTTCGCATTTTGGGGCGGCAATGCGGCACATTTTTACAAGTTTAAGAATTCATAATGAACCTAAATATTAAAGACAAAGTATTTATCGTGACCGGTGGTGCTAAAGGTATCGGTCGTGCTGTTGTTATTTCGCTCGCAAAAGAGGGAGCTATTCCTGTTATTGTCGGACGTAAACAAGCCGACAACCTGTTGGTGCAGGCCGAAGTAGAAGCATTGGGTGGAAGGGCACTAAGTATTGAAGCTGAGCTGTCTGATCCCGAAGCGAGTGCATACGCGGTTAAGGAGACGTTGGCTGTATTTGGGCGTATCGATGGTTTGGTGAATAATGCCGGACACAATGATGGAGTAGGACTTGCCTCTGGTAATTATGAAGGCTTTGTTGCATCGTTGCACAAAAATCTAATTCATTATTACCTGATGGCGCATCATGCACTGGATGCGTTGAAAAGTAGTAAGGGGAGTATTGTAAATATCAGTTCCAAAACGGCCGAGACAGGACAAGGGGGGACGTCTGCCTATGCCGCATCGAATGGCGGAAGAAATGCCCTTACTCGGGAATGGGCGGTAGAGCTTTTACCTTTCCAGATCCGCGTTAATGCAATCGTGGTGGCGGAGTGTGCTACACCGCAATATGATAGCTGGATACAAACCTTGGATAATCCGGAAGAAGTATTGGAGAAAATAACGGCGCGCATACCGTTGGAAAATAGAATGACAACAGCAGAGGAGATTGCGGATACGACGGTGTTTTTATTGTCCGATAAATCGAGCCATACCACGGGGCAACTTATTCATGTCGATGGGGGCTATGTTCATCTGGACCGTTCCTTAATTAAGGAACCTTCAAACTAATGATAATTAGCGTGTAATAACATTGATGATAGAAAAAGAAGTTTATATCTCGAACGATAAATATAACCTGCGTATTGGGTATCAGGAGGTCGACCATTTGCGTGCAGAACTCAATCGGATGAGTATGGACTTTTGGGGATTCGATTTCGAGAATTACTATCAATCCGGATATTGGGATAACACCTGTATTCTTTATTCGCTTTTTGATGGCGACCAGATGGTCGCACATACAACCTTAAGTATCTTAGAAACAACAACAGGTGGTGAGGTGTTACAGTTGGGGCAAATTGGTACGGTAATGACGGCTGCTAATTACCAAAGAAAAGGTCTTGCACGTTTTCTTATGGAAGAGATTCAACACGATTATCAGGATGTTTTGGATGGTTATTTTCTATTTGCGAACGAGACGGTATTGGATTTTTATCCGAAGTTTGGCTTTACACCCGTAGCGGAATATCAACCGACCTTATCGATCCTTTTGGGGAACACTCCGGCCAACAAAGCGACGAGATTGAATCTGGATCTGGAGACAGATCGTTTGCTGTTTGAACGTTATGTTACGGATACCAAGGCGACATCTCGTTTCTATACCCGTAATTTTGGACTTACTTTTTTTTATTGTTATGCGTACCCTGACTTTGGCTTTAAGGACGCTATATACTTCCTCCCACAGCTAGATACCGTTGTCGTAGCACAATATGAGGATGACACACTCCATGTGTTTGAGATTTTTCAGAAACAGGAGGTGTCGCTTAGGGAGGTGATACAAATACTCGCTACTCGTGAAACTCGTCGGGTAGTTTTTGGGTTCACCCCGCAGACTGATCTTCCTGTCGACCTCCAACAGTACAAAGAAGAGGATTTGACGTTGTTTGTGACGGAACGATTGGTCGGGTTATTTACCCACGAAAAGTTGATGGTGCCTTTGCTATCGCACACATAAACGGTGTGTATCTAACAGGTTAGCCAACCGATAATTTCTGTTGACCCCTTGCGGATTTGGATATATTCCGTTATTTTTATCAAAATCCTGCACTTTTGTAGGTGCTAAGGTTCTCGTTTATAGGGAGAAACATTACTGCCTGATAGGCGAGGGACCTTATGATTACATGAAATAGAACTGCAATAGATTGAAATTCAACGAATTTGGCTTTATTCCAACACTGGAAGAAGGTCTTGATAGTATGGGCTTTGTGGAGGCTACTCCAATTCAAGAACAGGCGATTCCTGTTGTATTAGAAAAAAAAGACCTTATTGCCTGTGCGCAAACGGGAACTGGAAAAACAGCGTCCTATTTGTTACCTATCTTAAATATGATAGGAGAAAATCCAAAAGAACATATTTATGCCCTTATCCTTGCTCCAACAAGAGAATTAGCGCTCCAGATTGATCAACAGATTATGGGATTGAGCTACTTTACAGGAGCAACATCCATTGCCGTGTATGGCGGTGGGGATGGTATGGGCTATGAGCAGCAAAGACGTGCACTTCAAGAGGGCGCCAATATCGTGGTAGCGACACCGGGACGTTTGTTGGCGCATATGTCTGGTGGTAAGGTGGACTTTAGTAAGCTTAAATGTCTGGTGCTGGACGAAGCAGATCGGATGTTGGATATGGGATTCCATGAGGATATCATGCGGATTATTACGGCGTTGCCACAAGAAAGGCAAGGGCTTTTGTTTTCGGCGACCATGCCGCCTAAAATCCGGACGTTAGCAAAGAAGATATTGGTAGATCCTTCGGAGGTAAATATTGCGATATCGAAGCCTTCGGCGGGAATTGATCAGCAGGCATACCTGGTGTATGATGAGCAGAAAGCAGCTTTGTTGAAACATATCCTAAGCAATGATACCTACAGCAGTATTATTATCTTCTCTTCGAAGAAGGATATGGTGAAGAAGCTTGCAGCAGAACTCCAGCGCAAAAAGGTATCGGTAGAAGGATTTCATTCCGATTTAGATCAAGCGCAGCGGGAAGCGATTATGGCTCGCTTTCGCGCCAAACAACTTCGTATATTGATCGGTACCGATGTGATTTCTCGCGGTATCGATATTGAAGGGATCAGCTTGGTTGTCAACTATGATGTACCGCCAGATCCGGAAGATTATGTACACCGGATTGGTCGTACCGCACGGGCAGCTACAACAGGTACGGCAATTACTTTTATCAACGATAAGGATCAACATCGGTTTGCCCGTATTGAGCAGCTAATTGAAAGTGAGGTGCCAAAGATGCCGTTACCGGAAGGTTTTGAAGCGGGACCGGTTTATGATCCGAAGAAAAGTGGAAAGAAAAAACGTAATTCTTTCAAAAAGAAAAAGCCGAACCGTAAGCCAACAGGAGAGCACGGTGGTGCCCATGGCGTAGCAGCAACAGCAGCACCTGTTGTGGCTTCTGTTGTAACAGGAGAGGCGCAAGCAAATGGAGGTGAGGTTGCAAAATCAACGAAGCCTAAGCGTCGCTTTAATCGTCCAAAACGACCGAAGAATAGCGAAGGAACGGAGTAGATAGTAGGGGGAGTTTGTAGTTTGTAGTTGGTTGTTAGTAGTTGGTAGATTGTAGGAAATAGTTTGTAGGTTAGTAGAGCCACAAGATTTTGTGGCTAATGATTATAAAACGTCTTTGCGAACCTGAGGAACGAAGGTGTGGCAATCGTCTGGAGATAAATAAACAAAGATTGCCATGTCGTTGCACTTCTCGCAGTGACGTAGCTTCGTGTTTCTGGGCGGAGCGTACTGTCTCACTCTTTTAGCGTAAGTACTTATAGTGTTGAGATGTCTCCAGAGTCGACATGACGAAGTGGGTAGTTGGTCGTTAGTAGAGAGTAGCTTGTTGGTCGAAAGTAGAGCCATAAACCTTGGAGGGCTCAGCGCAACTAAATCTTGTTACTAGTAGTTAGTAGGGGTTAGTTGGTCGTTGGTAGTTAGTACTTATATTCTGGCTTCCCTTAACAGCTAGATGTCGCCTGAGGAATATTTGCAGTCTGTAGTAATTTGGCAAGACACTGTCCATTCCTTGCAAAAATTCCTAGCGACGAGGTTTGGTTACTTTTTCGGTAAAAAGTAACATGCCCTTCCGGCATAGAGGAACAAGTAACAAATCCTCTCTATGATCTATCAACATTTTACTGAATGGATTGTTTATGTTTGTACCTTTTTGGAATAAGTACTTATAGTGTTTAGATGTCTCCAGAGTCGACATGACGAAGTGGGTAGTTGGTCGAAAGTAGAGCCATAAACCTTGGAGGGCTCAGCGCAAGTAAATCTTGTTACTAGTAGTTAGTAGGGGTTAGTTGGTCGTTGGTAGTTAGTACTTATATTCTGGCTTCCCTTAACAGCTAGATGTCGCCTGAGGAATATTTGCGATCTGTAGTGATTTGCCCAGGCACTGTCCATTCCTTGCAAAAATTCCTAGCGACGAGGTTTGGTTACTTTTTCGGTAAAAAGTAACATGCCCTTCCGGCATAGAGGAATAAGTAACAAATCCTCTCTATGATCTATCAATATTTTACTCAATCGATTGCTTATGTTTGTACCTTGCTGATACATAAGAAATTTGGTAAGCTTGTAAGACAGAAGCAACTAAACCTATTCTTTATGCGAAGTAAAAATCGATTGTGGCGTCATTTTTTGTTTTTTGGACTTATTTCAACAACGTCCTTGAGCTATGCCCAAGTAAGACCTACCGTACCTGAACGATTTCAAGAGCTACCTGATCCAACCGTAGATACGTTGTCAGATTGGTCGGCGATAGAAAAAGGACTTCATTCCTCCTTTGTTACTATAGATAAACGTTTTCCAAAATCTGTAGCACCCAATTTTAGACCGCAAGCAACACAAAGTGTATCTGGATGGAAAGGCGAACGTGTTTCAGTTCAGGTTTTGCTGTGGACAAGCAGTCCGATTCAAGGAGCACAGGTTGCAGTAACGTCATTTAAGTCAAAGGATGCTACACTACCTAAATCCATTGCTTCGACCCATTTCGTAAGGTATGTGATGACCGATGAATTTGGACCGGGGTGCGGGTATCGTAAACCGCAAGATTTTGCGGCTTCACTTGCTCCGGATATGTTGGATAATCTGTCTTCATTTGATTTAGAAGGTAAGAAAGTTCGTCCGGTATGGGTGACTATCGATATCCCTCGAACAGCCAAAGCCGGTGTTTATAAAGCGGATGTCGAAGTGTCAGCAAAAGGAGAAACCATGCAGAAGCTGAATCTTGAGGTCGAGGTTATCGGTCAGTCATTACCAGCACCTCAGGCGTGGTCATTTCACTTGGATCAATGGCAACATCCGTCAGCTGTCGCGCGTGTATTAGGTGTACCGGTATGGAGCAAAGCTCATTTCGATGCGATGCAACCAACGATGAAAATGTTGGCTGATGCAGGTCAAAAGGTTATTACAGCGACATTGAACAAAGATCCTTGGAATGTGCAAACCTATGATCCGTATGCCGATATGATTACCTGGAAGAAAGACGCCAATGGGAAATGGTCCTATGATTATACGGTGTTTGACAAATGGGTGCAGTTTATGATGGATCTTGGAATTACCAAAATGATCAATTGCTATTCCATTGTGCCGTGGAATAATGAAATCCATTATACCGATGCAGGGCAGAGTAAGGTAATCAATGTTGTTGCAAAACCTGGTACGCCGATATTCGAAGAGCTTTGGACACCTTTCTTAAAGGATTTTGTTAACCACCTGAAACAAAAAGGATGGCTAGAAAGAACAAATATTGCGGTTGACGAGCGTTCGCGCGAAGAGATGGATGGTGCTTTAGCGCTTATTCAACGTGTAGCTCCAGAACTGGGAGTGTCGTATGCGGATAATCAAAAAACCTACCAGCGTTATCCCAATAGCGACGATATCAGCATTGCGGCAAACCATCCCTTTTCGCAGGAAGATTTGGTGGATCGTAAAGCAAGAGGGCTAAACACATCCTTTTATATCTGTTGTAGTGATGGGTTTCCAAATCAGTTTACTTTTTCTGACCCGGCAGAATCTACTTATTTAGCTTGGTACGCAGAGGCCGCTAATTTCGATGGACTGTTGCGGTGGGCCTACAATTCATGGGTTGAAAATCCGGTGCAGGACTCACGCTTTAGGACGTGGCCAGCGGGCGATACCTATATTGTATACCCGCATGATCGTAGCTCTATCCGTTATGAAAGAATGTTAGAGGGTATCCAAGATTATGAGAAGGTACAGCTCGTGAAAAAAGCGCTCTTGAAAAAAGGGGATGCGGACAACTTAGCGAAGCTTAACGAGGCGATTTCAAAGTTAAATACCGCAGAGCGGAAAGCGGGGTGGAATGAAAACTTAAATGAAGCAAAAAAACTGTTGAATGATCTCTCGAGACAGTTGGTGTTAAAATAAAATATTTAGGGTCGCTCTTGATGGGCGACCCTAAATATTTACGCTAGCCTTTGCGCAAATATTTGGTTAGAATAACAATGGTTTGTCCTTCTACTTTTCCTTCAATTTGCTCGATATTATCCGGGACGAGGCGGATATTTTTAACCACCGTACCCAATTTTGCTGATATAGAGGATCCTTTTACATCCAATGTTTTAATTAAAACAACGGTATCGCCTTCATAGAGACGTGTTCCATTGCTGTCTTGGTGAAATGACACGGTACCATCTTGCTCGTGATCACCTGTTTTCTTTGCCCATTCCAAAAGCGTGTCATCCAAATAAAGGATATCCAGATTGTCAGCCGCCCAGCCTTCATTACGGAAGCGATTTAACATCCGCCAAGCCACCACCTGCACAGGAGCATTCTCTGACCACATTGTTTCACCTAACACCTTCCAGTGATCCGCTTGAATTTGTTCCCGCTTTTCAATCTGATCCAGGCAGGTGCTACACACTAAGATAGCGTTGTCTGCTGTTGTTTGTTCCGCCGGAGGAACACTATAAACTGATAGATTATTTCCACCCAAACAGAGCTCACATGCTTGATTTCCGCGTTCTAAAAGTTGAGATTCTAAAGACATTATACATGTATTGATTAAAGCCCGAAGGTACTAAAAATTAACGACAACGCCGATTTTGTCTCTATGGCTTGATTCTTGACGAAAAATTTGTAATATTGAAAGAAAATACTAGACAAGTAACTGACGTACTAAATCAAGGAATTATGAAATGGCAAGGCGCCCGCAGAAGCGGTAATGTTGAAGATAAACGAGGTATGAGTGGAGGCAAGAAATTGGCCTTTGGTGGTATCGGAGGGATTATCGTGTTAATCATTGGCTTCCTGATGGGGGGCGATCCCATGCAGTTACTTAACCAGGCACAGCAAAGTGGTTTGGGATCCACGGCTACGCAAGGTGAGTATGTATCAAGCCCTGAGGAAGACAATTTACTCGCCTTTACGGATGTCGTTTTAGCAAGTACAGAAGATGTTTGGAGCAGCATTTTTAAGCAAAGCGGAAAGAACTACCCAATCCCTAAACTTACCGTCTACAATGGGGCTATAGAGACCGCGGGTTGTGGTACCGGACAAGCGCATTTTGGACCTTTCTACTGTCCGGGCGATCAAAAGATATACTTAGATCTAAGCTTTAATAAAGAGCTAACTCAGAAATATGGTGCAAAGGGGGAATTTGCATTAGCATATGTTATTGCGCATGAGGTAGGTCACCACATTCAGAATGTGTTAGGTGTACTCGATCAAACGAATGCATTACGCGCAAAGATGAGCGAACGGGAGTATAATAAAGTGTCGGTTATGACTGAATTGCAAGCTGATTTTTATGCGGGTGTATGGGCACACCACTTGCAAAAACAAACCAAGATTGAGATTACCTACGATGATATTTTAGATGGTATGCGCGCCGCGGCGGCAGTAGGGGATGACCACTTACAAGAGCAAGCATACGGTAAGTCAAATCCTGAATCCTTTACACATGGTACGTCAGAGCAACGTGTATATTGGTTTAAAAAAGGATATGAAACGGGGGATGTGAACGCAGGGAATACTTTCGGGGACCGAAGTTTACAGTAAAAGCCTGTCTTTTGATCTGCGATGTTCGTAACTTTGTGAAAATTGTTATGCAATGATTGTTCGATCTAGAGGTACCATTTTACGGATGTTGTTTTCTTGGAAGGGATCTGTTCTCAAAAAGATTTACCCCAATTTATTGCTTTTGTTTGCATTCTCTTGGGGTGTTTACTTTTACCATAAATACACCCCAAATACCGATTTTCCTTTGAATGTGACGGTGTTCACCCTGATGGGAATCTCGTTGGCTATATTCTTGGGTTTCTGTAATTCTGCTGCTTATGATCGCTTTTGGGAGGGACGTAAACTATGGGGAAGTCTCGTTATACATACCCGTTCTTTAGCTTTCCAGATTCAAAACTATTGTGGTACTTCCAAAAGAGAACAGGGGTATAGCATTGACCTGATTATTGCATTCACCTATGCACTCAATGGGCAACTTCGCAGCAAGGATATGATGACAGAGATGCGTCGCTTACTACCGGCAGAGTTTTGTGATACGTTAGCGACCAAAAGATATAAACCCGCAGTGATCCTGAATGAGCTCACCAGGTGGCTACAGGACCAACAGAAAGCTGGCTACATCGATTCTATAGAGAAAGTACGAATCGACCAAAATATCAATGAACTATCGTCTATATTAGGGGGCTGTGAGCGGATTTTACATACGCGCATTCCTTTTGTTTATTTCGTTTTATTACACCGTACCGTTTATCTTTATTGTTTTCTGTTGCCTTTTGGGTTGATTGATACCATTAGCTGGGCCATGCCTTTCTTTGTAACCTTTGTGGCGTATTCTTTTATCGCTTTGGATGCTATTGTGGCAGAAATTGCCGAGCCTTTTGGGTATGAGGAAAATGATCTGGCACTCGATAATATGAGTCAGAATATTGAATACAGCTTATGCGAACTGGTGGGTAAACCACTTCCGCAGGTGACAGAACCTAACGCTAATTTTATTTTGAGTTAATCGGTTTTTACTGAACCAAAAGGTTGCAACCACGAATATCGCTGTTATCAAAGCGACCTAGTATTTCGAATAAGCCGCCAGGGTGATGTTTGCCCAGATCCTGTGTGGCAATGAAAGCACAAGAATAGTAATTCGCTAAGTCAATTACATTGATAGCACCAGTCTTTTGTTGGTCGATTAACGTAAGTGGATCATTTGTGTCACGAATCAGGATTCTCATCCATGGGGGAGTGTCAAATAAACCATCTCCTTTAGAATAACCTTGCGAAAGCAACTCCGTCATGCCATATTCCGAATGAATTTTAGGAACTCCAAAACCTGAACATAATATGTGGTGTAGCTCCTCGCGGATCATTTCTTTCCGTTGTCCCTTCATGCCTCCCGTTTCCATGACGATAAGCTCCGGGAAATCGGTAGTATAGGCTTCGCAAAAATCAAGTAGTGCATAGGTAACACCAATTAAAATGGTCTTTTTGCCTTGTTGCTTAAGCTGCTCCAAGGTCGTAAACAAATCGCCATGGTTATATAGAAAGTACCCTGACTCCGGTTGTTTGCTTTGTTTTATCAGGTCATCAACCATGTAGATCAGTGAAGAACCTGTGCGTTCAAGATAATTGGGGAGTAAAGCGAGAAAGACAGTATCTGCTGCCGATCCATAGAACATCTCGAAACACTGCCGAAAGCTCCGCTCATAGTAGTCGAGGTCAGCCACATGATGCTTGCTGGTTGACATCCCTGTAGTGCCCGAGCTCGAAAAAGTGATAGCGGGAATGCTCTCGGTGGAGGTAATACGCTGCGTTTTGAAAAATTCGATCGGTAAGAATGGAATTTCCGTATAGTGTGTGATGCTATCTGTTCTTTTCCCGAGTAGATCAACGTAATTTCGATAGATTGGATTTTGTTGATACTGGAAATGAAATATCTCAATACATACGGTATTGAAGTCGTTTTCATTCGTAATGGAAAAGATTTTATCAAGCATATTCAACACATGAAAAATGTACAACGGGTGCGTACTTTGTTAAAAATAAGGCTGTCTAAAAAGGTCTCCTGAAGATTGCTACACCTTCGTTCCTCAAGTTCGCAATGACGAGGTACCTATACGCAAAGAAGATTTACTCTAAAAAGCAGTTTTTTCGTCATTGCGAGGAGCGAAGCGACGCGGCAATCTTTATGTATGTATCTCCTGAAGATTGCCGCACCCTCGTTCCTCAGGTTCGCAATGACCTGATACCGATACGTAATGACGACCTACTCTTCTTAGACAGCCTCAAAAAATATCTTATAACATTCCGCCATCAACGGGAAGAACCTGTCCGTTTACATACGAAGAAAGATCAGAAGCTAAGAAAAGACATGCGTTAGCAACTTCTTCGGCTTCGCCAGCACGTTTTAATGGGATATTAGCTTCCCAGCCAGCAACAACCTTCGGGTCTAATACTTCCGTCATTTCGGTACGAATGAAGCCTGGAGCAATCACATTTGTACGGATATTACGTGAACCTAATTCGCGTGCTACAGATTTAGAGAAACCAATGATACCTGCTTTGGATGCAGCATAGTTTGCTTGACCCGCATTACCTTGCACACCAACAACAGAGCTCATATTAATAAATGACCCTTTACGGTTTTTCATCATCACTTTGGAAGCTGCTTTTGTAACATTGAACACCGATTTTACATTCACATTCATCACATCGTCCCAGTTTTCTTCCGTCATACGCATCAGAAGACCGTCTTTTGTGACACCGGCATTGTTTACCACAACATCGATCGTTCCGAATTCGGACACAATATCTTCAATAAGCTTCTCCGCTTCCGCAAATTGAGATGCATCCGAACGGTATCCTTTTACTTTCGTGCCAAATGCTTGGAGCTCTTGTTCAAGGGCTTGACCTTTTTCTACGGAAGATAAATAGGTGAACGCTACATTGGCGCCATGCTGCGCAAATACTTCTGCAATTTTTCTGCCTATGCCTTTAGATGCTCCCGTAACAAGAGCCGTTTTGCCTTCTAATAGTTTCATGCTGTTGTGTATATAGTTTTCAAACCATCCTCTCCATTCGATTTTTAGGAAGGAAGTTGGCAACAAAAATGTTAAATATTCATTAGATATCACAATTTAATTCAGGATTTCTCTAGGCGTGGTTTTATCTGAAATGGCCAGTTTGTAATTTGATTTTACGAAATGGCGGATTGTGTTGAAAAAATCATAGCAATAATGAAAGAATTTTGACATTTTGATTCGGTTAAAAGAGTTGTGAATGTTAATTTTGTACCGAATTTTAAGACCATGGGTAAAAAAACGAAAAAATCTGAAGTTGATGTTGTTCTGATTGGTGCAGGTATTATGAGCGCTACATTGGGAACACTAATCAATGAACTGAGTCCGGATATAAATATTGAAATTATAGAACGACTAGATGTTGTTGCCGCAGAGAGCTCCGATGCGTGGAATAACGCGGGCACAGGCCACTCTGCATTATGTGAGTTGAACTATACGCCAGAGCAGGCAAACGGCACAGTTAAGATTGATAAGGCTATAAATATTGCAGAGCAGTTTGAAATATCCAAGCAGTTTTGGACACACTTAGTCGAAAAAGGAATTTTAACGAAACCTGCTGAATTTATTCGTCAGGTTCCACATATGAGTGCGGTATTCGGCGAAAAGGACGTGAAGTTCTTGCGCACACGTTTTGAGACACTACAGAAAGAGAACCTTTTTAAAGGAATGATCTACACCGAGGATAAGGAAACGTTGAAAGACTGGGTTCCTTTGATGATGGATGGCCGCGATGAAACAGAGGCAATGGCTGCTACGCGGATGGAAATCGGAACGGATGTGAACTTTGGTGCCTTAACGAAGGAATTAATTAAGCATTTACAAGAAAAAGAGAACATTACCCTTTCTCTGAACCACGAGGTGCGCGATATCGAACGTGAGGACGATGGTCGTTGGGAGGTTGAGGTGAAAGATCTTAAAACGGGCGAAAAACGCGAAATCAAGGCACGTTTTGTGTTTATTGGTGCAGGTGGGCGTTCCTTATTGTTATTGGAAAAATCAGGTATTCCAGAAGCAAAAGGATACGGTGGTTTTCCGGTAGGCGGACAATGGTTGCGTTGTAAGAACGATGCCATCATCAAACAGCATCACGCGAAAGTATATGGAAAAGCTTCTGTGGGTGCGCCACCGATGTCTGTTCCTCACTTGGACACACGGTATATCGATGGTAAACAAGCGTTATTGTTTGGTCCTTATGCAGGTTTCTCTACTAAATTTTTGAAAAAAGGATCGTACTTCGATTTACCGGCTTCGATTAAATTGTCGAATATTCGTCCGATGATATCGGCAGGATTAGATAATATGGATCTAACGAAGTACCTGATCACGGAGGTGATGAAGAGTCCCGCGGATAAGCTTAATGCTTTGAAGCAATTTATGCCGTCTGCAAAGATGGAGGATTGGGGAATTGAGGTCGCAGGACAACGGGTACAGGTCATCAAGAAAGACCCTAAACATGGTGGTATCTTAGAGTTTGGAACAGAGATTGTTTCTAGTGCAGATGGTTCGATTGCGGCATTGCTTGGTGCTTCGCCGGGTGCTTCTACATCGGTGCCGATCATGATTAATTTATTGAAAAAATGTTTCCCTGAACGTGCGAAATCGGATGATTACCGTAAGAAATTACGGGAGATGATTCCTTCGTGGGGGAAAAAATTAAATGATGATGCAACGCTTTGTAACGATGTACGTCGTCGCTCTGCAGAGGCATTGAAATTATCATAATATATTAAAATACTTATGGGGTGCTCTCGTTCAGCAATTTTTTAGCTGAAACGATAGAGGCTGAGAATATACCCAATCTTGCGGTAACGTAAGAGGAACCTGATCCAGGTAATGCTGGCGTAGGGATAAATTTTCTTTTTTTAAGCCATCTTCCATAAGTGCGTATTATTAATACACACTTATCTATGCAAGTAAATGATCTTTTTGAACAGCTGTACCAAGGTTTGCAACAAACATCTTGGTTGGAACGTATTGCTGTTCTTTTTGGGGTAACGCAAGTGCTGTTATCCAAACGAAATAAGATTTCCAACTATTTCTTCGGCATCATCTCTATTTTACTGACGATTTCTGTTTTGTACTCAGCAAAACTCTATGCCGAGATTCTTCTTAATATGTATTATCTGGTGATGAGCGTATACGGATTGTGGTATTGGCGGGGACAACGGACTGCTGTTCCGGTGCAGATTACGCGCAGTACACCGAGTGAATGGAAGATTGTGTCGGCTATTGTGGTGGTGGGGTATTTTGCGTTATACCTGGTGTTGCGATATTTCACTAATTCGGATGTACCGATGATGGATGCGATCGTGTCAAGTACAGCATGGGCAGGGATGTGGCTTTTAGCAAAACGTAAGCTTGAAAATTGGATTCTGCTGAATATTAGTAATATTATAGCGATACCACTCTTGTTTTATAAGGGGCTATTTCTCTTTGCGTTATTAACTCTTGTCCTGTTTATTATTGCTATTTTCGGTTACTTGGAGTGGAAGCGGATTATGGCTAATCAGAAAAATACAACCTATGTTTAGTGCATTTATAGAATCGATTATAAAAGATAACATGCATTTGGCTGTTGCGAAGAAGCAGCTGACAGCAGAGCAGTTGGCTATGATCTATGAACAAGGGTGGTTCAACTTGTGGGTGCCAAAGGTGTATGGCGGATTGGAGTACGACCTGAAGAGTGGGTGTCAGTTATTAGAAGAGTTAGCTTTTCAGGATGGCGGATTAGGATGGACGGTAACCTTGTGCTCGGGTGCCAATATGTTTGCCGGTTTTTTGGAACCGCAATTAGCAGAAAGCGTTTTTCAAGCACATGATGTCTGCTGGGGCGGGAGTGGGAAAGCGGCCGGAAGAGCCGATATAACGGAAGGTGGTTATGTTATTTCAGGTATGTGGAAGTATGCTACAGGTGCTCCACATCTCACACATTTTACGTTGAATGCTTGGCTTTATAAAGAGGGACAACCGATATTATCGGATGAAGGAGAGCCTGTCTATGCTTCTTTTTTTGTGGACCGCGCTGATGTATTGATTCATTATGATTGGGATACTTTTGGATTGGAAGTAACCGCCAGTCATAGTTTCTCTGTCGAAGGTCTATTTGTACCGGCCAATAGATCGTTCAATTTGATTCCAGAACAACGCACTATAAATACCGCCTTATACTACTATCCTTTTATGGCGTTTGCCGCCTGTACATTGGTGGTTAATTATATGGGAATGTTCCGGAAGTTCGTTGCGCTTTACGAAAAACTGCTGTATCAAAAATCAGCAGATACGGTGTGGAATACGCGAAAAGGGAAAGGATACTTTAAGGAATTGGATATTATTTTGACCACATTTGAAACGCATAGCGAGGAATTGTATACGCTGATGACGGAGACTTGGGGGAAGGAAAGTCCTGACGCGATCTCATTGGAACGGATATCGGAGTTAGCGAAAGAGGTGGTTCTTTTTATACGTGAAAAGACAACGGAACTGTTCCCACGCACGGGGATCGATGGAGCACAACGGGATAATGAAATCAATATGGTATTTCGGAATATATTTACCGCTACACAACACGCTTTGTTAAACGGGTAGCTTTGTCGTTGTTCGTCTTAGGGAGTCTTTAGATTGTAGTTTATTGTTGGAAGTTCCCTTAGTGAGATACAATCCGCGGAGGGCTCAAAGCAGCGAATTTTTGTGTCTGATTAGTTTTGCGAATCCTTTCCGCTACTCTCCGTATGTTGCTTTTAGAATAAATTTTACAGCTTCTTGTATACGTGCCATGCCTTCTTCCGTTCTGATGTCAATTTCGCAAACAGTGCTATCGGTATATTTCGCATGTAAGACTAGATAGTAAATAGCGGAAATAAGAATACTACTTACAGCACGAAGATCTACCGCACGCCCAGCGAGCTCTTTGTCGGCGATTGGAAAGAACATGGAACTAATCCGTTCACGTTCTTGTGTAACATGCGACATAATATCTGACTGTTCACTGATTTGCCAGGTGACTACTTTTTGCATTTCCTCATTTTTAGAGAAATGTGCCATTTGCTCTAAGATCATGGTCTCTAGGTATACACGCGTACTGGCATCCTCGTATCCTTGTAAACGAGCTTCGACACTCTCTGTGATGCCAATCCAGTAATCTTTTCCTTTGATGTAAGTTTCAATGAGATGGTTGACCGATCCAAAATAAACGGTAATCAATTTGCGGTCTACACCCGCGGCATGCGCTATATTAGCAATACTTAAACCGGTATACCCCTCTTTTTCCAAAACAACACCAACGGCTTGAATGAGTTTATTCATCGTCCGCTCTTTGTTGTTTTTCTCCCCATTGTATGTCTTTCTAGTCATGTGTCAAACTTAGAAAAAATAGCGTTTAAATGCAAAACAACAGAACCATTTGTTATTTATTGACTATCGATAATATTCAATGAGATTGAAGTTGTTATGGATGTTTTATTGTAAATAGTTGGTTCTAATTTTATCAACGTCAATCTCTAATACTTTCGTCAAGTAATTATCCATACCACCATATTTACTATTAATGATATCCCATGATGCTTGAAGATATGATGCTTTGACACCTAGCAGGGGTTTCAGCGTTTCCACATCAATTGGAACATCTTTCAGCTGTTCACCCATACTTCGTTGTAGGTTATTTATAGCGCGGTTAGATTTGAGGTAATCATCAAAGATAGTTTGCTTATCTAGACCGAGTGCCGCCAAGAGGAGCAGTGTTGTAAATCCTGTTCTATCTTTTCCTGCTGTACAGTGGTACATAATCGTTTTATCATCTTCGGCATACTTTAAGAAGCGTTTATATTGTGCTTGATAGCGAACAGGAAACTGTCGATATATTTCTATCATCATATGCTCCAAACTATCTACGTTTGCTGTTTTAAGCCAGTCTTCAATTCCGACCGCTTGTAAGTTTCCTGCATCAATGGGATCCGCTACCCAGACGAACGATTCGGCAAAGGTTTGTTCAGCAGGATTTTTTTCTGATTCTGTTCTAAAGTCAATGACTACATCGGGGTTTATTTGTTTTTTTATGTATTGTATATCTTTTGTGGTGGCTAAGCCGGGGTTTCCCATTCGGATGAGTTTTCTATAAACTATAGTCCGCCCATCGGAAGCCTTCAGCCCGCCTAAATCACGGGCATTACCAATTTTTTCGAAGGAAATATCAGAATCTGCAAGAGTTGAGTTATTCATTTGCTGCTGCTTTTCGGTATGTTGTGTTTGATCTGTCCCACTTGGATTTAAGCAAGCATTTACTGTTATAAGTAAGGTAAGACAGAAACAATATAAGCGAATATTTTTGTAATACTTAAACATAATAAGGGTTAGTTTGTGCGTGCACATACGGAATTAACAATGCATAAGTATTTTTTGTTTGTATCGTGCTAAAAGTAAGGGGCTTTATTTCTGTAAGAAAAACGTAAAAATGTGTCTTTCAGATCGTAGTCGTATAGTTGTACCCTGGAACTTGTGTATTTTTACCGTGGATGCATAAAATGCATAATCGACATGTCTAAACGTAGAATTTTAATCAAACGAATTTTGTATACACTTTTTATATTGCTTGCCGTGGTTGCCGTAGGTACATACCTTTTCTTGCAACAGCCCAGCTTTGGAAAGCTACCTGAAGGTGCTCGCTTAGCGCGTATTCAGCAGTCTGAAAATTTCAAAAATGGGATTTTTCAAAATCAAACGATCACACCGAATTTAGCGACCGATAAGTCTAAATTTGTTTTGTTTACCGAATTCTTCTTTCAGAAGATCAAAGACTTGCGTCCGACCAAGGATGTGCCGGCTATAAAAACGGATCTAAAAGCGCTAAACAGAAAGGATAACCTGGTGGTGTGGTTAGGGCACTCTTCGTTATATATGCAGTTGGATGGTAAGCGCTTTTTGGTGGACCCTGTCTTGCTGACGGCTTCGCCCATTTCCTTTGTCAACAAAGCATTCCGAGGTGCGGATGCGTATCATCCACAAGATATACCTGATATTGATTATTTATTGATTACACACGATCACTGGGATCACTTGGATTATGAAACGATGGTGGTGCTGAAGGATCGGGTAGGGAAGGTCGTGTGTCCGCTTGGCGTGGCTTCACATTTAGAATATTGGGGTTTTGATCCTGCTCGTATTGTGGAGCACGATTGGTTTGACAGTGTAGTTTTGGATGAACATCTCAAAATTAATACGTTGCCGGCACGACATTTTTCGGGACGTGGTCTACAACCGAACAAAACCCTTTGGGCTTCTTATCTGCTGGAAAGTGCTAGTGCAGGTAAGGTCTATATTTCTGGGGATACGGGATATGAGGCGCATTTTAAAGCCATCGGGGAGCGTTTTGGCGAGATTGACTTTGCTATAATGGAGAATGGTCAGTATAATGCTGATTGGCGATACATCCATATGATGCCGGAGGACTTAGTACAGGCGGTGAAAGATCTTAAGCCTAAGCGCTTCTTTACGGTGCATAACTCGAAATATGCGTTGGGCAAGCATGCGTGGTATGAACCGTTGGAAAATATTTACAGCTCGGCACAGCGGGATTCTTTGCCTTTGGTGACGCCGATGATTGGTGAACCACTCTACCTCGAAACTGCTGCGGCTGCACCGAAGAAGTGGTGGGTAGAGTAGTTGTTTGTAAGTACGGGTTATAGTAGCCTGTAGCGTTCCACCAGTATTTCCAATGTGTCTTCACTGGTGCATAATGCGGTTTGAAACCCTAACTGGTTTGCTGTAGCGAGGTGTTGTGGACTGTCGTCAATAAATAAGGTTGTCGCGGGGTTGATACCGGTCTCGGTTACTACTTGTTCAAAAATTTCTGCGTTGGGTTTCCGCATACCCATCTGGTGGGAATAGTATGCTTTTTCAAAGAAAATATCATTGTTCGGGATGCCGTATTTTTCTTGAATATGTTGCATACAGTATGCGTAATGTATTTCGTTGTTATTGCTCAACAGGAAGGTTCGATATTTTTCTCTTAGTGCAAGAAGGACCTCATGTTTTCCTTGGGGTACACCGATGAGTAAGGCGTTCCATGCGTCATCAATTTGTTGGTCGCTTAGCTCGGGGCTATTTGTTTTTTCACGAATCGCTGTGCGGAATTCGGCTGGGGTGATTTCTCCTTTGTCAAATGCATCAAAAAGGGGATCTTGTGCTTTATGTCCAAAGAAATCGTCTACATTTTTGATACCCAATGTGATAAAAGCTTGGCGCGCTCGATTAAAGTCGATCATGAAAATGACATTGCCGTAATCGAGAATAATATTTTCAATTTTTTGCATCTAAAATTTTGTTTTCTCGCCCCAAATATCGATAATTGCATCATCAAAACGGAATTCTCCGTCAAAAAAACAAACCGCGCCTATAGCTCAGTCGGTTAGAGTAGAAGACTCATAATCTTTTGGTCCCTGGTTCGAGCCCAGGTGGGCGCACTGGAAAATCCTCCTAGCAATAGGAGGATTTTTTTTGTTTTAAACATGTTTATAAAGTTTTTAGGACAGAGACCCACAATTATGGGTTAGGTTGGAAATGTTATTTTTAATAATTCATTGTTAATCGTCATTTATTCAAATAAACTGTAGAAAATGGATAGCAAGAAAAAATATGAATTTACGTCAGAAAGACTGGGATTTCGAAACTGGGATTTATCCGATATCGATGAAATGCACGCGATAAATTCTGACGAAAAAGTTATGGAGTTTTTTCCTGGTATTCCGACAAAAGAACAGACCACAGAGTTTATTGAGCGAATGAGAAAGCAATTTCGGGATAAAGGATTTTGTTATTTTGCTGTTGAGAGGCTAGATAATGAAGCGTTTATTGGTTTTATCGGACTTTCTGAGCAAACGTATGAGGCTGATTTTACACCTTGTGTTGACATTGGCTGGAGAATAAAAAGTAGGGAATGGAACAACGGGTTTGCTTCAGAAGGAGCAGCAAGATGTTTGGACTATGCTTTGAATGAACTGAAGCTCGAAAATGTGTATGCCATTGCACCGAAAATTAATAGAAAGTCTGAACATATTATGACAAAGATTGGGCTAGTGAAGCAATATGAATTTGAACATCCTTTATTGATTAAAAATAACAGACTTAGGACATGTGTCCTGTATAAAACGAAAAATGATATAAAATAGTGATTGAGCTAAGTTAATTGTTTTACAATTAGTTCTCTACTGTAGTTTTTATTATAATATGAATATCGACCATATTTGAGATAAGGCTCGTTTCAATTGAAAAATAGTCATTAAAAAATAATTTATCATAAGGATCTTCTATAAAGTCATTTAATTGTAGGTTTCTACCTCGGCCACATACATCTACTATAACAGCACCTTTTTTATCCAGTTTGACGAAAATATCGATAAGACCGCTCCGAGCTCCATTTTGGAAATGTGGAAAGAATAGGAGATTTTTTCGAAAATAGTTTGCCTTAATCTCATCAAGAAATTGATAGTAATTAAGATGGTTCATAAAAGTAAGTGGTCTCCTCTCGATTATTTGGCTGGAAAATGGATTTTTGGTTAACGTAACTGCAGGTTAATAAACTTTTAAAGTTAAACCTCGTGATGGACATATTTGATTTAAAGAAATCGTTATATGTTCCTTTAGATCACGTAGTTGTTGAATCACATACAACTTTATGCTTTTCACCCCATTTACCCAGCTCTTTGATTATTGGTCCCAACTCAAGTCCGATTTCCGTAAGCTCATATTCTACCTTTGGCGGAACTTGCGCATAAACGGTTCGCTTAACAATTTTATTTTCCTCCAACTTTCGCAGCTGTAAGGTCAGCATTCTTTCGGTTATATTCGGCAAACGTTTCTTCAGCTCGCCAAACCTATGCTTTCCAGCAATGAGGTAACAGCATATGGCTATAGACCATTGACCACCGATAATATTAGAAGCATATACCTCATGACAGTCATTCTCCAGGGCTTCTTTATTCGAAAAGTGTGTAGATGTTTCTTTAATCTTTCCCATACTTACATTTTTGATAGTACCTTACAATTAGTATAAATATACTAAATCGTAAGTATAAGATGTAATTTTACCTAGAAGTTTTAAAATAGTATAAAATGAAAACATTGGTATTAATTTTTCATCCAAATATGGGTCAATCTGTGATTAATAAAAGATGGAAACAAGAATTGGAAAAATTTCCAGACAAGTATGTCGTTCGGGATCTGCATGCACTATACCCTGATGAGAAAATAGATGTACGAGCTGAACAACAAATCATGGAGGAATTTGATAAAATTGTATTTCAATTCCCTCTTTATTGGTTTAACTGCCCTCCGTTCTTAAAAAAGTATGTAGACGAAGTTTTAACCTATGGGTGGGCCTATGGAAGCAAAAGTGGATATAAGCTATCCAATAAAATCATTGGGTTTGCGGTTTCTGTGGGGATTAGTGAAGCAGAATATGGCCCCAATGGACAGTACAAGTATACCATCGAAGAGCTTTTAAGACCTTTTGAAGTAACCATCCTTTACATAAAAGCCACGTATGGTTCTTTCTTTGCTTACTATGATATTGAAATCAATTCAACGGAGGAATGGATTGAAAGAAGTATTCAACCTTTTACTCAATATATAGATGGTTTATAGGGGAACTCACCAGAACGAGTTCTCAAAATAACACTCGAGCAAGTGGTATGACCACCATTTGCCCGAGTATCTGAGGCTACTATTTTTTAGCCGAAGGCTCTTTGTGATTGGTTGGTGTATGAATAATATCGAAGAACAACGTTTTATCGTTATTGTTTGGATAAATTCGATACGTAAACTCCTGTTTTGTTAAAACAGTAATATCCACCACACGCGTAAACAAGACCATACCAGCGTCATTTTTGGCAACAATAGTGCGCGTCTTACCATCAAGAGGCACCGACCAATCTCCTTGCATCTTAGGTGAATCGTCCAAGTTGAACATGGTGAATGTTCCGTTGGTTTTGAAGTACGCATAACCCACGAAATTGGATACATTCGCATCGCTCAATGCAACATTCTCGCCTTTGTTGTTTTTCGCATTGGAAGTAACCCAAGGCGTATGGGCTAGGATCTCACTTGGAGTCAATTTGTCTTCAACAACATGGTCGTCTTTATCACAGCTGAAAAGTGTGATACCAATCAAGGCGACCAAAAGGCCGAAAGTCATTTTTTTTAGGTGTTTCATCGTTGTATATTTTTATACAAATATCATGGAAGCAAGGGGAACGCTATTGTGGTTTTTATGCTGAAACTTGTAAATTTTATAACAGATCTATTGGTGGCTATCCTCTTGGTTGATTAATAATATATACTAGTGTCTATAAGTTTTTTATTCAATAGCCATAGTTGAAATTAAAAGTATCGTAAGCCTTAAAGTGAAAAATCGACTTTATAACATCCTTTTATGTAATTTTTATATGCGATAACAGCATTTAGAGTGTGTGTCCCCCTTTTGTCCCCCTATAAAGTTTGTTGGGGGACAGTGCTGTTCTTACTTTTACGACTAAATCATATTCGACGATAGCTCTTTTAGGGTTACTTAAATTCAACGTTTAGAAATCGTGTTGGTAGAATTTACTATGCAAAAGATATTACTTTTCTTTTTATTCGTTTTGAGCATTTGTTCTTCATCGGGACAAGAAATGCCGGGAGGTGTTTTAATGGAGAATTCAAGTGTACAGATTGGACAAGGAAATATACACCAACTATTTTCTGAAACTATTTACTTTGGTCCAGAAGCCGACTGGATAATCGATGGCACTGTAGAGATCTGGTCGCAGAAAATATGGATAGCTCCAAATGCTGCAATCAAAGGGTCGGGTCGGTTGATCATCTATAACCCAGGTGACAGTCCGTATTTCCCGAACTCCAAAAAGAAGGCAACCATAGTCGACGGCAACAACAGTAATTTTATTCAAGTACTTGTAGAGCACCACAACAGCACGGGGATTGTATTGGAAGATATCAACGATCCTGGATATAGCATCCAGAATCCGGCAGGTTCCGATGCGGCACGGCTAAATATAGGATCAGAGCTACACCTGGCGAAGAATGGTGCAGATGTTCGGTTAAATGGTTACAACCTAGGGTTGGCGCGAAACGCCGTGATTAATAACTATAGCGGTCAACGGCGGTTGATTACGGATACAGATAGGGGGCATGTATTGAAGCTCCTTTCGCCCGGTGCAACGTTTACTTATCCTGTGGCGAGTGGGGATCTTCATTATGCGCCTGTTACAATCAGCGCTGTCACGACTGAAGGAACGGTGTATGTACGCGCGTCCGATAGATTCAGTAGCCCTGTACGTCCCAAAGATCCCCGATTCGGCATAAACCTAGATTGGAATATCTATAGCCCGGAGCTGCTAAGTGCCGTGATAACGTTGGAGCAACCTGCTGACGTTAATAATGAAAAATATATAGATGAAAAGGCGTTCATTTATCAATTTAATGGGACTGAAAATCTAGATAAACTTTTGACAAAGAGAATTAGCCTTGGCCTGCACCAGATTGGGCCTCTTGCACTGGCCGCAAATAAAGAAGACAATAGTGCGTGGCTTACAAAAGCTAGTACCTCAACAAAAGACTTTTTTATTCCGAATACCTTTTCTCCGAATGGAGATGGCATTAACGATCAATTTGTCTTAATAGGAATCGAAGCTTTTGACCATGTTGAAGTTCAGATATTTAACCGATGGGGGAATCAGCTTTATCATCATACGCGATACGATAACAGTTGGGCTGGAATCGGACAGCTTGCCGGCACTTATTTTTATGTTATTACCGCGCATGAAGGAGGTAGCAAGACGGTATTCAAAGGATGGGTATTATTAACAAAATAGAATTTTGAACAAGTAAGTATGAAACATAAATACAGTATTTTCATTGGTTTCTTATTGGCACAGGGAAGTGTGATGGCACAGTCAAAGGTTTCAGATGATAGTGGAACAAATGCATTGCCAAGTAAGAACGCTATTTTGGAGCTAAACAGTACGAAGCGAGGCTTGCTACATGCACGTGTAGAGCTGAAGGCTACCGCGAATCCATACCCGTTGACAGCGCACGAGGCCGGGATTATGGTGTTTAATACAAAAGCTGTTGGTGATGTCCAAGTTGGGATTTATTATAACGATGGTCAGAAATGGGTAGCCAATTCGTCGGCCTATGATCTTTGGTTACAGACAGGAAACAAAGGCACTGTTTCTGATTTTATTGCATCCTTAAAAGGAAGTGTAGGTCCTGCTGGAACACCTGGTATTGCTGGGGCGAAAGGAGAGAAGGGAGATCCGGGGTTACAAGGAGTTGCTGGTGCTAAAGGAGAGAAGGGAGATACCGGATCACAAGGTGCAGTTGGTCCACAAGGAATTACTGGCGCTAAAGGAGAAAAGGGAGATACCGGATTACAAGGTGCAGTTGGTCCACAAGGAATTACTGGCGCTAAAGGAGAAAAGGGAGATACCGGATTACAAGGTGCAGTTGGTCCGCAAGGAATTACTGGCGCTAAAGGAGAGAAGGGAGATACCGGATTACAAGGTGCAGTTGGTCCACAAGGAATTACTGGTGCTACAGGAGAAAAGGGAGATACCGGATTACAAGGTGCAGTTGGTCCGCAAGGAATTACTGGCGCTAAAGGAGAGAAGGGAGATACCGGATTACAAGGTGCAGTTGGTCCACAAGGAATTACTGGTGCTACAGGAGAAAAGGGAGATACCGGATTACAAGGTGCAGTTGGTCCGCAAGGAATTACTGGCGCTAAAGGAGAGAAGGGAGATACCGGATTACAAGGTGCAGTTGGTCCACAAGGAATTACTGGCGCTAAAGGAGAAAAGGGAGATACCGGATTACAAGGTGCCGTTGGTCCACAAGGAATTACTGGCGCTAAAGGAGAGAAGGGAGATACGGGATTACAAGGTGCCGTTGGTCCGCAAGGAGTTGCTGGCGCTAAAGGAGAAAAGGGAGACACGGGGTTACAAGGTGCCGTTGGTCCGCAAGGAGTTGCTGGCGCTAAAGGAGAGAAGGGAGATACGGGATTACAAGGTGCCGTTGGTCCGCAGGGACCTGCTGGGCCTGCTGGATCGGATGCGAGTATTAATGGTGTGACTGCGGGAGGCGACTTAACAGGTGCCTATCCCGATCCGAAAGTTGTTAAATTACAAGGCGTCCCAATGAGTAGTGCTACTCCTGCAACGAATAATATCCTTCGTTTTGATGGAACGCAATGGGCACCTAGTTCTGCGTCATCAGGCGGATTCACGTTACCGTATACGGCAGACGAAAATAGTGGAGATAAATTGTTTTCCCTTCGCAATGCTGGCGATGGAACAGCCGTTTCTGGCACGATAACAAGCACAAGCTCTAGTGTATCCGCTGTTCAAGGACGTATTGAAAGTACTTCCGCAGGCGGATTTTCTACGGGTGTACGCGGAATGAATGACGGCACGGGTGGCCTAGGTATCGGTGTTTGGGGAAGCCATGCTGGTTCTGGTTGGGGCCTATATGGGGTTACGCCCAATGGATTGGGAGTTTATGGTAATGCTACTGCGAATGGAACTGGTGTCTATGCAAATAGTACCTCAGGGGTAGGCTTAACGGCAACGAGCAATAATGGCCGGGCGGCTAATATAAGTATTTTTAATAATTCGAATAATAGTAATGTATTGGATGTGAGTACTGTTGGGAACGGAACGGTAATTAATGTTCAAACAACGGGTACTGGTGGTGGGGTTTTAGCGAATACAAATGGTGGAATTTCAATCAAAGGAATTACAACAGCACAGACTTCGGCAGGAATTCTTGGGCAAAACAGTGGAGGAGGAGAAGCCGTAGTGGGATTAACAACCAGCGATATTGCGGGTGCCGTGGTGGGGCGAAATGATGGTGGTGGTTATGGCGTTCGCGGATTTATTTCAACCAATTCTTCAGGAAAAGCGATAGGCGTGTTCGGACAAGTGGGACTCAACAATAGTACCGGTCGCGCTGGACGCTTTGAAAACTATAACATGCAAAATATAGATGCCAATACCCTAGAAGTGGTAACAAATGGAAATGGTAATATTCCGGATAACAGCAAGGGAAATGCAGCTTCCTTCATCGTTGATAATACGAATAGTGTAGCTGCTGCCGTTCGGGCTGAGGTGAACACCATTTTTGGGAATTTCGGTGCTGCCGCAGTGTTTGGAAAGTCTTCGGGAACGGGTGGCTATGCCGGATTGTTTCATGCGGCAAATGTAAACGGTAATGGGACCGCCTTAGTGGTGAAGGCTGATGGTAATGGTAACGCCATAACGACCAATGCTGCGAAAAATGGAAATGCTATTGAAGCTAGCACGCAAGGAACTGGAACAGCGGTTTACGGTTGGGTTCCTTCTTTTGGCCTTGGAAAGGCGGCAAAATTTGCCAATTTTAATGAATCCAATACGCAAGCTACGGTTGATATTGAATCCGAGGGAAAAGGCGCAACCTTATTGGTAAACCATACAGGTTCGGAAGGTAATTTAGTTGTATTTCAAAGTGGTGGTGCCAATGTCGCACGGATTAATAAAAGTGGGAGGGCATTCTTTAATGGCGGAACCCAAAACAGTGGTGCCGATATTGCAGAGGCTTTTGACGTGATCGGTGGTTTATCCACTTACGAAGCGGGGGATGTATTGGTGATCTCCAAGGATGAAGATCGAACCGTAGAAAAATCTGCCTCTCCGTATTCTACGCTGGTGGTGGGGGTCTATGCTACTAAACCTGGGGTTTTGTTGACGGAGGAGAGTATGGACACGGATATATCAGATAAAGTACCGATGGGCGTGGTTGGGGTGATTCCAACGAAGGTGTGTCTGGAAGGAGGAGCAATTGAGCGTGGAGATCTTTTGGTGACTTCTTCTATTCCAGGGGTTGCGATGAAAGCGGATGTGGATAAGGTAAAAGTCGGTCAGGTGATTGGGAAGGCTTTGGAACCCTATAAGGGTTCCAAAGTGGAGAAGATAAAAGTATTGGTAAACGTTAAATAGACGAGTTATGAAAAAAATTAAAATAGGTTTGTTGGTATTGTTTCTTGTTGGCGTGGCAGCGCATGGGCAAGCACAAGCGCAATCGGAGCAGGCAAGGTGGGAACAGATTGTGACTTCGGGAGGAAAGAATAAGCTTCCTTTTAAGCAGGAGAGTGCTGCTCCTAAACAAGCATTTTCAACCCCACAAGGGACAATCAAAAATACAGGTACAGGAAAAGTAAATCCTGCCGAAAGCAAAGGCTCAGCAAGTGATTTGGTCTCTAGTCGTGCGGTCTTAGAAAACGCTGCGAAAAAGGCACCTTCGCCCGCAGTGGCACCTAAAATTAGTGACCAAGGCGTAGAACCTAAAAAGTAGCATATTTTCGAAGCTTTTTAGCATTGTGTAAGGTCCTCATCATTTTTGGTGAGGATTTTTTATGAGCGGAGGTCCGGGCCGTAAAAGAAAATAAACCCGTATGAAATAAACTTTGAATTACGCTAAACAAGATTATATTTTTATTGTTTAATAATATATGCGGTTTTCCGTTCATACTAAACTAATTGTCTACTTTTTAATTACTTAATTTATGCGATTTAAGACACTTTTTTTTGGATTATTATTAGTCGGTGGACTCCAAACGAATGCGCAGGATAAAGCGGCAGAAAAGGAACCTGCGGAAACGAAGAAATGGACGATTAAGGGGGAAAATACTTTCTTAATTAATCAAAGTGCCTTTTCTAACTGGTCTGCCGGAGGTATTAACTCATTTGCAGGTAATTTAGGCGTAAACTATGATTTCAACTACAAAAAGGACCGCTGGAGTTGGGATAATAAAGTGATATTGGCGTATGGAAGAACATTTCAAGACGCAACCAAATGGCGTAAGAATGACGACCGATTGATACTAAATAGTTTGTTGGGACTTAAGGCGAGCGAATACTGGTTGTATACGTTCTATATGAACTTTAACACACAATTCACGAACGGATATGATTATAAATCGGATAATACCTTAGGCAATGATGGAAAGGCGATTTCGCGCTTTTTCGCACCAGCTTACCTAACCTTTGGTCCAGGGGTAGCTTATAAGAAATCGGATGATTTTCGCGTAAATATTTCGCCCGTCGCCGCCCGGTTTGTTATGGTGGAGGATAAGATGCTTCGAAGTCGATATGGCGTAGATGAAGATAAATTTGCCCGTGCCGAGTTTGGTGCCTCTTTGGATGCCTATTACAAAGTGAAGCTCATGGAAAATGTATCTTTTGAAAACATATTGAAGCTATACTCTAATTATTTGGATAACCCCAAAAATGTAGATGTCGATTATACTGCTAATCTATTTATGAAAGTGAATAGCTACGTGTCGGTCAATGCGGGTGTACAGCTTATTTATGATGATGATGTTGATGTGCCAAAATCGGATGGCCACATTGGAAAAGGTTTGCAGGTAAGACAGATCTTTGGTGCCGGACTGACATATAAGTTCTAACATATGAAGTGATTTGAAAATGAACGGAACGGTTTGGTGTTACATTCGGACGCTTCAAAGTTGTTTTTTGAAGTTTCACACATAAAGTGTTGTATCATTCGAAATAAGTTCCTTTTCTTTACCGTAGTGTTTCTGGGGGTCACTTTTATATTTTAGATCATATGGAATTAGAGTCTAGTTTTGAAGACACGACTTTCAGCAGAAATTTATTGCTGGAACGTTATTATTTTCTTTTACTGAAAATCAGAAAGAACTGGGATGAATCCGAATACCAAGAGTGGTGCTGGATTGAGCGAACATTGTTTAAAAGCTTGTATATTGATGAAGTATAAAAGAATGCATACATAGTAAAAGTATGCATTCTTTTATTTGTAGAGAAAATGACTAAACAATTGTCTTTTCTACGATGTCAAATGCAATTTCAGCCATTTTATTTCCTTGCTTATCCAACAGTGGGTTTACCTCCACGATTTCTAAGCATAAAACTTTCTCATTGACCAGGAACCCATCTAGTAACTGAATAATTTCTGTAGGCTCAAAACCTTTTGGCACCGGTGTCCCTGTGCCTTCAGAGACTAAATCGCTGTCCATACTATCTACGTCAAAAGATACATAGATGAAATCGCAATCTTTCAACCGGGAAAAACTTTCGTCGATGCATGCTTGGATGCCACGTTGGCGGACTTCATCGACCTTAAAATTTTTTATGCCTAAATCAGCAATCAGGTTATCTTCTGGTATTTCGGTATCGCGGACACCAAAGTATATCAGGTGACCGGGATCAAGCTTTGATTCGCTCTTGCCTAAGGCTTTTAATTTTTCCCAATATTTTTGTGTCTCTGGGTCAACATCATTTATGCGATCCTGGAGGTTGTCTAAACCCAAAACAGCGGCCAAAGGCATACCATGCATATTTCCAGAAGGAGTCGTATAGGGCGAATGTATATCCGCATGCGCATCGATCCAGATAATACCGATTACTTTTTCAGGAAAAGCAGCCGAGATACCGGAAACCGTTCCGATACCGGAGGAGTGATCTCCGGAGAAAACCACGGGGAAACTACCTTTGGAGAGGCTGGTCTCTACAGCAAAGGACAGGTGCTTACACTGTTGATAGATCTCTTTGATATGTTTTGCATAGGGAGAGGGATTATTCTCATATACTGTTTCATTCCGTGTCGGGACATCAACGTGCGGGAACTGTTTAAAAAATAAACTCCCTTTATTAATGGCCGCTATCTCCATGGCATCGATTCCAAGGTCTGCTCCTCGTGTCCCTGCGCCAATATCTGATCTGTTTTTAATGAGTTCGATAGACCTTTTCATAAGATTTTAGAATGTACGTAGTGATTTTTCAATAATCGCCAAGCTTTGCGCAATCTCTTCTTTGGTGATAACCAAAGGTGGCGCCAAGCGAATCTTGTTCCCGTGGGTAGGCTTCGCCAAAAGACCATTTTTCATAAATGTCACACAGATATTCCAAGCCAGATCATCATCTTCTTCGGCGTCAATAACAATGGCTGTTAAAAGACCTTTACCACGCACCGAACGAATCAGTTTACAGCGTGTCGCAATATCTTCGAGTCCTGCACGGAAAAGATCGCCCATCTCTTTAGCATTGTCCGCTAGTTTTTCATCGATCAATGTTTTCATCGCTTCCAAAGCAACGGCGCAACCCAAAGGATTTCCACCATAGGTAGATCCATGTTCTCCCGGACGAATAGTAAGCATTACATCATCGTTGGCTAGAACAACTGAAACAGGCATAACTCCACCAGAGACAGCTTTCCCTAGGATTAATACGTCTGGTTTACTCTCGGAGGCCGTGTCGTTGATTTCGTAAGAAGCTAACATACTCCCGGTACGGCCAATACCCGTCTGGATTTCGTCGGCAATGAATAGGACATTGTATTTGGTGCACAATGCGCGTACTTTACTTAAGTATTCTTCGCTTGGTACAATGATACCTGCCTCACCTTGGATAGGTTCAACAATAAAGCCGGCAATACTACTGTCTGCTGCAAACAATGTTTCCAGTGCTTCAAGGTCGTTGTATGGTACCAGGATAATCCCTTCCAAGAAGGGCCCAAAATTCGTGGTAGCTGTGCTGTCGTTTGAGGCGGAGATAACGGATAGCGTACGACCGTGGAAATTATCTTTGGCAAAAACAATCTTGGCTGTATTGGAGGGAATCCCTTTTACCTCATAACCCCACTTACGACAAAGCTTCATGGCGGTTTCTACGGCTTCCACACCAGAATTCATTACCAGCGCCTTATCAAAACCGAATAGGTCACATAAGAATGCTTCAAGCTCGCCTAGTTTATTATTGTAAAATGCACGAGAAGTCAATGTTAGTTTTTCGGCCTGCTTTTTTAACGCATCGATGATACGAGGATGGCAGTGGCCCTGGTTAACGGCCGAATAGGCCGATAGAAAATCAAAGTATTTTTTGCCTTCCACATCCCATAAATAAACACCCTCGCCACGTTCTAAAACAACGGGAAGGGGATGGTAGTTATGTGCTCCATATTGCGCTTCGCGCGCTATGTATTCTTCGGTGCTGTATGACTTATCTTTTGTGTTCATGTTTTTTAGATCTATGTTTTGTTATACAAAAATAGGTTATTTTATTCTTGGGTCTCTATTTGTGATGAAAATTAACTTTTTTTTAGTTGTTTTGGGTTTAATTTGACTTTTTTACAAATATTAGATGGATACATTAAATAGATTGGACGATTTTGATGTCAGGATTTTGAAAATCCTTGAACGGGATGGACGAATAGCATTTTCTGCGATCGCAACAGAGTTGGAGGTTTCGAATACCATGGTACACCAGCGTGTTACGCGTTTGTTGGACCAAGGGCTACTGCTGGGGGTGCGACCTGTTCTCAATGAGAAGGCTTTAGGCTATGACTGGGGGGCATTTACGGGTATTACTTTAGAAAAGGATGGGGATTCGCAACGGGTCATCGAAGAGCTGAAAAAGATTCCTGAAGTAACAGAATGCTATTTTATTACCGGTAACTATACCTTATATATAAAGCTGGTTGCTAAAAATCATGAACATATGCGCCAGGTCTTGTATGAGAAAATAGATACGATTCCTGGGATTGCGAAAACAGATTCTATTATTGAACTGGGATGCGCTTTCAAAAGAAATATCATTTTGTAGCCGTGTTACATGTAAATTTAAAACCTTCTTAGCAATTTCTTAATGCTATTTTCCTTTTTTTGTAGGATACTATATATACAGGCTATGGATGAGTTGACCTTTGTGTGTACCGCTGCTGCACTTAATCTTGTTCCTTCTTTTGGTAAATTCAACTTGTTTCTTTAATTTGGTTCAATTTGATGCCAATACCTATGCAATTTGATGAAACGCTTCTCGAAAAGATAAAGCATGATGATGAGCATGCTTTTAAGGCGATTTATGATCGGTATTGGTCCTTTATGTTTGCTATAGCTTTGCAGAAGACAGGTAAGACTGTTGTTGCAGAAGAAGTCGTGCAGAATATATTCATCGACCTATGGGAAAACAGACATCGAAAAGAAATCAGTAATCTGCGTTCTTATTTAGGAATGTCTGTACGCTATGCTGTAATTAATTATATTAAAAATCAACTGGTTCAAGAGCGATACAAGCAGCATGAACAACTTCATGGGAACCCTAACCCATCGATTGAAACGACATATAATTTAAAAGAGCTAAATGCCTGTATTGAAGCAGGAATTGCTTCTTTACCACAAAAGACGCAAGATATTTTCAAGTTAAGCCGCTTTGAAAGTCGCACGAATAAAGAGATAGCCCAGGATTTTCAAATAAGTGAAAAAGCGGTCGAATACCATATCACCCAATCGATAAAAACCTTACGTCGGCACCTAAAAGACTATGTGGTGCTTCTTATATATTTTTTCTTAAATTCTTTTTAGGGGTAATAGCTTGTTCGTTTACTTATCTATAGAAACGATACGTAAATGGATACGGAACAATACAAAAAGCTATTAGAAAAATACCTAAATGGACAATGTAGCCCTGAAGAAGAAAAGCTGCTCCAGAACTGGTATGATGGTTTGGATGTCCTCAATGCACAACAACAGGCTTCGCCCGAAGGAACGGAACTGAAAAGAATCGGAACCAATATATGGGAGGTCGTGGCGGACGCCACCTTGCAGCGTAAAAAGAAAAGGTCATTTGCACCCTTTTTCAAAGTGGCAGTGGCAGCATCGTTAGTTTTAGGATTTTCATGGTTTTATTATGAGAAAACCAGTATTATACCTTTGTCTTATCGCATTTCGGTTGGTCAACCCGAGAGTTTAGAAAACAATAGTTTAGAGATTAAGAAACTATTACTGAGTGATGGTACGAAAATTCAATTGTATCCAGGAGCAAGCCTTAGCTTTCCTAAAATATTTGAAGGATCAAAACGAGAAGTATTCCTAAAAGGAAAGGCTTTCTTCGAGGTCGCTAAGAATAAAAAGAAACCTTTTATTGTGCATAACTACCATCACGATATACAAGTGGTTGGCACCAGTTTTATGGTCCAATCAACACCCGATATCGCAGCGAATTTTGTTGAAGTTCGTACCGGGAAGGTAAAGGTCAGTCCACGGAAAAACACGTTGTTTTCTTCTGAAAAACAGCAGAATACTGTTGTTTTGACACCAAACAAACGCTTTGTTTATAATGCGCAATTGTCAGATTTTAAAGAAGCTATTGTTTCATCGCCAAGGCCAATGAACGCGGATATGGAAAGTCATGCGGCACAGTATAGTTTTTCGTTTATGGATACACCGATACAGGATGTCGTGGATGCTTTAGAGGGGATGTATGGCATTCAGATCACATTTACAAATTCAAAAATGAAGGACTGTACCTTCACGGGAAATTTAAATGACGAAGATTTATTTAAGAAACTAAAATTGCTATGTGCCACGTTGGGGGCAAAATATAGCATTCATGATAGTACTATAATTATTGAGGGAGAGGGGTGTTAATCGTGAATTAATTACGTAACCTTAAAACATGTAGCCTATGTAAAATATTCTTACATCCAATTAAAAAAGATGCCGACAGTGTACGAGACTGCCGGCAAAAAATGTCCGAATTAAGCAAAACGAACGAAAACCGAATTTATGAAAAAAAAGCGAATTATTGTCCACTCAAAGACTGTGATGAGAATTTCCGTTGCACAAATTTTACTACTTGCCCTAGGTAATACGGTAGGTATGGCAAGCCCTGCGGTGGGGCAAGCTGTTTTAGATGCTAAAATCAGTGTCTCGGCAGAAAACAATACGATAAAAAATACCCTAAAGAATATTTCCAACCGGTATCAGATTGAGTTTGTTTATAGCCCGACTGCGATTGATGCCAATAGAAAAATAAGTTCTAAACTAGAAAATCAATCTTTAGCATTCTTTTTAAAGAATGCATTAAGACCGTATGGTATAGATTATAAAATTCACGAAAATAAAGTTATTCTTTATGCAAAACCTGCAGGCACGGAGATGGAAGAATCTCGTTTGGAGAAGCAGGTCCGTACAGTTAAAGGAAGAGTCGTTGATGAAACGGGTAAACCGTTAGGCGGGGTAAGTGTTGTCGCTGCGGGGACCACGGCTGGAACCACGTCGGATGCAAGCGGTGGATATGAGCTGCCTATTCCGGATGGAGCAACGTCATTAACGTTTTCTTTCATCGGTTATCTTAAACAAGAAGTTCAGATTGGTAATCAAACCGTGATCAATGTGTCACTTACGGTCGATAACCAAGCATTGAGCGAGGTGGTGGTAGTTGGTTACGGTACGCAGAAGCGGAGCGATGTTACGGGAGCAGTGTCCACAATCAATGTGAATACGGCCAAAGCTATTCCAACAACCAATATCTCAGAGATGATTCGGGGACAAGCAGCTGGGGTCGCTGTATCGTTGGGGTCAGCACGCCCTGGTGGAACATCCAATATTCTGATCCGTGGACAGCGATCTATTACAGGAAGTAATGCACCGCTCGTGGTTTTAGATGGTTTCCCAATAGAGAATATTAATGATGTAAATCCAGATGATATTGCATCGATTGAGATTCTTAAAGACGCATCGTCACAAGCGATTTATGGTGCGCGTGCATCCAATGGTGTAATTTTGATTACTTCCAAGAAGGGTAAAGAAGGTAAAACAGCCATTGCCGCAAGCACCTACCTAACGAGTCAAAAACTAACAAAAAACTTTGATCTGTATTCGCCAGAGGAATTCGCACAATTCCGCCGTGAAGCAAAAAGAACAAGTAATGGTGGTGTGTTTTTACCGAAGGATGCAGATAATTTTGGTGGAGAGAAAGCGCCTGAATATTTGAACTATATAGCCGGTAATTTTGCAGATTGGGAAGATGCGGTGCTAAAAAATGGTCGAATCAGTAATAGTACCTTGAGTATCAATGGTGGTTCTGCACAGACAAAAGTATTTAGTAGTTTAAATTACTTTAATCAGTCGGGACTAATTCCTTCCTCGGGATATAAGCGTGGAAATTTTCGATTAAACCTTAATCATAAGGTAAGCGAAAAAATTAGTATCGAAGCGAACTTGAATGCGGCTTTAGATGAGCAAAAAAAGGAATCTACTGGTTTAGATTTTATCACGATTAATCCATTCACCGGTCCTTACGATATCAATGGCAATTTGGTGAATAACGTGGCGGGCGTAAATGCAAGTAGCAGTACCATCAATCCGTTGTGGAATATACGGGAGTCAAGCAATGACGTAAAGTCTAACTTCTATAATCTGAATCTAGTTGGTAATTACAAGATCCTGGATAATTTGACCTACAAGATCAATGCCTTGTTCAGTAATAAAAACGTAGATGAAGGTTCCTACCGTACGCGTCTTCACCAAGAAGGAATGGGAAGTGTAAATGGAAAGGCAATGGTTTCGGATCTTAAACGTCAAGAATATCTAATTGAGAATATCTTAACCTATAAGCTAAACATTGGTGATATCCATGATATCGATGTGACGGCGGTGCAATCTATCAATCAAATCGATAATTCATTGACAAGCACCCAAGCTAATAATTTCCCGAATGATCTTTTAGGATATAAAGGTATCAGTAGTGCGCTCAACTTTAAAACGCTGCGCAACGACGATCGTCGCCGGTTGTTGTCCTATATGGGACGGGTACGCTACAGTCTCCTGGATAAATATCTAGTTACGGTAACAGCGAGACAGGACGGTGCTTCGGTTTTCTCTGCAAATGATAAGTGGTCTTTCTTCCCTGCAGCCTCATTGGCGTGGAAGATACACCAAGAAGAGTTCTTGAAGCCAGTTTCGGCAATCAATGAATTGAAGGCACGTGTAAGTTATGGTTCTGTAGGGAATCAAGCTTTGAGTCCTTATCAAACGTTGGGATTAGTCAATGTGCACAATTATGTTTTCAATGGAAATATTGTTGGAGGAAGTTTGCCAGGCAGTCAATTACCTAATCCTGGTATTACCTGGGAAACATCCACGACGCTCAACGCGGGGTTGGATTTTGGCTTACTTGAAAATCGTATTACGGGATCGGTCGATTATTATACGACCCGTACGCGAGACCTGTTGTTAACGGTTCCTGTTAACTCCTTAACCGGTTTTACAAGTACGATTGCGAATGGTGGAGAATCTAAAAATAGTGGTATTGAGGCACTCGTGAATTATGCGATCATTCGGAATCAAGATTTTAAATGGTCTATAAATGCGACGTTTGCGAAGAACAAGAATGAAATTGTAAAAACTGGATTGGTTGATGCACAAGGAAGACCGCGTGATGATGAGAACAATAGTCGTTTTATCGGCAGTCCTATTACAGTCATTAATTCATATGCTTTTGATGGTATCTTCCAGACAGATGAAGAAGCGAAATCTTCAGCACAAGCCAACACCCCTAATTTTCAAACGCCGGCTTCTTTGATTGCTGGAGCGATACGTTTAAAGGATATAAATGGTGATGGAATTATTAATGACGATGATAAGGTTCGTTATAAAACTCAACCTGATTGGATCGGTTCTTTTGCTACGACGTTCTCTTATAAAGGGATTGATTTGCTAGCTGACTTCTATTATGTGAAAGGCGCCATGAAACGAAATCCATACTTGAGTGATTTTAACCAAGGCGGAACGTTCCAATCAGTTCGTAACGGTATTAAAGTAGACTATTGGACGCCAGAGCGCCCGTCGAACGAGTATCCACGTCCTAGTTTTGATATGGCACCGGCTAATATTGGAGCTTTAAGTGTGACAGACGCCTCTTACTTTAGGTTACGCACATTTTCGGTTGGATACACCTTACCGAAATCGTTTGTCAGTAAAGCGAATTTAAGCAGTTTACGCTTTTATTTCACAGGAACAAACCTTTGGACAGCGACGAAGTATAAATCGTATAACCCAGAGAATAATCCGAATGAATTCCCGGATGCGAAATCATTCACTTTTGGAATTAATTTAGGTTTATAATAGAATTACAGGTATAACAATAGAAGATATGACTTATCTATATAAAAGAGGAAAAGCCGCTTGGTGTTTAGCATTGATGGCTACACTATCGCTAAGTTCTTGTAAAGACTTTTTAACAGAGAATCCAACGACGCAGTTTAGCGCGGATTTTGTTTACAATACACCGGAAGGATTAGAGGCTGGGGTTGTTGGTTTGTATAATTTACAACGTGCGTTTTTTGATAATAACGATAATAATGGATCGAACAGTTTAATTATAGATGCAAAAGATGATCTGACCGTTCCGCGTGGTGGTGAGATCTCGAACTATGGATTGTTACGACAGGGGATCCATGCGGAAAGCAGTTCCGTGCATTCTTACTGGTGGAACAGCTACTATAAAATTGTAGACCGGGCAAATGCGCTTATTGCGTCTGCTGATAAGTTGGTAGGGATGGACGAAAGTAAACGCAAGTTGGTTTTGGCGGAAGCTAAATTTTTCCGTGCAACAGCCGTGTTTACGCTATTCCGTACGTTTAATAATATTTACGTAACGACCGAACCGACAAGCTTTGAAACGGCCTTCAATACGATCAATGAAAAAACATCAGAGGCAGATATTTACAAACTGGTCAATGAGGATCTGACGTATGCAATTGCCAATTTACCTTGGGCAAGTTATCAAATTGGCCGCGTCAATCAAGCTACGGCACGCCACTTAAAAGCAGAAGTTGCCTTGTGGCAGAAAGATTGGCAGGAAGCGAAGACACAGGCCGAAGAGGTTATTAGTCAGAGTGGAACGTATAGTTTGGTTGCCACGACAGGACAGGTATTTGCCGGCGATTTAAACCATAGAGAATCTTTATGGACCTTACAGTATAAGGAGTCTATTGACGGCAACCCGAATAAGCTGAACTTTAATCTTATGCCAAACTATGCAGAGCTAATTCCTGGATCGAAATATTCTATCGAACAGGGAGGAAGAGGTTTTGGTTGGCTGACCGTTAACAACTACTTACGTGATCTGTTGTTGAAAGATCCAAATGACACACGTATTAAAGGCACATATTATATCAAAGATTACTATTACAACGATCCAGCGACATTACCAGCTGGGCAAACATTGGGTAGTAGGATAGAGCACCCGCAATGGAAGGAGTTTGGCGCGTCGGGTAATGATCGTCACTTGTTCTTTGTACGTTTAACGACGGGCTGTAAGAAATTCTTCCCGACGACTGGGATCCCGGTTAGTGATGCACATACCATGAATCGTATGATGTATCGATTGGCTGAAACGTTATTGTTCGCGGCCGAAGCGAATTTGAATCTTGGAAATATTGGTAGTGCTGCCGATCAGGTAACTGCAAAGACTGCTTTAGGACAAATCAATGCGATTCGTAAGCGTGCGGGCGCCGCTGGTTTGACAACTTTAAGCTTCCAAGATATCTTGGATGAACAGGCACGCGAGCTGGCATTTGAAGGAAAGCGTTGGTATATGCTGAAGCGTACAGGAAAGCTCTATGACTTTGTAAAAGAACATGCGGGGTATGGAAAACCGGGCGATGAGAGTTCGGACACGAACCAGTCGACAGGACATGCCAATACACCGTTGGATCCCTATCCATATCGGAATGATGCACGTCGTATTATTCGCCCGTATATGGTGAATTGGGTGATTCCGAGAGCGCAGATGAATCTCTTAGGACCAGATTACCCACAAAATGATGGATACGCGAGATAAGCCTTCATTGGGATTTTAGTTAGATAAGTTAGCAAGAAACTACGAAGCTCAGTCTTCGTAGTTTTTGTTTTTTATAGCCAGATCAGAAAATTTTGTGTTTTCAATATGACAAAATCATAGGTGACAATAATGGCTTTAGCGGTACATTTACATTCCTAATGGTAAAAGGTTTTACGACAATTGCGTGCGAAAAGAGGAATGGATCCGTGGAGGTAGGCACAGGACGCGTAGTGGAACATATTTAATTGAATAATATGATAAATTTTGAATTTTATAACCCAACTAGAATTGTCTTCGGAGAAGGACAAATTGCCAAATTGAAAGAGTTGGTCCCAGCGGATGCAAAGGTTTTGATGTTGTATGGCGGGGGCAGTATTTTTAAGAATGGTGTCTACGAACAGGTTAAAGAAGCGCTGGATGGCGTTCGGGTGACGGAGTTTGGTGGTGTTGAACCTAATCCGCATTTTGAAACATTGATGAAGGCTGTAGAGCTCATACGTCATGAAGGTTTAGATTTTATTTTAGCGGTAGGGGGAGGCTCCGTTATTGATGGAGCTAAGTTTATTTCGGCGGCTGTTAATTTTGATAATGACCCTAAAGAAATTCTCTACAAGCGGATGTCTATTAAGGAGAATGCTGTTCCTTTTGGCACTGTCCTTACCTTACCAGCAACAGGCAGTGAGATGAATTCGGGATCGGTAGTTACGATTGCTGCTACGCAGGAGAAATTGCCTTTTGGAGGGCCCGCTTTGTTTCCTAAGTTTTCGATCTGTGACCCAACCGTTATTTCGTCTCTTCCCAAAAGACAATTGCAAAATGGAGTCATTGACGCATTTACGCATGTTATGGAACAGTATCTAACCTATCCGGTTGGCGCCTCTTTGCAGGATCGTTTTGCTGAAGGTATTCTACAGACGCTTGTTGAAATAGGCGTAAAGGTGGTCGAAAATCCGAAAGATTATACACTAGCAGCAAACTTTATGTGGTCGTGTACGATGGCTTTGAATGGACTGATACAAAAGGGCGTGCCGACCGATTGGGCAACTCATATGATTGGCCATGAATTAACAGCTTTATATGGTATCGACCATGCGCGGACATTAGCTATAATTGCACCAAACTTGTATACCGTGATGATCGATCATAAAGAAGAAAAGCTGGCACAGTACGGTAGACGTGTTTGGAATATTGAAGGGGTAGATAATAAGCAGGTTGCTGTAGAGGCGATTGCCAAGACGGTCGAGTTTTTTGATCAGATGGGTATGGAAGGAAAACTTTCATCTTATACATCCGATACCGAAGATATTATCGAATTAATAAATGATCGCTTTGAAAAAAGAGGATGGACAAAGCTCGGTGAAAACGGCATTGTAACACCCGATAAAGTTAGAGAAATCGTTCGTTTATCTATTGCATAGTATAAAGCGTACTTGTAGGTTTTGCAACTTTACAAGTACGTTTTTTCTTTTCTAAGCGGATGTACTTTTAAACCTCTTTCATTTCGAAACTGGGATCATATCGCTGTACCCGTTCAATAAAGTCCGGTATATTCGAAATGATTTGATGACTGTGGAAGACCCCATATGCCTGCTGTGGCAGGGTCAACAAGTGACGCGCTAATTCTGTGGTGAAGGCGGCTGTTATTTTCCCTTCATTATAGCCCGTGAAGGTATAGGTCTTCAAGTCGCCTTTTTTATCTTTTGCCTCCACTTTTACGCCAAAAACAGCACTTCCGAACGACCACTTGTCGAATAGGGTGATAGCGAAATCTTGTATTCTTTTATTTTTAAAGAGCTTTGTCAGTCGACATTTTCGAAGGAATGCTGTTATGGATGTAAACCAATTACTGTCGAATGCCATTCGTGTTTGTACTGTCGTATGTGGTAGCGTTTTTCGTAGAACATGCTGGTCGGAGAAATCGAATGTGTAGAATTTTCTTGTACCAAGTAGTTCCGTTCGGATTGGATCGCTAAAACTGTCCATACGCATAGAACCCAGCATATAAGTGTGGTCTATATGATTAAATGTCCATCGATATGCCTGTTCCCCATGTTTTTCTCCTAGTCCGAGTAAGATGGATATCTCTACCATAACGGGGGCTTGTAGCTGACTATAAGCGTGCTGCGCTAATAAGTTTGTCATGCCTGGAGCAAGACCAGCACTCAATACAATGGTGCTTTTGTGCGTACGCGCCTGGGCATCGAGATTTTCTATTAGTTGCAGGCTTGCATATTGAGCAGATATATCTAAATAGTTGATTCCTTTAGTAATACAGGCTTCAACGAATTTTGTATTTGGACTGTCTAAACATACGATGACCAATTGAACTTCATTCAGTATTGGATCATCTTCAAAGTTTGCTAAGTCAAATGCATATGGAATTACCTTAGAGGACAGCTCGTCCGCTAATTTTTCTGCTTTCGAATAGTTTCTTCCTGCTACCAAGATTAAGTTTGGATATGTATGAACTAAATTGGTCGCTATTTGCCGTCCAACAGCGCCGTAACCACCAACAATAAGTATCTTTTTTTTCATGCCAATGTTTATATCCTCAAATGTAGAAGAATACAGACGTTGGTTCGTTATAGGATTCTGGCTATTCGTTATAAAATTTATTGCGTGTTAATGGGCAAGTGATTCTGCCGGAGAGAAATGTTGCAGAATTTGCATTAATTTTTTCCGATACACGGGATTGGTGGGATCATGTTGTTTTGTTGCATTTCTTCGAATCCAAGAATCCAGTTTACCCGATAGGTAGAGCTCCTGAAGGCAAGGGTGGATATAGTGTTTTCGCGTAACCGCTCTTGTGTTGCCAAGATGCTGCGCGACCGTATCAATTGTTTGTAGAAGTTCATCTTTACGCCCATGTTCCGTAGTAGGGATTTCAGATCTCGATAGATATTGCAAGGTTAAGATGCATGCATACCAGGTTCGCATTGTTTTACATGTTACCTCAAGGTTCATAGAATGGCGTAGGTAATTATTGAGGTCTCCCGATTCAAGTGGTGTAATTTCTTTATTCTTATCATAATACTGAAAGAGTCGTTGCCCTGGAATTTCTTTTACCTTAGCAAGTAATGCAACTAATCCTTTTTGCTTTAAGTAACTTTGCTGACGAACGCCCTTTTTACCAATAAAACGAAAGAACATTTTGTCTGTAGATACCTGTTTGACATGCCGATTGCGTAATGTTGTCAGACCATACGACTTATTCTCTTTTTCGTAAATATCATTTCCAACCCTAAAGTAGGTCAGGCTCATAACAGCCAAAGCTACTGCACATACATGATCTTTAGTTAGCTCTTTCTGTTTAAGGTCGCGTACAATCTGTTTTTCCAGTCGAGGTAGATGTTGACCGAAACTATATAGATTATTGAATTTGTCACGGGTTCGCAGCGCTGTCCATAAAGCGTGATATCGATACTGCTTGCGCCCGCGACTATCAATTCCTGTCGCTTGAATGTGTCCATTGGCATAACGACAAATCCAGACCTCTTGCCAAGCGGGAGGAATAACAAGCTTTTGAATCCGGTCTAATGTTTTTGGATTATGAATGATACTTTCTTTGTGGTCAATGTAACAAAACGTATCACCTTTCCGGATCCGCTGATATCCCTTGTCTTGAGATGAAATGTAACGAAGACCTGCTTGATGCATCGCTTCTGTCTCAAGGTCTATTCGTTGAGTCATAATGGATTGCCCTGTCAAATTATGCTTAGAACCAGTTTTTTTCTGAAGCTGGTTTACTTACCTGTTTATCATTTAAATAGAGATCAATGCAAAAAAGAAACCTATATCTAAAATAGTTAAAAACTGTTTAATAGTCAAGCCTATTCTTTCTCGAAAAAGGTAGGTTGATCTAACTTAACGGCAATCCGGTAGGCAGCATTCAACAAGCCGACATGACTGTAGGCCTGTGGGAAATTGCCCCATTGACTACCTGTTTGCTCACAAACATCTTCGCTGAATAAAAGTAAGTGATTTGAATATCCGATGAGGTTATTCAGGGTTTCTTGTGCCTCTTCGATTCGACCAACGCAGGCCAAAGCCTCCACATACCAAAAAGCGCATACCAGAAAGGTAGATTTAGGTTTACCAAAATCATCACGATGCAGGTATCGATAAAATAGACCGTTTTCCCCTTTTAGTTCTTTCTCCATAGCACTTAGATGTAGCTTCGCGCGCTCACTCGCGGGATCAAGATAGTTCATCATAATCAGCTGTAGTGTACTGGCGTCTAGATTCTCTCCACCGGCCGAATTGGTATATACATGTCGCTCTTGGTCGTAACAGTCCTCAATATGCTTCGTGGCCTTGCCAATCATTACGCGCGCCTGATGCGCAATATCTTCCATGCCATACATTTTGGCAATCTTTAACGCGGCAGTGCTTCCGGCCCACTGGAAGAGATTCGAATAGCAATGTCTATTTTCAAACTGTCGAAATTCCCAGATGCCGGCATCATATTCGTCAATAGTGGCTTTAATTTTTTGTAGGATGTAAGAGGTCCATTCCCGTGCGTTAATCTGTAGTTCGTAGTTAAACCGACTATCAGTTAACAAGGGGAGTAAAGCGATTAGTGCTTGTCCGTAGACATCATTTTGGATATGTTCATAGGCTTGATTACCGATACGTACCGGTTTGTTTTGCAAATAACCATCGATATGATCGAGTGTGCTTTCTTGTAGTTTCTGTTGTCCAAAGATGCCATACAATGGCTGCAGTCGGCCCGTATCCATATGGCTGATATTAGCAATATATGCCGCATACTTTTCCATCTCTTCAAACTGTCCAATATGACTTAGCGCGGTCAAAACATAATAGCTATCGCGTAACCAACAGTAACGGTAATCCCAATTGCGGCCCGACCCAGGATATTCGGGTAGACTGGTGGTGCTAGCGGCGATAATAGCCCCTGTATCCTCGTATTGATGCAGCTTAAGCGCTAATGCAGATCGAATAACTTCTTTTTGGTAAAAATTGGGGATAGAGGCACTCTTAATCCACTTTTGCCAATAGGCTTCTGTACGCGATAAAAACTCTTCTGCCGTCCGTTCGATCGGAGCTTCAAAGGCGCTTCCAAATGTCAAAATCAAGTAGATGGGTTTGGAAAGCACATAATGGGTGTTGTTTTCAAAAAAATGACTGACCGGCATAGTCGTGACTAATCGCATTCTGAGATTGTCGTGGTAATATTGTACATGATTGCTCCCGCGTTGTTTTTCAAATTCCTGCTTACCGTATTCATATGTAGGGCGACAGGTGACCTGAATTTTTGGATATCCTTCGATAGGCTCTACTTTCCGGATCAAGATCAATGGCTTGTAATAACGTTCATATTGCTCAAACCGAGGAGCGAAGTCCGTAATCCGGTATCCGCCATCAGTGCTGAAAATTTCGGTACATAGGATATTCGTATTTTCAACATAGAATTGTCTGCTTTGTTTTATTTCTGTACTTGGCTTGATGGAAAATTCACCACCCTTATTTTTATCGAGGAGCGAACCGAAAACAAATGAATCTTCAAACGTCGGCCAACACAACCAATTGATGTCGGAATCCATTCCTATGTGTGCGATATAGGCACAGTTTCCGATTATTCCACTATTATAACGATGTCTTTGACTAGATTCCATAGGCATGCTCTTTTTTTGTTACTGTTACATTTGTTTTGTCTTTTTCTACGAAAATACTCTGTAGCAAGGTCGCCACTTCATGCTGGTTCTCGACGTAAAATTTGGCAACCGATTTTTTGTTGCCTACTTTAATACTGATGGTATTGTTCTTAGGCAGCTCAATGAACATATCTTCATCGGTGGCATCATCGCCTATAGCAAAAATGAAATCCGGTTGAAGGCGACGTACAATAGATAACGCTGCTTTACCTTTGTTTACATCGCGATTTTTGACCTCAATTACTTTATCGCCGCGCAACAGCTGTAAGCCATGGTGGGGGATAAGGTACCGCATACTATCGATCAGTTCCTGCGCACGAAATTGTCCCAATCCTTCTTGTGTTTTTCGGTAATGCCAAGCTAAGGAATACTCTTTCTCTTCAATAAAGGCACCGGCCGTCTTGTTGGCATATTTATGCATTACTTTCTTGATGGATGCCTTCCAGGTATTGGATAAGTCGGACTTACTTTTCCACGCACCATCGGGATATTTTTTCCAGACGCCATGTTCACCAACTAGAATATAGTTTTTGTTTGCAAACCATTTTTCAAGGATTTGATGGGGACGACCACTAATGATCACTATCTGATTGTTTGGTGACGCCTGTATCTTATCCAGTGTATCATATAGCTCATTGGTCGGTGCAGCTTTGTTGACATCATTATTGAAGCCAATGAGTGTACCATCGTAATCGAGAAAGAACAGTCTTTTTTTGGACAGTTGATACAATTTTAAAATGGCATCTTGGGTTTCAGGCCGGATTCGACGTGCAAAATCTTTGCCCTGCTGCATTTTTATTTCTTTTAATTTGGTGAAAAAGAGATCGACCCAATGGTGAATATTAAACTTTTTAACGAGTGCGATGCTGGCTGCCATACGCTCATGTTGCTCTTCTTTGGGCATGGTTAAAGCTTGAGAAAGGGCATCTCGTATCTGATCGATAGAATGGGGGTTGATCTGTATGGCGTCGATAAGCTCTTTGGAAGCTCCGGCCAGCTCACTTAAAATGAGAACACCATCCGTTTGTTCCTTGCACGCGATATATTCCTTGCTAACGAGATTCATTCCATCTCGTACGGAGGTCACCAGGCAAATATCGGCAGCACGGTAGAGCGCAACAAGCTCTTCGACAGGGTATGAGGTATAAAAATACACAATAGGCGTCCAATCATTATTGCCATAGGCTGCATTGATATTGCCAACTTTTCGATCGATTTCATCTTTAAGCCTTTTGTATTGGTCCACGGTGTCTCGCGAAGGTACAACCAGCATATAGAGGACCACTTGACCTTTCCACTCGGGATGGCGAAGCAATAGGTCTTCAAAGGCGGCGATACGTGGTAAGATTCCTTTACTGTAATCAAGTCGGTCTACCGAAACGATGATCTTTCTATTGGAAAAGTGTTCCCTAATTTCTCTCGAACGAGCTTTTATGGCTTTTTTCTTCGAAAGGGCATTGAATTTTTCAAAATCGATGCCCATAGGATAAACCTCCACATATACTGTTCGTCCGGAAACTTGCAAGTTATTATTAAAGATGGATAAGCCAAGGATATGCGTACAGGCATCTAGAAAATGTTGGGTATCATTGAAGGTATGGAAGGCGATGAGATCCGCACCTAAAATACCACGTAAGAGTTCATCTCGCCATGGTATGCTTCTAAAAACTTCATCCGGGGGAAAGGGGATATGTTGAAAATAGCCGATCGCAATATTCTCTTTCTTTTGTCGTATCATATGAGGAAGAAGCATGAGCTGGTAATCGTGAATCCAGACCGTGTCTTCGTTGCTGCAATGTAACTGGACGAGGTCGGCGAATTTTTGGTTTACAGTTTGGTAGCAATGCCAGTTGTCCGTATTGTAATTCGCGTAGGTGGGGCTGTAGTGTGATATGGGCCATAATACCTCATTCGAAAAGCCCTCATAATAGCCAGCAATCTCTTCTTCTGTTAAGAAAATAGGGATAAGGTTTAACGACGATAGTGTTTCTGTTATAAAATCTTTCTCCGCTTGATCCTTTGGAACGATACCGGGCCAACCAATCCATAGGTTATTGTCTTTATTATAAATGGAACCTAACCCCGTTGCAAGCCCACCTTCGCTGGCGCTGATCACTAGTTTTTCATCTTGTCGTTCGATCTTTATGGGGAGTCTATTCGAAATGATTAGTATTTTACCTGCTTGTTTTTTCATGATTTTCATATAGTTACATACGAACAGTTTCGCACCCCAAAAGGTTCATTTTTACCGAAGAAACCCTAAGGCACTCTTTCTTATTTCGAAAACGTAGTTTTTTTGTGTCGTCTCAACGAGTTCATCATCAATATGTAAGCATTTGTCTTTTGTTTTTAAAGTGAGCGCTTCGGCTTGGAATGTTTTCCAAAAGAAATTTGTCGTTTTTCCCTGGAGGAGTCGTTGGATATAGTCAGCGAATTCGGCGCGTTGTGTAGCTTCGATACAGACGATATCCAATAAGCCATCGTCTATTTTCGCATGTGGCCCAAGATGTAGATTTGGCCCAATGTAGGGGGTATTGAGCACTTCAATAGCCAGTGATTTACCACGATAGCAGATTTCGCCATTACGCGTTATCTCATACTTTTGAGTAGGGGCAGATAAGACAACCTGATGTAATGTCTCTAAGGCGAAGATCAACTCATCCTGTGTGGTCTTTAGTTGACTACAGTCTATCTTGTCCATTGTTTTCATGAGTAAGGGAAACAGACCAAAACCGGCTGCTTCTAAGAAGAACTGTAGTTTTCTTTTTACCTTGATAATACCGATATCAAAGGGTTGTATATTCTTTTTTTGCCAGTTTAACAGATAGCTGTTATAATCTCTGTCGGCATGAATGGCTAAGGTCTTTGACAGGTTGTTTGCTGTTCCCATGGGCAAGATTGCCATAGGGATTTGTTTATGCAGTATCGTTCTTTTCGTTAATTCTTTGGCGATACGTCGCACAGTTCCATCACCTCCGGCCACGACAGCAAAAGCTGCCTTTTCAAGTTTTTTCTTCCATCCTTTAGTTTTTTTTACACTAAAGTAGCCCACCTTGTAGGCTTTTTCTTCAATCAATTCAATAAGGTCCGATTTCTTGTGGTCCTCATCTCCAGCCCTTGGGTTGTGTAGTATAATGGCCTTTTCCATAGATATTGTTTTATGAATGAACGTTTATGTAGGCTCAAACGTTCTTAAAATTTGAGAACTTCTTTATGACGATGCTATGAAAATATTAATTACAAATGATGACGGTATCTATAGTCCGGGTATTGCTGCTTTGGCACAGGTTGCCAGAAAATTTGGTGAGGTTCGTGTGGTTGCTCCCGATGTCGAGCAGTCTTCTATGGGGCATGCTGTTACCCATTCGAGGCCATTGAGCTATAAAAAGTCACCGATAGATTTCCCAGATATTGAAGCCCATCGGGTGAATGGTACGCCGGCAGATTGTGTGGCGATGGGTACGCACCTTTGGAAAAATGTGGATGTCGTGCTCTCCGGTATCAACATGGGGCCAAATTTGGGAAATTCGATGTGGCATTCTGGAACATTAGCTGCCGCCAAACAGGCGGTCTTACTGGGAATAAAGGGGATTGCGCTGAGTACCCCGGTAGGGAAGACGGAGCCTGATTTTCAGCAGTTGGAAAATTATGTAGAAAAAACTTTAAAGCTGCTTTTGGCGGATGATGAATTGGCTTTATTCAATGTGAACTTTCCGCCGAATCCGGAAGGTATTTTATGGACGAGACAATCGGTGCGTTTGTATGATGGTATCATTGTACCGGGAACAGATCCATTGGGACGTAAGCATTACTGGTTCACTGTGGCACCTTTGGAACCGGCTGAAGAGGGCACAGATCGATGGGCGGTGGATCATAATAAGGTTTCCATTACGCCCTTGCGGTTGGATTTGACCGATGAGGTCATGCTGCAACGCAAAACAGGTTTGTAGCTTGTAAATAGACTGGGTCGTCTGCTTGATGCCAGACGACCCATGATTTTTTTTATAGCAGAAAAAGTAGTATGCCTATGGCTGTTTAGTGATTTCTAATGGCGTTAATTAGTTCGTTTTTACGCATGCTGTGGCGACCACTAATTCCGATCTTTTTTGCTTGTTCCAGGAGCTCTATTCTGCTGCGTTCGTTTAGGTTGCTGGCAAGCCCGCCACGACGGCTAGCTCCCGGGCTGTTCGCTATTCTAGCAGCCTTCACTTTGCTGGCCCCTTGACGGCGTAAGGCGTCATAGGTGGCGTCGTCTTTGATTTGTTTTCTGTGTTCTTTAGTCATCGTTGTTTTTGTCTAATGGTTTAAATCCTCACCTTGAACCGACCCTATTCGATGGTCAGTCCATCTTTGTTTTATCATGGACAATTTTGTGGTTAATAGGGTTGGTTTTTCTTGGTAATCAGGTGTTTGAACGGTGTTGTTGTGGGGGTAAAAACGGGTGGATGATCCTTTTTCTGATAGAAGTACTGATTTTTTACTTGGAGACAACGCTCTGAAGGGTCAGCTGTTCATTAATACAGAAAGTGTAGCAGAGGAGGAGGGACATTTAAAATGAACAACGATGAAACTATATCGAAGAAAGAAAAGCGAAGAAGTACCTAAGGTAGTTCTCGAGGAGGCCAACGACAAACCAGCGGCACGTGGGATTTGGATAACTATATTTATTGTCATCCTTGTGTTAGGACTGGTGTATTACCTCTTTTTTAAGGATTACTTCATCACCGATTAAATCAATTTTTCAAACGAGACTATACGTCTTTAAAAACAATTACCATGAAAAGAACAGAAAAAAATGACATGCCAAACGGACATTTACATGAGCTGTTTGTCGATGAGCTTAAGGATGCATTGAGTGCGGAGAAACAATTGTTGACAGCGCTTAAGAAAATGCAGCAAGAAGCGACCAATGAAGAACTGAAAGGTGCTTTTGCAGACCATCATGAACAAACGCAAGAGCATATTCACCGATTAAAGCAAGTGTTTGACCACCTGGGGCTGGCGCCTCGGGCTAAGACTTGTAAAGCCATGCAGGGACTACTGGAAGAAGCCGAAGAAATAAGCTTTAACTTTGACGGCGATCCGATAAAGGATGCTGCCTTGATTGCTGCAGCACAGAAAGTGGAACACTACGAAATGGCAACCTATGGTACATTAGTGACCTACGCGAATATGATGGGACATAAACAGTCGGAGGACCTTTTACAGCAGACGCTGGATGAGGAAAAAGAGACGGATAGGTTGTTAACGGATATTGCTGTCAACAAGGCTAATTCAGTTAGTGCGTTCTAGATGTTTCAAACTACTCTTGTACGGAAAAGCTCCTGTGTTTGTTCTAGAACATGTGCGTTTCGTTGCTCGATGACATTAAATCAGGTATTTACATCGGTGAAAGTGGATGTAAATACCTGATATTTATAGCGATGCTATTGCCATCCACCTCCCAGTGCACGATATAAAGAAACGCGCGCCGACAGCTGATCTCTCTTATTTGTTGCGAGTTCCAGTTCACTTTCCAGCAATTGTCCTTGGGCAATAACCACTTCCAGGTAGGTTGCCATACCACTTTGGAACAATAGGTCAGCTTTACTGATGGCCTGCTCTAATTGCTGGGCACGGCGCTCCAATACATCTTGCTGACTGTGCAACTTCTCGATAGATACCAAGGCGTTGGACACTTCGTTTACGGCAACCAAAACCGATTCTCGGAAGCTGATAACCGCTTTTTCACGATCGACCAGCGCCACCTCGTAGTTGGTTTTTATACGCTTGCCCTGCAAGATAGGTTGGGTAATCCCACCGGTAACGGTTCCAAAGAGCGAGGCGGGTAGAGTGAACCAATTACTTAGTTCGAAGCTGTTGACGCCCGCACTAGCACCAATGCGCAATGCCGGATAAAAATCTGCTTTGGCAATACCTACTTCCGCATTTGCATGCGTCAAAGCCAGTTCGGCTTGTTTAACATCCGGTCTGTTGGCAACCAAAGCCGATGGTAGGCCTGTAGATAGGTTCTCTTTGGTGCTTGGCACAGCAAGCCCTACACTGCGTTGGATTGCATTCGGAAAGGAACCTGCCAAAATACTCAAGGCGTTTTCTTGCACGGTAATCTGTTGTTCGAACAGCGGGATCAGCTTTTCTGCATTTAGCTGTTGGGCTTCAGCCTGTGCAATGGCTAAAGCGCTCACCTGTCCCGATTGGAACTGCCATTCGATAAGTTTTCGTGTCTGTAGCGTTAATGCTGCATTTTTCTTCGCCGTATTCAACTGGTAGTCCAACATCAGCAAGTTGTAGTAGCCCTGTGCTACTTCCGCGATTAATGCCGTTTGTACCGCTTTTCTGGCCGCATCGGTTTGCAGGTAATTGGTCTCGGCAACGCGCTTTTGATTCTTGATCTTGCCCCAGATATCGGCCTCCCAGGAGAGGCCTACGTTGAGGGCATATTCCTCGATATGGCTACGTTGGAGCGCCTGGTTGAGATTGGCGCCCAACATGCTGTTTTCAGAAGGACTGTTGCTGCTGGCCTGCACGCCAAGCTGTACCTCCGGCACATTGCCCCATTTGGCTTTCGTCCACTGTAACCGTGCAATTTCCAGGTTTTTAAGCGCGAGTTGTAACTGGTTGTTCTTGGCAACGGCATCGGTAATCAGTGTTTTCAAGGCAGGGTCTACAAAAAAGTCATTCCACGGGAGAGCTGCTAAAAGACGATTGTTGGAAGAATCCGTTAGACTAGAGATTGTATCTGCCGATCGGTACTGCGGTGGCAGCGTCTCTTGGGAGTACGTGATATCCTTCGATATCTTACAAGAAGCGACGACGGCAAGCAACAGTGCACTAGCGGCAAGGCGTTTTACATGAATTGTGTACATAGATATTTCGTTAAATAGTATCGTTAATCTGATCTTTTACCTGCGGTATCGGCTTACCCGATATCTTTTCCTGTAGATATTGAAAGAGGACGAACAAAACAGGAATAATGAATAAGCCTAATATCACACCCGACAGCATACCGCCAGCGGCACCAATACTGATCGAATGATTCCCCATTGCGGAAGGTCCTTTCACGTTCATCATCGGAATTAACCCGGCAATGAAAGCAACAGAAGTCATGATGATGGGGCGCAAACGTAACCTAGATGCTTCGACAACGGAGGAGAGCAAGCTTTCGCCCGTACGTCGACGCTGCAAGGCAAATTCCACAATCAGGATCGCATTTTTTGCGAGCAAACCAATCAACATCACTAAGGCGACCTGCACATAGATGTTGTTCTCCAGACCCGTCAGTCCGATCGCGATAAAAACGCCCAGCACGCCTGTCGGAATAGAGAGTATAACCGCCAATGGTAGGATATAACTCTCATATTGTGCGGCTAAAAGGAGGTAAATGAACAAGAGTGATAAACCGAAGATGATGGCTGATTGCCCGCCGGAGGATAATTCTTCTTTGGTCATGCCGGAAAACTGATGGTTATAGCCTGCAGGCAATTGCTGGGCTGCCACTTCTTCGACGGCCTTGATCGCGTCGCCTGAGCTATAACCTGGCTTAGCAATAGCGTTGATGCTGATCGAGTTAAACAGGTTGTACCGCGATGCCGTTTCTGGTCCGTATACCCGATGTAAGGTGACTAAGGTATTGATTGGCACGGCTTGTCCGAGTCTGTTTTTAACAAATACACCCTCCATGGTGGTCAGGTTGGCACGATCGTCTTTTTGCGCCTGCATCATCACGCGGTAGTACTTACCAAAGCGATTGAAATCGGTGGCCTGCGAAGAACCAAAATATACCTGCATGGTGCGCAGGATATCTTTGACATTGACCTGCAGCTGTGCGGCCTTCAGCTCATCAACCTCCAGATTGTACTGTGGGTAATCGGCTTTGAACGTGGTAAATGCCATGGCAATTTCGGGACGTTGCATCAAAGAACAGATAAACTGATTGCCAATATCGCTGAATTTATTGAGGCTACCACCAGTCTTGTCTTGTAAAACCATATCCAGCCCGTCCACATTGCTAAATCCCGGGACGGTAGGGAAGGTAAAGACAAAAAAGTTGACACCTTTGACGACGGAAAGTTTCTGATTCACCTCCGCCATGATTGCATTGATATCGCTGATTGGCCCCCGTTCTTTTGCCGGCTTCAGCAACAGGAAGATAACCCCACTGGAAGGATTGGTAGACTGTGTCATCACATTGAATCCTGACATGGCATTCACGGTTTTGGCCGAGGGCAATTGCATCAAAATACGCTCGGCCTCGTCAATAGTTTTGATCGTACGATCCAATGAGGTCCCTCCAGGCATTGATACCGAAATGGCCATAAAGCCTTGATCTTCCGATGGGATAAACCCCGTTTTGGTGCGGTTGACCAACACTACCGTCGCCAACGTAATTAATACCAAGCCAGCCATACTTACCCATTTATATCGGATTAAAAGTTGTATACCCCCCAAGTATTTGCTTGTCAGGTTGTCGAACCCACGGTTAAAGCCGATAAAGAACTTTTGCTTGAATGTTTTCTTTTCTGCCGGACCGTTATTTTCATGATGCACTGGTTCTTTGAGGAAGAGCGCGGCTAACGCAGGACTCAACGTTAAAGCATTGACAGCGGAAATAATAATGGCAATGGCCAAGGTGAGGGCAAACTGGCGGTAAAAGACGCCCGTGGACCCTTCCATAAAACCGACCGGTAAAAAAACGGCGGCCATCACCAGTGTAATAGAAATGATTGCCCCCGTAATTTCTCCCATCGCTGAAGTTGTAGCCTCCTTCGGTGGCAAGTGGCTGTGTTCCATCTTGGAGTGAACAGCCTCCACCACCACAATAGCGTCATCCACCACAATTCCAATGGCCAGTATTAAGGCAAAGAGTGTCAATAGGTTGATGGAGAAACCAAATAGTAGCATAAAGAAAAAGGTACCCAAAATGGCCACCGGTACGGCAATGGCCGGAATTAAGGTCGAGCGGAAGTCTTGCAGGAAGATAAACACAACCAAGAAAACCAAGACAAAGGCCTCCAGCAGCGTTTTGATTACCTGATTGATGGATTGATCCAAAGCATCTTTGGTGTTGTAGAGAATCAGGTACTCGACTCCTTTAGGGAAATCTTTAGCCGCCTTTTGCATCAGCTGATCGATAGCCACCTGTATTTCACTAGCGTTCGATCCGGCGAGCTGCATGGTGCCGATATTGATCCCCGGCTTGCCATTCACCTTGGTGGAGCTACCGTAGGTATATGATCCCAGTTCTACCTTGGCGACATCCTTGAGGCGCAGTACCGAGCCATCCGGATTGGAGCGGATAATGATATTTTCATAATCTGCCGCTTTGTTGAGCTTTCCTTTGTATTTAATAATATATTCAAAGGACTCGGTACTGCTTTCGCCGAACTTTCCGGGGGCAGCCTCCAGATTTTTGTCTTGGATTGCTGCGGTTACTTCGTCAGGTGTCAGATTATAGGTGGTCATTTGCGTCGGGTTTAACCAGATACGCATTGCGTAGTCCTTGTTTCCACCGAACACCATAGCCTGTCCGACACCCGAGATACGTTTTATTTCAGGAATAATATTGATTTGTGCATAGTTGGCGAGGAAGGTTTCGTCAAATGATTTATCGTCTTCGGCGTAAAGGGAAACGACCATCAGCAAACTGTTTTGTTGCTTGTTGGTCGTGATCCCTGCTTTAACGACCTCCTCGGGCAGCTGGTTGGTAGCCTGCGCAACGCGGTTCTGCACGTTTACGGCTGCTTGATCGGGGTCAGTACCGAGCTTGAAGTACACCATGATGGAGAGTGAACCATCGTTGCTAGCCGTAGAAGTCATGTAGCTCATATTCTCGACCCCGTTGATGGATTCCTCCAAAGAAGGGGCCACCGCGCGCAAGACCGTCTCGGCATTGGCGCCCGGATACAACGCCGTCACCAGTACCGAAGGGGGCGCAATATCAGGAAACTGCTGGAGTGGTAATTTGTAGAGACCTAAGATTCCTAATATAATGAGGATAACAGAGATCACCGTCGCGAGGACGGGTCTGTTTATAAATTTTTTAAACATGGGTTTTTGTTCTTTTTTAGTTTGTTTTAGCCGCAAACACCTTTTTTGTTTCCGGCGCTATCTGCATACCGTCCTGTAACCTGTCAAATCCCTTGTGCACAATGCGATCTCCGCTTTGAAGCTCGTCACCGATCAGGTAGTTGTTGCCGCTTCGTCCTACGATTTGTATTTGTTTTTTCGTCACTTTGTTTGCGCCGTCCAAGGCATAAACAAACACCTTGTCCTGTACTTCAACGGTAGCTTCCTGGGGTACCAGGATAGCGTGGTCATGCTTGATCTTTAGTTGAATCTTTCCCGTGTTGCCAGAGCGCAGGATACCTTGCGGGTTGGGGAAGGTAGCACGCAGCATAATCGAACCGGTATTCGGATCAAACTGCCCGTTTACAGCATCAATTTTGCCAACCTCTTGGTAGGCTGACTTATCTGCAAGTTCTAGCGTAACAGGTGCTAAATTTTTAACCTTATCGGATAGGGTAGTACCCAAATTTTGGTTTTTGAATTGGATGAAATCAATCTCGCCCAGCGAAAAGTAAACATATACCTGAGATACATTGGATACCGTGGTCAAAGCTTCGACATCGGTGGGCGAAAGCAGGCTTCCTTGTCGCTTGGGCAACCTTCCGATATAACCGCTGACCGGTGCATGTACATTGCTATAGCCTAAGTCGATCTTGGCATTTTCGACCATGGCTTTGGCTTGCTCCAAATTCGATAGTGCGACCTGATGGGCTGCCTGTGCTGATTTTAACTGAAAGTCTGAAACGACCTTATTTTGAACCAAGGGCGTCAGCTTGTCGATCTCAAGCTGCGTGTTGATCAGCGCCGCTTTTGCGGCATTTACATTGGCGATGGTAATGTTTAACTGCTCTCGGAAAGGACGCTCGTTAATCTTAAAGAGCAGCTGTCCTTTGGTGACGTAGGCGCCTTCATCGACATAGACACGTTCCAACGTGCCGCCCACTTGTGGTCGGATTTCAATATCCGTGATACCACGAATCGCAGCTGGATATTCTTTGATGGTATGCGCATCTGCTTCGTTCACGGTATACACGGGAAGGGACGGAACTGTTGTTGCTTCGGTGGCCGCCTTGGGCTCGGAGCAGGCTTGTAAAATCAAGCTGAGGATGATACTGGAAAAAAATAACTTTTTCATTGTTGTTAAGCGGATAAAGAGTTGTTTATTTTAGAGATAATCTATTTCAGTTATATAGTTTAACGATGTTAAGTCGAGAAAAAAAGACAAACGAAATCCTGCTCCGCAGAGGGGAGTGCTGTAAAACCTGTTTTTAGTGACGGAAACTAGAAACAGTGTGAATCGGATATCTTTATTTTAATGCTATTAAATAAATTAACAACGTTAAGTAAAGGGTAAAAGGCCGTATAAAAGAAAGCAGATCTTGATGCAGTAGTTCATGTTGATTTTAGCGTGTAATCCGTTTGATTACTTTTTTTAATGTGGTAAAACTATTTAACAGTGTTAAGTATTGTTCGCAAAAAAAACGAATTTCTTGCGTTATTTTACGAACTCGTCGTTTCTTTGACTGGAATTTCTTCCTGTTTGTAGAGGGAGCGCGTTATAGCCACTACCGCATCTTTGAAAATTTGTTCATTGGTAGTCTCGGAGAGACCATTACCAATCATATTGACGGAAATAAGGCCGTGGATGACGGAGAAGAAAGTGAAGTACTTTATCTTTACTTCAGCTCCTGTAGGCTGTTGATCCTGCATAATTTCTTCAATACATTTCACAAAGAGTTGGTAGGTGGTCTCGCGTTCGAAATTATCGGACTGCACACAACACTTCATCTCCACGCCAAACATAACCTGGTACAATTCTTTATTCGCAAAAGCAAAATTCCAAAACGCGACCCACATGGCTTGGAGCTTTTTATCCGGGTGTGTTTCCGTTTCGCTGGCGGCTTTCACGAGTTTGGTGAGGTTGTTATGTCCTTTACAGGTGAGCTCCTCAATAATAGCTTGCTTATTGGCAAAGTACTCATAAATGATGGGCGCGGTATATTCAATGCGATCAGCAATCTTGCGCATGTTCAGCCCTTCCCATCCTTCTTCCTTGACGATCGCATAAGCGGCATCCAGAATACTATTTCTAGTTTCTTCTTTTTGTCTTTGTATGCGATCTTTACTGGCCATATTAAATTATCTAACAACGTTAAGCAAAAGTAGTATTAATTTATTTAACGCTGTTAGATTTTTTTGACCGTTGATAGATTTATGACATTTTTTTGTTTTATCTCCATCGAAGAAGTATGCGATTGGCGCTTTAAAGTCCTGTTATCATCTCAAATTGGTCTATGGTATTGGTGAGCCCTAGTTTTTCAAGAAATAATTTACTCTCGAAAGAAGCTTCGTCAACGTTATTTACTTGTACTTTCTCACCTGCTACAAGACGATTTATTTCGGCAAACAACCGGGAAGCGATACCTTTTCGGCGGAAGAGTGGAGCTACAGCAAATTGGTGGATCCGTCTCGTTAACGGACTGAAAAATACATAGCCTATTAATTGATCTTGAACAAATGCACCCAATATATGGAGATGCATATGTTCTATACTTGCGGGCATGTTTTGCCAGCTAGGTGTAATATCCCAAAAAGACTGAAGAGTAGGCCATGAAAATTCGTTTATCGTTTGGATGGTGGCGGTATTGTCCGTGCTTTTTACTTGGATTTCTCCACTGAAGCAAAGGAGTTTACGGTTTATAGTAAAACCATCTTTCTCGTATGCTCGGATTGCAGCATCATTCCCTTCAATTACTTCTAATACGACTTGTTGGACGTTGTTTTCTTGGAAGAATGGTTTCATGAAAGCCGACATTTGTCCCACAAGCCCTTTCCCGCGGTAAGCCGGAAGCACACCCGTTCCGCCATTATAGACGGTTTTATTACCATCATTCTCACGTACGCCATACAGCATGAAGGCAATGAGTTTATCGTTGTCAAATGCCCCAACAGACCACGGTAAGTGTATATCTTCATTCTTGATTTTGGATTGAAGCTGCTCGGCCGTCAGTTGAAAGGGAACGATATAATCCGCAAACGCATGGTTGAGCGCTTGCAGGAGATGGTCTTTATCATTGCTACTTAAGGTACGTACTTGCATAAAATACAGGGAATGTCGTTAAATATGTTGGTGCCAATCTACTGCAATTTTTTCATACTTCTTTAAAAAGGCATCTTTAGCATCGTTGTAGTGGTTACCATCAACCCATTCTTGTTGTACTAATTTTTGTTTCAATTCTTGGTATTGCGCACGAATCGTAGGGTGTGTCTTTAGATAATCACGAAATGCGATATGTCGCGTCCAGTCTGCTGAACCGAGGACAAATGCATGGATATGGGCAATCCGTAAGTCGTGGTTTTGTAGGATCTCAGGCGTTGCTTGATGTGCCTTTAAAATTGAAGAAACGCCCATTTCGGAGACGGAGTGCTGAAATAGGATAAAGAAGCGTCTCTCGGGCATATCTTCGTTATACTTTTCATAATACACTACATTCGGGTGATTAAATAATAGTGGCACTTGCTCCAATTCTTCTTTGTTTTTTACACCCAATTGGATATCGATGATGGGTTTTGCTGAAAGGCCTTCTACGGAGGTGCTACCGATATGATCTACCTGCGGCTGTATATCGGATAGAAGCTGTTCGATATCTTTTTTCAACGTCTCAAATTTCGATTTCCATGTGGGGGTGTAAGGCTCAAAAGGTAATTTCATACTCAAAAGTACGTTACTTTTTTACTTTAACAATGCCTTTTCGATAGAGATCGAGGCCACTTTGTAGGATTTCTTCTAACAGTACAATGGGGATGTCCTGCGTCGGATCTACCGTGAAAATTTTCATCCGAGATCGATTTCCTTGTTCTAAGTTCGGGTGGTCCAATAGCTTCCCCTCAGTCAGCAAGACATAGGGATAATCTGTTTTTTTATCGGTCCATAGATAACAGAGGATATTCTTGTAGTAGCAGAAGCAAGGCATTCCATATTTTTGAGTTTCCGTTATCTGGGGGGCTTGTTCTAAAATAATATGTCGTAAGCTTAGTAAGCAGCTCCGCTGCGGTTCTTCTTTGTTGAAATAGTAATTATGGAGTTCTTTTGACATAGTGTTTATCTTTTGGCTCTTGTAAAAATACAACAATTTGAAAGACGTAAAGGGTATGTTTTTTAACCTTCTCGGTTTCCGAATTTAATGGGCATTTTCAAGGTACAAAAGAGCCGATAAAAAAAATGAAAAAAATAGTCTACTAATTTGGTAGTTTTTAAATTGCAACGTATATTTGCTTCATAATCGTTTCTCAATTGGCGTTGGCGACGAAAGTATTAACTAGAATTTGAAATGGAAAAAAAACTACTGACTGAAGAAGCCGAAGGGCTAAACACTTTCCCTAAACCGAATCATTTGACAGCCTCTTGTCGAATGCGAATGTGCTGTTAATTTTCTCCCTCTTTATAAAAATAGCTAGGGAAGCAAAGCTTCCCTAAGCTGTTTAATAATGGAACAAGTTCAATTTGGCGTTGGCACTTGTAAGTACTCACTATTAAAACAGTTCAAAACTATGAAAAAATACGGATTATTCCAGTATTTGTACCCTTGTATGCTCTTTTTTTTGTTTATCGAAACAAGTTCAGCGCAAGAAACAAACCCTATTATCAACGCGTCCCTAAGCGGCACAGTTTTAGATTTTTATACCAAAGAACCGATTGAAGGGGTGACGGTGCAATTGGAAGCGGTCACGCACAGTGTGAAGACCGACCGCTTTGGTAAGTTCCAGTTTGTGACCGGACAAAAATTACCCTTCACTATTACATTGTCCAATATAGGTTATGAAAAGAAAACCCTGGTTGTGCAAACTTCTCCCACGGTTATCGAACTAAAGCCTAAAGTTGAAGCCTTGGATGAAGTGGTGATAACAGGCTACACGGTACAGCAAAAAAAGGCAATCAGTGGTTCGATAGCCACAGTAAACTTTAAAGAGGACAATCTTGCCCAAGCAGACCAAGATTTTGTGAAGCTTCTCCAGGGGAAAGTCGCGGGTGCCCAGATAACAGCCACTTCAGGAGTGCCTGGAGGTGGTGTTAGTTTTGTGGTGCGTGGCAACAACTCTATTAATGGAAATGTCGCACCTCTATATGTTGTCGACGGAGTTTTTCTGAGCACGACACTCCCTGTTACGGGGGGCGGAGGAAATCTCCTTTCCAATCCCTTAGCAGATATCAACCCTGCAGATATTGAAAGTGTGACCATCCTAAAGGACGCGAATGCAACGGCTATATATGGGTCGCAAGGCGCAAATGGGGTCGTATTGATCAAGACGAAACGAGGACAGCGAAATACGGCATCTCGCATTAACTTTTCTACTAAACAAGGCTTTTCCCAAGCCGTAAACAAGTTTAAAGCTGTTACTGGTCCTGAAACCGGACAACTTCTCTATGAATCGTGGTTCAATACGGCCACAGAGAATCAAGAAAGTTTGGCGAGCTACTTGACACGCGAGAAGCCCACGAATTGGGACCTGGTATTTCCCTTTAAAAATGGAGACGGATCCACCGATTTCTCGCGCGATAATATTTCTAATCTACCCACCTACGATCGAATTAGTGATCTATTTAAGAATGCATACCAAGTTGACTATCAGGTTGCCTTATACGGAGGGGGATCAAATAGCAATCATTACATCGGTTTAAGGTATTCAGGACAGGAATCCATTGTGCGGCCAAATGACTTTAATCGCTTTTCGCTTCGCGTAAATTATGATAACAATGTAACCGAACGGCTAAAGGTAGGGACTAGCTATAATCTCGCGCGTGTAGGACGTTCCAATGTACGAAACAACGATAACGACCCCGGGGGAATTATAAATTCGGCTATTTTTCCTCGATCCTTTCTACCGGTCTTCGATGCGCAAGGAAACTACCTAAACCATGCTACTTTTAATAATCATCTGCGCCTCATTGAGCATTTGGATAACAACTATACTACCTGGCGGAATACTGTAAATTTATTCGCCGAATATAGTATTCTATCGCATCTTAAATTTAAGACCAGTGGTAGTTTTGACTATACCAGCAATGGTACGCGTAGCTTCTCCGATTTTGCGCTTAGCAATACAGGTGCGGCCAGTGCTGGCAACAACTTGATTCAAGTATATACAGCAGAGCAACTATTGACATACGTAAAGTCTTTTGGCAACAAACACGATGTAAATTTCTTGCTGGGAAATACCATCAATGTGCAACAGTCGCAAAATGTGGGAGCAAGTGGTACGAATTATATTTTTGATGTCCTGCGTGAGGTGTCTTCTGGAGGAACGACATCAGGAACTTCATCGCGAAATGAAAATCGATTGGTCTCGTTCTTCGGAAATGCAGGCTACACCTTTGATAAACGTTACGCATTGGAGTTCAGTTTACGTGCTGACGGTTCGTCACGTTTCGGGAAAAATGTACGGTGGGGATACTTTCCTGCCGGTGGATTTATTTGGAATGTTGGGCAGGAACGTTTTTTACGCGACAATACGATCATCAATGGCTTAAAACTACGTACAACCTTTGGTTTGTCTGGAAATCAGAATGGAATTGGAGATTATGATGCCCTAGCGGTTTGGTCTACTAATGCACAGTCTTATCTTGATCAACCAAGCTTATCGCCCGGTCGTTTGGCTAATCCTGATCTTACTTGGGAAACAACCCGACAGACTAACATCGGAACGGATGCAGTTCTTTTGAATAACAGGTTGAATATCACATTTGATTGGTATTACAAATATACGACAAACGGCTTACAAAGTGTGGTCGTACCATCACGTAGCGGGTATACTTCTGCCATTCGCAATTATACAGAGATCAGTAACCGTGGATTAGAGCTTACTGTCGAATCTACAAATATTCGAAAGCCACACTTTAACTGGCAAACAAGTTTTAATATTTCGAGAAACCGAAATCGTATCGAAAAGATTCCACAAGAACAAACATTGGGAGCAACCAACCGAGGTACTTCAATCTTGCGCCAAGGATATCCAATTAATTCGTTTTTCTTATATAAGCAGCTATATGTAGATCCTCAAACGGGAAATGCCGTTTATGAAGATGTCGATGGAAATGGTGTCGTGAATTATGCAGATAGACAGATTCTGGGGAATACAGAGCCTAATTTTATTGGAGGTTTGACCAACACCTTTAACTACAAAGGTGTTGAATTGAGTGCCTTTTTATATTTCACGCAAGGGAATCATCTCTTGAATATGCATAATTTCTTTTTGGTGCATGGGGGAATCCAAAACGGAATAGGCTTTGATCCGCGTCAGTTGCAGCGTTGGCAAAAAACAGGCGATGTAACAGATATACCCAAAATGACCCGATATGCCTTGAACCCAGAGCAGAATAACGCACCCGCAAACAACTACACGGGTCAAGTAGCAAATTTAAGCAGCCGGTACTTGGAAGATGGTTCTTTTCTGCGATTGAGAAATGTTTCTATTGGATATACGTTGCCGCAGGCCCTAGCTGCGAAACTAAAACTCTATCGCTTGAAAGCAACTGTGTCAGCAACAAACCTGTGGACTTGGACAAATTATGGTGGGCTTGACCCGGAGGTGAGCGCGCAAAGTACCAATCAAAATACTGCGGGATACGACTGGGCAACGGTGCCCCAGCCGCGAACGTTTGAATTCATATTGAATATTACCCTTTAATTCTCTTTTACGATGAACCGTATACGATATTACATAAACCATATAGCCATTGGGGCATTTGCATTACTGACTTTTACCGCATGCGAAAGTTTCTTAGAGGTCAAACCGACAAACGCTTTGTTGGCAGATAACGCGATCTATGATGCCAAAACTTCGCGGGCTATTGTCAACTCAGCCTACTCAGCTTTAAAAAACTATAGCATCAATGCGGCATTGAACCTGGCGGTGCTGCCGGGGGACAATGTCTTTTTTGCGGGAAGCCAGAGCCAAAATATTGAACTGGATAATGGAGCCTTTACGGTAACTAACTCGGCTATTGTTGGCGCTTATAGTGCAAACTATTCGCTCATAAATATTGTTAATTGGGCGCTCGCAGAAATTCCTAAAGTAGAGGATCCTACTTTTGCGACGGGCGAACAGGAAAAGCTTATTGGAGAAGCCTACTTTATTCGGGCTTTTGCCTATTTTAACTTAGTGCGTAGCTGGGGTGGGGTGCAGCTTCAATTGCAACCAACCACTGATCTATCTTCTTTAGGTGCCATAAAGCGCAGTACGGTGGAAGAGACCTACGCACAAATCTTGGCAGATTTAAAGCAGGCCGGTAGTCTCTTGCCCCCGGATGATGGATCAACCCGAAATAAAGTGCAGCGCGCTATAGTACGGGCATTCCGTGCCAAGGTGTTGTTGTATGCAAAACGGTTTGACGAGGCAGAAATAGAAGCAGATGCTGTTTTACAACTTTCAAAATACAGTCTTGTGAAGCCTTATGTCAGGTTCTTTGAATTGCCATTTCTTTCTTCGGAATCTATATTTGAACTTTCCGCGACGGCCAACAATGCAGGAACAAGTGGTAGCACTTGGTTTCCCGCATCGGGAACTCCACGCGGATCTTATGAGTTCAGGCCCTCCAACGAAATTGTAAACCTGCTCAATGACTCCCAAAAAGGAGGAAATAGGAAAGCTCTTCTGGCAACTCGAGGAACCGATGTATATGTTAATCTGTACCATACGGTTTCACCCAATGTGAATCCCGGATATGTAATTCGACTTTCGGATCTATATTTGATTCGTGCGGAATCCCGCTTACGCAAGACCGTACCTAATATAAATGGTGCAATTACAGATTTAAACGCGGTTCGTGCCCGAGCTGAGGCCGCGCTCTATCCCACAAGCTTGCCGGTTGTGGCAGAAGTATTGCAGGCCATCTGGGAGGAAAGAAGGTTGGAATTTGCCTTTGAGGCTGATCGCTGGTATGATCTCGTACGAACCGAACAGGCGGAAAAGGTCCTCGGTATAAGTCCGAACTTTTGGCTTTTTCCAATACCGCAGGCCGATGTTCTCTCTGACCCTGATCTCCATGGAGCTAACAATCCCGGTTATTAATTATTTTCAAAACAGCAGTATCATGAAAAAACTACTCATATTCTTACTTATTTTTGTCGCTTGCTCTGTACAGGGACAAGATCGCTATTATTATGGTGACCACGCAAAGTTTAACCCCAATATACCAACTCCTGAAGATTTTTTTGGGTTTCCGATCGGTACCGCCTTGGTACGATACGATAAGGTTGTGGAATATTTCAAGCTGCTGGCGCAGAAATCCGATCGTGCGGCGATTGAAACAATAGGATACTCTTGGGAAAGGCGCGAACAGATAAAATTGCTCATCACCTCACCAACAAACCAACCGCGATTAGAAGATATCCGACAAAAACACCTGCAGCTTGTTAAGCCAGGGACGAAAGTAGCGTATAGCGAACAAAAAATTGTGGTAGAATTAGCCTATAATGTACATGGTGGAGAGATCGCTGGGACAGATGCGGCCGTGTTGGCAGCCTACTATCTTGTAGCGGTCGAAGATCCCGACATCTTACGTAGACTAAACGAAGCTGTTGTCCTGATCGAACCGTCGCAAAATCCAGATGGTAGAGAGAGAGCTGTTACATATATTAACGGCTTCCATAGTAATCCTCCAGTGGCTGACCCCGCTGATATAGGGCATGGTGGCGGATGGACCCCCCATCGCGGTAACCATTTTTGGAATGATCTAAATAGGGATTGGCTTGCGTTATCGCAGGTCGAAAGTCAAAATAGGGTAGCATATTACCATAGATGGTATCCCAATGTATACTTGGATTTTCATGAAATGGGCAGCAGTAGCTCTTATTATTTTGAGCCGTCACCGTTGTCTACATGGAATAAGATCTTGCCCCAAAGTAACTACAATGTACTGACTGCTATCTTAGCAAAGCAGTTCTCAAAAGCATTGAATAAAATAGGGTCACTCTACTTCACCAAAGAGAGCTTTACCAACCTATCGCCCATTTATGGTTCTACATATCCGGATTATCAAGGAGGAGTAGGGGTTACGTTAGAGGTGGGGGCAACTTCCGGTGTTGCCATTGAAACGGATGCGGGAGTACGAACGTTTGCTCGAAATCTAAAAGATAATTTTGAGATTAGTATTGCAGGTTTAATTGCAGCCACCGATGAGAAAGAAGTATTCTTAAAAGAACAAAAATCGTTCTTTGAAAGTGCTTTGCAGCAAGCTGATCGCTTAACCGATAAGTATATTATATTTGGTAGTAAGGAAGATCCCAGCTTAAACCGCCTGTTCTTGGAGCATCTGCTACGGCACCATATTGAAGTGTACGCTCTTTCCAAAACGACGACAGAGGGGGGAAAGACCTTTGAGGTAGGGACCGCTTATGTCGTTCCACTAAAGCAAGGCCAGTTCAGGATTTTACAATCTATTTTTGAAGAGAATGAAACCAATGCTTTTGATAAAGAAACAACATTTTATGATATATCTGCGTGGAGTACCGCACATGGTTATGGTATTCCCTTTGTAAAGACTAAAAACCCAATAACACCCGGTGCACTGATACAAAATGTACCAGATGTTGTGCCATTTTCAGTTGATCAATCCCTCATTGCGTATGCATTTGAATACAATGATTATTTAGCCGCGAAAGCACTTTATTTCTTACAGGATAAAGGGGTGATTGCACGGGTAGCGAGCTTACCATTTACCAGTAAAACGACACAAGGCGACCATAACTTTTTTGCCGGTACTATCGTGATTCCCGTTGCTTATCAAACTTTGGAAGAAACCCATCTTTACCAAGTGATCCAAGAGGCAGCAACGAGAACAGGAATTAGTATTCATTCAATTAATGATGGGTTCAGCGTACGGGGGATTGATTTGGGAAGCAACAACATTCGTGTCTTAAAAAAGCCTAAAGTGGGTCTTGTTAGTGGTGGAAATTGGACTACGTTCGGTGAGGTCTGGTCTTTGCTGTCCGAAACCTATGCTATACCTGTAGTAAAACTGAATGCGCAAAACTTGGACCGTATAGATCTCCAGAGCTATACCTCGATTATTCTTACCGGTGGGCAGCATAGTGCCGATTTTGCACAGCGACTAGCGGCATGGGTTAATGCCGGAGGAACATTGATTAATCTCGGAGCCGCAAATTCATGGGTCAATACGGCGGTGTTCCCGGCGGTCTCCAATGAAAATAATGCGGGTAACCGAGGAGCAGATCGACGCGGAAATGCTTTAGCAGAGGTCACGCCACTGCCTGCGGGAGGGCGTGGAGGAGATTCTCGTTTGAGTGGGATAATCGTGAAGGGTGAATTGGATCTAAGAAGCCCTTTGACGTACGGTCTTACCAATAAAGACGTGTACCTGTTACGGACTAGCTTTGGCAGTATTGCCCCAAATACCATCGATAATAGTGTCGTGAAGTCTACAGATGTATTGGTCAATGGCTACGCAGATACCACAATATTGCAAAAAGTAAAAGGTAATATCATCGTGGGGACGATAAGCAAAGGACGCGGGACAGTCGTTTACTTTGCGGAATCGCCAACCTTCCGCGGGTATTGGTTGTCTACAGGACGATTGTTGACAAATGCTATTTTTTTCGGGGTCGGAGCTTCCCCACGTAGATTTTAAAGCTATAGATAACTGCTTTTATTAACCTAGATGTTATCTAGCGGGGGCAAGGTGCATGATGTTGGACACTTTTGCCCCCATATCTACCCGTTTTGTAGTGTAATTATTCGGACGCATTTAGTATATTGCCACGATTACTTAACCTTAATACCAAGAGCATGTCTCATAGCCTTCTAAAAGAAAAGCAAATTGTCGCTCGCTTGAAAGCGGGCGAGGAGGAGGCTTTTGTTTGGCTGTTTGAGTACTATTCCCCCATCTTAACATCTTTTCTCGCCGGGCTTAAATTTGACGCGGAGGATGTCAGCGATACGATTCAACAGACTTTTCTTAAAGTATGGGAAAATAGAAATCGGATTGATGTGGATGCTTCTTTTAAAAATTATGTTATTACCATCGCTAAAAATGATATCTATAATAAAGTAAAAAAGAGTATTTCGGCACAAAAATACTTGGATCATAGTGTATTGCATTCGGATCAAAGTGTTGAAATAACGACAACAGAATTAACCGATATTCTTTCCACGATTTTAGCGAACCTCCCAGAAAAGAGAAAGCAAGTTTTTGAGATGAGTCGCATTCAGGGATATTCCAATAAGGAGATCGCGGAGGAGTTAGGTATCACCAAGAGTACAGTAGAAAATCATATCAATAACTCTTCATCGGTTGTTAAAAAACTACTCAAAGGACTTGGGTTTGGTATCGCTGCATTATTTTTTTTATTTTAGCTTAGGTGCAAAAGTTCTTTCAACTGTATAGTATACGATAAGGATCGAAAAAGTGGACAAAAACCTTTTAAACAAGTATTTCGAACAACAATGTTCTCCGGCTGAGCGTAAAGCAGTCGAGGAGTGGCTGTTGAATTCGGAAAATAAAGCTGCGTTTGAGGCGTTTTTAGAAACTCGGTGGGATCAGTATGTCGAAGATTATTCTTCCGCTGTGAACGTAAAAAGTTCGAATGCAGGCAGATCATACTGGTGGCAAGCTGTTGCTGCAGCAGCAGTTTTAGGGATAGCTGTTTATTTATATGATAAGGGAACATCAACCCCCATATCAAAACCTACTCCCGAGGCTATAGTGGTATCTGCGACAGACAGTCTTTCCCGTGAACCGAGTTTAACTGCGACAGCAATGTCTTCATCCCGTATTAACCCTAAAATCACAGAACATTATGAAAGAAAAACAAACCCGAACAAACCCAAAACTATCGCCCTAAAAACGGCCGCAAAAGTAAATCAGAAAGATACTGTTAAAACCGTAAAAGCGGCTAAGCTTGGGAATTTTATGGTCAACGAAGTTTTACTAACGCAACTTCGGGGCAAGATCGATTCGAACCTATTGATCTTAAATATTGACGTCCATGATGTTCCTTTCCAGCGTTTTGCAACCATGCTGAAACAACGCTACGGTATTATTTTGGAACCTTGTGGGAAAGGCGGACAAGATAAGACCTACACCGCGCGATTTGAAAAAATATCCATCCCTGATTTGCTGAACGATATGTCCGAAAAGATGCTTTTTACGTATTCTATTAAAGACAGTGTCGTAAAGGTCTGTTTTAACTAACAAAATCAAATTCATTCATACGAACCTTTAGATTTTAGCATAGGCTATAGTCAGGGCTGTGCCATGGCAAATCTAAAACAGTATTAACCTAATCTACCAAAGATGAATAACCAGCTCAAGTTCATAGCTAAGCGGTGTGCCTTTGTCTTGACTTTTACAGGCGCATTAGTAGCGTCTCGGACGGCTTATAGTCAAGTTCAGATGACGCCCGTACGTGCTATACCAAAGATTGTAGGCCGCGTGGTTGACGAAAACAAAAAACCTATTGTAGGGGCTGTTGTTTCGGTCAAGAGTAACACCAAAATAGCGACAGCCACGAATAATTCAGGAGAGTTTATCCTTTCTCCGGATAAAGAAAATGAAGTGCTCCTTATTCGGAACATGGGGTTTCAAACGCAGGAAATCAAGCTGTCTCATGATATTAAACTTCCGTTGATTATTATGCTTACATCAACGACGGATCAGATCGATGAAGTAATTGTGACAGGCTATACCAAACGGTCCAAAGAGAGTTACACCGGAAGTGCCTCCTCCTTTACGGGCGAGGATATCCGACGTGTCGGAAATAGAAACGTGTTGCAGAGTCTCCAAAATCTAGATCCTTCTTTTGTGTTAACGGAAAACCTATCCCTCGGATCTAATCCTAATATGTTGCCCGATATTCAGTTACGTGGACAGACAGGCCTCGATGACGTACGTGGCGATTTTTCTGGGAACCCCAATCTGCCACTTTTTATTTTGGATGGATTTGAAGCAAACTTGCAAAAGATATACGATCTCGATATGAATCGTGTTGCTTCTATAACGATACTACGGGATGCTTCGGCCAAAGCGATTTATGGTTCGAAAGCCGCAAACGGTGTCTTAGTGATTGAAACTTTGGTGCCTAAGGAAGGTAAATTACGGATCAGCTATAACGGTAACCTCAATGTGGAGGCGCCGGATTTGACATCCTATAATTTGACCAATGCACGTGAGAAGTTGGAGGTAGAGCGCCAAGCAGGCCGATATACATCCACACAACCCATGATACAGCAGTTTCTCAGTGAACAATACAATGCAATCTTGGGCGATATTGCTCGCGGTGTCGATACCTATTGGCTCTCGCAACCATTACGCGTAGGGTTGGGAGCTAAGCATGGCTTGTATCTCGAAGGAGGAAGTGCCGATATGCGCTATGGAGTGGATCTGAATTACAACAACCTGGTTGGTGTCATGAAAGGTTCGAAGCGTGATAATATAGGTGGTTCCGTCAATCTTTCCTACCGTAGTGGCAAGATTATCTTTAGAAACATCCTGAACTTAAACTTTAATAAATCAGTTAATTCACCGTATGGCACTTTTAGTGAATATACACGCCTTAATCCTTATTGGTCGCCAACGGATGAGTTTGGCCAAACTAAAAAGGTATTGGGGGAATTTCGCTCAACGCCTTCGGGAAACCCAACGTATTATTACAACCCCCTGTATAACGCAAGCTTAAATACTAAAGACTTTTCAAACTACACCGAAATTACAGAGAACTTCTATGCGGAATGGCAACCTACAAAAGATTTACGTGTAACGGGACGGGTTGGTTTTACTCAAAATCAAAATGCCGCCGAGCTTTTTTATCCGGGCGATCACACGCGCTTTACAGAATGGACAGGGGATAATTTTTACCGACGCGGATCTTATACGATGACGGATGGGAAAAGTACAGCAGTCAGTTCCGATATTTTTGCCAACTGGACCAAACAATGGGGGAAGAATATCGTGCTCGTAAATGGGGGAGGAAATATGTCTGCATTGCAGTCTGAGACGCATGGTATGGCTGCAGAAGGGTTTCTAAATAACCGCGTGGACTTTATTTCTTTTGCGCGACAATATGCCTTGAATGGTGTCCCGATGGGGAGCGAGAATGTACAACGCGAAGTCGGAATCTTGGGCTCCGGTAGTTATGCTTACGATAACAGATACTTGGTGGATGTGAGCGTGCGTAGAAACGCATCCTCCGTTTTCGGTGCCAATAACAGATGGGGAACATTTTGGTCGGTGGGTTTGGGATGGAATTTACATCACGAGGCGTTTATCAAAAAGCTCCATATTTTTGATATGCTTAAAGTGAGAGGCTCGATCGGTACAACGGGAAGCCAAAACTTTAATCCTTACCAGGCCATGGCCACCTACAATTTTTTTACGAGCAGTACCTATGATAATATTTCAGGGGCCTACTTGTCGGCTCTTGCCAATGAAGATCTCCGCTGGCAGGAAAAGGTCGACCATAACATTGGTTTGGATGTCAATGTCTTAAAACGATTAAATATGCGATTTGACTATTACGTTAGTAATACCAATAATCTTTTAACGGATATGACGTTGCCGACATCAACAGGATTTTCAACCTATAAAGAGAACCTTGGTTCCCTTCAAAATATTGGATATGAAGGAACGATAAGCTACCAGGCTTACCGCAATGCAAAGACGCAATCTTACATTTCTTTCTTTGGATCCTTAGCGCATAATCACAATAAGATTACTAAAATATCCGATGGCTTGAAGCAACTTAATCGGGAGAAGGATGAAAGGACAGATAACCTCACGGCACCTGTAATTCGTTATGAAGAAGGTCAATCGATTTCTTCGATATGGGCGGTACCTTCTTTAGGGATTGATCCGGCTACAGGACGTGAACTTTTCCGTGCTAAGGATGGGAGCACAACGTATATCTGGAATCCGGACGATCAGGTTGTAGCTGGGGTAACAGACCCTAAACTACGCGGTACTTTTGGTTTAAACCTCGAGTACAGGGGATGGGGCTTTAGTACGACCTTCAGATATACACTCGGACAGGATTACTATAATTCCACATTAGTAAATCGTGTGGAGAACGTTAACATCGCTTACAACGTTGATTCTCGTGTATTTGAGAATACATGGTTGGAGCCGGGAGACAGGACACCGTTTAAACGTATTACTGTAAATCCGAGCCAAACACGGGCAAGTACGCGTTTTGTACAGCAGAAAAGTGACCTCACATTATCCTCTTTGAGTGCGTACTATGATTTTAAATGGAAAAATCTTAAACGATATGGATTACAGAATCTAAAGTGCTCGTTTTTCATGAATGAAGCTTTTGTGCTATCTACGGTAAAAGTCGAACGGGGTACGGACTATCCATTTGCCCGAAGCTTTTCATTCGCTGTACAAACCACTTTTTAATATAACGACATGAATATGAAATATTTGTATTTAATCCCTCTGTTTTTTATCGCTGGTGCATTGACTTCTTGCGATAAATGGTTGGATGTAGAACCCAACTCCCAAATAAAGTCATCAGAGCTTTTTGAAACGGAAGCCGGATTTAAAGAAGCTTTAGCAGGTATCTATACGTTGATGACGGCAGAGAAACTCTATGGCAAGGATATGCAATATGGTATGCTGGGTGTCTTGTCACATGAGTGGTCTTCGTTTTCGGCTAACTATAACGAGGATGCTGCATTTGAGTATGGAAGCGCTACAGCGGAAGGTCGTATAACCAATATCTGGAACGGTTTGTATCAGGCAATCAGTAATACGAATAACCTGATTAAAGCGATCGACGCCAAGGAACGGATCTTTAAAGGCGATAATTTTAAAATCATCAAAGGAGAGGCGTTCGCTCTTCGTGCATTTTTGCATTTTGAGCTGGTTCGTTTATTTGGTGCTGCCCCGACGGTGGATGCGAATAAACCTGCTATACCTTATGTGACGGAATATTCGGCAAAGCAAACAGCGCAGTCTTCGGTGAATGAGGTTTATAGTCTCATTTTAAAAGACTTGCAAGTAGCGAAAGACCTCCTGCAGGTCGATCCCATTTTTACGGGCAAGGAAGTAACGGAAATGGACGATAATGGCTATTTATTAAATAGACAACTGCATCTCAATTATTATGCTGTTGAAGCCCTTTTGGCACGTTTGTATTTTAATACAGGAAGCTACGAAAAGGCACGTATAGCAGCTAATAATGTCGTTAATTCAGCAAAATTCAGCTTTGCAACGCAGGCTAACATGTTGGCTGGAATAGATTTTACGGGAGCGCCGGAGCATATTTTTGGCTTGCAAATAAACAACCTACATCAATATGCTAATACATATCTCTCTCAGGAGGGGACGGGGATATTTTCCTTGAATTTAACCACCTTGAATACGTATTATGAAAGCAATACCAGTGATTACCGTTATGTATATCTTTTTGCCAGTGGAACGGGCGTAAATGCGAGTAACAAGTACCTGCGTAAATACAGTGAGCCCAATACGCAATTGCTTTACTATCGAAACAAAAGCGCGCTTCTCAAGCTTTCGGAGATGTATTTTATCCTTGCGGGAAGTAATCTCTTGGAAAATAAAAGTGTCGTAGAGCCTTTGAATAAAGTAAGACAGGCTCGCGGTGTATCGGCCATCACGGTCGCACCTACAGATCCTACCGCCTTATACATCAGTGAGTTTAGAAAGGAGTTCTTTGGCGAAGGCCAGTTGTTTCATTTATATAAACGGATGAATAGAAGTGCTATTACAGGAACAGATAAAGACCTGGTAGCGCTAAAGGCATATATCTTTCCAATACCGGTTGCTGAATATGAAGCGGCTAACCGTAACCCGAACCGTTAATATTAGAAGGTATGAAGAAAATAATATTTTTTGCCCTATCAGCAGGGCTACTATGGACCGGCTGCAAGCAAAACGATCTACGATATTTTGAAGAAGAAATACCCTTGTTGAGTGTGTGGTTAGGAACCAATACGATTGTGCAAGATAGCATCACCCATAATTTTGCCTACAGCCCAACAGATCAAGATGCAATCACCTTTAATTACCGTATTGTCGGTTTTCCGACAGACTATGACCGTACTTTTGAGCTTACAACGACGGATGAAGACGCCAAGCTATTGAATTTCACCTTTGGAACGTATAAGGTTCCGGCGGGTAAGCAGGAGGGCGATTTTGTTTTTCATGTCGATAAACCTAAAGATGAAAATCTCTTTAAGAATAAAGATCTCAAAGTTTCTTTTACGGTGAAGGAATCGACACTTTTTCAACCTTCTCCAAAGGACTATAGTAAGTTGAAAATCACATTTAAGAACGCCGTTACCAAACCGGACAATTGGGATAAAGCCGTATTACCGTATCTCCCTTTGGTCAACTTCTTTGGAGCTTATAGCGATGTCAAATACCGTTTTGTGATTCAGACTACAGGAAGGAGCAATTTTAGTGTGTATCGAACCGTAGTCGTTAATCCAGAATTACCGGCAAATACGATTACGGAGCTGCATGCCCAAGCACTGAAAAACCAATGTAAGATCGCCCTGGAACGGTACAATGCAGAACATGGAACGCCTCTTTTGGATGAAAACTTAAATCCAGTGGTCTTTCCATAATACTTAAAATACGAACTATTAAAATTATAGATATGAATAGAATTCTAAAAACCATGCTCTTGATCGTAAGCGGCTGCGTTCTGTACATTTCTTGCTATAAGGATAAAGGTAATTACGATTACCTGGATCTGGATCGCGCAGTAATCGATACTGCAAACCTTAACATCCTTGACGCATATGCTATTTATCGCTACGATGAACTACATATATCGCCTAAGATTATTTATCAAGGAGCCACCCTGAAATCCAAGGAAGAGGTAGCTGGTAAATTATCCTTTACCTGGGCCATATATCAGGCTACAGCGGGAGGGAAAGTTTATTCTAGGGATACGCTATCGACGGATATTACGCTCCAAAAGAAGATTGAGAAACCTGCTGGAAAGTGGATTGTCCTTTTAACGGTAAAGAATATGGAAACGCAGGTGGAAGAGTACATGAAGTTTGCCGTTCAGGTGGATGAGCAGCTATCTGATGGCTGGATGTTGTTGTACGAGAAAAATGGAAATACGGACGTGGGACTTATTGTAGACGATTGGTCCAAGAAAGGTGTAACCCAAAGCAGAATGTTTACCGACATGTTTCTGCAGTCTAATGGTTTCTCTTTAGCTGGAGAGCCACGTGCACTATTGCATTCTGCTGCCCCCTTGGCTTCAGCTGAAGTGTTGATAGCTTCCTCACAAGAAATTGTTGCGGTGGAGAAGTCTTCTTTCCAGGTTTTTTATCCTTTCGATAAACTTTTCTGGAATATCCAACGGGGAGGAGAGCTCAAATACGCGTCGGCCAGCAACCTACGTAAAGAGGTGGTCATTTATGACAATAAAGTACACACCGCAAACTTTGCGAGTGCCGGAACGAGTAGAGCAAACTATTTTGGTGCAGGCTATAATGGAACTTACGGCGATTTATCAGCTTGGTCAGCGACAGCCTTTGGTGCGAGCTTTGAGGCCGTGGTATATGATAAGACAGCAAAGAACTTTAAGAATGTGCCTGTATCAGGAACCAGTGTGCAGCCTTTTGTTGCACAGGCAACCACAGGGGCTTTTGATGTAAACAGTGTAGGCCTAGATCCTGAAGCATTCGATTGGGGACGCGGAAATGGAACGCCCAATGTGGCATATGAGTATAGTGTCATGAAGAATGCTTCACAGCGGTACTTGCTGGTAACTAATTTCACAAATGCCACGGCCAATCAGCTGGGGATAGGGAAGTACCCAGTCAATGGTATTGCATTGAATACCCCGGTGACCTCCTTAGCATCAGCTTTCGGTGGTAATTATGCACTACTTAGTACAGCGAAATCTCTGTATTTACATCGTTACATGCAAAATGGCGACGCAACGGTCGAGTGGACGGCACCTGCTGGTGAAGAGATTACCTGCGTCCGCTTACAGAAGTTTTTCTATAACCCACAGGTTGCTTTACTTTTCTTACCAAAACCAAACACTGTGGTATACGTCGCTACTTGGGATCCGAGTGCCGCAGTTGGAAAAGTATATGCTTATTTGATCGACCCGACAAATGGTACCATGGATAAGTCCAGCGAAAGAAAATACAGTGGGTTTGGTAAAATAAAGGAGATGGCCTACAAGTGGAACCTCTAAAAGAGAATATTAAAAGAATTATTATACATAAAAAGAGAGAAAATGAAAACAATGAAGTTATGGGCAGTACTCCTGCTATTTTTTCCGCTGCTATGTCTTGGACAGACAAAGAAAGTCAAAATAACAGGTGATTTTAAAAATATTGAAGGCGACTTCGATAAACTGTATCTATTTTATAAATATGATGGCAGCCAGTTTTTGGACAGTTCCAAATTGGTAAATGGGAAGTATAGTTTTGAGTTTGATTTGGAGCAACCGGTACTGGTGCGCATTATCGTTTTTAAAGCTATCCCAGGTCGTCCGGGTGCAGGTATCAGCAATCCAGATAATACCTTATCTATTTACATCGAACCGGGCACCATGAAGTTGGTCAGTAAAGGTAAATTCTCGAATGTAGAAGTATCAGGTTCTAAAAGCCATTTTGAATACGATAAATTGAATAGCCTGGCTAGCGTATATCAATCTAAAGTGATGGACTTGATGCGCAAAGGACAAGATAAATCTTTATCAGATGCCGAAAAGCAGAGCAATCAAGCCGAAATACGGAAGTTACAAACGGATCTTAAAGAGGAGGTTTTTGGTAAATACATTGCCGAAAATCCAACCTCGCCGATGCTTTTTTATGCACTGCAACGTTATGCTGGTGGCTCGCGTGAGGAGATGATGAAGGTGCTCGATATGTACAAGAAGCTTCCTGCAGATCAACGTGACTCGCCTGAAGGAATTGCTTTTGCGAAACGCTTGCAGGGACAGTTGGAGATTATGATTGGTAGCATAGCTCCAGATTTTGCACAACATACACCGACAGGAGAGCTGGTCGCACTTTCTTCGACCCGTGGTAAGTATGTACTTCTTGATTTTTGGGCTAGTTGGTGTGGTCCATGCCGTAAAGAAAATCCACATGTTGTTCGTGCTTTTAATGAGTTTAAGGATAAAGGATTTACTGTCTTTGGGGTTTCATTGGATCGTGAAAGTGGAAAAGATAATTGGATTAAAGCGATTGCTGACGATGGTTTAGGGCAATGGACCAATGTGTCTGATCTCAAGTTTTGGAGTAATGAAGCCGCTTTGAAGTATGGCGTCACCGGGATCCCTCAAAATTATCTAATTGATCCTGATGGTAAAATTATTGGAAAGAATTTGCGTGGGGAGGAATTGCATAAAACATTGGAAAAAATACTCAGTAAGTAGTTTTTGCCATGCGGTAAATGATGAAAAGAGCTCCTTCGGGAGCTCTTTTTGTCTTATTCTTTTTTACCGAAGAGAGGGGGGCGCTTTCTTATTCGATTCGCTTAAATTCAAAAGATAACTGTAGACTATCTCCTGAGACTAAAGCTCTTATTTGGTCTCCATTTTTCCAGTACTTGATCAATTTTGGAAAATCTAACGTGTCATTTTTACATTCAAATTTATCGTCTTCTATGGTCGGTATTTTGAAGGATATAAACTCTTCTTCTTTAGGTGTTTTGACTAAGAAATTCCATTTTCCATTCGTTTCAATAATCTTCATTATCTCTTGGCTTATTGTATCACCATTTTGCATAGTAAAGCCAACACCATAATATGTTGAATCGCTGGTTTTTTCCCAATTCTCAAAAGTAGTTCTGCCTGGTTTATCATTTATCCGCTGCCATTTACCTAGTAGCCAATCAAAGGGGGCAGATTTTTTTGTGTTACACATGGCGAAAGCGAAGACAGTTAGTAGGATAACAGTGAGTTTTAAAGTTGTTTTCATGTTGTAAATTAAAAGTTGGTACAGACAATTGAACATTAAGCTCTAGACCATTTTTCTGTTTTTCTTAACGTCAGTCCATCGTATTTAATCCTAAACTACGAAAAAGCCGATATATTTTATGCTCGATTACCGCGCAGCCATCGTTATTCCATTGGATTTCTCTTGAAAGGAGGAAATCCATGAACCTGTTTTTTTGACATAAGTCAAAGTTTTTCCTATTAAACTCGCGGACATTTGCTGGTGAAATAAAATTCAAAGTAAATATCATGCGTGTAACATTAGAAAAAGGAAAAACTATAAATTTTTATCAAGCCCTCACACCAATTATTATATCGGTGTTTGGCGTGTATCTCACTATTGGAATTGCACTAGGCGTGTTGCCTAAATTTGTGCAGCAGAACCTCGGATTTGATTCCATTGTCGTGGGGTTGGTCATCGGATTACAATCGCTATCGACTTTGTTAACGCGTGCCTACTCGGGCAAGGTAACGGATACTAAAGGAGCGAAACAAAGTAAGATGACAGGTGTTGTCTTGGCTGTTGTTGCCGGAATCGCCTATGTAGCAGCTGTTCTCTTTCAGGGAAATAGCATATTGGCTTTAGTATTACTGCTGTTAGCCCGTATCATACATGGTGTGGGTGAAAGCTTTTTGGTTACGGGAGCTTTAACCTGGGGAATTGGTTTGGTCGGGCCTTCCAACTCCGGTAAAGTAATGACCTGGAATGGTATTGCCATGTATGCTGGTATTGCTATTGGCGCGCCATTAAGTATCTGGTTGACCGGCGCCTATGGCGCGTTGACGGCCTTCGTGCTCATTTTGTTATTGCCATTCGTGAGCTGGTTTTCTTCGATTAAGCTGCCGGCAATTGCTGTAGAGAAAGACTTTGTGCGCACGCCGTTTTACAAAGTGATTGGTGCCATTTCGGGACAGGGGATGAGCTTGGCCTTATCTTCGATGGCTTTCGGCTGTATGGCTTCTTTTATTGCACTTTTCTTTACACAGAAAAACTGGGGGGATGCCTCGATGGCATTTATTGCCTTTGGTATCTGTTATGTATTGACCCGTATCTTTTTTGCGTCCTTCCCGGATCGCTTTGGCGGATATCGGATTGCCTTTATTTCGTTGCTAATCGAGATTGTAGGTCAGCTCCTCATCTGGACATCCTCCAGTAAAGAACTGGCGATTATTGGATGTGGGCTTACGGGAATTGGATTTTCATTGGTATTTCCAGCACTTGGTGTATTAGCGATTCAGAAGGTGAAACCACAAATGCGGGGTACCGCATTGGGGGCATATGCTGCTTTTGTGGATTTATCTTTAGGTCTGGCAGGACCGATTGCAGGGTTGATTGCGGGTTGGTTTGATTATCAAACCGTGTACCTGTTCGGCGCGATCAGCTGTGCGCTATCTGTTGTGGTATTGATGTTTAATAAAAAGTAAGAACGATATGGAGGATAATTTAAGGCCGTTCGGGGAAACACCGGAGCAACGGATAGCAGCAGCAATAGATGCGTTAAAAAAGGGGCATGGAATTTTGTTGGTTGACGATGCCGACCGTGAAAATGAAGGTGATCTTATTTTTTCGGCAGAGAAGATGAGACACGATGATATGGCGTTGATGATTCGCTATTGTAGCGGTATTGTATGTCTATGTTTGACGCAAGAGAAGGCCGATGCATTGGAATTGCCTTATATGGTGAGGGATAATTCGAGTCTGTTTCAAACACCGTTTACCATATCTATTGATGCACGCCTAGGGGCAACGACAGGGCTATCGGCAGCAGACCGGATTGCGACGATTCAAGCCGCAATAGCGGATACAGCCAAACCAACGGATTTGGTACGTCCTGGCCATATCTTTCCACTGAGAGCACATCCAGATGGCGTTTTGGCACGGAATGGTCATACGGAAGGAAGCGTAGATCTAATGAAGCTTGCTGGTTTGCAGCCGACATCGGTGTTGTGTGAACTGATGAATGATGATGGAACAATGGCACGTTTGCCCGAGGTCATTGCTTTTGCTACGGCGCATAATATGCCTGTTCTATCGATTGCAGATATTGTCGCATATCGAAGCTCCATAGCAGGTATAGAAAATAAACCTCAAGTGATGGACGTTGTATAATTAAGGAGTTTAAAGGATGAATGAAACAAAAAAGATACGGTCTTTATTTACCGTTAAAGATAAAATACAGCTGACTCCCCATATGATTCGAGTGATTTTTCATCTGTCGGATGAGCACGTCGAATTACTCGCTGGGGTACGTGCGGGGTCTAACAATAAACTATTTGTGCCGCAGAAAAAGAATGACAAGGAAATGGGAGACATGGTCATGCGAACTTATACAAACCGTGTCATTGATTTCGTGAACCGCGAGCTATGGATTGACTTCGTAGCGCATGGGGAGAATGGACCGGCTGGGACTTGGGCGATGCACGCTGTACCTGGGGATATGCTGGAGGTCGGTATGAAAGAAAGTGTAAGACCGCTTGTGCCTGAAGCAAAATCGTACTTGCTCGTTGGGGATGCAACGGCATTGCCTGTAATTCGTGCTATTTTAGAACAATTACCGGCAGCGACGGAGGTTGAAGTAATTATGGAAGTACATGGTACGGCCGATGAAGCATATTTGGCGGATATGAATGATACACGAATCCATTGGCTGCATAATCCGGAACCAGAGCAAGGGAGTAAGCTAGCGGAAGTGGTCGAACGCTACGATATTCTGAATACCGACCCGAGCCGGTTTGTATACGTTGCAGCGGAGTATAATACGGCTAAGGTATTGCGTGAATATTTTCGAGGAATAGCGAACAGGGAAGCTTCGAGTATGTATATCACATCGTACTGGAAGGCAGGAGAAGCCGAGGATGAGTCAAGTGCAAGGCGTAAGGAGGATAAGTAAAAGCTTCACATTCTTTTTTATTACTACATTTGCCACGAACAGGAGTTTAGGTAAATGGAAGAATTAGCAGCATATATCAGAAATCAAATAGCGGTAACCGATGCAGAGCTAACAACTATCTTGTCGTACTTTAAACCTTTAAAGGTGAAAAAGAACGAGCTATTGTTGTCTAATGGAGATACCAGTCAACGAACTTTCTTTGTCTTAAAGGGGTGTTTGCGAATATTTTTTGTTGGAGATGATGGGCAGGATTCTACGCGATACTTTGCGTTTGAAAATCAATTTGCTACGGCTTTAATGAGTTTTATCACCGGGCAGCCTGCGGAAGAATGTGTACAGGCGGTCGAAGAGAGTGAGATATTATATATATCACATCATAATTTTTATGAACTTTTAGCTCTTGTGCCTGCTTGGGAAGCTTTTTACCGGAAGTACCTGGAGCGTGCTTATGTGACGAACACGAAACGACTCATGTCGATGTATGTGCAGGATGCCCTGTCGAAATATCGCCAATTGCTCGCTGACGATCCCATTATTGTGCAACGTCTTTCCAATAGGATTGTAGCGTCTTACCTCGGGATTTCGCAGGAAACACTGAGTCGGTTAAAGTCAAAACGGTAGGTCATAATTACTTGATAATATATTTTGTTATATCAATCGTTCTCCGTATGTTTGCATTCACAAATTTAAAGGGCACGAAAGGAGGTATATAATAGCATGATTATCGTAAATGTAAAAGAAGGAGAATCTTTAGACAGAGCGTTGAAACGTTTCAAAAAGAAATTCGAGAAAACTGGTGTGTTGCGCGAACTACGTTCACGTCAAGCATACGAGAAGAAATCCGTAACTCGTCGTACCCAAGTGAAAAAAGCGATTTACAAACAAGGATTGAACCAAGAAACGGTTTAATTTATAGAAGTACATTGTACTTTGTATAAAATATAAAAGAGAGGTGTTTATAACATCTCTCTTTTTTTGTATTGCATAATAGGCATAAAAAAAAGAGATACAAAACCTTGTCTCTCTTTTTTTCGCAGGCTACCGGAATGGAGCCTCTTCTAAACGACCAACGACTATCTACCCACCTAACTACTTGCTGTATGTTGTTACGACCTTGCTTACTTTCCAGCCGTCCTCACAGTGGTTAAGTGTTATGTAATCGATTCGGGTGAATTTTTCAAATTTCATGATAGCTTTAGCAACACAAGCAGTTCCACTTTCATCCATGATTTCATGTGTTGTTTCGCAATTGTATTGTAAACCTTTATTTGCTTTTAAGAAATCGGTGTATTGCTTTTTGTTGAACTTGTCGTTGTTGCTGGAGTTGCGGTACTCAAAATCGTCTGCAAAAAGGTGCTTGTTGAAATCTGTATTGCCGAGTGTAATCGCTTCGACATAGGTCGATAGGATACGGGCTGAATTAAGATTTTTTAGCGGATTAGCTGCGCTAGATGCAAATGAACTAAATGACATGGTCATAATCATTGCTGCGATAAGGGTTGTTACTGTTCTTTTCATGGTTTCTAAGTTTTTAAATGTTTTTAGTGTTTTATACTGATAATATCTTCGTTACTGCTTTATTGATGACTCAAAGGTAATGTGGTTGTCGTGGCTGCGAAACGGTAAATAGACCAATGCAGGACTTTTTTCGGTGAAAACCAATTTTTTTTCGGTGAATGAGTGTGTCATATTTTCGAGATAAGTAAAGTTATTTTCTTTCTTATAGGTGTATATCTGAAAAGTAGACGATGAAAGGGTGTGGATGGTTGCGTTGGTGGTATGAAAAAAGTCTTGCTGTTTGGATATTATAGTATTCTTGTTGCCTCTTTTGCCACCACTGTAAATCTTATTATTTTAAACGTAATCGTCATCCCGAACGAGCATACGAGGAGGGGTCTACGACAATGTTTTAAAGATTGTTTTTACAGTGTAGTTAGTTCACCTGTATAATTGATAGATATCTCCTGTCGTTGATATGACGTTTAAGGTAGTAGCCTTTTTGTAGTCTTGTCGGCTGTTTTACACTTCCTATTCTGTACAGTTGATAGATATCTCCTGTCGTCGATATGACGTATAGGGGGATTCCATCTCCTTGTTGACTTGACAGTTATCTTCTAAGTCGATATAACGATTAATACAGTCCGTTCACGAACCTCCATACTCTTAAAAAAAATGCCTAATTTTGCGGCATGAAGAAGATGTATAACGATTTGGTTGATCTTTTGCCCGATTTGATTTCGAGCTTTACCAATCATACGCTGTTTGATGTGTTAGAGGAAGATGATCTTATTTCTTTTGTTCCCATCACAGACGCAGCGGTAGGACAGGAGATGGTCGATCAAACCAATACAGTATTAGCGGCATTTTTTGAGGTTGACCCCGCCGAAGAGCAATGTTATGAAGCGAGCGCATATAACCACAAAGAAGATAACCCTGTTCTTTTTTGGAAAGATTACCTCGGTTGTTTTTACGACTTTGAATTGGTCGAAGAATTTTTAGACGACAAAGCCTTTGCGGGTACAAGCTTTGGAACGTACCGTGTGGTCAAGATAGCCTTTATCAATGAGGTTAATCAACGTATAAAAAAGAGACGTCTTAACGGTGTCCGTTTGGAGTACAAGGTAAAAGCAACGCCGTTGGATAGCAATAAGCATTGGAACAGAACATATGATAAAGACTTTTAATCTATAAAAAAAGCGAGCCGAGGCTCGCTTTTTTTATGACTTATATATTCTATTTGTGCGATTCGCACCAAACTCTAGCATTTACAAAAGCCGCTAACCATGGCGTAACCTCATCCTGACGACCTGCCGGGTAATTAGCCCAGTTCCACTGGAACGTAGAACGCTCAATATGCGGCATCGTAACCAAGTGACGTCCCGTTTTATCACACATCATCGCTGTATTAAAGTCTGAACCATTCGGGTTATGCGGGTATTCTGCATAAGCATACTTCGCTACAATATCGTATTGATCTTCTGATTGCGGTAAGTTGAATTTTCCTTCACCATGCGAGATCCAAACACCAAGCGTGCTACCTGCCAACGTTTTCAACATCACCGAATTGTTCTCCTGTACCTTTACAGAAACAAAGTTCGATTCGTGTTTTTGCGACGTGTTATGTAGCATTTTTCCGTGTACCGCATGATCCGGATTAATTAACTCCAATTCCATAAACAGCTGACAACCATTACAGATACCTACCGATAATGTGTCTGGACGAGCAAAGAAATTATCCAATGCCTTTTTAGCCTGTCCATTATACAGGAAAGCACCAGCCCAACCTTTTGCCGAGCCAAGAACATCCGAGTTCGAGAACCCCCCTACAGCACCAATAAACTGAATATCTTCCAACGTTTCGCGGCCTGAGATAAGATCGGTCATGTGTACATCCTTCACATCAAATCCAGCTAAGTACATAGCATTCGCCATCTCGCGCTCCGAGTTAGATCCTTTTTCACGGATGATCGCTGCTTTAGGGCGTGCACCTGTATGTTTTGGAAGCTTACCATCAAAAGATGTTGGGAAAACATAATTCAATGGTTGGTTTTTATAATTCTCAAAACGCGCTTTCGCCATACCATTTTTGGATTGTTTGGTATCCAATAAGTAAGAGGTTTCAAACCATACATCACGCGTCTCGTTTACATTAAATACAAACGAATCTTCGTTGTTGACGATCGTAACATCAGCTCCTGTCGTCGCTTGACCAATTTTTACGGCTTCGATACCCGCTTGCGCAAAAGCCGCTTCAAAAGTGCGGTCCTCTTTCGCTTGTAGTACAACCGCAATATTCTCGTTAAATAAAGCTTTTACGGAATCACTTTCATTTAAGCCTGAAAGATCATATTGTGCCGCTAAATTTACATCAGCAAACGTCATCTCCAAAAGAGAAGTAACTAAACCACCAGAACCCACATCATGTCCTGCAGCCACTTGGCCGTCTAGGATCAACTGTTGAATCGTGTTGAAAGCCGTTTTGAAATATGCTGCATCCTGGATAGTCGGTACTTCGTTTCCGATCTTATTATTGATCTGTGCGAAAGAAGAACCACCGAGCTTAAAGGTATCTTTAGACAGGTTGATGTAATAGATTGAACCAGCCTCTTTCGATAATACAGGTTCAACTACTTTATTGATATCTGTACAGTTACCTCCAGCAGAAATAATCAATGTTCCCGGTGCGATTACATTTTCGCCATTAGGATACTTCTGTTTCATCGACAACGAATCCTTTCCTGTCGGAATATTGATACCTAAAGCGATCGCAAAATCAGAACATCCTTTAACGGCTTCATACAAACGTGCATCTTCACCTTCGTTATTACAAGCCCACATCCAGTTAGCCGACAAAGAGACGCCTGCCAATCCGTTTTTGATAGGAGCAAAAACAATATTTGATAACGCTTCCGCGATAGCATTGCGTGATCCCGCAGTCGGGTCAACCAATGCCGTCAATGGTGAGTGTCCAACCGAGGTCGCAATACCTTCAGTCGATTTATAATCTAGTGCCATGACCCCAACGTTGTTCAATGGTAATTGTAACGGACCAGCACATTGTTGCTTCGCTACACGACCACCCACACAACGGTCAACTTTATTTGTTAACCAATCCTTCGCGGCAACAGCTTCTAGTTTTAGAACCTGCGCAACATATGTTGGCACATTTTTAACATCATAAGAAAGACCTGCATAATTATAAGCAACCTTCTTGTCGTTCATAATCGTCTTCGGCGAAGACCCAAAGAAGTCCGCTAAATCGTAATCCATCGGTTTTACTCCGGATGACTTCGATTGGAACGTAAATCTGTGGTCACCTGTTACATCACCCACTGTATACATTGGCGCGCGTTCACGATCGGCAACAACCTGTAGCTGCTCGATATTACGTTCTGCAATCACCAAGCCCATACGTTCTTGGGATTCATTACCAATGATTTCTTTCGCAGAAAGGGTAGGGTCACCCACGGGTAGTTTATCCATATCAATCAGACCACCAGTTTCTTCAACTAGTTCAGATAAACAGTTAAGGTGGCCACCTGCACCGTGGTCATGGATGGAAACGATCGGATTATTATCGGACTCTACAAATGCACGGATAGCATTTGCAGCACGTTTCTGCATCTCTGGATTTGAACGTTGGATCGCATTTAGCTCAATGCCCGAGCCAAAAGCACCCGTATCTGCCGAAGAAACAGCAGCACCGCCCATCCCGATACGGTAGTTCTCACCACCCAGGATAACTATTTTATCACCCGTTTTAGGCGTATGTTTTTTCGCTTGGTCTAATTTACCGTAACCAATACCGCCAGCTTGCATGATCACTTTATCGTAACCTAGCTTGCGGCCATTCTCTTCGTGCTCAAATGTTAATACAGAACCCGTAATCAACGGCTGTCCAAACTTATTTCCAAAATCGGAAGCTCCGTTCGACGCTTTGATCAAAATGTCCATCGGTGTTTGGTAAAGCCATGCACGCTCATCCATTGCTTTTTCCCAAGGACGTTCCTCGTTCAGGCGTGAATAAGCCGTCATGTAGATCGCTGTTCCTGCTAAAGGAAGCGATCCCTGTCCGCCAGCCAGACGGTCGCGGATCTCACCCCCCGAACCTGTAGCCGCACCCGAAAAAGGTTCAACAGTCGTTGGAAAGTTGTGTGTTTCAGCCTTTACGGAGATAACGGAGTCAAACTCCTTCTCTACATAGAAATCAGGCTTATCACCTGTTTTCGGTGCAAATTGTGTCACACGAGGGCCTTTAATAAAGGCTACATTATCTTTATATGCAGAAACGATCTCATTAGGATTCGTTTCCGATGTTTTCTTAATTAGCTTGAAAAGTGATGTAGGTTGCTCTTCACCATCGATAACGAATGTACCGTTGAAAATTTTGTGACGGCAGTGCTCAGAATTGGCCTGTGAAAAAGCAAAAACTTCAGAATCTGTCAATGGACGCCCAATTTTAACGGATAGGTTGTTTAGGTATTCTACCTCCTCCGCGTTCAGCGCCAAACCTTCTTGCGTATTGTACGCCGCAATATCCAATACATCCTGAATGGCCTCAGGTGCGATATTGATGGTGTACAAATCTTGTGTTAATGCATCAAACTTCTGCGAAATCATAGGGTCAAAGTCGCTGTAGTCAGCTGCTACTTTTTCGAACTCTTCGATACGGATAATACCTTGTATACCCATGTTTTGCGTTATTTCAACTGCATTGGTACTCCAAGGTGTAACCATGGCAGCACGTGGGCCTACATAATATTCTGTAAGGGTTTGTTCATTTAGCTTTTTAGCGTTGCCAAAGAGCCAGTTTAATTTCGAAATATCTTCAGGAGATAGGTCTTGTTGCGTTTGCACACCGTAAACGATGTTGCTGGGGTTCACAAAGAAATGAATCATTAGATACTATTGTGTTTTAAACGTTCTTCTAATCAAAGCACAAAAATACGCAATATTTTACTATTCAACGAGCTAATAATATGTTATTATGTATATTTTAATTTATTAACAAATAGCTGACTTTTGGCCTATTCATTTCGTGACAAAATTCTATCTTTGTGCATTAAAACAATTTTGAGATGAATATTTCCTACAATTGGCTTAAGAATTATATAGAGACGGATAAAACCCCAGAAGAGCTTTCCTTGATATTGACGAATGTTGGTTTGGAGGTAGAGGTATTGGAAACAGTGCAAAGCATTCCTGGTGGTTTAGATGGCCTAGTTGTGGGTGAGGTAAAAACCTGCGCACAGCATCCCAATGCAGATAAGTTGAAAGTTACGACGGTCGATGTTGGGCAACCTGAGCTTTTACATATTGTATGTGGCGCACCCAATGTGCGTGAAGGATTAAAGGTTATCGTGGCGACGGTAGGCACAACCTGTCACCCGACAAGCGGTGAGCCGTTTAAGATTACCAAATCTAAGATTCGTGGCGAAGTCTCCGAAGGGATGCTTTGTGGTGAGGATGAAATCGGTCTTGGTTCTTCGCACGCTGGAATCGTTGAATTGCGTGAAGATGCAGTCGTTGGCTCCCTCGTAAAGGATTATTATAACATAAAGGACGATTACCGCTATGAAATCGGACTTACACCAAACCGTGCCGATGCGGCTTCTCACCTTGGCGTTGCACGCGATATGGCGGCTTATTTCCGAAAACCATACACGTTGACGGATGTATCCGCTTTTAAAGCAGGCGATAAGCAACATACGGCTGTGCAAGTCGACAACACGGCAGCAGCACCACGATATTCTGGCGTTAATATTTCGGGTGTTACCGTGGGCGAATCTCCGGATTGGCTGAAAGAAAAATTAAACGTAATCGGCATTCGTCCGATCAATAATATTGTTGATATCACGAACTATATCTTACACGATTTAGGTCAACCGTTACATGCGTTTGATTTAAGTAAGATCGCTGATAATAAGGTTGTTGTACGTTTAGCAAAAGAAGGCGAATTATTCGTTACCTTGGATGGCGTAGAGCGTAAACTTACAGCAGAAGATTTAGTGATTGCGGATGCGGAAAAACCGATGTGTATTGCTGGTGTTTTTGGTGGTCAGCATTCTGGCGTAAGCGAAACAACGACAGATATTTTCCTGGAGTCGGCATACTTTAATGCCGTTTCGGTACGTAAAACATCGAAGCGCTTAGGGTTGAAAACAGACTCTTCCTTCCGTTATGAGCGTGGTACCGATCCAAATATAACGGTGTATGCCTTGCAGAAAGCGGCGCTCTTGATTCAAGAGGTTGCTGGAGGTGTTGTTTCTTCTGTGGTAACGGATATATATGAAAGCCCGGTTGCGCCATTTACATTTACGGTAAACTACGGTCGTGTACAAAAACTTATCGGAAAGGATATTCCAGCAGAAGAAATCCGTGCGATCATCGTTTCGCTTGGTATTGAAGTCGTAAAAGAAGATGCGCAGGAGCTGGTCGTTAATGTACCGCCATACAAAGTGGATGTAACACGTGAGGTGGATGTTATTGAAGAAGTTCTTCGTATCTATGGGTACAATAATATTGAACTTAAATCGCAGATCAAAGCTTCATTAAATACAAGTGAGAAGCCAGATAAAGAGGTTGTTCTGAATCAGGTTGCTGATTTACTGATCGCTAATGGTTACCGTGAAATCTTGAACAACTCGTTAACAAAGCTATCTTTTGTTGACGATGAAGAGACGGCTGTACGTTTGGTTAATCCGTTGAGTTCGGATTTAGATACCATGCGTCAAAACCTGTTGTTCTCTGCATTGACTTCTGTTTCTTACAACCAGAAGCGTAAAAGCCCAGATGCGAAGTATTTTGAATATGGTAAAACGTATTTCAGAACAGCAGAAGGGTATCAAGAAAAGCAAAATATGGCGCTTTGTATTGCCGGACATCAAGTGGAAGGTCAATGGAACGTGGCGGATAAGAAAACAAATTTCTACCATATTAAAGCTGCTGTTGATACGATTGTAAGACGCTTGAATATTCAAGGTTTACAAACGGTAGAAGCTGATAATCGTTATTTCGATTACGGGTTGACGTATATGAAAGGGCAGAAGGCCTTGGTTACATTTGGTGCGGTATCGGCATCTAATTTGAAAAAAGCAGATGTTGACGGTGCTGTTTTCTTTGCGGAGTTTGATTGGGATCTTGTTATCAAGACGATCCGTAAGAATGTGATCAAGTTTCAGGAAGTTTCTAAATTCCCTGCGGTAAGCCGAGATTTAGCGCTTTTGGTTGACGATGCTATTACCTTTGAGCAGTTGAAAACTATTGCGATAAAGACGGATCGCAAGCTTTTGAAAGACGTTAATATCTTCGATGTGTACAAGGGAGATAAGCTGCCGGAAGGTAAAAAATCCTATGCGTTGAACTTTGTGCTTCAGGACGAGGAAAAAACGTTGAATGACAAACAAATTGAAACGATTATTAAAAAATTAATTCTTAACTTTGAGAAGGAGACTGGTGCTTCGGTGCGCTAGTTTTTAAGTAAGAAATAAATTAATTGCGAGAGATTATATGGCGACACTATCTTCACAAATGAATGTTATCGTTGAGAAAACGAAAAATCTTATTCAATTGTGCGAGGCTCTTCAAGAAGAGAATGATCTGCTGAAGTTGGAAGTTCAATCCCTTCAGGTAGCCTTTCAGACAAGCACTGATAAAAGTCATCAGTTGGAGGAAAAGCTTAAGGCTATGGCAGTTGCGAAAACTTTGGATGAGTCGGACGTAGATAGAGACGCAATAAATGAAAAAATACTTGACACAAAACAAAAAATTAACGATTTTGTGCGAGAAATAGACAAATGTATAGGCTTGTTGAGGTAGGTATAGGATTAGGGAAAAGTCTATAAAGGTTATTTAAGCTCGAAAAAAATGGGAGAGATTTCCATAAAAATAAATATCGCAGACCGTGTTTACCCGTTACGGGTAACAACGGAAGAGGAAGAAGTAATTCGACATGCTGCGAAATTGATAAATGAAAAAATAAAGGAATTGCAGGACAATTATGCAGTTCGCGATAAGCAGGATCTGCTTTCGATGTGTGTGTTGCAGTATGCAACGGGCATGATTAAAGCGGAACGCAATGCGCAACAAAGCGAAGAAGGCTTAGAAGATCGCGTTCATGAACTGGATAACTTGCTAAACGATTTCTTTAGAAAATAACATATCGTTCTTTATTATTAGAGCTTTATAACGACGAATTTGCCGCAATTAAATTCGGGTTGTCACTATTTTAAACTTAACGCTTCAATATCACGAGCGAACAAAGATGTAGGCCATTTTGCTTAAGCCATCTAGGTCACGATCAATTGCTCAAATCATGTGTAATCGAAGTTTAATAATACATGGGACCTGTATATTTAATTGCGGTTTTTTTTTACGGCAATTCTTCAATAAAGCTATACTAACATTCTATAGCTTACACACTATAATTGAAGATGCAAATGCCGCCCCGAGGGTTTGATTAAAAGGTGTAAAATATTATAAACAAATAGATAAAAATGGAGTTAACAACAATAATTTCGATCATAATTTCGCTTATTGTCGGAGTGATTATTGGACGTTACTTGCTACAAATGTTATTCAAAAAGCAGGAACAGTCCGCCCGAGAGAAAGCAGATAGTATAATTAAAGACGCAGAGCAACAAGGAGAGCACTATAAAAAACAACGTGCCTTAGAAGCAAAAGAGAAATTCTTGCAGCTGAAAGGAGAACACGAAAAAGAGGTTAATCAACGGAATAACAGTATTGTTCAGAAAGAGAATTCTATTCGCCAGAAAGAGCAATCGGTGAACCAGAAAATGGAAAACCTGAATCGCGAAAAGCAAGATCTGGACGCGAAGAATAAAAAGCTCGATCAGTTAGTAGAGGTCAACGAGAAGAAAAAGGAAGAAGTTGAGCAACTGAAAAATCAGCACATCAAGCAATTAGAAAGCATTGCTGGTTTGTCTGCTGATGAAGCAAAAGAACAATTGGTTAGTTCATTACGTGAAGAAGCGCGCTCTCAAGCGGTAATTCAGATTAAAGATATCGTAGACGAAGCGAAGCTTACAGCCTCTAAAGAAGCGAAGAAAGTAGTTATTCAAACCATTCAACGTACCGCTACCGAGTCGGCTATTGAAAATACAGTTTCTATTTTTAATATAGAGAATGATGAGATCAAAGGTCGTATCATTGGTCGTGAAGGACGTAATATTCGTGCGTTGGAAGCTGCTACGGGTGTAGAGATCATTGTAGATGATACACCGGAAGCAATTATCCTTTCTGGATTTGATCCGGTACGTCGCGAGATCGCTCGTTTATCGTTACACCGTTTGGTGACGGACGGACGTATTCACCCAGCACGTATTGAAGAGGTCGTAGCAAAAACACGTACACAGATTGAAGACGAAATTGTTGAAATCGGTGAACGTACAGCTATTGATTTAGGTATTCATGGTTTACACCCAGAGTTGATCCGTATGGTAGGTCGTATGCGCTACCGTTCATCTTACGGTCAGAACTTATTGCAACACTCGCGTGAGGTAGCAAATTTTGCAGCAACGATGGCGGCAGAGTTAGGCTTAAACGTGAAGCTAGCGAAACGTGCCGGATTACTACACGATATTGGTAAAGTGCCTGATGATAACCCGGAATTGCCACACGCAATCTTAGGTATGCAGCTAGCAGAGAAATATAAAGAACACCCTGAGGTATGTAATGCAATTGGTGCCCACCACGATGAAATCGAGATGACTTCGTTGATTTCACCTGTTGTACAAGCCTGTGATGCGATTTCTGGAGCACGTCCTGGAGCGCGTCGCGAGGTGGTAGAAAGCTATATCAAACGCTTGAAAGAGCTGGAAGAGCTAGCGCTATCTTACCCAGGAGTAGAGAAAACATTTGCTATTCAAGCAGGACGTGAACTTCGCGTCGTGGTTGAATCAGAGAAAGTGTCGGATGCACAGGCAGAGATTCTGGCAGCAGATATCTCTAACCGTATCCAGACAGAGATGACTTATCCGGGACAGATTAAAGTAACGGTTATCCGCGAAACAAGATCTGTTTCTTACGCAAAATAAACAATAAGCATATTTTATATGTACAAAAACTCAAGCCTATGGCTTGAGTTTTTTTGTTTTTTACTTCATTGAAAACTTAATATTAACATAACCTTGTAGCTTTATCTTTGTGGTGTGAATCGCAGCCATACCAACCTTGAACCTCACTATCTGGTTCGTTTTAAAGACGGAGATCCAGCGGCATTCACTTATTTTTTTTATACCTATTGGGAGGAGCTGTATACGGTCGCTTATCGACATTTACGGGATACTGACCAATCCAAAGATATTGTTCAGGAAGTCTATATACATATCTGGGAAAAACGTCATTTGCTCAAGGACGATTATACTACCTTACGCCCATACCTACATAAAGCCGTTAAAAATAAAGTACTCAATTATTATGCAACGGAGCGTGTACGTAAAGAAGTCCTGGACAATATGTTCGCACGCATGGATGTGCTCCAGCTATTAGATACAGGGTCCCTCGCGCATTACCAAGCCTTAGAAGTAGTGGTAGACAAAGCGGTTGCTAGATTACCCAAATTAATGCAAGCCGTATACCTGATGCGGAGTGATAACCACTCGATCCAACAGATTGCAAAAGACCTGAACCTGGCAGAACAAACGGTTAAAAATTACTTATCCGACGCTAAGAAAATCCTAAAGAAAGAACTTACCCAACGGTTTAATGAGCAAGATACCATGACCGTTATGTTTATTACCACCGTCACGCTTCATCATTTCTTAACATAAACAAAATGGTTTCTTAAAGTACTTTCGGTCGTTTCACCTGTAATAGTATCAAAATAACAGCATACTGGTGAAATTAGAAAAGTTCAAAGAGATCATACGGCAATATCAAACAGGTATCCTGCCTGATATACAAAAGAAAAATGTGGATCGTTGGTTCGATCATATTTCAGAAGATGAAATCCCTCCATTTAAGAGCAACGAAGAACGACTTCGCATGCAGGCTGAAATCTGGGCAAAAATGCCAGTGGAATTCCAGCAGCAGCATAAAAACACACGTCTTATTAAGATGCGACGCTGGGTCAGCGCTGCGGCGGCTATAGTCGTTCTCGGTCTATCTGGAAGTTTATTTTTTCGGACCGAACTACGAAACTTGTTCCATCTACAAGAAAATCAGCCCCCTTTGTTGACGGAGTTTTCAACGCCCATTGGTAAGCTACAGAAATTACAACTACCAGATAGTTCTACTATTTTTCTCAATGGAAATGCGAAAGTACGTTTTGATTCGAAGAATTTTAAGAACAAACGTCAAATCTATTTGGATCAGGGAGAAGCTTTTTTCGCAGTTAAACGAGATAGTCTACATCCATTTTCGATTAAAGTTGGAAAGCTAGGGGTAGAAGTATTGGGTACCTCTTTCAATATAAACCATTCGATTTCAGCGAAACAGATTACGATTGATGTCAAGACAGGGCGGGTACGCGTCGATGGCGGTAAACCCGATCATACTTACCTGTTGACGGCAGGCAAGGGGTTACATTATAACGAGACCAATGCCACATTCCAACATTTTGACAGTAATCCACAGTACAGTAATGTTTGGATCGAAGGGGGGATTTTTCTCAATGGAGCTACCTTTGAGGAGTTGAGCGAATTGCTCTATAACCGGTATGGCGTAGTTTTAAAATACGACACACAGGATACCAAAGCATTTAGTTATTCACTGCTTATACCACAAGTTCAGTCCGTAGATCAGTTGCTACAGATGATCTGTAATATTCACCAGTTAAAGTTCAGGAGGACCCAAAATGAAGTAACACTATACCCGTAGAGCAAATTAAGAAAAAGAGGTCGCGACGCAAGCTGTTAAACCTCAGAAGGAGCGCCACTGGCAAACCGCTAAATCGACCAGTGGGCACCATCCAATTTCATGTTAAAAACATTTGTGCAAATATATGTATAAAATTATTAAGCTTACGAAGCTAGCCGCTTCACTTGCTGTACTTTCCCTCGTTGGGCCATCCCAGATTGCCTTTGCGAGCACGGCTACTGAAAGTCGACAGGTTCCTGCCGACCGGATTAATTTTAATGTTCCTGAAGGGAACGCCGCCCAAGCGCTGTTACGTCTTTCTCAACAAACAGGAGAGAGCATTGGGTACGATAAAAAACTACTTCAACTCGAGCTTGTATCCGTGCGGGCACGCGCCTTTGAAAATGCTGGATTCGAGCAAGTATTGAATTACATCCTTCAGAACACAGGCGTCCAGTTTAATCGCGTGGCAGGAGGTGTAGTTTTACATCGGAAGAACCAACAGGAAACTTATACGTTGAAAATACGTATTACCGATCAAGCGTCGCAACCTATTGCAGCCGCTTCGGTGAAGATTTTGCCGCTAGGACGTGTATTGTCGACCAATGCGGAAGGTATGGCCGAAACCAAGCTTCCTGCAGGCGATTATAATATCCTTGTGAATCATCTTTCCTTTGAAAGTCAGCAGGTAAATGGATTGTCGGTACAGGCAAACAACAACAATTTACGGACCATTACACTCGCACCGAAGAATAGCCAGCTCGATGAAGTTGTCGTTACAGCCTTAGGCATCAAACGACAAGATCGATCCTTGGGATATGCCGTGGGTACGGTGAAAGGTGCCGATGTAAGTCGGATGAACAACGATAATTTCCTTACGGGTATGGCTGGAAAAGTACCGGGTGTTAGCATCAGTACCACTGGACCAACAGGATCCACGGTCAGTATGGTCATTCGAGGAGCCTCCTCCTTAAGTACAGATAACCAACCGCTCTTTGTTGTTGACGGCGTGCCCATTATGAACCAATTGAATAATGTTGGTCAGATAGGAGGAGATAATAAAGTCGATTATGGAAATGCCATTTCAAGCATCAATCCCGATGATATTGAAAGCATTTCAGTCTTGAAAGGACCGAGTGCTGCTGCCCTATACGGTTCCCGCGCCGGAAATGGCGTTGTCTTAATCACCACCAAAAGTGGAAAGAACGCCGAGAAGATGACAATTTCGGTCAATAGCAACACCGTTTTCGATATTCCTTATAAGTTTATCGATACGCACAATAAATTTGCGAGTGGCACGATGCCTTGGAAACCAGGGGATATTTCTGGAAACCTAAAGATTGAGGAAGGATCGAGCTACCGTGTTGGTCCAGCATTAGACAAAGGCTACAAAGCTATTCAATGGAACAGCCCGTTGGATGAAAATGGAAACCCTATTCCAACAGAGCTTAAGTCTCATCCAAATAATATCAAAAATTTCGTGCAAACGGGGATTACCAGCACCAATGGTATCTCCTTGGCAAACCGTAGTGAAAAGCTGGATTATCGTTTCTCGTATTCAAACTTGAGCAACAAAGGAATTATTCCAAATTCGGATCTCTTTCGGAATACCATTAATGTAAATTCCACGATGCACCTGCGCGATAACCTATCGTTAGGCGTATCGTTAGATATGAGTCGTAATAATTCCAATAATCGTCCTGCAGGAAACCGCGGTGCAAACCCGATGCAGGCTGCCTATGAGGTTTCTTCTCATATTGATATCTTAGACCTAAAGGATTATTGGTTGCCATCGCAGGAAGGAATCCAACAAAAGTCCCAATCCAAGGGTAATTACAATAACCCGTATTTTCTCGCCTACGGTGTGAGCAATGCATTTGTGCGGGATCGTGCTTTTGGAAACCTCCGTCTCGATTGGACGATCAAGAAGGATTGGACGGCAATGGTGCGTTATGCCAACGATATTTTCTGGGAAAACAGAGAGACAAAAATCCCCTTTAGTTATACGAATGAGCCCCGCGGTGCGTACGGAATTGTTAACCTAATGGGCATGGAGCAGAATATCGATTTCTTAACCTCTTACAAGAAGAACTTGGGACATTTTGATATCGGTGGTTCCGTTGGAGGTAATATTCGTTATTCCAAAAACAAATACGTGCGCAACGCATCGAAGAACGGTACGGGCTTGATTACGCCGGAGCTTTACACCCTTTCCAACATCAGTCCGGCTAACCTTGATTTCGCTAGCAGTATGTCTGAACGGGTCGTAAATAGCGTTTACGGTTTATTGAACCTAAGCTACCGCGATATGGTTTATTTGGATGTAACAGGGCGTAACGATTGGTCCAGTACATTGCCTGTCGATAATCGATCCTACTTTTACCCTTCGGCATCCCTGAGCGTGTTAGCGAACCAAATTTTTGGCTTACCACAAGCGATCAGCATCTTGAAATTACGTGGCGGTATCGCTCGTGCCGGAAATGATACAAGTCCATATTCATTATCTAACGTACTCTCTAACCCGGGTAGTTGGGGGAGCGTGCTTCGCCTCACGCGGTCGAGTTCACTCTTTGTTCCAGATCTGAAGCCTGAGATTGCCACCTCATACGAGTTAGGTGCAGATATCGGATTATGGCGCAATCGTCTGAAATTTGAGGGAACCTATTATTTACTGAAAAATAGAAATCAGATCTTTTCAACCACCTTACCTGGATCTAGTGGTTTCAACGGTAAAAAAATCAATGCCGGACTGTTGAGTAGCCGAGGGATAGAGCTTGCATTAAGTGGGCGGCCGATTGAGAAGGAAAACTGGACCTGGGATTTAGGGGTCAATTGGCATCGTAACCGTACGCGAATTGATGAGCTTTCGGAAGGCGCAGAATTTTATACCTTCTGGACCGATGGCCGCGGCGGAGCACGTACATATGTCGGAGAAGAGATTGGTGACCTGTACGATTCAAAGCTGGTGACGGTCGAAGATCCTTCGTCTCCATATTTTGGTTATCCGATCCTCGATAAGAACGGTAGCTGGCAAGCCATCCGTATCAATAACAGTCGCAATAAGATAGGCAACTTCAACCCCGATTTCAGTATGGGCATACAGTCGAGCTTGCGTTATAAAAAATGGACGATGCATTTGGCCGCCGATATGCGCTTTGGTGGTAAATTCATGTCGCAGACCTACCGCTATTTTGAATCGAATCTCACGACACAACGTTTCTTAGATCAACTGGTTAATCCAAAAGGTTTGACCGGTGATGCGTTGCGGAACTACTTAATTGATAATGACCTGGTGCGCGTTCAAGGAAATCGATACCCTATTGTTGGTGGGCCAAGTGAGGAGTATGGTGGATATCCGATTAATGTAGGGGGGACGATAGGAAACTTCGGCGTTTTCAATCCTGGAGTGATTGCCCAATATGATGGCAGTGGAAATATTACTGGATACACGGAAAATCTTGGAGGCTCCGGGACGAAGTATATCTCCTATAGCGATAACTACCCGTGGGATTTTATGAACGCTTCTACCTTTGATGCTTCATTCATTAAACTCCGGGAGCTTTCTGTAAGCTATGACTTAACCGCAAAATGGTTGACCCGTTTAGGGATTGCCAATGGAAATGTAGGCGTCTATACCCGTAATCTTATTTTATGGACAAAAGCAAAAGTAGGTATCGATCCGGAGATGGCATTTCAACCGGAAGCTGATGGAAGCTTTAAACAAGGTATAGAGCGCTATAATGTAACGCCATGGGCGATACCGCTAGGATTTAAAGTCAACATAACATTTTAATCATTAAACCATGAAAATGAAACGTCATTTTATTACGATACTATATTGTGCGTTGGTGTTGGGTATGACACTTAGCGTGTCAGCCTGCAAAGACCTGACAGAAATTAATATTAATCCGAACGGTGTCAGTGAAGAGGAGGCCAATCCAAATTTGCTGCTGCCTACCGTATTGACCGGTGCCGCAAGTCGGTATAGCGAGTTAAGCTTTTGGGATTTAGGCGGCGTGGTACAGTACACGCAATTTGACGCCTGGTTCGAAGGGCACAACGATTACAAATGGACCGGCGGGATCCTCAGTTGGGATGCTTTCTATGGCTACCTGCGCGATAACGAATTGATGCGCAGTCGGGCGCAAAAATTAGGACTCGATTTCCATCACGGTGTTTCGTTGGTTATGCGGGCTTACATCTTTGGCTTCATTACCGATTTATGGGGGGATGCGCCTTATACGGATGCCCTGAAAGCGGAGCTCGGTGGCGCGCAATATAGCTTCCCGAAATTCGATCAACAAGATGTTATTTACAAGGGGATTTTAGAAGAATTGAAGCAAGCGAACCAACTCTTGTCTCGGGCTGATGCAAGCTATGAGGTATTGGCAAGTGCGGATGTATATTTTGGTGGCAAAGCCTCCAAATGGCGCCGCTTTGCGAACTCGTTGGCACTCCGCTACTACATGCGTCTCGCAGAAAAAGAACCACAGTTTGCCAAGCAAGGGATTGAGCAGATTATGGCCAACGCAAATGAGTTTCCTATTATTACCGATGCAAAGGATGAGGTCGTGATGGATTTTGTGGGAAACAATGCAGGCGATTCATGGCCATCCAACACCGTGTACGATGCGACAGGGAGTAATTTCAGACGGATGAAGATGTGTGCAACCTTAGTGGATCGATTGCAACAGCTTCAAGATCCACGTCTTCAGGTTTGGGCCAAAAAAGTAGAGATTCCGATTGAGATACGATCTACAGAACCTGCGGGGACGGATAAGATTGTAAATGGTATTCGTATCGTTTCGCCTGATATTGTCCGCGGTATTCCGGTCGACACCGATGCAGAATATGTTGGGCTACCTGCTAGTGGATCCAAAAATCCATCAGCTTATAATCTGAATCCTACACCGGGGCAAACCTCCATGAATCCCCATGTTTCTTATTTGAGTGATATCTATAAAGCCGCCAAAGGAGACCTGTTGAAAGCGCGTCTACTAGCTGCATCCGAAGTGAATTTTATCCTAGCCGAAGCCGCCAAGAAGGGGTGGAGTGTTCCGGAGTCTGCCAAAACCTATTATGAATCGGGGATTCGTTCCTCCCTCCAGAGCTGGGGTAAAGCAAATGATTACAGTGCTTACATACAGCGTCCCGGTGTTGCGTTCGACAATACGTTACAACAAATTATGGAACAAAAATGGATTTCTAATTGGTCTACCGGTGCACAGGCATGGTTTGATTACCGGAGAACGGGCTATCCGATGTTCGTTGTGGGGCCAGCCGCAACGCGCACCGTTTTACCCGTCCGTATTCCGTATATGCAGAATGAGATGAGTGTAAATCAGAAAAATGCGGAAGAAGCGCTCAAACGAATTGAGAAAACAGCGTATTCACAGGCTGATAATGAAAACAGTGCGTGGTCCAAATCTTGGTTATTGCAGGGAACAAACAAACCGTGGTAATTTTTACAAGCATAGTATATATAAAATGAAAATCAAATTATTGTTATCTGTTGTGTGTTGCAGCATGGTCCTCGCTGGAACGGCTCAAAACAATACCCGTGTACAGCCAGATCGTATGATGTTGACTTGGTCTGCGAATCCAGCAACAACACAGTCCGTTTCTTGGCGTACCACAGGGGCGGGGACAAAAATCGTTGCACAGATTGTGGAAGAGGAGAGCAGTCCAGAGTTGGAAAAAGCAGCCAAAACAATTTCAGGGGTGGCATTACCGTGGCGGCGTGAAAATGGGATCGACGACTATTACGGTCAGGTAACCTTTTCCGACTTAAAGCCCGGTACCGTATATACTTACCGTGTTGGAGATGGGGCGCAATGGAGCGCATGGAACCAGTTCCGAACGGCTGACCTTACGGGCGATTTTTCCTTTATCTATTTAGGCGATGCACAAAACGATCTACGCTCGCGTTGGTCGAGGACGATCCGTCGATCCTTTCAGCAAGAGCCTAATGCTCGGTTTATTGTGCATGCGGGAGATCTTATAAACCGCTCTAATACCGATAGCGAATGGGAGGAATGGTACGAAGGTGCGGGATTTATCCATCAGATGATATCCGCTGTTCCTACACCTGGAAACCACGAATATCGGAGAGATTCTTTGGAGCAGCTTGTTTTGGATCCACACTGGAAGGTTCAGTTTAATCTTCCTAAAAATGGTCCGGAAGGGTTGCAAGAAGCGGTTTATTATATGGACTACCAAGATCTACGTATTATCTCGTTGAACTCACAGATGATTATGTTGGATTCGGTCGCTGCGGCGACCCAAGAAAGATGGCTCGATGAAACCCTTGCTTCCTCGACAAAGAAATGGAATATCGTGGTGATGCACCATCCTGTTTACTCCACCGCTAAGAATAGGGATAATACTATCTTGCGCGAGCGATTTAGACCCATTTTCGAGAAATATGGTGTTGATCTTGTTTTGCAGGGGCACGATCATACTTATGCCCGCGGAACCGCAGGAAAGAAAAAGCCGGTTTATTTATTATCCGTAGCAGGTCCCAAGATGTATACCTCAGATTCAGATCGTTGGATGGAGAAATCAGGCTCCAATGTACAGCTTTATCAGGTTATCCGTATAACGGATAAGAAGCTCTATTATTCAAGCTATCAATTAAATGGGAAGTTGTTTGATTCATTCGAGCTGTCAAAGGTTAAATAATATGCGTAGATTATCATACTTTATATGCTTGTCTCTCACCTTACTGGGGACCGGCATGACGACCACAAAGGCGCAATCCACAAATTTACGCGCTACGCTGGCGAGCAGTAAACTACACTATGCCGCACATCGGGGTGCACATCGGCAGTATCCAGAAAACTCACTGGCCGCAATTGAGGAAGCCATCGCACTTGGTGCAACGGTTGTAGAGGTGGATGTCCGAGCGACCAAAGATGGGGTCTTGGTTTTGATGCACGATAAGACCGTCGACCGTACAACCACCGGAAAAGGAAAGGTTTCCGATCTCACGTTTGCTGAACTTCAAAAATTACGTTTGCGTCAAACAGCGAATGGTGCTGCATCGGATCATAAAATTCCAACATTGGAAGAGGCTTTTGTACGAAGTAAGGGACGAATTATTATGGACCTTGATTTTAAGGAAGAAAGACGGGAGTTCGTGAAGCAAACTTATGATTTAATCGCTCAAGAAGGAATGGAAGACGGTGTCCTGTTTTTTATGTACGATTATAAAGATATGGGAGAGGCTTATGCGCTAAATCCTAAAATCACCTTGTTCCCACGCGCCCGGAGTGTGAAAGAGCTGAAGAAGATTATGCGATCGAAGATGACCTTTATTGCCCATATTGATGAATCCTTTCAGAAGAATGACAAGTTGATGGCGCTGCACAAAAAGGATTTTTATTTGTGGATCAATACCTTGGGGGAGGTTGATGAGCAAGCGCGTACCCAAGGCGCTGCGGCTTATCGTTCTTTTTTGGAGCAATACCCCTTTGTACAGGTTATCCAGACTGATAATCCCGAAATCTGGAAGACACTCTTAAAGCGATAGGGGCTTACAAACATTAAAATTGCCCCAACGACCTACGTGTAGTGGACGTTGGGGCAATTTCAATGGATTTTTTATATCTAATCTTCAACCTAAAGATTAGTTTAAGTTGATGGTAAACTCATCGTAATCTGCAGTGCGCCAGGCTTTATCCTGGGTGCTGCTCGATAATGCAAATAAGGGAGAAAACGTTTTTACACGAACAGTTTTTCCATCGGGAAGAAACTCTAAAATCCGAATCCAGCCGTCGCCACCACTGCCATACGTGCCACCCCCCAGGGCTTGTGCATTGAATGTCATTTGACTAACGTCTTTGCCTGCGCTATTCTTATCGATACGGAAACCTACGTGTTTTCTTGGATCATCAGGTGCCCCGATATGACCTGAAAAGACCATTTCAATATTTTTTGATGACTGCACCAGCTTTTCAAAAACAGCGGTTCCGTAATTTGCGTCCTGGAGGTCATATTTCGCCGTTTTGATATGCTCATTTTGATAATTAAGGTATGCATGTGTGAGCAGGACAACCTGATGATCTTGATACTTGGGCTCGTGGATCAATTGTTTGGCCCAGGTCAGGATAGTGTCACGGGGTGCAAATTCTAAAGACAAGAATAAAAAGGGTTTACCATGGGGAGATACCCATTGATAGGCCGCATTTTCGAGACTTGGATTTCCATATACATTCGGTGCTACTTCACGTAGTATTTTCTGATTTTCACGGTTCTTATCGGCGTAAAAATAGGTGGGAAAATGAGTCGTTTTAGGTTTATGTGTGTAACTGAAAATATTGTAGTCATGATTTCCTGTTGCGGTAATGTAAGGTAGCTTGCCATCAAGTTTGGTGAAGGCTTTAGCGGCCGCTTCCCATTGTTGTTTGCCGGTCTGATCCATCTTTCGAAAGTCGGGGTTTACAATATCATCATGTTCCACTAAATCTCCGGTACACAGCACTAATTTTATACGCAGCTTATCTTCGTTTTCAACGATCCAGTTCATCATTACATCTAAAATTGGTTGATTTCGTTGGAACTTAACGTAGTTCTGGATGTCAGGAAGCAGGACCATAGTCCATGATTCGGGATGAGATAATGCAGGGGGTTGGAACGTTGGTTTGTTCTGTGCATTCACCGTAAGGATGGATGTGAGAAACGAAAGCAACAGTACATTTAATTTGGATTTTGTTTTCATGGTGCAGGGTGTTTGGTTCCGTAATAAAGTAAGCGTGACCTCCATGGGTCACGCTTGAAAGGAAAAAAGGAATATCGAAGGCTTTAGTAGCCTGGGTTTTGTTTAAGATTCTTGTTGGCGTCCAATTCTTGCGCTGAAATTGGCCAATACTCATCTTTATTTTCTTTGTATACCACTTCTTGTGTTCCGAACGATTTTGTGGCGTTAGCATGGTTGTATACGGGATTTGCATGCTCATCGATGCGTGTCAACACATTCTTATCCCAGCTATTGGCAGCACGATTCAGGTAGATGTAACCGTTCATAACCTCTTTGGCAATTCCCCAACGGCGTAAATCGTACCATCTTAGACCATCATTCGCGAGCTCTACTTTGCGTTCGTAACGCAAAGCGGTGCGAAGCTGGTTTTGTGATAAACTAGCCGGTAGATCCGGCATCTTCGCACGTTTACGGATTTGGTTTATAGCATCATATACGGTATTGTCAATGCTGTTGTCCTCAATTTTAGCTTCCGCGTAGATTAATAAGAGCTCTGCATATCGGAATACGCCGACATTTAGGTCCGAAAAGCCACTGACCGAAGTAGTTGCAAAGTCTGTCAGATCCGTGTGCTTACGCCATAAATATCCACTAAAGGAACGGTACGCATTGGTTGCGTCTGCATTCGCTTGTAGTGTTGGAGATGGAGCGGTACCGTTGATTACCGGCCAGTAATTATTGACGCGAGAAAAAGAGGTGTGTGGTTCAAATTGAAATCCCATAAAGCGCGCATGGGGACGAACCGTGTACAGGTCTAAGCGGGGATCTCGGTTTTCAAAAGGTTTAGCCGCATTGTAGATGGATGACTCCGTGATGTAAGCGCCTTGAAGATCTTGGAAGGAGTCAATGAAATTTTGTGTTGGCCCCCAGTAGCAAACCCCTTTGCCCAGTCGGGAAGAAATATAATAAAGCTGGTTGTGGACATTGTCGCTGATGTTGCGATTGTATTCAACCACCCATATCCACTCTTTACTACTTTCAAATCCTTTATGCCCGAAAATGTTAGCAACCTCTGGTTCTCCTTTATCATGTGTTTGGTTGGCGAATGCAATACTGTTGTCAAATGGAGTGAGGCTATGGATGCCATTGGATAGTGTGATTGCTTTTTCCGCTGCGGTCGCCGCTACTTTATACTGTTTTCCGTACAGCGCTACACGCGCTTTTAACATATAAGCTGCAATGCTTGAAGCACGAGAAAATCGGACGCCTGCCTGTGATGTTGGTAAGTTATCTGCAATGGCCGTCATTTCATCAATAATAAAGTTTTCGACCTCTTTTTTAGCCGTTCGATGGGGAAGGGCATCCCCCAGTTTGAGCGCATTCTTGAGGAGAGGCACATCCCCATACAGTTCAATGAGCTGCGAGTAACAGTAAGCCCGGATAAACCGAAGTTCTGCATCTATTTTTTTATAATCCCCTTCAGCCATGGTGTGCTGGATTTCTGTTAACCGGTCCAATACGTCATGCACCCGTGCGATCGTTTTATAGTGTGCCGCCCAAGGCTTTGTGGCCAGCGCATTGTCCGTGGTAATCGAACTGGTAATGGGCGATGTATAGTTGTTCCCCGGTCTAGCGTAACCGATATCGGTGATGTTATCCATCACGTGCCAGATCGGTGTGCTCGATGCATCCAATAGGCTTAAGCCTTTATAGGCTCCCAACAGCCCCATTTCAGCCTCTTTTTTGTTGGAAGGAAAGGTTTCTGACGAAGGGCCATCCAACGGTAGTCGGTCTAAATCGCAAGACGCTAATAAAGCCGTACATACTAAGCTGATTCCTATGATTGATTTTGTTTTCTTGATCATTGTTTCTTAAAATTTAAAGTCCAAACCGAACGTGTATACCTTAACTTGTGGATAGAAGTTTCCAGAACCTAGGGTTACGCCATCTTGGGCGCCCGAGTTGTAGTTGATTTCTGGATCATACCCCTCGTAGAAGTTTGTTTTGGTAAAAAGATTTTGACCGTTGGCGTAGATAAAGATGCCCCCGATCTTCGTGTTGGCTAACCAGCTTTTTGGAATTTCGTAGCCCAGCTGTACGTTTTTCAAACGCAGATAAGAAGCACTACGCATCCAAAAATCAGAGTTTTGTGTATTGTTTGTAGAAGTAATCGAGACACGAGGAAGACTAGCATCCTTGTTGTCTTCAGACCAATAGTCCAATTGCCAAGGCTTAATGGCAGAGGAGTTGACTGCCGGGATAACATAATGCGAGTCCAGGTATCCATTCGCTTTCGCAACGCCCTGTAAAAAAGCATTAAAACGGATGCCTTTGTAGCCTAGATCTAAATTTATACCATAAGTATAGCGCGGGATAGTGCTGCCGATTATAATCTTATCCGCATCTGTAATCTTACCGTCCGGGATAGGATTTCCATTATTGTCAAATGCTCCAGCGATATCCTTGTATCGAATGTCTCCAGGTTTTAAGGTTCCAAATTGTGTAGGTCCATTTTTTATTTCCTCCTGCGATTGGTATAGACCATCAGAGACATATCCAAAAATGGAATTTATAGCGTATCCTTCTTGTTGTCTCAGCAAGGTGCCTGAAACCTGACCTTTCATGTCTACGATTTTATTACGCACATCGGATATATTGGCACCAATACCGACTTTGAAGTCGCCAAATTGATTGTCGTAGCGAACGGCTGCTTCCCAACCTTGGTTTTGCACTTTGGCGGCATTCTGGAATGGTGCATTTTTTCCGTAGAGCTCCGAAACATAAAGCTTCATCAAAATGCCGTCTGTTTGCTTTTTATACCAATCGAATGTAAAACTAAAGTGGTTAAACAAGGTCGCATCTAACCCCAAGCCAGACATCGTTGTTTCCTCCCAGAGTAATCCCGGATTCGCCATCGTGTTCAATGCAATCATTTGCAAGACACTGCCCCCCGACGATATACTTCCCAGGTTCAGGGTTTCGATATATGGCTGATAGGTGGTACCAATGTTTTGATTTCCTAACTTTCCCCAGGAACCACGTAACTTCAACTGATTGATCTGGTTTTTTACAGCGGCCATAAATGGTTCTTCTGATAGGCGCCAACCGGCCGAGAATGACGGAAATGAAGCCCACCGATTTGATTTGGCAAAGCGTGAACTTCCATCGTAACGCAAGTTCGCTTCAAATAAATAGCGTCCTTTATAGTCGTAGTTAAAACGGCCAAAAGTTGAGACCAGTAACCACTGGTATTGGTTTCCGCCGTTATTCTTTGTTTCTGTGTCAGCGCCGGCATTTAAGACTTCGTAGGTATCATACGTAAAATCACGACGGTACCCCATCAAGTACTTCTCGTCATATGACTCGCGTGATGTACCCACCATAGCACTGAAATTGTGATCCTTAATTGATTTCTGTGCAGTCGCCTGAAAGGAATAACTTCCGTTGAAATAACGGTATGCGGATTCCGTTAGTTCCGTAGAAGGAAGTGCTGTTCCGGCCTCGTTACCATCTTCGTAATACGTCATCACAGCTTTTGCAAAGTCGTGGATATTGCGCGTCCGGTACCGCGGGGCCGCCATTCCGGTTAAACTTAACCAGTCTGCAGGCTTATAGTTAATGGAAAGATTTCCAAGTAACTCTAAGTTGTTGACCGTTCGATTCCCTCCGTCTTCGATAAAAGCAACGGGATTGTTCTTAACCCAGCCCTCAGACCAAAGACCATTTGCAACGCGAATCGGGATGTTTGTAGGCATGCGTCCTAAGTAATTCCAGATCGTTCCTTCGTTTGCTATCTGAGATCGATTGCCGTTCACGGCCGAAAGATCAAAGCGGATATTCAGCTTTTCGTTCGGGTTTATATCCATGTTGTTTCTAAAGGTATAGCGCTTAAATCCCGTATTGTCAATCAGTCCATCCTGCGAAACATAGCCTAAAGATGGGGCAACACGAATTTTACCGGCGCCAGCGTTTAAGGAAACAAAGTGGTTATGCGTAAATCCAGAGCCGCTCAGAATGGCCTTTTGCCAATCGAAATTGTCAGGATCTTCGGAATAAAGCTTCTGAAATTCCTCGAAATCTTTCTCACTATATATAACCGATCCATTATCGTTCATATTGGCGTCATTGAATACCTTCATAAAGGTTGCGCCATCCGTCACCTTCGGGATGAACGTCGCATCTTGCCAACCTGTATAGCCGCGATAATTTAAGCCAAACTGATCTTTACCCCGTTTTGTTGTCACCAAAATTACACCATTAGCAGCGCGGGATCCGTAAATCGCGGCGGAGGCCGCATCTTTAAGGATGGAAATATTCTCAATCAAATTGGCATCTACATTATCTAGAGAACCCGCAACACCATCAATCATAACCAAAGGCTCCGAATCAGATCCTCCAAAAGAGTTGACGCCCCGAATACGAATCTGCCCTTGGTCTCCACCTGGTGCGCCAGATTGTGAGGTGACGGTTACACCTGGTGCAAGCCCTTGTAGTGCAGCCGAGGTAGAGATGACAGGTCTTCTTTCCAGTTGCTCCTTATTAATAGTGGATACAGCGCCAGTTAGGTTCACCTTTTTCTGTGTACCATATCCGACCACCACCACTTCATCCAAGTTTGTCAGATCGGCCATTAAGGTAACATTGATGATTTGTTGGTTGTCAATCGTTCGTTCTGTAGCTGTAAATCCTACATTGACGAAAGTCAGGACATTGCCCGGAAGAGCTTGAACTCGATATTCCCCGCTAGAGCTCGTTTGGGTCAAGGCATTTAGTTGTCCCTTGATACTGATGGTTACACCTTCAATAGGCTTTCCATCTTGATCGGTTACTTTCCCGCTAATAGTCTTTTGTTGTGCCCATAAGATGCCCATGGGAAGCAAGCACAACAAAAAAATGAGATGTAATTGTTTTTTCATTCTTATGTGTATTAATAATTAATAGGTTTTTCTGTAGATGTATTAAAAACTTATTTAATGCTCTTACAATATCTTTAAAACTGTTTCGAAAGTAGGTGTATAATGTTAAACTAATATTAATGTTGTGTTTTGAAATTGTTATAATCGGCTATTTTGGCTTAATTATATTATTTTTTATTCAAAAACAACAATGGTCTCTTTGGTTTTAAAACATTTCGAAAATAAAAAAAAGATTTTTAAACCAGAAATTTAAAAATCTTTTTTCAAAAAAAATGTAGGAAAGGGGAGTTAGGCAATGATGATTTTAATGCCTAGGTCTTCGATATTTTTGACGATACTTGGGGATACCTTATTGTCTGTGATGATATAATCTACGTCGATAAGTTCGCAGATTTTGCCGAGACCTCTTTTGCCAAATTTACTGCTATCGGCCAGGATCGCAACCTTTTGGGATGTTTCGATCATTTTTTGATTGAGGGCAGCTTCGGGTAAGTTGCTGATCGAGATGCCGAACTCCAGGTCTATGCCGTCTGCACCGAGAAATAAGATCCCGCAGCTTATCTCGTCGAGAATCCGCATGCTATATTGTCCTGCAACAGAAGAGGAGTTAGATCGGATTAAGCCGCCCAGCTGTAAAACATCGATATTAGGCTTCCCGCTCAGTTCTAGGCTTACTTTTAGGGCCGGTGTGATTACGGTCATTACATGCGAAGCTTCTATGTTTTTGGCTAAGGTAAAGACAGTCGTGCCTGATCCAATCATAATGGAGTCGTTGTCTTTGATTAGGCTTAACGCTGCTTGCGCTATCCGTTGCTTCTCATCGCTATTGATGGATTCTTTGACCAAGATTGGGCGATCAATAGCGTAAGGATTGGAAGTTGATGCACCTCCTTTAATTCTGAAGAGTAAGTTTTTTTCCTCTAATACTTTAAGGTCTTTTCGGATGGTTACACTCGATACTTTCATGGTTTCGCAGAGCCAGTCGATGGTTACCTTTCCTTTTTCCTTTAAGTGTTTTAGAATGAATTCGTGTCTGTCCGTGATATTCATCATAATTCAACAAATAAGTTAATGCAGTACAAATATACTTAGCTTTTTTCTTTTCGACTATTATTTTTTTTTATTTAAAAATGTTTCTTTTTGTATTCTTTTATTTTTACATTTGACATGTTACTTAAAAAACAATAACCAAATCTACCTTATGTCGAAGTTTACCTTGTCGATTCCTGCCCATAAAAGAAGATGGTACATCATATTCGTTATTTTTCTGGCCATTGTTTTCAATTACTACGATCGCCAGATTGTTTCCATCCTAAAACCGATGTTGAAAGCCGAGTTTAATTTGGGTGATGATGGTTATGCGCTGGTGTTAAATGTATTTACTGTTTTTTACGCGTTGATGTATCCGGTTTCTGGTTGGTTGGTGGATAAGTTTGGAGAACGTAAGGTAATGCTGGTCGGTATTTTGGGGTGGTCGGTGGCTTGTCTGGGTGGTGGAATGTCGCGCACTTTTGGTTCCTTTCTGTTTTTTCGCGGGATGCTTGGTGCTGCAGAACCGACTAATTTTCCAGCCCAGCTAAAAGTGGTTACCGTATGGTTTTCTGGAAAATTGAGAGCGACGGCAAACAGCCTTTGTATTGCAGGTAGTTCGATCGGTGCGATTATAGCACCTCCACTGGTCGCGTGGCTCGCTATGCGCTATAATTTCCATACCGTATTTATTGTGGCTGGTGTCGTTGGGCTAATCATCGCACTGCTGTGGTTTTTGATCTATGTTGAACCACCTGCAGAGATTCGTGAAGAGGTGGCAGGGGATGCCAATAAGGGGACTGTGGAGCAGGGTTTTACATGGGGGCAATTATGGAAGACTAAAACATTATGGGGGATATTATTAATTCGCTTTGTGAGTGATCCGGTATGGTACTTCTGTCTGTTTTGGTTGCCCGGTTATTTACAAGAAGAGAGCGGGTTGACACTAGCACAGATCGGTATGTTTGGCTGGATTCCTTTCTTGGTCGCCGATATCGGAGCAATTGGAACTTCCGCCTGGTCCGATAAAATGGTAAGGAAGGGAAAAGAACCACTATTGGCGCGTAAGATTATGTTGAGTTGTGTGGCGGTGTTGGCTCCCTTATGCTGCTTGACGGCTTATGTGTCTGACCCGTATTTAACCATTGTAATTTTCGCTCTGGTTGCTGTGGCTTGCTTAAGTTGGTTGTTTACTGTTTCGGTGGTGATAGCCGAAGCTTTTCCCGTGAAGAATGTAGCTTCTGTCTTGGGAATTGCAGGTGGTTTTGGGGCGTTGGGGGCTATTTTGTTCAACTATTTTGTGGGACAGATGATGGGGTCGCTGGGCGCGGGAACGATATTTATCGTGATGGCTTTTATGCACCCCATTGCGGTATTCATCCTGTGGACAATGGTGAAAAAGGAAAAGCCGTCTCTGGAAGTCGTAAATACAGATAATTAAAGTAAAATATTGTAAAGTTATATTGTTATGGGAGAAGTTAAAACTATCTTGGAGCCCGCAAAAGAGACTCCAGTTCGTTTAGAGGTAGATGTTTTAGTTGTTGGTGGAGGGCCGGCGGGTATCATTGCCGCACAGGCTGCCGCTGCTGACGGACTACAAGTTGCCTTAATTGATAATCGCAGTTTTGTTGGCGGAAACATGACTATTGGTCTTCCAATCTTAGGCTTTCTTGGTCAAAAGGGGAATCAGATCATCAAAGGGTTGCCCCAAAAATTTATTGATCGATTGAAAGCGGTCGATGCCGCTTCGGAACATAGACTGTGCCCCTTACATATGAGTTTAACACTGGTCGAGCCTGAAGCGGTAAAAAATGTGGGCCTTCAAGTACTCGAGGAAGCGGGGGTAAAGGTGTTGCTATATGTCTTTTCCGCAGGCGTCGTTATGGAAGGGGATACCTTGAAAGGTGTTATCATAGAGAGCAAATCGGGACGTGAGGTCATTTTGGCAAAAACCATTATTGACTGTACGGGAGATGCTGATGTTGCATTTCGCGCCGGTGTGGCTTGTGAACAAGGGAATGAAGTGGGGGGCGCACAACCGCCAACGTTAATGTTCTGTATGGCCGGAGTGGATACCGATAAGCTGCGGATGTCTATTGCGGAAGAGCCGCGTACCTATCTGACAGATTTTATCCCGGCAGAATATTTTGGACAGAACCATCAATTTATCGTGGTCGGTCTCCGCAGTGTAATGGAGAAGGCACGTGCCGCGGGATACCATTTACCGGTGGAGCGAACGATTTTAATTACAGGCCTTCGTGAAGGGGAAGTGTGGGTCAATATGTCCCGGATAAATGGAGTCGATGGTACGGATCCAGAAAGTTTAACATTTGGTGAGATTGAAGGGCGTAAGCAAGTCGAAGAAATTCAACGCTATCTTCAAGCGTTTGTGCCGGGATTCGAAAACTCCCATTTCACCAAGATGGCTCCTTTCTTGGGAATTCGAGAAACGCGTCGTATTGTTGGGAACTATGTGATGACGGCCGATGATATTTTAAGTTGCCGTCGATTTGATGATGCGGTGGCGGTTGCGAGTTATCCGCTAGATATTCACCACCCGGAGGGCGGGGGCTGTACACTTACCTGGTGCGGCGATAGTTATGATATTCCATACCGCTCCTTAGTCCCACAGAAAATAAAGAATCTTCTGGTTGCTGGTCGTTCGATTTCTACGACACACGAAGCCATGTCGGCTATTCGGGTCATGGCACCTTGTATGGCTATGGGAGAAGCAGCAGGACATGCTGCGCGATTAGCCGTCCGTAACGGGGTGACGCCAGCTGAGGTAGATGTCGCCACACTGCGGACCGTGTTACTGAAATCTGGGGCGTATCTAGGCGAAGACCTAATAGAAACTGTTTAATCAAGTTGCCATGAAAAAAAACGTTACCTCAAACCGTCGTACATTTCTAAAGAAAGTAGGAATACTTGGAGCCCTACCTTTCTTGGGGGGACTGGAAGTGCAAGCCTTCTCTAGTGGAGCGAAATCAAGTGTACTGAACGTTATGACTTGTAATATCCGTGTCGACTTGGAAGAAGATGCCGCGAAAGGTTTAGGATGGAAACATCGTCGCGAGGCTTGTGTCGCTGTTATCAAAAAACAAGGAGCCGATTTGATTGGCTTTCAAGAAGTATTGCGGGGGCAGTTCCTCGACTTGAAGGAGCAGCTGCCCGATTATTTCGCCTTTGGGTTTGATGGACCAGAGATGGATGCATTTAAGGAAGGGTATCACGGTATCGCTAAAAATCCAATCTTCTTCTCTAAAAAGAGATTTGAACTGCTGACGGCCGGTGGGTACTGGCTTTCGGATACACCGTTAAAGGCTGGTAGTTTATCCTGGGGATCAGCCCGTGCCCGCAATGCTTGTTGGGTACGACTTTGGGATCGGGTGGCGCAGCGTGAAATCCGGCTGGTGAACCTGCACCTGGATCATGTGAGTCAAGAGGCTAAAGAACAACAAATAAAGGTGGTCTTGGATGAGTCTGCTCCATATCAGGCTGATTTCATTCAGATTATGACAGGTGACTTTAATGTTGACATGAACAATAAAGTATATCAGGACGTGTTGCAAGCGGGATGGTTAGACTCGTATGTGCAGGCTAAAGGAAATGAAAAACCGGAAGGAACAACACATGGCTTTAAGCCCAACGATCCGGCCGTGCAGAAGCGGTCAAAGAAAATAGACTTCATTTTTGTTCGTGGTCCTATCAACGGGGAGGATGCGACCATTGTCAAAGATGCCTATAAGGGTGTATGGCCTAGCGATCACTATTTTGTGCGTACGCAACTTCGATATACGACTTAATATGATATAAAAGAACCAAGAAATAAATCAATCTAAACTTAAATAATGTAAATGACACAGAATAACACAATGGATAGGCTGGGTATTCCTGGCCATCTCAAATGGGGGTATCTCGGTATTCTCTTCTTTATGATGGGGGATGGTGTGGAGCAGGGCTGGTTAAGTCCTTACTTGATTGAGCACGGTATGCATATGGGGCAGTCGGCGACCCTTTTTACAGTATACGGTATAACCATTGCTATTTCGTCTTGGTTTTCGGGCGTTCTGGCTGAGAATTACGGACCACGAAAAGCTATGGCCATGGGGTTGCTGCTTTATCTTATTGGTACAGTTGGTTTTGTGTCGTTGGGGATGGCCAAGCTAAATTTTAACAACATGTTGCTGTTTTATGCGATCCGTGGGTTTGGCTATCCGCTGTTTGCGTATTCGTTTATGGTTTGGATCAATTACCGAACATCACAGGATATGTTAGGCAGGGCCGTAGGTTGGTTTTGGTTTGTATTCACGGGAGGGTTGAATGTTCTGGGGGCGTATTACTCCAGTTGGGCACTCGAGCGTATGGGCTATGAGAATACATTATGGTCTTCTATTTTATGGGTTTTGATCGGGGCTTTTTTTGCTTTAGTACTCAATAAAGATAAGTTCCAAACAAAAATTTCAAGCAAGGAAGATAAACGTAAGGAGCTGCTGCACGGTTTAACTATTGTGCGACAGGAACCGAAAGTTCTTCTTGGAGGTATTGTTCGGGTGATCAACACGACAGCGCAATTCGCCTTTCCTGTATTCCTGCCCATATATATGGCTGAGCATGGTTTTAGCACCAAAGAATGGTTACAGATATGGGGAACGATCTTTACAAGTAATATCGTGTTTAACCTGATTTTTGGATTTGTAGGCGATCGCTTGGGGTGGCAACGTACCATTATGTGGTTCGGTGGCGTCGGTTGTGCGATAACAACGGTCGGGTTCTACTATGCACCCATTTGGTTTGAAGGTTCTTATTGGGCCGTCATGATTGCTGGTGTCGCTTGGGGAGCCCTTTTGGCAGGGTACGTCCCATTATCCGCATTGGTGCCTTCCTTGGTCAAAGAGCATAAAGGTGCGGCCATGGCCATTTTAAACCTGGGTGCCGGGCTACCGGTTTTCGTGGGGCCAGCCTTAGTCGGTTTACTCATTGGAACCATAGGAAGTGAGGGCGTTGTCTGGGTTTTGGCAGGCCTATACCTGCTCTCCGCCATCCTAACCAAATTTATTACGCTTCCGGCACCTGTGCTGGAAGCACAACCGCGTGTAGAAACAGTAGATTAAAGATTAATATTAGAATTAGAATAACCTTATGAAAGTATTGTTAACAGCGCCATATGAAAATGAAAAAGCGCTAAATGAGTTAAAGGGTCTCTTTGATGAAGTCATCTATCGTTCATGGAAGCCACAAGGGCGAGCCTATAACCCAGATGAATTAACGACACTATTGAAAGAAACGGGGGCTGACGCCTTGATTTCTGAGCACGATGAGATTACAGCCGATGTTCTATATGCAAATCCACATTTAAAATTTGTAGGCATTTGCCGCGGTACGCCATCGAACATTGACCTGGCAGTTGCAACAGAATTGGGAATACCGGTATTCAATACACCAGCAAGAAACGCACAGGCTGTAGCCGAAATGTTTATAGCCAATGTCGTAACCTTACTTCGCAACACGATACCGGCGGTAAACTGGTTAGCCGGTAAAAACTGGGGGGTGGGTGCACACACGTCTTATTTGCAGTTCAAGGGAAATGAATTGGCCGGCAAAAAGGTCGGTATGGTAGGCTTTGGAGCGGTGGGCCAACATATAGCGCGGATGCTCGTTAGTTTTCCTTGCGAGATCTATTACTTTGACCCTTACTATACGGCTCCTGAGCAAGACTTTAAAAAGGTCGAACTGGAAGAACTCTTTGCTACCTGTGATGTCGTGGGGATCCACCTCCCGGTAACGCCAGAAACACAAGGCATGATCGATCATCGCTATCTTTCACTGTTGCATCAAGATGCTATATTTGTCAATACGGCACGTGCCTCGGTGGTCAATAGAAATGACTTGCTCGCAAGCATTGAACAGGGAAAAATTCGGGGTGCTGTGCTGGATGTTTTTTATAACGAACCACCGGATGAAGTCGATTATAAAATGATTTTGAATAAAAATGTGCTGGCCACACCGCATATTGCGGGAGCAACCCATGAGGTGGAAGACCATCATGCTTTTATTATGAACAACAACTTACGTGAGTTTTTTCACAACGGCAATAGGTCCATCAAGCAATTGGTTAACAAAACCGTATTGGATAAAACCCCAATAAACTAACTATGACAACAAAAAGAGAAGCCTATTTAATTGTTGATATTGGTACCGGAAACGCACGTGTGGCTGTTTGCACAGTAGATGGTGAGATTCTTGGAATAAAACGGGAGAATGTACAGTATGAATCCGATCACCGATACGAAGATTCTATTTATTTTGATCCCAATACATTGTGGAACCAGATTCTACGATTGGCACAACAAGCGTTAGTGGAGGCGGGCGATGTGCAGATAAAAGCGGTTACAGCAACGAGCCAAAGAGAAGGAATTGTGATTATCGATAAGGCCGGTAATTCATTATTAGGCATGCCGAATATCGATCATCGCGGTCGTAAATGGGAAAAGGATTTACAGGATAAAGATTTGGTATATAATTTATCGGGTCGTTATCCGACATCCTTGTTCTCTGCTTTTAAACTTGTTGGCGTGCGCGAGGTTTATCCCGAAATATTCGAAAAGATCGACTCCTTTATGAGTATCAGTGACTGGGTTCAGTTCCAGTTTTCGGGCGTGGTGGGATATGAACATTCGCAAGCTTCGGAGACGCTTTTGTATGACGTAGAAAAAAAGGTTTGGTCCGATGTCTTGTTAGCACAGTTCGGTCTTTCTGCTCCTATTTTACCCCCGTTGAAAGATGCATCCTCGATCCTAGGGACCATTACACCCGTTGTGGCTTCCACTTTATCGATCAATCCCGAAGCTGTCGTTGTGGTAGGAGGAGGGGACACACAGCTCGCGATTTGCAGTATGGTTCCTTCGGCCAATGATGTTGTTATCGTATCAGGAACAACAACACCGATTATCAAAATTGTTGATTCTTATGAAAAGGATGATGAACAACGTACCTGGACGAGTCGTCATATCGATGAGGGGAGCTTTATTTTGGAGGCTAATGCGGGCGTAACGGGTCTGAACTATCAACGTTTGAAGGAAATATTCTACCCGAATGAAGGATATGATGTGATCGAAAAAGAACTGGAGCTTGCCACCTACTCGCAGTGTGTGGCGTCATTGGGATCGCTTATTGCCGATGAGGAAGAGCCGCTGACCAAAGGAGGTTTTATATTTAATGCGCCAGTTTCCCATCAGTTAACGCGTGGCAGTTTCGTCTTTGCTATCCTTTGGGATATCGCCTGTAGTATCTATGAAAATTATAAGTTTTTGTGCGCCGTATCTCCGCATCACGAATCCTATATATGGGCATGTGGCGGCGGCGTTGAAAGCAGAAAGCTGCGTCAATTTATGGCCAATTTGTTCGGGAAGAGTATCAAGATTCGGGATACCTTCCGGCAAGCTTCCGTACTCGGTGGCGTTTTTGTATGTAATAGCGCCTTGGGGGTGAAGCAAGCACAGCCGCAACTGTTGGAGGAGGTGCACCCAGAAAATCATGAAGCCTTTGAGAAACTATACCAGGAATGGAAAAGTGCACGAAAAACCTTTAAACAAGTGGGAACCTAATGGAGAAGCGTTACTTTTTTGGTGTTGACGTTGGTACACAAGGCGCACGGATTGTTTTAGTTGATCAATTAGGCGAGTTGGTTGCGTCAGAAGCGCAAAAATTTGAGCTGTTGGATACATTTCGTCAAGAGCAATCTCCCCTGATATGGTGGACCAAAACTATGGAAATGCTCAGCTCATTAACCGCGGAGTTACCGACATGGGTCGATAAGAGCGATATTTGTGCTATTTCGGTGACCTCTACTTCGGGAACCATCATCCCCTTGGATAAACAGAATCGTCCTATTCACGATGCGTTGATGTATAGCGATCCACGATCTGCTGCACAAGGGGAACGGTGTCAGGAAATTGCGAAACGCTATGTAAAGCACGGCTATACTGGTTTTAATGCTTCAAGTGGTATCAGTAAGATGTGTTGGTTCGTGGATACTTTCCCGGAACGTGTCGATGATATAGCCCTTTGGATACATGCGTCGGATTATATAGTAGGTCAACTTTCTGGAAACTACCATACGACGGATTATACCAATGTCTTGAAATCGGGGTATGATTTGGAAACCCTTGAATGGCCTTCATTTGTGTGTGAGGAACTGGGGTTAAAACGAAGTTGGCTGCAGGATGTTGTGCCTTCAGGTACCGTTGTCGGTACGCTATTACCGCACTTGGCGACAGCTTTGGGGCTCGGTGAAATTGCCGTTGTGGTTGGCATGACCGATGGCTGTGCAACGCAGATGGCATCGGGAGCGGTAAAGCCAGGCGATTGGAATACCACCATCGGTACGACCCTCGTGATTAAAGGCGTGACCAAAAAAAATGTGATTGATCCATCGGGCACGGTATACAGTCACCGACATCCTGAAGGATATTGGATGCCTGGGGGGGCGAGTAATACAGGTGCTGATTGGATTACAATTGATTTTTCAGACGATTTAGAGTCTCTTACTATCGCTGCCGAAGCGCTGATTCCTACTGGAGAACTGGCTTGGCCGTTGCGTCAAGAAGGGGAACGATATCCCATTATGGCGCCACAAGCAAGAGGGTTTATGCCCGAAGGTATCAGCCGTGAGCTGCTTTTTGCGGCGAACCTCGAGGGAGTAGCTTTTATAGAAAGGCTCGCATACGAAATGATTGAAGCGCTATCTGGGGAACACGTGCGAGCCGTATATTCGGCCGGTGGAGGAAGCAATAGTGACGTTTGGCTGGCGATGCGTGCATCGATTTTGAATGTCCCAGTTTATAAATGTAAAGAGGCGAGTGGCGCTTTTGGAGCGGCCATAATGGCGGCATCTCATACGTATTACGATTCGTTGATTGCCGCAGCAGCAGCCATGACTACGATAGAAAAAGAAGTGCTTCCTAATCCACGTTTACAGCCTATGTATGCCCAGCAATATCAATGTTTCAAGAATAAACTAAAGGACTTAAATTATATATAAATGGTGACAATTTGTTTGCTTCGACATGGGGAGACGGCATACAATGCTGATGGAAATAAATACTGCGGGAGAACAGATATTCCCTTAAATGATAGCGGTCTACTACAGGCTGGTCGGATGAATAAGGTTTTGCAGGACTATCACTTTGATCACGTCTATTCCTCGCCTTTGCAACGTGCTGTACGCACAGCGGAAATAGCATCGGGGAGGCCGCAAGAAGTGACCTCGGACGCGCGTTTAATCGAGGTTGATTTTGGGCTGTGGGAAGGACAGCGTGCACACGATTTTATCCATGATGATCCGGAAGCCTGGGCCAATTGGTTGGCTGATCCTACGAACTTTCCCGCTGGACGTACCGGCGAACGGGGGCAGCAGGTGCTCGATCGGTTGGATAGTTTTTATACAGAATTAGTAGCGAAACACGATGGGCAAACTATTCTTGTGGTTGCACATAATGGGGTAAACAGGTTGTTTTTGGCGCATCAATTGGGGATGCCTTTAAAGAATTATCGTATGCTGGTGCAAGAGAACTCGGCCCTCACGTTGATAACATTAGATACACATAAAGGCTTTAATTTGTTAAAGCTAAATGCTTAATTTTCCACCTTTAATCAAGACCTAATGAAAAAACTATATGCGGGACTTTCTTTGCTGCTTTTGCTTACGCAGGGAGAAGCATCCTTTGCACAGAAGTTGCATAAACTAACATTCAAGAATGTGGACGAGATGTATGCTTATTTTAGGTATGCACCGGGTAAAAAGATTATTGCTGGGCACCGGGGAACTATCGAAGGACATATGCCGGAAAACTCAATCCCAGCAATGGAAGCCGTTCTGAAACACACGACTGCCATCTTTGAAATCGATCCCCGATTAACCAAAGACGGTGTGCCGGTTATGGTGCACGATGCGACTTTGGAGCGTACCACGACAGGAACCGGTAAAGTAGCGGACTATACCTGGAAAGAACTTCAAGCGCTCCAACTCAAGGATCATGAAGGGAATCCAACCAAATACAAGATTAATACCCTGGACGAGATGATCGTGTGGGCCAAAGGAAAAACCATTCTCAACCTGGATAAGAAAGATCTTCCCTTAGAAACGACAGCAGAAATTATCCGGAAACATAATGCATATGCCTGGGTATGGGTAACGGTGCATAATGTAGAGCAGGCTCGCTTTTATTTAGATAAAAATCCCAAGCAATACCTTTCTATGCATATCAAAACGGCTAAGGATCTCGAAGCTTTTAAGGCCTCTGGACTTCCATACGACCGGATGATTGTATACATCGGGCCTGAAATCAAAGAAGCCAACCAAGCGATGTACGATTTCTTTAAAGCGAAAGGCGTCCTGTGCATGATTTCGGCTGCACCCACATATGATAAATTAAGCAGCCCAGCGGAGCGTGCAGCTAAATATCGCGCTGTTTTTGCAGATGGCGCAACAGTTTTAGAGTCTGATCTCCCTATTGAGGTGAGCAAGGCTATTCGCTAATTCGACAAAAAACTCATTTAGTAAGTGGTCCTATCTGTTTAACGAAGCATGTAGGGCCACTTATTTTTTATGTTCCAACAAGAGCGAACCCCATTGGTTGAGCTCCCATAATACTTTCACTAACTGTTCACCGAGTGGGGTTAGTGTATACTCCACCCGAGGTGGAAGCTCATTGAAGGATTGTTTGGATAAGATACCATCCTGCTCAAGTTCTTTCAGTTGTTGGTTTAATACACGTCTATCTACTTTTGCAATGCCACGCAACATTTCGCTTGGTCGTTTTTCACCTTGATTAATACGCCACACGATTGGTACTTTCCATTTCCCACTGATGGCATTCACAGCAAATTCCAATGGACATATTTTTTCTTCTACTGTACGTTCTTTTGTTTCCATATAAAATTGACTTTTTTAACCCATAGGGATAAAATTATGCGGTATTGCTATTTTGAATTTACTTTCAAAACTTTGTAAAAATAAACAATGTAAAACGGAAAGCATAGTCATGGACCAAGTGAAGCGTAAAGGTGCACGAAGTAAAAACGATATCCCTGTGGATGTGATGGATCAACTGAACAGAGGCGAGATAGAAACAGCTAACTTGGTAGAATGGCTCGCCGTAGATCAACGGTTATTGTTGCACCATGTATTGGTAGCACATAACCGATCGACCTATGAGGAACCTATATTACAGGCAATTGATGCACTTAAAAAACAAACGGTCAATACAATAAATGAAACTATTGGCCTCACCTTGTTTCATGAGAGCCTGCGTAACAATGATGATCAATTCGTGGAAATATTAGCGCAGCATCCGGCTGATCTGGTGCGTTGCTGGGCTACTTATATGATAGGAAATGCTGCGATAAGCCTCCCAGAAATGTTGGCGCAGATTCGACCTTTTGCAGCTGATACGCACTTTGGAGTACGAGAGATCTGTTGGATGGCGGTTCGAAAACATATAACCTTTCATTTACAGGAGAGTATCAACGTGCTGGTCGACTGGACAACCAGTACGGATGCAAATGTCCGGAGGTTTGTCACCGAAGCGACACGTCCGAGAGGAGTTTGGTGCGCCCATATTGAAGTTTTAAAACAGGAGCCGGAATTGGCCTTGCCGCTGTTGGAACCGCTGCGGTCCGATGCATCTAAGTATGTACAGGATAGCGTCGGGAACTGGCTCAATGATGCCAGCAAAAGCCGGCCCGATTTTGTGCAATCGCTCTGCGCAAGATGGAAACGGGAAAGCGACACCAAGGAAACCAACTATATTATTAAGAAGGCGTTGCGAACCATTGGAACGACCTAAGGTATGGGGTGATTCCTGAATTGTAACATTAATGTTCGTAATAATTGTACAATTTGCTACCTTGGCTTGCGCTAACCAAGTTGAAGAATGCTTTTTAAACCATTATTAGAAGAGGATAAAGTACGAATTGCTCACTATCGGGAGGAGGAGGCTTTTAAGGCTTATTTTATGGCAAATTACAGGGCGCTGGAAAACTACGCCGCATCTTACCTTGGGGATGCGCATATGGCGCAAGATATTGTCTCGGAAGTTATGTGGCAGATCTGGCGCTTAGAAGGCGATCTCATGCGAATCAAATCTGTTGAACAGTATATTTTGCGCGCCATAAAAAATAAATGTTTAAATCAATTTAGGGTTAGACAATTGGTGTATACCGATCAAGATGAACTAAAAGATGAGTTAATCAATGACAGTAGTCCCGAACAAATTTTTATTACGAACGAAGACCTCAAGATCATCCATCAAGCCATTCTAAACTTACCCGAAAAAACAAGAGAAGCTTTTAAACTTGTCAAAGAGGAGCAATACTCGTATCGGCAGGCCGCCGAAATCATGAACATATCTGTAAATACGATAGATAAACATATTCAAAATGCCCTTCAGAGGCTCTTAAAAGCATTACGCAAAAAAAAGTAAAATTCTTATGGTGATTTTATGGTTTACCGGTGTCTTTGATATAGACACCACATATAAACCATGTATATCAACGATCAACAATTTGTAGCGCTACTCGGCAAGTTCCTGGACAAAAGCCTCACAACGGAGGAGGAGCACCTTTTGGAGCGTTGTGTGAATGAAGACCCCGAGAGGATGGTGTTGCTCCGATATATTCGTGAAAATCAAGCGGAAAGTTTAGAAGAAGCCGAAGAAATTTACAAGAAGTTCCGGCCACACGATCTGGATCATACTGCCGTTAAGCACCTTCCCCAAAGCCCATTCCGGATGTTTCGTGATAAGCGTGTTTTACGCATTGTGGTCTGTGTCATTTGTCTCTTGGCGGGGGTATGGATGTTTTTATTCATTCAAAAGACAAGATCTACCGATCATCAATGGGAGTATGTTCAGACCACAAAAGGTCAGCGAAAATTCTTTAAACTTATTGATGGCACTACGGTGTGGCTGAATAATGACAGCCAACTGAAGATAGGGAAGGGATATGGTAAGGAAAGTCGGAAGATGGAGCTGGTCGGCGAAGCATTTTTTTCTGTTGCGAAAAATAAGAGTTTACCCCTTTATATCAAAGCTAAAGAGAGTGAGATCCAAGTTTTAGGAACCATGTTTAACGTGCGTGCCTATGCGGATGATAAAGCGACAGTAACTTCACTTATTGAAGGTGTGGTGCGACTGCGTGTTCCTGGAAAGGGAGACAATGAAGAGTGTATCATGCAACCAGGCGACCGGGTCGCTGTGTCAACCGAAAATTTCAAGATGATAAAGACAACGTCCGAGGTATCCCCAGTAACCCGGGAGGAAAGGATAGAGCAGACAGTGAGCCCGATACAACAGGATATTGCAGAAATTATGTGGGTCAAAAATAAGCTTGTCTTTGATGGTGATTCCTTGGACGAGATGGCGAAAAAGCTTGGACGATGGTACGATAAAACAGTGATTGTAGAGGATCAGGGAAAAAGTAATCAGGTGTTTACCGGTAAGTTTGAAGGAGAAACTTATGTCCAAGTGTTGGATTTGCTAAAGCAGACGGGCGGGAAGTTAGATTATAGAATTGAGAAAGATACCATATATATAAAATAGCTGATTATGAATTAAAAAAGGAACCTAAAAAAAAGGTACATCTTAATAGATTAAGACATACCTAAGCATTTTTAACCAATGAGCATCGCACCCTAGGAAAGTTAGATGCTCTAATGATTAACTTTAATACCATAAAATTATGAAAAAAAAATCACATGCAGGAAGACATGTGTTATTTCCGTATTGCTTTAAGTGGCTGTTAATGGTCAAATTAATTATTTTTTTTGTTATTGCTTTTACCGTAACAGTAACGGCAAATGAATCGAAGGCGCAGGCAACCGTTTCCTTGCGTTTTCGGGATGTGAAACTAAAGAACCTCTTACTAACTATAGAAGAGCAGACTAATGTTTCCTTTATTTATAACGACAACGCCATTGAAAGAATCCGCATTGAAGAAATTGACGTCCGTAACAAGAAATGGGTGGACATTCTACTCCCTATTTTGGAAGAGCATGCCTTTCAAGCAGATTTTGTAGGCAAAAATAGTGTGCTCATCAAACGAAAACCTCAAAACCAAGAGAAGGTCGCATCAGGTACTGTACGGGATCAGGATGGGAAACCTTTGGTCGGTGTGTCTATTAAGCTAAAAAATTCCGATAAGGTGACGCAGTCCAACAGTGACGGTCAGTTTTCCCTGGCCGTCGAAGGCGTTGATCCTGTTTTACAGTTCTCGTATGTGGGATACTTGACGCAGGAGGTACCTTATCGGGCAACGATGATGGATGTCGTGTTGGTCGAGGATTTGGCACAACTAGAAAAAGTGGTGGTTGTCGGCTACGGTACGCAAAAGAAAGCAACTTTGACGGGATCGATCAGTCAGGTTTCGGGAGACGAATTGAAAAAATCGGTGGCTCCCAATTTATCGAACTCCCTAGTCGGGCGGATGCCAGGTGTGATTGCCAACAACCGTTCCGGTGAACCGGGGAATGATTTTTCCGAAATTTATATCCGGGGTAAAGGATCCTTGGGTAATAACAGTCCTTTATATGTGATTGATGGGGTCGCTAATAGAGGGGGCATAGAGCGTCTGAATCCCAGTGATATCGAAAGTATAACGGTGTTAAAGGATGCTTCGGCCGCTATTTATGGTGCGCAAGCGGCCAACGGTGTTATTTTAGTTACGACAAAACGAGGTAATGGCACAAAACCGATCATTACCTATGAAGGAAATTTTGGGTTATCAGAAAATACACGAACACCAAAACTAATGGATTCCTACCAGTACATGGTATACGACGATGAAATTAATGCACACTTTGGTCGAAATGAGAAGTATAAGGATATTAAAAATGGCTACAAAGACGGAACAATAGACCCCTTGCTGTATGCGAACACCGATTGGATGAATGTTTTCTTTACACGGTCTCCCCAAACCCAGCACTCCCTTTCACTGCGTGGTGGAGACGAGCGTATACGGTATTATGTGTCGGGCGGATTGTTGTACCAGAAACCAGGTTTTCGAAATACCAATTTAGATTTTAAGACCGTTCAATTCCGTGCGAATCTAGATGCTAAAATTAACCGTGACCTTTCGCTATTGGTTGAGGTAGGAACGCGTCAGGAAAATAGGCACAATTCGAATTATAACATGGGCACTTTCTTCTGGGAAGCTTTTCATGCGTATCCGTTTTTGCACGACTATTATCCAAACGGCCTTCCAGGGCCAGGTATTTCTTGGGGAAATAACCTAGCGCTCTTGGCCGCGGGAGCAACGGGGTACCAAAAAATAAAGGATAATTTCTTGAACACTAAAGTAGGCTTCAACCTAAAAGCGCCTTGGATTGTTGATGGACTATATTTTTCAGGGTATGGTGCATTTGACTCACAGGTACGAAATGAGAAGAGACTCAACGATATGTGGGATGCCTATCGCTATAATCCGGCGACCAAAGAATACAATAATATCCGCGAAACGACAGGTGAAGCGAATATAAACTTAAGTCAACGGAACGATGATAATGGAACGGATACATGGCATTTCAAAGTAGGCTACGAGAAAATATTTGGACCGCATAATATCAATGTCTTTGCGGCTTATGAACAGAGTAAATCGCGCGGAGACTGGTTTTCTGCTTACCGTCGTGACTTTTTGAGCAATGCAGTAGACTATATGTTTGCGGGGAGTGATAACCAAAAAAATAATGATGGAAAAGCCACCATCTCGGCACGTCAGAATTACTTTGGTCGCTTAAGCTACGGTTTTAAAGATCGTTACTTAATGGACTTCACCCTACGCCGCGATGGTTCGCAGAATTTTACAAGCGATGCGCGTTGGGGCTGGTTCCCAGGAATAGCAGCTGCTTGGCGTATCTCACAAGAAGATTTTTTTAAAGAGAACCTGCCGGCTATTAATGAGCTGAAAATAAAAGCTTCGTGGGGTAAACTAGGAAATGATCGCGTGGATCCTTTCCAGTACTTAAGTACGTTCAATTTGGGCGATGGTGCCCTTTTTGGTGTGGACCCCAAAAGAGGCAAAGGTTTTACACCGGGGAGATTAGCGAATCCAGGAATTACATGGGAGAAAGTGGATACAAAAAATATTGGTTTCGAGTCGGTGTTGTTTAATCAGTCACTCAGCTTTGACCTACAGTACTTCTACTCCATGCGTACAGATATCTTAACGCAAAAGCAAGCTTCTGTACCTCGTTATACGGGGTTAACATTGCCGGATCAAAACATTGGCGAGATTTCAAATCGAGGCATTGAAGCGAGTGTTATGTATCGCAGTAAGGTGCGTGATTTCAACTACTTTATAGGCGGTAACTTCACCTTCGTGCGAAATAAAATCCACTTCTTTGATGAAGCCGTTAGTGTGCCTGATTGGCAACGCAGAACGGGACATAGCATCGATTCCTGGCTCGTTTACAAGACCGATGGTATATACCAGACCAAAGAGGAAGTAAATAGTGGACCACACCTGTTGAATACAGCACCTGGTGATATCAAGTATGTCGATGTGGATGGCGATGGTAATATTACCAGCAACGATATGGTTCGCATTTATGAAAGCGCGATACCCGAAATTATTTATGGGGTATCGATGGGGGGAAAGTGGAAAAATTTTGAATTGAATGTGCTGTGGCAAGGTCAAGGGCGAGCAAAACAGATGATCCGTCCGGGAAGCTACAACCGTGATGTAACATACTTTGATAATCGCTGGATTTCCGCGACCGAAACGCCCAATGCATTGTATCCAAGAGCTTTTGATCGCGATGATACCTTTAATACCCGAAATTCAACCTTTTGGTTAAAAGATGCTTCTTTCATTCGATTGAAAAACATAGAACTAGCGTATAATTTGTCGCCAAAAGTGTTAGAACGTATAAAAATGGATAACCTACGGATTTTTGTGGGCGGTTTCAATCTGTTTTCAATAGATCACATTAAAGTTCAAGATCCTGAAGGGACAAATGCCGGAGGGATGTATTACCCACAGCAAAGGATCTATAGTGTAGGACTTAATGTTAGTTTCTAATTTAAACAACTTGAACGATGAACAATAGAATAATAAAATATATAGGCGTTATTTTGCTGTCCAGTACCCTGTCTTGCTCCAATTTTCTGGATGTAAAACCCTTGGACTCCTTTACAGGAGAAGCAATCTTTTCAGACCTGCAATTAACAGAGACGTATGTAAATAAACGCTACACCGAACTGCGTGATGGATTCGGTAATTTTGGTTTACGCTATATATCGGATGAAGCGTACCATAATTTTAACTCTGGTAATCCGTACCTCTATAATAGAGGAGAAGTAACGCCGGATCAACTGGGCGACTATACCACATGGAATGCGTACTATGAGTCCATCAAAAACTGTAATATTTTCTTTGATAATATTGGGTTGCTAAAAGCCGATAAGGCAAAAGTGGATCGCCTGACTGGCGAAGTAACCTTTTTAAGAGCTTTTCTCTATGCGGATCTTATTGCTCGTTTTGGCGGTGTTCCCTTAGTCGTAAAGAGTTTTGATCTCGATAGTGAAATGAAAATTCCACGCAATACCTACCAAGAGTGTGTTGCATTTATTGTTGCTGAACTGGATAAAGCTGCGCAGCTATTGCCCGCTAAGTATGACAATGTGAACTTTGGTCGTGCCACCAAAGGGGCTGCCTTGGCACTAAAGTCCCGCGTTTTACTTTATGCTGCCAGTGCATACTGGAACCCATCAAAGGAAAAAAGTAAATGGCAGGCTGCCGCGGATGCTGCAAAAGCAGTAATCACGCTGCAGGAGAATGGAGGGCAGGTCTATAGTTTAGATCCAAACTACAAGGAGTTGTTTCTGCGGAACACTAGTCCCGAGATTATTTTTATGCGCCAATTTAATACGGAGTTTGGACATTCCTTTGATTGGACCGATTCGCCTAATGGTTTTACGGGATGGTCTAGAACCTGTGTGTTACAGGATATGGTCGATGCCTATGAAATGGCGGACGGGAGTGCACCGACGGAGCAGGAGTATATAGATGGAAAACCTTGGTTGAATAGAGAGCCTCGATTTTATGCTTCTATCGTATGTGATGGACAACAGTTTCGTGGGAGAGAGATTGAATTTTTTATCTCTTCAACTGGAAACAGAGCGCAAAGTGGGAAGGATAGTGAATTTGGTATTGATGATTGGAATGCTTCAAAGACGCACTACACCATTCGTAAATTCATGAACGAAAGTCTCCGCAATCCGTGGAATGACAAAGGGAACCAACCGTGGATTTACATGAGATTGGGTGAGATTTATTTGAACTATGCGGAAGCAATGTTTGAATTAGGAGATGAATCGACAGCACGTTTATATATCAATAAAATTCGTCAGCGAGCGCGAGGTGCAAGCACCAATGTTTTGCCTGATATTACCGCGACAGGCACCCAGTTGTTTTCAAAGATACAACACGAAAGACGTATAGAACTGGCATTTGAAGACCATCGTTTCTTCGATGTGCGCCGATGGAAAATTGCCGAAATAACGGAGAATAAACCAGCCCGTAGAATCTCCATCATCAGGAATGACCAAACGAAGGTTAAAACCTATAAGATTGATGTTCTCCAGGAACGGAAATTTTTTCCGCAGCACTATTTGTTGCCTATTCCTAGAGATGAGAGACAGCGAAATCCGCTCTTAGAACAGAACCCAGATTACAAATAACGGGTAGTATATCCTTTGGAGGTGTCTAAAAAGACGTTAAACGTCATTGCGAACCTGAGGAACGAAGGTGTGGTAATCTTCTGAAAATAATCAAAGACTGCCACATTGCTAAGCTTCTCGCAGTGACGAAACATCGTCTTTTTAGACGCTTTCTTTTTTTTAATTCTTAGTATCTCATTTATGCATGTTTTTAAATATTGCCTTGTTCCTATATTATCTTGTTTTTTGATGCCCAAAGTCAGCGCTCAGCATGAAATTACCCTTCAATCCGATAACAAAGAATTGGTGGAAATTTTCGATTGGGCGAAAGATAAGGCTCGGTCTTTTGTCGTAACGGGGAAGCGTGGCCCCATTGATATTTATAAGAAAGGACAAACGGCTGCTCTGGTTGATTACATACCATCCTATTGGGCTGGATATCCCTTGCGGACCGCTTTTTACTCGCGCGATTTTTGTCATCAAATAATTGGCGCACATCTTTTGGGCCTGGAAGAAGAAAACTTCACGATGATGCGTGCTTTTGCTTCCTCGGCAGATTCTGCGAAAAAGTGGTTTCCGCTTTGGGCGATCAATTTCGATGGCTCTCCCTATAAGTTAGATTATAGGAGTGATAGCAACTTTGTTCGTGAAATACCCGCCGTATTCGAGCTGGTAGAGAAAAATTTGGAGCTTTATCAGTGGACCGGTGATCGCCGATATATCGATGACGATTTTATCTGGACCTATTGTACAAAGGCCGTGAATGATTTTATTCGGTTGCATGATACAGAAAAAAGGAATGGCGTAGCGGAAAGCACCGGTACAGGAAATATATTTGTTGGCACGGCAACGTACAATGAACATCGCGATCAGACATTAATTGAAGCGGGGGATGGAATCGGTTCTCAATATAAAGCATTGGAGGCTTTTAGTGGAATGGCTTTGCATAGAGGAGATAAAAATCTGGCAAAGTTGTATAAAGATAAATCGATTGAACTAAAAAGATACTTTAACAACCAATGGGGCGTGCTGAACAACGATAGCCTTTACAATAGAGGGTATAATTTGAAAGGAGAGCCTGTAAGTGGTTGGGGCAAAGAAAATTCATGGTTTCTACCGCTCAAAGAAATTACGGATCCAGTTAGCTTACGGCATTTTAAGTACCTGGAATTTATTGATAAGCAGTTGTCTTCTGATGCTGGATTGCCAAAAAATATTGAGGCCATTACGTATATTCCGGAAATATTCTTTAAGTATGGTCAGCATGAACTTGGATGGAAATGGTTGAAATATATTATCTCTAAAATAGACTATGTACATGAACAATCGGAACTGACGGGAAACAATGGGGACTATCCGGAGGTATCCTTTGTTTTAATTAGAAATATCGTACACGATATGGTGGGGATATCGCCATCAATGGACCTGAATGGTATAAAAACCTGCTCTCAGCTACCTGCGGAAGTGGGACAAATTAAGGTGGATAATGTTAAAATTGGAGGGCAGTTGTTTGCTGTTACCCAGATGGGGCAGAGCGCAACAACGATGCAGTATAAGGAAGGAACTCCTTCCGTCATTTGGCGCGCTTCCTTTGTTGGAAAACATCCCTACTTGTGGGTAGATGGAAAGAAGGTGAAAAGTAAGTCCTCCAAAAATTTTGGACAAGTCATATCATACGTCGATCTTACTATGATGAAAACCGACACCCGTACGGTGAAAACTTCTCTTTAGTAGATACAAGGTGTTGTCACGTCAAGCGAGAAGCGCAACGACGTGGCAGCCTTGCTTTATTGCCTCCAAATGAGGCGCTCCTCAAAATTAACAGTGCCTGCTGATCAAGCTTGATAATTTAAAAAGCTTTTTTGTAGTTTTGGAACGAAATTTTATGACCAGTAGCGCATCTGAAGAGGAAAAGAAATTGTTAGTACGCATAGCGGACGGCGATCGTCATGCCTTTGCTGTACTTTTTAAGCAATACAGCCATTTTGTCTACAGCTCCGGCAAAAGGTTAACACATTCCGATTATTGGGCCGAAGAACTTGTTCAGGATATTTTTTTCAAAATCTGGAGACACCGAGAAAAACTAACGGAGGTGGCTAATTTTGGAGCCTATCTCAATCGGGTAGTGCGCAATCAGTCCTACAATATCCTTCGCCAGTTGGCTCAAGATGCTAAATCGGTGAACAGTATGGAGCACAAGGAGATGGAGCACACCACCGATAATGTGCTTGATCTCAAAGAAGCTTCCGTTATTCTCGAACAAGCACTTGAGATCCTAACCCCGCAACAGCGGGCCGCCTACGAGCTGTGTCATATCCAAGGGTTAAAGTATAAAGATGCTGCAGATCAGATGAATGTATCTTATGAAACCGTTCATTCCCATATGAAAGAAGCAATCAAAAAGATTCGTACACACTTTCGGAATAGCGGACTGGCGTATAGTATTCTCTTTGCCCTATTATTCTCTTAGTGACCACCTGTTTATACCTTTCAATTTTTTTTCAAAAAAATCATTTTTTATCTCCCCATTTAGTTTGACTTCTGTGTCATACTTATAAATGGGTCTTACAAAGCTTACATATGCGTGCTAGTGAAACGAACAAGTCGAATGCCAGACTAAAGGAATTGATGAGCCTTTATTTTGCGCAAAATATCCATGATGGCGATAAGCAAGAATTGTGGGACTATATCAATGACCCCATGTTTAGCCAAGAAGTAAAGCGTTTGATTCCGGATGCAACCGATGAACCATTGCCGCACTATACGCTTGGGGAGGAGAAGCAACATCAAATCCTCACCTATATCTTGCGTGAGCAAGAAGAAATTGAAGTAGATAACGAAATAAAGACTTTGCCTGGTCGCCTAAAGCGTATCGGATGGCGTAAGCTGTCGATTGCCGCCAGTATTGTGGCCGTATTGTCGATTGCCGGATTGGCACTTATAAACATAAAATCTTCAGGGGAAAGCAATCAACCTACCGTTGTGCAAGAAATTCCGGCAGGAACAAATGGCGCTACATTGCGTCTCGCAGATGGGCGTATAATAAATTTGGAGGAAGCAGGAAATGGGGAGATTGCGCAAGAAGCAGGAATCAAGATTGAAAAGGGGAGCGATGGCGAGCTCATATACCGTATGGACACAAAAACATCCGCCACCGATCAAATTAACGTATTGACGACAGCTCGCGGACAGATGTACTCTATTGTATTACCCGACGGTTCAAAAGTATGGATGAACTCCGACTCGGAGCTGGAGTATATGGCTAATTTGGTGACAGAAGGAAAACGCGTAGTCAAATTACGGGGAGAGGCCTATTTTGAAATTTCTAAAGACAAAAGCCATCCTTTCATAGTGAACACCAAAGGGCAAGATGTTGAAGTTCTTGGTACACAGTTTAATGTCAACGCTTACGAAAATGAACCCTTTATATCGACCACGTTGTTAGAAGGTTCGATTAGTTTACGTACAGCGACCGAGCAAAGGCTTTTAAGTCCTGGTCAACAAGCCCTCAATAAACAAGGACAGTTGCAGGTGAGACAGGCGAATATCGAAAATATTACCGATTGGAAAGAGGGCGATTTTGCCTTTAAGAATGTCGACTTTAAAACCGCATTACGAAAAATAGAACGCTGGTACAATGTAGAAATGATTTACGATAAATCGCTACCAAAAGATCTGCAGGCCGGGGGATGGATTTCCAGAAAGAAGAACCTTTCGTCGGTGCTGGAATTTATTGAATCCGCCAAGATGGTCCGCTTTAAAGCTGATGGTAACAAGATATATGTTATGCCATACTAGTGTCTTACCTTATTTTAATAAACAAACAGTATATATAAACCAACCATTAACTTACCCATTGAATTAATGAATTACTCAAACAAATTTGAACGGCAAAGGCTCCGAATGTGCTTTCGCCAGTTAACTCTTCGTGCGCGACTCGTGTGCACCTTCCTGATTTTCTGCTTCTTGCAGACACAGGCAAAAACCTTTGGACAACGTATCACACTAAAGATGCAAAATGCACCATTGGTCACAGTCCTCAAAGAAATGCGGAAGCAAAGTGGAGTCGATGTATTCTACGATAATAAAATATTACAAGATCACTATAAAGTTTCTGTTAACCTGAAGAATGCGGAATTAAAAGATGCATTGAATGAAGTATTTCAGCATCTGCCTTTGACGTACCATATCACAAAGGAAGGTATCTCTATTACCAAGAGCGCAGCTAAACCAGCGCAGTCCATCGAAGCACCTGTTCAAGATGTTATCAATGTCGAAGGCCGTGTGGTTGATCAAGATGGTGAACCGTTGGTCGGAGCGAGCATTGTAATGAAAAAGGAGGGACGGTCGACCCTTTCGGATGTAAAAGGAAATTTTGCCCTAAAGAATGTCACTAAAGGATGTTTCTTGGTGATCAGTTTTGTAGGGTATCAGACGAAAGAAGTCGGCTGTCGTGAAGCACTGGGCAATGTTGTCTTAGAGATTTTAGATAACCCCTTGGATGCGGTACAGATTATCGGATACGGTAAGACATCCAAAAGGTTGACTACAGGCGCTGTATCCACAGTACGTACAGAAGAGTTGGAGAAGCAACCAGTCTCCAATCCTTTATTAGCACTTTCGGGACGCGTTCCCGGAGTCTATATTTCCGAAGGTTCAGGTATTGCTGGTAGCCAGGTCAATATTGAAATACGCGGGGTGAACACCATCAATGGAGCGACAAGACCGTTGTATATCGTGGATGGGGTGCCTTTTACATCTACACCGATTGAGCAAACTTCCGGAAACCAAATCGTAAATGGCGTAGTAGGAGGTGGTTTTAGTCCGTTGGATAACATCCCGACGAGCGATATCGAGAGTATCGATATCTTAAAAGATGCCGATGCGACGGCAATCTATGGTTCAAGAGCGGCAAATGGCGTGGTTATTATTACCACCAAAAAGGGTAAAGCAGGCGCGATGAAGGTAAACGCAAACATCTACTCTGGCGTGAGCCAGTTGGTCAACCGCTTAAAGATGTTAGGAACGGAAGACTATTTAGCGATTCGTAGACAGGCTTTCGCTAACGATAAAATCACTCCAACACTGGCCAATGCCCCAGATTTACTGAGCTTTGGTGAAGGTTATACTAACTTTATCGATTACCTATATGGCAATACCGCTAGTATGGTGGATGGTACAGTGAGCGTTTCGGGCGGATCATCTCAAGCACAATACCTGATCAGTGCGAACCACCGCACACAGAACTCTATTTTTCCGTACAATTTCAACGATAAAAAGAGTACGATCCGTTTTAATATGCAGACACATTCCCAGAATGCACGCTTTTTTGTGAACCTTTCGGGCGCATATACCAGAAATCTAAACAACCTCCCTTCGGCAAGTATCAGCTATTATTACGCGTTGCCGCCAAACCTGCCTTTGCATAAGGATGATGGTACATTCTTTTGGCACAACAGTTACCAAAACCCGGCTGCAGCGCTGAAAGCACCGATGGAAGCGACAACGCATAACATGTTGTTGAACGGGAGCGTGAAATATGTGATTATGCCAGGGTTGGAATTTAAAACAGAGCTTGGCTTTAATCGCATCAGCAATGAAAACTATCGGGCGATCACCCGCGAGTCGCGGAATCCAAATACGACGGTGAACGGACAGTTGTCATACAATTTGAACAACAACCAAAACCTATCCGTAGAACCGCAGTTTACCTACCAGCGTACACTCGGGCCAGGTCGCTTAGAAGCACTTTTGGGCGGTACATACTTGAACACACAGTCTACACAACCTTTATTTTTTATTGGTTCATTCACCAATGATGCGTTGTACAAGAGCTTAACCTCCGTATTGATGCAATTTACCGCCAGCGGTAATGTCGAGAGTCGCTACCTATCCGGTTTTACACGATTGAACTATGTGATGGCAAACAAGTATATCGTGAATGTCAATGCTAGACGTGATGGTTCCTCACGCTTTGGCCCCGGTAATAAGTTTGGAAATTTTGGAAGTATCGGTGCCGCTTGGATTTTTGGCGAAGAGCGATTTATCAAGGATAACTTGGAGTGGCTCAACTTTGGTAAGATCCGCGGTAGTTACGGTACGATCGGAAATGACCCGTATCAAGATTATGCTTACTTAGCGACTTATGCATCCAGTGCTTTTGCGAGTAACTACAGTGGGGTATCTTCACTAATGCCATTAACCTTGGCCAATAAAGATTTCCGCTGGGAAGTCACCAAAAAAATGGAATTCGCATTAGACCTTAACTTTCTAAAGGATAGATTAGCATTTACTGCAGCATGGTACCGCAATCGTTCCGATAATTTATTGATTCAGGTGCCTATAGCTACACAAACAGGATTTGAGACATATCTGGCTAATTTACCGGCATTGGTCCAAAATAAAGGATGGGAGTTCAGCCTTACGACGAAGAATATCGCACGACGAGATTTTTCGTGGAGCACATCGATCAACTTTACAGCATCACAGAACAAACTGTTAAGCTATCCGGGATTGAATAAATCATCTCTGGCCAATAGTTATGTTGTGGGACAGTCTTTATCTGTTGCGCAAAACTACCACTTCTTAGGTTTTGAAGATGGAATTGCGCAGTTCGAGGATTTCGATGGAGATGGCACGATTACTTCAGGGTCTTTTGTAACGACTGGAAAGGGGGATCAGATTGTTTCAGGAAATCAAGATCCTAAATTCTTTGGCGGTATTAACAACAGCTTTCAGTATAAGAACTTCAGTTTGGACTTTCTGTTTTCTTTCGTGAAGAAGGATGGATACAATATCTATTACGAGGGTAGCTCGGTGATTCCTGGCATCGGAAACAATTTGGTCGCCGATGTATTGAACAAACCTTTCCGTTATACGACGATGCGTTCTGGACCGGCCGCTATTGCATACAATCGCTATAAATATTCAGATGCGGTATTCGAAGATGCATCCTTTATCCGCTTAAAAAATGTGTCATTAACCTACCAGTTTGAGGAGAAAGCAGTAAAACCATTGGGACTGAAAAACCTGAGTGTTTACCTACGTGGGCAGAACCTACTAACTTTTAGTAAATACCTCGGTTTCGATCCGGAGACACAAGGTTTAGCGGTACCTCCGTTACGCATGTTTACAGTCGGACTTCAAACAACTTTATAATTGACCTTATGAAAAAATCAACGCTATATATAACTCTTCTAGTAACCTCCGCTTTGTTCACAAGTTGTGAAAAGTGGTTGGATGTAGGAAACCCGAAGGATGCCGTAGAAACCAAAGTGGTGTTTCAAGATGTGTCCGGATTACAAGCCGCTATTGCGGGGATGTACAACGCTGGCAATGCCAACAGCATTGGTATGCTTTCCTTGAACAACGGTATGCAAGCCGATGATTTGAGCGCGACGGTGGCAGGATATGATCCATATAAAAACAATAGTTTGGTCTCCAACGATGAAAGTGTAGGGACAACTTGGTCGGATCTGTATGTCGGGGTATACCGTTCTACAGCAATTATTGAGGGAGTTCCGGCAGCACCTTTCTTAGAAACAGTGAAGAATCAGGCGATGGGAGAGGCTTTCTTCATTCGTGCATTATCTTATTTTTATCTCGTTAACCTTTATGGGGATGTGCCGCTGGTGTTATCGACCCACATTGAGGAAACGGAGCTGGCACCACGGACGGCCAAGGAGACTGTTTATAAGCAAATTGTGAGTGATCTGGAAAAAGCAGTTGAGCTCCTACCGGTTGAATATCCTGCAAAAAAGCGCGATCGAGCCAATAAGTGGGCGGCAACAGCTTTGTTAGCACGGGTTAAGCTTTATTTAGGTGATTATCCCGAAGCGGAGCGTTTAGCCTCACAGGTGATTGACCAATCCAGTACCTATATTTTATCGGAGAATCTAAATACGGTTTTCGGGAAGAACACGAGTGTCGATGCCATTTTCGCTTTTGATGTTTCTTATGCAGGGTATACTACACCGGGGTTGAACAGTGTTCCTACGCCTGGAACAGTTCCAAGTATTATTATACACCCGACTTTATTGAGCCTTTATGAAGAAAAGGATGCCCGTAAAGCGGCTTGGATCGGTACCTCCGCGGGATACCCATTTATGCACAAGTATAAGGTGCGTACGGGCGTAGGAGATGAGTTTGACGTAGTGTTGCGTATCTCGGAGCAATACTTTATTCGCGCCGAAGCAAGAGTCTACCTTAATAATTTGAGCGGTGCAGAGGCCGATGTAAATAAGATTCGTAAACGTGCCAAAGTAGATGATATCGCAATGGCATCTAAGGATCAAGCTTTAGCTTCTATTGCGGATGAACGCCGCCGGGAACTGTTTGGCGAATGGAGCCACCGTTGGTTCGACCTGAAGCGTACAAACAAAGTCAGTGCTGTTATCGGCGCGTTGAAACCCGAATACTGGCAAGATACAGATGCCCTGTATCCGATTCCACGTAGAGAAAGACAAATGAATTTTAACTTAACACAAAACGAAGGTTATGATTAATAAAAATTGGGGCGCCCTAGGAAAACGTTTGTTTTTCCTAGCGCTGTTAAGTTTGCCGGGATTAATCTCGGCACAACATAAAGCTGTAATCAAGGGAACCGTAGGGAAGGGAACGGGACAGAAACTGATGCTGAGCTATGTGGTAAACGGTACCGTTTTCCGCGATTCGACATACCTCAAGAAAGGGAACTTCCAATTTAAGGTTCAGTTTAGTGAAGTTATGCCGGCAACCCTTCGTTTGGTGCATAACGAAGGTGAAAAAAGTATGGTTCATGATTCCAAGGACTTCTATTTAGAGCCCGGTACGGTGCTCTTGCAGAGCAAGGATTCGATGGTCAATGCCGTGATTACACAAGGAAATCTCAATAAAGAATATCTTATTTTCAAAGAAACAATTGCTTTGGGCGAGATGAGTAAGCTGGCACGTGCGGCACGAGCCACGGATGATCCGAACTTGAAGAAAACGCTAGAAGAAAAGAGAGAGGCATTGTATAGTACGATTGGTACACGGTATGAAACGTATATCGAATCCTATCCAGATTCTTATTTTAGCTTGCTGGCATTAAACTTCCTGAGTTCGGGTGAGCTCGATGTCGTGAAGATCGAACCACTTTTTGAAGGGTTGAGCGCTCGGATTAAATCCAGCAAAGAGGGGGTAGAGTTTAAAAACCAGATTGAGGCAGCTAAGGAGATTAAAGTCGGCTCGATGGCACCAGATTTTGAGCAGACAGACGCAACGGGCAAGACGGTTCGGTTGTCGGACTTTAGAGGCCGGTATGTGTTGTTGGACTTTTGGGCATCGTGGTGTAAGCCGTGCCGACAGGACAATCCAAACCTGGTCAAGGCGTATGCAAAATACAAGGACAAAAATTTCACAATTGTCGGGGTCTCCTTAGATCATAAAAAAGAGGCTTGGATACAAGCGATAGCGAATGATGGTCTGACCTGGACCAACTTGTCCGATCTGAACTATTTCAAAAATAAGGCAGCTTTACGGTATGCAATCCGCGCTGTACCGCAAAATTACCTGATTGATCCCGAAGGACGGATCGTTGCTGCAAGGTTGCACGGTGAAGAGCTTGAAAAGAAGCTTGCCGAGCTGTTGGGAAGCAATTAAAAGACTACAATTACCAATTTATTAACTAACAAATACGCCCCACACCGCTAAACGGTTGTGGGGCTTTTTATTCTCCCGAAAAAAAATGAAAAATTTTACGTGCTCTTTTTTTTTGATTTTTTTTATTAATTACTAGGTTAAATCAAAAAATATTCTTTTACTCTGGGGGATACCGTGCCGCTGAATCAAAATAGTTTGTATATTCGGATTAATTATACCACCTAGATTTTTGATTGATATGGGTTCAGAGGATCTGAAGTTAATCCAATTATTGAAAAGTAATGATGAACATGCTTTTCAGGTTGTTTTCGAGAAATATGCTTCGCGAGTCTATAAAAATGCACTCATCTTAATGAAAGACACCGGGTGGAGCGACGATATTGTCCAAGAGGTATTTATTAAATTATGGAAATACCGCGATCAACTTCTGGATGAAAGTAACTTATGGAATTTTATCTTGGTGCTGACCAGGCGGGAAGCCTATAATAAACTACGGGGAATAAAAAGATCGCAAGAAGCTTTCGAACGACTTTGGACACATTTCACGACCCCACATTATGATTCGGAGAAAGTAATTATATGTCGAGATGGTCTGGACCACCTGCAGCGGATTATTCAAATTTTGCCTCCCAAGCAGCAGGAAGTATTCTTGTTAAATAAAATCGAAGGGCTCTCGTATGAGGAAATAGCAAACAAATTAGGAATTTCGAACAGCACCGTTAGGAACCATTTAGTCGTAGCTTCCAAGGTTATTAAGTCCAAAATACGAAAAGCAGATCTGCTCGTTCTCCTGTTATTCTGTAATTTTTAGAAAAAAAGTAAAAAGGACTAGACCATTTATTTTTTTATGGTGTTCTGTTTATACCAAAACAGAAACCATTTATGAACGAGCACCATATACACGACCTCTTTAGGCAATATTTTGACCATACCCTAACCAAAGATCAACTGAATACGCTGATCCAAGCTATGGATAAGCTTAGCGAAGAAGATTTTCTATTGTTGATGGAAGAGGTGCAACCCGAAGATACTGCTGTAGCATTGGATCTATATGCCTTTAAGGAAAAACTTATTTTTCAGCGCGTAAAAGTAGCGCTCGAGGAGGAACGTAAAGTACGTCCTATTGACCGTCGTATTACGCGCAAAGTGGTGATCGCATTGGCAACCGCAGCTGCTGCAGTAGCATTGATCTTCTACTTTTTCCCTTTTACCTTGGATAAAAAAGAATTACAGTCCGATCAGTTGGTGGTGAACGATGTGATATTACCGCAAAATATTGGTATCATAGTTTCCTCTTCAGGCGGAAAAAAAGAGGAGATCCATAGCGATAAATCGCGTACCTATCACGACTTGGGGCTCGAAGTACGCGTTGATGAAAACAATGAAGTTGTCTTTCGGAGCAAACCTGTTCCAGGCAGGGAGCAAGAAGAAATAACATTTTCCAATCCAAAAGGGGCCACCGCCAAACTGGTCCTTTCCGATAGCAGTATCGTATACCTTAATTCCAACAGTACGATTCGTTACCCAAGTACTTTTGCAGCCCAAAAACGGCATGTCCATATTCAGGGGGAAGCCTATTTTAGTGTGAAGCATGATAAGAGCCGTCCGTTTACCGTAGCAGGAGGTGGGCAACAGATTCAGGTCCTGGGTACGGAGTTTAATGTTAATTGCTATGCCCCAAACTATGTGATTACGAGCCTTATAACCGGAAAAGTGCAGATCGATTACCAGGATCAGCACGCGGCGTTACGTCCTGGAGAACAAGCTCTTTACGATCATGCAAAGAATAATTTCACCGTTCAAAAAAGCAATAACAGTGAGGTGTTAGCGTGGAAAAACGGCCGATTTAGCTTTGCGGAAGATAATATACATCAAGTGCTGGACAAGCTGAACGATTGGTACCAAATCGATGGTTCGGATGTTCGCTACCAATCCAACGATCGATTTTCGGGGTCCATCAAGCGAACCGAGAAGTTATCAGATGTGCTTCGGCAGCTCGAAAAAATATCATCGTATAAATTTAAAATTGAGAATAGGAGGGTGATTGTTATGAAATAGAAATATAACCTACAAAAAAACGGAAGTGCTACCAACACTTCCGCAAAGAATTATTCAGTCAAATCCTAATAGTACTCGCTAAAGACTATTACTAACCAAACAATATGAACAAATGTATAAAATAACTGATAAAAAGCGGAGCTTTCCGCCTAGAACCTGGATTAAATGCATCGTGATTATGAAGATTGCAGTCATTTTTCTGCTCATTTTTACCACACAGGTAAAAGCCGAGCTATATGGACAACGTGTTACGCTGAATTTTCAAAACCAACCTATAAAAGCTGTGTTTTCGGAAATTCAAAATCAAACGGGCTTCGACTTTTTGTATAATAGCAATCTCTTAGACAAAAATCGTAAAGTAACGGTACAAGCCAAGAACAGCAGCTTAGATGTGGTGTTAACAGATTTATTTCGAAGTTTAGCACTCGATTTTGAGATTGATAGAACCACCGTACTCGTGGTGAAAAAACAAAATACCGAGGAGTTGAAAAAAATGCAATCTTACCTGTTCAAAGGTAAGGTCATGTCTGATAAAGGCACGCCAATCGGTGGCGCTAGTATAAAGATTAAGCAGGCCACGGATGCCACAACAACCAACTCACAGGGATATTTTAGCTTGAAGCACAATAAACCTTCGGCTGTCTTGGTGATTACCGCTATTGGTTTCGAAAGCCAAGAGGTTGCCATCGATAGCGATAAGGAGCACAGCATTACGCTTAAATCGACTGTTAGTGATTTAGAGGAAGTGGTCGTGGTCGGTTTTGGTACACAAAAGAAGATTAGTGTGGTCGGTGCGGTGCAGTCCGTAAAGCCGGACGACCTGAAAACAACATCGAGTAACCTGAGTACGGCTTTCGCGGGAAATATTCCCGGTATTATTGCAAGCCAGCCTTCGGGCGAACCGGGGTATGACCAAGCAAATTTCTACATCCGCGGTATTTCTACTTTTGGATCTAACCGCACGGCATTGATTGTCTTGGATGGTGTCGAGATAAACTCGACCATGTTAAACAACATACCACCCGAGTCGATCGAGTCCTTTTCCATCCTAAAGGACGCAACGGCAACCGCACTCTATGGTAGTCGTGGAGCAAACGGGGTCATTATCATCAATACCAAATCTGGACGCAACACAGAGAAGATGTTGATTAATGTGCGTTTAGATAACACGGTTTCTATGCCTACTTTTGTCCAAAAGATTGCAGACGGGGTGACCTACATGGAGAACTATAATGAAGCGGTGAAGAACAGTACCCCTGCCAATCAGACCTATGTTCCGTTCTATTCACAAGAGAAAATAGACGGGACGCGGAATAAGCTGAATCCCTATATCTTTCCAGATAATAACTGGTATGATATGCTATTTAAGGACTTTAGCATGAACCAAAACTTTAACTTCAATCTTACGGGGGGAACGAAGAAAGTGGACTATTTCTTGAATACGTCGATCTTTAACGAGAATGGTATAATCAAGGAACCGAAGGAAGGAAACTACGATACAGGGATCAACAACAGAAAGTTCTTGTTCCAGAGTAATGTGTCTTCAGATGTGACTAAGAGTACACGTATTGGCCTTAAGATGAATACACAGCTGTGGTACAACGATCGTCCGCAAGAAGATGTGACCGATTTATTTTACTACACCATGCGCGCCAATCCCGTCCGTTTCCCGGCAACATTGCCCGCCGAAGAGGGAGATACCTTTGTGCGGTATGGAAATAATACATCGTGGGATGTTGGTCCGATTGACCTGAACCCATATGCATTGCTCAGTAAAGGATATGGAAACCGGTATTATTCCTACCTCACCACGGTACTTAACGTCGATCAAGACCTTGGATCGTTGGTGAAAGGTTTGAGCGCTAAATTTCTAACATCCTTTTACAATTACACCTATTCGGGGACATATCGAACCTTCACGCCGTTCTACTTTAAGGTAAACGATAATTATACGGTAAATCCGGATGGTACGTACAATTTTACGACCGAAAGTATCGGCACTCCGGGAAGTACATATCTGACATCCTCTGTGGGCCGTGCGGGGCATCGCGAATACTCGGTCCAAGGATCTGTGAATTACGATCGCACTTTTGGACGCCATGAAGTCAATGGTATGGTGGTTATGCACGCCAAAGAACAGGTAAAGAACACGCCGGAAGCGGAAGAAAACGATATCCTCCCATTTCGCCAACAGGGATTGGCTGGCCGTTTAACCTATAACTACGATACACGATACTTTACAGAGGTTAACTTCGGCTACAATGGCTCGGAGAACTTTATATCCGGAAAACGGTATGGCTTTTTTCCATCGGCAGCGGTGGGGTATCTAATCTCCAATGAACCCTATTTTAAAGGACTTAAAAATATAATTAACCTACTGAAAATTAGAGCTTCGTATGGTTTGTCCGGAAACGATGCTTTAAGTTCTCGGTTTCCGTACCTGACAACGGTAACGATGAGTAATGCGTTGAACTTTTACAAGGGTATTAACTTTTCATCCACCAGCGGACCGAAGGTGTCTATTGTCGGAAACGAAGACGCTACCTGGGAGCAGGCAAAGAAAGCAAATATTGGTTTGGATGTAGAAATAGCAAAAGCATTCAGCCTCACCATTGATTATTTTAATGAAAACCGTTCTGGTATATTCATGCAACGCTTGTCCCTTCCAACATCGGTAGGTCTTGCCGGCACAACGCCTTATGCCAATATCGGAAAGGTCAAGAACAATGGCGTTGATTTTACGGTTTCCTATAAGCGCAGTTATGCCAACCAGTTCAGTTTCTCGGCAACAGGTAACTTTACATATGCGCATAATGAAGTCGTAGCAAAAGATGAACCTCGTTTATTATATCCGTATACATCCGTAATCGGGCGGCCGATCAATACCATTTATGGGTTGGTATCAGATAAACTTTTTGCCAATCAACAAGATATCGATAACAGTTCAACACAAGAGTTCTCCACCTATAAACCCGGTGATATTAAATATAAAGATCTGAATGGCGATAATCGTATCAACGGGAATGATATTACTGCATTGGGCTATCCCACCATTCCAGAGATCATTTACGGCTTCAATGGCGCATTATCCTACAAGAAATTTGACCTTTCTTTCTTAATTCAAGGGGCAAATAGAGTTTCCTTGCGGATGAACAATATGCATCCATTTGTTGACGCCGGCCGATTTGGGTTTAATATCACACAATATATCGCCGATGATCACTGGTCGGAAGAAAACCAAAATATTGACGCGGCTTACCCACGGCTGAGCTCTACGTGGAATGTCAACAACATCCAAAGTTCTGATTTCTGGGTTAAAGATGCGAGCTACATCAGGTTAAAGTATGCCGAGATGGGATTCCGGTTCAATAAAACGATCCGGATGTATGTCTCCGGAGCAAACTTACTATCCCTGCATTCTTTTAAATACTGGGATCCAGAAATGGGAGATGGCAATGGGTTGAAGTATCCGTTGCAGCGCACGGCGAAAATGGGTATACAGTGTCAATTTTAACGAATACGTAAGATGAAAAAGTTAAAACTTATTATTACAGGTCTATTGCTATTGACCTCCTGCAATAAATACTTAGATGTGGTGCCCGAAGGAAAGGCAACCATTCAGGATATCTACCGTACACAACTACAAACACAACGTTTCGTATACACCCTATATGGTAGCATGCCAGATCGCTTTAACCTTCAAGTAATGCCTGATATGTTTGCTGGAGGTGATTTTATTTCAGGCTATTATGGTTCTGTTCGGTATTTCACGTATAAAAGCTTGATTTACGGGTTAGAATCATCCAGCAGTACCTATTATGGTTTATGGTCTACCGTTTCGACCTTTCCAACAGGTGCGTGGCGCTATAACATCTTCGAATCCATCCGTAACTGTTACAACCTCATTGCCAATATTGATAAAGTACCCGATATTACGCCAGAGAATCTAAAGCATTGGAAGGGAGAAGCGTATTTCTTGATTGCTTATTACCACCAGATCTTATTGGAATACTATGGCCCTACAGTTCTCGTACAGGGGGAGATCCCCTTGAATGCGGGAGACGAAGACGTATACTTGAAAAGAAGACCGTACAACGAGTGTGTAGACTTTATTGTGGGGAAATATAATGAAGCGGTACAATATTTACCGAACAGTTGGGGGAACGATGAGTTGGGCCGCGCAACGATAGCTTCTGCCATGGGACTAAAGGCACGGTTGCTGCTTTATGCTGCATCGCCCTTAGTGAATGGCAATTCCGATTTCTATGCGGGCTTTAAGAACGAAGATGGACAGAACCTCATTCCGCAACAGTTTGATAAAGAGAAATGGCGCTTGGCGATGCTTACGGCCAAAGAAGCGATCGATTACTGTGAGTCGAATGGTTACAAGCTGTACGAAAGTCCGAGTGCAACGAATAAGCCCGATATGGAACGCGGTATTCAAAACTACCACTCCACATTTGTTGGCGAAGGGTCGGGCTCATTTTGGAATACCGATGAGATCTTATTTGGCTTCGGAAACCAAGCTTCTGTTGCCTATACGATCCGTAACATAGCACCTCGGATTGGGTTTAAGACGTATTCAAGTAAAGGGTTCCGGGGCTATGTATTCCCAACTTGGGATTGTATCCATAGTTATTATTCCAAGAACGGACTTCCGATGGATGTAGATCCTTTGACAAAGAACCTCAACTTATACACGGTGGCGCCGGGCGATAGTACGGCCCTATTGAACCGTAATAGAGAACCTCGGTTCTACGCATCGGTGGGTTTTGATCGCGGCAGTTATCAAATCAATGGTGGAACCATTACCATTCGTAGTCGTCGGGGCGAGATGCAACAGAATGATGGAGATCCTAAAAATGAATACCAATCGGATAATGGCTATTATTGCCAAAAATGGATCTCTAAGGTGGATTCGTATAATGCAACAAGCGATGTCATTACTTCCAATAAGTACCAGATTCCATTGTTGCGTTTGGCGGAGCTATACCTTAACTATGCGGAGGCGGACTTCGAGTACAATGGGAGTTTAAGTGCGCAGAGCCTTACCTACCTTAATAAGGTGCGTCGCAGAGCTGGGCTTCCTAATTTTGAGGCTTCTTGGGCAATTGTAGGCGGCATCCCTAGCGGTGAATCATTGCGTAAAGTACTGCAGCAGGAGCGTTCGATCGAGTTTTTTATGGAAGGGAGACGCTTTCATGATATCCGCCGTTGGAAGATTGCTCATATTGAGATGACCCGCGAGCAGAAGTCCTGGAATTTGGCCGGTAAAACGCAGAATGATTTCTATCAAGTTAAACCGATGAAAGAGGGTGGTGTGCGTGTATTTGAAAGTCCAAAGACCTATTGGTTGGCTATTCCGCTAGATCAGCTGAATACCAACTACAACCTGGTACAGAACCCAGGATACTAGATATAGTAATTTGGTAGTCGTAAAGGTGGTGCCTAGGGAGGTCACAATAGTGATTTCCTTTAGGTGCCATTTTTTATGGAAAAGGGTGGGGTGCTTTTATCGTCTCTAATTTTAGTTAGATTTGCAGTACAGGGGTCTAATTTTTTATAAACAAGGGGTACAGATATGCGCGGGTACAAGTTCGAAATATTTACGGCAGAGATCGAGAGAGATATTAGGGAAGGTGTTCTTAAGGCAGGGCAGAAGCTTCCGTCAGTCCGTATGTTGAAGGAAAGGTACCAGATGAGTATGAGTACGATCCAAAAGGGCTATGAACATCTGGTTCTTTTAGGTTTAGTAGAGAGTATACCGCAGTCCGGCTATTTCGTTAGCACCCGACCAGCACTTATTTCTACGGATCGTGTGTCCCCTTTAATCGTGGTTCATGATCCCGTATTTAGGAATCACTTAGAGGCGACTACAGTTCGCCGAGACCAACGTCATCAATCGGCCTTTCATGTGGCTGCTCCGGGCGATGTGGTTATGCCCCAGAAACTATTGTTGCGCACGATGCAGCAGGTGGTTCGTGAGGAAGGTGCTGGATTATTGCGCTATTATCCGTTTGACGGAGACCCTGAACTAAAAGCGAAGATCATGGAGCGTGCGGCACTGTATCGTACACCCATCCGTATGGAAGAGTTGATCATTACCGATGGTGCTCTGCAGGCTTTGCATATCGCTTTAGCAAGCGTGTGTGAGGCAGGAGACCTTGTGGCCATAGAAAGTCCGTGCGTCTTTTCGATGCTCGAAGTGATACGGGTGCTGCGGTTAAAAGTCATCGAGATCCCTGTTGATGCACAGGAGGGCTTTGATGTGGATATGCTGCAAAGAGCCTGCGACAAGAATGCCATAAAGGCGGTTATCGTTACGCCTAATTATCATAATCCTACGGGAACGATACTTTCTCACGCCCAGAGGGAGGCTTTGCTGGCTGTGGCTGACCGCTATGACATGGCTATTATTGAAAACGATGTATATGGAGACTTAGGCTTCCACGGGCAGCGCCCCCTGCCGTTAAAGGCGTTGGATAAGCGCGGTTTGGTACTTTCTTATTCCTCATACGCCAAGACCGTGTCCCCAGGTATTCGCTTGGGCTGGTTGGCGGCAGGTCGATTTACGGAGCGTGCCGAACAAATTAAATTTACGCTAGGCAGTACTGTTTCGCCTATCTATCAAGAAGTGATGAAGCGTCTTTTGTCGGGAACAAGTTACGATCGCCATCTTCGGGCGTTTAAGATGCAGCTGGCGAAAAATGCGTATCAGGTTACTCATATCTTGGCCGATAGCTTTCCCAAAGGGACATCTTTTGTTACGCCCTCGGGCGGATTTAATGGCTGGGTGAAGCTGCCTAAGGATACGGATATGGATCTCTTCTATAGGCAATGTGAAAAGTGGAGGGTACAGTTTACACCGGGATATACTTTCTCGTTCTCAACCCAGTATGATTCTTGTTTTAGGATTGTCTTTGCAGACCGTCTCTCCGCACAGAAGATCGAAGCGATACGGGCTGTCGGGCAGGCTATGGGCGCCTAACTGTATCGTTGTAATGTGCTTAAACTGTATGCTTCTTTCTGTGTGATGCTTGCTAGATTTGGAGCATTAGATCACATATAGCGATGGAAATTATTACCAAATTTACAGTAGCTACCGAGCAAGGGGTAGACGTATTAATGGAGCTTACGCAAGCACTCACCGTAGAAAAGCTGGGACCTTTGTTAGCGCCAGACGTATTGGACAATCATATACGCCACGAGCTTACCAAGGAAAAACTTGTCATGGAGCTCAACAGTATGTCCAATCAATGGCTGGTGGTGTATGTTGATGGGCGTGCAGCAGGCTATGCACGGATTACATCCAAAGGACAAAGGCCTGCATCGCTTCAGGGGGGACGTTCCATACGTATTGCCGATTTTGGCATCTTAGCTAAATACAATACCTCAGCTGTATATATGGCTTTGCTGGATAAGTGCCTTTCTGTTTGTCGTTCGTATGAAAATATTTGGGTTCAGGAGTATGTGGACCACCCCGTATTGGAGCTCCTGGAGGAGCATGGTTTTGTCCAACAGGAGGGAAGTTCTGTTTTAGGCGATTTGCCGCTAGCTTCTGTTTTTCTGGTGCGCAGGGCTATCGAGTGATTTCTCGAGTGTATCATAGCTGAATTGAAAACCTACGCTTTTGATTTTTTCATTACTGACGCGGGAACCTTCGAGCAACATGATGGACATTTCTCCCAACAACAGTTTGATAAGGAAGGCGGGGGCATGCGGTAGAATACTCCTTTTGCCGACAGCACGGAGCAGTGCTTTAGAGAAATCGTTTAGGGTAATGTGCGTAGAGGCGGTTGCGTTGAAAGCACCTGAGGGTGGATTTTGGACCAATAGAAAGCTGTATATCTGCACCAGGTCGCGAACATCGATCCATGGTAGATACTGCTTGCCGCTGCCTAAGGTGGTGTTAATACCTAGCTTCGCAAGAGGCGCTAGTTTGTGGTACATCCCACCATCTGGACCGATAACGACGCCTTTGCGGAGAATGATGGTTTTAACCCCTAAGTCAGCAAATCGCTCTGCTGCGTTCTCCCATTGCCGGCAAGTGGTCGCCAGAAAATCGGTTCCACTGGGCGACTCTTCTGTAAATATATCTTCCCGCGTAATAGCGCCATAAAAACCTACGGCAGAAGAGGAAATCAACGTGTCGATAGGTAGTTTGTATTTCTCAATATATTGATAGAGTACGTTCAAAGACTGGACGCGACTTTCTATAATCTCGCTTTTGCGTTTGGCGGTCCAACGCTTTTCGCCGATATTGGCGCCAGTCATATTGATAATCGTAGATACCCCGTCAAAAGCTTGGGCATCTATATAACCGGTCTCCATATTCCAAGTGTAATAACGCACCAATTGGTTGTCGCTACTGCGCTCGCTCCGGCTTAAGACATGGAGGGAATAGCCTAAAACGGTCAAATGCGTAATAAGATGCTTCCCAATAAAGCCGGTGCCACCAACGAGCAGTATAGTCTTAGCCATAAATACCTCTTATTTTCTGTCTTGAAGGTACGGGTTGTTCGTTCGATCCTGTTTCACCCAGATCAATCGGTTCGTGTCATAGCCGATTTCCTGTGCAACCTTAAGGAAATTTGCTTTAACATCGTCTGGGATAGTTTTTTCCCGTGCAAGAATCCAGAGGTAGTCCAAATTTTTACCCGCGATCAAAGCATACTGGTAATTATCGTCCATCGAAATGACATTGTATCCCGAATAAAAAGGACCGAAAAAACTAACCTTTAGTGCGGCCGTGTTTTTATCGCCTCTGAATTTAGCGAGACCATCGGCTTTCTCCCAGGTGTTCTTTTTGTAATTGTAACCACTGTTCAGGACGATTACATTTCCGGCATCATCCAGCTTGTACTGCGCCGATGTATTATCGAGATCCTTTTCAAAACGGAAGTCAAATCGAGCGATTTCATACCAGGTACCTAAATAACGATTGATGTCAAAATTTGTAACAGGGATGGCTTTTTCAGGCTTGGATGAAGAACAGGAGGCAAAAACTGCTAGTACAGTGCTAATAAGGAAGAGGTATGTTGTGATTCTATGTGCGTTTTTCATTACTGATTGTTTTTAGTGTAAAAAAATCCGGTAAAGCAAAAGAGAGAATAACCTGCCTCGTGATGATTTGCGTTATTCTCCCTAAAAGTAATGAGTTTTTTTGATATTCAGGAAACCTAGTTTCTAAAGGTGCCTATCCAGTCCTTCAGTTTTGAAAGCTGTTCGGTGAGGAATGATTCATGTTCTTCTTTTTCCTCTTTCCGTTCTACCAGTATATGTTCGAAGTAAGTTCCTTTGAGGATTTTCCGTAAGAAACCTTCGCCTAGGAACGGTTTATAGTCATTCAATGCCTGGGTGGCTTTTAAGAGATGACGGATATCGTATTGTAACGGATTAATATCTGGAACCTGTTTGTTTAGATTAAGCAACTCGTATACAGCAATCCTTGCCGTACGCACAGAACTCTCCATCGTAAATACCACATCATTGTTTGTTTCTACAAACTGTCCCACTAAACCGAGGTTGGTGCATCCTTCGGGCACAACACGCGGGCGATCACCTTGGGCACGTGGCATAAACATGGAAGTGATATAAGGCATGAAAGAGGAGCGTACGATGGTATTTTCAATGACATTGTCCAGTTGATCGCTAATACCTAGATGGTAACATAGCTCAGACAGGATTTCATTTCCGGTACATTCGGGCATTGTTTTTTGAACATGATTACCTTTTTTATCCATAAAGAGAGAATATACCCAAATCACAAGGATATCATCTGGCTGGGTTGGAAAGTGAGGCTGTCTGTTACAGGTAAAGCTCATCAACCAATTGGAATCGGTAATGGTAATAATCCCGCCCGTTGCCGTGTTGCCCGAGTAGGGGTCATTGACACAGAGTTCTTTTAGCTTTTCGACAAACGCAGAAGGTCGACATGTTAAGGTTGCGGACTCCCAAGATGATTTTTTAATATCGCTATAAAATTTGTGTGGCCGACCAAAAACGTCTGATTTGGTAGCCAAGTTTTTCCATAGCTTCCAGCCATCGCTCTCGCTACCACTTTTATTATCGATGGTAATATTCGGAGCTGTATCATTTGTGCCATAAAAGGTGCTTTCTGTCATGGAGCTCGTTGTCGCAATCACAAAGTCTTCGGGCCCAACAGCGATTTTAACGGTCTTACCGTCTTGTTTGGTTAGGATATGCTGGACAACTTTCGTTGTTCCTGAAATTTGAATATCCAGGTCTTCTACGAGTGTGTTGAATTGGATCTGTACGCCTTTGTCGACCAAGAAATTTTTTAAGGGTGTGACAAAGCTATCAAACTGGTTATATTTAGGGAATACAAGGCAAGAAAAGTCTTTCATCCCATCAATAGCATGGAGAAAGCGATGCATATATAGTTTGAGTTCCAACAAGCTGTGCCAGTTCTCAAAGGCGAACATAGAACGCCAGAAGTACCAAAAGTTACTGTTCAGAAAGGAATCATTGAAATAATCTTCAATAGTTAGATCATCTAGTTCTTCTTTTTTCTTGAGCAGTAATTTGATGATGGCGAGTTGATCCTTCTTCTCGATTCCAAATTTGCTAAAATCCTGCACTTGACCTTGTTTGTGTATCAAGCGGGATTTGGAATAATTGGGGTCGTTATCGTTCACGAGGCGGTATTCGTCCAACACACTATATGGTGCAGGCAGCTCGAGGGCTGGAATATCTTGGAAGAGATCCCATAGATTTTCATAGGTCATGTCCATTTCGCGTCCACCACGAATAATATAACCTTCTTTTGCATTTCCCGCGCCGTCTAAGGAACCACCTTCCACATGGAGTTGATCTAGGAAAATGATATTTTTTCCCGGAATGTGTCCATCACGTATAAAATAATAGGCGGCAGCCATGCCTGCAATACCACTTCCAACGATGTAGATTTTGCTGTTGTCAAAGGATTTGGAGGGAATTCCTTTGTTGCGCTGATAGTTTCCGATCTGATCCGAAAAGGGCATTGTTTTTTCGGGGGTATTGATCTGGATTTCTTTGCTCGAGTCAGGTTCGTGGTTTACCTTTCCGAATTGTCTCGAACTGTTCAAGACTTTGTCGAATTTCGATGTAGATTTTTTCATTGTTAAATATTTTATTATTAACAACTTAAATTTAATCTATTTTTTCTCTACATGAAAGTTTGGTGGTTAAAATAGAAAAAATATAACACTACCTTAATAATGATATAGAATTTTTTTTCTGATTTTATCCTGTTTCATCCTCCCGAGAGTGGAGGGATCTACGAAGCATGTAGGTAAACGAACTACAGGTCATAGACTCCAACCTCACCACTTCACTTCTTAACTCTCTAACTTGTTAGCCCAACTACGGCCTCTATGCCGGCCAGGCATCTTACTTTTGCCGAAAAAGTAAGCAAAACTCGTCGCTAGGAATATTTGCAGGGATGGGCTGTGCATAGACAAGTTTGTAGAGGAGCAAATATTCCTCAGGCGACATGGAGTGGTTAAGGATAGCCAGAAGCTTTGTAAGGGGTATAAAATGAAAGTTTCTTGTGCTCTATATAGTGTAAGTCTTGTTCCAGTAGGCAAATCGTCATCCCGAGAGTGGAGGGATCTACGAAGCATGTAGGTAAACGAACTACAGGTCATAAATTCCTCCATATATCTCGTTCGGAATGACGTTGCGCGAGCTTGTGATACTTGGCAAGCAACAGCGCGTGGCTTGTTTGGTTATGGATTGATCTACGGACACGAGCTAAAAGCTCGCGCTAGCAGTGGTCTTGTCGCTTCGCTAGCGCGAGCCTGCGGCTCGTGTTTGTTTTATGTGGGGTGGTTTTATACCTACGGCTTTGCTACAGTCCATAAACTCCAATCTCACCACTTCACCACCTCACTTCTTAACTCCTTAACTCTTAACCCTATTAATGCATATTCGACATATCCACTTTATTTTTGCCTTGCTTGATCAGCAGTACAAAAGGTACGCAGATTAAAAACAGAACCCCGAGGTATAGGAAAACATCCATGTAAGACAATACGGTCGCCTGCTTCATGACGGTGCCTTCGATCAGTTGGTGTGCTTTCGCGAGTGCCTCATTCGGACTAAATCCTTTGCTTACAAAATTTGATTGCATCCCGGCAATCCGCTGTTGCACCTCGAACCGCGAAGGGTCCAAGTGCGAGATGAGGTCCACCCGATGGTGCTGTGTATCTCTGGAGATAAACGTGGTAATTAAGGCAATCCCAAAAGAGCCACCCAGCTGTCGGCTCATACCGGTAAAAGCAGCTCCTTCACCAATTGCTTTCCCTGAAAGTGTCGATAAAGACAACGTCATAACAGGTACAAATAGCAAGCCCAATCCAACGCCACGGATGATGAGTGGCCAGAACATGTGCTCCGCACCGGTATCGTTCGTGATTAGGCCGAACATGAAGAAAGAAAAGCCAAAAAAGATGCAAAGTCCGACGGCCACCATATATTTCTGTGGGACGCCCGATTGTATCATCTTACCGATAAAAGGCATCATGATCCCCGTCATAATGGAGCTCGGTATAAGCAACAGTCCTGCATCAGTCGCTGTCCACCCCAAAATAGACTGGGTGTAAAGCGGAATGATAAAGGTGGATCCAAATAGCCCAAAACCGAGGATAAAACTCATCACGGTCCCCACCTGCAGGTTCTTATCCTTCAACACCCGGAGGTTTACGATCGGCTTCGCGTAGGTAAGCTCACGCCAGATAAAGAAAAACAAACCGAAGAATGATAAGATCGACAGCACCAAAATGGTCGAGTCCTCAAACCAATCATCCTGTTGACCATGTTCCAGCACAAACTGTAGGGATCCGATAAACATAATCAAGAAAATCATGCCCCACCAATCCACTTCCCGAGCCGATTGCTTATTGCCATATTTTGGACTCTTTACCAAGGAAATAGCCATCATTGTCGCTAAGATACCCAGCGGCACATTGATGTAAAAGATATACGGCCAAGAGTAGTTATCGACAATATATCCACCCAGGGGAGGTCCCAACGTCGGGCCTACGATAATTCCCATCCCATAGATCGCTTGCGCCATACTTCTTTTTTCGGGCGGATAAGTCTCCGTGAGAATGGTTTGCGCGGTTACCAGCAGCGCACCACCACCCATCCCTTGGATAAACCGAAAGGCTACGAGTTCCCAAATATTTGTGGCGTTACCACAGAGGAATGAGGCAAGGGTAAAAATGATAATGGAAGCTGCAAAGTAGTTGCGGCGACCAAATTGTTGCGATAGCCAGCTGGTCATCGGGATAACGATAACGTTGGCGATTGCGTAAGCGGTAATCACCCAGGCTACATCGGTAAGGGTAGCGCCCAGGGTACCTTTCATATCATTGAGTGCGACGTTGACAATGGTCGTGTCGACAATTTCCAACAAGGCACATAGGATACAGGTAAATGTTATTAATGCACGTTTGACTCCATATTCGACCAAACTGTCATTTCCAGTCAATGTTTGCATAGCGTTTATTTAATATGAACGTCGACATCTACGTTCATTCCAGGACGTAACATCTGAATGAGTTCTTGTTTGTTGGATGCGGCCAATATGATTTTTACCGGTAGACGTTGTACAGTTTTTACAAAGTTACCTGTCGCATTATCTGGAGGCAACAACGAGAATTTTGAACCAGTAGCCGGAGAGAATGACTCCACCTCACCCTCAAAAGTATTATCGGGGAAAGCATCCACTTTGATTTCTACCTTTTGGCCAGCACGAATCTTGTTCAGCTGTGTCTCCTTAAAGTTGGCAACCACCCATGTTTCCTGTGTATTGATAATGTAAAACAATGATTGACCCGGATTAACCATCTGTCCTTCTTGTAGTTTAATGTTGGAAACCTGACCATCTACAGCGGCCGTTACCACGGTGTAGGCAACATTCAGCTCCGCCGCTTTAAGAACAGCCTTTGCTTTTTGGATGTTAGCTTCTGCCACCGATGTTTGCTTATTGGCAACGCTTGTTTTACTGATAACAGCCTGTTTCTGTGAGCTGCTCGCATTACGCTGCTGCTTTAGAACATCAACTTGTTTTTCGGCTTCTAACTTGGCGGTAAGTGCTTGCTCGTATTGCTGTTTAGTAATGGAGTGGTTCTTATACAGATTCGCATAACGCTCGAAATCATTGTTTGCCTGTTGCAGTTTAATTTCTGCACCTTCTATCGTACCCGTATTGGATAAGATGGTGGCATCCGAGATTGCTACATTTGCTTGTGTTGCCGAAACATCAGCCTTGGATACTTCAAATGATTTCTCGGCGACCGATACCGCGGCACGTGCCTCTTCCACACGCACATCATAGTCTGCTCGCTGAATCGTGAACAACGTATCGCCTGCTTTGACCATTTGGTTATCCTTCACGTAGATCTTGTCGATGTAACCGCCTACGCGCGGTATAATAGGGTTGAGGTTTCGTTCTACTTGTGCATCATCGGTCGTTTCGTGCTGCTGACTGTGTAGGTATTTATATACGCCGAATCCGCCACCCAAAAGGACAACTGCCACCAATACAATAATAAATTTGGGATTGGATGACTTTTTGTTTTCTATATTATTTTCCATGATTTCTATGCTATTTTAGATTAAGTTGACCACTGGCGAACAATAAATCGTAGTATTTCTCCACGATTGTAGCATCCCCAATAGCTTGGTTGATTTGACTTTGTAATTGCTGTACATCGGCCTCGAGCAGATCATCGGTATCTGCGACGCCGTTATTGTATTTATCTTGTACAATTCGGTAGTTTTCCTTTGCTTGCTCATAGGCTTCTTGGAAAAGCTTTTGCTTTTCTTTAGCCAATACCACCTCTTGTTGTGATTCTTGGATTTGTGTTTTGATGCGGTCCTGTGTCTGCGCTAAGCTTTGGTCGACCTCCTCGATATGTTGTCTCGCCACATTTACCTTCTTTTTATTCTTGTAAAGCGCACCAATATCATAGGATACCCCCAACCCAATGTTGGCGGCATTGGTAACCGTCACGATGTTGTGCACCTGCAGTGCAGCATAACCACCCGTTGCAAATACAGTCGGGTAGTACGCTGATTTTGTGATATTCAGCTGGTCTTGGGCCACATCCTTCTGGGCGGTCAATGATTTTATTTCGTAGCGATCATTTGGGTTCCCCGGGAGCAGGATAGCATCTGGATTTTTAGCCAATGTAATCGCTTCAAAATCGGTGTTTTCTTCCAGCCCCAAAAGGGTGCTCAGCTGATAGCTCAATATTTTGACATTTTTAACCGCTTCTTGGTAGGAAACCTTGTAGTTGGATAATTGTAATTGTGCTTTCAAGAGATCGTTTCTCGCAATTACACCATTGGTTTCCATGGCTTTGAAGTCGAGTACCTGTTGTTCTGATTTTTTGATGTTCTCCGCAATGAGGTGGGTCGTTTGTTGCGCTTTGTAGAGGGCGATGTAGAGGTGCATTCCCTGTATGGCGAGATTTTGTTTTTCTGCAATGGCTTGCAGCTCGCTTGATTTCCAGCTGTCTTCGGCCGATTTGATGCTGTTTTTTATTTTACCGCCTGTGTAGAGTGGCATATTCACAGCAAGTTGGCCTAAGAACAACCTGTTTGTCGCTATATCGGGCGCTTCACTTCCGCCTCCGACCGGAATTTTTAAGTCCACGGTTGGACTGTTCATCATCAGATAAGTTCCAGATAGTTTCGCTTCGGGCAGTTGGCTGTCTTTCGAAGCCTCGTACTCCAATTGTCGTGTTTTGACTTTGGAGTCTAACACCTTCGCATCGTTTGAATTATGGTATGCCAGCTGCATAACCTCTTCCAAACTCAGCTGTTTCTTTTCTTGGGCAAAACTACCGGCAGAAAAGAATAGCATGCACATGGCCATGCTCCAATTATTTATTCTCATGTGTTAAGATTGCTTTTATGGTAAATTTTAAATGTGTGCGCAGTAGTTCTTTTTGCATATCATCAAAGTCCTCATCGGGCTTCAAGATCAGCAGCTCCTCATAAAGAGAACGGTTCATCCGAAAGTTCATCAAGGTGCCGATCATCGTACTGTTGATCAGCAATGGGTCGTAGTAACGGAAGTCGCCACGTGCATGACCGTAGTCTATCACTTCCTTGATCAGTTGGATATTATGCTTACGAAGCTCCTTGAAAACCGTGGAATTGATAATACGTTTTTTTATCGTTGCCTCTGTAAAAAGAAGCTGGTAGACGTCTTTATTGTTGATTTTAGAATTGACATAATGTTCAATCATTTTATCCAATCGTTTAAAAGAGTCCACTTCCTCGTTGTATTCTTCAGGTCTCATTTTATACGATTCGGCCGCGCGCTTAACAATCAGCTCCAAGAGGTTGGTCTTTGACTCAAAATAGTAGTTGATCATCGCGACATTGATGCCTGCCGCCTGTGCGATATCGCGCACCGAAGTGCCTTCAAATCCATTTTTGGCAAATAAGGATTCAGCGATTTCTAGTATTTCCAGTTGCTTTTGATTCATGCCTTTTTTGAAAAATAGTGTGCAAATTTAAACAAATGTTTAATTTAAACAAGTGTTTAGTTTTGCTTGTAAAAAAAAGTTACATTCGGATGTGAATAATTGATTTGGTTGGGAGGAGGTATGTTCAAATACTAGGTTTAAAGGCTGTACGGGCTATTTTGTACGATAAACACTGACCTCTCCGTAGTAACGCGAACGGCCTTTGTGGCAATTCCTGTCAGCTTTGCCATCTAGCCTATACGCTTTGTGCTATAGTCGACACGCGAAACAGTAAAGGAAGTCACTTGCATGCCTCCCGACGACGTTTTGCTCGCATGGAAGGAGTGCGATGCGGGGATGTCGATGGACGAAAGGTGATCGACGGAGGGCATTGGATTAAAGGCTTCCGTCATCGTGCTAATGTACGTCAGGTTTGTGTTGATTCCTATCTTCTTTGTTCGCAGGTCTGTTGTCGATGCTTACATGTCCATGCATGACGACGCATTGTCGTTGTCTGGTAGTCTTCGCCGTTATAACTATGCAGCAATGTCGTTCGGGTTTGCCATCATTGCAGACGCCGATGCTACAAAGTGTATCGGCGATACGTTGACTTTTTTAGTCGGTGTGACCCATCATGTGGATGGCTGTTTTAGTTTTTTACGCAATAAGGTTTAAAGAAATATATAAAAGTAGGCGCAGGGGCGATATACATATAATTTTGTTATCTTCATTCTGGAATCAATTGAATTGCTATGGACTTAAAGTCGAATGAACCCTTTTGGTTGGTTAAGAATGGTATCATACAATCGTATCCTTCGTTAAGGGAAAATCTTTCTTGCGAAGTACTGGTCGTCGGTGGTGGAATCACGGGAAGCTTAATCGCGCACCAATGTATGGAGGATGGGTACGACACGGTTTTAATCGATAAGCGGGAGATCGGGTTCGGTAGTTCATCTGCAACGACGGCGATGTTACAGTATGAGATCGATACGTCATTGCATAAGCTAATAGAAGATATTGGGGAACAAGATGCAATTGCAAGTTATAAGGCCTGTTCGGATGGTATCGACCGATTGGAGAAGATATGTCAGGAAATAAAGTCTAAAGCAGGTTTTAAACGTAAGCAGTCCTTGTATTTCGCGGCCTTTAAAAAAGATGTTGCTGGATTAAAGAAGGAGCTGGAAGCACGGAGATCCGTTGGTTTTGATGTGCAGTGGATGGAGGCGGAGGCAATAGAAAAGGCGTTTGATATTGTAGGTACCTATGGGGGGATTTTATCGACACAAGGGGCAAGCGTGGATGCCTTTAAATTGGTGCATGAGTTGCTTGAGTTTAATAGTCGAAGAGGGTTACGGGTATTCGATAAAACGGAGCTCACCAAGGCGACATACCAGAGGACGACACATGCGGTGTCCCTAGATACAGGCGTACAGATAAGTACAAAGAAGATTATTTATTGTGTAGGGTATGAAAGCGTTAACCTGATACGGGAAAAGTTTGTTGATCTGATCAGTACCTACGCTATAGTTTCGGAGGTGACTCCTGTGCCGTTAAAGAAATACGACAACCTGTTGGTTTGGAATACGGCAGATCCCTATATCTATTTGCGGACGACAGATGATGGGCGGATGCTGATCGGTGGGGAGGATGAACCGTTCCGTGATCCAGAAAGGCGGGATCGCTTACTGGATAAGAAGACAGAAAGGCTCGAGACATCGGTGAGGAAATACTTGCCGCACGTTCCTTTTATCTGCGATTTTTCGTGGGCCGGTACTTTCGGACAGACGAAAGATGGACTGCCGTATGTGGGAACACATGATGATTTCGAAAAGAGCTATTTTGTATTGGGATTCGGTGGGAATGGCATTACATTTTCTGTTGCCGGCATGGAGATGGTAGCCCGATGGCTTAAAGGGAAGAAGCACCCTTTGGAAGGGTGCTTTGGATTTAATCGGTAGTTTTAGGGAAAACTAGATAATGGAAGAGATTATTGCACTATCAGAGAAGGTAGTCGTTGTAGGGAGAAACGAGTTTTTGACAGTAAGTGGTACCATCGATACTAATTTATATTATGTGGAGCGGGGTAGCCTGCGTGTCTTTGTTTTGGACGATCAAAATGAACAGATTGTTCGGTTGGGGTACAAGCATGATTTAGTTGTTTCGTTGGATTCATTCTTGACAGGCAAGCCTTCGGACCTGTATATTCAGGCAATCAAAAAGACGGTTGTTCGTATTATTCCAAAGGCGCAGATCAACAATTTTTTGCAAGAAGAGGCGAACCGTACGCTGTGGATCAAGATTTTGGAGGAGTTGATTGTTTTGCAGTTGGAACGCGAGATTGATGTTTTAACCAGTTCGCCCCGAGAGCGTTATGAACGCGTGTTAAAGCGGAGCCCGCAACTGTTTCAAGAAATTCCGAGCCGGCATATCGCAAATTATTTACGTATGACCCCGGAAACATTGTCGCGACTTAAAAAGTCTTGATATCAATCAAGATTTATGAACGTTGCAATTTTCATTTTTGCATAAAACAAAGGTTATGCAGACAGAACAATTTATACAAAAGCTTTTATCCGAGACGGAGATGATCATCAGCCAGGTGAACCAGTTGAAATCTTATGATCTGGCGCAGTTACGCTGGCGGGAGAGCGACGCTTCCTGGAATGTGCTGGAGTGTTTGGAGCATTTGAACTTATATGGAGATTTCTACTTACCCGTGATGGAGCGCGATATCCGTCATTCATCTTCCTCGAGCGAAGCAGAATTTAAGAGCGGGATGTTGGGTGGGTATTTTGCGAAGAGTATGCTGCCAAAGGGAAAGCTAAATAAGATGAAAACGTTTAAGGATAAGAACCCGTTAAACAGTAAGCTCGATGGGGCGGTTCTGGATCGATTTCTGGAGCAGCAGGATAATTGATTATGCTCCTAGATAGCGCAAGAACCGTCAGTTTAAATAAAGTGAAAATTGAATTGTCCATTACCAAGTTCCTGAAGCTGAGGCTGGGGGATGTCTTTCAGTTCTATATCAATCATATGATGCGGCACATGAATCAGATTGATGGTATATTAGCAGCGAATAACAACAGACCATGCATACCAAGTTAATTGAAGTTATTACCCAATATGTAACGCTTTCCGATCAGGAGAAGGCGCTCTGCACACGTTATTTAGAGCCTATAAGCTGTCCAAAAAATAGCGTGATTGAAGAAGAAGGAAAAGTTCCGATGTATCTCTATTTTGTGGTATCGGGCTTTGTTCGTTTATTCCATTATAATGATAAAGGCGACGAAGTTACCACCCATATCAACTGCCCGCCGGGCTTTATAACGTCCTACACGCACTTTGCTAACCAGACTCGAGCAGAAGAGAATGTAGAGTGTGTGACGGCCTGTGAACTTTTGCGTGTTTCCAAAGCAAGTCTTGATCTATTAATTGAGCAAAGCTCTGCCTTTAAAGATTTTAGTATCCATGTGTTTCAGCAGTCCTTGTCTTATAATGAAAAGCGAGCAAGAGAGTTGGCGACGCTTACTGCTGAACAACGGTATTTAAGGTTGATGGACGAGTATCCAGAAGTGTTACATCATGTTCCGATGCAATATATCGCTTCTTTTTTGGGAATGAATCCGAAAAGCTTGAGTCGTATCCGAAAGCAAATCATTAGGTAACATTTGTGAAGTGGTTTTGAAGGAGTAAGGCTGAACTTTGTCTTACTATTTAAAATCAAGAACATGGTAGATAAAAAATTAGTTTTAGTGTCTGGTGCTAACGGACATTTGGGAACCAATCTCGTTAGGTTATTAATACAAAAGGGCTTTGCGGTTCGGGCCTCTGTGCGTAACCTTAAAAATCGTACGGCGCTGGATGGACTAGACTGTGAAGTTGTTCAGGCGGATATTACAGATAAAGAATCCTTTAGAAAGGCGTTACAAGGTGTCGATACCTTTTACGCTGTTGGTGCAGCCTTCAAATTGTGGGCGAAAGATCCACAGCAGGAAATTTACGAGGTGAATATGCAGGGAACGCGCAACACGATTGAGGCTGCAGCGGAGGAGGGGGTGAAGAAAATTGTCTATGTCAGTTCTATCGCTGCGTTAGACTATACGCATGTACCCACCCGAGAGAGTAATGGATACAACCCCGACCGAAGGGATGCCTACTATAACTCGAAGAATGATGGAGAGAAACTCGCTTTTAGATTGGCAGAGGAATTGGGGATAGCATTGGTCTCGGTAATGCCAGGCGCCATGATTGGTGGTGAGGCATTTTTACCGCTTAATGTCTCTTACGGTGTATTGGCACTGATTCTCAATAAACAGATTCCTGTAGATACGAACATTGCACTTAATTGGGTCGATGTAAAGGATATAGCCGAAGGTTGTTTTCTTGCGGCACAGAACGGGCGTGCAGGTGAGCGTTATATTCTTGCGAATGAAAAATGTATGACCATTACCCATACCACTAAGCTTGCGCAAAAGTTTTATCCGGAGCTCCAACTGCGAATTCCTGCTGCCGTTCCAAAGTGCATGTTGTTTGCTATCGCTGCATTAATGCAGTTTTCGGCAAAACTAAAAGGGAAGCCTCCTATCATTACAACAAAAGAGATAGCGATGTTCTCGGGCTTACAGCAAGACTTCGATATTTCCAAGGCGAGAAATGAGTTGGGGTTTAACCCGAAAGATAGCGAGTCTGCGGTTAAAGATGCGCTTGCTTATCTTATGACGCATAAACAGTTGCTTTAGACGTATCTAAGAAGTTTTTTGTAGCCAAAGAGGTATAGGATCCTCTTGGTTACAAAAACTCCGTTTTGCAATAATCGATTTTGTAGGTCCCATCCTCCGCAACGAGGGTTACTTCATTTTCTGTTTTGATACCTGCGCCGTAATCAATAACCACCCGAAAAACCAAGTCTTTAACCTTGCTGATCGTTAACGCCTTTAACTCGCCGATATCTCCATTTCCTCGACCAAAAAGCCACATTTCTTGCTCCGATATCGGGTATATGCCAGACCATTTGGCTTTATATTTTTTTTCGGCTGCTAGAAATTGTGAATCATCTAAATTGGAGGGGCCATATAGCTCACCAGATTCAGCTATAAAGTCTTGATAACGCTTGGTACAAAGCTTTTCCTCCACATTATAGTCGGGAAAGTATTTCTCTGAATCTTTGGTTTTGAATATACTTTTTAACCACTGTTCAGCAGTCTCCTGCGGAGTCACTGCTGAAGCACTTGATTCTGCATGGACCAACGCGGTTGTATCCTGTTTTGGTTTGTTCTGCGTGTGCTGGATACTATCCTTTCTTTGATTGCACGAGGCCATCATAACCAAGGATATACAAATGGCCAAATAAGTTTTTTTCATGTTGTAAATTTAATCAAACGAGACCCAGCCTTGCAAGTATATGTTAGAGGAAACAGGGACACATTTGGCGGGTAAACCTTACTTCTCGCGATACTCCAGTCCAGAAGGTATATCGATATAATAATGAATCGTGTGTTGCGCATCCAGTTTGCAGCTCACCAAACCATCCGAATTTATGGATTGATATCCTGTGGAACCGATGTCTCTTTTATGTTTATTGTCGTAAAGGGTATACAGTCCGTCATTCTCCTTTTGAAGGGCATAAATATCCTTTTCGGAATCCAGAAGCAGTATGTTATGGTATGCCGGCGCTATCTCCCAGGTATGATTTTTACTATTCCATAAGCCCATGGTGCGCTGCTGCTCTTTGTTCTCAATCGGGATCAGGAATCTATCATTCATCCCTTCATACCCGGCTATTTTTCCAAATTTCCACCCCTCAACGTTGTACTGGTCAGGAAAAATCATTTTTCGATCTGGCCAAACCAAATTACCCACCTGATCCAAAACCTTGAAATTATACACGTCGATATGATCCTCAACCTGCCCCAGGGTATCGATGTAGCGCCAGTCGAAGGCCCACACATCAGAATCGTAATTAAAGACACCAAGCAAGAAGTAAGGGGAGTTCGTAATGGAATACACCAATGATGTTTTTTTGATAAAATCGATTTGTGTGCTCGTTGCTTTAGTGATTTCCTTTGGAAATGCCTTTTCATACTGCGGAAAAGGGTAGACGTTATTGTTTTTACTATCCACCAACAGCTTAGGGACTTGTGGTTCATAACGTTCTTTATTGATTTCATGTAGAACGAGGTTGGTGCCCCTATATGTTATGGAGAGCGTCTCACTACCTTTTAACCCGTGGAGTAAAGCTTTGTTTTGATGTATGCCGTACATGGAAAAAGATCCATTGGAAGTTTTGAGCATGCGTTTGTTTTCTAGGAACTCTACGATGTTACCTTCCATTTTATGGAATCGGTTCTTTTTTATTTTGTATAGTGTCCCGTTCCAAAAGACATGATTTTCATCAACAGGTGTAAAATTGAGATAATAACTTTCATCGAGATAGGGCAGATCTTTTTGGAGGAGAACCTGCTTGGTTTCCAAAACGCCTATTTCAATTTTACGATAAGTCTGCTCTTTTTTTATGGCGCCACCTAAGATATTCCATTCCCATTGCCAAAAAGGCATTTTCTTTTCATACTCACTTTGCTTCTTGTAGAGTGTTAATCCATTTATCGTATGTAAGCGAATCTCGTGTTGAGAAAAATCCACTACTATTTTTCCATTTCCGTCAATGATTGCCGATTCATTCTTTTCATTTTCGACGACAGCGAAGCCGGTACTGGTATATGGGGAGGCACTTCGAAACTGTTGGTCGGATCGCGGCTTTAACGTGCTTTTATCGACGTAGATATACTTGTTTTGCTTTGTTAAAAAGGGAATGATCGATGTCGTATTCCATTGTGAAAGCAACAACGGTAAACCGTCTGTTTTTTCCTCGGTGCAAGCGGTCATTGCCGTTAATATACAAAGGACACTTAATAGTACTGTTTTCATGCTGTGAAGCTTAGTTCATCGTATGGAACAATATTAGGGAGAATTGTGGTATGAAAAAATCCCGATTATCAGCTATATTTGAGCTTTGCGCTTCAGGGAAGCGTATCATCCTAATACTTATAAAATGCTTTTAGAACAACTAAAAAACGACCCACAGACTATTGAATTTAATGATGTTATTGCATATATCGATGCGCATTATGATTTTACACCAACAAAGTTTACGAACGGTGATACGGTAAATGAAGCGAATCAAAACAATGGTTCTTGCAAAGTTTTTAGCTTTGCAAAGCTTCAACAACTCGAAAAGGAAGCGGTATTAGCACTTTTTGGTGCTTTCTACCGGGAGGACGTGCTAAAAAATCCTACCGGAACTGATCATCAGAATATACGCAATTTTATAACGCACGGTTGGGCAGGTATCCAATTTGAAGGAGCGGCACTACAAGCGAAATAAGCCAAGAGATACAAAAAGAAAAAGCAACGGTACACACGTTGCTTTTTCTTTTTAATTACGATCTCTCTATTATTTTTCTGTCCCTTGTTTTTTTCGCAACAAGCCAAAGACTAAGACCGTCGCATAGGCAAACATCAGCCAAGAAGCAAAGGTTTTGCTATATATTTCAGGCATATTGGTGAATATCTTTTCAAAAAATTGCACACATACCGTGTCAAGAAGCATTCCGGGCAATACCATGATCGCGGCCGATTTCACACTTTCAAGGTTGTTTAACTGGAACTTATTAAACACGGTTGTAGCGAGGAGACCGAGAGCTGGAATTAGAATGATATACAATGTGATTAATACAAATTCATTGTCGACAATAAAAAAATGTTGACCGGCAACTCTAAATAATACGGTGGCGGATAGCCATACCAAAAAGCCTACAATAAAGCTCACCAACGGGTAATTCTCTTTTTGTGTTTTCATTCTTTATCGATAAATAGTTTAGTAAGTTTTAAACATCGCTGCCACACTTTTAGTACCGTAGTAGCGATTTTTATAGCCTACAAAATTACACATTGTCGAGGATAAGTCCTTGCTTTTATTGGACGATTCCAAGACACTTGTCGATTTTTTGAATGTACAATAATTGGTAGATTTGACTGCTGCATACGGGATGTAATTCATAGAAAAACGAGATGAAAAAATAGACAAACGGCAAAATGAACGACGTATTAGAACATTATCTAGCCTCAGATGGCAAATTATCGATCGAAGAAATCAGCTTTTCTATGCCTTTTTTTAAGCCTATACACTTAAAGAAAGGTGATTTTTTTGTTCGCGAGGATGAGCCCTGTCGTTATATTGGTTTTATCGCTAAGGGGGCTGTAAAAGGATATGCCAATGACAACGTAGGAAAAGAAAACATAACCTGCTTCAAGTTTGAAAAGGAATTTATTACCTCGTTTGCGGAATTTGTGGCACAGGGAAAATCTAAAAGGAGTTTCAGGGCTATGGAAGATAGCGTGATTTATAGAATAAGTTTTCCAGACTATCAGCTGCTGCTTGATAGGGTGACGGCTTGGACTGCGGTTGTAAAGTCAGTGATGGAACAGGAGTATAACCAAAAAGAGTGCTATATGCTGAACTACAACAATAGGTCTGCCGTAGATAAATATCGCCATGTCCTTTTGTATGAACCGATGCTTGTACATCGAACAGCGACGCAGGACTTGGCCTCGTACCTAGGGATTACGCAACGCTCGCTGACACGGGCAAAAGGACAGATACATAGACCTAACGCATTATAGGACAAATGTCCTTAGGGAAGCATGATCTGTGCTGTAGTTTTGTAAAAAAAAAACTATGCTACATCAAATTGCTTCCGAAGTTTTCCAGATTTCACTGCTGCCACGCAACGGCATAAACTGTTATATTATTGAAAATGTATTGGTGGATTCCGGAATACGGAGTTCCTACGCGCAGATAAAGAAAGCTGTTCAAAAGATACCTATTCATACACATGTGCTTACTCATGCGCATGCAGACCATCAAGGTTGTAGTGATCGGATCTGCGCGGAGTTTGAAGTGCCTTTGTACTGTCATCCCAATGAAGTTTTTAGGACCGAGACTGGGCTGGTAACGCATGATTACCCGACACCACACCATTGGTTGGCAAAGCTTCAACAAAAGTTTTGGGCAGGGCAGGGCCATAAAGTAGAACGGACAATCGTTGAAAACGATAAGGTGGGGAACTTTACGGTAGTAGAGACACCGGGACATTCGCCAGGTCATATTTCTTTATTCCGTGAGCAAGATGGGGTCCTTATCATAGGCGATGTGGTAACCAATATGAATGTACTCACTACAGTGACAGGGCTTCGGCTCCCTCCACCTATATTTACCACGGATCAGCAGCGCAATATAAGATCGCTCCAGAAGCTAGCAGAACTGAATCCGGCTATTATTTGTTTTGGTCATGGACCTGTTATGCGCAATACAGATCGTAGGTTTGAGCATTTTGTAGCGCAATGCAGCGCCAAGATGTAAGAACAAACGGAATAGACTGGCATGTGCCGTCAGATTAACATCTATTTTATCGATTGATTTTTGAAAGTAACTCCGGAAAAGCCTGTTTGAACCAGACCGTGTAATGCGATGGATTATTTTTCATATCAGCTAAAATTTCATCTATACACATCCATTTATAATCGCTCACTTCATCTTTGTTTAAAACAGGATTTTGTTTAGAATAACCAACAAAAACATAATCCAGCTCGTGTTCCGTCAAATTATTTTCCACCCGCTCATTGTAGATAAATGAATAGACCAATTTTAGTTTACATTCCAGTCCCATTTCATAATTTAACCGCTCTTCTGCACTTAAGCCAACATCTTCTCCCCATTGCGGATGTGAACAACAAGTGTTCGTCCATAACCCTGCTCCGTGATACTTTTGACCTGCCCGTTGCTGTAAAAGAAGCTCTCCGTTATCATTAAATATAAATACCGAAAATGCACGGTGAAGGCACCCTTGTTCGTGCGCAATCAATTTTTCCATTTCGGCAATTGCATTGTCGTTTTCATCGACCAGTACTACATTATTTCTCTCCATTGCTTTGATTTAAAGGTTATGGGTTGTTTTTTAGCAACGCTTCTCTATATACTTTCAATGCGCTGTATCTTGCGTAACTTTTTGCTTTCATCGGGCGTATGTTGAAATATTTTAAAAAAGTAAAGCACCAAAAGAAATTGTGTATATCCATAGACGGCATCCTCAATTGGTATCGTTAGTATCCGTATACCCAGAAAATCTCCCGGATTGTAATTCACTATGGGTGTTTCTAATCCTGTGCCCGTCAGCATGCCATTTACAGGAAAAAAGCCTAACATCAAGATAGTAAACACCAGAGATGCCTTGCCAATCCAATCTGCCCGGACAATAAAATGTAGATAGATTAAAGTAATTATGGTAGCGACGGCTGTGACCAATGTATAGATTTTGTCATAGTGCAACAAAGCAATAACCGAACAGACAATCACACTAACGAAAACGATCAGGTTATTAAATACGGATAGCCATCCTAATTTGAAAAACTTTTCAAAACAGAAATAGGTAAACACGCATGAAAACGGAATGAAAATAAAGAAAAGCCATTCTTCAAGAGGCAATCCCGCTATCACTAATCCAAGGGTGTAATCTGTATTGAACCACCAGACACCTTTTGCCGTAAACCATATATCCCATAAAATAAATGGAATAGCAACTAAAATCGCAGCCTTTATAAACGCTCCAAAATAACGGTTAAAGCGAATTCTTCTATCGTAAGATGCAATGAAACAAATAATGACCGTAAGAAACAATATGGAGGAATAAGTATATGCCGTCATTTTTTTGCGGAATTAAAATACATTTTGAAATACTTTAAAGGCACATATAGAAAACCAAAACACTCGCCATTTTCTTTTCCGATATGCCTGTGATGTTGTTTGTGTGCCCTACGTAGCGCCAAAAAATAGGGACTTCGAGTTTGTGACAGAAATTTAATCCGTTGATGAATAAATATATCGTGCACAAAAAAATAGGCCATACCGTACAGCATAATTCCTAACCCGATATAAAACAGATAATTGAAGTTTTCAAGTGAACCGAAATACATCAAAGCGATGGTTGGTATAGCAAATATGACAAAGAAGTAGTCGTTTTTTTCAAGAATGCCCTCATTGCTGTGGTCGTGATGATCTCTGTGCAAAAACCAAAGAAAACCATGCATAACATATTTGTGGATAATCCAGGTTGCCCCTTCCATTAGTATAAAGGTCACCAATGTGATTAAAAAAGCCATATCAGTTCTTTATCGGGGTAAAAAGTTTCTCTAAAACATCATAGCGGAAATCAAAGATGTCCTTCAATTTCTTTTTTACAAAAAGTAAATGTGCCATCTTCCCCAAAAAGCCGAAAGGCAATTCATAATCTACCGTGTCTTTCATTAATACTCCGTCTTTGTTGGGAATAAATTCGTGAAAATGACTCCAATATTTATACGGCCCTTTCTCCTGAAAATCAGTAAAGCTTTTATTGGGGGCCACATGGGTAATTCTCGTTCTCCACTTCAAGGGAACTTTCAGCAATGGCGAAACGGTATAATCGATAACCATTCCTTCAACAATCTGTTTGCAGTAATAGTCAGACAGAACTGTAAAGCCCATATCTTTGGGGGTGATCTTCGAAAGGTTCATGGGAGTAGAGAAAAAGTCCCAGGCTGTTTCGATATCGCAATACAATTGTTGCTCCCTGTATAACTGATGTTTCATAGTTTAGTCTTTTAAAAACGGTTCAATGTTCTTTTGCAAAATCGCCGATCCAATTTGGTGGCGGTTTTCCTTAATAAATTCGGTGTCCTCATTTATGTTTGATTTATATCCTAAAAATGAAGGTGCATTTTTTTGAACTGAAAGCCGAATAAACCTTAATTCTATATTGTATGGTTCTTTTTCTAGTGCGTGCTCAATGTTTTTCTTCCCTTCTTTAAATGTATGGAGTTTACTTATCGGGCTAAAGACGTGATTTGCCCAAATGGTTTGTGAACCACCTAAATAAGCCAAATGTGTAGCTGAATTGTTTTTTGTTTCCATCAATTCCGCAATCATTTTTTCGCACAACGCCTTGTTTGATACGAGCTTGTTGTAATTAGTCCTTACTTCATCCAAGTCGGTTGAGTTAAAACTCATAAAAAAGAATGTCGTTGATATTAGTAAGCCAGTAAATTTGATCATAAAAAAGCAGTTTTATATCTTACATAACTTTTGAATGCCACCAATGCCTTCTCAGAATTAGGAACCCGAATTCTGTTATTCAGTATCTCTTTGGAAGATCTTCTTTTTATTTTCCGGAACAACAATAAATAGTACTTGTAAGCTAAATAAACCCCAAACATTGCGGAATTGGGTAGCATTTTAATCCCGATTAAAGCCTCCTTGAACTCTTTTTCTATTTCCTTTTCAATTTCACATTTCACACAATTATCAAATATGCACATATCAATATTCGGAAAATAAGTCCTGCCCAAAATCTGATAGTCATCTTTTAGATCCCTTAAAAAATTAACTTTCTGAAAAGCTGATCCCAGTTTCATTGCGTAAGGCTTCAACTCACTATACTTTTCCATATTCCCATCTGTAAAAACTTGCAGACACATCAGCCCAACTACCTCCGCTGAACCAAAAATATATTCTTCGTATAGCTCTGAATTGTACTCTATTTTCTGCAAATCCATCTCCATACTATGTAAAAACTGTTCAATTAGACTTTTGTCAATTTTATACTGATTTACTGTTTCCTGAAACGATTGTAGAATAGGATTGAGCGAAATCCCTTCATGCAGGGCAGCGTGGGTTTCAGCTTTTAACCGATTCAATAGTTTCTCTTTGTCGTACCCGTGAAAACTGTCTACGATTTCATCTGCTAATCTCACATAACCATATATTGCATATATTGCAGAACGAATAGACGGTTTCAACGCTAAAATTCCCAAGGAAAAACTCGTACTATATTTTTGCGTTGTTATCTTACTTACCGAGTGCGATAGTTCATCGAATAACTTTTTCATAGCTCTTCGTGTTTAAGTTTGATTATTTCATTCGCTACAATTTTTCCAGATATGATGGAAGGTGGAACGCCGGGGCCAGGAACGGTCAATTGGCCGGTATAGAATAAGTTTTTCAATCTCTTGCTTTTTATTTTAGGTTTTAAAACCGCAGTTTGACCGAGCGTGTTTGCCAATCCGTAAGCATTCCCCCCATACGCATTGTAATCGGAAACAAAATCGCTAACACAGTAACTTCTTTTGTATTCAATCATGGATCGTAAACCGGTTACACCTGTATGTTTCTCAATTCTTGCAAGCATTTCCGTTAAATATTGTTCCCGGACAAACTCCTCATCGTTGATTCCGATAGCTAAAGGCATCAACAAAAACAGGTTTTCTTTACCCTTGGGGGCAACGGTATTATCTGTCTTTGATGGACAACAGGCATAAAACAGTGGTTTCCCCGGCCATTTCTTCACTCCGTAGATGCAATCAATATGTTCGTCCAGATCATTCTCAAAGAAAAGTGTATGATGCTTGAGGTTGGGAATAGATTGCTTGATACCTAAATAATAGATCAAACTTGATGGCGCAAATGTTTTGTTTTGCCAGTATGCCTCCGAATAATTTCTATACTCTTTATTTAGGAGTGTTTCCGTATGGTGATAATCTGAAGAAGCTATGACAGCATCAAACTCATAGATTTCGCCATTGATGGTTAAAGACCTTACCTTGCCATTTTGTGTATTTATACTTTCAACGGTTTTGTTAAAATGAAAAACAGCACCCTGGTTTTCGGCTACTTTTTTCATCGCCAACACCAATTGATAAAAACCGCCATTTGGGTAATGTGTTCCTAGCACATAACCTCCGTAATTCATCAAACTATACAATGCGGGAATATTTTTTGGAGATGCACCCAGAAAAATTACAGGAAACTCCATCAATGTTCTTAATTTTTCATTCTTAAAGTATTTTGCGACATAGTTTCTGAAGTTAGTCAACAAATCTAATTTCAATGCACTTTTTGCTATTTTTGGAGAAATGAACTCAAACCAATTATGGCAAGGCTTGTTCACAAAATCCTGCATTCCAACTTCATACTTGAATTTAGCCGACTTCATAAATTTTTCTAATTGCAAGCCTGCGCCCTTTTCAATTTGTTCGAACAAGAGTTTAAGTTCTTCTAGATTCTTAGGGACACTAATTTTATCTTGTGAAAAAATTATTTCAAACTGCGGATTTAATGTAATCAGCTCAAAGAAATCAGAACTTTTATGACCGAAATCAGCAAAAAAGCTTTCAATAATATCCGGCATCCAGTACCAACTTGGTCCCATATCAAAGACATAACCTTGTGCGGTAGAAAATTGTCTTGCTCTTCCCCCTGGTCGATCGTGTTTTTCAAATACAGAAACTTCATTACCCGCTTTTGCCAAATAAGCACTTGTGGATAATCCCGAAAAACCGGAACCAATAACGGCTATTCTTTTCTTCATCCCTTTCTATCTTTTAAAACATCGTTCAATAAATATTCTGGGTCAATATTTTTATCGTAGATCTGTTGATGAAAATCATTGAGTTTGTTCAGCAACCTGATTAAATCCATTTTTTCGTTATGGGTTAAATCTCCTGTAACTATTTCAGTTGCTTTTCTTATTTTATCCATTTGCCTTTCTAAAATCTGCATTCCCTTGTTGCTGATTTTTAAAACTTTACTTCTTTTGTCTGTGTCAGAATCAGTTTGATTTACCCAACCTTGAGCAATTAGGCGGTTAATAACTTGCATTCCTGCTGGTTTTTCGTGTACGTTCCTTTTTATCAATTCCATTTTAGTCATTTCGCCGAAAGCTTTTAAGTTAATGAGGTAGATAAAATCCTCCTGCGTAGAGAATTCTGAACCGAATATTGCCGATTTGGAATAACTCTTAGCATATCTATTCATATGGACAATTAAAGTATTGATGACACTTTCCGCACTACGTCCCTTTTCTTTTCCTTCCCAATTAGGTTCCTTATTTCTCTCCTCATCTTTATAGTTGTCGACTATCCATCTTTTAAAGCCTTCGATATCATTAGGATATGTTCTGTCTTGAGAAATATTTGCCTCAAATTCTTCAAGCAGATTGACAACATTTTTTAAAATATCATATTTCATACACACTGAGTTGGTGTGTAAATATACTATATTTTGTTAAAAAAGTATATTTTTAAACCAAATGCTTTAGGTGCTTGTTTTTTTGTACTGTAAGACTATTGATAAGGTCGGTAGTGTATATATCTGTTGGGGGCGATACAAACGATACTACCTTCCTGAAAATCGTAAGATTGTCGTCCGTATTTCATATGGCTGGCACAATAGTTTTTAAACATAATGGAAAAAATCACAACTGATAAGAGTAGCCTCTTTCATCATCTCATTCATCTTGCAAAAAATCAATCCTAAATAGTACGTGGAATTTATTATTTTTGATTTGTATCCCTAGTCGGGTAACGCTATCACGTTCAGTAAATCTCAAGAAAACATATGGCCATGCAAGGAAACGTAACTATAAAGACCGTTGCTCAGGAAACGGGCTTATCCTTAACAACTGTTTCTAGGGTGCTGAATGGTACAGCAGAGAAATACCGTATTTCTGAAGCTACGCAGGCTGCGGTCCTTGCCGAAGCCAAGAAGCAAGGGTACATCCCCAATATGGCGGCAAAAACCCTGCGATTGAATAAGAGTCGTACCATTGGCCTGATTGTTCCTACACTTAATAATCCGTTCTTTTCTTTGGTCGCCAGTACGGTCAGTAAATTACTGTACGCCCAAGGATATGTGGTGTTGATGAGCGACTGTGCGAATGACCCCGAAGAGGAACGCAAATTAATCAAGACCTTCTTGACGCAAAATATTGAAGGTATCTTAGCGATTCCCGTGGGTGGGCGGAAGAACTATGAACTCCTAGAGAAGGGCGGAGTGCCCACCGTATTTATTGACCGCTTTTTTGAAGAAAGCAAAATCCCCTATGTAGCAACCGATCATTTTGATTCAGCGTTTAAATTGATGGAACACTTGGTGGAGCATGGACATACACTGATCGCTTGTATCCAAGGAGATGTGCAGACCATTTCCAATCAATACCGAGTAAAAGGTTATTTGGAGGCACTAAAGAAACATAATATCGGTTATTCCTATTTGAAAGGAGGCAGCTTTACGACGGATGAAGGATATCTGGAAACAAAAATACTTCTGAAACAATCGCAAAAGCCCACCGCAATTATGGCACTTAGTGATACCATATTGCTTGGTGCACTGAAAGCGATACGAGAAGAGGGGATGTCGATTCCAGAAGATATTTCTGTCGTGTCTATCGATAATTCATCCTATTTAGATTTTCTGTCTGTTCCAATTACATCTGTTTCTCACCCTATTACAGAGATCACGCAGCTGGCCATAAAGATGTTGCTGGATCAAATGGGGGCCAACCAAGCGTCTGCTCCGACGAATATTGTACTGGAAGCAAAGCTTATTGCGCGGAAATCAGTACAATATATTCCTTGATAATCAATACGCTGTAAACTTTTTGTTATCTAATAAATAATATAATTAAACATTTTTAAAGATTATTTTAAAACAGATTAAAGCCTTTTAAAGGGCTTTTTTGGTTTAAAATGAGGGTGTTTGGTGTGATCGTTACGCGATTTTTGTTGTTATTAAATTATTAAATATCAGGGTTGTGTTTGCTATATATAGTATTTTGTTTTTATATTAGCGACAACGTTATCGCAAAAGGTAACCAATTATTAGATACCATTTTACCATAATAAATAATGAAACAAAAAAAAATCATTGTGATCGGCAGTTCCAATACGGATATGGTTGTTAAGACCTCGAATTTTCCAAAACCAGGCGAGACGGTGTTAGGTGGGGAATTTTTGATGAATCCAGGCGGCAAGGGGGCGAATCAAGCCGTAGCTGCTGCGAGGTTGGGCGCGAATGTAAGTTTTGTAGGACGTGTAGGGAATGATCTTTTTGGAAAAGAGGCGGTTGCTCATCTGCAAGAAGAGGGCATTGATGTGACCCATATCGAGTATGATGCAAAACTTAGTTCTGGGATAGCTTTGATTACGGTAGATCAAAAGGCCGAAAATACAATTGTGGTAGCCTCGGGGGCTAACAATGCACTGCATGTTGATGATTACAGTAAGCTTGATGCATTAATTGACGCCGATGCCATTGTGTTGATGCAGCTGGAAATCCCCTTGGAAACAGTTCGCCAAATGGCACAGTATGCAAAATCGCGCGGTGCGCTGGTTGTTCTGAACCCTGCGCCGGCCGCCGAGTTAGCGGCAGATATATTGCAGTTCGTGGATATCATCACGCCCAATGAGCATGAGATTTCTACGTTGACCCAGACAGAGGTTACAGATGCAGAAACCGCAGGTAAGGCCGCCTCGTTGCTCGCGGCTAAAGGGCCTGCCATTGTGCTGGTCACCATGGGGAGCAAGGGCGTACTCTTGTTTCAGGAAAATAACCAACATGCCTTTGCTGCAGAAAAGATTGTCGCGGTAGATACGACAGCTGCTGGTGATGTCTTTAATGGTGCTTTTGTTGCATTTTTGAGTAAAGGTTATAGCTTACATCAAGCTATCGCTTTGGCAAATCACGCGGCTGGCATTTCCGTCACACGTAATGGAGCACAATCCTCAGCTCCCTTTCTCCATGAATTAAGTATTGACTTTTAAGATTTGATAACCAAATAACCAATTAACCATGTTTATAGTAAAAGAATATGTATTAGCTGTGGTACTCTGTATCGTGACCATGCTCTGCTGGGGATCGTGGGGGAACACCCAGAAATTAGCGAGTAAGAATTGGCGATTTGAACTTTTCTATTGGGATTATGTGCTGGGTATATTGCTGTTTTCTATTATTTCAGCCTTTACCTTAGGAAGTATAGGGGCGGAGGGAAGATCTTTCGTGGCCGACCTAAAACAAGTTTCTTCCACTAATCTTCTCCGGGCTTTATTGGGCGGTATTATTTTCAATGCGGCCAATATCCTGTTATCTGCTTCCATCGCGATTGCAGGGATGTCGGTCGCATTTCCTGTGGGAATCGGAATAGCTTTGGTATTGGGGGTAATTGTAAATTATTCAGGCGCACAAAGTGGTAATCCCTATTATCTGGCGTTCGGCGTTGTGCTCATCGTCATCGCTATTTTGATCAATGCCCGTGCCTATCAATTGAAAGCAAACACGAGTGCTCAGAATCATTCAAATCGTGGTATTATCCTGTCTATTGTTGCCGGTGTTTTAATGGCATTCTTTTATCGGTTTGTGGCCGCCTCGATGGACTTACAAAATTTCGTGAATCCAGAAGTGGGAAAAATGACACCTTATACAGCCTTTTTTGTTTTTGCCATTGGCGTCTTCCTGAGCAATTTTATTTTTAATAGCTACATCATGAAAAAGCCGTTTGTTGGAGAAGCAACCAGTTACCGGGCCTATTTTAGCGGTAGTCTGGGTAATCATTTGACAGGGATTATTGGGGGTATGATATGGGGCTTGGGGAATGCTTTAAATCTTATTGCGGCAGGAAAAGCCGGTGCAGCCATTTCGTATGGCTTGGGACAGGGGGCGACCTTAGTGGCCGCATTGTGGGGTGTCTTTGTGTGGAAAGAATTTAGTGGTGGTCCGCGTGGAACCAAAGCGATGCTGAGCGCCATGTTTTTATTTTTTATACTCGGCCTAGCGGCAATCATATACGCAGGCTTATAACTGTTAAACCCATGAAAAGAATTAAATTTTTAGCGCTTGGCTTCAGTTTGCTGTTCGGTACGATATGTATAACAGCTTCTGCGCAACACCTTAAAAAGGAAAGTCCTGCATTGGTCATTCTGGATACCGATATGGGAAATGATATTGATGATGTCATGGCTATTGATATTTTGTATAAATATGCCGATCAAAAGCGCGCCAAGGTATTGGGGATCATGAATAATAAGAGCTCGGCTTATTCGACGCGGCTGATCGATATGCTCAATACGTGGTATGGATACGGATCGGTGCCGATCGGTCGTATTGAAGATGGTGTGCATATTGATGACTATGTCGATTACAGCAGGAATATGGTGGAAATGAACCAAGATTCTATGCGGTACCGCTATAGCGTGAAGAATCATGCAGCTCTGCCTGAAGCACATATATTGTATCGTAAATTGTTGGCTGCGCAGAAAGATCAATCGGTCACTATTATTTCCATCGGGTTTTCGACGAACCTAGCGCGATTGCTACAGACCGAGGCCGATCAATATTCAAAATTGTCTGGACGTGAATTGGTTCAAAAGAAAGTGAAACTTCTCTCTCTCATGGCGGGTTCATTCGGGGAAAAAAAGCGGGCCGAGTTTAATGTCATTCACGATATTCCGTCGGCGCAATTTCTATTTGCCAACTGGCCGGGACAGATCGTTGTATCGCCATTTGAAATTGGGAAGAAAGTGATCTACCCCGGCAAAAATATAGAGACCGATTACCAGTGGGCGAGACATCATCCACTGGTCGATAGTTATAAAAGATATAGACCATATCCTTATGATCGACCAACCTGGGATCTCACCTCCGTTTTTTACGTGTTTAATCCCAACAGCCCGGTGTGGCAGAAGTCCGCTTTAGGGAAAATTACAATCGATGATAAGGGATTTATGTTTTATGAGGAAGGAAAACAGGGTAAACATGTCATTCTAGGCTTGCCCGACAATCAAGTGGATGCCTTAAAGGATGCACTGATCCAATTATTAAAAACACCAACCGTAAAGAGACAACAATAAGCGAAGCGTATTAACACAATATAAAATTATGGGACCAAAAATTGTAAAACCAATTTTGATTGGGCTTGCCATGCCATTTATTTGGCCACAAATAGCCCTCGCTTCCGATAGTTCTGCACGAATTATGATGGAGCAAAAAGAGATTCGAGGGCAGGTCGTCAATGCAGCGAATGAGCCATTAGCGAATGTTACTGTCCGTGTAGGGGATGGTTTGGAAGTGGTGTATACCGATGCTCAAGGACGATTTTCGGTAAAATCACCCGGGGTAGGAAGCATCTTGCATTTTACTGCGGTTGGGTATGACCAAGCAAGCGTGGAAGTGAAAAATACCGAAGAGTTGCGGGTGGTCTTGCAGGTTCGCGACCATACCCTGGATGAGGTCGTTGTGGTCGGCTATGGAACCCAGTTGCGAAAGAATGTCGTCGGCGCTGTTTCGACCTTATCGGGAGACGAGGTGCACAATAGACCCAATGCCTATGTGTTGCGCTCCCTACAGGGGCAGATTCCCGGTGTGAACATCAGTATGGTGGATGGTAAGCCGAGCCGTAGTGCCACGATTAATATCCGTGGAAATACCCAATCGATTGGCGCTGGTGGTTCTGCATTGACGCTGGTAGATGGGGTTGAAGCCGATTTAACGGCAATCAATCCCGAGGATATCGAAAATATATCCGTTTTGAAGGATGCTTCGTCTACAGCGGTTTATGGTGCGCGCGGTGCATTTGGGGTTGTTTTGGTGACCACTAAAAAAGCCAAGCGGGATAAGGTAAGCATCAATTATAGCCCAAGCTTCAATGTTTATCAGGAAACCGTAAGACCAAAATTTGAAACGGATCCTCAAGTTTGGTACGACAATTTTAAAGAGGCACATGTCGCGTATCGACATGCCTTGCCAACGGGCATCAATAACTTCTTTCCGTGGAGCCAAGCGTGGGAAGATGAGTTTAAAAAGCGCAAGAATGATCCCGAGAACAGTTATTTGGATTGGGATATCGATAAAAATGGCTTGTATCAGTATTATGGGGAGACCAATTGGCATAATGAGTTTTATAATAAAGCCACCTATGGCATGCAGCATAACCTGAATCTATCGGGGGGCGGAGAGGTTTCGGATTTTATTGTTTCCTCTCGCTATTTTGAGCAAGGTGGTATTTATCGTATTGGAGATGAGAAATTCAAGCAGATCAATCTCAGGGCAAAGGGAGGAATCAATATCGGTAAAAAGATACGGCTGGAAAACAATACAGATTTTATCCGTAGAACCTATCATCAACCTTTTGGGAACCCAAGTTCCTTAACGATCCCACGAAACATCGAACATCAGGGGTATCCGTTGACCAAGGTCAAGAACCCCGATGGTACCTGGACGGCTACGGCTGTGTATACCGGATATGCAGCGATGGCCGATGGAAACAATTACCGGGATAACTTTAAATTTGATCTCAAAAACACCACTTTTCTGACTGTAAACCTGATCGATAAAGTATTGCAGCTAAAGGGAGATTATACCTACCTGTACAACCATTCTAAACGCTATGATGTGAGCAATCCCGTAAGCTATTCGAACGGGCCCGGTTTGCAGATCAACTACCCATTGCTAAGCTACCTGGATCAACGCGATTACGAAACGGAATACCATGTCGCCAATGCTACAGTCAATTATACACCACAGCTATCCGCCGATCATTATTTGGATGTTTTGGCGGGTTGGAATATTGAAAATAAGAAGTACTACTCCATTCAGATGATGAAAGATGGGTTGTTGAAACCGGATCAACCGAACTTTTCATTGATGGATGGAACCAATTTGACGCTGCAGGATTTGGGAAGTTATGCCTGGGGTTTTAACGGTGCTTTTTACCGTGTGAGCTATAATTACAAAAGCAAGTACCTTTTAGAGGCTAGTGGTCGCTACGATGGAAGTTCAAAGTTTCCATCCAATCAACAATGGGGCTTCTTTCCGTCGGCCTCGGTGGGGTGGCGCATGTCTCAGGAATCGTTTATGAAAGGCATCTCGTGGTTAGATAATCTGAAATGGCGCTTTTCGATCGGATCGGCAGGTAATGGAAACGTAGATCCGTACCTGTATATGGAGATGATGGCTATTTCGAAATCTACGGGCGTGCTGACTAACGGTACGAAGGAGTCCAATACTTCGGCTCCGTCACCCATTCCACGAACATTGACCTGGGAGAAGGCTTCAACCACAGATTTAGGTTTGGATATCGATTTGTTTCAGGGCCGGTTAAACTTTGTTGCGGACATCTATGAGAAGAATACCACCAATATGTTTGTCGTAGGCGCCGAAATTCCGGCAGTGGCGGGTTATACATCACCTAAGGGCAATAATGCCGATATGCGCACCCGTGGTTTCGAATTGGCATTGGGCTATAAGGACAAGTTTAATTTGAATGGCGAAAACTTTAACTACCATGTGAAGCTGGCTTTATGGGATAGTAAGTCCATTATTACTAAATACACGAGTAAGACGAATACCTTACCGACGTTATATTCTAATGCGTACTACGAAGGGATGGAGCTTGGTGAAATTTGGGGGTATCATGTTGAAGGGCTATTTGCTACGGACGAAGAGGCGCAGGCTTGGGGCGTAACGGCGCAGTCTAAGACATTTTGGAGTGGTGATAATGTCAGCTGGAATGCGGGAGATTTGAAATTTGCCGATTTGGATGGTAGTGGAGAAGTGGACAACGGTAACAACACCCTTCAGAATCATGGTGACTTATACAAAATAGGTAATTCCTCACCGCGCTATCATTTTGGAATCAACCTTGGTGCGCGCTACAAAGGAATTGGGGTTTCAGCTTTCTTCCAGGGAATTATGCAGCGCTACTGGTATCCAGCCGGTGAATCGGGCTACTTCTGGGGACAGTATAATCGGACCTATGGTTATTCCTTGCCTTGGCAAAATGCAGACCGCTGGACCGAAGAAAATCCAGATCCCAACGCCTATTGGCCACGGTTGCGGGGTTCCCTCGCGGCATCGGGACGTGGTACATTGCGTGCTGCAAATGATCGTTACATTCAAAATGCACGGTATACCAGACTTAAGAATCTAACGGTAGATTATACCATTCCGGCAGATGTGTTAAAGAAATATGGTGTCGGGCAGATGCGCGTTTACCTTTCTGGCGAGAATCTATTCTTTTGGTCTCCACTGAAGAAGCATGCACCGAACTATGACCCGGAACAGATTACAGCAGGGGACTCCGACTATAGTGCGGTAACTGGAACAGATGGTCAGGGCTATGGGTATCCCATGACAAAAAGCTATACCGTAGGGTTGAATATTTCATTTTAAAAGATAAAGAGAGATGAATTTTAATAAAAATATGTTAGGGTTAAGTGTTGCGATATTATTCTTATCCTGTCAAAAAAATCTGAATCAGGAACCGATTCGTTCGATTTCGGCAGAGACGTATTTCGATTCAGAAAGTGCTTTGAAAACCTATGCAAATGGTTTTTTAACCCGTTATCTCCCGTCCGTAGAGAATCTCACTCGAGGGGATCAATACAGTGATATCAGTGTGACCACACAGACGGAAGCTTTTTTGAAACCGGGGTTTAATGCGTTGACGACCAACAACTGGACGGCAGGTACGTGGGAACAACTTTACAATGTCAATTACTTTTTGGTCAACCTACAGAAATCGGCCGCTAAGTTAAACAATGACGCCTTGGTAAAGCACTATGAAGGGGTGGGCCGCTTTTGGCGCGCTTGGTTTTATTGGGATAAGGTCAAGCTATTTGGGGATGTGCCTTGGTATGGCGAACCGATAGACCCTAATGATGAGGCGCAGTTATACAAGGGGCGCGATCCGCGGGAGATGGTGATGCAACATGTGCTGGAGGATCTGGATTTTGCGATACTCCACTGCTCCCAGGAAGATAAGTATGTCAATAAGAATGTCATCAACCGGTATGTGGCATTGGCTTTAAAATCTAGGATTTGCCTGTTTGAGGGTACGTTCCGGAAATACCACGGATTGGCGGATTCGGAGAAATGGTTGCAAGCGAGTCTCGCGGCATCGCAGGAGCTGATGAACAAGAGTCCTTTTGGCCTGTTGGGGACTGTGGGAGAGGAAAGTACTAATTACAAGAAAGTTTTTAAAAGCCTGGCTCCGCAGTATAAGGAAGTGATCCTTTCCAATGAGATGAATATCGAGGAAAATAGGGTACATGATGCCTCTTGGTTTTTTTCATCGGGAACAGCGGGGCAGCGAAATTCGGTTACCAAAGCTTTTGTCAATATGTACTTGAACCTGGATGGTTCGCGCTATACGGACCTCCCAAACTACAATAAGAAGGTCTTTTCTGAGGAATTTAAAAACCGGGATTATCGCTTACAGCAGTCTATTATCACACCGGCATACCGGAAGAAAGTAGCGGGCACAGAGACCAACGATTTTGCCAAGGTATTTCCGGGCTTGGGGTCGCAGCTGACCTATTATCGAATTATCAAATGGAACATGGACGATGATGCCTTTGAAAGCAACACCAGTAGTCAAAACTCACTGTCTGTATTCCGCTTTGCAGAAATTCTTTTGAACTATGCCGAAGCGAAGGCAGAGCTGGGAGAAATGCATACCGAAGAGTGGAACAAGAGTATCCGTTTGCTCCGGGAGCGCTCGGGTGTTAATGGGAAAGAGCCATCCGTGGCCGACCCGTACCTGCAAAACTATTATGAAGGGGTATCCGATAAATGGATTTTGGAAGTGCGTAGAGAGCGGGCGGTTGAAATGCTGATGGAAGATGTAAGACGCGACGATCTGATGCGATGGAAGCTAGGGCAGAAGTTGACGGTCGAGATGGCAGGTATATATATTCCCGAACTCGGTAAGCCTTTTGATATGAGTGGCGATGGAAAGAATGATATCTGTTTTTACTCGACGAGCAGTCCGCGCCCGACGGCGACAGAACCAGGTGTTACGTATGTGCAAATCACCGCTAAGGCGGGGGATGCGGCAACGACGTACGGGATTAATTCGGATAATAATTTGGTGTATAAGTTAGATAGGATATGGTTGGACAAGATGTACTATTACCCGATACCGCAAGCGGCCATTAATATCAATCCCAATTTAGGTCAAAACAATGAATGGTAAATCTCAGGCAGGAAGCAATGAAAAGTATTAATTATTCAATAAATAGATGCATGGTCTGGTTGCTAATCGGACTTTGCGGGTTGAGCTCATGTTCCAAGGATGAGCTCCTAAACCTTTTTCAACGTCAATCCGATGGGTTGAACTTTGAGTACCTGGCAAACAGCAATGACTTTGCCATAAAGTCATCCGGTTCCTGGTCGGCTTCATCCAGTACGGATTGGATCACCGTGAGCCCTGCTTCTGGAGAAGGGAATGGGGCGTCGGAACAGCAGGTGCAGATCCAAGTCCAGCAAAATACAGGGAACGCGCGCGAGGGTAAGGTGAACATCACACAAGGGGGAAAAAGTTTCGATGTTTTAATTACGCAGGACGAAGGAAACTTGGTGTTCGACAAACCTATTGTTGCCTCTAGTTTTCTGATCAACCAGGCGGTAGATGGTCAAATGTTGCAGCTGCCTTACCAAAAGGGAGCATCTTCGGATCAAGTTGACCTGAAGTTTGAGCTGGAAGGCCCCGGTAGCAAAGGATTAAAGATAGGAGAGCCGCAGTCCACAAATTTAGTAGCTGGAAATGCGACGATTAATATCCCTTTGGTCGGAGTGCCTACACAGACCGGAGAGATCCAGATCAAGATAAATCTGGAGGTGGCCAGTCGTGGACTGAAGAATAGCTTCATCGTAAAGAGCCGGGTAAAAGTAGATGGGGGATTAGATCCACTGGAAAGTCCAACCGTAACGCTTGTTAAGGTTTTACCACGGATGGCAGTATTGGATTGGGGTAAATACATTAAAAATTCAGGTGTTTCCCGTACGTTCGAACTGGAATTGGCAACCAGTCAATATGGTCCGGCTATCCGCCGCTATGCCAATCAGGTAAACTGGTTGAGCTCGACTAGCATTGGGACAGGATCTTACTTCTTTGATTTTAATCGATTTGCCTTTGCCGCTTTAACGCCAAATACTACGTATTGGTTTCGGATTGTGCATAAAACGGTTAACTCCAATAATGTAGATTCAGATGTGAGTTATTTTCAGTTTTCTACACCACGGGAAGAGGTTTTGGGAAGCAATGTGGTGCTCTACAAAGATTTTGATGATTTCTGGTGGGGCGGATCTCCGATCTATCAAGCATTTGGGGTTCAGCCTATCGAAGCTGATATCCGTGCAGGGATGGACCCGCGCTCTGATGTGATTAAAGGTACGGATATACGCACCAACTCATGGAACAACAATCTGGCGAACGCCTTTGCGGGCAACTTGGGTCCAACGGGCGCTCCGGTGTTATGGGATGCTTACTGGGATGGGGCTAAGTACGGTAAAAATCTAACAGCAGCAGATTATGCGGGTTGGAATGGTGAAAATGCGTTTCCATTTACTGGAGGAATCCGTCTGGCATCCGCTTCGGCTACGGGTAATTTGAGGACGGCAAAGCTGGATAAACTAGGCGATGTTCCTGCCAATATTTTGATTACAACAAATACCGCTGCTTATTTTGAACCCTACCACAATTGGGGGGAAGATTTTCTGAAGCACTATATACAGATCGAAGGGGACGGCAAAATAACAGATGCAGGAGCGACGGGAGTCATTGATAGCGATAAGCAAGCGTCGGTGACCATGAAGTCAAATGTAGATCCGGTTACGAAGGGGCCTTTGTACCAGACCACGATACCGACCCAACATCAGGTGAAGGTGAGTGGTGCGACAAAGAACACCAGGGTGGTGATACGCACATATCCGTATTCGGGAAGTGCACATTATCGTATTTGGGTAGATGATATTAAAGTTGAACAGTATTAATGTTGAGGAATATGAAAACAGTAGTAAAATATATGTTAGGTTTAGCGAGTGTTTGGAGCTTAGCGGGCTGCTCCAAATTTCCGCTTCCCGAAATAGTAAAACCTGCGGTGGACCAGACCGATAAGAAGTCGACCACCAATATTTCTGCTTTTGATGCGGCAGCAAATATCTATAGCCGAAATACTGCTTTGCTGGGAAATAATGCGATGCAGGGGTTTAATTTTGATAGCGACGGTTCGATCTGGTATACGCAGAGTGGGGAGAGCGCTGTAAAGCATCAGATTAATCTAGTGAAGTCTGCCGTAAATAAAAACACTTCGATATTGACCGCGAACACAGACTTTATGAAGCTGAGTTACTTTGGACACGGTACCAATACAGCGATGGAGGAGGTCGGGTCGGATCGGTATGTGTGGATCGGTGCGTATGGGAGCGCCAACAATGCGGGGGAATACTGGAATGAAAAGTTGATCGGCCGTGTTAAGTATGTCAAGGGAAAGACGGTGAAGACGAATGAGTGTGATGAGTATTATTATATTGGCAAAGGGTATACGGATATGCATCCTTGCATTGATGCCGAGAATGATTTACTGACGATTAATTATGCGGATCCGACCAATAATGCATTTCGTTGCTTTATGGTGTTTAAGTTGAGTGAGGCGAGGCAGGCGACGATGACGAACACGGTGGTGGAAAGCACGGACGGTTTTGAAACGAATAACCCATCTTCCTTGAATAAGAAGAGCTATACTGTCTACTGTCGGGATTTGACGAAGCTGACACCGGTTGCCAAGATGAAGTTCCGTAAAACGGGCTATGGAAATGCTAATGCGACTTATTACGACTGGCAGGGGTTCGATGTTCATAAGGATAAATTGTATTATGTCGAAGGGCAGTCTAATTATAATTTGTTTGGTAGCTTTTTTACCGACGATGTGTCTCAATCGTATGTTACTATTTTTGATTTTAACGGTAATATCGTGGAGGAACGGACGCAGGTGGCCGTTATCTCTGATCGAAATGCGTTAAAGAGTATTGGGATGACCGAATTGGGGGCGATGGAATCGGAAGGTATCAAGGTGTATAAGGGTAAGTTGTATCTTGGCTATACGTCGCGTGGAATTACGCAGCAGGATACGAAGCATTATCAGAATATTTTTGTTTTTGATGACGCTAAGAAGTAATATTCTGCTAAACAGCCCTCAATTTTAATTGGGGGCTGTTTTTTTATTGGGACTTCTTCTTTTGAGGGCTTCTCTGGCCTTATCGATTGGCTGGCCATTATGGGTTAGGCTGAACTGCCGCTTCCACCCACGACTTTTATTCCGTCAGCGAATTTTTTCCAAAACCGGATATACTTGTATTGGGCTTCGAAGGCTTGCCCACCGTAATTTCCGTTGAGCTTGATTTGTACGGTAACGATGGCAAGATCGTCTATGATATTTAGTGCTTCAATTGCTGGTGTCAGTGCATCTATTTTGAGCATTCCAGAACGGTAGGTTTCTAAATCCATTTCCTTGGTGATGGTTTCTCCGCTGGGAACGATAAATAGTAGATCCTTATGCAGCAGTTTGTCCAGTGCTTCGACGTTACTGCTTTTCATTGCGTCGTAAAGTTGGTTTTCTAGCGCTAGAATATCGTTTTTCGTTATCATCGTTTGGTTTTTGGAGGTGTTTTGTTGGATGCTAGTGGACGTTGGTTTAATGACGGGAGCATTGAACTCATTTTGTGGGCGAGGCGCTCTTTTTTGTCAGTTTATACCGTAAGTGCGTTGTGAAATCGGAGGGTAAAACTTCCATGATTTTAATATCATAGATATCTTTATCAATCCCCTCAAAGAGTCTAATGCCACTGCCTAAGAACACGGGAGCAATATGTATGAAAAATTCGTCTACCAGTCCGGCATTCAAAAACTGCTGGATTGTGTTTGCGCCACCTTGTATTCTGACGTCTTTTCCTTTTGCGGATTTTATGGCTTTGTCGAGTGCACTCTCGATGCCATCGTTGATAAAATAAAAGGTTGTACTGCCTTCTTGCACCCAAGGTTCTCGTACTTCATGCGTTAGCACGTAAACATCTGCTTTGTATAGGTCATTTGGCCAACTTGCCTCGCCTTCCTCAAACATGCGTTTACCCATGATGAAGGCGCCCGTGCGCGCAATGGTTTCTCTGATATACGTACCATCTAGGGTATCTTCCTTGCCGCCTTCGACCCCAAGATACGCCCAGAATGCTTTTTGATTGAACATCCAGGAATGTATTTTTGCCGAAACACCTCCCATGGGGTTTTCCGGGCCTCTGTTGTCTCCTGCAAAAAAGCCGTCTAGGGATATTCCGCTATCAAATATTATCTTGCTCATTCTTTGTGTTTATGGTCGGTTATTGTTTAAGACGCTAGGGTTACGCTTTTTATTGCCCTCGCATATTGATTTTAAATGTACGGAAATTCTTATTGCGCTGGTGCAGAAAGTATTGAAAAAATAGGAAGTGATGTAAAGTTTTCTTTCCGTCGAAGTAGGAGCGAAGTTCTGTGTCTATTAAAGATTTTAATAAATTCTTCGCTAAGTACGCTATTACGAGGGGGCTTATATTATTAATTTCACTACTGATTGTCCAATGTTTCAAAAGAGGACTTAAAGGATAAAATCAAAATCTTTAGTATAAAGTTTCGGGATGAGAGAGCTTTTTTTTAATTATCAGTGATTATCAGAAGGCATTATTTAGGCCTTTTGAATAAACAAACAACATATCTACTGTGAATACGAGTAAAGATTTAAGGATCTTACTGGTTTCGAAAGCTGAAGGGCTGTGTTGGGGTTCTCTTAAGTACAATACGTATACCGTTATAAAATTATTAGATGTAAAGGTTTTCTTGTAGTATGACTTACATTTGTTTATTATACTTTTTCTGAAATAGCTTACGGATATTCATTTTCTATAAAACTTTTAGTACCTTTTAAATAAAATTCAATTTGACGATTTCCAAAAAAAGTTTCATATCTCAGTTTCATGTTCTTTATATTCTCCAAACTTTCATCTCCATAATCTACCACTGTAATTTTAGCATCATCTCTAATCATTCTAGATAGTAATTGTCTCATTTCAAAATCAGCAGAAGGTAAAGAGTATCCGATAAAAATAATATTATTTGATTCTGAGAGTTCAATTCCAGCATTTTGCCATATTAGTTTATACTGAGGATTTGATAGATCTTTAAGAAAAGTTGGCATAATGAGATTCGATGTTAAGCTGTGAGATCTTTTTTTTCCAAAATTTTTATCACAATGCCTGCAATTGGAATAATGGTCAATTGATATTTTCCTATAAAAATCTACATATAATCTTTGGCATCTAGGACATTGCAGCCAATTAAGAGATCCATGTAATTTTAACAATTTAACATTAAATCCTCCACTTCCTAGTATTTCCAATCCTGGCTTAATAGTATCGTCATCTTCTTTATATGAACTTATATAACAACAATAGTCAACAACACCTTTTGGCTCTTGATGATCTTTATCTAATATCCGTTTTATTGAATTGTCGAGTAAAATATCCCAATTTGTGCTTAGTATACTTACCCTATCATGGCCTCTATATGCTCTGTTTGCTCTTGGGGAACATTGAGAAACAATATATTCTGCAAATTTATCAATATATTTTTTGTTAGAAGTTTTTAATGTTACCTGTAAAGTTTTACTAATTAAATAATATATAGTTCTTCTAATCTTTTTTAGTTCGCGAGTAGAGAGGTCTCTAAAAGAAATATTGTCCAGAATAGCTCTATCTATAGGAGTGAATAAATCTTCCAACGGAACTTGAGTTTGCAATGACTCTGGAATGTTTAGAGTATTTGAAAGGAATTCTCTAAAATTATGAAAGGAATTCTCTTCGAACTCATGTGGAACCGTATTGTAAATTTCGAAAATTTTCTCTACTATTTTTTCCTGTGAAGGAGCCCCTGCTTCACAGGAAAATCCTGCTCCTAATATGAATGTTGTTTTGGTCATTGTATCTTTTTTGAGCTTACAGCTAATGCCTTGGTCTTAGCATATTAAGATCTAAATTTAATCCTTAAACCGTCATTTCGGCAAAGATATATTAACGGTAGTTATTTTTGTTCCAAATCCAATTGTTAGAGTTGATAGTATGAGGCTGGGAATTTGAATGTCCTAACCATATACCTTTAATATTTTGTGCGTCATTTATACGCATTTCAAAGGCTCCATAATATCCTAATTCATTATTTTTTTCTCCCCATTTACCAACAATGTTTGATCCTATAATTTCACCGAATATGTAATATTGTTCATTGTTATTAACTCTAAATTCACCATATAAATATTTGCCTAATTGTTTGATCTCTAAATCGCTTCTTCTTCCTGCGAGATCAGTATATTTAGCAGAATTGTCATTATCCCAAATTTGTACCCATTTTCCGGAAATAACTATTGGTTTTGTTCTAAATAACCATCTTACTGGAAACCAACTAAAAAATTTTACAAGAGAAATAGCTAAATTAAAATCTAAAAGGGTTTTTAATAAAATACCAATAAAAAATGGTATTAATGGTAGTAGGATGTTATAGTCCATTTTTAAATTGTAATTATTTATAAATTTTCATCTCCACTTTGTACTTTTCTATATTCTATTTCTTTAAAAAAACTTTCGACAACATAAGGAACCTCTCTAAAATAACGGTATTCATATTCGTCTCTAAAAGACTCCCTGAATATTGGGGTATCAAGAGTAAAATCTAATAACTCTACAAATTCTCTAAAAGCCTTTGTAGATTTAAAGTCTTTAACTTTTGTGATTTTATCGATTAAAGCTAAACCACTATCATATATCCAAGGAAAATCAATTCTAAAAGGAGCGAGAACAATTTGTAATATGTACTTAGTGTCTATTTGTCGAGACAAAGAATAATGAATTAATTCTTCAACCATAGCTGGATGCAAATGTCTACGAGAATTTATTGTTCTTTTGGTCGAAACATTTTCTATTCTGGTTGGTAGCTCTTTGAACATCAATTTTACTTCCTCAAATAGTCTAGCACTTTCATTGTTATCTAGTGGTTTTGTTTCTTCATTGTTTTGTGTTTTCTCAAGTCTTTTTGCAATAATATTCTGCGTTTTTATTTTGAAAATCTCAACTTGCTGTTTTATGACATCTTCATCAGGCTCTGAATTTGGTAGCTTGCGGACTAATTGTTTAACCAATTTTGTTAAAGAGCTATTATCATCGTCACAATTTTGAAACTGAGCAAAAGGACCTGTACTAACACTAGTAAGTGGAACCCCAATAGCAATACCAAGAATTGGCGTGTTTAGCTTCCCTTTTGCCATTCCAGCTTCAAATAATATCCAAGGTCTATCAATACTAAAGTCAGTTAAAAGACATACTACATCAGATGAGTCTTGAAGGCTTTCGATGATTTTTGGATACCACTCAATACCAAATTCAATACCTTGAGTTCCTTTATTATCAGAAGAACGAAACGATTTTAACATTCCAGCACTAACACTTTTTAATAATTTACTAAATGCCTCCGCTATTTCAGCATCTCGAGTATCGTGGCTGATAAATACAAATGGACTTTCAGATTTTGAATATTTATTGGAGTCAATTTGTTTCTCTTGTTTTTTTTCTTCCATTTAATTTAGTGATAATTTTTTGGTAAGTATGGTTGTAGCATTCTGACGGTTTTGCTAAGTTCTAGTTGTGAAATGAGTTACTTTGTCGCAGATATTTACCGCGTAAAACCTTAAAGAATCTATACAACGTTGTTTATGGGTAAAAATTTTGAAGACTGTAACATCTTCTCTTTTTATTAACATTTTCTTATCAGTTGCTATTTTTACGCTAATATCTTAGGAAAGATTTAAATCCCATTACGGGAATCCGTAATTTATTAATCTATATGTTTTTGCTAACATAGTTGTTTAATGAAAGAAGATGATAAGATTTTTTGGTAAGCTCTTGTTATCACCCGTTTCGGATGTTGTAATATTTATATACATAGCTGTACAATTAGGTCTATTTACAGGGATATATGTAGGGATGTAAGGATACAATTACGCTTTTATATGAAAACATAAAAGCGTAATTGCATAATAATGGAATTAAAGGTGATGTAAATCGTCCTAAAGTTTCTCTAAGGCTAGTCGTACCTTTTTAGCAAGCTCTTCCTTCTTTTGAGTTGATGCTGGCCAGCCCAGCATTTCCCTTTCCGCGATATAATACTCCAAAATTTCTCGGAATCGTATTTTTAATTGCTGATTGCTTGATAAGCCTTTCACTAGACTCTCTAATACTATACCCTGAGCCAAAAGCCCTTTCTTCTGTTCGAGTAGTAATGTGCCGAGTCTAGATTGATTCTCTAGAATTTTATTACTCAAGCTTACATCTACCTTAAGAAGGTTACTAGCCTCATCATTCATTTGAAAGATGGGAACTAATAGATCGCTCTCTTGCTTTCGGATAAAAGCTAGGATACGACTCACTCCGCTAGATAGCTCTTTTTTTAATAGTTCATCGTTTAGATCAATCGGATCTTTCTTGCTTTTGTAGAAGTAATCTATCATCTGCACAATTAAATCACGTTTCGTGCGTGCAAGCTTGCTAGCAAGCAAGGTTAGCTTGCTATCCGTCTGGCTTGAAAACCGGACTGATTTCCTGTTTTCATCAATCCTTGACATCAGTATCTGTTTTATCAATGATTACAAAGCGGAAGGTACTCGCCTTAGTTGGATGCCATGATGGAGTATACTCTAGGTATCCATATCTCACTAGATCCGATAAACGTTTATGATAAGTAGCCGTTGAGCGGATATGCGAATGTCGCATCAGTTTACTGCGACTACCTTGAAAAAAGCCTAAAGAATGTTTTTTATCCTGATAATAAAATAGTGCAGATAGTAAGGCAATATGAGATTGCAGTAGTCTTTTATCTTCTAATAACCGTTTTGAAAAATGTTCAAATAGGTTCTTGCTTAATTCTTTTTTATTAGCCATACTGCTGTCCCTCCTTCAACATTTTTTCAATATCACTGGCGTGATAAAACATACTTCCTCCGATTTTACGATACGGCAATTTGCCATTGATCCGTAGGGTTTGTAATGTACCAGGGGAAATGCCGAGCATTCTTCTAACATCAGCACTGCGGAACCACTGTTTTTTTGATAGACCATCCTCAGATGCTTTTGTTAATGCTTCGCGAATAGCGACTAACATTTCTGCTTTGAAGACAATTAAATCTTCCTTTGTTACTAGATTTATTTCCATAATGATTAGTATTAAACCTGATGCTACATTGCACCAGTTAAACTAACCTATGCTATAAAAGGGTAGAATTGTCCAAAATGAGTATGAAGGGTACTATTTGACCTAAAGAGGTAATCGGTTTGTAAATGGTATACTATTAAGTATACTAAAAATACTGTCATAAACGGCGCTAAATAATAATAGGATCCCCGGAGGATACTTTGAATGTCCTTTACAGGGCATAAAACAAGAAAAGTCGAGCTATGCTCAACTTCTGCTTGCTCATGTGACTAGTCCCGTATGCTGATATAAGGCATCGGGAAAACATCAACTTATCTGGATAAAAAACAATAAACCTCGCTTAAAAGGCTTAAACGAGGTCGGATATCTTGTGTTTTGCTATAAAATTGAGGTTGTGCAACAGTTACCCATGTTGTGCGATCGTACTTTTTTTCTGTCTGTCAGTGATGGCAAAGACATACTCTTTTGCAATTTTTGATTGCGTTGTTGGATTGAGCGAATTGCAAATGTGTATGTCCTTAAGCACTGGTATTATAAATCGTTTTCTATAATTGTATGAGATTGTAATAATTTTTTTTCCGCATCCTGAATAGCTTTGTGGTAGTCTGTTAAAGCCTTTGAGAAGTTTGTCGATTTCGTTTCTCTTGCCTTATCCCCAACAATTGGGAAGTCAAGCTCTTTAAAGTCATCTTCATTAAGTCTGTATCTACTTGGTGTTCCGCCACGAGTTTTAGAATACATATACTTTAGCATTAAGTCGGTTCTTAATACTCCCGTTATATAAAATGAATCTTTTAGGTCTTTAGGTCTAATCACGATAAATTCTGGTGAAGCAACAATGTAGTCTACTACTTGGGGAATTGGGGGAACTACAACAATTTTTCTGTTGAGCATACTCGGACCAAGCCTTGCTAGTAAAATATCCCCTGGTTTTACAATTTTCAAACTCCCTTCAATTTCACTACCTAAGCAATAAATGACATTATCAATTCTAACTGGATTGTTTTGAAGTTCATCCATTCTGATAAGAGCAAAATTTGAAAATTCATTGTCTTCTGAAGTTGGTGTAATCTTATCGCTAACAATGTCTGCTATGTCGGTAATTTTTCCTACTTTATTTTTAAAAGTAGGTTTCCATATGTAACGTATTGCATTTAAAGGACCTTCTTTGTTTATTTCAGACAATTTAATGGTATAACAGTTATCTGTGTTTTTATAAATACTTTTATTTTTTGAATAAAGTTTCCATTGGTTATAAATGCTTTCTGATTTATCAGAGTAAAGCTCATTTTCTTCTTCTCGTCCTGTTGAACTAATACCAACTTGTTTTGCGACTGCCATAAAAACAGTGTAATCCCCAAGTTTTTCCTTGTCTTTTTTTCTTCTAAGAAAAAGTAGAGAAGATTTTATACCTGCTCCAAAATGGCTAAATGCAGATTCAGGTAGCGAGACAGAAGCAAGAAGTTCACAATGTTCTAGTATGTAATCTCTAACATATTGAAGAGAACTATTTGTCATGATGCCTTCGGGAACAACTATTGCAATTTTGCCCGTTCCCTTTTTTGCTAATTGTACGCACCTTTCAATGAATAGAATTTCGCTCTTTTGAGTTTTTCTCTCAGAAGTACCATTTTTACCTAAATCAAAAGATTTAATATATTTAACTTCCTTAGACTTTATAGTAGCTCCAAATGGTGGATTTGAAAGTATTAAATCAAATGAGTTCTCTTTAAATTCACTATTGAGTTTTTGCATTTTGTCCAAACCGTCTAACGCATCATGCCCAATAACATTCGTATGTCCATCATCGTGAATAATCATATTCATTTTACAAACCCTTGCTATTTGGTCATTGATTTCTATTCCAAATAGCTTTTTTTCAGCGAAAGAGTGCCAATGTGTAAATGCTTCCAAATCATCATAGTTTTCTTCGGCATATTGTCTTACTTCATCCATTGCATAGAGTAGGAATCCACCACTTCCACAAGATGGGTCAATAACTCTCAAAGATTGTTTGGGTTCCATCATTTTAACACAGAATTGGACTACAGGACGAGGTGTAAAGAATTGCCCCATTTTGCCAATAAAAAAATCCTTCATGAAAATTTCAAAGGCTACACCTTTTGTGTCAAGGTCTGTTTTACTTAGAGTTAAACCTTGTAAGTGTTCAACAACATTGTAAATAATTTCAGAAGACAAGTTTATTCGTTCTTTAAAAACTTGTGGGTCATCTGTTTTGGCTTGTTCATAAATTTTTTGAACTCTGTCAGCTACTTCGTTAGGTGTTTCGTGTGAGCCAATTTGAAACTTATAATGCTCGTTTTTCTTTGTCTTTTTTTCGTCTTTTAATTTACAAAAAAGCAGTTTGGAAACTTCGTCAAATGCTGTAGTTGGTGCAAGTTTACCACCTTGCCATACACTACTATGAGATTTTTTCAAGGCACTAATTAAATCTTCTCGATAAGCAATTTTTAAATCTTTACTTTTATCACCTTTTGTGAATTTGTATTTTGGTGCTTTGCCGTATTTAATCGGAATATCAGCTATTACGTTTTTCTCTCGTTCACTTGAATTAAAACCCGCTACATTAAAAGCTGTTTTCGTATTTCCTGCAACAACGATAGCATATTGTGCTCGTTTACTGTTTGCATTGCCAAATGCTTGCTCGATTGCTTGGGTAAATTCAGAATCCGAAATGCCGTCTTTTTTAGTTTCTACTATTAAATATGGTGCTTTTAGTTCTTCATCTTCATAAACTACAATATCGGCACGGTCATCAGGTGTTCTTCTTTCAACTTTAACTTCAATATCTATTTTTTCCTTTGGATATTGGTAGTCTAAGACAAGTTCAACAAAATATGATGCTCTTACTTTTTCTTCGGGGTTTTTGAAACTGGTAGAATAAGTCCTTGAACAGTTATAAATTATCTTGTTTCCGTCTTCGCTGAAACATATTAGTTTGTTGTCGATACCCCGAGTAATGTTCTCGTAGAAAATGGAGTCTTTGTCAATTATATCAATCATTTATTTTTTCTTTCTATTAGTAAATCTTTCACTTCAACATTTAGAATTTCAGCAATTGTGTACAAATCTTCCAGACTTGGCTGCCTTACGTTACGCGCATATTCGTTAATCGTGTTGTAACTCTTCCTTGTTTGTTTAACAAGCCAAGTTTTCGAAATCCCTTTGTCCTTTAAAACTTCCTTAATTCGGTTTATTTGAGACTTTAGTTTCGTTTATTTGCTGTCGAAGATAGTAAAAACTCACTATTTTACCGTGTAAATATTCAGTGTATTGTCGTGGGTTGGGAAAGGTTAGGCTCTTTTGGTTTTTAAGGGTTGGATTTTTGTGTCAGAAAAAACAAATATGCATAACCGAACATTGGATTTTTCAGTATGTCGCACAGCGGTTCGAGTATTACCGAAGGCGGGGATGTGTAACACAAAAGCTCATTCGAAGAACAAACGTTGCACCGTGCTCAAATGCCAAATCGAAGACTTTCAGCCCAGCTTTTGGCAACACTTTGTGTTTGTTGCACAACTGATATTAGAGAAAAAATTTGTAAATTATGGTATGCAAGGAAAAAAATATTTTTACCACAATTGTTTTAAGAGCTAAGCTTGGATCGTCTAGTTCCTGAGGATATTTTTTATCGTAAAGTTATCAAGCATAAGACTTACATTTTTTACAAGTCCACTCAGCTGTATTATGGACGCGAAGGACAAGAAAGGATTAATCCTGTTGTTTTCTTTAAGATTTTGCTAGTTGGTTATTTGACTAATATCAAGAACGATCGCACTTTGATTCGTTACTGTAGCAATTGCTTGGATGTCCACCTGTTTTTGGGTTACGATTTCAATGAAGAATTACTATGGCATTCCACCATCAGTCGCACATGTTCACTTTTAGGCAAAGAAGTCTTCTTCGGACTTTTTCAAGAGATTTCGCGTATGTGCATAATTAATGGGATGGTTTGTGGTAAAGTTATTAGGGGTGCTTGCGCGAGTACATCGGGGAGTAAGGACCGTACAATCTTTGCAGATATTATGGACCAAACGATTGATAATTTACGACACAATGATATAGCAATAGGTGAAGTTTCGGTTGACACAGTTTACCGCAGTGTCAGTAGTTTCCAATATTGCGATGAACATAATTTAGATGCTTGGATCCCAAACTTTGGACAGTATAAGCCTGAGCGCGAAAGTTTTTTTTTAGTAAAACTGAAAATCGACACGAATGTATCCAAGTAGGCAGTAACAGGACTTTTTACCATTCAAAGGTATCACAACAGGCAGTAAAGGTTATGAGAAGAAGAGTTATCGTAGTAGCGAAAAGGATTGTGGAGTATGAATGTCCTTTGCCAGTCGACTATTGTGGTAAAGTAAGCAGTTTTAAGAAACTAGAAGAAAGCATTCACAATCCCTTATATGATAAGATGCATGAAAAGCTGATCCAGCCTAAAGCCTATCACCGCAGGTTGGTTAAGCGTGCTCAAGCACAGTCAACCCTGTTTGGGGGCTACTCATAAACCACTATAATATGAAACGTATAAATAGCCGAAGTAGGTCACACGCGAATAAGCATGTTTTGATGGCAGCTTTGAGCTCTAATCTCAAAAAGTATCTGAAATTTTTACGCAAGACTCCTCACATTATAGCCTTAATTAAAGACTTATATTTTCACATAAAAACAAGCACAACCAGAGCTCAATTTAGTTGATAGGACACTTTGAAAACTCACTTCTGATCAGGTACAAAAACAAAAGACCTCGCTTAAAAGGTCTTAAACGGGGTCATGTATTCTGTATTTTACTGTGAAATTGGAGTTGTGTAACAGTTACCGCTTGTTAGCGGCAATTATTTTTTACAAACCCTTTGACCCCCGAATATTCTATTTTCAATTCTCTTTTGCTAAAAAAGTTTTGATAGCGATATCCTGCTGTTAAATATTTTAGATTGCCTTTATATTTTTCAGGATTATCATTTTCAATTAGGTAAACTTCAATTTTCGCTTCATTTTTAATCATTCTACTCAGTAGTTGTTTAAACTCAAAATCTGCCTGCGGCAATGAATATCCGATAAATACTATTTTATCTGCTTCAGATAATTCTATGCCTGCATTTTGCCATATCAACTTGTTTTGTATATTGTTCAGGTTTTTTAGAAAAGTAGGCATAATTAAATTCATTTCAAGTTTATTCGAAATGTCTTTGTTCTGTTTGAAATTTCTTTCACAATGTCTACAATATTTTTTATTGAAAACATAACCGCCATTAAATCTCCTGTAAAATTTCACATAGAGTCTTTGACATTTTGGACATTGCATCCAATTAAGTGAACCGTGTAATTTTAAAATTTTGACATTATATCCGCCTTTTCCTAAAGCATATAATCCTGGTTTTACGCTGTTATCATGTTCATCAAGTGAACTTAGATAACAACAATAATCAACTACTCCAATAAAGTCTTTTTTAGCTTTTTTAGCTTCGCTAAATAATAACTCATAAATTTTGTTATCCAACATTATATCCCAATTCGTTGTTATGATTGAGATTTTATCTTCCTTTTCATTTTCCAATCTACCTCGTGAAGTATTAACAATAAAATTTGCAAAATCGTCAATTGGTTTTTTAGAATTACTACTTTTATCTATTGATTCTCTTATTGCTAACGTTATTAATCTATTTAGATTATCTCTTAGCTCTTGTAGGTATTTTATTGTATGTCCTCTAAATGAGGCATTTTCAGAAATACATTTATCTATAGGAGTATATACATCTTCTAATGTGTAATAAAATCTTTCTTCATCACTTACACATAGACCATTTTTCAAAAAGTTATCGAATTCTTCAATCCATTTATTTATGAAAGAAAGTCGTTTGGAAGAATATTTTTTATTTCCTTTTAAATCATAAATTGCTTTTACAAGATTTGCTTGAGAAGGTGCTCCAGCATCCATAGAAAATCCTGCTCCTAGAACATATACTGTTTTATTCATTTATTGTTTAGATTTATTTTGGTATTACAATTGTCACTAATGTTTAGTGGCTTCGCATCAATGGCGGAAATTGACGCGAAAATCTTCAATTTTTCCTAAAAGTAAGTAAAAGTCAATTGTATTAGATTTAAGAAAAATTCAATACAATTGACTTTTGCGGAATAGAAATCCGAAATTTAAATTTTAGCACTTAACTCCGCATTTTGCCACGCAGGTGTTATATGATATGCTTGCTTTAGAGCGAGTTTTTATAAAGTTCACCTATATTATTTAGTTTTCTTCCTAAAAGGTTTTCAGCATCTTTTGGAGCTTTTTCGATTTGAGATTTCGTTAGGCTTTTTTCAAGTTCTTTTATTTCTTTAATAACTTCTTCTTGTTTTAAAATACTAAAGTCAACTTTGTATTCATTGTAGATTAAATACCATAAATAACTTTGATAAATATCTTTTTCGAAATATTCCCCTTTTTTATAAAAGTTAGCAATTTCCCATCTCGCAGACGTAATATTTCCACTTTGAGAAAGATTTTCAGGATTTTGAAGTTTTGCTAATTTAATAATCCATTCTTTAAATTTTGCTATATCAGCTATTACTCCGTTTCCAGTTAAATAACAATTCACGACATTCCACATACATGTTGCGTCATTGTTATTTGCGCATCTTAGTGCGTATTCAAAAGCTTTTTCAGAGTTTTGTTCAATTCCTTGACCATTTCCATATGCCATCATCATAGCATAATGTCCATCATTAAATCCGTTATCAGATGATTTTGAATGCCAGTTAATAGCTTCTTGTTCATTTTTTTGAATTCCAATTCCTTCCTGTAAGAAGATAGCATAATTATATTGGGCTTCTGGATTTCCCAATTCAGCAGATTTTTTCACTAAAGGAAGTGCTTCTTCAATTTTTTTTTCTTGGATTAATTCTTTAGATTTTAGATTTAGTTCTTCTGCTGATTGAGCAAAAGTGAAACTTGAAATAAAGAGTAAAAATATTAATATAGAGATTTTGTTCATTTGTGCAATTTTGGAAGACATATCAAATAACAATTTATTTGCGAAATCAATATACAAACTATTTCGCAAATTCACATCTGTATTCGAAATACGTCTAAAATTCGAATTAAATCATAAAAAAAATGATTATGAGGTCTGTATATTTGTTTCTGTCACGGGTGGCGAAACAAAATTGCCACAGTATTTGTTTTAAGGTTATGAACTAGCGAAAGAATAGTCCGTCCATTTGAAAAAGCCAAATACGCAACGATACGCGGGCAATACGATTAGGTCATATTGTGACTATGCCAGTTTATTTCTAAAGCACGTATCACAATATGAATTTCTGAAAGATGTGCCCTTGCCGCATATTGAATCATTTATCAACGAAAAGGTAAACCGTGAACAGATCAGCGTATCCTATTAAAAGGGATTGGTCGACGCTATTAAAAAGCTGTACGAGTTGTTATTGGATAAAAAGCTTAAATTGAATTACCTGTACCAAAGCGATCAGTCTCGCAATTGCCAAAATTCTTTTCCAAAAAAGAGGTCAGACCATTATTAGATAATATCGAAAAAATTAAACATAAAGCCATATTAACGACTATACATAGCCGCGGACTACGCCTTAGTGAAAACTACTAAACCTCAAAATAAAAGATATCCAATCATCTGATAAGGTTATACGTATTCACCAAAGCAAAGGAAACAACGACCGAATTATCTCATTACCTTATAAGTTGGTAGATATTTATGCGAATACTATCTGACTCATAAGCCTGCAGAATATCTTTTTGTAGGAGAAATGGGGAATTGATACAGCGAGCGTAGCGTACATTTTATTGAAAGTTTTAAAACGATATGTGAGAAAGGGAGAGGGGCACAGCCCGGACGTCGTGCATATTGTCAAAAGCGAGATGGAACGCATCAAGAATGATCCCGATTTAAAGCATTTGGTACATGAGGAGTGAATTAGCACGAATTCACCATTAAACATTAATCCAAAATTTCTATCTTTGTGGTCTGTTATACTATATCTAACATATTATCTGGTCTTACTCGAAAGACAACTCTAAAAACAGAGTGATTAATGCATTGAAATCTTTTGGTTTTTAATGCACAGATAATCCTATCGACTTATTTCTTAATCTTAAACAAAACAAACGATTATCAAATCGATTGCATTATCACTTTTGCAGTGTATTCAACATTTCAAAATGTGGTGACACGATGAATAAAAATGAATAGTAAACAGTTAATAAGTAGAGATATAGAGCTATTTTACAATAGAGCATCCGAAGAAACTCGACTTGACAGAGGAATGGGAGTATTTGAATTTGAAAGAATTAAATCACTCGTAGAAAAATATATACCAACTTCATCTTCAAAAATAATAGACATTGGCGGTGGTACGGGAAAGTATTCGGAATGGCTTGCTAAAAAAGGACATCACGTTCATTTGGTAGAGCCAGTTTCAAAACATATACAAATAGCCCAAAACAGAGCGAATAGATTAAAGAACAAATTTTCTGTGCACTTGGGAGAAGGTCGAAAATTGGAATTTCCAAATGATTATGCTGACCTAATAATACTGCATGGCCCTCTTTATCATCTGCAAAAAAAGGAGGATAGAGATTTAGCCATTTCCGAAGCTAAACGTATTTTAAAGAATGATGGGATTATTTTGGGTTTTGCCATCAATTATACGGCATCAACATTGGTTGGTCTTTTAAATGGCTTAATTCACAAAAAACCATTTTTTGAAATGTGCAAAGAAGAATTAGTATGGGGTATGCACAATCCGCCCGATGATTTCCCTTGGCTTTTAGCAGAAGCATTTTATCATAAGCCAGAACAGCTAAAAGATGAATTTATAAATCAAGGCTTAACCTATTTAAATACTTATGCGGTTGAAGGTATGGCATGGTTGGATAAAGAATACTTTGCCAATATGCTGAATAACAAAAAGCGAAGAACATTAATGGAACTTATTCAAGTTACTGAAAACGATAGCTATCTTTTACCCTTTAGTCCACACATGATGATCGCTGTGCAAAAAAGATATAATTATGGAAAATAAAGAAAAATATTACAAAGCATTAATAGAAAATGACGGTCAACTCAATGAAATTGATCTCGGAGAAAAAATGGGGTTTAACGAAGATGAAACAAACGAAATAATTGTACAGCTTCTATCTGAACATAAAATTGAATACAGAGAAAACAAAGCGTGTAATTACAGTACGATGAAAAGGGGAAGAAAGAAAAATAACAGCAGGTAATGATCGCTAAATTTTACAATGAAACACGGTCTAAACTGGAAAGCGAACCGAGGTTCTCATCCCAGGGGATTAAAAACACAAAAATCAACCCTTTTGAAGTTGCTTTTTTGTGATACCGCTGGGATTTGCTCAGCCCCGCAATGCCCGTACACAGCCCTGAGCGAGAAAGTTTGCTCAGCCGCTCAATCCACAAGCACAACCCTGAGCCTTCACGAATCGAACCCAGGTTCTCATCCCATGGGATTAAAAACAAAAAAAGCAACTCTTTTGAAGTTGCTTTTTTGTGATCCCGCTGGGATTCGAACCCAGGACCCATACATTAAAAGTGTATTGCTCTACCAGCTGAGCTACGGAATCTTTACCCTTCCACTTTTCGAAGTATCCTTCGTTGTTTGGAGTGATGCAAAGGTAGAAAAAATGTTTATAGGTGCAAACTATATCAGCGATTATTTTTGCTGTAGGCCTTTAAAACACTGTTTTTCAGATTAAAAAAATGTTAATTTTTTATGCTCGCACGGATCATTCGGTCCGCTCCATTGATGTCTTGCAGCAATTCCACAGATGTAAAGCCCTTCTTTTGGAGCAAATCCACCGTTTCGGGACCTAAATATTGATTGATCTCGAAGTATAGCACCCCGCCAACAGCCAGATGAACCTTCGCCAGGTCGGCAATAGCGTTATAAAACAACAACGGATTGTGCTCCTCCACAAAAAGAGCGGTATGCGGTTCATGGCGCAATACATTTGGGTGCATCTCCGCTTGTTCCTTCGGGGTGATATAGGGCGGGTTGCTTACGATGATATCAAACTGCTGATCCGCTTGTAGGATTAAGTCCCATTCCAAGATGTCTGCAATTACAAACTGCACATCCACCTCCAGGTGATCTGCGTTTCTGCGTGCTACAGCAACAGCATCCGCTGAAATATCAATAGCCGATACAGTGGACCCGGATAGGTGCTTCGCCAACGAGATGGCAATACAGCCAGAACCTGTACCAACATCCAGCACACGAAGTCCACTGTCCGGGTGATTGCGGATAATCAAATCCACTAGCTCCTCGGTCTCCGGACGAGGGATCAGCGTATGTGCATTGACATAGAAAGATTCGCCATAGAAATCAGCCTTGCCTAAGATATGTTGGATCGGCCGCCCGGTAGCAAGCTCGGCAAGGATAGATAGAAACTGCTCCGTCATGGCGCTGTTTGGTGTGCTCTGCTGCATCAGGCCAAATTGTGCGCTTTTCATGCCCGTGATATGAGAAAAAGCCAAGAGGAACAGCTGACGGCTTTCGTCTTGATCGTAGTAGGATTGGAGGTCATCCCGGTATGTATCTGCTATTGCTCTGTAATTTTTCATACTACAAACATACAATAAGCGGGAAAGACTTTATTAATTCTTTCTGAAATACTAAGTTTGTATGATGCAAGCGGCAGAGAAATATATGCAACGTTGTCTGGACCTCGCGGTCCTGGGAGCGGGTACGGTGAGTCCAAATCCGATGGTAGGTGCAGTGATTGTACACCAAGGAAAAATCATAGGAGAGGGGTATACTTCGCCCTATGGTGGTCCACATGCCGAAGTGAATGCGGTACGTGCGGTGATACAAGCCTATGGGCCCGATCAGGCGGCTTTGCTCTTTGCGGAATCAACGATCTATGTCAGTTTAGAGCCCTGTGCGCATCACGGAAAAACACCTCCATGTGCCGATATGTTGGTGCACCACGGCTTTCGTGAGGTGGTAATCGGCTGTCTTGATCCTTATGCGCGCGTCAATGGAGCAGGCATCCGGAAGTTACAAGAGGCAGGAATTCCGGTCTTGGTTGGGGTGCTGGAGGAAGCGTGTCGTTTTCTGAATCGTCGCTTCTTTACACGTATTCGGGCGCAGCGTCCCTATGTAATCTTGAAATGGGCAGAAACGGCCGATGGTTATTTCTCACCAAAAGGAGGGGAACAACGGTGGATAACCAATAAGGCCAGCAAGCAGCTTGTGCACAAATGGCGCGCCGAGGAGGACGCTATTTTAGTGGGTACAACAACGGCACTGGTCGATAATCCGGAGCTTACGGCGCGCTTATGGCATGGCTTGAATCCCAAGCGTATCCTTATCGATAAGCACTTGAAGGTGCCTGATCATGCCGCTATTTATAATGCTGAAGCCGAAACGATTGTCTTCAATGCGAAGCGAACGGATTGGAAGGGCCATATCAAACATATTGAACTTGAAAATTTTGATCTTTACCTACCGCAGAATATTCTATATCAACTTTACCTGATGGATGTGCAGTCCATCCTTATTGAAGGCGGAGCACAGACACTACAGCTGTTTATCGATGCCGGTGTATGGGATGAAGCCCGTGTTTTCGTCGGACCAGAAACGTGGGGAGCAGGCATAGCAAGCCCTTCGCTTTCAGCCTTATCTACATATTCGGAAAAGGTAGGAAACGATACCTTAAAGTGGTACTACAACGAAGCGAACCGGTAACAAGCCGGGGTTTAATAGACGGTCGGACGATCCAGAAGCTCGGTAATGTAACCCAATACCTCATGCTCGGTATGACCATCTTCCAACATCGAGAAGGTGAGGTAAGCCGCATAAATCTCTGCACTGAAGACCACATGCTTATCGGCAATGATTTCATCGATGGTATCCTCATGTACTTCGATGCCAATATGGCGCAGCTCATTGTGTAGGCTCGTTGCAATAGTGTAATGATCTTCTCCGGAAGCAAAACCCGCAATCATGTGAAGAATCAGCTGATCCATAATTTCAGGATGGATTTTTGAAGCGCGTACACCTATAGTAGAAATGTCGACACGTGTTTTAGCACTATGGACAATCTTATCCCATATCAGGTATTCTGTTTTACTGTGCATAATGTTGGCGTTTATAATTAATAACTAAGTTATCGAAACGGATCGACTTTTAAAAGCATTTTAACGTTTTTGTGTAAAATCTAGAAGCGGTATAAATAACAGGTAACGATGGGGTTAGCAGTCTTCTTGGTAGAGAATCCACTTTTCTTCGGTCTTGGGCGCTCGGCGCATCGGTAACAATTTAGGCCTTTTGCGGCGACCGCTCAGTACGGCTAAAGCATCGATCAGGTGCTGCGGACGGAAGTCCCTAGGGATCCGTTGATCGCCAGCAGCAAGGTGTTGTAGGCAGGTCTCATAGAGAAATAGTCCGGTCACGCCGGGACGGAAGAAGCCTTCCAATAACCATGCTTCCAGTACCTGTAAAACCTGTTCGCTATCTGCTGCGGGGATAGGAGGGGTTGCTGTGTGTGCAATATGATAATGATCCTGCCGGATCGGAACGCCTTTAGCTGTTAGGATACCTTTGTAGGTGGTATGCTTCTGCGAGCTGCTTTGCGTTGCCTTGACTTTAACCAATGGCGTAGGCGAATGGAGGTTCAGGAGGAAGTCACGTGGCGATTTTGCCAAAATACGCGCAAACAGATTGAGGAAGTTCAGGTCGTAGCTTTCTCCTTTCGTGAGGTCCTCACAATCCATGACCTCCGTAACCGTGCGCCCGATGAGAAAAGCAAACTCCTCCTGCGTGAAATGCTTCTCTTCCCGGTACTGACGCACCGTTGTATTAATTTCATAAGAAAGAATAGGTATGACAATTTCCGTCATAAATGAATACTAATATCAAGTTAATTGGTTTAGGAGGAGGAACAAGGTAAAGACATCACTTACACCGATTCGTATGCTCCTAGTTAGTTAGCTTGAGTAAAGATATCATTTATAGTTGTAAAATAATTAGCTGTTCCTGCTTTCTATTCGCTTCGTTACAAAGCGGATTAGTTTTTCGCCCCAATCGGTCACCGGTTCGACTTTGTGCAGCAAGCCTTCGTTATACATCTGCTCCAGCTGAGCGGAGAAGTCGCTGTCTTTGCGTGTTAAGGTCGGACCCAGAAAACTGTTGTAGTGTGCCGTAATTTCTGAACGCAAACGGGGGGTATGAAAATAGCCTTCCTCCAGGAGCGAGAGTAGGGCACCGCGGATACTCATGTTGCGCAGGATCGGTATTTTTGTCTTTTCCTGCAAGGTGTCCTGCGCCAGGATATCCGCCGGAAAGAGATCCTCCACCCGCATATGGAGGTAGTCGATGGCGCGCTGCAATAACTCCGGACTGTATCGGTCATTGGTATATTCGTTCTCGATGCTGCCAATCCGTGTCGGGTTGCTTCCCGTGATTTCTAAAGAGAGTTTTCGACCGGATATATTTTGCTCCAAACGTGCTACCCTTATTCCGTCAATTAAATACTGCGTGAAAGGGGTAACTCTTCCTTTTTGCTTCATACCACTAATACCGAAAAAAGATAAAATATTAATTGTTATATAAAATTTGCATTTTAAGTTTTTTTATTTATGTTTGTTACACTAACACAGTGTTATTCATACACTATGAGGTATGAGCCACATTTCTTGAACGGAGAGATTACACTGTATTTTGCCCATGAGCAACATAAAACTATAAACCAGACACAAAGTAAACATGAGAACAACAAAAGGAATCGTACTTAACGCATCAAATAAACCTTAATACCTAATTTTTATTTTTAGGAGATTGTTTTGATTTAAACAATATCTGCACGCACGGAATAACCGAGGATGTTATGTTCTCTGGTTGCCCCTTCGTTTTTTGCAGATAGCGTTTCTAGTGGGATAGCTATGCTCGATGGTGTAGCTGCAGGTAAAAAAATGATATTTTTTGCCAGGGAAATCCTATGCCCTTTTCAAAACAGAAGTCTCCTTTTAGACCGGTATCACAGGTGTATTTGATCTTTTAGCGCAAATACTATTCAGCTATAATTAATTAATTCTAAACCAAATTAAAAATGCTTATGCGTACAAATCGACATTACAAGAAGGAGTTGAAGAAACTCTTTTGGATCGGTAGCGCTGTGTTGGCGTGTACAGGCTATTCCTCGTTCGGGAATAGTGCCTATGCCGCAACGGTGCTAACGGTTCACAACGGCATTCCGCAAGATGGAATTACGGTAAAGGGAACTATTCGTGATGCGCTAACAAATGCGCCCGTGGCGGGGGTAACAGTACAGATTGTCGGCACCAATATGGCGACAACAACCGATGAGAATGGGCAGTATTTGTTGCAACGGGTTCCTGCCAATGGAAGCCTCTCTTTTAATATGATCGGGAAGGATTTGGTGACGCTTCCGGTAAACAATCAATCGGTAATCGATGTCGCGCTTACGGATAGCAATGCCAATATTGATGAGGTTGTCGTGGTGGGATACGGCGTTCAGAAGAGGGAAAACGTAGTGGGATCTGTGGTTGCCGTAAAGGGGGCGGAGTTGCAGAAGTCGCCTTCAGTCAATGTTTCGAATGCTATTGCGGGCCGCGTGCCGGGGGTGATCGCCACAAATGGTGGAGGGGAACCGGGATACGATGGATCCAGCATCAAGATCAGAGGTACAAATACACTGGGGGATAGCGGTCCGTTGATTGTTATTGATGGGATCCCAGCGCGACAAGGTGGTTTTGAACGCCTAAATCCAGCGGATATTGAAAACATATCGGTGCTGAAAGATGCGTCGGCCGCCATCTATGGTGCACGTGCCGCAAATGGGGTTATTCTTGTCACGACAAAACGAGGCAAAAGTGGTAAACCGAAGCTGTCCTATAATTTTAACCAAGGGTTCTCGCAACCGACCGTAATTCCGAAACTGGCGGATGCCGTGGAGTATAGTGAGATGCGTAATGAATTGGAGATTTATAAGCTGCCGGTGAATGAGTGGGCCAATGCGCTAAAAGGATTTGGTACAGAAGATAAGTATGTACGTCCGAATGGAACAACTATAACGGCACCGTTTACGCGGGAGGATGTCACGCTCTTTAAAGATGGCTCGGATCCGTGGGGGCACCCGAATACCGATTGGTACAAAGCAGCGTTGAAAAATTGGTCGCCACAACAACGGCATAACCTACAGATCGATGGCGGCTCGGAGGATGTGCGCTACCTCTTGTCGTTGGGGTACCAGGATCAGGATGGCTACTATAAAAAATCGGCGACAGGCTATAGTCAATATGATTTCCGCATTAATCTGGATGCCAATATCAGCCCGTATATTAAAACACAGTTTGGGGTGTTGGGACGGCAGGAGGACCGTAATTATTCGACCAAATCGGCAGGGACGATCTTCCGGATGCTGATGCGTGGAAACCCAACAATGCCGGCTTTCTGGCCAAATGGTATGCCGGGACCGGATATTGAGCATGGAGAGAATCCGGTGGTGATTACAACGGATCAAACAGGCTATAACAGAGATAAACGCTATTACTTGCAGACCAACGGGCAGGTGGATATTACAAATCCGTGGGTCGAAGGACTGAAGCTTTCTTTGACGGCATCGGTGGATAAGTATATGAAAAAGACCAAGCTATGGCAGACGCCTTGGTATCTTTATACTTGGCAAGGGGCCTACGAAGATGATGGGGTGACCCCTAAGTTGGTACGTGGTATTCGGGGACCTGCTGAGCCACGCTTGACACAGGGCGATGAAGATCAGCTCAATATTTTATTGGGTGGTGTCTTGAGCTACGACAAAAAGATTGGAGATCACAGCCTGAGCTTATTGGCAGGGGTGAACCGGGAAACGATTCGTAACGACTATTTAAGTGCTTTCAGAAGGTATTTCCTGTCGGATAATATCGATTATTTATTTGCTGGTGGCGACGCTGAAAAGGATAATAATGGCGGTGCCTGGGAACGTGCCCGGTTAAATTACTTTGGCCGTGTAGGCTATAATTACAAGAGTAAATATATGGCGGAGTTCTTATGGCGCTACGACGGTTCTTATATGTTCCCGGAAGATAGCCGCTATGGTTTCTTTCCTGGGGTGATGCTCGGATACCTGGTTTCGGAAGAGAATTTCTGGAAAAATAATGTGCCTTTTGTCAATTACTTCAAGATCCGTGCTTCCTATGGACAGATGGGTAATGACAATGTGTATTACGATGGCGCACTGCAGGAATACCAATATTTTTCGACGTATGCTTTTGGATCTTATATCGTAGGTGGAGAGATGGTCAAATCGTTGTTTGAAAAACGCGTGCCTAATAACTTCATCACGTGGGAGGTGGCGAATAACTACAACCTCGGTTTTGACTTCCAGTTTTTTGGCGGAAAGATGAATGCGGAGTTTGATATATTTAAGAACAGCAGAAATAGCATCCTATGGCGCCGAAATGCCTCGATCCCACAAAGTACGGGCATGACTTTACCGGCTGAAAATATTGGTAAGGTAGATAACTCGGGATGGGAGTTTAATGTGGGATGGCGCGATAAGGTGGGCGAAGTGGGCTACAGTGTTTCGGTAAATGGTGGCTATGCTAAGAATAAGATTATCTTCTGGGATGAAGCACCGGGATCACCAGCTTGGCAGCAGAGTACGGGACGTGCAATTAATGCGGGACTGTACTACATCTACGATGGTGTATTTAAAGATCAGGCAGAAATAGCAGCCAATACATTAGACTATAGTGCCATTACAAATAATCTGCGTCCGGGAGATATGAAGTACCAAGATTATGATGGCGATGGAAAGATCACCCCAGAAGATCGGGTGCGTCGTAATAAAAATACAGACCCAACATTCCAAGGAGGTGTCAATTTAGGTCTTACATACAAAAACTTTGATCTGAGTGTCTTGTTCCAAGGGGCGACTGGTGGCGAGCTGCGTGTGGGAACGGATGAATCGGGTGCTATTGGTAACTACTTGCACGACTTTTACGAAAACAGATGGACAATCGATAACCCGAGCAGTGAGCATCCACGGATTACCGACCGTAGTGACCAATATTATTCCTACAACAATACGTACTGGTTACGGAGTACCAATTACCTGCGCTTGAAGAATGTGGAGCTCGGTTACAACTTGCCTAGTCATGTGCTGGAAAAGATAAAGATAAGTAACCTCAGACTGTATGTCAGTGGACTTAATCTATTGACATGGAGTAAGGTAAAGGTGTATGATCCGGAGTCGACAAACCAACTGGGACAATATTACCCACAAGCGCGGTTAATCAACGCTGGGGTTATGGTTTCATTCTAAAATTTAAAACATGAACAAACTCAAATATATGATCTGTATGGCAAGCATAGGCATGCTTGCGATTTCCTGCAACGATGATTTTGTAAGCACCCGACCGTTGGGAGAGGCTTCGGATGAAGCGGTATGGAAGGATGCTGCGTTGTCACAGGCTTTCGTTTTTGACATATACAATGGCTTTGGGGTCGGTGGTTTCTATGAGCAACAGATGGCTTCCATGACGGATGAAGCGTTGTTTACACACCCGGGAAGAAATATAAATACGGTAACGGAAAGTCGTTCTAATCCGGCCGAGCAAGGCTACATTATGGACACATATCAGTATGGTAATCTTTATACACGTATCCGTGCCACCAATATTGCAATCGGAAACTTACGCAATCCTAAGTTTGATAATCCGACGCGTGCTGCGCAGCTGCTGGGGGAAGCGTATTTCCTGAGGGCATATTACTACCAGCAATTGGTACGTTTCTATGGCGCTGTACCTTTGGTAAACCAAGTGTATAAGCTGGGCGAAACGGATTATACAAAGGAACGGGGGACTTATGCTGCATGTGTTGATTTTATCGTTAACGACTGCGATTCGGCCGCGTTGCTCCTTAAAGGTATGGCCAAGGTGGATGGGCGTGCGAACGAGGTGGCCGCATTGGCACTGAAAGCGCGGGTGCTAACGTATGCCGCCAGTGACCTGTATGATAATGCAACGGCAAAGGCGAAGTCCCCAACGATTGCCGCTTATGCGAAGGCGGAATATATCGGCTATCCTTCGGGCAGCCGTAGCGAACGTTGGCAAAAGGCAAAGGATGCTGCTAAATTGGTGTTGGATCATGCAGAGCACGCTTATAAATTGGACCTCACAGGACCGGTTTCTGCTACCGCTGGTCAAGCGAATTACAATGCCATTGCGATGGGTGGCGGTAGTAAAGTGGCTGATGCAGACGGTAAAAGGGATCTTATCTTAGGCCGTTTCTTTATTGATCTAAAAGATGAACGTGGTGGCTGGGTCGGGCGTGATAATGGTCCGAACGGTTACCACAACTGGGCGGGAAATACGCCAACGCAGTTGTTGGTGGATGACTATGAGTTGACTGATGGCACTAAGTTTAGCTGGAACAATGCTGCCCAGAAAGCAGCTCCCTATGAAAATCGGGATCCACGTTTTTATGCGACTATTCTGCACGATGGCGCCGGCTGGAAACCACGTACCGATGATGTGAAGAACCGGGATCCTTATAACCAGATTCAAACAGGACAGTATGAAATTGGAAATGGTTCGGGAACCAAAACAATACAGTATGGTTTGGATACCCGAAATAGTCCGGTGGAAGATTGGAACGGGTCGTATACCGGGTATTACTACAAGAAGTTTGTCGATATGGATCCTGCGATTGTGGATCAAAATACGAGACAACGGATTCCATGGCCGGTTTTGCGCTACACGGAAGCGGTGTTGAACTATGTAGAAGCTTGTTTGGAGTTGGGCGAAGAGGCGGAGGCAAAGACGTGGTTGAATAAGGTACGGTATCGTGCGGGTATGCCAGCTATTACGGATAGTGGTGAGGCGCTGAAGGAACGCTATAGAAATGAGCGCCGCGTGGAGTTGGCGTATGAAGAGCATCGCTTCTTTGATGCGCGCAGATGGATGATAGCCGGACAGACGATCGGACGTAAAGCAACCATCATAAGTATTTTTGGTACGCTGAAGCCCGGGAAACAGGTTTCTGTGTATAAATATGATAAAGACAATTATACGTATAACTATACGGTGAATACGATTGACCCGGGGATTGAAAACAGGGTTTGGTTAGATAAGATGTATTTTTCTTCGTTCAATAGGGACGAGATGAATCGAAATACCAAGCTTACCCAAAACCCGGGATATTAATGGGTGTAATGAGAAAGCGAGATTTTTATCTCGCTTTTTTTTTGATGTTACTCAGATATATGCTAATTTTCTTCATGCAAGAAAATCAACCGCATAAATCCCTCGACGACGTACATGAAAGTGTAGAAGTGCATAAAGGAAAATCGAAGTTCAGGCGCATGCTGAGCTTCTTTGGTCCCGCGTACTTGATTAGTGTCGGATACATGGATCCGGGGAATTGGGCAACGGACCTGGCGGGCGGGAGCCAGTTTGGCTATACACTGCTGTGGGTGTTGTTGATGAGCAATCTGATGGCGCTCTTATTGCAAAGCTTATGCACCCGATTGGGGATTGTGCGGGGAAAGGATTTGGCGCAATGTAATCGGGAGATCTATCCCAAGCGGATGAATTTTGTGCTGTATGTGCTGGCCGAACTTGCGATTGCTGCTTGTGATTTGGCGGAGGTGTTGGGAATGGCAATTGGATTGAACCTCTTGTTCGGGATCGATATTATATGGGGCGTGCTGATCAGCTTTGTGGATACGTTTCTCTTGTTGTACCTGCAACGGTTGGGGATGCGTAAGTTGGAGCTTTTTATTGTTGGGACGGTTACCGTTATTGGCCTGTGTTTCTTGGTAGAGATGTTTTTTGCACAACCCGACCTGGGCGAAGTGGCGAAAGGTTTTATTCCTTCACTGCCCAATAATGCCGCGCTTTATATCGCTATCGGTATTATTGGCGCAACGGTGATGCCGCACAATTTGTATCTCCACTCTGCCTTGGTGCAAACCCGTAAGATTAATAAGGATTCCCCGTCGATCCGAAAAGCCTTGAAGTATAATTTCTTTGATAGTGCCATCGCATTGAATCTGGCTTTTTTTGTCAATGCGGCAATCCTTATTTTGGCGGCGGCGGTTTTTCATAAACGGGGAATGCACGATGTGGCCGAACTGCAAGATGCTTACCACCTGTTGGGAACCACCTTGGGATCCGCTTGGGCTCCTAAATTGTTTGCCATTGCTTTGATCTTGGCCGGACAAAGCTCCACGATTACGGGAACGCTTGCCGGACAGATTGTGATGGAAGGTTACCTCCGTTTGCGGATCAGTCCGCTGCTCCGACGCTTGATCACCCGCTTGCTGGCGATTATCCCGGCGGTGATCGTGATTCTAATCTATGGCGATAAGGAGGTGGGACAGATGCTTATCTTCTCGCAGGTGTTGCTGAGTATGCAGCTTGCTTTTGCCGTTATCCCCTTGATTCACTTTGTAAGTGATAAAGAAAAGATGGGCGAATTTGCGATCGGCTTTTTCAAGAAATCAATCAGTTGGCTCATTGCTGCAATTATTGCGGTGTTGAATTTTAAATTGGTATACGAAGAGGCTAAAGGGTGGTTGAAAAGTTCACCCAGTGTCCTGTTGGATGGCCTTATTTTAGCCGGAGCCTTTGGGCTCCTGGTTTTATTGGTCATGACGTTGATTTATCCGTGGCTCCTGAAACGAAGGGCCGTGAAAGCGGATGTGCACCGGGCTTTTGAAGATTTGGTTTTTTATGAAGCACCGGCATTTAATACGGTGGTACTGGCGCTGGATTTCTCGCAGTCTGATGAAAAGGTGGTCAGCCAAGCGCTGCGTCTTCCTGCGCAACGAAGTAAGTTGGTGCTGACCCATATTGTAGAGAGCGCAGCGGTGAAATATATCGGGCATCAAAGTGATGATTACGAGACACGTGGAGATATGGCGCAATTGAAGCAGTATGCGGACTATTTTGTAGCAAGAGGATATGAGGTGAGTTATGAGCTGGGCTACAATAATCGGGTGAAAGCGATCAAAGATTTATGCCATAAATATCAGGCGGATCTCTTGATCGTGGGGAGTCATGGGCATAAGGGATGGAAGGATATTGTATTTGGAGAAACAGTTAATAAATTAAGACATGCTGTTAAAATTCCGGTTTTAATAGCGCAATAAAGATAGTATGATGGATATTTCATTAAAAGGTAAAAAGGCATTAGTTGGGGGGAGTAGCTCCGGGATCGGAAAAGCGATAGCCTTGGTTTTGGCGGCGTGTGGCGCGGATGTTACACTCATGGCGCGTAATGAGGAAAAATTGAAGGATACATTGTTTAAGTTGGATACCACATTGGGGCAGCAGCATCAATACTTGGTGACGGACTTTGCAGATCCTGCGGGCTATAAGGCTACGGTTGAAGATTTCTTTGCGCATAACGATATAGATATCTTAATTAATAATACGCAGGGACCGAAGGCAGGTGGTGTGCTTAGCAAGGCAGAAAGCGACTATCAGCAAGCATTCGACTTGCTTTTCCAAAATGCGGTATGGACCACAGTGTTGGCGATTCCGCATATGCGGCAGCAGGGGTGGGGACGGATTATCAATGTATCGTCCATGACGGTGAAAGAGCCTAGCCCCATGTTGATTCTTTCCAACACCATGCGTACAGCGCTCCTGAGCTGGGCAAAATCGCTTTCTACAGAACTGGCACCGGATGGGATTACCGTAAATGCGGTGCTTACCGGCTTTTTTGATACCGATCGGTTAAACAGTCTGATGGAGATGCAGGCAGAACAGGGCGGTGTTTCTTTTGATGCGGTGAAAGCAGAGCGTATTGCTAAGATACCGGTAAAAAGACTCGGAGATCCGATGGAGTATGGCTATTTAGTTGCTTTTTTAGCGTCCGATTATGCTGCATTTTTAAACGGTGCAGCCATCCCGTTGGATGGAGGAGCAAGTGTAGGGCTGTTGTAGGGGCGCCACGTTTTTCGTATCTTTAAGCATGATTGCAGAAGAGTTGTTACACTTCGTCTGGCAATTAAGGCTTTTTAACCAATTCGAATTACGTAGCCAGACAGGCGAAAAAATCAAAATATTACATACCGGTTGGCATAACAGAAATGCAGGGCCCGATTTTATGCATAGCCATATCCTGATCGATGATTATGATTGGCATGGGCATGTTGAAATTCATGTGGACAGCGCAGATTGGCGTCGTCATCAGCATGATCGGGATCCGGCTTATAATAATGTGATCTTGCATGTCGTGTATAAAAAACCGATGCCCGTTACTCGGGCGGATGGTACGATTATTCCAACGCTTGTCCTAAAGGAGCATGTGGATGGTCATTTACTGGATACGTATGCTGATATCATGAAAGGGTTCGATTGGATTCCATGTGCGCGGCATCTTCCTGCGGTAGAAATGCCTTATCGGATACAGATGTTGGATCGCGCACTCTCGGAGCGCCTCGAAACAAGGGCGGCCGATATTCAAACGTTAAGCAAGGAGATGCAGGGCGATTGGGAACGGGTGTTGTTTGTTATGGTATGTCGGGCTTTTGGGATGAAGGTCAATGCGGATACCTTTTTTGATTTTGGACGTGCCCTCAATTTTAACTTGGTGAAACGATACCACCAGGAACCCCTGAAATTGGAAGCTTATTTTTTTGGAATGGCGGGTATGCTGAGAGGGGCTAAGGATGATAGCTACCTGCTGTCGTTACAGCGTGAGTATGGGTATTTGCAGGTGTTACACAACCTAACGGATAACGATCATTTCCAGTGGAAGTTCCTCCGGATGCGTCCTTTTAATTTTCCAACGATCCGTATGGCCCAACTGGCGGCACTGTATGGAGAAACTCCATATTGGTTTCAACGGATTAAATCGGCGGAACAGCCTAAGGACATATTTTCGTTATTCGAAAAAATAAAGGTAAATCTTTATTGGCAAAGTCATTTTCTATTTGCGAAGGAGACAAAGGTACATCGCGTAGGTTTAACGGAGACTTTTGCCTCGCACATTCTTATAAATGCTTTTATTCCGGTAATGTATAGCTACGCCCTTCTAGTTGGGGAGGAGGCGCTTCGTCTCAAAGCATTGGGTTGGCTTACACATTTGCCGGCAGAGAAAAATAAGGTGACTACTTCATTTGATGCACTAGGTGTACCCATACACAATGCCGCCGATTCGCAAGCGGCATTGCAGGTATATCAGCACTATTGCACGCACAAACAATGTTTGCGCTGTGCTATCGGGACTTCTTTATTTAGGCGCTAAACGACCTTTAAGATTTCGGCAATCTCTTTAAATCCTTTTTCTTGTGCCAGATCACTTGCATAAAGTCCGGTGTCGGTCTTGATACTGATATCGGCGCCATTCTCCAACAGTAAAATAATCATTTCGATATTTCCTTGTTGTGCAGCAAGGTGCAAAGGTGTAATACGAGAGCTTTGTACTACATTGACAGCGGCTCCGCCTTCTACGAGCATTTTACTGATGGTATCAAACTTACCGGTAATGGCCGTATGGAGTGGATAAACATGGTAACCGTTCTGTGAAGAGATGTTTGGATCCGCATGTTTCGCCAAAAGAAGACGAACCACCTGTTCCTGTCCAAAATGAGTAGCGATTCCAAGCGGGGTAAAACCGTGCGATGATAGTTCATCGATTACGTCTGGCTTTTGTTGTACCATAAGTTCAACCTGTTGCGTCAGTCCAATCGCGCATGCTTCGTGCACGGTAATAGTCGTCAGGTGGTTTAGGATGGTCTTTATGACTTGCTCTTTGTGGTAATAACAAGCGAGCAGTAGCGGCGAAATATCATGGCTTGTCTTTTCCCGTAATAACTCGGGTGCATTAACCAATAATATCTCTAGGTCATGATGATTTCCCGTTTCTATGTATTCTTCTAACTTAAGTAAGCTCATCAGCATAATCTTTGTCACGAATTAAATAAAAAAATACGGTAACTTTTATTATTGTTAATAATATTTGATTTGTGGACAAGTTAAGCGCTTGATTTTCAATAGCAGTATTCTTTTTTTTATATGGACGATGTCATTTTTCTTCGACATAAGTGTAGTTTATAGACTACAAAGAATTAAAAATATCTTAAAAGAATTTGGTTATCCTAATAATTAAGTTATTTTTGTTATGCCCTCCCCAAGGGCATGTTTTTCATAGGTAGATGTAGGGTCGGATATTCTATTCGGCCCTTATTTTTTTTACACCTTAATTCGGCCCTGTTTTAGTAGCTTTGCCTGTATAATATGGTACAGAAGAAAAAGAAAATCGTAGTTTCCGTTACGGGTGCTAGCGGATCGATATATGCAAAGGTGTTGTTGGATAAGTTAATGCTTCTTTCCGACCAGGTTCAGGATGTTGCGGTCGTGATGTCTGACAATGCTAAAGATGTGTGGAAATTCGAACTGCAGAACGAATCGTATAAAGATTATCCCTTTACTTTTTACTCCAAGAATGATTTTATGGCACCTTTCGCATCGGGATCGGCTAATTATGAAGCGATGATCGTGGTGCCTGCTTCGATGGGAACACTGGCACGAATTGCCCATGGGGTTTCTTCGGACTTAACGACACGTGCGGCCGATGTGATCTTGAAAGAAAGGCGCAAGCTGATTATGGTGACGCGCGAAACACCGTTAAGTACCATTCATATAAATAATATGCAATTGGTAACACAAGCAGGAGGGATCATCTGTCCGGCCAGTCCGTCCTTCTACAGTCTACCCCAAAGCTTTGAGGATTTAGCGGCTACGGTGGTGGATCGGGTGCTTTCTCTTTGTGATATCCACGTCGATAGCTTTAAGTGGGGCGAGTAGCGGTTTAATCTAAATTAAACACTTGTGAGAAAAGGTAAATTTTTCTAAATTTGTACTTTAATGAGACAGTTCTCCAAATTGGTTGCTTGTGTTCAATATAGTATTGATTTTTCGCTAGAAAAAAAGCAGAACCTGTTTCGTAATAACACAGCTCCATCTTATCATTTTAACTTCCTTGATAAGGGTATAATAGATTGTAATTCATTGTTTTTAAAATATTTATATAATATACATGAGTGATATATTGATTTCTGCGGCCAAACTGGTTTTGCCAGGGCATCAACATGATGGACAAATTGTTGACATGCTGATTGAGAACGGCAGTATCCGTGAGATCGCTAAAAGCATCACCCCGAAAGGTAAGGACGTTCAGGTGGTCGATGCAAAGAACGCTGTTGTTTCGGCAGGTTTCTTTGATTTGAACAGTAACTTTGGCGAGCCTGGTTTGGAAACTAAGGAGGATATCTCTACTGGAACGCGCGCGGCAGCAGCGGGAGGCTTTACGGAGGTTGCTATTCATCCAAACACCAATCCGGCACTACAAAGCCGTTCGGAAGTGGCATTGGTGGTGAATGCGGCGAAAGGGAATCTAGTTAATGTATACCCAGTGGGTTCGGTGAGTAAGAAACGTGAAGGTAAAGAGCTGGCTGAGCTGTATGATATGAAAACGGTAGGCGCGGTTGCTTTTTGTGATGGTAACCACAGTGTACAACAAGCGGGATTAATGGGACGTGCCTTGCTGTATGCGAAAGGTTTTGATGGGTTGATTATCTCTTTTGCGGAGGATGAATCTATTGCGGGCGGAAATCAGATGAATGAAGGGGTGATGAGCACATACCTGGGTATGAAAGGGAAACCGAATCTTGCGGAATCATTAATGGTGTCGCGGGATCTTTTCCTAGCCGAGTATAATGAAGCGCCTATTCACTTCACGACTATTTCAACTACTGAATCTCTGGAGCTTATCAAAAAGGCGAAAGCAAAAGGTATCCAGGTTACCTGTGATGTGGCAGCACATAATTTAGTGTTCACGGACGATGAGGTGGTCACCTTTGATAGCAACTATAAAGTAAATCCTCCGTTGCGTACTAAAAAGGATGTAAAAGCGTTGTTGAAAGGGCTACGTGATGGAACGATCGATGCGGTGGTATCGCAACATACACCACAGGAAATCGAGTTTAAAGATGTAGAATTCCATATAGCGAAAGATGGTATTATCGGTTTTCAGACCGTATTACCTTTCTTGCTGCGTGCGGGGTTAACGGACGAAGAGATTGTGTCGAAGCTTGTTATTGGTCCGCGTGCTGTACTAAAACGTGAGGTGCCTACACTAACAGTCGGTGAACCAGCTAATCTAGTAGTGTTCAGTACGACGGAGAAGTGGGTGTTCAATGCGGCTTCAAATAAATCAAAATCTGCCAACAGCCCAGTGATGGGTCAAGAGCTGACGGGAAAGGTTCTCGCTGTTGTCAATAATAATCAACTGATAGAAAATAAATAAGTTATGGAAGGTAAAGTAAAGTTAGCATTTAATGCAGGAATTCAGGCTTATGCCAAAACAGAGCAAATTGATGGCGCGGCATTCTCTACCGAATTAGCGAAAGCTTTCGAGTTGGATAAACCTTTTGTCGATAAAGTAGCAGCTCTTGACGCGGTGTTTGACGATCACCAGCAATTTGAGGAACTACGCGAAATATACTTTGATTTGTTAATGATTAACTTCTTTGCTGAAGATGTGCAGAAGTTGGAAGAGGATTACCTCGATTCTCCAGAGTGGGAAGCTATTGAGGAGGATACGATCGATCGCGGTACCGAATTGTTAAATATCTTTTTGTATCTTCGAGAGTGCGCTGATGATGAAATCGAACCGTCATTGGATGATTACTTGAAGGAATTTTTGCTGGTTGAAGAGGATGAGTTCCAAGACGAGTATAATATTTATGAAACGGTTATCGCTAACCAGATATTGGTAGACAGCACATATCCGGAAATTAGTAAGGTGGCGGAGAGTCTGTCTTTTAATGATGATATGAAGGAGTTGTTTTACCCGGTTATGAGTTTCTTTAATGAGCAAAAACCTACAGACGCACAGTTTGATGAATTTGTAAAAGCATCGCAAAACCGTGCTTTAGATTTAGCTACATACCAAATTATTGTAAACTTTAATAAATAACTAATTTATGAATCAGGATTTTAACGAGGAGTTCGCAGCAGAAGCTGTTAAAAAAGAAGGTATTAAGTATGGTGTTTATTTAGGGATTATTTCCCTTGTGGTGAGCATTGTATCGATGTACCTGCTTGTAAGCAGTTCGGATTTTAAAATGATCTCGATGATTGCCGGTGGTACCAGTTTGGTTGTTATGATTGCGTTAACAGCATATTTTTCGGTGCTACTGCGTACGGTAGCTGGTGGCTTCTGGACTTTCAGTCAGGCGCTTAAAGGAATCTTTACGATGCTTGCTATTGCTGTTATCATCTCCAGTATCGGTTCTGCAGTATTTAATGTGATCGTTCCTGAACCACAGCAAGTGGTTTTTGATAAGACGATCAACCTGACGATCGAAACAATGGAAAGCATGGGAGCAGGAGAGGACCTGATCGATAAACAAGTGGCGGACCTCGAGAAAACAAGAGACGAATTGCGTACATTTTCTGTGGGACAAACCCTAAAGGGATTAGGCGTAAATTTGATCATGTATTTCGTTTTTGCACTGATATTAGCTGCAATTTTGAAACGTGAAAAGCCTGCTTTCTTAAAAGTGAAGCGTAATGTCGATGGGACGACCTCGATAGAGCAAGAAAATATTTAATACAGATAAATAATGTAGATAGGATTGTCACGGGGTGGTGGATCTTCCGAAATGGAGGTGATGCAATACCTACCAGTGACAATCTTGTTTTTTAATACTATATATGGATATATCGGTTGTCATTCCTTTATACAATGAAGAGGAGTCTTTACCAGAATTAACAGATTGGATTCGCCGTGTGATGAATCAGCATAATTTTTCATACGAGATTGTGTTGGTTGACGACGGAAGTACGGATACTTCTTGGTCGGTTATCGAAAAGCTCAAAACACAACACGAACAGATTAGCGCCGTTAAATTCAGACGTAATTACGGTAAATCTGCGGCATTGAATGTGGGCTTTAATATCGCCGAGGGAGATGTCGTGATTACCATGGATGCCGATCTACAGGATAGCCCGGATGAAATTCCGGAATTATATGATCGGGTGATGAACAAAGGGGCAGACTTGGTGTCGGGCTGGAAACAGAAGCGTTATGATCCGTTGACGAAAACGATCCCGACTAAATTGTTTAATGCGGCAACACGCAGCATGTCCGGTATTCATAACCTACATGATTTCAACTGTGGACTGAAGGCATATAAGAAGGATGTTGTGAAGAGTATTGAGGTATATGGTGAAATGCACCGTTATATCCCTGTGTTGGCCAAATGGGCTGGATTTACGAATATCCAAGAGCAAATTGTACAGCATTATCCGCGTAAGTACGGAACGACGAAATTCGGTGCCGGCCGCTTTGTAAAGGGGTTCTTGGACTTAATGTCGATCTTTTTTGTTGGTAAATTTGGTAAGCGTCCGATGCACTTCTTTGGGGCGATCGGCTCGATAAGCTTTGTCATCGGTTTCTTCATTACCTTATTTCTGATCTTTGAAAAATTGATGAGCATTGCCAATGGTACACCATATCGTAATGTGACCGATCAACCGTTATTCTACCTTTCTTTGGTGGCGATCTTAATTGGTACGCAACTGTTTCTGACAGGTTTTATTGCCGAGTTGGTATCCCGGAATTCAGCGGATAGAAATAAGTACCATATAGCCAAAGTGATATAGATGTTCTTTTCTATAATCATTCCGCTCTATAATAGACCGCAGGAGATTAAAGAATTGTTGGATTCTTTGACGCTGCAGGTGTATACTGATTTTGAGGTTATTATTGTGGAAGATGGATCCACGGCGCCCGCTGCAGATATCGTAAAGAGCTATCAGGATCGGTTGGATGTGCAGTATTATGTAAAACCGAATGAAGGGCAAGGCTTTGCCCGCAATTATGGTTTCGCGCGTGCTAAGGGAGATTTCTTCATCGTATTTGATTCCGATATTTTGGTGCCGGAAGATTATTTACTTCAGGTGGTCAATGGGCTTAAGCGTGATAACTGGGATGCATTCGGCGGGCCGGATGCGGCACATGAATCTTTTACGCCGATTCAAAAGGCTATTTCGTATTCTATGACGAGCCCGTTCACCACAGGCGGTATCCGAGGAAATAAGAAGCATGTCGGACAGTTTCATCCGCGAAGCTTTAATATGGGGATATCACGTGCCGTGTATGAACAGACGAAAGGATTTAAGCTTTCTAGACGGTCGGAGGATATTGAATTTAGTATTCGGATTATTGAATCAGGCTTTCGGGTTGGTCTAATTCCGGAAGCGTATGTATATCATAAACGAAGGGCTAATTTTCAACAATTCTACAAGCAAACGAATGCGTTTGGAAAAGGACGGATCGATATCTTTAAATTATTTCCAAAGGAGCTGAAGCCTGTGCATGCCCTGCCCGCTGTTTTTGTGCTCGGATTGGTCGGGCTCTTGCTGCTTGTTTTAATTAACGTGGCTACGCATGGTGCATGCATCGTAGTGAACAGCTTGGCTTCCATGGGTGGGTTATTTTTGACCTTGTATACGATGGGCTTGTTCTTGCACGCATGGACAACTACGAAACGCCTTGATGTGGCGCTGTTAGCTGTCGTAGCTGCTTATACACAATTGATTGCCTACGGTACGGGGTTCTTAACCAATGCATGGGAAAAAATAGTGTTGAAAAGATAAATAGACAGGATTTTTATAATCGTGTAAAGTTTTATATTTTGTTCAAAAAATAAGAAACGTGATTTCATTTACGCAATATAATTTAGGCAAGCTGGAGGATATATTTAATGATCTGGGCTATAAGCTACGCTATGAGAAAGGATCATTTCGGACGGGTGCTTGTTTGATACAGAATACAAAGGTGATTATGGTGAATAAGTTTTCGACCTTAGAGGTCCGGATACATTCCCTGATTCAGCTGTTGCAAGAAATGGAGATTGATCTAAGCTTGCTGGATGATAAAAAACGAGAGTTCTACAAGGTTGTTAAAAAATTAGAGGAATAGTTTTGAAGGTTACTTTTTTAGGTACAGGTACTTCGCAAGGGGTTCCGGTTATTGCTTGCTCTTGTCACGTATGTACGTCGACGGATTCCCGCGATAAACGGTTGCGCACTTCGGTGTTGATCGAGTTTGATGACACTGTCCTTGTGGTGGATACGGGACCTGATTTTCGGTACCAGATGTTACGTGCCGGTGTAAAGCACCTGGATGCTGTATTGATGACACATTCCCACAAAGATCATATCGCTGGCTTGGATGATGTGCGTGCCTTTAATTATGTGCAAAAGGAGGTGATTCCTATTTATGGTACACCAGAAACACATGATGCCTTGAAGCGAGAGTTTTATTATGCCTTTACCCTTTTTAAGTATCCTGGAGTGCCCCAATTAGAGCTAAGGGAGATTGAACCTGGTGTTTCTTTTGTTATTGGAAATCAGGAAATCATGCCGTTTGAGGTGTTGCATTATCGGATGCAGGTAATGGGGTTCCGGATCGGTACATTCGCTTATATTACCGATGCTAAGACCGTATCTGCGGAGACTATGGCTTTATTGGAAGGCGTGGAGGTGCTGGTGGTGAATGCCTTACAACATGAACCGCATATTTCACATTTTACACGTGATGAAGCTATTGCTTTTGCGGGGGAAGTGAAAGCTAAGCGTACCTATTTGACGCATATCAGCCATCGCTTTGGAACACATACCGAAATCGAAGAATCCTTACCCGAAGGGATTTATGTCGCTTATGATCAGCTTGTGCTCGATTTGTAAGTGTTTTTATCTTGAATTTTTATTTTATTTCTTTTAAAGAAAACAATTCCTCTTTTCTTCTGTTTTTAGTTTAGTTGCTACTAGAAATAATTACTGCCTTTAACGGTAATTTATACTGTTTTTCGTCGGATAGACGTTATTATAATAGTTGAGGTAGTTAATTAAAAACGATTTAAAATGAAAGCAGTAAGATTCCACGGTACAAATGATGTACGCATTGAAGAAGTCGAAAAACCAACACCAAAAGGAGACGAGGTTCTTCTAAGAATTGGTGGTGCGGGTGTTTGTCATTCTGATTTACATATTATTCACGATGGTATTTTAGGGCCGAATCCGGCAACCTTTACGTTGGGGCATGAAAACGCGGGATGGATTGAAGCGATGGGAGATGGCGTTAAGGGCTTAAAGAAAGGGGAGGCTGTGTTGGTCTATGGTCCGTGGGGATGTGGCCATTGCAAGCCTTGTCAGGAGTCGAGAGAAAATTATTGCGATCACCAAAGTGAAAACGCGTTTGGCGGTGGGTTAGGGCTTGACGGTGGAATGGCCGAATATATGTTGGTTCCTTCGTCGAGGTTATTGGCGCCCATTGGCGATCTAGATCCTGTCATCGCGGCTCCGCTAACTGATGCCGCTTTAACTCCGTATGCTGCGATTCGTCGCTCCAAAGATAAACTGACTTCAGATGCATTTGTGGTGGTGTTCGGAATCGGTGGTTTGGGGCATGTTGCTTTACAAATTCTTAAGGCCACTACAGCAGCAACAATTATTGCTGGCGATATATCGAGTGATAAATTAGATTTAGCCAAGAAACATGGGGCGGATTATGTGGTTAATACGACGGATAAAGATGTCGTAAGTCAAATCAAAGCAATCACAGGCATAAAGAAGGCTGCTGTAGTGCTCGATTTTGTTGGCGTTGGTCCAACGGTAACTATTGGTCACCAAGTGGTTGGCTTAGATGGTGACCTGACGATTGTAGGTTTAGGCGGTGGACACCTGGATTTCCATGCTGCCGCTGTGCCATACGGTACGCGAATCAGTACACCGTATTGGGGCGCACGAACAGAACTCCTAGAAGTCATCGCTTTGGCGCGTCAGGGGAAAATCAAAATTGATATCGAGAAATACCCGATGGAACAAGCCGTGGAGGTGTATGATAAGCTTGCTAAAGGAAAAATAAAAGGACGTGCAGTGCTCGTTCCGTAAAAAGATACTTTTTGTAATAATTCTGGTTAGTCACCAACGTAAAATGGTTGGTAGGGATTCAGGCAAGGCTTGGATCCCTTTTTTTGTTTAGTTGGTAGATATTGTAGTTCGTAGTGCGTAGATTGTAGTTTGTAGAGCCACAAGGCTTTGTTGGTGATTTTAGTTGGTAGTTGGTAGATCTTTACTGCTTTACCGTCTTAACCCCCTTTACTTCTTTACACCTTCACCTCTTCCTCACTCTCGAGCGATCAACATCTCAGCGATCTTTAGATCTTCGGGGTAGGTAATCTTGATGTTCTGTTGTTCGCCGGGAACAATATGGATAGGGATATCCAGCTGCTCGACAACGCTCGCGTCATCGGTAAAAAACGGTTGCTCTTCTTGCGTGAATGCTTCTGACAGGATGGACCATCGAAATGTTTGTGGTGTTTGGACGATCCACACTTGCGAACGGTCGACGGCTTTATTGGATGCTTCGGTGCCGTAACGTACCGAATTTGTGCTGGCAAGCGCAACGACTGTAGCTCCTAAAACTGCTGTCTTTGTGTAGGCTTCATCTATTAATTCCGATGAAATCAAGGGGCGTGCGGCATCGTGGATGGCAACCAGGCTATCAGCGGCGGGCTCCATTTCTGCGATATAGTTAACCCCATTCTGAACACTTTGGAAACGTGTTTCGCCCCCCTCCACAATGTGATGTTTTACTGTAAATGAATATTTCTTACATTCATCATACCAGTAGTTTATCATGCTACTGTTAAGTACAACGATTAACTCAGGAGCATCTGCACTATCAGAAAATTTTGCTAAGGTATGCATCAATATAGGGCGTTCCGCAAGCAGCTGAAACTGTTTCGGAAGGTTGTTTCCCATTCGGCTTCCTGTGCCGCCGGCAACGATGATGGCATATTTCTTTTGCATGGTTACAAAGCTACGAGTAATTGCTCAAATTAACCCTTTTGTACCAAGCGATCCACTTCATCGAATTCTGCATCGATGGTAGGGTCGGTTTGTTGTGTAAGCAAGGAGACCAGGATATTCGTGAGTAAAGCCAATACAAAGCCTGGAATAATTTCATATACCTCCTTATAGTCGTGCGGTACATATACCCACAACAAGACCGTGACACCACCAATTAGCATCCCCGATAGGGCGCCCCATTTGGTGGATTTGCGCCACAATAGGCTAAGTAAAATTACCGGACCGAAGGCTGCACCGAATCCCGCCCAAGCGTTTCCCACTAAGTTCAATATACTGTCTTGCGGGGAGATGGATAAAATGTAGGCTATGGCAGCCACGATGAGTACGGAAAGGCGACTCATTATCAGTAAATTTTTACCCGATGCATTCTTATTGATAAAGGCACGGTAGATATCTTCCGTCAACGAGCTGGAGGTAACAAGCAATTGAGACGATATGGTACTCATCACAGCCGCTAAGATCGCGGAAAGTAAGAAGCCACCAATCAAGGGATGAAACAGGATCCGTGATAAGTGTATAAAGATCGTTTCCGCATGTTCTTTTGATCCGTCGAACAACTGCATGCGCTCGGGATCAAATTGATAGAGGTAAGCGATACCGACTAACCCAACTAATAGGGCGCCACCAACAGTGAAGATCATCCAAGTGATACCGATACGACGCGCTTTAGTCAGGTCTCCAATTTTATCGATCGCCATAAATCGAACCAAAATATGCGGTTGACCAAAGTAACCCAATCCCCAAGCGAGCAAGGAAATGATACTGATGGCAGTGGTACCCTGAAAGAGTTGCAGGTAGATCGGATCTTTAGTGGCAATAATTTCGAATGTCTGTGCTACGCCACCTAATTCGGTAAAGAGTACTATAGGCACGATAACGAGCGCCAGGACCATAATGGTACCTTGTACGAAATCCGTTAAGCTAACGGCAAGGAAACCGCCTAGGAAGGTATAGAGTACAACTACAAAGCTGGTTGCCAAAAGGCCGGTATGGTAATCGATACCAAAGGCAGATTCAAATAAACGTCCCCCAGAGACCATACCTGCAGAGGTGTACAGCGTAAAGAAAATTAAGATAAAAAGACTAGAGGTAATCTTTAAAACCTGGGACTTGTCTTTAAATCTGTTTTCTAAAAAGACAGGTATGGTAATAGAGTTACTTGCTACCTCGGTATAGGCCCGTAAACGTGGGGCGACCAAGATATAGTTTAGAAAAGCACCGATTGTCAACCCGATCGCAATCCACGACGCAGATAAACCAGAAATATACATAGCGCCGGGTAGACCCATTAACAGCCAGCCACTCATATCGGCAGCGCCAGCGGAGAGTGCGGTCACGGCAGCGCCCATCTTACGGCCTCCAATCAGGAATTCATCAGAGTTACTCGTTGATTTTCGATAGGAATAAACACCAATGAGAATCATCAGTAACATATAAAGACCTATAGAGATTAGTTCGTAGACGTTCATTATTTCTGGAGTTTATTTGTAGCGAAAATAGGGAATGTTTTCTAAAAGATCATCCCTATTTTCGTATTAGTTATATTTAATCTGACTGCCGTGTTCTGTGTCGTTGGTTACCGTAATAGAACGTGGGATGCGTTCTTTTAGTTCTTCGACGTGGGAGATAATACCGACGATACGATTTTCGCGATGTAGGTATTGGAGGGTTTCAAATACGGCATTAATACTTTCTATATCTTGAGTACCAAAACCTTCGTCGATAAAGAAAAAGTTACGATCGGCTCTATTTAAGGCTTGTATGTTTTCCGCCAAAGCCAAGGCTAAGCATAGGGAGGCTTGAAAACTTTGTCCGCCAGATAAGGTCTTGACTGATCGTTGGTAACCGTTGTTTAGGTAATCTATAACTTCAAATTCATTCGATTCGTTGACGGTAAGGCTTAAGCTGTTTTTTGTTAAGCGACGGAAACGGATATTGGCAATTTCGCACAAACGTTGTAGATGTATACTGGATACATAATTGACAAAACCCGAACCACGGAACAGGTTTTCAAGGGTGGTGAGGTTTGCTTTGCGGACGTTTAGCTTTTCGTACTCTTCTACCAGTTTTTCTTTTTTGGCAACTTCTACCTGTAGGTGAGCGCATTCTTTTTCCAGTGCACCCGTTAAGCGGATTTGCATTTCTAGCTCTTGCTGTTTCAGTCGTAACAACTGCGTTTTTTCTTCAAAAACCTGCTCATTATACTGGTCGTCTGTAATCAACTGCTCCAGTTCTGCTATTTTATTCTGGATAAGGTGCAATTGCATGACAAACTCTTGAATTGTTTGACGTATCGCCTCGCTGTTTAGATTCTTTTGAAGGATCTGTTGCACCTGCATGGTATCGTTAAATCCATACTCCTCAAGGAGCGAGGATATTTCGGATTGCTTTTGGTTAAGCTGCTGCGCCAGTTGTTGAAATTGCTCTTTGGCAATACCGCGCTCCGCATTAACGGTGGCTAAAGCTGTTTTGAGTAGATTCAGCTCCTCGCTGAGTGTTCGGTGGCTCTGTTCTAAGAACTTAATCTTACTACCCGTTTTTTCTTGCAGATCTGCTAACGATTGTGGACTGTTCTCGGTGAAGTCTGCCGCTTTCAAGGCACGCAATTGCGCTATGTTTTGATGCGTCAAACTGTTGAGCACAGTAATCTCTTGCTCAAATTCGCTGAGGGAAACTTTGTATTTCTCGACTTTACCTTGGGTCGCTGTCAGTTGTTGGCGGAGCGTCTTTATTTCTTGCTCCACTTGTTTGATACTGTCCTCGGCAAGTTTGCTCTTGTTTTTATATTGCAGGAAGGCAGACTTATCCGTTGCTGAAAAATCACGCCATTGAAATTGATTCAAATGGTAAGATTGTTTCTTTTGGGCATCTAAAAGACTTGCTGACCATTGTTGCTGTTGTGTCAGCATATCCTTTAGTCGCGTTGCGGCGCGGTTTAGGGCTATGGAGTTTTCTTTCCAGGCGAGGATACGCTGCTTGATCTCTGCCTTTTGTTGCTCGAGCTCTTGTTCTTTTTCTTCCAGTCCGTGGGCAACCATAGGGTCGGGGTGCGCCAGTGAGCCACATAATGGGCAGCTGTGTCCCGCATGCAGGTTGTCTGCAAACTCAGCCAACTTCAGTTGTACCTTTAGATGTGTCTCCGTTTTGCGTAGCTCGGTTAGGGCAGCTTCTTGCGTGCGCTCCTGTTCGGCAAGCTGCTCTTCCCAATTTTCTGAGGTGAAGTTTTTGTCCGCAAATATCTTTTTAATCTCTTCTATATCTGTTTGATATTTGTCTATTCGTTGTTGGATATCGGTAATCTGTGCCTGGTTGCTATCGTTCGCTTGGTACCAGTTTTCCAATGCTAAAAGTTCTGCAGTATCGACCTTAGCGGTCTTTAGTTCTTCCAGATTTTCCTCTTTACTGGTTATTTGTGCGGAGAGCTGATGCTCTACTTTCTGTTCTTTTTCCAGGAAAGGTTTTCCGTCGTTCAGGCGCTTGGTGAGGATGGTCAGTTTCTCACGATTTTGAGCATTGCTGATCAGGAGCTTTAGGTCTTCCAGCTCAGCACGGAATATCTCGAGCTTATTGAAGTCTTCGGCAATAGCGAGCCACTGTTGTTCCTTTTCTTCGAGACGCTCCAGTGTGTCTTTCTTTTTGACGGACAGCTGTTCAATCTTATATGTGAGCTGCTCCTTATCCTTGTTGAGACGGAGCGCTACATTAAGGATCTCTCGAAATACTTGATTGGTGGTTTCGTAGGTGCGCAGTTCCTTATCTAATTGTTCTATACGTGGCTTATCGCCATGCAGAACATTTAATTCTTGTTTTTTTGCCGCTAGAGCAGTCCTGTTCTGTTTGCCTTGAATGAGCCAAGCACATTGCTCTTCTAGGGCTAACGTTGCTGTTTTGGTTGTGCTCAGCAGCTCTTGTGCGTCTTTTAGATCAGCCAGCTTATGCGCCAGTATCTCTGCGCTGACGGTCTCAAAGCCTGAAAGGGCGCCTTTGACATGCTCGATCTTACTGTTGTTGGCGCGTTGTAAAAGAGCCGTTTTTGGCCCCAGGTCAAATCTATTTAGGTTAAAGATCTCTTTCATCATATCCGATCGATCTTTCCCTTTTAGCTCTAGAAATTCTTTGAACTGACCTTGCGGAATAATGATGGTACGGCGGAAGTTTGCATAGGTCAGGTTGGTAACGAGCCCGCCATCGGCAGAATCCATTGGCAACCAACCTGTATCTTGCCATTCGTAAGCAAAACGCTCTAAGGTGCTGGTTTCCTCAAATCGCTTCTTTCGCTTCCATTGCGCGACAAAGCGAAACTTACGGTTTTCAAAATTAAGAAACTCAAAGACGATACAGGCGGCGTACGACTTGAGGTTTAACATATTATAAGTGCGTTTCTCCTGTTTGTTCAGGCGCTCTGTCTCACCGTACAAGACAAAACCTATTGCTTCCAGAATCGATGATTTTCCAGAGCCTACATGTCCAAAAATACCGAATAAGCCGGCTTCGGTCAGTTGCGTGAAATCGATTTCTTGCTTTTTCTGGTAGGAGTATAATCCTTCGACGCTTAAATATAATGGTAACATGCTAGCCCTCCGTTTCGTTTGTGCTGTTCATAACCTCTTGCAGTAACGTCATAATCTCGGCATTGGGGGTTTGCCCCAATCGATAGGTGAAATAATCCTTAAAGAGCTGGTCTACCTGCTGTTCCAGATTTATTTTTGTACGTGTTTGTGCGTCGTTTTGTTGTTGTTTTACAATAGGTATAATGTGAATTATTCCATCATGTGACTCATGTATTCGTTTGAGGTCTTGGGAGCTTATGAATTCATCGCTTACTAAAGTGAGTTCCACTAAGGTGTTGGGGTTTTCTTGTAGCCAGCTTACCGCCGTATCAAGGTCTTCAAAGCGCATGCGACATAAAGGACGCCCCGAAGTTAATAGAATGGGGGTGTACTTGACTTGTTGTGCAGGCTTGGCATCTACGAGCACCACAAATTTTTCCTGACCAGCTTCTGAAAAAGAATAGGCCAAAGGACTGCTGGCATAGACAACAGGCGAACGGTGACCGCCCATTTCTTGAAAACGATGAAGGTGACCTAGCGCAGTATACTGAATGGCATCCGGAATACCGTCCGAATACACGATATCTGCATTACCCACCTTGATGGGCTTTTCACCTTCTGGCTCTTCAACTTGTTGTCCACCGCGCTTAAGCATATACAAGTGGGCCGTTAGCAAATTTACACCTTCTTTATCGCAATAACGGTCGGCAATTTGCTTCCAATTTTGTTGTAAGGCCTCGTTTAAGCCCTGTTCTTTATTCGCTAAACCTAAGAACTGTTTTAATCGTAGTTCGTTGGCAAAGGGCGTATGCAAAACCCGTAGCGGGTAATGGTAGGCCGGTAGCGTAATTTCAATAAAACCTTTATCGCTCTTCGTGACAGTAAAACCATCTTCAATCTGAAAGAGAGGGATTTCCGCTTGTGGGTAGCCAATAAAGATAATGCCACATTCCCGAGCCAACGGGTCAGGAGCGTCTATTCGGTCGGCGCTATCGTGATTTCCAGCAATGGCAATTACCGGACGCGTACCATTTTTGGACAACTTGCGCACGGTTTTGTACAGTAACTCTACCGCTTCTACGGGTGGGTTAAAGGTGTCGAAAAGGTCCCCCGCCACCAATACCGCATCTACCTGCTGAAGGTCTGCAATCGTACAGATTTCTTCCAGTACTGCGCGTTGTTCATCCAGTCGCGAAAAATAATCAAGTCGCTTCCCTAGATGCCAATCTGCCGTATGTAATATCTTCATAAATCTTCCCTGCTATTTTTTGTCGCTGTGTCCAAGTTCCTTTTCCGGAGCTACAATATCGCGGACGCGCTGCTTGAGCTCCTTGATCTCGGGAAAGCTTCCTTCCCGTTTCCGGTCCCATATCTCTTGTTCATCGATGGATATGCGGTAACGACCACTAACCTCACTAGGAATCAACGTAACGCCATGTATATCTGTGGTAAATGTAGTGAGCAGCTCTTGTGCCATGTAGGCCGCACGAAGCATCCATCCGCATTTTGGACAATATTCGATGTGTACTGTTGATTTCATCGAATAAATATAACATTCATCGGGGAGAAATTAAAGGGATTTTAGCGTTATCGCTAAATTGGAAGCCGTCCGGCTAAAGGTTCTTAAGCAGTGGCAAAGCGAGGAGGGAAATGCTTTTTTGTCATTCCGAACCAGACAGGAGGAGGAATCTACGGACTATCAGTCCGTAGTTCTCCTGTATAGGTGTGGGGTTTGTAAAGTTCTTCGATGTCTCCAAAGTCGACATGAAGCTTTACTTTATATGTTCTTTAGCGCAATACGATTTTTGCTTCCGGTTTACCATTATGGCAGGTTTCACAGTCGATCTGTTTCAGTGCGCCCTCTTCGTTTCGGTATTTAAAGTATTGTTTGTTTATTTTTTTGGTCATGCGCATCATGCCGCGGGCAATCTCTTTTTCTTTTTTACTATCGCTAGCAAAATCAAGCCCCTTTTCACCATTGGACTTCGGTGCATGACAATGGCCACATTTAACACCTAGTGCCACATTAAAAGCTTTCATTGTCTTTTCCAGCTCTTCGTTACTTATATTTTTAGGCAGTACCTTTAAATTTGTCGGTTTTGGTCCCTGTTGTTGATTGGTGGTGGTAAACGCCGTAATCGTAATAATAGCGATTGCACAGCCAATAAGGACGCTTAATTGTTTTGTTCTCATGATTTTATCTCTTCTTACCCAAGTATAAGGAAAAAAACGGATTGTCACAATAAAGTCATAGACTTTTCCGGAAAAAAGTTAATTCACGAGAATTTGTATTTTCGTTAGCTATGGAATTGGCTTCTTAGGCAAATACAGCTTTGCATAATTCCACAAATCAACAATCTGAAACAATTTAACTTGCTATAAGACATTATGTTTATGATAAAATATTTGACGGTTATTTTATTCCTCTTTGGTGGGGCAGTCTGTGCGCAACAGGATGCTGTAAAAGGAAAGACAGCCTATGACTTTCTGGTGGATACCGAGAATTATAATGCAGAGATAAAGAGCCCGCTGCTGATTTTCCTGCATGGCAGAAGTCTTTCGGGAAAGGATTTGAACAGAGTTAAGCGCTACGGTGTCCTGTATGCAAAGAACCGCGGCTTAGATATTCCTTCATCCATTATTGTGGCGCCACAGACCAATAATGGTTGGGATCCGGATAAGGTGAAGGAGGTACTGGATTATACATTGGCAAACTACAATGTAGACCCAGAGCGGGTGTATGTATGTGGCATGAGTATGGGCGGGTATGGAACGATGGATTTCGTTGGTAAACATCCCGAATGTGTCGCTGCCGCTGTCGCTATCTGTGGTGGTGGAACGTTGAAATATGCGGAAAATCTTTCTACCGTACCGGTATGGATACAACATGGTAGTGCGGATCGTGCTGTGCCCGCTTCCGAATCCAAGAAAATATATAATGCTATCCGTAAGGCAAATCCCGATGCCAATGTAAAGCTAACCATCATACCAGGGGGCACACATGGGAGTGTGGAGCGTTTGTTCCATAACGATGAAATGTATGAATGGATGTTTCAACACCGTAAAGGGAACTAATCATGCCGAAAAAAATACTTCTTGTTGAAGATGAAAAAAATGTGGCAGACTTTGTTATTCAAGGTTTAGAGGAAGATGGTTATACAGTTTCGCACGTCAGCCGGTACAGTGAATTGTTGTTCTTATTGCAAGGGAATAGCTATGACCTGCTGGTTTTGGATGTTTTGCTGCCGGAGGTGAACGGACTCGAGATTTGTAAGAACCTACGAACCATGGGGTATACAGACTTGCCAATCCTGATGTTGACCGCCCTTGGTAGCCCGGAGAATGTGGTTTTGGGCTTGGATAGTGGTGCGGACGATTACCTTTCCAAACCTTTTAAACTGATTGAGTTGAAAGCACGAATTCGTACGCTTATTCGGCGACGGGAAGAGATTACCAAGTATACCCAAAACAATAACGACGGTAAGCGTTATGGGTATAAGTTTTTGGAAATTGATGATTTCAAAAAAGTGGCATTCTGCGATGGGCAGGAGCTGAACCTGACATCCACAGAGTACAAGCTGTTATTGCTTTTTGTACAGATGCCGAAGAAAGTATTTAGCCGAAACGAGCTGCTGGATAAGATATGGGGGATAAACTTCGATATCGGATCCAATGTGGTCGATGTATATGTTAACTATCTGCGCCGTAAAATAGAACGCATAACGACCACCAAGATTATACATACGGTGATCGGTATGGGATATGTCCTAAAAATTGATGATTAAAGTCTAGATGAGGAACTACAACAAAACCCTGTATTCGCTGATGGCAATTTTAATAGTTTATACTATTTCTTTTGCCATTTTTATTTTCTACTCCGTCACCAACTTTGCATTTTCAGATTTCTATAAACGTCTTGATCTACGTCGAAATCTTGCGGCTGAGCGTTTTCTAAATGGCGATCAGGCAATCAATGACCGATCCTTGAATTACGTGGAAAGCCTCGATAACCAACAAGACTATTTTATAGCGTTGGATGCGCAAGGGCGTGTTGTCAAAAATGATGGTTTTGATATGAACCTCTGGAAGCAGGTAGACCAGGAGGGGCCGGTGAACTTTAAGGATAAGAATACGTTCTTTTCGACTAAAAAGTATCAAAAAGAGGGAAGTACATATATTATTGGTGTATCTGCTGAGAACTATTTTTACACCCATCATTTAATCTATCTTCGAAACCTGCTCTTTATCAGTTTGGTGCTGGGTGTGCTATTTGTGGTGGTGGTTTCCTTGTTGGTTAAACGGTCATTCCTGAAGCCAATCAACGCTATTATTCAAGAAGTTGAAAATATTGGTTCCGAAAATTTACACCTACGTCTCTCTGAAACGAAGGATAATGGTGTCTTGAATAAGCTTTCACGAACTTTTAATCGGATGTTACGACGGATAGAAACGTCGTTTGAGACACAAAAGAACTTTATTAGCAATGCTTCGCATGAGTTAAACACACCGCTGACCTCTATTATTGGTATTGCCGATCTGGCCCTTTCAAAGGAACGCACGATCGAAGAGTACCAAAAGGCGATGACCAAGATTATCGATGCCGCCGAAAACCTGGAGAAGAAGACAAGTGCCTTATTGCTATTGGCACGTACCGGGTATGAGAACAATAGCTTAAATTTTAAACCTGTACGGATCGACCAGATTATAATGGATGCGGACCTGACGGTAAAGGCCATCAATGAACATTTTCGGGTAAAGACAGATTTTACGATGTTGCCCGATGATAGTATCCGGTTAAAGGTGAATGGTTCAGCAGCCTTGCTGCAGCTTGCTATTACGAACCTTATTTCCAATGCTTGTAAGTACTCGCCTAATCACATGGCATATGTGGCGCTAGGGGCCGTGGAGGGGAGTGTTTTGATTTTTATTAAGGATGAAGGTATTGGGATACCTGCGCAAGAACTGGATCATATCTATGACCCTTATTTTCGAGGATCGAATACCACTAATTATTCAGGCTATGGGATCGGGTTACCGCTTGCGCGGAATATTGTCTTGATGCATGATGGGCAGATTACGGTTACTTCAGAGCTGGGGTCTGGAACGACGGTACGGATTGAAATTCCGACATTAAAGATGTTTTAATGTAGTTTTAATCTGAAATTATGTTTTTAATCTCAGTTTAATAACCTGCTGCAAACTCTAATGGAAAACTAATGACAGCTTAATTTCATTGCTATGTCGCAGCTATACTTTTGAAGGAGAACAAAAGATTATGGCTAAGACAAAACGCGTCCTTATACCGACAGACTTCACGGTCGGTTCTTTACAGATTGTTTTTGATTATCTCGCACAAAGCGCGGACGAGCCCGTGGATGTAGTGCTGGTTTGTGGCCAGTCAATCAGCGACTCGATCAGTGAGCTATTGGGATTTTCTAAAGATGATTACCTGGCGAAGGTCCAAAGCTCGGACTTTCTTAAAGCGTGCCAGCTTCTGCGCGCCCGGTTTGAGCACAAGTTAGTGGATCTATATGCTGACGTTATCTACGGTTCACAGGATCGATATATTCGAAATTACCTGAAAGGGGGACGTATTGATGAGGTGGTTATGCCTTATGCATATACTTTTTCGAAAACGGATAAGACCCAGGAAGTTATGCGTGCGGTATACCGGAACATAAGGATAGAAACCCAAAAACTAGTGCATATTGACACGGTGAATACGCATGAAGGTGAGTTAGATAAGGTAGACCACTTGTTTTTTAGAAAGGGATGGAATGTTACGTATTAGCCGAGATCTGCTCATTAAGCTCACCTATCTTTTGGTTGCTTCCTTGCTTTTTGTGAGTGTGGGCATCATCATGTATGCTGAAAATCCGGAACGTTTGATTCAAGGGGTTTGGCAGGAAAAAGAGTGGCATTTGGAAAAAGATAATGCACCTCATCAGAATTTGACGGTGGCTATGTTGTCTAAAGGACTTCGTGATGAAATATTGCAGGAATTGGAGGAGTTTCATCATGGAGTATGGAAGTTTGATGGTAACCGGGTGATACACCCAGATGGAGGGGTGATTCGCGATGAGATGGAGTGGTATATTAAAGGAAGGGGACATATTCTGGAATTGCGTCGCGATGGGAAGCCATTGGAAAGTTTTCAGATACAACGTATCGACGAGAATAGTATGGTGTTGCATCTAAACCTTGATCTTCAGGTAAAAGGTGTTATTAAGATAGTTTTGGAACGTATAGCAGATAGGGAAGAATATGCTAAGAAAGTATAGCAACCATAGAACCAATAGTGATAATATCAAGCTGGGCGCTCTTACCGCATTCTCTGCGGGGATGGTGAATGTGATTTCAGTTTGTGTATTTTTTGCATTTACCTCGAATATTACGGGGTATTATGCCGTTTTGCCGCAAGAAATAGCAAAAGGGAACTGGTACCAGGCCGCTGTTGTCTTGCTTTGGATCCTTTTGTTTTTTTCGGGAAGTCTCTTATCCAACCTCTTGATTATTCACGGCAAAAGTCGCATGGGGCAGTATGTATCGCATGCTATCCCTGTCATACTGGAGCTCCTCTGTGTACTTTTCGTGGGGTTGTATCTTGATTTCTTTTATGGTGACAGCCTACAGGAAACGGAGTTTTTGGTCGGAGCGTTGTTATTTGCGATGGGGCTACAGAATGGATTAACGGCAAGTATCTCGAATTCGGTGGTCAAAACGACGCACCTTACAGGATTGACCACCGATTTAGCGATTTTAGTTTCTATGTTTACGATACAGGCTAACCGATCAAACAAAGCCCTAGTGGACAAGTTTCACCTCTTGTTATCTATTCTGGGTGCTTATTTTGCGGGAGGTTTATTGAGTGGGATTTGTTATGTATACTACCATAACTTCACTTTTTATGTCGCTTGTTTTGTATTGCTTATCATCGCGTTATATGATTTTTATAAGTTAGCACGCGTTAAGCAGCTTTTCGCACATCGGAAACGAGCATTCGCATCTTAGGCAATACGGTTGCGAAGGCTAAAAAAAAGCGGCTATGTTTGAATAAGTTAGATCACTAGCTTATTCAAACATAGCCGTTATACGTAGATATATAGCCTTTAGTTGAGCTGTGCCACTTCTTGACGAATTGCTGTACGCGTAGCTTCGCTAACTGGGAGGAGCGGTAAACGTAGCGCATCCGCCGCGATAATGCCTTTCTCTAGCAGGATACATTTTATACCACACGGGTTTGCTTCAACAAAACATAAATCTGTAATGTGTAGTAAACTGTTGTGAAGCGGACGTGCAGCGACATAATCATTCGTGGCACAAAGCCGCGTTAGTTCCGCTACTTCTGCGGGATAGGCGTTGCCTACCACGGATATGATTCCTACTGCACCCAAAGCCATCATCGGTAAGGTGGCAGGATCATCACCTGATATCAGTAAAAAGTCAGCCGGTTTATCGCGCATAATTTCACTGAATTGCGCAAAACTACCAGATGCCTCTTTCGTTGCCACAATATTTGTAAAATCTTTCGCTAGACGAACCGTTGTTGCGGCCGACATGTTGCTGCCGGTACGTCCCGGTACATTGTACAAGATAAGGGGAAGCGGACTCGCTTCTGCAACAGCTTTATAGTGCTGGTAGATGCCTTCTTGTGTGGGTTTATTGTAGTACGGCGACACCGAAAGAATAGCGCAGTATCCTGAAATATCAAATGCTTTTACTTGCGCAACGATTTCCATGGTGTTGTTACCACCTATACCGGCCACCAAAGGCAGTCTGCCAGCAACGTGCTCCGAGGTAAACGCCCAGATACGCTTTCGTTCTTCAGCCGTTAAAGTAGCAGTCTCACCTGTTGTACCCAATACAACCAAGTAATTCATGCCCTTTTTGATTTGAAAATCAATTAGTTTTGCCAAAGATTCAAAATCCACTGTTCCGTCTGTGTTAAAAGGTGTAATTAAAGCTACACCAGCTCCTCGAAGCTCATTCATGTTTTGTGTTGTTTACTATATAATTTTAATTTGATTGATTAATCATCGCTAAAACCTCTTTATCTGAGATAATGGGTACCTGTAGTTTTTCAGCTTTTGCTAGTTTGGAAGGCCCCATTTTGTCTCCTGCTACCAGGTAGTTAAGCTTAGCAGAGATAGAGGAAACCATCTTCCCACCATGGGATTCTATGAGTTCCGCCAATTCTTCGCGGGAAAAGTCTGCAAAAACACCGGAGATCAAGAATGTCTTTCCCGTCAGGCTGTCGCCCGCAAAAACCTGCTCTTTTTCGATAATCGCAAATGGTAGACCCGCTGCTTTTAAACGCGCAATTTCTTCCTGGTGCTCGGGGTTGTGCAGGTAAGCGTGTATACTCTCCGCAATACGTCCACCAATATCGGGAACAGCAGCCATATCTTCGAGAGAAGCTTCACCCATAGCATCGATATTCTTGAAATGCGCAGCCAGTTTTTTGGCTATAGTTTCGCCGACATGACGGATGCCCAACCCAAAAAGAACCTTCTCGAAAGGTTTCTCTAATGACTGTTCGATGCCCGCTAGCATATTCTCGATCGATTTTTCGCCAAAACGTTCAATCTGTGTTAACGCACTACGGTGATCTTTCAGGGTATAGATGTCTGATATTTTACGCAATAAGCCTAAATCGTAGAACGTTTCTATGGTCTCGTCGCCCATGCCTTGAATATCCATCATTTTGCGACCAATAAAGTGCTGTAGTTTACCTACTATTTGTGGCCTGCAGCCATCTTCATTCGGACAGTAATGTACGGCTTCTCCTTCCTGTCTGACCAAAGCGGTATTACATTCCGGGCAGTGTGTAGGATATAAGATAGGGGATGCTCCTTCGATGCGTTTCTCTAGATTGACCGCGATGACCTTCGGGATAATTTCGCCTCCTTTTTCGACAAATACCGTATCCCCGGCATGGAGATCTAGACGTGCTATTTCATTCGCATTATGTAAAGACGCACGTTTGACGGTGGTTCCGGCCAGCAAAACAGGGGTTAGGTTGGCTACTGGTGTAACCGCACCGGTACGCCCCACCTGATAGGTCACACTCTCCAGCGTCGTTTCTACACGCTCGGCTTTAAATTTATAGGAAATCGCCCAACGTGGTGATTTGGCCGTAAAGCCGAGTTCCTCTTGTTGTGCGTAATCATTCACTTTGATTACGATACCATCGATATCGTAGCTCAGTTGATGCCTTGCTGTATCCCAATAATCGATAAAAGCAAGAATTTCGTCTATGCTGCTACACAATTTGCTGTGTTCCGATATTTGGAAACCCCAACGCTTTACGGCAGCTAAACTATCCCAATGGCTTTCAAACAAGCGGTTTCTATTCTCGGCATACAAGAAATAGAGGAAGCAGTCTAAAGGTCTTTTAGCGACTTCCTTAGGGTCTTGTAGTTTAATCGTTCCAGAAGCAAAGTTACGTGGATTGGCATACACTTGTTCGCCAGCTTCCTCGCGCTGCTTATTCAGACGTGCAAAAGCAGCATGGTGCATGAAGATCTCACCGCGAATTTCAAACTGGTCAGGAAAAGAGGAGGCATGTAACTGATGTGGCACACTGCGTATCGTCTTCACATTATTGGTTACATCATCGCCCTGTGTACCATCGCCCCGGGTGACCGCACGCACGAGTTTTCCATTCTCATAGGTAATCGATATCGAAAGACCATCGAACTTTAACTCGCAGACATATTGAACGTTGTCGCCAACGATCTTACGTACACGTTCATCAAAATCACGTAGCTCTTGTTCATTATAGGTATTGCCCAAGGAAAGCATGGGCCAACGATGTTGAACGGTATTGAATTTCTGCGTAAGATCGCCACCTACTTTTTGTGTGGGCGAATTGGGATCCTTATATTCAGGGTATTGTTGCTCTAGCGCCTCTAACTCTTTTAGCTTGATATCAAAGTCATAGTCTGAAATAACGGAGTTCGCTAAGACATAATATTGATAGTTATAGGCGTTGAGCTCCTGTGTAAGTTTTTGTATTTTTTCCTGAATATCTGGTAACATAGAGAGCGAAATTACAAAATAAAAAGGCCTTAATTAAATTAAAAACCAACATTTTGTTTACTTCCGCAAACTCCCGAAAGCTCAAATTACCTGATAGAAAACTAATATTCGATGCAGCTTTGTTTACTGGAAATTTTCTGCATCCAATTGCGAGAATTTTCGGATTTTATTCACATAAAAATTCCATACGATGGACTTTTTGAATATACCAGTTTTGTTCTCCTTGACCGGGTATCGCTTACGTTTTTTTGCGTTTTTGAAAATATTTAAGAAGAAATATTGATGTGCTCGACTTATCGCCCAGGCGTCTTTGGGTTTTCGATCGGCCAAAAATTTAAGCAATGCGACCAAGTCTAACCACAAACGGATAAAAATAATCCATGTAGCCTTAAAGAAGGGATAGTTCTTTTGAACCATCACCAAGTTGTTGCGAAAATTTAGGTAGGTCTTTTTGGGATTGCTCGTATTTAGCGTTCCGCCCCCAACGTGAAAGACCGTCGACTGCCCGACGTAACCTATACGGTGCCCCATGCGCTTCAGACGCCAACAGAGGTCAATTTCTTCCATATGCGCAAAGAAATCTGCGTCAAATCCACCCGCAGCATGCCAGGCCTCAGAACGGATAAACAAGGCCGCGCCCGTAGCCCAGAAAACTTCTCGATTATCGTCGTATTGCCCTTCATCTGTTTCTACCTCGTTGAACAGGCGTCCCCGACAGAAGGGATAACCAAATTTATCGATATACCCACCCGCTGCACCGGCGTGCTCAAAGTTGCTTTTTGCATGGTAAGCGCGGATCTTAGGTTGTGCCGCTGCTATATCGGGGTTTTCTTCCATGTAAGCGATCACGGGTTCAATCCAGGTAGGTGTGACCTCTACATCCGAATTGAGTAGGACGTAGTAGCTGGCATCCACCTGTTTTAGGACTTCATTATAACCACCGGCAAAGCCCAAATTCTGACTGTTGCTGATGATGCGTATGGATGGAAAATTCTCTTTTACGAAGGCAACAGAATCATCTGTTGACGCATTGTCGCCTAGGATAAAATCTATATTAGTATACGTGCTGTTATAAACTGACGGTAGGAATTTCTCTAAGAAAAACCGACCGTTCCAATTTAAGATGACAACAGCGACTTTGGGTGTTTCTCTCATTTTCTTCGCTTTCTTTTCCAACGTCTGTGTGACCATAACCAGTATTCCGGTTGTTCTCTGATGCGCTGCTCCGTAAATCTATTGTGTAGCGCGGTGATTTCGTGCTCCTCGTACTCGGTAGGGTCTTCTACTAATGTAGTGAATTTACAATAATAGTAGCCTCTTTTAGCCTTTCTCCCGATATGACAATAAACAATTGGGTTCTTGGTCAATCGAGCGATGCGTTCTGTTCCGGTGTATACCAAGGTGTCCTGATTTAGGAATTCCATAAAATAATCAGAGTCTTGATAAGTAGGCGTTTGATCGGCTACAAACATGCTGATGTGAGGCGTACCCTTTAATCGGATCATATGACGTAGGATTTGCTTCATGGGAACCATGGTTGCGCCAAATCGACTACGTAGCGCGTTGTATACTTCGTTGAAATTTTTGTCGTTCAGCGGCTTGTAGATGACCAGACGAGGGTAATCTGTCATCAAGGAAAGACGATGGATCCCTAATTCCCAATTGCCATAATGCGCGGTAACACCAATTACACCTTTTCCTTTTTTAAAGTGTTTGTACACTTCCTCTGGGTTCAGCAGTTCGATTCGTTTGATAACCGTGCTGGCTTTAATACTTTTCATCTTGATCGACTCGACGATCAAGTCTGGGAAGAAACGGTAAAAGCGTTTGGCTATTTGTCTTCGTTCCACTTCCGTTTTCTCGGGAAATGCTTTCCGGAGGTTCTCCATAACCACTCCTTTGCGGTACTTTATCACATAAAACAAAAGCACGAATAGGAGGTCAGATATCCCATATAAAATCCAAAAAGGAAGTAACGATATGATATGTAGTAAAGTAGCTATCAGTTTTTGTCTCATGGATACGGTCAAATTCCTCGAGTATTGTATTAATATGCCTAATTTAATTATTTTTGTTCAAAAATAGTCAAATTACATGGAATCAAAGTTGCTTTTGCCTGCATTTTATTTACCACCGATATCGTACTTTCATACCATCAAAGAGCATGCGTTGCCGCTGCTCGTGGAGAAGCATGAGAATTACCCGAAACAAACGTATCGGACACGTGCACGCATTGCGACGGCAAACGGTGTATTGGAGCTTTTCGTACCGGTGTTACATGGTCGGAAAGAGCATGGGCCGATTAAGGATACAAGGATCAATTATGATCACGATTGGCAACGCCTGCACTGGTTGAGCTTACAAGCAGCGTACCGTAGTTCGGCTTATTTTGAGTACTATGAAGATGATTTTGTGAAATTCTACAATCAAAAACATAACTTTTTGCTGGATTTCAATATGGAGCAGCTTGAGCTTTTCTTGAAATGCTTTAAGTTGAAGCGTACGCTTGAATTTACGGGGAGCTATTATACCGCTGATGATGTAATTGATCTGCGCAATAGCGTACACCCTAAAAAAGGAAATGCTTGGCCCGATCAGAAACCCTATTACCAGGTTTTTGAAGAAAAACAAGGTTTTATTCCCGATTTGAGTGCGGTCGATTTGTTGTTTAACCAAGGACCACAGAGCGGTAGTTATTTATAGAAACGCATAAAAAAGGGGACTAAGTCCCCTTTTTTATGCGTTTATCTCTAACAGAAAGTGGAGTAACAACTTGTTAAACTCTTCCGGGGCTTCAAGATTGGGCAAATGACCGCAATTGGCCATTTCTATATAGTTGCTATTTTTGATCGCAGAGGCAAGGGCTTGCATGTCTTCTTTGGCCGTTATACGATCCAGCTCACCTCGTATGATAAGAGTCGGACAATCGATGGTCGGTAAGACTGCCGATGTATCCGTCCGGGAGGCTAAGGCAAGAAGGGTCGCACAAATAGTACGTATACTATTACGTCGGATGCTACTTTTTATCAATTCGACCGCTTCAGGTTTGCTATCTAAGCTGTTTGGTGCAAAAACTTTCTCGATAAAGCCAATTGCAAACGGGCGCCTTCCATGAGTCAGCACGGCCTGTATACTATCGAACCGTTTTTGTTTTCCGCTGTCGTCATCTGCTTTGCTATGTGTGTCGGCGAGGATTAAGCCACTAATTTTCTCGGGGTAGAGTTGATATGCGCGTAGTGCGATATACCCACCCATGGAAATGCCACATAGAACCACCTTTTCCAGCCCCAATTTTTCGATAAACTCTTTTAGGTCTTTAGCAAATAGATCGACCGAGAAAAAACCGTGGCCGCTGGTGCTGTTTCCATGTCCACGGATATCCAATGCTATCGCGGTCGTATCGTCTGCGACCTGACTAAGCTGTTGGCGCCACATGTTTTTATTAAAGGGAAAACCATGTAAGAAGATTATCGTTTTTTTTTCGGTGGCCGTTGCTTTTTTGATGTAGTAATGTAGACTAATGTCTGCCACGCGAAGCTTGTTGCTTTTGATTAAACGTTCTGCCATTTTTAATGAATTTTTCGTTTAAATGTAATTGTTTTTGAATCAGCAATATAGCGAAAATATGGCTATAAAAGCACTTTTTTTGCAGAAATAATTTGGAAAAACGGAAAAAGTGCCGATATTTGCATCACCAAAAACAACAACGGTTGTTTGTCGGTAAAAGCCGCGCTCATAGCTTAATTGGATAGAGCACCTGACTACGGATCAGGAGGTTAGGGGTTCGACTCCCTTTGAGCGCACAGAAAGCCACCATCAGGTGGCTTTTTTGTTTTAGTCCTATACAAACCCCTTCGTAAGCTTGTGTTCAATTCCTAGATTAAGACCAAGAGGAACCCGAAATTATACCTAGACGTTGGCGGTTGTAGCAGGAGATTTTTTTTGTACTTTAGCGCCAAACTAACAAACATTAATTAAGCTAACTTTTACACTGTATTTCCAGTAAGCTCCTTCTCCTTATAGGGTGAGGGGAAGCTGATTCTCAGACAAGCAATCAACCGATAAGAAGTATTTAATAAACAATGAACTGCACGAACTGTAAAACTGAAGTCGATCTTAACTATTGTCCAAAATGTGGGCAACCAACCAAGTTAAAGAGAATTGATGGGCACTATATTCTTCATGAAATTGAACACGTACTCCATTTCGAACGTGGTATACTATACACCATAAAAGAACTTATCGTTAACCCTGGCCAAAATGTAAAGAGCTATCTCGTCGAGAATAGAAGCCGGCTCGTAAAGCCTGTTATATTCATCATCATTACTTCATTAATTTATGCGATAGCGTACAAGATATTCCATTTTGAGGATGCTTACATAAATTTTAACGGGACAGAAGATGTAAGCAAGATGCCTGTGTCAATTGCCGTTTTCAAGTGGTTGCAGTCTAATTATGGCTATACGAACATGCTCGTAGGTGTCTTTATGGTGTTTTGGCTCAAATTGTTTTTTAGAAAAGCTAACTATAACTTTTTTGAAATTTTAATCCTACTCTGTTTTGTATTGGGCATAGGGATGTTGATTTATGCATTTTTCGGAATTGCCGAAGGTTTAATAGGTATTAAGACCATGAAAGTAGGAGGGATAGTAGGCTTAATTTATTCGACTTGGGCCATAGGTGATTTTTTTGGTGGTAAAAAAATCATGAAATACTTGAAAGCATTTGCTTCTTATGTTTTAGGAATGCTCACCTTTATATTTATTGTCATGCTGGCTACGGTGATCATTGATACCGTAATCTTGAAATAAGGTATAAGCATTTGGCAGTCAGTATACCCAAGACGGTTTGCGTGGTAATAGGTGGTGGTAAGGTTTATCCAATCACATCTTGAATATGATTGGATAAACTTAAAAGATATATAAAAGAGAAATGATCAGCAAAAGTCAGAAATGAAGTATAATAGATCTATTGTCAGAAGGTGAAAAAGGAATAAGAGTTTTTTACTTTACGGGAGTCAAAATTTCCATACTTTTTTCGAGGTCAATCATGAACTGTAGATAATTCTTTTTGCTTATGAAGTACGTATTATCAATGATCACTCTGTACTCATTGATGTTCGTAAACAGCACTTCCAGATTTTCGGAGATATATTCATTGGCTTCAAAGTAGACCAATTCGTTATCGATAAACTTCTGGATCGAGGGGAGCGCTTCAGCAGAAAATTGCAACCGAAGGTCAGGCTGTTCCAGTACATGTGTTAATTTTTTTCGGAGCAGAGATACCGGTTCTTGTAAAGCTTTCAATTTATCACTGATCTCTTCAAATGGAGTCGTTACAAAAATAAACTGTGTGCCTTCACAGAGTTGGTTGTGTAAACGCAGTTGCTCCTGATGTTTTTCATGTGCATTCGCATATTCTTGGTAGTGTTGAAGGAACTCATCTTTCCTGTTTTGATAAATGGCTAAGTTTAAGAAGTAGCTATAAACCTGTTTATTACTCTCTTTTATCTGATCCTGCAAGGTCGTTACTTCGTGGTTTATCTGCTCGAGTACTTGAGGAGCATCCTTTTTGTTATACTTTATTCCATCGTAATCAAATGTTTTTAAATCGATATTGCCTTCTACAATAGCTTCTACCATAAATTTATCACTTTGTGCCGAGGCGTACGTATACAGCATGTCCATTTTTTGGTTGGAAAACAGATCCTCGAAGGTAAGGTCTGTTTCTTTTTCATTATTGTCTGCTATATCCGTTAGAATTGGTTCGTTGTTGTCATAAAAATCATTGAACATCGGATCGAATTGATGTTTGCGGAACTCGGCCGTAAAACTCTCTTTAAACAGGCTCAAAGATAAAGCGCTAGGTGTACTTTCATAGGTTATCGTTGAAAAGAGCTTGTCTGATATTGCTTTTGTGATTTGTGCATCTTTTGATAGCAGTAGGATAGCGTGATCTGAGGCAACCTTATCTTTGCTAATATTTAATTGCGACAACGCATGGATCCGTTCTTCATCCGAAGGGTGGGATGCCCATTGATTTTCAAGATTCAATTTAGACTTATTGTATTTTCGAATCGTTGTCAAATCTATTTTTGGTAATCCATTTTCAATAAGGTATTGGTGGCGTTCAGCGAAAGTATTCATCACAAATTGATGCTCGGGATATATATTTTCGCTTTTAATATTCTCTTTTGTTTTTTGATCGTAAAACGCTAAGACTGATTCTAATGCGCTGCTTGCAAAGTTTATACGCAACAGCGAGTCGGCAAGAGCTTGTGAGCCGGCCACATGTGCAGCAATCTCATCTGCATGGAATTCCATCTCTCGAGAAAGAGCCATGTAGTTTAGATTTAGGTAGGTATAGAGTTTTTTGAGAATACGCTGTATCTGTTTGATGATAAAGATAGAAATCGCTATAAATGGCGCAGCATACCCCGTTGCGTTGGCCCACGATTGAAACGTATTGTCCAGCGACTCGTTTCGATAAAGCATATTGTAGATAACTTGATTCGCTTGGTACACGTAGGTACCAACCTTCATACTGCGTTGAGAGAAGTGACCGAACTCGTGCGCAAGGATGGCTATTAACTCCTGCTGCGTCGTAGAATTGATTAAACCAACGCCAATTTGTAGGTTTTTTGGAACCGGAAGAAACATGCTCCAAAAATTAGAATTATAGAAAACAGCGGCATTGACATCCGAAGATAGAAAGACCCGTTTGGGAAGGTTGGTCTCCACGGTGCGGGCTACATAGTAAATGGTTGCAAATAGAGCGGGTTCTTCTTCCTGCGTTATTTCAGTGAGATGGCTGGTGTCAATTTTGTTGGAGGCAAATACAAATTTGATCAGAAAAAATAAAACGGTGAGTCCTGTTGCCATAAGTCCTAAGCAAGCTATCCCGGTATAAAAAGACGGGTAAAGTAGGAACAATTGTATGCCTAACCAGCCAAATAAGAAGGTAACCCCAACAGCAAAGAATAAGAGAAAAAGATAGGTAACAGCAAAAACTGCTATGGATACAATAGTCTTTTTTGCGTACTTTTTAAAGTTCGCAGATACGGTTGCTTTCATAAAATGAGTTAATAAGGATGAAAGTATAGTTTTTTATAGAGAAATTGAAATGTTTATTGAGATTTAATAATAATCGATAAATTGATACAAACCACACGATTAGGCTATCGCTCTGCGGGACATCGTGCAACAGATTCGTTTTTTTTGCGACAAAAAAGTAAAAAAAAGTTTGCAGGGCACTAAGATTTCCCTATATTTGCATCACCAAAACAGATGGGGCTATAAGTCAAAATGTGATGGTTGCCGCGCTCATAGCTTAATTGGATAGAGCACCTGACTACGGATCAGGAGGTTAGGGGTTCGACTCCCTTTGAGCGCACTTAGTTACAGCGAAGCCTAATTCTCACAAGATGGATTAGGCTTTTTTTTTCGAACATAAAACGCGTAAACTTATGCTTAACCTAGTTTTATTTGGGCCTCCAGGAGCTGGAAAAGGTACTCAATCAGAGAAATTAATCGAAAAATACCAATTGGTACATATTTCTACTGGAGACCTGTTTCGTGCCCATATAAAAGATCAAACTAACCTTGGACAACAAGTAAGTCAAATTATTGCAGACGGTAATTTAGTGCCGGATTCTATCACCATTGCGATGCTGGAGGAAGAAATTAAAAAGAATCCACAAGCAAAAGGTTTTATTTTTGACGGTTTTCCAAGAACGGTGGCGCAAGCGGAGGCATTGGATGCTTTCTTGGCGTCGATCGATGAAAAGATCACAGGGGTAGTCGCGCTAGATGTAACGGAAGAAGAGCTGACACAACGTATTGCCAAGAGACAAGAGATCTCGGGTCGTGCGGATGATGCAGCTGATAAATTGAAAAAACGTATTGAAGAGTACTTCAGCAAAACGATTCACGTATTGCCGTACTACGATGCGCAAGGAAAATTAGCAAAGGTTAATGGTATCGGTGATATCGAAGAGATCTTTGGTTCTTTGACGGCGATTATCGACCAATATTAATATTAAAAAAGGTAAAGAATAGATATGGCCCAAGGCTCGAATTTTGTTGATTATGTAAAGGTCTGCTGCCGCTCGGGGCACGGTGGCTCGGGTTCGGCCCATTTGCACCGTGATAAACACACGGCGAAAGGTGGTCCGGATGGTGGTGATGGTGGCCGGGGTGGACATATCATTTTGAAAGGATCCACGCAACACTGGACGTTGCTACACTTGAAATACCGGAAGCATATTATTGCGGCCAATGGTGATCCAGGAGGTAGTGCATTGCGGAGTGGTGCAAATGGTAAGGATGAAATCTTGGAAGTTCCGCTAGGCACAATTGCGCGCGATGCGGAAACAGGAGAGGTTTTATTTGATATTACCGAAGATGGTGAAACAAAGATTCTGACACCAGGTGGTATGGGTGGTTTGGGAAACTGGCACTTTAAGTCGCCAACACAGCAAACACCGCGTTACTCACAACCTGGGATACCTGGTAAAGAGCAATGGATCATCCTGGAATTGAAGGTTCTTGCCGATGTTGGTTTAGTAGGTTTCCCGAATGCGGGTAAATCGACCTTGCTTTCTGTTGTTTCGGCCGCGAAACCGGAGATTGCCGATTATCCGTTCACGACGTTAGTACCTAACTTAGGTATTGTGCGTTACCGTGATAATAAGTCATTCGTGATGGCTGATATCCCGGGAATCATTGAAGGTGCTTCGGAGGGCAAAGGTTTAGGATATCGTTTCCTAAGACATATTGAGCGTAACTCTGTTTTACTCTTTATGGTACCTGCCGATACGGGCCGAAGTATTGAAGAGGAATATAATATTTTGTTGAGTGAGCTGACGGCCTATAATCCAGAGTTGATCGACAAACCGCGACTCTTAGCAATTACGAAGTCTGATATGTTGGATGATGAGTTGGAGGCTGAGATGGCTTTGACTTTACCTAAAGGCATACCTTCGATATTTATTTCATCGGTAGCGGGAAAGAATATCACGCAGATGAAAGATATGATCTGGCAAGCTATTAATGCGGATTAGTTATTAGACTTGTTAGATAAAAAAGAGAGACGCTTATATAGCGTCTCTCTTTTTTTTGTTTGTAGTTTGGTAGTTCGTCGTTCATAGTTTGTAGAGCTACAAGTCCCTAATGACTCACCAACCACCAACCACCAACTACCAACCACTAACCACCAACTACCAACTACCAACTACCAACTAAACCTAGTGACCTGCTGTCAAGTGAGCTTCCACTTTAAGGTCTAAGTCATTTGCACCTGTAAACTGCGTGAAGTTGGTGTTATTCCAATCTGCAGCCGTGATACGATCTTTAACTCCGGTATTCAAGTGGCGCATAACATAGCGGAACACAAAAGTAGAAGTTTCCTTTTCAATGGTCAGGTATCCCGTTACGCCTACATTTATTTTCTTGTTATCCGCATCGCGATCCGCATATACATACGTTAAGCTTCCAGTTGGCGCACCTAGAATAAAGGCTTGGTGCTCTGCTGCACGTTGTACAAAGGTTTGTTGCGTCTCTCTGCCCATAAAGTCTGTCGCCACTAAAGACAAACGGTACGTTTTACCCGGTTCCAAATGAAGGTGAGCGCCTACGGCAGGAGCAAGATTGCTTCCCGTAAATGCTACCGTTTCTACTTCAGCATTCGGGATATCATTATAGTGGTAGTGGTCACCGTGTGCTTCACGCTCCACCTCGGTGAAGATGAGTTTAGCTCCCCCAACTTCCTCCTGGTCAATCTCCGCTGTAGGATCATCTTTAGAACAAGATTGTGCAACAAATAGAACGGCAAGTAAAAGTAGGATTGTATTAAATTTTTTCATGATAATGTACGTGTGTTAAAACTGATAAGATATTCTTAAATTAATGTTTCTACCCATTTGATGTGCATAATAGCGGAAACGATCCATGTAATCCTTATATTCGGTGTTGAGTAGATTGTCCACCCGAAGGAGTATGTTTATATTTTTTCTGTTCGTTAAGGGAACATTTGTGCTCACCATGGCATCCACCAAATGATACGCAGGTGGAGGGGTGGCATAATCGGAACCAACTTCATAGCGATCTTGTTTGGCAACGAAGCGATGCATAACCTTCAAATAATTGACCGGTAAAGCTCCCAAAGGAAAATTCCATTGCAGACCATGGCGTATTCTATCTGCAGGTATGTAAGGCAAGTACGTGTTGGCGTCGATATTTTTAGCGCGAACCAAAGAGCCGTTAACCTGATAAGAAAGAGCCGGTGAAAACTGGTAATCTAACGAAAGATCTGCACCGTAGAAGAAGGCATCATGCTGCGCATACGCAAAGAGCGGAAAAGTCCCACGAATGGTTTGCCGAACAGAGTCCGGATTTGGCTGGGCATAAATATAATCGTAGACCAATTGACCATAGATATCGAGCGTGACCTGAAGGGCTTGGGTATTCCAGAGTAAACTATTGGCCCACTTCAATCCCTTTTCGCTCTTTAGCGATTTGTCTCCCACTTCATAGGTGCCACTGCCATGATGAACCCCATCGCTATATAACTCATTGGCCGATGGAGCGCGCCAAGCTAAACCCAGGTTGCTCTTCCAAGTAAGTTTCTCGGAAACAGGATACAAAATTCCTGTCGTACCGGATACATTATGAAAACGACGTTGGTCTGTCATGAGGTATTGATTGACGACCCCATTTTCAAGCTGATTTTTGTAATCGTAACGGTATCCTGCAGCATCCAGATGTTTAAAATCATAGCGCCCGCCAAATTCTGCTAGTACGTTGCGCAGCGAAAACTGTCTCGTCGCAAAGGCGCCTATATTGAAATTGTCGAAATTAGGAATGATAGGTGTTGTTCCCGTGCCCGACTGGTTATTGTTCACTTGAATATTCGCCTGTACGCCGAGTGCCATATCCGATATTTTAAGTACGGCTTCCACATTTTGCGTGGTCAAGATCATATCTGCCATGGGGGTATCATCACTTTCAATGCGACGTTTGTCATATTCTCGACGATGATTGCGTTGAAAACCATATAAGAGCTCCAACGAGTTGCTGTCGGAAAGCTGCCGTCTCCAACGGAACTTGGCTAAGTCGTGATCCACCCGTTGTCTTGGTGCTGCGATAGCATAGGTGAAATCATATGTTTCAAACGGACGGCCATGTGCTATCCGAGGAAGGATGTCTTCCACTGTTCCGATATGTGCGCCAGCAAAGATCCCCAGCTCCGTCCCGAAGTGACTGTAGTAAACCTCCACTTCATTGGTTTTAAAACGATAGTTCAAGCTTCCTGAAAAGTTAAACTCGCGGGCTCCCGTATTGCCAAGATAGTAGTCGGCAGATTTATAATTACCCACTTTTTTGCCTGATGCCTGAATGCGCCAACCTAGATGAGGTATCTTTTTTATTCCTCCTTCTAGACGACCGTTCATTGTCAACCCTCGACCATTACTTTGACCAATAAGATCGATGTTCCCGGTTATCGGGTTTTCCGTTTCAATAGGACGTGGGCTAAGTAAAACTACGCCAGCAAGTGCATCAGCACCATAACGAACACCTTGTGCACCCTTGACCACCTCCATACGATCCGCCGAAAATGGATCTAGCTCTGGAGCATGTTCAGCACCCCATTGCTGTCCTTCGTGTCGAATACCGTTATTGAGCAATAGAATCCGATTGCTATGGAGGCCATTGATAACCGGTTTCACAATGGTATTGCCCATGGAAATTGTAGAGACTCCGGCCATGTCACTTAAAACATCTGCTAAGACTTTACCTTTGTTTTCTTGTATATTTTGGTTTCGCAACACAAGCGAACTGGCTGTTAAGGAAGCGCGTTGTTTGCCGGTAACGACAACCCCCTTAAGCTTGATTTCCTCCGCTTTGGTTGTTGTAGATTGAGCGTTACTTGCCATCACTGAAATTCCTAGCGAAAGCAATAGCCCGAAGCATTTTTTTTGCATCAAATGGATATTGAATTTTTATATAAATAATGGATCGTTTATATAAAAAGGCAAGGCGGGTCCTTGTTTCCGTTTTGAACAACTAGGGGTGAGGTCAGTGGAAAGTGCGGCTCCAGCTTGTCCTCGGTAAATATTAAATGTGATTGCGCCGTAATAGAAACGACAGCATAATGGGTGTCTAGGGCTAATTGATGCGCGACGAACCAACATAGTGAACATCCGTCGTCTGTGGTCTGCTTTTCGTTATCGCAACTCGAATCACAGTGGTTGTGATTGGTATTATGCGTGTACTGCAAGCCCGCTGCTAAGAAAATACTACTTAGCGAAAAGAATAGGACGATATAAATACAAGCCTTGCGGAACATCAATGGCACAAAGATATTCTAAATGCAACACTATTGCAAATTAAATTAAACAAAGTTGCATTTAAGATCGCGGGTGATATTGGGTGATAATAGATTGCAGGTAATCGCGGTCAATGTGTGTGTATATTTCTGTTGTGGTAATGCTTTCATGTCCCAGCATATCTTGAACCGCACGAAGGTCGGCTCCACCTTCAACCAGGTGTGAGGCAAAAGAATGTCGAAAGGTGTGTGGGCTTATGGTTTTTGTGAGGCCAATCTTCTTGGCTAAGTCTTTAATAATAAGAAACACCATAACGCGGGATAATTGTGCGCCACGACGATTGAGGAACACAATATCTTCAAAACCGGCTTTGATAGGACCTTTTGCGCGCACCTCATTAAGGTATATTTTCAGGTATTTAATGGCTTGTTGTCCGATTGGAATCAATCGCTCTTTGTTGCCCTTGCCTTCGACCTTAATAAATTCGACATCTAAAAATAAGTTTGATATTTTTAGATTAACAAGTTCCGATACACGGAGGCCACAACCGTAAAGTAATTCCAATATCGTTTTGTTGCGCATGCCTTCTGCAGTAGAAAGATCTATGGCGCCAATAAGGGCATCGATTTCCTGAATATTGAGGACACTTGGTACTTTACGGTTTAATCGAGGTGCTTCTATATGTTCAGCAGGGTTTGTGGTTATGAGGTATTCAATCTGGAGGAAAGCAAAAAATGTCTTTAGTCCCGAAAGTAACCTTGCCTGTGTATACGGTGATATATGAAAGTCATTTATAAATAGGAGGAACTGCTGTAGGTTCCGAGTTTGAATAGCATCAAGTGGCAATTGCGTATAGGTACAGTAGCTTTCTAATTTATTTACGTCATTTAGATACGCCTCGATGGAGTTATTGGATAGCCCGCGCTCCAATTGTAAGTAGCGTTTAAAGTCCTTTTTCGCAATATCCCAATTCATCGTATAAACTTAAATAAATATGTCCTTATCTGCAATTATTAATCGGGACTCCCTTATACTTTAGGCGTTGAATTCTTTTTTGTAGCACTTTATTTCTTGTCAAGTCTTGTTATGTAAAATTATTGTTTGTTGATAAGTTATATTATGGAATTTTCGTAGGTTTACGCCGATAATTATAGATATAATTCTAGATGAAAATTATAAAACCTATTGCATTAGCATTTTTATTGCCTACGGCGCTTGGTGCCGTGAAGGCGTCGCCGACGAGTATGACGTATGAAGCACGAACAATTCTTGTTCAGGATACTGCATCCTGGAACAAAGTTTTGCCTTTCGATCAGGAAGTTAAGACAGGCAAATTAAAGAATGGCTTTCAGTATTACATCCGTAAGAATGTGGAGCCTAAGGACCGTGTAACGATGTACTTGGCAAATAAAGTTGGGTCAGTATTGGAAACGGAGCAACAATTGGGGTTAGCGCACTTTTTAGAGCATATGAACTTCAATGGGTTGAAACATTTTCCTAAAAATGCATTGGTAGATTATTTACAGAAAGCAGGTGTCCGTTTCGGAAGTGACCTGAATGCTTATACAGGTTTTGACCAAACGGTTTATCAGTTGCCGATCCCTTCGGATGATGCCGATTTATTGAAAAACGGACTTCAGGTTATGCGCGACTGGGCACAGGACGCATTATTAACAGACGAGGAGATTGATAAAGAGCGTGGTATTATCTTAGAAGAGATGCGTGGCGGCCGTGGTGCACAGCAACGTATGCGGGATAAGTTTTTGCCGGTGATGTTGAACAACTCATTGTATGCTAATCGTCTGCCGATCGGTACAGAAGAAAGTATTAAAAACTTCCCTTATTCGGAGTTGCGTAATTTCCATCAACAATGGTACCGTCCAGACCTTCAAGCCTTGATTATCGTAGGTGATATTGATGTGGCACAGATGGAAAAAGAGGTGGTGCGTTTATTTTCTGATTTGAAAATGCCTGCTAATCCACAAAAACGTACAGAACTGACTGTTCCTTTGCTGAATAAAAATCAGTTTTTAGCCGTTACCGATCCAGAGATGACCTACACGATGGGGCAGATTACGATCAAGCATCCTGAAGAGAAGGTGAAGACGGTGAGTGATTTACGTAGAGGGTTGCTGAAAGCGGTATATAACAGCATGTTGAGTGCACGTTTAGGGGAGTTAGGTCAATCGGCAACGCCACCATTCTTACAAGCTAGTGTTGGTATCGGTGGGTTCCTTGGCGGTCTAGATGCGTATAATGCTTTTTTTGTTGCAAAACCGAAGGAATTTGAATTGGGCTTTAAGGCATTGGTTCGCGAATTAGAGCGAGTTCAAAAATATGGCTTTACAGAGACCGAATTTAAACGTACGGTAGCTGCGTTTAATAAAGGGAATGAAACATCCTATATCGAGCGTAGTAAGAAAAAATCGGATAATTATGTAAATAGTTACCTAAATAACTTCTTGGAAGGTAGTCCCGCATTAAGTAACGAGGATAGTTATCAATTAAATAAACAATTGTTGCCGACTTTAACACGCCAAGAAGTAGAGGCAGTAGGGAAAGAATTCTATCTGGATGTAAATCGTGATATCATCATTATGGCTCCAGATAATGAAAAAGCGAGTCTGCCAACGGAACAACAGGTAAATACGTGGTTTAACGAAGTAGAGCGTGAGAATATTACCGCTTACGTTGATAAAGTATCTGATCTGCCTTTACTGGCGAAGGTGCCGGCTAAAGGTACTATTACTTCAACCAAGGCGATTCCTGCGATTGAAGCCAAAGAATTGGTTTTGAGTAATGGCGTTAAGGTAATTTTAAAGCCAACGACATTCAAGAATGATGAGATCTTAATCAGTGCATTCAGTCCCGGTGGTACTTCGTTGTACAGTGACCAAGATTATTACTCGGCCGCACAAGCAGGTGATTTAGTGAACAGCAGTGGGGTAGGTCAGTTGAATACGATCGAATTGCAGAAGTATATGACAGGCAAGAACGTGAACATCAACCCATATTTGAGCGAAAGAACAGAAGGCCTTTCTGGTTATTCAGATAAAGAGGGATTGAAGACTGCTTTTGAACTGATCAATGGTTATTTTACAGCGCCACGTATTGAAGATGATGTCTTTAAAAGTACCATTACTAAGGCGAAGTCGATGATCGTGAATAGAGAAAGTAATCCAAACTTCGTTTTCAGTAAGAATGTTATGGAAAGCCTGTATAGCGGTAACATTCGTCGTGTTCCAATCTCTAACGAAGGCGTGGAGAAAATTGATCAGCAACGTGCTTTAGCCATCTTCAAAGAGCGTTTCGCTGATGCTTCAGATTTTGTCTTTACCATTGTAGGGTCATTTACAGAAGAGGAAATTAAGCCATACTTGGAGCAATACATCGCTTCTTTGCCTAGCTTAAAACGTAATGAGCAAGCAAAAGATCTGGGTATTTATGAGCCAAATAAAGGCTTTGAAAAAGTAGTACATAAGGGGCAGGATCAAAAAGCAATGGCTGTTTTGACTTACTATGGCGATTATAAATTCGGCGAAGTCGAGAACTTGAATTTAAATGCTTTAGAAAGCGTCTTGTCCATTAAACTTATTGAACGCTTGCGTGAAGAGGAAAGTGGTGTCTATGGTACATCTGCCAGAGCGACAACATCTAAGTATCCGAAAAACAGATTTAGTATGACTGTTTCTTTTGGTACAGGGGTAGAGAAATACAAGGGTTTAATGAATTCTACCATGGATGAAATCAATAAGGTGAAGAAGAACGGTCCTTCTGCCACTGATTTGGAGAAATTCAAGATCGAACAACGCCGTCAGTTGGAGCTTTCGGTGAAGGAAAACAAATTCTGGTTGAGTCAGATCTCCAGCGCCTACCAGCGGAATGAGGATCCAACGTATATTACACGTTACCTAAAGGATTTGGATAAAGTGACGGTAGAGTCGGTGAAAGATGTTGCCAACCGTTATTTGAACGAAGAACATTTGTTTAAGTTTATCCTTCTACCGGACGAGGTTAAATAGTAATAAAATAAAAAACGTAGAGGCACATTTTATACCTTTTGGTTTCGTGTCTCTACTTCTTTATAAGAATATAATATCAAGACAAAAAAAAGCGCAGTTTATTCAACTGCGCTTTTACATTTTCCGGCTAGCTTACTAGCCTAAATAAGATTTTAATATTTTGCTACGCGAAGTGTGGCGTAAACGTTGAAGAGCTTTGTCTTTAATTTGGCGTACACGTTCTCTCGTCAGGCTAAATTTTTCACCGATTTCCTCTAATGATAATTGGTGGTTGGTGCCTAGACCGAAGAACAATACGATAATTTCACGCTCACGTTCCGTCAAAGTCGCCAAAGAGCGCTTAATTTCTTCAGATAGTGATTCGTCGATAAGTAAGCTATCTGTATCTGGATCGCTATTTTCCAAAACATCCAACAGGGTATTTTCTTCCCCTTGAACAAATGGAGCATCCATAGATACATGTCTTCCTGAATTACTTAGTGTGTCTGACACTTTGTCAACCGTAGTTTCCAAGATGTCAGCTAATTCTTCAGGAGAAGGCTCACGCTCGTATTCCTGTTCTAATTTTGAAAAAGCCTTGCTGATTTTACTCAAGGACCCCACTTGGTTTAGGGGTAAACGTACGATACGCGATTGTTCAGCAATAGCCTGCAAAATTGACTGACGAATCCACCATACAGCGTAAGAGATAAATTTAAAACCTTTTGTCTCATCGAAACGTTTTGCTGCTTTAATTAGGCCTAAATTGCCCTCATTAATCAAATCGCCTAAGGTAAGGCCCTGATTTTGGTACTGCTTAGCAACAGAAACAACGAACCTCAAGTTGGTTTTTGTCAATTTTTCTAAAGCAACTTGGTCTCCTTCGCGAATGCGTTGTGCCAAGATTACTTCTTCTTCCGCGGTAATTAAGTCGACTTTACCAATCTCGTGCAAGTACTTGTCTAACGACTGTGACTCACGATTGGTAATGGATTGTGTAATTTTGAGCTGTCTCATTTAATGTATTAAATACCTTTCTTTTGAAATGTCTGCAAAAATAGTAAATTTCTACGAAAATACCTTCATGTGGATGTAAATTAATTACTCAGTATGAGGTAGTTAAGAAAAGAAGTTTAGCTATCTGTATACAGCAAAAATTATTCCAATTTCTCATAGTTTATTAGTGATAACTCGATGAATCCTGTTTTGTTTGCTTATTATTCAAAAAGTTACACAGGGTAACTGGTTTATCGTTAGTGTTTTGACTTTCAAATGATTTTTTTTGAATGTCAATAAAACAATTACGTAAAATGATTGTTATCTTTTTAATTGTTTAAATTTTTAAATAAATAACTGATATGCCAATTAAAATCCATCTCGATAGCCTCATGTCAAAGAAGAAAATTTCGTTGAACGAACTGAGCCAGAAAGTGGGTATTACGCTCTCGAATCTTTCGATTATAAAGAATCAAAAATCCAAGGCTATCCGTATGAGCACATTGGATGCGCTCTGTAAAGCCTTGGACTGCCAACCGGGGGATCTGCTGGAATACGTGCCAGCTGAAGGCGAATAACTAGTCGAATCGATATCCGCGAAGGAACTCGTCGATCTGCATACGTCTTTTTCCTTCGATTTGGAGTGATTTGATGCGTATGGAGCCATTTGCCGTCGCAAATGCTAAATAATTCTTATGGTCTGTGTGGTATGCACCAGGCGCTAATCCTTCTATTTTCTCCGATTTCTCCGTTTCATAAATCTTAAGGACCTTCTGATCCAAATGCGTGTATGCACTTGGGTACGGGCTTAAGCCTCGGATAAAATTATACACCTTTTCAGTCGGTTGATTCCAGTTGATTTCACAATCCTCCTTAAATATTTTGGGCGCATGGTGTAGGGTTTCTACAGGGATATCTGCTTGCGGTATAGGGGTTATTGTACCTGCTTCCAATCCTTTGACCGTTTTTAACAACGTCCGCGCACCAGCTGCCATTAACTTGTCATGCACGATACCCGCATTGTCATCTGCCAAAATGTCCACCTCTTCGCTGAAGAGAATATTTCCAGTATCAATTTCGTGCTGCAACAAGAAGGTGGTGACCCCCGTTTTCTCTTCGCCGTTAATAATGGCATGGTTTATTGGGGCTGCACCGCGGTATTGCGGAAGGAGTGAGGCATGCACATTGATGGTTCCTTTAGGTGGCATGGACCACACGAGCTCAGGTAGCATCCGGAAGGCAACGACAACTTGTAAGTCTGCTTTTAGGTCGCGAAGTTCTTGCACAAATAATGGATCACGTAGTTTTACAGGCTGTAAGACAGGTATATCGTGTGCTTTTGCAAAGACTTTAACAGCAGATTCATGCATCTTTTGTCCTCGGCCTGCTGGTTTGTCTGGTGTAGTTACTACAGCGACAACATGAGCGCCATCGTTTAATAAAGCTTGTAATGAAGCAACAGCAAAATCGGGAGTACCCATGAAGATTATACGCATACGTTCAGTAGAATATTCTATTTTCTTAGAAATAGTGGTAAGTGACAAAAATTATTAACTTTGCGAAGGTACAAATTAATTTTCAGCTTGAATTTTCCTTACTTTTTAGCGAAGCGGATTACTATTACAGGGCAACGAACTTTCTCCAAATTGATTGTACGTGTCACTATTGGTGCCTTAGCCTTGGCTATTACCGCCATTATACTTTCGGTAGCGATCCTGACTGGCTTTAAGACCGAGATTATTGAAAAGCAAAGAGGATTTTTCGGTGATATTATCGTTTCAAAAAATGATCTGAACAGCTCCTTTGAGAATACCCCAATCAGCTTATCTGATGCGCAGCTTAACGAGATAAAAAAAATCCCTAATATTGTCAATATAAGTCCTTTTGCCACCAAAGCAGGGATTATGAATGTGAAAGGTGAGGTTGAAGGGGTGTTATTGAAAGGAATTGGTGCGTCGTATAATCAAAAATACCTCGCAAGAAACATCAAAGAGGGCGACACCTTGAATTTTGCCCAAGATCCCAATACCCAGATTCTTATTTCGGAGATGCTTGCGAAACGTTTGCATTTAAAGGTCGGGGATAAATTCGTTATGTTCTTTATTCAAGAGCCGATCCGTAAACGTCCTTTTACCGTGAAAGGAATTTATGCGACGAACTCGGAGGAACTCGATAAAACATATGTTATCGGTTCGTTGGATTTGATCCGACGATTAAATGACCTAGCTACCGATGAGGTTGGTGCCTATGAAATCCGGATATCATCATTCGATTCGTTAGAACGGGTAACACAGGTGCTGAACGACGAACTCCCGCTGCGTCTCCATGCGACCAATATTATTGAACAGATGCCCGATATTTTCAACTGGCTGAGCATGTTGGATATGAACGATAACATCATATTCGTGCTTATGGTCGTGGTAGCCGCAATTAATATGATATCATCCTTGCTGATTAGTATCTTAGAACGCTCTTCGATGATAGGGATCCTCAAAGCATTAGGTTATAATAATGCGGGCATACGCCGTGTTTTCTTCTTTAACTCCATGTATTTGATTGGATATGGATTGCTTATTGGGAATATTATAGCCTTGTCACTCTATGTTTTCCAATCATACACCCATTTTTTTACGCTCGACCCAGCGACATACTATATTGACTATGTGCCAATGTCCATCATGTGGTATGAAGTGCTAGGCTTAAACCTGGCTGTCATGATTATTGGTTTGTTGACACTGTTTATTCCATCCATGTTGATTAGTCGAATTTCTCCTGTCAAAACTATTCAGTTTAAATAGTGTTTTCTCCCTGTGGCAATGTCACAATATTGGGCAAACGAAGCCCTAGATTAGGATTTGGGGCTAAATTTTAGTAATTTACTAGCCGTATACAAGTCAAACATTAAACTGTAATATTTGCGTATGGATAAATTACTGCATCACATTTCCGAAGCTTTCTCAACACCAATAACCAATCCTGTATTGGTTTTTACGGTGATCTTAACTATTATTCTTATTTCTCCCATCATCCTTAGACCCATCAAAGTACCGGGTATTATCGGATTGATTTTGTTTGGCGTACTCTTGGGGCCTCATGGCTTAAATTGGTTGAGCAAAATAGATAAAGTTACACTAGAAGGCAGCGGTGTAGATGCGATAGATTTGTTCTCCACCATTGGTTTACTCTATATTATGTTTATTGCTGGATTAGAGTTGGATATGAATGAATTTAAGAAAACAAAGAATAAAAGTTTACTCTTTGGATTCTTTACGTTTATTATTCCAATTATGATTGGTTTTCCGGTGTGTTATTACTTGCTGAACTACGATTTTTTACCCAGCATTTTGATTGCGAGTATGTTTGCAACGCATACCTTGGTAACCTATCCGATTGTAAACAGTTATGGTATTTCTAAGCATGAAGCAGTAGCGATTACGATAGGTGGAACAATTTTGACCGATACAGCGGTATTGATTATTCTAGCCGTGGTAACCGGTGCTTCGCAGGGAGCGCTTAACCAGGAATTTTGGGTTACCCTGGGGGTATCCTTTACCATATTCTTGTTTATTATGTTTGGTGTTATCCCGCGTATCGCCAAATGGTTTTTCCAACGGATCGAGGCCGAAAAAACAGCACATTATATCTTTGTACTTGCCGTCGTTTTCTTTGCGGCCTTCCTCTCGGAACTTGCCGGCCTGGAGCCTATTATCGGAGCCTTTGTGGCGGGACTGGCGCTAAATAAGCTTATCCCGCATTCATCCGCTTTGATGAATCGTATTGAGTTTATCGGAAATGCGATTTTCATCCCCTTTTTCCTGATTTCTGTGGGGATGATTGTAGATGTGAGCGTACTCACCAAAGGGCCGATGGCCCTTATTATTGCCGGTACGCTGACATTGGTTGCCGTAACCGGTAAATTCCTTGCTGCAACAGCCACTCAGTTGGTCTTTAAGTATACCAAGAATCAACGTAACCTTATCTTTGGACTGAGTAATGCGCATGCCGCTGCAACGCTCGCTATTATTATGGTCGGGTATGAAAAGGAGATTATCGATGAAAATGTATTAAATGGTACCATTGTTTTGATTCTCGTTACCTGTATTATTGCTTCGATTGTGACCGAAAATGCATCGAAGAAAATTGTGATGGAGGGACATCAACACGATACACATAAAGAGCATGTCGAAGAGCATGAAGAGCAGATCTTGATTCCTATTGCCAATCTAGCGAATATGGAGCCTATATTAGACTTTGCTACGCTCATTAAATCGAAGAAATCTCACCATCCGCTGCATATTCTCAGTGTAGTACCCGATAATGAAGAAGCAGAACGAAATACGCTCAATGCGCGTAAAAATCTGGACAGTATGGTTCGATATGCGTCTGGCTCAGAAACGGAAGTCGAGATCTTGACGACATTAGACCACAACATCGGAAGTGGTATTGGTCGTACCTCGAAAGAGCTATTTGCAGATTGTATTATTCTGGGCTGGCCGAGTGCCACTTCGTTTATTGAGAAGATTGTAGGAGAGAAGGCGGAGAGTATTCTGAACCGTACCAATACAAACTTGTTCATGTGTCGCCTGGATAAACCTTTCCTTTCCCACAAATCAATTACAGTTTTTGTTCCGCCACTGGCAGAGTCAGAGACAGGGTTTGTCTATTGGATGGAAAAAATTCTGCGTTTAGGACAAGAGCTTTCTTTACCTGTTATGTATGTGTGCGGTACCCGCACACAACGTGCGATTGAAACGCTGCTGGATCAGCTGAAATCGAGTGTGCCTGCAGGTTTTAGTAACTACGAAGACTGGGATAACATTTATGGTTTAGCAACCTTTAGTAACACCGATTCATTGCTCGTCTTTGTATCTGCGCGTTACGGCGAAGTTTCCTACCGCGACTCTTTGGACGGCTTGGCACGTCGTGTCGGTCGATACTATCAAAATCAGAACTTAATCTTGATCTTCCCAAGCCGTGTAGAGAACCAACATATTGACGATTACGAGAATGTGCAAATGGCACCGATCTTTAGAAAGATTAGTCGAGAGATTGGAAACATGTTTAATAAAGAAAAATAATAAAAGTCGTAATGGACTATAATAAGATCCCTTCATTTATCCGCGAATCGGTTATCTTAGATGCCAGTGATTTGTCTCGATTAACGTCGATCGACGATATACCAAGCGATCAAGAGGTTGATGCGATTCGGAGCATACCTGAAATTCAGGAATTATTGAATGCCTTTATTGGTGATGTATCGACACGGACAACACATTTAGAGATAAAAGCAAAAGAACGTATCGCGGCCAACGACATACCGATGGCGTGGAAAGTGCTGTTGCTTTAATTTATTTTTTTGTTGACTCACGTTCCAAAAGGAGCGGAGTCAATACCACCTGCTCATCCGGTGCTATTGCTTTGCTTTTATCCAAAAGCTTGAGAAACAGTTTGGCACATTCATTTCCCATCTGCACCGCTTGTTGGTCAATGGTCGTTAAGCTGGGGATAATATGTTCGGAGAAGCTTTGATTGGCAAATCCGATTACGCCGATAGTAGGCGGTGTTATTTCATGTTTGTGCAGGGCTTTTATTATGCCTAGGGCAACAAAATCATCTCCACCTATTATGGCATCAGGACGATCTTTCTCTTGTAACAATTGATTCGTGCCGATAAAGCCACCGTCTACACTCAGGTCGCCGAGGATGATAAACTCGGGACGTAATTTTAACTTGGCCTCTTTAATTGCACGCTGGTAGCCTGCATAGCGTTCTTGGAATATCTTTATTTGATGTGTGGTCGTTATATAGGCTATTTTTCGATAACCTTGATCAATAAGATGCTTGGTCGCCATATAACCGGCATATTCATCATCGATCGTAACGGATGGCGATCGTAATAAGTCGTGCGTACGGTCAAAAATTAATAGCGGTTTACCTTCTTCCTTCACTTTTTCAAAATGGGACACCTCATCGGTCTCCAAGGATAACGATGCTATAATACCGTCTACCTGGGCTTCCAGAAGGGTATCGACACCTCTTTGCTCAGACTCCAACGATTCATTTGATTGATACAATATGATGCTATATCCAAACCGCTTTAGATATTTTTCTAACGCATGAACCACCGTGGCAAAGAAATGAATTTGTGCGCTCGGCACGATAACACCGATAATATAGGTTTTCCCGGAGGTTAAAGAAGAGGCCACCTTATTGGGGCGGTAGTTCATCTTCTTTGCCATAGCCACCACAGCCTCTCTAGTCGAGTCACTGATCGAAGAAATGTTATTTAATGCACGAGATACTGTTGACACGGTGATATTCAGCTCTTTAGCGATATCATAAATGGTTGTTTTTTTAGCCACGGTTAGAAGTAATTCCAAAAAGTTTTTGTAAATATAAATAAATATAAATACTTTTATGCAAGCGGTTGCGCTAACACAAAAAAACCTTACCATTATCTATGCTATTATTGGGAATTGATTTAGGGACCTCATCGGTTAAAGTGTCTGTTGTAGATGCGGAAACACAGTTATGCTTGGCTTCGGCAACATATCCAGAGAAAGAGGCGGAAATTATTAGTCTGAAGCCCGATTGGGCTGAGCAAAATCCAAACCTGTGGTGGTCGTATACCCAAGAAGCGATTCGCAAGGTAAACGCGTCCCAAACCTACAATCCAAAGGATATACAAGCCATTGGTATTGCCTATCAAATGCACGGCTTAGTCGTCGTCGACAAAGATCATAAAGTGCTCCGTGACGCTATTATCTGGTGCGACAGTCGTGCCGTTGAGACAGGCAATAAAGCGATGACGGAACTGGAGCCAACAGGCTTTTTGCATAGTCACCTCAATTCCCCAGGAAATTTTACAGCCTCTAAACTAGCGTGGGTAAAGGAAAATGAGCCGGCTCTATATGCACAGATCTATAAGTTTATGTTGCCGGGGGATTTCTTGAGCATGTGTTTTACGGGACATATCACGACAAATCCAAGCGCCCTCTCGGAAGGTGTGCTGTGGAATTTTGAACAGAATAGATTATCGACCGAACTATTGTCCTACTACGGGGTAGACGAAGCATTGGTTCCTACTATTAATCCCGTTTTTTCGAATTATGGATACGTAACGAAAGACGTTGCTCAAGCGCTTGGCTTCGGTGCGCATGTCGTCGTGACCTATAAAGCCGGAGACCAACCCAACAACGCTTTATCGCTAAATGTACGTAAGCCTGGCGAGGTTGCTGCAACCGGTGGCACATCCGGCGTTATATATGCCGTGGATGACCACTTGATTTACGATAAAGCTTCACGCGTCAATACATTTGCACATGTAAATCATAGCAAATCAGCGGTTAATGTGGGGGTGCTGCTCTGTATTAATGGAACAGGGATTCAGAACAGTTGGATCCGTAAGATTACAGGGATTGAGGTGGACTATGCGACCATGAATGCGCAGGCAGGAGAGGTTGCTATCGGTGCTGATGGTTTACGGATGCTGCCCTTTGGAAATGGTGCCGAACGAATGTTGGGAAACCGCACACTAGGTGGATCCATGGAGCACCTAGACTTTGTGCGCCATACACCAGCTCATTTGTGGCGAGCAGCCCAAGAAGGGATTGCTTTTTCGTTTCGCTACGGACTTGATATCCTTCGAGAGAACGGTTTGTCGCCCACTGTAATTCGTGCCGGACATACCAACCTTTTTTTGAGTCCGTTGTTTCGGTCTGCTTTTGTTGATGTTACAGGGATCCCTGTGGAATTATATAATAATGATGGAAGTGTCGGGGCGGCTTTAGGTGCAGGAATTGGTGCGCAGGTGTTTTCCGATCAAGAAGAAGCTTTTAACGGCTTGAAAAAAGTATTAGCGGTGGAGGTCAGCTCCAATGCAGATGTGTATGAAGCTTTATACCAAGAATGGAAATTAATTTTAGATTATAAATTATCAAACTAATATTTTATGCAGGTTTTATTGGGTGAACAGATCTATTTTAAGGGAATTGATCAAATTAAATACGAAGGCGTAGCGTCAACTAATCCATTAGCTTTTAGATGGTATGATGCTGATCGCGTGGTGGCGGGAAAGCGAATGGAAGATCATTTTAAATTTGCTTGCGCATATTGGCATTCCTTTAATGCCAATGGTAGCGATCCTTTTGGAGGACCGACACATTTTTTTGCATGGGATCAGAAAACAGATCCGATTGCGCGCGCGAAAGATAAAATGGATGCCGCTTTTGAGTTTATGACCAAAATGCAGTTTCCATATTACTGTTTTCATGATGTGGACTTGGTCGATTATGGTGACGATATCCAGGAGAATGAGCGCCGCTTACAGGCTATTGTAGATTATGCAAAGCAGAAACAAGCCGATAGTGGTATCAAACTCCTATGGGGAACGGCAAATCTGTTTAGTCATCATCGCTATATGAATGGTGCCGCGACCAACCCTGACTTTCACGTGTTATCACATGCTGGCGCACAGGTTCAGGCGGCTTTGGATGCAACTATAGCCTTAGGCGGTGAGAATTATGTTTTTTGGGGTGGCCGGGAAGGCTATATGTCTTTGTTGAACACCAATATGAAGCGGGAGCAAGAACATTTGGCGCGTTTCTTACATATGGCGAAAGATTATGCACGTGCACGTGGCTTTAAAGGGACCTTCTTTATTGAACCAAAACCATGTGAACCGACGAAGCACCAATACGATTACGACGCAGCGACGGTGATCGGTTTCTTACGTCAATTTGATCTGTTGGATGACTTTAAGTTAAACCTAGAAGTAAATCATGCAACCCTTGCGGGCCATACTTTTCAACACGAATTGCAGGTTGCAGCCGATGCAAACCTATTGGGATCGATCGATGCCAATCGCGGGGATTACCAAAATGGTTGGGATACGGATCAATTCCCGACAGATCTTAACGAGTTGACAGAGTCACTTTTGATTATTTTGGAAGCAGGTGGATTGCGTGGTGGAGGGGTGAACTTCGATGCGAAGATACGTCGTAACTCTACGGATCCTGCCGATCTGTTCTATGCGCATATCGGCGGAATGGACAATTTTGCGCGGGCCTTGGTCATTGCGGATAATATATTACAACAATCGGAGTATCGGGAGTTCCGTAAGCAACGTTATAGCAGTTTTGATTCCGGAAAAGGAGCCGATTTTGAGGCTGGAATCTTATCCTTAGAGGACCTCCGTGCATGGGCTATTCAAGCAGGGGAACCAACGTTGAAAAGCGGAAAACAAGAGTTTTTGGAAAATTTAATTAATAGATTCATTTAATATTTCTAATCATTTACTACTTTAGCACAAAGATCAACTTAAACCAACTATGAACAATGTTTTATCCACGCCAGATTATCTGGTTTTTCTATTCTATTTTGTTGTCGTGGCCTCTTATGGTATTTGGGTGTATTACAAAAAACGATCGAAGGTCGTCGGTGGTGACTCCAAAGATTATTTTCTTGCCGAAGGGTCATTGACATGGTGGGCCATCGGTGCTTCTCTGATTGCATCTAATATTTCTGCCGAGCAATTTATAGGGATGAGTGGATCGGGCTTTAAAATGGGGCTTGCTATTGCTACGTATGAGTGGATGGCAGCAATTACACTTATAATTGTTGCTGTTTTCTTTATTCCGGTGTACCTTAAGAATAAGATTTTCACCATGCCTCAGTTCTTGCATAAGCGCTACAACAGTACCGTCGCGATGATTATGGCTGTTTTTTGGCTTATGTTATATGTGGTAGTCAATCTTACATCGATTCTCTACTTAGGTGCATTAGCCGTCAGTAGTATTTCAGGATTTAGCCTGGAGATGTGTATGTATCTGATTGCTATTTTTGCAGTTATCATCACGTTGGGAGGAATGAAAGTAATCGGTTATACCGATGTTATTCAAGTGTTCTTTCTCATTTTAGGCGGTTTGGCAACAACGTATCTTGCTTTTAACCTGGTATCTGAGCATTACGGTGGTAATGGAATTCTAAATGGTTATGGTATCATGGTCGATAAAGCTTCAGAACACTTTCATATGATCCTTAAACAGGATAATGAAAACTATTTAGACCTTCCAGGCCTGTCTGTCCTGATCGGTGGTATGTGGATCGTCAACTTAAATTACTGGGGCTGTAATCAGTATATTACGCAACGCGCTTTAGGAGCTGATTTAAAGACTGCGCGTAATGGACTTTTGTTCGCTGCATTCTTAAAGCTTTTAATGCCAATTATTGTTGTACTTCCGGGTATTGCTGCGTATGTATTATGGAAAGACGGTCTCTTTCAAGCAGAGATGTTGCAAGGCGGTGAGGTCAATCCCGATCGTGCTTATCCTGTCTTATTGAACTTGCTTCCTGCAGGATTGAAAGGGCTTTCTTTTGCGGCGTTGACAGCTGCTGTCGTGGCTTCTCTTGCCGGAAAGGCGAATAGTATCGCAACGATCTTTACCCTGGATATTTACCAAAAGGTGTTTAGGAAAGATGCTAGCGAGCGCAATCTTGTTAATATCGGTAAGATTGTGATTATCGTATCTATGATATTAGCGGTACTTATTGCGCCACATTTGGGTATCGATAAGAAGGGGGGCTTCCAATATATCCAGGAGTACACTGGATTTGTTTCTCCGGGTATTTTTGCGATGTTTATCTTGGGCTTCTTCTGGAAGAAAACAACATCCAATGCAGCGCTCTTTGCAACGATAGGTGGTTTCCTACTTTCTGTTCTTTTTAAATTTATGCCAGGTTTTGTCGATCTTTCTTTCTTGAGTTCAACAGGCTTTTCTGTCTTGAATCCAGCAAGTGGCGTGTATGAGATTCCGTTCTTAGATCGAATGGGTTTTGTGTTCTTGATATGTATTGTCGGAATGTATCTGATTAGTCGTGTTGAGAACGCACGTGGTGTCGTGCCAAATGGTCTGGAAGTAGATACCAAAATGTTTAAGGCACATCCTGGCTTCGTTGCTGGTGCTTTGCTAGTGGTATTTATAACAGCTGCATTATATATTATTTATTGGTAGGAAATAGGGGGTAGTTAGTTGTTGGTAAATCGACAGGCTCCATATGACAAAAGTAGTCATGTTGAGCCTGTCGATTTTTTTGTCTTATTGCTGTCCACCCACAGGCGCGCGATCTGCTTCGGTAATTTCTCGTAATACGCGGCAAGGGTTTCCAACAGCAACAACGTTGGCTGGTATATCCTTTGTAACCACCGATCCCGCGCCAATCACCGTATTCTCACCAATAGTTACACCCGGATTAATAACGGTATGGCCACCGATCCAAACGCGATCGCCAATGGTGATAGGCTTAGCGAATTCCCAACCTGCAACACGTGGTTCAGGGTGGATCGGGTGTGAGGCCGTAAACAATGATACGTTTGGACCTATCAGAACATCATCTCCAAAATGAACGGGCGCAGAATCGAGAATCGTGAGGTTGTAATTGGCGTAAAAATTTTCCCCCAATCGAATATTATATCCGTAATCGCAACGGAACGGAGGTTCAATAAAAAATCGACTTCCTGTTTCTTTGAATAGGCCTTTAAGGAGCTGATTTCGAGCTTTTATTTTAGAAGGAGCGAGGTTGTTATACAGAAATAGTTGTTCTTTGGCATGTTGTCGCTGATCAAATAATTCACGCCCCATAGGGATATAAGGCTCACCCATTGTCATTTTTTCCTTGTCCGATTTCATCCTTCAAACATACATAAATTCATGTTTACGTCTTGTATGCGCGATAAAGAAAATAGAAGCCTCGCTCGGTAAGTCAAGTGGGCCAGATCTTGTAAAATGAAATGTAAACGATTTATATCCTGCTCACGATGGGCAAAGGCGAGTAAGATTTGTTAAATTTGTAGAAATGGAGTAAGCTATGAATTTAAAGATAGATCAATTAGAGCCAACAGCTGTTTGGACACACTTTAATGCCTTAAATGCCGTGCCACGTGCCTCAAAAAAAGAGGAACGGGTGATTCAATTTATGTTGGATTTTGGAAAGACATTAAACTTAAAGACCGAAAAGGACGCTGTCGGTAATGTTATAATAAGAAAACCCGCGACACCAGGTATGGAAGATCGTAAAGGGGTGGTGCTGCAATCGCATTTAGATATGGTGCATCAAAAAAATAACGATACCGTGTTTGATTTTGACACACAAGGTATCGCCATGTTTGTTGATGGAGATTGGGTTAAAGCAGAAGGAACAACGTTGGGAGCCGATAATGGAGTTGGTGTTGCCGCTATTATGGCAATTCTTGCGTCCACTGATATCGCTCACCCGGCTATTGAGGCTTTGTTTACAATCGATGAAGAAACAGGGATGACCGGTGCAAAGGGATTACAGGGCGGTGTGTTGACCGGAGATATCCTCTTGAATCTCGATACGGAGGAAGATACAGAAATTGATATTGGTTGTGCCGGAGGGATTGACGTGACAGCGGAATTAAAATATGTATCAGAGGATGTAGATGCGGATGTTATTGGTTATCAAATTACGGTCAAAGGTTTACATGGCGGACATTCAGGGATTGAGATACACAAAGGTTTGGGGAATGCGAATAAGATATTAAACCGAATTTTGTTTGAGTCGCAGCTTCACAACGTACGTGTGGCTACCATCCATGGCGGTGGCCTGCGGAATGCAATTCCTCGGGAGGCGACCGCGGTGGTGACGGTTCCTGCGGAAAACAAAACCGAATTGATGGCGACAGTTACGCAATTGACTGAGGTGATTAAGACAGAGTTCAAAACAGTAGATGCGGGATTAGAAATTGTGGTTGAAGCGATCGAAACGCCGACTATCGTGATACCTGTGGCGGTGCAGTATGCTTTGTTGCGTGCGCTTTATGCGGCGCCGAACGGTGTTTACCGGATGAGCGCGGACTTCGCTGATTTAGTAGAGACATCCAATAATGTGGCTCGCGTTGAGGTAGGCGATGGTAAAGTAAGTATAAAATGTCTGACACGCTCTTCGGTAGAATCCTCAAAAATGGATTTAGCGACCGCTCTTAAAGCTACATTTGAGTTAATGGGAGCGACGGTCTCTTTTTCTGGGGATTACCCAGGCTGGACACCTAATGCTAATTCTCCAATACTGGCGACGCTAACATCGACATACGAACGTTTGTTTAATGAAAGCCCAGATGTAGTGGCTTGTCATGCCGGATTAGAGTGCGGTATTTTAGGTACGAACTATCCGGAAATGGACATGATTTCTTTTGGTCCTACAATTTTGGGAGCGCACTCACCGCAAGAACGCGCTTCGATCTCGTCGGTACAGAAGTTTTGGAAATTTCTACTGGAGATCTTGAAAGATATTCCTAAAAAATAAATACGAAAGCCCCATTCCTAAGAATGGGGCTTCGCTTTTGTTTCAATATATAGTAAATAGTAACTAGCTTAAGTTGATAACAAAGTCTTCTTTAGGGATACGTACTTTTTTCATATTCACTAACCAGTCGTTTTCAACGTCGCGGTAACCTAATGCTAAAATCGTAACAGATTTAAGCCCTAATTTGTCAAGACCCAATAAGGCATCCACCTCATCGTTTACGAAACCTTCCATTGGTGTCGCATCAATATGTAATTCAGCCGCCGCAGCAATCGCCAGACCGAAGCCAATGTAAGCTTGACGTGCTGCATGTTGGAAATGTTGGTCTTTCGACTGCTTTTCGAAACTTCCCCACAACATATTTTTGTAGTCGTTAGCGAAACCTGCTGGCAATCCACGCTCTACTTCTTGTTGCGCAAAAACAGCATCAACACGCTCTTTTGTGTATTCGTCGTATGCCGCAAAAACAAGCAGGTGCGAAGCATCTACAATCTGACTTTGGTTGTAAGCAACAGGTTGAATCTTCGCTTTTAATTCCGGATTTGAAATTTCAATAATTCTAAAAGGGTGTAAACCCGAAGAAGTTGGTGCTAAGCGCGCTGCTTCTACGATGTAATCAATTTTTTCTTGCGCAACAGCTTGACCATTCATCTTTTTTGTTGCGTATCGCCACTGTAAATCTTCTACTAGACTCATTTTTATTTTTTGTTAATTAATGTAAATATAAAACTGTCTACAGCGTCCGTAAAGGTTGCTGTAGGTTCTTTTGATATGCTATTATGTGATAATAATTCAATAGCGATAAAACCATGTAATGTTGACCAAAGGGTTTTCATTTTCAGCATTTTATCTACTTCTTGATTATCATTTGCAACCACGACCGCCTCAATAACCTCTAACATGAGCATCGACATATCGCGCATTTCTGCCACGCTGTTAATCGTTTCACATGTTGGAATACCCAGCCCAAACATAATCTTATAGTGCTCGGTCTGTTGCGCCGCAAAATGCCAGTAGGCATGGGCTAACTGGGTTAACTGTGTAACCGAGGTGTCTACATCCGTAACCGAGGTGCGTAGCTGTGCCGTCAATGCACGGAAGCCTTCCTTGGTGAAATATTCTAGGATCGCCTCTTTGTTTTCAAAGTACTTGTAAATAACAGGAACACTGTATTCAATCGCTTCGGCAATCCGTCGGATAGAAAGTGCCTGCCAACCTTCACGTTCAATGATAGCCCATGATTGCGCAATGATTTGATCTCTTAATTCCTCCTGTTGTCGTGCTTTTCTTTCGCTTAAACCCATGTTTGTTTGAACATCTAGTTAACACTGTTAGCAAAAGTAAGGACATTATTTTTTCCGGAAAAGAGGAGACTTTAAAAAATACATTTTCTTGACATTTGCGGTCCTATTAGTATATTTATAAAGCAATATGCATGCAAGGGAGGTAAGTGGGGTGATTGTTATGTTTGAACGCGATTGAATATGGTTAAAGACAAGAAAAGTAAGAAAAAAGTATCCTTAGTGCTAGGGAGTGGTGGCGCCCGTGGTCTAACGCAGATCGGGGTTATTCGGTATTTGGAGGAGGAGGGCTACGAGGTGGATGAAATTATCGGCTGCTCGATTGGCTCCTTAATAGGTGGTGCATTTGCTTGTGGGGGCGTCTATCGACTGGCCGATTGGATGCAACAACTCACGAAGACTCAAGTATTTCGCTTGATGGACTTTTCAAACTCTAGGCAGGGCTTACTTCGGGGGACGCGCGTTTTGAACACGCTGCAAGATATCTTCTCCGATATCGATATAGAGGATTTACCGCAACGTTATGTGGCAGTGGCGACAGACCTGGCGCATGAGCGTGAGGTTTTGTTTGAAAAAGGAAGCTTGTATGATGCTATTCGGGCTTCGATCGCGATCCCCGGTGTTTTTCTTGGGGTAGCGCGCGATAATACCTTTTTAGTCGATGGGGGCGTCCTCAATCCGTTGCCTGTGAATCACGTTTCGAATAAAGAGAATCTTATTGTTGCTGTAAATTTAGAAGGCGCTTATACGGAGCCGAGGATAATCCCCAGTAAATTGAATGCGATGGAGATTCTTCAAGAATCTTATTTTGCCATGCGGAGGCGTTTGATTTCTTTGACCATCGACCGCAACCAACCCGATTATTTGATTGATATTTCGCACGATGCGGCTGGTATCTGGGATTTCCATCGGGCGCATGAGCTTATAGAGATTGGATATAAAGAGGCTAAGCGTGTGTTCGCTCAGCCCCAAATAGTATAATTTAACCAATTTTTATTGATGTCATCGTGAGGGAGCCTCCAACAGGGCTATCGTTAAAAATTTCGATTGCTTCGTTCTTCTCTTGCAAGGCGAGGCTATATAAAAGAGGCAGGTAATGTTCAGGCGTCGGAATAGCCAGATCAAATTCTTTACCTTGTTGGCGAAAGTTTATGAGTGCCTGATGGTTACCATCGGCAATAAATTCTTTCATTTTAGTATTGGCCTCCAGAGCCCAGTCAAATCCGTAAGTGGTGTTCAGGTGTTGCCACGATACCATCCGGAGATTATGAACCATGTTGCCGCTACCAATAATAAGGACACCTTTATGCCGTAATCTCGAAAGCTCTTGCGCTAAGGCATAATGATAGGATGCAGGTTGCGTATAATCGATACTCATTTGAATAATCGGCACATCAGCGTTGGGGTAAAGGTGTTTTACGACCGACCAAGAGCCGTGATCCAACCCCCATTTATCATCGAGATGCACTTCCGTCTGGGTTATCAATTGTTGGGTCGCTTTAGCCAACTCTGGACTTCCCGGGGCCGGATATTGCACATCAAATAATGCTTGTGGAAAGCCCCCAAAATCATGTATCGTGGGTGGGTTATCCATAGCAGTCACCAAGGTGCCTCGTGTCTCCCAATGTGCGGAGATGACCAGAATCGCAGTAGGTTTGGCAATTTCTTGACCTAGCTTTCGAAACGAAGTCACAAATTCGTTTTCTTCGATGGCATTCATGGGATTCCCATGTCCTAAGAACAGGACCGGCATTTTTGCGGTAGACTCATCTTCGCTTAAAAAGCGGTTTAGTTTATGTAAAGGCATAGCAGCCCCAGCAAATGGAATTGCGGAGGCTGCTATAATAAATTGTTTTCTGTTCATCTTTAATAGATCGTAACTTGTTTGTCTTTTGGATATTTCACCGTATAGCCAAATTTAAGCTTTTTTGTAGATCCGGGTGCAATATTGACATTCCAGGTAACAATCCCCGTTTCCTTATCGATAGATGCTCCGCTGGTCTCGTCCACCGTAACTTCGATTGTTTTATCGGTCGATATCGGGAATTGGTCTTGCACAGTAAGATCAACACCAGATTTTTTATTGTTCTTAATCGAGATTTCGTAAACAATAGATTGACGCTTGCTGCTGCCTAGAATTTTACTTTGCGACAGATCATTCATGCGTTCACGTTTAACAGCTATCATCTTATCGCGGCCCATGCTTAATTTGAGCGTGTCGTTGTTGGTGTAAGGATTGATATACGTTTTGCCCACCAGCATATTCTCAAACATCACGTTGGCTTGTCCGGGAATTAAGTTTAATTTTTCATAATCTGTTAATTCCGCAACCAAGAAAACATCCTGCTGCACCCGTGGTGCTACAAAGTATTCGTAGTTAGCTGGCTGTGCATACTCTTTTAGACTCACACTATGTTGCTTCCCATTGGATGCAATCGTATATGGGATATCCACATCAAAAGTAGTGCTGAGTTGGTTTTCTGTTTGTTGCACGTAGTTTCCAAGGGCTTTACTGGATAATTTTGCTTCTTTGGCAACGGCACCTGTCACCACAACCTCATCCATCAGCATATTTGCCTGTGGCGACGCAACACCTCTAATGCGTATATTATTCGGATTATTAAAGTATAAGAGCCAAGGTGTTAGCGTTGGTGCAATGCCACCTTGAGTAGGATTGCTGGTCGACAGACGAAGTTTTACTTGATTCCAGTCTACACCAGTTTGTTGTAAGACGTTCGCTTTATAAACAATCTGTAAAGGGCTCTTGGTATCGTTTGCACGTAAGTCATACGAAGCATTCCAACCTGCATTGTTAGCCATATAGGATATTTGAAACGGTTGTGTACCCGCTTGATTGGTCATCACCTGCATGATAAGCTGTCCGCCCGTACCTGATGTTTGTCCTTTAACCTCGTTGAATTGAATGAGGGCTTTGTTGACAATCGCCTGCTGTGCCTCAATCTTTTCTTCCAGCGCGGTGATATTGTTTTTTACTTCTAAATATTTAGGCTTGTAATATTCGGTCATCTTCATCAGTTCCGCCACAGAGGTGCTGCTGTTGTCGCCACCGATCTTTTGATTTTGTTCCAGAAGCTTTAATAGGCTTTCTTCGGTTATTTTTTGATTTTGAAGGCTTTTTAAGGTAGATGTTGCTTTTTTATAATTGCCTTCGACTTCGATATATTGTGCCGTTTTTACATCTGTCTCCAAGTAATTCAGTGCGGGGCGTACGGAAAGAACGGTCACCGAACCATTCGTGCCTACCTGGATGCTATTTTCATCTATACTATTGGCGACATGCGTAAACACAATTTCACTCGTGCCAGTAGGCAGTTGTACCGAGGCGGTGTGGTTCATTTCTGCAGCATTGGTAAAAACAGTAACGTCTTTTAATTCTGCCTTTGTACTATTAGTTTTCTGTGCGAACGAGACCTGAGCGGCCAGGAGGCTACAGAAGAGTAAGAAAGAGTTCTTCATCATTTTTGTTTAAGATCTTGATGTATATATCGCCGTAATTCCATATGTAAACAAATACATTTTCTTTACGAGTTGTTTGTGTATGGACTGTTTTTATTGAAAAAGGATTAATCGGAGAGGAGGTATTATGTATTTAGGAACAAAATTTATCTTACCTTATTTTACTGTTTTGCTACAGTATATTTTCCTAATCCACCTCTTGATTTTAAAGAAATATTGCCGTATTTTTAAGAAATCCAATCCGCGGCTAATTATGTTTAGAAAACTCATCTTTTTAGATAACCAACAAATTGGAGCCATAGATTTTCAAGCCTATATTATTGAGTTAAAAGGACAAAAGACTGCCTTCGCCCTATTTATGAATCAACTGGAAACACCATTGATTTGCTATTCCATCGGGACTAAAAACCAAGTACACTTTGCGATAGATGATGAACAGTTCAGCTGGATTGTACGGAACAGCCTCATCGATCCGCAAGAAAAAAACGCGATCTATAAGAAATTTGATGTTTTTGTGCGTCAGGTCGAGGTACAAGCAGCCAACTATTTTTTTAGAGAGGCGCAAATGAAATACTTTTCAAGCTCCGATTTATTAGCTCGATATGGCCAATGTTATATCGAAAGTAAAGAAAGCTTAACATAAATTATGCGTCAGAAAAACAACAAACAATAATTAAGGTTTAATAATACGTAGGCATTTCCATACCATCAATCTGGAAGGCAGCACGAACAGAGAATTAGTTAATCACATGAAATTAAAGTTATTTGTATGGGCCCTTGTATGCTGTATGAGCAGTTTATATGTTCAGGGTCAGAAGTTACAACCCGGTTTCGATATACAGGAATACGAGGAGATACTCCGTATTATTGTAGGGTCCTCAGAAACGCCAGCGAAAGCAAAATTAATCCCATATCCACAGCATTCGGTATTACAATATAAGAGCAAAGTGATGGGGCTGTCAAACCTCTGGGAGCTGTGGATGAAGGATGGCAAGACCGCGGTTTTGTGTACACGAGGCTCAACGTTAGATACAGACAGTTGGTTGGCCAATATCTATGCGGCGATGGTGCCAGCAACCGGGAAGCTTGAAATAGACACCGGATTTACGTTTAACTATACGCTGTGCGAGAATACCAAAGCAGCGGTTCATGTCGGCTACTTGGTGAGCACGGCCTACCTTACCCGTGATATGGTTCCAAAGATCGACTCCTGTTACCAGGCCGGCGTGCGCGATTTTATCATTACCGGCCACAGTCAGGGAGGAGGGATAAGTTACCTAGTGACCGCCTATCTTTATGCTTTACAGCGTGAAGGTACTTTACCGCAGGATATACGTATAAAGACATACTGCAGTGCTCCGCCTAAGCCAGGGAATCTCTATTTCGCATACGCTTATGAGAAGATGACGCAAGGAGGGTGGGCCTTTAGTGTGGTGAATACGGAAGATTGGGTACCCCAAATGCCTTTTTCGGTGCAGACTTTGGGCGACCTTCCTGAAGAAAGTCCCGTTCCGCTGGTCGAAGGTTTTATAAAGAAACAGAGCTTCTTCAAGCGAATTTTTATGCGTTCCTATTACAAGAAGATGAAGAATCCATCCGAGAAAACAGTGAGTACCTATCAGCGATTTCTTGGAAAAGAGGTGGCCAAGCAGATCAAAAAATACCTGCCAAATTTCAAGGAACCCAGTTATTCGCCAAGCAATAACTACGTCCGTACAGGACTCCCGATCGTACTGTATCCAGATGCGGCATATTACGAGAAATTTAAACGTAAGGATAAGGATAAAGTGGACCTCATGCTGCACCATGGCATAGTACCCTATTTTGAATTGACCGAAAGATATTTAGACAAACAACGATAAACGATGACGATATCCGCTCTATTTAAGAAGATTGTACCTTTTGCAAAGCCTTATAGAAGCCTCATAGCCTACACCTTAGTGTTAACCTTGGTGGGGTCATTCGCCGCGCAGGTCAACGCTTTTATCTTAAAGTATACGGTGGATACGATCAGCGTATTATTGGTCGAAAAAAAGCCGTTGGAGCAAGGGTTTTATCTGTTAAGTGTCATTGCAGGGATATTATTGGCAAAAGAAATTATATATACGGCTGTACAATTTGGTCAGAAATTTTATGGTGAAAAGCTACGGATTATGATTGCGCGCGACTTTTCGCAAGCCATCGTAGAAAAGATTCTTACCTATAAGATGGCTTTTTATACCTCGACAACCAATGAGTCAGGAAAGCTACAGACACGGATTGATGCGGGCATCAGCAGCCTCACACGGTTGGTGCAAAATTTCTTTATCGATATCCTGCCGTTGTTTACCAATGCCATTGTAGCCTTGGTCTGTATGTTTATTGCGAACTTCTATGTCGGTTTAGTCGGGTTGCTCATTATTCCGATATATTTCTACGTGTCACAATTACAAGCTAAAAAATTATCGGGCTTCCGGCGTAATATGCGGAGCTACAGAGAAAATAAAAGCAACCAGATCATTAATCTTATCGATTCTATTAATGTAATTAAGTCTTTTGTTCGCGAAGATATCGAAGCGGAGCGCCATCGTCAGATTCAATACGATATGACCGAAAATCAGATGGCCACCCGTAAGACCAGCTTTCTCTTTGATAGCATTAAGAGCTTTATTGAGCAAATCGGTGTCGTCATCGTGATCGTGCTGACCGCTTACTTCGTGTTGACGGAACAGATGACCCTAGGTGCTATCATGTTTCATATCATGCTCTTCAATAACGTTTCGGCGCCCATTCGTCAATTGCACCGCATTTATGATGAAGTAAACGATGCATTGATCTATTCGGAAAGTTTCTTTGGTATTTTAGAAGCAGAAGATCAAAAAGAGCAAAGTGGCACTTACAAACCGGATGAATTGGTCGGGTTAATAGAAATGCGTAATGTGGATTTTGTCTATCCCAATGGGGTAAAAGCGCTTTCCAATGTAAGCATGAAAATCGAGCCCAATGTGAATACCGCATTGGTCGGGCTTTCTGGCGCCGGGAAGAGCACCGTGATAAATCTGTTAGACAAGTTTTATGAACCTACAGCAGGCCAGATATTCCTTGATGGCGTAGACCTTAAAGATTATTGTACCGAATTTTTACGGAAGAATATTGGTTTGGTGTTACAGCGCAATCACATTTTTAAAGGAAGTATAGCAGATAATATCCGTTATGGAAAAGTCGAAGCCACACGCGAGGAGATTATGGATGCGGCGAAGAAAGCATACATTCACGAACAGGTGATGGATCTACCGAATGGCTATGACTCCGAAGCGCATCTATTGTCTGGCGGACAGCAACAACGTATCGCCATTGCCCGGATGTTTCTTAAAAATCCACCTATTATATTCTTAGATGAGCCGACCGCTAATCTGGATGCGATTGCGACCGAGCAGATAAAAAACAGTTTAGATGCCATCAAACGTGGTCGCACGGTAATCATTGTGTCCCACAGTATCTCTCAGATTATTGACGCGGAACATATTATTGTCATGGAAAAAGGTCGAGTGGTAGAGGACGGTACACACGAACAGCTTTACGATAAGCAAGGCACCTATCACAAAATATTTAGTGCCATGGCAAATAGTCTAAATATCCATAAGATTACCGAGTCGATGAAAGAAAATTAGGACGCCATGTTAGAGCGTCCAATCATCCGAGTCGTCCTCATGGATTGTTATCTGATCAATAATGGCATCGGCATCATCGTCTGAATAAATTCCATATCCATTGACGAAAACTCCTTTAGCGCCATCTTTTGTGTTACGCATAGCGTATAAGATCGCTTCATCATCGACATCGTTCTGGCCGGAAAAACGGTATATCTTGTCAATCACGATATCGCTCATGTCTACTTTTTCCCCATTCTTAATGTAAGAGTCGCGCACTTCAAGTAAATTAAAATCCTCGACATAGCCGCGTCCACGTAAAACCTCTAATACCTCAACCAGCGTTTTTTCTGTTTTAATCATAGCTTATATTGTTTTGTTGCCTTTATCAGGACGTTCTACAATAATAACAAATAACCCTGACTCTTGGTTTGTCACCCTGTTTAAAAAGGTACATAAATGCCGTTTTTTTGTCCGTAAGGTGTCAAATTGTAACGCCTTTAGATCAGAACGCTGTCAACTTGTCCTAAAATCTTTCTTGGAATATTCCTTGATAATAGAAGAGAGGCAGTGATGCCGTTATTTAAAATTAAAAACATAAAAGATTAGATATATGCAAGAAAAAGGTAGTATTTCAATCCACACGGAGAATATCTTTCCGGTTATTAAAAAATTCTTATACTCAGACAACGAGATTTTCCTTCGTGAGCTTGTTTCCAATGCGGTAGATGCTTCACAGAAAATTAAGCGCCTTTCCGCTTTAGGACAGTTTAAAGGGGAATTGGGTTATTTGATCGTGGATGTGAAGTTTGATGAAAAGGCAAAGACTATTACGATTACAGATCGCGGTATCGGGATGACCGCTGAGGAGATCAAAAAGTATATCAACCAGATCGCTTTCTCAGGGGCTACTGAGTTTATGGAGAAGTTCAAAGAGGCAAACGATGCGAACGAAATTATCGGACGTTTCGGTTTAGGCTTCTATTCTGCATTTATGGTGGCGGATCGCGTGGAGATTGAGTCTTTATCGTTTCAAGAAGGAGCAGAGCCTGCACACTGGACATGCGATGGTAGTACCTCTTACGAAATTACGGCAGGAACACGTACAGAACGTGGTACAGATGTTATTTTACACGTTAATGAAGAGTCGCTTGAATTCTTAAGTGAAGGCCGTTTGGGTGATATATTGAATAAATATGCGCGCTTCTTGCCTGTGCCAGTTCGTTTTGGTACCAAAAATGAATCGCAACCTGATGGCGAGGATGAAGAAGGTAAACCGAAATATGTATCGGTAGAGGTTGATCGTATTATCAACAACACCAACCCCGCATGGACGAAGGCGCCAAGCGAGCTGAAAGATGAAGATTACCTGGCATTCTATCGTGAATTGTATCCACTCTCGATGGACGAACCTTTGTTCTGGATTCACCTGAATGTAGACTATCCGTTTAACTTAACGGGGATCTTGTATTTTCCGAAAGTGAAGAATGAGATGGAAATCCAACGCAACAAGATTCAGTTGTATTCCCGTCAGGTATTTATTACCGATGAGGTGAAAGATATCGTTCCAGAATTCTTGATGCTGTTGCAAGGGGTGATCGACTCACCGGATATTCCATTGAACGTTTCGCGTTCGTTCTTGCAGGCAGATAGCAATGTGAAGAAGATCAATAACTATATCACGAAGAAAGTAGCAGATAAGTTAAATGAGATCTTTAAAGCGGATCGTAAAGGTTTCGAAGATAAATGGAATGATATCAATCTTTTCATTAAATATGGTATGCTAAGCGATGAAAAGTTCGCAGAGAAAGCCAATGATTTCTGCTTGTTGAAGAATACAGCGGGAGAGAGCTATACCTTGAAGGAATATTACGAGAAGGTAAAGGATATTCAAGTGGACAAAGACGGTAATATTGTTTACCTCTATGCGAGTGATGTGGCACAGCAAGATGGCTTTATTTCTTCGGTTCAAGCAAAAGGATATGATGTTTTAGTGCTTGACGGTCCTTTGGACACCCATTTCGCGGCATATGTAGAGCAAAAAGGAGGAGAGAAGATTCAGGCGAAGCGGGTAGATGCAGATGTGGTAGACAAATTGATTCAGAAAGATGAAAAGATTGACTTGCAGCTTTCCGAAGATGAAGTTACCAAGGCTTCAGGCATTTTCGAGAAAGCGATTTCGCGCCAGGATATGAAAGTCGAGGTCGATGCTTTAGCGGCTTCTGATCTTCCGGTATCGGTAACATTAGATGAATTTATGCGTCGGATGAAAGATATGGCGAAGACAGGTGGCGGTATGGGCTTTTATGGTACGCTTCCGGACAATTACAAGGTAACCGTTAATGGCAACCATCCGTTGGTGAAACGTATCATCGAAAGTTCGGAAGAAGAAGGTGAAAAACTAGCAAAACAAGCATTCGATCTAGCATTATTATCGCGCGGATTGCTTACCGGAGCCGATTTAACGTCCTTCGTGAAGCGTAGTGTCGAGATGATCTAATATATCGAAGAAAAATAAATAGCTAATCCTCATTACGATACGTGTAATGAGGATTTTTTATGCTAGAAATATTTGGAGTATATCGGTAAAAGTTCTACTTTTGTATCATCAAACAAACACGGTAGGTATAGCTCAGTTGGTTAGAGCACTAGATTGTGGTTCTAGGGGTCGTGGGTTCGAGCCCCATTACTTACCCGAAAAGCTTCTCAGAAATGAGAAGCTTTTTTCGTTACCTCTAGTTTGCCACCATGTGACAGTTCGCGAAAGGGTAGGCTCAGCATTTTTTGCGGACGCCCATTGATTTGAACCTTATCGATATAGATTCCATTTTCTTGTGGGTTAGTTATTGAAATGACAAACGGTCGTGGACGAATGTCCTTTGGTAGACTAATGGTTATCTTATCGAACAGTGGCGTCCCGATTTGAAAACTTGGATCCGCTGCGGTTAATCCTTTTACATCAAATAAACCCATACTCGCCAGTACATACCAAGCTCCAAGTTGCCCTTGGTCCTCATCCTGTCCATAGCCATAACCATGGACTCCATCGGTACCATAGAATTCATCACAGATTGCACGAACCCACTTTTGACTGAGGTCGGGCCGATCTGCAAAATTAAATAGCCAGGAGATATGTAGGTTCGGTTGGTTCCCGTGGTTATAGAGCCCTTCAATCCCCGCAAAAGCATCAATATGTGTACCGCCCCCAAATACATTTTTCTGCGACACAGTAAATATACTGTCCAAACGATGCACGAAGTTGCGGTGACCGACACGTTTTACCAGTTCTTCGGGCTCATGTGGCACATAAAAAGTATACTGCCATGCATTACCCTCCTGGAAACCCCGCCACGATTGGAAAGGATTGAATTTATCTAAGAATGCACCCCTGGTGTCCTTCGGGCGGATAAAGCCTGTTTTTGCGTCATAGAGTGTTCTCCATCCTGTTGACAAGGATACGAATTGTTTATAATCAGCTTGCTTATTCAACGCACGGGCAAATTGCGCGGCAGCGGAAGCGGAGAACGCATATTCTAAGGTATGCGAAGCACCAAAGGGAGAGCCTTGCGTCATCAGCTCCGGTGCACCTGTTTCGTCCGGCACAAACGGTACATATCCGTTCCTGACAAACATCGCCACATCAAGTTTTCCGGCACCCGGAATACGGTCTCGTCCTTCCAGCTCATTCTTACGTACTGCGGCATAGGCTTCCTCGATATCGTAGTTCCGGATACCGACATTATACCCAGCGGCGATAGCTAGTCCGGTGAAATTTGTGCCGACGCCAGATACAAATTTACTGTTCGCAATACCATCTCCCAGCCAGCCTGCGTCGCGGTAGACCAGGAGTTGGCTTTGTATCCATTCGTTGTAATACTCGGGATAGGCAATAGCCCAGAGTTGAGTCAGGTTCCAGAAAGCGCCCCAGATGGCATCGGTGTTATAGTGGTGATGGACTGGAATGCCATTTTTGCGTGTAATCTGACCTATGGTGCCATCATTTTTGGGATAACTTCCATTCACGTCACTCGCCAGTCCACGCCCTAAAAGAGCATGATAAAGGCCGGTATAGAACTTCGTTTTATCCGACGTTTTACCTCCTTCAACTTGGATGCGCCCCAACATACTATTCCATTTTTGGGTTGCCGCTGTTCTCGCTTGGTCGAAATTCTTCGAACGTCCTTCATGAGCCAGATTGTCCTTCGCATTCTCAATCGATGTATACGAAAGCCCTGTCTTTATGGTGATAGCTTCGTTCGCTGCTGTAGTAAAGGTCAGGTATAATCCGGAACCGGCTCCTTTTATATGCTGTTGACCAGCGATTGCCTTTTGGTCATTGAAAACGCCTACCGCTGTTGGTGATTTGTCTAGTTCTGCATAAAAGTACATTCGTATATCAGCGCCCTCTTGGTACTTTTGTACATACACAGGCTGCGTTATTACGTATCCCCAGACACTGTTGTTCGCAAAAAAGACTTCGGCATCTCGCACCGGCCCACTTTCACCCAACTGATGGCCGATATCGAAGATAATATGCGCGGAATCTGTTTTCGGGAAGGTGTACCGGTGGTATCCAACCCTTTCTGTTGCCGTTAACTCCGCCACGACATCATATTCCTGAAGCTTTACGCGGTAGTATCCAGCGGTGGCATATTCGTCTTTCTTATCGAACATCGATCTATATCCACTATAGGGATCTTCGAGTGTTCCGGGTTTGGTTTGTAGTTTTCCTACGGTCGGTGCAAATAGGAGTCCTCCAATTTGGAATTCATGGAAATTCGCGAAACCTTCGATGGATTGGTGCCTATCGTCATATCCTACTGCTTCCCATCCAGACTTGTTTCCGTAGCTTCCATTCGTACTTGGTGCCAGCTTGGCCATACCAAATGGCAGCGCCGCCGGTGTATAAAAAAAGTAACGACTATGTGCAGAACCGATATTCGGGCGTACAAAAGAGGTGTAGTCTGCCTCTTGTGCGTTTACAGAAATGGAGGACGCGATACATAGTAAAAGTAATAAATAGAGGTTCTTCATGGTGAAAAAAATATTGTTTTATTGCAAATTAAGATCTTTCAAGTATTGTATGTATATACATTATTGTTTATAATGGTCCATTACGCTGCAGTTTTTGGTCGCGTAGAGTTCATTTGTCATACGCTGCAACAGCAACTTTTCTTGTAAAAATTATGTTAGATAGTGCAATATATAAAATTTAGTCTTAAACTTGTATGTACATACAAATTATAAATCAACTTATATAGTGACATTATTTCAAGAGAGAAAAAATGCTGTTCTTGTCTGTGGTTTTATGCTTCTGATGGGGCTTACTGCTTGCAAATCGCAGCAGATACCAGAAAACAAACGTTTGGCACAGGAGATTTTGAATGACCAGCGCTTTGTTGAGGTAGATCGCCTGGCACGTTCGGTGATTAAGGAAGGTTTTAATGCCGGAAGCGGATATTCTCAAATCTGGGCAAGAGATCTCAATACCTTTATTGAAACGGCACTCGAGGAGCGCTCCTCTTCGGAAGTGCGTGGTGCTATTTTGTTATTCTTTGCGTTGCAGCAAGCCAATGGAGAGATGGTGGATGGGTATGTGGTGAAGAAAGACTTTACATGGAACGATGACACACCTTATTATGCGGAAACGGCACCAGAGCATGTTGGCTTTAAGAATACGGTGGAGACCGATCAAGAAACATCGCTTATTCAGCTGCTTGGTAAATACATCCAGAAGACGGGCGACTATAGCATTCTTGAGGAAAAGATTGGCGACAAAACAGTTATGGCACGTATCGAGTGGATGTTGGATTACCTGCGGAAAGAACGTTTCAACACGAAATATGGCCTGCTGTGGGGCGCTATGACCGCCGATTGGGGAGATGTGCAGCCGCATGATGATTTTGGCTGTGATTGGAACAGCCTTTCGCATGAAGCAATTGATGTGTATGACAATGCTATGCTGATCATTGCTTTACAATACATGGCTGATTTTGCAAAAAAACACCCTAAAAGTAAAGAATGGGCGAAGTGGAAGGACGAGATCGCGAGAAATACACGGAAGCATCTTTGGGATAAGCAGAAACAAAAGTTTATTCCACACCTTTACCCCAATGGTTCACCACTTCCTGCAGGTTTTGATGAAAATGAGATTCACTACCATGGTGGTACCGCCGTGGCGATTGAGGCCGGCCTCTTATCGAAGGCTGAAATTGCTGTAGTGAATAAGCAAATGGTAGAGAATGTGAGGCTTTCGGGGATGCCGAGTATAGGCTTAACACTTTACCCAACATATCCCAAAGGTTTCTTCCGGGGCTGGATGTCGGATCCCTATGCGTATCAGAATGGAGGCGATTGGACTTGGTTTGGAGGGCGTATGATTCAGCAATTAATAAAGCATGGCTTTGTTAAGGAGGCATATACAGAAGTGCGTCCAATGATTGAACGGGTCATCAAGAATCAAGGTTTTCATGAATGGTACGGTAAAGGTGATATACCCAGTGGATCCGGGAAATTTAAAGGTGCTGCTGGGGTGCTAAGTACGTCGATCGCAATGTTCAACGATTGGGCCAGCGAGGTGAAATAAAATAAAAAAGGGACATCAGTCCCTTTTTTATTTTTAGTAATCTCTTCGACTCTCCACGGTATAGGTGAAGCTTTCGGCACGATAGAAGCCTAAATTATATTCGATGGGGTGTCCGTCACGATCGTATACAAAACGCTTCCTCGATAAGATAGGAGCCCCTTGCCCGATTTCAAGTTTACTTGCAATAAATTTGTCCGCTGGTTTTGCATCGATCTCTTCTTGTGAAAGATCCGCGAAAACTTGATATTCATGCTCTAAAATTTCATATAAGGGCCGTTTAAAGTCCTCTTCTCCCGTCAGTCCAATGGAAGGATTAAAGTACGATATAAAATAAACAAAAGGGTCGTCAGCCTCACCACGTAAGCGCTCTAGCTTCAATACTTTTTGATCTTCTTTGATGGCAAAAAATTGTGCAATATGTGCTTCAGGCACCACCCAACTTATATGAAGCTCAAAATTCCTGACCTCCATGCCTCTGTTTTTCATTTCCTGTGAAAAACTGAGCCAATTTTTTGATTTCGAACTGAACTTAGTCGTTACCACCTTCGTGCCGATACCTTTTTTACGTGTCAAAAGTCCCTCAAAAACCAATTTATTGATAGCTAAGCGAAGGGTCGTACGCGATATCTTTAAGTGCTGTGCCAGCTCCACTTCATTGGGAAGCAGTTTGCCATTTACATAATCCGTTTGCTTAATGATGTCGCGCAACAACATTTCAGCTTGTATATGTAGAGGTATTGGACTGTTATGATCGATTTGAAGATTCATCTGATTTTATTTCGTAACTAAAATAGGATTTTTTTTGGATATTTTAAAAAAAAGAACCTATGTTTGTCTATATGTATGTACATATAAAATTATGATCCAATTATAACGTATGAATACGCTTTTCAAACTTATTATCGCTACAGTATCCTTGGGAGGTTTTCTTTTCGGTTTTGATATGGCCGTTATTTCGGGCACGATTCCCTTAATTCGGGATAGTTTTCAGTTGACTCCGGTTCAAGAAGGTTTTTTTGTGTCCTCTGCACTGGTTGGCTGTATTATCGGTGTGCTTTTCGCCGGTGCGTGGAGTAATCGCTTTGGTCGTAAGCCCACCTTGTTGATCGCTGCTGTGCTTTTTTTGATTTCTGCTTTCGGTTGTAGCTATGGTAATAATTTCGAAGTAGTCCTGTTAAATCGTTGGATCGGGGGCGTCGGTGTCGGGATCGCTTCGATAGTCGTTCCTCTTTACATTGCGGAGATCTCGCCATACAAGTATCGCGGTCGCATGGTAACACTTTACCAACTGGCGATCACGATCGGTATTTTGTGCGCATACTTGAGTAATGCCCTTATCGTAAACAACAACCTGCTCATCTTAGGGGAGACTTGGCGCACGATGTTTTTGGCGGGAGCCGTACCTTCTTTCTTATTGGGGGTGGGATTGTTCTTTGTGCCGGAAAGCCCACGTTGGTTAATGAATAAAGGGCGATACGATCAAGCATTAGCTTGTTATAAGCGTTTACAGATTGAAGCCGAACAAAGGGAACCGGAAGTCCAAGCTACGACACAGGCGTCGCTGTTTGCTCCGATGTACCGCACGGCTTTGTTGCTCGGGCTTTTGTTGCCTTTGTTTTCACAATTAAGCGGCATCAACGCCATCGTATATTTTGGTCCCAGTATTCTGATCGAATCGGGACTATCGATAAGTAACTCCTTCCATGCCCAAGTATTTTTTGGTTTAGCGAATGTGGTTTTTACATGTTTCGCGATTTGGAAGGTAGATTCCTGGGGAAGGCGCCCGTTATATCTTTTGGGGACGGCGGGCGCCACAGCAAGCCTTTTGTTAAGTGGCTGGTTCTTGGGGCAAGATATGACGTTGTACAGTAATTTTCTCATTGCGTCCATTTTGTGCTTTATGTTCTTTTTTGCGATGTCCATCGGGCCATTGAAGTTTGTCGTTGCGTCAGAGATCTTTCCTACAGCGATCCGAACACGCGCCATGACACTTAGTATCCTCGTGATGTGGGGCGCAGATACGCTGGTTGGTCAATTGACGCCCGTGCTGTTAGATCGCTTAGGAAGCATGTTTACCTTTTGGTTGTTTGCCCTGTTTTGTGCAATAGCATTTGTGACTGTGTACATGTTGCTTCCGGAAACCAAGGGAAAAACCTTAGAAGAGATTGAACAACACTGGCAAGTGAAGCATCGACGAAAGATAAACCAAGAATAAGACAATCACCTTATGAAACAAATAGACATTATGAAGTACAAAAATTTTCTATGGACAGCCTTAGCTGTGGCCACGATAAGCTCGGCTGTGCAAGGGCAGGCGCGGATGTCGGATACCCTACAGCAGAGTATCAGATCTTCCAGCAAATTAACACAGGTTACCCAGATGGCAGAGAAGCTTGTTCAGTCTGGTTTTACGGCAGGTGATGGCTACGGTGAGGTATGGATTAGGGACTTGAACTCTTTTGTTGAACTTTCTACCAAGGTGAATGGTCAGGAGCGCACACGGGAAGCTTTGTTGATGTTTTTTAAGTTTCAGCAACCGGATGGAAATATTCCAGATGGCTATATTCCAGCGGCGCGTGCTGGCGCGGGCTATGTATATCAAACATCACCCTATGAACCCGATTATAGGTCGCACAAAAATACCGTCGAAACCGATCAGGAAACTTCGTTGATACAAGCGGTACATAAATACATTCAGGCGACCGGTGATCGTGCGTTCTTGCACATAAAGGTGGGAGATAGGACGGTCGCCGATCGCATGCATGATGCGCTCCAATACTTGCTCGATGATCGCTTTAACGCCAAATACGGCCTCCTTTGGGGGGCAACGACGGTGGATTGGGGAGATGTGCAACCGGAGCACGAATGGGGCGTTGCATTGGATAGCTCCTCGCACCCGGCTATCGATATCTATGATAATGCGATGTTCGTCATTGCCATCAACAATTATTTGGACTTGATCGATGATCGTTCACGACAGGTGTATTGGACGAAAGTGGGCCATGATATTACGAAGAATACGCGTAAATATTTGTGGGATAAAAAACGACAGAAATACCGTCCACATATCTATCTGGATAAAGGGTCACCATTTCCAAATACATTCGATGAAGAAGAGATATACTACCATGGCGGAACATTTACGGCCATCGAGGCTGGTTTTCTGACGAAAAAGGAAATCCGTGAAGCCTATCTTCGGATGCAGGACAATGTTAAAAAATCGGGTGCACCATCAATCGGACTAACCGTTTATCCGCCCTATCCGAATGGAACTTTTGAGAATAAGGGGTTGGGTGAATATAGCTACCAAAATGGAGGCGATTGGACTTGGTTTGGGGGGCGTATGGTGCAGCAACTAATCCGGGTTGGGATGTACGAGGAGGCCTATGAAGCCTTGGCGCCCATGGTCGATCTGGTATTGGATCATAAGGGATTCTATGAGTGGTGGACCCGTGATGGCAAGCCCGCTGGATCAGCCAGCTTTAGAGGGGCCGCCGGTGTCCTTTGGAAAAGCATAGAGATGCTTCATGAACAAGCAGATAGTAATAAAAGTAAACAATAATTTTAATCAAGTACCTTTATCATGCGTATATCTAATTACGATAAATATCCTGCGACAGCGCTTTCAGGCTTTATGCGTTGCGGCTGGGACGATATCGTTTCCTCCTTTTCCGAAGAGCTGTCTGTGCATCCTGTTTTGGCAATCGAAACTTATGTCGGCATACATGAAGCTGAAATTGAAACAGCCCTAGACACATTGCGTCCGAGTTTGTTCATACGGATGCGTGATTTGTATAAAAGTGAAGATGACGTCCGCGCATTAACGCAGCGGTTTGTTACGGACGATCCTATTTTTGGTTACCGTACTGCACTGACTTTAGTGGATTTTTTTGATAGCGATAAGCTCGCTGCGGCCAAGCGCCTTGTCGCGCAGTCTGCCGGGATTACGGTTGTCGTAGGAGCAGGAGCCTCGTTGATTGTCCCGGATACGGCATGCTTAGTTTTTGCCGATTTGGCACGTTGGGAACATCAGGAACGTATGCGCCGTGAACGTGTTACAGCGTTGGGGATTGATAACCATAAAGAGGCCTTCTCCAGTCAACATAAACGAGCTTACTTCAACGATTGGCTGGTCTGTGACGCACACAAAGAACAGCTATTTGCCAAGGTTTCTTATTGGCTAGATACGCACATTCCCCATCAACCGAAACTTATCGATGCCGATACGTTTATGTCGGGCATTCAAAAAACCGTTAGTCAGCCTTTTCGCGTGGTGCCGTATTTTGCACCGGCGCCCTGGGGTGGGCAATGGATGAAGGAGGTGTTTGATCTAGATAAGGAGGAGGTGAACTATGGTTGGTGTTTCGACTGTGTTCCGGAAGAAAACAGTTTGTTCTTTACTGTTAATGGGGTGCGTTTTGAGCTGCCATCTATCAATGTGGTATTGTTGGAGAGTCGTGCGCTACTGGGGGAGGTTGTGGAGTCTCGATTCGGTAAAGATTTTCCGATTCGTTTTGACTTTCTAGATACCATGGGTGGGGGATACCTCAGCTTTCAGGTTCATCCTACAACTGACTTTATCCGTAAACAGTTTGGGATGAATTATACGCAGGACGAGAGTTACTATATGATGGAGGCTAAACCAGATGCTACGGTATATTTGGGCTTACGCAACGACATTGACCGCGATCAAATGTCGGCCGACCTACGGGCCGCTGCCCGTGGGGAGCTGGTTTTTGATGCCGCGAAATATTCGAATCGTTTGCCTGCCGCAAAGCATGATCATTTCTTGATTCCGGCAGGCACCGTGCATTGTTCGGGACCTGAGGGGGTGGTTTTGGAGATTAGCGCGACACCGAATCATTTTACTTTTAAAATGTGGGACTGGGAACGCTTGGGATTAAATGGTAAGCCGCGACCTATTAACGTCGAGCGTGGTCTTCAGGTTATCGATTGGTCGCGTGATACGGATTATACGATGGCACAGTTGGTGAATGCGGTCGTGCCAATCGCGCAAGGTGATGGTTGGGTGGAGGAGAAGACGGGTTTGCATGCAAATGAATTTATTGAGACCCGCCGTCATCGCTTTACCACCACTGTTAAGCACGATACGTTAGGTGGCGTTCAGGTCATCAACTTAGTAGAAGGGGAAGAGGTTATTGTAGAAAGTGAGGAAGGACGCTTTTCGCCCTTTATCGTGCATTATGCAGAGACTTTCATTGTTCCTGCACAGCTCGGTGCATATACCATTAGACCCTACGGTTTGTCAGCAGGTAAAATGTGCACGACCTTGAAAGCTTTTGTACGCGTATAGTGTGTTCTGTTTCTATTCCGGTTTAGGACAATTTGGTGGCTAGACCGGAATATTTTTTACATTTGGACTAATTTTACGGTGTAAAATCATAGGACCGAATCCCTATATTTGCAACAGGTGATGATAAATTAAACTTTCCGTCTATGAGGTTATATTTCTGTTTACTAGCTGCATTGAGCTTCTTTCTTCTTTCGTTTGATGGTCAAGAAAATCCTTTACACAAAAAGTGGAATCTTATTGCGGAAGAAACGGTTTATGTAAATTTCCACAATACCAAATATGACAATCTTAGTGGTAGGATAGATTCGGTAAAAGGCATTGAGATTCAGTTCTTGCCTGACGGCTCTTATAAATCAAGCGAGGGAGATGGGAGTTATAACATAGCAAAGGATTCGATACACCTAAGTAATGATAGTAGAAATTCATCGTTCAAATTCGATATAAAGGATTCAAAACTACTGATGGAGACTTCGGTTAACAAGAGTGAGTATATCGTTAAGTCCGTACTTCATTTATCCCCAGCTACCTAATCCAGTGCGGTCTGCCGGTAGATATCAATAAGCAGTAAAATGATAACGAAAACACCGATGCCAATTAAAGGAGAATACCACATTGATTTTTCTCCCCATCGTTTTAGCAAAATGCCTGCAATAATTGAAGCGATTGCAAATATTAATACGGCTAGTTGATTTTCATTCATAATTAAAGGTACAAATAAAATGAAATAGATTTCCTGTACACTCTTGATAGATCTAGAAGCTCAAATTCATGTCGTAGCCGCCAATAAACGGGTTTACAAGGGTAACGTTACTGATCTAAAGTTATTCCATTTGGATGGAGTAGGTGCTTTTTGAGGTATCGGAAGACGCTAAAAAAAGAAAAACCGTTTCTATAATAACAGAAACGGTTTCATTTCGTACCTAGGGCGGGAATCGAACCCGCACTCCCTTAACGGGAACAGGATTTTAAGTCCTGCGTGTCTACCAGTTCCACCACCTAGGCAACTGAGCGAAAGACGAGATTCGAACTCGCGACCCCAACCTTGGCAAGGTTGTGCTCTACCAACTGAGCTACTTTCGCTTGACGTGCTGCAAAGATAGATAGAAAATCTAATCTTGGAAATTATTTTATGCTTTTTTTATGCTTATCATGCTAAATCGTTAAGAATGTGGCTGATATTTTTATTGAGCCTCATCAACACATTGCGTAAGTTTTTTGTAAAAACTGACTTTTTTGTACTATTGGTTCAATAATTGCTTAATTTTGTCGTAAGTCAATATGAGTATGATGCGATTTTTATCCTATTTGGTCTTTATATATCTATTTGTGATGTCTCCAGGCATCATTAAAGCGGACACCTACCCCGAAGTTATCTTTGATAATAGCTTGGTCAGTGGGGTATACGCGAAGAGTCAGGTGCAATACGAGGGCAGTTCATGGGTAGAGAACCTAAACAAACATTTGCTTGTGTCTGACACGCTTTTCTTTACACCAGGGAATTCCCTTTCTTTACGTTATAGATCTGCTGCGGAAGGGCAGTGGCGCGTTGATTTAAGATACAGTAGACAAAAATTCAACTATCAAGTCGATAATTCAGATTTTTTGATCCTTAAGATTTACATTGACTCCGAGAATACCAAGAAAAAAGATCTTCCTAAGATCGCTATTACGCAAAAGGCTTCACAAACCACGTTGTTAGATCTCAGTTCTTATATCGAGGATTTTGATTACAACATGTGGCTGAATGTAAAAATTCCTATCTCGAGCTTTAAAAACCTATATTTTGACGAAGCGATCACCGCGATAAGTCTTTTCCAGAACCAGGTGAGTGACGCGAACCACCATATTTTTATCGATCAGGTAGAATTTTTGCCGAAGAATAGTTCCAATGTGAAGCTCACTTCACCAGCGATCTTATCATCTATTAAAGCATTTGATCGACAAGTACGTCTACAATGGCAACTGCCGCTTACGCCCTCCATTCGCTACATCAAGATCTATCGCTCAGAGGATAATAAGGATTTTAAACCAGTGGCAATACGTCCCATCTTTATGCAGAGCTGCTTGGATTACGTAGACGATCTGAATAAGACATATTATTATAAGATCGCATGGGTCGATTTTAACTATTTAGAATCTCCATTTTCGGAAGTTCGTGAAGTGAAAACGACAAAAATGAACCAAGAAGAACTGCTCGATTTAGTGCAGACCGCCCATATCAATTATTTTGTGGAGAACTATGACATTAATAGTGGGATGTATGTACCGTTTCGTTCGAAAGATAAAGCGGTTGTATCCGTGAAAGAAAGCGGTAATTCAGTCCTCAGCCTATTGGTCGGTATAGAAAAGAATGTGATCAATCGGCAAGTGGCGTTAAATCGGATATCACGGATGGTGTACTTTCTTATGAAAGGACAGAATAGATATGGCTTTTTTCCGGCTTACTTTGATGGGCGTTCAGGACTGCCCGAATACCGCAGCGGACAGCAGGCCTCTTATGACGTCCTGGCAACCTCCTCTATGATAGAGGCGCTTTTGGTTGCGCGTCAGTATTTTTCAAAAGATAATGAATTGGAAGTGGATCTACGGAACCGGATCACGAAGCTTTGGGAAAGTGTGCAATGGGATAAGGCCGTCGCGATTGGCACGACAGATGTACTCGTTGAGCGCCTTTCTGCCGTAGATACGCTAAATAAGTATCCGTCCCTTGGCGGCATAAATGAATCCATCAATGCCTACATGCTTGGCATGGGGGCGCCGAAATATAAACTACCGGTCTCCGCATACGAAAATGGGGTGAAGATGGCGCCGATTGATAGAGGTGCAATGCATGGTATTTTTCAAGATTCGACAATTGCCCTACCTGGAATTCTACCTGTACCCGCTTTTATCTTACAACAAGATAGTTTGAGCGCTAAGCTAAGCCAAAGGGTCTCCATTTTTAAGGATACCCTGCTATATGGGGAAAGACTTATTTTTGGTTACCAAAAAGGCAGTCTGCTGAATGTCTATAAACCTTTCTTTACGATTAACCCACAAATATTGCGGGATCCGGCGATTCAATACGAAGAGGCCATTCGAAGTTATATCAAAGTACGTAAGCGAAGGGATAATGAAACGGGAGTCGGGTCTACAAATTCAGATATTTGGGGATTTTATCAGTTTAATGATAGTATCGGTACATATCGTATCAATCCAGCAATTGGCCCTTCATCTATATTTCTGATGCCGGAGGAAGGTAAGCGTTCGCTGCTGGCCCTCTATGAAAATTTTGGTGACAATTTTTTTACAGAGTACGGTTTTCGCGCGTGGTTGGATCTGCGTAACAACGATGTTTCTGACGAATATTTCGCAACAAACCAAGCTTCACTCGCTGTAATGATAGAAAATGCACGGAGTGGATTAATTTGGCGCTTGTATGCGGAGATTCCTGAAATGAAGAAGTTGCGCGCTGAATTGTTCCCAGAGGAAGGAAAAGGCAACTAGAAGGGGGATTAAATCTTGGAAATTCTTATCTTTACGTAATCAACTAATTCACAATTCATGAAACATAACGGTTTTTTTATACTATTTTTTGCTGCAGCTATTGGTTTTACATCCTGTAAACAACAGGCCATTATGGTGAATCCAGGTGCTGTTGTTACAAAAGACGGAACGGACGATGGACTTAAAAATGTAAAAACAGAATTTGAGGATGCGTCGCGCACCGATGAGGGGATTAAATTTACATTATCTTCTGATCTTTTATTTCCAACAAATTCGTCTTATCTGACAGATAAAGCCAAAGTAGAACTTAGTAAATTGGCTAAGATTATGAAAAATGAAGGAAGTAAGAAAGTGCGTGTAGATGGTCATACCGACGCTACGGGTACGCCAGAGTATAATCAATGGCTTTCCGATAAAAGAGCTGCATCTGTCAAGAAATTCTTGGAAGATTCGGGTGTTTCGGGAACGCGCATATCAACAAAGGGATTGGGGCAAACAAAACCTGTAGCGGATAATAAAACGCCAGAAGGTCGTCAGAAAAATCGCCGTGTAGAGGTTATTATTTTGAACTAAATAGTATATCTGTCGTCCAGGCAGTGATACCCAACAAAAAAGGAGCTTTTACTAAAAGCTCCTTTTTTGTTGGGTCTTATTATGAGATTGCTTTCTCTTCGAAAGGCTCAATATGCACAAAGACATTTCCGATATTGGCCAGATTCTCGATCAGGTAATCTTTTAATGCGTGGGCAATCTCATGTCCTTCTCGTACAGTTAGGTTGGGATCGACGACAGCATGTAGGTCGATTTGAAAATGCATACCTATCTTTCGTATATAACATTTTTCAATCAACAGCACACCCGCTACGTTACGCGATTTCTGGCGCACTTCCTCTTCCAGTTCTTCGTAGCGATGTTCGTCCATAATCTCGGCTAAAGCTGGACGAAATATACCGTAACAATTGTATAAGATAAATCCTGACGCGAAGAGTGCGGCCCAATCGTCTGCACTTTCATAGCCCTCGCCACAAAAGATCGCAATAGCAATACCAATGAATGCCGCAACAGAAGTGATCGCATCACTCCGTTGGTGCCATGCTTCCGCTTTGAGTGAGGTGCTGTTCAACAGCTTACTTTTCCGCATAATAATGCGGAAAGAGATTTCCTTCCAGATAATGATACCCCCCAGGATAATAAGTGTCCATGCCTTCGGTAGCTCATGTGGGGTACGGATATTTTTTATACTCTCGCTCGCGATTACGAAGGCAGATAATACTAAGAAAATTACGACAATAAAGGTGACAAGCGGCTCGATTCTACCATGCCCGTAAGGATGTGAGGAGTCTGCTGGTCGCTTGGCATATTTGAGGCCGAGCAACACCAAAAAGGACGAAAAGATGTCTGCCGTAGACTCAATAGCGTCGGCAATCAAGGCATAGGAATTACCGAAAATACCACCTAACCATTTTACAATAGCTAATGTAAAGCTGGTAAAGATACTGTAGTATGTCGTTTTAATTGCTGATTCTTCGTTGGACATCCCTCAAAACTTTATGTTGTTACGCAAAATAATTTCAACTTCAGATAGCGCCATTCGTGTGGCGCCTTAAATTCATCACAAAATTAGAGTTTTGTCTTCAAAAAGTAGCATTATCGCGTACCTTTCTTCTCCCATCATCGGGTTTGGTTCATTTCCTGTATATTTGTTCCTTTGGAGGTTTTCGTTACCGCCTAGGTGGGGCTATTAAACTTTACCTAGTAAACGAAAGTCTTAACATGGATTAACATAATTGTATAGCATGAAAAAAGTTTCTTTAGATCGAGCTTTGTTGTTGTTCGAATTGTTTAGGACAAAAAAAATAACGCAAAACGATTTAAACCAAGCAGATAGTAAGGCCGCTCGTCTAGATGATAAGATGGATGATTTTAAATTACTGGTTGTGATGTGTAAAGATACGCTGGCAGGGCGTTATAAAATGAATAAATGGAACATGTCGGTTATCGTGGGGACTATTCTCTATGTGGTTTCACCACTAGACGCCATCCCGGATGTTGTGCCTTTGTTAGGCTGGCTGGATGATGTAACGATTGTTGGATATGCCATTTCAAAACTGTCGGACGAGATGAAACGTTACACGTTATTAAATAAAGGTAAAACCACCTAAGCAATAGAAAGCCCTCAAGTGATCACTTGAGGGCTTTGTTGCACGTAGAATAGGACTAGGCGTTTGCGGGATGTGGCGCTTGCGCATCGGCTAGCGTTTCTTCCCCGAGGTAACGCTCCAGACTATCGTCGAGTTCTTTCATCCAAGAGGTATGGTGTTTTTCGGCTTTTGTATTATCCATGACCGAGGTATACACTTTATCGCGGTAGGAGAGAATGTTATCTTCCTTATCCTTCAGCCAGCTTTTAAACATAGTCGCAACCTGATCCAAGTTAAATGGTGGATAGTCGGTATAGCGCATAAGATCCCTGATGTACGAAGTTTGGAAGTCGATGTGTTCATCTCCCGTTGTTGTAGCCGCTTCTGTAGCCATCCAGTGCGCAATATCCTGCGCTCTTTCCGCGTGATCGGGCAACTGGATACGATCTAAGATATAGTCGCGAACAAACCAAGCTTGTGTGTCAAACATATTAAACGTATAATACTGGTCTTGCATACCCAAAAATAAGAGCTGCTCATTGGCTTGCGAGACTACACCTTTGTAAAGGCCATCCGGATACAGGCAGTTTTTTGTTTTCAACCGCAGGTTATCGGGCAGAAAGGGGAATTTATGCTGGTAGCCTGTACACAGGATTACTGCATCATAACTTTCACTCGTTCCATCTTTAAAGAATGCTTCATTGCCTTCAAAATGCGTCACTAAAGGTTTTTCTTCCATGCCTTCAGGCCATTTCATGCCGATGGGATTAGAACGATAGGAGATGGTGACACCCGCACTGCCGTGTTTGTAGCACTGCACACCGATATCTTCGGCAGAATAGCTACTTCCAATTAAGAGTAGTTTCTGGTCTTTAAATTGATCGGCTCCACGGAAATCATGCGCGTGCATTACGGCACCCGGGAAGCTATCTATTCCTTCAAAGTAAGGCATGTTGGGTGTCGAGAAGTGGCCCGTTGCTACCACCAGGTAATCAAATAGCTCTTCGAATGTTTCATTTTTCTTTAAATTATCAAACACCACCCTGAACTGTTTACTTTCTGGTAAGTAGTCTACCCAGCGAGCAACCGTATTAAATTGTATATACTCGCGTGCGTTACTTTGTTTTATGCGTCCCTCGATGTAATCGAAGAGCACCTCGCGCGGTGGGTACGAAGAGATCGCTTGGTCAAAGTGCTCACTAAAGGTGTAGTCCGCGAACTCTAAACATTCCTTGGGTCCGTTGGACCAAAGGTATTTGTACATACTGCCATGCAAAGGCTCCCCATATTGTCCGACACCGGTACGCCAGGTGTAGTTCCACATTCCGCCCCAATTGTCTTGTTTTTCATAACATTTGATTTCCGGAACGGGATTTCCCTTTTTTTGTTCCGACTCAAATGCTCTTAACATGGCGAGTCCACTAGGGCCCGCGCCAATAATTCCAACTTTTAATGCTGACATAATTATAATTTACCGCATGGCAAAGCCATACGCGTTTAACTGCTGTAAATTCGAATCTTAACTTGATTCAAGGTACTCTCCAAAAGGGAGTAAAACGACGAGAAGGCGTACAGGTCTCCCTGTTGTGCAATCTCCAAAAGAGGGACATTGTAATGTCCGATTTTGCGGTAGTAAATAGGCTGAATGCTATTTGTACGAATTGATAAAATCTTAAAGTAAAAGACTTTTGTTCTCCGCCAATGTAGCAAGATAGTAAAAATAGACCGTAAAAGCTAATTTTATAGCTTGTATGGCGTTTAAAATGCTTTTTTTGTCGGATATTTACCTGTCTATTGGTGGTGATTAACGCCTTAAAGCGCAGAGACTGATTCGATTGACGTTTGAATAATGATATCCTATATGAATAGAAAGACTAATCCTGTTGTTTATTTTGAAATCCCTGTTGTTGATATGGATCGGGCGATCGTGTTTTACCAAGCTGTCTTTGGGTTTGATTTTGAGCGCATTGTTATCGATCACAATGAGATGGCTTTATTTCCATTGTTGCCCGAGCGGGAAGGTATTTCCGGCGCATTGGCAAAAGGGGAGGTGTATAAGCCTACCGTGGATGGTATGATAATTTACTTCTACACGGAATCTATTGATGAAACAATGACCTTAGCGCTTGCTCACGGTGGCGAGGTGCTTTATCCGAAAACCTCGAATGGTGATCTTGGGTTTGTTGCGGAGTTCAAAGATTCAGAAGGCAACCGGATTGCTCTGCAGGAAGATCTGAAGGAGGAAGAATAACGTGAGCTCCAAACTTAGATTAAAGTGCCCTAGTGCCATAAATCTTGGGCAAAGGTGGTCTTTTGCGCCATATCGCCGCACCTCTTTATAGCATCGACGTTGTTCTGGGTGTCACCGCGTGTGTACTTTACAGCATAGCCTCCAGTTATTGGACTATTTCCGCAGCACATAGTCATGGTTCCGCAACTTTTTGTAGCATTGCAGTCACGCGATGCGACAAAGTCAGAACGATTTGGTGTTTTACAGATCGACGACGCCTCAAAGAGGGTATACTACGTGTTATAGTCTATCGTTATTTCCTCTATTCCGACCGTCTTTGCTTACAAGACTGTTGTCGACACGTTCTTGCCGTAGCAAGATAGCGTAGCACTGACGTCTTTAAGTTAATGCCGCAACACTTTGCTGTATTGTCTACCGACGGTAAGCCTATTTCTGCTCGGGATGCTGCCATTGCATACGGCGATGCTACAGAGAGTTCCGCCGATACGTTGCTTTTTTTATAAACAAGCGCTGTTAGGTGCACATTTATTTCTGGTTTTCACGCAATAAGAATTATAGAAGTATGCAAAAGGTATTGACGGGCAGCGCTCGATAAAAGTAGGCACGGTTTGCGTCAATGTGTACCTTATCTCAACCTTCCTGACAAGGAGTCTCTGGAGAGTGTATTTTTATCCGATTATTCTTTTCTGCAGTTTCTTTGCCCCACGCGGCGATGGATTGGAGTAAGGGAATAAGTGTTCTACCAAATTCTGTCAGTTCGTAATCTACTTTCAAAGGAGGTTTGCTGGTATGCACCGTTCTTGTTACCAGACCATCTTCCTCCATCTCTTTTAGTTGTAGGCTCAATGTGCGTTCTGTGATTACTTTACACAGCTTTCTCAGTTCGCTATAGCGCTTTTTTTCAACTAAATGGATCAAGATTACTGACTTCCATTTTCCACCTATGTATTTCATTGTTAAGCTGGTAGAACAAGGATATTGTTTATCATCTATACTGTACATCTGTTACTATCATTTTTGACCGTTATTGCAAATATATTGAACTATACATAGTTTTGCAACTATAAAAAGTATAGTTAATTAAATATGGAAAATATGAGTTTTTTAGACCTTGCTAAACGCAGATATGCGACCAAAAATTACGACCCGACGAAAAAGATCTCGGTCGAACAAATTGAAGAATTAAAACAAATCCTTACGTTAAGTCCATCCTCTATCAACAGTCAGCCTTGGAAATTTACATTCGTCACGGATCCTGAAACAAAAAGCAAATTAGCCGCACAATCTTATATGAATGAAAATTCAATCAACAAGGTAAACCTTTTGGTTGTGTTTCATGTGATGGAAGATATAGAACATTTCGAGAAACGCAATCTCTCTATTCTTCCCGAAGCTTGGGTAAGCGGTTTCTATGAGCCTCTGGTCAAAGCAAATGGAAGGGCAAACGTAAAAGCATGGATGCAAAGTCAAGTTTACCTTTCGCTAGGTTATTTTTTAAGTGCTTGTGCCCACATGGGACTCGATGCTACACCAATGGAGGGAATAAACCTAAAAATGTATAAAGAGATATTGTCACAAGATGGATATGCACCGCTTTTTGCTGTCACTGTAGGTTATGCTGATGCAGATGATTGGGCTCACCCTGGTAATTTGCCCAAATCCCGTTTCGCTTTAGATGATGTAATAGCATCGATATAGCCAGAAAATAAAAATGTTTAGGAACCTTGGATACTGTTCCTAAACATTGTATAATTATTGCAACGCTTCATGGAGCTTGTAACTGTGTTCTAAGAAATGGAGGTAACTGAAGGCTGGTAAACGTGAAATAATATGAAAGAAAACAAACTATTTGTGATTACTGGTGGGCCTGGGGTAGGGAAAACTACATTGCTGAAAGCTCTTGAAAATAAAGGTTTCATTGCTGTTCCGGAAGATGCAAGGCAAATTATTAAAGAACAAATGCTGGGAGACGGAGAAGGATTGCCGTGGAAAAACAAGGCCTATTATTCGGTGTTAATGTTAAAGGCTTCTTTAGAAACCTATCATCGTATTGTACGCGATGAACATTCTGAAATTGTTTTTTTCGATAGAGGGATTTTGGACACTGTCTGTTACATGAATATGGAAAATATCCCTATTGCAGAAGAGTTGATTACGTTAGTTAAGTCATGTCCTTACCATAGCAAAGTATTTATGCTTCCACCTTGGGAAGATATTTATGAGACAGACACGGAAAGGAAACAAACGTGGGAAGAAGCGATTTATACCTTTGAAAAAATGAAAGAAACCTATTTGGAATATGGATACGAAATAATTGAAGTTCCTAAAGGCAATGTGGAGGAGCGATGTGATTTTGTGCTGCGTAATATTGGATAATTTTTCTTTTTGATGATCTGTTTTTTTCTCCAAAACAGAAAGACCGTTCCTATTTAAAATAGAAACGGTTTTTTTACGTACCTAGGGCGGGAATCGAACCCGCACTCCCTTAACGGGAACAGGATTTTAAGTCCTGCGTGTCTACCAGTTCCACCACCTAGGCAACTGAGCGAAAGACGAGATTCGAACTCGCGACCCCAACCTTGGCAAGGTTGTGCTCTACCAACTGAGCTACTTTCGCTTGACGTGCTGCAAATATAGAAGAAATCTAGTTTACCTCAAAATAAAATATGCGTTTAAAGCGCTAGATTACCATTCTAGCGCTTTTAGGTGCTGTTTTACAGCGAATTATTTTTTGTTTATTTTTTTAAAAAGTGAAGCCAGTGGACAGCTTATAGAAGGAGTCCTTGGCTTGTAGGCCATTTTTTACCTCCGGACCCGCGGAAAGGCGCAAGAAACCTACAATCTTCGGAACATTTAGCTGGATATATGGGCCCAGCCACTGGTAGTAGTCTAATTTTCCGCCGATATCATCCTTCGTTCTTTTGAGATGTTCAAAATGAGCACCGAAAGAAAAAGACGTACTTACTTTATAGCCGGCATTAGCCCAATAATGTAGATATGCTAACGTTGATCCATTTGCGGGGGCTTCATTGCGCAATGGAGCATAATAGCCAACATATACTTCACTTTCTAATTTAGGTACATCGACATTAAAAAATAGATTCGGCACGATGCCGTCTCCCGCAATACCGCCCAGCTGACCATCAGCAGCACCTTTGGAGAGTAGGTTTCCAAAGGTAAATCCAAGGTTAGGGTTTAAGGTAATCCCTTCCGCTAGGTACAAATTAACGCCACCACCAAACTCGGTCCAGTTGCCCCAAGCGGCACCAGTGCCTCCGCTCCAGAACACACCATAAGCAGAGACGCCAATTTTGTCGTTTAGTTTATATTCTACCGTTACATTGGGGGCAAAACCGAAAAATTGGTCGCTGGTTAGTCCTATACTATAGGATGTTTTGTCTTCTTGGGAAAAAGAAAAGTTAAAACTAATTGTTAATGCGAAAATCATAACGATTTTCAGTGTTTGTAGATTTTTTTTCATAAAATTTAACTTTTATTGGTTGATTAATAATCAAATGTAGTTAAATGGTATGAAATAAATAATTTATTTTTCTTTTTTATTAGTATTTTTTCAATATATCTGTTGTTTTGTTAAAAATTAAGTCACTCTCAAAGCCTTTTGATTGTAAAAATCGTATAAGTTTTGATTTTTGTGCTATGTTTTTTGGCTCTCCATCTGTTTTTATCTTCTTTTTTATTGTTTCTGTTAATTTTTCTTGATATTCCTCTTGTGTTATGTGGCTTAATGCTGTTTTTATGATTTTTTCTGACACATTTTTATGTTTTAAGCCTTGTTTGATCTTAATTTTACCCCAGCCTTTCATTCTAAACTTGCCGGAAACATAGGCGATAGCAAATCGCTCTTCATTTAAAAAATTATCGACGATTAGTTCTGAAATAATCTCCTCCACCTCATCCGCATGTAATCCCCATTCATAAAGCTTGTCGCGCAATTCCTGCTGTGCACGCTCTTGGTATGCACAAAAGGCTTCCGCTTTCAGCTTTGCCTGTGATCGGCTAAATGTTTTTTTATGTCTCTCTCCGTATTCCATCCCGTAATTGTTTAAAACTTATTAAGCTATTTATTGAAAAAATGATGAACTTCGTTTACAAGAACAAATCCTTATGTACACTATAGATGTCGTGGAGCAGATCCTCGAACCGAAGCAGCTAATTCTTGCTAACAAAGATAGTATTATTACACACTTGGTTTACGATAGCCGTAAAGTTATTGATCCAGTGGGAAGCATTTTCTTTGCTTTGCAAGCTGTACGTGACGGACATCGCTTTATAGGCGATGCATATGCTAAAGGGGTTCGCAATTTTGTTATTTCCGAAACCTCTTGGGTAGGCAATAAATACAGCGAGGCTAATTTCTTTGTTGTCGATAATGTGCTAGGAGCGATGCAAAAGCTGGCCGCGCACGTGCGTTCGAAATTTACGAAGCCAGTAATAGGTATTACAGGAAGTAATGGTAAAACTGTCGTAAAGGAGTGGTTGACGGAGTTGCTGGGGGTCGACAAAAAAATATATCAAAGTCCGAAAAGCTATAACTCACAATTGGGTGTAGCGCTTGCTTTGTGGGATTTGAATGATGACTACGATTATGCAATCATTGAGGCGGGAATTAGCCTGCCTAATGAAATGGACAACCAACAGGTCATGATTCGCCCAGACATTGGTGTCTTGACTAATATTGGACAGGCGCATGCCAGTGGCTTTTCTTCCAAAGAAGAGAAGGCCAGAGAGAAGGTAAAGCTCTTTAGTGCCAGTAAGGTTGTTATCTCTCCGGGGAAATATAACATACGCGATTTTTTGAACCCTAACGTGGCTAATTTTACTTTTGGCTATGAGATGGACGATATTGTTCAGTTATCGTCCGTGCAAGAGCATAAAGAGCTCGGCCAAACTTGGGTCACTATTTCATTCCAGCAACAGCAGGGCATTGTTTATATTCCGTTTACGGATCGTGCTTCGATTGAGAATGCATTGATTTGCGTGACGACATTATTGTATCTGGGGTATCCGATTGCGGATATTACTGCACGCATAGCAAAGCTCAAACCTCTTGAAATGCGGTTGCAGCTTCGCAAAGGGAAAAATAATTGCTCGATCATAGATGATTCCTATTCCAACGACCTGGCATCTTTACAAATCGCTTTAGATTTCCTCAACCAGCAACAGCAGCACGAGAAACGTACGCTGATACTTTCTGAAATGGAAGGAATGGGAGCGAAGGTTAAAGAAAAACTTACGAAGGTATTGCGGGGGCAATCGCTGTACCGTCTAATTTTGGTCGGGGAAGATCTGGAATTCTTGGAGGGTGCCGTACAAACGGATGTTCTTCTGTATGCATCTACGGCGGACTTAATCGCAGGATTGGATGCGTTGGGGTTTGCAGATGAATCTATTTTAGTGAAAGGGAGTCGAGCCTTCCATCTGGAAGATGTGAGTCAACTTCTCGCTGCAAAGACGCATGAAACCGTACTTGAAATAAATTTACATGCCATTGAGCATAACTTGAAACAATATCGATCACTATTGCCTCCGGAAGTTAAGCTGATGGCCATGGTGAAGGCTTTTTCGTACGGTAGCGGCAGTTTTGAGGTGGCCAATTTGCTCCAGTTTAATAAGGTCGATTATCTTACTGTCGCTTTTGCTGATGAAGGGGTGGAGTTACGGCAAAACGGTATCGAGCTGCCTATAATGGTGTTAAGTCCCGATGAACAGGCTTTTGAGGCTGTCGTTGCTAATCGGTTGGAACCCGAGATTTATAGCTTCCGGATTTTGCGGGCTTTCGTAGATTTTCTGAAAACAAAAAAGGTAAGTAGTTATCCGATCCATATCAAAATTGATACGGGTATGCACCGGTTGGGTTTCTTGCCGACGGAGCTCCCCGAAGTAATCGCTGTACTAAGCGTCGTTAGTGAAGTTCGTGTGGCTAGCGTTTTCTCGCACTTGGTTGCTTCTGGCGATTCCAATCAGGACACCTTCACGCGGCAACAGATAGAACTGTTGAATGCGGGGGCTGATTTGTTGCAAGCAGAATTAAAGTATCCCTTTATGCGACACATCGCTAATACCTCAGCAATAATTAGATGGCCTTCTGCGTATTTGGATATGGTTCGTTTAGGCATTGGGCTCTATGGCATGGATTTGGATCAAGCTACATTGGATCTGGAGACAGTGGGGCAACTTAAGACAACGATAACGCAGATCAAAGAACTGGAGGCTGGGGAGACGATTGGTTACGATCGAAAAGGGGTATTGCATCGTAAGAGCCGTATCGCAACGGTAAAGATTGGTTACGCTGACGGCTATAACCGCAGGTTTGGAAATGGGGTCGGTGAGATGATGATTAACGGTCAGCTTGTCCCTACAATCGGGAATATATGTATGGATATGTGCATGCTCGATGTGACGGATGTGTCTGTTTTTGAAGAAGAAGAGGTCTTGGTGTTTCCCGATTTAGGAAAAGCCGCTTCGGTCATTGGAACGATCCCCTACGAATTGTTGGTTGGTATTTCATCACGAGTAAAAAGAGTGTATTTTTACGAATAATTTTTTTGAGAAGAAAATGATTAAAAAGGTAGCACAAAAGCTGTTTTATTACTTTATCAAGGGAACCTTGGTTGTTGTTCCTGTTGCCGGTGCCATATTTCTCATCGGCTGGATTTTTGCCTCGCTCGATAATGCGCTGAATTTAACGACGCACTTTCTGCAAGATGAAGAAGGTCATCCGCTTTATATCCCTGGAATTGGAATTTTAACTATTCTGGTGACGCTGATTATCGTAGGAGCTATTTTTACGAACTTGGTCACGGCGCCTATTCGTGCCTGGTTTCAGCGGACGATCAATAAAATTCCATTGTTTAATACGCTATACTCTTCTATTAAAGATTTTACGGAAGCTTTTGTGGGGGATGCCAAGAAATTTAATGAACCGGTATTGGTCTTGGTTAACGAAACGGGACTCAAGAAAGTTGGTTTCTTAACGCAACGGGACCTCAGCAAGATCGGATTGACTGATGAAGTAGTTGTTTATTTCCCGTATTCTTACTCAGTAGCAGGTCAGGTTGTTGTGGTGAAGGCAATCCATGTGGAGAAATTGAAAATGTCGGCTACGGATGCGATGAAGTTGGTCGTTTCTGGTGGGGTAAGCGGAATAGACTAATGGCAAATTTCTTGGATCGTTTATGGCGGAAGGATAAGGAGGAAGGGGTAGATCAAGCGCTGGAGTATGGTGCTGCCTTGTCTTTTAAGTGCTGCCAGGTGGAAGACAACTTGATGCGACTTTTTTTTGCTTGTGATAGCAGGTCGACGGCTAATGATACCGAGTTGTTACAGTATATGCAGCAGGTTTCACTGCTCCATAGGGATGAAAAACATGCGGTTCAGGATGAAGTTTCTCTGCTGAAGGTATACCTTCGTTTAATTCAGCATGTTGCTGATGAAGAAGTGTATATAGAATTTGAAGAGTTGATTGATAACAAGGGGTTGGAAGTTCCCGCGCTGCTTTTGTTTCCGCTGGTTATAAACGCAATTCAATACGGCTATAACCGTATGGCGGAACGTCCGGTAAAGATTAAGGTAAAGACGCTGGGTGAGTCGCTTCAGTTGGAAGTAAGCAATCGTGCCAACCACCGGTTGACCTCGCAAGAGCATACGGAAACAATTGATCTTTTAAAGGCACGGCTGACCTACTTTTACCCGCAAGGGTATAGCCTTATTTGTAACAGCAACAGCGCCACCTTTAAGGCGACGCTGTTGATTAAGTTGTAAACTGTTATTGAAGATATTAGATCCCCAATTCTACTTGGAAAGTTCCTCCCCAAGAATTTCGTTGGAAATTATTGCCAAAATCACCGTTCTTAACGGTGTAATTCGCATTTAGCTGAAACTTCAAGCGGTGTGCTTTTAAATATTTTGTCAATCCGACTTCCATCAGGTCGATCTGATCCTCATAAGACCTGATCTGTTGGTGTGGCTTTAGGTAGGTATATCGAGCCGCTACTTCATAACCTTTATTCAGCAAATAGGATGTTTGCTGGTTTATCCCCCAACCCTTGAAAGCATAGGCCTCTTCGGGATCTGAGCCATCGTGTTGATTGAGCTGGTCATCCACTGTATTTAAAGGATTCGCAACATCTCTGCGCATATACTCAGCTTGGTAAGCAAAACCCATGTATTTAAATATCATATCCGCAAAAGACGTCTTGAGTGTAAATGGGTTTTCAACGAAACGTCCCGTTTGTCCGCCTTCACGTGTGGTATTATCGTTGTAACTATATCCACCGCCGATTGAAATTTTTGGGCGCTCTTCGCGCTCAATATCACCTTCCGAATAGTCACCACCATTTGTAAACTGTCCCAGTGGCAGAAACTCTATACGTCCAGTATAAGCTAATCCTTTATCGGTAGACTGTACCGGACGCCCTTCGCCCGTAGAGATAGCCGCCTTGGCGTTGAATGGCATGTTGCCTATTTTCTTACTTAGGTTCAAGCTAAAACCGAAGTCCCGATCAAGGGTAAAGTTGGTGTTGACTAATGAACGGTCTGCAAACTGTAATTGCCCGGATGAGTTAACACGCTGACGGTTTCCAGGAAGTTTGTTTTGTCCAAATGATATGTAAAAATCATCACTGAAGTTATAGAAAAGCACCGCATCGCGAACGATATTGGCGACTCCGGTATCATCGAAATCTTGGTCCGACCGTGTAAAAGCAAGCTGTACGGAATAGGAGATCCGAGGGGTGTAGATGTACCCATCCATCCGCATGCGCAAACGGCGGATACGCGCATCAAATTTACCGTTATCCTCGCCATCGAGCACGTTGTTAAATCCTAATCTGTTTTGCATACGGAATCTAAAGTTCGTATAGAACAAAGAATCTTTACTGGTGAACTGTATGCCTTTGAAATTTAGGATGGTTGCTCGGTCGTCTCGCTCTTGGGCAAAACTTGCTGTGGTTAGGGTGGAGCAGCTCAAGGCGGCAAGAAATATCTGTAACTTTATTTTCATGTCGTGTTTATACGCGCTTAGTCGGTTTTTTACCGAATGCAAACATAAATAAATTAGTAGAGAGTACAAAGAAGTGAGCCCTTTCAAAATTTTGCTAAAAATCTTATCTTTGTTTGTCGATGGAAGTCAAGCGGAAAATAATACACATAGATATGGATGCCTTTTATGCATCGGTAGATCAACGTGACTTCCCCGAGTTGCGCGGCAAACCTATTGCCGTTGGCGGATCGCCGGATGGGCGCGGTGTCGTTGCTACGGCCAGCTATGAAGCACGGCGGTTTGGTGTGCGTTCGGCTATGCCTTCCAGGCAAGCACTGCAACTGTGCCCTGATATAATCTTTACTGTGCCGCGCTTTGATGCATATAAGGAAGTATCCCTACATATACGGAGCATCTTTAAACGTTATACGGATTTGATAGAACCGCTATCCCTGGATGAGGCCTATCTCGATGTCACGGAGGACAAGCTTGGGATAGGTTCGGCCATCGATATCGCAAAAGCCATTAAGGATGCTATTTATAATGAACTCGACCTCACCGCTTCAGCCGGAGTTTCTGTAAATAAGTTTGTTGCCAAAATTGCATCAGATTACCAAAAACCCAATGGTCTAACATTTATAGGGCCATCTAAAGTGCTTCCTTTTTTGGAGCAACTACCCATAGAAAAGTTTTTTGGCGTCGGTAAGGTTACTGCCCAAAAAATGAAGGGCATGGGTATTCATAACGGTTTTGATCTCAAGCAAATTAGTGAGGAGCAGTTGCGACGGAAATTTGGGAAGTCAGGTGCTTTTCTTTATCAGATGGTGCGGGGGGAGGACAAGCGTGACGTTAAACCGAATCGCCTTTCGAAGTCTATCGGTATTGAAGATACTTTTGCCGTAGATTTACGTGAGCCAGAAGATATGATGAAGGAGCTTAATAGCTTGTGCATGAGGTTGGAAAAACGTTTGTCAGGTAAGTCCAAGGAGGGGAGGACCGTTACTTTAAAGATTAAATATGCCGACTTTACGTTGGTGACACGCAGTAAGACATTGACCTACTATATCAATACGGCAGAGGATCTTTCTCGCATTATAGGCGAGCTGTTTGCCAAAGTGGATCTACACGATAGTAAGGTGCGCTTGCTAGGGGTTGCCCTCTCCAATTTCTACGATACAGACCTTGAAAAATACAGCAGCCCCCAGCTGCGTTTGTTCGAGTAAACTAATCGGTGTAGATGTTTATTCACACAACTCCTTAAGGCGTTGCAATGCCTTCGGCCAGGTGCTGTCAAAATAATTTTCAAATTCGGCATTTACATCCACTTCAATAGCCACGGTCGTTACCCCATCGTTTTCGGTCAATGTATAGTTCTCAAATAGTCCGACCCATTCCTCGACCATAGGGCCTTCGGTGATTTCCGTATTCTGATGTATAAGACCAATATATTGGATGGAGATATGTTTATTTGGGGTGTATGCGGCAATCTTTCCGAGCATACCTTCTTTTTCTCCTTCTTTGTTGTAGCCTATAAATGAAATTTTTTCTCCAAGTTCCCAATGGCCTTCAAAATCGGAAGTAGGATTGAACTCCGCGGTCCATTGCTTATAGGTGGTTTTGCCGAGCATGGTCTCAAAGACGTGCGCTGCGCTGGCGTCGATTTCGATACTGTAATTTTTTCTTTTCATTGTGTCTGGGTTTATGAGGCACTGCCATGCTCAAGTCTATGGAAGGCCGGAGCACGGCAGTACGTCTGGTTCTACACCGCTAAGATACGGCGAAGTAGGGAGCCAAGACTTGCCAAATGACAAGAAATAAGTTGTAAAGCCGCTTGTCTACAGTTCTTTACGTAGTCGAGCCACAGGGATGTTCATCGCTTCCCGATATTTCGCTACCGTTCGGCGCGCAATACTATATCCTTTTTCTTTTAAGATTTCGGTCAATTTTTCATCTGCCAGAGGTTTACGCTTATCTTCATTAGCGATACATTCCTCTAGGATTTTTTTCACCTCTTTGTTTGATACTTCTTCGCCGGAGTCGGTTTGGATAGCTTCTGAGAAGAATGACTTCAGTAAGAAGGTTCCAAACTCGGTCTGTACATATTTAGAGTTCGCTACCCGTGATACCGTTGAAATATCCATTTCGATACGGTCGGCTATATCCTTTAGGATCATCGGTTTAAGAAGTCTTTCGTCGCCGGTCAAGAAATACTCATATTGGTATTCCATAATGGCATTCATCGTCTTTAAAAGTGTTTGCTGGCGTTGCTTAATCGCATCGATAAACCATTTTGCTGAATCCAGTTTTTGTTTGACAAACTGAACCGCTTCTTTCATCTTTTTATCGTTCTTCTCTGCTTTCTCATAATGTTCAAACATCTCCTGGTAAGAACGTGATACACGCAGCTCGGGCGCATTTCGGCTGTTTAAGGTTAAGTGTAAGACACCGTCATTATTCGTGATATGAAAATCTGGAATGATATGCAGCTGCTTACCCGCAGAAGCACCAGAGTCTCCCGGCTTAGGGTTTAATTTTAAGATTTCATTGATAATATCCTTTAGCTCTGCAGAATCTATACCCAGCTGCTTCTCAATTTTATCGTAATGCTTTTTAGTAAACTCTTCCAGGTAGTTTTCTACAATGCGTATAGCCTGTTTAATGATCGGATTTGCGGTATCTTTTCGATGTAATTGGATCAGTAAGCATTCCTGTAGGTCACGAGCCCCAATTCCCGATGGTTCAAAGTCTTGTATAACTTTCAGGACGGCTTCCACTTCATTTTCATTGACGTCGACATTTTGCGAAAAGGCTAAGTCATCAATCAAAGAGAGGGTAGACCGGCGTAAGTAACCATCGTCGTCCAAGCTACCGATAATCTGTTGTCCGATCTGGTAGTCGCGATCCGATAAGGCTAAGAGGTCCAGTTGGTTCTGTAGCGATTCGAAGAAAGAATCCTGCACAGCGATGGGCATTTCCTTTTTATCTTCGTCGTCATCATTTCCGTAATTGCTGGAGTAATCGTTGTAATCATCCTCTTGGATATATTCGTCGACGGTAAACTCATCATCAAATTCGCCAGACTCCTCATTGAATTGCTCATCCGGATCTCGGTCGGGGTACTCCTCCACGGGATCGTTCATGTTGGCAAGGCTTCCATCTTCGAGCGCAGGGTTTTCTTCAAGCTCTTCTTTAATACGGGCGTCCAAAGACACCGTGGGTACCTGTAAGAGTTTGATAAACTGTATTTGCTGTGGCGAAAGCTTTTGTAATAGCTTTTGTTGTAAAGTCTGTTTTAACATCTTCAGTTACTTATCTAGGTAAAAATACTTAAATAAATTAAATTATTAAACTGGTACGTTTTTTGTGCGCATATATATACCCATTCCACTAATTTAATCCGATTTTACATACAGGTTTTAAGAGCTTTATAGCAAATGTTAAATATAGTTAATATTTACTATTGATACTTGTTTTTTGCGGTGGGATGACGGTTTTTTGGAAAACAATTTCCATCTTTACGCCATGTTTAAACGGGTTAAAAACAAATACCTGCGATTTTTTGTTATCGCTATTTATAGCCTAATTATTTTTATTTGTGCTGTTCAATTGAACTTTTTGGGATTGTTTGGGTATTCACCTACCAAACAAGACATTATCATGCCCTCATTGAATGTTGCCTCTGAAGTATATACCGCAGATTCCGTCTTAATAGGTCGTTATTTTGAAGAAGATAGAGATCCTGTGCCTTATGATAGTATTTCGAAAAATATTATAGATGCTTTAATTGCTACCGAAGACGTCCGTTTTTACAAACATCAAGGTGTCGATTTTATTGGTTTGTTTTCAAGTGCCGTTTCTACCTTAAAAGGAGACCGACGAGGGGCCAGCACCATCACACAACAGCTCGCAAAAAACCTGTACCGTACGCGCTATACACAAGCGCAGGGGCTGCTGGGGCGTATTCCGGGGGTTAAGATTATAATCACAAAATTTAAGGAGTGGATGACCGCTGCAAAGCTGGAATCTAAATATAGTAAGGATGAAATCCTGACCATGTACCTCAATACGGTTTCTTTTGGAAATAACGCGTATGGTATAAAATCTGCCGCTGTTCGTTATTTTGATAAACTTCCGAATGCCCTTACGGTGCCTGAAGCAGCTGTTTTAGTCGGCATGCTGAAAGGAACAACGTTGTACAATCCGATTCGGAATCCCGAGAAATCGTTGGAGCGTCGGAATGTTGTATTATCCCAAATGCAAAAAGAAGGTTTTATTACCGCTGCGGAGATGGCTTCTTTTGCGAAGCAACCGTTGAACTTACATGCGAATACACAAGAAACGGGAGGGAACAATGACTCCTATTTACGTACCGCGGTAGAGCGGTGGCTCGAAAAATGGGCGGAAGAGAATAATATCAATATCTATACAGCCGGACTTAAAATTTATACCACGATCGATTCTCGTATGCAAGAGATTGCAGTGGCTGCGGCGGATGAGCACATGAGGGATCTACAGCGCCGGTTGGATAATACATGGGGCAGTGAGCTTCCTTGGCGGGATAAGAGTGGTGCGGTAATACCTAACTTCCTAGAGGACCGTGTGCGTAAATTGCCTATCTATGCCGAGTTGATGAAGAAGTATCAAAACGAAGATTCTGTGTTCCGGGAGCTGAACCGTCCAAAGAAGATGACTGTCTTTACCTGGGATGGTGAAAAAGAGAAAGAATTGTCGACCATGGATTCGTTGAAGCACTATCTAACGATGTTAAACACGGGGATGATGGCAATGAATCCAAACACGGGGGCAATTAAAGTGTGGGTTGGTGGGATCAATCACAAGCATTATAAATTTGACCACGTAAATCAAGCGAAGCGGCAGGCAGGCTCTACATTTAAGCCTTTTGTTTATATAACAGCGCTAGAACAAGGGATGTCGCCGTGTGATACGTACGATGATATTCCGGTACGGATAGATTTCGTCAATAAAAAGGGAGAAAAAGAGGTTTGGGAGCCGAAAAATGCAGATTGGAATTTTTCACATCGTTCCATGTCGTTGCGTTGGGCGATGGCACGCTCTTTAAATACCATAACCACGCAGGTGACGCGTGATGTGGGCTGGGATAAAGTCGTTGAGATGGCGCACCGCTTAGGGATTGGTAGTCACCTGGAGTCTGTTCCTTCTGTAGGGTTGGGCTCTAATGATGTAACGGTATATGAGATGGTAAAGGCCTATGCCGTGTTTATGAATGAAGGCAAAACAATTGACCCAATCTTGGTATCAAAGATCTACGATAGCGAGGGAAAATTGATTGCTTCATTTGAGCCGAAACAAAAACAGGTCGTAACACCGGAGAATGCGTGGTTGATGAGTTATATGCTGCGCGGTACCATTGAAGAGCCTCGCGGTACTTCACAAGCGCTGTGGGAATGGGATTTGTTTAAGAACAATAACCAAATCGGCGGGAAGACGGGAACTTCCTCTGACTATGTGGACGGATGGTATATGGGGGTAACTAAAGATCTGATTGCTGGCGTCTGGGTTGGTTGTGATGAACAAAGTATACACTTTAAGAATTCAGCCAGCGGTGAAGGGTCTAAGACAGCATTGCCTATCTACGGGAAGTTTATGGAAGAACTGTATAAGCATCCGAATTTAGGGGTGACTATGGGGCCGTTCCCTGATCCTAAAGTTAAGATCACTAAAAACTATACCTGTCATAGTGTTTATTACGAAGAATCAACTACAGTGGATAGTACCGATACGGTGGAAGAGCCCATGGGTGAACTAGATAGTGAAACTTTACCTAATTTACCGGAAATATCTGAAAATGAGTTTTAAATTTTGCTGAAAATTTCTATTTTTAGTGAAATTTAATCTTCAATTATGGATGTAAATCTCGCTGTTTTTTTTAAGAAGTACTGCTATTCTCTTCTTGGTGTTTTTCTACTAGCGCTCTTGCCAAATTTAGTGCAGGGGCAGTATTTTGGGCAAAACAAGATGAGGTATAAAAAGCTCAATTTTAAGGTTTTGGAAACGCCTCACTTCGAAATGTATTCCTACCTTAAGAATGATAGCATGACCAGCCGCTTGGCAAAAGAAGCAGAGGTGTGGTATGAAATGCATCAGCAGGTATTCCAAGATACCTTTTTACGTAAAAATCCATTAATTATTTATAATAATCACCCTGAATTCCAACAGACAACGGCAATCTCAGGTGAGATTGGTGTTGGGACAGGTGGGGTGACTGAGGCGTTCAAGCAACGTGTTGTGATGCCGGTGATGCAAATCAATCAGCAAACGCGACATGTACTTGGCCATGAGTTGGTCCACGCTTTTCAGTATCGTATACTGATGGAAGGGCGCGATACCACGCGCTTGGAAAGTGTAGCTAATATTCCGCTTTGGATGGTGGAAGGTATGGCGGAATATTTATCCATCGGTAAGAAAGATGCTTTTACAGCGATGTGGATGCGTGATGCCTATGCGCGACAGGATATTCCCTCGCTCAAACAACTGACAGAACAATCGTACAGCTATTTTCCGTATCGCTACGGACAGGCTTTTTGGGCCTATGTGGGTGCTACCTATGGGGATACGGTGATTATGCCGTTATTTATGGAGACGGCAAAGTATGGGTACGAAATGGCTATGCGTCGTGTCTTTGGTTACGATGCACAGACCATGTCTACGCTATGGCGTAACAGTATGGAGTCGACTTTTAAAAGCTTAGGGAAAGACACGGTTTCGAATCCGATCGGACAAGCGTTGATCACGGCTAAAAATGGTGGACGTATGAATGTTGCCCCGGCGATATCCAGAGATGGGCGCTTCCTTGCATTTATGTCGGAGAAGGATCTCTTTAGTATTGACCTCTTTTTGGCGGATGCCAAAACCGGACGAATTATTCGAAAGCTAGGAAGCCGAACGACAAACAAGGATATCGATGAATTTAGCTACTTGGAGTCGGCGGGAGATTTCTCGGCCGATAGTAAGCGCTTTGCATTTAGTGTCTTTAGTGCCGGTAAGAATAAGCTCATGACAATTGATGTGGAGACAGGGAAAACGCTTTCTGTCGAAGCTATGGGGGATATTGTGGAGTTTACTAATATTACCTTTGCGCCAGATGGTGATCGGGTGGCTTTTTCGGGCTTGCGGGATGGGCATAGTGATATCTATATTTATAATCTTAAGACGAAAGAACTACAGCAGCTGACGCATGATAAGTATTCTGATTTTCAGCCTAGTTTTTCGGGCGATGGAAAGAAGATCGTGTTTAGTACCGATCGCGTATCCTATGAAAGTGCTTCTCGATCGGTAGATATTCCGATGGGGTTGGCCGTTATTGATTTGGAGACTAAGATTATAACCAATATCGATGTGTTTCCAGGGGCAAATAATTTAAATCCACACTTCTCTGGCAGTGATAAATTTATCTATTTCCTATCCAATGGGGATGGTTATCGTAATATGTTCCGCTATAATGTGTCAACAAAAGGTGTGGAGCAGCTTACCGATTATTTTACCGGGATTAGTGGTATTACGGAGTATTCTCCAGCGATGAGCATTTCGCAGCATGATGATATCGTCTATTCATATTTCAAAGGAAATCAATACAATATTTATAAAGCAAAAGCGGAAGATTTTACACCGAAAGGTATCGATGCTAGCGTGAGCGACTTTACTGCTGCAATGTTGCCGCCCAATGTTAACCGTGGGGTGAACGTGGTGAATACAAATTTGCAGAATTTCAATTCGTATGCAAGGATTGGGGATGGACAGATTAATCCTGTTCCATATCGTTCTAAATTTAAACTTGATTATCTAGCGAATTCAGGTGTCGGTATGACGGTCGGTTCCCGCTATGGCGCGGGAATGTCTGGCGGGATCTTTGGAATATTCTCGGATATTTTAGGCTACAACCAGATCTATTCGACCTTGAATATTAACGGCGAGATCTACGATTTCGGAGGTCAGGTAGCGTATATAAACCAAAAGAACAGATGGAACTGGGGTGGTGCGATTTCACATATTCCGTATCTCTCTTCGTTTAGCATGTATGATATACGGGACATAACGGGGCAAGGGCAGGAGTATGTGCTGGATACCTACTTGATTCGTAGTTTCCAGCAACAGGCGGAGGCATTTGTAGCGTATCCGTTTAATAGAAATCATCGTGTGGAGATGGGGGCGGCTTTAGCCCGATATAGCTATCGCGTTGATCGGTGGAGCCAGGGGCGTTCTTCTTACTATGCTACACGAGAAAAGATATCAAATGAACTAGCTGGAGAGATGTTGGGCGCTAACCTTAATTCTTTCTTTGTGCAGCAAGTGAATGCCGGTTTTGTTGGTGACCGTTCTGTTTTTGGTATGGCAGCACCGATTGAAGGATTCCGCTATAGATTGGGTGTGGAACAATATTTTGGTGATTATACGCTGACAGCATACAATATAGACTTGCGTAAATATTTTAGATTTAAACCTGTGACTTTGGCCTTTAGAGCCTATTCGTATATGCGTACCGGAAAAGATGATCAGCAGCTTTATCGTTTGTATATCGGTTATCCTTATTTGATACGTGGATATGATAATATCTCAGGCGAAAATATTGGAGATGTGACGATAAACGATTTGATGGGGTCACGTATGGCTGTTGGAAATATAGAGTTAAGGTTGCCATTTACCGGGCCTGAAAAGCTTGCTGCCGTGAAGTCTGATTTCTTGTTTACCGATTTGAACCTTTTCTTTGATGCGGGCTTGGCATGGAATAAAGGAAATAAAATCGTCGGTAGTACAGATAAAAGACCGCAAGTGCCGCAGCTGGATAAAGATGGTCAGGAGATGCATGATCCGAATGGCAATCTTATTATGGGGCCAGACAAGAATTACAAGGTGCCCGTATTTAGTGCAGGTATTTCTTTGCGGGTGAATTTATTTGGAGCGATGATCCTGGAGCCGTATTATGCGGTGCCTTTTGTGAAGTCGCGCACAAAATTTGGAACCTTTGGATTAAACTTTACGCCGGGTTGGTAGTCCAACATTCGGATAGTGAGTTAGATTAGTGAGTTAAAAGGATAAGGTTGTTGAGGTCGTTGTTTCGTGTAATGCGCAAACAACGACTTTTTTTATTCTATGGTCATGGCGAACCTAAGGTATTTATGATGTAGTAGGGACACGAGCCACAGGCTCGCGCCAGCAAGAGCGGGTAAAGGAGTTAAGAGGTGCAGTGTAAATTCTTATATGTGCCCATTTTTAGCATTGCGCAAAAGAAGCTGGTTGATGTTTGTTTTCCTGAATAAAACCATGATAAAGGTTGAGCCAGTTAGGGTTTTTTAAGCGTATAAGCTTCTCGCGCTGCATGCGTGTAAACTGCTGTAGCTGCGTAGCGCGTGCTTGCGCTTGTTCGGCGGTTTGGAAAACTTCGATATATACTAAGTTCGTGAGCTTAGCGGCGTTTGGAAATAAAGCAGATTTCGCATCTTTGATCACATTAATTTGTGTCACAATGTCGGTGCATTGTCCTACTTCTAAATAAGCACGATTGCTGTCTGTCAGTATATATACGATATTTCTTTCCATGTTGTTTTGAATTAAATGCTGCTAATATATTTGGTGAACACAATTATATTTACTAATTTTATTGGCACAATATTACTAATTAATTTAGTATTTCAAAAATATTTAGAAAAATTATGTCAAACATTGCATCAAACCTTAAGTATCTAAGAAAAAAGAAAGGACTTACCCAACAACAGTTTGCGGAGGCCTTGGAGATAAAACGCGCGTCTGTCGGCGCGTATGAAGAGGATCGTGCAGAACCGAAATATGAGTTATTAAAGAAGATCGCTGAGTTTTATGAGTTATCGATGGATGAATTGGCGAATGATGAGATTAACGAGAAGTGGAAACCGACACCGCGTAGCAACGCATCCAACCTTCGTGTATTGAGTGTAACGGTCGATGGAAACGATAGGGAAAACATTGAGCTGGTACCCGTGAAAGCCAGTGCCGGTTATTTGAATGGATACGGTGATCCGGAATATGTAGCGGAGTTGCCGAAATTTTCATTGCCGATGTTTAATCAAGGGAGCTATCGTGCTTTTGAGATTAAGGGGGACTCGATGTTGCCACTGCCTTCTGGTAGTATCATCATTGGGGAGTATGTAGAGAATTGGCATGATATAAAGGCTGGACAGACCTATATAATAGTTTCCAAAGAGGATGGTGTTGTATATAAACGTGTAGCTTTCAAATTTAAAGAAGATAAGGGTTTAAAGCTGGTGTCCGATAACCGCAATTACGATCCATACTGGGTGGAGTCTAATGACATCATTGAGGTGTGGAAAGCCAAAGCGTATATAAGTACCGAGATGCCAGAGCCGAATCCGGAGCCAACGATGGAGACATTGACAGCGATGATGAGTCAGATGCAAAAGACCATTAATTCGGTTGTAGATAATAAATAAGGGCAGATTTGTTTGTTTAAAAAAATATGTTTACCTTTGTATTATCTGAAGAAGAGGGGGCATGTTATGCCCCCTTTTTTAATTCTTTATAAGATAATTATGCAAATAGAAGAGCGTGTTAAACAGCTGGTAGAAGAGAAAATTGCCGATCGAGCGGATTTATTTATTGTGCGCATTAAGATGCACGGAAATGGTTTGTTAGAAATTTTGCTTGATGGAGATCAAGGTATAGCTATTGAGGATTGTGCGAAAGTGAGCCGTCACGTAGGTTTTCACTTAGAAGAAGAGAATGCAATCGACAGTGCTTATCGCTTAGAGGTTTCTTCACCTGGTTTAGATCAGCCCTTGTTATTGGAGCGCCAATTCCTGAAAAATATCGGACGTAGTGTTCGTATAAAAATGGAAGATGGCACCAAGCGAGAAGGTAAATTGGTTTCCGCTTCTAACAATGCGATTGTTATCGAAGAAAAGAGCAAAGAAAAAGGGAAAAAAGCAACCCTCGAGGAAGTAGAGATCCCGCTAGAACATATAAAAGAAACAAAGGTGTTAATTTCATTTAAGTAAAATGAGCAGCAATATCAATTTGATAGACTCCTTCCAGGAGTTCAAAGATTTTAAAAATATCGACCGTCCAACCGTTATTACGGTTTTAGAAGAAGTATTCCGTAGTATGATTCGGAAGCGCTTTGGTACAGATGAGAACGTTGATGTTATCGTGAACCCGGACAATGGTGACTTAGAGATCTGGAGAACACGTGTGGTTATGGAAGATGGTTTCTCGGAAGATGATGACTTAGAGATCGAGCTAGCTGAAGCACATCAGTATGATCCAGACTTGGAGGTGGGTGACGACTATATCGAGCAGATTACCTTAGAGAGTTTTGGTCGCCGTGCCATTTTAGCGGCTCGTCAAACATTGGTCTCTAAAGTATTGGAATTAGAGAAAGACGAAGTCTTCAAGAAATACAAAGACCGCGAAGGTGAGTTGGTGATTGGGGAGGTGTATCAGATCTGGAAAAAAGAGATCTTGGTGTTGGATGAAGATGGCAATGAGCTTATTCTTCCGAAAACAGAACAGATCCCTGCGGATTACTTCAAGAAAGGTGATAGCATCCGTGCCGTAGTGCACAAGGTGGATATGATGAACAGCAATCCGAAGATCATTATCTCACGTACAGCGCCTGAATTCTTGCAGCGTTTGTTCGAACTAGAGGTGCCAGAGATTTTTGACGGTTTGATTACAATCAAGAAAATCGTTCGTGAACCAGGTGAGCGTGCTAAGGTAGCGGTAGAATCTTACGATGACCGTATCGACCCGGTAGGAGCTTGTGTGGGGATGAAAGGATCACGTATCCACGGTATCGTTCGCGAGTTACGTAATGAGAATATTGACGTAATTAACTTTACTTCAAACCACTCTTTATATATCACCCGTGCCTTGAGTCCTGCGCGTATTTCATCGATCAAAATTGATGATGAAAACAATACGGCAGCCGTTTACTTGAAGCCAGATCAGGTTTCTTTGGCTATCGGTCGTGGTGGGCATAATATCAAATTGGCTGGTAAACTAACTGGTTATGAGATTGATGTGTACCGTGAGAACGATGAGGTTGAGGAGGATGTGGATATCGAAGAATTCGGCGATGAAATCGATAGCTGGATCATTGACGAGCTGAAACGCGTAGGTCTTGACACAGCAAAATCGGTGCTTTCATTGACAGCAGAAGAATTAATCAGACGTACAGACTTGGAGGAAGATACCGTATTGGATATCATCCGCGTTTTACAAGCTGAGTTTGAATAAGCGTCGAAACGCGTTTTGTTTACAGAAAAACGCATGCATTAAATTTGGTGTACAGAACGACAAACAAGGTGCATGTGTTTTTTTGATCACGACAGGGGCGTACACATGAAGAAAAAACAATTGCGCATTAATTGTTTTTTCAGTGTAAAAAAACATATTTTTGTAGTACTAAATATTAGAAGGTAAATAATAGATGACAGAAGGAAAAAGCGTAAACTTGCTAAAGGCAGCAAAAGAACTTAATATTGGAATAGGTACCGCTGTTGATTTCTTGGTGAAGAAAGGGTTTGATGTTGATTCAAAGCCGAGCACTAAGTTAGCTCCAGATATGTATGCTGTTCTTCTAAAAGAATTTCAAGGAGACAAAATCGTAAAAGACGAAGCTAAGCAAATTGTTATTGGCAAGATTCGTCGTGATGAGTCTACTGCTGGAACAGGTGGAGCAAATCCGACTGACGCTTTAGAAGATATTAAGGAAAGTGTTTCCGAAACAACGGAGAGCGCGAAGGTTGAGAAACCAGCGGCTGAGCCCGTAGTTGCGGCTCCACTTCCTACAGCGGAATCTAAAACGGAAGAACCGAAGAAGGATGACGAAGTGAGTAGTCCTTTGAAGGTGGTTGGTAAAATTGATCTTGACAGTTTAAACCGTGGTAAGAAAAAGGTAGAGGAAAAACCACAAGAGAAGAAAGAAGAAGTGAAGGCGGAAGTGGTGGTTCCTAAGGTTGAAGTTACACCAGAACCAACGCCGGCGCCAGCTCCTGAGCCTGTGAAAGAAACAGTGAAGGTAGAGACTCCAGCGCCTGTTGTAGAAAAAACTGTTGAGCCCGCTGTTGAAGCGAAAACACAAGAAAATATAGTAAAAGAAGAACCTAAACAGTTGCCTGTGAAGCCACCTGTTCAAGAGGATATTAAACCAGAACCCAAGATAGAAGTGAAAAAAGAACCTTCTGTAGTAAACAACCCTGTTCAGGAAAAGAAAAGTTCAGCAACCCCAGAGCCTCAGGATGATGTTATCCGCGCACGCTCTGAAACGTTAGCTGGACCAAAGGTAATTGGTAAGATCCAGTTACCAGTAGAGCGATCTAGCAAACCAGTTGCATCATCGTCTAATGCTAATAACGACAACAAGCGCAAGCGTAAGCGTTCGAACAAACCGAACACACCAGTAAGCCCTGGAGCTACTGATGGACAGCAACGTACACCGCAAGAAGGCGGTAATAGAGGTGGCGGAACCGGTGGTGGTTTCAATAGAGGCGGCCAGCAGAACAGACCGGGCGGGCAGCAGCACGCACACGGAAAAGGACGCCCTGACTTCAAAGGCAGAGGTAGACAAACGGATAACACACCGAAAGAAGAACCTTCGGACAAAGAAATCCAAGACCAAATCAAGGCAACACTTGCGCGCTTAAGCGGTGCAGGTAAGTCTGGTAAGTTTGCACAACGTGCTAAACTACGTCGCCAAAAGAGAGATGATATAGCGCTTTCCGCTGAAGAAGCAGCATTGGAGGAAGCGGCACAATCCAAAATATTACGTGTAACGGAATTCGTTACCGCAAATGAATTGGCAAACTTGATGGATGTTCAGGTTACGCAAGTAATCTCAACCTGTATGAGCTTAGGTATGTTCGTTTCGATCAACCAACGCTTAGACGCAGAAACGTTGAGTATCGTTGCTGATGAATTTGGTTACCAAGTAGAGTTTATCAAACCAGAAGATGAGGAGGTAACAGAACTTGAAGAACCAGATAACGAAGATACGTTAATCTCTCGTGCGCCGATTGTTACGGTGATGGGACACGTTGACCACGGTAAAACATCTTTACTGGATTATATCCGTAAAGCTAATGTAACCAAAGGTGAAGCCGGTGGTATTACGCAGCACATTGGTGCTTACGCTGTAAAACTGGATGACGGAAAGAAAATTACGTTCTTGGATACACCGGGTCACGAAGCCTTTACGGCGATGCGTGCACGTGGTGCGAAGGTAACGGATATCGTTATTATTGTTATTGCGGCGGACGACGCGGTGATGCCACAAACAAAAGAAGCGATCAACCATGCGCAAGCAGCAGGTTCACCGATTGTATTTGCATTTACTAAGGTGGATAAACCGGGTGCGAATGCAGATCGTATTCGGGAGCAACTGTCGGCGATGAATATCTTGGTAGAAGATTGGGGTGGTAAATTCCAAGCGCAAGAGATTTCAGCGAAGACTGGTGAGAACGTTGATCTATTATTAGAAAAAGTATTATTAGAAGCTGAATTACTAGAATTAAAGGCGGATCCTAAGAAACGTGCTGTAGGTTCTGTAATCGAGGCTGCTTTAGATAAAGGTCGTGGTATTGTGACAACAGTACTTGTACAAGGTGGAACGCTTCGCGTTGGGGATGCAATCCTAGCTGGTTCACACTCTGGTAAAGTGAAAGCTTTGACCAATGAGCGCGGTGAGCGTGTGAAAGAAGCAGGACCATCTATTCCGGTACAGATCTTAGGTATGTCGGGGGCACCGACTGCTGGTGATAAACTTTATGTATTAGAAAGCGAGTCTGAAGCACGTCAAGTAGCCAACAAACGTCTACAATTACAGCGTGAGCAAGGTATGCGTGCAACGAAACACATTACCTTGGATGAGATCGGTCGTCGTTTGGCTATCGGTAACTTTAAAGAGCTTAACGTTATTGTTAAGGGTGACGTGGATGGTTCTATCGAGGCATTATCCGATTCATTATTGAAGCTATCGACAGACGAAATTCAGGTTAATATTATCCACAAATCAGTGGGTGCGATTTCTGAATCCGACGTATTGTTAGCTTCTGCTTCGGATGCGATCATTATCGGTTTCCAAGTACGTCCAACACAAAATGCACGTAAACTTGCGGAGAACGAACAAATTGATATCCGTCTGTACTCGATTATCTACGATGCAATCGAAGAGTTGAAATCAGCTATGGAAGGTATGTTGGCGCCGAAATTCGAAGAGAAAATCGTTGCTGAAGTTGAAATTCGCGAAACATTCAAAATTTCGAAAGTGGGTACCATTGCCGGATGTATGGTTCGTGAAGGTAAAATCAACAGAAATAATGATATCCGCGTGATTCGTGACGGTGTTGTTATTCATACCGGTAAACTAGCCTCTTTGAAACGTTTCAAAGACGATGTCAAAGAAGTGGCGCAAGGTTACGAGTGTGGTTTGAATATCGACCGTTTCAACGACATCGAAGTTGGAGATATCGTAGAAGCATACGAACAAGTAGAAGTTAAACGTAAACTTTAATTTTAGCGTTACGTTTTCAAGATATAACCTGACAACAGTTTGTTGTCAGGTTTTTTTATGGCCTATAGAAGCTATCTATTTGACTTTTTTGGTGAAATAAAGTAATTTTAGAACATGCACAAATTTGAGATTTCCAGTATAACATATCAACCGAATAATAATGTCACCATTGCATTTAAGGATCTTACCGGAGAATATCCGACGTATAAAGCCGGTCAGTTTTTAACGTTATCTTTTACATTTGGCGAGCGTGAGGTTCGTCGTTCGTATTCTTTTAGCAGTTCGCCTGATGTAGATGAACCTCTTGCAATTACGGTGAAGCGTGTCGATAATGGAGAGATTTCAAGACTCCTGCATCATGAAGCAAAAGTGGGCGATGTTATCGATGTAATGGATCCGCAGGGGCTTTTCTATTATGAGCCTGTGGAAGACATACAACGGACTGTTTTTTTATTTGGAGCAGGAGTGGGGGTTACGCCGTTATTTTCAATTCTGAAAACAGCTCTTGTTAAAGAGCGACATACTAAGGTCGTACTCATTTATAGCAACAGTTCAATTCCGCAGACTGTTTTTTATGATGAATTGCAACAATGGCAACAGGCGTACCCCGATCGCCTAGAGATTGTTTGGATTTTTTCCAATACAAAGAATTTATTGAAAGCCCGCTTAAATCGGGATTTTCTGATTGAATTGGTGTGTGCACGTATGCCAGAACATGGAAATACGCTTTTCTTTACCTGTGGGCCGGTTTTTTATATGGATCTTGTCCGATTTACATTATTGGGAATGGGATTCCCGGATGCTGATATTCGGAAAGAAACGTTTCATTTTCCTGAAGAAGAAGAGGATGAGGACGAGCGGGACGAGGAACCTGTGGATATGACCTCTTATGATATTAAACTCCGGTTTCAAGGGGAAGAATACAACCTGACCATTCCGTATAATAAAACGGTGTTGGATGTTGGTTTAGCGAATAAGATTAAATTACCATATTCCTGTAAGTCAGGTATGTGCAGTACCTGTGTATCGCAATGTACTTCAGGTGCGGTGCGTATGGATTATAATGAAGTGTTGACAGATCGAGAAGTGGAAAATGGTCAATGTTTGATTTGTGTGTCGCATCCCATCGAAGAAGGTACAGTTATTGAGGTACGTTAAGGAAAAACTATGAAAGCTGTTGTTTTAGGCGCTACCGGTGCGACAGGAAAAGCTTTAATACAAGCTTTGCTAGCTGATGAACGTTTTGATACGGTCATTGCACTTACTAGACGTCCTTTTTTTGCGCCACACGCTAAGCTAAAGGAGGTCATTGTAGACTTTACCAGTCCCGATATTTTTAACGATGCTTTTCAAGAAGCCGATATCGCGTATTCCTGTATGGGAACCACGCTAAAAGATGCGGGCTCGAAGGAGGCACACTGGCGTGTGGACTATGATTATCAGCTTAATTTTGCTGCGTATTGTCGTAATATAGGAGTGTCTTGTTTTGTGTTGCTTTCGGCTATCGGTTCCAAAGCAACATCACCCTTCTTTTATAGCAGAATGAAGGGAGAGCTCGATCACATGGTTCGTGGATTAGGATTTCCTAAACTTCGTATCGTGCAGCCCGCTGCAATTCTTCGCCCGGAATCCACTCGCGCCGTGGAGGTGTTTATGGGGAAAGCGAGTGCTGCGTTTTCCAAAATAGGTTTATTTCGGGACTATGCACCTATTTCAACAACAGATTTAGCTAAGGTGTTGATTCATATTAGCTTGGTTGAAAGTCCTGGTGTCTTAATCTGGAAGCGTAAGGATTTTATCTTCTAGTAACCAAAATCCATCAAAAAAAGACTATTTTTGTAGCGAAGCAAACTGGTTCTATCGCTGCTCTTTGAGAGGAGAGGAAAGTCCGGGCAACATAGAGCGACACGCTTCCTAACGGGAAGGCACTTGCCTGGTGCAAGTGACAGAAAGTGCCACAGAGAATATACCGCCATAGCAATATGGTAAGGGTGAAAACGTGAGGTAAGAGCTCACGGTCTTGTATGGTAACATGCATTACGGTAAACCTCGTGTGTTGAAAGACCAAATAGGTTGTATAATTCGAAGGCTGCTCGTCTTCTGTTGCGTGCAACATATACAATGGGTAGGTTGATGGAGCTTGTGTGTGAATGCAAGCCTAGATAAATGATAGAAATCCTGCAAAGGATACAGAACCCGGCTTACAAGGTTTGCTTCTTTTTTTATTCTTTTACGAGAACCTCTTAGCGGTCGTTCAACAAAAAAATGTAGCTGACGAAACTGTAACGTATATCTTAATTGTGGATATTTCTTGTTACGTTTTCTTATGTTTTGTCTCATTATTTTCCTATTTTGTTACTTTATCACCAAGAAAAAAATTTATGGCAACAATCCTGATTATCGACGATGAACGTCCTATCCGTAGTTCGCTCCGTGATATATTAGAGTATGAAGATTATAAAGTCCTTGACGTGGACAATGGCGTGGACGCACTGGAAATCCTCAAAAAAGAGAAGATAGATCTGGTTCTCTGCGATATTAAGATGAATAAGATGGATGGGATGGAGGTGCTGACCGCTGCTCAGGAGATCTCGGAGTCCCCTTTTATTATGATATCGGGACATGGTACCATTGAGACTGCGGTGGAGGCAGCAAGAAGAGGGGCTTATGATTTCTTGGAAAAACCGTTAGATTTAAATCGGCTCTTAATTACCGTTCGTAATGCGCTGGAAAAAGGAACCTTGGTCAAAGAAGCGAAAGTTTTAAAGAAAAAGGTAAAGCGTACCAAGGAAATATTAGGGGAGTCGATTGGTATTAATTTGGTAAAGGAAACCATCGATCGTGTTGCGCCAACAGAAGCCCGTGTTTTGGTGACTGGAGAAAATGGTTCGGGTAAGGAACTCGTTGCTCGTTGGCTTCATGATAAATCTAATAGGTCAGGCTTATCCTTAATTGAAGTCAACTGTGCGGCTATTCCTTCGGAGTTGATTGAATCAGAGCTTTTTGGACACGAGAAGGGATCCTTTACATCGGCGGTGAAGCAGCGTATCGGTAAATTCGAACAAGCGAACGGCGGCACACTATTTTTAGATGAGATTGGTGATATGAGTCTTTCTGCGCAAGCAAAAGTGTTACGTGCGCTCCAGGAAAATCGTATTACACGCGTCGGTGGCGAAAAAGAGATCGAAGTTAATGTGCGCGTAATTGCGGCAACCAATAAGGACCTGTTAAAGGAAATAGAGTTGGGTAATTTTAGGATGGACTTGTACCACCGTTTGAGCGTTATTTTGATACATGTGCCGTCGTTGAAAGAAAGAGAAGACGATATTCCTTTAATTGCCTCTAGTTTTTGTGAAGAGATTTGTAGCGAATATAATGTACCGACCAAGGAGATAACAAAAGATGCGATGGCAGCTTTGAAGAAGCTTCCATGGAGTGGGAATATCCGCGAATTGCGTAATATGGTGGAACGACTTGTGATTTTGAGTGATAAGAAGATCACGGATAAAGATGTGCAGTTGTATGCTAACCCAACGGGGCCGACGAACAGCGGTATAGATCGTGAGTGTCAAGAAACGTTAGATTTAGATCGTTTTGAATCGTTCCAAGATTATAAAGATCATGCGGAGAAGATATACATAACATTCAAGTTGGATAAACACGGTTGGAATGTGTCAAAAACAGCAGACGAGATAGGCATACAGCGTAGTCACCTGTATCATAAAATAGAAAAATTTGGTCTGAAGAGAGCCGAATAATCATAAAACAAAAAAGGTTGTCGAACTATTCGACAACCTTTTTTGTTTTATCAATCATTGAATCTTCTCTTCTGTCTCCTCACTAACACAATGATGACAACGAGTAGCAAGACAACACCAATACCAATGACCATGGCAGGTGATTCTTTATGTACTGCAGTTGCTATATGTTTTTGGCTTGCCTGTACGAAGTTAATAAGAAGCGTTGATAAAAATAATAACGACACTTTTTTCATAACTAATCTAATTTAAATTTATAACGAAGTTAATATAGTGAATTTTTCTTGAAAAAAGAAATTTAGTTATGAACAATTATTTTTCTATCAAAATTACTGAAAAACAGTGTGATAAAAATTTCTAAGCTCTCGCTACAGGTGTGTTTACGAGCTCTTGCGCTTCCCGTAGGACTTCTTCTTTCTTTTCGTTTTTCAGCTCGATTTGTTGAAGAAAATCGGGACCATTCACCAGATCTTTTACCAAGATACAACCGCGACGAAGGAGCTGGCCTTTATCTAAATCGCTTAGTGTCGTGAGGCAAGTTATTGGATATAGACCTTTGTTGTCTACTCGCTCTTTAATACTCGTTTTTTCGGGGTAATCCCACGAAAGTAAATTGAGGTGGTAGTATCTTCCAAAATCTTTAGAGTCGCTTGTTAGGTGCGCGTTGGTGACAAGCCAGCCATCTGTAAACTGGCGATTCTCATTAAAGAATACAAAATCTTTGTCTTTAATATCCTTAACACGTGACATGAAGTACATTGGAGTGGTCACCGAGATCTTAGCATCGGGATCATTTCTAAATTTACACTCAATTGCTAGGAGACTATCTGCTTTAGCAGCGATAACGTCAATTTCATGTGTTACTGCGTGCCCCTGGATCACCTGTCCGGTTACGGTGCGATACCCATCATCGGTAAATAGTTTACCGATCCATTGTTCAAAATAAAAGCCTTCGGGCCCAAGGTCCCGAAGTGCCTTCTTGAGGGAGTATCGGGCAGCGTAGGTGTTGCGTTGTTTTTTTAGTGAATCGAAGGCTAGTTCGTAAAGTTCACGCGTAGTGATTCCATCGTGCAATTTAGGGCTGATATCTTGGTATATTAGCTCAACTTGTGCGCTACTTGCGCCAGATCGTGTGAGCGATTTTTTTAAGCTGTCGACATCAAAAGGAACCATTTCACCTGAATATTTTGTAACTCTCATGTTATCTGATTTTTTGTTATGTTTTTTAAAAATAGTAAAACATTTTGGTCCTTTTAGCTGTTGTTTAGTTAAAAAAAAGTATTTCAAATTAATTTTATGGGGATTGTTGATACGACACTGGAGAACGTCAAAAATAGGATAGAAGTAGCCTGCGATGCTGGAGAGATTGAACGCTCAGAGCGCGTTGTCTCGGTGCTTGCGGGGAGTTTAATGGTGGGTAATAGTTTGACCAATATCGTACGGCATCCGGCGGCTTCGATTACGGGTATGCTCCTTGGCGGAGCATTAGTCGCACGGGGTGTTATGGGCAAATGTTTACTCAAGGGATTGTTACGTAAAAATGACTACCGCAAAAAGGTAACGGTCATTGAACATAGGTATTTTGTAAAATAGATTCGTGTTTGTTTTGTAATGCGACAGCTGAACGCCGGGAGGTATTCGGCTGTTTTTTTTGCGCATTACTTCGTTGGGGTGTGATGTGAAGGGTAGGCTCTTTATGGTTGACGGGGTCGCACATTGTTGACAGGAAAGACGAGATAAAATTATATGTATATTCGCATCGCAAGAAAGAAGGTGTAAGCAGGTTTTTGACGGAAGACATTTATAACTTTCATAAACGATACGTAAACATGAAAAAGAAACTCGTTGTATTCACTGGCGCAGGGATTTCCGCAGAGAGCGGATTAAAAACTTTCCGAGGGTCTGATGGCTTATGGGAAGGTTACAATATTGAAGAAGTAGCTACCCCTGCTGGGTGGAAGAAAGATCCGGCCTTGGTGTTGGAGTTTTATAATCTTCGTCGAAAACAATGTGTCGAAGCGCAGCCCAATGCTGCACATTTAGCGCTAGTAGATTTCGAAGCCCTGTACGATGTAAAGGTTATTACACAAAATATTGATGATCTTCATGAGCGTGCTGGCAGTAGGTGTGTCTTGCATTTGCATGGTGAGATTCGAAAAGCCCAATCTTCATTGAGTCCTCGCTTTGTGTATCGCATGGAGACGGATGAGATTCGTATGGGAGATAGCTGTGAGCTTGGTTCACAGTTGCGCCCGCACGTTGTTTGGTTTGGTGAGGCGGTTCCGAACCTAGAGAAAGCGATCGATATTACAGCAGAGGCGGATATCTTTGTGGTCATAGGCACTTCTTTGCAAGTTTACCCAGCGGCAACGTTACTACAAGAAACCAATGCAGGCTGTAAAGTTTATTTATTAGATCCAAATGCAGATCAAATTTCCGTTCCTTCCCATGTAGTGCGTATTGCGAAGAATGCAGGAGAAGGAGTCGAAGAACTACGTGTTTTACTGGCCGAATAATATTCTTTATAAGAACATAAGTTGCTCTTGTTCAGTTTTTTATGTGTTTTATGTGTTATTTGTGTTTATGCAAAAGACGTGTCACTGATGTGTTTAAACAAAGGATTCCGAATAAAATTCGGAATCCTTTGTTTTTGATTTTTAATAAATTGTTTTTGAGGTGTTTACGTGGTTTTGATAAACTTTTTATTCATATCTATTATAGGCAGAAATAAAAGATGCGCGCATCTGTTCAAACTGTTTAATGACTTCATTAATAAAGGTTTCATCCAGTAATTCAAATACACCATTAACACCTCCGATAACATCGGTTTCCGCAATTTTATAAGACTGCTCTAAAGTGCCTTGTTCAAATTTGATTATAAACTTTTGGTTCATACCAAAAATAGAAATCTTACAGTCGGGGTGAGGTAGTTCAGCTAAAATACGCATAGGATAATAAAAAAAAACAGTAGACTAAATTCGTTATAGTCTACTGTTTCAAAAATAAGTTAAAAAATGGAGTATACCTAATGCTACCGGCTTAAACCAAACCTTGTGCTTTCATAGCGGAAGCGACTTTGATAAATCCACCAATATTTGCTCCTTTTAAGTAATTCACATGACCATCCTCTTCACGGCCATACTTAATACAGGTTTTGTGGATATTCTCCATAATACCTTTGAGTTGGGCATCAACCTTTTCTGATGGCCACTGTTGGCCGATCCAGTTTTGGGACATCTCGAGGCCTGATACAGCTACACCGCCAGCATTTGCTGCTTTACCGGGAGCAAAATATACTTTTCCTTTGTGGAAAGCTTTGATTGCATCAGCTGTTGAAGGCATATTAGCGCCTTCGGCAACAAACTTACAGCCGTTCTTAATTAAGATCTTTGCGTCATCGCCATCCAATTCATTCTGTGTAGCACATGGAAGTGCAATATCACATGGGAAATGCCAAGGTTTTTTGTCGGCATAGAAAGAGGCTGATTTAAATTTCTTAGGGTAATCGGAGATATTTCTACCTAAAGTATTGATGTAGGTAAGTTTTTCAATGGTAAAACCATCAGGGTCATGTACGCATCCAGTACTATTCGATAAGGTGATAACCTTTCCGCCTAAATGAATGGCCTTCTCAGCGGCGTAATAGGCGACGTTTCCAGCGCCGGAAATCGTGATTGTCTTTCCGTTAAAGTCGTCATCCAGGCTCTCTAAAATGCATTGAACAAAGTAAAGTAAGCCATATCCCGTAGCCTCTGGACGAATATATGATCCGCCCCAGTTTTTGCCTTTACCTGTCAGTACGCCAGTAAAGTTGTTTTGGATACGCTTATATTGACCAAACATATAACCAACTTCTCGCTCCCCAACACCAATATCACCAGCAGGAACGTCTGTTTCGGCACCGACATGGCGGTATAGTTCTGTCATAAAACTTTGGCAGAAGCGCATAATTTCCATGTCTGATTTTCCTTTAGGGTCAAAATCAGAACCGCCTTTACCACCGCCTAAAGGAATTCCTGTTAAGCTGTTTTTGAACACTTGCTCAAAAGCTAAAAATTTCAGGATACTTAAGTTAACGGTAGGAGAAAAGCGTAAACCACCTTTATATGGGCCTATAGCACTGTTCATCTGAACGCGATATCCGCGGTTTACCTGTACTTCATTATTATCATCCAACCAGGTGACGCGAAAACTAATGACACGCTCTGGTTCCACAATACGTTCCAAAATCTTTAAATCTTTCCATGTAGGGTGTCTTTCATTGATATAGGGAATTAAATCTTCCGTTACTTCGGCAACAGCTTGTAAGAATTCCGGTTCATTAGGATTTTTATCCGCAACATGTTTGATGAAATTTTTAAAGTTTAGGGACATACGTTATTGATTTTTGTTCTTATGATATATGGTATTGCAAATTTATCAATAAAAAATCACTTTTCATAATGATAAGTTTGTGACACATGTCTTCTGATTAATAAAATTGGATTTTAAGACAGGGGAGACCTGTACGAAGGGAGTGGAGACTATCTTAAAAATAGCTATATTTAAGATGTTGATTTACAATATTTAACCCGTATTAATGTTTACAGATCATCAATATTTAGATCGTTATCCGGTCCAACTGGATAGTAGGTTGCTAATCTTAGGGACCATACATCCGCATAATACGGGTGATTTTAAGATTCCTTTTTTCTATGGCAATAAAAACAGCATCTGGAATCTTTTGAGCGATGCATTTCCGAAACTATTGCCAAAACCTATTGTATTGGAAAATGTATTGTCTTTTTTACAGCACGGACGCATCTCGCTTAGTGATACCATTCGGCAATGTCGACGATTGAGGCATACTGCATTGGATACGGATTTAGTTCCGGAAATCCTAAATTATGAACTGATTGATCAAATTAAGGAGTCTCAAATTGAACAAATTTTATGTACCAGTGGGTTTGGTAAAAACAATGCGTTTAGGTTGTTTTATGAAGGTTTATTAGGTTTGAAGATTACGCCTGAAATCAGGGCTAAACGCGAAGTTCTGTTGCCCGATTCAATCTTTGGAAGACCTGTCTTAGTAAAAGCGCTTTATTCTCCTTCGGGATCCTCTAATATATCATTTTCACGGCATCCATTATATGTGGCCAACAAGGATAAATACGCCAGCTTCCCAAATCCAGTATATACATTTAAAGTGGATTACTACAGAACGCAATTTGCTGTTTTGGATTTACAAGACTAACGTAAACAATGCTTGCCCCAAATAACTTATGTTAAAAATAAGGATTCAGTAATCTATTCACGTATATAGCGGCGTAAAATATAGATTGTGAGTATTATACATATATAAAACGTTATAATAATAATGTATTATAATTTATATTATGTTAAATAGAATATTTGCGTTTTACCCCCTTCTTGGCTTTGGTATTGATAATTCATGGTTTGGTTAGATGCTTTGTCACTGCTGTATAAATTAAAAAAGCCACCTAATTTAGGTAGCTTTTGATGGTATTATGAAGTTATGGTTAGGCGTATTAAATTATTCCGCTGTTTCAATCAATGCTGCTGCGACAGTTAGATTTGTACGTGGGTCAATCAATATGGCTCTCGCATTTTCCGGAAAATCTGAACTTAGATCAAAGACAACATCATTTGCTGCGCGCACGCTGATTCTCGCAATATCATTCAAATGTACTTGTGTGTCATTAAAAATCTTCTCTTGTGTATTTACATCGTATTTGTACGCGATGTCAGCAATTTTAACCTTTGTTGTGGCGGTATGGTTTTGCAGTAAATAAACTTGTGAATCGTCAAGAGATCTGGTATCAAACCAACAAATATTGGCGCTAAAACCTCGTGAGGCATGCGGTTGGTTATTTACGGAGGTTATAATATCTCCGCGTGATACGTCTACATCGTCTGCCAAGTGTAAGATAATAGATTGACCATTTTCTGCCTGTAACAGGTTTTCTTGATTAAGCTCAATGGCCTTGATGGAAGTACGGGTGCCGCTTGGTAAAATGACGACCTCTTCCCCTACCTGCAACCCCGCTCCGATTACGCGGCCAGCGTAACCACGGTAGTCGTGTAGTGCATCGGTTTGTGGTCGCACAACCCATTGTACCGGAAAGCGCCAGGAAGCGGTCTCTTGTTGCTCTTCGATCACTATATTTTCCAAATATGTAAGTAGTGACGGTCCCTTGTGCCAAGATAAATGCGCTGATTCATGGACGATATTGTCACCACGCAAAGCCGATACAGGGATAAAATCGACGTCGGATAGCGCTAAACGTCCCGCGAGTGCTGTATAATCCTTTTTAATGTTCTCATAGACCGATTCGTCATAATCAACCATATCCATTTTATTGATACAGACCAATACCTTTTTTATTGACAATAGTTTTGCTAGAAAGGAATGTCGTTTTGTTTGCTCGATAACACCTTTTCGTGCGTCAATTAAGATGATGATTAGGTCCGAATTTGAGGCGCCTGTAACCATGTTTCGGGTGTACTGAATATGTCCGGGTGCATCGGCAATAATAAACTTGCGATTTTCTGTCTGGAAATATTTATAAGCCACATCAATGGTTATCCCTTGCTCACGCTCTGCTTTTAATCCATCTGTTAAAATCGCTAGATCCACTGTGCCATCGTTATTTTTTCGGTTGGCATTTTTGATCGCTTCTAGCTGATCGTCCAAAATAGAATTTGTATCGTATAATAGGCGTCCAATCAATGTACTTTTACCATCGTCGACGGATCCTGCCGTAATAAATTTCAGAATGTTCATGTTTCCTCCTGTAATTAGAAATACCCTTGTTTTTTGCGTTCCTCCATGGCTGCTTCTGAGACTTTATCGTCTAGCCTTGCTCCGCGTTCACTCACGGTAGACGCCTTTATTTCAGCGATAATATCGTCTAATTCTGTTGCTACGGAATCTACAGAGGCAGTACAGGTCATATCCCCTACTGTTCGGAATCGTACGGATTTGTGGTCTACAATATCCTCTTCGTCAATCTGTAAGAATGGCGCGGTAGCCATCCATTGCCCGTTACGTAGCACAACCTCACGCTCATGACTAAAGTAAATGGAAGGAAGTGCAATCTTCTCGCGTTTAATATAATTCCAGACATCTAATTCTGTCCAGTTGGAAATCGGAAATACACGTACATTCTCTCCTTTATGGATCTTTCCATTCAAGATATTCCATAATTCTGGTCTTTGGCGTTTGGGATCCCATTGACCAAATTCGTCACGCACCGAAAAAATACGTTCTTTGGCGCGCGCTTTTTCTTCATCGCGTCGCGCACCGCCAATACAGGCATCAAACCCATACTGTGTAATAGTATCTAAAAGAGTGGTTGTTTGCAACGCATTGCGGCTTGCGTTTTTCCCCCGTTGTTCGACCACTTTACCTTGGTCTATACTGTCTTGTACATAACCTACGATCAGCTTCTCGCCTATTTGTTCAACCAACCAGTCCCGAAAGACGATTGTTTCTGGGAAGTTATGCCCGGTGTCAATATGTACGAGTGGAAAAGGAAATTTTCCAGGACGAAATGCTTTTAGTGCCAGATGCACTAATGTTATTGAATCTTTCCCGCCGGAAAATAACAAAGCGGGATGCTCAAACTGCGCGGCTACTTCACGCAAGATGTATATAGCTTCAGCTTCTAAATGATCTAAGTAATCCATTCTCTCTCTTCTTCTTATTTCTGTACGATATGTAAACCACACTCTTTTTTACTTTTGTCCTCCCACCACCAACGACCGGCACGAAAATCCTCGTCGGGTTGTATCGCACGTGTACACGGCTGGCACCCGATGCTCGGGAAACCTCTATCGTGCAAGGGATTGTAGGGAACATTATTTGTTTGGAGGAAATCCTCCACATCGCTTTGACTCCAATGAAACAGCGGATGTATTTTTATTATTTTATTACCTTCATCCCATTCCACCATATTCATGTCCTCACGATTTGCCGATTGGGCCGCCCGAATGCCTGTGATCCAGATCTCATAACCGCGAACAGCACGTTGAAGGGGTTCTATTTTTCGGATAAAACAACACTCCTTCCGATTTTCTACCGATTCATAGAAACTCGAAGGTCCTTTTGTTGTCACCATTTTCTCTACGGCTTCTGTATTTGGGTAGTAGGCCTTGATCGGTAGATTGTATCGCTCCAGTGTTCTATTCCACACATAATAGGTTTCAGGAAACAATCGTCCCGTCTCTAGTGTAAAAAGATGTGCGCGACTGCCGATTTCACCTAATAGATGGGTGATTACTTGATCCTCGATGCCAAAAGAAGTCGAGAACACAGCACGGTCACCGTAATGTGTGTCGACATATTGTAAAATGTCTAGCGCTGTTAAATTTTCAATAGCTTGCTCTATCTCCGTTATTATCATATAGCCCCCCTTCCCAATATGTCTTCTGTATGCTTATTCAATACCTGAACTTTGTGTTGAAAATCACCCTTTAGCTGGTTTCTGTATTGAGACATCAACTGCAATGTCTCATCGATCTCTTCGGGAAGTAAGTCTTGGAGAAACTCCTTGAGACGCTTCGCTATGGTTGGTGATTTACCGTTGGTAGAGATGCCTATTTTCAGGTTGCCTTTTTGAACCACCGAGCCCAGGTAAAAATCGCATAAAGCAGGCTTATCTGCGACATTGAGTAAAATGTGGTGATGCTGTGCCAATGTTTGAATCTGACTGTTGAGCACCTCATTATTCGTAGCTAGAATAATAAGATCTTTCCCAAGAATATCACAGGGGTCGAAAGGTCGTTCCGAAATACGAATGTTCAATTTCCCTTTTATAAAAGTGCGCAAAGTTTTTGTAAGCGCGGTAGCCACGATGTGAACTTTCGCTTCAGGTGAATTGGTATAAATAGCTGTTAATTTTTCCAATGCAACAGGTCCACCTCCCACTAACAGAGTTTCTATTTGGGCCATTTTTACATATATGGGGAAAAGCTCATTCATGACAATATAGTTCTAGCTAATTCTTCTTTTATCCGATTGAAGTCCTGGTGTTTAGCGACTACCTCTCCTAAAACGATGATTGCGGGTACGCCGATCCGTCGTTCTGCGGCAGCTTCTAGTATAGTGTCTATATGACCTAATGCTATTTTCTCGTTAGATAGCGATCCATTCTGTATCAATGCAATAGGTAAGTCTCCACGACCATGTGCTTGATACAGGGCGACTATTTCTGCGAGCTTAGCGTAGCCCATCAGCACCACGACGGTGGCATTGGTTTGTACGGCCGTACGTAGGTCTTCCGATAGATGGCCGTCTGACGTAGCGCCCGTGATTACCCAAAAACTTTCGCTTATACCGCGATACGTAAGCGGGATCTGCTGTAATCCCGTCAGTCCTACAGAGGATGATATGCCTGGAATAGCAGCTGTCGGAATATTGTATTGGCGCGCAAAATCAATTTCTTCACCGCCACGTCCAAAAACAAAGGGATCTCCACCTTTTAGCCGGACAACATGCCCATGTGTCAGGGCATAATCTACCATTAACTGATTGATATAGTCTTGTGATGTGGATAGCCGCTCGGCACGCTTTCCAACGTAAATTTTCGTACAATTCGGTTTTGCGTGCTCCAAGAGGATCTCATTTACCAGAGCGTCATATAGGATTACATCAGCTTCTTTAATGGCATTGAGTCCTTTCATGGTGATTAGGTCAGGGTCACCTGGCCCTGCGCCAACTAATGTTATGAATGGTTTGATTTCCATGATTTCTCTTCTCGTATTCGTTAGACTTTTAGGGAATCTCTGCGTTCGGCTCCTTCATAGTAGAAAGCGGTTGCCTGTATGAGGTAGGCTTTCGCAAATTCCGGTGACGGACTGTATTTATTGATTTGAAGCACACGTTCTGAAAATGAAGTTGGAAACGAAAATGTCCCATCCGCTGTATAGTGATTATCAAACTCTGTAATCACACCCTGCTGTGTGCTTGCGTTAATGCCTTTATCTAGTAGTAAAGCTTTAGCTGTCCATACAAATGCGCTGTAGGCGTGGTATATAGCGTCCGCATATTGCTCCTTTTCCAGTGCCTTTTTTGCCCATTCGATCTTTTCTTCTACTTCAAAAAGTAAGGTGGCAACCAAATCGATAACGACCCCGGCACATTCACCAACACCGATCGCTGTCGCAAATGTTTCTTGATGCCCCCAATCGATATATTCATCTTCGGTGAGTGTGGTTAAGTCGGACAAGGGTTTTAGTAAACGATAAAAATAATCCTTGGTCTGCCGATCGTAATAGGCATGGAAATCTTCCTGTTCTGTTTTGTAAGCTTTGTAATCCGTTAAGATTAGGTCTACGACCTGCAGTACGCGCTTAGTTGGTACCTTAATAACACGTTCCGCGACTCTTCCTTCCCCATCACCAATGGTACCGCCCCCCAGCATCACTTGTGCGGCCGGAAGCACTTTGCCATTCGCTTTAACTGAACTACCATGAAAGCCGATATGTGCCAGACCATGTTGACCACAAGAGTTCATGCAGCCCGAAATCTTGATCTTCAAATTTTGTTCGTAAATGAAGTCGGTATGAAATTCCTGGATATAACGCTCCAATACGCGGGCCATTTCGGTCGAGTTGGAGATCCCAAGGTTACAGGTGTCTGTTCCTGGGCATGTTGTGACATCCGAAGTGCTTTCAAAACCGGGGGATGCCAGATCGAGCTCTGTTAATAAGTTAAATATATGTGGCAACGATTCTTCCCGGACAAACTTTAGAAGAAGTCCTTGGTTTTGTGTGATACGGATATCATCCGCCACATGCCCCTTTAGCCCACTGACCAGCACACGTGCCTTTGCGGTACTGATATCGCCAGTTAATACTTTTACATAGACGCCAAAGTAAGCTGCCTGCTTTTGTTTGAAAACATTTGTCGCCCGCCAAATCTCATAGTTGATATTGTTGATGGGTTCTTCCGCAACGACCGCAGATTGAGGCGGTTCGGGCAATACGACGGCGTTGGTATCGACTGGATACGTTTTTACTTTATTTGCAATGGCTTCGGCTGCGATAAGACGTTGAACTTCTTCAATCCCTAGTTTTCCGATAAGATATTTAAACCGGGCTTTGTTTCTATTATTGCGCTCGCCATGACGATCAAAGACACGAAGTGTAGATTCGATGTATGGAATAAGCTCATCTTCGGGCAAGAAGTCATGTACAGGATAAGCAAGAAATGGCTGTGAACCAAGTCCGCCACCCAGTAAAACCTTGAAACCCCGCTGGGGCTGGCCATCTGTAATTCTTACTTTAGGAATAAAACCAAGGTCATGGATATAAGAAAAAGCGGTATCGCGTTCGCTGGATGAAAAAGACATCTTGAACTTTCTACCCATTTCAGCACAAACGGGGTTACGTAAAAAGTAAGAGAAAGTAGCGTGCGCATACGGTGATACATCAAAGGGCTCTTCCGGGTCTATCCCGGCCGTAGCAGAGGCTGTGACATTCCGTACGGTATTTCCACAAGCCTCCCGCAAAGTAATATCATCCTGTGCTAATTTTGCCCATAGCTCTGGGGTTTTATCTAAGCTTACATAATGTATCTGTATATCTTGGCGTGTAGTTAAATGTAAGTTCTTGCTCGCGTACTCGTCGGAAATGTCCGCAATACGCAGCAACTGCTTAAAGGTAACTTTACCAAAAGGAAGCTTGATACGCACCATTTGAACCCCGGGTTGACGTTGTCCATATACCCCACGGGCTAAGCGCAATGAACGGAATTTTTCGTCCGTAATTTGACCTGCCTGAAAGGCCTTTATCTTCTTTTCTAGCTCAATAATTTCCTGTTCTACCACAGGATTTTCTAATTCAGTGCGAAAGCTTTGCATAAAACAATGTGCTAATATTGCCAAACTGTTAAGCTTGTCAATGTAATATTATACTCTTTTCAATAAACGGTAAGCAAAGTTATAAAATAAATATCTACTAAACATATAAAATCTATCAATTTAATATATATTTGTGAAAATATTTATAAAACAGATTGAACCTACTGTCGCGTGAAGAGATTTAAATTATTTACATACAGCTGTTTGTGTATTTCCACTTTACTTTCTTGTGCGCCTAAAGTAAAAGAAGGGTACGATGAGAAGACCGGATATTCGGGCAATATTTCTATTTCAGGAGCCTTTGCTTTGTACCCTATTGTTGTGCTTTGGAGTGAGGATTTTAAAAAAATACATCCCAATGTGCGCTTCAATATTTCAGCAGGTGGTGCGGGAAAAGGAATTACAGATGTGTTGACCAATATGGTCGATATTGGATTGGTCTCCCGGGATCTGCATCCACAAGAAGTGGCAAAGGGTGCATGGCCTATCCATGTGGCGAAGGATGCTGTTCTGGGTACCGTAAATAGTAATCATCCCAATATTTCGCTTATAAAGACACGTGGATTTACACAAAAGGAATTAGCGGATCTGTTTGTTTATAAAAAATATAAATCATGGCGCGATATAGATAGTCGTTTTGTCGATGAACCTATTGAGGTGTATGTGCGATCGGATGCCGCCGGTGCGGCAGAGACTTGGGCGAAGTACTTTGGAGAACGACAGGAGGATTTGAAAGGTATTGGAATTTTTGGGGACCCGGGATTAGCACAAGCTATAAAGGAAAAAAAACTCAGCATAGGCTTTAACAACATCAACTATGTGTATGATTTGAAAACAAAGATGCCGACAACAAATTTAGCGGTGATTCCGATTGATCAGAATGCGGACGGCAAGATTGATAAGTCGGAAGCTTTTTATGGGCATCTGGACCAACTAACTGAGGCTGTAGCTTTAGGGAATTATCCAGCACCGCCTGCACGTGACTTGACTTTTGTGATACGGAAAGACAAACAGACGAAGTTGTTACAGGCATTTATTCGCTTCGTTTTGGAGAAAGAACAACAAGGCTATTTACTGGAAAATGGGTATGTACCGCTTTCGGAATCGCTAATACATATAGAATTAAAAAAATTAGATCAGTGAACTGGAGACTTTTAAAAGATAAGATTGCGCGTTTTTCGTCGATTACTTTGTTGGTGCTTGCGCTGGCTGTAATTGTGGCTATTGTAGCTGGCTTGGTCGGTAAATCGACACCGCTCTTGCAAGCTGAGTCCTTAGTCGATATTTTATCGGATAGCGTGTGGTCCCCCATGAAAGGACGATTTGGTTTCCTTTCTTTCATTCTGGGTACCGTGTGGGTCACGCTGATCGCACTGATTGTGGCGACACCCCTTTGTGTATTAGCGTCTATTTATCTCGTTGAATATGCGAGTGATCGATTACGGAACATGGTGCTCCCGCTTGTCAATGTACTGGCTGCTATTCCGCCCGTATTATATGGTGTCTGGGGTGTGCTCTTTGTTGTTCCGCTTTTGGGAAATTATATAGCACCATTTCTAGGTATAGACAGCAGTGGGTTCTCTGTATTTGCAGGTGGATTGGTGTTGGCTGTTATGATTTTTCCGATTATGGTAAGTATCATGGTGGAAGTCTTATCGACCATTCCAAAGGAGCTGAAGGACGCATCTCTTTCGCTCGGGGCCACGCAATGGGAAACCATCACTAAGGTGGTCTTACAAAAAGCTAAGCCCGGCCTTATAGCAGCGGCTGTTCTTGGTATTTCGCGTGCCTTTGGCGAGACGGTGGCTGTATTGATGGTGTGTGGAAATATTCCGCAGATACCAAAATCGCTCTTTGATGCCGGATATCCCCTTCCAGCTTTGATCGCCAATAACTTTGGCGAGATGATGTCTATTCCGCTGTATGACTCCGCATTGATGTTTGCCGCCCTACTACTGTTTGTCATCATCTTTGGGTTTAACCTATTATCACGTATCATTTTAAACAGATTGGAGGAGAAAGCCGCATGACACATATCCAAAAGAGACTCCTTAGAGAGCGTCTGGCAAAATACGCCATGCAAGGTTCAGGTATTATCATAACCGGATCTTTATTTTTTATTGTAGGTACAATTCTCTACAAAGGGCTTCCCTATCTGAACTGGCAGATGGTTTCCGAAAGTCCGAAGGGAGGTTTCTATATTGGAAAAGAAGGAGGAATCTTAAATGCGATTCTGGGTTCTTTATATCTAGCCTCTTTATCGACGGCACTAGCCACCTTAATTGGTATACCAATCGCTATCTATCTCGATGTTTATGCGAAAAGTGGATCATTTTTGGTACGCACGTGTAAGTTGCTTTTCGATGTGTTATTTGGGATCCCTTCTATTGTATACGGCGCTATAGCATTTAGTATTATGGTGTGGTTGGGTATCCGGGCTTCTCTTTTAGGCGGGGTTATCACCATTACACTTTTGACGATTCCTATTGTTGTCCGAACGATCGATGAGCTTCTAAAAACCATACCAATAGACCTGAAGCATGTCACCTTCTCCTTGGGGACCACACGTTGGGAGACGGCACGTATGATGCTGCGTTATATTCGTCCAGGCATCTTCACTGCAATTTTACTGGCCTTCGGCCGTGCTATTGGTGATGTTGCTGGGGTGTTGCTTACAACAGGGTTTAGTGACAATTTACCCCAATATCTGGACGAACCTGCAGCCACTTTGCCCCTGGCTATTTTCTTTCAACTAAGTAGTCCTATTCCTGAAGTACAGGGGCGTGCATACGCTTCTGCCTTGGTTTTAACTTTTATCATTTTATTCATTGTTATATGTACCCACATCCTAGCATCAAAACAGAAGAAACACAAAATTTAGCGGCGCTAAATTCTGCAGGTGTTGTGCCGGTCGCAACCCCACATATAGAGATAAAAGATTTGAATGTTTTTATTGAAGGAAATCATATCCTGAAAAATATAAACCTTTCGATTCCAAATAATTCGGTGACTTCTATTATCGGTCCTTCTGGATGTGGTAAAACGACGCTCCTTAAGACATTGAATCGCCTGGTGGATGACAATAAGGGTGTCACTGTAAAAGGTTCTGTTTTGGTAAATGGAGAGGATATCTACGCTCCGGGAGCGGAAGTGACACATATCCGTAAAAAAATGGGCCTATTGTCCCAAAAACCATTTCCTTTACCGATGTCGATCTTTGATAACGTAGCCTACGGTCCACGCATTCATGGGGAACGAAATAAAACAGTATTACGGGGGATCGTTGAAACGCAGTTGCGAAATGTTGGTCTTTGGGATGAGGTTAAAGATCGATTGGAAAGTTCCGCAACACGCCTTTCTATCGGACAACAACAGCGGTTGTGCTTAGCGCGCGGTTTAGCGGTCAAGCCAGAGATTATTCTGGGTGATGAATCCACATCGGCGCTGGATCCAATATCTACACAAACTATTGAAAATCTATTGATTGATCTGAAATCTGATTATACGATCATACTTGTAACGCATATCCTCAGACAGGCACGACGGGTCTCCGATTATATCATTTTTGTCTACAATGGCGAAATTGTAGAGTTCGGAAAGACAGAGGATGTGCTTTTAAACCCGAAGAATGAGATTACGCAACAGTATGTAAAAGGATTTATTAGTTAGTTGTTGAAGCCCCCCTGCGCCAGAGGGGCATCTTGCTTCCTTTTTTTTATTTATTGCGCGACCATTCACTCCATGAACCGATGTATAACTGCGGCAGTTCAAAACCGGCAATTTCCAGGGCCAATAAAGTCTGGCATGCACTTACGCCAGAACCACAATGTACCACCTTTTTATCTGTAGCGCGATCATTTACGTATGGACCATAAAGCTCCTTCAACTCTTTTGTTGATTTAAATAAGCCCTTTTCATTGGTGTTATTTGCGAGTGGGATGTTAATCGCAGAAGGGATATGTCCCGCGATCAGATCAATCGGTTCCTCTATTCCTTCATACCGATGTGCTTCACGGACATCGATAATAAGACTATCTGTATCGGTTGTCAAGAGCTCAACCTCTTGCATGTTAATGGTTGGTAAAAGCCAGTTATGAGGTACTGGATACGGCTCTTTAGCTGGAGAAACGGGGGGCAATACTCCCGTTTGGAGCGGATAACCAGACGCTTTAGCCGCTTGAAAACCGCCATCAAGTACTTGGATACTTGGGTGACCAATCGCGCGCATCATCCACCAAAATCGAGAGGCAGCATTAGCACCACTTAATCTATCATAAACAATTACACGAGATTGTTTTGTAATGCCCAGTTGAGTAAGGAGATGCCCAAAGTCTAAGATGCTTGGTAGTGGATGCCTACCGCCTAGTTTAGGGTCGTCAACAGCTGATAATTGGGAGTCTAAGTCGACAAAAATAGCCTTTTCGAGATGCTCCTCTTGGTATCGTTGGTAGGTGTTTGCTCCGCCCGTAGCGTCAATAATTATAACATCATCTTGATGGCGGATGGCCATCAAGTCCTGCGTACTAATAATTGTATTCATCTATAGATAGAAGTTCAAATAAGATTAACGCCCGCGTTTAAATAATAAGTAATCTAGGCTGTATTTACCTGGACCTAAAGTGAGTATAGCTACATATCCGATAAGAAAAGCTGACGCAAGTTCATATTCACCAAAAATAACCCAGTTATGAACCGATAGTGCGACCAACATCGTGACAATCAAAGGTATGGAAGCCAGCCGCGTAAATAATCCTAATACCAACAAAATAGAGCAAAAGAACTCCGCAAAAACAGCTAAAGAAAGCGAAAGTGTGCTTCCTAACCCCATAAAGTCTGGAAATTGCGATTTCAACGTTTGAAAGCCAACCAACTTTGCATAACCATGTTTGGGTATCATCAGGATACCAAAGCCTAGACGCAAGAACAAGGCCGCTAAATTACTTGCAGAACTACCTTTTTTAACAGAAAAAAAGAAATTTTTCATAGTATAAATGGTGGATAATAAAATGAAATTTGACAAAAGCTAATATATAAAAAAAACGGAAGGTTTTGCTTCCGTTTTTATGAGTTTCTACTGTGTAGCCTTATTTGGTATGGGCGCGCAACATCCAAGCAGTCTTTTCATATCCTGCCATCAGACCGACCAAGAAATCTTCCGTACCAGCATCTTTGTGTTTATCTCCAACAGTCTCAATTTGGCTCCTGATATAGATGATAATGGACTCAAAGTCTTCTAAAAGTTCCTTGATATAGCCTTGACTATCATTTTTCTTATAACGCATCTCCGTAAGTTGTGTCAAAGCTAAGAATTCTTTCATTGTGCCTGCCGCATAATGTCCTATAGCACGAATACGTTCCGCAATATCATCGATCGACGTGCTAATTTCATTGTAAATATTTTCAAAGAAAAGATGTTGGGCATGGAAGTCCGGTCCTTCTATATTCCAATGTGCATTTCGAAGTTTAATGTATAGAACATGTTCATCTGCCAACAATTTGTTTAATATTACGGCCACAGCCTGTGTGTCATTCTCTTTAATACCAATACTTGTTTTCATAATAAAATTGTTTTAAACTAATATTTACTTGCTTCATTTAATAAAACCAAAATTTCGCTATTTAGTTTTAGGTCAACAGCTTCTACGAACGGTTTTAGGTGCAATGTTTTGGTCGCACTTGCAATGGGTGCCGCTATAGTAGGTTGATGCAATAGCCATGCCAAGGCTACGGCCGAAGGACTGGTGTGCTGTATTTCCGCTACGTGAGTAAGCGCCTTGATAATCCGCTCTCCCCTCGGGTTCCAATATTTACTTTTGACTCCTTCTCCGCGAGGAGACTTTGAAAAATCTGTTTCCCGTACATATTTTCCTGTCAGAAAGCCACTCGCTAGGGCGTAATATGGAATGACGGCGAGTTGATTTTCTTCAGCTATTTGCTGGTAATTCGATTCAAAGCCCGACCTGCTGTATAAATTGTATTCCGGTTGTAAAGAGATATAGCGTGGTAGACCGTGTACATCAGCAAGTGTCAACGATTCCGACAGCCTGGTTGGCGAAAGATTAGACGCTCCAATATAACGTACCTTTCCAGCTTTGACAAGATCCTCATACGCACGCAATGTCTCCTCCACGGGCGTCTCTTCTTGGTCAAAATGCGTTTGATAAACATCAATTACATCTGTCTGTAAGCGCTTTAGGGATAATTCTACTTGTTCGTGGATATGCTTCGCTGTCGTATTAGGTGTTGGACTACCAGCGAATGCGCCGCCCACTTTCGTCATCAGCACAATCTTATCACGATTACCTCGGTCTTTTAGCCATCGTCCAATGATAGTTTCAGATTCCCCTCCTGTATTTCCTGGAACCCAATACGAATATTGATTGGCCGTGTCTATCGCATTGAATCCATAGTCAACAAAGGCATCCAAAATCTCAAACGACTCGTGCTCATTTAAGGTCCAACCAAAAACATTTCCTCCAAAAACAAGCGGCGCAATGGTTAAATCAGTACTTCCTAATCTTCGTTTTTCCATCTTAATCATGTTAAAGTTAACGATAACAAGTTACGGCTTTATCGTTTGAAGACATCCATTTTAATGTCACAAATAAAGATTCAACTTCGTTATCGACCACGACCAAATAACAACTGTAGGTACACATTGTTTATGCGGTCGCTTGGTGCATCATAGACATGGGCATTCTCTACAGACCACCGATTGGATCGTAGACCGTACCGATAACCGAGACGGATAAAGGGATAGATGCGGTCGTTTTTTATGCGCTTTAAACCTAGTGCGAAGTCCAATGCTGTACCGCGGTTATTTAATTTCACCTGATTCGATCGTGTTTCCATAAAGTCCAGAAAGTTACCTTCACCACCATCTTTTACCATATATGTTGAAAACCTTTGATACCCAATACCTATTTCGGGACTAATGATAAAACTACGGTGCTGAATCTTATTGGTTGATATATACGCTCTCCGATAACTTTGCAAACTATTCCGTTGCGCAAATCCCCCTCGATTCCCGCCTGATAAGGAGATGCCGATTATGATCGGATTAAAGTTGTAGGCGACGCCAAGCCCGATATGAAATAACCTGAAGTTTGGAGATTCCATATCGTTTGCACGGAGGTACCCTTTTAACGTCGAAAATCGGTTGAGTTCACCACCAACGGAAGAGGTGATTTCAAAAGGGAGACGAGGTTTGTTGTTTTCCTTTTTTTGGCCAGAAGCGGCTAGGTTCGAGAATAAAAGCAATGCAATGTATATAGTGCATTGATTAATATAGGTGAATGTGTTCTTTGGTCTTTTGTTCGATCTTTTGTCAAGCATAGTGGATAGTTTAATGGAAGGTTACACGAATTCATCGTTGTAATTTTCTTTTAAAATCCACAGAAACTACAAAAATACAGTGGCTTACAAAAAATATTTCGACGAACGATGGTATTAACATGGCAAAGGCTTTTTTTACTACGATGAAATATTTAAGGGGGCTGTCTTTACTAAAAATGGCAATTTCCGCCTATAGATCAGGAGAAGGTAGAATAATTATTATTCTTCGTACTTTTGTCTCCACAAAAAATGGATACAGTATTATGGGGGCAGGATTACCGACTTTTTTTCATTCTTTTCAAGCCGATATTTCAGAAATTGGGAAGGCAGAACGCTTTAATTTCCCTTTCTTTTATGAGCCCGATGCATTAAGTCGATTGGCGGCCGCGGAACTCCAGACATACCTCGAGCAGCAGGAAGATTTTGTACATAATTTCGGACTTACACCGATGGAGGGCACACCGATCGGCAAAATGTTCGGTGTCCTGGTCGTCGCGACCAGTGATGGAGCATTAGGTTATCTAGCAGCCTGCTCTGGTAAACTGGCTGGTCGAAATACACATACCCATTTTGTCCCCCCCGTATTCGATATGCTAACAAAAGATAGTTTCTTTCTGCAGGAAGAAGAAACTATTAATGCCTTGAATTTTCAAATAGCAACGTTGGAATCGGCGGCCGTATTACCTAACAGTAAGATTGAATTGGAGCAGTTGACTATAGAAAGTGAGCTGGCATTAAAGCGTAGCCGTGAGGCGATGAAGGTCGCGAAGTCAAAGCGTAAAGAAACTAGGGAACAAGTTTTAGGAACAATAAGCGACGAAGCTTATGCACTGCTTATCGAAGACCTCATTAAACAAAGTTATAGAGATCAACATGAGCATGCCGTTTTAAAGGAAACCTGGAAGAATAGCCTTCATGCGTTACAGGCAAAAATAGAAAACTTGCAAGCGGAGATCGATGCATTAAAACAGCAACGCAAAGACAAATCGGCTAAGCTACAAGCACGTTTGTTCGATGAATACCAATTCTTAAATGGATATGGAACGAATAAAAGTTTATTGCAGATCTTTAAAGAGGCGGGAAATATCATTCCTCCGGCCGGTGCAGGAGAATGTGCTGCGCCTAAGCTTTTGCAGTATGCTTTTGCCCACCAACTTCAACCTATTTCGATTGCTGAATTTTGGTGGGGAAGTTCACCGGCGTCGGCCGTTCGAACACACAAGAGCTTCTACCCTGCCTGTAAAAGTAAATGTGAGCCAATTTTGACACATATGTTAGCGGGCATCGATGTGGATCCGAATCCTTTATTGGATAACCCTGCATTAGACAAGGAACTTCCGATTATTTATGAAGATGAAGCCATCATCGTGGTGAACAAACCCAATGAATTCCTGTCGGTTCCAGGAATACATATTCAAGATTCTGTCTACACACGGATTCTTGCTCGAAATCCCACCATTGAAGGACCCGTTATCATACATCGTCTAGATATGTCAACATCAGGTATCTTGGTCTTGGCAAAAACGAAGTTTGCGCATCATTATATCCAGCAGCAGTTTATAAAACATACGATCGAAAAAAGGTACACGGCTCTATTGGATGGTGTCGTGACAAACCCAATGGGGGAAATCAAACTTCCTCTTCGTGTGGATCTCGATGACCGTCCGCGTCAGCTGGTGTGCTATGAGTATGGTAAAGAGGTACATACCAGCTATCGTGTAGTTGGCATAGAGCAACACAAGACACGGATTCATTTTTTTCCGCACACAGGCCGTACACATCAGCTCAGAGTACACGCAGCACATAGCTTAGGTCTTAATTGCCCAATTTTAGGTGATGATTTGTATGGAAAGCGAGCTGATAGACTACATTTACACGCGGGTTATATAAAGTTTGTACATCCACTCACGAACCAAGAAGTCACGTTTAACGTTCCTGACCCATTTTAATTTTCTTTTCGTCTCTAGAAAAATCAAGAAAAAGTCACATTCCAAAATTAGCTTTGTGTAGGGTTTCTTTTCTTTTTAAACTATGTGTACATTTGTTCGACTTTTTAAAAGATTAACTTTTTAGGTTTAAAAGTCAGTATGATTGTTTTTGGTTAAAACATTACGCTATGTCAAAGCATTACTACATCAAATTAACGACACAATTAGGGATAACTTTTGTTTTTCTCCTGCTGTCTCATATAGCATTTGCACAGTCTATTTTCTTGAAAGGAAAGGTTATGGATGTGACCAATAAGCAACCGATTGGTTATGCCACGGTAGCTGTTATCGGGGGAACGAGTGCGGCCTCTACGGATGATAATGGTAATTTTTCCTTGAAGGTAGATCCGCGTTTTTCTAAAATTCGTTTCTCTTATGTCGGCTATGAATCGCAGGACCTAAGTATTACATCTGACCAGTATCAAGAAATGAACGTTTATCTTGTGCCTGAAGAAAACACCATTGAGACCATTACGGTGAAGTCTCCAAGACGGTCAAAATATTCCAATAAAAATAACCCAGCCGTTGAATTGATTCGTAAGGTTATCGAGCATAAGGATGAAAACCGAATTGAAGCGTACGACTACGCGGAGTACCAACAATATGAAAAAATATCGTTGGGTTTAAGCAACTTGTCAGAAAAGTTTAAGAATCGTAAGATTTTTAAAAATTATCAATTCCTATTTGAGAAAGAAGATGCTGAAGAAGGGGCTGCTTCAGGTAGCTATACCCTACCAGCGTATATCGAAGAACGTCTTTCACAGTTTTATACCCGTAAAAAACCGAATACAACAAAACAGCTGATAAAAGCGGAACAAAAGGCACAATTCGACCCTAAGTTTGTCGATAACAGTGGCTTGAGTGCCTACTTTAACAAGTTGTATCAGGATATTGATATTTACGAGAGTAATATTGAGTTGGTAACGAATCAGTTTTTAAGCCCTATCGCGGGCTCCTCACCTACTTTTTACCGTTTTTATATCACGGATACGATCAAAACGGAGCAACCTTACTTGGTTGAACTTAGTTTTTTTCCACGCAATAAAGCAGATCTCCTGTTTCAGGGAAAGCTATATATTACGCTGGACGGTAAGTATGCCGTTAAGAAGGCTGAGCTAAGTGTATCGGATGATATCAATTTAAACTTTGTTCGTGATTTGGATGTGAAGTTGGATTTTCAACAGGACCTTAATAACCGTTATTATTTACGAACAAGTTCATTAGGCTTAGATTTTTCGTTGACAGACAAAGGTACAGGTATTAAAGGTAACCGAACAGTCACCTTTGAAGACTTTAAAACAGGTGTTGCACGCCCTGATAGTATCTATAAAGGCCCTTCGGTCGTTCGTGTTTATGAACAGACAGAAGGAACTCAAACCAGTGAGTTTTGGTCTGCTAATCGCCCTGTTCCTCTGGCAAAGACTGAGCTTAATATCTACAAAAATATTGATACCCTCCAGTTGATGACTTCGTTTCAACGCTTTATGGATATCAGTGCTTTGCTCCTGTCAGGTTATAAGCAATTAGGACCGTTTGAGTTGGGGCCCGTAAATACATTTTACAGTTTTAACCCTGTCGAAGGTTTTCGTCTACGCGTTGGAGGACGTACAACAGACCGTCTGAGCAAACGTTTCTATGCAGAAGGATATGGAGCTTATGGTTTCAAAGATGAGAAGTGGAAGTACTTCTTAAGTGGTACCTATTCCTTGAATAATAAATCTGTGTATACGTTTCCACAGCATTATTTACGTGCATCGTTTATGCGTGATACCAAAATTCCGGGACAGAATCTCGAATTTGTGCAAGAAGACAACTTCTTATTATCCTTTAAGCGTGGTGAGAACGAACGGTATTTGTATAATGATATTTACCGTTTAGAATATAAACGTGAATTCCAGAACAATTTCTCCTATACCTTGGGGATTTCCAAATGGAAACAGCAACCTGCGGGAATTCTAACGTACCAAATGTTGGATGAAAATGGTAATAATAAATTGTTTAATGAGTTGAACACGACGGAGGTATCACTGAGCCTGCGGTATGCTCCACATGAGGAGTTTTATCAAGGGAAGTTATATCGGACACCGATTTACAATAAGTATCCTATTTTCTACATGAATTATGTGGGAGGCATTAAAGGGATACTTGATGGGGAATACGACTACCACAACTTTACACTAGGTGCTGATAAACGTTTTTACTTCTCGCAACTTGGATTTGCAGATGTAAATATCGAAGGTAACTATATTGCCGGAAGTAATATTCCTTTTCCGTTCTTAAATATTCATCGTGCGAATCAGACCTATGCGTACCAGCTGCGGTCCTATAACTTGATGAACTTCTTGGAGTTTGTAAGTGATCATTCTGTGGCAGCAAACGTGCAATACTATATGAATGGTTTCTTGCTGAATAAGATGCCTTTGATCAAAAAATTAAAATGGCGAGAGGTATTTAGTGTAAAAGCGATATATGGTGGATTGCGTAACGAAAACAATCCGGTATATAACGACAAGGTGTTCCAGTTCCAAGAGAATGCGGACCACGAAAAAATCACATATGGTTTCGGTAGCAAGCCTTATGTAGAAGCTAGTGTAGGTTTAACAAACGTGTTTAAGATATTACGTGTTGACTATGTACGTCGTCTGAATTATTTAGATCAGCCAGACGCACCAAAACACGGTATTCGCGCGCGTATACGCTTTGACTTCTAATTGTAATGCAGCAAAAACCGCAGACACAACGTTCTGGAAAGATTGTTATTCTCGTTATTATTGGTATCGTAATATTATTGTTGACGGGTCGTTTTTTTCTCTTAAAAAACGACCCGTCCATCAGGATACAAGCTCCCTCCCATTTTGGTGCGCCCCTAGATACGGGAAAGATTACGGTTCACGGTGCTTCCCTTGGACGTATATTATTCAATGATCCTATATTATCGCGCCATCAAAAGACATCATGTGCTTCCTGTCATCAACAAGGTGCCGCTTATGCCGATCTGCAGAAAAGCAACAGCGTGGGTGATCTAGGACATAAGACATCACGCAATTCACCAGTCTTAACGAATCTGATCTGGAAGTCTTATTTCTTTCAGGACGGGAGAGCGACGACCTTAAAAGAAACAATATTAAACGCGATTCGGGATACCAATGAGCTGAATAGTGATATCGACCTGATCCTCGATCGACTGAATAATCAGCATCTCTATCAGGAAAAATTTCAGCGCATTACGAAAAGAGAAAAAATCGAAGCATCAGACCTATTATCGGTTCTGTCACAATACCTACGAACCCTTAATTCATGGAATACAAGATACGATGAAATGATGCTGGGCAAAGCTTTCTTTTCGGGCGAAGAGCGCAAAGGTTGGACTATTTTTCAAGAACATTGTCAATCCTGCCATTCCGCACCTTTCTTTACCACGCAAACAGGGCATGTCGTTGCTGGATCCGGAGCGGATCTAGGTATGTATATTCATTCACATAAAGAAGAAGACCGATACCGTTTTATGTCGCCCACACTGCGCAACATCCAGTACTCCGCTCCGTATATGCATGACGGACGGTTTGATGATCTACGGGGGCTCCTTCGGTTTCATGGTGATCCAATCAATACGCCCGGTATGGGTAAAAAGCTAACGGATTCAGAAGTAAGCTCCGTTATCTCTTTTTTGAAGACACTTTCCGACAAAGCCTTTATTTCTACTAGTTCCTATTGATAGTCAAAATTTATGCTGCAGGTATGTGGGCACCAGCTGTTGGCTAGCTTGCTTGTACGCCTGGTTATCTTTTAGGTCCTTTCGGAATCGGAACATCTGAACCTAAGCGTACCTACGGTAGTGACGCTCGAATTAGTACGTTAAAAATAGACTTAAACTAGCCACAATAAAGGTCCACTCCTGCTTTATCGTGGACAAAATTGCCTTCGTAAAATCCATGAATTTTATTATTTTTACCTACTTTCAGTGCTAAATAGTAAAATACAAAAGAACCTTTGGGGTAAATGAGCGAAGAAACAAACTTTTCAGAAGAATCTCACGACGAAAATTTAAATGGTGCAGAGCATGAATCCAACAGTACGACGATTCCTTTATCGGGGTTGTATGAAAACTGGTTTTTAGATTATGCCTCTTATGTTATATTAGATCGTGCTGTACCGCATATTAACGATGGCTTCAAACCTGTACAACGCCGTATCCTTCACTCGTTAAAAGAGATGGATGATGGACGATACAATAAAGCTGCCAACGTTATTGGTAATACCATGAAGTACCACCCACACGGGGATGCTTCTATTGGGGATGCCATGGTGCAAATTGGACAAAAAGATTTACTGATCGATTGTCAAGGAAACTGGGGTGATCCTATTACAGGTGACTCTGCGGCAGCACCGCGTTATATTGAGGGCCGTTTGTCTAAATTTGCAAACGAGGTCGTCTTTAATCCAGATACGACCGAGTGGCAATTAAGCTATGACGGGCGTAATAAAGAACCCGTTACCTTACCTGTTAAATTTCCGCTTTTACTTACCCAAGGTGCGGAAGGTATTGCCGTAGGTTTGGCAACCAAGATTATGCCGCATAATTTTGTGGAGCTAATTGATGGCTCTGTGCAGGTTCTGAAAGGAGAGCGTCCCAATCTTGTGCCGGATTTTCCAACGGGAGGTTTCGCTGATGTTACAAACTATAATGAAGGACGTCGTGGTGGCAAAATTCGTGTTCGTGCAAAGATTGAAGAACGAGATAAGAAAACCTTAGCGATTACAGAGATCCCTTTTGGTACAACAACTGGAAGTCTTATCGATAGTGTGATTGCAGCCAATGATAAGGGAAAGATTAAGATCAAGAAGATCGAGGACAATACCGCCGAGAAAGTAGAGATTATCGTGCACTTGGCACCAGGGATTTCACCTGATGTGACAATTGACGCACTATTTGCTTTTACCGGCTGTGAGACCTCCATATCGCCTAATACCTGTGTTATTATCGATAATAAACCACACTTTATGAGTGTGAATGATATCTTAATCGAGAATACCAAGCAAACGAAAGCACTTCTAAAGCTGGAATTAGAGATTAAACTACATGAGTTACAAGAGAAGATTTTCTTTAGCTCTTTGTTGAAGATCTTTATTCAGGAGGGTATGTATAAGCATAACGATTATGAAAATGCGGGTGATTTTGATACCGTAGTTCAGGTCTTGAATCGCTTATTTGAACCTTTCTTCCCGCAATTTTATCGCGAAATACAACCAGAAGACTATAAACGGTTGATCGACAAGCCAATGAGTAGTATCACGCGTTTCGATGTGAAAAAGGCCGACGAGCAGATGAAAGCGTTAGAGGACGATATTAAAGATGTGCGACGTAATCTTAAGAATTTAACGGAATTCACGATCAATTGGTTCGAGCATCTGCGCAGCAAATATGCGAAGGGGCGTGAACGCAAAACGGAGATCCGTATTTTTGATAAGGTAGAAGCCGCACAGGTAGCCTTAGCGAATGCTAAATTATATGTAAACCGTGAAGAAGGGTTTATTGGAACGGGCATGCGTAAGGATGAGTTTGTGTCGGAGTGTTCCGATATTGATGATATTATTGTTTTCCGCGCTGATGGTAAATATGTAGTCACCAAGATTCAAGATAAAGTATTTGTCGGAAAAGATATTATTCACGTCGCCGTATTTAAGAAAGGTGACGACCGAACGGTGTATAATGCCATCTATAAAGATGGGGATACGGGCACAAGCTTTATCAAACGCTTTTCGGTAACAGCGGTTACACGAGATAAGGAGTATGATATCGGTAAAGGTGGCAAAGGGACCAAGATTTTGCATTTTTCGGCAAATCCGAACGGTGAAGCGGAGGTTGTAAATATTCAATTGAAACCACATACAAAGCTGAGAAAGCTTACTTTCGACCTTGATTTTGCTGAAATAGCGATTAAAGGGCGTGCTTCACAAGGGAATATTGTTTCAAAATTCCCATTGAAGAAAGTAACCTTTAAGAGCGCTGGTGTATCTACACTTGCGGGACGTAAAATTTGGTTCGATGACGTGCTGAAGCGCCTTAATGCAGATGAACGTGGGGTTTATTTAGGTGAGTTTAATGCAGAAGATAAAATTCTTCTTGTTTATCCAGATGGCTCGTATGAGTTTTCTTCTTTTGATCTAAGCAACCATTTTGATACGACCTTGGTCAAAATGGAGAAATATACACCGAAACAAGTTTACGCAGCCGTACATAAGGACGGCAAGACGGGAACATATTATGTAAAACGGTTTACGTTTGATGACCAGCCGATCGGTAAACGAATGTCCTTTATCAGCGATGCACCTGGTTCCGCGCTGATACTGCTTAGCAATGGTGATAATCCAATCGTGAAGCTTGATATTCTTAAAGGGAAATCGCAGACACCAGAATCGATGGAGCAGCCGCTTAATGAGATTATCGATGTAAAGGGGATCAAGGCACAAGGTAATAGGTTGTCCTTTCATACGGTGAAAGCCGTGACCCTGCTTTCTACGGAGAAAGATTTGGCGCGAGGCGATGCAAAGGAGGAAGCAGCGGAGGCCGTGGATACGGGGGAAACACCGTTAGCTTCTGAAGGGACAGAGGAAATAAATTCGGTAGAAACGACTTCTTCTTCTGATGTAAGTTTAGAAATTACAAATCCAGAGGATATAAATTTAGATGACCAAGGACAGACGTCTTTGTTCTAACTGGTTAAGATCTTAGTTGGTCGTCATTGCGAAGTCAAGGTACGAAGGCTGTGGCAATCTTTTCAAATGGCTTTAAATGCGCTATTTTTAAGGAAGATTGCCGCGTCGCTACACTCCTCGCAATGACGACTTCTTTTTTTAGATATACATGCTAGTCGAGCTTGTGGCTCGGACTCTTATACCACGAAACACCAAGCTATCAACTACCAAACTCTGTCATGTCCTAAAAACTACCAAACTACAAACTACCATTGCTCTTTAAAAACTTGTGGAGTTTCGGTGCAATGACCGCTGCACAGAACGGGTTCCCCGGATTTTGGTTGAAGTAATCGTGGTGATAGTCTTCTGCTTCCCAAAAAGTAACCGCTGGTTCGACCGCTGTCACAATTGGGTTTTCAAACACACCTTCCTTCGATAATGCCGCGATAAAATTTGTTGCTTCTTCCTGTTGTTGTTCATCATGAAAGAACACCACAGAGCGATATTGCGTGCCAACGTCGTTCCCCTGTCTGTTTAGGGTTGTCGGGTCGTGTGTTTTAAAAAAGACAGCAAGCAGATCCTTAAAATCCACTAATGTCGGATCGAAATCTAATTGTACCACTTCGACATGTTCTGTGTCGCCATTGCAAACCTCTTTATAAGTCGGGTTGTCATTCTTTCCTCCCATGTACCCGGGAAGTACCGTGTTTACCCCTTTTGTATTTTGGAATATTACTTCGGTACACCAAAAGCAACCTCCACCAAATGTAGCCTTCATATTCTATTGAATTGTTATTTTAATTTCGTGTTTCTTACTACAAAAATACATATCCATAGCGCACCTTTTACCAGTATAAGGTCAAATTCCAATTAAGGCGCCGGAAAAATATGCTTTCCCTTTATTAATAGATCTTGCTTCTCTGCAGTGCATACGGCATAACTAAAACCACTTTGGAGTGCATAGGACCCGTATTCTCCTTTCTTGTTTAAGGCTAAGAAGCCCACCTGAATTTCCTTGGCAATGGCTGGTTTTTTCTTAATGATGCGCTGTACAGCTTCCTTACAGGCGGCCTCCGGAGTGTATCCTTGTCGCATCAGTTCGACAACCAAAAAACTCCCCACCGTACGGATAACCTCCTCACCGACTCCTGTAGAAGTGGCCCCGCCAACTTCATTGTCAACATATAAGCCTGCACCAATTATTGGGCTATCTCCTACCCGTCCACGCATTTTGAAGGCCATTCCACTCGTTGTACAAGCGCCAGATAGATTGCCGTCTGTATCGAGTGCTAACATGCCTATAGTATCATGGTTGTACTGATTACCAGGGAGTCGCTCCGTTCTAAAGTCACGGTTTTCAATGTTCATTATTGGTTTATATTTCTTCTCTTTTAGCCACTCTTTCCAGGCCGCTTCCGAGGACGGAATAAGGAGGTTTTCTTTTTCAAAACCCTGCTCTAAGGCAAACTGCAACGCACCTTCTCCGACCAGCATCACATGCGGGGTTTTCTCCATCACCAAGCGCGCGACGGAAATAGGATGTGCAATGTGTTCCAATGCAGCAACCGAACCGCAGTTTCCTTGGTCATCCATAATGCAAGCGTCGAGTGTTACATGACCATCGCGGTCGGGATATCCACCTTTCCCGACGGTTGGGTTTCCTAAGTCTACCTCGGCCACCTTAACACCACGCTCTACAGCATCTAACGCACGACCGTTTGTACGTAAAACCTCCCAGGCAGCTTTGTTTGCTGCGACACCAAAATCCCATGTAGAAATGACGATTGGTTTTCGGCCTTTTGCAAGGCTATTGCCTTGGGTTATGTGCGGTGCAACATGCAGTGATGCTACTCCCAACATGGAGTGTTTTATAAAATCTCTTCTCGAACTCATGAAATCATTGGTATATGCACAATATTACAAAAAAAACGTTTTAGTAAGTACTTAAATTTGATTGATATGTCCGAACCGTATCAAACGTGCACTGGATCCCTACAGAACATGAAACTATATCATTTTTTACCTATAGAAATCGGCGGAAATGTTTATGTTTGCAATATGCTGATTGGTTCGAGGTGTTTCAAAGAACAAAATCAAAAACGCATCCTACAATAGATCACCATTAGCTAGTTGATGTTTAGATACCTAAGACATTATGATGAAAACAAATTATTTCACACGTACAGTCCTACTCGGTGCACTTCTTTCGGGGTCCTATTTTACGCAGGCACAAGTTGATTCAACAACTTATTTCCGGGTGCAAAAAATTATAGAACAAACAAAAGCGTCACATGCACCGGATAAACGTCTTAAGCTGGTAGAGCTTGCGCAAAGCGATGTTTCTACAAATACCTATACCTTACAAACATCTGATAAAGAAATACAACAGTTGTTGTCACAAGATTTAAATGATGTTCAAGGAAATTTTCTAGTAAAACTTTTACCGGATGAAAGTGTTGGTTCTAAGGTATACGGTGTAGTTAATCTATCTGTTGCAAACTTACGCACCAAGCCAGACCACGCCGCCGAGATGGCTACCCAGGTACTTTTGGGCGCACAAGTTGATATTTTACAGAAAGACGGCGGAGACTATCGTGTGCGTACGCCGGAAGGATATATTGCATGGGTACCTACCTCCTCCATTGTCGCATTAGATGCTGCTGGTATAGCCGATTGGAAGAAAGGTAAAAAAGTAATCTATACCGCGGAGTTTGGGCGCTCCTATTCTGCACCGAACAAACAGAGTCAACGGGTTTCGGATTTAGTGTATGGCGATATTTTACATATATTGGGTGAAGAATCAGGTTTTTACAAGGTTGCTTACCCTGATCAGCGCATTGCATACCTTGTAAAAGAAGAAGCAACAGGGCTTGAGAAATGGATAGACACGCGTCGTCCAACACCTCAAAATATCTTAGAAAGTGCAAACTCTATGTTGGGGCTTCCATACCTATGGGGAGGTACTTCAGTAAAGGGTGTGGATTGTAGCGGTTTTACAAAGACTTCTTTCTTTATGAATGGTTATGTTATTCCACGCGATGCCTCTCAGCAAGTCTTGCATGGTGATGCTGTGGATATTTTAGATAAAGATGGAAACTTTGATGCTAAAAAGGCACTTCAGAACTTGCAGCCTGCGGATCTTTTATTTTTTGCTGCAGGCAAAAATAAAAGACCAAATGCACGGGTAACTCACGTTGCGCTTTATATTGGTAACGGAACATTTATTCATGCTGCTGGAACCGTACGTATAAATAGTATGCTAAAGGATGCGGCAAACTACGATGATTTCCAAACGCGAACTGTTGTGGCTGCGCGTCGTTATTTAGGCAGCACAGATGGTGCGATACAATTGGTAAAAGAAAATACATATTACACAAAATAAGACTTATTTTACAATGAGCACAATGCAATGGACAAGCCTCTCTATGGGGAAATTTACCTTGCGGTACATACCGTACACGCTTGAAATGCGCCATGTTTTTACGGTCGCTTCTTTTAGTCGCACCACTACACCGGTTGTATTGATCGAATTGGAGTATGACGGTGTAATTGGATATGGTGAAGCGAGTATGCCGCCATATTTAGGGGAATCGCAAGAGAGCGTCATCAAGTTTTTAAATCAGGTTAATTTATCGCCTTTTAATTCGCCTTTTCAAACGGAGGATATTCTACAGTATGTAGACCAGATTGCCGATAAGAACACGGCGGCCAAAGCGTGTATTGATATCGCATTGCATGATCTTTTAGGTAAATTGATGGGACAGCCTATCTATAAGATTTGGGGATTAAACCCAACGCTCGTTCCGCCGACATCGTATACGATTGGTATCGATACCGAAGAAGTGATTCGTCAGAAAGTGGCGGAAGCAGATCAGTTTAAGATTTTGAAGGTCAAATTGGGTTTAGAAACCGATAAAATGATTATAGATACCATCCGCTCGGTGACAGATGTGCCATTATGTGCGGATGTAAACCAGGGATGGAAGAATAAAGAACAAGCCTTGGAAATGACACACTGGCTAACTGAGCGTGGTGTGGTATTTTTAGAGCAACCGATGCCTAAGGAGCAGATCGACGATATGGCGTGGCTAACCGAGCACTCTCCTATCCCAACCATTGCAGATGAAGGCTGTCAACGTTATAGCGATATTCTTAGTCTTAAGGATGTCTATACGGGGATAAATATTAAATTGATGAAGTGTACCGGACTTCGTGAAGCCAAAAAAATGGCAGAACTCGCTCGTGCTTTAGATATGAAAGTGATGCTTGGTTGTATGACAGAAACCTCTTGTGCGATTTCCGCAGCGGCACAATTGGGGCCCTTAGTGGATTGGGCCGATCTGGATGGTGCTTTGCTTATTGGGAATGATATTTACGATGGTATGCAGGTTGTGAATGGGCACTGTATCCTTCCGGATAGACCGGGAATTGGTGTTATAAAGACTTCATAGACAATATATTGAACAGCTCCAAAGGCTGTTTTTTTTATGTCTTATTCAGCTAAAACGGTTTTTTGCTGAACATTATTTCAGTAAGACCGGTATTTGCTTAACATTATTTTAACAAATGGAATTTAAGAATTATATTAGTATATAATAATCCAACGAATTATGAATAAACATTTACTAACCTCCATGTGCCTCATGGCTTGTAGTGCGCTGCAAGTGGTCAATGCACAACAATCTGCCGTCGCCGGCAAGATTACGGATTCTAGTGGAAATCCCCTCTCTGGTGTTACAATTACGATACAGGGTACTAATATGGGTACCTCGACGAATGAGAGTGGTTTGTTCACTTTGAATGCTAATCCGAATGCAACGCTTGTTATCTCTGCCGTAGGCTACCAAAGGCAAGAGATTAATCTCGCTGGGCGCAAAACGTTGAATGTAACGCTTAATAGCGACGACCAATCTCTTGACGAGGTGATGGTTGTTGCATACGGTACCGCGAAGAAAAGTACATTTACCGGTTCGGCTGCTACAGTGAATTATGGTAAGGATGCTAAGGATGTACCGGTTACATCCTTCGAAAACGCTTTAAATGGACGCGTTGCGGGTGTGCAGATAACGAGTACTTCTGGACAAGCGGGATCCACATCTAGTATTCGCGTTCGCGGTATTGGATCGATGAATGCATCTAATGAGCCGCTATATGTAATAGATGGTGTACCTGTAGTTTCCGGAAACGTAGGGCAAATGAGTGGTCAAATTTATTCCACCTCCAATGTAATGAGTACCTTGAATCCGTCGGATATTGAATCTATTACGATATTGAAAGACGCTGCAGCTTCCGCTCTTTACGGTTCTCGCGCGGCTAATGGTGTCGTCGTTATCCAGACCAAGCGTGGTAAAGTAGGAAAGCCTACGATCAATTTACGCTCTTCTATTGGTTTCACGCCATCATGGGCAACCGATAACTATGAAATTGCAGATCCTCAGGCACAAATTAATATGGAATATCAGATATTCCATGATTACCGGACATCCAATAAAAACAATGCCACCGGCGTAAATTATACGGATGCTGAAGCGAGTGCTTATGCATTAGGACAAATTAACAATCGTTTTAATAAGCATGGGTATCGTTTTACTGTGGATGATGTCGCTCGGATGTCTAATGTGAATATTTTGGGAATGACCGATGGGATTGAAAATCGAGAAGGTAAGTTTTTTGATTGGGAAGATTATTTATTCCGAACCGGAGTTTTTCAAACCAATGATCTTTCGCTTAGTGGCGGTACAGAAACTACGAAGTACTTCACCTCGTTGTCTTATACAAAAGATAAAGGTCGTGCTATCATGAATGATTACGATCGTGTATCGGGACGCGTTAATCTTTCGCAAAAGGTTTTCAATAACGTGAATTACGATGTAAACCTAAATATTGGTAACACAAGAAAAACAGGTTTTAATGATACCCGGTCGACGGGGTCAAATCCCTTCTTTCAAGCAAGAAACTTGTTGTTTCCTTTCTATTGGCCAACGGATTATAAAACCGGAAACCCATGGACGGCGCAATATGGAAGTTTAGCCTATAATTCGGACTATTATAATAATGAATGGGATAACAATAGTAAAACATTAAAGCTTTCAGCGATTCAGTCCTTGTCTTGGGAAATTGTTAGTGGCTTAACAGCGAAGACTATTTTCTCGTTTGACAACAGTGAAGTTAAAGAAGATTTATATTTCTCAGCATTACACTTTAATGGTTTAACGGATAAAGGGTCTTCCAGTAAATGGAGTACCAATATTCGTAAATATGTATCGTCGAATACGTTGAATTATACAAAGAGCTTTGACCTACATAACATCAGTGTCTTAGCTGGTTTTGAAGCGGAAAAGAATACAACGGACTACCAATATAGTAATAGCGTTAACTTAGGTTCAAGTTCTTCAACAGCAATCGGTACCGGAGCGAACTTCAAAGCGGAGGCTTATTCGTGGGGAAACAATCTGTTATCAGGATTGGGGCGTATCGACTATAACTACAATGAGAAATATTTCTTAGGCGCTTCGTTGCGTCGTGACGGTTCATCACGGTTTAGCCCTAATAACCGTTGGGGTACATTCTGGTCCGTCTCTGGAGCCTGGAGCTTGCACAAAGAAAACTTCATTAAGGATGAAATTCCAGCAATCAGCAGCTTACGTGTACGTGCTTCATACGGTGTAAATGGAACCCTGCCTACCGATCTGAATGGATGGCGAACGTTGATGTATTTTAACAACAACTACAAAGCAAACCCTGGTGCCATAATTCGTGGTGGAATTGGAAATAAAGATCTTCGTTGGGAAAAAAGTAATACCTATGATGTAGCTTTGGAATTTGGACTATTTAATAACAGACTATCGGGGTCGGTGGAGTACTTTAATAGAGATTCCAAAGATTTATTACAGGATGTACCAACGTCAGGTACAACAGGTTTTACCTCCGTTCTTCAAAATGTGGGTGTTATCAATAATCGTGGTGTAGAGCTTACGATAGGTGGTGATATCATTTCCAATGACAAATTCAGATGGAATGCAAGTGTCAATGGCGCATTTTTGACGTCCAAAGTTAAGAAGCTAAATGCGGGTGAAGATATTAACTGGTCCGACCCTACCGGAGGTGATGCTCGTGCTGAATTTATCTATCGTGAGGGTGAATCTGTGTTATCTTACTTTGGTTATGAATGGGCAGGCGTAAATAAAGAGAATGGTAAAAATGTATGGTATACAAACAATGCCGTTTCAGACTTTGAATACAACGGACGCAATGCCACCTACGCTTATACCAAAGCAGACCGTGTAATCATTGGCAGCGCAATTCCAAAAGTGGCTGGCGGTTTAAATACTGATTTTGAATACAAAGGTATTTCATTAGGATTTAACTTCAATTACAAAATTGGGGGTAAATTATACGATGGTGCCGAAAAAGATGTTAACGATGATGGCTACTACTGGGAGCGTATTCGTTCGCAACAATACTACGACAATATGTGGTCACCTAATAATACTGAAGGTACACAACCAAAAATCGACGGTAACGACTTAACCGATGCTATACAACAAAGTAGTCGCCATTTGTACGATGCTTCGTTTATACGTTTGAAAAACATCAACTTGTCCTACCGCATACCAACGGAATTTTTGCAGAAGGCAAAGATTACCAACGCGCGTGTATTCTTTAATGGAACAAACCTGCTGACAGCTAGCAAGTATAAAATGGCCGATCCAGAGGTAAACCAATATGGAACACGTGGTTGGGAAATGCCTTACGGGAAGACCTATACATTTGGTGTCGAGTTTAGTTTTTAATTTTAAATGCGTACGAACATGAAAAAGTATTTTAATATATTCTTAGCATCAGCAGTACTAGCCACAAGCTTTTCGTGTAAAGGCTTTCTCGATGTAGAGCCTACAAATGCTACCGATGCAGATAAAGCGGTCAAGACCGCTAACGATGCCCAGATTGTAATCAATGGTATTCAACGACAGATGACCAGTTCATCGTATTATGGTCGTAATTTTATATGTTATGGGGATGTAAAAGGTGGTGATGTCACTTTATTCTCGCAAGGCCGTGGTCTAGATCAATTCTATACCTTTAACCATAACCCACAGGCGAATAGTTTTTCGTCTTTTTGGACGGGTATCTATGGTGTTATTTACCAAGCGAATAGTTTATTAGAGAACATTGAGAAATTAAAAGCAGAGGGAACAACAGAAAATTTTGATTTAGCAAAATCGGAAGCACTGACGATTCGTGCCTTAAGTTATTTTGATCTTGTTCGCATATATGGGAAATCATATACGGATGATAAAAATGCGTACGGTGTTCCCAATGTTATTCAAACTTTAGCGTATAATGAAAAACCTTTACGTGCCACGGTTGATGAAAACTACAAGCAGATTCTAACGGACTTAGTTGCGGCTGAGGCGGGCCTGCCAAAGACGAAACGGGAAGGTTACTTAAACTATTATACCAATAAAGCTATTCAAGCACGTGTATACTTAACGATGGGCGATTTCGATAAGGCATTGGCTGCTGCCGAAGAGATTATTAATAGTAAGGTTTACACCCTTTATGAGAACGATCAATGGGTGAACTCATGGAAAAGTCAATTTGGATCGGAATCTATTTATGAATTAGTAATTGAACAGAACCAAGCAGATTTGGCTCGTGCATCACTCGGTTTCTATTTTATGCGTAGAAGTCATCAGACGGGTGCTTTAGGAAACTTCTTGGCAGCAACGCCGTTTTTGAATGCGCTGAACCAAGATGCGGCTGATGTTAGAAAGGGTGTGATGTTACGAGATGAGTCGTCTACGCAGCGAATGGGATCGTGTTATAAATATTTAGGATCAACGACCTTCAGCGGTGATAAAGGATCATCCAATTATACGGCTGTAAATATTAAGGTCATTCGTTTATCTGAAATCTATTTAATAGCAGCAGAAGCGGCGTTGAAAGCATCGACCCCAAATCCAACAAAAGCAGCGACGTATGCGCAGGCAATTCATAAACGATCGCCGAATCTACCGGCAATTACAGCTGCAAATGTTACGGAAGCTTTAATCCTAGCGGAAAAAAGTAAAGAGTTTTATGGTGAAGGGCTTCGTTACTTCGATATGCTTCGTTTGAACAAGACTATCACGTTTGATGATGCGTTTGCAGGAATTAGTGTTCCTACACGCGAGACCTCCATCAATAGATCTTTTAGTCGTACTATTTTGCCAATTTCGCAAGACGAAATCAATGCAAACCCGGCAATAAAAGCACAACAAAACCCAGGTTATTAACCGATACAGCCCCTCTGCAAAGAGGGGCTTTTTTATTCCTTTTCGACCGATTTACACCCTTTTATACGGCTAAAACCGACTATTTTCAATATCTTCGTTCCCATGGCTAAACTAATTAATCTACGAAGCTTTAAGGAATTCTTAAACTCGAGTACTGGCGGCGGAATATTACTATTCGCCTGCTTAATTATTTCGTTGACCATTGCCAATAGTCCCTTGGCAGAGTCATTCAATAAACTCTTATCCACACAGCTAGGGTTTGAGAATGAGAGCGTCCATCTCCATTATAGTATTGCGGCCTGGATAAACGATGGGCTTATGGCCATTTTCTTTTTATTGGTTGGTCTGGAGATCAAACGCGAGCTGGTGGAAGGTGAACTTTCCTCTCCTAAACAAGCGGCGCTACCAATCCTTGCCGCGATTGGTGGTGCGGTCGTTCCTGCTTTGATCTATGCCGCTTTCAACTTCGATCAAGAAACACATCACGGTTGGGGAATTCCAATGGCGACTGACATTGCCTTTGCCCTGGCGGTAATCAATATGCTGGGTAAGCGTGTGCCTGCCAGCCTAAAAGTCTTTTTAGCAGCACTTGCTATTGTCGACGATCTATTGGCTATTCTCGTGATTGCCATCTTCTACTCTACCGAATTACACTTTACGTACCTACTCTATGCCGGAGCGCTAATGGCCCTGCTTATTGCCTTCAATCGATTTGGTGTAAAAGCAATTTGGATGTACTTAGTTCCGGGGGTATTTATTTGGTACTTTGTGCACCACTCCGGAATCCACGCAACGATCGCGGGCGTATTGGTCGCGATGACATTACCCACCACCGTGGACGACAAGGAATCACCTCTGGAGAAATTGGAGCACCTATTGGTAAAACCCGTGAACTTCATTATTGTACCTTTATTTGCTATCGCCAATACCAATATTACTTTTCACGAAGAGATGGTTGGTGGATTGACTTCACCAATGGGTCTAGGCATCATTCTCGGCCTCTTTGTGGGTAAAACTCTTGGTATATTTACCACCTGTTGGCTGTGTGTGAAGGCGGGGTTAGCGAAGCTTCCCGAGTTATCCAATTGGAAACATATTGTCGGGGTTGGCATGTTAGGCGGTATTGGTTTTACGATGTCCATTTTCGTTTCTCTGCTGTCCTTTCAAGATCCTGTTCACATCGAAGAAGCTAAACTAGCCGTGTTGGTCGGATCATTGCTTTCTGGTCTATGCGGGTATATGTTCTTAGCCAGTCTAAGTAAGAAAACGAGTAAATAACATGTAGGTTTTGAAGCCTACTAACTAAAACTGCCACGTCGTAGCGCTTATCGCTTGACGTGGCAGTTCATTTTTTATATTTGGGATAAGATCTAGCTGCGGCCTTCGGCGTTTGGGTCTCTACAGACGACCCAACTACCATCTACAATCTACCCAACTACTTGCTACAAAGTTTCTTCTTTCGAAGACTCCGGTGCTTTATCGATCAACTCCATAAACTGATCTAGTTTAGGTGTGATAATAATCTGTGTACGACGGTTTCGTGCTTTACCGTCCGGTGTATTATTTTCTGCTATCGGATTGTATTCACCACGACCGCCCGCTGTTAAGCGCTTAGGATCTACACCATACTGGTTTTGAAGGGCCTGCACCACAGAAGAGGCACGAAGCGTACTTAAATCCCAGTTGTTACGAATGTTCGGTTTCGAGATTGGATCTGAATCGGTATTACCTTCGATCAACACTTCATAATCCTTGTAATCTTGGATAATCTTGGCAATCTTACTCAGCGTCTCCCCTGCTTTATCCGAGATTTCATAACTACCTGATTTATATAACATATTATCTGATAGTGAAATGTAAACAACGCCTTTAAGTACTTTTACATCCACATCACGAAGCTCTTCGCGGCTTAGCGAACGTGTCAAATTGTTTGTTAACACCACATTAAGGGAGTCACTTTTGTTTTTGGTGTTCACTAAGTGTTGGATATACTTGTTCGATGCGTTAATCTCATCCACCAACTTGGAAATGTTAACATTGCCCTGAGTATTTTGGCTAATACTTTTATCCAACGTATTTTGAAGCGTCGTTAATGCATCCTTTAATGTTGCGTTATTTCTGCGCTCAAACTCCAGCTGGTCTTCTAAACTCTTTACGCGTGCACGACTTTCCGTTAGGTCTAACTGTCCTTTTTGGTAAAGTGTTGCTAAATCTTGGTGTTGCGTTTGAAGGGCTACATATTTCTTATTGCTTACGCAACTGCTTAAGAACAAGCCCGATGCCAAGACTGATAGGGTAATCATTCTTTTGTTTATCATACCATCACATTTAAATGTATCTACTGCTAAAGATACGAAAGTAAAGTCTAAAGCCGAAGCGATAGAACTGCTAATTAATGTTAAACAATCGTGAAATAGGTTTGTTTGACACTGTTACGACCAAGACATTTGCAACAGCCTAGATGCCTTGAAATCTCGATCCATAATCTTACTTTTCGTAAAATTCGATCGGTAGACCGTCCGGGTCTGCTGTAAAGAAAAATCGCTTTCCGGTCTCTGGATCAATACGTATTGCTTCGCATGCCTGCCCGAGGTCTTGAAGCTCTTGCGCCGTGCGAGCGACGTCATTGACCTCAAATGCCAGATGTCTTAAGCCCAACGCTTCGGGCTGCGAAACACGCGCTGGTGGATCGGGAAATGAAAACAACTCGATAATATAAGCACCATTAAGTGCCAAATCAGCTTTGTAGGAATCGCGTTCTTGTCGATAAATTTCGGACACGAGTTCCAGTCCAATTACGGTTGTATAGTAATGTAAAGATCTGCTATAATCCTTGCAGATTATAGCAATATGATGAACTTTATTGACCTGTATGCCCACTATATAAGGTGAAAGAGATCGGTAACGCCAAGTAATTTTCGGGATGTAAATCCTTCCGCATAACGAACCTGTATATTGCGCCCAAATTCCGCAGCACGACCCCGGGTCGACTCCATAAAGTCGGGGTTTGAAATATATGTTTGCGGTTCCTTATCGTCTTCTGACACATTAAATTGAGTGGTATATGCTAAGACCGAACGTTCTTTAATATCCCAAAAGTCGGTTATATCTAAGATGATATCCGGTTGGATGTATTTATCCTGGATCAGTTGAAGTTGTAAGCGCGGACGGAATGCCTCTTGCGGAGCACCCGTTTCATCAAAGGTCTCGATACGTCTTAACCCACTCAAGAACAACGCATCATACACCAACTTGCTTGCGCGTCCGTGATCTGGGTGTCTGTCATCTAACGCATTGGTGATAACCACTTCCGGTCTATATTTGCGAATACTTCGTATAATGGCGTGTTGGCTTTCTTCATCGTTCTGGAAAAAACCGTCTCGAAGTTCCAAATTTTCACGCACATGCACACCTAGAATTGCCGCCGCTGCAGCAGCTTCTTGCGCACGCGTCTCTGCGGTACCACGCGTGCCAAGCTCGCCACGTGTCAAATCCACAATTCCAACTGTCTTACCTTCAGCTACATATTTAGCAACAGTACCACCAGCGCCGAGTTCGGCATCATCCGGATGTACCGTCATTACCATTAAATCTAACTTCATACTTATATTATTGACCTTAAGGCAAAGGTAATGATAAAAGGAAGGTTTTATTCCGAAATCAATTGTTCGATTTTTGTCATAAGACGACTTGCCGTCGGGTTTGTCGTACTATAAAAATAGTCCACCACCTCTCCTTCTTTGTTTATCAGGTATTTATGAAAATTCCATAAAGGTTTCTTGTCGAATCGTCCATTTTTCGAACGTTCAGACAAGTATTGGTATAAAGGTTCACTGTAAGGTCCAATTACATGGACGCGTCTGAAAACAGGAAAAGTCACCTGTTGCTGTATTCGGCAGAAAGTCTCTAGTTGTGAGCCCGTCATGGGTTCCTGTCCACGGAAATCGTTGGACGGGAAAGCTAGTATTTCGAAACCTTGATCTTTATATTTTTGATACAGCGCTTCTAAAGCTTTAAACTGCTTCGTGAAAAAGCAGCGACTGGCCGTGTTTACAATCAATAATACTTTGCCCGAATAGTCCTGCAACGATTTCTTTTCGCCATTAAACTGAAGCGCATGAAAATCATAAACCGTTTGCATTATTATCCTTCCTTTTTAATTGTTATACAAATTTTTTATAGGTCGTAGCCTCTCATAGCCACGAATAATATTTTCTATTTCAAAATCCTCTTTTGGATCGTAGGCCGATTTTAGGTTGTGCCCAAAAACCTTGGCTACAGATTGGTAGAAGAAAGCTGATATACTTCCCTTCATTTCTTTTACCAACTCATAACTGGTGTTGCCTGTTTGTCGCTGAATCAATTTAATCAAAATCTTTCCTTGCGACACGCTTAAATTCTTGATTTCGGCATTAAATTTACTTTTAATCTCATTCTCGCAGGCCTCTACCAATCTTTTCTCTTCTTTTTTAGAAGATACCAACGCCAATTCGCGGTCTAACTGCTCATAACGCTTTTGTGCGTAAATCGCATACGGTAAAACCCGTAATACGTTGCGTTCTAATCGCAAGTAACGTTGTCGGTCCTCTTCGGTCTTAAATGTGCGGCGAGCAACAACTACAATATCTTCGATTAAAAACCAGGGTAAAACCTCCCCTGTTTCCGTGCGATTTGTTAGGTATTTAGCCAGTACTTTTCCCTCTCCTTCTCCATAATGCGGCACCTGCAAATCTTGCCCTACGCTACACAGGGGTAGCATAAGAAAGGCTGATACAGCAAAAAATAACCTACACTTCATTACGCAAATAAATTACCTTACGGTGTTTTATAATCTCCTAAAAAATCACTATATTTATATGTTATTAGCATCTGTTTATGTAACAGCAACTTAAACAGTAATAAATATACGGAACAAAAACTTTAAAAGCAATTTTTTTTGGAGCCTGTTTATGGGAGAATATGTGATTGACATTGAAGCGGAAAACAAGGAAATAAGGAAGCGATACCGCGCATTATTGAGGGCCTGTAAGCCGACATTACAACGCGGAGATAAACAAGAAATCAGAAAGGCTTTTGACCTGGCGTTGGAATGCCACAAAGATATGCGGCGTAAGTCGGGCGAGCCTTATATTTACCACCCTATAGCTGTAGCACAGATTGCAGCGGAAGAGATTGGTTTAGGTACCACCTCTATTGTGTGTGCCTTACTGCATGATGTAGTCGAAGATACACCGATCACGTTGCAGGAAATTGAGACGCAGTTTGGTAAAAAAGTAGCGCGCATTATCGATGGATTGACTAAAATATCAGGGATATTTGACCCGAATAGTTCAATGCAGGCGGAAAATTTCCGAAAGATGCTCCTTACCCTGGCTGATGATGTGCGCGTTATTTTAATTAAGCTAGCCGATCGCCTGCACAATATGCGGACGATGGAATTTATGGCACGTCATAAACAGCTTAAAATAGCCTCCGAGACCAGCTATCTCTATGCACCTCTTGCGCATCGCCTAGGTTTGTATGCTATAAAATCTGAATTGGAAGATCTGTCTATGAAGTATACAGATCCCGATACGTATAAATTTATCGCGAAGAAACTGAATGAAAAGAAAGCGGAACGGGAGAAATTTGTTGCCGATTTTATCGCTCCGGTAAAAGATATATTGGAAGAGCAAGGCATAAAAGCAGATGTTTTCGGTCGTCCGAAATCGATTCATTCGATTTGGAATAAGATGCGTAAAAAATCGATTCCTTTCGAAGAGGTCTACGATCTTTTTGCTATCCGTGTGATCATCGACACTCCTACTGAGCGTGAGAAAACGGAATGTTGGAAAGTGTATTCTATCATCACAGATCTTTATCGCCCAAACCCGGATCGATTACGAGATTGGATTTCGTCTCCTAAAGGAAATGGTTATGAATCTTTGCATACCACCGTGATGGGGCCTCGTGGACAATGGGTAGAAGTGCAAATTCGGACTAAGCGGATGAATGAGATTGCGGAAAAAGGTTTTGCGGCACACTGGAAGTATAAAGAATCGAATTCAGATAGTGGTTTGGATCAGTGGATTCAGAAAGTACGTAATATGTTGAGTAGCCAAGAACAAAGTGCACTCGATTTTGTGGACGACTTCAAGATGAACCTCTTCTCGGACGAGATCTTTATTTTTACACCAAAAGGAACGTTGGTGCAGCTGCCGAACGGTGCTACTGCGCTAGATTTTGCTTTTGAGATACACTCGGATATTGGGGCAACTTGTATTGGTGCTAAGGTGAACCATAAATTGGTGCCATTAAGTTATCCGCTCCAAAATGGAGATCAGGTGGAGATTATTACGTCGAGCAAACAAACACCAAAAGAAGATTGGCTCAACTTTGTAATTACGGCGAAAGCAAAATCCAAAATCAGGTCTTCCCTAAAAGAAGAAAAACGACGCGTTGCTGAAGATGGTAAAGAGATTTTAGAACGTAAGCTGAAATCGCTTAAAATAACGTACAACACAGATAATATCAACAAGATTGCGAACCACTTTAAATATCCAAGTTCGCAGGACTTGTTCTATAATGTCGCAAAAGGCATCATTGATACCCGAAGTTTACGGGAATATGCCGCCAGTGAGAAACAGCCAGAGCACGGTAATAGTCACTTCTCTACCCATATTTCGGGGCTTGTAGAGAAAATCAATAAAAAGGAGGTTGATACCATTTTGATTGGTGACGATTTGCAAGAAGTGGACTACACGCTGGCGCCTTGTTGTAACCCGATTCCTGGGGATGACATTTTTGGCTTCTTGACGGTGAACGATGGGATTAAGATACACCGTACCAGTTGTCCGAATGCTTCCAAATTGATGGCTAACTACGGTTACCGTATCCTAAAGGCCAAGTGGGCCTCACAACAGAGTACGGCATCTTTCTTAACGGGATTGCGCATTATTGGTATTGATGATGTAGGCTTAGTGAATAAAATCACCAACGTGATTTCTCAAGAATTTAGTGTGAATATTCGCTCCTTGGCTATCACGAGCAACGAAGGTATCTTTGAAGGAAATATTATGGTCTTTGTCAACAACACGGAACAGTTGGAAAGTCTCATGAAGAACCTCAAGGAAATCAGTGGGATAACAAGTGTTACGCGTTATGATGCGGAGAATTAATCACGACAATGTTATGCTTCTGAAAACGGTCGTTTTTTAAGCAAGAATTTAATAAATTTGTAGATTAGTAAAATTGAATATGAATTTAGCAGAAAACTACCAAACGGTAAAAAAGATATTTGAAGCTTACTTAGAGAATAAAAATCTAAGAAAGACACCAGAACGTTATGCTATTCTGGAGGAAATATACTCCCGTTCGGATCACTTCGATGTGGAATCTTTGTATATCCACATGAAAAACAAAAAATATCGGGTGAGCCGGGCGACGGTTTACAACACCTTGGAGCTTTTGGTTTCCTGCGATTTGGTTACGAAGCACCAGTTCGGGCGTAATATGGCGCAGTTTGAGAAATCATATGGATTTAAGCAGCATGACCATGTTATCTGTATCGAATGTAATACTGTTGTTGAGTTTTGTGACCCACGTATCAACCAAATCCAAAGTTTGATGGGTGATCTTTTGAAATTCGACATCAAGCACCACTCCTTAAATCTATATGGCGTTTGTGAAGCCTGCCAAAAGAAAGAAGCTGAGGCCAAGCGTGCTGAAAACAAAGAAACGGTAATTTCAAATTAATGTAATAATCGAACGATTATTGTATTACCTTTGTTCAGAAAAAATCGAGCTACTCGATTTCTTCTGAACTTTGTGCTTTTTAAGACTTTAAATATATCATATAATTTTAAATCTCAATATCTCGAATATTATGCAAGTTGATGTGCTTCTAGGCCTACAATGGGGCGACGAAGGAAAAGGAAAAATCGTTGACGTATTTTGTCCTAAGTATGATTTGATCGCGCGCTTCCAAGGAGGTCCTAATGCCGGACATACATTAGAGTTTGACAACAAAAAATTTGTATTGAACACTATTCCGTCAGGAATATTTAATGAGGGTACCTTGAACCTGATCGGTAGCGGTGTGGTTATTGACCCAATTATCTTGAAACGTGAGCTCGATAACCTAAAGACAGCTGGATTTGATCCGGTAGGAAAAGGTAAATTGGTATTAGCGCGTAAAGCACACTTGATCCTTCCTACGCACCAATTGTTGGATGCGGCTTCGGAATCAAAGATGGGTGCGGGTAAGATCGGTTCTACGTTAAAAGGTATTGGTCCGACCTACATGGATAAAACAGGTCGTAACGGTCTGCGTGTTGGTGATACTACTTTGCCTGACTTCAAAGAGCGCTACGAAAAGCTAAAAGCAAAGCATTTGGAGATTTTATCGCACTATGGTGAGGTTCCAGATTTCTCAGAAAAGGAAGCCGCTTTCTTGCAAGCTATCGAGTTTATCAAAGCGATCCCTCATGTGGATGCAGAGCACTTGGTGAACAACTACCTCAAAGAAGGTAAAAAAGTTTTAGCGGAAGGTGCCCAAGGAACATTATTGGATGTGGATTTTGGTTCTTATCCTTTTGTAACTTCTTCAAACACGACAACGGCAGGTGCTTGTACAGGTTTGGGCATTGCGCCTAACAAAATTGGTCAGGTATATGGTATCTTCAAAGCTTACGCTACACGCGTGGGCGGTGGACCATTCCCTACGGAGCTTGATAATGAAACAGGTGAGCAATTACGCCAGTTAGGTCATGAGTTTGGTGCGACTACGGGCCGTGCTCGTCGTACAGGTTGGATTGATATTCCTGCGTTGAAGTACGCAATTATGTTGAACGGTGTGACCGAGCTTATTATGATGAAAGCAGATGTGTTGGATACGTTTGAAAAAATCTACGTATGTACGCACTACAAGTATAACGGTGAGGTTATCGATTATATGCCGTATGAGATTATCACAAACCAAGCGGAGCCGGTTTTGGAAGAAGTGGAAGGTTGGAACCAGGATGTAACGGGTATCCGTACACCAGGTGAAATCCCGACTGCATTGAAAAACTATATCGCATACTTAGAGAAAGCATTAGAAGTGCCTATTAAGTATCTTTCGGTAGGTCCAGATCGTGTACAAACTATTGAATTGTAAGTAAAACCATGGCTGTAGCCATTTTTGACGTCGAAATACCTACTTTTAAGAAACAAGCACTGCAATGGGCAGCGCAGTTTTCGGAGGTTTGTTTTTTTGAATCAAACGGGTACAACGATGAATACAGTAAAATTGAAGCGTTTTTAGCGGTGGAGTCTGTAGCTACCTTCACGAGTAGTACGTCTTCAGATACCTTTAAAGCGCTGGAAAAATTTAAGGCCAAGCATTCAGATTCATGGATGCTTGGCTTTTTTTCGTATGACCTAAAGGATGAAATTGAAGACCTGAAGACGCCATTCCCGAATCGCCTAGGTTTTCCGCTATCTTCTTTTTTTGTACCAGCAACAGTTCTGCGCTTTGCGAATGGTCAGGTAGAGATTCAGGGCGAGGCCCCTGAATTGGTTTACGAGAAGATTCTCTCCACCTTGCTCCCATCTTCTTCTCCTTTGGGGGCGTTGAGTTTGCAAAAACGGATGTCCAAAACGGAGTATATGGAAAGTTTCGCGCAAATGCAGCAGCATATACAGCAAGGAGATATCTATGAAGTAAACCTCTGTCAGGAGTTTTATGCAGAAGATGTAGATCTTGACCCCCTTGTTGTGTACGAGAAGCTGAGTGAGACCTCTCCTACGCCATTTTCCGTGTTTTTCAAGCTCGATGATCGCTATATTTTGTCGGCTTCGCCGGAGCGTTTTCTGGCAAAACGTGGATCGACACTTATTTCGCAGCCTATTAAAGGAACAGCGCCTCGTGGACGAGATGCCGCTGAAGATGCACGTCTTATTGCGGAGCTTTCTTCAAACCCGAAAGAGATAGCTGAGAATGTGATGATCGTAGATTTGGTGCGTAATGATCTCACACGAAGTGCCATACCGGGGACAGTTGATGCGCAGCGTAAACTGGAGGTGCATAGCTTCAAGCAGGTTCATCAGTTGATCTCTACGGTTGTTTGCGAGCAGAATCCGGCGCTTTCAGATGCAGAGACAATAAAGAATACCTTTCCACCGGGATCGATGACAGGTGCGCCTAAAATCAGTGCGATGCAGCTTTGTGATCGCTACGAGAACAGTATGCGCGGTGTTTACTCCGGGGCTGTCGGTTACTTTGCTCCGGATGGTGATTTCGACTTTAATGTAGTTATCCGTTCTATTCTATATAATAAAACCAGTAAATATCTTTCTTTTCATACGGGCGGTGCCATTACCATTGATGCTGTTGCCGAAAAGGAGTACGACGAGTGCTTACTGAAAGCTTCCGCTATTGTACACGTTTTAGGCGGATCGTTGTCGTAAATATCCCCCCGACCTTGCCGAAGTTACTAGCACGAGTTTTCAACCAGTACTTTATACAAAAGGACACGAGCTACAAGCTCGCGCCAGCGATAACAATGTTGAGGTCCTCCATTCACCTCGTACCTTCTCACCCCCTTAACCCTCTAACTCCTTAACTTTCAACCATACCATCATTTGCTTTTTCGAAGAAAGTTTTTTAAGTTTGAGTATGCGTTCTCCATTCGTAAATATACATACCCACCATTATAAGGAGAACACGGCCGAAGAGTTTTCTCTTCTTAACATTATCGTTTCCAAAAATTATCTTATTCCTCAACCTTGCACACTCGGAATTCATCCGTGGTATGTAGATAGGAATTATGAAGCGCAATTTGATGTGTTACATCAATATGGTAAACAACAAAATATTTTAGCGATCGGTGAATGTGGCCTAGATAAACTATGTGATACCGAATTTCATATTCAAGAGCATGTATTTAGAAAACAGATTGTTATAGCTAATTGCCTTAACAAACCATTAATCATACATTGTGTTCGTGCATACCAAGAATGCATCCGTATACTGCGGGAGGAGAAAGTAGCTGTCCCCGTTCTCTTTCACGGCTTTGATAAAAAAATAGAACTTGCCGAACAGCTGTTGGGTGAAGGGTATTACCTGAGTCTAGGTGCCTCGCTTTTGACAACGAAAAAGGATGGTCTTATTACCGGAATACCGTTGGATCGAATTTTCTTAGAAACGGACGACAAATCTAGTAAAATAGTAGATATTTATACGTATTTTTGCCGCGTTCAAAAAATAGACCTTAATCTATTGAAGGAACAGGTTTATAAAAATTTCGTAGATATATTTAACTATCCGCTAGGAAGATGAAAGATTTATCTTGGTTGTCAAGAACAGAAGCTTTAACAGGAAGAGATGCTTTAGAGAAACTGGCCAACTCACACGTGATGGTGTTGGGCTTGGGTGGTGTGGGCTCTTTTGCGGCAGAATTTATATGCCGTGCAGGAGTCGGCAAGATGACGATTATCGATGGTGATACCGTCGACCCATCCAATAGAAACCGTCAACTGCCAGCCTTATCAACAAATCATGGCGTAGCGAAAGCAGAAATTATGCGAGAGCGCCTACTGGCCATTAATCCGGAGCTTGAGCTGACGGTAATCCAAGATTTCATTATCCCCGAAAAGATACCTGGTCTATTGGATCTCCAACCCAACTATTGTGTAGAAGCGATAGACAGTATTACACCCAAATTATTCTTTATCCGTTTAGCGTTAGATGCAGGCATTCCATTTGTGAGCTCCATGGGGGCTGGTGGAAAGGTGGACCCCACTAAAATTCGAATCGCCGACATCGGTGAATCCTATAATTGTAAGCTGGCACAACATATCCGAAAAAAACTGCGCAAACATGGTATTCGTAATGGTGTTAAAGTAGCATTCTCAACAGAACTTCCAGATAAGAACTCCCTTCTTTATACCGATGGTAGTAACTTCAAAAAGTCGGCTTACGGCACCATGTCCTATCTTCCAGCGGCTTTCGGGGGCGCCATCGCTTCGGTTGCTATACGGGAGCTAATGGGAACACCAGTGAAGTGATCAAAAGTGTTTGATGTTACTAATTAATTTAGTAATATTGTGATGTGAATAAACAAAAGCATTTTGCACTTGTCGATATTGAGACAACGGGAAGTCATGCCGGCGGCGCTAAGATTACGGAAGTAGCTATTTTAATTCATAATGGCAAAAAAGTAATAGAGCGCTACCATACGCTGATTAATCCAGATGTGCACATTCCCTATGCGATCCAAACACTTACTGGAATAAGCAATGAAATGGTGGAAGACGCGCCCCGCTTTGAGGAGATAGCGGAAGATATTTTTCACCTGTTACAGGGAAAGGTATTTGTTGCCCATAACGTTAATTTCGATTATTCTTTTCTAAATAAGGAGCTTAAGCAGTCGGGTTATGATTGGCAGGCACAAAAGCTATGTACGGTCAGGTTATCACGCAAGATATTACCGGGACACCGCTCCTATAGTTTAGGAAACCTATGTCGTGCTTTAGACATTGAAATTACCGATAGGCACCGTGCTATGGGGGATGTGGAAGCAACCGTTAAACTTTTTGATCTGTTACTTGCTCAGGATGATGAGGGGCATATTCAAAAAAGCCTCCAGGTAAATACCGCACACCGCCTTCCGACACATATTCCAAAAGAACAATTCGATAAACTACCCGAAACAACAGGGGTATATATTCTCCGCAATCAAAAAGGAAAAATTGTATACGTAGGTAAAGCACTAAATATCAAGAAAAGAGTATTTAGTCATTTCAGTGGTAACAACAGCAGCTTACGCAGGCAACAGTTTATTAATGAAGTGTGTCATATAGATTTTGAAGAATCGGGCACGGAACTGATGGCGTTGTTGATGGAGTGCCAGTTGATTAAAAAGCATTGGCCTATTTATAACAACGCATTAAAAAAATATGAACCTAAGTTTGTTCTCTTTAACTATCAGGATATCTGCGGCTTTGAGCACCTAGCAATAACAAAAAGTACAGCTGGTGTTCAAGGTTTACAGTATTTCGAAACGGCCGGTGAAGCAAATATTTTCCTCGCTAAACTGATGCAGGAACATCAACTATCTCCGTCTTTGTGTAACTATTACTCTCCTGGAGGGAAAGATAAAGTGTTGGTTACAAATAAGGATGAGGTCGAAATGCCGAACCTTGAAGACCACAATCAAACAATTTACACGCTTCTGGAACATTTACGTTTGCAGCAACGTTCTTTTATTTTGACCGATGCGGGCCGACATGACGAAGAGCAGAGTTACATCTACTTTAAAGAAGAAAAGCTATTCGCTTTTGGTTTTATTGACGATCTGAATGATTGGACTGAAGTTGAAGATATAGTTTCTTATAAAGACAAATGTATCAGTAATCACTATATGCAAACGTTAGTATTGCGTTATGCGGAAACCAATCCGGAAAAGGTGCGGATGTTGCAAAAGTAAACCTTCTATCCTTTTAATTTCGCTTTCTGAACCTCATCAATTACGAAGCGAAGCTGCTCTTCCTGTGTAAGGTCAGAGTTGTCCAAAACAATAGCATCCTCAGCCTGTCTAAGCGGACTTTCTTCACGTGTGCTATCAATATGGTCACGATGTGCTAAGTTCGCTACAACCTCTTCCATCGTGGTCGATTCACCTTTTGCAGCAAGTTCAGCAAAACGACGCTCTGCACGTACGCTTGGGCTCGCTGTCATAAATATCTTAAGATTTGCATCTGGAAAAACAGTTGTACCAATATCCCGGCCATCCATCACGATATGCTTGGTTTTTCCCAACTGCTGCTGTTGTGCAACCATCGCTGTCCGGACTTCCTTAATCGCACTAACCTCACTAACCATGTTCGACACATGCATCTGGCGAATTTCTTCCGATACATCTTCCCCATTCAGTAAAATCTGTGTTTTTTCCGTACTCGGTATAAAATCAATATGGATATTCGCCAATGCCTCTACAATAGCAGGCTTATCATCAAGCGAAATAGCATGACGTAAAAAATAAAGCGTAACCGCCCGATACATAGCCCCACTATCAATAAAGATATAATTAAGCTCTTTCGCTAAAGCCTTTGCTACCGTGCTTTTACCGCACGACGAAAAACCATCAATCGCAATAATAAAATTCTTATGCGCCATTACTTGCTTCCTCCAATCACAATTCCTGCCTTATCGACAAGCGGTACTTTAATCAGGTTCTCATCTACGATACTCTCAGGAAGGAAGATATACTTTTTATCATATATCGTTTCGCCTATATAATAGCTCAGCCAGTATTCATTGGTCAAACCAAAAACCTGTGTATCGATCGCTTCAATTTTTAAGCTGCTATTCGCATCCACATCACCCAAAAAATGTCTTAATGTGGTTGTCTTCACCTCTCGCTCATCCTTCTTGCCGTATCCTTTAGACGTGACGAATACATTTTTTAAAGGCACCCCTTTCTCATTAACTAGATAAACGTTCCATATCTTCTCTGCTGGTGTCTCATTCTCCAAGACTACAGCAATCGAGATATCCTCCACAACGTTCTCCGGTAAATCTTTCTTCATGGTTATTCTTACTATATTGCATTATCCCTGGCGTTTTTCATTCATCAAAAACGCCAGGGATTGCTTAAGTTCTTGCTTTATTTCTTCTTTGCCGCTTTTTTAGCCGGAGCTTTCTTTGTTGTTTTAGTCGCTGATGCTGTTTTTGCTTTCGCCTTTGCTTTTCCTTTTGGATCCGCATCTGCCCATTTCAAAACATCCTCGTACGTTATTTTTTCAACTTCAGTTCCTTTAGGGATCTTAATATTTTGTTTTCCTAGACGGATAAAGGGACCCCAACGGCCATTTTCGATCTGTGCTTCTGGATTCTCATCAAACACACGGATAACTTTCTCAATATCCTTTTGACGTTTCTCTTTGATAATTTGTACCGCTTCTTCTTCCGTCACATCCATCGGATCTAAACCTTTAGGTAAGGAATAGAAAGCACTGGCATGACGAATGTAAGGACCAAAGCGACCAATTGCGACGGTCATTTCTTTTTCTTCAAACTCCCCTACTTTTTTGGGTAGCTTAAACAAATCCATAGCCTCTTCAAAGGTGATGGTTTCAATCATTTGACCTTTACGAAGCGATGCAAAACGAGGTTTTTCTTCATCATCAGCTGCACCAATCTGCACGAGCGGTCCAAAACGACCTACACGCACACTTACAGGCTTGCCCGTTTCGGGATCAACACCTAGCTCGCGTTCGTGCGTAGCACGATCTGCATGTTCTAACGTGTCTTGAATACCATCGTGAAATGGTCCGTAGAAGTTTTTGAGCATATCTGTCCACTCCTTGTCACCTTGCGCAATCTCATCAAACTCCTTCTCCACCTTTGCCGTAAAATGGTAGTCGACGATATCGTTAAAATGCTCTACCAAAAAGTCATTCACTAAAACACCGATATCTGTCGGGAACATTTTTGAACGTTCGGCACCGGTGATTTCCGTTTTTATTTGTTCGACAACGGCTTCCTGTTCTACCGTGAGTGTCACATAGCTCCGTTCCCTTCCATCACGATCTTCCTTGACCACGTAACCGCGGTTCTGTATCGTGGATATAGTAGGTGCATAGGTAGACGGTCTACCAATACCCAATTCTTCTAGTTTCTTCACTAAAGAAGCCTCTGTATAGCGTGCTGGCGGACGTGAGAAACGTTCTGTCGCTTGCAATGACTTCAACGACAACGGCTGTCCTTTTTCTAACGGAGGTAACAACGCATTGTCTCCGTCATTATCAAATGTCTGCTCTGACTCTTCATCGGTAGATTCCATATATACTTTCAGGAATCCATCAAATTTCATCACTTCACCTGTTGCTACAAAATCTTCAGAACGTGTTGATATATTGATTTTTGCCGTCGTCTTCTCAAACTCTGCTTCACTCATTTGTGAAGCAATAGCACGCTTCCATATCAACTCATATAAGCGACGTTCTGCATTATCGCCATCGATGGTATGTTCCGAAAAATAGGTCGGACGAATAGCCTCGTGTGCCTCTTGTGCACCAGCAGCTTTGGTCTTGTAACGACGTTGTTTGTGGTATTTCTCTCCATAGGCGCCCACAATCTCTTGCTCAGCCGCCTGAATGGCCGTATCACTTAAGTTTACCGAGTCGGTACGCATATAGGTAATCCGTCCCGCTTCATATAAACGCTGCGCAACCTGCATGGTTCGCGCAACTGAGAAACCTAACTTTCTACTGGCCTCTTGTTGCAAGGTAGACGTCGTAAACGGTGCCGATGGCGTCCGTTTAGCAGGCTTCTTTTCTAGAGAGCTGACTTCGAATATCGCTTTAATACACGCATTCAAAAACTCAGCTGCCTCTTCTTTTTTATCAAAACGCTGTGGTAATTCTGCTTTAAATTGTTCTTTTCCTTTTCCCGTAGTAAAGATTGCAACCACTTTAAAAGAAGCATCCGCCTCAAATTTATTGATGTCGCGTTCGCGCTCTACAATTAATCGTACGGCAACAGATTGTACACGTCCTGCGGATAAGGAAGGTTTAACTTTTTTCCAAAGTACAGGAGAAAGCTCGAAGCCTACCAAACGATCCAATACACGACGAGCCTGCTGCGCGTTAACCAGATTATAATCGATGGTACGCGGTTCTTCAATAGCCTTTAATATCGCTGGTTTCGTGATCTCATGAAATACGATGCGTTTAGTTTTATCCTCTTTCAGGCCTAAGGTTTCATATAAGTGCCACGAGATTGCTTCCCCCTCGCGGTCCTCATCGGACGCTAACCAAACCGTTTCCGCTTCTTTTGCTAGTTTTTTTAACTCACTGACTACCGCCTTCTTATCGGACGGCACCTCATATTTTTGTTTAAAATCATTTTCGGTATCTATGGCGTCATCAGTTTTCACTAAATCACGAATATGTCCATAACTAGACTTCACTAGGAAGTCTTTTCCTAAATACCCTTCTATCGTTTTTGCTTTTGCTGGTGACTCTACTATCAGTAAATTTTTTGCCATTTATATTGAATGATTTCTGCAAATAAAAGTATTTATAAATGGAATGGCAATACTTTTTATTACTTACTATTAAAAAACTATATTAATTAACGATGAAACTATACTAAAAAAATAATATCCAATAGATAGAATAAAGCGAAGATAACTGACGCTATTCCATTGGTTGTCATGAAAGCACGGTCTACACGGCTCAAATCTGTAGGGCTTACAATCCGATGTTGATAAATAAGCAGCATACCATAAAAAATTACACCTATATAATAAAACCAACTAACCGGCATATAAAAGATAGGAAGTAGTACAAAGATAAAAGATGCAACATGCAACAACTCCGAAATACGGAGTGCTCGTTTTCCTCCAAAATAAGCCGGAATGGAATTCAGTCCGTTTTCACGGTCAAACTCTTCATCCTGCATCGCATATATAATATCAAATCCACCCGACCAACACATGACTGCCAGTCCATAGAAGACCGGAATAATATGAAAGGCATTTGTTACCACCAGATAGGCGCCAATAGGTGCTAACCCTAATCCTACACCCAATACGAGATGGCATAAAGGCGTAAAGCGTTTGGTATAGCTGTAAAACAAGACGACAAACAAGGCGATCGGTGACAAATAAAAACAAAGACTATTAATAAAGTATGTTGCTGCCATAAAAATCAAGCAGTTCACGATCGTGAATGCTAAGGCCCGATTCGCAGAAATCTTACCTGCCGGGATGTCACGCATAGCTGTACGCGGATTTATCGCATCGATATCGCGATCTAAGTAACGATTAAATGCCATGGCTGCATTTCTCGCTGTGACCATACAGAGCAGCATGAGCAGTAGCTTTTGCCATTCAAAAGGTTGATCGGTAGTTTGTATGGCCAAGAAAAAGCCAATTACAGCGAATGGCAATGCAAAAACGCTGTGTGCAAATAGCACCAGCGACATATATTTCTTCATGTATTAACTTTCGACAAGTGTAGGTGGTTCAAAATTGATATTGATTTCATCAATAGTCTTCAAGATGTCTTCTGTGCCAATCTTTGTTTCGGCCGAAGTCAAGAAATGTGGTGGAATTTCCTCGAACCACTTGAGTAATGCGCGTCTAAAATGTGCAATGTTCTGATCGGATTTTACACCCGATTGTTTATCTGCTTTAGTAAACACAAGCATAAATGGAATTCCTTCTTCTCCCAGCCAACAGCAGAAGTCAAGATCAATTTTCTGTGGTTCATGTCGACTATCAATCAACACAAACACACATTGAAGGTTTTCTCGTTGTCTGAGATATTTTCGGATAAAGCGTTCCCAATCGGCTCTATTCTTCTTAGAAGTCTGCGCGAATCCATATCCCGGTAAATCGACCAGATACCAATTACTATTGATGACGAAATGATTGATAAGTTGTGTTTTACCAGGCTTCTGAGACGTTTTTGCCAATCCTTTCTTGCGGGTCATCGCATTGATTAACGACGATTTACCGACATTGGAACGACCAATAAAAGCATATTCAGGCAGGGTCGGTGCTGGAAGCAAATCGACTCTGGTATTACTACAAACAAATTCTGCGGTTTTAATAAGCATCCGGCAAAGTTAAAGAATTCTTATTTCTTATCACGAATAACAATTATTTTATACGTTTTGTTACGTGAAGCGCCTTTTTTTTCCTTTCTTTAAAACAAACATAAAGATGCCAATGCTAACTGTTAAGAATATCGTTAAACAATACAGCAACCATCGTGCTTTAGATGATGTGAGCTTAACTATACCCAAAGGAAGTATCTTTGGTCTGCTGGGACCGAATGGTGCCGGCAAAACCTCCCTTATCCGTATTATCAATCAAATTACGGCGCCAGACCAGGGGGAAGTATATTTTGATGGTGAACTCTTACAACCTAAACATATCGCGCGGATTGGTTACCTCCCGGAAGAGCGTGGGTTGTATAAGAAAATGAAGATTGGGGAACAGTTACTTTATCTATCCCAGCTTAAAGGACTTCGAAAACAAGAAGCTATTCAAAAGATCAACTATTGGTTCGAGCGTCTTAACATGGGAGATTGGTGGGATAAGAAAGTGGAAGATCTAAGCAAGGGGATGCAACAAAAAGTGCAATTTGTTGCTACCGTGGTGCATGATCCCGAATTGATTATCCTCGACGAACCTTTTTCTGGCTTTGACCCCGTCAATGCACAAATCATCCAAGATGAAATTCTGGAATTGAACAAAAAAGGTGCGACCATTATTTACTCCACCCACCGTATGGAATCGGTAGAGGAGTTATGCGATAATATAGCCCTTATCAATAAATCGAAGAAAATTCTGGATGGCTCGGTTAAGGATATAAAACGCTCCTACCGAAATCAAACCTATATCGTGACGTATCAGTATCTAGATGTGGTAGATACGCTAACTTTACCTCCTGCATTCGAAATTGTAGAAAACAAAGCTGCACTCGATGATTATGAGCTTACGGTTCATGTGGATAATGAACAATCCCTAAATGATTTATTATTGGCCTTGATACCGCAGGTTAACATTAAACAAGTGTCTGAAGTAATCCCTTCTATGCACGATATCTTTATTAAACAAGTGACCAGTGCCGCTATCCTATAAATAACCATCCTAATGAATAAAATACTATTAATCATACAACGAGAATACCTGAGTCGAGTAAAGAAAAAATCGTTCTTATTAACAACCTTCTTAGTGCCGCTTTTCTTTATTGGTATGTATGTCGGCATATTTTTCTTAACAAAAAAGAGTTTTGAAGATTCCCATGCGACGGTTTATATTATTGATCTTGAAGGCAATATTGGTGGTAAACTAAAGAGCAACAAGAATATCACCTATAAAGTATCAGCCAAGAGCTTAACGGAGCAAATGGGTGAACTAAAGGATGGAGAGGACAATAATAACCTGCTTATTATTCCCCAAGATTTTTACAGCAGCCAGCGCATCGAGCTTCTGTCTGCAGGGAAGCCCAATATAACAACCCAGAGTGAGGTTAAAAATCAATTGAAAGATATTATCCGAAACGATAAATATGCAAGATTGGGGTTGGATATTGAGGCTATTCAAAATATTGATGATAAAATAACGGTAACAGCGAAAGAGATCAGTGATACAGGAGATGCTAAAGAAAGTCATACTGAGGTTGCGATGGGAATTGCAATGGCGTTATCTGTACTGGTGTATTTGTCCCTGTTCTTGTATGGTGCACAGGTTATGCGTGGTATTATTGAAGAAAAAACAAGTCGTATTGTGGAAGTTGTTATTTCTTCTGTAAAGCCTTTCCAACTGATGATGGGAAAAATTATCGGTATTGGTCTTGTCGGTATTACACAGTTCCTATTGTGGATTATCTTATCCATAGCCTTAACCAGTGTGGCTACGGCTTTCATTTTTAATGGTGCTAATGTACAGACTGAACTTCTCCAAAGTGGGATTGAGCAAGATGCATTGACTAAATCTGAGATGGGTTTTGATATGATGACAGCACTCGACTCTGTTAATTTCCCTTTATTGTTATCTTGCTTTTTCATCTTTTTCTTAGGTGGCTATTTTCTTTATAGCGCACTGTTTGCTGCTGTTGGATCGGCAGTGGATAGTGAAACGGAGGCCTCACAGTTTACGATGCCTATTACAATGCCGCTACTCCTCACCTATATACTTTCGTTTGGTGTCCTGGTAAACGATCCTAATGGGACTATTGCTACCTGGTTGAGCTTTATACCGTTCACCTCTCCTATTGCCATGCTCGTACGTATTCCTTTTGGGGTGCCCACTTGGCAAATTATAGTATCCGTTGTTCTACTGATTTCGGGATTCTTAGTTACCACATTTATTGCTGCACGCATTTATCGTGTGGGTATTTTGATGTACGGTAAAAAAGCCAGCTTTAAAGAACTTATAAAATGGTTTAGGTATAAAAGCTAAAATTGGATTAAAATAACCACTTTTGCCTACTTTAAGATTTTTCAGCAGATGCGTGGTATTCCTTTATTTGACTTTAAGCAGAAAGTAAACTATAAAAACGAAATATTAGCCGGGTTAACCGTGGCGATGACCATGATTCCAGAATCATTGTCTTTTGCCATTTTCGCAGGTTTAGCTCCCCTAACTGGTCTTTATGCCGCATTTATTATGGGGTTGGTTACGGCTGTGCTGGGCGGTCGCCCTGGTATGGTTTCTGGCGGTGCCGGAGCTACTGTGGTGGTTATGGTTGCTTTGATTGCGAGCCACGGTGTAGAGTATCTCTTTGCAGCGGTCCTATTGGCTGGTATTATCCAGATACTGGTCGGCGTATTTAAGCTGGGTAAGTTTGTTCGCCTTATCCCGGAACCAGTAATGTATGGCTTTCTTAATGGTTTAGCTGTTATTATATTTATGGCTCAGGTTGATCAGTTTAAAGTTTTGAATAATGGAGAGATGGTTTGGCTTCAAGGTGAACAATTATGGTCTATGTTGGGACTGGTGGCTCTTACGATATTAGTGGTTTTTATTGCGCCAAAAATAACGAAAGCTGTACCAGCATCCCTGATTGCTATCGTTGTTGTTTTTGCCTTGGTCATGGCTTTTGGTATCCCAACAAAATCTGTCCGTGATATCGCGCAGATTGATGGCTCCTTCCCACCTTTCCATATCCCGCAAATTCCTTTCAACTTAGAGACCTTATACATTATTTTCCCTTATGCCTTGGTGATGGCGAGTGTCGGACTTATTGAAAGTTTGCTAACGCTTACTATTGTGGATGAGATTACCGACACGCGGGGCGACTCAAACCGCGAATGTGTAGCGCAAGGAGCCGCTAATATGGCGAATGGCCTGTTTACAGGGATGGGCGGCTGTGCAATGATTGCGCAGACTTTTGTGAATCTGAATGCAGGTTCTCGTGCCCGATTAAGTGCCATCATTGGTTCTTTGACCATCCTTTTTATTATTCTGTTTGGTAGTTCTGTCATTGAGCGCATTCCCATGGCAGCGCTCGTTGGTGTTATGATGATGGTCGCCATTACAACCTTCAAATGGGGCACCTTTGGTATCCTCAATAAAATGCCAAAATCGGATGTATTCGTTTGTGTTTTAGTTGCCGTTATTACGGTTCTTCTGCATAACCTGGCTTTAGCTGTACTTGCCGGTGTTGTTATTTCAGCGCTGGTCTTTGCCTGGGACAACGCAAAAATGATACGTGCACGAAAAACAACCGATGTAAATGGCGTGAAGCACTACCACATTCATGGGCCACTTTTCTTTGGTTCTGCCTCTGCCTTTGTAGAAAAATTTGACTACAACGATGATCCGGATCGGGTGATTATTCATTTTGCCGAAAGCCGCATTGTAGATATGTCTGCCCTTGAGGCGCTTAAAAAGGTTCAGGATCGTTATGATAAAATAAATAAGACAGTGTACCTTGAATCGGTTAACGACGATGGTAGACGTCTGATTGAGAAATCAGAGATCAAGTTTCGTTTTTACCCGCCGGTAAATAATGCTTAATAACTAAAATTTTATTTTATCACAAAAAGACAATATCTTTAATACATATAAATTACGTGTATGACAACATCAAATGATCCTCTTGTGAAGAAATCCAATGGCTTTCGTAAATTCTTAAGTTGGTTTCTTATTATTGCTTTTCTGGGAATCGGCGCCTTTGTTTATTGGAAATACTTCTTTGTATTTGGAGAAGGAGTAAAATCGGGATATCTTAACTACGCCGTAAAAAAGGGAAATCTCTTTAAAACCTACGAAGGAAAGCTTATTCAAGAAGGGTTTGGGAGTGCTAAAGCTGGTGTAGGCATTTCTAGTAACGAGTTTGTTTTTTCGGTTGAGAATGATAGTATCTTCCACATGTTGGAAGTTAATAGTGGGAAGTTTTTTGACCTCCACTACAAGGAGTACCATGGTGTTTTGCCTTGGCGAGGAAACACACGTTATATCGTCGATCAAGTAATAAACATGAAATAAACCGTATTTAAAGGATAATGTCCTTAAATTATTACAATCTTTAAGCCCTCCCTAAGAGGGCTTTTCTGTACTTTAGCGCATCATATTATTGACTCATATTCATGCGTAAATTACTCTCTTTACTCCTATTGGGCGCGAGCCTTGGGAGCATGGCGCAGACCGAACAACCTACGGTCAAAGCGAATTACAATTTGGCAGCGAAATTTTCGCCTTCCAAATTACGTACAATGATCTTCACCACTGAAGTAAAACCAAACTGGATCAACCATAGTGACCGCTTTTGGTACGAATACCAAACCTCTACAGGTAAAAAATGGTATGTTGTAGATCCATTAGCAAAAAGTCGCTATGTCTTGTTTGATAATGCCGATATGGCCGCACAGGTAACGCGGATTGTCAAAAACCCTTTTGATGCGCAGCATTTGGCTGTTGAGAACTTGAAATTTACGGATGATGAAAAACACGTCCGTTTTGAGGTGCGTAGCACAAAAGATACCGTGAAGAGCAAAGATGAGTTGGCAAAGCTTAAAAACAAAGCAGATAGCATAAAGAAAAAGACCTATTTTCTCGAGTATACGATTGCAACCAAACAACTGCGCGAGATTGCTGATACGTTGAAAGAGAAGGATAAACCCTACTGGGCATCGGTATCTCCGGATACCAATAAGGTTTTCTTTGCCAAAAATTACAACATCTATTGGATGGATCGCGCAAATTTAGAAAAAGCGATCAAAGATGATAAAGATTCCACGATTGTAGAACATCAGGTAACCAAGGATGGCATGCAGTATTATGCTTGGGGAGGCGATCAATATAGTGTGACAACGGGCAACGATAAGGACGAAGATGAAAGTAAGAAAAGACAGCCTGTTCGTTTAAGCTGGTCTCCAGATGGTAAATACTTTGCACTAACGCGAAAAGATAACCGTCACCTGAACCCGCTTTGGGTAATCAATAATGTTGGACAGAAGAGACCTACATTGGAGACGTATAAGTATCTTGTTCCTGGAGAGACGGACTCTACAGAAGCGGAGTTATATATCTTTAATGCGGCAAACTTTAACGCTAAGCAGGTATCAATTGGCGCGTTTAAGAATCAAACGGTAGCCATCTATGGGAAAGATCAAGATAAATCTAGCTATAAAGGAAAACACTTTATAAGCTACTGGTTGGGTGACAATCAGGAGTTTTATGTAACACGCGGTAGTCGTGACTTAAAGCGGATCGATATTGTTGCCGTATCGATCAATGGTGATGTGCGTACCGTTGTGGAAGAGCGCTCTAATGTCTATCAGGACATCAAAAAACCTTACTTCGTAAATAATGAAAGTCAGTTTATACATTGGTCGCAGCGCGATGGCTGGGGACATTTCTACTTATATAGCAAAGAGGGTAAATTAGTACGCCAGCTTACCAACGGAGAGTTTAACTGTGAGGCGATTACGGGCTACGATAAAGCGACGCAGCAGTTTACCTTTACAGCGAATGCAAAGGAATTAAATGAGGATCCGTACTACTTGCACCATTATAGTCTATCCATTAATGGTGGGCAACCTAAACTATTGAATAAAGGTAATTTTGACCACCAGGTGGAGGTTAGTGAAAGTGGAAAATACTTTGTAAATAACTATTCTCGCGTTAATACCGCACCAAAATCTGATCTATATAGTGCCTCTGGACAGCTAATCATGAAGCTTGAAGAAGCGGATTTAAGTCAACTTTTTGCTGCTGGATATAAGTTCCCGGAACCGTTCAAAGTAAAAGCTGGAGATGGAATTACGGATCTTTATGGGGTGATGTACAAGCCATTTGATTTCGACTCTACGCGTGTGTACCCTATTGTAGAGTACGTATATCCTGGACCACAGACAGAGGCTGTCAATAAATCTTTTGGTCGCAGCATGGATCGTATCGATCGTTTAGCGCAAATGGGGTTTGTCGTGATTACAGTAGGTAACCGCGGTGGGCATCCTTCGCGTTCTAAATGGTACCATACCTATGGTTATGGTAACTTACGTGATTACGGCTTGGAAGATAAAAAAGTTGCAGCGGAGCAGCTGGCAAATCGTTATTCATTCTTGGATGTAAATCGTGTGGGGATCACGGGGCACTCCGGCGGTGGGTTTATGTCGACTGCTGCAATGTTGGTGTACCCGGATTTCTTTAAAGTAGCCGTTTCAGGTGCTGGTAACCATGAAAACAACATTTACAATCGTTGGTGGAGTGAGCGTCACCACGGTGTGGTGGAGAAAGTAAGCGCGAAAGGTGATACAACATTCTCGTACCAGATTGATAAAAACACCGAGTTGGCAAAGAACTTGAAAGGTAAGTTGTTGATTGCAACGGGTGATATTGATAATAATGTGCACCCGGCAAACTCGATCCGTATGGTAGATGCTTTGATTAAAGCGAATAAACGTTTCGACTTCTTATTGCTCCCAGGACAGCGTCATGCTTTCGGGAATATGACGGAGTATTTCTTTTGGAAGATGGCGGATTACTTCTCTGAGCACCTTTTGGGTGATTCGAAGTATAACGATGTCGATATGACTGAAATTAATAGAGAAACACCGCTGAAACGGTAGAAGTATTTAGATTAACAAAGAAAGACGCCGAAAGGCGTCTTTCTTTGTTAAAGTAACCAAATGGTGAGGCTACATATTTAATTTTTATTAAAGTGTTTGATGTTTAAGATAAAAACAGACAATACACCTGTGTTAACACATCCTATTAGAATTAATTCCTTCGTGTTAATTTTTTTAATCACGTAAAAATAAACCAAAGCAATTTGTAATAGCAAACAAAACATAAGATATACATATATATAATGTTTTTTTTTCATATCTAAATTCTCTATTATTAGCAAGCTTCTACAACCGCCACTAAAGCTAGAGCTTTCATTGCTACAGCAAGAGGACAGCCTACTCCTGTTACACAAGCTGTTAACCCTAATGTTGCGCCAACATTAGATGCAATAGCAAGCCCACAGCCCCATGAAATTCTAGGTGAAATTATTGAGTTAGAAGGATCATTCGCATATACTATATTAAGAATCTTTAAAGACTTGTCATAAACTTCTTTTTTACCACTTTTATAAAGTTCATCTTTATATTTCTTTACTTTTTCCTCATTGATTTTAAAATCAGATGTTAAATCTCCTTGAAATATACTCAGCATATTATCAAACTCTTCTTCATTATATTCTAAATCAACTCCTGTTCTACTTTTAAGATATTCTAAGTTCAATTTGTACTGCTCTTTTATATCTATTTTATCACTGCTTTCATAAAGTAGAATTTTTCTACTTTTTAACTCGTCCATAGAACTTGATAAAATAGCTATTACTTCTGTTTCATTTAACTCTTGTTCTGGCTGAACCTTTAAATTATCATCTTCTGATGAACAAGAAAACAATAAAAAAAGACTAAAAAATACAAATAATAATTTTTTCATAATAATCACTTTAAAAAACTTGCTTTACCCTTTAAGGATTTTCAAGATACTCCTGTGAAAAGCAAGAGGGGTTATAGTTTACTTCTTAATCGAAAGACGTCAGAGAATGTAAAGAAACTCTAGCATCTTTATGGTATTGTATTTGAGGCGCTTTATGGGTAAATATAGGTAGCTTGAAATCAAAAAACAAAATTTATCAGAATTAAATTCTTAAAATATATAGATTAAACAAATAAAATTTTACACAAGATCATATTTTCTTATTGCATTAATTTGTCTAATCTCCAATCTGTAACCATTAAAATCACAAAAACTGAGTCTGTTATAGTTGCGTTTATAGATATAGATTTGTTATCTAATATTCCTGAATAAAATATAATGGATAAGACGAATACTGTATCGAAAGGCAACAAAAGCGGTTGGATTAATGGCTTCATTGGCGTTGTACTTTTTAGCGGCTCCCTTCCGGCAACAAAGCTTGCAGTGCAGGATTTGGATCCCGTTTTTGTGACGCTGATTCGTGCAGCAGTAGCCGGGTTATTGGCGCTTGCTGTACTTACATTCTTTGGTATAAAACGTCCAAACAAGCAGGCTATTATTCCGCTATCCTTAGTTACTATTGGCGCTGTCATCGGTTTCCCGCTGTTGAGTGCATTGGCTCTACAACATATGACCTCCGCGCATTCAATTGTCTTTGTAGGTCTCCTCCCCTTGGTGACGGCATCATTTGGCGTCTTACGTGGTGGTGAACGACCAAAACCCATCTTCTGGTTATTTTCCATTTTGGGGAGTCTTTTAGTGGTCGGATATGCTATTCGGGAAGGACTGACGGTGTCTCCTGTCGGAGATCTGTTAATGCTGGGAGCAATCTTGTTATGTGGACTAGGTTATGCCGAAGGAGCTAGATTGGCTAAATCGATGGAAGGTTGGCAAGTTATCTCTTGGGGATTGGTCTTTGCGCTACCATTTCTGTTACCTTTTATCGGGCTATACTGGCCGACAACACTCTCCCAGGTGAGTACACCTGCATGGATTGGATTGGCTTACGTGTCCATGTTCAGTATGTTTATCGGTTTTATCTTTTGGTATCGTGGCCTGGCGCAAGGTGGAATTGCACAGGTTGGGCAGTTGCAATTATTACAGCCTTTCTTTGCGATGACACTTGCGGCAACTATCCTGCACGAAACGGTGAGTACAGATATGATTGCTGTTACAGCTGGCGTGGTTTTGTGTGTCGCCGGAACGAAAAAGTTTGGCTCCTAAGGGGATTAGGGGGGATTGACTTCATAGCGGTGACTAGAGCTTTCCGCTAAGCATTTAACTAACACGGGGCACGAGCCAAAGGCCGTCGCTGGCGCGAGCCTGCCTGCGGTAGGCAGGCTTTTAGCTCGTGCCTTTATACTTATATGTTTAATATTAGGCTCGCGCCAGCAAGCGAGTCCTGCTGTGACTGCTTTGTTCCTAGTTCAGCAAAGACCAGCGCAGCTAACTTACATGCTAAAGTACTATTGAAGGCCTATTAATGTACCATTGATGTACTAGTTTAGTAGGACGAAGGTACTGAAGTCCTACTACGGGAGATGTACTAAACCCGTACATTAATGTACCGATTCCGTAGCACTACTGTAGAACAATAGTATAATTCAAAGGCATTAGCCGTAAGTTTACCGACAATTAAATAGTGCTATTATACATAGTGATTAAATTTTTCGAAACCAAAAAACAAGCATGTGTGGCGGGTAATAACAAGCCAAAGTCAAGGGCAGGGACAAGCCCAGCCCCTACGTATGTCTATTCATGCCCACGGTACCCTTGAGGTCGCCCTTTTAGATAATCCAATATTGGACACGAGCCACAGGATCGCGCCAGCAAGGGCTATTATACATAGTGATTAGATACCTCCTAGCGTCGGTATGACGGTAACTATAAGAGCTTTAGCATAGCTACAGCCCGTCGGTATCACAACAATCATGAGAGTCTTAGCATAGGTACACTGCTTCGAAAAGCGGTACATACACTGTCAATATAGCGATAAAGAGATCAACATGCAATGATGTTTGTAGAGAGCGCAAGCATACGCTTTTCCGTCATTCCGAACGAGGTACGAGGAGGAATCTATGAACTAAGCACGTTTTACCCGTTATAGAAATAGTGTGTAGATATCTCCTAGCGTCGGTATGACGACAACCATAAAAGTCTTAACATAGCTGCAGCCCGTCGGTATGACGGTAACTATAAGAGCGTTAGCATAGGTATACTGCTTCGAAAAGTGGTACATACACTGTCAATATAGTGACCAAGAGATCAACATGCAATGATGTTTGTAGAGAGCGCAAGCATACGCTTTTCCGTCATTCCGAACGAGGTACGAGGAGGAATCTACGAACTAAGCACGTTATACTCGTTATAGAAATAGTGCGTAGATACCTCCTAGCGTCGGTATGATAACAGCTGCGCAAGTTTTCTACTGACGCTAATTGAAGCAGCGTACTACCCCCCTTCGTTCAGCGACCAAGTTTGCAGTCTATCTTGCAATATTCGTGATATCTTATTGAAGTAACGCTTCTGCTTATAGCCCATAACCCACTGGACACCTTGCGCTGCATTGGTACAGAAGATCTCATCCGCTTGCTTCATGATCTCTGGGCTGATTTGTGCTTCCACGACCGGTATACCTTCCGCTTCCGCAATCTCCATCACCACTTTACGCATCACACCATCGACACAACCTTGCGTAAGCGCCGGCGTATAAAGCGTCTTCTCGTAGTAAACAAAGATATTAGAGATCAGACCTTCACAGAGATACCCCTCTTGATTCAGTAAGAAAACCTCATCATAGTCAAATTTCTTCTTGAAGATCCCCGCCATCACATACACCAACGCATTATTCGACTTCAGGTGCGAAAGATCGCTATATGGCTTCTTAAAACCAGTAAACAGATCCACAATCAACCCCACCTTTTTATCGCGTAAAGAGGCAGGAATCCGAGCGACCTGCAGGATATATACCGGTTTATTAGAATCTGGCGCATACAATCCGCCGCCATCGCGGTATACAATAAAGCGGACACGAACCTGCTGCCCTACCATATTGTTCTTACGGATCAGCTCCTCCGCTTTCGAGCGAATAAAAAAAGTATCGAATATACTAAACTCTTCAAATTGCAGCAATTGCAAACCCTGCTGCAAACGCTCGACATGCAATTTCAAAAAGCGGATATCACCATCCTTCCACAGCATCGTTTCAAACAAACCATCTCCATAACGGAGTGCTCTGTTATCGGCCGTGGCAATATTTTCATCTGCGGGAATAATCTTCCCGTTAAAATTTATATACACTACTGACATAGATAAAATCAACCATTAGAATCTGATGGCAGTATAGCAGCATAAGAACGCCATTTGTCTAACCCCGCCTGGAAATCAGCCGGTAGCGGTTCTTCAAAGTAAACCTTTTCTTTCGTTTTAGGATGTATAAATCCCAGTGATTTCGCATGAAGTGCCTGTCTCGGTAAAATCTCGAAACAGTTCTGGACAAACTGTTTATACTTATTAAAAACAGTCCCCTTCAAGATCTTATCCCCACCATAAACCTCATCAGAAAATAACGGATGTCCAATAGATTTTAAGCTTGCACGAATTTGATGCGTACGTCCCGTCTCCAGTTCGCACTCCAATAGCGTTACATAACCTAAACGTTCCAACACTTTGTAGTGTGTCACGGCCCATCGTCCCTGCTCAGGCTCCTGATAAAGCTCCATAATACGACGATCTTTTAGGTTGCGACCAATATAACCTTTAATCGTTCCATCCTCCGCAATATCGCCCCATACCAAAGCAATATACTTACGTTCTAAGCTGTGTTCAAAGAACTGCTTAGCTAAAAAAGTCATCGCCCATTCATTTTTAGCGATAACAAGTAAGCCCGATGTATCCTTATCAATGCGGTGAACCAGTCCAGGGCGTCCAGTATTACCGGGCATCGTTGGAAGCTGGTTAAGGTGATGGGTCAATGCGTTGACCAATGTTCCTGTATAATTATTGTATCCCGGATGAACGACCATTCCAGGCGCTTTATTCACAATCAGCAGATCATCATCTTCATACGTAATATCCAAAGGGATATCCTCTGGGTAAACTTCTGTATCACGTGGAGGATCCGGCAACACTACCGTGATCACATCCAGCGGTTTAACTTTATAACTTGCTTTTACGATCTTACCATTCACAAGAACGTTGTCCGCCTCAATTGCATTTTGAATCCGGTTTCTGGAAGTGTTTTCCACCCTGTTCATCAGGAACTTATCTAAGCGCAACAAAGCTTGTCCTTTATCTGCTTCGATACGTAAATGCTCAAACAACTCCTGTTCGTCCTGTTCTTGTAAATCTAAATCTTCTACCATCACACAAAAGTATTGAAATCCTTTAAAATCTACTAACTTTGGTCACGTAAATATGCTGAGATTTGATTTTTTTAGTCCTGAAGAAGAAATAGTGACGACCTTATTCCAAGGGTTAGATCTCCGTTTTTTTGTAAAACGGGACGACATGATACACCCCTATATATCAGGAAATAAGTGGCGTAAGTTAAAGTATCCCCTTCAAGATGCTTACCAAAAAGGAAAAACGACCCTTGTCACTTTCGGAGGTGCGTGGTCGAACCATTTATTAGCAACAGCCTGTGCTGGTGCTAAATTCGGCTTTCAGACGCATGCCTTTGTGCGCGGTGAGGAAGTGCACAACACAGTTCTAACCTTATGTCGTACCTTTGGTATGCAGCTGCACTTTGTGGATCGGGAAGCATACAAAAACAAAGAACTACTTTATGCGCAACACTTTGGTGAAGACCCAGCGAGTTATTTTATTGATGAAGGTGGTTATAGCAGAGCTGCGGCAGAAGGTGTCAGTGAACTGATCGAGGAGCTTCAAGACAATTATACCCACCTGTTCTGCGCTTGTGGCACCGGTGCTACTTTGGCCGGACTTTCGCTAGGTTTAGGCTCAGGTTTAGATACAGCACCTACAGCAGAGGCACCAGCGCTCCATGGTGTTCCTGTATTAAAAGGAGGTGATTTTATCCGCGACGAGGTTGCGGCGTTGGGCATAACAACAGACCATATTACGCTCCATACCGATTATCATTTCGGCGGATACGCCAAAACGAAACCTGAACTGATTGATTTCATTAAAACATTTACACAAGAAACGGGGATTTTAATAGAGCCGACCTATACTGGTAAGCTTTTTTATGCGGTCTATGATCTGGCAAAGCAAGGTTACTTTGCTCCAAAATCAAAAATCCTGTTAGTACACACAGGTGGCTTAACAGGATTTTTGGGTATGCAGGATAAATTTTAATTCAACTTTTCGACTATTCAAAGATCAGCTCCCCAAAAAATGCAGGGAGATGAAAATTGGGTGTAGGATGTCCGATTGGGCTCCACGAGATAAAATGTGGCTGCGGCAATGCATCGCCGCACTTGTAGAAATTGCCAAAGGCACGAAGTCCAGACAAAGTTATGTCCCCTTGCTTATTGAACACGAGGGCAGGAATAACCATAATCATATTCCACTTTTTTGCACCCGATCTTTGCACAACTGAAGTTGCTGTCGAAACCTGCTCAATCTCTTCCTGCGTAAGTCGATTTCTTTCACTCTTTACTCCTGGTCCATAACCAATCAGTCCCGTACCTAATACATTAAACTCTATGTTATAGTAGGTCTCTTTATTGTCCAAAGAAAGAAAGAACTCTACACAACTATCTTCCCATACGGCCTCATTTGGACGGATGTATTGCGCTTTCACATAATCCTCTTCAACGGCATAGTGCAATACGATGGATGATCCATTATGTACAATCTGAAACGCTACCTTGGGCTTATATGGATATTCCGCAGGCCAATTTACATGTCCTATTTCATGCCATTCCTGTCCAGTTAACTGCTGCTGTAAGGCATGATAATCAAAATTATGGACCTGAACTTCGACTTGGGGAACATGTAATATAGACATATAGCTGTGCTTATTTAGTAATATTTTCTGTTAGTATAGCGGCTAGTTCTTCTTCATGAAGCTCTAATTCCTGCACTAATTTAAGCTGTGATTTTGTTCTTACCAAATTATGTTCCGGATAATGTATCTTATAGTATGTATCACCGTCGATATAGTCGGTCAAGAAACGTACAGCTTGCATGAAAGGAAGCAAAAACACACCGTCAAGCAACGAATTCATCTCTGCATCAGTCAAGAATTCTCTTGCCTCGCTTAGATACCCCTCTGTATATGCTTGAAACAGCGGGATATTTAACACCACTTTTGTTACATCCTCCTCATCTTCAGCAGCGGAGTTGATAATCGTACGGATTGCATCTCCAAAATCATAGGCCACATACCCGGGCATAACCGTATCTAAATCTATTACACACTGTACATTGTCATCCTGGTCCAATAAAACATTATTGAATTTGGTGTCATTATGGGTGATACGTAATGGGAGTTCGCCTGCGTTAGCCATTTTGAGTATATTACGCATACGCTCTTCACGTTCGAAAATATAGGCAAGTATATCAGAGACGGCATCTACCCGACCTGCTTTATTGTCCGCAATCGCTTTTCGGAGATTATCCATCCGAAAATCAATGTTATGAAAATTGGGAAGGATCTCTACCAAATTACGGGCATCCAGATCTGATAGTCTTTTTTGAAATTGACCGAAAGCCTGTCCTCCAGAAAATGCCTGTTGAGGGGTCTCCACAATATCATAACTTTTGGTGTTCTCCAATAACAAGAACATGCGCCAGTAATCACCTTTTTCATCTTGATGATAAAGGCCATCCCCTATTGTCGGAATCAGCGTTAGCGTACTTTTTTCTACATACTCTGTACCAAGATGTGCTAGTTTTGCTTTTAGATGATCTAACACAATTTTCGTATTGTGCATCAAGCCCTCCACATTGGAAAAAATATGATGATTTATGCGTTGTAATAAATAGCTTTTACCATTAGAGGCATCTGTGCGAACACAAAAAGTATCATTTATATGTCCCGATCCGAAGCGATCTATATTTAAGATTTCGCCCTTAATTCTAAACTGGTTTGCCGCTACGAATTCAATATTATTTTTATAATCAAACATTAGAAACTTTCAAAAATTAACATAATTTATGCTTACAGAAAGCCAATATCTATAAATATTATGGAAAAGAAAAGCCTACAATAAAGACAAACGTTTGCACTTCTTTTCGTGGAAAGAGGATCGCTTTTTTGTATCAACTAATTTACATATCGCGCTCTTATTGTGTATTTATACTAAACTTAGTTTAGTTTTGATAAAACGCTTTACCAAAGCCCAAAGGCTTGTTTTCACGAAATCATGAAAGATCCAAGGTCTGTCATCAGGAGAACCATAAGGTATACACCAGTAGATGAACCGTTACGGATATTAATTTTGGTTTTACATCCTTTTTTTTTAAGTTTAGAGAGACAAATTCAACTATATGCTCACTGAGATACTCATAATTCTTGCTCTTATAATTTTAAATGGTATTCTATCTGCTTCAGAGATTTCTATCGTTTCAAGTCGAAAAGCACGGCTACAAGCAGCGGCCGATAAAAACAACAAGGCGGCCAAAACAGCTCTAGCATTAAAAGAAAATCCAAATCAGTTTTTGTCTACCGTTCAAATTGGAATTACGCTTATTGGTATTTTAACTGGTTTTTTTAGTGGCGGTACGCTATCTTCTTTCCTTGCAGAACAATTTAATCAGATTGGTTTTTTGGCTCCTTACAGTCAACAAATTTCGGTGCTATTGGTTGTTTTAGTCATTACATATCTTTCGCTTGTTATAGGAGAACTTGTTCCAAAGCGAATCGGTATGGCAATTCCAGAGAAGTATGCGATGTTTGTTGCTGCCCCTATGCTTTTCTTAAGTAAACTGGTAAAACCATTTGTTTGGTTACTTAGCGCATCCACCGATGCCATCGTGAAGATGTTAAATATTAAGGTCTCTAAAAACACAGTGACCGAGGAAGAGATTAAAGCACTTGTTGACGAAGGTGTCGATAGCGGTGTTATTGAAGATTTTGAGCATGATATTATGGATCGTTTGCTTTTATTGGGAGACAAAAAAGCGCGTAACCTTATGGTTCACCGTTCTGATATCGACAGTTTGGATTTGCAAAATACCATCGATGAAAACAAAGCTATTATTCGTAATTCAGAGCATACTGAATTCCCGGTGGTAGATGGTAGTTTCGATCGTGTCCGAGGTATTGTGCATGTAAAAACCTTTCTTAAACATTATATTGACGAGAAAACAATTAACTTGGAAGATCTCATCGAACCCGTTCCCTTTGTGAACGAAAATAGTTACGCAAGTAGCGTATTGGATATCTTTAAAAATACAAGGTCACAGTTAGCGGTGGTAATAGACGAATATGGTATTCCACAAGGTATCGTATCAACTAAAGATATTGTACGTGCACTGTTTGGTGATTTGGATATCGATCGCAATACGGGCGAAACGCAGATTACAAAGCGAGAAGACGGTACATTTTTGGTGGACGGTCGGATGCATATTTCTGACTTTTTCACCTACTTTGATATTGCTTTGGATGAAGATGATGAGGATGAGCTCTCCAATGTCACAACCGTTGGTGGGCTTGTATTTTTAACACTCGATCATATACCACTTGAAGGAGAATCCATTGTTTTCAAAAATTATCGTATCGAAGTTATTGACCTCGACGGTCACCGTATAGATAAAGTTTTGGTTTCTAAGATAAATCCCTTAGGTAACAATATCACAGAAAACGAAGATTAATAGCGTCTCTTTTATTTTTCAGCTTTTACTTTCTTCATCTTCCACGCCAATACTATAACGACGAGGATAAAGCTAACTATTGCTATGATTGATAATGCAATTAATGCTTTGTCTGTATGGTAGTTTTCTCCATGTTGGATGAACATGAGACGAAAAATGCGCAGGTAGTGTGTGGATGGAATTACATTAGCGATCCACTGTACCCAAGTGGGCATCAAGCTTGCCGGCCAAGTAAACCCGCTTAATATGAATGCCGGTGTTGCGATAACCATTAATACTTCGGTTGCTTTTAGCTGCGATGGTAATACTGCACTTACCAATATACCGATAAAGCAAACGGCTAGAATAAATACAAAAGTACATAAGGTAAACCACCAAAAATCAGCATACAAAGGCATTTTGTAGTATTTACCAAATCCCCAGTATAATGCGATTATACCCACTGACATGAGCATGTAAGGAACAATTTTAACGATAATAAGCCCGAAAACATTCGGCATTTTGGCAACGAGGTTCCCAAACGTATTATTCTCGAATTCAGAAGAGAACGTGAGTGCTAAAGCGAGTAGTAATACCTGTTGTAGAACCGTTATCAATACCCCTGGAAGCATGAAATAAAGATAGTTTCCGCTCCTGATATTTTGCTTTACAATGGTGGTCTTAAAAGGCTCATACTGCTGTGTTGCAATGTATGCAGGTACGCCCTTCTTCATTTGTGATTGGATTTGAATACCCGCTTTCATGGTCATTGCACATACGTTCACGGCCATCATTGCGGTATTGGAAGTCAACGTGTTCGAACCATCGACAAAAAGGGTCAGTTCTGGCAGTCTGTTTTGCTGTATGCCCGAACTAAAATCTCGCGGAATATGCACAATGGTTGTTGCTTCATGTGTCAGCGCCACGTCTTTCGAAGAAAATAAAGAGGGTAATATTTGTGCCACGCGGATACTTTCATTATCTCGAAGCATGTCGATAAACGTTTGGCTCATCGGTCCATTATCTTCATTGACAACAACGATAGGCATCTGGGTAACCTTGCCCTGCTGATACACATGGCCAATTAATACACCATAGAGTATCGGAGCCCCTAAGAAAAGTACCAATAAAACCTTGTTCTTGTAGAATAAGGTAAACTCGCGACCAATAAGTTCTAAAAGTGTTTTCAAATTATAAAGTTTATAGTTTATAGTTCATGGTATGTAGTTTATAGTTTGTAGTTTTGATTTTACGTCTATTGCTGATACTTTCAACTAGCCACAATATCTTGTGGCTCTACCATCTACTATCTATCAACTACTATTTATCAACTACTTATTACTCAAAACAACCAATGTCTTTGTTAATAGTTCATTTGCGGCAGTTGGATCCTGTGGGACGACTTTGATCTCAAAGAGCGCCAACTGATTATCATAGTCTGGATATGCCGTGGCAATATTAGCATATGAATTCAATGCTTTTACAGCAACAACCTTACCTTTGATTACTTTATTATTAAAGTATGGCGCTGTCAACGTTACCTCGCTCCCCTTTTGCAATGAGGAAATCTTATTTTCAGGAATGGTAAACCTGAAGTAGGTTGAGTTTTCTAGAAATCCATTAACAATCGGATAGCCCGCAAGTGCCAACTCGCCTACTTTTAGGTTAATCGATTCGATACTCATATCCTGTGGCGCAATGACATATTTTTCTGCTGCGGCTACCTTTACCTCGGCTACAGCTCCTTGCGCGCGTTCCTTTTGTCCCAATGCCATGATCTGTTGCTCCAAGCGCGCCCCATTCCGAGCTTCAGCAATTTCAGCTTGTGCTGCTAGATATTGATTTTTAGCACCTTGGAATTTCGCGTATGTTTCATCGTATTTCTGCTGCGGAATCAGGCTATCACGCAACAGGTTATCCAATCGTTCTATCGATTTTTTCGCAAACTCATACTGCTCTTTTAAACCCGCCACTTTGGCTTCTAGTTGCACCAACTGCCCACTCGTTGCCCCTTTAACAGACATATTGTATTGCGCATCAGCCGATTGTAAAGCACCTTGTGCTTGCTCTGCTTTCGCATCCACTTCCGGTATACTTAAAATTGCAAGTGTGTCGCCAGCATGTACCATGCTTCCTTCACTAACTAAGATCTTTTCGATCTTGCCAGGAACCTTAGTTACCACCGTTATCTGCTCTCGCTCGACCTTCCCTTCCACGGTAGATTTATCTTCGTTTTTTGATCGACAAGAGCAAAGTAAAGCTATCGAAATCAGTATATATATATGTTTCATTGTTACTCGTATATAGTTTGTAATAATTTTCCTGTACCGTGTAGAAGTTCAATTGCAGTAAGACGTTGCTCCATGACATGTCCATAATAACCGAGGTTCACTTTATACCAATCGTTTTCTGCGGCAAGCAACTCCGTTACATCAATTAAACCCGCCTGATATTGTTTCGATGCCAAGCGTAAATTATTCTCTGCAACTTTTATTTGCTGCTCACCTACGTGAAGTTTTTGATTGGAGACGGCATAGCCTACTTTATTTTTCTCCAAAAGTAAATTCAATTTCTCTTCTGTATCTTGAAGCTTGAGTGTATTTATAGCTTGATCGGCCTGTACTTGTTTCACTTTGCTCTTATGTTCGCCTCCATTGAAAATATCCCACTTCGCACCGATACCAACCATTAAATTCGGTCTTCCTTTTAAATGATTATTTGATAAATCGACATCCCCTACTAGTGGTCTATTTTTTAGTGAAAGGTGCGTATCGAATACATTGAGGTAATTTGCGGAACCAAAGGCAAATAACATAGGTAAAGCAGCGCCTTTTTCTTTCTTGTATAAGTAGTCATACGCACGAGAAGATGCCTGTAGTGCTTGTAGCTCTTTGCGATCTTGGACATCCGTGGGGACCTCAGCAAGCAGAATGGCAACTAATTCATATTGTACCTCCCGGACTTCCTCTTCTGATAAGGCCGTCTCCTGTCTGATTTTTTTTACCAACAGATCCCTATTTCCCTCTACTTCCACTTTCTTGGCCTCAAGTTCGAGTAAGGCTAGTTTTAGTTTATCGCGGTCATAAGGAATAGCTAAACCGTTCATAATGGCTTTATTTACTTTTTCCTGCTCTTTTGATAGCCTTTTTTCAGAGTCAGCGATTAATTTATCGACTTCTCCAAGCAACATCAGCTGATCAAAGGCTGCAATGAGTTCCTTTGCCATACCCTCCTTGCCCGATTCCATTAAAAGAGCCTGTGCTTTTGACTTTTCTTGTAAAGCCTTTTCACCATTTGGAATTTGCAGCCCTGAGAACAGGACTTGTTTAACCGAAACACCGGCATAAGCAGCTTGTGTACGCATTGTAAATGCACTCGCACCTTCAAACAATCCTACATTGAGAATGGGAATAGTGAGTGTAGGGATATCCAAGCTACCGTTTGTATAGACAAAACCATACAACCCTGTTGCATCAACATGTGGAAGCTTTTTTGCGCGCACACCGTCAGCCTCCAATACTGTTTTGTCTACCTCTAATGACTTTATTTTGAGTTCTCTACTGGCTTGAAACGATTGTTTGATAGCGCCCTTCACTTGCGGCGCTATTCCGGTTTGGGCTACGACGCTTTGGTGTGCTACCACACCAAAGGACAGGTATAAAAACCAAAACCATTTCTTTCTCATAGTATCCTTTATTTATTATGAAACAAAGGTCAGCTATTTATAGTTTCAAATTTTTCAGATATCTTAAAAAAAAATTTTTGGACGCATTTTATCGTTGCGCTCGTATGACACTTAACGTTTGCTGCGATATGCCTAAAAACGAAGCAATATCGCCTAATGGTGCCCGTAATAAGATCTCTGGGTGTTGGTTAATAAGTTTCTGATATCTTTCATGGGCTGTCTCAAACTGCAGGCTTTGTAAGCGCGAGGAGAAACCGATGAGAGACTGTAATAAGATGGATTGTATAAGCTTATTGACCGCTATAGAATCCACAGCAAGCGTGTTGATCAAGGAAAAGGGAACCGCAGTAATCACCGCTTCTTCTAGAACCTCGATACCGTAAACAGATTTGCGCTGTAGAAATGTACTTTCGGCTCCTGCGACAAAGTCACCTTCCTTAAAAAAATAATGAGTAATCGCTTTTCCACCTTTAAAATAAAACAATCGAACGAGCCCTTTTTCAATGAAAAAGATATTTTTAGCATAGTTACCAGCCTCCAAAATCGTACATTTCTTTCCGTGCTGTTTAGTTACACTTGCTTTATCGATTTCTTGTAGTACCTGGTCCGACAAGCCGTAATTCATTTCTAAATAAGGAATCAGTTGCATCTGACTAAAATAACCTTTTCTGACGAGTTACAAAGCAGGTTGGACAAATTTTATAGTAGATCTATGAACTTGAGGTAGCCAATATGTAAGGGGTCATTACCAGCAGACTTATCGGTTGTGATTTCCAGTGAATATGTTTGCTTACAGTCAAGCGGAAGGATATCCATAATTTCAAATATATCATCCACATCCACTCCATAATGATCATCGATATGAGGTGTTACCACCTGTTTATAGAAATCCGTTTCTCGGGCTAGGGATGCTGCCTCTTCCGTACTCTCAGCGACGACCAATTGCTTGTAGTGATATTCTTCAAAGTCATCCTCCCTATAGCCTCCCAAATTCACAAAATAAAGCTTCTTGTTGTTTTTTTGGGGTGTGCCTTTTGGTACAACTTTAACATTATACCCCATAACGGATGTCACATGTCGCCAGATATCAACATGCATTTCTCCTTTCGCCTCGGGCCAAAAAGCTTGCATCGGATTGACTAAATCTTTTAACGCGTCTGAGATTCCGAAATACATGTCATGTTGTTCGGTGTGGCGACCTGGAGGCTTACAACCCAAGAGCACCATAAATAATTTTTTACCCATTGAACAGCTTTCTATACCAACGAATATAGTAAGTTAAACGGAATAATAATAGTAGTTTTGTAGCATTAATCGGAGTAATATGGCACATCAAGCACCAGAAACACAACATACACCTGGAGGCGCCTTTGAGCGTTTAGTAACAATTATTGACACCCTACGCGTAGAATGTCCTTGGGATCGTAAACAAACGATGGAATCGCTGCGTTTATTGAGTATTGAGGAACTTTATGAGCTGACGGATGCTATTTTGGATAAAGATTATGATGAAGTAAAGAAAGAATTAGGCGATGTAATGGTGCACTTGGTGTTTTATGCCAAGATCGCTTCGGAGCAAAAGCAATTTGATATTGTCGATAGTTTGAATGCTGTTTGCGATAAGCTAATCACCCGACACCCTCATATTTACGGCGATGTAGAAGCAGAAACAGAGGACGTTGTCAAGAGCAATTGGGAACAGATTAAATTAAAAGAAGGTAACCGCTCCGTATTATCTGGTGTCCCCAAAGGATTGCCAGCCTTGGTGAAAGCTTATCGTATCCAAGATAAAGTGCGTGGTGTAGGTTTTGATTGGGAAGACAAGACAGAAGTTTGGGCAAAAGTGGAAGAGGAACTGGAAGAGTTTAAAAATGAATTCAACCTCACACAAGGAGAAGAAATAGATCAAGATCGTGCTGAAGCAGAATTTGGTGATTTACTTTTTTCCTTGATTAACTATGGTAGACACCTGGGATTGAACCCCGAAAATGCATTAGAACGGACAAATAAAAAATTCATTTTTCGCTTTAACCATTTGGAAAAACGAGCATCCGAAAATGGGCAACAATTGAAAGATATGAGTTTGGCAGAAATGGATGTCTACTGGAACGAAGCTAAGAAGTTATAACGACAACAGGACGAGCCCTTAATCAGGGCTCATCACAATCTATTGTTTCTATTTTTGTAAACAGTTTCCGATACTGTTCGGACTGTGTTCCATCATATTCAATATGATGAACTTCCCTGTTCGCACTATTCCACCAGCCATAAACAAGCACATAGGCAAAAGCTTTCTCCAATTTATCGGCTCGCGCAATAGTAGTAGTATATTGATCCCATAAATGATCCGGCGCTGCATTATTCTTCATTTGTTGCAAGGTTAAGGTTTTATAAGATTCTAACAATTCGGTACCACCATTCTGGAGTGCAATTCCATAAGTATAGGCTGCTCCTCCCTTTTTAACTGCGGTTGTTAATGCTTGCGGATTCTGTTTAGCTTGTTTTTGAACCTTCTTCAAGGCGAATGTTTGTTGCACATAGTTAAGCACATCCTGCTGTAAATTCTTGAAATAGGAAGAATTTGCAATTTGTAGCTTCTTTAGCCGGTCAATTTCTGCCGTATATCGGGCTGTCATCTCTGCTAAGGTGCCTTCGTCACCAACATAGCCATAAGATGTAACAAGCGTATACGTATCCTTCAGCTGTCTTTCCGTATACTTTTTACTATCATAAAACCCTTTGTAACTACATAATTCGTCTTCAAAAAGCAGTGTTTTAACCTGCGCGTGTACCGCACCTGATAAGGCTATACCTAAAAATAGCGTACTTAAAATAACCTTTATGTTCATGACGTAAAAATAGCAAACTTATAGGGCGATACCTAGCTTAATTAGCAATTAATACTTAAATTTGCGACATGAAGGAAACTGTTGTTAGCGGTATTAGAAGTACCGGAAAATTACACTTAGGTAACTATTATGGTGCATTGGGAAATTTTGTAAAAATGCAAGATGAGTACAATTGCTTCTTTTTTATAGCGGATTTACACTCGTTAACGACACACCCGACGCCCGGTGATTTAAGCCGTACGGTAAGACAAGTTGTGGTGGAGTACCTGGCGGCAGGGATCGATCCGGAAAAATCAACGATATATGTACAGTCAGATGTACCCGAGGTAGCCGAGCTTTACTTGTACATGAACATGAATGCCTATCTCGGTGAATTAGAGCGCGCTACAGCGTTTAAAGACAAGGTTCGTGCAAGTCCAGACAATGTCAATGCAGGTCTTCTGACCTATCCCGTATTAATGGCTTGTGATATTTTGATTCATCATGGCACGAAAGTGCCTGTTGGTAAAGATCAAGAGCAACATTTGGAGATGACACGTACATTCGGTAACCGTTTTAACCGATTGTATGATGTGGAATACTTTAAAGAAGCCTTTGCTTTTTCGTACAGTGATAAGTTAGTTAAAATACCTGGTCTCGACGGCAATGGGAAAATGGGAAAATCTAACGGTGACGCGAGCTGTGTTTACCTCAGCGACTCGGCTGATGTTGTACGTAAAAAAGTAATGCGTGCCGTTTCTGATTCGGGACCTACAGAGATGAACCAACCAAAACCGGAAGCTATTCAAAATCTGTTTGATCTGATGAAGGTGGTGTCAACACCAGATACGTTAGCTCACTTTGAGGGACTCTACAATAATTGTGAAATCCGTTACGGTGATTTCAAAAAACAATTGGCGGAGGATATGGTTTTAGCTACAGAACCTGTTCGTTCTCGGATTGAGGATATTTCTAATGATGACGAGTATATCCAAAAGGTTATTCGTCTCGGTGCAGAGAAAGCAAGCGAAAGTGCACGCAAGACCATACGTGAAGTTCGCGAAATAATCGGTATAAAAAAGCTGTATTAACACACAGTTTTTAAAGGAGTTATCAGTATTTTTTTGATTCTTAAGAAGAAACGTATATGCATATAGCCATTGTTGGTAATATTGGAGCTGGAAAAACAACCTTGACGGAGATGCTTGCGCGTCACCTCAATTTTGAACCACAATTTGAGGCGGTAGACAATAATCCTTATCTAGAAGATTTCTATAGCGATATGAAACGCTGGGCGTTTAATTTGCAAATATTCTTTTTAAACAGTCGGTTTCGACATATTGTCGACCTGCAACAGCAAGGAATCAACATGATTCAGGATCGTACGATTTATGAAGATGCGTATATTTTCGCAGAAAACTTATACGATATGGGGTTGATGAGCGCGCGTGATTTTGAGAACTATAGTAATATGTTTCATACGATCGTAAACTACATTAAACCACCCGATTTGCTGATTTATTTAAAGGCCTCGGTACCTACCCTCGTCAATAACATTCAGAAACGTGGTCGCGATTATGAATCGGCTATTCGACTAGATTATTTATCCAAATTGAATGATAAGTATGACAAGTGGATTGGTGGGTACACCGAAGGCAAACTTTTGGTGTTGGATAAGGATAATTTAGATTTTGCAAACAAACCCGAAGACCTGGGTAAAATAATTGAAAAGATAGAAGCCGAGATGTTCGGTCTATTTTAACAAGAAAGCGGGTCTTACAGGATCCGCTTTCTTGCTTTAAGGAATTGTTAGCAGCATTGCTTATCTAATAAATTTATCTAATTTTGTTCTCAAAATTCAAAAACATGGGAAGTTCTATACGCTGGGCATCATTCCTTGTTTCTGCGGCTTTACTGGTTTCCTGTAAAACACAGCTACAACCAACCGTAAACAAGGTTCAGTACTATCAAATTGATGCCAACTACTCCATCGACAGTGCCATTGTTAAGTATTATTCACCGTATAAAATACAGTTGGAATCCGAGATGAATCGAGTAATCGGTTTTTCGGACGCGCATCTTACAAAAACAAGAGAGGCGGAAAGTCTGGCAGCTAATTTCTTTACCGATGCTCTCCTTTGGAAAGGCCAACAACTGGATCCTGCAGTGCAGGTTTCTTTTGCGACAAAAGGAGGCATACGATCAGATCTGAAAGCTGGAAATATTACGGTAGGAAATATTTTCGAAATAATGCCTTTTGAAAATTCCGTGACGGTATTGACCTTATCAGGTAAGGATATGCTTCGATGGGCTGATTATATGGCACGGACTGGTGGCCAGCCTGCAAGTGGGATTAAACTACTGATTGAAAACAAAAAAGTAAAGGAGTTTTTGGTACAAGGAAAACCTATAGATCCAAATCAAACCTATAAATTAGTGACCTACGATTACCTTGCGAATGGTGGTGACTATGTCGATTTCTTGGACCAAGTGCTAGATCGCAAAGATTATACACAACGTATTCGCGAATCACTGATGGAATATGTTTCTGAATTAACAAAACAAGGTAAACACATACAAGCTACTATTGATGGAAGAGTTCGCATTATTGAATAGAAGAGGTTTTATTAAAAGATCCCTCCTATTGGGGGCAGCCTCTGTGGTGGGGACACTCCCCGCTTTTGCGACAGCGAAAGGAGATTTTAGATTGACAATCCTTCATACCAACGACGTACATAGCCGCATTGAGCCTTTCCCACTGGACGGCTCGCGTTATGCGGGCATGGGTGGTGTAGCACGTCGCAGCGCTCTTATTCAGAAAATTAGAGGCGAGGAGAAAAGTGTATTGCTAGTGGATAGCGGTGATATGTTCCAGGGAACGCCGTATTTCAATATGTTTGGAGGTAAGCTGGAGTTGGAATTAATGTCCAAATTAGGTTACGAAGCCGGCACTTTTGGAAATCATGAATTTGATAATGGAATTGCGGGTTTGGTAAAATACCTCGGTAAAGCCACTTTTCCTTTTTTAACGGCGAACTACGATTTTCGTGGCACACTATTGGAGGGAAAGACGAAAGACTATACGATTATCAATAAAAATGGTATCCGTATAGGTCTTACAGGCGTCGGAATTGATATTGAAGGGTTGGTCGACCCCAAGAGTTATGAAGGGATGAAATATCTTGATCCGATACCCGTTGTAAACCGAATCGCGAAAATGCTTAAAGAGGACAAAAAATGTGATCTAGTGATCTGTTTATCGCATCTAGGCTATAAATATGATGATGATAAAATATCGGATTTGAAGTTAGCTGCGCAAATACGGCATGTGGATATCATTTTGGGCGGGCATACGCATACTTTCTTGGATGAGCCAGCACGGGTAGAAGATCTAGATGGACATGAAGTGGTGATCCATCAAGTTGGTTTTGCAGGAATCCGATTGGGACGCCTTGATGTCATTCTCAATAAAAATACAGGAAAGAAACAAATTTTAGCGCGCAACTACACCGTTGACCAACGCTACGATAAACAAGTTATGGCATAATACAAACACGACAGTCTCTTGAAAAGAATCATTCAACTCTACATCAATTCGTACAAAGGTTTATCGAAGGAAGCTTGGTTGCTTGCCATTGTTATGTTGATTAACCGTACAGGCTCTATGGTTATTCCGTTCTTGAGTATGTATATGTCGTCGGAGTTGAACTTCAGCAAATCTCAAGTAGGAATTGTATTGGGCTGCTTTGGTTTAGGCTCGGTCTGTGGATCGTGGCTTGGTGGCTGGCTGACCGACAAACTGGGTAACTTTAGGGTACAAGCTGTCAGCTTAATTCTCGTGGTGCCTTTATTTCTGGTGTTGCCTAACTTCAAAACTTTTGAAGGGCTGGCGCTCATGATTTTTATATTAACACTGATCGCCGATACCTTTAGGCCTGCTAACTCGGTCGCTGTTGCTCGTTACGCAAAACCGGAGAACTTGACCAAAGCCTATTCTCTAAATAGAATGGCGGTCAACTTAGGCTTTTCTATTGGTCCGGCACTCGGCGGTTTTTTAGCTAGCTTTTCATACGATTGGATTTTCTATGGAAACGCAATAGCGGCTTTCGCAGCAGCTATTGTATTTGTTTACTTTTTTAGAAACCGGATTCCACGAAACAAAATCAAAACGCTGAATATTCCGGAGGATAAAGAATATGAAAAGAAAGATCGAAACGCTTATCTCGATCCGCCCTTTATTGTTTTCAATATTTTCTGTTGCCTTTTTTCTATGGCTTTTTTTCAGCTGCTTAGCACCTTACCACTATTCTATAAAGAGGATCGTGGAATGAGCGAAGGTGCTATTGGTCTGTTATTAGGTTTTAGTGGCTTTGTTATTGTACTGTTTGAAATGATTTTGGTGCACGGCGTAGAACGTCGTTTTACACCACGCCAGGTAATGATCTATGGCACCGCGATTGCCGGATTATCCTATCTCATGTTGAATGCGCCATTTGGTCTTGCATGGCTTTATTTAGCGATGTTTATTCTTTCTACTGGAGAAATGTTGACATTGCCTTTTACAGCAACAATCAGTGCTTCACGCGCTACATTCAATACCCAAGGTGCGTATATGGGATTTAATTCGCTTGCTTTCGCTGCCGCGAATATCTTTTCGCCTTATCTAGGTACGTACGTTGCGGAACATTATGGGTACCAGACTTTGTGGTACGGAACAGCACTTGTTCTACTTTTTACGAGTATGGGATTTTCGTGGATCTTAAAGAAAATGTAATCGGAATATCTGGAACGCAGGCGCAGGCACAAGTGGCTAGGGTTGCTTGATCCCCTCTCGTTCGTATGGAACACGAGTAGCTATAGACCGACCGAGTGTAACTTCATCCACATATTCGAGCTCTCCGCCAAAGGAAATACCGCGCGCAATAGTCGTAATCGGTATGTTGAAATCTTTTAGTTTACGGTATAAGTAAAATATGGTGGTATCACCTTCCATGGTGGCACTGAGCGCTAGAATAACTTCTTTGATTTCATTATTTTTCAATCGATCTACTAATGCTTCAATTTTCAAATCGGAAGGACCAACGCCATCCATAGGTGATATTAATCCGCCTAAAACGTGGTATACACCTTGATACTGGTTGGTGTTTTCTATCGCCATAACATCCCGTGTATCTTCTACTACACAGATCGTTTGTTGGTCTCTTTTGGTACTGCTACACACTTCACACAGATCGTGATCAGCCATATTAAAGCAAGCTTGGCAGTACTTGATCTGTTCTTTCAATGTCGTTAGGGCGCCGGTTAATCGAGCGACCTCAGCATCGGGTTGCTTCAGTAGATGCAATACCAATCGTAGCGCAGTCTTCTTCCCTACCCCTGGTAAACGGCCAAACTCATCTACTGCCTGTTCTAAAAGTCGCGACGAAAAATTCATGACAACAAAAATACAAACTAAACGTATATTTTTTTTATAAAATGCATGAATTGTATGGCGCAAATATTATTAATTTTTATATCTTGGTATGTTTCACATTTCCTAGTTTTTGCAGGAACAAGACGCAGTGAATGGTTACGATTGATTAAAAAAATAAGATATGGCGAAAGAGGATAAAATTAGAAATTCGTTTGCGAACAAAACGTGGCAAGAAATAAAAGTAAAGGACTCTTGGCAGATATTCAAGATGATGTCAGAGTTTGTGGATGGTTTCGAAAAATTGGCTAAGATTGGGCCTTGTGTGTCGATCTTCGGCTCCGCGAGGACGAAGACTGATCATAAGTATTATAACCTAGCGGTAGAAATTGCACGCCTGCTAGCCGAAAAAGGCTATGGTGTAATTTCTGGCGGTGGGCCAGGAATTATGGAAGCGGCAAATAAAGGTGCATATGAAGCGGGCGGAAAGTCTGTTGGACTAAACATTGAACTTCCTTTTGAGCAATTCCATAATAAATATATTGATAGAGATAAGCTTCTTGAATTTAACTACTTCTTCGTCAGAAAGGTGATGTTCATGAAATATTCGCAGGGGTATATCGTGATGCCGGGTGGATTTGGTACGATGGATGAGCTTTTTGAAGCTATTACATTGATTCAAACAGGTAAAATTGCACGTTTCCCTATTGTTCTTGTGGGTACGGAGTATTGGAAGGGGCTTTTTGATTGGGTGGAACAGACGATGCTCGGGAATGCTTATATCTCGGAAGAAGATCTGAAATTGTATCGCTTGGTCGATACCGCTGAAGAGGCTACGGAACACATCTTTAGATTCTACGATAAGTATCTGCTGAAACCGAACTTTTAAACATGAAAATCCCGATGGTTATCCACTATCGGGATTTTTTATGAGGTTGTGTTACTACCAATTAAACATTATGCGTAGCTGTCCAATCATCACACTGATCCGCGATTTCAGCATATAGATTATACTGCATTTTGGGATAAACTAGGGAACTAAAAGTCGGCAAAAAAGCGATATAAGAGAAAATCCTCTGGCTAGAATACATTAAAAGTTAAATTGTAAACAGGCGAAAAGATGATTACTACAACAAAAATATATTAGCTTTATACTTAGAAAGCAGGTGTTAAAAAAATGTCCAATTTATCTAAACGACATACACAATAAAGAATTCTATCATAGACAAACTTAATCAGATTCATGTGTACAACGGAACAATTCAAAATTAAGAGAGGAAGTGAAATCACGGAATCCTATTTCCAATTTCTTGATAAACATATTGACGATGTTGTGTCAGGTCGTGTAGACGAATTCAAGGAAATTAATCAGATAGCGAGCGAGCTTTTTGTCTCCCATAAGCATCTTACCGATACCATTCAAAAAGAAATGGGGCGACATCCTTGTCATTTTTATGATTCCAAAATAATTGAAGCGGCAAAAAAGATGTTATCTGAAACAGACAAATCCATCTCTGAAATCGCAAAGATACTCACTTACGATCCCTCTAATTTTTCAAAATTCTTTAAGAAATTTACTGGGCAAACCCCAGGACAGTTTAGAAACCTGAAAAAGTAAAAGTTCCGAAAAGTTCACCACGATTTATAATTCCCGACTTGTCATCTTTGTGTGTTACCTAATGTAACCAGTTAAAACAAAAGGATATGACAAGAAACGATTTAAATGGAAAAGTAGTATTAATTGCAGGCGGTGCGAAAAATCTGGGAGGTTTATTGAGTCGCAATTTTGCCGCTAAGGGAGCAAAAGTAGCGATCCACTACAACAGTGAGAGTACAAGAGATGAGGCTGAAAAAACACTGGCAGATATTCTGCAAACAGGTGGAGAAGCCTTTCTCTTCCAAGCAGATCTCACCCATGTAAAAAACATCACTAAATTCTTTGATGCAACAATTGACAGATTTGGAGGAATCGATATCGCCATCAATACGGTAGGTAAAGTATTAAAAAAACCATTCGCCGACACCTCTGAAGAAGAATACGATAGCATGACTGATATTAATGCTAAAGTAGCCTACTTCTTTATTCAGGAAGCTGGAAAGAAACTAAACAACAATGGTAAGATTAACACGATTGTAACCTCCTTGCTGGCGGCGTTCACAGGCTATTACGCCACTTATGCCGGATCCAAAGCCCCGGTAGAGCACTTTACCAGAGCCGCATCTAAAGAGTTTGGTCCACGTGGTATTTCAGTGACGGCGGTTGCGCCAGGACCAATGGACACTCCTTTCTTCTATGGGCAGGAAAGCGATGAGGCGGTGGCTTATCACAAACAGGCGTCCGATCTTGGTGGCTTGACCGACATCAGGGATATTGCGCCTCTTGTTGAATTCCTTGTAACCGATGGTTGGTGGATTACAGGACAGACCATTTTTGCCAATGGAGGTTATACGACGAGATAGCAAGATATCATGCCTTCGAACGCAAAGAGTCACAATTCATCGGGCTTATGTTTGAAACGGTCTATTGGAACAGTCAAAAGTGACAAGGGCAAGCAGCGAGCTTTATATGAGCAGACCCGAAAACTTTTAGTACTAGTTCTGTATCTATCTTGTTTGGCAATTGCCGGTATAGTGTTTTACGACCTTTATCAAAACGACTATAATGTATTTAATTGGACGTCTAGCTCTGCTAGTCCAAACATCTCCACGTTTAGGATAAACCCTTATTCTCAAGGTGGTTTTGGTCCATGTTGGTTACTCGGTCATCTACTCGTAGCGCATATTACTAAAAGCGGCTTATAAAGATAAGCCGCTTATTTAGTTCATGTATCGTATTCCAGGTTAATTTGTCAACCGATAAGGCGCTCTAGATCTTGTTCAAAGTATGTTTGTTTTGTACAGAATTTCTATTTTATGGATAGTATTACCACTCTTGACCAAAGGTTACCAAATTGCTATCAGGATCAAGTAACGAAAACTCTTTTTGCCCCCAAGGTTTAATTGCTAATTGTCCGTTTGGATGAATCGAGACTTTATTAAACAAGAGCGTTTCATAAAGTGTGTCGATATCGCTTGTTCTGATATACACTTGTCCATAATTTGCTTTTGGATCAAGTTCTTTAAAGGTGAAAAAATGGAGTTCAATATTATCTTTACCTATTAACAAATAGTCTCCGTAATCTGAAATTTCACTGAACCCCAGTTTATTAATATAAAATTCTTTTGTAGCGGTTATGTTCCGCATTGGTAATTTAGGAATTACGTTCGTTAGCATTTTTTTTACCTAAATATAAATCTTTTGCTGAAAAGATCGAGCCAACAAAGAAATCAGGATCTATCTAAAACAAAAAAACGGTTCTTATATTAAGAACCGTTTTTTGTTGAGCCTCCTATCGGAATCGAACCAATGACCTACTGATTACAAGTCAGTTGCTCTACCAGCTGAGCTAAGGAGGCTTTTCTCACGAGTATTCCCCGTTTGATGATGCAAATATCAGTATCCGAACGTTAAATTCCAAACCCATTTCTTGTTTTTTCGACTCCTAAACAGTAATCATTTGACAATCAAAGAAAAAAAATAGCAACCCATCAATGTGTGATTTATTTTTCGATATCTCAAAAGGTAATCATATACCCATAGTGAGCAGTTTACCCCTCCTACACTACATATAGTACGTTACCTACCCAAAGGATCCGTCGAATTTAGCTAGGTTGTGGCTAACACTTCTGCGTTATTCATTGTACACAAAAAATGTCAAAATGTCTCCACAACCTACATCTTAACTGTCAAAAATTCCGATTATCAATAAAAAAATCAAAAAGGTATTTTAATTGTTATATAGCTAGCGTATTCAAGAACAAAACTATAACGAAAAACATAATATGAATTTTAATAATTATACCATAAAAGCACAAGAGGCTATTCAGAAAGCCTCGGAGATTGCGGCTGGAAATCAACAGCAAGCGATCGAACCTGCACATATATTAAAAGCATTACTAGAGGTAGATGACAATATTATCAGTCACTTACTAAAAAAACTGAATGCAAACTTAAACTTTATCAAAGCAGAAAATGATGTGCAAATTCAGTCCTTACCAAAAGTCAGCGGCAGCAATGTATATCTAAGCAATGCGACGAGTTCAGTACTGCAAAAAGCACAAAGCTATCTCAAGGAATTCAACGACGAGTTTATCTCCATTGAGCATTTGCTTTTGGCTTTACTTTCGGGAGGCGACAAAACAGCGCAGTTGCTAAAAGATCAAGGCGTTACGGAGAAGCATCTTAAAGCAGCGATCAAGGAACTTCGTGGTAACAACCGCGTAACGGATCAGAATGCAGAAGCGACGTATAATGCCCTTGGCAAATACGCGCGTAACCTCAATGAATTTGCGGAGTCAGGCAAGCTTGATCCGGTTATTGGTCGAGATGAAGAAATCCGCCGCGTGATGCAGATCTTATCACGCCGCACCAAGAATAACCCGATCCTAGTGGGGGAGCCAGGTGTTGGTAAAACGGCGATTGCCGAAGGCATCGCGCACCGTATAATAAAGGGTGATGCGCCAGAAAACCTAAAGAGTAAAACTGTGTTTTCGCTTGATATGGGGGCGCTAATTGCGGGAGCAAAATATAAAGGCGAATTTGAGGAACGTCTAAAAGCGGTCGTCAAGGAGGTTGCGGATAGTGATGGGGAGATCATTCTATTTATTGATGAGATCCACACCCTGGTAGGTGCCGGAGGCGGAGAGGGCGCTATGGACGCAGCGAACATACTAAAGCCTGCTTTGGCGCGTGGAGAATTGCGTGCTATCGGTGCCACAACGTTGAATGAATACCAAAAGTATTTCGAAAAAGATAAGGCGCTCGAACGCCGCTTCCAAAAGGTAATGGTGGAAGAGCCTGATACGCAAGATGCGATATCCATTCTCCGGGGTCTGAAAGAGCGTTATGAAACACATCACAAAGTGCGTATTCTCGATGAGTCTATTATTGCAGCTGTAGAGTTATCACAACGTTATATTACCGATCGTTTTCTTCCGGATAAGGCGATTGACTTAATTGATGAGGCTGCGTCTAAACTCCGTTTGGAAATGGATTCTGTCCCAGAATCTGTTGATGAACTGGACCGACGAATTATGCAGTTAGAAATTGAACGCGAAGCGATCAAGCGTGAGAACGACGAAAAGAAAGTCAGTGAGCTATCTGAGACTATTGCAAACTTATCGAGCGAACGCGACTCTTTAAAAGCAGCTTGGCAGTCGGAGAAATCTTTGGTAGATCGTGTAAACCAAGAGATCCAAAATATTGAAAACTATAAGTTGGAAGCCGACCAAGCGGAACGTGCGGGTGATTACGGTAAAGTGGCCGAGCTGCGCTATGGAAAGATAAAAGAAGCACAAGATACTGTAGAGAAGCTAAAAGCAGAGTTGGAAGAAAAACAAGATAGCAGCCGTATGCTCAAGGAAGAGGTTACCTCCGATGATATTGCTGATGTGGTATCCAAATGGACAGGTATCCCCGTGAGCAAGATGGTGCAATCGGAACGCGAAAAGCTACTGCATCTGGAAGATGAGCTACATAAACGTGTTGCGGGCCAAAATGAGGCGATCGAAGCGATTTCGGATGCGATCCGACGTTCTCGTGCAGGACTGAGTGATGCGAAACGTCCAATAGGGTCCTTTATCTTCTTGGGGACAACGGGAGTTGGTAAGACCGAACTTGCGAAAGCCTTAGCCGAATTCTTATTCGATGATGAGCACGCTTTAGTGCGTATTGATATGTCTGAATACCAGGAGCGCCACGCAGTCTCCCGCTTGATTGGTGCCCCTCCAGGATATGTTGGATATGATGAAGGTGGACAACTCACAGAGGCGGTACGGCGGAGACCCTATTCGGTGGTTTTACTCGATGAAATTGAAAAGGCGCATCCGGATGTTTTCAATATCTTGTTACAGGTATTGGACGATGGACATTTAACAGATAATAAAGGTCGCGTTGTGAACTTTAAGAACACCATTATTATCATGACGTCGAATACGGGGTCACATATCATCCAGGAAAACTTCTCGCATTTAACGGAAGCCAACCACGATGAAGTTGTAGCCAAAACAAAGGATGAAGTATTCGATCTATTACAGAAATCGATCCGTCCGGAGTTCTTGAACAGGATTGATGAAGTGATTATGTTCACCCCATTAAGTCGCCATGAGATTGGTGACATTGTTAAAATGCAGTTTAAGCATGTGCAGCAACAGCTCGCTGAACAGAATATCCAGATTGAAGCGAGTGATGAAGCATTAGACTGGTTGGCACAATTGGGCTACGATCCGGTGTATGGAGCACGTCCTTTAAAACGTGTGATTCAGAAGCGTATCTTAAATGAGCTTTCCAAGGAAATCCTTTCTGGAAAAGTATCACGAGATGCCCATATTAAACTGGATGTCTTTGACGGCCAGTTTGTATTCTTGAATAAATAAAAAAAAAGAGGCGCTACCTATTAGCGCCTCTTTTTTTTATTCAGCTTTTTCATTGGTAATAGCCAATCGCTGTGATCCTGTATTTGCAGGGCATGCTACATCATTCGTAGCATCATAAACAAGCGGTTTATTTCCCTTCGTGGCGATCAATTCTTCCGGAACATATACCTGAACTTTTGTCCGAGAAAATCCGCTTGGAAAGTAACGCACATAGTAACCATCGGGATGTAACGTCCATACTCCACTAGGCACATCACTCCGTACTTCTGCCATCCCCGCTAAAATAGCGTACTGCTCAAACTCAGCATAAGAGTAGTTGCCCGAAGACACGAGTTGTCTGATATTATTCTCTGCTTCAAAAATAGTACGCATGAAAGCCGGCATTTCACCTTTTGCTTTTTCCACAATATCAAAAGGAAGAATACCCAACGCACCATTTTCAAGTTGCAAAATTTGTTGTGGCGTTAATAATTTTAATGCCGTCTCCTTCACAGGTCCCGAATAATCAATAAATTTAGTACGCGCAATAATGGTCCATAAGAGCATCTGTATATCCGTTTGCTCTACTTCCGGATGTTTTTCTGCACTTTTTAAGATTGCAATTACAATATCCTTCTTTTTTCCTTCTGTTGGCGCGTACATATACCCATCCCCGGAAGAAGGCGCGTATGTTCCCGCCTTAAGACAATAGCTTTTTGCCGTCATTTCAAAATGTCCAGCAGCCAAGACAAATCCATCTGCACCATTTTTTGTCAGCTGGTCCAACGGTTTATAGGTCGCGTCATTATGAAATGAAGGACGTTCCTCCCCTTTTCTATTCACATCTTCGAAGCTCGTAGAAATTGCTTCCGGCTCTTTTAACAACTTGTCTACGCCAAAAGATTTCGCTGCTTTTGAGGTAACGGCTTTACTAGCTTTGTTTAGCAGATCTCCGAATTGTGCCTGCGCACCATTTACTGCCAAAAACAAACCACACACGGTTAGCACAAGCCAACGGGTATTTTTCCTTTTCATAATAGTTCAATAAACGAGTAAGCTACAAAGCTACTGTAATTTCTATTATGAAAATATTAATTTTTAGTCTTAGTAGACGAAAAAGGTGCACCCTACAGAGATGCACCTTTGACAGGTATTAAGACAAGATTTAGTATGGATTACGAATAATCTATACGACAAAGTAGCGGTATTTTATTTCTACTTCGAACCACAATAAGGTAGAAAGAAAGTGAAATAAGACACATTTTTATACAAGGTTATATTAACGTGAGCTGAAAGAGATCTAAAAAGTAGATGGCTAGAAAAAAATATTGCGGTGAGCGGTATTAAATATGTAATTTTGCACCTTCAAAAATGCCCTCTGTCGGAATCCCCAACCCAGGACGTTTTTTGTGGGAAGTTAAGTATGAAAAAAACTAAAATGGCAGTTCCTGCGGCGCTGCTATCTATGATCTGTGTTCAAGGTGGAGCATCTATCGCTAAGCGAATGTTTCCGGTAGTTGGGGCTGTGGCAACCAGCGCTTTACGTATCGGTATATCAGCCATTATTTTAACATTGATCAATCGTCCAAAATTAAGTCAGTTTACACGCAAGCAATGGCTTTATTGCTTTTTGTATGGTCTTGGTATCGCAGCGATGAATCTTATTTTCTACATGGCAATCCAACGAATTCCCCTTGGACTCGGCGTAACAATTGAGTTTGTGGGCCCTTTATTCCTCGCACTAGCCCTATCTCGCAAGTGGCTTGATGTTCTATGGGCTATGCTCGCCTGCCTCGGGATCCTACTGATTGTACCGTGGCAAAACGATCACCTTGACTTATTGGGCTTGTTTTTAGCATTCTTAGCGGGCGCGTTTTGGGCTCTCTATATTATAATAGGTGGTAAAATATCCAAAGTAATGAAAGGCAGAGATGCTGTGACAACAGGTATGTTGGTTGCAGCGGCTATTATTTTCCCCTTTGCATTATGGGATGGCGCCATTTTTCATGTAACCCCCATTATACTTCTTCAAGGTCTTGGAATCGCGATCCTTTCCAGTGCCCTCCCCTTTACCCTGGATTTTGTGGCATTAAAAAATATTCCGGCAAAAACTTTTAGCGTCTTAACGAGTTTACATCCTGCTTTTGCTGCTTTCTCGGGCTTGATCTTCTTACAAGAGCAACTTACACCCTTGCAATGGACTTCGATTGCCTGTGTCGTATTAGCCAGTATGGGGACTACACTTTTCAGCCGTAACGAAGCGGGGTAAAACTTGACTTAATTGACGTAAAATATAAACCTCCATCTTTACATATAGCGTATAGATGGAGGTTTCTTGTTTTAGTAAAGGGATTGTTAGTTATGAACGTACTAAAACAGCTGAAAAATGTTAAGATTTTACTGCAACAAATTAACGCTCAAGCGCTGTTACGATATTGGTAACGAGTTTTCTGATGCTTTTAATTTTCATTGTTATTATTCGTTTGTATCAATTTGTGCATTATTTACGTTACAAAAGTAGTGTGCAAACAGGTAGTAAAAGGCCAACAACAGACTTTATACTATAAGCTAAGGATCAAAATCATTTCTTCCCAAAAAAAAGTATTAAGTTGCCTGAACAAAAGTCTGGTAATACCTGTTTTCAGAATGATTTAACTGTCAACTAAGATGAAAGAAATAACGCATTCATTTGGCGTGGAGACCGACTGGGTAGACCATATGGTTCAGCAACTGGATGGAGAGGTTGTGAACGGTCGTTTTATCGTACCGAGAGAGGTTTATACGGGTAGTCATTATGTCACCTCCGTGAGTCCCCATATTACGGTAATGCTGGCCGACATGACCTATCAACAGGATGTCTGTTACAAGCTAAGAAATCGTAACCATGATTTTGTGGGTATTTATTTTAACTTAAATGAAGGTGAATCTTTACACATTTTAGGTGAAACGGCACGTCCCATGGGGAGATGGAAGTTTAATTTGGCAATCCTGGATAGTGCTCTTGATGTTGACTACTCGGTCAAAGCAGGCACCAAGACCTTTAACTTAAGTTTGTTCGTTCGGAAAAGCTTTTTGAAAGAATACCTAACGCGTTCTCATATTTTTACAGATGTATTAGATCACCTATTTGATGATGCGTATAATACAATTGTACGGTATGATCGTATGGACAACCACGCCTGGCAGGTGATCCATGACCTGCAGCGACGAGATCCCAACGCTATTTCCTTTGATGTTTTTTTACAGGCTAGTGTCTATTTTCTATTGGCAAGCTGTATCGATCAGGGATTGAATCGAGATGTCCTTATTCAGAAAGTCGATAATACAGATATCAAAGCCATATTGGCTGCTCAATCTTACCTACTCGAACAATTAGAAAATCCCTTTCCGGGTATCAGTGTTCTCGCTAAAGATGCAAACATGTCAGAGACTAAATTTAAACGTCTTTACCTGAAGGTAACAGGCATGTCTCCGAGTTCCTTTTTTATGGATAATAAGCTAACTCTTGCTCGTGAGCTGCTCGAAGATCCACAGTACACCATAGCAGAGGTGGCCCATAGACTAGATTTCGCTGATCCGTCACACCTAACATCCTTATTTAAAAATAGATTTGGGATATTGCCAAAAGAGTATAGTAACCTTTTATAATCTAAAGAGACATGAAAGCTAAGATCATCAAACACCGCATGGGGATAGCAATCGATTGGCAACAAGATTTTAAGGATGCTTTAGGCGCGGTTTCATTTAACGACCATTATTTGATTTTTCCTAAAGAGATCGGAGATGGCTGTTCTTTCTATCTCGAAGTATTACCCGGCCTAATGCTACTCATTGTGGATTTTACCTTCCGGGAACAATATATCCTTACTAAATATGCAAGTTCGGAAGACTATTGCATTGCTTATTATGATTTGAGTGAAGAGTTGAGTATCCATCACGTCAATGGAGAGCAACATCAGGTCGGATACCAAGCACAATTGGGAATGGGCATCGTTGATGGAAGCCTAGAGAGTACGTATATTGCTCCAATTGGACAGCGAATGTACTCCTTTAGGTTATTGATATCTAAAGAACTATTAAAACACTATTTAGCGGGTAAACTACCCCTTTCCAAAGCTGAAAAAGCTTTTGACACGCGAAAAAATACAATTTTCTTTTATACTCATATGGATAGTCGTACCAAAATTGCGCTATTGAACTTGCGAGATTGCTCTTTTGCAGATGCTACCTTTGTTTTTAAGGCGCAGGGTACAGCATTACAAGCATTTGGTTACCTCATAGAGAAAATGTCGGAAGAAGAACCTGAATTAGGTCGGCTCTCCGCAACGGAAGTACATATGATTATGGCGTCACAAAAGTACCTCCTTGATAGGCTACTCGAACCTTTTCCTGGAATCGATTATTTAGCAGATATGGCTGGAATGTCAGCCTCGAAGTATAAAAAGATCTTTAAAAAGATACTAAAAAACTCACCCAATAACTTCTTTATACAAGAGAAACTATTGCTAGCAAAGAAACTATTGGAAAGTGGGAAATATGAAAGTATAAATGCGGTGAGCTATGTCGTGGGATACTCGAAGCCAGGTCATTTTTCCGCAAATTATAAGAAGCAATTTGACAAACTCCCTAATTCAGACTTTGTCAAATGCTTTAGTGAAACTTAGCGTACATTACCGACACAAACGTATTTGATATCGATATAGCTATCCAACCCATACTTAGACCCTTCTCTTCCTTGTCCAGAATACTTAACACCTCCAAACGGGACCACTTCTGAAGAAACCAAGCCTTCATTAATACCCACGATGCCATACTCTAATTGTTCGCGTACACGCCAAGACCTATTTAAATCATTGGTGTAGAAATAGCTGGCCAATCCGTAAATTGTATCGTTCGCCATCTGGATGGCTTCTTCTTCGGTTTCAAACTTATACAGCGGCGCAATAGGGCCAAAGATTTCATTTTGTGCAAAATCCATGTCGGAGGTTGCATTTAGAAGCACTGTGGGTTCAAAAAATAAAGGCGCCTTAGCATGTCCACCAGTTGCTACTATACCACCTTTTGCAACGGCATCTGCCAACATATCCCCCATTCTTTTCACTGCATTCTGGTTTATTAAAGGACCGATAGAAACATCTTCAGCTAAACCATTTCCCATTTTCAGCGCATGTACTGCTTTAACAAAACGCTCTGCGAAAGCGTCATAAATACCTGCCTGAACCAGTATTCGGTTTACACAGACACAGGTCTGTCCCCCGAAGCGAAACTTACCCGCAATAGCGCCCTTTACAGCCAAATCGATATCCGCGTCATCAAATACAATAAATGGCGCATTGCCCCCCAGCTCCAAACTCATTTTCTTTAAGGTTGGGGCACATTGTGCCATCAATACTTGTCCCACACGAGTAGAACCTGTAAAAGATATCTTCGAAACTTTCTTGCTTTCACACAATTCTTTCCCAAGCTCAGAAGCATTGGAACCCACTACCGTATTAATTACACCTGGAGGAAAGCCCGCCTGATGTGCCAGATAATTTATCGCTAAAGCCGTTAAGGGCGTAGACTCACTTGGTCGAACAACCACGGTGCAGCCTACGGCTAAAGCGGGCGCGATCTTACGGGTAATCATGGCTAAAGGGAAATTCCAGGGCGTAATAGCCCCTACTACACCGACAGGCTCTTTTAGTGCCATAATACGTTTGTCAGCCGTAAAGCCGGGAATCACATCTCCATAGTTGCGTTTTGCTTCCTCGGCAAACCATTGGATGTATCCCGCTCCATAATCAATCTCCCCTCGACTTTCTCCCAATGGTTTCCCACTCTCGAGTGTCATAATAGTTGCTATAGCTTCCTTATTTTCCTGAATAAGACTGTACCAGGCCAATAATATTGCGCTACGCTCCTTCGCGGACTTGGCTTTCCAAGCGGGGAAAGCGCGGTGAGCTGCATCAATAGCCTTTGCAACGAAAGGACGCCCCTCATCATAGACCTTACCTATAACAGAAAGATCTACGGGATTTTTAACTTCTATACGCTCTTGCCCTTCATGTTGCCATTTGCCATCCACAAACGACTCTTCAAAAAGGAGGTCTTTATAATTATTCATTTTCACATTTATTATTAATCAAAGATAATCACTTGACGGATAGCATCACCATTTGCCAAGCGCTCGAACCCTTCATTTATTTCATCTAACTTCAATCGATGCGTAATTAGGAGGTCCACTGGAAGGTCTCCTTTTTTGTATAGTGCCAAGAAATTTGGTATATCAATACTGGGCACACAACTTCCGAGGTAACATCCCTTTAGTGTCTTTTCTTGGCCGACAAGAATTAATGGATTTAAGCTCAATCTTGCATCAGGATGTGGTAATGCTCCGGTTACAGTAACACCACCTTTCTTGGTCGCATGGAAGGCAAAGTCTAGGGCGGGCATCGCTCCTGCAAATTCAACTGATTTATCAACGCCAGAAGGCGTAATCACTTGTTTTACTTGATCCAATGCATGTTCTTGACTCGAATTAACCACATGTGTCGCACCATATTGTTTGGCGACATGTAGCTTGGCCTCACTTACATCAGCCGCAATAATTTGGGATGCTCCCGCCGCTTTGGCACCCAGAATCGCCGATAGCCCGACGCCTCCCAAGCCAACCACCAACACACTCTCTCCCATATGTACTTGAGCCGTATGTACAACAGCTCCAACTCCCGTCATAACGGCACAACCAAAAAGGGCTGCAATCTCAAACGGATACGCTTTATCTATCTTAACAAGTGAGTAGATGGATGCTACCGCATATTCTGCAAAACCAGAAACACCAAGATGATGATGGTATACATCACCGTTATGGTTTTTTATTTTACGCCCGCCATTAAGCAGTACGCCTTCATTATTTGCTTTTGCCCCTGGATTACATAGCGCCGCGCGTCCGGACATACAGTATTCGCAATGGCCGCAAGACGGTAAAAATGCAAAAACGACATGATCACCTTTATTGAATGTTGTGACGCCCTCGCCTAAGGCAACGACAATTCCGGCTGCTTCGTGCCCCAAAACCATAGGCATTGGACGCGGCCTGTTTCCGTCGATGACAGAAAGATCTGAATGGCAAAGCCCTGCGGCTTTAATCTGAACAATTACTTCGTCTTTTCCTGGCTTATCAAGCGTGACCTCCTCAATCGTTAATGGCTTAGAAACAGTATACGGACGTTCATGCCCGCCCGACTGCCGCAAAACAGCTGCTTTCGTTTTCATATGTCCGTTTATTAATCGTAAAAGAACTCCGGTGCTTTCTTAAAAGTGGACCATTTTGCGGGGTCATGGCCCGTCACTACCATGGCATCATACTTATCCGCAATTTGATGCAACTTCTTGACCGAGCGTACCGCATCTACAGTAGAAGCTAGAAAGCCTGGGAGTGCCTTTTCATCCCAATGGTCTGTGGTATATGCCGCATCAATGGCCAATAAAATACTGCCTGAATTTGGTAAGGTTATCAAGAAGCTACAATGCCCCGGAGAATGTCCCGGCGTGGGTATCATCCGGATTACACCATCACCATACACATCGTAAACATCGTTGTAGTCTAGCTCTAAAAACTGCCATTTCAGGTTTGGTCGATCAAAGTCTTTCCGGATATAACCACCGGCAGCAAACCAATCGGGGGTAAAGGCATATTCATATTCTTTGCGTTGCACAAGATGTGTTGCATTAGGAAAACGTCCAACGGCGCCTGTATGATCTAAGTGCAAATGAGATTGAAGAACTAGTTTGATATCGTTCACATCTAGCCCTAAAGCTTCAATGGTGTGTACACAGCCTTCTTCTTTAGTCATGACCGGCCAATACACCGACGTAATACCTTCCCAGTATCCCTTCGGATCTGTGGCACATTCAACAGCATTTCCGCCATCAATAATAATATGGCCTTTCGGATGTGTGATCAGGTACCAAGGAACAGGAATTTCATAAGGCTCCTGCGATGCATTCATTTTGATGTTATTCTCTTTACATTGCAGAACACCTGTCTGAAACATGTAAAGTCTAATCTCCTTTTGCATATTCATTTACTTTAAATTTATGGATTTATGCTGCCAAAGAGAATAACAATCGAGTCGTTGGATTGTTTAGCTAAACAACCTTATAATCATTAAAGGAACGCCATTAGTTCGTCCGCTTCAACGGTTTGCTTTTAACATACCGATCGACCCTTTGCATCAGGAATAACGAAACGAAAACAAACAAACCTACGACATAACCAACAATATCATAGTGCTGTAGTGGTGACATCGGTGTTTGTTGAAAAACAATAAGTCCTGCAATGGTTGCCGCAATCCCACCTGCAATCTGCTGGATGGAGGACTGGATACTCATAAAGGCGCCACGGTCCTGATTATCTGGAACAGCAGACATCAAAGCCATAGAAGGAACCATACGACACAAGATTCCAATGGTAATGCAGGTATTTAGCACCAGTACTATACCAAATGGAAGTCCGGCCATATTCGTATACAGGATACAAAAAACAACCAACCAAATACTACCTAATGAGAATAGTTTAAATTTATCTATTTTGTCACTCAAACGACCTACAAACGGCATAAGTAACAAGGAGACCAAACCTGATACCATGAATAAAATAGGTAATTGCTCACTCGTAACTTCTAAATTGTGTACGGCAAAAATAGTAGCATATGGCATCATCATAAAGCCACCTAAAGATAATAGTGACGTGGTTAAGAACGCGCGCTGATAGTTCGGGTTCTTAACGGTCTGCAGTAAATGGATTAACGCATTATGCTCCCGCTTGATATGCAAATGGTCTTGCACGGGCTTCAAAACAAAAATAATAGCGAGAAGAATTAAGATCGAAAAGCCTGCGATAAACAAAAAAGGTGCTTCCCAGCCCATATGATTAGCAATATACAAACCAATAGGTATACCCAATACTTGACTTGCTCCAAACCCCATCTGCACAAACCCCATCACGCGACCTCGCTTCTCTAAGGGAAAAATATCAGTAATAATCGCCATTGATATAGACCCCATTACACCTCCAAATAAACCGGTCACTATACGAGCAACAACAATTCCAGTATAGGAATCCACAATACCGCAACAGATAGTTCCGATGACAAATCCTACATAAAAGAAAATAAGGAGTTTCTTACGGTCAAACTTGTCGGCAAAACCGGCTGTCAATAGTCCAGAAATACCTGCACTATATGCGTATGCCGATACGACATTTCCAAAAGAAGAAGCTGTGATGTTCATGGATGAAACAAGCAAATCACCTAAGGGTGACATCACCATAAAATCCAATACCACCGTAAATTGCGTAAGGGCCAAGAGGAGAATAACAATCTTCTCGTACCCTGTAAATTTTGATGTCTGTATCACGTCTGCCATAGAAAAGTTAAATGGAAACGTCAAATGTAAGGAATGGATATTGAATTTGTGTTAATTTTTTTCTAATTAATTAACACAAATTCAAGGGGATATTAGCTACGGATACAATAGATATTTTTTGCGCATAATTTTGTATTTTTCAAGCCCGGGCTCCCAAGATTTACGTATTTGCGCTTCAGTAAGACCTTGTTTGATCTGTTCTTTAAATTCGGCAACACCTGCAAGGAAGTCAATATTACCTATCTGGTCGCTTAAGGTACGATCAAAGAATTTATCTTTGTCAGGATGATTTTTATATAATTCAATCATCCAAGTCAAGTTGATCTTTTTCTCCTTTACCAGCTTGTCTAGTGGATAATAGCGCAAGTCCATGCCGTAACATGTCTCTCCTTTGAACAACGGTCTTTCACTCTTGCCTGGTATACTCCTAGGCACGTACGAAAAGGTGTAAATACCTTTGAGCATCGGTCCACCAACCCGTGTAAATGGATAGTCGGTCCCACGACCATGGTTTAAAGCTACCCCTTCAAATAGACAGGTAGAAGGATATAATAGAATACTTTCTGGCGTATTCAGATTAGGCGACGGTGGAACCGGAAGTCTGTAGAACATATCATGCGTATAGTTTGCATTTTTTATGATTTGAAGTTTACAACGGTTTGCCCCTTTATACCAACGCTCTCCGTTAACCATTTGTGCAAATTCCCCCACCGTCAATCCATGAGTAATGGGTATCGGAAACTGACCAATACCGGAGCTGTATTTCATGTCCAAAATAGGACCATCAATAAAGTAACCGTTCGGGTTAGGACGATCCAGTATCAACATTTCTTTTCCATATTCAGCACAAGCCTCCATAACATCGCGTAGGGTATTTATATTCGTATAAAAACGACAACCAACATCTTGTATGTCAAAGATGAGGATATCCACATCAGCTAGGTCTTTCTGACTTGGTTTCCTTTTACTGCCATACAAAGAAATAATAGGGATTCCTGTCACCTTATCAACCTCATCCCCTACTTCAGTGCCGTTGCTGGCGTTCCCACGAAACCCATGCTCCGGGCCAAAGACTTTCACAATCTGTACGCCACGCTTCTGGAGGCTATCCACTAAATGGCTCTTACCGATAATCGCTGTTTGGTTGGCAACAATGGCGACACGTTTGTTTTTCAATAAGGGCAGGTACTTTTCTGTCTGTTCAGCACCCGTCTTAATATGATCATTCATATACTTGATTTGACCGTGGGTCAAACCATGCATAAAACAGCATATTAAAAGGACTAGCAAGTATTTATTCATAGATATTTACGTTTATTGGTGGTTTTATACTCAAACTTATGAAAAATCTTTCATAAAAATGCATAAAAAAGTATTTGATAACATTTTAGAAATGAGGTGTAAAAAAGATTATTTCCTGCTTTTTTATTAAAGTCAATAAATTTACACGATGTTTGTTTTTCTAATAAACCGCACCGTATGGATAATGACAAGTTTTCATTTAGTAAGCGTTTAAAAAGCTTTCGTTATGCCTGGAATGGTTTACGCATAATGCTTCGGGAAGAGCATAATAGTAGGATTCACTTTTCAATTGCCGTCTTGACCACTATTTTAGGGTTCTCCTTCGGTTTGAATCGCTATGAATGGATAGCTGTTATTTTCTGTATGGGGCTCGTTTTCATTTGCGAATTATTCAATAGTGCTTTGGAAGCCCTAGTCGACTTTGTTAGCGAAGAAAGACAACCTCTATTAAAAAAGGTTAAGGATCTTGCCGCGGCGGCTGTATTACTAAGTGCAATAACGGCTTTTATCGTTGGGCTACTTATCTTTATACCGAAGCTATCAACGTTTTTTTGATAAGTTTATGGTAGCTTTATTTAGCCCCTAATCTACAAACTTTGAAGTATGGTGTTATTAAAAAATAACCTGACCCAGATGCTTGGTGTAGACACACCAATTGTGCAGGCGCCTATGTTAGGTGTTACGACCCCTGCTATGGTTGCTGCTGCATCGGCGGCTGGAGCACTAGGGTCACTTGCCTTAGGAGACTTACCTGCCGTAGTATGTCGGGATTTGATTCGTCAAACCAAGACCTTAACGGAGAAACCCTTTGCGGTAAATTTCTTTGCGCATTCTATTCCCGGATTATCTAACGAACTACGAACAAGCTACAATAAAACCCGTTTATTTGTGCAAGATTTAGCACGAAAGCATGGTTTGGAAGTGTCTTTACCGGATATTGATACTATTTCTTTGACCAACTACCAGGATCAGATTGATATCATCCTCGAAGAGGGCTGTCCTATTGTTAGTTTTACTTTTGGCAACCTCGATCCCGCAACTGTTACGCGGTTGAAAGAGAGCGGTGTGTTCTTAATTGGCACCTGCACTTCGGTCGCTGAAGCAAAAGTATTGGAAGCTGCTGGTATAGATGCGATTTGTGTACAGGGTATTGAAGCGGGCGGTCACCGCGGAACGTTCCTGGAAGGACCACTCCCCCAGATCGGTGGTCTATCCTTGCTTGCGCAAGTTTATGATGCGGTGAACCTGCCACTCATCTATGCCGGTGGTTTATATAATGTACATACTATCCAAGCGGCATACGATCTCGGTGCGCAAGCATTTCAATTGGGCAGTATGTTCCTGGGGTCGGCAGAAAGTGCACTTCAGCCATTCGAAAAAGAACGTCTACGTAACGCTATAGAATCTGACAACTGCTTAACGAAGAGCTTCACAGGGCGCTATGCCCGTGGATTGAATACAACCTTTATGACACAGATGGAAGATAGTGGCTTTGTATTACCCTACCCCTACCAAAATAAGCTGACGGCACCGTTACGGCAGTTGGCACGAACGCAGGAGCGGACTGATTTTATAAGCCTATGGGCAGGACAATCCCTACAGCCTTATCGGGAAGACTCATGTACAACGATCATAAAGCACTTGATTAATCAGCTGCAATTGATATAGTCTTATTATTTATCAATAAATTGATTGGCTTATATGTTTTTTCTACCTTTGGCAATCATCCAATTATTGATATTAAATGAAGAGATTACTAATCGGTCTAGCGATACTAGGCGTCGTTACTATGGCCAAAGGCCAACAATCAAAAGTGTTTATTGAAGCTGGTGGATCTTTTGGCAAAACGAAATCAGCAACAGCGGCTTACTCGGTGGCTGATATGAACATGGATCAAGAATATTCTGCTGGGACACCAAAAATTAACGCACAGCTGGGCTTCGGGCTATCCGCTCACTCCTTTATTGGTTTGGCTTATGATTTCTCAAGGAGCAAAAGTTCGCAAGAATACAGCCTGTATATGAACAATCTTGTGTCTCTAAATCAAACGGAATTAAAATCAAAGACACAATCATTTGGAATTTTCTATAGGGCTTACGTAAAACCATTTGAAAAGTTAGGTTGGAACCTTTTCGCCGATTTAACGCCACGTTACCAACTAACAAAAAAAGAATATAAGTCATCCAATTTAACGAGGCCGCTAGATGATCTCTATACTCCTGGTAGTGGATATGTAAGCGCTTCTGAAACGAAATCCGAAACAGAGATAAAGGCATTGGATGTAGACTTGCGTGTAGGTGGTGCTTATCGGTTCTCTAACCATTTCCAAGTACAGCTCTCCTTACATAATATGGTGAATGTTAACCATACATTTGGAGACTATAAGAACACGAATTTTAACGTCTTCCAGTCGCCATTTAATAATGCATTTCTTTCAGCTGTTTATACTTTTTAATGATGTATTGGAATAGATTTTTAATCGTATTTGTTGCACTTTGTATCTACAGTAGTGTAAAGGCGCAAGAGAAGGGCCTTTTTGTATCCGCGCATTATTCCTATAATAAATCAGATGCCGGAAGTGTAGTAGCTGATGATAGACCTGTAGAAATAAGTAAAGGGCATGTAGTGACCCCACGTCTTGGTTACCGTTTAAACAAGGGGTGGGCAATCGGGGGAGTTTATAGCTTCAGCAACTTGCGGACAACAACTAGTTATGTAACAGTTTTCCCCCAAGGTCTCGTTTCTATAGAGACTGTTGAAAAAGAGAAGATGTATCGGTATGGTATTTTTGCTCAACGTTATTTATATGATAATGGAAAAACTAGTTTCTTTATGGAATTGGATGCTAGTAAAGGAAGTTTAAAGCGCAAAGATGGTGAATCATCAGAGACCTTCGCAGAAAAAAATGGAAAAGCGAATGTGTATGGTGGTGGTTTACACCTCGGGGGTAGATATAATTTCTATAAAGGTCTTGGTGTAGAGGGACGCTTGAATAATCTCGTCCAATATACACACACTACCGTGAAGAGTATTAATGGGAAAGCCCATACCTTTACAGCACTCCAGGATATTTTCAGTAATGCTTCGATCGGTCTTTCTTATAGATTCTAAAACGATCTTAGCGCAATGCTCATCGTAAGATAGGCTTGTAGAAATATCAATTACTGGCTGAAAACCTGCCTACCGCAGACATCGCGCAGCTAAATCTTGCGGCTGTTTGTTGACCGTAATCGCTGGCGCGAGCTTTCAGCTCGTGCCTTAACTATTTATTTAACTTTGGACACAGGCCACAGACTCGCGCCAGCGAGGAGCTTAGGGTTACAAACTACATATCACGACGCTACAATACAGATTTCACAATATTACCTAGGCGCTTGATGTCATTTTCAAGTTGATCGTTCCAGTCCAGCGCATAATTTAGTCGCATACAGTTATGGTAGCGATCTTGTAGCGTAAAAATTCGTCCAGGTGCAAAACTAATTTTCTGCTGTAATGCTCTATCATATAGTGCTGCAGTATCAATTTTTGCATCCAGTTCTAACCAAAGGACAAAACCACCTTGGGGTTGTGCTATCTTGGTGTTTTCCGGAAAATAGGCTTCGACAGATCGTTGATACTGCATACAGTTCGCATACAATCGATTACGGAAATTTCTCAAATAATGTTCATATCGCCCATTCTCCATAAAATCGGCAATAACTTCTTGATACAGAATTGGAGTGGATATCGTATGTAAAAGCTTCTGTCGGATTACTCGATCCTTAAATTTCCCGGGTGCCACCCAGCCTACACGATATCCCGGTGCCAATGTTTTGGAGACCGATCCACACCACATAACGATACCCGCTTCATCATACGCTTTACAAGGCGCTGGTCGACTCGGGCCAAAGAACAAATTGCCATAAAGGTCATCTTCTATTAATGGGATATTATAGTCTGTAAGCAAGCGCACCAACTCTATCTTGTGTTCTTCAGGCATCAGGCTACCTAAAGGGTTACTGAAATTGGCCGTAAAGCAGCATATATCAATCTTATGAAGTACCTTTTTCAATGCATCCAACTCGAGTCCAGTTATCGGATGGGACGGAATCTCGATAACCTGTAAGCCTAGAGATTTAGCCAGTTGAAGGGTTCCAAAATATGTGGGTGTCTCGACCGCGATCGTATCGCCAGGCTTCGTAACCGCCATTAAACAATTGGATAGCGCATTCATTGCACCAGAAGTGGTCACCAAGTCCTCTTCCGTCACATGTGCTCCAGCATGCATGCTCCACTTGGCCACGCTTCTTCGTAAATTGGGACTCCCTTGCACGGGCTCATAGGCTGTGCCTCCGTCGGGTAGCCGCGATATAACTTTTATTAAGCTTTTGTTGAGCTTCGCGATAGGCAACATATTATCGCCAGGAACACCGAGGGAAAACTGCGTAACATCTTGCTTGAGGGTATTAAACACCTTATCAATTAGGTCTTCGGCAGGACGTATATTCTTAGCTGCCGCAAGGTCTCCGATCGTTGGGAGCGCAAAACGACGCATGGACGTTTTGCTCACAAAGTAACCAGACCGAGGTCTTGACTCAATAAGGGATTTGCTTTCTAAAAGTAAAAAAGCTTGTTTAACGGTATTAATACTAACGTTATGCATCTTTTCTACCGTGCGAATGGACGGTAGCTTATCCCCTAATTGCAGCGTACCCGCCAAAATTTGCTCTTCAATCAAATTGGCAATATGGAGGTATAAAGGTTCTTTTTTGAGTAACATGTTATTTATGCGCGTTTCTTAAGCGTAACGAAATCCAATATAGTTACGATTTCTTATGATGCCAAATTCAACCAATAGATTAGCTGTTCTATCGCACTGGCTAGGTCTTCCGTTTGTTGGTTCTCTCGGCTGAAGGTATAGTGCAGATTGTCCTCTGCCTTGGCCTTTAATGCCATATAGTGTTTGTCGTCAAGAAAGTCTTCTTCAAGGTAGCACGACAAATCAATCGCTCCAAGATCGTTAATCTGCGCCCTTGCGAAACCAACGACTTTACGATCACTGGTAAGGACTGCTAAAGGAAGTCCGAATGCAGCTGTGAGCTTCGCGTTGGCGACCTCTGTCTCAGAGATATGCAATATTTGACGTTTGTAAAGATTTACTACAGCGCGTAGCTCAGAAAGGTAGACGTTCTGAACCTGAATTTTTGTCAAGGTATCGGGTTGGGTTTTCATTTTACTGTTTCGTTTGAGACGAATTTACAGCATCACAGGAAAGAGGTACAGATACAGAAAAATGATTTATTTGGGGTACAGATTTTTTTACAAAGAGATTGCCGCTCAATAAGCTTTTTGATGCTGAAGATGCTTTTCTTTCTACGTAGGGGCTACCCTTGCGGTCGCCCACGTAGGTACTATCAAACATCTGTTTACGTACGTTTCTTTTTTATTCTCAAAAATAGTGTCTTTTAGGATGTAGCACTTGTATATAGCTTATCATCCTTCCAATTCATCGGATTATCCCTAATGTAATTTACGATACGATCATAGTCACTTCCGTCACGAACGATATGTTCAAAATAATTTCGTTGCCAAATTTTATGCTGTTTTATTTGCTGCTGTTCTGCGAATTTGTTTCTCTCCAGTGTGTATTGCCTATATACTAGTGATTTAAAAGAACCTATTATTTGTGATAAACCTGGAGTACTTTCAACGGAAGGAGGAACTGTGCTGATATCTTTGTATTGATATTCGGGCTTTGAGATAACAATAATAGCATGAATGTGATTCGGCATGATTACAAATTCATCTAATGTTACGTGTGGAAATCGTTTGGATAACGATAACAAAATGGATTTAACCTTTTGTCCAAATTCGTTAAGCTGTACTGCATTACTTTGTATAAAACCGAAAAGACATCGTTTCCGGTCGGTACAGAGTGTAATGAAGTACATACCGGGTTGAGAGTAATCATATCCTTGTAAACGTATAGACCGTCGATTCAATTGGTTTTTCATCTTTTTTTCGTTTACAACAACTTACAAATATTAAGGAGGTGGTACAAGTTAACTAGAAAGCACTGGAAAACATACAAATCCAAAAAAGGGCGGGGACAAGCCCAGCCCCTACGTATGGCAACTAAATAAAATATCTCAAAACCATTGGATGGCAAAAATAAACAAGTCATAGAAAAGGCAGGGACACGCCCTGCCTTTCTGTCCTTATGATCGCCTCTTTTCGAAGCTTCTATAACTGGCTTCATTTTCGAAGTAAGCCACCTCCCCCTGATCACCGATTAAAACAATATAAGCCGTTGCTTTATCCACCTTTTCCAAGGTATAAGGATCGATCGCATAGCGAATTTTGGCATCTTTCGGGATCCGCTCCTTGCACATATTACAGCAACCGTAATACATCTTCCCTTCAAAAGGGACTTCGATTTGCTTCTTCCCCATATAGGCATCGTTTACCATACAAACAAGATTGTTCGGAACCACATCTCCCCTTTTGGGATTGTTGGAAAACAACATACCTTTCGGTGCCTGCTCCGTTGATGACGTTTCATTATTCTGTTCCGAACCGCACGCCATAAAGATTAATACGGATACAGCAATACAACATATTTTTACTAAATATCTCATAACATTACATTTTCATACCTGCCTTTGCCGGTGGAACCACTGTTCCCTCCTGCACTTCTTCTGATCCCATTTTAAGAATCGTATCTCCTTCATTTAATTCACCAAACACCTCAATTTGTTCGGGCATCACACGTCCTTTCCGTACCGGGATATTTTTTGTCTTTCCGTTCTCCACACGAATAACATATACCCCCATACCACTTTCGACGACCGCTGGTTTCGGAACAAAAAATGTTGCTTCGCTATGCTGCAACGGAATGCTACTCTCCGCGATCATAAAAGGTTTTAAGCGACCGCCTGTATTGCTAAAGTCCGCCTCGATCTTCTCAGATCGCAAATTCACATCCAAGCTACCCGATTTACGGCTCACTCGGGCCACATAACGTTCCTGCGGTTGTGAACGTACAAAGAAGCTGATCGTGTCGCCCACCTGTACATATGGCGTATTAGCTTCCGGAATCGATAAATTCAAGCGGAGCTTATCGTTATTCTCAATCACCAAAAGAGGCACTTTTCCCATCGGACCAACATAAGCACCTAGATCGACATTGCGCCCCGTAATAGTGCCGCTAAAAGGCGCCCGGATTACCAAGTAATCATCAATATTACGGATTTCCTCATAGGTAGAACGGGCGGCAAGCAGCTGTGCTTCATCTGCTAGTTTTTTAGCTATGATTTGGTCCATTGCATCTTTCGCAATTGCACCAGGCGTTTCATTGGCCTTCATCATCCGATCGTAGGTCGACTTCGTAGATAGGTAAACTGCTTCCTGGGCTTTAATCTTAGCTTTAGCGTGAGCGACCTGCGATTGTATTTCGGGAGCCTCCAAAACAATTAGAATTTGTCCCGCAGAAACGCGATCTCCAACATCCACGCGCAAACCTTTTACATAACTATTCACTTTAGCGAACAATTCTGTATACTGATCAGGCTTTAACTCTCCGGCCAGTTTTAACAAGACCTTTGGATTGCTCTTTTGAATCGCAACAGTTTCCATCGGGTTCATCATCATACCCGGCATAGCCTCTTTCTTTTCTACTGGCGCTTTTTTCTCTGTTTGGCAAGCTGTCAATAACATCGTTCCGACAGCAAGCATCGTTATAATAGATTTCATTATTTTATTTTGATAGTTGATTGTAGTGAATACTTTGTTCATCTTCCGGATCTAAAGACGGCGACTGTGTGGCTGCTTTACCTTGTATCCAAGCAAAGACAAGCGGCAAGAGGATCAGTACCGAAAAAGTAGATGCAAAAAGACCGCCTATAACGGCTCTCCCTAAAGGAGATACCTGATCGCCTCCCTCTCCAAAACCTATCGCCATAGGCAACATACCGGCCATCATTGCCAAGGTGGTCATAATGATCGGACGAATACGAACACCAGCCGCCGTGATAGCCGCCTGTAAAGCATTACCGCTTTGAAGACGGAGTGTCTCCGCATTACTGATTAAGAGCACAGCATTAGCAATCGACACGCCGACCGACATAATAATTCCCATGTACGACTGTAGATTTATGGTAGATCCTGTCAGCAACAACAACAACAAAGCCCCCATAACCACAAACGGTACGGTAGTCAATACGACCAGTGAAACGCGGAAGGATTGGAAATTAGCGGATAGAATCAGGAAAATAACAACGATAGCGATTAGGAGTCCGCTGGCTAAACCTGTCATTGTTTCATCTAATACCGGAGTCAACCCAGCCAACTGGATATTTACACCTTTTGGCAATTCGCCTAAAGAAGCAATTGCGGTTTCGATATCCTTTTGCGCACGCGCCAAATCTGCCTGATGCACATTGGCCGTCACCGTAGTGTACCCCATCGTTCCTAGATTATAACTCTCCCCGAGTGCTTTCTTCGGTGTGATTGTAGCAACATCGCCTAGCACCGGGCGTTCGGCATTCTTGGACAATGGAATATTGGCCAGCTCGTCTTTGCTGTTTAGTAAGTGTTGCGGCATCTGGACCTGCACATCATAGGCAATTCCCATCATACCACCGACCCACATATTTTTGCTCGTATAACGGGAGGAGGCTGTACTGGCCACTAAGGATTTTGCAATATCCTGCGCATCAAGTCCCAACTGAGCCGCACGCGTACGATCGATATTGATTTCTAATGCAGGATAATTCATAGACTGAGGAATTTGCTGGTCACGCAGGTAATCCAGCTCCTGTAGCTTAGCCAATAGCTTTTTTGCCGTCATCATATTCATCTTCTTCATCATCCCCGAAATCCGGATCTCGACCGGTGTATTCGCGCCTTGACTCAGAATCTTGTCTGTTAACTCAATGGGCTCAAAAGAAAGCCTCAATTCTGGCATCTTCTGCTTGAGATGCATACGAATCTTATCTTTCAGCTCATCCGTACTACCTTTGAAATCACGAAGCGCCACCTGCATCAAAGCTTCATGCGGTCCGGCATTGTATAAATAAATGGGACTAACCGCAAAAGTAGAAGGATGTTGACCAACGTAAACAGAGGATATAGCAATTTTTTCCTTACCGATTAAATGTTCCAATTCCTTGAGTACACCTTTTACCTTCTGCTCCGTTTTTTCAATACGCGTACCTTCAGGGGCTGTAATACGAACCTGAAACTGACTGGAGTTCACTGCCGGCAACACATCTTTACCTATATAGAGGTACAAGGCCGCCACAACAGCAACAATTGTCACCAAACTGATGGAAACAATCCATTTTTTACCCTTCATCAGTGTAGATAGAAAATCTAAAAACTTCACCTTAAAGCGATCAAATGCACCTACTTTATGTGTATCCACTTCCTGATGCTTGTTCTTCATCATCCAATTGGCCATAACCGGCACAAAGGTCTGCGACATCAGGAACGACACCAGCATCGAGAAGCCAATAGCTAAAGCTAACGGCTTGAATAAAGAGCCTGGAATACCAGACATCATCAGTGCAGGAGCAAATACAGCAAGAATACAGAGGAGAATTAACAATTTTGGGAAAGCAACCTCCTTACATGCGTCCCAGATCGCTTGAGCCTTGCTTTTCCGCATCGCAAAATGTTGGTGTATATTCTCGATGGTTACCGTACTCTCGTCGACCAAGATACCAATCGCCAATGCCAAGCCGGATAAACTCATAATATTGATCGTTTGTCCAAAAAGTTTCAAAAACAGAACACCAGATATAATGGAAACCGGAATTGTTAGAATTACAATAATGGCGGCCCGGGTATCTTTAAGAAACAGAAGAACCATTAACCCCGTCAACAAAGCACCCAGAACACCTTCGACAATTAAACTTTTAACAGCATTAATCACATAAACGGACTGGTCAAATTCATACGATATAGTCACATCATCCGGGAGGTTGCGTTGGATGTTGGGTATCGTCTTTTTTAGATTTTGAACCACATCATAGGTCGAAGCCTTACCCGACTTGGCAACATTGATATAAACCGATCTTTTGCCATCGATTAATGCATAGCCTGTAGTAATATCGGCTCCATCTTTAACGGTAGCCACGTCGCGGACGTACACATTCTCTACCTGGCCCTTGAAGAGCGGGATATCACCAAATTCTTCAACCGTTTTTAATGTGTTATTGGTTGGTGTCAGGTAGTTGGTGTCATCAATATAAATATTTCCTGCAGGTGAAGTAACGTTCTGCCGACTGATAGCTTCGACGATCTGCTCGGGCGACATATTATGTGCGCGTAACTTCGTAGGGTCTACATTAATTTCAATGGTACGCGGACTTCCTCCGAACGGTGGTGCGGTGGTTAACCCTGGAATAGCAATCAAGAAAGGACGTGCCGTGAAATTGGCTATATCCTGAAGCTGATTGTTGGTCTTCGTAGGACTTCTGAAAACCAGCTGTCCGACGGGTTGTGACGACGCGTCAAAGCGGATGATAAAGGGCGGCGGTGCACCGGGCGGCAAAAACACTTGCGAGCGGTTCGATAACGCCGATAGCTGCGCGATAGCCTGGCCCATCTCTGTCCCTTCATAAAAATTAACTTTCATCAAGGTGAGGCCTTGCGTATTCTTGGTTTCAATGCTCTTGATGCCATTTGTAAAAAGCATCATATTGACATACATCTTTGTAAAGTATCCCTCCATCTGTTCGGGGGTATAACCATTGAAAGAGTGCGCAATATAAACTACCGGAAGATTCATTTCTGGGAGGATGTCGACTTGGATATCCTTGGCTGAACGTATCCCGAAGAACAACAGCCCCAGCACCATAACCATAATAGATATGGGTTTGCGTAATGCAAAACGTATTAAATTCATATGTGAGTTGTTTGTTGTTAGTACTTATTGACTACTTTGCTGCCAACGGCTTTACTAAATAGGCTGATATCACCTTTTGCGGAAGCCAGCAACAATAAAGCTTGCCACACATTGTTCTGCGCTATTTCGTAATCAATTTCCGCCCTATTGAGACTGTAAAGTGCCTGTGTATAATCAACCAAGGTGGTCAAACCATTTTCATACAATGCCGTGTGCTGCTTGTAGGCTAAATTGGCTGCAGTAAGCTGAATTTTCGTTTCATCGAAATTTGCATACGCATTATGAAGTTGTGCATCCGCCATTTTTGCCTGATTATCGAGCTCCTTACGCCCCAGATCATACTGGTAACGCAACGATTGGCTTTTATGCTGCTGTTCCTTCACGCGGGACTTGAATCGATATAGATTAGTAATATTCCAGGTTAATGATACCCCTAAGAGGTAATTACTGCGATCAATCCCTACACCTTTCAGGTAGCTTCCGGAATAGGCACTATTATCCTGTACATAATTCCAATCGAATCCCGAACCACGCCCCTGCAAGACGCCAAAAGCAGAGACCGTTGGTCGCTTATGCGTGTTGAGAAGTTCTTCGGCTTGTATACTTTCATCGATCTGGCTTTGCTGCAAGGCTAACCACGGATGTAGGCTCACTCGGTCGGTCGTACGCTCCTCCTTATCAGATGGTACGCTCGTACTATACAAGCTATCCAGCTGATAGGCTTGAAAATCATCATTCAAGAGCACGGCTAATGATTTGCTATAGTCGAATACTTTATCTTGCGACTTAATCCATAAGGATTTGGCACTCGACACTTCAGCTTTTGCAAGCGAGGCATCCACTTCTGGAATTAGTCCACTTTTAGCACGCGCATCAGTCATTGCGTAGAAAACACTGGCTCTATCGTGGTTGCGCTCTTGAACATAAACAATACGTTGACTTGCTAATAGATTTAAGTAAGCGGCGCTAATACGGACTTCGTGCTGAAAAATCTCTTGTTCCAAATCAGCTTGTGCCCGTTCTTCTTGCGCTGCACCCAACCTTACCTGATTTTTTAATCTTCCAAAGGTGTATATATTCCAGTTGATATTGGCGAAATACAAAGACCCAAATGCCGCGTTCCAGTTTTGTTCGGCTAGCGGCATCGAAGTGGAAGCCGCCGCCAGTCCTCCCTGACCATACATCGGCCCATTAACCATATTCACGGTCCCAAGGCTTTGCTGTGCCCCCAGCGTAACATCGGGTAAGTATTGTTGTTTTTGAAATTGGGTATTCTCCCCTGCGGCATAAAGAATGGATTTCTTTGCCTTCAGTTTATCGTAGTTTACTATACCACGTTGTAATGCTTCCTCTAGGTGTAAAGTCTGACCATGGCTGTTAAAGCCCAATAGCCACACAAAACCCATGGAAGCAACTATTTTTGCTTTCATGATCGTACTAAAATTTAAAGTTTAACTTGTTTTTTCAACATGCCTCAATAGCATGCTGCGCACCTGGTGTGCATAAAGTCAACTGTTAAATTCTGTAACTGCAATGAATAATATAGAGGGGATTGCCCCGAAGTGGGACTTTTGAGGTTAAATAAGATTGGTCGTTATTGCTCGATACATCAAGTGATTGCGCATCAAACAAAGCTTCCAGCATATTCGTGGGAATAGCATTCCCCCAAAACTTGACAGGTTGGTCGGTTTGTGACTGGCCATTCAGCGTGTCGTCGACTTTGACAACTTCGGTCTCGTGTTTACAACAGTCCTTCTTTTTCTCTTTAAGACCCTTGTGTTTGCTGGTGCATATTGGACAAGGATCATTCGTATTTTTAAATGTTAGATCGGTGAAGCTGATCTGTTTTGCCGCCGTTCCCTTACACAAATGAATATATTGGGTAAAGCCGGTAGACAGTACCAAATATACGAGTGAAAGAATGGCGACAAATAGCTTTTTCATATACTAAAGTGCAAAACTAAACCTTCTATGGAAGGTGTACTTATATAATTTCGGCTATTTGTTATATTATTTCTGGATGACAGACCGGAGTCTTCCTTTGTGTAGAAGTTCTTATCTTTGATAAGACGAATAGTATTGTAGAATATGAAAAAGATTGTAGTCTTGTTAACACTTGTCGTTTGTACCTTGGTATTAATACAGTCGAATGTTGCATCGCGCTCAAGTAATGATGAAGGCGTGGGGCAGCAAAATGTCACCGATGCAACTGGTACAGTCAAAGAAATTTACTTCGCAGGCGGTTGTTTTTGGGGAACAGAGCACCTGTTTCAGCAGGTTCGGGGTGTTACCGCTACGGCCGTAGGCTATGCGAACGGAAAGTCCCGGAATCCGGATTACAAAACGGTTTCGCGCGGAAACAGTGGGTTTGCGGAGACAGTAAAGGTGGTCTATGATCCTTCTATAGTAAGTCTCGCTTTACTGATTGATTTATATTTTGAAAGTGTAGATCCTTCGTCCTTAAATAAACAAGGAAATGATATTGGTTCTCAATACAGAACGGGTATATACTATACGGATAAAGCGGATGCGGTGTTGATACAAGAAAAGATAAAAGCTTTGGCCGCCACCATTGACAAACCGGTTGTTATCGAACAAAAAGCGTTAGAGAATTTCTATACGGCAGAGGACTATCACCAGGATTATCTGAATAAAAATCCCGGTGGTTACTGTCACATTTCGCCTGGTTTATTTAAGAAGGCGCGAGAGGTGAATTCTAAAAAACCTTAGCCCCCACCCTTGCCTTAACAAAACTTTATATCGATTAATGGATAATTATAGATATTTTATTCTGTTTTTAATCCATTTTACTTATATTGTGTCATATAACTGGATTGCAATACTTAATTTCTGAAAGGAGGCTTATAGTTGGGTGAGGATGTAAAATCAGTATTCGATACGAATATAATGCTAGTGAAGAAGCGCTTGTCAACTTTGCTATCTTCTCCTTCTATATTATCGGTGGTCGGTGTATACCGTTGCTTTCGATGTAGGGCCAATCAGGAGATATTGCAATTTCGAGATGGGCGAACAACGTTTTTTTTATTACCTAGTGATATTATCCTATTTCAATCGTGGGGAGATTATGTGCGGATTATTACGGTTCAGGATATACTAACGATTAAAACAACCCTTAAAGAATTAGAGTGTTTCCTCCCGCAACAAGCATTTATACGGATTCACCGTTCATGTATTATTCAGATGGATCAAGTAAGATCCATCGATGCTCAACACGTGAAATTGAAAAACGGAGAGCAACTCGCTATAGGAAAAAACTATAAAAACAGGCTTTTTGATAGATTAGGCATACAGTCGAGCCTAAACTCTTAAACGCCAACACTTTGCCACCAGCCTCCTTAATCCTTACCAATAGAAGCTACCGAAGCTGAATATCATCACTTTTAATCTTCTTATTGCGGACTGCGTCCGAAAATTTCTTACCAAAAGAATATGATATTGCAATATTAATATTGGAAAAATTACGGTTCTGATATGTTGTTTGTTCGAAACTAGGAGATGATAAATAGATTTCTCTCCGTGCATTAATTTTAAATACATCCACATAGGCCAAACGTAGGTTAACTTTATCTTTGATAAAATTAACCGATAGCAGAAGGCTGGTGAAAGGCCGTTCTTTTGTAGTCGCATATAGATCGTACCTCCTCGAGTTGTAATCAAATAGCGCAACTGTTGTTATCCTATTGAATAGTTTTGTCGAAATATTTCCCGTGCAAATAAAACCATACCCGCTGTTAAACAATTGTTCATTGTCGCTCTTCTTCAACTGGTTGTAATTTACACCTGCACTGGTATATATATTTATAGACTTTCCAAGTGATAAATCATGACCAATCACTCCCCCAAACCTATTAACATTTCCTAAATTCGATTTTGAAAGAATCAAGGTATCTTGTATGGTCTCCACATCTTGAAATATAACATTCCTGTTAGCTCCGTAAAAAATATTCGCCGTAAAGAAATTATTTCTATAAGCATTTACATAGGAAAAAGTTAAGGTGCTAAGGGATGCCTGCTTTAAATTTATATTTCCCTTTTGGAAAGTTGTAGGATCTAGCATTATAATCGTTTCATTTAAATCCATTGGATTAGGTCTGTTCACCCTTCTAGCAAAAGAGGTTGAAAATTTAGCCGTATTTTTCTTTTTCCAATCAATTGTTATTGATGGCAAAAAAGTAGAATAGGTATTTGTATAATCTCCCACATTATTTTTGGAAATATCAAAGTACATAGAGTTTGATATTTCTATTTTGGGGTTAACCTTTATACGCCAATCTGAATAGATCCCAATATTGTGTTGTTTGTATTTTATATTTTCTACTTGTAAAAAGGTACGGTTTACATATTTTGCTCCAAAATCATGGCTTGCCCAGTTAAGTAAATCTGGCTTATGGTTGAAACTCGTTTCGAGGGCAATATCTGATAATCCGGAATTGATGGTATTTTCGAACTTCTCCTCCTTTTCTATTAGAAAGGAATCCTCTTTTCTGTATAGATTGTAGTTTCCCTTAATAGACAAAAGCCCCTCCCTGATTTTTTTGTCGTACACACCATCGATGGTATAAATCCAATACTTATCTCTAGATGCATTTAGAAATTCGATATTGTTAATTTTTCCGGTCGTATTGCCGTTTAACTTGTATCCAAAAAATGCTGATCGCAGGAAAATAGAGCTTGTGGTGTCTATATCACGTCTTATTTCTATGTTCCCATTATCCTGTACTACTGTACTTTTTCGAAAATTAAATTGATAATAAGATAAACTTTCGGCACTTCTGTACATATCTGTGTTGGTCTTTTGAACGTTTCGACTTTTGTCCCATACCATTTTTACTAACCACTTACCTTTTTTGAATGAAAATGAAGGGTTCACGCCTGTTCGTTCCAGCAATGTGCCTTTTGTAACCTGTAAACGTCCCTTGTAAAAAGGAGTGGCCTTATGCTTTGTTATTATATTGATAATACCAGAACTCCGCTCCACATTAAATCTCGCTGATGGATGATTTACTATATCAACTTGTTCTATATCATCGACCTCTATATTTTTCAGATTATGAGTACTACTCGCAATTCCATTTATATATAGTTGTGGCGTTTGGTAACCATCTAGCTTGAGTCCTATTTCTTCTGAAAACACAACACCTGGCACCTTATTTATGGCTATATCAGCTGTTGTATTTTTTATAAAGTCACTTTGATTGAATTTATATACACGCTTATTTACATCTAACATGACTTTGTTCAGCTCTCCAATTACCTGTATTTCTTCGATATCTTGCTTACTTCTTTCCAGCTTAATTAACAAAGGTTTAGATAGCTCCGCCGTTGTATATGATTTTTTAGACTGTTTAAGACCAATATAAGTAACCGCTATAGTTATCTTACCTGCGTTTTTGTAATTTGTCGTTTGGAACCACCCTTGCTCGTCGGTTAATAAGGTTATGTAAACAGAATCTTTTTCATCGAAAATAGTTACTGAGGCATAAGGTAAAGGGACATCCTGATGAAATACGCTACCACTGATTTTCTGGGAATAACCAATTCTACTACAAATGATGAATATGATAAAAAATAGAGCGAACTTCATTTAAAATTAGGTTAATCAGGATAGTGGTGGAAACATGAATTTCAATATAAAGGAGCTGATCAATGAGAATCAAAAGTAATCCTATTGACCAGCTCCCAATCAATTAAAGAGGTGAGGGTGTTGGAACAGAACTAACCCAATTCCCCCAGATGACGTCACCATTCGCCTTTGTGATACATCTCGAGGTGTCACCTGAACATGCTTCCGTTGTCAGGTCTCCGCCAAATGAATAAAGCGCAGTAGTTGCTCCAACTGCTGCCGCTATTGCTAAAAAAATTGCTCTCTTTTTCATCTTTTTCTTTTTTAAGTTTTACTAAAATTTATTTTGATTAACAGCTGCTCAATAGGTATGGTATATAATGCTTTTTTTGTTCCTAGGAAAAACTGAGATTCAGTTTGATTAAAAAAAACAACATCATTTGAATTTACTCCATCTAGTTTCAACAATAAGCTTTTTTGGTATTTCATATCCTTATATACGTCTAAAATCAATTTTTCTTTTACAATAGGCTGTTTTGAAATCACGACTATTAGCTTATCAACAATAAGGACGGCAGAATTCGAAAGTTTTGCTTTTCCTCTTTTGTACGTATTAAAATCTCCAAACATGACGGTTTCAGGGACAGGGGTCTTATCGATAGTATGCAATGTCATAATTTTCGTACCGTTGTTATTGTCAAAAAAGAGTATCTGTCCGACTCTCTCATAAACAAAAGCTAATTTTTTACCAAGATCACAGAAACGACCAGCGTAGGACAGAAGATCACTGCTTCTAGTCGAAGTACTCTCTTCTCGTATTAAATGTTTAATATTAGTTTCGTTGGTACTTTCATTAAGTTCAAAAAAACCAAAAGCAAACTTTTCCGAGTTAGTATCCTTAATTTCTCCTAAGCAAAGTATATTACCATTTACAAGAGGATAGGCATCATATATAGAGACATTTACAGGGTTAAGAATTAAAGTGCTTTGATGGTCTACAATGTATAGACCAAAACGGTGATAAGAGTAGACGCTCTTATCTTTCAGGAATCTAACACGTGCATTCTTAGGGAATGTAAAAGCAAAACCTTCTTCAAATTGTCCCATAGAATCACTTATAATTGGTTGTATGTGATATGTAATAGAATCCACACTATCATTACTTTGCTTTAGGGTAATTAATCTATGGATACGACCATCCATTGAATTAATAACAAAATCCTTAAAACCCAATTCGTTTTTGGAGGTAAAAACATCAGAAGTATCTAAGTTAACGTGCACAAAAGTACGTTCAAAAGATGTTCGATTATTTCCTACAATACCATAGTACAATACTATTAAAACAGCTATCGAAGAAATGGAAAAGAATACATGTTTTGTCTTCATTATATTTCTTTATAAAACCCTTTTATCTTCACTTACAAAGTAGTGAATGAGTAAAAGTGATATTGTTAGTAAACTTACATTAAGAACCAAATGGCTGGAATATTCCAACCCATTCAAGATTCCTCCGCATCCACATACTTCATACAGCTGATTATAATTTAGATATACGATATAAACAGAAAACAGTAACATTATTGAAGCGAACAGCATATGACCCACTAAAGGTTTAATGATGAGAAGTATAGCAACGATAAATTCGACCAGAGCAATCAAATATGCCAAGTAAGGAATTATGAATGATGGAAAAAGACTAATACGTTGAGCATTAAATTCAAACAACTTTGCATGAAGTATTTTATAGGTGCCTGTATAGATAAAGAATATTGATAATAATAAACTGGCGCCATAAACGATAAATGATAGAATCTTTCTTCTTATCAATTGGCCTTCTTTATTATCAAATCTACCATCCTTATATATCATAGTCAATAAATCTCTATTTGCTCCTTTATAAAGTTAAAGCTACCTTATAACTAAATCGGAAAAAGAGGTTTATCGATAGAGAGACGGATTAGGCAGTTGAACTAACCATTAAATTAGATATATGAAAGTTGATGTAACAAAACAGGAGACGATTTTAAAAAAATGTCGGCAATTAAGGGAGATAGGTTTCTTTAAAAAATGAAGCAAATACAAGAAACAAACTGCTTGAAGTCAAGAAATAAGGTGGGTACTTTGGTGTTAACTTTTGACAAAAAGCTGTTTTAGCTGATCCACAATCTGACCATTCCCAGAAACGGAGATGCTGTTGATCTTCTCTGCTATTTTCTCAACATATTCCATTTCTTTCAACTTGAAAAGCATAGCATTTTCTTCCATCAGCTTTGCGGTGTTCAACAAGCTTCGGGTAGATGCCGTCTCCTCGCGTCGTGTAATGATATTTGCTTGGGCTCTCTTTTCGGCAATAAGAACTTGATTCATAATCTCACGAACATCTCCGGGCAAGATAATATCTTTTACCCCACCATTAAATAGTGCTAACCCTAATGCCGCAAGCTCGGTTGACGTAGTCTCGATAACGTATTTTGATATTTCTGATTTACTATCCATTAGCTCATCTAGCGTCATTTGTCCGATATAACGACGTAGCACCAATTGCAACAGCGTATACAGTTGTTTCTCGTACTCTTTATTATGCTGCAGCGCTTTGACAATATCTTTCACTTGATATTGAGCAGAGAAGTTCACTCGGATCTGTGCCTTATCCTTCGTTAGAATCTCTTGACCAGTGATCTCAACGGTTGTAACACGCATATCGGTTTTGATCACTGTGATAGTCGTCGCATTCTTCCACCAGTAGTAGTTTCCCGGCTCTAGGATCTTGACAAAAGCGCCATCCACAAACAGCAAGGCTTGCTCGAAAGGTTCAATGGTATAGTAACATACATAGTAAGAAAAAGCTGGACTGGCTAGCAGCTGACGGCTGACCGACGGTTTGATATCTATAGTGGAGATGTCTTCGATCTGAAAACGATAGGTTTGTAATCCTTTCCAAAAGAAGTGTCGCCCAGCAGAAAGTACATTATAGAAATTATTGTTCAGATAAACAATGCAGATCTGATCATCCGCAACTTCCACCACCTCTACCATTTCCTTAAATCCATCTACTTGCAGAAGCGCATCGACGTTATGTGGTGTTACAAAGTTATGGGACATATTGTAAGTTTCCAGCTTAGCGCCAAAACCTATCCAGTAGCTACCCGCGCGCAAGGCGCGTTTCACCACATTGTTTTTAACCACCAAACCGACTTGATTTACATCTACCGTTACCCTTTTCATAATTATTCTACAATTACATATTTGTTTTTTGCGTATTAGAAAGCTACCTATCTTCCCTTCATTGCTTCTGAACGGAGCTTAAAAGGAATGTACTGTAGGTAAAGATTTGCCTAATGTGTCCGTAGACAAATAGGATAAGCAGTACCACCGAGAACACTTGTTTTAAGCTACGAAGTTTAGTTGCAATTGTTGCCTGGTCATGCTTCTCCTCACCGGAGAGACTCCGGGAATAGAAACAATAAACCAAGGCAACCGAACGAAAGACAGGTAGCTTCATGGTGACTTTTTTATAGAAAGTCTAAACTTACGTGATGTAGGATTCGAACCTACTAAACCAGGAATTGAACCTCTACCTTTAACTTGCTAGCATATCGTATTCTATTGAACCGACACTTCCCTGCTATACAGAAACAGAAGACTGGGGCGTATTTCCGGTAAAAGGTATCATTGTGCCTCTAGACACGTATCTTTAAAGCTACTTGCTTACTTCATCAAAGAACAATGATCGGTTAAGAAAAAAGAAATCTTAATAATCAATAAATTGAAGACAATTAGAAGCTGTGATTGTTTGTCGCTCGTACTTAAATAGAAAGAATTAATGATAATGGACGTCCTTTATCGTTAGTTCTGTTACAGGTTTCGCGCCTTTAACTCGTCTTCTAAAGCTTTCTTTTCTTTATTCCATTTGACAGCAGCGTACGCGGCTAATACAAGCGGAAGAAGTGTAAAAAAGCTGAAGCCATGATTTACTGCGGCATAGACGGTTACACCAAACATAAATCCGATAATTGCTGCATTTATTATGTTATTGGATTTTGCTTTCTTTTTCATCTCCAGGAGCTCCTGATCTGTTAATTCAGTTAGTAGTTTTTGTTTCATCAGTTAAAATTTATTAGTATTGTTTTCGTTGACTAATTTACTTCAAAAATGGTATTGCTGATGGGGAAATTTAAAATAGGTTTTTAAATATAAAACCAATGCGAGATAAGAAATTGAATCAAATTATAGATTGGGCACAAGAGAATCCGGATGTACGAACTGTACTTCTTACGAGCTCCTTAGTGAATCCGCTAGCACCAGTCGATAAGTATAGTGACTTAGATATTGAACTTATTTTTGAGCATAACGCAAAATATGTACAGGACAATTCCTGGCTTAAATTGTTCGGTAGACCAATAGCTATGGTTGAAGAGGATGAATCTGCTTTTGATGGGAAGCATGCCATGAAAATGGTTTTGTACGAGGATCACGTCAAAGTTGATTTTAAGCTCTATAGTGTATCATCCTTTTCTACAGAAGTTAAACAGCCGATATTGTGTGAAGATTGGGATATTGGATATAAAGTTTTGTTAGATAAAGATGGTTTAACTCCTTCTATGCATCCGCCATCCTACCAAGTTTCAGTCATCAAAAAACCCATGGAAGCGCGTTTCACACAACTTCTGAATGACTTTTGGTGGGACACAACTTATGTAGCCAAATGTCTAGCCAGAGAAGATCTTTTTTACGCTAAGTTTATGACTGAAAATGTAATCCGAACAGATTATATGGTTCCTTTATTGGAATGGTACATTGCGATGCAACACGATTGGAAAGTTACCACGAACAAGCATGGTCGTTTGTTCAAAGAATACCTAAGTCCTGCCTTGTGGTCGCGTATTGAACAGACTTTCGCTGATGCAGACCTATCTCGCAACTGGGACTCCCTCTATATGATAACAGATTTGGTTTCCGAAATCGGTAATGAGATTGCAAGGAAGCTCGGATATGCGTATCCCGTACAATTGGAACTTGATGTTCGTCGTTATTTAAAGGAGGTTAGAAGCGCCTAGCATATCTTTATAGTCTTTGAGAAAGTAGCAAAGTTGTCTATCAAAAAAGGTCTCGCTGAGGTCTCGCTGCTAGTGGGAATCGTTGGTTTATTGAATATGCCTTTAAACGCACAAAACCCTATTAACGTGCTGTTAATAGGGTTTTGTTATCATTTATTTCTTTTTGTGCGGAGAGCGTGGGATTGGTTCAGTCCCACAACCCCAAACACATCCCTGAACCTCCTACGGATCGAACCCTAGGTTCTCATCCACCCTGAACGCAAAAAATCCCTCATCTTTCGATGAAGGATTTTCTTGCGGGGAACGTGGGTCTCTATTAGAACACCTCGATGATATTTTGACGATTTTACAAAAGTTATCTATTAAAAATTCGGAAATACTTTAGATATAAAATATGTGCCAATAATTCCTCTGTATAATAAAACTACTATTTCTTCTTGTAGGCTTCGAAATGGATGCTTTCCAAAAGAAAGTTATCTGTAACGCTTCCCTGATATTCAAAAAAGTCAGCTGTCTTATTTTCCATGTTGAGGTTATATAGACGGTACAAATAATAATTTGTAGCATTCATTTCGGAGAATTTCACCTCATTCAGAGAAATTTGGAAAGGAGTTGCAGAGCCACCTTTCGTAGTTTTTACTTCAATATATTTAGGGCTTCCATCAAAATTTACGGAAAGGATATCAAAACCATTTCCATCTTTAACCTTTCTTACCCTTTCAATAAGCTCAGGAAAACCATTATCAATAAGTACTCGTTTTTCATATTCCAACACTAAATCTTCACCAATATTTCCACATTCCAAATCACTTAAGTACTTTTGGTTCCAATCAATATCGTACCCTGAAAAATCAAACTTGCGCTCCGGCAATTCACCAATACCTTCTTGTGGTTCATCATTCAAATACAATGAGTAATTCGTAATAGCTTTTGAAGACGCTTTTTTTCCAGTTTCTTGAAAATAAACTTTATCATCTGACCATATCTCATAACATAGCTCCTGCATTTGCCTTTCAAAATGTTGTTTACTCAAAACTTCCTTTTTATCATAGCCCAATTTTTCAGCTAATCTATAAAACCCAAAACCAATCGAATTCTTAGAGGAATGGACAACCAATGAGCTTAACATAGGTCGTTTAAATAGATGTTCATGTTCAGAAATTTCTCCTATTTCATTAGCAAAATAATCTACTTCGGTCGGATTTGAAGCATTTAATCCAAATTGGGACATAGCTTTTGCATAGCTTACTGTTCTTTTGATCCTGGCAAGTTCAATAAGGTAAAGCCGAATTTCTTTATTCATTTAGGTTCTGATATAATGATTTAATTATTTCAACTTGCTTCTCTTGTCTCATCATGCCAGCACGTCAAACAGATATATGTTTCTGAGTCATCGTCATCTTCTATCAAGTATTTAACATTCCCCTTGCATCCATCTTTGCCACAATCTTCCCTTAGTACTCCAAAATCCGACTGGCATACGATACAGCTTAAGTTTGTGCCAAGAGGGTCATTTGGATGCAAAAATGCCCATTTAGAATCGGCTCTCTTTGCTCCTTTTTTAGTGGCAATTTCTGATTTTTCAGTACAATGTGGACATAAATAAGGGCGTGCAGTAATGTCAACCGAGAAATGTTTCTTTAGCGTCTTTTTCCCTAAAAAGAAACTTAAATGCTCCATTTTATTATAGTGTATCATATCTTCCCATTCAACATCTTCATCTTCGTACTGAAATCCTGGGTGTTGATAGAACTTTGATGAAGCAGCTTCCCAAAAACTGTCTTTACCAAGAAGATACGTAAAAGTATCTAAGATAAGTGTGAGTATATACTCAGGAGTCAACTTTTCATTTCCGATACCATGTACTATTTTATTGCGCCTTACACGAATTTCTTCATATAGTTGCAAAAATTTTTCGTGTACTTTTTTGGCACCAATACAAGCATAATATGTTCTCAACAAGTCTTCGCCACCAATAGTGTATAATTCTGAAAAATTCTCATCGGCACTTTCGGGTAAGGTCTTCCAATCTCCCCTTTTTTTCTCAATTAGAAGTAGAGGACTCGTTTTACAAATTTCAGATTTTAATAAACCCTCAATCCCTTGATGTATTAAAACCAGACCTGACCTCAATACAATTTGATTATATTCCCATATTTTTTCTCTCGGGGTACTGTTTGTAAGTGCGTTGTCAACACTAACAATCGAGTTGTATGCTTGAATCAAGCATTCCATTGCGATCTGTTTGTACTCGTTTGCGTTTGGTATGCCTGTTATCATTCTCAGCAATTTTGTTATGTAAATTTATACGACAATTTAATCTACTTCCTCAATGACCAATTCCGTATTTATAAGCGCTTAATGTCATTTTTAACTTTTTTGGACGGTCTTAAATAGCTAAAAATAGTTTAAAAAGCCATGCAAAAAAAGACACACTCATTTATCCCTTTTATCCTTGAAGTCTTGCAGTAATTCTTTGGGATATCCAAATATCCTCATTATTATCTCTTGGGATTTATTTCTAATAGAAGGTATGACATTTCCTATAACACTAAGTCCTAATGCTCCAAAAATTGTGAACGCATAATTGTATTTTTCTATATAGGCGATAGCTTCGGGGTTATATTTCGGAAGTTTAAGGATTAAATAAATCAGTAGTGCAAATAAAATTGCCTGTACTATCCACGAGATATATCTAATTCGTTCAATAAAATTAAAGTTAAACTTTTCTAATCGGTCAATTTTTTTTTTATCAGGCACTTCCTTTAACATAAATATCGTGTCGTACGCTTTAAGTGAACACAGAATTTGGAAGTCACTTCTGTTTTCAAATAGCCTTACATTCTCAATCACTTTTTTGAAAGTGAAACTCGAAAAATCGTTGGTAATTAAGGTCTTACCGTAGATGTTTAAAAACATAAACACAATTTCAGGGAGATTACTCGTACTATAATAATTTTCGTTTAAAATATTTTCAAAAGTGATTGTTATAGAGTTTCTATTTCTAATAGATATGATATGATTTATCCAATTCCTATCTATATTGAACTTCATAATACCAACTATAAAAGAAAATATAAGAAAATCGTCGTTAACAAATGGTGCTGGTGAACCTTTGCTTGGCTTACTTTTACTTTTCTTATTATAATAGCTTTCAAAATCATTCTTACTATTATTTCGAATTGCTTTCAATACTCCATAAAAGATTTCTTCGCTTCCGTTTGAATTGTGATTTGGAGCAATATGATTAACTTCCCCCAGTAAGAAATCATTAAAAGCCGAAAGCTTTGCATTCTCGCTTACTCTTGCTAAATATCCCATTCTGTTTTCTAAAGAAACCATTTCTTTCTTTTTAAACCATAGTTTAGGTTGTCTGCATCCCAATTGGGAATATTTCTCATTTTCCCCAACAACTTAGAAATAAGATTAGAATATTTCATTGTGGCGGGTTCTTCTCCGGGCAAAAAACTTCTCCATGACAAATATGTAAATGAAAATATTTGTTGAGTAATATATCCTAAATCATAAAATAATAAGTCATTTAAATCACTGCTACTATAATTGCCTTGGGGAGTTCTAATATTTATAAGAATTGGCTTACTCATACCTTGCTTAGCTGTTTTCAATTCGTTTGCACCAAACATTTGTACGATTGAAGTCCTATCATCTAAAAAGACATTACTTCCTCTATTTGGTATATATTGCCCTTTTACTATGTTACTTCGGTACTTAGAAACTCCAGGCTGATTGGCATCGAATAACATTGTTGGATGAATGGTACTTATGGTAACGAATGCAAACTTAATCTTATATTGTGTAATGTCTCGAACTAATTGACTGATAACATCAAATTCGGTATTTTTAATTGGCTTGAAAATGTGGAAAATTAACCTTACCGTATCCCCATCAGACCACCCTTGTTCTGTTGAAAGTCTTTGAATTGATTGTTTCAAGCTTTTCAGCAATTCTTCAAAATAGTTTTCGAAAGGAACATCTTTAACCTTATCCCCAAGAAGATACTGACCGTCACTTGACATAAAAGTTGTGATGCCTACAACTCGATTTTGTTCAGCTCCTGCATATTGATTTTTCCTTAGCCAGCTATGACCAATACCAATAATTATCTCTTTGTCTACCGAACGTTGCGAAGGGAGAACCCACGGAGTTCCTCCGAGTTTGGCATAGATTTGAAGAGCAATAGAATTTAATATATATTCATTATGGCTACCTATTATTTCGGACGTAACAAATTGAACAGGAATTTCCAACGATAACAACTTAGCCTTAATTCGATAATAAGGATTTGCAATATCTGCTTGACGTTTGAAACTTGCGGGTATTTCTATAATTGCTAAATGAGGTTTGTTTTCATCATAACCACTGATAACATTTAGGTAATCATCGATGCTATATGCCTGTAACTCTCTCACATTGAGTATCACGTCCTGCAAATCATATTTTTTCTGAAGTCCCTTTTGAAAATACCGTGATTGAGGTATTCCATCTTTTAAATTGGATAGGAACTTCGTAAAATTCCCTCTATTATTTCTATTGCAAATACATAACACATTAGGGCTTTTAATATCGAAAATTGAACTGTCGTATGGACCATAATTGGATAACCCTAAATCTGGACTTGAACTATTTGTCTTAGTTGCAGCGGGATCAAAAATAAAAGTCGGCATTTTCAAATCAATGCTATTTGAGACTGTCAATGGAGTATCGTCAACCTTAAAGCAGAAACCATCCTTATTGTGAAATAAAATCGATGAACCATTTTCACAGAACAAATGTTTTGATATCTTTAAGATTTCATCATACAATGCTTTTGTGTTGTAAATATCAGCACGTTTACTCTCAATAAGGTTCATTATTTCGTCGCTCTTCTGCTGTGAGATAGCAAATGACAAATAGTTACCTATATTGTATTTTGATTTCTTGATAAATAACTGTTCAAGGGGGTATTCCTTAATTCCCTCATTAGTTTCAATTTTCGCTTTACTATCAGCTATCTCAGTTATTACTCCCAAAAGCTCTTCATTAGGAGCCAGAACATCAGCTAAACCGGGAATAGTCTCCGTGTGAAGAACATCCACACCTAACAAGTTGTATCCTTCCGAATGTAGTTCAGCGCAAGATTTGTTAAATATCCAATTACGTTTTATGTTGATAAGAAAGCCAAACTGTTTCTTTCCATTTATTTCAGTAAGACGTAATTGGACTTCTATCAGTTTTTTATAGGCAACGCGCTTCTTGAGATTTTCAGGTAGTACTTTGTAAATAATATCGTCTTTAGCTTGTGCGGAAAAGAAACGAAATGGATAAAAATCCACCGGAATATAATTAGGAAATCTATCTTTAAATGTCCGAAAGAAAAGATGTTTAATCAATGAAGCAGTAACCTGACTATCTTCAAATACACTCCTTGATACGACACTTCCTATAAGACTTATATCTTCCCCTTCTTTATTTGATATATAGATGTTTTCACCATTCCTAAAAAAAGAATGAGTGGTATTATGTAATTCCCTCAACTCGCTAAGTCGATCTTCCGAATACGGTTCTGTCTTAATCTGATATTCATCAAATTCAAAATTTATTGGAAAGTAGTTTAGTTGCATATCAATACTTGTTTTTTATTCTCTTTTCTGAATTCTTAAGTGCTTTATAAGCCAATGGTTCTTTCTCCAACATATCTACAATTTTATCTGAAAGCCAAATGACCAAAAGTTCTTCTACCTCTACATTTAGAATTTCAGCTAATTTGATAACTTGCTCTCTATTAGCTTTCCTTTCACCCCTTTCTATTTTACTAATAAGGGCAGTGTCCATTTCTAAAGCAGCTGCGATTTGTCTTAGAAGGAGACCTTTCTTTTTTCTTAATCCTCTAACCTTTATACCAAAGCTTTTAAATTCCATTTTGATGACTTGTCACTTTATGTCAAATTTAGCGAAAATTCTTAGACTTTGAACTTTTTTGAATTGAGTATGAAAAACAAAAAGGGTTTTAGTTATCCTTTTAAATCGTATAGATAGAATACCCCGTTTTCCGTTCTATTCCTCCATTTTCAGAATACGTTTATTAAGAAAATAAAGAAAGATTGAATAGTGAAAATTCACAATAGCCAACCTCTTTGATGGATAACAGGAACTTACAAGTCCCCATTATCTTTAAATGAATAGTAATCACAATCTGTTAGAATAATGTGGTCTAACAGTTTTAAATCCATAATATGGCAAGCTGATTTTATCCTTTGGGTTATCACTTTATCCGAATCGCTTGGTCTCAATGTTCCCGACGGATGGTTATGAGCAATTGCTATTCTTGTTGCATTCGATAACAAAGCACATTTGATTATCAGTTTTGTATCAACAGCAACAGCATCTATACCGCCATCTGCTATCCTATAATATCCCACTACATTCAATTGATTGGTCATATAAAGAGCGTAAAAACTTTCTCTAACCTCAATTTCGTCTATGTTCCAAACCTGTCTAAATGTTTCTTCCAAACATCGTGAGTTTTTTATTTTGGTAAAAGCCGAAACGGAAAGTTTTGGATTACGACGGTAAGAAAGGCATAATTCATTTGCGATAAAATCGTTCTTTTTCATGGCGTATCTGATTTAAAAAAATGAAAAAATTAATTAACGCCAATGCGGGTACGAGCCAAGTTTGACTAAGCAAAAGAAAAAACTGCGGAAAATGGGAGGCTCCGATCGGAACGAGTGGATACCCATTTTATGCAGTTTTTTATTGGGTGCGGTCGGCCTGAGCGATGGGGCTTGTCAAACTGGCGAAGTAAATTGTTGGTTAATTAATTGTCCACCCGAAGAACCAAAAAATGTTGTTTCGTTTCTAACCGAGTATTTTAAATCAACGTGTAATCTTAGGTCATAAAAAACGGTTACAAAGCACTTTTTGCCCGCAAGGGCCGCGCGCAAAAAATGGCTCTGTCACGTGTAACACAAAAACAATAGGCGATTTTAAAATTGCCTATTGTTTTATTGTACTTGTCGTATGGTCTTCGGTCTGTTGGGTTTTATGACCTCACATCCATATTTTATTTTGATTTCGTCTAAAGACATATTACTACCTTTTCTGACTTTAAACATATCGCTACGGTAATACCATGCCTGTTTTTTCTTGGCGAAAAACAAGCCTGCTTCCCTTAGCAATTTGCGTATGGGTTTTGTGTTGCCTGTTACCCAAATCCAAAAACCAACCAATTCGATTTTAATATGTGGTAGGTGTGCAATCTTCTCGATTACTTCCCTGTACTCTTCCGAAAACCTTACTTTCTGCTCGGCTTCTTCGCTGTTGAGGTTCTCGCCTTTGATAATCTTTGCACTTACAAAAGCGTATTCCTGGTTAATTTTCTGCATGGTCTCGGTGTCTCCACCTCGGTCGGGGTGGTTCTCCATCGCCAACTTTTTGTATAGTTGTTTAACCTCGTCAAGCGTTTTGCAGTTATTAAAATAAATCATAACAATGAAGAAATTTAGCCCCCATAAAGGGGGCTAAGTGAAACAAAAGGACTAAACATTTGGTATTGCTATTTCCGCTTCGATTTCGCCAAGCCTATCATAACACATCGTTTTGACGAAAAGCGCAACGGATTTAATGATAACCGGATTTTTGGTTACAAACTTATTGCGGTTGTCGTCCTCAATGGTAATTGTACAACCTTGATAATAATTGCTGTCGGTCTCGTCTGCATCATCCTTTACCTCAACCTCGAATTTGTCCAAATTGGCAATGGTTTCTAACAGTCGGTCACGCTGTACTTTCTTGCGGTGCAATTCAGTTACCCATTTTAGCGTTTCTTCGAGATTGGGGGCAAATTTTGGCTTTTGTTCCTGCTGATCCGTTGGCGTTGCTTTCTGCTCGGCTGTGGTCGCCTTTGTTGGAGCTTCCTTTTCCAATCCCTCAAACTTTATTACCTCTTTTTCCGCTTTGGGCGAAGTTGTTGCCCCTGTCGTTTTGGTTTCCTTGCCATTGCTTGCACTTCCGTTTGCCACTGCTTTTGTGTTCTTGTTATTGATTGCTGTCGTTTTCATGACTTTAAAAATTTATGTGTAAAAAATGTACTGTAAATAAGTTCCGATAAGTAGGCTATCAGAGGGGGCGCACGTGTTGCCAACTGTGTTTTTCCAAAATTCTTCATATCCAAATTTTTTAAGCGAAACCAAAGGGCACAGCCCTCTGGCTTTTTGTTAAGCAACCGCACCTATTCAATCCCCCGAGTAAGGCAAGGCTTTGGAAAAAAAATACTCTTTCGTGCCGAGGGAGTGTGCGACCGAGGTGCGAAAGGAAGATTTTTTTGAACAAACCCCTTGGGGCTTAGCCTTGACGACTGGGGGATTGTGTAGAAATTTGCTAACGAAAAGGCCAAAGGAAATTCGCCTACCGCTGATAGTAAAGACTTATCAAGTAGGGTTGGTATTGGAAAGAAATTAGACGAAAAACAGGCGGAAACTTAGTTGGGAAATGGACAGGTTGGAAAGTAGAAAGGTAAGAAACAGACAGGGGGATATTAGGTCAATTTGGTATGAAAGTCGGGCAATAAGAAAACAGGTCGGCTTGGGAAAATGGGAAGCCAATTCGGGACAATGGGTCTTAGTTCATGGGAAAACCTATCTGACCTTTTGGTAAACGACCGCTCCGTCTTTTTTGGGGTATTCCAACGTACCTGCGTTAAGGTCTATCTTCAGGATATCCACGGTATTATACATCGGGTGGGCAATCCTAATGGTGGTATCACTGGTCTGTAACTCTCCAACTTTTGTATCTCCTTTTCCATAACTGTTCCACTCTCCGGCAACTTTGTTTTTAGGTCTCTGGGGGTCATCTTCTTTTGCCGAAGACCAATTCGCTATAATGGTCACGTCGAGTTTGCCATCTTGGTTGGCTTTGATTTCCAACGTGTCCTTAAAATAGTCAAAGGTGTTTTCGCTTTCCGAAGCGTACAGCCCTGTTACCTTTTTCTGCAAATCAGCACCATTGTTTCCCGATGTACAGGCGTATATAAGTATGAGGGAAAGGGATGTGCAGGATAGTGTTCTTATCTTTCTCATAACGGCTTCTCCTGTTAATGGTTACATATACAAATGTACCTATTCGGTATCGGTTAAACAAAAAAGGACATCGATTGGTTTCCGATGTCCTTTTGGGAAGATAAGCAAAGCCTATTGGGTGGTTATCTTGCCATTCTCGCCGTCCTTGCTTCGTTTTGGTTCTGTCCAAGCCCCATAGTGTTTGTCCTTGCTTGTAAGAGGTCTTGTCCCTCTTTGAGAAACTGCTCCCGCATTACAGGCTTACCGTCTTCTCTAAAGAAATTGATGTTCCTAAAACGGACGGCAACCTCAAGGCGCACCTTTTGGGTTTCGTTGTCCTGATTCTGTACCGTGACCAATGGCGTATTTCCGTTACGTACACTCTCCTCCAATTTTTTAGTACCCTCGGGTGTTTCCATTTCCTTGATACGGAATTTTTCAAGCGTTTCGTTAAGGTCAAAACCATAGGCAGGATCATTGTACTGGTTCATCGGAAAATTGCCGTACCTGTCCCGCTCTTTGTTAAAGTTGAGCATTACCCAAGCTTGGTAGCCAACGCCTTGAAAATTCAACAGGTCATCACGGTACACGGCATTCCCCAACATAAGGTTGCCCGCCTGTTCTTTGCTAAAGCCCTTTCCCGAATCAATGTAAAAGGTCTGTGGTAAGGGGGGCTGACTGAACGTTTGACGAAACGAACGCTCGGTATAAATCATTTTCGAGTTTTCAATCTGGGCAAGTTTCGTTCTGCTCCTTACATCCTTGCCGATTGCAAGCTCGCTGTTCGGCTGTTGTTTGAAATACTCAATGGCTTCGTAGGGAGTCTCAAACTTCCTTACAAGGCTTTTATCTCCCTCCGTAGGTGTAATGACCATATATTTGGATTCGGGTGTACGGAGTTTGTTCCTGTCCACGGTCACATCGAATTTGTTGAAGTAGTAAAAATCCGACTGTGCCGATTTCTTGTAATGGAGACGGTAATCAACCATTCCCTTTGGGGTCTGTTTGGATTCGTAGAGCTTAAACTCCGGAACGTTCTTCTCCATCAGTTCCTGCATTTTTTCAGTGGATTCCTTTGAGAAACCCAATTCTTTCATTTCGTACTGTCTGTCTTCGAGATTACTTAAATTCATGGCATATTGCTTTTATTGTTTACAAAATTTAAAGAATGGGGCTGTCATCTTTTGATGCGCAGTAGAATCTGTTCCCCCGCCTTTATCCTTACTTTTATCTTCCGCAGTCTTTTGCTTACCGCACTTCGTGCGGCGTCTATTCCCGCACCTGCTATCTGTGTGGTCAATGAGTTGTCAAAACCATAAAGTCCGATACCGCTTATTGCCCGATCTGCACCCATGTTTGCCGTTTCGCTGATTACCGCTTCGGGAGCATCCAAGCCCTCGATGCCGTCAAGTCCGTACACGGCGAAGTTGACAGGGATAATGGATGTACCAAGCCGTATATTGGTCACATTGACCAAAAGGCGTTGGTTGGCAATCCTTGCAATACCGAATACCTCGTGTCCTTTGGGTATGGCAAATCCATCAATGGTCACGGTGTCTTCAAGGCGTAACCTAACGGTCGCTCCCTGTACCACCCTTTTCTTTTCGAGTACGGTCGCAGGTATTGCCCTAAACACGCTATCCACGGCAAGCGATTCGGACAACATCCGCTCACGGTTGGCAACACGTTCGGGATGCTGTATGTCGAGGATGTTCCTCAACATATCGTTCAGTTGCTCGGTTTCGGGGTCGGGCGTCCTATCTTCCTGCATATTTTTCATAAGCTGTTCCAACCTGTCCACATCGTCCTGAAACGATGGATTGACCGGATGCACTTGTGAGAGTGCTATACCGCTTGCCCTTTGTTGGGATGTTGTACGCCTGTCTACCTCGGGTTCTTGCAACCTCTTTTCAATCATATCGAGTTTTTCGCTGATCTGGGCGGTGCGTTCCTCCAACTCGGTACTGTCATCAAACCCGAAGTCTTCTGTGATTTCTTCTTCAACATCCTCGTCCTCTGTTTCATTTTGGTTCATCCTGTAAAGGGATGCCTTGTCTGTTGCCTCATCTTTCCGAAACGAGGCGTCGGGCAATGCAGTGTTGATACCTGTCGTTTTGGCTGTGCCCTGTACCGCTGCCCTGCCTCCACCAAGAGCATAGAATACCAATGCCATGATCGGCACGAAGATCAGCGGTAGCACCAAAAGTGCTTTCTTTTTGCGTTGTTCCATAATTATTGCTTTTTTAAATGTTAACTATTGCATTTACTATAAGATAGAGACAATGTAGACCGACCACGAGACAGAATGCAAAGAACAATCCCTTAGCCCTCTTTTTCGTGAGGTTTTCCATTCGCCTATTGAGCCAATCTGCCATTTTTCGATGTTGGGTCTCCAATGCCCTTTTTGTCTTTTTCATCTTCTTTATTTGTTTTCGTTCATGACGGTTTCCCATCGCTGGATAAGGAATCCGTGGGGATTGTTGTCGCTCCGGTTCACGTTTCGGATCTCGCCTTTCGTGATTAGGTTGCGCCGAACGGTGGATGTACTCCGAATGATGGTCTGCGTAGCATAACAGGTAAATCTGTACGGTGTCCTGTCCGTCAGGAGTGAAATACTGTCTATCTCAATCCGTGTGGATATATTCGCCGATATGATGTTGGCGTAAAAACCCTGTTCCCTTAGGTTGTCATGCTCCCTTTTTGCGCTGATGTCCGCTAAGTCGAAAGCCTTGGCCATGTTTGCCTGTATTACTTTTTCATCGGGGTCGAGCGAAAAAAAATGTCGGTGGAAATTGCCGATATGGTTGCGCAGTTCAACAGGTAGGTTTTCCGTTCTTCCCTCGCTGAACGCTTCGAGTGCTTTTCCGTTGGACAGGATGTAAATACGTTCCCTTTCTTCGCTGACCATACGGTATGCCTTGAATATGGCATATATGCTGACCACTGTACAGGCAACCAAAAACAGTAAACTAAATGTCCTCACGTGCCGAAAAGCTGTCTCTATATTTCTCAACTGTCTAAACATGGTTTCTTGATTTTGTTAGTCTTTGATTCTTATCCTTTCTTGTCGGTGTCCACCTTGCTCTTGTCGTTGCTACTGCCCTTTAGGCTGTTGTAAAGCTGTTTTCCCAATTCGGAGTAATTCCCTCCAACCGTCCTTGCCGATTCAGTTCCTGTTGCCGAACCTTGTTGGGCTTGCCCCATTATTGCCTGTCCACCTGTGATTACTGTGGTATTGACACGTTGCAGAAGTGTATTGTGTCCACCTGCTTGAATAATATATCCTGCTACGTTGGGGACGGAGAAAAAGCCGATTATCCCGATGAGCAAGAACACGAGGTAGGCGGTGTCCGTACTGCTGAAAAAAGTATCGCCACCGCTCTCAATCTGTGATATATCGAGCCGTATCATATTCTCCTGTATCTTCCCAAGTATGCTCCCAAAAATGTTTGCAATGGGCAACCACAGAAATATGTTGACATACCTTGCAATGAAGTTGGTCAAGGTGTCTTGAAATCCGTCATATACCGAGAAACCGAGAACCAACGGAAAGACGATGGCAAGCACAATAAGAAAAAACGTTCGAAGCGTATTGATGCAGAGGGATGCGCCGAGGTAAACCACTTCTAAAACCTCTTTTAGCCATGCTTTTATCGAGTTCCTAAAATTGTAGGACTGCTTTTCCATCCAAAACTGTATATCGTTGGAAATTCCTTTCAGCCAACGGTCTTCAGAACTTCTACTGTCTTCGGGATATTTGTACTTATACCATTCCTCCCTGTTCCCTGTACCGTCTTCGCCTACATATATCTGCCATTGCTTTGAATTTTTGACAGCGTTCTCTTTCTGCTCCAATAGCACCTCTATCGCCCTGTTGCTGTTATCCACCATAGCCGAGGTAGCGGTAACGGTTGGACTGAGGACGGAGTTGAGCAAGGAAAGGACAGCGGGAAATAGGATGATGGCAAGTCCGAGGGCAAAGGGGCGCAAAAGCGGGTAAAAGTCGATGGGTTCGGCGGATGCAATCTGTCGCCACACACGCACGGCGATGTACCAAAGTGCGCCAAATCCCGCTATTCCACGGGCAACGTCGATAAGGTGACTGCTAAGGGGCAACATCTCGTTGTAGATGTTGTCAAGCACCCCTTGCATTCCTGTAAGCGTGCTGTTTATACTTTGTGCCGTTCCGACTATCGGAAAGACAACCATTAGGATAACTATGGGTAATAAACCAATGGTCTTTTTCATTTTCTCTCCTTTCATTTCCTTGTCCTCAACATCGTTTCCAATCCCTGCAACTCACGCTTTTCATTTTCCCGCATAAGTCCGAGCATCCGTGCTTCGTCGTTGAAGTAGCGGACAAAAGCGGACATTTCTTGTGTCTTGGCGTACAGATTGTCGATATAGCTCAATCTTTCGTCATCGCTCATCCTTAGATTTGAAGCGGTAATGACCATCAACAGTTCCTCAATGTTGCGCAGGCTTCTGTTTGTGATATTGCCATAGACTGATAGCATATAATCAATCTCGTTCACGGAGAAATTGCCCGATGATCTGAACAGTCTCTTTGCCCGACCATATTCGTCCATAATGTTTTTTTGCAGGGCAATGATGTCAGCAACTCTGCGGTACTTCTTGATAGCGGGATTGACCTGCATCAGTCCGTCAAGGAAAACATCGTGGATGGAAAAACTCCCCCTTGCAATATCCCTTACGGCATTGTAGCCACCGGTCAACACATCGTAGCCTTTTTTCATGTCCTCCAAGATGTTCTTTAGCTGGCTCAACTTCTCCACGTTCAACAGCAACTGCTGTATCTCCTGTGACTGCGCTCGTACTTCTGTAATTCCGAACGATGGGAATACGGTTAACATTCCGTACAGGAATGTTCTTTTAATCCTGTCAATCATATAACCTCCTTAGCTTTTGTAGTGACTTATCTTCGCTTTGCGACACTATGCGCCACGTTTCGAGTTCCTCAGCGAGCCATCTTGCGAACAACATCTTATCGGTAGCTTCACGGTGTATGGTATTCAGTTTCTCCAACCTGCTTGCATCGTCCATACTCGTCATGTCGGCAGATGTAATCAACAGGAGTTCGTCCATATTCCGCTCACATTCCTTGATAAGATTCCGCTTGATGTTCATCAAATAATCTCGTTGTTCCCGTCTAAGCTGTCCAGGATAACGTAGGTTGTTGATTAATTTTGCGGTTGTGCGTTGCATCGCCAATATCTCTGCTATTTTCGGGTTGTTCCTTACAATGGGATTGATGGTTTGCAGTCCCGAAAAGAACAGGTCGTGCAAGCCAAGTTCCCCGCTTGTAAACCCTCTGACGATATTTAGTCCGTCACGGGCGATGTCGTAACTTCTTTTTGCCACTGAGGCGTATGTCCGCAATGCGACTATCTGCTCCAAAAGATATTTCCTTTGCGTACTCTTCTGCCTAAAAAATTCATTGAAAGTCTGTGCAGAAAGGAAATTTGGTGCGAACATTGCCGTGAGCATAAAGGGCAATAGTACCCTCCATACTTTTGTTGTCTCAGTTTTCAATTCTATATATTTTCTTTAACCGTGATACTTCGTCCAATGAGTTTGCTCTTTGTAGGCTTACTCCGATATTTTGGCGGTTGAACTTCTTTAGGTCGTTGAGGTTTCCATTAATCCTGTCGATAGCCTTGTTGATGATTTCCAAGCGTGATGCGTCTGACATCTGCGTACCGAAGCTGTTGACAACGATCAGGATCTCGTCCACGTTCTTGATACTCTCCTCCAAAATCCCCGTATAGATCCTTTTCATGTTTCCGAGTTCTTCGGACGAGAAATGAAGGTCTTTGGTGAACAGCCCCCATGCCCATTGGTATTCATCGACCAATAGCGATTGGCTTTCTACAAGTTCCCGCACCCGCTTGATGTAGGTAATGGCTGATTTGACCTCCCACAGTTCCCTGTAATAGCGTTCGTACAGGTCTCTCTGCTTTTCGGTCCAATCAGCTATTTCGCCAAGTTTTAGTTTGGAAAGTTGGTTTTCGAGCGTTTTTTGTGCGTTCTGCAACCATATCGTGCGGTTCTGCAAACGCTGTACTCTAAGGTCAACGGCTTTGATGACACGCTTTACACCTGCTTTGATCACTTCCGCAATCGCCACTTGGGCGTTGGCTCCCTGTGGCAATGCGACGCAAAGCGTCATTGCACTCAATGGGAGTATAACCATGTAGTTTTTCATATTCTTAACTTGTTTTTTAATTGCATTCAAGAACCCCTCGGTTTTTTTCATCATCTTCAACATTTTCATTGCTATTTGTCTATTTGTTATTGATTCTGTTTTTGCATTCGCAGTTCCCTTGCGAGATGGGCAATGCCCCTTTCCATGCTTCCATACCTGTCGGCATATTCCTGTACCTTTAGCTTCTCGGTCAATTCGGTGGTGTATGCAAAATACTCCTCGGTGGACAGCTCGTTACGGTAGACCTTGATGGACTGTCCGCCCTGGTCTATCAGAAGTTCCCTGTAATTCTTCGTGGGGTCGTTTGCCCTGTTCAGTGAAAGCATCATGGTCTTGGTCTTTTCGGAAAGTCCAAGTGTTGCTTGCAGACTGTCAAACTTGTTCATGAATTTGCGCATATCAAGAAAGACCTTTGTGTCCGATAGGTTGACCACGGTCTCCTTGATGACAGGCGAACTGATGAGGTCGTCCACCTCCTGCGTAATCAGTGCGGGAATACCATTGAATTTTCGGATTGTTTTGTAGAGGTATTTTATAAACTCTGCCATGCCCGCTTTTGCTATGGCAATCCATGCTTCGTCGATGGCAAGTACCTTTCTACCTTTGAGCTTCCGCATCTTTGAAATGAACATCTGCATGATGATAATCGTGACCACCGGAAACAAAATCTCATGCGACTTGATGTTGTCCAGTTCAAAGACTATAAAGCGTTCGTTCAATAGGTCAAGGTTCTCTTTGGCGTTCAACAGGTAGTCAAATTCGCCACCCTCGTAGTAGGGATTCAGCACGTAGAGAAAATTCTCAAAGTCAAAATCCCGAGTGTTAACACCCAATGATTTCAGTACCGTGCTGTAATCGTCCTTTAGAAACTCATAGAATGTATTGAACGAGGGAAAGATGTTCGGATGCTTGTCGAGCTTTCGATAATAGGCTGTGAGGGCATTGGACAGGGCAACGTATTCGGAACGTGTGTAGGTCTCGTCCGATTTCTTCCACAGGGAGAAAAGCAAGGTCTTTAGGCTTTCTTTTTTCTCGGTGCCTAAGACCTCGCCGTCCGACAGGTAGAATGGATTGAACTTGATGGGATTATCCTCGGTATAGATGAAATAGTAACCGTCCAACAGGTCGCAAAGCCCCTTGTAACTGCCTCCGACATCAATGACCACACAGTGCGCACCGTCCTCGTATAGTGTTCGCAGAAAATGGTTCATCAGCATGGATTTACCCCCTCCGCTACCTCCGCAGACAAACAAATTGCGATTTGTTATCGTTCCCTGCTTCATCGGCTTATCGAATAGGTCTGCCGATACAGGCCGACCGTAGAGCCTTTCGCTGAGCCGTATGCCCGAGCTGTCCGACCTGTAATTTGATTCGAGGTTAAAGAAACAGGTTGCCTGTTCGGCAAAGGTGATAAAGGTATCGTTCTCGGGAAAGTCTGCTTGGTTTCCTGCCATGCCCGCCCAATATATCTGCGGTGCGCCGACGGATTCGACCTTTGCCACGGCATCCATCTTTGCCATGTTTGCCGATACCCGATTGCGCACGTCCTTTAGCTTTTCGCTGTCTTCATCCCACACCATCACATTGAAGTGCGCTCGGACAGGAAGATATTGGTTGGCAACGGCATCGTTCAGATAGTCGTTTACGGCATCACGGCTTACCGAATTTTCACGGCTGTAAGCTGAAAGGGAATTGAGCCGTAGCCTTTTCCTTTCGAGTTCCTTGATGGTCTTTTGCGAATCGCCTATGAAAAGGTATTGGTTGTACAGGTGGTCACAGTCCAACAATAAACCGAGCGTACTGGCAAAACCAATAGAAAACTTTGTCCTGTCGGTACTGTATCGGTCATAGTTGATACGGCTACCGCACATCGAGGGGAGTTCCTCGACATCGGAAAGCGCGTACATTTCGCAATGCTTGTTCCCGATGGTCATCCGCTCCCCGATGTGGGTATCGCATAAGTGGGATTCTTCGCTCTCGTCCAACAGGAAACAGTAACGCTCAATAATACCTGCCTTGTTTGCCGTACCTGCAAGCTCATCATCGGTGAGCCTATGCAACCCGACAAAATCACTGTCTTCGAGTACCCTTGTGAACTGTCCTGCGATGTCCTCAAAATTCCGTAACAGCATGCTGTCCACGGTCTGTTTGGGTACGATGGATTTTCGCAATATGTTGCAGAAAGCTGAGTTTGACGGTTTCCTGTCATCGGGTTTCTTGGTAAGGAACAGGTAACATTTGTGCGCCATGTAGGGTCGCCCCGAATAGAAACGGTCACTGCTCGTGGACAGAAAGGTTTTGCCCGAGCTTTCCCGAACGGTGCGCTTTACAAACCAATCCTGCTTGTGCAGTACCGTATGTTCGGGAAGAAGTTTTATCGCCTTTATCCACGCTTGGTGGAATGCGTCGTATTCCCTTTCGGCAAGCGTGAATATTTCGGGCAACTGGATTTCAAAGGCGAGGGTTATATCGCCGTTTGCCGATAGGATACAGTTGTTTTCCACGCTTGCAATGGGAAGTATTTTGTTTGCTTCTGTCATTTTGCTCTGATTTGTTTTCGGTACTTGAGGTGTATGAACTGCTTTCGTGAACGGTAGCGTATCGCTTTTGGCAAGCGACTTCGGGCAAGGTACTTTTTGAGTCCATGCTCTCCGAAGCGTTTGCTCAATCGGTCAACCGCCCAAAACAGGGATGCTCCCGCCGTACCAATGACAGGGAGAATGACCATTAAGGGAAGTCCGATGATGTACAGTACGGCAAAGAGAATGAGCAATGCAACCAATCCCCCTGCGAGGTAGGCGATATACTGTGCCTTTAAGCCTTTGAAGACGATGGGTCGGGAAACGCCTTTGTTCACGTGATAGACTACTGCCATTGTATTTTCCTCCCATTTCTAAACTCCAAAGAATGATTTGAGCACCGTCGCCACGATGACCAAGAAAATACAGCTCCCGAACCAGCTTGCTGCGACCTTGTTCGTGTCCGGGTCTCCTGCGTTCCATTTATTGAATACCTTGACCGCTCCGACGATTCCGATAACTGCACCGATAGCGTACATCAAGTCCGTGCCTGTATCGAAATAGCCTTTGACCTGTCGGGTCGCTTCCTGCAATCCTGCTTCTCCGCTCTGTGCAAATAGGCTTAGGGCAATAAGCTGTAAGGCCGTGACAAGGGAAAGGGGCTTTGATATTTTTTTGATTTTTTCTTTCATAACTGATGGGACTTAAGTGTTAGCGAAATAGGTTTTTGATTTCGTCCTCGGTGATGGGGAACGGGGAGCTGTCCTTGATATGCACGACAAGGCTGTCCCAATTCTCGACGGATGTGATGTCGGGATAGGTTTCTTTGAGTTCCTCCAACATCCCCAATAGGTCTTGCTTCGTGCCGTTTTCCTTTTGGGTGATTTCCACGATTTCCGAGATTTCCTTTAGGAAGTCTGGGACTAACCCTAACTGCCTTTCCCTGCGGTGCGGGTGGGCAAAGTTGATTTCGTAGGTTTCGGTCATGCCCTCGGGGGCTTTGGTCTCGCCCATGACATTATAGGGGTCGTGGTGTGCTGTCGGCGATTCGGATTTCAGGGGCTTGGTCTCTCTCGGTTTCAGCCCGAATGCCCCTTTGATTTCTTCCCGGAAAAATAACAGGAGTACGCCTGTGTACCACAGCACGGTTAGGAATGTGGCGATTGCAAAGAAGTGCAACCATGTAAAATCTGATAGTAACATAACTTTGTTCGTTTTTCCCGATGCTCCATTGCTTCGGGATTTCGGAAGCAAAGTTTTCGGTTTGCGCAGGTCTTGTTTGACAACCTCTTGGGTAGTACCCTAAAATAATTTGGGATGGTGTCATATAAAAAACGCCTACGGAATGTAGGCGTCTTCGTCTTCTAATTTCTGATTTAGGGATGTTCCCATGCTGTTGATGTACTGCGTTCGGCTCAATCTCTTTCGGCGTTTGATTTCGGCAAATCTTCTGTAAGGTCGCTTTACTTCTACGCCAAAGGCTCTTGCCAATGCACGGATTACCTCGATGATTTCAGCATTGCCATTGTTCAGTTGTCCGGTGCAATGAATACCATAAGCCAATTCGTAAAAATTGATGCTGTCGCCTGTCCATTTCAGGACAGGTGCGTCGGGATCGTCGGGGGCGTCCTTTGGTCTGCCCTCCAAGAGTTCGTTGATATATCTTGCGGTTAGTTCGTTGGCGATAATCTGCGAGAATGGGTAATCGCCAAGTGTGGAAAAACGTTCGTCTGCATCAATCCGCTGTGTGCACAGCCATGTCGGACAAATCGTTCTACCACGGACGAAAAGGACTTCATCAAGGTGGTCGGCTTTGGAGCGGTAATAGGAAACGATTTCTTTATGGTCGTCAAAAAAGCTGTTGATGTCGTTAAGTTTGGCTTGGTAGAATTGACGTACAAAGATCTCCGACCAATCGGGGCTGTCCAATCGGAGTTTTTGGGTCATGTATGCGAACATGAGGTGTCCGCAATAAAAGGGTTTATCCTCTTTGAAAAAGGCAATCTCTTCTTCTCTGTCTGTGAATCCGTGGCGCAAAGCCTCGGCTTTCAGTTCCTGTAATAGCCTTTGGATGCAGTTTATCCTTGCATCCTCCCAAGGCTCTGTTACGGCAAGGGTCTCTCCAAGAATACCCATTGCCTCTTTGGATTTTTCTCTAATCATATCTCTGCGACTTTAGTTAAACCATAGGGCATGCCACTTGTCCACTATATGTAATCGCGATTTTGGGACTGAAAAACAAAGTTCCTAACCATACCTACATCTGTCAAGTATATTGTTGTTACTTCACCCTACTTCACTTTTATCCAAAATATGGGTGAAATTGTAAACAGCATAGGATTTTGGAGTGAAAATAGGAATTAGAGAATATTTTTTGAGCATAAAAGGACACTGACTTAGATTTTGCCAAAACAAGATTAGAGATTGATTACATCCTGTTTTTAGCGGATAAGGCATCTGCAAGGCATATTGTGTACTGTTCCTACCGAAAGTGAATGGAAGTGAAATGTATTTTTTCACTTGACGCACGAATTGTTGTTGAGCGAACTTTGTAGTATCGAAAGCCTTTGGCGTAAAATCTACATCTATGGACGACATTGCGACAATAGACATTCACGAGAGTTCTCTGTCTGATAAGCCCTATTTTACAAGGTTTAAGCCAGAGTACTGTGCCTTTCCTGTGGTCGGGCTACAATGGCGGGTCATCCCTTACCAGACCTGTGAGGTAGCGCGACAGGCACGTAGTCTATTGGGTACACATATCCGTCTGTTTGAGGTGGATGTGGGGTCTGTGAGCCAAGTCAGATTCTCCGTCGGAAAGTCTACCGCCTTTTTGCTTTTTCTTCTTCGGGGAAAAGTTCGCTTCTGCAACGAAAGGCATATGATCCTTACCCAGATACAATTCCCAACTTATTATCTGACATACAGCCCTGCGGGAAAGTTGTTCGCCGAAATGGACAGGGGCGAACATAGCCTTTTGATTATCGGATTGGAAAGCGGTTGGTTTATGCCGTCCAATACAAATCTCCATCGGGCATTTGCTCCGTTGCTTGAAATGTGGTCTGTGAAATCACCTACACCTATTCTGCTCCCTAAAAAGGAAATTACGGACGAAGTCTGGAAGACGCTCGCACAGATACGGACAGCGGTCGTCGAGAATATGGACGACGGACTGAAAGTGCTGAAATATGTATCCAAGTGTCTCGACATCTACCACACACAGTTAACTGACCGAAAAGAACTGAACCGATATGAGGATTTAGTAAGGGGGAAGATACTGAAAGAGTACCTATCGGCAAACTATATGTTTGAGGAAGAATGCAGGACGGAACGCATATTGGAAAACTTGGGATGGGCGCAATGGACATTGCGGACTGTGGCAAGCAATACCTTTGGCTGTTCAGTGGGTAGGTATGTTGCCAAGCTGAGGATAGATAAGGCTGTGGAGTTATTGGTATGCACGGATATGATGGTACGTGATATTGCTATACGGATAGGCTTTTCGTCGGCTATAAGTTTTATCAGAGCCTTTAAGAAAAATAAGGGTATCTCTCCAAATGAATACCGCAACACAAAAAGGGACTATTAACCCAAACGGAGAGCCGATCTCGAAAATTGTTTCATTTCCTCTGTTTGGGTTAATTTTTAGACACTTGTCCCTTATACCTTTGATAAGACAAATGTGAGGTAAATATGAAAGTTGTCTACCAAAATAAATCCTTAAAAACCCAACATCATAAAGGTTGGTTTTCCGCTAAATGGGATTGGCTGAAATCCCAAGAGGGTAAGGAAGCCTTTATAACCTTTACGGTGATGCTTACCATTTTGCTGTTTATGTACACGGCTGTGAGTAAGTTATTTCAACAAAGTGTATTCGTTTTTCAGATGCGTCGCGCACCATTGCCCTTAATGTACACATTAGCACCTGTTATCGGATGGGTTGTCCCGATCATTGAATTGGTGCTTGTTGCACTGCTCTATCTGAATAGGACACGTTTATTGGGGATGGTCTGTTCGCTGATGTTGTTGGTGTCATTTGAGGTATATATTACAGGCATGAAGATAATGGAAATGCAGACAGGCATTCGCTTGCCCTGTACCTGTGGCGGGATAATATCAAATATGGGATGGACGGCACATCTACTTTTTAATGCGGTGTTTATTTTCCTCTTGGGGCTATCTATCTACAATCAGCGAAAGATGAGGAAATCGGGAACAGTTTAGGAATTTTTTAAATAACATATTTTTTAACACTTTAAATTGAATAGCCATGAAAAAGCTAAGTTTAAAATCAAAACTCCTGTTGGGTGCTATCCTAATGGGCGGTACAATCGCAGGTGCTCACACTATTTCAAAAGTGCCAAGTGCTAATGAAGCAACGTATGATTGGGCCTCAGAACCAAATTCTCCTAAAAATCCAGGGCAAAGTCTCCTTGACAGAACCGTAGATGAGGCGGTAGACCATTTTGGTTGTGAGGGTGTAACAAATCTATGTGCAACAGGAACGCCTATTAACCCCGAGGATGATGAAGTTACAATCAACTTCAATTAGGCAGGCTGTTGTCACTTGTGACAATGCAGAGTAAAGGATATGGGTTTATTCAACCCATATCCTTTACTAACCCGTTGTGCATTATGAATTAAAAACGCATCTTATGTCATGCTGAGCGAAGTCGAAGCATCTATATGTTTACCTTTAGATCCTTCCTATCGTCAGGATGACAGAGTTTAGCGCTATAATGCACAACGGGTTTTACTATTGTTATTTTATATTTCTCCTTTTGATGCCGTATCATGATTCCATAGGTGTCCTCGATTAATTCCTTGATACGTGTATATTGGGGTATCCCCTCTTTAAATTCAAGGTGTACGCTAATTCGCATTCCTCCTGTTTTATCTATAAAAGGTGGATCTATTGGTATATCATTAAGTCCTTTTTTGACAGTTTCATTGAGGAACTGAAAGAGTGATATAACGCTAACATTTTCTGCTATTAAGCCATCTTTATTCAAGATTAAAATTGTCGAATCATTAGGATTGGATATAGATGTATGCCCTTTATCAGCGGTGATAATACTACATAATATACTATCTTCAATAACTTCCACTTCTATGTTACATATTCTTTTAAGGTCATCAAGCATATAGGAGTAAAATACTGTATCGCTAATATACTCTGGCAACCGTAATTCATAACAGTGTGCATGTTCTTTTGTCCATTCATGCCTCGAATTATAGTTTGATTTTTCAAAGGTCAAGGGAGCTTGTGTGGGTGAGAAAAACCGTAATGAATCATCTGTTTCAATCCGCATGGTGTTATAATAATTGTCGGGTGATACACCTTTGTTTACCGCACGCCATAACATATTGTTAAGAGTTGAATTATAGGCAAAAACCCTGTTTATTTTTTTTCTATCGGCATATCCAGATTTACGTACTGTTGTTCCACTAAGTATCCCATCAATATGTCTTGTAAAAATTGACCTGTATACAAATTTACTATCGCTCAAATGAAAAGGCTCACGGGGGTTAAATTTTGTATTGTCTTTTTTGTTCTTGGCATTTATTGGTTGATTGTTTTTGAATAAAAGAATGTTGTCTTTATTCATATCTTCTCCTCCTGTAATATATTCCACAAGACCCTCCGTATTTATCCAAATATTGTGGGGCAATATTCGATGGGGAAAATAGCTTTTGAAAATGGTGTCAGAGGTCAAAATGTTCAATCTGCCCGATTTTAAATCGATATTCCTTTCCAAAAAAGATTGTATTGTATTTTCGTCTTCATAAGTAACCGATAGGATATTGACTGCATCACTTTCTTTCAAGACAGAATCTAATAATCGCAACTCTTTTATACATGGTACGCACCATGTTGCCCAAAAGTTTATAATGGTGGGTTTTGGTTCTACTGAATTACCGTTTACCATTTCCATTATTTGGTTGGGGATTTTATCCCCAACCTTTAACTCCTTGATTTGAGCCATTGCAAGATCGACTTGTAATGACAATAACAAAAAAGCGACAGCAATGATATTAATAGCCTTCATTTTGTATAAGATTTGTATTGTAAGTCAATTCTAACATTGGGATGGGTAGTCTTTCAGATTCACCGTCTACCCATGTCTCTTTGTGTTCTCCCATTACTGTATTGAGTCTGCCTGTCCTTTTGAGGTCAATAAACCGTTTAGCCCATTCGCCAAATAGCTCAACCCGCCTTTCGTGGTATATGGCTTCCAAACAATCTTGTTTGCCCAATTGGTCGGATAATTCGGTTAGTCCCGCCCTTGTTCTGATAACATTGAGGTCACTTATTGCCCCCTGTATATCTCCTAAATTGGCTTTGGCTTCGGCACGGATTAGGTATTGCTCACTTGCTCGTAGCACCACAAGATATTCTGGAGTACTGTTGGATGCCGAGCGGTTTTTGTATTTGTACGGAAACCAATACGATTGTGTCACTCCACCTGTCGTCGCATTGTTTTCTCCAAGCCAACTACTTTGACGTAAATCACCGTTTTCAAATGCTGAATACAATAAACCTGTTACAACATACTGTGGTACAGTGATTCGTGAGGATGGGATGAGGGTGGTTGCATCACTGATGAATCCATCTAATCTCCACAGTTGTAAAATGGTTTCTCCGCTATTTGCCAAAAACACATTATCGACATAATCTGTTAGGGCGTACATACCCGAATTTAACACTGCATTGGCATCGTCCAATGCTTCCTGCCAACGGTGCTGATACAGATATATTTGTGCGAGCAATGCACTCGCTGACCATTTATTGGCTCTGGCTCTGTCTCCGCTTGGGTAATCTGCTGAAAGTCCATTCTTCGCATCTATCAAATCAGTCAAAATCTGATTAAAGATGATAGCACTATCCGCTTGTACAGCAAGGCGATTTTCATCCACATTGGTTTGTAGGATAAGTGGGATGTTTTCATAAAGTGTATAAAGGTGGTAGTAACAAAATGCTCGGACAAATTTTGCTTCGTTTATTAACTGACTCTTTATCCTTTCACTGAGTTCTTGGGCATTGTTGACCCTTTCCAATATATCATTACAGGAATAGATTACTTCGTAAAAATACCCCCATATATTGGCGTTTGTACTGTTGTCTACTGAAATGCGACCAGAGTAAAAATCATGGTTAAGTGCCGTGTATATATATTCATCGGTGTATAAACTAATGTATTTGGTATAATTGTTATTTACATTATTTGCCAATGTATAGTAAATATTGCTTAATGCTGAAACAGCCGATAAGGAATCAGAAAAAACTTTGTCTGTCGTCAGATGATTCCTCGGAGATTCAACTTCTAATAGTTTTGAACAGCCGGTTATGCCTAAAGAAAAGATAACTAAGCAATTGATAAAAATTATTTTGTACTTATTCATTTTGGTTTCCTTTTAAAATGTTAGGTTGATGCCAAATAATATTGATTTTAGAGGCGGGACTGTTACCATAGAAGTTCCATGACCTCCGGTTTCGGGGTCTAATATGGGTATATTCCTATCCCATACCGTAAATAAATTCTGTGCAACAACAGAAAAACGTACTGCGTGACTTCCAACTTTTTTCGATAGATGTGTAGGTAATTGATAGGAGAGTGAAACATTTTTCAAGCGTAGGTAAGTGATGTCAAAATAATTTGCATTGGAATTACCAAAGTATTGAGTACCATGACGCTGTGACGAGGACGCTTTCGGTAATTGAAAAATATCTCCCGAATTTTTCCACCTTGTATCCAATATCTGATATGCGTTCATCGCACGGAAGCCAAATTGATTGAAGTCTAAATTTCCAAAGGATGATTGTTGAGCGAATTGGAAAAAAAAGTCCAATTGAAGATTCTTAAAAGAGATATTGTTTCCCAATCCACCATAAAAATCGGGGGTACGTTTTCCAATCGTATGGAATTGATATGGAGTATTGGAGACTTCACCACTTTCATCAGCAAATTGCGCAACCCCATTTTCAGAATCAACATCTACAAAGTGATAGCCGTAGACTCTTGTTACATCGTACCCCACCTTGTGTGTATTGGCATAACTGCTGTTTTCTATATTATCAAAGGAAAGCAACTGATTTTTGGGTAGAGTGATGTTTGCCGAGGTTGTCCATCGAAACTTTTGGTTGTCCAATATACGTGCGTTCACATCAAATTCCCATCCTGTATTCTGTATTACAGCCGGAAGATTGGCTTGGTAACTTGAAAAACCTGTAATCTGGGGCAATGGGTAGCTTACGAGTTGGTTATCGCTTCTGTTCCGATAATAATTGACGGTCAAAAATAGTCTATCATCAAGAAACCCAAGCTCAGTAGCCATTTCCAATTTTTTGGTCACCTCCCAATGAAATCTGCTGTTGAATATTCTGCTTGGTCTTAAAACTCCTATTCCTTGATAGATATTTGAGCCACTTGCTTGGTAGGTCGAAAGGTATTGGTAATCGGTTATTTGGTCATTGCCTGTCAAGCCATAGCTTGCCCTTAGCTTTCCAAAGCTAAGAAAGCCATCACCCTGACCGAGCCACCTTTCTTCGGAGAATAGCCATGCGCCCCCTATTGAATAGAAGTTGCCGAATCTATTTGCGGGACCAAACCGACTGCTTCCGTCTCGTCTTGCCGTTACATTTAGGATGTACTTATTTTGTATATTATAGGTCAATCTGCCAAATGCAGACACATACTTATATTGGGTAAAAGTATTGGTTCTTGCATCAATTGTTCCTGCCGATCCTAAATTCTTCATTAAGGACTCGTTTGCAAAATTTGATGCTTGTAAATACAGCCATTCGGAAGTACGTGATTGGTAAGTACCTCCCACTAAAACCTGTAACTTTGATTCCGAAAACTCTCTTTTGTATTCAGCTTGGGGTTCGACTATATAAGAAGTTGAGGAGTTTTCTCCGAACATTGTATGATTGATTCTTCCAACATTCAACGACCTTGTTGGGAATACTTGGTTTTGGTTTGAAGTTCTACTATTATAGCCACCGCTCACTTTCAACTCTAATCCCATTGGGAACATATAGCTCGTAAGAAGATTACCGACAAAGTTTTGAGTTGCCGAATTACCTCTTGACAATAATTCCGCATCTACGTTTCGCCCTGCATACCAATTGAAACTTCCATCTTCATTCGTTGTAGGATAATTGGGCGGGAGCAAAGCCATTGTTCTTGCATTATTTGCGGGGTTTGAAATATCAGTCCTATCCATGTTGTAAATGGACGAGAGGTTAATTTTGAATCTGCCATCAGTGGAAATATGGTTGATATTGGATTGTAGTCCCCCTTTGTTGTAGATATTATCTCCCCGAAGCGTTGTTCCCTCTGTTCTGAAATTCCCACCTATATTGAAATTTGTATTGCTATTCCCTCCCGAAACAGAGAGTTGGGTACTTGTTAAGTTGGCGGTATTTCCATATATATAATCGTACCAATCTGTACCCTCGGTTTGACTCCACACGGTTAGGTCGGGTGCATATTCTCTTGATGTAGGGTCTGCTGACGGTGTTCTACCATCATTTGCAAATGCTTCTTTTCTCAACTCTAAATATTGTTCTAAATTCAAGAGATTGGGATTATCTGCAACTTTACTAAAACCTTGATTAACATTTACGTTTATCCTTGTTCCGCCGGACTGCCCTTTTTTTGTTGTGATTAGAACAACCCCATTACTTCCACGGCTACCATAGATTGCGGTAGCATCTGCATCTTTTAGGACAGTGATATTTTCTATATCATTTGGATTTAAGATATTCAAAGGGCTAACTGCCCCAACAATGCTACTTGTTTACAGAACAGAACCTTGATTAACGGCTTGTCCATCATACGGCACTCCGTCTATGATGTACAAGGGATTTGTACCTGCCTGAATCGACCCTGTACCTCTAATCTGTATATTGATATTGCCACCGGGTAATCCGTTGGTGGTCTGCACAAATACCCCCGCCATTCTTCCGCTCAGTGCGGAGAGTACGTTGGTCACGGGCTGTTGCTCGATCTCTTTTGCAGAGATACTGACTACACTACCTGTATTAAACCGTCTCCTGGTCTCGCCGTAACCAATCACCTGTACTTCGTCAACGGTATTTTGATTGCTTGTTAATTGGATATTAAGGTAGCTTTCTTTACTGCTATCAAAAGCTACTTCTTGCGTTTCATAGCCTATATAGCTGATGCGAAGCGCACCTTGTGATGGTGAAGATTGGAGCGCAAAGTTGCCGTCTTGGTCGGTGGTCGTTGAAAGGGACGTGCCGACTATGAAGACGGTTGCACCTGCCAACGGGGTACTGCTATCTGCGGAACGGACTGCACCACTGACGGTAAACTGCTGAGAGTAGGCCGAGACGGTCAGCAAGGAAAGGATTAGGACTAAGACCGTTTTCATTTAGCCCTCCTTTCTGCAATATAGACCGCTCCTGCGACAACCTCTGGGTATTGGATGGTTAGAGATTGCCGACACGGAGCGGTATGCTTTATAATATCATTGGTTGTAGTGTGAGGAACTGATGCCCCTGTATAGCTGTAAAGTAGCTTCATTGTCATTTAGATTTAGTGTTAGTACGGGTAATGTATCGAGACCGAAAACATTACTTGTAAACTGTTCGTTGGATTACCTTTGACGGCAGAATGCCATAAGGTATCGGATAGCTACGAAGTAGCTTCTAAATAACTTAAACAGGGGATTTGATGATGTTTTTGTAGAGTTGTTTTTTGTTAGTTGCACCCATAATGTTCGCTTTGTTTTTGCGAACTTTAATAGACTTTGCAAGTTATCGAGAGGTAAAAATAACAAGGGCCGGTAACCTACTTAGTCTTTCGGTAGCAGGCTCTGGTAAACCTAACCATTCCGAAGAATGGCTTCCGACAAAAAACGTAAGTAAGCACCGACCCTATTAGTTTTATAGGGTACGGTTGCATTACTCACCTTCGTTCGGAAAATTTACCAGATTTTGCTACAACGAGGTTCGCAATGCGATTCCTTAAGAATCACAAATTTAATGTTTTAACAATGTTCCTTCAAATCAATTGTTTTATATAAATATTATTCAATAAAAAAATCGTTATTAAACGATATAATCAAGTGAAATTAGACACTTAATCCCGTTGTTATTCTATAATAATCGCCAAAAATATCTAAAACCACCTAATGTCAAGAATTTTCATTCAGTAATATTAGACAATAATAGGTCTTTATTTTAAAAAATACAATAAAATTCAGTATTTTATTAGAGTCATTGCTTTACTAATTTGGTGTTAGACCAAAAAAAGAGAAATGAGTTCAATTCATAGAGGTGCAATTTTGCATCGTATAGCAAAACTTCACAAAAAGTCAATAGTTCAGATTAGTAAAGATGCTGGGGTAGACCAATCTACATTTTATTACCACAAAGAGCAAGAAGATTTGTCATTTGAAATATTGTACAAGTATGCAATAGCTATGGACTATTTCTTTAGTACAGAATTGCCAGAATTTAGCGAATGGCTAAAGGAGAATAATCTATTACCAAGCGACGAAGCCCAACTTTCTATTGAGGGACTATTAAAAGAAAGAGATTATTGGAAAGATAAATATTACTCACTTTTGGAAGAGCATAACAATCTAATAAAAGAGAAGTATTTAAAAGGAAAATAATCCAACTAAACACCATGCGCTTGCAAAACTGTTGGAAAAGGTAAAAAAAATAGACGTTTTGATTACGTTTAGATTGAATGTTTAAAATGGGAAGCCGAACAAAGTTTTTGTTCGGCTTCCTTTTTTATTTGGGAGGTATTAGGGACGATGGAGCGAGTATGGATGGTATTTTCATAGATAGTTTTTGGTGATATACTCTGTTATCTTATTGAGCATATCAATTAATCCCTGAGCATTCTTTCTGTCCCTTACCGAATTTTTCTTGCGCAAGCTACCCAACGAAAAGGGTTCTCCACTTGGTCGGACAAAACTCTGCTGTATAAACAGGGGAATACTGCCTTTGCCGACTTTCTTCAAATATGAAAGATTCAAAAAAGCATTGAACAACATCAAGAATTGCAGTACGTTTCTGTTGGTGCTGAAAGTGGGATGAATGAATGCTGCGATTTCTCCTTCACGGTGTTTTATCACATTTTTCAGATACCTGATTTGTGTAGATATTGTCTTCAATAAAAATTCTTTTAGCCCTGCATCGGAAGGGATATACGCCATTCCCGAAATTACCGGAACATTTCGGATTTCTTTATCTAATACAAAAAGCTGTCCTATTTCGTCTATCGGGTCTTCGATGTCTTCTAGTGTTTTCTTATGAGTATTGATGAGGGAACGAATAAATTGTATGCGATTAAAGTTTCGGTTTATGAGTTCGTAGTATATGGCTTCTTCGAGTTCGGGTACAGGTGTACTGTGACAGATATCGTACAGGGATTCAACAAGACCGACAAAATAATCAAGCGATCTGAATCCGTTATTTGGTATCTGTGAACTGTGATTTGGAGGGAGTGGGTTAGTAAAATAATCTTCGAGTGCCTCTGCTATAAAACTGCGTATTTGGGCTTCTCGAAGCGTCTTGAATATATATTCTACCTTGTCTATCTGCAAGTGCAGAATATACTTCAAGTAGTGTGGTGGTGGCATGAGGTTAGCGTATTGGAGATGGGAGAATTTCAACCTTATATTGACCATGAGCCTATCGAGAGCCGTTAAGAAATACTCCAATAATTCGGCTTGGTACAGACTGTTTGGTCCTCCGACCAATCGCTGAGCTTCTGCGTGTAAACTCAGTGTAATAGCTCGCTCCATGACGGCATCTACTCGGTGTCCTTTTCCTTTATGGTTATGTCCAAGTTCAATGAGTGTATAGGAAAGTTGCCTTTCTGCTTCAGCAATAATTATCTCTATTCTCTCCTTGAGTTCTGTGAGTTTTTGTGAGTTCAGTTCATCTGTTGTCTCAAGTATATTTATTTCTATCTCCTGCCAAAGAGCGTTCAGCAAATTCTCGATTTTTAATTGTTCCATCGCACTACCCTTAAAAACCAACAATAAAAATGTAAACATTTACGATGTTTCGTGATATCGGTTTTAGCTCATCACGTATCTTTGGAATCGACTCGCTTGATTCATTGGTAGCGTTTATAAAAAGTCTTGTGGTTTGACAGGACAACTTAAACAAATTATTAAATTGTCCTGTCTATGATGTCTGAACGTCAATTAGTCGTTATCCAAATAATCTTCGATTTTTTCTTCTATATCGTTAATATACCTTTTCACTTTTCTTACTGAAAAACTCAAAAAGATATTGAGAATACCCAAAGTAATAAGTCCAAACCCTACCCAAAATGCAACGGTCACTCCAGTGATAACTGGATTCCACAATAAGACAAATGAGAAGATAGTCCCCAAAATACCCAAAGCAAGTATCCATACCCAACTTTTTTCTCCTTCTTCTTTCAGTTCGATAGAAGTACTGATAGACATTATTGAACGGAACAAAACCCAAAAGCCTATGTAAGTAGACAAAAACAGGGCGGATATTTCTGGACGTATTAATAGATTAACACCTAATACAGACGTAAAGATACCGATTGCTAAGTACCATCCCCAATTTTTAAGGAAAGCCCGGTTAGAAATAGAATAAAATATCTCCAATGCACCCGAAACGATAAACCCGATGCTGAACAGGATTGCTAGCGTGACAAATGTCGCTACTGGACTCGCAAACACCCAAAATCCCAACACAAAGAATAATAACCCTAAAATCATTGGTATATACCAATGATTCAACCTTTTTTCAATTAAACTTGCCATATTAAATCATTTTTAAATTACTTCACAACCAAGAACCATATTGCTGTAAAGATCAAAAGCGGTAATCGGATATCACTACAATCTTTAAGCGTTTTTAATAATATTTAATTATACACAAAAAAAGGTTATGGTAAATTTAGGTGTACGGTGTTTTTATACTAAACCCTATAATTATTATACTTAAAGATTTCTTTTGCTGTTATTTAGATTACTTTTTGCCCAATAGTATGGTAAGTTTATTTTAGAATTGATTCGTTTTGATTCATTTGATAGGGTTTATAAAGTTTTTTGGTTTGACAGGACAACTTAATCGAAGCGCCCTGTCTATGATGTTTTAATGTAGATTAGTCATTATCCAAATAATCTTCGTTTTTTTCTTATGATTTGGTCCATACCATCTTCTTGGTAAAGAAAGATTTTTTTGCCACTATTCTTAGATTTTTCCCGTCGAGTACAATCTCGCAGTCCGCTTTTGCATTGCCATTCGGTTTTTGGATAATGCCCTTCCATTTTCCGCCTGTAAACTTCACGTCCTTTAGTACCGTTCCTTTTTCGTTCTCAGAAACACCATTGAATACATCTCCTGTTTTGCTTATCAGGATAATTTGGCCTTCTTCTGTTTTCCATTTTCCAGAAAGATCATCGGTCGCTTTTTGGGCAAAGGTCAGTAGGCTTACTAACGTGAACATCCCTGTCATTAAGATTTTTTTCATGATTTTTATATTTGTATTATTTAACTTGTTTTATGGATTCTTCGTGCCATAAAAGTCAAAAGTGGTAATTGGAAACCACTACAACCTTTGGTGTTTTCACTTATAATGTTTAATTATATGCAAAAAAAGCAATGGTAATTTAGATATGCAGTGTTTTTTATACTAACCTCTGTGATTATTATACTTAAAGGTGAATTTACTGTTATTATAACTGCTTTGTACGCAACATGCATGACAAAATTTGGCATACATTTGATGAAAGTGAAGATTTATTTATAGACGAGGAAATCATGATTTTGTATCCCAAACGTCAAAGAATTTTTTTCTGTAAACCTCTCCCAATGGAATCTCAGTATCATTAATAAAAATAGTCTGTGAGTCGAAACGGTCAACATGTGCTACATTCACTATGTAAGATTTGCTCACCCTTACGAAAAGCGAATCGGGCAATTTTTGGTGAATGGATTTCAGGTTCATAGCAGTAATTATTTTTTCTGACGGTGCTTCATGGATAACCACATAATCTTTCAAGCCCTCGATAAACAGTATATCTTTTATAAAGACTTTTCGATATTGCCTTTCAGACCTCACAAGGAGGAAACCCTCCGAATAGCGAACAATGGTATTGTTGACTTCACTCTTTTTGAGCAAGTCATGGTAAGACTTGGCTTTGGCAATAGCTTTTTCAAGGCGTGGGTGCTCTATTGGCTTAACCAGGTAATCGATGGCATCAAGCTCGTAACTCTTTAGTGCATATTGAGGATAAGCTGTTGTAAAAATCACGAGCGTATTTTTTCCTATATGTTCAGCGAACTGCAAACCGTTCGTTCCAGGCATTTCTATATCTAAAAATATTAGGTCTATATGGTTCGTTTCCATAAACAATCGGGCTTGTTTGGCATTGGGAAAACACCCGAGAATCTTTAAGTCAGAAGCCTCCCCAATTAGATGTTCTAATTCCTCTCTAGCCAATGGTTCATCATCGATTATAATACAGGTCATAGTGGTATATTTAAAGTCACTGTAAATTCTTCGGATACCGAAGATATATTTAAGTTGTACTGATCCTGATATAACAAATCAAGCCGTCGCTGTATGTTAGCAAGTCCCAAACCACTGTCTTTCGCTGGATTTATCTGTACAATTTTTGAACTCTTTGAGTTTCGACATACAAATAATAGACGGCTGTTGTTAATAGAAAAGGACAAAGAGATAAACGGTTTCTCCCCATCATAGTCGGCACTGTGTTTCACGGCATTTTCAACAAAAGTGGTAAAAAGGTTTGCGGGTAAAAAAACAGTATCGAGATAACCTTTTTCATGCAAACGGTCAGTTTCGATTTCGATCAGTAGATTATCTCTCCTTATTTTCTCTAGATTTAAGAAATTTGATAAAAACTCTATCTCTGAACTAAGCAAAACTTTTTTATCGTTAGTGCCATAGATCTGATGTCTCAAAAACCCCGATAGTTTTACAATGACTGCGCTCGCTAATTGGGGGTCTTTATGGACCAAAGATTTTACATTGTTCAACATATTGAACAAAAAATGAGGGTTGATTTGGTTCTTTAAGGCATTCAATTCGAGGTTTAAGGAAAGTTGGTTGAGTTCGGCAATCCGCTCCACATCGATTACCCAACGTTGAAACAATTTCATGGTGGTGCTCGTTAGGATAAGAATTATTGAAAGAAATACTCCATCGGACAAGTCAAGCCTTTGCTCAGTTATCAAGGCCACATCCACACTGATCACATATTTGTTCATGACGATACTGAGCAAATAAAGACCTGCTGTGTCCAAAAGGCAGAGTACAGAGATATACAGAGGGTATTGTCCTTTCATCAAAAATTTAGGTACGAGCACATACATATTAACATAGAACATAGAGACAAAAAAGGCATAGACTATGAGTAGCATTGAAATTTTGTCCTTATCGATATAGTCCTGTAAAAATCGTCCTTGAGATAAAAAGATGAAAAATGAAATGAGGAAGACACCGTGACGGAGTACCCTATACTTTTTTTGGGTCAGAAAAAGTATAGGCTTTAGGTGATTGATATTATGTACTCCATGTTGCATAATTTGCATATCAAATCTTGTATAAAAATAAAGATACTATTTACCACCTGTTCTTTTTCGCAAATTATACAAATGGGGTCATTTCATAGACCAAATAGAAAGGACTAAATATTAAATCCCTTTTGTCTAATTATTTACCACGTTGGTCTAAAAAGAACTTTTAACTCTGTCGAAACAACTACCTTTATTAAGTGATTACTTGGGACACGATTTCGTGACCATTCATTAATTGGATTGCTTAATAATCGAGAATAGAAGATATGAACGACACAATGGAGAAAACTGACGTTATTATTAGAGTATTTAAAACGAATGTCGATCGACACGATGACGCACAAGAAATTTTGACCATATTAAATAACCTTTTGAATCCAATACTCGTTACTTTTGACTTGGAAGATTGTGACAGGATACTTCGGGTAGAGGGAAGAGATTTTATACCTGCCGAAGTCGAGAGGGTTTTGGAGCTGTGCGGGTTTCAATGTGAATTGTTGCTTTAAAGACTGTTTTGTATTGGCTTCCGATTGCTCAAAAATCATGGGCCATTTCCTAATTTATAGTGGATAGACTTAGGGATACAAACCAAGGTATTTGTCTCTCCCTATTTTGTTACAAGTAAAGAGATTTTTTTGTTCGAACTACAGCTGTTAGAAAGAATCGTAGAGATGATTCTCTCTAACTCAATAATCACCATCTACGGTGGGGATAATAAGAAGCAAGGGCAAGAATATTCTTGCCCTCTACTTGAGATATATAAATATTGGGTTTTGTTATTATGCAAAGTTTATCGGCTCCTTTGGAGCTGATAGAAAGAAGTATGTAAATTTATATCTTGAACCCTATCAATTTATAGAACTGCATATTTTTAGAACAGATTATATGATAGACCTAAGTTAAAGTATAGCGAGCCATTACGTTTGGTAGTAAGCACGTAGTCCGATGACTTACTGCTTTTCTCAATCAACCGTGCTTCAATCGGATTGGATATACCCCCCATAAAGAGGAGATATACGTGTTTGAAAAATCGATGTTCGTACGTTATCCCACTTCTAAGACTTGCTTCGTTAAACTGGTAGACACCATTCAGACCATTGGTATTTAATGTCATATAGTTTCTATCTGCAAATATTTCACTTCCGAGAAAAAGTAGGCTATTCTCGGAGATACGTCTTTCTAACATCAATCTCTGCGGGAAGAACAATTCGATTGTCCACGGCGTTCCACTTAGATGTCTTTCATACGACACCATCGGAATCGCGGGTAGGCGGGCAGATTTATCTATCAAACCTATCACACCGACGGAAAAATTTTCGTTCCTTGATCTTTTCAATATAATAGCTGATGTCAATAATCCTCTTGTGCGGTGTATATCATGTTGGTCTCCGTCTGTTATGATAGAACCGTTAAATATGAGTGGTTTTTCAAAAAGTCGCGTTATATATGTCGAGCTTGCAGTCCCCGCCCAATACTTCAAATCAAAATCTTTCGAAATATAAGTTTCGGGACTTTCAATATCTACAGTTCCTTTTGTATGACTATAGTAACCCGATAAGGTGAAGATAAGATTTCTTTTTTTAATTACAGGGATATTCGCAGATGCTCTCATCCTTCTCATATCGGACACTTTGCCATCAACGGCATCAGAGAAATTTTTGACATTAAAGTCACTGTTATCATATATTTCATATTGGAGTCCCACTGTTCTGGTAGTCGGGAATCTTTCTATAATTCGATATGCAGTTTTTCTGGCGGTAGAATCATTCGTTTGACAATATGAAAATCCTGATATTAAAAGTAAAGCAATAGTGGTATAAAAACGTGTAATCATCCTTTTGTTTTAATTCTGTTCGCACAAAGAAATAGAACAGAAACTTAGATTTTTGAGTTTTTAGACTAAACAGCTTATTTATTATACTAAGGGGAATTTACCTGTCGTTGTGTAAAAATTTTTAAATTTTATAACTACCATTTGGTAATATCGAGTGAGGGTTTACACTTAGGTAAACTCGATGCTTACAGACTTCCATATTTTAAATCCTTAACATTCATTTAACTTATTGACTTTGTTTTTACAAAAGTCAGGAAATATAAATCCTTTTAAATTTTACATTTGTGCATGCTGAAAGACCCCAAAGTAACAACGATAGAGATTTTGGTGTTGATTTTTATTTCAACGTCGTTGTTAATAATGCCATTAAATAAGGCTTTTTCACAAATTGGTGCTGGAATAAAGTTGGGGGGAAATTTATCGTATGCTGATGGAATATCGTTTCGTTCCTCCAAAAGAGCTGGATTCCAGATTGGGGGTGTGCTTAGCTACCATTTTCGTCCAAAAATGGCTACAAACCGAACCCACATTCAACCTAACACGAATAAGAGCAAATTCAGAAACTGTAGATGACCCTAACGGAATCTCCAAAGGCAATAAAACATTGATTTTCTTCGATTTGCCGATCTTGTTTAGGCTGGATGTCACATCTGGTTTTACGCTATTGGGCGGAACGGAGTTTAATAAGCTTATAAACGATAATAACCACTTATTGAACAATGGAGAAAAGGCTTTTAATCGAGGTTCTCGATTAGGATATAGTTTCGGTTTGGAGTTAGGTAAGTTCTATTTTCGCTATCGTGGAGTTGAAAGAAAGACCAATGTTTATCGGAATTGGAACGCTACTATTCAACAATATCAATTTGGTATTAAATGGGATTTTTTCTAATGACTGGCTACAAGTTTGTATGACAATGTTACCACTGTAGCTGACTCACGTTAAATACCTTACGTAGAAATCGGCTTTTTTTTCTTTGTTTTTGGCTCGTATGGCTTAGGAGAAATGTCGGTGTCGGGTACAGTCCTTTCCAATCTCTTCAATTCTGTCCTCACGATTTCCTGAACTTCTTCTTTTATCCGTTCGTAATTGTACCTTACATCCTCGGGAGTTACCGCACTGATGATCGGTATTTCCCTGAACTTGGATTCTTCTTCTGTTATGGCTTTAAAATCGTTCTGTATCTCGGCATGGAACATTTTGAGGTCAATCCTGCAATCGGGATTGTCGGCAACTACACCGACAAACTCCCCCGATGAAAGACGTGATATTTTGGATGCAGGTATGGCGTATTCCAACTGTGTGGACTTGGTAAACGATGTCTCACTACTGTTGATATTTTGGCTTACCTTTTCCTGTAATATCTTTCCAAACTGTTCGCTGAGATGCTTTGCCGTGTCTCCTGTGACTTGACCACTGATGATATTACCGACAACGCCAAAGATTGCATCGGCTTCTTCTTTGGAGTAGTCCTTGACATTCTGACTTAAATCCTGCAACCCCAAGACGGTCGAAACCTTATACCCTCGGGCAATGGCGAGGTGGTTGGAAATGTTGTTAATTAGGATGGATGAAAATTCATCGAAGATTAGACTTGATTTCAACCTGTTCTTTTGGTTGATAATTTTCAGCAATCTATTGACATATAAGGAGAGTACAGCTCCATAGGTCTGCAACTTCTGTGGATTGTTTCCCATACATACGATTTTGGGGTCTTCGGGGTTGTTGATGTCGAGGGTAAAATCGTTGCCACTCAACACCCAATAAAGCTGTGGGGATGAAAGGCGGGCAAGACCAATCTTGGCACTTGCAATCTGCCCCTCCAACTGCTCCATCGCCTTGTTGCGAAATGCCGAAATAAACGGATTGACAAGCACCTTGATTTCTTCTTCCATATCGAGGATAGGAAACAGCATATTGTAGTCTACCTGCATAAGCTCAATAACATGGGGCAAGGTGCAATACTTGCCGTCTTGATATTTCCGTAGATACCAAATGAGGGCTGTAAGGAAGTTAATTGGCGATTCCACGAAAAAATCGCCCTGTTTCTTTAACCACTGTTTGTTAAGTCCTAACAGAATGGTACGGCTCGATTCGGTTGCATCCGTAATGTCATCCATCGTATTTGGGTCTAAGGGATTGCAACGGTGTGTCCTGCTTAAATCGTCAAAGTTGATGACGTAGAATTTGGGCGGGTTTTTAAGCTGATGGCGGTACTGCAACAGCTTATTGTAGGCTATCTTGGAAAGGTCATCGAATTTCAGATCGTACAGGAATACGGTAAAACCTTTCTTGATGTGCTGGTCAATCAGATGGCGGAAAATAAATGCGCTCTTACCTGTTCCTGGCTTTCCGACCACTAACAGCCCTTTCAGTGGGTTGATAAAATTAATCCACGAATCACGGACTTCTTTTTTTAGCCTGTACTTCGCAGGGAGATTAATAGAATACTCGTTGTCAAGCAACCTTTCTTCCTGTGGGAATGTTTCGTTGTCATCGTTGAAAATTCCACCGTTCATCAAGTTCTTTAGAAGCCGTGACAGCCACGTACCGCCAATGAGCATAAGGAGATAACCTATGCTCGTAATCCCGATATAAAGGATGGTTTGGGTCTCTATGGTCATATCGACATGGAGCAAAAACGTACTGGCGAAATAGAGGAAGAGACCGCTAAGTATGTAGATGGCTATGTGGCTCTTTTTGATTTTCTCGTCCTTTTTGCCCTTGATGCTCAACAGGAAGACCGCCAATAAAATCAATGTGCCAATCTTGGGTTTGAGGTAACTGCTGAAAAGCCCTGTCTTGGAAATATTCTCGACAATACGGTCGGTAATGGTGGCTGTCCATCCCCACGATTGAAACGCAAGGTAACAGGCAATGTAAAAATGTATGGCAAGTATGGCAATGCTCAATAACCGTGTAAAATCCGCTATTTTGCGTAAACCTTGTATATCTTCTCCTGTGTTCATAGCTTGTTAAATTTTGAAATGTGGGCTTTTTAAAGCCTATTTTGGTTCTTTTTCTTTCTTCTCCGTAAGGTCTGTGAGGGCGTGTAATCTTTGGTATCAAGCATATCTTGCACATAACCCAAACTTGGTGCGGGATCTGCCGAACCGTTATCAAGGGATAACCCATCGTAAGGCGATGTAAAAGACGGCGTGATGAAATGGTTTTTGGGAACGTCCGAATTACTAAGTCTTTTGCTGATAGCCGAAGCACTATAATTCTTGCCCAATGCACTACCGTTGAATACGGCATGGTTTACATTGTCCACGTAGGTTGCTCCATAGATAATACCTTGTTGGTTTTCCCTGAACAAAAGGAATATCCCGCTTTTGGCGAGTTCCTGTTTTAGCGTGTCCTTTGTGACGGTCTCGTACCGTAGTAGAATATCATCCAACCTGTTCTTGATGTCCTTTTTGAATTGCTCCCTTTTGTCCTTGTTCCGTTCGTACTTCTTCTCGATGTTTGCCAATGTGGGCTTGTGGTAAAAAGAGCTTGCTTTGAGAGGTACGCCTACCTTGTTGCCGTTCTCGTCCAACAGGGAGTATATCAAGCCATTTTTACGGTACATTTCGCTGTCTTCCGCACCTCGGTCTGCCACCACGTTAAACTGCCTTAGAACGGCATTATATTCGGGGAGCGAAGTAAACCGATAGTCTTCCAATACGCTACTTACCACATTGCTGATTGCACGTTTTGTCGGGGTCTTTCCGTAGTTGACCTTTTCGACATCAATGGCTTTTATCGGGGGGTGTGTTTTCTTTTTCTTGCTCTTGGCTATAAACAAGCGAAATTCCTTTTCGACGGTCTGGCGGGCTTCTTCCGAACGTTTCCTGCCGATGTTGTGCAGATTGATAGGTGTGCCGTCGGCTTGGATGCTGACTGTGGCAATGTGTATGTGTTGGTGTGAAACATCCTCGTGCCTATAGACCAAAAAAGGTTGATTCCCAAAACCGAGCAACTCCATGTACCGGTTGGCGATGCGTTGCATTTTCTCGTCCTCCAATTTTTCGCTTACATCGAAATTCAGCGATATATGGAGTGCATTGGTCGCCACGCTCGGGCGAAGTTCGGTAAGATGCTGAAACCTCCGCAATTTGCCGTTAAAATCGAGGCTGTCCAATTCGATAGCAAACCCGCTCGCCATGATAATCCGTGCGTCTCCCTCCGATACTTTCTGCTCGTTGTAGTGGAGTATGCCCCTAATGCTCTTTCCAATCTTTATCCTTGCAACCATTTTTCAGCGAGTTTTGAGACGATTTGTAACAGGTCGTCGATTTTGGGGTCGATGGAACGGTATATCTCCGCAGTCTTTCGAAAGTGGAAAGAGCGTTCGGCGTCGCTTTGGCTTATGTGGAAACGGTGGGTCTGTTGGTTGATGTTGATGCCGATTGCCTTGATTTCCTTTCGTATCATGGCGAGTTCCTCCATTGTGCCGTTCATGGACATATCCTTGACGATGTATTTGATATGCCTGTCCGCAAGGATATTCCGGACAACCTGTGCTATGGATTTGCAGTCGCTTTCCTTTTTGATTTTTTCGAGTTTTTTAAACGTTTCCTCTGTGACACGTATCACGATGTTGTGCGTTAAAACAGCATCCCTTTCCGTTGCTTTTTTTCTTGGCATAAGATGGCTTTTCAGGACGTTCAGGACTTTGCGAGTTTCGAGCAAAGTCTCCCGCCTCAAGGCGGGCAAAGTGTTTTTCGCAGGCGGGAACCGCATGCGAAAATACATCTTTGCTACCCACACGAGTGGGTCAAAAGCTCCTTACAAAAAGGTGCTTAACTCTTTGCCTAAACTTTAGTGAACAATGATTTTAGTTGATAGTGGCTACTTTAGAAACCGTTGTAAACTCTCGTCCATATCTTCCCATTCCGTGATGGCTTTTTTGACACGCTGCCGAATTCGTTTTCGTATACTCCCGTGGGATCTTTGATTGTCTTTAATTTCGTTCTTCTGTCGAATTTTTTTTAGTGGCATTATATTCCTTTTCATGGTATTGAATTTTGATCAAAGTTGAAAGGAAGTTGTCTGGGCTTTTGACAACTGGATAGGTAGTGGCTAAAGATTCTTAAAAAGAAATTTATACATCCAACGGCCTACTTCAAAAACTGCGTCTATAAATTACATAGTTTTGCATCATCAAATAAATATAAGTATGGTGAATTTACATTCTATCGGCGAAGAACTTCGAAATCTTTCGCCAGAATTGCGTAAGCTATTCCCCGAAATAGAGGGGATGGAAAATGAGGAACTGGTCAACTATTTTTATTCTATTGTCAGGAATAGAACCACAACTGGACTAACAGATTCCTCTACACGATTTAAGTTGGAGACTACCGATAACATCGGTTTAAAGGAGAAATTTAAGCAGATTGAAATTTTGAACAAGATTAGGATAGCATAATAAAAAATGCTATCCCAATCTTAATGTATATTGTGCTAAGCAAACGTTTCCAAGAAAGCTACAGTTTATTGATTTATTAAGTCTGTAATTTTAATCATTTCTATTTGATCTTTTGAAATTCCACAAATTTTTATTGCAGTTTGACAACTAACAAAGTCGTCTTGTGAATAGTATGCCATTTTCCACTTGAGATTTTTTATATTGTTTTTAACCTCTTTGAAATAAGGCAAATCTACTTCGCCGTACGAATGTCCTAATACTATAACTTCGCTTACTTGATCTAAACTTGAAAAAAATTGGGTATTGTCGTTAATAATTGATTCTGTATCTTTTTTTAACAAATTAAAAGGAGTTCTGGATGCACGTTGAGAATCGGTAAACATTGTTCTATTACTATCACCATTTTCGTCCAGTTCAGGTTCTTCTGGATCATCCTCTTCTTCTTGCCCATGACCAAATATTAAGTCTCCATATTGTTCATTTGCATTATTATGAATGTAAAATATCCTATCACGAGATACGCCATATAGCTCGGAAAGGGTATCGGTGTAATTAAAATTCATAAATAATGCCCGTTTATCTAAATTTAATAATATGCTACGCGGTAAGTCTTCGGGTTTGGGATATTCAATCGATAAAAGCCAATCTGTAAAATTAGATCGAATTTGGTCTACAAAGCTTTCTGTTCTTTCACTTATTTCATCTTCCAAACCGTAGCATTCACTCGGTTTAAAAGATTCGCTCATAATATCAATATTATTATAGGTTTCGAAAAATTCTTGATAATTGTAATGCGCAAGGTCATCCTCGAAGCATTTCCATAAGTAATTACTATCAACCTGAAAATTGAAGTATCTCTCTAAATCAAATTCTATATCTTGATTGTGTACGTGAAGAAACTCATGAAAGTCTGCATAACGTGTTTTTAGTTTATGGTGAAGGTCAAATCCATTGCCTAAAATATATAGCTTCATCAAATGGTTTTATTGTTCTATAAGAAATGTAATGCCGTCGTCTGCATGAACATCAGCATAATTTGCTAATCTGGTTTTCTCTTTAATGGAGTCCACCGGATAAAAGGTCTGTAACCTTAAGCATGGTGTATCAACACCATTAACCTGAATGCTACTTGCCTTAAACCATAGTGAATACAATGTTTTATTTAGAGTAAATGCTATCTCCCTTTTGTTGAAATCTTGCGGAGAGGCGTATGCTCCATATATTAAAATTATATTTTTCATAATTATCGGCATGCAACTATAATCAAAGTTTTCGATATGATAAGACTTTTCTTGTTGATGTTCCTTAATAGAAGCGGCGTAATGTCGGAATAATATATGAATATAGAAATAGCTATCAATTAGGATTGTATGACCGAAAAGCTCAAAGACAATAGAGTCACTACCAAGTTCTTGAAAGAACTCCTTTACTCTCAAATAAATGAATTTACTGTGCAATATTGTATTCTTTATGAGATACTCTTTGTAAAAATATCCAAGCTGAGCAGTTGCACAGTATTTTTTAATATTCTTAATTTGATGTTTTACTTCTTGTCTTAGATAAATGATAGTTCTATCATGGCTTTCCGATTCTATACTGTTTAACCATGAAGTACTTTCGTTTTGTAGGAATAATCTATTCGCTGTACATTCTTCAATAGAAACAGGCACACCAAGCCGAGCTACTTTATTATAACAATTGATGTCTTTATAATGTGTTAGATAAATATAGACAAAGTTGCTGTTAGCACACCCATCAACATCCATTATTGGATAAGGGTTTCCATTGCTATCAAAACTTACTCTTAAATTGTCACATGCAAAGAACTCCTCGGCTAAGGACACTTCTTTATGATTTACAATTTTATGAACTAATTCTTCCTGTACTTTTACATAATCATTTGAACCGAAAACTAAATTTGATAGATAGCCCTTTGAGTACATATTTGATGGTTTTGATGTTCAACACTTGTTCCTAAGTTAAAGGATTTTTGTGATTTTGGAAAAAGCATTTTGACTTGTTAGGTCGGTTTAATATAAATGTAGGTACGCATTGACAACTTGTCAATCAATGACTTTTTTATGCTTCATTATTGCAGGATGAAGCGAACAAACAGAAAAGGAAAAACGGTCGAAAACACTTCTGATAATGAGCAAAAAAACCTAACACAAAGTGCTGAAAATCAAGATAATTTCCTTAAATTTATAGCTGAAATCATTGTTGAAATAATCATTAAGGAGACAGTACATGGAAGCGATAGGATACATCAGAAAAAGCACTAAAGACCAATCCCATTACTCACTCGAATATCAGGAAAAAGCCATACGTCAATATTGTGAACATAATGAGGTAGAGCTTGGAGCGGTCTACGTTGATGACGGGGAAAGTAGCTATACTTTTGACCGTCCAGATTATCAAGCGTTAGAAACGTTCATTAAACAACAAAGGGGTAGGATTAAATATCTTATTGTCCTTGACCACGACAGATTTAGCCGTAACCTGCCCGAAGCGTTGATGAAGATAGAGCAATTGGAAAAGAAACACGGCCTAAAGGTCGTTGCCACAAATGAATCTCTCGATATTGATACCTCTGACCCGAGCGTGTTCATGTTGAGGGCGTTCAAATACCTAATTGCCAACCAAGAACTATTTACCATTCGTCGCAGGGCAAAGATGGGCATTCGGCAGGCGCAGGAATCGGGGCGTTATGTCAACCTTGCACCTTATGGCTATATCAATGCCAAAGAAGCTGGCACGAAAAGGGGATTGCTTGTTGTCAATGAGACAGAGGCATACGTTGTCAAGAAAATATTTAGGGATTACCTTTCGGGAGTGCCTGCCTATATCATACACAAGTCCGTCAAGGAAATGGGTTTCCCTCTCAATGGAAACGATGCGATAACAAGGGTTTTAAGGAATTGTCTTTATGCAGGGTTGGTAAGGGTAACGGCAAATGAAAAAGAGCCGTTACGGATTGTAAAGGGCATACACGAGGCGATTGTTAGCGAGGAACAATATTGGCGGGCGCAGGAAATGTTGGACGATAAGCGTGTAGAAAAACCGCATATAAAGGATGATTTTCCTTTGAGGGGAGTATTAAGGAGCAATTGTTGTGGTGGTCACATGACCGCAGGATATAGTAAAGGAAAGAAAAAATACTATCTGTATTACCGTTGTGTAAAACATAGCTCTGTCAATATCTCGGGTACAGTTCTGCACAAAAGGTACGAGGAATTGCTCCAACACCTTAGCTTTACCAAAGAGCAAGTGACGGAGTTAATCGGCTATATCAAAGACGAATTGAAAAAAGCCGTAAAAGTCCGTGCAAAGGAGTTTGAAATCAAAAAGGAACAATTGATAATAGCACAAAAGAAACTCGATGGACTTGAAGATAAAGTGTTGAACGATATTATAAACGGAGACACCTATAAAAAGGGTTACAAGAAATTTTCGATTGAGATTGCTCGGCTGAAATCGGAAGTTTCAGACCTCTCGGTTGACATCAAAACAAAGGCACAGGAGCAAATCAAGTTAATCCCTAAACTGATGGACATACCCGAATTATTCAACCGTGCTTCTATCAACCAACAGCACGCTATTTTAAACAGGGTGTTCAAACAGGGTCTCACGTTTGCCGATGGTATGTTTAGAACACCCTCGCTTAATCCTGTGTTCCATCACAACTATCAGACAATCAACAAAAAAGGGTTGCTCGAAGTAGAACAACCCATCGGGAATAATACCCAAATCCCATGTTGCGGAGAGGGTGGGATTCGAACCCACGATACAGTCATCCCGTATACAGACTTTCCAGGTCTGCTCATTCGACCACTCTGACACCTCTCCTTGATTGGTTCGCAAAGATAGCAGAATCACCCCAATTTAGCGACTATTTTTACTTTTTTTTGAGGCTAAAATCTACATCCGTAAGTAACTCCTTCATTTGCTGCAATAAAGATTGAATATCCAATGCTTTTTAGCTACATTTAATGGAATACAATTAATTCAGCCAATGAAAAGAATCCTGTCTATAGATGGTGGTGGCATCCGAGGAATCATACCTGCGATGTTCTTAGTAGCTCTCGAGGAGAAGCTCCAAGAGGCAACGAACGATTCCAATGCATGCCTTGCGGATTACTTTGATTTCTTTGCCGGCACCAGTACCGGCGGAATCCTAGCTTCACTCCTTCTTTGCCCAGACCCCGAGACCTCAACCAAACACAAATATACCACACGAGATGCCTTGAATGTTTATCTTGAACATGGAACTGAAATATTTTCCACGACACCATTCCGACGATTTCTAAGTCGTTTCGGTCTCGTTAGCGAGCTTTACCATGAGCAAAACTTAAACAAAGTGCTGCTCTCCTACTTTGGGGATCACAAATTATGTGAACTTTTAAAACCTTGTATCATCACAGCGTATAACATCGAACTTCGTAAAAACCACCTGTTTCGGCAGCAGAAAGCAATATCCCACGGTGCACAGCGTGATTTCTTGTTACGAGACGTGTGTCGTGCAACATCAGCTGCCCCAACATATTTTGCTGTGGCCGAAATCTTCTCTGTTGCGGGTACACGGTATCCTTTGGTCGATGGTGGTGTGTTCGCGCATAACCCCTCATTATCAGCCCTCCTGGAGGTAATAAAAAGCTTCAACAGCTACCGTATTAGCGATATATCTATCTTATCTCTAGGTACGGGAATATCAAAAGTTTCTTATAACTATGAAGATTTCAAGAAAAAATGGGCCATCTCTATTGGCCCTGCTTTAGTCGATATTATGGGAAGTAGTTCCGCTGAGAGTACCGATTATTACCTCAAGCAATTATTTCGGTCTGTAAATAAATCAAATAATTACATTCGCGTAGAACCAGAGAACCTATCCTCTGCAAACCCAGCTATGGACGCTGCTACGCCTCGTAATATACAGAAAATCATAGCAATAGCCGATCGCATGATTAGCGAAAACGAAAACCTAATAAACGATATTGTAACAGACCTTCTTCAAGACAAGAAAAATAGTCGGGAACGCTCTGTATGGAACTTTTTGAAGAATTAATCTTTAATCTTACATTTACCACCGTAAAAAAAATTATATGGCACTAAATTACGTTTGGGTTTCCTTTTTCCTAATCACCTTTTTCGTTGCATTGATTAAACTTATCGGAGGTGATACTGAAGTTTTTCAGAATATCGTCAACTCACTTTTCGAGGGTGCAGCCAATGGTGCAACAATCTCACTGGGATTAATCGGAATGATGACTTTTGCTCTTGGTATTATGAAAATCGGAGAAAAAGGCGGTATGATCAATATCTTTGCTAAGATTGTTGGTCCTTTCTTTAATAAGCTCTTCCCTGAAATTCCAAAAAACCACCCCGCACTGGGCTCTATTTTGATGAATTTCTCTGCAAATGCGCTTGGGTTAGACAATGCCGCGACACCACTAGGACTTAAAGCAATGAAAGAACTTCAGGAGCTTAACCCACAGAAGGACACCGCTTCGAATGCGCAAATCATGTTTATCGTCCTCAACGCTTCGAGTTTAACGTTATTGCCTATTTCTATTATGGCCTATCGGCAAGAAGCAGGAGCCGCGCAACCATCAGATATATTTTTACCGATCCTGATTGCAACATTCTTCTCTACCCTAGCGGCACTAATCTTAGTTTCAATCTATCAAAAAATCAATCTTTTCAATAAAACTATCCTAGCGTACTTAGGCGGCTTAGTCATATTGGTAGGAAGCACGTTATACTACTTCAGTACCTTGGGACAAGAAGAAATAGGTGTTATTTCTCGTGTATTTGGAAACTTTGTTCTCTTTGGTTTGTTTGTTTCCTTTATAGGACTCGCTTTTATAAAGCGTATAAATGTGTACGATGCTTTTATTGAGGGAGCAAAAGAAGGTTTTGACGTTGCGGTGAAGATTATACCATATCTAGTTGCTATATTGGTTGGTATAGCGGTTTTTCGCGCTTCCGGAACGATGGACTACCTTGTTAGTGGTATTTCTTACCTCATTGCACAAGTTGGTATCGACACATCGTTCGTAGAGGCACTACCAGTCGCTTTTATGAAACCGTTGAGTGGTTCTGGTGCACGCGGCCTGATGGTTGAGCTGATGGCAACAAAAGGAGCTGATGACTTTGCTTCGCGTGTAGCCTGTGTGATCCAAGGGTCTACGGAAACAACGTTCTATGTTTTAGCGGTATACTTTGGCTCTGTAGCCATCAAGAAAACCAGACATGCTTTGCCTTGCGCTTTGTTAGCTGAGTTAGTCGGTGTGATTGCAGCGATTATTGTTTCTTATATATTCTTTGGTTAATAGTATTTGTATGAAGAAGACGATTGCGCTGATTGCGCACGATGGTAAAAAGGCTGATATGGTTGCCTTTGTTAAGGATCATTTAGAAGACCTAAGACAGGCCAATATTATTGCCACGGGAACAACAGGTTCATATGTTTTAAAGACAGGGCTCCCCGTTGAGCTCAAACTAAGTGGTCCGAAAGGTGGAGATGCGCAGATTGCAGCCTTAACAGCCGAGGGAAAAGTCGATGGAATTATTTTCTTCAGAGATCCTTTAGGCAAACATGTTCATGAGCCAGATATACAAATGCTTATGCGTATATCCGATTTATATAATGTACCCTTGGCTACAAATCCGGCTACGGGCAGTTTAATTATAAAGGGTTTATTATAAGATAAATAAAATTGTTATGGAAAGAAATGTAAGTGTCAAAATAGGAAAAGATCGATATAAAACAGAGGTTCAGATAGCGCAACATCACATTATTGCGGACGAACCTAAGGAGGTTGGAGGTACCGACTTCGGTCCCTCTCCGAAGGAACTGTTTCTGTCTTCTCTTGGCACTTGCAAGGTTATGACCGTACGAATGTATGCAGATCGTAAAGGATGGCCCTTGGATGGCGTAGAGATAGAGCTATCGCTGAGTACGCAGAAAGCAGAACTACAAAACACAACCTTTGTACACTGTCGCATCAATCTTTTGGGCGATCTCGATGACATGCAACGCCAACGCTTACTGGCCATTGCGGATAAATGTCCGATTCATAAGATTCTCAATAACCCCGTAATCATTGAAAGCAGTCTCCTGTAATTGTTACATAACGGAATCCGTATGTATAGCATCCATTGGGGCAAAATGCACGTTAGAATAAAATTTAGTTTTGAAAAAAAAAGTAAATTTATCTAAGTTTGCCCACAATTAAATAGCGCGGTATGTCTCTAAATAGAAAAGAGGGAGTTAGTGGAGGTCCGTTCCAACTGTTTGACAGAAATGAATGGCGGAATCTAAATGGTCAGTTTTCATACGATTTGATGCAAAGTGATATTGCAAACCTGCATGCACTCAATGAACCTTTAACTATCGAAGAGATTGAAGATATCTATTTTCCTTTAGCTCATCTCTTGAATATAATGCTCCAAGAGACAAAACAGGTGCATGTAAATGTCAATGGATTCTTGCAAAAACATACCCAAAAGCTTCCCTTTATTATTGGTATTGCAGGCTCCGTTGCCGTGGGCAAGAGTACGACAGCACGTGTATTGCAAAAGGTGCTCTCGATGCTGCCGGGTAAACCAAAAGTAGACCTGGTGACAACCGATGGTTTTCTCTACCCCAATGCTACACTCATTGAAAGAGGGATTTTAAACCGCAAAGGTTTTCCAGAAAGCTATGATACTAAATTGCTTTTGAATTTCCTTGCTGCCATGAAATCTGGTGAAGAGTGCTTTGAAGTTCCGATGTATTCCCATGTTGAATACGACATCCTAAAGGATAGGAAACAACTCGTGCATCAGCCCGAGATTTTGATCGTCGAAGGTATTAACGTTTTACAAGTGAACTCGACTACGGGTAATAATATCTTCGTTTCGGACTATTTTGACTACGCTATATATGTCGATGCCGATGAGGCCGACATTATGGATTGGTATATCAACAGGTTTGAATCGTTACGTGCTACTTCTTTCCAGAATCCAGACTCCTACTTTCATCGTTTTGCCAATATGAATGCTGAAGAAAGCTTAGCAATGGCCACAAATATTTGGAACGAAATCAATAAGCCAAATCTTAGAGAAAATATACTACCTACACGATACCGTGCTGATCTTATCCTTGAAAAAGGATCGCATCATTTTGTTAAAAATGTAAGGGTTAGAAAAGTTTAATCCTGTCCTTTATATTCGTATTCTTTTTTAAATCGTAGGACTTCATGTAAGATTTCATTCATGAGCTTACGGTGAAGTTTACTGCTATTACTCGTAGCATGCATATCGACTTTATACTTCACGAAATCTTTACCAATATCCATGATCTTTAAATCGAGTGTATCCTCCCCAGTCAGATTAGGGTGATTGCGCAGCATTGTTTTTATGCGATCCTCCAATAAATCCACATCCATTCCACCTTGTAAAGGAAGTTCAAAACGAACAGTAAAAAAACTTGATGGATGTGCGGATAAGTTTACCACAGGCATCGTAAATACAAGGTTATTCGGCACGGTAATTAGATCCTCATCTTCATCCTGAATAATTAAGCTAGAAAAGGTAATATCCATTATACGCCCTTTATACTCTCCAATTTTTACACGATCCCCAACGGATAGGCTGTCCGAAAACATAATAAATAAGCCCGAGATCATGTTCGTAATATACTCTCTAAAAGTAACAGCAATAGCCATCGCTACAAACGTAAGGCTCGTAAGAAAGTTTCTTGGATCGATACCAAAAGAGAGCATCAAGGCAATGAAAAACATGACGGTGTTTAGTACAGCAGTGAGACGACCAATTCCAAGCACAAAATTTCCACGAACGTTACGATCTCCATGCTGGCGACGATACAATGCAATAAGCGTATATCGGCCAATCGAGAAAATAATACTAGATGCTAAAAAGAGTGCGATCGCATCGGTTACTTTATCGAGTCCCGGTTTATCCTTATAAAAATCAGGAGCGTACCAAAAACTGGCATATAATAGAAGTAGCAATACAACTTTAAGAATAAATTGAAGCGATATCTGAAACTTATTATTTTCGTCGTTCATCATGTTTATGTATAATCTAAATTATTACTTTTATGTTTGTTCTGCAACACTTAATATAGAAATTAAAACGATACACACAAATCTTCTCTCCCTTACTTACAACAGCTCCTTTCATTTTAGTAGGCTCAAAAAATATGCTGTAGCGTAAAAAAAACAGTACCTAATGGCGGTTTATCGCTCTGTAATTTCCATATCGCTAAAAAATAAATTAACTTAGCGGGCTGAAATGCGCTAGATACATACAATTATGGAAACAACATTTGATTTCGAAAAACCGATTGCAGATTTGCAGACACAGATGGAAAAGGTGTTACAGGTTCAAGAAAAGACAAAAGTAGACATGAGCGCTACGATCAATGAGCTGAAAGCTAAGCTAGAACAAACGAAAACAGATATATATACCAACATGACCGGTTGGCAAAAGGTTCAGATGTCTCGCCATCCTGAGCGCCCACAAACATTCGACTATATCGAAATGATCTGTGATGAGTTTATTGAGCTTCATGGCGATCGTACGGTGCGTGATGACAAAGCTATCGTGGGTGGTATTGCGTCCATTGGTGGCGAATCCGTTATGGTTATTGGTCACCAGAAGGGTAAGAACACTAAAGAACGTCAATATCGGAATTTTGGTATGGCTAACCCAGAAGGATACCGCAAGGCTCTTCGCTTGATGAAGATGGCAGAGAAATTCAACAAACCGATTGTCACGTTAATCGATACAATGGGCGCATACCCTGGTCTTGAAGCTGAAGAGCGTGGTCAAGGTGAAGCAATTGCTAGAAACCTGCTGGAAATGTCCGTTCTGAAGGTTCCTGTCATTTGTATTGTCATTGGTGAAGGTGCTTCTGGTGGAGCATTGGGTATTGGTGTTGGAGACCGCGTTTACATGTTACAAAACACATGGTATTCGGTTATCTCTCCGGAGTCCTGTTCATCGATTTTATACCGTAGCTGGGATCAAAAAGAAAAAGCAGCAGAATCCTTAAAATTGACTGCGGAAGATATGTTGCAAAATGGCCTTATCGATGGTATCATTGAAGAGCCAATTGGTGGTGCGCATCAAGACCCTGCTGCAACTGCAGAAAATGTAAAAGCAAAAATATTAGCTGATTTAAAAGTGTTGGGTGCTAAAGATAGTGATACACTCGTAACAGAACGTATTGATAAATTTAGCAATATGGGCGTTGTGGTGGAGTAGTTCGCCCCTACGCATGAAAACAAAAAAGGTTGTACAATATGTACAACCTTTTTTGTTTTAGACAGACGCAAATCTAGAAGAGCTCAGCGCAACCAAATCTGATGTCTCGACAGCACTAAAACAGTTTACTGCCATCTTTATTTTTGTGCTCGCGGCGGGAGTCGAACCCACATCGTCAGAACCGGAATCTGATATTCTATCCATTGAACTACGCAAGCTTCGCTGGCAAAAATAGTGTTTTTAGATCACTTTACGCAAGGAAAAATGAAATATAAATTCTTATTTTCGAACAGCTAGATAATGAAAGAGTTGCATTTTTTTTCTAGATCTTAACACCTAGAACCCAGTAGTTCTCAAAGAACCAAATCTTCTGTTTTGCATTATCAATCCCTTTTCGCCCTGTGGTCGGAATGGTCCGCATATCCGTCCACCCAGTCTTAAAACTACCTTGCAAATACAATCTCTTGTTAAAATGAAACTGGGCTCCGGCTTTGGCTGCGCCACCATACCCAGAAATATTCCAGTAGTGATTTTTTCCCTCACCAAAGATACGCACGTCTGATCGTGGAATAATAAGCCCTGCTTCTACCCCTGTTTCCATCGTTAAATACATCTTTCCTGAAGGTGCTACCCAGATATCGTCATAGCGCTCCAGACCAACTGTAGCAAAATTATAACCGTCTGTATGTTCGTATTTAAATTCATCAGGATTCAATAGAACCTGATCGCCACTTTGTGTATTTCCAAAAATGCCGCTCGGTATCGCTGGATCCGAAACTTGTGCATCAGCGTACCCCGTAAATTTAACAGACTGTGGTGTATTGACCACATATTTCATATGGTCCCAACCTAAGGATATAGAATAATTATCGTTGATAAAATAACCAAAATGGAAATTAAACTGTGGAATCGTTATCCTTGCGGGGTTAATATAATCTAGCGATAGTTTAGATGGGCGATCGCCTGCTTTTACGTCGTGTAAGGTAAAAGCATAACCTGGTCCTTTGAAATGAATATCAGACTTGGCATAGCTTGAAAAGTTGTAGCCCCAGTGAACGAAAAAGCGACCATTATTACTTTCAATACGATGGTTTTTTGGATTAAATATGCTTTTACGCTCTTCTTGCGCAAAAACGGAAGTAACAGCACATGCCCCTAAAAGGGCAGATAAAATTATGTTTTTCATAAAGTATAATGGAAAACCCGGTACGAAAGTACCGGGTTAAACACTCAAAATAAATTTTGGGAATAACTATCCTTGATTCTTGCGAATAATATTCAACGCACCGCCGGCCTTAAACCATTCAATTTGTTGTTTATTATAAGTGTGGTTCGCTAAGATTTCTTCTTTTGTACCATCAGCATGGTGTAATACCAATGTTAATGGTGTTCCTGGAGCAAAAGAAGTCAAGCCAACGATATCAATTGTATCGTCTTCTAAAATTTTATTGTAATCATCTTTGTTTGCAAATGTCAAACCAAGCATACCTTGTTTTTTCAAGTTTGTCTCGTGGATACGTGCAAATGATTTAACCAATACCGCACGAACACCTAAGTGACGAGGCTCCATCGCTGCGTGCTCACGTGAAGAACCTTCACCATAGTTTTCATCACCTACCACAATCGAACCAATACCCGCCGCTTTATACGCACGTTGTGTTGCTGGAACAGCACCGTATGTACCTGTCAATTGGTTTTTAACATCATCCGTATTATCGTTGAAGTAGTTTACCGCTCCAATCAACATGTTGTTTGAGATGTTATCCAAGTGACCACGGTATTTCAACCAAGGACCAGCCATTGAGATATGGTCCGTAGTACATTTACCTTTTGCTTTGATCAAAAGTTTCAAACCTTTAAGGTCTGTACCTTCCCATGCTGCGAAAGGCTCCAACAATTGTAAACGATCTGATGTCGGCGCTACATCAACAACGACATTCGATCCGTCTGCTGCTGGTGCTTGGTAACCTGCATCTTCTACTGCAAAACCTTTTGTTGGCAATTCGTCACCTACAGGTGGATCAAGTTTAACTTGTTCACCATTTTTATTTGTTAAGGTATCCGTAACAGGATTAAATCCTAGGTTACCTGAAATAGCAATCGCAGCTACCATCTCTGGTGAAGTTACGAATGCATATGTATTCGGGTTACCATCAGCACGTTTTGCAAAGTTACGGTTGAACGAGTGTACAATCGTGTTCTTCTCTTGCTTATCCGCATCTTTACGATCCCACATACCGATACATGGACCACATGCATTAGTAAAGATTGTTGCATTAAGATCTTCGAAAGTTTTTAATAAACCATCGCGATCTGCTGTGTAACGCACTTGCTCCGAGCCTGGGTTAATACCAAACTCAGCTTTGGTTACAAGACCTTTATCAATTGCTTGTTTAGCGATTGAAGCTGCACGAGACAAATCTTCGTATGAAGAGTTTGTACATGAACCTATCAATCCCCATTCTACAGTTAAAGGCCATCCGTTTTTCTCTGCCTCTTCGCGCATACGAGAAACAGGTGTATACAAGTCAGGTGTAAAAGGACCATTCAAAGAAGGCTCTAATTCTGACAAGTTGATTTCAATTAATTGATCGAAATATTGTTCTGGGTTTGCATAAACCTCAGCATCCGCAGTTAAGTGACCTTTGATCGCATTTGCTGCATCAGCTACTTCATTACGATCTGTAGCGCGTAAGTAACGCTCCATAGATTCGTCGTATCCGAAAGTAGATGTTGTTGCACCAATCTCAGCACCCATATTACAGATTGTACCTTTACCTGTACAAGAAAGGGATTCAGCACCTTCGCCAAAATACTCAACGATAGCACCTGTACCACCTTTTACAGTTAAAATACCAGCAACTTTCAAGATCACATCTTTAGGAGATGCCCAACCTGATAGCTTACCTGTTAATTTAACGCCAATAAGTTTAGGGAATTTAAGCTCCCATGGAAGACCTGCCATTACATCACATGCATCCGCACCACCCACACCAATAGCGATCATTCCTAGACCACCAGCATTTACAGTATGTGAATCCGTACCGATCATCAAACCACCCGGGAAAGCGTAGTTTTCTAATACGACTTGGTGAATAATACCTGCTCCTGGTTTCCAGAAACCGATACCATATTTATTAGATACCGAAGAAAGGAAATTAAACACTTCCGAACTTTCGTTTTTAGCACGTGTTAAATCTTGCTCCGCACCATCTCTAGCTTGAATCAAGTGATCACAGTGTACCGTTGAAGGTACAGCTACCTTCGGGCGACCAGCTTGCATAAACTGTAACAACGCCATTTGTGCTGTTGCATCCTGCATCGCTACGCGATCTGGTGCAAAGTCAACATAAGAAGTACCACGCTCGTAAGCTTCTGTGGCATTTCCGGCCCATAAGTGAGCGTACAAAATTTTCTCAGATAGGGTCAAAGGCTTATTCACCAATTTACGAGCAGCAGCAATGCGCTCATCGTATTGGCTGTAAACCTTCTTGATCATTTCTATATCAAAAGCCATTCTATTTAATAATTTATTTGATGTACTGTGTAACTAATATCCAATCGGTTGCCTGATTTTCAATTGATACAAAAATACAAAAAAGAATACGTTTATGGTAGTTTTCTGCCACCTAACCATAATTTGGAATCAATCCAAACAACTGTTTGAGAAACTTAAAACATATGAACTGCAGGAACGAGCAAGCGGGCAGAAGAACACCCTGCAAAATAAAAAGAGCCACAAGATATTGTGGCTCCTATACAATCAAAATAACGAAAAGTAAACAAGGAATTATGCTTCCTGACTTACTAAACCTGTTGCATTTTTCAATACCTCAACCGCTTTAGTCGGGTTCTCCGCTGCAAAAACACTGTTTCCAGCAACCAAAACGTCCGCACCTGCGGCTAAAAGCTTATCTACATTTGCTGCTCCTACCCCACCGTCAACCTCAATTAGTAGACCATCGTTTACCCCAGCAGCTAATGCGCGTAGTTCTTTGATTTTATTATAGGTTTGTTCAATAAACTTCTGCCCACCAAAACCTGGGTTCACAGACATTAGACAAACTAAATCAATATCCTGAATAATATCTTTTAATAACCCTATTGGCGTGTGGGGGTTTAAGGCCACACCTGCTTTACATCCAAGCTCTTTGATTGCCGCCAATGTTCTATGTAAATGTGTACAAGCTTCGTAATGTACCGTAATAACGGCCGCTCCAGAATCTTTACATACTTGCAAATAACGATCTGGATCAACGATCATTAAATGTACGTCTAATGGCTTTTTAGCATGCTTAGCAATGGCTTGCATCACCGGGAAACCAAAAGAAATATTAGGAACAAAAACGCCATCCATAATATCGATATGGAACCAATCTGCTTTACTCGCATTCACCATTTCAATATCGCGTTGAAGGTTTGCAAAATCGGCTGCCAAAACGGAAGGAGCTATTAAATGTTTTGATGTGGACATGTTGCTATTTTATGTTTTACACGACAAAGATAACGAAGTCTGAACGAATAGCCGAAAAAAACAACGTGAATTACTTCAAACGACACCTATGTAACAAGATCCACATTTCGACAAAAGGCAGATTTTGCTTATTGCATGTAAGATTTTAAAACAATGCTCAATATAGATATGCGCATTTTTAGCTAAGTTTGTTATATAATACAGTTGTAGAAAGATTAAAAACACTTTATCCAGTGGCGAAACTCAAAATAAATTACGTTCGGGGCAAAACACAAAATAGTTCATTTATCATTAAGGTAGCCATGGTAATGGCCACCATTATCCTGATATGCATTTTTCTTCCGAAACAACCTCGCTTTCGATACGAATTTCAAAAGGGAAAGGCATGGAATCATGATAATTTGATTTCGCCTTATAATTTTGCAATACTAAAGACTCCGGAGGAGCTCAACCGCGATAAAGAGCAGATTCTAAAGACTGTGCAGCCAATCTATAACCTCAATAGCAATATTAGCAAAGAGCAGATTGACCAGTTTAATATTGATGTGATCGAAAAGTGGCAGATAAGTAATATGGATTCCCTTTCGAAGCAGGAACTAACGACCTATCAAGCGGTTGGAAATAGTTTGTTAAACTATATCTATAACCGTGGAGTAATATCTCTCAATAATCGCTATCAAAACAAAGGTGCAAATGGGGATAATACCGATGAGGCACAAAAACAATATAATTTTACCCTCGTACATGATAACATCGCGCAGCAGAAAAATACAGCTGATATCTTCACTATTGAGGCGGCCAATGAATATGTACGGGACGCTATTGCAAAAAACACCAAGATAGACCGTAAGGCCTGGTTAACGGAGATCCTTAAAAACTATATTACCATCAATTTTATTTTTGACGAGAACCTAACGAACAAAATTGAACAAACCGCGTTGGCTAATATCTCCAGCACAAGAGGTATGGTACAAAAGGGAGAGTTAATCGTAGAAAAGGATAAAGTCATAAACAATGATATTTACCAAAAACTGGAGTCGCTACGACGGGCTTTTGAGGATGAGTCCAAGATTAGTGGAAACCAAAGCTATGTTGCTTTAGGTCAATTCCTCATGATCTCTCTATGCGTGGTATTGCTCATGGTATTCCTGTTTTTCTTTCGCGAGTCTATATTTTACAACAACAGGCTTATATCGATCATCATGATCGTTATCTTATCCATGCTCGCTGTCCTTTCATGGGCCATTACGGTTAAGATACCAAGTTTATATTACATTCCTTATTGTTCCGTACCGATCATTATACGTGTATTATTTGATACACGGGTAGCGCTTAATATCCATTTATTAATGGTTTTGATTGCCGCACTTTTTGTACCGAATAGCTACGAATTTGTGTTCTTGCAGTTTACGACCGGTATGGTTGCTATTTATAGTATTAAAACGCTCGTAAAACGTGAGCAGTTCTTAATATCAGCCATCATAATTTTAAGCACTTATATCATCGGCTATATCGGCTTGTTCCTCACGCGTAATGGATCACTGCACAGTATTTACTGGTCTGATATTGTACCTTTTGTTGTGAGTGTGGGTTTGACCCTCCTCGCCTATCCTTTGATTTATGCTTTTGAGCGTTTGTTTGGTATTGTTTCGGATTTAACGTTGATGGAACTGACGAACAGTAATTCAAAGCTGTTGCGGGAACTCTCACTCAAAGCGCCGGGTACTTTTCAACACTCCCTCCAGGTGGCTAATCTCGCGGAGGCAGCCATATACAAAATTGGAGGAAATCCACTCTTGGTTCGCGCAGGGGCCTTGTATCATGATATTGGAAAAATGCTTAATCCGCTTTTCTTTATTGAGAACCAGAAGGCTGACAGCAATCCCCACAGTGAACTCACACCGGAGCAGTCTGCACAGATTATCATTTCACACGTTCACAAAGGTATTGAGATGGCTAAGAAGAATCAGTTACCAGAAGTGGTTATTGATTTCATTCGTACGCACCATGGTACCACCCGAGTGGATTACTTCTACAATATGTTTATTAAGAACAACCCGAACAAACTGGTTGACGAGAGTATCTTTCGCTATCCGGGGCCTGTCCCAATCTCCAAGGAGACCGCTGTCCTGATGATTGCAGATTCTGTGGAAGCGGCTTCTAGAGCGATGAAGGAACCAACCGAGGAGTCAATCAATACCTTGGTGGATAAAATTATTGACTACAAAATTACGCAACGTCAATTTATTCATGCGAACATCACCATGCGGGATATAACGGAGGTATCTGATATCTTTAAGTCGATGTTGAAGAGTATTTATCACGTACGAATCGATTACGAAGCAAGTAAAAAGCAGGCCTAAAAAATGACCGGTGTAAATAATAGTTTTGAGTTTCAGAAAGTTATTGAAATTTACTAAAAAAAGCCGTTTTACGCTTTGCAGATTGAAATATTTGCCTTATGTTTGCAATGTCAAAACACGGAGAGATGCCTGAGTGGCCGAAAGGAACAGTTTGCTAAACTGTCGTACTGGAAACGGTACCGTGGGTTCGAATCCCACTCTCTCCGCTAAGACTAAAAAAAGTTCAATCCAAAAGATTGGATTTTTTTTATGCAATAGCATTTAGGGATGAGACCCCACGGGTTCGATCCACAGGAGGTTCAGGGTTGTGCTTGGGGCATGTAGGGGCTGAACCAATCCCACTCTCTCCGCCAAATGGCAGCAAATAATGTCAGAACCCTATAAACAACACTATTTATGGGGTTTTCTGCTTTTAAACCCCTCCCTAAGATTTCCAATTTCTCATATGCAAAAGGGCAAAATCGAGACCCATTTTTTTAGGCTATGAAAAAGCCATAAAAAACACAGATACATAACCATGTGCCGGCAACGGTTCATCGACCACATACAAATCTTCATCTAGTACGGTGATATTTATGAAACCGGAAATCGCAAGTTATCGTAATTGGACATTTTACTAGACCCGTTCTTTGTACCAGGGAGATAATAGGTACCTCTATTTCTCCTCAATATTTTTATCATCTAAGTATTTTTCTTTACTCCGATTGGTGACCCGTCTGTTGCTTCCAGTAGGTCAATATACTTCGTCGATGCTGCCTATACTCATCCGGAATATCATTAAATGGCTCCATTATGATCGTCACGGTCTTGTCTACCGGCCAGCTCCAATAGTTTTCTTTCAAAACAGCGTCAGATGACCTAATGTTCCAGTCCGGAAAATTCATCAAGTAAAATCTGTCCTTTGTAATTTTGTCAAGATAGATGCCAGCATCCTCAAGCACAGTCGAATCGAAATACCTTCCTTTTAAAGTGGTATTTAACTGCTCATCATTTAAAGTGAATACGATTTCTTCCACAGTCAAACTATCCGTATTTTTTCTCTCTATATTCTTATGAAATTCAAGTATCTGTCGTAATTCATCTTCTACGGAAAAACTGTCCTCTGCTGTCATGATAATTGCAAAAAGGTCTTCCTGATGAATTTCAAAAGTTCGATCAGTGGGATTTATTGTGATAGTTGCTTTTTGACTAACGATACTATTACTTTCTATACCAATAATAGAAGCTAGTGCAAAAAAAAAATATACTTACGGGATCCATGTGAGTGAAATAATGGTTTTTCAATCCTAATATAATAAAAACACTCAAACACTTCAGATAAAACTTTCTTACCACCCTCATAAGGATATACTTTAATCATACTATAGAGGTCTAGAATGATAATTACAGCATTAACAAACTTTTTTTACTCAGCATTATTCAGTGTCCATATTATTGCTTTCTCTTTAGCTGCTTTAAAAATTGTTGTATGCTTCTCATTAGGTTCGTCTGAATATTCCCATTTCAAATACACGGGACTTTCTGTTTTCAAAATATTGGCCAACTCCTTTGTATAAGGAGAAATATCTGCTGCATCTGAACCTGCAAACCACAAAACCTTTTTATCGGTTGAGAATTCCGATAAATGGTCTTTTGCGGTTCTTACTAAATAATGATTGTTCCACCATAAAGATGGATCAAAAGCGATATAATTGTCGAACATCGTCGGGTGAAGGAAAAAGGTTTCCATTACAAAAAGTCCAGCTGCAGACTCGCCGATAATACTCTTTTCCTCTGTAGTCCGATATCGTCTATTGATTTCAGGAAAAAGCTCTTCGTTTATAAATGCTCTGAATTTTTCACCCCCCCCAACAGCAGATGCAATTTCCTTATCTTTTTCCACTTCGGTAACCCCTGTCAAATCTCTTCTTCTTTGCGTATTTTCAATACCGACAAGAATTAATGGTTTGATTTTATCTTCTTTAATAAGCTTAGCCAAAGTATTGGCAATGTGTGGGAAATCTTCCTTTATTCCACCATCAGCCATATACATCACGGGCAAACTGTCTGTTTTTTTTATATAATCGTCTGGGATCCAGATATTGATAACTCTATCCTCACCAATTTGTATCGATTTAAGGGTAAAAGTTTCATGCGCAGGAATTGGCTCACTTTGTTTTGAAGCGTTCGAACAACTTGTCAGGAATAAAACTCCTAAAAATAAAATGTAATACATGCTTTTCATCTGTGAATGATTTTGGTTAGGTGTTATATCGAATAACTTCTTGTCTATACAGCTAAACTACAAAAAAAAGACAATGTCATTAACACTGGCTTTTAATATTCTAGTACGAGGAAATCCGTTACAGATTTCCTCGTACTAGAATACCATGTCCAGCAAAATTAAACATTCAACCTTTTAAAAAATCAGCAGCCTAATTAATAAATAACATTTTTAGGTTAAGTTATTCATGTGATTTCATCTTATCTACAAATTCGAAGTCGTAACTACTCGATATTTCAGATAATAGATTAGGCAGACCATCGGACAAAATATGATATGCTGCGCGATCAACACTTTTTTAGTACATCTGTCAGGAATAATGATAAAAAATAATAACCGATGAAGCGTTTTACAAGCAAAAAAAATGTATTAGTTTTGTTCTTAACGACTATGCTTTCATTGCACAGTTGTAATAAGACCGAACAGAATACTCAAGATAGTCCACAAACCATAGAAGCAGAAGTCCTGCCCCTTCAAATTGTCAATGCACAGATTGATCAATCATTTCGTACAAATCTTCAAGGTAAAACAAATATAGAGTTACGCCCACAAATTAGTGGCTACATCGACAAAATTTATGTAGATGAAGGTGCCTACGTCCAAAGTGGTCAACCTATATTTCGTATTAATGCTACTGTCTATAGAGAACAGAAAAACACCGCCTTAGCCTCACTTGAAATGGCAAGATCACAATTAGCAACTGCTGAATTAGAATTGGATAAATACAAAGTGTTAAGCAATAAAAAAGTTGTAGCGGATTTCCAACACCAAAAAGCTAAAACAGCCTATCAAAATGCTAAAGCCTCAGTACAGCAGCAACAAACCTTAGTGGCTTCAGCTGATGTCAACATAGGTTTTGCTGTGATTAAAGCGCCTGTGAATGGTTATATTGGACGTATTCCCAATCGTTTGGGAGCTTTAGTGGGGCCTACAGACGCACGGCCTTTGAATACTTTATCACAAGCTTTTAGCGGATGAAGTCCCCCATCATTACCTTTTCTGTTAACACATTTTCATTCCATCCTTCTTTGGTTAAGCTATTCGTCGGAAGTAAGTCAGGATTGTGGTCCAGTACCCTAAGATCATGCTTAAAGAAATGAAAATCATACGATCCACCAATTATTCCACGCCCCGGCACATAAACAAACCTTTCTATCCCCCTTGAAATATCTGGAAAATCAGCAATATTTGACGCTGCCGATGTCCAAAACTGGTAAGCAGATTGACCTGTATTGGTGACGAAGACTCTCGATAAATATTCCTTCCACATACGCCAACCTTCTTTATAGTTTACCCCATATTCCTTTCCAAAAATATGCACTGGATAAGATTGTGAACGAACAGTATCCTCCGTATAATTTTTCAGATACGCCGCTAAACTTAGGGGCTGTTCCTGTAAATTAAGTAAACCATAGGGTGAAGGAATAATCGGTGTCATATTTTTTACCTCAAACATCTCCATTAAACACACTTTAGCCTGGAAATACGTATCACCGCTTTTCTTTACCAAAATGTATTCGTGCAAAAATTTTCGTTTCAAATCCATTCCGTCATGGTACCCCAGCGAAGGCATAAAAAGATTCTCCAACTCTTTTACTTTTCTCACATTTACCAGAATCGAAGTGTCTTTGATTTCACGCCATAGCGACTTCGAATGGAAATCAGGAAGCGCAGAAAACAAAATAATCCTCTCATAGCTCCTTTCATTTCTTGGAAAAACAACGTTGTATAGCTCCACATTATAGTCCACCTTATACAGATCCAAAGTATTAATACGATAATGATAAAGCTGAAAACTATCCTGTTCGGAAGGATGCTCGAGCAATACGAATTCCTTATTTTGCCCCACTGCACATTGAATAAATACAAGGCATAGCACTATTACAGCAAAGCTCCCTCCTCTACGCTGTCTCCATAAAACATTCTTTCCTGCCATTTTATTTACTTAAAATTTAAGTTATAAGGTTTTGTTAATTGTTTAAATGTACTTCTTTTTACAGGAATCTCATCAAAAGGTTCTTCTTTGCCACGAAAGCACATGCAAATTGTAATAAAAGCTACAAATTGGTTGGTAAACATTTACATTTTCGACAAAAAATTAGCTAAATTAAATAAAAAAACCTCCAAGATGGAAAACCATCCTGGAGGCTAAAACTTAAACGCACCATGCAGTTTTATCCTTTTCTCGCAAACTCAATCATTGCAGATAACTCTTCTACACTTTTCTCTATATCCATGGAAGCACCGCCATTTTCAAAACGGATCCGACCTTTAGGATCAATAACAAATTTTGCAGGAATACCGTCCACCTTATAAGCCTTAGCAACGGCACTCTCTTTTGTTGCGGCATCTCGCAAATCCATCAGAACTTCAAAGGTATAATTATTGTCCTTTACATACTTATTCGCATTTGCCGCCGGGTCTCCGCTACCTTTTTCCCAGGTATGAATAAACAAAAAGCGTACATTCGGATCGTCTTTGTACTTGTCCACTGCCTTTTGCATACCAGGAAATGAGGCCTTACAAGGTCCACACCAAGTTGCCCAAAAATCAAGCACAACGACCTTCCCTTTCAAATCAGCTAAGCGAACCGTATTCCCATCGACATCTTTAAGCTCAAAATCAGGCGCTTCCTTTGTTACCACTTTTTTCATCAACACTTCCTTAGCAAACACGCGCTTAGCATCATCAAGACCACCCTTATATGCCTCAAAACCCTCCAACGAGCCTATAGCTGCTACGTACCCCTTTCTTAACGTCTCTTCATTTGTCGCGAATATATTATGCCTCTTGTAATCTTCTTCGAGGAAAGGCAAGGCTTCAGCGTATTTCTTATTTGCTAGCAGCGCATTCACATAGCTAAACTGAACCGATTGATATGCTCTCTTATCCTTAACCTCTTGTCGTACGGCCGCCAACAATTGAAGCGCATCTGCTTCTTTCCCGCTTCCCATCAAGGCATCTGCATATGTGGTTAACATCCCATAATAGTTAGACTCCGCGCGTGCCCTACGTTGTGTTCGGATATCTTCCGTCTCCCCTTCTTCAGGTTCAGCGAGATCTTTACGGTGAAGTTCTAAACCTTCAGCTAAGAAAGGAATAGCGGCAGCAGGATTTTTGCGAACAAGATTAACGGCCATCGAGGCCAATGCTTTCTTCTCATCAATCTCTTTGCCGCCACGCTCTCTCGCATATTTGCGATAAAGCGTTACATACTCCTTCATTTTCTCTACATTTCCCTGATCTGCATATGACATAGCCATCATATGCATCTCAAAGCCCACTTGAACGTCGGGATTCTCCATTAGCAAAGCTTTATACAGGACATCCTTTTCGTCTAAACTCTTTATCTGGCTTATCTCTTTAATCCGCGCATCGTATGCGAGCTGCCCTTTTGGAAAATCTTTAATAGTAGATTCTTTTACCCCATTTTCTTTTTCCTCATTACCCGTGCTTCGATAATAGGAATACGCCAACATTCTATCGCTCTCATTCTTACTTTTTTCTAGCTTCTTAAGCGACGAAGCAACCACTTTTTCATCTTTATTTTCCACTAATACCTTTAATCGCTCGCGTATACTTTGTGTTTTCTCTGTCTGCGCAAAAGCCGTTAGCAACAACGTTGTGAGGCTGATGGTTAAAATTATTTTTTTCATTTTATTAGTAAGGTTTCTATTTTTATTTAATACTGATATGTACAATTTCACCAAAACCATTTAAAGTCTTAGATGGGCTATTCCCGACAAAAGTTCCTAAATCATTAATATCAAAAGTGTGAAATTGACCTGCCGAATTGGCCCAAGTTGCAACGGCTAACGTTTTGCTCGTACTTCTCTTCATTTTGATATCCCTGATTTTCGTAGCATTAGGAAAGCTATACAAGAGCTCCGCACTATTAGCTACTATATTATACAGGTAAATCTTATTATCCACAGCATAATACATTTGCTGCAAGACACCAGAAGTAGCAAAGGCGGTTGCTTGATTAATCTCTGGGCATTTCGTCGGATCAATTTTCTGGAACAAACTTGGTTTGTCCGCATTTAAACCGTAAATGTATCGCCCGCTATTGTCCTCCATGATAAAATAGAAGACAGCAGTACTGGACGACCCCCTTCCTTTATCCGCGGCTATCATCGTCTTCCCAACATCGGCCATATTAAAAAGGTCTTTGCTCGAACCTACCGCTGGCACTAATTGACGATCTAAGTAAGGTAAATTTAAAAAACGCTTGTACTTATTATCGTAAAAGAAAGTACCGAGCTGGGCTGAATTTATAACGACTGGGAAAAGGTAATAATCTCCGCCAAAACCTTCAGAAAAAGGCATTGATATTTGATCCGGTGTAAAGCTCCCCATTCCCGCATGTACATCTCCATTGTTTACATAATACTGGTCTGTACGCGTTAGATTAGCCCCGTAAGCCGGATTGCTAAATACCGTTTGATTGGTAAATACATTATTGGTAGTGCCCGTCAGAAGAAAACCTACTGGATCAAATCGATATACACCTGATTCTGTAAAGTAATGTATGGAAGCATACTCAGAATAACTAGGAATTTCCGCAGAGAAAGCAGCCATTGCCTTACCAGGAAACTTCATATTATTAACTTCCTCAGCTGGGTTTTCAAACATCTTATTATCCATCCGTACAAATGTTAACCTTCCGTTCGTCCCTATATTATGGGAAACAAGCCAGCCCTCTGAAAACACACCAGTAACCACTAGCGTAAACAATTTACTATGTTCTAAACCATTATCTTCATCAATTGCCGTAAACTGCAGGTTATAACGCTTCGGTGGCAATTCCATTTTTATATCCAGATTTTGCTCGTGCGATAATACATAAACCGAATCATCCGCGATAGCTTTCCAGATATACCTGTATTTTGCCTTATCCGGCTGCGTAGCACGAATAGAGACAGGGATTTTAAACGGATCAAACTGCACCGCTGTAAAAATCGTAGCACCGGCATCGATAGTTAATTCATTAACCGGCGTCGTCTTAAAACTCTGATCATACTTCGCACAACCAAGTAATGACATCGATAAAATCGATGCGACGAGTATATGTGGTAAAAAATTAAATAATTTATCTTTCATCATAATTGAAGTCTAAAAGTTCACGATTTCTCCAAATTCATCAATAAGAGGACCTTTATTCTCCTCTACATACCTCTTCATCGCATTACGGAGTGTAACGGGATAATTGTACAGGCCATAGTCACCAATAGCTTCGACCGAAAAGTCACTAATTCCGAGTGTACTGATCATAAAGCGTAGGCGCGCGACCGAAAACGATCCAAAATAATACTCAATTCGGCTCCAATATGCTGGTTTATCGGCTTTATTGGAAAACCAAATTTTATATGAATTCATGGCGTATGTTCCACCAATTTCTCGTCCTGTAGCACCAGGGACCAAATCTGTCGATGCATCGACCTCTGCTACTATTTTAAGCGACTTCGTCTTAATCTTCTCCGAATTAAGGATGATTACAGGGTATTTAACGCTAAATGAATCTGCGGGAAGATATATTTCTGGAAGAAGGAAATCCTCACCTAAAATGGCTGTTGTTCCTACTCCTGCTTTGACTTTAATTAACCGCTGACGTGACTGAGCGGCGCCTTGCGCACGCATGTTCAGATAAATGGTGTCTCGTTCTTTAGGTTTCGGATGAAAAGCAAAGGTATATGTCGTCGAATCGACATCATATCGCCCTCTATAGAAAGTGATCAGCTCGCCCCCTTCATAGTACATGGTCTCTTGTTTCTTACATGATACAAATGCCATGAAAGAAAAAATAACGATTATAAATATTTTAATTTTCATACTCTTATTGGTAAGTAGGGTTATACTCTAATTCAACATCCGGAATAGGTAATTTATAGATGGTTAATGGGATGTCGACATTCATAAATGGCATACGCTTTATATTTTTTCTTTTTAAATAAAAGAAGTATTGTCCCTCTCCATAAAACTCCTTGTGATACTCTTTTTGGATCTCTGATTCTAAAAAAGCAGGAGTCGTTGTCGATCCTTCGGGGAGTTTGTTAATAGCTCTTGCGGAACGAACCATGTTCAGGTATACCACACCTTCGGTTGGTGTTGCCGCAGCTTCCGCTAAAATATAATACATCTCGGATATCCGAATTAAGGGAAGGAGTTGATCTTTGCGATATGCTGAGGTAAGCCCTTCGGTCACTGAAGGTGTATAAGTTTGCCAATATTTTGAAGGGTACAGTACATTTTGATCTTGTTCAAACAAATACAAACGTCTAATATCTGTTATCGAGGCCTCATAAATTGTGTTAAAATTTGCTGCAGTACGCGTAAGTCCCATTCCGGAACTCATATAAAATTTGAAATAATTCTCTGTCCACTGTAAAATATTCCTAGACCGTAAGGCGAAAACTAATTCAGACATAAAAAGACGATCCTTTGTGGAAGCATTTGCATTGACAGCGGAGATGGCCACAAAAGGAAATCTCGCTGCGTCCACAACCTCCTTAGCAGCCGCAAATGCGAGCGGTTTTTCACCAATATAAATGTTAACTCTAGCCTCTAACCCTTTCACCGCATAATAGTTCATCTTAATACGGCGTGTATTCAAGTCATTCCCTTCCACAAAAATAGGGTCGGCATCTTTCAACAAAATGGCTGCTTGGTTAGCGTCGTTTAACACCAACTGACAAAAATCCTTTGCTGTACTCGGTACATTTGCAAAAGCATCCACCTGTGTTTCATATGGTATTGCCTTATTTTCTTTGCTTCCTTGATATTCCGGTCCAAAAAGACGGAACAAATCAAAATGAATATACGCGCGAAGGGCCAGTGCTTCCCCCTTAATCGTGTTATAACCGTTTGCCGAAAGCACAGAACGATTGGTTTCTGCCTTCTCCAAAATTTTGTTCAGACCAGCAATGGCATTGTAACCTGAACTCCAAATCTGCAATAAATGCTTACGGACCTCATCGGTATTATAATCATAAGTCCTTGTCCTGTAATAAGGAGCTGCAACATTTGTCTGGGCGTAATTTTGTGCCAATGCCGAAACAAATCCAAGCGAAAGACGATCACCATACAGTTCCTGTTTACCCAATTGTGAATACACCCCTACTAAAGCTTGCTCGAACCCTATTTCAGAAGCAAACATCTGATCTTCCCCCACGGAAGACTTCGGTGCAACATCAAGATATTTGGAACAACTGTTATTAAGTATCAAGCTTAACAACAATAAAATCGAATAATATTTCTTCATAATTTATCCTAATTAAAAACTTGCGCGTAGCGACAAAGAATAATTACGCGTGAACGGATTATCCGTACCACGCTCTATTTGAATAGAGCTCCACCAAAATGGATCATTAGTTAGTGCTGTAATAGACAGTCCGTTCATCCCCCAACGTTTCAAGAATTTCTTGCCATAAAAATTATAACCGAGAGAAGCTGAGGTCAACCTTAAGTTATTATCATCCTGTACAAACCGAGATGTAGAGCGAGTCTCATTTGGCGTTGACGTGATACGTTTGTATAAACTAATATCCCCTGGTTTTGTCCAACCCAAATCGTAAGCTCTACGGTCAACATTATTGGCTACATCGATATTTTCTACACGATTGACCAACGTATAGTTATATAACTGTCCACCAAACTGATAATTGAAAATAAGATTGAGTTCAAAACCTTTATAGATTACGTTTGATCCAAAATTTCCGTTCCATTTTGGTTGGCCTACCCCTAATGCGACTTTATCTCGACTATTCCATTCGTACGTTTTTTGTCCATCCTTGGTTAAGAACATTTCTGATCCTGTCGCAGGATCAATACCTAATGAACGTACCGCATAAATGGTGTTCATGGACTGCCCTTCCTGCAATAATACATTAGGATAAATTTGCGTAGTATTTGAGGCATCTAAGTCATTATTTGCTGACTTGAGCTTATTGGAGAGCTTCTTAAGCATGTTTTTGTTCGAAAAACCGTTTACATTTACCGTCCAAAGGATACCTTTTGTAGGCTGCTTGATAATGGCATATCGTGCTGAAAACTCAATACCGGTATTTTGAAGCTCACCTAAATTTTCGGAATAATTGTTAAATCCGGTAGACGGGGCTAAGGTTACAGAGGTCAATGCATCTTTTGTCTGGTCCCGATAAAGGTCTAGTCGCAAGTCCAGGCGATCCGCAAACAAGGAAGCGTCCATTCCAACGTTCAATTTGTAAACGTTCTGCCAACTCAGGTTATAGTTTCCTAAATTGTTCAAAATAGCACCTAACTCATTGTAATACGAGGAGGATACACCAAAGTTATAGCGAAATTGTGCGGCATACGCAGGGATATTTAGCGATCCTGTACTACCGTAATTCGCTCGTAATCTCAATTTGCCTACATTGCTATTATTCTTCAAGAACTGTTCATTATGGATATTCCAACCTAAACCTGCGGACCAAAATGTACCAAAACGTTTGTCAGTACCGAATTGTGAAGAGCCATCCCGTCTAATTGAAAGGTCTACTAGGTACCGATTATCGTAACTGTAGTTCCCAGAGTATAATAAGCCAACTCGACGTGATGTATTTTCATCACCAGTAGGTCTACCATTGGCTTGATACTGGTTCGCAAACAATAAGTTGTCAAGTCGATCATAAGGAAATCCCTCCGCAACAATTTGGTAGAACTCATTGCTACTACTTGCGCCGTGAAAACCTGCCATGGAAAATATCTGATGCTTATCCTTCTTTATATTATAGTTTATGGTAGTCATACTCTCATAATTAAAAGACTTACCTGTACGTGCGGTATAAGATCCGCGACGTCCCGGGTCTGATATCCGGGCGAAACGAGAATCTTTTGCAGAGAAAAATTGATCAGCACCCTCTGTTTGCTTGGTGATACTAAAGTTCGATTCAACAAAAAGTGAGGGTAAAATATTATAGCGGACTGAGAAGTTATTGGTCACACCAAAATATTCAGACTTATTTACAGAGTGCAATGTTGTGTTATAAAACGGGTTGATCGTAACATAAGGTTCATATGCGGAATGATAATAAACCTGTTCCAGTAACTGTGGAACATTTCCCTCATCATCATAAGGCGAAAAGTAGGGATTCATGCCGACATATTGACTGAAGCTTCCATACGGTGACATGTTAGCTTTATTTTGGAACACACGAAGCGAGTTCATAAATCTAAACTTACTCACATTGTAGCTTAAATCAATCTGTCCACTGTAGTTGTCTCGGTCCTGTCCTTTCATTACCCCTTGCTGTAAATCAGCCGTGAATTGAAGGCCGTAACGAAAAACATGGTCGCCCCCCTGAAGGCGCAATGATGATCTGTTGCTTTTGCCCACCTGTGTAGGGATTTTCAACCAATCGGTATCTATTCCCTTTAATACATTCTTATATCGGGAATTGTAATGTACCTCCCTGAAATAGTTTTGCAGATTGGTCGTACCTGTATAATAACCTGCACGTTTTTCAAAATCTAATTTCTCCCGTGCATTAAGGAGATTATAGACACTTAATTCAGGTGTATTTAATCTGAAATCGTTCGTGAAGGTTACCTGAATTTTTCCTGCGGCAGGAGGAATTGTAGTGATAACCATAACGCCATTTGCCCCTCGGGAACCATAAATAGCGGTAGCTGAAGCATCTTTCAATAAAGTAACAGACTGAATAAGATTCATGTCTAAGTCTACGACGCGTTGCAGACTCACTTGGAAACCATCCAGGATAAATAATGGTTCATTCGGTCTATTCGATAGTTCACCGCTCAGGTTAGGGAATGAATTCTCACCGCGCATCTGCACATCGGGTAAACGATTAATATCGCCACCAAATTGATTATCTGTCTTCAATCTAAAGGAGGGCTCCACCGCCGAGATAGCCGCCAGAACCGAGTTGGTATTTATCTTCTTAATTTCCGCACCACTAATACTGGTCACAGCTCCTGTAAAACTTTCTGCAGAACGGTTAAAAATACCCGTTACAACGACTTCTTCGACGGTCTCAACATCCTCGATTAAACGTATTATACTAAATGAATTGGGATTAACTGCATGTGTCACACTTTTATATCCCAAGAAATTAATCTGGAGCTTGGCATCATCCTTATAATCAAGGACGAAGAAGCCCTTTCCATCTGTTTTGGTAACAGAATTAGCGCCAAGCCTCACGCTCGCTCCCGCCAAAGGTTGGCTTGTGGATGACGATAAAATACGTCCAGCTATATAGCTTTGCTTCACGCCCTTTTCCTGAATTACAATCGACTTATTGTCGATTCTATATTGAAAGCCTGTTTTGGGGTGAAAGTAACTCTTCAAAACAGTTTCCAAACTTTCGTCTTTAAAGTAAGCATCGACAAGCTGATTGAGATTAATCTGTGACGAGCTTAATACAATGTCATAACTGGTTTGCTTCTTGATTTCTCGAAACAATTCATCTAAAGGTATACTATGCTTATATATCGTGATTCTCTGTGCGAAAGAATTCATCGACAAAAGTGTACACCAAAAGACGAATAAAATCTTTGTTAAAAGTTTTTTATTCATTTGCGTTAGTGGTTAATAATTGAATTTTGGTTTGTTATTTATGGGTAATTTCTATCACGGATTTCCTTTTGGTAATTACAATACTTTCATTATCAGCTAGCATTTTCAAGACATCTTCCAAGGGTTTGGATCTTGACACGTTAAAATAAAACTGAATATTTTCAAGCGATTTATCGTATTGAAAATCGACACCATACCAGCGCCCAAGTTCCATACATACTTCATAGAGACTTGCTTTTTTAAAGAAAAAATCTCCTTTACGCCATGCAATAGCCGATTCTAAATCAGCTGAACCTATTTCATACCCCTTCTCTACATCGACTTCCATGTTCGGCTTTAGTGGTACTGCATTTTTACCGAGCCCGGTAAGTTGAATGGATCCCGTAAACAAAGTAGTCTTACTCGACATATCTTCGGGGAACGATTTAATATTAAATTGTGTTCCTAAAACTTGAACATTATAATCTCTTCGACGTCCAAAACCATCAACATGCACATTAAACAATCGACTTGGAACATGTGCGACATCAAAGAAACCTTCTCCTTTAAGATATAGATCCATCCTATTTGAATTTCCTCGAACAGGATACTTCAATTCCGATCCTGAATTCAATTCAATTTGAGAGCCGTCCACCAACTCAACGGTTAAACGCTTACCAAACGGAACCTTAACACGGTGAAAAACAACCACATCATCACTCTTCGACACTGTAGTCGCTGCAATATATTGTAATTTATCACCTTGTTTCACGACTGTAACGTTCCCATCGTTAGTAACGACACGAGCCGTATCTTTAGACATTAGGTCAATTATTTTCCCGCTAGCTAGTTCAAGTTGTATTTCTGTACTCGTACTAGGTAATACTTTAGTGTCCTTTTCATAGTTCAACTCCACTATTTCCTGCTTATCCAAAACTTCATGCTGTTTTGTACTTTGCTGTTGTTTGTACAAGTAAAGAGGTAAACTCAAGAATAAAGCAACTGCCGCCACATACTTTAGTATCTGCGGCACTAAGCGGGTAACAGTAGACCTAGTCGAGGATTTACTGGTAGATAATACGATTTGTTGCCACACCTTATCCGATGGAGTGGTCTCCACTTGCGACGCAGAAAACGCCGCAGCAACCTTTTCATTTAAAACAGGATCCTCGCTGTACTTTAATATATTCAATAATGTTTTACGTTCTTCCGGAGACGCCTCCTGACGTAAACATTTTATGATCAACTCATCGATGTACTGGTAATTTATATTCATAAAAAATGGTTAGAGGGATCACGTTCGTAAGCTGTTTGGCAAGCCCTATACTTTAAAGACTTCAGTACACTGAACTTTGGGGGGGAATGGAATTATTATTTCTTATTTTACTTACATTTTTATTCATAATATGTCGAACGACATTTCGAAAAATAAACTGTTCGACCCAATTTAGTTTTTGCTTATGCTGGGCATAAAACGCATCTGGCGTGTCAAATAAACCAAAATCCTGATTGATTCCCTGGTCTTGAATAAAAGTATTATTGAGATCCCACTCTATGGGCGGATTTTCAAAACGATCTGTATATACACCATAACCACAAAACGTTGTTTTACAGTCGCTATTTACCTCTTGTAACTTCGTTAAATATGGCTTATCTAAAATAACACCCTCCAAAAAATACCATTCACCATCCAATAATACTTCCACCCAACTATGCAAAATATTTCTCGGTGAAAGCTTATACCAGATTCCGGTAATAGCACCCTTTTGTAGTGCTTTGTCAATCGTAAAGCCATGGATACGGTTTGGTATTGCTGTGGCCCGCAACAAAGCCATCAACAAGGTCGATTTTGTATTACATTGTCCATATCCATCTGCTAATATCGTGGAGGCAGAAATATCATCTGACGTATTATAACCAAACTTTATTTCATCGCGCACAAAATTGTAAATAGATTTTACTCTTGACACAGAATCAAGTTGATTCCATTTTTTATCCGTAATCAACTGTTGAATCGATGGATGAGAATAGTTTAGAATTTTGGTCTCTTTAAGGTATCTTTTCATAAAGCATTTTTTATACCACAAAGATGAAAAGCTTTGTTTGAACAAACTTGTATAAATCGGCTATTTAAGCGAGAGTAAAAACTTAGGAGAAAGCCCAAAGGTTTCTTTAAAGGTTCTACTATAGTGCGAGCTATCAGTAAATCCAAATCGATGGGCCGTTTCAGTGATAGAATGAGCTTCTAACGCTGGTAATGATTTTACTAATTTATTCCAAAGTTGGTATCGTCTAAAGTTCAAATTGGTTTTTTCTTTGAAAAGCTGCAGAAATCTCGTTTCAGAAAGAAAAGATTGAGCTGCAATTTCTTTAAGAGATACTATACGGTCGAAATTATTTTCTAGGTATGTGATCGCACTATAAATTCTATCGTCCTCAAAATGGTTTTCACACGCACATTTGAATCTCGTAAGAAAAGTTGTAAGGTTATCGATCAAAATGTCAAACTTGTTGCCATCGTTTAGATACGCTATCAAGAAATCTACCAGTGGTTTCAGTTCGTGATCTAAATTTACAATTTTCTTATCCCTGTACCTTGCAGCAAGCTGATGTCCAAGCGTGCTAATTGGGTTAATTAAGATAATCAATGTTGTTTCATCACTACTAAACCTGTGTTTTATATTACTGCTAATAAAACAAGTAGAATAAAATAGGTGCTGGTTATTTTCGTCTGTAATTTGGAACTCTCCGAACGCTGTCACACTGATTTGAAGGGCATAATGCTTGTGTAAGGCATTATCATTAAATTGTCCAACGAACACCCCCATCGTCCTACCGATATAGATTTTATTAGCAGTCGCTTTATTCATTAAAAATACTTTTGCATCGTAAGTAATACCGTAAGGCCCTTTCTTTAAACCATACCGTCTATTTGCTACTTCTTTGACAAAAAATATAAAACTGTAACCAAAGGGAGCTTATCGAGCGCCTGTAACATATAAGACCTTACTTTTTTGACAGACTCATCTAGATTCCATTTGACTGTTTCAGGCGACACATTTAATATTTGTGCTACTTCTTTTCTAGATAAACCTTCCAACTTAATCATCTGGTAGGTCATTCGTTGTTTCGGTGAAAGATGTGAAATCGCCTTCTCAAAGACAGACTCTAACTCCTTAAAATCCGTACTATCGTGACTCATGGGAGCGTGGTAAATATCATGTAAGATTAAATCAAGAGGTTCGGTTGGTATAGATTGGCTTTTTATTTTGGTCAGGAAAACATTTTTTGCTACTCGGTAAATCCAAGCGTCAAATTTTTCAACATCATGCAATTTATCGCGATAGTTCCACAACCGAATAAAAGACTCTTGCAGCACCTCTTCCGCTAAGAACTCATCATCACCGAGGTTTAGTATCGTCGAGTAAATGCTGGTTTTATACCTATCATAGATTATTCGATATGCCTGTTCGTCACCCAAAGCGACCCTCTTCACCAGTTCAGCCGTCTCGATACCTTGGTCGCTACTTTTCATAAGAGGTCTATTCTAATATTCATTTCTTTGCAAATTAAACGCAAAAAATGGAGAATACCCAATTTATTTGATCGGCAAGCAGCTTCCCTACCCTTCATTTAATTCATAACCCAATGCGCCTGATGGACAACGATCAATCTGTCTCTTTAATTCCTCAGCCGTCGCATTTTCTGGAACAATCCATGGTCGTTCTTGTGGATTATACACCTGTGGTAGCGATTTAACACATACTCTTGCGTGTATACATTTTGACGGAGTCCATAAAACCGTAATGTCTTTATTGGCCGTATATTTTTTAGTCTCTCCCATAATTAAAAATTTAAAATAGATAACTTGATTACCTGTAATTATGTTTTACAAAAGTTGTTTTTCCTTAATCATGCCCCACTCTACGGGGAATGCTCCTTATCACGAAGTTTCCCTTAATACTAAAGTTAAACACTGAGGGAGTAAAAACAAAAAAACCTCCATGATGATTTCATTATGGAGGTCAGAAACGACAGCTACAGCGTCGTTTTATTGGTACTTACCGAACTAGATATTAGTCGATAACTTGTTGTTTTATTTTCCTAAACGTGTTAAGATAGCTTCCATTTCAGCTATTACCTTGTTAATCTTAGTAATGGTCAGATCAAACGGTTCTGCAGTGTTCATATCAACGCCTGCATCGGCTAATAATTCTACGGGATATTTCGTGCTTCCTGCAGATAGAAAATCAAGGTATCTTTTACGATCTGTATCGTTACCTTTTAAAACTTTCTCAGATAATGCGGTAGAAGCTGTAAAGGAAGTTGCATATTGGTATACATAAAAATTGTAATAGAAATGTGGAATATAAGACCATTCAGATTTTACGTAATCATCCACCACACAAATATTTTTATCATGCCCATAATAACGTTTAGTGAGTTCTAAATACATACTATCAAAGTCCTCACCGGTAAGGGCTTCCCCCTTGCCTACCCGCTCATGAATCATTTTTTCAAACTCAGCAAACTGCGTCTGACGGAATAGCGTTCCCTTTGCTCCTTCCAGATAATTTCCTAGAATAGCGAGTCTCGTTTTGTCGTCTTTAATCTGCTTCAAAATATAATCGATCAGCAACTCTTCATTAAAAGTAGACGCTACTTCTGCCACAAAAATCGAATAATCCGAATTCGCAAATTCTTGCTTCTTATTGGTCAAATAACTGTGCATGGTATGCCCCAATTCATGTGTTAAAGTGGACATATCTGTATATTTACCATTATAATTCATCAAGATATACGGATGTACATCATAGGCCGATCCATTAGAGTAAGCGCCAGATCGTTTCCCTTCGTTGGGATACATATCAATCCATCTTTCGCTAAATGCTTTGTTCGAGATTGACACATAATCTGCACCTAACGGTTTTAACGACTTTAAGATATTATCAATAGCTTCTTCTACCGTGTAAGATAGATCCACTTGCTGTACTAGCGGTGCATACATATCGTAATAATGAAGTGTATCTACCCCCATCATCCTTTTACGTAGGTTCAAATACCGATGAAACGTTCCAAGATTTGTATTCACATTCTTTACAAGATTGTTGTACACATCCGTAGAAACGTTGCCCGCATCCAACGCACTTTCTAGCGTACTATTGTAGTTCTGTGCTTTCGTATAAAACAAACCTGCGTTAATGTTTCCATACAGCTGCGCCCCAAATGTCCGCTGAAATTCATTCAGCTTTTTAAAGTACGCTTCAAAAACAGTTTTTCGAACATCCCTGTTTTCGCTACCTCTATAAAGATTAAAATTGGCGGAATTTAGTTTTACCAATTTACCATCCAATTCTACTTCGGCATGTGGGAATTCAGCATTAAAAAATGTGCTAAAGATGTTTTCAGCATTACCGGACATTAACGAAGAATAAGCCAATACTTTCTCAACCTCTTCACTACCTCTATGGGCACGTTTACGAAGTAAGTCCGTCAAGTAAAATTTATAGGTTTGCAAACCCTTTTCCTTTGTGACGAAAGCGTTTAGTTGATCTTCTTTCAACGTCAGTAACTCAGGTTCCATAAAAGACGTCAATGCACCAAATTCAGAAAAAAGCTGTTGCATTTCTTGCTTCATTCCTGCATATTTTGTCACCCGGGTGTCCTGATCTGACTTCATAGAAGCATAAGATGACAGTCTCACTAACTCTTTAATAAGCTTGCTATTTAAAGTCAGCGCTTCTAATAGTGTAGACGCAGACTGCGTTAACTTCCCTTTATACTGCGCCGTTTTTTGTATTTTTTTCTGAATCCGATCCTTCTCTGCTTTCCATGTATCATCCGATGCATATAAATCAGATAAATTCCACTTATACTTGTCGGGGACTTCATCACGAACCTTCATTTGACTGACAGCCACTGAAGTAGAGAATATCATCATTGCGGCTACTAATTGTGTTTTTTTGAACATACGCTATTAATATAAAAACTAGGCCTAATTTACAAAAAGTTCCAGCAATATACCGCATACCCCTGGACAGACCCCATTTTGTGCGTACAGTCATAAAATGTTTCCGTAAGCCCAATTACTTTTGTTAGCAACATGAAATTTGTAGAACAGATTAGTATTAAAGGATGGATAAGGATAGGCGTGTTAAACCTACTTCTCGTTGCTGTTCTAGGCATACTGATGCGATTGAAGTTTATTCTAACGATTCCCTTCCTTGACCTTAAACATGTACAACATGCTCATTCGCATTTTGCTTTTGCCGGATGGGTAACACATATGTTGATGTTATTTCTTGTCCTAGTCACTTTTCGACTTCAAAAAAAAGACAATCTACCACCACATCAAAACAGAATCTTGTTTTCGAACCTGCTATGTTCTCTTGGTATGCTTTTTAGTTTTTTGTACCAAGGGTACGGTAGCCTTTCCATCTCGCTCTCTACGGGTAACATATTAGTATCCTACGTCTTTGCAATTTTTACGTGGCGAGATATACGTCAACAAAACTTAGATCCAAAAATTGCGCGTTGGTTTTATCTATCCCTCGTTTTTCTTGTATTATCCTCCTTCGGGACATTCTATCTCGCCTACCTTAAGGTGACACAACAATCCAATCTCAAAGGACACTTGTCGGCCCTATACTTCTATTTACATTTTCAATACAATGGATGGTTTTTCTTTGCTATAATGGGTTTGGTTCAACATATATTGAATAAACAGCAAGCTCTACTAAGAGAAACTGACAAACTATTTTACATCCTTTCCATTGCGACTGCTCCTTTGTATTTCTTGTCAATCCTCTGGACAAAACCGAGCACACTCGCATATTTAACCATCGTCATATTCGCCATAGGACAACTCGCGATTTGGAGATATTGGATGATCCACCTATATGCACCGACTACTAGAAAGAAATTTGCATGTATGGACAACTATTTAAAACTCATTTTTTCCTTACCGCCTTTTGCGTTGTTCTTTAAATTCTTCCTGCAAACCCTCTCTGTAATACCTGCACTCAGCGCATATGTGTATGGCTTCCGACCTGTTATTATAGGCTACTTACATCTCGTGCTGCTGGTTATCGTGTCTATTTTTTTAATTAGTTACGCCTACCTATATGGTTACTTCGAACTCAGCCCACGCGCAAAGCAGTTTTTTACGCTATTTATTATAGGCGTTTTATTAAATGAATTGGTTTTGGCACTGCAAGGCTTCTTAGCCCTGTTCACGGCAGGACTTCCACAAGCACATATATACCTACTTATTGCTTCTACCCTTATTGGGATAGGTTTGGTAGGGATTATCAAGGCTTCTTACAATCGTTTAGAAAAAGCAACATAAGATTTTACATTTCCATAAAGTATAATTTACCATGACAACAGATCAAGTACAACTTATTAAAACAACAGTTCCGATATTACGTGAGCATGGCGTTCTATTAACCACTCACTTTTACAAAAGAATGTTTGAACACAACCCTGAATTAAAACATATGTTCAATATGGGGAATCAACAAAACAAGAAGCAACAAATGGCCTTAGCCACCGCGGTATTAGCATATGCCGAACATATCGAAACACCTGAGGTATTGCTACCTGTTGTAAACCATATTGGTCATAAACACACAAGCTTAGACATTCGTCCGGAACACTATGCCATTGTTGCTAAACACCTTATCGCCTCTATTCAAGAAGTATTGGGGGAAGCAGCTACTCCGGCACTCCTCGAAGCATGGACTTTAGCATACAATAATCTCGCAGCCTTAATGTCCGGACACGAAAAGAAGCTTTACGAACAACAGACGCAAAAAGAAGGTGGCTGGACCGGTTGGCGCCCTTTCATTGTCCAGAAAAAAGTAGCTGAATCGACCGAAATAACATCATTCTATCTCTACCCAAGCGATGGTGGCCCCGTTGCTGACTTTAAGCCCGGACAGTATATTAGTTTACGTCTTTTTTTACCCGAGCTTAATATATTACAACCCAGACAGTACAGTATTTCCTCAGCCCCTAATGGTTTATTCTATCGTATTTCCGTAAAAAAGGAAGCCGGAACACAGCATCCTGACGGACTGATTAGTAATCGACTTCATGATCACGTTACGGAAGGCGATAAGGTCGAACTGACTGCGCCATCCGGTGTATTTGTCTTGGATCAAAGTCAGACCCCAAAAGTATTTATTAGTGGCGGAATTGGACAAACGCCTCTACTATCCATGATGGAGGCACTGATTAAAAAGGATACGCCATATATTGCAGACCTGACATGGGTACATGGTTGCCGGAATGAGCAGGTTCATGCTTTTAGAGATCGGTTGAAAGAGATTTCTCTGCAACAAAATATAAAACAGTTTCTATTTTATGATGAAGTATCGCAACAGCATGAAACAATCAGGAGAGGTTGGGTGGATCTAGCAACAATAAAGCATGACATTATAGCACCCGATACGGACTACTATATCTGCGGACCAACACCTTTTATTCAAAAACACTACACTTACCTGGTGACAGAAGGGATCGATGCTACGCGCATCCACTTTGAAGAATTTGGGCCGAACTCCTTGCAAATGAATTAAGACTTAAATTTAGCGCTATTTGGTTCCAAGGAAACAAATAGCGCTAAAATCAACGTATTTTATCTTGTGTTTACCGAAGTACCACTTGAATGTGAGACGTCGAAAGATTATCGGCTTTTAAACGTCCCCAACTTTCGTTTAATCGCCCCAAGGTAGGTACTCCGTTGACAAAGTGCTGAATATAATAGTTTCCCCGATACCCATTTGTTTCCAAAAAGTGAACCATAGTTACTAAATCGTTGGGAGATAATAAATCTTGATGCCAGGTCGTTCGCACCTCAAAAGCGACATCAGCATGTCGAATAAGGTTAAGACTTTCCACAAATGCAGACCAAGTATTCGCGTGTGTAATCTCTTGGTATTTGTCTCGCGTAGCCTTAAAATCCAATGCAATATAATCTACCAGTTCCAGATCCAACAATTTCTTGAGCCTATCAGGACGGCTACCATTGGTATCAATCTTAATACGATAGCCTAGTGATCGTGCGGCTTGGGCCAAGTTCAACAAGAAAGGATGTAAGGTACACTCACCACCACTGAAAACCACTCCTTCTAGCAGTGCACGTCTAGACATGAAAAAAGAAACCGTCTCCTCCACCGATATTTTCCCCTTCCCTAGCACGATATCCGGATTATGACAATATCCACAACGCATATTACAGCCTGCAAACCAAATAATGCAGGCTGTATGTCCCGGATAATCCAGCATGGTGAATGGGGTTATACTATAAATTGGTTTTAGTATAGCCATAGTTAAAATGGGTCCGTTGCTGATGCTCCCCTTTCTTACCAATGTTAAAGCTTTCCACCGGTCGGTGGTAGCCCATAACACGCGTATACACTAAACATTTGCTTCGTTGCTGCTGATATTGCTTCAATATCAGTTCGCGATCTTCAGTACAGATTATCATATTATATCAATTTTTGGATGAGCAGAAACTAGGAAGTCGTCACAATGCGGGCAATATTCATGCTCCCCACTGAGGTAGCCATGCACAGGACAAATACTGAAAACAGGTGTCACCGTAATATAGGGCAATTTGAAATTCGATATCACAGTCCTAACGAACGATAAGCAAGCTTCCGGTGTTCTAATCCGCTCACTCATATAAAGGTGCAATACCGTTCCTCCAGTATATTTACACTGCAATCTGTCCTGAAGCAGTAAAGCCTCAAAAGGATCGTCAGTATAATCAACCGGAAGTTGAGAACTATTGGTGTAATAAATATTTTTTCCACTTCCGGCTTGTCGGATATCGCTGTAGCGCTTCCTATCTTCTTTGGCGAATCGATACGTTGTTCCTTCAGCAGGTGTTGCTTCCAGGTTATACAAATTCCCTGTTTCCTCTTGAAATTCACGTAGTCGCCCTCGAATGTGGTTTAAGACTTCTTCCGCAAACGATATGCCCCATTCCGTAGAAATATCTTCGTTATCGAAGGTATAATTACGGATCATCTCATTCATTCCATTAACCCCGATAGTCGAAAAATGATTTCGAAAATGTGGCAAATAACGTTTCGTGTAAGGAAACAACCCACTATCATATCGTTCTTGTATAAAGACACGCTTCTTTTCCAAGGTTGATTTTGCAATATACAACCAATGGTCAAGCCGTTGATAAAGTTCAGTTTCCTTCCCGCGATAAACATACCCCAAACGTGCCATATTGATGGTCACGACGCCAATACTACCCGTCATCTCGGCACTTCCAAAAAGACCATTACCGCGCTTAAGCAGTTCACGCAAGTCCAATTGCAACCGACAGCACATACTGCGTACCGCATTAGGCTTATAAGCGTCTGGATTCTCGATCTTATTCCCTTGATCATCTTGTATGTATTGACTGCCTATAAAATTCTGGAAATAAGAGGAGCCTATCTTTGCCGTGTTTTCAAATAGTAGTTTTGCATTCTCGCTGTACCAATCAAAATCCTCCGTAATATTAACTGTTGGGATAGGGAAAGTAAAAGGTTGTCCTTGTGCATCCCCTTCAGTCATCACCGTATAATAGGCCTTATTTATCATATCCATTTCTTTTTGAAAATGACGATAACATAAATCTTCCAGCTTTTCTACACCACGCTTCTGTGCCTCTTCCATAACTTGCCCCGTTTTGTACTGTGCAAACAGATGCGCACCGCCTCGGGTAGGTATTTGATTGCGTAAATCTTCCGGAACATTCCAATCAAGTGTAATATTGGTAAATGGCGACTGTCCCCAGCGTGCCGGTACATTCAAATTATAAACAAAGCTACGTATGGCTTTCAATACTTCCTTATACGGTAACTGATCTTTGAATACGTAAGGAGCCAAATAGGTATCAAATGAGCTGAAAGCTTGTGCGCCTGCCCACTCACTTTGAAGTATACCCAGGAAATTTGCCATCTGTCCCAGGGCCTCCCTAAAATGTGCTGGTGGGCGGCTTTCTACGCGCCCTCGAACCCCGTTGAAGCCTTCATCTAATAGTACCCGCAAACTCCATCCTGCACAATACCCAGTCAAGCAATCCAAGTCGTGGATATGTATATCTGCATTCCGGTGAGCATATCCTTCTTCTTGACTGTACACCTTATCTAACCAATAGTTTGCGATAATCTTGCCTGCGGTATTATTGACTAAGCCTGCATTTGAAAATGAAGTATTTGCATTCGCATGTATCCGCCAATCGATTTGATGAATGTATTCCTCAACCGTCTGTGTGCTGTCCACATAGGTCGTACCTTCCCCCAGTCCTTCCACATGTTCCCGTTGCATCTTTCTCGTATGTCGATACAACATAAATGATTTCATGCTTTCAAAATATCCATATTGATAAAAGCTGCGTTCAATTAAATTTTGGATATCTTCAACCGACCACGTATCAGCCGAATCTAAACAGGCAATGACGGAATCAAATACGCGATCATCTATCGGATGTGACGCACTTTGAAATCCCTTCGCTATAGCATCCTTAATTTTGTACAGTTGCAACGGCTCAAATCGTCCGTCTCGCTTAATAACAGTTTTTTTCATAGCACGAGTTGATAAGAAGATGTTTATCTGTGGGTTTAGACAAAGCTAATTAGGAACTTTGCTGGATTTTATGACTGTAAACATAAACGGAAATGATTTTAGCCATTACCTTTGCTCTAGTCAAAGAGAAAAAAATACAACTGCACAAATGAAAATGATGTATTCTTATGTATCTTTGCCGAACCGAACTTTTTTACGCAGAAAGAAACCCTGTTTTGAAACGATTTTTTACATATATTCTATTAGTCACCTTGACACTGCAGTCGTTTTACCGCAGCATCATGACTGTTGAATATCAGTTGCATTTACCAGACTATCTGGCGAAGTGTATCAATAAAGATCGTCCGCAGTTACATTGTAACGGCCAGTGTGTGCTGATGAAGAAGATTAAAGAAAAGGAAAAGAAGGAAACGGAGAAAAACCTTATGGTGTACGAATATAGTGCGCTATATGTTCATGCGGCCTATATACTTTTCACCCCATCACTGGATATGACAGTATTGGACGCACCTTACTCTTCGTATGTAGTCAATTATTCTTTTGCGTACAACAACACGGTATTCCATCCTCCTCTCAGCTAGTTTTCAGCTGTAGCGCTTAGGCGCTAAAGATTATACGTCGTTTAAAATAACCAGTCTCATCCTTGTTCCCTTGGAATAATAAATAGACATTTTTAAGCGCCATTAATCAAATTATTTCAACACATTTTTTACTGGAAAAGGAGTGTATTAAAAGTATGTTCGTGTTTATCGGATTGCAGTATTGGTGCTGCTTGTAAGATTGACGCAGCATTCCTCGTCGTAATGATAAAGCGTACGATGGATTTGGGCGATCACAAGAGACGACTTCTACGGATAGCGTCTTATACCGAACGGAAAGCACATGTACTATAAAACACCTCTTTAGGCGGACTGAAACTAAAGCTGCATGCAGGCACTACTGTTTCGCTACGTCCGTAAACTATCGCTTAAAGATGAAAAACTTGATTTTATTCCTCGCGCTATTCGGTTTAGTTGCGCAGTCTTGTACAAAAGAAAAAACAGACTACGAGGTAGAAAAAGATAACGATATTATTGAAAATGAAACCTTTAAAGAGGCTACAGTCATTAATAACGGGGCTTATACCATCCATATTGAATCGCTCCATGGTATGTTCTATAAAGGGTACAATGAAATTCGTTTAACGGTTAAAAAAGGGACAGTCGTACAACCTGTTTCATCCTTTACATTTTTACCCATCCGAACAGAAGCAAGCACCAAAACCAGCTCTTGTCCCCATCAATACGACATGACATATCAGGCACAGGGAAATTATTTCATCGGATACAGTGTATTTACCGAAGAAACTGATGCGACTGGAAGTTGGGACTTATACCTTTCGTTTACCGTAGATGGTCAACTTCATACATCCAAAAAGAGAATTACCGTCGAAAAACAATCAAATAGGAATCGTAGTATGACCACTTTTATAGGTAAAGATGAGGTGCAATATTACATTGCCTTAATAGCACCACAAAGGCCAAAGGTTGGTGAAAACCCACTCGTTGCAGGAATATACAAATATAGCCCGTCCGTGAGTCCGACATCAGGAGAATTTCCAGATCCGGCGCAGTATAACTACAATCCTGTCGCAGATTACACCCTTCGTTTAGATCCGCGTATGCCAGAGCCATCCATGGGTAATCACTCTTCCCCAAATAACAAAGATTTGGTTCAAGGTAAAGATGGCCTATACTATGGTGTCGTCAACTACACCATGACCGGTAACTGGACATTAAACTTCATACTTCAAAACCAGCACGGAAAAATTTTGAAAGGTACCGAAGTACCGACCGATTTTACCCCCGGCGTGGCAGGCAAGAAGAGTGATTTATACCTAGATGTATTGTTCTAAGAATTATGAGAAATATAAGTGCTATTTGTACGATTTTACTGTATAGTATACAGATTAATGCGCAGGAAACATCCGTTAAGCAAGATAGTAGCAGACGGATCCAAGAGGTAAAGATTACGGCTCAAGCAAAGAAAAAGATCGAAACTGAAATGAAAATGGCTGTTTCTGTCGATGAATTTTTAGCTTCTTCTGATCAGATCAGCTTCATCAAACGGGGGGCGTATGCGTGGGAGCCTTTGCTGAACAATATGAGTACAGAACGCTCTATATTGACGATCGATGGTATGCACGTGTTTGGTGCCTGCACGGATAAAATGGACCCCGTCACCTCTTATGTTGAGAGCAATAATTTATCAACCATTGATATTACGTCCGGACAAGCGGGAAGCATGCATGGTGCTACGGTTGCTGGAAGTATCGATCTTAAAAGAAAAAGCACACCCTTTGGTCTAGAAAAAAGATGGAATGGCGCATATCAAACTGGTTTCGAGTTTAATAACAAACAATACTTCAATCTGGGTAATCTTTCTTACTCAGGCGAAAAGTTTGTGGCCGACGCCAGTGTAGCCTTCCGTCAGGCAGGAAACTATTCGGATGGAAATAACAACGAGGTCAAACATTCGCAATACAATAAATTCAATGCTTCATTGGGTATAGCATATAAAACAGGTGCCCTATCATCTGTACGATTGGATGCAATTTTTGATAAAGCGAAAGATGTCGGGTTTCCTGCGCTACCGATGGACCTCTGGCTTTCTCGCGCCCTTATTACCTCCGTGGCATACAAACAATTGTTTGAAGAAGGATTTGTTCGTGCCTGGGACACCAAACTTTATTACAATGCGGTGGAACATTATATGGATGATACAAAACGTCCAGAGAATTTAGTACATATGGATATGCCGGGATGGAGTACCACCTTTGGGTTACTTTCCAACGTAAACCTCAAAGGAAGCACGAGCTATCGGGGTGAAATTCAGCTGAACGCCTACGACAACCTATCTATTGCTGAGATGACCATGTATCCACAAGATCGTGCCAATAAAACCATGTTCGCCTATACGTGGCCCTGGGTAAGGACACGCTTTTCCGGATTGTCCACAAAAAATAGTTGGGATCTATCAGAAATAAGCCGTATTCATTGGGGGGGGGGCCTCGGAATACATTATAACCAGGCTAAATATGGAGAATTCAATCGGATCTTTTACCCAAATGCATCTTCGCAGAAAACTAGGATATTACCCGGTATCCATGCTAGCTATGACATCAATATCGCGCAATTCGACTTTTCTTTGGGCGCAGGGTATGGACACCGTGCACCCTCTGTATCAGAAGGATATGGCTATTACATATATAATAGCTTTGATAGGTATGATTACATTGGCAATCCAGACCTCAAGAATGAGGTCTCCTACGAAACCCATGCTAGCGCAAGTTTTAAAACGCAAAGAATGCGAATACAGGCTCAGGTGAATTATTTTCATATCCAAGATTATATCGTCGGTAAAATACTGAGCTTGGGGAGCCCCATGAATTACCAGTCAGTCGGTGTCAAAGGATATACTGCGTTAGACTATGCCAGAATATTTAATATGACACTAAGTGGTAGCTACGACATCCTGCAACATCTACATTGGAAAGGAGGCCTTACGTATGCTACGGCAACTGATAACAACGACGGCAACTTACCCTTTATCCGGCCTTTAACGTATCAAACCTCGCTCCATTATATGTATAAAGACTGGAGTGTCCAAACCGCATTAAATGGAGACTTGGCGCAAACAAACTATAGTCCTGAATATGGAGAAGACCGCACAGATGCATATAAATTATGGAATATCTCAACAGATTACGCGTTGACTTTCAAAAGCTACAAAGCTGTTTTACAGGTCGGGGTAGAAAATGTATTCAATACCTATTATAGCACGTATGCAGATTGGGGTAATATTCCGCGAATGGGACGCAATTTCTTCACGTCCCTAAAAATCATTTTTTAAAAACAACATAGATAAAATTAAATACCATACTTAAGAAATATGAAAACAACATTAAACTTTCTATTCCTATCCCTTGTTTCAGTAGGCCTCTTATCGTGTAGTAAAAACGACACCCCTGTTGCTAACAATGTAACCTTACATTTCAATAATACATTTAAAAATACGACAATCGTTCTCGGCGACGCATCGTCCGCAACAGCAACCCAAAATACTTCTGCAGAAGGACAAATACATCACTTTTCGGAATTGAAGTATGTAATCAGTAATATCCGTTTAGTGAAAGCTGCAGGTGGCGAAGTACCGTATCATATCAACGATCTAGACCATGGCGCGCGTGTCATCAATCAGGCGAAGCCACAAACATTGGATTACGTACTAACGAATATACCTGTAGGTGAATACAAGCAGATAAAATTTGGACTAGGGGTGAAAGCGGAACTAAATACTCTAGATCAGGTTCGATTTCCGAACTTCTATGCCGAGGCCGGAGCTAACGATACCAAGATGCATTGGGAATGGGGAACGGGATATCGCTTCACCAAGATAGAGGGGTTTTATGGTCCTGAGCACAATAAACTTTCTATTCATACTGGAAGCACCCTTGAAGGTACGATCGATAAACCGGACACGTATAAACAAGGAGTCGATGCATACCGCGAAATTGCATTGAGCCTTCCTGCTGTTGCCATAGTAGGCAAACAGTCGCCACGTGTTGTAATAGAGGTCGATTTCGATAAGTTACTCAGTGGTAAAACTAATACCATAAAATTAGGGACAGGAAATGCAATACCTAGTGTACATACCGCTGCAAATATGGTCTTATTTGTGGACAATCTTGGTGGCAATGGCTCCAGTGATCTTTCTGGAATGTTTTCGGCAAGAAGTGTAGAAAATTAAGAATGCCTCCCCCTTACCTCGAACTTAATTTGAGGTAAGGGTTAAAACGAAACCGTGTATCTCATGTTAAAATTAACGATCACCCTAGCATTCATTGTGCTGCTGACCTCCTGTAGCACGCAGGAAAATGAAAATCTTATCCCGTACGAAAATCCCGAAATCCAACTTGATATTCCCCCTGGTTTTCCGGCGTTAAATAGTGCCATAAATGATAATAGACCTACAAAATATGGCGTAGCGCTAGGCGAGAAATTGTTCCATGAAAAGAAATTCAGTGGTAACAATACCATCTCATGTGCGAGTTGTCACCATCAAGCACATGCATTTGCAGATAATAACAAGCAAGCTATTGGGATTTACGATCGTGTTGGGCTACGAAATACGCCGCCAATCCAAAATCTGGCTTTTATAAAATCTTATAACTGGGATGGTAACAAGCTCACTTTAGAAAGCCAACCTCTAGTCCCCATAATTACCCACGAGGAAATGAATTCATCTATCCTAGAGGTAATGACTAAACTAGATGCTGACGAATCCTATAGATTCCTCTTCCAGAAAGCATTTGGTGATATGCAAATAACACCCGATCGAATCTATCGGAGTCTCGCGCAATATGAGTACACCTTAATCTCTGCCAACAGCAAATACGACCGCGTTATACAGCATCGAACGGCTACGTTTACCGAAAGCGAAAGACGTGGCTACACGGTATTTAACGCAAAATGCTCTACTTGCCACAGCACATCCCTCTTTACGGATCAAAGCTTCAGAAATGTAGGCTTCCCCATAAACCCCAGCACGGAAGAAGCAGGTCGTGCACGGATCACGGGTAAAGCGGAAGACTTTATGCGCTTTCGGGTCCCATCACTCAGAAATGCAGAATTTACCGCACCTTACGGTAGTTTTGGGCAATTTCCGACCTTACGGGCTGTATTGGATTATTTTGACAAAGGGGTCTTAGCGGCTGATAACCTGGATCCAATTTTAAAAGATAATGGGAATAGAATTCCCCTTTCAGAACAAGAAAAAGACGATATAATCGCTTTCATTAAAACACTAAGCGACTCAACTTTTATCGGAAAGTAGTTGACTACAAAGGAATATAAGAATGCCTAATGAATACCGAGGGCCTCTTTACCTGCCTCGGTAATCATATCGAAGTTCCATTCTGGCTCCCAAACGATATCAATTTGTATCAGACAATCTGGAAAGGCATGCGACATGGCATGGTGGACGCCGCGCTGGATGGCATCACCTAAAGGACAATGTGGCGTGGAAAACGTCATCGTCACAACAAAGATGGTGGATCTGGAGCAGTCCACATTATACACCAAGCCCAGGTCAATAATATTTACACCTAGTTCCGGATCTATGACCTGCATTAAGGCCAACTGAGCCTTCATTTGTTCTTTAGCGTACGCTTTGTTTAGTTCTATTTTCATGGTTTCACTTTTGATTGATGAAATACAACGGTTCCAACATTATAACAGTAAAGGGCAGCCAAGATCACCCAAATAGCACTTGCAAATTGTAATAGCCCCTCTCGATTAACCACGATGGCTATGCAGAGTAGCAGTAAAGCGAATACAAAAAAGTAGGTTTGCAACCGAATAAGATGCTCCTTGTATAGATTTTTAGGTAAAGGTATACGCGCATCTCCGTGCACATCTTTATAACGGTTGTTCCAGACAATAAAAGGCAGTGTCTTAAACGTTTTACCAATCACTAACCCCGTGATCCACCCCAGAAAAACAAAGGTGCCATACAGCGTGACCCATTTCGTATCACTAAGAAGGTAAGTCAAGCCTAGGGATATCAATGCAAAAACCGGGATGTACAGCGAATAGATCGCTTGCTTCATTAACAAATCGATCTTCTTCCTGATGCGTGTCCGAATAGCTTGTCCAATATATACAAACCATAGCCCAATGCCTATAAGAACCAATAATACATAGCCCCATGTCCCTGCATCAATCTGTCGAAAATACCCATGCACCATAAATAGGACAAGTCCTAAGTTCTGGAAAGCGAGTGAGAAATGAAGCAATCGATCATTTTTGACTTTGCCCAGAACAAACATAGGAATCAGCTTTGCTCCGACGCCACAAATCAATTGCATAAACCAGCCCAGTATACCTGCATGTGCATGCAACTTAAGCATATCCATGTGGTTACGCGGAATAAAATTATAAGTTAGATTAATCGCCAGCAATAATCCTGCGGTTGCGGTAAGTACAAACCAAATAGCCGAGCTAATGATAAAATACTGATACCGTGTACTATTGGCGGATCGAATTATCGTGACACAAACATTATACAGGTAACAACAACCAGCGATTACCACCAAGCTCCCCCCCGTAATCAATAGATTGCCAGTCCAGAAGTTCCAAAAGCACCAAACAATGATCAGACTCCCAGCTGTAAGGAATAAAAAAGACACAAAAGCCAAACGATAGCTAAAGAGATCCTGCTCACATAGTACTGGAATTAACTGATAGGCTGCTCCAAAAATAATCATAGTTCCCCATCCTAATACAACAGCATGTACAATAGCTAAAATATGTGGATTGAAATGGTGACCAGTCAGCTCGGAGGCAGACAAAAATAATAGGATACTCCATCCAAAAAAGAATAATGCCGCCGTCACGTAAAACGGAAGTACAGCGCTTGTCTTTGGAGCTCTATGTATAAATAAATCGGCCATATCAGCTCGTTTAACGGGAATCATGATAAATAATCAGCCGGATATCGTCCGTATTGTACTCACAAATTCGAACAGCGAATCCACTATGTTCCAACTCTTCCAAAAGATGCAATGGCATACGCTTATGATAAACATGCAAGACCTGTCCCTCCTTCAAGATCAACAGATGTTCCAATAGGCGCTCCATAGGTTCTGGCATTGGCAATGCGCGAACATCTACAACAAGAATTTGTTCGCTCAAATACTCCGCAAGAAGTAGTTCAAAGCTTTCACGACCGAGCATACAGATTTGACTATTAGTGGAACTATGTCCCAGCATATCGGGAATTGCAGCTTTAAAAAACCACGTATAATGTAAATCAACGGCTTTGGATTGCACATAATTTGACGCTCCCTGACGCTCCAGCACAAGCAACAAAGGGTAAGGAATAAACGTATTAATAATACATAACGCATGTTCGTTCGGTAATGCACGATAGCGCTGCAAAATACTTTTTAATGGATCGTCTCCCCTCGCTATATGCTGCCGCACATCAAAGCGATCGACAGTGCTGTCCCGAAGACTAGAAAACCACTCCGGTTCTTTCTCTCCTCTTTGCTTTGGCACCACATCAGAGTACACTCCTTCAACAAGGCTACCGACCATATTCTCACCGGCACACACTTTCTCAAACACAAAACCCAACGGTTCCAGTGCGAGCCTAAAATCTTCTATAGTACACCCTCCAATCGATGCCGCATCAGCTACAGTCACACGGGGTGCAATTAGGTGTCTTAAAATTGGATTTTTAAGCTTTTGAAATGGGACAGCGATAGCGGCTATAGCCGCTATGCTCGCCTTATTTTCTTTGATGATGGTGGATATCCGGGTTTGCTGGTTTATCTTTAACATCATTTCGTTTGTTACTATAATGCCGTGACTTTAGGAAAGAGTACATTATTTTCCAGGTGTATATGCTGAAAAAGATCGCTTTCAAATTCCTGAATCTTTGTATATAAGTAGGTATATGAATTGCAGGCGTTCTCAGGGAGTTCGTAATCCTTTGTCAAAAGCCGAAACTCACGCAGTTCCTCGCCAGCATGCTCATGCTCACTTTCCATATAACGAATAATGGCCTGTAGCTCCTCCGTTTGAGGACGAACACCAACAGCCAAGCTTTTTATAACAGGAAATAAGTTCTTTTCCTCTTGTTCAATATGCTGATACAATCCGCCCATAAAGTCATGCACGCCTTCAGCGAGATCAAACAATTCCGTGTGCTCTGCACCATGCCTTGCGGATACTTTATCTGCCAATTGCTCTATAATTGGTCCCTGTTCTCGAATATAACGGTGATGTACATTGACGATATAATCAGCCAGAAAACCTAAATCCCAATCATTGAAATTATGTTGTGCCGAAGCAGAACTAGCACAAGGTGCATTTTCCAAGGCTTCTACTAATTGTTGTTCCGCCATCCCGATCGATTGCGCGGCTTCCCGCAGCGTTTTCTTTCCGCCACAGCAGAAATCAATACCTAGTTTTTTAAGTACCTCCGCTTTTTTGATATCCTTCGCTGCAACCTCACCTACAGTTGGCGCCCCTGTTGAAACGGTTCCCAGCTTAAAGATTCGAACACGCCACCACTCCGGACCATCCTCCAGATACTCCCATGTAAATATATTGCCCCGCTCACCGAGTAACTGATAATATAGCGGTTTGGGGTCATGGTCGTTTAAAATCACAAAACCTTCCCCTTGGTCCAGGCGATCAAAATGATCGAAAATTGTCGGATGTTTAAGTCTTGGTTCAATCTGTGTAACATCCAATGTTGCTGACTTTATCATGGTTTTTATATAAAGAATTTGGTTAAGAAATCTATTTCTGTCGTTTCTAATCCGACATACACAAATTTACAAGGAGCGGATTCGGTATTTTATGAGCGTGCACATAAGCTTATTTTAAATTGTCAGAATGCTGTCAATCCTGTAGATAAAAATCTTTAAAGGTCTTTTTTCTTAAAGTTTAAAGTAGAGAATAAGAAAGGTAAGGTAATCCATAATAGGAGGATGATAGCTGTTAAAGTCATTCCACCACCTGTACCGAAAAAATTTTGAAAAATAGCACCGGTGTACCCCATCATAGCCGATAGATCAACCTCCAATAGGATAATAATACGTGTTATATCAATAGGGTTCAACATGGTTAATGCCACCATGCCATTTTCAATCGGGTAGTCTGAGAACTGGAACATCAGAAACAAGACCAATGCATCAAATAGTAAAGCAAAATATAGCCACAGCAGGATGGCCAATCCAATACCCTTCGCTTTATCACGAATCTGTACGGCCGTCCACAGAGCAATAGAAACAAAAATTGCTGAAAGACCCGCCCCACATACCAACAAGAGGATACCGGAAGGAATCCATGCAAAAATAATGATAGGTATCCCTACTCCAATTAAAAAAGCTAATGTGATAGCACCTGATAATCCCAAAAAAATGCTTCCCCATATCTTTGTACGTTTTAACGGTTGGCTTACCAGTAATTCAATAAATTCTGCGCTATTGTACAGGTACACGGTAGCAAAAATAATACTCACTAGAGGAACTACGAAGAGTACAATATTCAATAAACTAACAATACCTTTCTCCGCATTACTCTCCATACCTAACACACTAAATGCTAAGGCCAGGAGAAGAACCATATAGGCAATTATTGTTCGACTACGCAGGATATCACTGATTACGTATTTAATAATTTTAAGCATGTACAGTCGTTTTTGAAGATAACATAATGTGTGCAATAGCCTTTCCCAACTTATCGGTTTCAGTCTCTGCTTTCAAGCTCTCAATGGTTTTGTGGAATCGTAGTTGCCCTTCTTCCATGTATACAATTTCAGAAACGAGCTCATCCAGATCGCTCAAGATATGGGAGGTAATAATAATTAATTTATTGTTCGCACGTTCGCGTTGTATTTTTTCCTTAAGGATTTCTGTCGATATAGGATCCAATCCAGCTGTTGCTTCATCGAGTATTAAAATTTCAGGTTTAAACATAAAAGCTATACAAGCGCTGACCTTTTGGCGTGTCCCTCCCGATAGCGTTCCCATCCGCTTATTAAGCAGTTCTTTCATTTGAAAGGATTCATATAAATCCATATCCAACAGCCCGGCCTTCTCGCCACGGATATCCTGCATCATGTCAAATATCTGACCAATCGTCATGTTATCCGGATAGCGACCTATTTGCGGCATATATCCAATGTTTTTACGATATGCCCAGGCGTTGCTGATGTTTTTATCCTGTACGATAATTGTTCCACTGGAAGGAACAACCATTCCAAGAATAGACTTGATTAAGGTTGTTTTCCCACAACCATTAGGCCCAATCAAGGCCACGCATTGTCCCCGACAAAGGTGAAGTGAGATTTCTTGAAGGACTTTTATTTTCCCGAATTTCTTGGATAGTTTTTCAGTCTTTATCATACATTTAGCGGTTTCATGTAAGGGTTTTCATCCATTAAATTTTCTGGTGTCAAGCTTGGCATCACACGCTCGGTACGATCCAGCAGTTTCGACATAAAGCTGCGAAACAATAACATCGCCATAGGGTACTGTTCAACAATGACTGAAAATAGGCTCACAGGTCGATATGGCACGTCTCCCAAGCCATCTTTATTCAAATCATACCCCTCATATTTATCCCAATAATTTTGATTAAAATTATTAGCGGCCAATGTCATATTATTGGTCGTGACGTCAAAAGTATTATTGATAAAATTATTACTTACAAGGGTATTATCCATGCAACTGGCTTGGATCTTAAGCGCCCATCCATTGCTTTCCAATTGATTATTCTCTATATGTATACGGTTGCTTCCCTCCATAAAGATTGCCGTGGTATTCTTAATAAATCTATTATGCCTTATTTCACTATCTGTAATATCTTTCAGCAAAAGCCCATATGCAGAATCGCCCCAATTTTCATTAAATGTATTGTATAGCATCCGGACCCGTTTGGTATACATAACAGCCACCCCTGCACCATTATGTGTAAATTCATTATAGAGATAGGCGTTATCGTGCGAAAACATAAAATGTAAACCGTAGCGAATATTATTAGTAGACTGGTTTTTCTCCACTTTCGTATGCGTTACAAACTCGAGATAAATACCATCCCTATGTCCCTTTACGGTATTATTAAAAATAGTTAGGCTATCGCTTTTCCAGGCGTGTATACCATTGCCACTTAACTGTTCGGTGGAACCATAAGCTTTAATCTTATTGTTTTCCGCAATACAGTTTTTGGATGCTTGAAAATAAACGCCGAAAAAATTATCTTCCAAGATGTTATCAGCAATGCGGACATTCGTTGTATTATAGACTTTGATGCCAGCGATATCTGTTAACGAGGAATGACCTGATGATTTTACCAAAAAGCCCCGAATGGTTACATGCGAGGACTTAACCGAAAAAGGTTCATATTTCTTTTTTCCATCAATCGTAGGGTACGCTTTCCCGATTAAAGTAAGCGGTTTATCGATTGTAATAGTACCTTCCGAGTACCTACCTTTATCGACAAGAATGGTATCCCCTGGCTGTGCCAAAGAAATTGCTTTGGTAATGGATTTAATAACCTGCGCATTTCCTACCTTGATGGTCGCAGCATATACGCTGCCACAGACCATCAGATAGGTAAATACAACTTGTTTTAACAAATAGAAACTTTTCATTACATCTATTTAGAGATTTGTTCCCAGGTGAGCTGTTCGCCTCCGAGCTTTTCCTGCATATGCTTTAGATCTGACTCGTTCTTAAATGCGGCAATATCACCACGCATCGGACTTTTTAACTGTTCGCTTTTTAAGAAAAACAACGCTGTAACAGGATATAGTTTTTTCGTATGATAATCGGGCACATAGAGGTCTGCGATGTCTTCCGGCCCCACCTGACCTTCTTTTGAAAAAGCGATCATACACGAAACATCATCAAAATTGTAAGCGCGACCTTTCTTCGTCAACAGTTGTGTCCCAAATCGCGCGTCGGAGATCGTCATTTTACAGTACACGCATTGATCTTTACCGTACTTGATGGGTTTTGGTCCATTGGCACTGCAAGCCTGCATGCCCAGTACCAACAAAAGACAAACAAGGAGGTGTGATGTATATTTTATTACATTCATAATCATATCGATATTTTTGTTTTATTTCTTTTCCACTCTGCAACAACACAGTATAGAAGTATTAGGCCCGTCGCAACAATAATCCATCCTCCACTATCAGGAATGGAGTAAGCACCAAAGTTTAAGAGCTGCTTAAATCCAATGAGTGGTGGCTGATAGGCCATTCCGGGCACTTTGATAGGCGCATTGGGATCCAAATCATGCCCATAATTATACTCCCAAACCCAAAAATCGACCATAGCTACTACGCCAAACACGACAAAGCAGATGAACAACACTTGCATGCTCCGTCGGTTTCCACGCGCTCCTACCGCAATAAAGGCAAGGGCAAAAGCCGCCAATATATACGGTAGTACCGTGAACTCGACGAAATCGTCTGCATGCAAGGTCTTCATGCCGATGTAATGATTCAAACCATTTATAATGTCGACTTGTCCATCAAGCTTATAGCTATAAATGAGCAGTTCCAAGCCCTCGGGATATTGTGCTGCATCAAGCTCGATTCGCCAAATAGGCAATATAAGCGTGAGTGCTAATGCTAGTCCTGAAAGGACTAGCATTGCACGATGGATTGCTTTTATGGGTAGGTTCTTCACGATCTTTCTATTTAGTTGTCATTTTATCTCCGGTTCCGAAAGATAAAGGCACATTACTACCTTTTGGAGATACGCGTACATAGCCCGCCATTTCCTGATGTAGCGCACTACAAAAATCTGTACAATACATCGGAAATATTCCTATGCGATCTGGTACCCATTTTAACGTTTGAGTCTCGCCTGGCATCACCAGCAATTCTCCGTTATTAGCACCTTTGATTGCAAATCCATGTGGCATATCCCAATCTTGTTCAATATTTGTAACATGGAAATATACCTCATCCCCCAGTTGTACACCTTCAATTTTATCCGGTGTAAAGTGCGAGCGGATAGTTGTTAGGTATACATGTACCTTATTCCCTTTTCGTTCCACGCGTGCTTCAGCTTCTCCATTTGCAAAATGCGGATGCTTGTTGGCCTCCAATTTGTAGATCTTTAGCGATTTATCTTTTACTTTTTCCGCCCGTACCGCTTGTGCATAATGCGGCTCACCGATTGTTGGGAAATCAAGTATCAATTGCATTTTATCCCCCGAAATATCATATAACTGGGCACTGTGTGCCAGTTCTGGTCCAGTAGGTAAGAATCTATCCTTTGTAATCTTGTTGAAAGCAACGACATACTTCGAATCAGGCGATTTTGTATCTCCACCTGGAATCATTAAGTGTCCCACAGAGTAATAAGTGGGTACGCGATCGAGCACCTTAAGATCCTTAATATTCCATTTTACGAGTTCAGAAGAAACAAAGAACGAAGTAATTGCATTTCCTTTTCCATCAAACTCGGTATGTAATGGCCCTAAACCAGGTTTTTGAACCTCGCCATGTAATGCTGCTTCATATTTAATGACAGGAATACCTTCAAAAGTGCCTTCAAAAGCTTTGTCTTTAATCGCTTTTTGCATCTTCGTAAATGAAAAAACAGGAATTAATGCCGCCAGCTTGCCGCTTCCTACAATGTACTCGCCAGTTGGGTCAATATCGACACCATGTGGAGACTTCGGACAAGGAATGTAGTAACACAAACCTTCCAATTCCGCTGAGTTCAATACGATAACTTCATTCTTTATGGTTGATTTCGAAGTATGTGAGTGCTCATCGTAAACATTGTGTGCATATTTAACATTACTTACCTTCTTTCCTTTTCCGGCTTTCAAATACTCTTCAGCCTTTTTCCAATTCACTGCCAAGATAAAATCCTTATCATTTTTAGATGCGTTTACTTCTTGTAATGTATTGGCTTGTTCTGTATTATACGTAGAGAAGAAAAACCATCCGTGAGAAGCCTCTTTACCGGCACGACTTAAGTCATAATTAACACCTGGCGTTTCAATCTGGAACGCGATATCCATGTTGCCACTTTCTTTGTTAACACGCACAAAACTTAATGTACCTTTAAAGTTTTCTTTAAACTTCTCGATCGACATATCACTCTTTTCACCATCTGGAGGGACACTAAAGCGGGTACCTGCTACTACATATTCCGTGTTTTGTGTAATAAATGGCGACGAGTGATTACCACCGCTATTGGGCAATTCCAATATTTCTGCGGTCCTAAACGTAGTAAGATCAACCCTAGCAATACGTGGTGTGTTATTAGCATTTACAAACACCCATTTGCCATCATATTCACCGTCTGTCTTAGACAATTGAACGTGGTGTAGATCATCCCATGGCACGCTTCCGTGTGATGTTTCTAACATGGGTTTCGTTTCTTCGCTAAATCCCCACCCCTTTTCTGGGTCTAAGGAAAAGACGGGAATAACACGTAACAACCTCCCCGAAGGAAGACCATATACCGATAATTGACCACTAAAACCACCCGATACAAAGCTGTAGAACTCATCATACTGTCCAGGTGCAACGTATGTCTTTTCAGCTGCATTACCGCTTACAGCACTTTGTGTTCCTTTGGGTTTGCAGGCTTGAAAGCCCATGGTTACGGCAAGTACTATCGCCGCACTCACCAGAAAATTTTTAGTCTTCATAATATGTTATACTGAATTTGTAAGGATAATTGGCGTACTTAAGCATGAAGTAAGACCTTATTGTACACCGTCATTTTTACGCATAAACTCCAAGATGTTACGTGCATCTTCCTCCGATAGATTTTGATTGGGCATCCGCACAAGGCAAATTTCTAACTGAGCCTGTAATTCCGGATCTTTATCGATCATAGCATCGGGATTAGTGATAAAGTTCATTATCCATTCAGGTTTGTGTTTTTTTGAAACCCCAGACCATCCTGGTCCTACCAACTTCTCTTTGGAGTATTTGTGGCAGCTCGCACATTTTAAATTCGCTACGGTTTCACCTTTGGCCGCCATGGCTGCATCTAATTTGTCTCCTACTTCAACTTTATCGTATTTTCCTTCGCCACGTTTGGGGTCGTACCCCGAAGTAGCTGCAGGGCTGGCGCTCGTTGTAGCGTCCGTGGATGCCGCTTGATCCTGACCGCTGTTGTTGCCTTGTGAACATGCATAAATTAACATGCAGACGGCGAATAGATACATAAGCTTTTTCATTTTGTCTTTTTTAAATCGTTCATATTCTACTGATTATTTCTTAGTTCATATACAAATGTAGTTTGACCATATTCCTCATTTTATGCGTGCAATCATAAAGTGATAACAGCTACAAAAACAAAACATAATCAACTGTATTAAAGCATATTACCACGTTAATGATTGTTATTATAGGAATTTGTGACGCACGTCAATATTTGTATTATCCTATTAAAATACCTTTGTTTAGTATTCCAAATGGGGTAGAAAACACGGACAATTTGAGACCATGATTCCAATAAAGATGTTATTAGAAAAGGGAGCTGTTTATAAAAAGCTGTCACCGGGTGAGACCATTTTTCAATGTGGGACACGCGCGGTCTTTTACCATCAATTAGTTTCTGGCAGAATCCGTTGGTGCAATGTGTTGGATGATGGTAAAGAAGTCCTTCATAGCGTGGTCGAACCCAATGAAGCGTTTGGCGAATTGCCTTTATTTGATGGAGACGCTTATGCAGCTACCGCAATTGCAGACACACCTGCAACCGTAATAAAGATTGGTCTAACTAACTTCAGACAAATTTTAGAAGAGAATCCTGATTTACATTTTGCTTTTACAAAAAGTGTGGTTCAGAAACTAAGGTTTAAGTTTTTTCTAACCGAATTACTCGCCAATAACGACCCTGTATACATTGTATCGCAGCTCATTACATACTTCAACTTACATCATCAATTTATTTGCGAAGAGTGTCGTCGATTAATGTTGACCCGCCAGCAGCTGGCTAACATGATTGGGTTTCGGGTAGAGACAGTAATTCGCGCAATCCGACAAATGGAAAAGGACGACAGATTAGATATCATAAAAGGTAAGGTATTTGTTCCTGCTGATGGCCTCTAAAAACCAATTTGTACTGCGGCACACTTCGTATGCGTAAAATAAAAAAAGAGCAACCCTTTGAGGCTGCTCTTTCTCTTTACTCGGGAAGGCTATTGCTTGTCCAGATCATTTAACCAATCTTGAACCTGTTCACGTGTTTTACCTGTCTTTTTTTGAAGACGTCCATAAAGTTCATCTTCCTTACCTTCAACATATAGTAAATCATCGTCTGTCCAGTCAGCATATTGTTGTTTTACCTTACCTTTCAAAACGTTCCATCTTCCTTTTAAATCTAATGAGTCCATATTATTAAATCTTTAGTGTATATATAGAGAACACAAGGAATAAACAAACGTTCATTATTTTTTTTATTTATTCCAGACGAAGCGGTAAAGGTTATAGAAAGCGAATCCAAAATATTACTTTTGTCGCCATATTAAATCTATTTAGTACAAGAAAAGAAGCCTTCAATTACTAACTGAAGTTATATTATGGAACAAATTGCCACCGTACTCATCTATACCCATGCTTTTTTTGGAGGTTTGGGCCTTTTCACTGGTTTTATAAGTGTTCTTGTAAAAAAAGGAGGATCATCACATAAAAAGGCTGGTAAGGTCTTTACCTATTCCATGCTGTTAAGCTCCCTACTTTCTTTGATTATTGCGCTTATGCCCAACCATGAGAATACTTTTCTATTGCTGATTGGCATTTTTACTATTTACATGATTTTATCAGGAAATAGGGCACTTACTTTTAATCCCAAGTATAAAACCAAAGCTCATGCTATTGATAAAATTATATCTGTAGGCATGCTTATCATTGCTCTAATTATGTTAAGCCTCGGTGTATTGGGTTTGATCCAAAAAATTGAAAATTCAATACTTTACCTTTTCTTTGGTATTCTGGGAAGTTTTATGGCGACCAATGATTTTAAGATCTATAGACAATTTAAAGAACGGAAGAATGCACGAATCTTAAGTCATATCGGCCGGATGGTTGGTGCACTTATAGCGTCATTTACCGCATTTCTCGTTGCAGGACTACACATTGGAAGCACCATTGTATGGATCGCTCCAACCATAGTGGGAACGGCATACATCATCTATACCAGTAGGAAATATAAGAAATAGATCATTCAGGTCTTCTTTACATAACGCTCCTGACATAAAGCTGTCATGGCCTGTCTATATCTTTGAATAAGATTAAAATAGAGGTCGCTCGTATTGATTGTTATATCATACCGCGATTTCTTAACGCACGCAAAAAGACAGTTATGATAAAAGACAAGCCTTTAGTCGATAAAGCATTTGTTCTTGAAAAAGAAATGAACAAATGCGGATGGACCTATGTACGGCTCCCAGAATTAGTACCTTCGAAGAATACAGCATTTGGTTGGCTCCGGGTATCGGGAACAATCGAAGGTCACGAAATAAAGAAGTATAATCTTCAATCTATGGGAAATGGCGTACTTTTTCTTCCTGTCAATGCGCAGGTCAGAAAGAAAATTAAGAAACAAATCGGCGATCTGGTTCATATTACGCTCTACGAAGATAAAATTCCGTCACAAATACAAGAAGAGCTTGAGCTTTGTTTAAGGGATATTCCACAGGCCTACGCGTGCTTTCTCGGATATTCCGAACGAGAGAAAAGAGAGATCTTAGAGTGGATCTATCTTGCTAAAACCGAAGAAGTGAAACTGAAGCGTATGGTACAAGCCATTGATAAAATTACCCAAAGCGCTATAGCATAAATAAAAGAGGCTGTTTAACAGCCTCTTTTATTTTGTTACTTTAATATCCACATCAACTGATTCGGATCATCAGTTCCGCTATATTGTCGTTGCAAAGCCTCTCCAACATTAGCGCCGTTCTGTTCAAACTCAACAGCCGGGTAGCGCCAGCGCGTAGGAATCTTATCCGGTGCATCTACATTTAAACTTGACGCAGGGTTAATCTTCCATTTCGGGTACCCCGTACGTCTGTAATCATAATACGGTGTAATACGTCCTTGTAGAAAGCTAGCCAAGAACTTCTGCGTAATAATAGCCTCGATCTTCTTATCTAGTGCAGTTGGAAAAGTTGCCCCATACGCATTAACAGCAGTCGTAATATAGCTCTGATCCATCGGCATCCCTTGATGGAACTGGCTTGTATTTGGCGTATTATCAACAATAAACTTCATACCTGCCTCTATTCCTTTTTTGTACCATTCTACATCCGATTGTGCAACCCAGCCACGTGTGGCCGCTTCCGCAATGACAAAACACATATGTGCATACGAATACTGCTGTGTCGGTTCACCCGTCGGGATTTCCGTATAACGATCGTTCAGCTTCGAATAATCGTTACTTGCTCGAACTGTTGCGAGATCACCGTAAGTCAACGAAGGACTTACCCCCACATACGCGTCATAGTTTGTCGCGTTCATACCTCCAGAAATTTTAACTGGAGAAGGTTTTGCGTAGTAAAATAAACGGCGATCTTTCGTTGCTTTCAAGCGATCTATAATCTCGTCTGACACAATGGGGTAGATCAGGTTGTTATTCCCCACTTTATAAAATGGATATGCCTGTCCGCTTTTATCCGAACGGATTAACTGGAAGTTATCCGCATTCGATGCAAATATCGGCTTCGAGGTAAAAATCGTATTAAAGCGTTCCTTGACTTTAAGATCGGCATCATCAGCCTTCTTGCTCAATTGTATTAAAATACTCAATGCAAAGCTATTGGTTAACTTACGCCATTTAGTAAGATCACCCGCAAACATAGGGTCTCCCTCAAATTTATCACCGGCCGCAAAAAGTGCATCAGCTTGTTCCAATTCGTTAAGGATTCCTAAAAAGACATCTTTTTGGGTGTCATACTTTGGAAAATAAACCTTGTCAGATTCTCCTACCAATGCATCTTTATATGGAATATCCCCTAATGCCATGGTCAGTTCATAAAAGCGAAAAGCACGAGCAAAATGCATCAAAGCTTTATAAGAGCTCTTTAACTTCTCTGTTCCGGCATAATCCACCATATACTGCACATCATTCAAGCCTACAAGAGACATAGTCTGTGTACCAAGGGAATTAAACTGATAGTTCTGATCCGCCATCTCTCCCCAAGTGATTGCTTTGGTCAGAAAATAAGGACGCATAAAATCCTTTTGGCCCGGCTGATTCGCGATATGGATAATAACGCGTGTCGCAATCATCGAAGATTTTACTTTCTCTGGAGTCTCCGGATTCTTATTTATTTCATCAAACTTAGAGCATCCTACGGATTGTAGTGCAGCCAAGAAAGCGATTGCTAAATATCTTTTTTTCATTTTCATATAGAAATATGCTAACTGAATTAAAATGTCAAATTAATATTGAAACCTACGTAACGCATAGATGGCGAGTTCAAATCTTCTTTACCTGTATCTGGATCTGAGAATTTATATTCCTTCGTCCATAAGAATAAGTTTTGTCCTGTCAAGCCAACACTTGCTTTAGACGCTTTCAGGCGTGACGTGATCGTTTGTGGAACAGTATAACTGACCGCGACCTCACGAAGCTTAACAAACGTTTCGTCCCATAGGTTTCTACGACCACCGTATGCTGACTTCCAATACGCTTCATAGGATACGGTTTGATCATTCGCCGCAAATACACGCGTATCTTCTAGAATTTGACCGTACTTATCATAAGACACTGCACCCGATAAGATTTTCACACCTTGTCCAATAAAGGTCTTCTTACCATTTACGACTTCTTCATAACGGTATTCATTATCCGAATCCGGGTGAGCTCCCGTCTGCCATAAGCGCGCGTTGATGCCCGATGAGGACATTCCTTTTATACGTCCATCGATACTGAAAGAGAAGTTAAAGTCCCGGTATTGAAACTGATTGGTCAATCCCCAAAACCATTTTGGGTCGGAATACCCCACTAAGTGTGCGGCATATTTACCTGTTACCGGCATACCTGAGCTGTTGTGTACAATCTCTCCCGAAGGTGATCTTTCCCAATCGCTAGAGGTAATATAATCGGTGCGCATTCCTTTTTTCACATAGAGGGCATCCAGTGAATATTGTGGATCAAGTTTGTGGAAATAATTCAAGTTTTGCGAAAGGTTAGCAATCACATCCCATTTGAAGTGCGCCTTCTTAACCGGTACTCCACCCACCGTAATCTCATGTCCACGAGTCATCGTTTGTCCTTCCGTATTGATCAAACGCGTTTCAAACCCCGTCATTTGCGAAATTTTCGCATAAGTAACTTCATTAATGCGTAAGCGATAATAGCGGGTATAATTACCATAAATACGATTCTTAAGAAGGGCAAAATCTAAACCAAACTCGTAAGAATCATCTTGTGTCGGCGATATCGAAAAGTCCTTAATACCAGTTCCGTATGTTGCCTGCGGCAGACCATCCCAAACATTATTCTTAATGACATAAGCTTGGTTAATTTCATAAGGATCAGGGGTACGTTTCGTGCGCACCCAAGCGCCACGAACCTTTAACTGGTCTAACCACGATAAATTAAAATCAAATAGATCGGTCAATGTCGCACTCGCAGACAAGGATGGATAGAAGTAAGAACGTTGCTCTTTCGACAAAGCCGATGACCATTCATTACGGCCAGTTGCCTCCAAGAATATCGCATTTCTCCAAGAGAAGGACAAACGGCTATATAACGAGCTTGTCATTAACTCTCTTCGCGTCTGTAGCGTACTAATGGGATCGACCGAGTTTGTTAAGGAATAAAAACCTGGAATAGACAAACCGTTGGTTGTCGAAAATACTGATCCTTTACGCAAACTATACAGCATAGCCCCCCCTACTAAACCATCTACTGCAAAATCACCCCATTTCTTGTTTGCTGTAAAGATCACGTCTGTATTGGAGCTAAAGCCATCGTCTTTACCATTTTGGTACTTTCCTCTACTGCTAAATCCACCATAGTCTTTAAAACCACCCCGTGTACCGTAGATCCCGATTGGGTTGCGCTGAATTTTCTCCGAACCAAAATAATCATAACCTGTACGGACAATAAACTTACCCCAATCTGTCACTTTATAATTTAAGGTTACTGCGGCATTGATTTTATTAATCGTTTCGGGTGTAATTTTTTCGTATGCTATGAGATACGGATTATCATACCAGCCATTATACATCCAATTTTGGGATTGATCCTTTACTAACCAATAGTCTTTGTAATCACGTACATCGTACTCCGGTCCCGTCCACACCAAAAGATTATAGATATAACCCTGATCGTTGTATCCCTGTCCAAAATTCGTACTAGATGCATTTCTATTGTAACCGATACTTGTCTCTATATCTAATTTTTCGCCTAGCTTCGTTGTTCCCGTAACGGTGATGTTCGTTAGATTAAGCTTCTGATTTGGATACTGCCCTTTGTTAATGATGTGGTTAATAGCGGTACGAATACTACCATGTTCACCTTGATTGGTAAAACTAACGGAGTTATTGCTTATAAACCCAGGGACCAAAAAGTTCTTAAAGTTATCTTTACCGGCAGATACCAAAGGCATATCTTCGCGTTGTTTCGTAATAGGATTCCATTGCGAATAAACCTTTCCGATATCGAGTCGATCTCCCCAGACAAAGTCATTATTATTAAACTTACCTCCTTCACCAGAAGAGTAAGATTGTTGTACTTTAGGTAACGCCAGGTATCCGGAGAAGAACATATTATTGGTACTCACACTCACTTCAGTTCCTTTCTCAGCCAGTCCTTTCTTCGTGGTAATCATAATTGCACCACCACGACCACGCTCACCATAAAGGGCAGCAGCAGCAGCTCCTTTCAGAATGTTCATATCCGAAATGTTATCTACCGGTACTTCACGAAGCGTCATATTTTCATACAACACCCCATCAATTACGAGAATAGGCGCTAAGCCTCGTGATAGAATTTCAGGCACGGCATTAAACTCCGTACTGTTACGAACACGTACGCCAGAGATTCTACCCGTCAAGGTTGTTCCTACATCGACACCTTTCACCTTTGCCAGCTCGCTTCCACTAATATTCTGCGTCGCATAACCGAGCGCTTTCTTTTCCCGTTTAATACCTAAAGCTGTTACAACCACCTCTTCTAATGCAGCGGATGAACTTTCTAAACGTACAGTAGATGCTTCTGTAGCTTTCACAACAACAGCATTGTATCCGACGATCGAAAACTGAAGCATTACATCCTGTCCTACATTACGCAAAACATAGCTACCATCTGCGTCAGTATTAGTTACGTTTGTCGTACCCAGAACACGTACATTTACACCAGCAATGGCTGTCCCTGTTTGCTGATCTACAACTTTTCCGCGAATCTCCTGCTGGCTCACTACTTTTGATGCTGTACCAGCAGAAGCTGTAGACTTACCCGTACGTTTGGCTATTACATAGAGCTTTTCATCAATTTTGTTTACCGTAAGTTCATTGTTGGAAATGGTACGCACGAATTGCTCAACATTCCCCGTGTTGAGCTCATTGAGGTTGACATTACCGTTTACTTTTTGATTGAAAATAGAGGCATCGTAACCGAATTTTACATTCAGCTTCTTTTCCATTTTCGCAATCACAGTACCAATACCGTCAATCTGCAAGGAGGAATTGGCCATAGCCTGGCTTCCCAAAAATAACGAGAGGAAAGCCCCTCCCATGGCTTTGTAATAATGTTTGCTTCTTTTCATAAAATCAGCGTTTAGAAATAATGGTGATATTGAATGCTTTGTTTAAGATTACAAGGGATTTATCGAGGTCATTGGCCGGCAAATATCCAGTAAAAATTTCGCCTTTATAGGCTTCTTTTAATTGCAGTTTAGCTTCCGGATATAGGCTATTAAGATCATCAAAAATATGGATGAGTGGTTCTTTTTCAAATGTTAATAAGGAGTATGTCCACAAATTAGAGGCAACAGTATCGACCAAATGCTTATCAAAATCTAATGTTTTCGCATTGTAAGAGATTTCTTCGCCAGGATGCACAAGACTTTGTTTCTCCCCATGTGCGACACGAACTTTACCATGGTTTAAAACGAGTTTATTTTGATCCGTGGAATTAGTAAAGTTAAATGCAGTTCCTAGAACACGTACATCAAAAGCACCTGACTCTACGATGCAGAACGGTTTACCCTGATTTTTAGCCACTTCAAAGTAAGCTTCACCTTCTACCTTCACCTGACGTAGCGTATCACTATCAAAGTCTGATAAAACGGCAAGACGTGATCCTTGTTTTAACAAGACCTTTGTACCATCTTTCAAGAAAATAGACTTTACAAATTTAGTGGGGTTATGGATAGACAGCAACTCTTGTTGTGGAGCATATGTATTCTCTTGTTGCTGTCTCCAGAAATAAAGAGATGAAAATAAAAAAGCAATAAAAATGGCCGCTACGGATAAATATTTATAACGACGCCATAAGCTTACACGAGAAGACACCAAGGACTCCCCTGTTATTTGTTCATAGATTAGGTTTGTTTTTTCCGGAGATAGCAACTCTTCTCCTTCACTGCATGCCAGCACCTCTTCCAGTTCCCATACACACTCCTCATCTACATCGGCCAACAAATCCATAAAGGTTTGAAGTTCCGCGTCGGACAATTCGTTCAACAGGTACTTCTTGTACAGTTGATTGAAATCCATGTTACTGTTATTTTCACTCGCCATATATACTATATACGGCTGAGCTCACCTATAAGACGGTTGTTTTTTTAAAAAAGATCAAAAAATATTAAAACGGCAAGTGACATGCCCATACGTTCCAAAATATAGCTTCGTACGAACTTATTTGCCTTCACGATATGCTCGCGTACTGTATTTACGGAAATCCCCAACTCATCGGCTATCTCTTTATTTTTTAAAAAATCTTCCTTACTCATCCGGTACACCTGCAAGCTGGATTTTGGAAGCTTGGAAATCGCTTCCTTATATAGTTTTTCCAAATCCTTGAAGGCTACTTGTTCTTCATTTGAATTATCTTCTGGTTCCACACCGAGTTGCTTGAGTGTCGCATAATGGTGACGTACTTGCCTTTTTCGGAGTTCATCGAAAACAAGATTACGCGTAATACTGTAGAGGTATGCTGTATAATTTTGATTTATATCCATTTGATCCCACTTCATCCATATCTTGGAGAAGGCCTCTTGCACAATGTCAGACGCAGTATCTTCATCCCTAAAGTGCAGATAGGCATACTTGTATACCTTATCTTTATAGGACATGAAAAAGGTTTTGAAATCTAGGTTTATATTTTTCTTAACTAACATGAACTCCTCCCCGGCTGGTTCCATTAATATTCCACAAATTAACAACAATATTTGTCACAAAAAAAACTTTCTTCGGCACGATACAAAAAAAGGCACCTAATATTATTGCAGCATGATGTTAATGTAAACTTAACATGAAGTTTTTATGCAAGCACATTTTCATTATAAGCCACGAGATTTCTTTTCCTTTTTAAGGGCAGAAAGCTGCGTGCTAAATATGATGTAAAAGACATTAATAGAAATACCGGCAGATAAAACAGCATTAAATTTCTTTTGAGAAACAGTCAAATATATCCCGACGATAAGCGTTACCAGAGATAGGATTGCGAAGGCAATTATAATTCCTTTCAGTGTAGACTCTTTTTTTTTCCAACTCTGCATCGCTCATTTCACTTGGTTTCTTAATTGCCATGGATCATTGTATTTGTGGTTTATTGGTTTTTAGTTTTTGTCCTTCTATAAGTACAGTTAGGCAAAACTAACTAAAATGAAGCATTTGTAAAGAATATAAAAATCCATTAAAAAACGATGGCGTCTTCGTTTTATAGGAGACGCCATACAAGTCAAATTTTTACGTACGTTGTGCAAAGACAATACCTACTTCATTCTAGGCATAACCTCCTTCATATCAAAGCAAGTGATGGAACCTTCTATATAATTAAAGTCCACAAAGAAATACTTAAAAAACTGAAAACCTAGGATACCATAGATATTGTTTTCGATATCAAACCGGGGCAATTTACTGATCGACATTTCAATCCCATCCATTTGGAGACCACCGACCGTTAAGCGCTGTAGATTACCGCGACGTACCGTTTGACCCGCCGCACCCGCATCTTGCATGGTAACCGCAGCCTTCTCTCGCCAAATAGTTCGAATGGAATCTTCCAAGGAAGAATCTAGGATATTATCTGTCGCTCCCGTATCCATTACAAAACGGTACGCACGCCCATTCACAGTGGCTTCAGCTACAGGAAAGCCACCTACCAGCGAAAAAGGAAGCTTCAAGGTCGGTGTTAACCCTTCAACCTCGGTAATTGTCGTGCTGTGCTTGTTTAACCATATTTTCCGACTCGCAAAATTCATCAGCATTTGATAATTACGGAGAAACCCGCTACCAATCAAGCCCAAAATAGGTTTACCAGGCTCCGCTACCATACTTGAAAAATTCATGGCGGGCAAGATAATATGGTCCAAACGCAAACCACCCCAAACTAACGAGTCTACCTGAACATTCAAAATACGTTGGCTGCCAGACATACCTTTAACTTCCTGTCCGGTTTCGTTTCCTTTAAAATACACACTATTCAAAACAAAAGAACTGTTACTTCCTGTATCCATCATAAACCACCCGGTCTGCCCATTTACCTGCGCCTCAACAAACATTAACCCACCCATAAACCGAAATGAACTCTCCAGCTTTGATGGCAGCTCCAGGGTTTGCGCCTGCACCGTCATTACGGATAAAAATGTGATAAACAACATCCTTATACCATATTTTAGTTTGCTTCTTCTCATTTTAGTTGGTAACAAGTTTAGGTGTCGGCATCACAACAATAATCTTCTGCACAAACTCCGTCGCCGGAACACGTACATAGTCAGGTCTTGATTTTTCCAATTTATCCATAGCTCGCTCTGCATACTGTAAGCTCCGTGCCTGCTCGCCCTTAAAGTGGTACAGCTTACAAAACAGCTGCAAGTTCTGTAGTTCATCCGTCTCCTTATACGCCTTAACCGCATCAAAAACCAATTCTACATCCGCCTTATCCACACCATCACGAAGCACCATATTACCTAATTGGTGAAGCTGTGAGAGCGTCAGTTTTTGACGAAGATCCTGTTGCAACAACTCTTTTGCCTTACGGTAAGAACGTTCTGGATCAAAAAGCTTCGCAAACTTTGCTACATTAAAATCGGTTTGTAAGCGTGCTTCTTCGGGTCTGTAAAACTGTAAGAAATAACTATATAATCCCGCTTCATCAACCTGCGTTATCATCTTTCCACTAGTCGCATCTGCACTAGTTTTTATGGCACGAGCCGTGATCCCCGCATCGATAACACGCGAAAAATATCGATCTACCTTTTCTTTTCCCTTTGCAGCGATGAATTGTTCCTTGTTCGCCAGTAACTGCTTAAAATAAGGACTATCACTACCATAAGTCAGATACATCATGATATCTACCGCATCTGCTGAAAAACGGTTCGTTTGACTATCAATAAATGCTTGTGCAATCGTTTCTACCTGAGGATCATTTGCCGCAGCCATTTTCTGAATATAGTTCTTTATAAATGTTGCCGAACGGTTCCCTTCCTGGTAAAGCTTGTGCATATTTACGACGGTATTTGCCGGATCTAACGCCTCCTTACCAATAGTAACAAAAGCTTCTCCACTTAGATTCCCGCCTCCCGATTGATGTATTAGATTTCCATTGCTATCGAAAAAGAGATAACAGGGATAAGAGCGTATCTGGAACGTTTGCTCAAACCAAGCGGCATCGACATAACGACCCCGAATAGCTTCGGTATCCTTCTTCGTTTTATCCATCTGCAGCTTATAATTAATAAACTTACTATTATAGAAAGACCCAACTTCGGGCAATGGAAACACTTCCTTATCCATCTGGATACAGGGGCCACACCATGTGGTGTAAGCATCCACAAAGATCGATTTCCCTTGTTTTTTCGCTAGCGCTAGGACTTCCTTCCACGACTTATCCTGCTCAAACACAATTCCTTGAGCATACAAAGAGATGTGTAGGCAGAAGCCTACACATACGAATATTATTTTTTTCATCTGTTTTCCTTTATTTCCAGGCTACCCCTGACATATTCACGGTATTGTATTTGTATTCCACATCAACGACCTTACCAAAGCCGGCGTACTTTGATAGATAGGTATCGTTTGCGATAGATCCCGCTGCATTTAATCTAAAAAAGTATACCTCTCCTTCATTTTTACCGAGCGTATTTACACCAACCAGTAATTGGTCTCCGTTCGTTTTTAAGAGGTCGATGGAGATGTCTGTCCGTGGAAATTTATAGATCTCACGTACGGCGTTATTCTGGATGTCGTACACATACAAGCTATTTTTATGTGCATAGTAGGTTAACGGGCTCCGAGAGGAGTTCACATACACGGTACCTTCTGCGAAACTTGGTGCGGTTACCTCTGTCACACTCTCGGCATAGGTCGCCAACGAACGGAAGAAACCTATTTTATACGCATATACACGCTTTGTCACATTATCTTTCGCATAGGCGATCGGTTTAACCTGTGCAAAATTAGCCGCAGACGGCGCTGTACTTGGTTGCATGGTGTGGTCAAAAAGAAATACACTCCGGTCGCCAATATTACTGATATCAAATTTATCTTCCGGGTTCTTGATAATAGACATCACACGGCCAGCGGCTTTGTTATAACGTAAAAACTGTTTGTTTTTAGCATCAAAGAGAAAGGCATACGTAGACATCAGTAATGCATGTGATGCCGCATAATCGCCCGATGCATGATACGTAAAAATAAGCGGAGCATTATTAGCGCGCGTCGAATGAATCTTGCCATTGTTCAACATGTAGTTGTTCATCCCAAAAGCATCTTGATAGATCCGTGTCGGTTGTATTTTTTCTGGCGCATCAAAGAACCAGTATTCAGCGGATTGAAGTAACTCAAAATTGGGACGTAATGTATATCCACCATTTTTGCGCATCACATACACCAACCCCGTTGGGTTAGTCAACGGAATTAAATGGGTAAGCTTTGTCGCATCCGTCAGCTTAAAGGTATTATTGGACGAAAACAAACCAAAGTAGATATCTGGCTTAGTATTATCGATAATAACATCGATATCCTGGCTGTTATCCACTTTGGTATTGAGAACCATAAAGCCCTGAGCGCCACGTAGACGAACACTTACACCATACGTACGACTACGAACAATTTCCGTACTTGGATCTTCAATACTGAGTTGTACCGTATACCCGCCAGTCGGGTTCTGCACTTTATAGCGCAGCGTAGGTTCGGTAGAGATCAGGCGTATTGTCGTATCCGTGGGGCGTACAGTAGGGCGCATGATATACCACTTAAACTTTAGCTTCGTACTATCTCCCGTAAATGTATATACAGGATCTATTTTCAGCGTATCTTGTTGCTGGACCTGAAAATTTTCTTGATTATAGGCAGGGCCACCAATGGAAATCTTATCCACTGGTGTAATATCATAGTTTCCTTTATCCTTGTAGCAGGAAAACTGCAAAAGGATAAGCATGATATAAAAGCCATATTGTTTTAATAACTTCATCGTTTACACATTAATTGATTTACGGAAAAACCACAGTATTACCTTTTTCATCTTTCAATGGATAGGTAAATGGGTCACTTGGCGCTGGAGCAATTACTTTATTGTTTAGATCGTCTAACTTGGATCGCAAACGCAATTGAAAATAGGCTAAGGTAGAGCCCGAATAGATATGATTGTCCTTATCCTCGGGAACACCGTTGGCAATATTGATTTCTGGAATTCCCAATTGAAACAGGATAAACTCATGTTTTACCTTTGAATAATCTCCAAAATAAATACGCATGCGGGTTTCCCAATCAACCGGCTTCACCATAAAATTGTAGAACGATATCGTCGTATAAAGTTGGCTTGCAATGCCGAGTTTAAAATCAGCCGATTCAGCAACCTTAACACGAACGGTCTTAACCACGGTTTCGAGTGCCTCCGTATTGAGCAAGGTAATCGTGATATACCCTTCATTAGCATTTGCAGGAATCATTGCAGGACCTATTTTAAAGTCTACACCTTCGATCGCATTTGTCTTTTCTTTATCTACCTCTACCTGTATCGGACGGTCTGTTGCTGCCACACGACCCATTAAATTTACAGGAAGCACAAAGTCATACGTCATTAAACTTCCTTTACCTGCAAAGGTATATGCGCGATTCTCGTTATAGCTGGCGTTTGTGTTTGTCGTCAATTTTTTAAAATGAACGCGGTCCCCACCTTCGTAAAAACCTACTTCTTCCTTCTTACATGCACCCAGCGAAACCACCGCTAGAAGCAAAATCAAGAGCTTAAATATTTTCATAATCTATTATCTAATTAGTTTCGTCCGCCATAGATTTTTTCATTCTCCGGCATCGGAAAAACATACTGTGCATTGGACATATCATTGACCGGACTATCGTCTACCTTTTTCGCACCAAGGCGCTTGTAATAGTAGAAGGTCTGCCCCTCCGAGAAGAATTCCTTCCGATATTCCTGTTTTATTTTTTCCACAAGGTCTATATCGTTTGCAAAAGCGAGCATCCCCCTGTTGGTACATAAGGCATTGAGTAACGCGACCCCTTCGTCTTTTGTTGGTGCAGCTTCCGCCGCTATTAAATACATTTCACCAAGCCGCATCAAAGGGATATAGTGCCGGTTTACATTTGGTGTGCCCACTGGAATATCGACATACATAAATTTATGAGGCGTCAACAAACCTCTATACATCTGAAAAACAGGAACTTTAAAACGTATATCCGTGGCCACATTTTCAAAAATGCGCGTACGAAGTTTATCTTCATCCGTAAAATAGTACGGCACAGAAGCCAACGTTCCCGATTCGGGTGTTACAAGTTTCGTTACGCGCTCCTCAAACCCATCACTAAAGAGGGAGAAAAGATGTTCCGAATGAATGGATCTATCGAGGTTGATCTCTTGACTCTCCGGACGTAAAACGACCTGTCGGGCATCGATCACCTCTTTTGCCGCTTGGTAAGCACCAGCATGATTACCGATATATAGTAGTACGCGTGCCTTTAAGCCTTTTACGGCTAAACGGTTCATTCGAATCTTCCGATCTGCTGTGCCGAGCTTGTTAACAACATCATCTTTCAGCAACATTTCTGCTTCCTTGATATCATTCAAGATATACTCTACAAGCTCATCGACCGTCGATAAAGGTGTGTTCTCCCGTGTATAACGCGTTACATAAGGCATATACTTAGCGTTGTCTTTCGTTATGTAGGCTGGAGCAAACATACGCATCAGGTCAAAATGCACAAAAGCGCGAAGTGCCAGGGCTTCTCCCTTTACCAGATTGTATCCCTGATCCGAAAAAACAGACCTTTTCGCCTCAATATTTCCTAATATATTATTAGTTAACGCAATGGAATTATACTGATTTAGCCACACTTGATCGATGATGCCTTTTACTTGGTTCTTGGTATAATCATATTCCTCAATCGCCTTTAGTGATAGCACAGCCTGTTCCGAAGAACTGTTGACCGAATAATCAGAGGCCATTACAGAAAGCATCCCGAACGTCAGTTCACGGCCATAGGTCGTACCGTTAGTCATAGAAACATACACGCCAGTTAGAGCTTCCTTAAAGCCTTGTTCAGTGGAAAACAACTCCGATTCCTTAAGTTCTGTTTTGGGCTGTACATCCAACCAGTCGTTACACGATGTACTCCAGAGAAGCATAGACATCGCCGCATATACTATATTTTTGTAATTCTTCATTTTTTCAATTTTTAGTCTAACTGGATACCTAGAAGGTTACGCTCGCTCCGAAAGCAATACGTCGCGCAAAAGGATATTGTGTCCCTCGTTCTATTTCAATCGTAGAAAAGCGCATCAGATCGTTCAATGTTACATTAAGTCTTAAGTTCTCCAGGCGTAACTTCTTAAGTGTCTCCCGATTGTACAAGGTATATCCCAGTGTGACACTTGATATATTGAAATAGCTATTCTTCTGAACAAACCGGGAGGTAGTCCCGACCCGACTTTCTCCGTTTACGAATGAAAAGGCACGGTAGCGCGCTTCATCTCCCGGACGGATCCATTTATCGGTCAGCGTACGTCCATCTACATTATATTCCCGAATATCAATGTCTTCTACTTTATCAACTAAAGTTTGGTTATACATATATCCGCCAGATGAATAGCTTCCAGCAACGACGGCATCCCATCCCTTATAGGCAAAGGTCATTCCCACAGCGCCATGAAACTTAGGTCTTTCATCGGCAATCGCTACTAATTCCGCGGCCCGCCATTCCGTACCTACCGAACCGTCTCGATATTGATATACCTCCCGACCGGTTACAGGATCGATACCCAACGATGGTAACGCATAGATGGTCGATCGAGAAGCACCTTCAGTAAATATGTTCGGTGGTAACGTCGATAAGCGGTCGCCATCATAGGTATATTGCATCGCCGCCAATATCTCTTGGTTACGCTGCTTCATAGCGTCAGAAATCTTCGATATTACATTCTTGTTCGCTCCAATATTTCCCCAGATAGTTAAGCGCGGTTTATTGTTCATCCCATTCAGTACGACCACATTTAACTTCACATCAAAACCATCGTTCGTCAGCTCACCAATATTATCGGTAAAGCTTGGGAACCCCGTGGAAGGCGCAAGCGTAATACTTTGTAAGAGATTGGACGTATTTTTCCAGTAGTATTCCGCTGTAATATTAATGCGAGCCCGGAACAACCCCATATCCAGTGCGATCTTTTTCTGCCGTGTCGTCTGCCATTTCAAATCAGCATTCCCCATTCCTTGTAAAATTGCTCCAAAATCGACATCATAAATATTATCCGTCATATATAGATATTTATTCATGGCTTGGTAAGGCGCAAAATTTTGACTCGCCGTTTCTGCTAAGGCTGCCGTAAGACGTAGGGAATTAAATATGCCCAAGGACTGTATAAAAGATTCCCGATGCAAGTTCCAACCTAGTCCGGCAGACCAAATAGGTGCATATTTCTGATTTGAGCCAAACTGGGAAGAACCATCATACTTAAAAGAAAAATCTCCATAATACCGGTTGTCATAAGCATAATTCACCATAGCAAGCATGCCCATCAGTCGATTCGTATTGTCTAATCCGCCCGGTCTTGTATTTTGCATATATTGCTTGGCAAATGCGAGATCATCCATATTTGGATTCGGGAAACCTTGGGCCTGCACACGATCGACATTTGCAATCGACTCCCGAATATTTCCTCCAACTTGCGTATACAGATTATGTTTCTGTCCGAACAATTTAGAATATATCGCATACACAGCACCTTCGTACTGTGTGGAACGTGTCGTCGAAACATCCATCTCACCCCGGAGTGCGTAGGTCTCCATGGCTGGTGTTATATTAATGAACTTGGTATGGGTAGCCGGTCGAAAATCTTTACTGTCAGCAAATCGTTTAGAAAAGCCAAATGATCCACGGAACCTGAAAGCACTAGAAGCTTGCCATTCGGTTGCAAAATTATTAACGATCTCCGTATATTGGTTTTTACCTTGGGTATTGATAGTGCCATTATACAAGGGATTTAAAACGTAAGCTGACCGTTGCCCCGAGGTACTTACATTTTCGTAAAGGAAAGGTGAATCGGCACCGTTGTTACCTGGAATTGCGAAATATGGTTTTGCATTTACAAACGATTGAAAACCACCATATGGGCTGGCCTCGGACTTTGTATTCGCAATCTGTAAATCATTACGAAACAAGAACTTGCCTACATTGTAATGAATACCTACATTACCTTGATAATTATTGCGGGAAGAACCTTTCATCACGCCCGGATTCCCCGATGCAGCTACCCCAACGTTATATTTAAAAGATTGGTCTCCCCCCTCAATACCTAAAGAATGTCGTTGTTCCACAGCAGTGCGTATAGCTTGAGACAACCAGTACGTATCCACCCCACTCTTTACCATCGTCAAACGGTCATTATAGAGATCTTGTCGCACAATATGCTCTGCCACCGATGAACCATTATACACACCGGCGCGATATTCAAAATCAAGTAGTTCTCCAGCCTTCAACATATTATAATCGCGCAAATCAGGTGTAACCACGTTGGCACTTACCCGATAGGTCGTACGCAGCTTACCGGCAACAGGTGCTTTGGTGACAATCACCACAACCCCATTTGCCGACCGTGTTCCATAGATAGCTGCCGCCGAACCATCTTTCAAGAGCGTGACAGACTCAATGCGATTCATGTCGAGATCAACAATACGTTCCAGATTGGTTTCAAAACCATCCAGGATGAAAAGCGGCAAGTTTGGGTTACCGTAAAATGCTGTCCGGAGGTCTCCTTCAGGATATTTATCATTTAATGTGCTGCTCCCGCGAAGCTCGATCTCTGGCATTGCATTTGGATCGGAACCAAGCGCATTGTTTTCAATAATACGGAACGACGGATCTAATAAACCCAATCCTTGCAGGATACTTGCTGAACTCATCCTACGAAGTTCCTCTCCAGAAAATGTAGCGGAACTACCGGTATAAACTTCCTTTTTCACTTGTGAGATACCATTTACAACAATATCATCCATATTACGAACAGCCTCTTCTAACACAATCTCTATGGTCTGTTGTCCTTTTTTGAGCGTCACTTCCTTCATTTGGTATCCGACATGCGTAATGGAAAGGATCTGATTGTCTGCCGTCATCCGGATCTTAAAAGCACCCGAAGCAGAGGTTAAAATCGCGACATTTGGAACACCCTTTATCCGTACTGTTGCATTATGGATTGGTTTACCATTTCGATCTACAATACGCCCACTCAATTCTAGAGGGATTCCTTCCTGTTCGGTTTTTGTTATAGGCCGTTCCACCGGCTGAACCACAACAAAATCCTTTCCCATCGTATAGGTTAAGGACCTTCCTTCTAGGATTAGGTCTAATAGACGTGGCAAAGACATATCCTGTACATTGACTGATATACGTTCTTTCAAATCCATCTTTGAACCAGGTATCAGGACGTCAAAATTTGTTTGTTTCCGAATTTCACGTACCAATTGCTCTACCGTAATTTTCTTATTCTTAATGGTTACTTTCTGGGCATAAGTCGATGCTGACAGTTGCATAAGCGAGATGCACAACAAAGCCCCAGTTAGGTTAATTCTCATAAACCATTTTCTCTTTTCATCTGTAAAAATCCGTCTATGCGGGAGGTGGTCTACGCTCGGATGTTCACCGTTTGGCATACCTATCCCACCGCATAAAGAATTGAAATAATTTTTATACATTTGGTTAGCTGTTTTTTAAAAAATAATTCCCTGCTATTGTTTAATAGCGACTCTAAAGACAGTCAACTTAAAAAAGGGGTGTTACGAGCATCCCTTTTTTCGTTGATATAAGTCTTGTTAAAATTGTTAATAAGGCTACGTCATAGGCATATATCAATGGGTTAGTTAATACGTTTAATTAGTTAGTTTTTAATGATTTATTGAACATATAATTTACGTCCATCTAAGCGAAATCTCACTTCCTTTGTCAAGGCCATCCGTTGAAGTAGAACGTTAATATCACTATGTCGGCTTATCGAACCAATCAATTTCACCGACTTAACGGCGGGGTTCAGGTACACAATTTCTAAGTCATACCATCTACCTATATCCTCCATTATTACCTGCAACTCCTTATTGTTGAAAGAGAAGTATCCCTGCTTCCAAGCAATCGATTCCTCTGCTTCTATGGATTGAACACGTAGAGTAAGATCGGTCAACTCCGCTTCCTGGCCAGGCGACAATACCGCTGACTGCCCTTCTGCATTTTCTACACGAACCTTTCCTTCCAGTAAGGTTGCTGACGCCCGCGTCGCACTATATGCTTTGACGTTAAACTTAGTTCCCAATACCGTTACTTTTTGTCCGCTAAAGGACACAGTGAACGGCGCATTCACGTTTCGAGCCACCTCAAAATAGGCTTCTCCACGCAACGTTACATTCCTTCGTTCATTAGAAAACCGAGACGGATACGTTAAAGAGGAACCGGAATTAAGCCATACCAGAGATCCATCTGGCAGTGTCACTTTAATAAATTGTCCATTGGAAGTTTCGAGTATATTATTTTCCGCTATCCCCTCTCCCGTATTCATCTGATAGCGTAACCCACCTTCGTCATCCTGTTCAATAGTAACGCCATTTTCTATCGCAACTAATCCTGTAGATAAACTATCCAAAGCAATTCGCTTACCATTACTTAATGTCAGATAAGCGGCAGCTCCTGCCGGTTGTATACGCTGTGCTATTTGGGAATCTCCCTCCGCCGGTAGAAGGACAGTACGCCACACCGCAAACAGAGAAGCTATCGCCACTATGGCTGCTGCAGCTCCCCAATACCAACGCTTAATTTTTCGGGAACGAGATGGCACAACCGCGACTGCTCTTTCTGTTTGTTCTTGAATCCGGGCAAATAATCCTTCGGAATCAAATAGATCTGCAGTTGCTGTAGATCCGACAAATTTCGCGTAATATACTTCCAACAACCGCCCTAATTCCTGATCATCCTTATCTTGTGCGATCAATCTAAAAAAAGCAGCTCGCTCGGCAGGCGTCGCTGTTTTCGTAAAATACTTTTCAAATAATAGTTCTAATTTATCTTGACTCATAAATAGAGGGGTACAAAGCCACAATATGTTCTCTTACCGGTAAAGACGTACCTATTTCGGTAAAGGGGTAATTGATTTTAAAAAAAACAAAAAATTAGTGCATATCGATCTAAAGCGTCGCGAACATAGGCATAAGTAAGAGAGCCAAAATGGGGGGATCCATCCGCTCCTTTAGCTGTGATTCCAAGAATTTCACAGCGAGCTGAATGTGTTTCTTTACCGTTTCTTTTGAGACGTTTAATTGGGCTGCGATTTCTTCATGTTTTAGGCGATCGTAGCGGCTAAGCTTGTATACCATTTGTTGTTGCGGTGGCAATAATTCCACCGCTTCAGTAATCCATTGTCGATATACATCTGCCGGATTATCTAGTGTTGCGAGTTCAGCCTCTTCCAACAGATACTTATCTACCTCGGCCTTTTGCAACGCATGTCTTGCTTTTTTACGCAGGGCATCGATAGTACGATTCCGACATAAGATAAAGAGATAATCTTTCAGACTAGCGATCGTAGACATCTCCTCTCGCTTTAGCCAAATCTTCACAAAGATATCCTGAATAATTTCCTCCGAAACGGTTACAGATTCCGTTACTTGGTAAACATAACTAGCAAGGGGTTGATGGTAGTGGTCAAATATTTTCTTAAATGCACGTTGATTACCCACAGCTAGCTGCTGTAAAAGCAATACTTCATCATGTAATGGAACAACCAACATTGTTTACATTTAAATTGAAATCAGGTTTTGGTATAAAATGCCAATATTAATATAATATTACCAAAATTGCAAGCATAACAAATCTTAACAATTAGGTATGTAATAAAAGGCTATTTTTGCCTTGTCTATATCAAAATAGTGTATCTACACGTTTTTCTATTATGTATATGTGTTATTACAGGAATCTGCTACTTTTCTTTCTTATTCTTTTTTCAACCATCACTGCAGCCCAAGAGGTTAAAAAAACAACGGTCTTTCGGTCTTACGCATCTGCGGTCGCGCAGTACAATCTATACGAGCAAAAGCATCGTAAGCGAAAACAAACAGCCCATGTAAAACTAGCCTATTTGGAATGGGGAAAGCCCGGGGATAAGGCATTTATATGGTTACATGGCAGCTTGAGTAATGCGTATGAGTTTATGCCTTTTGCGGAGCGCATTGCACAAGCGGGCTATCACGTTATCGCAATAGACCAGTATAATGCCGGAAAGACTCCACTCCCTCCATTCGATGCTTCGTTTGACGATCTTTGCGTTGATATCAAAGATTTAATGGAAAATCTGGGAATTAAGAAAGCCGTTATTGGCGGATTCTCTCGCGGTGCATTTCTGGCAACCAACTTCTATAAACAATATCCCAATTCGGTCAGTGGTCTCATCTTAGAAGATGGGGGCTCGGTGGCCTTTAAGACAAGTTATGAAAAGCTTAGTAAAACAGCATTGGCCGCGAAGTTGAAGTCCGTAAATTTGCCAGATGAAATAAAGAATAAATATTTTGCTGAGTTCTCCAGTAAGTTCCAAGCGTATAAAAGTCTTTTTGAGCCCGAGACCAAAACCAATCAGTTTGAGATTTTAAGCTATATCAAACCGCTAAAAAACAAATGGATTACCTATAAAGGGCTTCCTGAGTATTATTACATGCAAGATAGTTTACATATGGCGAAAGCACTTTTTCAAACGTCCACCATTAGTAAATATGCAGCTTCCATAATCAATGTTGACCCGGTAAAAATATTCCAGAACCTATCGACACCTGTACTTATTATGGACGCGAACTCCACAACAGACCCCACCCCAGTGCTTGCCGAAAATAAGACACTTGCAGCCTCTCATCCAAAATACATTCAACTAAAGGCATTCGAAAACGTAGATCATAATATTCACTTTGCTTATCCTGACGAATTTGTAAAAACGATTACAGAATTTCTAAAGAAATTCAACATATAGTGAATTTTAAGCCTTAGCGGTTCAAGTTATTAGGGAATTGTCACCGTCTCTTTTATATCAAATGAGCAAGAAGCACCATCTAGGCTTACGGTAGCAATTGCGGTATAAGTACCCGCTTTTGCGTACGTATGGCTGCTTGTGGTACCTGTCACATTTTGGACTGGGGTACCATCTCCATAGTTCCACTTAATGACCGTATTTAATTCATGTTCTCCCACATATTTTACGCTATAGTTAATACGTGAAGGTTCCCCTGATACTGGGCTATGATGTACATCAACCAAAAGGGATTGTCCAAAACAGTCCACCACCTTATCGGCATCCTTTTTACTACAAGACCATGTCGTAAGTGCTAACAAAGAGCAAAGTACAATATTTAATTTCATACATTTTTTTAGTAAAAATACAAAAAGCCATAAATAAATTAATCTGTATTTACACAAATTAATTAGCTTTGTTTAAACGAAATAAGACAAGTACCGATGAAAACAGCACTCTTCCCTTTAGCGCTTGTATGCAGCCTCTTCTTTACTTCAGCCACCTCTGGCGCTACGTCCAATCAAAATGGTTGTGCTATGACAGTAACCTATGCGGAGATGGCTTTTGCAAAATTCAAGAAGGCCTATAAAGCAAAATCTATCGCGGATGCACAATCTTACTTGAAAGATGGCATCTTACAAGCGACAGAATCGTCCGCGTATGCTATACAGGACGCCTGTAATTGTCCTCTAGCAAAAAACTATGCGCTTTCGGCTGTCACCTTTGGCAACAATGCTAAAAAAGCGGACAAACTGGACGAATTAAAAAAATGGGCTAAGAAAGCCATGGATGCTTCCTTGGATGTACTTACAGCCACACCAAACTGCGGAAAAGGCAAGTAATTTACTCTTCTTTTTTCCATATAACTTCCTGCTTCGGCAAGGCTAATGCAATATTGTTTGCCGCCAAGCTCGAAGTTATAGCACGAATTATATCACTCCGAACAACACCCCCATCTTTATTGGTTTTTGTCCAGAAATAAAGGATTACAACTACTGATTGGGCAGAAACCTCTCCATATTGTACCGAAGGTGTGGGATTGTTTAAGATCTGACTATCGGCTTCAACAGCGGCTAAAATAAGCTGATTAACAACGTTCAAATCTGCACCATATGCGACCTCGATGTGAACACTCAATCGTTTCTTAAAACCACCAGTAGTCCAATTAATAACATGAGAATTAAGAAGATCTCCATTGGGCATGATCAAATCAGCCCCATCAAAAGTCGCAATAACACTGCTCCGAAAACCAATAGACTTCACCTTTCCGGACTGTCCTCCGATATCCACCAGGTCGTCTACATTCACAGGCTTCTCAAAGGCGATAATTAAACCACTTACGAGGTTATTTACCAATGTCTGTAGTCCAAAACCAATACCAACACCTAAGGCACCAATGATCAACGTGATTTGTTGTATCGGAATACCGACGGCTGCAAAAGCCAGGAAAAAGCCAATGACAATAATGCTTATTCGAACCAATAGTAGCCAACTTCCCAATCGAAATTTACGTTCTTGTTTCTCACTATGTCCATTCCATTGTGTATCTGTTGCAAAATAGGAAACGATCTTGGAGAGCACCGTCGCACTCACCATGATAAGCATGAAGATCAAAATATTGTTAATAGAAAAGGTGAAACTTCCCAATTGGTGTTCACTTTGAAAGAACTCGCGCAGTGGTTCAGAAAGCAACTTAAATTCGTAAAAATTACGTCCGAATAAAACAAACCAACCCACTATAAGAATAGCATAAAAAAAGCTCGGAGCGCGCTGTCCTACCCGATTATAATTAATATAGAAGAGTCTACTTTCTTGTTTTTTATAAAGCTCAGAAGCAAAAGATAACCCTTCATTGACTAAACGTAAAACCCATAGAAAAATAATAGCGACAACGACATTTAACAAACCGGATACCAGCAACACCTTGGCCGTATTATACAAGCCCAATATATTGAGAAATGTGGATACGATTACCAGTAAGGTCATCAATCCGATAGGCACAAGAATCCATCGCTCCTGCAGCTCCACATGCTTCCTTTTATGAAATAACACAAAAAGGCCCACAGCAGAAGCTGTACCTGAAATCCACAGAATAAACCATCTCTCAGGACGCGAAGCTTGAAGTATAAGGTTATCGACAGCAGCGGCTACAAAAAGAAGAAATATCGTTACCCAAACAGACATCCAGTAGGGTTTTATGAAACCATGCAAAAGGATAGTTACGAGGATCCCAAGCGTGATCAATACCGCTGCAGTGAAAATAAAGGGAGGATTAGGAAATAGAAACTGCGCCACGCTGATGCTAATTGCTAATCCAGCAACTAAAGGTCTGTTCAGGAGCATGGCATCACGAAATTCGAGATGATTATTTTGGAGCGCTGATCGTAAGCTATAGATATAACCTACAACAAGCCCTAATACCAATAATACCACAAACAGTTTTCCGACATGTCCTTTGATGTAGTAACTAAGAACTAATGTCGCTTTCGTATACGAAATGGCCACAATTTCGCTGAATGGCCTATTGTAGGCACTTTCTTGCCACAGTGGTGCAAACTCCTTTTTGAATGTTCGATCTCCTACTTGATCCTGCAGGTATAGAATTTCCTCCATCCCCGTTTCAAGCTTTAAAAGCTCTAAATTTATCGCATTTTGTAAAGACTGTGTACTATTGATACTATTTTTGAGCTGTTGCGTTACGGGAGCTATCTCAATAGCCAGAACCTTTAATTTATGTACATATTGAGCGATCTCTAACGAATCACTTGATAATATAAATAAAGATTTATCATTGCTCAAAGAATCTATTTCAAAACGGTATTTAACAAGCTGATCCATATAGGCATCGACTCTTTTTTTATAGACAATCCCTTGGTTTCGTAAAGCCTCAAAGATATGATATGTCGTTGTTAGGTTTCGTGCGGTATGTGCGGAGCCTTGATGTTCGAAAACACCATCTTTAGCAACCTCATGCCAATGTATAATCTGCTGTAGACTATGCTTGAAAGCTAGGGTATCGAATTCTTTTTTCAAAAAAGAGCGTGCTTGACGTGTCAAAGCCTGTACATCCTGCAAAATTCTGTTTTGCTGAATGGTGGCTTTATCCGTTTCCATATCAATCATACTCTGCTTTGCTGAATTTGCAAAAAAACGATTTACATTTTTCACATAATCATGCTTGCTGGTATCCAATCTAATGTGTCCACTATCCGCGCGAAGAGACATACCTAAACTAGGTATCACAAAAAATAAGATAATTCCAGTAATGAAACTAGCTACAGCTAATGTCTTATTCATAATCTATATTTTAGGCCTCATGCAACGAACTAGACCAATCAAAAAAACGTGATTTTTATAGATTAAAACTAATAAAAAAAGATGTAATCGGAGACAAGAAATTTCGCAAATTGCGTTGTTGTGTATCAAGAAAAAACTATTTTTACGGGAAATTTAAATTATGAAGAAATTATTTAAGGTTGTAAAAATTGCATTTTTAAGTATACTTGCAATCCTTGCAGCAGGTCTCCTCTACTTCGTTATCAGTAACAAATTATTTCTTGGCAATCCAGACAAAGAATACACGGCTTATCTTTCAAAAAATAAATACAGTGTCACTTCGGAAATTCCTACAGCAGCCTTTGACCCCACTTTTAATCAGGCCGACATTTACCTGTTAGGCGAAATCCACGGTTATGCTGCCAATCAAGTATTAGACAAACAATTGCTTCTATTTCTAAATAAGAAATTAGGTATCAAATACTATATTGCTGAAATGGACAGTACCACGGCCCAGCAGTTAAATACATTCTTGGCAAAGGATAGCAAAGACGAAGAACTTCTGCAACAGGTCGTTCTGGCGATTCGCCAAAGAATTCCACAACAAGCCAGCAAAGAGCTTATGGAGAAATGGAGCGATATCTACACCTATAATAAGCAACTGCCCGACTCTTCAAAAATAACGGTGTTAGGGATAGATAAAGATTTTAACGACAAGCGTACAACCATCACTAGAGACTCGGCCATGGTCGCTAATCTTCAGCAAATGGTACAAAAGCAAAAACTACACAACGAAAAGCTTTACGGTCTCTTTGGTCTGTATCATGTTTTACAGCAAACCCCACAGGCGGGGCATAAACCTCTTGCTGCGGGGTTAAAGCAAGCCGGTTTTAAGACGATAAGTTTCGTTAGCCAAACATTAGATAGCGACATGTATCTTCCCAAAAACCCGCAATTCCCGACGCCACCTGATGAAAAAATCAACTGGGTAAATGCGGACGGTCCTCTTATGCTGGTTAAGGGAATAAATGATTTAAAGACGTTAACCACTCCGAATACCGTGACGCTTTTCAAGTTAGACGCCAGTGATTCACCTTACCGACAATCACAACAATTAAGCCGCATGAAGTCTACTATTTTTGGAACCAATATAGTTCCAAAAAACGGATCTGTTACGACTGATTTTTTTCAGTATGTATTCCTTCTTCGGAACAGCAAGGCATTGACCAAATTACCTTAGATCTGTATTATTTTGGCCCAGGGATGTTCCACCAATCAGGTCTTAGCGCATCCGTGGGCCAAAACAAAGCTGCTTGTCCGATTACCTTTCTCTCTTGGTCTTCCACGACCCAAATAATGCCATCATAAATCTGAAAAGTATTTCCATTCTTTGTGCGGCGCAAGCCTTCATAATTGAAAGCTATACCGTTTTGACGCACCTGTGCTAATAATCTATTCCGTTCCGCCTGGTCTGCGGGACCAGCGCTAAGGCGTGATGGTAAGCTAAGCATTTCGGAGTACCCATATCCAAATGAATGTAATGCCATCTCGTTTACATAGGTAAAAACAGGGTCTGCCGCGGTATCATGAGACAACAAACTATAAGGAGCTTCTCTATGGAGCCAATCATAACGATCTGGAACACCAGGAGGAACAGGCAGCGCTACTCCAGTGCGCCGCAAAAAAGATAAATCGATTAAATCTAATAATATCCGTGTTTCTTCTATGCTCCTCATAAGTTTACTAATCTAGGATTGCTGCCCAGTAATTGATTGGGATCGATTGGAACTTCAATAAGTAATGAACGTTCCATGGTCGGTTCAATTTGGTCCAAAACATCCGATAAATTACTTAAATCAGGAAGGAGTCGCGCAGCATTCCATCCAAAAGATAAGGCTACTCCTTGATAATCTACAGCAATCACATCTGCATGGTATTGTTCTTCCGGAAAGTCATGTAAAACCTTTCTTAACCCTTGATCAACTATTCCTAAACGTTCATTATTGAGTAAAAAAAGTACAATACCCAGCTTTGCGGCTTCTCCCAGGCAGCCAGCAAATAGACGAAAGCACCCATCGCCTGTAAAGCAATACACATCTCTTTCTGGGTTGGCTATTTTCGCTCCCACTGCTGTTCCAAAAGCTCCGCCCATAGCCGATCCGCGATACAACGAGTAAAAATCAATATTATCGTTGGGACGCGAAAGGATATATTGTCTGTCTTTATAGGCTAAACAGACATCATCAAATGCGATCGAGTTTTTACGCCAATAGCTATCTAAACGTTGATATAAATCTACCATATCCACATAGTTATGGTTGGCCCGAATAAACGCATGGTTATTTAAATCCGCAGGAGCAGGTCTTGCCGGAATATTCCCACAAGGTTCCTCCTGTACTTTGGTTATCAGATGCGTCAAAGCTGTATGCATATCTCCCAACACCTGATCATAATTTCCTGTCGTTATATGAGCAAAGCTGTTGTTCACCATTCCATAACTATTCTCAGCCTCCCCCAGATAGAACAAATCGGATGCTATAATCTTTTTTAAATTTGTGGTGTACTCGTCGGAACAGCCTCCTAACAACAAAACGACATCATCCTCGCCCAACGACCTAAAAATTTCCATTGCCTTATCATTTCCTCCAAAAGAAATATAACCGTAGCCGTAAGGATTTTCACGACTCACAGCATTGGCACCGTTAATACTCCATATCGTTTCCGCACGTAGCGCTAAACTCAATTGTGTGGTGAGTTCTTTTACACGAGCACAACGCCGCATCTCATCGCCCACCACAATAACAATTCTTCTATTTTGAACAGCCTGCCGAAACTTTAGGATAAAATAATCCATACGCCAACTCAAATCTTCGAATGCGCCCCCTTCTATGATAGACGCTCTCCTGAAAATTCCAAAGTCAATATTCGAACTACTTTTAGTTAAAACAAATACCACAGGTTTACCGTGCTGGAGCAGTGTTTGAATTCGCGTATAGGTTTCATCTATAGAAAATGTTTCATCTAACACAAAAGTAGAGTCTGGCAATTCGGCTTGTAACTGCGCCAGAATGTTACTTCCATAGACAGATGTATCCTGTAATGGACCAAACCCGGAGGCTTCAGGTTCGCAAAGAGGGACAATATAAACGGAAGGGATATTATGGAGTTTAGCATCGCTCAATCCACAACCAATAAGCTTGGTGGCGGCCCCGGTGGTTGCTACCGAAGCCGCAACAGTACCGCTAGAAAGATAATAACCTAACGGAATAAAGCCCGCGACATACTCACCGATCGTAAAAAATGCAGGTTCAACATCGCATTTACCAGAATACCGTGCGATATGTTTTAGAAAATGAATGACGCCACCACCAGTAACGCCAGCAAAAAATTTTACATGCAGGTCACTCAGTAGCGCAACCAGTGGATGTGTCTCTGTAATGTTTAAGGACTCTTTCATCTACGTGTTATTTAGAAGTTACATATATGCTTGAAACACGACTACGCAAAGGGAACAATCACGTACCAAAAGAATATGCGATTACGAGTAACTATTCCCCACCAACACATTCTGATCATTCCCAAAACCAAAGCTCAGAATCACCTGTAGCACGAATCACAAACAAGTTCGCAACGCAACTATCAAATGAATACAAGACAAAAAAACAACACAGATCTACATAAATTGTTTCAGAGTGATAAATATTTAAACAAAAGTTAACAATACGTAAAAATAAAAATGGCACTATTCCCGAGAATAGTGCCATTTTTACACCTTGTACAATTACTTCCTTAGAAACTATTTCTTGCCGACTACGACCTTCAACATTTTTTCAAAATCGAAGTACTGTAAAGCAATCTCCTGTACGTGCTCCGCCGTCATATTACGGATAACTTTATTATATCGTTTGTAATAATCTAGGTCTAATCCATAGAAATAGACAGATTTAAATTTATCTGCATGCGAAAAAATAGACTCTAAACTTCCAAGAGCGGAGCCTAAAATATAATTACGCACAAGCTCGACTTCTTCGTTTGGAGCCAACTCCTGTCGAAGGACATCAAATTCCTTTTTAATTTCATCCAACGTATTTTGTGTTACTTCGACACCAACTTCAGACGCAATAGTAAAGAAACCACCATGCTGTAAACTAGCGATCGCCGAACCAATACTGTATGTATATCCTTTCTCTTCCCGGATATTACGCATTAATCTAGAACCAAAATAGCCGCCAAATAAAGTATTCACAAATTGTAGCGCTGGAAAATCTACGTGCGTTCGGTTTACACAAGGCATCCCAAGACGAAGAGCGGATTGCAATGCATCCTCCCTTTCTTCTACGAACTCCTTCGGTTCAAAAGCGGGAACTTCAGGTACCGTTGATAGTGTTAGTGTGTCGTTATTATCCCAATCTGTTACAAATAAATCACGAATTACAGCAAGAACATCTTCTGTTACACCGCCCGAAAGAATTAATGTGCAGTTCTGCGGTTGTATTTGCTTACGGTATAAAGCAAACAGATCCTCCCGATTTAAGCTATTGTAGTTCTCTTCACTTGGTGTGACGCCATAACGGGTCTCTCCAAAAATATGATTATAAAACAGCTTACGTGCAACATAATCGTTCTTGCGCATCGAAACTTGCAAGGTTTGCTTATTATTGCGAACAAATGTAACCAACTCTGCTTCAGGAATTATCGAGTTTTTAAGCACGTCTTGAGCAACAGGTACCACGTCAGCAAAATACTTACGCAAGCTATACAGTGTCAAAGCCGTATGATCGTAACTATATTCAGGGACAAGATATGCGCCATAAAAATCAATATCTTCCGCAATCTGTGCGCTTGTACGCAACTCCGTCCCCTCCTTCAGCATACTGCTTAAACAGGTATTCAATAGGGGGTTTTCGGGCGAGGCGAATAGGTTTTGAAAGATAAATTCAGCCTTGATCAACTCTTGGTCATCTGACCGGAAAACGAAGACTTTAAGCCCATTATCGAACGTTAATTCCTCCGGATGAATCAATGTTATATCTTCTATGGGGTGCTGTGCTGGGGCTTCTTTTCTATTCAACATCTTCCGTTTGCTTTGCGTGATAAATTAAGGTTGATGAATTTTCTCTTCTAAAAACCTGAGCGGCTATCCGACGAATGTCATCTGCCGTTATCGCATCATACTTCTCGACCTCGTGATTATACATATTAGCATCCCCCAAAGCCTCATAAAAAGCTAAGTTCATCGCTTTATCTAAAATCGACAATTCTGCGAAAACCATCGTCGATTCAATCTTGTTCTTTACTTTCTGTAATTCTGGAATCGACACCTCTTCTGTTGCAATAATTTCCAACTGGTTCCATAGTAACTTCTCCGCCTCATCAAGTGTAATGTGTGGTAACGGTTTACCTTCCACCACAAAGAGGTTGCTATCTACGGAGCCCATCACGTAGGCATTGACCTCACTAAATATCGGTTGATCTTTCACCAGAGCGCGATACAACCGTGAGGAACTTCCACGGGACAGAAGATCCGATAAAAGATCCATAGTCGGATAATCCGGGTGTAACCGTTCAGGCCCATGAAAGGCTATATATATACTATTCACAGGAACGTCCGCATCTACTTCTTCACGGCGTGCTTCGGTTTGCTGCGGTTCCTGAGGTAACGCACGTACGTAATCCGCCCCGCGTGGAATATCGCCAAACCATCTTTTTACCAATTCTAAGGTCTCCCCCGCTCGCACATGACCACTGATTACGAGGACTGCATTATTCGGGGCGTAGTGCTTCTTAAAGAATGCTTTCACATCTTCCATAGTAGCTTCCTCAATATGACGTAATTCTTTCCCAATCGTGGCCCAACGGTATGGGTGAACTTTATAAGCAAGCGGACGTAGGCGTAGCCAAACATCACCGTAAGGTTGATTGAGGTATCGCTGCTTAAACTCCTCACACACAACATTTCGTTGTACTTCTAAACTTTGGGGGCTAAAAGCTAAACTTAGCATACGGTCGCTTTCTAACCAGAGTGCGGTCTCTAAGTTTGCAGCAGGCAACGTGACATAATAGTTCGTGATATCGTTGCTTGTGAACGCATTATTCTCCCCCCCAACTTCCTGCAATGGCGTATCGTAGTTCGGGATATTGATGGAACCGCCGAACATCAAGTGCTCAAAAAGATGGGCGAAACCCGTCTTCTCCGGCGACTCATCACGTGCTCCTACATCATACAATACATTAACACAGGCCATTGCTGTGGTATGGTCTTCGTGGATAAGAACCCGTAGGCCATTATCCAACGTAAACTTCTGATAGTTTATCATTAGTTGTTTTTAGTTGTCTGTTCCTGGTAATTAGTTGGTCGAATAAGCTATAAGTACATGCGCTATGCCCTATATCGTCCAATTGATCTCTTTTTTCAATAAAGAAAGTGTTTCTTCCTCGAGGGATCCCTTCTCTGGATGAAAATCATATGCCCAATTCGCTTGTGCAGGCAAACTCATTAAAATAGACTCAATACGTCCATTTGTTTCTAATCCAAAGCGCGTACCCGAATCGTAAACCAAGTTAAATTCAACATACCGTCCACGTCGTAATCCTTGCCAGTTCTTCTCTCGTTCGCCATACGCTTTATCCCGATTCCGGTTAACCAGCTCAGTATATGTCGGAACGAAAGTACGTCCCAGGTCACAAGAAAAATTAAAGATATCTTCGAAAGTAAGGCCGGTCTTTTCGGGAGTCAGTTTATCATAAAAAATGCCCCCAATACCACGGGTCTCTTGTCGATGCTTGATATAAAAATAGTTATCGGCCCAGGTCTTAAAATCCGAATAAAAGTTAGGATGATGCTGATCGCATACATTTTTCATCATCTGATGAAAAAAACGGGCATCATCATGCTGTACATAATGTGGCGTAAGGTCTATACCGCCACCAAACCAACGTACCTGATCGTTTAATTCGAAGTACCGGATATTCATATGAATGATTGGCACCCAAGGGTTGTTCGGGTGGATCACAATGGAAACACCCGTTGCAAAGAAGTCCTCTTCGTCGACACCAAAAGATTTTTTTATCGGTTCAGGAAGTTTACCATGCACCGCAGAAAAATTGACGCCGCCTTTTTCAAGGATATTACCATCCTGTATAATTCTTGTGCGGCCACCCCCGCCTCCCTCTCGTTCCCATAATTCCTCGGCAAACTTCGATTTGCCATCCAACGCTTCCAACCCTTTGGTTATCTCGTCCTGAATAGTTTGATAAGTTTGCGCAATATGTTCTTTGGTAATTTGCATGCTTAAGATAATTTTTCCGTTAATTTTACGACTTCGGATGCCGCAGATTGCTTATTGTATAAAATTTGATATACCGTATCGCAAATAGGCATATCTAAGCCATACTGTTGAATAATATTTTGAATACATGCGGATGCATAGTAACCTTCGGCGACCATATTCATCTCCAATTGAGCGGATTGTACGGTATAACCTTTACCAATCATATTGCCGAATGTTCGATTGCGGCTAAACTGCGAATAAGCCGTAACCAATAAATCTCCCAAATAAGCCGATGCATTGATATCCCTACTTTCTTCCGCATCAATAGCAAAGACAAATTTTTCCATCTCCCGAATAGCGTTCGATACCAAAACAGCCTGAAAATTATCACCATATCCCAGTCCATGGCAAATACCACCAGCTAGAGCATAAATATTTTTCAATACCGCTCCATACTCTACACCAAACACATCAGAAGTGGTTACTGTTTTTATATATCTATTCTGGAGTACCGCCGCAACACGTAATGCGTTATCATTATTTTTTGCTGCTAACGTAAGGTAGGATAGCTTCTCTAAGGAAACTTCTTCGGCATGACAAGGGCCACCGACCACAACGATATTTTCTAATGGGATTTGATAATTACGCTGTAGGTATTCACCCACGATCAGATTGTCACCTGGTACAATTCCTTTTATTGCTGAAACGATAATTTTATCCTCAAAATCAGCCGCTTCTACATCTTGTAAGGCTACCTCCAAATAAGCTGAAGGTGTATTGAGGATCACAATGTCGGACTTTTGGATAACCGTACGCGCAGACTGATACAGGTTCTCGGGATTAACCTTTAATTCAACTGCACTAAGGTAGGTTGGGTTATGTTTATACTGCCGTACATACGCAAGATCCTCTTCTTTACGTATCCACCACAAAAGCTCCTTCGAACTCGTGTTATCGCCTAACATCTTTAACATTGCGGTAGCCCAACTGCCGCTCCCTATCATACCTACGCTAGGTCTGGATTCCTCCATATTTCTTTCTCTTTGTTTGAACTGACAAATATACACAAATAAGAGAAGTATTTAGTAGTTAGTAGTTGGTAGTTGGTAGTTGGTAGTTGGTAGATGGTGGTTGGTAGATGGTGGTTGGTAGAG
>NZ_FXAU01000001.1:1260425-1303754 GCF_900177625.1 Sphingobacterium psychroaquaticum
GTGGTTGGTAGATGGTGGTTGGTAGATTGTGGTTGGTAGATTGTGGTTGGTAGATCGTGATGGATAGAGCGTATGAAACACGAGGTACCCCATACGCTCTATTTTGAAAGTAAGAACAATGTACTATAGACTACGTACTATGCACTAAAGAACTACTTGCTTTTAAAGCTTGTCGCTATAAACGTAACGAATTTCATCACGAAGATTATAGCTTGATGCCATCACCTCGCCATAAGCTCCCGCAGTGCGGATAGCAATAAGATCGCCTCGTTGGGATTCTGGTAATGGTACTTCTTTACCAAAACAATCTGAGCTCTCGCAAATCGGGCCGACGACGTCGTAGTTTATAGTTGTCGTCACCTCTTTTGCGACATGCTCGATCTTATGATAAGCCTGATAGAGAGCCGGACGCATAAGCTCTGTCATCCCTGCATCTAGAATTAGAAAGTTCTTTTTAATACCACTTTTCGTATACAGAACCTTACTGATTAAGCTCCCACACTGCGCCACTAAAGCACGACCTAATTCAAAGTGTACTTCTTGCTGTGCGGTACGCTCCAAAAACTTATCAAAAATATCAAAATATGCTTCAAAGTCAGGCATGGAATTTTCATCTGGATGTTGATAATCAACCCCTAGTCCTCCTCCAACATTCAAGACTTTAATCGCTGTTCCCCGCTCTTCAAACCAATTTTTCCATTCATTAACCTTCACACATAAACTCTTAAATACGTTCATATCTGTGATTTGAGAGCCTATATGAAAATGCAATCCGATGAGCTCTACATGCTGTGCTTGACGGATAACCGAAGCCGCAATTTCTAACTCCGAAGTAGGCACCCCAAATTTATTCTCATCCAAGCCAGTCGTAATATAATGATGTGTATGTGCATCCACATTCGGGTTAATGCGAAGCGATACCTGGGCCACAACACCCAACTGACCAGCAAGCTCATTGATAACCTCCATCTCTTGGATAGACTCTACATTGAAAGCGAAGATCTGGTGTTTCAATGCCGCAATGATCTCTTTATCGGATTTTCCGACACCGGCAAAGGTAATCATCTCCGGAGCGAAGCCTTTATCAATTGATTTTTGCACCTCATTACCACTTACACAATCAGCACCAAATCCCTTCGATTGAATCATATCCAATACGCGATCATTGAAATTAGCTTTTAAGGCATAATGTACATGAAATCCACGCTTATCAGCAGCAGCCTTAGCACTATTCAACGTTCGCTCGAGTAACCCCATATCATAGTAGTAAAACGGGGTCTCTAAATTTTTTATCTTCTCTTGCTGATCTTTTGTAAACAACATATCGAATTTAATTCTATTACTTAAAATAATCTATTGTGCAACGAACGCAACGCCTCTGTTTTATGTTCGCTATCCAGAAGGATCGATACATTGTAATCTGACCCGCCGTAGGAAATCATACGAATAGGCAAATGTTTGATCGCATCCAACACGCGTGCCGCATAACCATGCATATTGGCACTAAAATCTCCGACTACACATACAATGGTTTGTTCATTATCGATGCTCACACGACCGAAATCCTCCACCTCTTTAATAATATCCGCTAAATAGCGTGTTTCATCAATCGTTAAAGAAACGGCAACTTCAGATGTCGTGATCATATCAATTGGCGTTTTGTAGCGTTCAAATATCTCAAATATTTTACGTAAAAAACCATAAGCTAACAACATTCTTGAAGAATGGATGTGAATAGCCGTAATGCCATCTTTAGCAGCAATTGCTCGTATCTGTCCTTTGTTTCCGCCGTCTTTACTAATCAATGTCCCTGCTGCAGCTGGATCCATTGTATTTAACAAACGTACGGGTACGTTATATTTTTGTGCTGGAAACACACTCTGCGGATGCAATATCTTCGCTCCAAAATAAGCCAGTTCAGCTGCCTCATCAAAACTAAGGTTTGCAATAGGCGATGTGTTTTTTACGATACGGGGATCATTATTATGCATACCATCGATATCCGTCCAGATTTGAACTTCTTCAGCCCGTATTGCAGCCCCTATTAGGGACGCAGTATAATCAGATCCACCACGACGTAGATTGTCGATTTCACCAAATGAATTTCGACAAATATAACCTTGTGTAATGAATAGTGTATTTGCTGGCGAAAGGTCCAATATAGCACCTAACTTCTCGCCAATATAATCGACCATGGGTTCATTGTCTTCATCGATCTTCATAAAATCAAGGGCAGGCAATAATACCGATGGAACACCAATTTCTTCTAAATGAAAATGAAACAGTGTTGTCGAAAGCAACTCACCTTGTGCAAGAATAGCTTTTTCTTCCACCGAAGTGAACATTTCATTTCCTAAGGAAGCAATGTAATTAAAATGATAATCAATCAATTGCTTACCCTTTGATAGCCCTTCAACAGTCGTAAAAAGCTCCTGAATCAAAAGCTCATATTTATCCTTGTGCTGCTTGGTAAGTGCTAATGCTTCGTCCTTCTTCTCAGCAAGAAAAGCCTGTCCAATTTCTACCAAAGCATTTGTCGTGCCTGCTACAGCAGATAACACGACAATTTGACGCTCCGCAGGATTTACAATTTCAAGTAATCCTTTGATGCGTTCTGCACTACCAACCGAGGTGCCACCAAATTTTAGAATTTTCATAAGTTTTATTTAAGTACATAAGCACGTAGTAACGCATATAAAATACGAAGCAATACGTCTCAGGTACGAAGTAATTAGTATTAATTATCCGTGTTTAAAAATGCAAAAGTCTGTATTATAATAAACAAAACAAAAAAAACAACGTGTTTTCCAACCTCATCTATTCGTATACTTTTAGCACAATATCCCTTTTCGATGCTCATTACTGGTCTTTGTTCATTGATCCCATCCAATACACAAAAAATCTTCTTGAAACAGCAGCAGTCAAAGAATAAACAACGATGGTTTATTTTTTTATATTTCTATATTTTTTCTCAAAAAAAAGCGGCGCAAATGCTGTAAAAGCTCTTGCGCCGCATCTATATTATGCGGAAGTACTACTTCTTCAATGTCTCAATAAGCAATGTTGCTAGTTCGACACCAATACGTTCTTGCGCTTCGTTCGTAGCAGCACCGATATGCGGTGTTAAAGAAATCCGTGGATGCGTAAGAATTTCTGTTCTCGGTGTAGGTTCGTTATCGAACACATCAAGACCAGCAAAAGACACTTTTCCAGCATCCAACGCCTTAATCAATTCCAGCTCATCAATCACGCCACCGCGTGAAGCGTTCACCAAACCAACACCATCTTTTAATAGAGCAAACTCAGCAGCCCCAATAGCCGGTTTATCTAAGAAAGGTACATGCAAAGATATAAAGTCAGCATTTTTAAAGATCTCTTCGATGGCAACCTGTTTCACAGGAACATCCACCTGGATTCCTCCCGAAAGTGTAAGCGTTAGCGCCTTAGGCCCTTCGTATAAATCGGTATACAATACGTTCATCCCTAAACCTAAAGCGATCTTTGCTGTTTCTTTACCAATACGACCAAAGCCAACAACACCTAATGTCTTCCCTCCTAATTCAACACCCTTTGCGTATGCTTTCTTCAGGTCCCCGAATTTAGTATTACCTTCAATTGGCATCTTACGGTTCGCATCATAAAGAAAACGAACTCCATTTAGTAAATGTGCAAATACGAGCTCACCTACAGATAACGATGAAGCTGCAGGCGTATTAATAACGGCAATACCTTTTGAGCGGGCATATTCAACATCAATATTATCCATACCAACACCGCCCCGACCAATGGCCTTTATATTGGGACAAGCATCAATCAACGCTTGTCTAACTTTAGTGGCACTACGTACCGTTATTGCATCGTAATTTTTTAATTTTTCCGCTAATTCCTCCTGCGGTATATGGTTTGTATCAACCTCAAAGCCTGCTGCTTCTAAAAGCTGCTTGCCAACGGCATCGATACCATCATTTGCTAATATTCTCATTCTTGTATCTAACTAAGCTTATTTATATCTTTCTTCAAACTCCTTCATCGCGTCAACCAATGCATTTATAGACGATAGCGTCAATGCATTATAAATTGAAGCACGGAATCCACCAACCGAACGGTGTCCTTTGATACCGATCAAACCACGTTCCTTCGCTAATTCTAAGAATTCTGCTTCCTGCTCTGCTGTATCCATCACAAAACTCACATTCATACGTGAACGATCTTCCAGATTGGCTGTGCCGCGGAAAAACGGATTTCTGTCGATTTCGTCATAGAGTGTCCGTGCTTTGATGATATTTTCTCGCTCAATAACCTCAATACCACCTTTTGCTTTTAACCAACGTAAGTTCAACATTGATACATAAATTGAATATACAGGTGGCGTATTATACATAGAGCCTGCCAACGCATGTGATCTGTAATCAAATATGGCAGGAATAGTACGTCCCGATTTCCCTAGAATATCATTCTTTACAATAACCAAGGTTACACCAGCCGGTCCCATATTCTTTTGTGCACCCGCATAAATCAGGTCGTAATCCGCTACGTTTATCGTACGACTTAAGATGTCCGAGGACATATCAACAACCAAAGGAACATTAACTTTTGGTGCTTCAAAAATCTCCGTACCATAGATTGTATTATTTGATGTATAGTGGAAATATGCTGCATCTGTTGGTACAGTAAATACCTTCGGGATGTACGTATAATTTTTATCCGACGATGAAGCCACGATTTCTACGTTCCCCAGTTTCGAAGCTTCTTTAGCGGCTTTGGAAGCCCATACTCCCGTATCCAAGTAAGCTGCTTTACCTCCTTCAGGCAACAAATTCATAGGAACCATAGCAAATTGCTGACTGGCGCCTCCTTGCAAAAACAACACCGAATAATCGGCAGGAACGGCTAACAATTCGCGCACAAGGGCTTCTGTTTCAATAACAACTTGTTCGAAATCTTTGGAACGATGCGATATTTCAAGGATCGATAAGCCCGAATTATTAAAATCGATTACTGCTTGTGCCGCTTCTTGAAATACTTCCTTTGGAAGGATGCATGGTCCTGCCCCAAAATTATGTTTCATCGTAAAAAAATTAATGATAAATAAAATAACTACTCCCTCATCAAACCACCTTTGGCTAAATGAAAAGCAAAAGTAAAATTTTTTTTAAAAGTTTTTTACATTTTTCAATGTTTTATTGATAAGAATATAAAATTTTACTTTTTTTAATATAAAAATGACACAACAATAACGTTTGCGCCCTTCTAATCAACAAATTACTCCCAATACCTTAAAGAACATGCAAAAAACTTCATCTGAACCGTCCCCTAGACTTTATGTTATACAATAATAATAGCAAGGAGATTTTGCCACTTTGAACGAAAAAAATCGTAACTTCGCATGCGATGTGTGTACTTTATTCAGGTGCACATTATTAAGTTTTATCGAAACCAAATTTTAATATGGCTGAAGAGACAGAGAACGAAAACAATCTACTTCCTGCTAACGACAGGATTATCCCCATTAACATAGAGGACCAAATGAAGTCTGCCTATATCGATTACTCGATGTCGGTGATTGTTTCTCGTGCGTTGCCTGATGCAAGAGACGGTATGAAACCTGTACATAGACGGGTTTTATATGGTATGTTGGACTTGGGTGTTACCAGTAGTAAACCTTATAAAAAATCGGCGCGTATTGTCGGTGACGTATTAGGTAAGTACCACCCACATGGTGACTCATCGGTGTATGATGCAATGGTGCGCTTAGCGCAAGACTGGAGCATGCGTTATCCGTTGGTTGATGGTCAAGGTAACTACGGTTCGGTTGATGGTGACCCTCCAGCAGCAATGCGTTATACGGAGGCCAGATTGAAAAAGATTGCAGAAGATATTCTTTCTGATATCAATAAAGATACGGTAGATTTTCAACTCAACTTTGACGACTCCCTTGAAGAACCAACAGTTCTCCCTACTCGGATTCCAAATTTATTGGTAAATGGTGCTTCGGGTATCGCTGTAGGTATGGCGACTAATATGGCGCCACACAACCTCACAGAAGTTGTTGACGGTATTACAGCGTATATTGACAACCGCGATATTGAGATCTCAGAGTTGATGCAACACATCAAAGGCCCTGACTTCCCTACCGGCGGTATTATATATGGGTACAATGGCGTTAAAGATGCATGTGAAACGGGTCGTGGACGTGTGGTTATGCGTGGTAAAGCCGAGATAGAAACCTTGAAAAATGGACGCGAATGTATTATCGTTACCGAGATACCATATCAAGTCAACAAGGCGAATATGATTGAGCGCACGGCAGAGCTTGTCAACGAAAAGAAAATTGAAGGTATCGCTACCATCCGTGATGAATCTGACCGCGATGGCTTCCGTATTGTTTACGAAATAAAAAGAGAGGCTAATGCCAATGTGGTATTAAACAATCTCTATAAATACACAGCCTTACAGACCTCATTTTCTGTAAATAACATTGCCTTAGTTAAAGGGCGTCCGATGTTGATGAACTTGAAGGATATGATCCATGAATTTGTGGAACATAGACATGAGGTTGTTATCCGTCGTACTAAATATGAGTTGGCGGAAGCAGAAAAAAGAGCACACATTTTAGAAGGCTATTTAATTGCATTAGATCACCTGGATGAAGTGATTAAATTAATCCGTAGCTCCGAGACACCAGAGGATGCGCGTACAGGATTAATGGAACGCTTTAGCCTGACCGATATTCAAGCACGTGCTATTTTAGACATGACGTTACGTCGTCTAACAGGACTGGAACGTGACAAGATTAAAGAAGAATATGCCGAATTAATGAAGACTATCGACTACTTGAAAGAAGTTTTGAGTGACGAAGGCTTACGTATGCGTATTATTAAAGACGAACTTGCTGAAGTAAAAGAAAAATATGGTGATGAGCGTCGCTCTATTATCGTTCACTCGGCAGAGGATATGCGTATGGAAGATTTCATCGATGATGAGGAAATCGTCATTACCATTTCGCATAACAGTTATGTAAAACGCACTCCGCTTTCAGAGTACCGTCGTCAAGGCCGTGGTGGTAAGGGAGCTATTGGTTCGACCACACGCGATGAAGACTTTACCGAGCATATCATCACAGCATCTGCACATAACTACCTCCTACTCTTTACCGACAAAGGACGTTGTTTCTGGCTTCGTGCTTTTGAGATCCCTGAAGGAAGTCGTACTTCGAGAGGCCGTGCCCTGCAGAATATTATCAATGTTCCGAAAGAAGAGAAAATCAAGGCCTTTATCAAGGTAATCAACTTGAAGGATCAGGAGTACTTGGAGAATAACTTCATTATTATGTGTACCAAGAAAGGTACGATCAAGAAAACATCGCTAGAGGCTTACTCTCGTCCGCGTGCAAATGGTATTAATGCAATTAATATCAATGAAGGCGATGAGCTATTGGAAGCATGTTTAACAACGGGTACCAGCGAAATCGTGATGGCTCTTCGCTCGGGTCGCGCTATTCGCTTTAATGAAGGAACAGTTCGCCCAATGGGTAGAACCGCGACAGGTGTACGTGGTATTACTTTGGCCAGTGAGCAAGATGAAGTAGTAGGTATGATCGCTGTTGACAGCAATGATTCTACTGTTCTTGTTGTTTCTGAAAAAGGCTATGGTAAACGTACGGATATCGAGGACTACCGCGTAACAAACCGGGGTGGTAAAGGAGTAAAAACTATTAATGTTACGGATAAAACCGGTGAGCTTGTTGCAATCAAAGGCGTAACCGACCAGGACGACTTGATGATTATCAATAAATCTGGTATCGTGATTCGTATTGGCGTTGATTCATTACGTGTTATGGGTCGTGCCACACAAGGCGTGCGCTTAATAACGTTAAATGATACAGATGAAATTGCATCGATCACCAAAGTAGAGCGCGAAGAGGATGATGAAGAAGGCTTAGGCGGTGCAGAGGGTGAAATCGACACCCCAACAACGGATGACACAGACAACATCCTACGTGATGCGTCAAATGGTGCAATAATTAGTCCTTCAGAAGATGCGGAATCTAATGACGCTGAAGCTGATAACGAAGACAACGAAGCATAATTTTATGAAGAAAACGGTTATTTTGGGTCTTTTAGTCTCCTGTTCTTTTACAGGCTTTGCACAATCTAATTACAAAGAGAGTAGCAACAGTTTTGCCATGTACATGCAATCGGGAGACTTAAAGAATCTGGAAAGTGCAAAGAAATTTAACGATGCCGGATACCAAAACAAACGGGACTCGACAAGCGCAAAAGTAAATGTCCTTCGTGCCATGATTTATAGTGCGATGGCTTATGCTGACTCAAGCCGGACGATCAAGAACCCCAAAGATCCTATTGATATTACCTATCATGCATTGGGTAAACTAAGGGCTAATGATCTTCAAAACTATCCGGCCGAAATGAAATATGTAAAGCAAAATTTAGCTGCGGCACATATTTCAAGCGCCAATAAAGCCCTGGGTAAAAAAGACTACAAGACGGCTTACGATAATTACATCAAAGTGAAAGAATTATCAATTGGCAACACGGATGTAATCTATAACTTGGCATTACTGGCGGTACAAAGTAAACAGTATAAGGAAGCAATCGGTTATTATACGACCGTTATTAAGGATGATGACGCCACGGCAACCATGTATCTGGAACTTGCTGATGTATACCGTCTATCTGGAGATAAGCATGCGCAATTACGCACCTTGGAAACAGCGCGATCTAAATTCAAGGATAATAAAGTTGTGCTCATGAATTTAATTCAGGAGTTAGCACACAATAATAACTACGAAGCTATCGTTCCTATTATTGATGAAGCGATAAAATTTGAGCCCGAAAATGTGGAGTTGAATTATCTAGCAGGATATGCTAACGAAACTGTCGGCCGCATCGATATCGCTAAACGATACTATCAGAAAACATTGCAATTGAGTCCAAATAACTACGAAGCCAACTTAGCCTTAGGGCTGATATTCTTAGGTGATTTTTTGAAAAACGACACCAATGTGGAGGCGCAATACTATGCGCAAAACTTATTGTTAAAAGCAAATGAGATTAGACCATATGATGTCAATGCACTAAAATCGCTATCTATGTATTACGAAAAGGCTGGTGATTTGGCTCAATTAGACCGAGTAAAGCTATTATTAAATCAACTTTCAAATAATTAAAAAATGAATTTTAAAAAAGCCATAGTATTTTCTTTACTGGTTGCTGCAGGTACAACGACATTTGCGCAAACAAGTAATTTAAGAAAAGCAAAAAGCAGCTTACAAAAGTTTGAAGAATTAAAAAGTGCAGGCTCTGCTGCTCTGGGTAAATCAAATCTTACCGCGGCTAAAGAAGCAATTGATTTAGCAGTTGCCCACGAAAAGACGAAAGATGATCCTGAAGCATGGACAATCTACGCTTTGGTAAATGCGAATATCGCTTCCATGGATAATGTTCCAGAAGCGGCTACAGCAGCAGCTGAAGGTGTTGAAAAAGCAAAGGCCTTGGACACAGAAAAGAAAAACGCAGAGAATATCGCTGTCGTTGGACAGGTCTTAGGTCAATACAATTTTAATCAAGGGGTAGCTTCTTGGGAAAAACAAGATTTTAAATCCGCTTACGCGCAGTTTGATAAAGCGTTAACTTTCCTTCCTGGAGACACAACACTTACTTACTACGGAGGTTTGGCGGCAATCCAAAACCAAGATTACAAAAATGCAGTTGAAAAGTACAAGTTACTGATTCCTAAAAAGGATTTCTCCGCACATAAATCGGTGATGGTTGACCTACCTAAGCTTTACCTTTCCATGAAAGATACGGCTAGCGCACTTGATTACGCAGCACAAGCAGCACAGGCTTACCCGAATGATAACGACGCTGCCGTTCAAAACATTGAATTGAACCTGATCGCTGGTAAAGAATCAAAAGTAATTGCTGATATCGAAAACCAAATTGCCAAAGATGGTAACAACAAATCGTTGTACTACTATTTAGGTATTGCACATTCTGCGGCAAACAATAACGATAAAGCAATTGCTGCTTACAAAAAAGCCGTTGAGATTGATCCAAACTATAATGATGCAAATAAAAATGCTGCAGCTACTATAATAAATAGTGTACGCGATCAGCTAAACGCATTAAACGAGAACAAAACATTATCAAACAACGATTACAACAAAAAAGTAACGGAGTTGAAAGAGAAAATCAAAGAAGCTCTTCCTTACTTGGAAAAATCCGTTGCCCTTAATCCGAAAGATGTAGATGCCTTGAAAAGTTTAAAAGGTTACTACGATTTCCAACAGGATGAGGCTAAATCTAACGAATTGAAAGCGAAAATAGACGCTTTGAACTAACGTTAGCCAACGACATAAATAGAAAAAGGGTGCGCCAATTCAATGGATCGCACCCTTTTTCATTATGCATGTTATTTCGCCGGACGACAAGATGCCACGCGACAACTTATTCGTATTGCGAATTGGATATATACGCCGTTTCGATAACCCCTTCATCAAAAAAATCATCAATCGACCGATCCACTTTTTGCCAGGTCATGTAGGAGTTCACCTGCTGTCCATTAGAAAGTGTGGGTTCTACAGATTTCATGTATAAGATATCGCCTTCAAAATCGATCTTTCGCGATAACACTTTGTTGTTCCAATTCGGATAAAGCGCACTCTTTACTAAATAATGAACAACGGCTGTACTATTGTCAACTTTATATTTACCCGTAAAGGCTAAATAACCCTTTATCGAGGATTCCATTTCTTCAACACTAGGTAGAAGCTTGTCGTTACTCTCAAACAAGAGTCTTCCCTCCTTTGCAATCTGTACGGACATGAAACTATCGGGCGCATAAATCAAAAGTCCATTTGGGTTTTTACCTAGCGGAAACAAAGAATCGGTACCATTTATCGGCACCTCTATATAAGAAAGGAGCTTCCATGTTCCAACTAATTCATTTTTTAATGTAGTCATGAAAATTGCGTTAGTTTTATATTTCAAAACGTTCAGTGTGCGCAAATAGTTTAGACATTTCGCAATCAAACAAAATTGTGACAATCTACTGATCAATTTATCGTGTCTACAGACATTTTTCTATAAGTTTGTATCGTGATTTTACAAACTGCAGTTGATACTTTTCTTTGTGGTTGCAGCTCGGAAAAACCTTATTCGGATTGCTGCGCCCCAATACATCAAGATTTACGTGAGGCTACTACGGCCGAATCCCTTATGCGCGCCCGGTATTGCGCTTTTACTAAGGGCTTAATCGACTTTCTATATAACAGCTTCCACCCTACTACGCGACGTTTTCAGCAAAAAGCAGCAATAGCACAATGGGCTTCAGCGAACAAATGGATGCAGCTCGAAGTACTACGCGCCACCGAAACTACCGTAGAATTCAAAGCACATTACCTTAATGCGAACGGAGAAGTAGAGATACACCACGAGAAATCAACGTTTAAGCGAACACAAGGAATCTGGTATTATGTCGATGGCAGATTGCTATCGTGATTTTTTGCAGAAAAACATCTTTTATATAAGAAATATTCTTACCTTTGCACTTCCGTGAGTGCGGAACAAATATTTAATTAATATAACTATTAAAAAAATGCAACAGTACGAATCTGTCATCATTCTTACCCCGTTGCTTTCTGAGGAGGCTGCGAAAGAAACAATCGCAAAATTCAAAGCTATCCTAACAGAAGGCGGAGCCGAGATTGTCGCTGAAGACAATTGGGGTTTGAAAAAATTAGCGTATCCGATCCAGAAAAAAACAACTGGATTTTATCACTTAACTGAATTCAAGGCTCCAGGTGAATTAATCAAAAAATTAGAGGTTGAATACAAACGTGATGAGCGTGTTATGCGTTTCTTAACTATTGCGTTAGACAAGCATGCATTAGCATTCGCTGAGAAAAAACGTAGCGGTGCTTTCAACAAAAAACCTGAAACTAAAACTGAGGAGGTAGCAAACTAATGGCAAACGAGAATATTCAATACGTAACTGCCCCTAAAGTAGAGGACAATCGTAAAAAATATTGCCGTTTCAAAAAGAACGGTATTAAGTATATCGATTACAAAGACGCGAACTTCTTAATGAAATTTGTAAACGATCAAGGTAAAATTTTACCTCGTCGTCTTACAGGAACATCTTTGAAATTCCAACGTAAAGTAGCTCAAGCTGTTAAACGTGCGCGTATTATCGGTTTATTACCTTATGTAGCTGATTCATTAAAATAGGAAGAACGACATGGAAATTATTTTAAAACAAGATATTAAGCACCTTGGCGAGAAAGACGATATCGTAGTTGTTAAGCCAGGTTACGGTCGTAACTACTTAATTCCTCAAGGATTTGCTACTTTAGCAACAGTGTCTGCTAAAAAAGTATTGGCTGAGAACATTAAACAAGCTCAGTTCAAACAAGAGAAAATCAAGAAAGATGCAGCTGAATTAGCTACTAAATTAGAAAGCGTAAAACTTTCTATCGGTGCTAAAGCTGGTGAAACAGGAAAAATCTTCGGTAAAGTAAACAGCATTCAAGTTGCTGATGCTTTGAAAGCGCAAGGTTTTGATGTTGACCGTCGTCGCATCACTTTCGAAGTTGAGCCTAAAACTTTAGGTGAATACATCGCTAACTTGAACTTACACAAAGAAGTGAAAGTACAAGTTCCTTTTGAAGTAGTTGCTGAATAAGCAATCCACATAAAAAGTAAGAAGCCGTCATACATTTGTATGACGGCTTTTTTTATAAAACAAATTTCGCTATTTTGCGTCTATATCCTAAACACATAAGAAAACTATGAGAATCCAAATTCCTGCATTTTTACTCGCATCGGCTACCTTAGTGTTGGCTGCATCCTGTAGTAACAGTGCTTCGACCAGTCAGCCACCAGTGGATGGTGCACCCACCGATAGCATCTACCCGCCTGTCGAGTCCGGAAAAGCAAATACGGATTATAAACCTGCTTTTGCCGGCCAAACGCGCGTTGCTGGGGTGAAAACGACAACGCCGTACGAGCATACGGTAGTTACCAAAGCATTAAAATCACCATGGGGTATTGCCGTACTTCCTGATGGACGTTTATTGATTACAGAAAAAGCAGGTGTACTTCGTATTGTAAATGCTGATGGTACCGTAAGCGAAGCCATTACAGGTCTTCCTAAGGTCGATGAGCAAGGGCAAGGTGGATTGCTTGGTATCACGCTAGATCCTGATTTTGCTACGAACAGAATGGTATATTGGGTATTTGCTGAACCAGTAAGTGGAGGAAACCATACGGCCGTGGCTAAGGGCAAATTGGCCGCGGATGATAAAACAATTGAAAATGCGACAACGATATACAGAGCGTTACCAACTTTCAATGGTAAGCTTCATTATGGTGGACGGATTATTTTCGATAAGTCCGGCAATCTTCTCGTAACAACAGGTGAACGCTCTGAGCTGGAGACACGACCACAAGCGCAAGATCTAAAATCGGCTTTGGGTAAGGTTATTCGTATCACGAAAGACGGACAACCGGCTGCCGGAAATCCCTTCTTAAACGATAGTAAGGCGTTGCCAGAGATTTATAGCTATGGCCACCGTAATGTGCAAGGAATTGCGATACACCCAGAAACAGGTGATCTTTGGGAAACTGAATTCGGCCCACGTGGCGGTGATGAACTAAATCTTGTGGAGGCGGGTAAAAACTATGGTTGGCCGACGATCACCTATGGATTGGAATATAGTGGAAAACCTATCGGTGATCCAATTATACAACAGAAAGAAGGATTGGAGCAACCTGTTTATTATTGGGATCCTGTATTATCCCCGAGCGGATTAATGTTCTATACGGGAGATGCAATTCCTGAATGGAAAAACAGTCTATTTATTGGCGGATTAAGTAGTACCCATATCGCACGATTAGTCATTAAAGATAAAAAGGTGGTTGGCGAGGAACGCTTATTAGCGAAAGAAGGACAGCGTTTCCGGGATGTAGTCCAAGGCAAGAATGGTGAGATCTTTGCGATTACTGATGCTGGTTTATTGTATAAAATAAGTAAAAAGTAAATTTTTAATAATATAAATCCCCCAGAGATACTCAATTCTGGGGGATTTGTATTTCTTAGCCTTAGTTTTTTAATTACCTTTACGTTACTATGAGATATCTATTCCTGTTCTTGACCCTGCTTTCTTCAGGGATTTTGGCTGCGCAAACAAAATTGTCGCCAACAGATTTCCAACAGCGATTAAAAAAGAATAGCAAGTCACAGCTTGTGGATGTCCGCACGCCTGAGGAATATGCTAAGGGAACGTTGGAACACGCTAAAAATATCAATTGGAACGATAAGTCAACTTTTCAATTGCAAGCTGCTAAACTCAACAAGAAAAAGCCGGTTTATGTATTTTGCTTTAGTGGGGGGCGTAGCACACAAGCTGCCCAAATGCTCACAAAAGAAGGCTTTACTGTTTTCGAATTGGAGGGCGGTCTCATGAAGCTGAACAGTGAAACTAAAGCTTCTGCGACAACAGCAAAAAGCAATGTAAAGGATCTAAAGGGCTTAACCTTAGCTGACTTTCAAGCAATACAGCAATCACATCCACTAGTTTTTATAGACTTTACTGCAAAATGGTGTGGACCGTGCCAAAAAATAAAACCGTATATCGAAAAAATTGCTGCAGATAAAAGCTATAAAACAAAGGTTGTTTACATCGATGCAGATGCTAACCCAGACTTGTTAAAGGAATTAAAAATAAGCGCAATACCGCGATTACAGCTCTATAAAAATGGGAAGCAAGTGTGGGATCATACTGGCGGGCTAAGTGAAGCGGAATTAGTACAGGCAATAAAAAAACAACTATAAATGAACACAACGGTTCTTGTAACGGCTGCTTTACTAGCGACAATAGCTATTATATTGGGTGCCTTTGGTGCACATGCCTTTAAGAAATTTCTTCCGGAAGATAAGCTCTCCTCTTTTGAGGTTGGTGTTCGCTATCAAATGTACGCTGCCTTAGCGTTACTTATTATCGGATATCAAGCGGACTTCTCATTTTATAGCGCCAGACTCGCATTTTACGGGATCGCTTTCGGCGTATTTTTGTTTTCAGGAAGTATCTATCTGTTAGCTTTCGCAAACCATTGGAAAGTAAATCTGCGTTTTTTAGGTCCGATTACACCACTAGGTGGCTTGTTGATGATAATAGGTTGGATATCCCTTATTGTAAGTTTTTTATAATATATTTTTAACTATAGGCAATGATGTCTGCCTTGAACCGCTACTGGAGCTGATGACGTCTACTTTGAATAATGGAATTATCTCATTAACGTATTGAAGTATGTCTCTATCAGCACTATCCCGTAATCTTATTTTTAGATGGCTTTTAAGTATTGTACTTATTGCCTTTCTTGTTGGCAGCACCTCTGCCCTATTTCTCTATTTGCTAAACGCGGTCACGAATTACCGTCAACAACATCTCGTTCTCATCTATCTTCTTCCCTTAGCGGGTGTATTTATAGTGTGGTTGTATCAACGCTATGGATCTGCTTCACAAGGTGGGAATAAGTTAGTACTCGCTGAGTTTAAAGCCCCCAGCGCCGTATTGCCTTTCCTTATGGCTCCACTTATATTTGTCACCACATTAATCACCCACCTATTTGGCGGATCCGCTGGACGTGAAGGAACAGCTATTCAGTATGGTGCCACTATTGCAGATCAGTTCTCGCGCTTCTTACCGGGAAGTGCGGAAGATCGAAGAACGTTACTTTCTTGTGGTATTGCAGCTGGGTTCGCCTCGCTTTTTGGCACACCATGGGCAGGCTTATTCTTTGCAATAGAACTTGTCGGTTGGCGCTACTTTAACTATAAGCGACTGTTGGCAACAATGGCGACCGCTTTCTTGGCTTTTTATGTGTGTAATATTTACGGAAACCAGCATACACATTACCCACAATTGACCGATTTGCCGACCATGTGGAGTTGGCTACATTTCGGAAGTCTTTTGCTTGCCGCAGCTTTCTTCGGTTGTACGGCATATATATTTATACAGTTTAACAGTTATCTTCACCAGGCTTTTTCTTTCATAAAGCAACCGCTCTTCCGTCCAATCCTGGGCGGCTCTATCGTTGTTGCCTGGGTTCTATTATCGCATACAACACGACATATTGGTCTTGGTATTCCAACCCTAGTCTCGGCCTTCGACAGTGAACTGCCGGCCTATGATTTTGCGGTTAAATTAATCCTTACCACCATCACGCTTAGTTGTGGCTTTAAAGGTGGTGAAGTAACACCTTTATTCTTTATTGGTGCGACATTAGGAAATGCTCTTGCTTTATTTATACCGCTTCCAATGGCACTCCTCGTTGCGATGGGTTTTGTCGCGGTGTTTGCAGGTAGTACCAAAACACCCTTAGCTTGTGCAATCATGGGCGCCGAACTATTCGGTGTAGACGTACTTCCGTGGGTTTTGGTTGCTTGTGTTGTGGCCTATGTGCTCTCTGGCAAGAAAAGTATTTATTCGTAGGTAGAGTGTAGTTGGTAGATTATTGTTTATAGATTGTAGTTGGTAGAGTGTAGTTGGTAGATTATTGTTTGTAGATTGTAGTTGGTAGATTGTAGTTGGTGGTTTTGTAGAGCCACAAGATTTAGCTCCGCTGAGCCCTTCGGGGTTTGTGGCTAGTTGGTGGATGGTGGTTTGTGCCTAGCTCGTAGACCGGAGTTCGTTGCTTGTGGTTCGTGATTTTTAATTCGTCATACGTAGGGGCTGGGCTTGCCCCCGCCCTCCTTCACAATTAGCAATCGTTTCCTTTTTTCAGTAATTTATGAATAATCAAAAATGGGCGACCGCAAGGGTAGCCCCTACATGGAAAGAAAACCATACGAATAGATTAGTTTCTGGTTGCGTTCTTGGTAATAAATACTATTGGAGGAGCACTTTTGCTTGCACAACCTACAAGCTCCGATACAATTCCAAATACTTTTGAATCGCTTGCCGTTTGGCATCCGTTAAATGAAAATCAAGATTCTTGGTAAGATACTGCTTATAGTCAAAATTAGGATATACAGGCAATCCTTCAATCACGTCCTCGGGGTGAGATACGCCAGCAGCAAGTGCTTCATTGAAAACCTGAACAAAAGATGATGGTAATGATTTATTCGCTACCCATACTGCATAAGCAAAAGGCAAACCGGTCATCTCTTTCCAGTAATAGCCCATATCATAAACATAAGGCACCTCTTCTTTCTTTCCGAAGGTCCGGTCTCCGATCAGGACATAAGCATCTGCTTCACCATGCTCTACAACCTTAACTTCACGTTTCCAATAATGCTTTAAGAGAATCTGTGCCAAGCCATTTGAAGTACGTGACTGCTTATCCAACAATAAAGAATTAATCTCTGTTATTGGTTTATTCGAAAATATGAAGACAGAGTCTACAGCACCATCACTCCCAATACAATAGTCACCAATAATCTCGTAATGTTCTAATCTTGCCAAAGCTGCTACCGGAATAATTCCCATATCAGCTTCATCCTCCAATACTTTGCGGGCGCATTCACTTGGATAATCTACCGATAGATCAATCTGATCCATAACCACCGGAGAAGCTTTTATCCCCTGAAGAAAGGGTAATGTATTGGTGTAGGATACTGCAGATATGCGTATTTTATGCATCGCCTAACTCCTCTAAATGTTTAATGTTGTAATGATCAATAATGGTAAATACGTCATCGGAATATTCCAATACATACAAGGCCGTGTTCGTATGCGGGAAGTCATCCATGAGATTGACCGGTATATTGGTAAGGTGGCACAACATAATCCGCAACGCACGTCCATGCATACATACCAAAACAGTCTCCTCATCGTGTTGTTTCAACATATGAGCAATCGCCTCCTTCTGTCGTTCAACTAGTGCATTCGGAGACTCCCCCGCTTCTATACCTAAGTCTAGATCACCAGCGCGCCACGCCGCAACAACTTGGTTAAATCCCGCCATAATCGTTTCATCTTGTTCCTTCCCTTCGTAAACGCCCCAGCTAATCTCATCCAATCCTATCAGCTCCTCGGAAGGAATTCCTAAATCAAGAAAAGACTGTACCGTTTCCTTCGTACGAAGCAACGTCGAAATATAAACCTTATCAAAGGGGATATCCTTATAGGCGTCAAAGAAAGCCTGTGCCTGCTCTCTTCCCGTATCATTGAGCGGTGAGTTTACACCACGTCCCTGCACGATCCCTCTCCGATTCAAATCGGTCTGTCCGTGCCGGATAAAATAAAATATCTTTTTCAATTTCTTTATTCTACTACAGGTAAAGAGTAATACTTGGGTTTGTTTTCTGTTTCAAAAACAACATCCTTGAAGTCCGTTATAACGCCATAAAGCGTGTCTCGCTCAATTGGGTGACGACCTACCTGTCTGATAAGTTCAACCAACTGTTGGGTACTCATTGCAGGCGTTTGTTCCTCTGCGCCAGCCATCGAGTAAATCTTGGTCGTATCATCTAATGTGCCATCAATATCATCAACACCAAAAGCAAGTGAAAGTTGAGCTGTATCTCTCGATATCATTGCCCAATAAGCCTTTATGTGCTCAAAATTATCTAAATAAATACGAGAAATGGCGTAATTCCTCAAATCTTCAATAACCGATACTTCCGGTACATCCGACATTTGGTGCCCTTGGTTTCTAAACTTTAATGGAATAAAAGCCTGAAAGCCTCCCGTTTTATCTTGTAATTGCCGAAGGCGGTCCATATGGTCCACCCGATGCTTAAACTCCTCAATATGCCCATACAACATCGTCGCATTGGTACGCATGCCCAAACTATGTGCTTGTTCGTGAATATCCAACCATTGCTCTGCCGTACACTTATCGCCCGCTATCTTTTCACGGATTTCTGAGTCGAAAATCTCAGCGCCACCACCAGGCATTGAATCAAGTCCACATTCCTTTAAATATTTCAAGCCATCGTAGTGACTTAATTTAGCCTTTTTAAAGATGTAGTAATACTCTACCGGTGTAAGTCCTTTGATATGAAGATCAGGACGATGTGCCTTACAGCGCTTAAAAAATTCGGCATAAAACTCAAGGTTCTGTTTCGGTACCACGCCCCCTGTAATATGAACTTCGGTAACCGGTTCCCCATCGTACTTTTGCACGATCTCCATCATCCCATCGACATCCATCTCCCACCCTTGTTCGCGCTCTTTAATCAAGCGCGAATAGGCACAGAACTTACAGTCGTACACACATACGTTCGTAGGTTCAATATGAAAATTACGATTAAAATAAGTTTTGTCACCGTGTCGCTTCTCGCGAATAAAATTTGCGAGGGCACCAAGGTAACCAAGCTCGCCTTTTTCATATAGTAAAACGCCTTCATCGAAGCTGATGCGCTCTCCTTGGATTACCTTCGTGGCAATCGCCTTTAAATCTGCTGATAAATTATGATCTTGAATTAAAAACTCAAGCTTTTGCGTTGCATTCATTTCTATCTCCTATCTAAACAAACTTAGCTATTTTTCTTTTAAAAACCGCCTAAAAAGGCAAACAGATGCACAATAAAGCGAAGAAAATATGGGTGCATTTCGCTGCTCTAAATGACTGGCACAAAAAAAGCGACTCACCAGAGTCGCTTTAAAATATTAATCTACAAACTGTTGCATATCAATCAGGCGTTTATATAATCCGCCTTTCGCAATAAGCTCCAGGTGCCCTCCTTGTTCTACCACAGTACCGTTGTCTATCACCACAATTTTATCGGCATTTTGGATCGTACTCAAGCGGTGAGCGATCACAACAGTTGTTCTATTCTCCATCAGTTTATACAAGGAATCTTGAACTAACTTTTCGGATTCGGTATCCAATGCCGAGGTTGCTTCATCCAACAACATAATCGGTGGATTTTTAAGTACAGCACGGGCGATACATATACGTTGTCGCTGCCCTCCCGATAGCTTCGCCCCACGATCGCCGATATTCGTATCGTAACCACCTTCAGTTTTCAGGATAAACTCATGGGCGTTTGCAATGCGAGCCGCTTGCTCCACTTCTTCCTGCGTCGCACTTTCATTTGCAAATGCGATGTTATTATAAATGGTATCGTTAAATAAAACAGATTCTTGATTTACGGTTCCGATCAACGCACGTAAAGATTCCTGCTGTACATCGCGAAGATCTGTACCATCAAATAAGATCGCTCCGCTTGTTACATCCATAAAGCGCGGAATAAGATCTACCAACGTAGATTTCCCACCTCCGGAAGGCCCCACCAAAGCGACTGTCTTTCCTTTAGGGACTTCTATATTAATCGCTTTTAATACCTCCTTTTCGCCATAAGCGAAATGCACATCTTTAAATACAATAGACTGCTCAAAAGATTTTAAAGCCACCGCGTCTGGTTTGTCGTTCACGTGACTCTTCTCATCAATAAGATCAAGCACACGTTCACCTGCTGCAATACCACTGTGGATATTTGAAAAAGCATCAGTTAATGCCTTCGCAGGTCTCATCACTTGTGAAAAAACAGCAATATATCCGATAAATTCAGATGCTTTTAAATCACCCTGACCACTTAAAACCAAATTACCACCATACAACAAAATGATAGCCACCATCACTACGCCCAGCAATTCGGAAACGGGAGAGCTCATTTGTTGACGACGTGCCATACGACGCATAATCTTTGAATAGCTTGCACTCTCGTTATTAAATTTATCTTTTACAAACGGAACGGCGTTAAATGCTTTAATGATCTTTATGCCTGACAAAGCTTCATCCAAATATGAAATCATATTGGCGTATGACTGTTGTCCTTCGCGTGCTTGCTCTTTCAATCGCTTTACAATCCGCGATATAAAAAATGCCGAAACTGGAATAACTAATAAAGAGAACAAAGTCAACTTCGCCGACAAAGAAAAAAGTACAAAGACATAAGCAATCAACTGTAGTGGCTCTTTAAACACCACTTGTAATGTTGCTGTAACAGAGAACTGTACCACCTGAACGTCTGATGCGATTTTTGAAATCACATCTCCTTTACGCTGGTTCGTGAAATACGCTAAATCCAGATCCATCACATTATCGAAAACAGACTTGCGAAGATTCAGCAACGTATGGATACGTAGATTTTCCATGATACGCTGCGAGAGGTAGCGGAACACATTACTTAAAAATACAGAGGCAATAATAACGATACAGACGTACTTTAATGCTTCATAGGGTCCTAATTCATAATACAGCTTATCTGCATAATATGTAAACCATCCACCTAGATCATCCAGACCTGATGGTTTTTCTGCGACAGCTACAGGCTGCAGGTCTGCATCTCCAGTACCTTTGAACAATACTTGCAGCAAAGGCACTAATAGAGCGAGATTTAACGTTCCAAAGATGACTGTAATAATGGTACAGATAATATATGGAATTGCGTATTTCTCAATAGGCTTTGCAAACGATAGCAGTCTAAAATAAGTTTTCATGTAATCCGATAAGCTACAAAAGTAATAAAAACCATACTCAAATAAACATATACGCTGAAATGAAACGAATGTTTATTTCAATTATGTCGTTTATTTAACATACGTTTACGGAGATTAACACAAACAACCACTCTTGAGGCCCACAGTCGTCGCCATATAAAAGAGATAATATTTTACCTTAACTTGTCTACAAGTCTTATAGATAATCTGTAATTTAGGCAGCTTAAATCGCAAATCAGAATGGATATTAAAGTCGCAAATAGACTCCTAGCAACAGAGGAGTACTATTTCTCGAAGAAACTTAGGGAAATTGACGCCATGAATAAATCTGGCGCTCAAGTCATTAACCTCGGTATCGGAAGTCCAGATTTACCTCCGCATCCCGATGTTATCAAGGTATTGAACGAGGAATCGGCCAAGGCCACCACGCATGGTTATCAGAGCTATAAGGGCTCTCCTGTGCTACGGCAAGCTATGGCCGACTGGTATGCGCGCTATTATCATGTGCAACTTGACGCCGAACGAGATATTCTTCCCCTGATCGGTTCCAAAGAAGGAATAGTACACATTTGTATGACCTATTTGCAAGCTGGTGATGAAGCTTTGGTTCCCAACCCAGGGTACCCCGCCTATACCAGCGCCGTGCGTCTTACAGAAGCAACGATTGTTCCGTATGAACTTTGTGCAGAAAATCAATGGCTCCCGGATTTAGAGGCCTTGGAGAAACGTGATCTCTCCAAAGTGAAACTTATGTGGATCAACTATCCGCATATGCCAACAGGTGCACTTGCTACTTATGATCTTTTCGAGCGCGTCATTGCTTTTGGTAGAAAGCATAACATTCTTATCTGCCACGATAATCCATATAGCTTTATCTTAAATGATAAACCGATGAGTATCTTTTCGGTTCCGGGCGCAATGGATGTAGCCATTGAACTGAACTCTCTTAGCAAATCATCCAATATGGCTGGTTGGCGTGTCGGTATGCTCGTTGCTCATCCGGACCGTATCGCTGAAATTATGCGCTTTAAGAGTAATATGGACTCCGGTATGTTTCTTCCTCTTCAACTGGCTGCGGCCGTTGCATTACAATTGGAAGCCACTTGGTACACGCAATTAAACGAAGAATACGGAATAAGACGTAAAAAAGTGGAAGCTATAATGGATTTGCTTGGTTGTACCTACGATCCACAACAAGTTGGTCTATTTGTATGGGCTCGCATACCTGACGATGCAACAGATTGTTACGCTGTAACAGATGATGTATTAGATAAAGCACATGTCTTTATTACACCAGGGGGAATCTTTGGCTCTAGTGGGAACCGTTATATACGGATTAGCCTATGTGCCAAGACGGAAGTATTGGATCAAGCGATCGAAAGAATTAAAACTATTCGCTAATAAACGATAGAACAACGAACATGAATATTGCTATAGTTGGTATCGGTCTTATTGGGGGCTCCATCGGAATCCGCTTAAAAGAGACCCAATTTGCTCAAAAAATAATTGGTGTAGAAAAAAATGAAGCCAACCAAAAGAAAGCGCTTCAGCTCGGTCTAGTCGATGAGATTCTGCCCTTAGAGGAAGCGCTTAAACAAGCCAAGATTATTATCCTGACCATCCCGGTTGACGCTATAGTCAAAATACTTCCGGGTTTACTCGATAAGGTTACCGATCAGGTCGTTATTGATATGGGATCGACCAAAACAAATATCTTACGCACCATTGCCGATCACCCAAAACGTGGTCGATACGTGGCTGCACATCCAATGGCAGGAACGGAGTATTCAGGTCCAGAGGCAGCTGTCCCGGGATTATTCAAAGAAAAGGTGATGGTTTACGTTGAAGCCTTTAAATCGGACGAAGATGCTTTCGAGCTCGCTGATGCGGTGACTGAACAATTGGAAATGAAAACCTCGTTCATGAATGCCGATGAACACGATGAACATACCGCTTATGTGTCACATATTTCGCACTTAACTTCTTTTGCTTTGGCATTAACAGTTTTGGAGAAAGAAAAATCACAAGGGCGTATTTTTGAATTAGCTGGTTCCGGTTTTCAATCAACAGTACGTTTAGCGAAATCGTCGCCGGAGATGTGGACGCCGATCTTTAAGCAGAATCGTGAAAATGTGCTTGAAGTATTGGAAGAACATATCAAACAGCTTCAAAACCTCTATAATAAACTAGCGGCTGAAGATTATGAAGGATTACATAAGTTAATCAAGAAATCAAATAAGATAAAACGCATTATAAAGTAAATAAAGGGCTATTGTTGTAAGAAATTAATATTTATTTCACCAAATACTTGATATCTCTACAGCAATAGCTTACATTTGCTATATTATTAATAAAAATGACACCATTGTTCACTATTCATACACATATGCATCATCGCCAGTTTGGCGATATGTAATGTTTATGTTTCTACGTGAAGCAGTTTCTCCCCCGGTGTATTTTTTCTGTATTATTAATAATAAAAAGCAAAACCTTATATTTTGAAAAATCTTAAAATAGCTATCCAAAAATCGGGTAGATTAAACGAAAAATCTGTACAATTATTAAAAAACTGTGGTTTAGATTTCGAGAACTACAAAAGCTCCCTCATTACACGTGTCAATAACTTTAACCTAGAAATCCTCTTCCTTCGGGATGATGATATTCCCGGTTACGTTGCGCAAGGCATAGCAGATTTGGGTATTGTTGGGGAAAATGTAATCGATGAAACACAGGTCGAAGTCTCTTACCTACAACGGTTAGGATTTGGCAAATGTACGCTTAAGATTGCCGTTTCTAAAGATTCTAATATTGAGCAGCTTTCTGATTTAAATGGAAAGTCTATCGCAACATCCTATCCTGTAATCCTACAAGACTTTTTAACTTCAAAGGGCATTAATGCCAACATCCAAGAAATCTCTGGTTCTGTAGAAATAGCGCCAGGACTAGGCCTTAGCGATGCAATCTGTGATATTGTTTCGACTGGTGGAACCCTTAAAAGCAATGGTTTAAAACCATTTATCGACGTTAAAAACTCAGAAGCCATTTTAATTGGACGCAATGGAATTGCTGAAGATCCTACACTATGTGAACTTTTGCAACGGGTACAATCGGTACTACGGGCGAAAGAAACCAAATATGTGGTTCTGAATGTCGAGAAGGTTAACCTCCCACAAATTACGGAACTTCTGCACGGCGTCAAAAGCCCGACGGTAATGCCCTTGGCAGAAGATGGTTGGGTGGCTGTACACACCGTTATTACGGAAGATGATTTCTGGGATAAGATCAATAAGTTGAAAGCTGCTGGTGCACAAGGTATCGTGGTGATGCCGATCGAAAAAATCATTATGTAACATGCTAAAAACCTATCCATATAGCACTTTATCCGAAACGGATATACAACGACTGATAACGCGCAATGCCGATGAGAGCCTTCAGGTAACAGATGTTGTGCTCGATATCATATCAAACGTTCGTACGGGCGGCGATTCATCCTTAAAAGAATTGGCTCAAAAATTTGATAAGGTTTCCCTTGATACCCTTTATCTCGATAAATCAGAGATTGAAGACCTAGCAATGCGTATCCCACGGGAACAGCAGCGCGCCCTGGAAATTGCCTTTCAAAATATTCACCGTTTCCACAGCATTCAGGTAAAACGAGAACGCGTGGTCGAAACAATGCCCGGTGTGAAGTGTTGGCGGGAAATTCGTCCAATCGAAAAAGTTGGATTATACATTCCTGGGGGGTCCGCAGTTTTGCCGAGTACATTGCTCATGCTTGGTATCCCAGCACGCATTGCGGGATGTAAAGAAATAGTCGTGTGTTCGCCTCCACAGAAAGATGGTAAGATTAACGGATACGTGGCTTACTGTTTGCATTTACTTAAGATAGAACGCATTTATCTTGTAGGTGGTGCCCAGGCTGTCGCTGCTATGGCCTTTGGTACGGAGACAATACCAAAAGTAGACAAGATCTTTGGCCCGGGAAATCAATTTGTCACCAAAGCAAAAAGCTTGGTTCAAAGTATGACAAATGTAAGTATCGATATGCCTGCGGGTCCTTCTGAAGTACTTGTTATTGCTGATGAAACCGCCAACCCTACTTTCGTGGCGGCCGATTTATTGGCACAAGCAGAGCACGGAGCGGACAGTCAAGCTATACTTGTCGCAACAACAGAATCGCTTATCGAGCGTGTGAATCAAGAGCTTGTGCAGCAATTGGCACAATTACCGCGTCAAGATATTGCGCAAAAAGCAATAGAAAATTCATATGCTATTTTAGCAAACAATCTTGAGGATGCGATGAAGTTCTCCAATAGCTATGCCCCTGAACACCTACTTTTGGAAGTTGCCGAATGGGAACCATTAACGCGGAGGATCTTAAATGCTGGCTCTGTCTTTTTAGGACACCTTACGCCAGAAAGTGCAGGAGACTATGCCTCGGGGACAAACCACACCCTTCCTACATCTGGATACGCACGTGCATATTCTGGTGTATCAGTAGATTCGTTTGTGAAGAAAATAACGTTTCAACATATTAATGAAGAAGGAATAAAGCAAATAGGTGCGACCGTAGAGATCTTAGCGGAGCTGGAGGGATTGCAAGCACATAAAAATGCAGTGACTGTTCGGAAGTAATCCTTTCGATATTCCTCATGCTTTTATCGCGGATAAACGATAAATTTTATCTAATTTTGCACCTTCTTTATAGGTGGTTTGTATATTCACTTATTGCATAGACAACCACCTTATATCGATTGCAGAACAAAACGATCAGTGTATTTATGGCAGACATCAAAAAACATATTGTTATAGTAGGTGGAGGATTCGCGGGTATTAACTTCATTAAGGCGCTAGGCGACAATCCGGCCTACCATGTGACCTTAGTGGATATCAACAACTATAACTTCTTCCCCCCTCTTATCTATCAGGTAGCAACAGCTTTTATCGAATCTTCTAATATCAGTGCTCCTTTCCGGAAACTGTTTAGAAAATACAAAAACTTTTCTTTCCACCTGGGAAAATTAATCCAGATCAACAGTGCCGATAACACGATTGAGACAGATGCTGGCGTTCTTTCTTATGATTATTTGGTATTAGCGACCGGTACAGAGACGAACTATTTTGGCATGGAAAACGTGAAGAAAAATGCGTTTCCCATGAAGAATATGAGTGATGCGTTAGCTATTCGTAATAAAATATTACTAAACCTAGAGGAATATATCCAACGTAAAGACGACCCAAATAGGGACGCCTACTTAAATATTGTCGTTGCTGGTGGTGGTCCTTCTGGTGTTGAGCTTTCCGGAATGATTGCTGAGCTCAGCGATCGTATCATCAAAAGAGAGTACCCTGAATTAAAAGAGATCAAACCAAGAATCTTCTTGGTTGATGCGGGTGCTGCCCTACTGGGGCCGATGAGCAAAGTAGCACAACAGGAGGCAAAACGTGTGCTTGAGAATTTGGGAGTAGAAATTACGTTAGGCGTTGCTGTTAAGGATTACATAGATGATGTCGTCTTTTTAGGGGACGGTACTGAAATAAAAACAAAAACATTACTCTGGACTTCGGGTGTTATTGCACGTGAACTACCGGGACTACCGGCAGAGGTTATCACGCGTGGTCGCCGTGTCTTGGTCGATGAATTCAACGCCGTACAAGGTTATTCTAATATCTTCGCTATCGGCGATATCTGTTTTCAATCGAGCGACCCGAACTTCCCTAATGGTCACCCGCAACTTGCTCAAGTGGCAATGCAGCAAGGTGTATTATTAGCAAAAAACATTGTTAAGAAAGACACAAACAATATATTAAAAGCTTTTTCGTATTGGGATAAAGGAAGTATGGCTGTTATCTCGCGTTATAAAGCGGTAGCCGACTTACCTAAACTATCGTTTACAGGATTATTTGCTTGGTTGACTTGGTTATTGATCCACCTTATCCCTATTGCGGGATTCCGTAATAAAGGGAAGTTAATCGGAAACTGGACTTGGTCCTTCTATTCGGCAAACTCAGGTTTACGACTTATTATCCGAAGTGAGCGAAAACGTGATAAAAACGAAGTACGTACAAATGCATAATAAAAAGGGGCTGGTTAACCAGCCCCTTTTTATTATTTCTTTTTCTTCTTTTTATCTTTCTTCACCACGCTTTCTGCTATTTTTTTTATTGTTTTCTTCAATTTTTTAGCGGATTTATCTCTCTTCTTCTTGGCTTCTTTTTTAGCTTTTTTGTCTTGCTTTGCCTTTTTTTCTTTCTTGGCTTTATTCTCTTTTTCTTTCGCCTTTTCTTTTTCTTTAGACTTATCTTTTAGCTTCGCCGTTTCCTTCACTTTATCTTTGCTTTTGGCCTGTTCAGCTTTTGCATCATCTTTCGATTTTTTTACCTTAAACTCTTCACTATAGCCAGACTCCTTTCGTAACATTTTGACCTCTTTCGCATCGATCGAATTACTTTCTTTCTTAGGTGTCGACTTTTTGTCGCTCTTCTTTACCTCTTTCTCAGCGGCCTTACTCTTTACTCCCGCAGAACTCGTACTATTAGCTTTGAGCACGTTTACGGGCACGATCTCTTTGTTAATCTTTACAGGAATAAGCTCTTTTTTCGGCTCAACCTTGGTCTGTGGAGCAGGTGTACTTTTGCCGACACTTGCTGTAGCCTTTTTAATAGGGGCTTTACTTGGCGTAGCCTTTACGACCTTCGCCTTTGGCGCTACCGCTGTTTTTGCAGCAGGTGTAGCGGTCTTCACAGCTGCAGCCGTTGTTTTGACTGGTGCTGATGTTGTCTTAGATGCCGCCACAGCGGGTTTCGAAGCACTAACTTTCGTTCCAGAAGGTTTAGTTCCAGAAGGCTTAGTTCCCGTGGTTTTGGTTGAGCTTGATTTTGCTGTTGTAGTTTTACCAGCCGCTGCTTCTGGACTGCTTCCTGCACTTGTTGTAGCTTTCGCTGTTACAGTAGCCTTTGTAGCAACCTTCGTTGTTACTTTTTTAGGTGCGGGTTTGGGAGCTGGTTTAGTTACGGGAGTCGTTTTGGTCTCGGGCGTTGTATTTTCTACAGACTGCCCATCCTTTTGCTCATTTTTTTCTGTTGTCATAAAATACCTATTAAGGTTCTATAATAAAAGATAAACAAGGCAATAAGGTTTTTGTTTATCTTATAAATAACAAACCATCCTCCGGTTCGTATTAAGCTAATTTATAAATTATTAATTGATATTTATCTACTGAAGCGATTTCTATTTTATAATCCCCATATAAATTGCGTATAAACGCAATTTTATCTAAGTTTAACTAGAAAAAGAAATTGAGCTTAAGCATATGAAATACTATATAGTTGCCGGTGAGACCTCGGGCGACCTTCATGGCGCAAATCTGATTGCTTCTTTAAAACGGGAAGATCCGCATGCAGATTTTCGTATTGTAGGAGGCGACCAGATGAAAACTGCAGCCGATCAAGATCCACTTATCCACACTTCTGCCATGGCTTTCATGGGCTTTGTCGAAGTATTGATGAATTTAAGCACGATACGTCAGAATCTTAAAGCTGTAAAAGAGGATATTATCCGTTACCAACCGGACACACTCATCCTAATAGATTTTCCAGGATTCAACCTTAAGATTGCTGCGTTCGCCAAAAAGAAAGGAATACGTGTTTGCTACTACATCTCGCCTAAAATATGGGCATGGAATCAAGGTCGAGTTCATAAAATAAAAAAAATAGTGGATCACATGTTGTGTATCCTGCCTTTTGAGGTTGACTTCTATAAAAAATTCAATTATTCAGTAGATTATGTCGGGAACCCACTTTTAGATGCGATCTCCAGCTACCAGTTTAATCCAGCGTTCAAGGAAGATAACGGCCTTAATGAACGTCCTGTTATTGCTTTGCTCCCAGGGAGCCGAAAAATGGAAATTGAGAAAATACTACCAGAAATGGTGGGTTTGTATTATCTATTTCCGGCCCATCAGTTTGTAATTGCCGGTGCCCCCAACTTTGGCACCGATTATTACCAACGCTATATCGGAGACCTTCCTATTCGAGTGGTCTTTAACCAAACGTACGATTTATTACAGGTCGCTGATGCAGCGGTAGTCACCAGCGGTACAGCTACTTTAGAAACGGGCATACTTAAGGTACCACAAGTTGTCGTATATAAAGCGAATGCTTTGAGCATAAAAATCGCTAGACTTCTTGTAAAAGTAAAATTTATTTCACTCGTAAATTTGATTAATAACTTCCTGTCTGTCCGTGAATTAATCCAAGAAGACTGTACGACACGCGCTATCGCCGATGAGCTTAAAGAGCTGATTAACAACAAGGAACATCGCGCAAGTGTATTAGAGAATTACGACATCTTAGCCGAGAAGTTAGGACAACCTGGTGCTTCGCAAAAGGCAGCGAAATTAATTTTTTCTTACACAAGCGACAGTAGTGATTAAACTTTTTTGATGTATCTATACTCTAACGAATAGAAACAAAAATTTAAACACTATGAAAATAAAGCGTTTTATAATTTTGATGTTCGTTGGCCTATTGACTTCTGCCGCGATACAGGCGCAGACCAATACGCAACATATCAGCAAACTTGAGCTGGGGAAAAAGAAAAAACAATATTTTAACGATCGTGATTCATCGTCTGTCATTTATATTGACACATTAATCATGAAGGATAAGTCATCCTTGATATTCATGGGCAAGAAAGATGTTAAATTGGTCGTTAAACATGCTGAAATTGGAGATCGTGCATCGATTAGCGGTATTGCAGGACGAAACAATGCATCGAACTTCGATATTGAAATTAACTTTAAGAAACTAGGTTCGCTTTATGTGATAGCCCGAGGCGAAGATGCAATGAATGGCACACGTACCGATCCGAATGGGGACGGTGGTATCGTGAAGCTTAAATATGATGGCAATGGTATCGCACCACAGACGACAGATAGAAAGAAGAAGAATTACTTGTTGGTTGATGTGTCCGCTGGTGGACGTGCTATAAACCCTACATCGGACCTGAATCAGATCTATTCTAGAATTGCGATGTCGGCACCTGGGCTTCGTGGTTTACCACAAGGACAAATTTATTCGGGTTCCCCTGGTAAGGAAGGAAAAGTAGAAATTGAAAAACTATAATGCAATACCCATAAATAATCATATCAAAAATAAAGCCGCTCTAGAGCGGCTTTATTTTTTTATAACTGTTTCGTTAATTTTTCTACTAAAACAGATTTAGGCACAGCGCCTACTTGTTTATCTACAATCTCGCCATTTTTGAAATATAATAATGCCGGAATGTTACGGATACCATATTTCACGGAAATATCAGGATTATTATCTACGTTAACCTTACCCACTACGGCTTGGCCTTCGTATTCTTTTGCGATTTCATCTACAACCGGACCAACCATGCGACATGGACCACACCATTCTGCCCAAAAGTCAATCAATACGGGTTTATCTGATTTTAATACAAGCTCTTCGAAGTTGCTGTCTGTAATTTCTAATGCCATAATATCTAATTTTTAATCAATTCTTCGGTAAATCTAATATACAAAGATAGCTAATAGAAAAAATATAAAAGCCATTGCAAATTCATATTTTTCTATACCCTATCAATTTAATTTATACTTCACTCCTTCTACTGCATCGATACCATCCAAAAATTCATTTGTCAAGATAATCTTCAAGGCTTTACCCGGAAGTTCGATACTTATATCACCTTGAATATCAACTACTTGAAAATTAAGTTGACAATATGCCTCCTGTCCTTCTTGTTTCGTTCCTTCAATCAAATCCTCCATTAAATCAATAAATTCATTGTTCAAGAGATGAAGTGGAATCTGTACTGTTAGTGATTTGGCCATTTTCTCGCGTAAATCAGACAGCAATTGAATACCTTTAAGCTCAAACCCCCAGTTTCCCACTTGTTTGAAACGTTCTTGGACTAAACCGCGTATCTGCACAAAGAAACCTTCTTGTAAATAGCCCTTAAATTTCACATAATCCTCACCAAAGACCATAATCTCAAAAGAATCGCCATAATCTTCAATAATGAAGGAACCAAACGGCTTACCATTTTTAGAAACACGGTGGTTTGCCATGGCTATAATTCCCCCAACCACGGCCTCTTTGTTCTTTATCCGATTAAACTCAATCAATACTTCCTCTTCAACCTCACTCGCTTTCACTTTGTTGATAAGCTGTAAATCCCGAACAGTGTTAGCGCAGAATCGTTTAATCTCAAACCTATAGTTGTCCAAAGGGTGACTCGTCAAGTATATTCCGATCACATCCTTCTCATACTTCAGTTTCTCAATTAACCCCCATTGCGGACAAGGGGCCATAACGGGTTCAGGAAGTTCCGTAGCAGCGGAACCACCAAACAAACTCGCCTGAGCTGAATTTTCATTCTCTTTTATTCTATTTCCATATTTAATAGCTTTTTCTAACCCTGTAGAGTTATCACCATCATTATGGAAGTATTGCGCTCGATGCGTCGTAGTAAAACTATCAAAACCGCCTGCATACGCTAAACTTTCAAAAGCTTTTTTATTAGCCGATCTTAAGTCAATACGCTTCGCTAGATCAAAGACAGATTTGTACTTACCATCTTTCTCTCTCGTCTGCACAATGGTATCTACCGCACCTGCTCCTACACCTTTTACTGCACCAATACCAAAACGCACAGCTCCTTGATCGTTTACGGTAAACTTATAATATGATTCGTTTACATCTGGCCCTAAAACCTCCAGTCCCATGCGGCGACACTCTTCCATAAAGAAGGTCACCTGCTTGATATCATTCATGTTATTGGAAAGCACGGCGGCCATATATTCCGCTGGAAAATGTGCTTTTAAGTATGCCGTCTGATAGGCCACCCAGGCATAACATGTAGAGTGCGACTTATTAAACGCATAAGACGCAAATGCTTCCCAGTCGGTCCAAATCTTTTCCAACACTTTTGCGTTGTGCCCCTTCTCAACGGCCTGACCAACGAACTTAGGCTTCATTTTGTCCAGAACAGACTTTTGCTTCTTACCCATTGCTTTACGCAGTACGTCGGCATCACCCTTAGAGAAGCCCGCCAATTTCTGTGACAACAGCATTACCTGTTCTTGATAAACTGTAATACCATATGTTTCATTCAGATACTCTTCACAAGCATCCAAATCGTATGTAATAGGCTCAATACCATGCTTACGCTTAATAAAGGATGGGATATACTCCATCGGCCCCGGTCGATACAAAGCATTCATGGCGATCAAATCGGCAAAAACAGTTGGTTTCAGCTCTTTCATGTACTTCTGCATCCCCGGCGACTCATACTGAAACACACCGATTGTTTCTCCCCGTTGAAAGAGTTCATAAGTAAGCTCGTCATCAATAGGGAAATTATCCGGATCTAATTCAATTCCATGTCGAAGCCTAACATTTACTACGGTATCCTTGATCAGGGTTAGGGTCTTTAATCCCAAAAAGTCCATTTTCAGCAATCCTGCACTCTCTACTACCGAGTTATCAAACTGTGTAACAAAGAGTTCTGAATCTTTTGCTAAAGAGACCGGAACGAAGTTCGTTATATCGTCGGGCGTAATAATAACCCCACAGGCGTGGACTCCTGTATTACGCATGGATCCTTCCAGCACACGAGCCTGCTTAATAGTCTCGGCTTCGAGTCCCGCACCATCTGCTAAAGACTTCAAGCGGTTAACGGCTTCAATTTCCTCACTCCGCAACACTTCTTTTAACGACTTTTCATCGAGTGAGAAAATCTTACTTAGCTTTAAATTCGGAATTAGTTTAGCAATATCATTCGCTTCCTGAAGCGGAAGATCAAGTACCCGTGCAGTATCCTTAATGGAGGACTTGGCCGCCATCGTACCGTAAGTGATGATTTGCGCCACTTGGGAAGCACCATACTTATCAATTACATATTGCATGACCCGTCCACGACCTTCGTCGTCAAAATCCACGTCAATATCGGGCATGGAAACCCGATCGGGATTTAAGAAACGCTCAAATAGCAAGTCATATTTAATGGGGTCAAGATTGGTAATTCCCAAACAATAGGCTACAGCTGATCCAGCTGCAGAACCACGACCAGGTCCAACAGATACCCCCATTTCACGCGCTTTTGCGATGAAATCTTGTACAATTAGAAAGTAGCCCGGATACCCCGTACGCTCAATAGTAGCAAGCTCAAAGTCTAACCGTTCGGTTACGATCTCATCAATCTCATCGTATCGTTTCCTCGCTCCTTCATAGGTAAGATGTCTTAAAAAAGCGTTCTCACCACGCTTTCCTCCATCTTCATCATCCTCCTGATGAATAAACTCATCTGGAATTTCGAATTTTGGAAGTAAGACGTCCCTGTTTAAGGAGTAAATATCAATCTTATCCAGTACCTCTTGGATGTTGATGATCGCTTCCGGCAAATCAGCGAACACCTTTTTCATTTCGTCTGCCGACTTGAAATAATACTCTTGGTTAGGTAAACCGAAGCGAAACCCTCGTCCCCTCCCTTTAGGTGTACTTAATTTTTCACCATCCTTCACACACAGTAGGATATCGTGCGCATGGGCATCTACCTTATTGACGTAATAAGTGTTATTTGTAGCAATAAGTTTCACCTCATGCTTATGCGCTAGCTGAATTAACGTTTCATTGACACGGTTCTCATCTTCTTGCCCGTGACGCATCACTTCGATGTAAAAATCAGAACCAAAAGTATCTTTCCACCAAAGAAGAGCTTCCTCCGCCTGTGCTTCACCAATATTCAAGACTTTACTCGGCACCTCTCCTTGCAAGTTACCGGAAAGAACAATAAGGTTTTCTTTATACTGCTCGACAACCGATCGATCAATACGAGGCACATAATAAAATCCTTTAGTGTAAGCGACAGAGGCCATCTTGGCGAGGTTATGATACCCTTCCTTATTCTTCGCTAAAAAGACCATTTGATACCCATTATCTTTCCGTGTTTTATCGGTATGATCTTCACAGACATAGAACTCCCCTCCTACAATAGGCTTTATAATCCGACCAACAGGCTGTTCCCCCTTCTCCATGGCATCGGCATTCTTCGCTTCAATATCTTTGTTATAGTTCAGCGCATTGCTCACGAAGTGGAACGCTCCCATCATATTTCCATGGTCGGTTAACGCGACAGCGACCATATTTTGTTTAGCCGCCGCCCCCACCAAGGAAGGGATGGAAATCGTTGATTGTAAAACTGAAAACTGGGAGTGGTTATGGAGATGCACGAACTCTGCATCTTTAAGTGCTTGAAGTAAGGATTCGTCAACCTCAACCGTTGTACTACCAGACTTACTTTTATTTCGGATAGCGTCCGACGCGGCCTTTAAGTTGATATGCTTTAGGCCAGCCGTTGGAATTAAATCTGGGTTATTTTGTTTAAAGTCTACAAAATAACCTGTGTCAACTTGTAGTTCTTCAGGCGTGAATACTTCGCGACGTACCAATTCAAAAAAACAACGCGTAGTTGCCTCCACGTCGGCGGTGGCATTATGCGCCTCCGCAAAAGGAACACCGAATAGGTAGGCGTGTAACTCCGTTAGATTAGGCAATTTGAAGCGTCCTCCCCGTCCTCCAGGAAGTTTCAAAAGGTCTGCTGTAACTTCGGTACAGGTATCCAAGAGGGGCATGCTTGCCATCTTTGAATCAACTCCATAACGATAAAACTCGCACCCCATGATATTGATATCGAATCCCAAGTTCTGTCCAACAACAAATTTGGCTTTTGCCAAAGCTTCATTGAACTTCACCAGAACATCCATCAGAGGCACGCCATCTTGTTCCGCTAGCTCGGTAGAAATACCATGAATTTTTTCGGAATCGTAGGGGATATTAAAACCATCGGGTTTTATCAGGTAATCCTGATGCTCCACCAATCGCCCCATCTCATCATGTAGCTGCCAAGCAATTTGAATACACCTCGGCCAATTATCGGTATCGGTAATAGGTGCATCCCAACGTTTTGGTAAACCCGTCGTTTCCGTGTCAAAAATAATATACATGTATCTTCCCTTTTCTACTTACTAGCAAAGTTAATAAAATATACGTCTGTTTTATCCACACAAACTCCGGAGTTACAAACAGCCCGGTCTTGTGTTTGTCTTATCGACCTGCTACACAAAACCGGGCTGGCGGTTATTTCGTCAATTTCTTTTCGGCAATAATACGCCCGTCATCGCCCAACATCTTATAGGTTAAGTCATTTCCTTTTCCTTCAATAGTCACCAAAGTACGATTTCCTTTTTTTGGTCCACCGCCGATCAACAGCGTATATTTATGATCCTTATCTGGCGGATAATGTCCATGTTGATGGCTATGCCCGGCTACAACTAAGTCAACTCCATTCTTATCAAAAAGCGGTGAGAACTGGTTGCGACAATGTACAGTTCCATGCCACTCATCGGAGTGATAAGTCGGAATATGCATTACAACAACCTTAAACTTCGCTTTTTTGTAGGCCTTACTAGCCATCACCTTCGTCAACCAAATGGCTTGCTCCTCGCGATAGGCATCGTAATCGGACAATCCGGCATAGACCTCATGGTCATCGGGCTTATCCTCTCCCGTATCTAAAAAGATCCAGTACACATTCCCTGAAGCAAAACTGTGGTAATAATGTCCCGAATCATGCTTTACGTATTTATTATAGTCAAATGCATATCCACCTCTTGTTTCATGGTTACCCCGGTTTATTATCATTGGAATACGTCCTTCAAGGGCTTTTGATAAGGGAGCCAATGCCTTTTTGCTATAATCGTCTGCTGTGGATAGATGATGGACAGCATCCCCATTGTTGACCACAAAATCCAATGTGTTTTTATTCACCAAGGCTAAAAGGTCAGCGTAAGTCGCTGTATCTTCATGCACATCATTAAAGACACAACAAGAGACTGTATCTTGAAGCTTTGTATCAAGCGTTTTAAATTGACGGTCGGCTGTTTTTATCTCCGCCCCATAGACAATCTTATAGGGATCAAATTTGGTTATTTCTTTGGAGCAAACCCGGTAGGTATATTGCGTGTTCGGCTTCAGTCCTTTTAAAGTAATTCGTGATAGCACGTCATTTGCATGGCGAAGCCCCTCATGTACTTCATAAAAACGTTCTACCTTTTGGTTTTCATCCATACGTTCTACCCACGTGAACGCCTTCCGATTTACCACGGTAAAGATCGTTACTTCATCTTGCTGAAGATTTTGCAAATAAGGCTCAACAACAAATGAAAAACTCCCCTCATCAGACGAGGAGCTTCGAATAAATGGACTTGCCGTTAAACTAACAGGCAAAGTCGATACCGACGCCGCAACAGTCAGCTGTCTTAAAAAATTCCGTCTTGTTTTGTTCATTACAACATAAAAAGATTAGTGATGAGCCTCCAAACATAAACAGTGACATGTCGAAAATAGATCGAACAGGTGATGTTTTGTTTGAACACTACAAAATAAGTTAATAAAGCTGTTTGTTAAGTTTTAAATTTAGGTAAGCAAACATACCTAAATTTGGTTTTATACGCAACAAAAAAAGAAACACCCAGAGCGGGGAGCTCCAGGTGTTCATACTAACCAATTATTAACCTAAATTATGAAATTTGAAACTATAACGGAGTTGCTCAAACAATTGTTACAGCGGGAGCATAAAAAAGATAGATTCTCACATTAAAGTTACAAATACCGAGGCGTTACGCCTTATTCTCAATGGCCCCAACTTTAATATGGTTTTATTATGTTTGCAGCATGAACACTATTTCGTTAGAAAAATACAAAACGCTGGAAGAGAAGTCAGCTAATTATACGGCTTTGCTCTATGATGTGGACGGCACGCTAGCTGACAATATGCACGCACACAAAGCGGCATACGTTGCCGTTGCGGAAGAATACGGGGTTAAATTAGATCCTAATATTGTGGAGGAGCTGGCAGGATGGCCCACCATTGATGTTGCGCAGGAAATCTCCACACGATATCAAACTATTTTTGACATCCCTACGTTTGCAAAACGAAAATCAGCCATCTTTATAGAACGTTTTATTCGTGATACCCAACCAGTCGATTATGTATTGGCGCATTTATTATCGAATATCGGAAAGAAAAAAATTGGAATTGTTTCGGGTGGGTCCCGTTCAACCTTGGCTATCACACTGGATGTAATTGGACTTACCGATAAATTTGAAACATTGGTTTGTGCAGGTGATACTCCACTAGGTAAACCTTCCCCACAACCGTTTCTACTTGCGGCGAAAAACCTAGGAGTTGATCCAACTGAGTGCTTGGTATTTGAAGACGGCGATCCGGGAGTTCAAGGTGCCATAGCAGCTGGAATGGGATGGGTTCGGGTGGATCAAATCTAGTCCTAGAAGGTTGTAATCACTTTTATCCCACCGTTTGTATAATTCATGTCGGCTCGTTTAAACTGGCCGACAGGGATTTTCACGTAAGGCTCAATAGAAAGCTTCAATGCCTTCGAAAGGTTTGTTTTCTTACCGATAGAGAAGTTCACAAATCCGGCAAACCCATTTGGATCCACATTATTATCCACCGATTGCACCTTTCTTTCGACAACTTTTACATCTTCATTCGTCGGACGTTCTGTGTTTGAGGTTGACGAAAACATCAATGGATCTGCATTTTCTTGATAGTGATTGAAGCGTTCCTGCGATAAAACAGCAGCATAGGATACTCCAACACTTGTATAAAACTGTTTCCCCATCTTGTATTGCAATTCCAACGGGATATCCAATGTCTGTACTTTTCCTGTTACGGCATTGATATTAGGCAATGTTGCATAGGTTTTGTACGGCATATCTTTTGAAGCCTGACCGACGACAGGTGAATTTTGTACTTGTTCTTTCCCATACATTCCCGAAGGTAAAATACCCACCTCATATTGATTGAAAGAAGCGCCAGTACGAAGTGTCAGCTTATCATTCAATTGATACCCTAATATCAAACCACCGCCTAAATCTATTTTACTATCTGTTGTACTTGGACTCAAAAAGGCACCAAGTTCCATTTTAGATAAGATACGCATTTTTTTAGGCGCCAAAGCAAGGGCTTGATTCTCCTTTTTAAAATTTGAACTAGCATCTTGTTGCGCTAATGCAAATCCCAATCCAAGGTCCACATCTGCAACCTGCGGATCACCATCGTGAACATCTCGAAGTACGGGGCGTCCCACCGCTATATGGGTATGTGCAAGTTGCGATGCCTGAACGGTCGCCGCTGTCTCTGGAGTAATTGAAGAGAGAATCTGTTGCACCGCAATCTGCGCACGTTGCGCGAAAGTATTTGGCAATGAAACGGCCGCATTATGTGCATCTCCACTTTCTACTCGAGCAAGCTCTTCGCTTTCATTCGTATTCATAAGAGGAAGTTCGGTTGCAGCATCGGACGAATTGCCCAAACCACGCTCTGCCGGCGAAGCAGTAGATCTTTGATCTGTATGCACAACCTGTTGAACAGGAATATCAACCGTTTGTCGTTGGGAGATAAATAAGCCGATGCCCATAGCAACGACTGCCGCTGCAGAAGCCCAATACCAGCTCGTAAGCCTTCTGGTCTTCCCTGCCGACTCATACGTCGCTTTATAGCTTTCCCAGGCTCCTTGTTTATATGGAGTTTCCTCGAAAGCTTTAAGCTGCTCTCTGACAACGTCGATTAATTCCTTGTTATTTTTATCCTTCATCTTACTCTTTAGTTAAGGATTACTATTACGTAATGCCCCAAATTCTTCCACATACAACTTCCGTAAACGCTGCTTGGCCCTGGTGAGGTACGTCCGCGACGTACTCTCCGGAATATCCAACATCTTCCCTATTTCTTCATGTGTATAGCCCTCGATTTCAAACAAATTGAAAATCGAGCGTTGCACATCTGGTATCTGATTTAATAGCTTTAGGATGTCCTCTACCGCTAACCGATCGGTTACCATAACAGCTTGCGACATCACATTCTCTTCGTCGTTATCTTCAAAAAGATTGGTTTGCTTTTTTGTACGTAAAAGATCGATTGATGTATTTACAGCTATTCGTGCCATCCAAGACTTAAATGTCTTTTCTAGAATCTCTTCGTCGGGGTGCCGTTCAAAACTTTCAAGTTTCCGAAAAACCTTCACAAAAGTTTCGTTTACAGCTTCTTCTGCATCCATCTCTTGCGCGATGTAACGCAAAACTACCGCCATCACATAACCATAATACTTCTTATACAGGAAGGCTTTACCACGCTCAGTATTAGCCAAAAGACAGTCATCCAAAGCTTCGCGCAGCGAAAATGGCTTGTCTCTTTTGAAATACTGTTTTATACTCTTCACTTAAATCGTCTGTTCAGATTGCCAAATTACTTAAATAATCTTCTATTATCAGAACAGCGGATTAATTTTTTCGCATGCTTTAAGCCTTACTTTATTACTATAAACGAATACGCATTTACAAACGCTACACGCGAAGAAAAAAGCGTATTGGGGTTCTATAAAAACTTGTTTAAACAAAATAAAAGCATTAAATTAGGATAATCAAAAATCGAATGAGTCATGAGAAAGATATTATTCCCTACCGACTTTTCAGACGCTGCTAACAATGCTTTTTTATATGCATTAAGCTTAGCGAAGGAGATGGACGCAGAAATATATGTGATGAATACCTATATGCAGCCTGTTTTATCAGCAACGCATGCGGGCCAACCAGAAATGGTTCCTGAGGTCTATGAAAATTATGAGTTGCATCGTTTCGAGAGCTTTAAAAAATATACTGCGCAATTGCGTGATATGGCGCATAAGCAGAATAGATCTGATATTCCCTTAACCTTTTTGTTTGAAGAAGGTACTGTAGTTTCCAACGCACAAACGATTATCGAAAAAGAGGGTATCCATTTGGTTGTTATGGGTACGAATCGTGCAACAGGTATTATTGATAAAATTTTCGGTTCGAACACGATTGGGGTTATCCGTGGTGTAAAGGTACCGGTGTTATCCGTTCCGCGGGAGGCGTCTTATCAAGGTATTAAAGAGATTGTCTTCACAACGTTGTTCCGCCAAAAAGATGAAGCAGCATTGAGAGAAATACTAGAGCTTGCGAAGAAGTTTGGTGTTAAGGTGAAGTGTGTCAATGTGAATAAGAATAATGATGTAGATATCATTGGTGTGGCTGATCATTGGGAGAACATTTTTAAAGATTACGAACTTGAGTTTGTTTTCTTAGATTTCGATGAGAGCATCGAAAATACACTTAATAAGTATATTGCTGCCCATAAGGTTGACCTTTTATGTGTTGTGAAACGCAACCGTACGTTCTTAAATCGTTTATTTGTTTCTAGTATCAGTAATAGGCTGACGGTACACACGAATACGGCTACGTTAATCTTGCATGAAGGAGATAATACGGAGGAAGTTTTTTAGGTGATGCAGCAGTTAATCAAATCGCTGACGGAGGAGAAAAGGTTGGATGAATTAGCGGCGAAGTATACGCTCTTGATTGATGAATCTCAAAAGGCACATGGTGCGTTGTTTTTCTTGGAGGTAAAGGGCCGTAATTATAAAATTATGGTTCCAGCGCCATATCATGAAGCCTTGCTTGCCAAAGGTGCACCTAAGCTAAATGCGTTGCTAAACCATAGGGAAGCAATGTTGCTCAAATAATATTATAGGGCTTTTTCGTAATAACAGGCTATTTTTGATTATATATTTCGTATCTTTGTAGCCTACATTTACATAATGGGGTCGACTGGATTTGACAGGATAGCGATGGTTATGTAAGCATGCAGTGCGTTGTAAGAAGAGCACTTAAATCTGAACTTTCAACTTTACAACTGGCGAAGAAAACTACGCCTTAGCTGCTTAAGTTAGACTTAACATAGCTATTTGTCCCGTTAGATCCTGTTCTTTGGTCTAACATTCGGGGCATCGAACAATAGAACTGGTCGCGGTGATTTTGCTAAGCCGAGGCGAGAAACAGCAAATACGGAGTACGGTATAGGTAAGCGACTCACCTTCCCTCTCTCGACAATTAAAGAGAAGCTAAGCATGTAGAAAGCGTAAATCATACTATGTTTGGACGAGGGTTCGACTCCCTCCGGCTCCACATTTTGAGGTACAAACCGTACCAAAACCCTATAAACAGCACTGTTTATAGGGTTTTCTCGTTTTAAAGCCTCCCGATCATTCCATAATTCACATTTGCAGCGAGACCAAATCGAGACCAAAAAATATTCAAAATTTGGTCTCGCCAAAGGCCATAAAAACATGACTACAAGATAGTTACGAAGCAAGAACAAGATTCAAACATCTTGATTTAGAGCACAAAAAGAAGCAAATTAAAGGAAAGTAAAAACACCACGACTATGAAAGCCAATCTCACAATCCACATGTACGCTAAGCCCACCAAAGCAAATAACCTAGGAAAGTACCCTTTTTTTGTTTCATTATTTTTTATTTACTTTTTCTTCAGCAAGTATAAATACTACGATTTTAAGCAACGCTTAATTTTAGTTTATAACCAGAAAAAGGGAAATTAATGTTGTAATAATTTGATTAGTCCTATGATGTCCAAAAAATACATATCTCACTTTCCATTATAAAGGGCTTTCCCGTAAATTGGTTAAATAAAAAAAAATTCAAGATCTAATAAACAAACACACCTATATAGTCTAAAACATCAATATCCAACATATCTCACCCATCGGATACCTTTATTTTCAAACTGAAACAAAACTGCTACAGGACGTGACAGTTTTACGCATGATATAAATAAAAGAAATTACTTTTTTTTTATCATTTGTAAAAATTTACATCAAATTCATTTCCGAACTTAGACTCAATATTCACTACGAACATATGTTGCTCCACTTTACTACAAATAAGATCCATTGTCCTAAAGTTACCCAAACTATATCCGCTAGCATCATCGTTCCTTAATAAACAATTTCAGAAAATGAGTATATTAATTAGAAAGTCCGAAGAAAAGGACAGCGATAAAATCTGGCATTTAATGAAAGAATTAGCTGTGTTCGAAAAATACATCAACAGCTTTGCCATCACCCCAGAAATTGTCAGAGACAGTGGCTTTAAGAAAGCAAACCCAGATTTTTATTGTATTGTAGCCGAAGATGGCGACAAGATTGCAGGGATGCTCGTTTATTACTTCCTCCCATACACAGCCCAAAATCGCCCCGCAATCTATATGAAAGAGCTCTTTGTCGATGAAAATTATCGTGGTAAAAAAATTGGCGAGCAACTAATGAATGTATTGAAAAAAGAAGCTCAAACGAATAATTGTAAACAGATAAAATGGACCGTAGCACCTTGGAACGAAGCAGGAATAAAGTTCTATGAAAGATTAGGCGCAGAAGAAAACAAGGATTGGTTAAATTACGAATGGAACATCTAAAAACAAGGCACTGATGGAACAGATAACAATAAAGCAAGTATCCCTAAGCGATATCGATCAATTACAAAAAATAGGCAAAGAAACATTCTTTGAAACATTTTCCGAAAGTAATACCGAGGAAAATATGGCTAATTATTTAACAGAAGGGTTTTCTTTCGAAAAGCTCACCGACGAACTGAATAATTCAACCTCTATGTTCTATTTCGCCTTAGCCCAAAATGAGGTGATCGGTTACTTAAAAATCAACTTCGGTCAATCCCAAACCGAATTAAAAGATGAGAAAGCCCTCGAAATAGAACGTATCTATGTATTAAAAGAATATCATGGCAAAAATGTCGGACAAGTCCTGTATCAAAAAGCTATGGAGATCGCCAAGGAAAAAAAAGCAGACTACGTTTGGCTAGGTGTTTGGGAAGAAAACCCGAGAGCGATCAGCTTTTACAAAAAAAATGGTT
>NZ_FXAU01000002.1:0-16010 GCF_900177625.1 Sphingobacterium psychroaquaticum
AAGTTCAATGGTATAGTTTGCATCCGAACCTCCCGTTAAGGTGATCGGATAGTTGCCTACAGCAGAAGAAGTGCTGGCTGTCGTGGCAATCGTTGGTAAGGTCGCCGGTTTGGTATCGCCATTGACCAAGCCCTCATAGCTGTATGTCAAGACTGGCAATGCCGCGCCATATACTTTAGATTTCGCATCCGCCGTGATCGTTAGCACTTTTGGGTTAACTATAAATGTCCGTTCTACGGGCAACGCTGCACCAAACCCCGAACTGGCACTTTGTGTAGCGGTAATCGTCACAGTTCCTGCACTTTTAATTTTTACTTGACCGGAAACAATTTCAGCCACTTCAACATTGCTACTCGTATAGGTTATCGCTTGTGAAGTATTTGAGCTTTGGGCTACTAAATTAAAAGCAGGATCACCATAAAATTTGTTTGCAATAACTGGGAACGTAATAACTGGAACTGGATTCTCTGAGTTTATCTTTACCGAAACAATAGCATCTGCACTTAGGTTATTGTCTTCATCCAAAACGTTAATAGCAATTGTTCGGTACGAAATCGTACCAGGAGTTACATTTGGATCTACACTAGGCGTGTAGCTTATACTCCTTAACACATCTCTATACTGCGATAGAGTTGCCCTTCCGGTGAGGCTTAACGTTTTCGCATTTGCATCATAAACACCAATTATTCCATGTTGTGGAGTTACGGACAAAATATCACCACTCATACCCGCACTTACTTTCACTGTGGCAGAAATTAAATACTCACTATCTGAATCGTTAATTTCCAATCCAGCATCAAGCACAACAGAGACATTATTAGCCGTAGTTACCTCATTCGTGCTCAATACAACAGCCGGTACGGACGATAATAAAACCGCTATACCCGCATCACCTTGTCCCGCAACATATAAATGCCTACTTAAGGGATCCATCATCATACCGGATGCCGAAGCTAAACCATCAACTCCGCCCTCCCCATCTTTTAAAACAGTGCTTAATGTTAACAGGCCACTGGAAGCATCTCGCCTAAATGCAGTGACGGCATTAGAAGTTATAGCACTGGCGTAAACGTATTTCCCATCGGGACTTACAGCTAAGCTCCTTACGCCATTCAAGCTGGTTATACCCCCTACATTATTGGCAACTTTGTTTACATAAGTAAGCATACCCGTATTTTGGTCTACGCTGAAAATAGCTATCGCGTTTTCCTTTTGCCCGCTTACATACAGGAATTTCCCATCGGGAGATAACAACAGTGAGGAAGCTCCCATAATACCATCAACACCGCTAGCACCGTCTTTATAAACCTTTACCAGGGTTAGAAATCCTGTGGTTTGATGGATGGAGTATACGCTAACCGTATTACTTATTGTGGCCGTTACATATAAAAATTGGCCGTCTTTGGAAGTGGCTATATTCTTTATGGGACTACTTGTTGGAGAATAATCCTGATTTAATTCGTTTCCATTTGCAGCATGAACCTGTTGCTGGATAAACGTGATTGCTCCCGTGTCAGGATTTCTCGAAAACACAGCAATTCCTAGAGAAGTCTGTCCCCCAATTCCGTAAACCCATTTCCCGTCAGGGCTAACGTAAACAGAAACAAAGCCTCCAATTGTCATGGCGTTACCTATCCCTGCTCTTACAGTGTTAACAAAGCTTAATGCACCGCTCGTTACATCCCTTGAAAATGCAGTAATATTGCCACTAGGCGAGGCTACGTAAATACTTTTATTATCAGAACTGGCTGCAATACTGAATGCGCTAACTATCCCTGTAATACCACCGATACCATTTCTTATGATACTGCTATAGGTTAGCTTTCCTGTATATACATCTCTATTAAAGCATACAACAGCACTATTGCTATAAGCTGCAGAATAAACAAACTTACCGTCCGCGCTCACTGCAATATCACTAACACCACTCAGTCCGTTGGCCCCATTTTTAACAACTTCTACAAATGTTAATGCGTTTTGGGCTCTAGCGTGACTAAAGCCAATCATGAGAAAAAGTAAAATTATTAAATGATTATGTTTCATCTGTTAATAATATAGAGTTAGTATAGTTTATCTTTTAGGAACCATAACGAGTCTTTACTAGGCTACGATGTATCGTATCGTAGCCATTACATGGAATGGCTGTCATTAGTGCGTTAACAATGGTTTTCGTTTTGATTAAAACTTGCGTCGAAAATAAAAAAAACGTATATATATATATAAATAAAGAGGGGACAAAGAAGGGACAAGGAGGGACAAAGAATAATATATTGATAATCAACAACAAAAAACCACATCTTATCTTTAAAGTTAAGTTCCTTATTATCCTCAGGTAATCATAGTCTCATTTAACAGTTTCGAATATGAGAATCGAGCGTAGAAACGAGACATTAGGTCATAGAAACGAGACATAAGAAAAACGCAAAAAGATCATTTTCATTTCGTATGATATGCATTATATTATAAACTAAAAGACCAATAAAAATGGGGCGTCTTTCCGTTTATAACTTTCCTTTACTTAAAAGAATAATTTTCAATTCTCGACCGCTGCACAGGGAATGCATCAGCCAACTGTGATATAAACCTTATCACCTTGAGGAATCCTTATCGTAGATGTGAAGTGTTCTCTTGTTTAGACTCGGATACATGGACCATCTTTCGACCAGCTTAGCTGCGACAGCTAGACGCAGACTGACTTAGTCTCAGGGCAACAAAAAAAGGGAGCTCAAGTGCTCCCTTTTCCAATAAATATTTTAAACTTAGCCGTTCGATAATGCCGCAGCACCCGAAACGATCTCAGTTAACTCAGTTGTAATTGCAGCTTGACGCGCTTGGTTGTACGACAATTTCAATGATTTAATCAAATCACCGGCATTTTCTGTCGCTTTATCCATTGCTGTCATACGTGCACCATGCTCAGAAGCGTTAGAATCTAAAACAGCTTTATACAATTGCGTTTTAATCGCTTTGGGTATAAGCTCCTCAATAATCTTTTCTTTCGAAGGTTCGATGATGTAATCAGATTCTTTTGCCGCAGCAGCATCAGTTTTCTCTTCCGGAAGAAGAGGTAACAATTGTTCCGCGGTTAAAATCTGCATTGCAGCGTTTTTGAATTGATTGTATACAATCTCTACACGATCGATATTACCCGCTTTGAATTCATCCATTACATACTCCGTAACTTTAGAAACATTCAAAAAGGTTAAATCGCTAAATAGATCGTTGTTATTTCCAATCACATCAAAACCACGCTTTTCGAAGAAATCATGACCACGCTTACCGATAGCGATAATGCTTAGATTTCCACGTGCGTGTTGCTCCGCGTACTTGTTAAAGATCAAATTATTGGCGGTCTTAATTGCATTTGCGTTAAAAGCTCCTGCCAGACCTCTATTGGAAGTCAATACAATAATTAAAACTTTCGTAGGAACGCGATCTTGTGTAAACGGAGAATCACTTCCTTCTACAGAGGCAGAAACCTGAGCCAAAATATCTCTTAGCTTATTCGCATAAGGGCGCAATTGCACGATAGCATTCGTAGCACGCTTCAACTTTGCTGCAGAAACCATTTTCATGGCTTTGGTGATCTGTTGCGTTGAGCTTACCGAGGTAATACGGTTTCTTACTTCTTTTAAATTTGCCATAGCGGGTATTTCGTATTCAGTAGTATGTATAGGCTAAACACCCGTACATACTACTTAAATATCAAATTAATATTTTGCTGCTAATTCCTTAGCTACTTTATCCAATACATCAGTCAACTCATCGCTGTATTTACCTACTTTAAGCGCAGCTAATACTTCTGGATGACGTTGTTCTAATTGCGTTAAGTATTCCGCTTCAAACTCACGTACTTTATTTACTGGAACAGAACGGAACAAACCTTTCGTACCCGCATAGATGATGGCTACTTGCTTATCAACAGATACCGGTGAGTATTGACCTTGTTTCAAGATCTCTACGTTACGTACACCTTTATCGATAACCGCTTTCGTTGCTGCATCTAAGTCAGAACCAAATTTCGCGAATGCTTCTAGCTCACGGTACTGCGCCTGATCTAATTTCAAGGTACCAGATACTTTCTTCATCGATTTGATCTGCGCGTTACCACCTACACGTGATACCGAGATACCTACGTTGATCGCTGGGCGGATACCGGCGTTGAACAAGTTAGATTCCAAGAAAATCTGACCATCCGTGATGGAGATTACGTTGGTCGGGATATATGCCGAAACGTCACCTGCTTGTGTCTCAATGATAGGAAGAGCTGTCAATGAACCACCACCTTTTACCAAATGCTTGATAGAAGCAGGAAGATCATTCATGTTACGAGCGATATCGTCCGAAGAGTTGATTTTCGCCGCTCTCTCTAACAAACGGGAGTGAAGGTAGAATACGTCACCAGGGTAAGCCTCACGGCCCGGTGGGCGACGCAATAACAAAGATACCTCACGGTAAGCTACCGCTTGTTTAGATAAATCATCATAAACGATCAATGCTGGGCGACCTGTATCACGGAAGAACTCTCCGATAGCAGCACCCGCCATTGGCGCGTAGAATTGCATTGGAGCAGGGTCAGCAGCCGAAGCAGCAACAACAACGGTATAAGCCATTGCACCTTTTTCTTCCAATACACGTACGATGTTCGCTACAGTAGAGTTTTTCTGACCTACTGCAACATAAATACAGAATACAGGTACACCTGCATCATAAAATTCTTTTTGGTTTAAGATCGTATCGATACAAACAGCAGTTTTACCTGTCTGACGGTCACCGATAACCAACTCACGTTGTCCACGACCTACTGGAATCATCGCATCGATTGCTTTGATACCTGTTTGCAAAGGCTCTGTAACGGGCTGACGGTAGATTACCCCTGGCGCTTTACGCTCAATCGGCATCTCATACGTTTCACCTGTAATAGGTCCTTTACCATCGATAGGCTGTCCTAATGTATTCACAACACGACCAACCATACCTTCACCTACTTTAATAGATGCAATACGGTTTGTACGTTTTGCTACATCGCCTTCTTTGATTTCATCGGAAGCACCTAAAAGAACGACACCTACGTTATCTTCTTCCAAGTTCAACACAATACCTTCTAATCCGTTATCAAATTCAACCAACTCACCGGACTGAACTTTAGTTAAGCCGTAAATACGAGCAATACCGTCACCTACAGTAAGTACGGTACCCACCTCCTCTAGTTCGGCTTCTGATTTAAAGCCTGACAATTGCTCTCTAAGAATTGCCGAAACTTCATCTGGTCTTACCTCTATCATTGTTGTTATTATAAGGGGTTTTTGATTCTATTCTATTTTCTAATATCCAAGATTATACACCTTGGTTTGCAAAATGCTTTTCCAGTTTATTCAACTTACCAGCAATACTTGCGTCAATCTGTCTATCGCCAACACGAACAACAAAACCTCCAATTAAGGAAGGATCAACCACATTTTTAAGAATAACCTGTGCTTTGATCTGTTCTGCAATCTGTGTTTGCAACGCGCTTAGATTTGCATCCGATAATGAACTTGCGGAAGTAACGGTCGCTTTAACAATGCCTTTAACCTCATTGTATTCACGAACAAACTCAAGTGCAATATCCAGGATGATAGCTGCACGACCTTTTTTAGCTAAGATTCCAAAAAAAGATAAAATCAATGGATTTACCTTTCCTCCGAACAAAGCGTTCAGTACATTGAGCTTTTTATCACCACTCAGAATTGGGTTCTTAAGAACCGCTTGTAATTCTGTATTGGATTTTAGTACAGCGATAACACCGTCGATATCTGTCTTCACGATATCCAAGTTTCCTTGTTCCTTAGACAATTCAATAAGCGACTTTGCGTATCTTGATGCTACTGTAAAAATTGACATATTCTAAATTTAAATTTGACCTACCAATTAGTTTAACTTCACGTCTTTCAACAAATCGTTAACAAACGTTTGTTGCTTTCCTTGGTCTTCAAATTCTTTTGTTAATACTTTGCGTGCAATATCCAAAGATAAAGAAGAAACTTGGTTTTTAACATCAGCTAACGCTCTGTTTTTCTGCTCCTCGATTTCTAATTTTGCTTGCTCGATTATTCTTTTGCCAGACTCTTGCGCTTCCGTTTTAGCTTCCGCAACAATTTTATCTTTCAGCTCTTTTGCTTCTTTCAATATTTCATCACGCTCTGCACGTGCTTCTTTCAAGAGTTGTTCGTTCTCATTTGTCAAACGAGCCATCTCTAATTTTGCTTTTTCAGCAGATTGTAAAGCATCGTAGATTCCTTTCTCACGTTCCTCTAATGCATTTACAATAGGTTTCCAAGCATATTTCCCTAGGATAAAGATGACAATCAATAAAATGATTAGTTGCCAAAAGAACAACCCGTAGGAGAACTGATTAATTAATGCTTCCATTTATATATCGATTATAAAATATTGTTTTAAATTCTTGTCTTTTGTTAAGACACAACTCGCAACCAACCGTTGCGAGTTGTGTCTATACCATTTTTAATCAGCTTGGATTATTTACCTAAGATTAAAGCACCGAATGCTAAACCTTCAACTAGGGCACCAATGATGATCATCGCAGTTTGAATTTTAGATGCTGCTTCTGGTTGGCGTGCGATAGCTTCCATTGCTGAACCACCGATTTTACCTAAACCTAAACCTGCACCGATTACGATTAAACCTGCTCCAATTAAATTGTACATGATATTTATTTTATATAATTAAACAATAATTTCTTAGTGATGCGCGTGCTCCTCAACCGCCATACCGATAAATAGGGATGACAACATCGTGAAGATAAACGCTTGTAAAAATGCAACTAATAATTCCAAGAAGAACAATACCAATGTTAATAACATAGATACCCCGATACTACCTGGGATCGTTAATTGCTGTTGAAACAAATACACGATAGCGATAAGTCCCATTACCACAGAGTGACCTGCTGTAATGTTAGCGAACAAACGCAACATCAGTGAGAAAGGCTTGGTAAACATACCCAACACCTCGATTGGCGCTAAGACAAATTTGAATGGAACAGGTACCCCTGGCATCCAGAAAATGTGTTTCCAATAATCCTTATTTGCTTTAAAATTCGTAATAAAGAAAGTAAACAACGCTAAACACAACGTGACCGAGATGTTACCCGTTACGTTGAAACCTAGTGGTGTCATACCTAATAAGTTCAAAATAAAAATCAAGAAGAAAACCGACAATAAGTACGGCATAAACTCTTTGTAGCGGTGACCGATATTTGGAACGGCCATCTCATCACGTACATAAAGCACCAATGGCTCTAATACGCGACCCATACCCTTTGGAAGTGCATTCGCACCTTTTTTGTATGTCTTCGCTAAACTCAAGAAGCCCCAGAACATTAAAAATGCTGTTAACATTAAGCCGACAACGTTCTTTGTAATGGAGAAATCTAATGGCTTCGCGTTTGTAGGGTGTTGTTTTTCGTCGTAAGTGATCGTACCTGCCGCGTCAGTTTTGTAAATCTTACCGTGGTATAATTTATAGAACTGACCATCTTTTTCTACGACATGCTCACCATGGTGGAACTCGCCCGAAGAAAACACTTTCAAACCACCGTCAATTAAAATAACTGGCAACGGAAAACCATAATGTTTACCTGCTTTCTTGTCCGTAAACAATGAAAAATAGTAATCATCCTGTAAGTGATGGTCACTATATTCCTTGATTTCTTCAGCTTGAGTTTTAGGCGCATCACTGTGCGCTTCCTCAGCGGCCTTTAAGGTAAAAGGGTTGACAGCAAAAAATATTACTGTAAATACTAAAAGTGCTCTTTTAAGACTCACCATGTTGAATGTAGATTGTATTAAAATTTGCGCAAAATTACAATTTTATTTGGCATTAATTAACATTTGTTTAAACTTTTTATAACTTTAGTTTTCAACAGTCTTTTGTTGTTGATTTACAATCTTGTAGGCCACAAAAACATCGAAAAACAAAAACAGAAAAAAGACAGCTAGAAAATTCAGTTCTATGAATTGATTTTCGAACTTATTTAAACCCGCCTGAATGTATATATAGGATGCCACCGCCTTCAGCATTACCCCCGCCAAGAAGGCTACGCTAATACTTTTTGGCATTGCAAAATCAACCGCTAAAAGCCCGATTGTAACAACCAAAGAAGCGACAGCACCGAAGGTATACATACCCATCAGGGAGTAACCGCTCTGCGCCCACAAACCTTCTGTGCCCACCGCATTGATGACCAACGTTTGCAAACCATAACCAACTGCTGCTACAACAATCAAAAGCAGCACAAAAACTAAATTTTTATTCATTCTTATTTATATAATTCACTTGTCTTATAAACTGATATAGCGACACAACGACGCCAAGCATCGTAATGCCTTTGGTCCACCAGCCCCCTTCTACACCATATCGCCCATCCAACCAATCGCCCAACAGAAAGAAAACATAGATAGTCACCCCCATCTGGAAAGGCATACTGGTAAATACTAACCACTTGTTAATATTCGGCTTTTGCTTTTTTTCTTCCATATAAAATCATCAGTTGGCATCAAAGATAGTCATCCGATTTTATTTATGAAGAGGTCTTTTCAGCAGCCATCTCTACCACACGTTGACCAATCTTAATATCCGGGTAATCAAACCCATCCCCCAACAGCATCTTCAATTCCGAAGACGATTTACCTTCATTCTGCTCAATAACATCGACAATCTTCTTCAATTTATCTTCTTCAATCAAATCTGTAGCATCGATATCTGTTCCCACAAAATGAATCAAGTGCCCATAGATCGTACCCGCTACCATATCTCTTTTTTTTGCGATTTCCTCAATGGTTAAGCCATCCATAAAAAAGTCTAAAGAGATCGTCTTTGTGTCTTTCACGACATCTTCATCTACCGAAGCGACAGACTCATCCTTGGCACGCTCCGGCTGCCCCACTGCCGCCACAATTTCCGACAGGTCACCTTCTTTAGTCAATATATCAGCAATGGTCACACAATGCGCCAACTGCTCCTTCTTGCGGCGAAAATCCAGCAACATGGACTTTAACTCCTCCACATATTTTTTCGTCCGCTTCTTAATCTTCCACGCTTCAATATGCTCTTGTGTAGGCAACAGGATGTCCGCATCAAATTTTGGCAAGAACCAAGCTACTGCCGATTTCGTACGTTCACAAATTTTTGCATAGTCCAACGCTGCTTTATCACTCAACATCGCATAGAGTTGTGTAACGAACTTATTAGCCACCTTCTCTTGATCAACCAAGGTCTGCAAAACACCATTAAAGTATTCCACGGCCTCCGCTTTGCCATCTATATTACGATCCCGTAAGGATTGTTGTAATTCTCTGGTATCATCCACTAAACTCCCCCATCGGAAACTTTGGAGTAGAATCTGTCCGAGGTAATTACGCTGGCATGCTTCCAACATTTGCACCATTTTTTCCTCCGGAAGGGTACGCTTCATAAAATCTACGACCTGAAAGTCGGTCCGGATGGCATGCATCGGGATTTTTGATTTGAGCACCAATCCCTCTAACCCAGTCAACCTACTGAGCGCCACATAGACCTGCCCCGCAGCAAAAGAAGTCCCGGCATCGACCACCGCCTTTGTAAAGGTCAACCCTTGGCTCTTGTGAATCGTAATTGCCCAAGCTAAACGAAGCGGAAACTGCGAAAATGTCCCCAACACTTCCTCCTCGATCTTGTCTTCCCCTTTATTGTATTTGTAGCGGATATTTTCCCATGTTTCACGACGCACGACCACATCTTCAGAACCATCTTTAAAGGAAACCAGCACCTGATGTTTGTCCAAATTCAACTCCTTCACCTCGCCAATCTTTCCGTTGAAATACTTACGATCTTCACCGGAATCATTTTTTATAAACATGACCTGCGCTCCTAGCTTTAATGGCAAGGATTCATCCGCAGGAAACGACGAACTTTGAAAATCGTCTTTCACAACCGCCTTTACATTATGCATTTTCCCTGCCAACGCTGCTAATTGCTCCTGATTAATGGAATCCGCAAGTTTATTGTGCGAAGTCAAGGTAATATACTGCTCATCCGCTTCTGGCGAGAATGTTGGATTATGATGTTTGTTTAACGCATCAAGATCGTCCTGCGTACAATTATTATTCCGGATATTGTTGAGCAAACGAATAAAATCACCATCATTCTGACGGTATATTTTATTCAATTCCAGCATGATGGGCGGATGCTCTCGAAGCACCTTCGCGTCGAAGAAAAAAGCGCTTGTATAATGATCCCGTAAGACCTGCCATTCGTGATCGCGCACCACGGGAGGCAACTGATATAAATCCCCAATAAAGAGCATCTGAACGCCACCAAAAGGGCGCATATCCCGCCGTACTGACTTTAAGATAACATCAATAGCGTCCAACGTATCCGCGCGGACCATCGATACCTCATCGATGACCAACAGCTCCAATTCCTGGAGGATGGCACGCCGTTGTTTCGTCAGCTTAATCGTCGAAAAAAGGCGACTTTTATTGTAAATATGACTATCCTGTTCATTCCAATTGAGTGGATAATCTTCAATAAAAGTACCGAAAGGCAACCAAAACAACGCATGTAGGGTAGTTCCGCCCGCATTCATTGCTGCTACACCTGTTGGTGCCGTTATTGCCATTTTCTTATAACAATTCTCTCGAATATATTTCAAGAAAGTTGTCTTTCCCGTCCCCGCCTTACCGGTCAAAAACAAATGTTGGTTGGTTTGATTTACAAAAGATACTGCCTGTATAAAAGCCTTGTTTTGTTCATCAAATTTTGGTTGCGCCATGGATTACCCTTCTTTTATTTTCACTAATGGAACAAAGATAAGAATATCTAATGTTTACTGTCTACCCAAAAGCGGTAAACGCCACTCTTTATGCACCACCGCCCCCGAAGGAACACGCGCCACATTTCAATTGTTGCTTGTCTCTCGATTGAAAGTAACGCTCACTATTGCGTAGGCAAATACTCCAAGGGAATCATAGGTATCCCCTTCGGAAAAAACAACCCATTAAAATCAAAGTAAAACAGCGTTCCGCTCTCGCTATGTCGCACTTGTAATAGCGCTTCTACATTATCCGTTGTACTGATGTATCGGAAATCATAGTGCGCAGGCCCCAAAACCAGCTTGTTCTTCTCTTTCGTATTTACAAGCACCATCCGACCTTCTTTGGGAATAAGACTAAAGGTATCGTTCAATTGGATTGACTTGGCGGCAGGCCGAATAACACGATTTCTTATCTGTGGAGGAGGCAGCATACTGCCGCGCAGCACCACCTCTCTTTGGAGCAAATTGGATATTTGCTCCGTACGATAAGATGCCATGCCTACCTTTTTAAAATCGAGATCATATACCGCAACAACATCATCCGACTCGTCGATACCATAGTGCTGCCCAAACGTGCGCTTAATAGCCGATTGTGTATCAAGCGCGAAACCAGTCAAGGTCATAGGAGTATCATTACCGACCTGAAATATCAAATCATAACTAGTGAAAGCCGGCAGGTTGCCTACCACAGAAAACCCTTCCTCAGCGACCAAAACATCATATGTTCCGTCCTCTTTCAAGGCCCATACAAAATGCTTCCCTCCACTAACTTCATTCGACCAAGCTTGGTCATTTGGTTCTATAGCGACATACGCATGGGCCAACCGGGTCAATCCTTTGGACGCCGAATAGAGATAGGAATGGCCATCCTTTCGGAAATGAAAAAACGATTCCTTACCCAGGTATAACGTCCCAGATTCCGCATCAAAATCGCCATACTGATCCACACGACCACGGATCGCATCCATCACATAATCACCTTTAATTTGATAATCGTCTTTAATAATATAACTTCGGAAATCGCCAACCACATAGTAATTTCCTATCTGGCCAGGGTTACGGGTTATTCTTCCAGAAGATTCCATTAAGCCATTTTCTCCTTCATAGCGAAATGGCGCATATTTAGTTAATTGCTCTTGGGCGCCTGCCTCCACAACAAGCGTCAACGCCAATAATAGTCCTATCGTTTTTCCGATATTTTTCATGCCTAAAGATATTACTTTTTCCGCGCTTATACAGACCTCTATAGCCCAATAAACCATCTATGAACGGCTTTAAACGCTATACTTTTTTCCCTTTTTCACAAAAAACAACTAACTTCACCTCAAATACAATCAACCATGGCAGAGTACATAGACAAAGGCGAACTTTTTAAACAAATAGAAGCACAATTAACCGCGCAAGGCTTTACAATCGACAATGTAGACGAAACGAGACCTTGGGGTGGTTTTTTTGTAATTAATGAAGATCAAGCACAAAAGTTTGCTGATCAATATTTTGATGGACTGGATGTTCAAAATCTAAAGATTTCGGGTAAATTAAGTCCTAAGATTTTAATTGTAGGACCTAGCAAACGCTTGTCTTGGCAATACCACCACCGCAGAGCCGAAATTTGGCGTGTAACGCAAGGTGAGGTTGGTGTTGTAACAAGTTCTACCGATGAAGAAAACGAATTAAAAAGATTGAAAGAAGGTGAGTTCATCCGCTTAGCACAAGGAGAACGCCACCGTCTAATTGGCTTAGATTCCTATGGTGTTGTCGCTGAAATTTGGCAACATACCGACGAGCAGAATCCTTCAGACGAAAGCGATATCGTTCGTGTTCAAGACGATTTTGGTCGATAAATATCAACCTCTCTAAATCTTTAAGCATACTTCATGATTATTGAATCATGCGGTTTTTTTATAATTTTGTTAGCGACGATAAAAAAGTAGAGGACACCTTATGACGACATATAACGAGGATAGCATACGTTCATTAGACTGGAAAGAGCACATTCGCTTACGCCCGGGGATGTATATCGGTAAGCTTGGCGATGGTTCAGCATACGATGATGGGATTTACGTTTTGCTAAAAGAGGTGGTGGACAACTCTATCGATGAGTTTGTGATGGGTGCCGGCAAAGCTATTGACATCACGGTACACGATAATAAAGTCTCTGTTCGCGATTACGGACGTGGTATTCCTATCGGGTCTGTTGTGGATGTTGTATCCAAAATTAATACAGGTGGTAAATACGACAGTAAAGCGTTCCAGAAATCCGTAGGCTTGAATGGTGTGGGTACAAAGGCTGTCAATGCGCTCTCGAGTCAATTTGTGGTGCAATCCTACCGACAAGGTGTGACGCGTATTGCGCAGTTCAGCCAAGGAGAGCTCCAAAGCGATGAACAAAAGGAAACAACGCAGCGTAACGGTACGGCGACAAGTTTCTATCCGGATGATTCGATCTTCCGAAACTACAAGTTCCGGATGGAATTTGTGGAGAACATGATCTGGAACTATGTATTCCTTAATTCCGGATTGACCATAAATTTCAATGGTCAGAAATTTGTTTCCGAAAACGGGTTACGCGACTTATTGGAACGCAATATCGACACGGAGTCTATGCGCTATCCGATTATTCACCTCCGCGGAGAAGATATCGAAATTGCATTGACCCACGGACAGCAATATGGTGAGGAATATTACTCCTTTGTCAATGGACAGCATACGACGCAAGGAGGTACACACCAAGCCGCCTTCCGCGAAGCTGTGGTAAAGACCATCCGCGAGTTTTATAAGAAAGAATTTGATGCTTCCGATGTGCGCGCCTCGATCATCGGTGCTATTGCTATAAAAGTACAAGAACCGGTATTCGAATCGCAAACGAAAACAAAACTAGGCTCACAAAGCATCGGACCGGACGGACCTACTGTTCGGACATTTATCAACGACTTTCTAAAGAAAGCGCTAGATGATTTCTTGCATAAGAATCCGGATACTGCCGATGCTTTATTAAAACGTATCCTCCAATCGGAAAGGGAGCGTAAAGATATCGCAGGTATTAAGAAACTAGCAAATGAGCGTGCAAAGAAAGCATCGGTACACAACAGAAAACTGCGTGATTGTAAAACGCACTTTGGCGACAAGCACGAGCGGAACTTAGAAACGACACTCTTTATTACGGAGGGGGATTCGGCCAGTGGATCGATCACCAAGTCTAGAGATGTGTACACACAAGCTGTTTTTAGCTTAAAAGGAAAACCGTTGAACTCCTACGGGATGTCAAAGAAAATCGTATACGAAAATGAAGAGTTCAACCTCTTGCAGCATGCCTTAAACATTGAGGATGGGCTAGATGGTTTACGCTACAATAATATCGTAATTGCGACGGATGCCGATGTGGATGGTATGCATATTCGCTTACTACTGTTGACCTTTTTCCTTCAGTTTTTCCCGGACTTGGTCAAAGCAGGGCATGTTTCCATTTTGCAGACACCTTTGTTCCGCGTGCGCAATAAAAAGGAAACAATCTATTGTTATTCGGACGAAGAACGGAAAAGAGCTATTGCTAAGCTAGGTGGAAAGCCGGAGATTACCCGATTTAAAGGACTGGGAGAGATCTCTCCTTCTGAATTTGGGTTATTTATCGGTAAAGACATGCGTCTGGATCCGGTTATCCTTTCGAAGGAAAACAAGCTTTCACAATTGTTGGAATATTATATGGGCAAGAATACGCCTGAACGCCAAAAGCATATCGTTGGAAATTTACGCGTAGAAGTAGATTTAGAAGACGAGCTGGAAGCAGCACAAGCGGCTTCTTAATAAAGGAGCTATATATAGACCATGCCCCGCCACTGCGAGAAACGTAGTGGCGGGGCAGTCTAAAGATTTATCGAACGAAGATGATTGCCAGACTGCTGGCGCGAACCTTCGGCTCGTGTCCTATCACTAAACCAAACCATGAACAACCAAACCTTAATCCTCATCCAATGTGCGGATGCAGTGGGCTTAGTTTCCAATATTGCACATGTAATTGCTAAACATCAGTTAAATATTGTCACCATGCGTGAGTTTGTGGATGAGGTGAATCAGAAGTTCTTCCTGCGTGTGGTTTGCTCGGGTGTTCCCCAAGAGATGGACGAATTAACACAAGAGCTGCAACAAGCGCTCCCTACCGGCGCTGCGGTAACCATTAATCCGGCGCAACAGAAAAAGCTGGTTGTGCTGGTCACCAAGGAGCACCATTGCTTAGCGGACATCTTGGTTCGCTATTATTTCCAGACCTTGAATGCAACGGTAGAAGCGGTTATCGGCAATTACGATACGTTGCAGGACTTCACGGAGAAATTTGCTATACCTTACCACTATATCTCGCACGAAGGAAAAACAAAAGAGCAATTTGAAGCCGAACTAGCAGCTCAGGTTTCAGCATATAGTCCGGATTATATTGTCTTGGCTAAGTTCATGCGGATTTTATCACCAACATTTGTCGCTCAGTTTGAAGGTAAACTGATTAACATCCATCACTCCTTCTTACCCGCCTTCATTGGCGCAAACCCCTATCGCCAAGCACATACCCGAGGCGTTAAAATAATTGGTGCCACGGCACATTTTGTTACCAACGACCTCGATGAGGGACCTATCATTGTGCAACGTACCAAATCTATCAACCACAGCCAAGATGTTCCACAACTGGTTACCGCCGGCAAAGAGATTGAAAAAGCAGTGTTGAGCCACGCTATTCACCTTCTGACCGAAGATCGCGTCATGCTACAGGGAAATAAAACGATTGTCTTTGAATAAAGGGATATAGCAACAATCACGTACGAACAGGGAGATGCCCTGCCGGCATAGAGGCATAAGAAATTCGTTACTGCGTAGATCTTTACTTTTTTCTTGATAAAAAAGTAACCAAAAAATCAAGGCTGCATTCCTTATGCTACCTCATGCCATTCAAAGCTAAATCATCCAGAACTCACTTCGTTCAAACAAGGATGATTTTTGACACTTTGTCCGGCATTCGCCGACGCAGTCGGAACGCTAGGCCGTCTTGAAAAGTTTTTGTTCTCGCTTCTATCTATTCTTAACCGACTGATGTCTCATGCTAGCGCGAGCTTGTAGCTCGTGTCTAAAATGCTATTTTTTTGTTATCGCTTCTACCTATCCTTAACCG
>NZ_FXAU01000002.1:17032-22901 GCF_900177625.1 Sphingobacterium psychroaquaticum
TGCCCTTGCACCAACCTTCCCTGCAAAAATTCCTAGCGACAAGCTTTTGCTTCCTTTTAGCTTCAAAAGGAAGATGCCCCTCCGGCATAGAGGAGGGTGAGATATCTCAAGGTGACAACAAAAAGAACACTTTTTAGAGAGATCCAAACTTTTAATCCTCAATAAGCTGCTTGGCATGTTCTAGAGCCGCAGCGCCCGGGCTTGCACCACTAAGCATCTGGGCCACTTCATATATCCGCTCAGACGGGTCTAAACGTAAAATATTGGATTTAGTACGCTCCCCTTCATCTTGTTTGTAGACCTTGAAGTGTGCCTGTCCTTTGGACGCAATTTGCGGTAAATGCGTAATCGCCAATACCTGCATCCGCTCGGATAAGCGTTCCATAATCTCGCCAACCTTGAGTGCCACCTCGCCTGAAATACCAGTGTCGATCTCGTCAAATATAATAGTCGGTAACGCAGAACGTTGTGCGACCAAAGATTTAATAGCTAACATAACACGCGAAAGTTCACCGCCTGAAGCTACCTTATGGATGGGTTGTAACGCCTGTCCCTTATTGGCAGAAAATAGAAACTGAACCTCATCTGCTCCTTGGCTCTTAAACCGCTCGACCGCCAAGGGATGAAGCTCAATTTTAAGCTGTGCATTCGGCATTCCTACTTCCGATAAAACAGCTTCCACATGTGAAACCACGGTTGGAAGCACAGCTTCTCTGCTCGCATGCAGACGGGTTGCCAACTCCATGAGATTGGTCAAACTTTCCCGAACGATCTTTTCCTGCTTCGCCAACTCCTGCTCCTGATTTGCAGTCACCTCCAGTTTACGTGCTAAGCTATCTTGCAATTCTATCAAGGCCGATAGGTTCTCCACTCTATGCTTTTTCTGTAAGCTATAGAGGGTGCTTAAACGTTCGTTTACAAAGTCTAACCGTGCCTGATCCATACCGACCCCCTGCTCCATAAAACCAATCTCCTGTACGATGTCTTTTATTTCGATAAGGCTACTTTGAAGACGATTGGCCAGGTCATTCCCTGCCGGTAAAAATCGCTGTACATTTTGCAGTTGTTGTTGCGCATCTCGCAGATTCTGAACGACAGCCTGTTCTTGTTCATCCAAAAGATATACAGCAGACAATAGTCCACGCTTTATTTCTTCTGCATTTTCCAGCTGTCCCTGTTCCTCCTCCAACAACTCTTGCTCACCGGCCTGTAAATTTGCTTGCTCCAGTTCGTCGTGCAAAAATTGATTAAAATCCTGCTCCAGGCTAGCTGCCGCAATCTCTTCCTTCAGTTTTTTTAACGCCTGTTCATCACGTCTATACTGACCTAGACCTTCCGCATATCCTTGAAGGAGTTGTTGGTTCTTCGCCACACTATCCAGCACTAAAAGCTGAAAGCTTTCGGTATTGATCTGCAACGTTGCATGCTGCGAGTGGATATCAATCAACTGTTCACCCAGCAATTTTAAAACCTGCAATGTTACCGGTGAATCGTTGACAAAAGCACGGGATTTGCCATCCACGGCAATCTCCCGCCGAATAATCGTTTCGGCCTCATAATCGAGATCATGTTCGACGAAAAAATCCGCTAAGCCATAGCTTTCAATCTGAAAATATCCTTCTATTATACACTTCCGCTGTTCATCAAAAAAAGGTCGCCCCTCTACCCGATTACCTAAGATGAGCCCCAATGCACCCATAATAATCGACTTTCCAGCCCCCGTTTCACCCGTCAAAATATTCAATCCTTCGTGAAAGGCGATATCTAGATTTTCGATCAGTGCATAATTCTTTACTGATAACTTCCGCAGCATATAATATAGTTACTTCTTTAAAACTTCGTATTTTGTTGTATTCGTTGGATCGAGTTCCACCAATTTATTAAAAACCTTGATACCTTCATTACCAGGCAATTTACTAAACACACCTACAAACTCGTTGGACTTTGCAGCATACAACACAGAACTCCATACATTGCCGGTATTGTTGCGATCGACCTCTTTCAATTTATCCAAGAGTTCCACGATCGACATCCGTGCTTTAGTTTCGTCCTGTACCATCTTATCCAAACCATTGAGGTGATATTGATACGCAAAATCCCGATACGGCTGATATTTGCGATCCAGCAAATTGTTGATCAGCCAATAACGGTTATCTAGAGACTCCATCGATTTCCATCCTTCCTCCGTATTGCCCTGTGCAGCATTCACGATAGTCCGTGCTGAAGTAAGGTATTGATTCCCCCCGTAGAGCTTAAATGTATCTCCATCCATCCCTAAAATAACATTTGCGTAAAAAGCCAATAGAGAGGAAAGGCTACTAAAATTATTATTTTCATTAAAATCTAGCTGCTCACCTTCCACATAAGAAAAGTTAAAATTACGATCGTGGTACGCTAAGACCGGACTGCTGTAATTGGTTCCAAACACGGGGCGAAAAGAATAGATCTGTGCAGATGCCTTGTATGTCTTGGAGCCATCCCATTGTGAAATAGTGATGACCATCGAGCAATCGATTCGTTCCTGTGGGGTAACCTGCTTGTTGGTCCACGACCGATTATTCACAAAGTCTTGTATCACCTTTTGGAGCAAATCCAAGGCACGTTTATTTGTATTCTGTACTTGAGGCGATTGTATTTCGACACGTGCATTAAGCTCCTGCCCTTGTACAATAAAGCCCAGCAAAAGCGACATAACCAACAAACTGATTTTTCTCATATCATACATGATTAACCTATCAAAGATAATTATTTAAGCGAGCAACAGAAAATTCAACACCATAATCTATCAGACAACAAAAAAAGTAATATGTTTGTATATCATGACCGACTTTTCAAAGCAACTGAGCAAGTATATGCCGGAGGCTGCTGCCCCGATTATCTCGACATGGATCAATGATACGCAATGCCAATTTAAGGTCACCCGCAGTAGACGCACCAAATTGGGTGACTACCGTGCTCCTTTTCGCGGAGAACCACATAAAATATCGGTCAACCACGACCTAAATCCATTTTCGTTTCTGGTTACGACCATCCACGAATTCGCACACCTGAAAACGTGGCAGCAATTTCAACATAAAGTCAAGCCACATGGACTGGAATGGAAAAATAACTTCCGGGCGTTAATGGCTCCTTTTATTCAAGCAGAGATGTTTCCCGAAGATGTCAGTCTCGCCATTGCAAACTATATGGATAATCCTGCCGCATCAAGCTGTACGGATCTGAACCTTTACCGAAGTCTCCGAAAATACGATGCCCAGGCGCAAGAAATCTTTACCATTGAGCACATTCCCGAAGGAAGCTTCTTTGGGATCAAAGGCGGGCGCGTTTTCCAAAAAAAAGAAAAGCTACGCAAACGCTACAAATGTTTGGAGGTAAGCTCCAACCGCATCTATCTCTTCCATCCTATTGCTGAAGTGTTTCCCATGGAACAACCCTAAGCGGGTGACCTTTGCACCGTAGTTTTCAAATTAAACTCGTATTTTTATCGCAAACCTTTAATGTTCGACATGAAGAAAACAATACTTTTTGGAGCGGCTCTAGCGGCTCTGACTACGGCATGCCATCTGGGAGAAAACAGCGCACACGATACCAGTTCGCTTGATTCCACTGCGCTCGCGGCCATTACCGAAGCTGCATATAAAAATTATGTGTTGCAATTATCTTCCGATGAATTTATGGGACGTAAGCCTTTTACGAAAGGAGATACACTTACCGTAAATTATATCGAAAAGCAATTCAAAGAGTTAGGCCTAAGCCCGGGCAATGGCGATTCCTACTTCCAAGAAGTACCTTTAGTCGAGATTAGCTCTAAACCAGTAAATCCAGTCCTTACATTTCAAGGAGCGAAAGGGACACTTTCCATCAACAACCTCGATGATTATGTGATCGGAAGTCGCCGTTTACAAGAACAAATCCAGATTGATCAATCGGATTTAGTTTTTGTTGGGTTCGGTATTGTTGCTCCCGAATACAACTGGAATGATTATGCAGGTTTAGATGTAAAGGGAAAAACCGTCGTGGCGATGGTAAGCGATCCCGGTCGTTATGATAAAACGCTCTTTAAAGCGGATACCATGACATACTACGGCCGTTGGAAGTATAAGTATGAAGAGGCGGCACGCCAAGGTGCGAAAGGGATTTTATTAATTCATGAAAAAGGTGCTGCCAGCTACGACTGGAACGTTGTCCGTTCAGGCTGGTCGGGTCCTCAGCTAGAGCTGATCACCGAAAATGATGGTGCTGATTTCGCTGCTTTTGAAGGTTGGATAAGCAACAGTACCGCTTCCAAGTTATTTGCATTAGCGGGACTTCCTAAAGATATACAAGAGCAGGCGAAAAAACCGGGCTTCAAAGCAGTACCAATGCCTGTAACGACATCCTTCGCGATCAAAAACACCTTTAGGAAATCTAAATCCAATAATGTCATCGCTAAAATCGAGGGATCAAAACGTCCAGATGAAACAATTATCTATACGGCACATTGGGATCATTTAGGGATTGGTGAAGCGGTAAACGGTGACTCCATCTACAACGGTGCTATCGACAATGCATCAGGCGTTGCTGCGCTATTTGAAGTGGCTAAAGCTTTTAAAGCTGCGAAAGTAAAGCCCGAACGAACCATTGTTTTTATGGCTGTTACTTCGGAAGAGGAAGGCCTTTTGGGCTCCGCTTACTATGCACAGCATCCTATTTTCCTACTCCAAAAAACAGTAGCGAATATCAATATGGACGCGTTCAGTCCACTCGGAGCGACCAAAGATGTATCTGTGGTCGGGATTGGACAAACGGAATTGGAAGACTATGTGCAGAAATCGGCAGCGAAATTTGGCCGGACGATGGCAGGCGAGCGCAACCCTACTTCAGGAGGTTTCTATCGTTCGGATCACTTCAACTTTGTGAAAGCGGGTGTACCGGGGTTATTTATGGGTAGTGGCAGCGAACTGATTGAGCAGGATAGTACCATCATCCGTAAAAGGGTGGCAGCACTGAGCGGACGCTATCACACTGTAGCGGACCAAGTGGATGAAAACTGGGATTTTGGTGGCATCTTGGCCGATGTGAAGTTGTTTTTTGATATCGGTTACACCTTAAGTCTCGAAAAGACCTTTCCAAACTTCAAAGCGAAGTCAGAATTTAAAGAATTAGGCGACAAAAGACTAGCAAAATAGTACCTTTGTTTTAGAGATAATGTATAATTAAAAACTTATGTTAACAGGAATGAAACACTTACACTCAACCCTGGCAATTATTTTATTGCTAGCCTTGGTGGTGGCGATCGTCATTACATTGATCAATTACTTTGGAAGTAAACCTTACAATCGGAAGATCGCTTTGTTAGGCTTGATTTCTGCTCACTTGCAACTGGTAATCGGTTTGGTACTTTATTTTACCTCTCCCCTTGGCCTCGAGGCTTTCTCTGGAGCAAACATGAAAAACAGCCTTTCTCGTTTGTATTTCTTGGAACACCCATTGATGATGATTTTAGCAATTGTCTTGATCACGATCGGTTACTCAAAAGCTAAACGTGCTAAAGAAGATTATCAAGCGAACAAAACAGTTATGATTTTTTATATCCTGGGATTGATCTTGGTATTATCAAGAATCCCTTGGAGCACATGGTCGATTCTTGCGTAAGCGACAATCGTGCAAAACACATATAAAAAAATCCCCGATCAAACGATGATCGGGGATTTTTTTATATCACACCACGTCATTCCGAACGAGGTACGAAGAGGAATCTATGAATAATACCTTCTTATACTTGACATGGGGTAAATAAAAGTAAGGTTTTTAGATGTCTCCTAACGTCGACATGACGATAAAGTTTAAGAATGTCTTTCTTGTTATTTCTGCTCAGACATCTAGTTAC
>NZ_FXAU01000002.1:23706-690671 GCF_900177625.1 Sphingobacterium psychroaquaticum
TACTATCACACCACGTCATTCCGAACGAGGTACGAGGAGGAATCTATGAATAATACCTTTTATACTTGACATGGGGTAAATAAAAGTAAAGTCTTCAGATGTCTCCTAACGTCGACATGACGGCCTGAAAGAAAAATGTCACAAAAAAAGCCTTAAGAAAACTCTTAAGGCTTTTACATATTTTTAAAGACGTATGATTAGTCTCTGTTTTTTCCAAAACCTAAAATTCCGAAAACCACTTTAAATGCAATAACTGATGCTACGATCATCAAAACATTTGCAATTAAAGAGAACAAGAATGTCATCTGATTCAATGCAGGAATCACATCAGGTACAAATCTGATAAAAACACCTACCAAACCAATAACGATAGCAACAGTCAATGTTTGATAATACTCCGTACGATTCGCGTTGTTATCTGTCTTTTTTGCGGGTCTTTGCGACGCTGTATTTGTCATATCCGTTTTTTCTTTAATTTACTGACTACAAATCTACAAAACATTACCCAATAGTCAGAAATAAATTTATTATTTAAGGCTGCCTCTCGCCCAAGCAAGAAAACTATTTTTAGTATACTTGCAGGAGAATAACGCATATTGTGAAAAAAATATTTTCTTCTTTATTGATTATACTGACAACCTTGTGCCTGGCACAGGCCAAACCGCAGTATATCACAAATTTTACGGTTAAAGAAAACCTAACGCAGAATGGTAAACTGGCAATCATTGCAGTAGACAGCCTGGACAAACCCATGGAAAATATCAATGGCACTTTTGTGTTCAACCTAAACGGATTTCAACAAGAACTCGCTTTTCATGATGGGGTTGCCGTCGTGAAGCATCCCTTGGAATCGTCGACTTTTGTTTTCTTTAAACACAAAAACCAGGAAAAATCGGTTGGCAAACTCTATTACATCTACAAATCTGACACCGGCCTAAAACCGGTAAAGATTTATGGTATGCTTCTCCTATTGATACCCGCTATTATCTTATTGATCGCCTATAGCTTTAAACGTTTTCTATCGACATTCGTGATCTTAGCCATCTTATATTTCTATTTCAGTTATTCAAAAGGGCTCGATCTTTCGAAAATATTAGAAAGCACCTTTATGACGATAAAAAACCTGATCTAAAACGGCAGTCCCACACTAAAGTTATATTGCACAAAGCTGTAGCGATCGGGTTTATGGGTTTCATTAAAGGCGCGTTTAAATGCCTTTGCATCAAATATCTCTGTAATCACCCATTGCTTGCTTCCCTGAAACTGGGGATCTTTCAACTTCAGACCGGTATCAAGACGAATAACAAAATAGTCCATATCGAGGCGAAGTCCGATTCCTGTCCCTAATGCAATTTGTGACAAGAACTTATCCGCTCTAAACTCACCGCCTTTAACCGATTCATTCTCCTTTAATCGCCAAATATTACCGGCGTCAATAAAAGTGGCTCCGTTCAGTTTGGCACCTAAGAAGTTGTTCACCAAACGGAAGCGATATTCTGCATTAGCTTCAAGTTTAAGCTCCCCTAATTGATCCAGATTTCTCAGATTTAATCGTAAATTTTCAGGTACATCCTCTCGATTATAATTTCCAGGTCCCAACGTACGTGCCTGCCAAGCACGAATACCATTAATCCCACCTGCGAAAAAGCTCTTTTCAAAAATCAACAAACTGGAGTTGTTTCCATAAGGCACAGCAATTCCAGAATTAAACCGCAACACCAATTGTCTGTTTCCTCCAAAATATTTGTACCATCGATAATCGACTTCCGTCTTTGCATATTGTAAATAGGGCACATTAAAAAGTAAACGCTCCCCGTCGTCATTCCTGGAGAAATTAAAAAGATTACTCGCAACATTCAACAGATTTCCACTCGTCTCGATACTTCCTCTAAAGTAATTGAAATCCTCTTTCTTTAGTAATTTAGCTGCATTCCGGGTATACACATACTGCGCACCTAAACCAAAATAGGCTCTATTATTACTTTGTACATACAGAAGGTACCCCTCTTCTTTTAATTTCTCCGCAAAATCATCATTTAGACGCCCTAACCGATACTCTAAAGAGATCGGTGTCAAGCTGTGCTGCGACTTGGCCGAACTATGCCAGATATAATTCAGGTTATTGACTAAATAACGATTGGAGTAGGTTTGATCTTGTTGAAAAATCTGTAAGTTGGTCGAATAAGTGGTCCGTGGTAAACCATAAGTTCCCACGCTAGATGTTTCGAAAGGCGTCATCAGGCGCGGCACAACCAGGTTAACCCCGACCTGAAAATCCGTATTAAAAATTTTATCCTTTAGGCTCCCGCCCAATCGTGGGTCGAACAAGAGACCATAACGCATCTTCACCTCCAATTGTTCCGCTCCCCCAAAAACATTACGATGCGAGAATGTATTCCCGACATTAAACCCACTCATTCCCGAACTAAAAGTAAACTCCCCCTCCACTTGATTCGCCATCACCGGTCGCGGGGTCAAACTATACTGTACATTAAGCTTATTCGAGTCCACCTTCTCATAGGTTATCTTTACATTCCTAAACCCATTCATTTCATATAGGCGATCATAGGACATGTTCTCTTTCGTCATATTGTAACGATCCCCAGGTCGAAGGTATACATAGCGAGAGATAGGCTTCAGCTTAAATCGACCTGTCTGATCCTCAAAGGTTAGTTGCAGCTTCTCATCCTCATATTTTTTAGGCTTACGGTTACTCATAGATTCCGCCGGTTGCAGAACCCGAACTGCTACTTTATTAATATAGTAAACTTTATGGTCCACAGAATCACTGGGGCTTTGCACTTCAAAAAGCAAATTCGCACGCTGCGCCTGCACCAATGTATCCACTCCCACCCGCATATACTGCCGCAAGTAATCAAAATAACCATTTTCCTTCAGCCTATCGTAGAGCTGCTCTCTTTCATCCAACAGATCGGATACATCAAAACGTTTCCCTGACTTCACTTTAGAAAAAGGTCGCACCTTATCGACATAAATGGCTTCAATCTCTGTATTAGGCACCTGATGTTTCACATCTTGCACAAAAAAAGGAGGCCCTAGAGTTACCATGAAATGTACTTTTGCTTTCTTTCCCTGAAGTTTAACAGAGGGGTCGACCTGTGCATTAAAGTATCCCTTTGTTTGCAGATAACGCATCATCTGTTTGGCAGAAAAATCCACAAGAGATGAATCCAAAATATGAGGAGCCTCCCCTACATTACGGATCTTGTCCTTTTTATACTTTCCTTTTTTGGTATTAAAAAAATTGTACACCCATAGGTTTAAGCGGGAATTGGGTTTTATTTCGTTCGAAATATAAGCGCCGACTTGTTCATTGAATTCGGCAGGAACGCCCTCCATATCAACAGCCGTGACCAACGCTTGATCTTCTTCCAAATATTTTGCAGACCTACAGGATGCAAAAAATACAGACAAAAGCGTTATACTTGCATAAACAAAAAAACTATATTTCTTAATCATTGAGTGCAATGTTATCAAAAGCGCAAATCAGTTTAATAACGTCTTTGCAGCATAAAAAATTTCGCAAACAACATGGTTTATTCATTGTAGAGGGAATCAAATCTGTTCAGGAGTTTATTACCTCATCCTATCAAGTACAAACGATCTATGCTACTGCGGAAGCCTTAACAAAAATGGGCAATTTACCGCAAAATCTCAAATGTATCGACGTTTCGGAGCGCGATTTCAGTAAGATAACAGGTTTAACATCCCCGCAAGGCGTATTGGCTTTGGTACAAATACCGGACAACAACCAGATCGATGAAGCCTCCCTAAAGAAGCAACACTGTCTTGTTTTGGATGATGTCCAAGATCCAGGAAACCTCGGCACCATAATCCGTACCGCAGAATGGTTTGGCATCAGTGAAATCATCTGCTCCATCGGCACAGTCGATGCCTACAACCCCAAAGTCGTTCAAGCCACCATGGGGTCTTTATCTCGAGTACGCATATATTACACCGAGCTGATTCCTTTTGTCGAACGTATGGAGATGCCTACCTTTGGCGCCCTCTTGGATGGTTCATCGATCTATGATACCGACTTTGGTCAGGCAGGGTTAATTATTATGGGGAACGAAGGTAATGGTATCAGCCAGGCCTTACAGGCCAAAATAGACAGCGCCGTTACCATTCCACGTTTGGGGCATGCCGAATCGTTGAACGTCGCGGTAGCAACCACTGTATTCTGTGCTGAACTTGCCCGAAGAAAGCTTATTTTGAAATAATGATCGAAGAAAACAAATCCATATATACGGTTCCTTTTGCTTTACTCTGTTTAAGCTCGCTTCTTTTTTCGGCGAGTTTCAACATGATCATTCCGGAACTTCCCAACTACTTAAGCAAATTGGGAGGAGCGGAACATAAAGGGTTGATCATTGCGTTATTCACGCTGACCGCAGGTATCTCCCGTCCTTTCAGCGGAAAACTAACAGATAGATGGGGGCGCGTGCCCGTAATGGCCGTAGGCTCCATCGTATGTTTTATATGCGGTTTTCTATATCCTGTCATAAGCTCGGTTGCGGGCTTTTTTTTATTGCGTTTGATACACGGATTTTCTACTGGTTTTAAACCGACGGCCACCTCTGCATACGTGGCAGACATCATCCCACAGAACCGCTGGGGCGAAGCGCTCGGCATGCACGGGTTATGCTTCAGTATTGGTGGAGCGGTCGGTCCGGCGGTCGGTAGTTTTATCGCCAATAATTATGGTATCGATCCGATGTTTTATTGCTCTTCGATTTTTGCGCTACTCTCCATTGTCATTGTGATGAACATGAAGGAAACCTTAAAGAACAAAGAACGATTCAACCTCGGAATGCTCCGCATCCAACGTAATGAGATTATTGAATGGCGTGTAATTCCTGCCGGCATCGTGACCCTACTCTCTTATTCGGCATATGGCGTGATCCTCACACTGATCCCAGATTGGAGTGAACATCTTGGGATAAGCAATAAAGGGCTTTTCTTTACGGCTTATACCTTATCATCCATTGGTATCCGCTTTGTTTCAGGAAAAGTTGCTGACCGCTACGGCCGTATTCGGGTCATGTTGGTGGGTGTCGCTATTTTATCGATATCCGCTTTCCTTCTCGGTTACAACCACTCCGTGGAAGGCATGATCATCGGTGCCATTGTCTATGGTATCGGAGGTGGTATCCTATCGCCAGCAGTCAACGCATGGACCATCGACTTAAGTCTTCCTCAACATCGGGGAAAAGCGATGGCGACCATGTATATTGCACTCGAAGTAGGGATCGGTGGCGGCGCATTAATTGCCGGTTATCTTTATCGCGATGAAATCAGCCGTATCCCGAATTTGTTTATCGCCAATAGCATCATTATTTTACTTGCTTTTTTTTATATCTTGTACTGGCAGTCAAAAAACAAAAAAACAGTTTAAACGTTATTCAATAAAAACCTAAAAAGTTTTATGAGCGAAAACAACAAGAGATTCCCGTATTCTTTAGACTTAGCTTCGAGCTTAACCGCTATGGCATTGATCATAGGCTTTATGTATGTTACACAAAGTCTATTGCTCCCCTTGCTATTCTCCATTCTTATATCAATCTCGCTCTTTCCCTTAGCTCAATTCTTTGAACGACTTCGATTAGGAAAAGCATTTGCATCTATTCTCGCGGTTATTGTGGCTATTGCGGTCATCTCTTCCATTGGTTGGTTTATCGTACATCAAAGTATTATTATCGGCCAAGATGCTTCGTCGATAACAGAAAAAGTATTATCCGTATTAGAGCGGGCACAGGTCTGGATTGAAGAAACATTCGGCATCCAGCGCAGTCAGGTAGCCGAACACTTGCGCGAGCAGGGAAACAAACTGTTGGCCAATGCCGGGAGCATGGCAACAGCCACCTTCGGTTCTATTGGCAATATCCTAGCGGGAGCGATCCTCGTACCGCTGTTCAGCTTTTTTCTACTTTACTACCGCGACTTCTTTCGCGAGTTTTTTTTCAAAGCTTTTAAAAGTGTACCGCAAGCAAAAGTTGATGATACACTGAATAAGATATACCAAGTTGTACAAAGTTATCTTTTAGGACTGGTAATGGTCATGGGAATTGTGGCCGTTCTAAATACGATCGGATTGATGATGATGGGAATAGATTACGCGTGGTTCTTTGGCTCTCTTGCGGCCTTGCTGATGCTTCTGCCTTATATCGGAATTGCGATCGGCTCCATCCTTCCCGCTTTATTTGCACTGGCCGTAAAAGATAATGCGCTTTATGCCGTTGGGGTTATTGCCTGGTTTCAGGTCGTCCAGTTTTTAGAAGGAAACGTGATCACGCCCAACATTGTAGGCAGTAAAGTTAGCATAAACCCACTCATGGCCATGATTGCTATGCTTCTAGGTGGTATGCTTTTCGGGATCGCCGGGTTGGTTATCGCCTTGCCTTTAACAGCTACAATCAAAGTTATCTTTGATGCGGTCCCATCCATGCAGGCCTTTGGTTTTCTGATTGGAGAACCCGAGAAGGAACATCTGAAGCGGAACTCGACACAAGAACTAATGATGAAATGGGGGATTGTGCGTAAGCCGAAAACAACGTCAAAAATAGAAATTGACGTCAATATCGATACAACCATTGCGCCCGAAACAATTCATGTAAATTATAAAGAAATTAACGAATCCGAAGAGAATCCCTATACAAATATTACACCAGCAGATAAACCGCAAGAAGATCAAACGACCGGCGAGAATAATGCAAAATAGATGCGGGTTATTTTAGCATAATACCAACCGAAAGAGCGATATGTTGGTGTTGAAAATCTTTTTGATAGAAATTTTTAGTCAACTGTTGATAACCATACATCAGCGATGCGGTAAAATCAACCCCACGTGGATTATCCCACAGGTAGAAAAAGCCTCCTTTAAAGAGAAAACCTTTGTCATACCGCTGGCCGATCGCTGGAGCATACCCTGCATTGGCTAATACACCAATTTTAGAATCTCCTTGCCCAACTTCACCAAAGGGCAAACGACCGTCTACAAAAATAGGGAACACACTGTAATCGTACTTCATGGTCAGTTGATCAGCCGCATGGGGATCATTTGTGCGATAATCTCCTTTAAAGATTTCATTGCCTATACCCAATCCAAGATAGGCTCGTTCCTGAAAGTTTTTACCAAAGATAAAGTGCCCAGTAAAGCCACTAAAAGCGCCTTTATACCCCTCATTGGCAAAGCCGAGATTACCACCAACCTGTAATACACTATATGAAATCTGTGCTTTCGAAGCATTCAAAAAAAATAAACTGAAAGCGATAAATAGGCTAATTCGTGCTGACATTAATTCAAAATTTTAAATATTAGTTCCCGTAAGAGGTCTCCATTATCTGTAAACGGCCCAACGAGGTAACCTTTAGATTTTAGATCATACTCACTCAAAAATCGGATAATATCAAATGTTTTACGGCGATTGAAATTCCGGGCCGCCAACTCGTACTCCTTCACAAAAAAAGAATGAACCCCCAGCTCCTTGGAAGCCCCTTGTGGAGATTTATCAGGCAGATAGTGATACTTTAATACTTTCGTAAAGTAGGTGCCTAAATTCCCCAGCACAAGCGGTAGCGGATTAGACTTCGGGTTCGCAGCAAAATAATCGACAATCTGGATGGCCTTCGTCGCATTGCGTTTAGCTAAAGCCGACTGCAATTCAAAAACATTGAAATCTTTACTGATACCTATATTTTGCGCCACATGTGTGGTCTGGATCTCTTGTTCTTTACTCACATTGAGCACTAACTTTTCAATCTCATTCGCAATTTTCGAAAGGTCTGTCCCTAAATAATCAGCCATCATCGCCGCGGCCTGCGGGTGTATCGTTCGTCCTAAATCACGAAACTGATCTAGCACCCACTCGCCCACCTTATTCTCATACAACTTGGCCGACTCCACCACAGTACCAACCTTCTCAATTGCTTTGTACAGCTTCTTACGTTTATCAAACTTGCCGTATTTATACGCTAATACCAAGATGGTCGTCGGTGTCAAATGCTCCACGTATTTGAGCAAAAGTTCCTCTTCCGTCTTCCACTTTAGATCTTGCGCTTCTTTGATCACGATGACTTGGTAGTCGCTCATCATAGGGTAACGCTTAGCAGCATTTACCACATTTACGAGCGTGGTATCTTTTCCGTAAAGCACGGTTTGGTCAAAACCCTTCTGGGCATCTGTGAGCACCGTATGCTCCAACTGATCGCTTACCAAATCAATATAATAAGACTCCTCTCCATGTAGAAGATAGATCGGGCTAAACTTTCTTTTTTTGATGTCGGAAATTATCGCGTTGACTTGCATACCCTGCGAAAATACACATTTTTTTGCTTTGGCTTACCATTGATTTTCTAGTTTACAAAAACCGGATTTAACAAAATAAAATTACGGTACAACTTATTTTTACAAAATTTTTAGTAAATTGACAGAATGAAAAAGAGCACTTTATCAGCGATCGAGGCTTTTCAACGTACCATGTCCAAAGACGATACACATTGTGTTGTAAACTATATTGAGGAGGTTAATGAATCGGAAGTAACACGCGTCGTAGAACGTAAAATTAAGCATTTAGCAACCAAGGAGAATCTAGCGCAGTACAGCGCGCAAACAAAAGATGACCTGATGCGTTTGGAGTTAAGTACCCAAAAAGGTATGGTTAGCCTGAAATCCGAGTTAAGCGAAGAAATGAAAGAGCTGCGAGCAGAACTGAAGGATGATATGCAGATGTTAAGAGCAGAGTTAAAAGATGACATAAACCTTTTAAGGGCAGAGCAAAACGACAACGTCAATAAGCAAAGTATAGATCTGAAAGAAGAAATCAGCAATCTCCGGGTAGATATCTACAAACAATCCGTTATGATGCTCAAGTGGTCACTTGTCTTTTGGGCTTCCCAGCTGGCATTCATTTATGCTTTTTTATACTTTTTCTTGAATAGATAGCTCAATTCAAGTCACCCTTTTTCTTCACAAGTTTCGAAAAATAAACGCATTCCCCCTATCCCATCGTCCCAGGACAGACATTTTGGAAAAAGAACAAAAAAGCGTATTTTTGTTTATGTTTGAGCCTATCCCGTTGAACTTACCCCCGTATCCTTCGAAAATAACCAAGAAACAAGACAAACTTTATATTTTCGATGCTTTACGCAAAAAGGAGCTGGTTCTTACACCGGAAGAATGGGTTCGTCAACATTGGATAAACTATCTCCACATACATAAGAAATATCCTAAAGCACTGATGCAATCCGAGGGCGGGTTAGTTTTAAACACGTTACAAAAGCGGAGTGATTTATTGATTTTCAACACTAGCGGAGAAAAGATCCTTTTGGCAGAGTTTAAGGCTCCGACTGTCAAAATAACAGAAAAAGTCTTTCAACAGGTTGCAAATTACAACAGTATCCACAAAATTCCGTTACTTTTGGTAAGTAATGGAATTGAGCACCATTATTGTAAGATAGATTTTAGCACCAACAGTTTCGAATTTTTGGCGGAATTACCAGATTATGAAATTGTAAACGGTTAAAGTTTCTTTTGCAGCAGAGAAATATAATTTTATATTAGTATATCGAAACAACTAAATAGAAAAACAAAGAATATGAACATAGATAAAAACGAATTTAGAAAGTATGCTATTCAGCATCATCGAATAGGTAGTCAACATGTTGACAGCTTTATTGGACGTGTTCAGAAAAATATGCCAACAAACTTAACGCCTTACATTATCGAAGAGCGTCAGATGAATGTTGCGCAGATGGATGTGTTTTCACGTTTGATGATGGATCGTATTATTTTCCTAGGCGATGGCATCAACGATCAAGTGGCAAACATTGTTCAAGCACAGTTATTATTTTTGCAATCGACGGATGCACAGCGTGATATCCAGATTTATATCAACTCTCCAGGTGGTAGCGTTTATGCCGGATTGGGGATTTACGATACCATGCAGTATATATCACCAGATGTAGCGACAATCTGTACCGGTATGGCGGCCTCCATGGGTGCTGTATTATTGGTTGCCGGAGCAAAAGGAAAAAGAGCGGCATTGAAACATTCACGTGTAATGATTCATCAACCATCAGGTGGTGCGCAAGGCGTAGCAGCCGATATGGAGATCAACCTTCGTGAGATGCTTAAATTGAAAGAAGAGTTATACACCATCATCGCCGAGCATTCAGGCCAGAGCTACGAATGGGTAGAAAAGTCATCTGACCGTGACTACTGGATGAAAGCTGCCGAAGCAAAAGAATTTGGCATGATCGACGAGGTCTTGGTGGCCAAAAAAGAAACAAAATAATCGATGAGTAAAACGAATAATAGAGATATCCGTTGTTCATTCTGTGGCATTAGCAAGAATGACGCCCAAATGCTTATTGCGGGCGACGGAGCTCACATCTGTGATCGTTGTGTTACGCAGGCTGGAGAAATCCTGACTGAGGAGCTGAAGCAGCGCAAAAACAAGACGTTACAAACTACGCTCGAACTGATTCGTCCAATGGAAATTAAAGAACATTTGGATCAATACGTTATTGGGCAAGATGATGCGAAGAAGGTGATTGCCGTATCGGTATATAACCATTACAAAAGACTAAATCAAAAGGTCGATAAAGACGATATCGAAATCGAAAAATCGAACCTTATTGTCGTTGGAGAAACAGGAACGGGGAAAACATTGCTCGCTAAAACAGTAGCGAAAATATTGAACGTTCCTTTCTGTATAGTAGATGCTACCGTACTTACCGAAGCGGGATATGTAGGTGAAGATGTGGAAAGCATCTTGACACGTCTTTTGCAGGCTGCGGATTACGACGTAGCATCGGCAGAACGTGGTATTATCTATATTGATGAAATCGATAAAATCGCCCGTAAGAGCGACAACCCATCGATCACTAGAGATGTGTCCGGAGAAGGTGTACAACAAGCCTTACTGAAAATCCTTGAGGGTACAAATGTGAACGTTCCACCACAGGGAGGACGTAAACATCCAGATCAAAAAATGATCTCTGTAAACACGAGTAACATCTTGTTTATCTGTGGAGGAGCTTTTGATGGTATCCAAAAGAAGATTTCCAACCGTCTACGCACACAAACTGTAGGGTATAAAATGAAAGAGGAAGAGGAAGACATCGATCTAACGAACCTCTATAAATACATTACGCCGCAAGATTTAAAGAACTTCGGATTAATCCCCGAATTGATTGGTCGTTTGCCGGTGTTGACGTACCTTAACCCGTTGGATAAAGAAACATTATTGAGTATCTTGACAGAGCCTAAAAATGCGTTGATCAAGCAATACCATAAGCTGTTTCAATACGAAGGTATTGAGCTTGTTTTCGAACCAGCAGTGTACGATTTCATTGTAGACAAGGCGTGGGAATTTAAACTTGGTGCACGCGGATTGCGTAGTATCTGTGAAGCGATTATGCTGGATGCTATGTTTGAAACGCCGAGCACCAAAGAAAAAGACAATCAGAAGACGTTGCATATAACCTTGGAATATGCCAAGCAAAAAATTGCAAAATCTGATATTAAAAAATTGAAAGTCGCTTAATTTAAAATCCCTCACCAAAATGAGGGATTTTTTATAGGCACCAACTTAAAACAAAGCATATGAGAAAAAAGCAGATCGAAGATAGCCCGATTACTCCGGGCTTGAAATCAAAGAAAGACATTGTAAACAACTGGTTGCCAAGATACACAGGCTGTCCGCTTGAAGAATTTGAGCCTTATATCTTGCTTACCAATTTCTCCAAGTATGTAAAAATGTTCTCGGAGATGCATAACAATGCACACATCTATGGCGAGGACAAAGCCATGCAGGCTTGCTCCGCTGGCGGCATCACGATTATCAACTTTGGTATCGGAAGCCCGATGGCGGCAACCATTATGGATCTCTTATCCGCCATCAACCCAAAGGCGGTTTTATTTTTGGGAAAAACCGGCGGACTCAAAAAGAAAATCCCTGTTGGTGAGTTGATCTTACCCATTGCCGCTATTCGCGGAGAGGGAACTTCCAACGACTACTTCCCGCCTGAGGTACCCTCCCTACCGGCCTTTGCCTTGCAAAAAGCGATATCCACCACCATACGCGACTATCAGCGTGATTATTGGACCGGAACCGTGTACACCACCAACAGACGGGTTTGGGAACACGATAAAGCCTTTAAGAAATACTTGAAAACTATTCGTGCGATGGCTGTCGATATGGAAACAGCAACCATCTTTAGTGTGGGCTTTGCGAACAAAATTCCAACCGGCGCCCTATTGTTGGTTTCTGATCAACCGATGGTGCCCGAAGGTGTAAAAACAGCAGAAAGCGACCTTACCGTAACCGCCAAGTATGTAGAAACACACCTAAACATTGGTATTGATGCCTTGAAGCAACTTATTAACAACGGACTTACCGTAAAACACTTGAAATTTTAAAGCAACTGTGTAATAGTGACACAATAATTTTAAAATACTATTTTTGTAGAAACAAACAAAAACAGCATGTGGTATAATAATATCTTGGAAACCATAGGAAACACACCTTTGGTCAAGCTAAATGCGGTCACCAAAGGCCTTAAAGGCACTGTTCTAGCAAAAATAGAAACCACCAACCCCGGAAACTCAATTAAGGATCGTATGGCGATCCAAATGATTGAAGATGCGGAGACGGCGGGACTGCTAAAACCTGGCGGCACCATTATCGAAGGTACATCAGGAAATACAGGAATGGGGCTTGCTATGGCCGCTGTCGTTAAAGGCTACAAGTGTATTTTTACCACAACGGATAAGCAATCGAAAGAAAAAGTCGATGCACTTCGTGCTTTTGGTGCGGAAGTAATTGTGTGTCCTACAAACGTGGAACCTGAAGATCCACGCTCGTATTACTCAGTATCTAGTAGACTTCAAAAGGAAGTGCCCAATGCATGGAAAGCAAATCAATACGACAACCCATCCAATGCCAAGGCACACTATCAACAGACAGGGCCTGAAATCTGGGAACAGACGGACGGAAAAATCACCCACCTGGTGGTTGGTGTAGGTACAGGAGGTACCATATCTGGAACTGCAAAATATCTACGCGAAAAGAACCCAAACATCAAGGTCTGGGGAATTGACACGTATGGTTCTGTTTTTAAAAAATATAAAGAAACCGGCATCTTTGATAAGAATGAGATCTACCCCTACATCACGGAAGGGATAGGTGAAGATTTCTTACCCGAGAATGTGGATTTTAATGTGATTGATCTCTTTGAAAAAGTCACGGATAAAGATGCCGCTTTAATGACACGAGATCTAGCGCGTAAGGAAGGAATCTTTGCGGGAAATTCGGCGGGAGCAGCTGTTGCCGGGTTGATGCAATTGGGCGAATCCCTTCAACCTGATGACGTTGTTGTCGTGATTTTCCATGACCATGGCTCCCGTTACATGGGTAAAATGTACAACGAAGACTGGTTGCGCGAACGTGGTTTCTTAGAGGATGAGAAGCTAACCGCAAAGACAATCTTGAAGAAACGTGGCAATCAAGAAATTGTTACCGCCGATGTGAACCAAACGGTCCTGGAGACGTTCAACATGATGAAGACCTTGAATATCTCTCAGATTCCTGTAACCCAACAAGGGATGGTAATCGGTAAACTGACAGAATCGGATATCTTAACTGCGTTGTTAGAAAATCCTTCACTTAAGTCGTCAACGGTAGAGTCCATTGCTACAAAATCTTTCCCTTTTGTAGATATCAATACCTCAATCGATAAAATATCATCGTTGATAAATAAAGACTCACAAGCTGTTTTAGTAGAAGATAGCTACGGACGTATAAATATAATTACACAGTACGATATTATCAATGCGATATCAGAAGCATAAAAAAGAGCGGTATTTTTACAAATACCGCTCTTTTTAATTCCTTACATCTTATTCCTCTGTCGGTTCAATTTCTTTTACGACAAATATATCTTCATTATCCTTTTTCATTTTGTACCGCTCCCGCGCTATCCGTTGAATCTCACTCGGATTATGCTGCGCATCTTTGATTGATTTCTCCATCCGTTCAATCTCCGATTCATAAAAGGTTTTCTCATTTTCCAACTTCCCTTTCTCCTGTTGGTATGCATACTGCGTACCGAAATCATAGCGATCAAAGAAACACATCCATACCAAAAAAGCCAAACCGGCTAAAAAATACTTGTTACGGATAACTGTTAGAAACCTTTCCATGCACCAAACTTAGACAAATTTATATAGATATGCAAAAATGAAAACATACAAAAAAGGAGCTGATCGTACAATCAGCTCCCTTCATATAAAGAATCAAAAGATCTTCTTACTTAATAGCAAACTTAAAGTTCTTGCCGATAAAGCGCGCATTGCTTCCCAACTCTTCTTCGATACGAAGTAATTGGTTGTATTTAGCCATACGATCTGAACGAGAAGCCGAACCAGTTTTGATTTGACCACAGTTCAACGCTACAGCAAGATCCGCAATGGTAGCATCTTCTGTTTCACCTGAACGGTGAGACATCACGGATGTATAACCCGAGTTCTGCGCCAATGTCACTGCATTGATTGTTTCTGTTAATGAACCGATTTGGTTTACTTTAACAAGAATTGAATTTGCAGTGTCCGTATCGATACCTTGTTGCAAACGCTTTGTGTTTGTAACAAATAAATCATCCCCTACAAGTTGTACACGGTCACCAACTTTCTCCGTTAATGTTTTCCATCCTGCCCAGTCGTCTTCACCCATACCATCTTCGATAGAGATAATAGGATATTTCACGCTCAATTCAGCGAGGTAAGAAGCTTGCTCTTCACTTGTACGAACAGCGCCTTTATCGCCTTCAAATTTCGCGTAGTTGTATTTTCCGTCTTTGTAGAATTCTGATGCCGCACAGTCTAACGCCAAACAAATATCAGAACCCGGTTTGTAACCTGCTGTTTCAATAGCTTTAAGAACCGTCTCGATTGCATCTTCGGTACCATCGAATGTAGGCGCAAAACCACCTTCATCACCTACGGCTGTAGATAAACCACGGTCGTGCAAAATTTTCTTTAATGTATGGAATACTTCTGTTCCCCAACGCAATGCTTCAGAGAATGAAGGCGCACCAACAGGCATAATCATAAACTCTTGGAATGCAATAGGCGCATCAGAGTGAGATCCACCGTTGATGATATTCATCATTGGAATAGGTAATGTATTTGCATTTACACCACCAATGTAACGGTATAATGGTTGATGAGATTCTTGCGCAGCCGCTTTCGCAACCGCCAAGGAAACACCAAGAATAGCATTCGCGCCTAAAGCACCTTTATTCTCTGTTCCATCAAGATCGATCATAATTTTGTCAATCGTGTTTTGTTCAAAAACATCAACACCACGCAACGCCTCAGCAATCTTAGTATTTACATTTTCAACCGCTTTCAAAACGCCTTTACCCAAGTATTTTGTTTTATCGCCATCGCGTAACTCTACAGCCTCATGAACACCTGTAGAAGCACCAGAAGGTACAGCAGCACGACCAACAAAACCATTTTGTGTAGTAACATCTACTTCAATTGTAGGGTTACCGCGCGAATCAAGGATCTGACGCGCATGAACATCAATTATTAAACTCATCTTTATATTATTGTCTTTATAAATTTCGGCTTAGTGTATTACGAACACTAAGATACTGATTTATGTTAGTAAAATCAAACTTAACAAAAAAAAGCTAAACCCTACAGTTTAGCCTTTTCTAAATTTTTTATTGCTTTATCATGGCAACGAAATCATCAAACAAATAGCGTGAATCGTGCGGTCCTGGAGAAGACTCTGGGTGATACTGTACCGAAAATGCTTTCTGTCCTTTTACGCGAATACCTTCGATCGACTGATCGTTCAAGTTCACGTGTGTGATTTCCACTTTGTCCGACTTTTCGATATCTTCCGCAACCACACCAAAACCATGGTTTTGTGATGTAATCTCGCAACGGTTAGCAATAATGTTTTTTACCGGGTGATTAATTCCACGGTGACCATTATGCATCTTCTGTGTACGGATATCATTTGCTAACGCTAAAATCTGATGCCCTAAACAGATACCGAACATAGGTTTTTCTGCGGCTAAAATTTCTTTTACTGTGGTGATTGCATATTCCATTGCTGAAGGATCGCCAGGCCCGTTTGAGATGAAATATCCATCCGGATTCCACGCTTCCATCTCTTGGAACGTTGTTTTTGCCGGGAATACCTTAGCATATACCTGACGCGCATCAAAATTACGCAAGATGTTCTTTTTGATACCCAAATCAAGAACCGCAATACGCGTAGGCGCTGATTCTTCCCCATAATAATAAGGCTCTTTTGTCGATACAAAAGAAGAAAGCTCCAACCCATCCATCGAAGGCACTTCCGCTAATTTCGCTTTCAAAGACGCTACATCAAGGTTCTCTGAAGAAATAATAGCGTTCATGGCTCCTTTACTGCGGATATGGCGAACCAAAGAACGGGTATCAATATCTGAAATACCAACTAAGTTCTCTTCTTCAAAATACGACTGAATAGACGTATCGGCCATTTGGCGACTATAATTGATATTATAGTTCTTACATACTAGGCCAGCAATCTGAATCGATGCTGATTCCGTATCATCCTCATCAATACCATAGTTACCGATGTGCGCATTGGTGGTTACCATAATTTGCCCATAGTAAGAAGGATCAGTAAAGATTTCCTGATAACCTGTCGTACCTGTATTGAAACAGATCTCACCTGTCGTCGTTCCAATTTTCCCTGCCGCTTTACCGTGGTAAACTGTTCCGTCTTCAAGCACCAAAATAGCTGGTAATTTACTGTAGTTGGTCATTCTTTTTATAACTATATTTATTACAATTCGTTTTTCAATGAGATACAAAAAAAGCCCAAACGGGCTAAACATCAATTAAATATAAGTCTGTCCAATGAAACCATTGGTTTTTTTCGACGATGCGATGAGATATGTGACCTCATTTTTCACTGGGGGACAAAGATAAGTAAATATTTAACATTTGAAAAGAGAAAAACACTTTTTTAACAAATATAACGAAAGCCTTCCATTGCCTCGCCTTGGTTTTCTACCATCTACCGGAGAAATGCCTTTCGATCTCTTCTAACCGCATCGCAGATCGACTATCTCCCACGAGTTTGCCCCCTTGCATGAATACTGTAAATCCGACTTAAGCCTACATTTCGTCCCCCATCGGATCACATTGTCTTTTTGTGTTAACAATCAGGCTTTTTCTGGCGCACTTGACCGCATAATAATCATTCCTTTGCGCTCAATTTTTAAACTATTAACGCACTAGAACCATGACTAAATCTTACTCCCTCAGTATTTTACTGTACTTTCTCACGTTAGGCGTAGCGTCCGCACAGGTCAAAATCGATGACAATATATCGACCATCGAACGTATACCCAATAGCAATGCTCTCCTTGATTTAAGCAGCGTTCGACGCGGATTATTATTTCCTCGTTTATCATTAACCAGCACGACCAATCCCGCCCCGCTCAGTCAACACGAACGTGGCATGGTGGTCTATAACTTAGCCAACCAGGGAGACATCACCCCAGGCATATATTACAACAATGGAATCAATTGGCTCAAAGTACCAGAGCGAAACGGAAATGACATCACGTACAATGAAGAAACAAATATTCTCCGTTTCATCACCGAGGACAATGAAGCGGTGTCGGTGGACCTAAAAGCGATAAATGCGTTCACAACGAGCAATGGCGTAAAGAAAAACAAGAATGATATTCAACTTGGCGGCCCGCTAACAGGCCCTACAAGCATCACGACATCCGCTTCGAACACCTTTGCCCTGGAAGGCTTGATAAAAGATTATCATGCAACCCAAGAAAGTATTGTTGTTATGAACGAATCTAACGTCTTGAAAAAAGCCAGCGCTGTAGCCCCCTTGTTTTTCTATTGTCCCTCGGTTGTCTTGCCACTAAGTGGCAACCTCAACGGTAACGGTCAACTTGAGGTTAATCTTTACGAAATTTACAAAAGTCAGTTCGGTTCGCCATTAGTCAGTAGCAATCCTAGCGAGTCCCTTCCTAGTTATCTTGCCCAAGAATTGGCTTATTTCATCACCTATTATGACACGTCTTTATTCGAGAACGTAAGCATTACACCATCAGGCATACTTGCCTATACTATTAAAACAGGCGCTTCGGTTACCGAGGATAGCTACATGAATATTGTATTTAAAGTTATAAAATAAGGACATGAAGAAACTACAGCATATCCTATTCTATGCCATTGGCCTATTCCTTCTATTCCTCAGCACGAATGCCATAGCACAACAAACTATGTATTGGGTAGGCGGGACTGGAAACTGGGATGATCTACGCCACTGGTCTTACCAATCAGGAAGCCAAGGGGCGATCCAGCCATCCTCGATTCCTAATGCAAATACCCATGTTATCATTGATGCCAACTCAGGCTTTAATGGTGCGACAAACAAATCCATCAACACGAAAGCGGCGGTACATATTAAATCGTTAACCTTCAAGCCGGATCTAAACAGCAACAACTCACCGTATATCTATGGACAGAACAATATCACGGTGTACGGCAATGTGACGTTGCAACCCTATGTTACACTTCGATCGGAGATTTTAAATATCTTTTTACAGATTAATCCCTCCAATACAGAGGTTGCGACATTAACAAGCAACGGCGCCGTACTGGAAATGGAATTTGCAAAGATCGGTGCTGGAAAACTAATCGTAGCCGACAACTTCAACAATCAAAATGAACGTTTTTTCCGCACAATGTTACAGGAAGGTCATTTTGAGTACCACGGCGACACACTTAAAACAGACGTCCTCTATATCGAAGGACAGACGAAGGTCGATATGCCAGTACTAACCACCCTACTTTTAAACAGCCGCTACCTGAATGAAGGAGCCTCAAATTATAGCTCTTTTGTCCTCAAGGGAACTCCAACACTTTCTTTCCCTCAACTAGAAACGATTCATAGTAATACCACAAACGGTTACCTTGATTTTAGGAACGATGCGGTCCTCAACCTAAACCTACCCGCACTAAAATATATGAGAATCGGTGGTATCCTCGGAAACTTTACGGGGCCCTACACCTTAACCGTTCCTGATAACTCAACCATACATCTAACCCACGAGGGTTGGCAATTTCACGGCGTTGTTGCCCCCAGTAAATTCACGTTGAATTTAAGTCATCCCTCAAAGACCAGCGGAGAGCAAACACTTTTAAATTGTTCAAATACACAGACAAGATTTCACAATATTAATATTGAAACACAAGGATTTACAGCAGGAATCAGTGCATATCTCCTGACTATTGACAGCCTTAATTTTATCAAAACAAATGGAAACTTACTCACCAACACAACCATAGGAAGTCTTTCATTAGCACCAAGAAGAACCTTTACGATATCCAACAATTCTAATGGCTCCTCTTTCTATATGCTATACTTTTCAGGACTAGGTGACTGGACCTTATCTGACGACCTAAAAACTATAATAAATGGATCCATTTATTTTTTAGGCGGAACGCTCAACAGCAACAAAAAAGACATATATATTGGTGCAAATTTCTACAGTATTGCACCCTATAACTCTCCCGTTAATGCGATGGGGAAATGGGACTTGAACATCACCGATTCTAAAATAAGTATTTATCAGACCTGGGAATACAGCACCAAAGGTGCCCTGCAGGCGGCAAGATCCACATTAGAATTTCGCCTCACAGGTAGCATTACCTCTTCCCCAAACCACAGCTACCATGATGTCATTCTTGTACCCAGCACCTATTCCAGTCCGTCGCTCAGTATCAGTGGCGGGGCCAACACAAGCTTCTCCGATATTCTTGTATACGGAAACGACGTGAGTATAATCGCCAACATTAACGCAAAAAGTCTACGGTTGATTAGTGAGAAGAAAGGTGCAACGATTTCATTTAGAAATAACGTCGATATAGGCATTTTAGAAGTCCCCGCAAATGGTATTCTCCGCATGCAAGTCAATCTGCAGCTGCTAATCCGCGATCAACTGATTACGCATACAGCAGATTGCAGTGGTAGTATGGAGATGTACGCGACACAGGCAAACAGTACCATCGTTTCACCAGAAGGTACGTTTTTCAAATTCCGCGCACTAAAAGATATCTTTGTCCCCAATGTAATCATGACAGGTGTACAGGCCGATATATCCACGGGAGTATCCTACAACGCAACTGGCACAATCGTGAGAGACGTAAAAAACTGGCAATTTATTGACAAAGAGCCTAAGGACTTATACTGGATCGGCGCGGCAGACAATCAATGGTTCAATCCAAATAATTGGACGACAAACAGCGATGGAACTCCTTCTGGCGGTTGCTTGCCTACTCGTACCGACAATGTCCGATTTAATAGCTTTTCCAACCGTTATTTACCCATTGTCACTGAAGGTGCAATAGCCTCCATCAATAATCCTATTGCGGATGAAGATTGTCCCGAAAATTTAGAAATTCAACATAAGAGTGGAACATCGCTGTACATTTATGGAGATCGAATAGAAATGGGTCGAGGTATGTTTATCCAAAGCGTAGCTCTAAATAGCGCAACCAGTGCGGCCATAATCATCAACCGTAGTTCAGCCAAACAAACATCTGGTGTTGGCGCCTTAAATATAAACACGCCAACAACGACATGGATCTTCCGCGGCAATATGCGTATACAGAGCAACTATGCACAAAGTTCGGCAAAAGAAGTAATCTTCGATATGGATACTTTTACAGGGAGCAGCTGGTTTACAATCTACGCAGGAACGTTAAACATAAGCAACCTTAAATTTGCTGCGAGTAGCTTTAATTTTTACGGAGGTAACGTTATCGCTTCCAATTCGAAGGTGACACTTGCTACAGACTTTAACAGTGCGAATGCTATAAAAAATCTGAACATAGAAAATAGTGAATGGAATGTTGGTCATTGGAATTATTTGACTGGAACCAGCCTAAAAGCCGAAGGAAGTCGTATTTTTTGTCGCGGAAATTTTTTTGGCACGAGCGGCCATCAATACTACTACGTCGAAACAACCGCCGGTGTTCTAAGCAATGATCTTCAAATTCAAGGCGATCTTTCTTTTCATGAAATTCGACTGAATCATAGCCGTCGATTCACCGGTAATGTGACAACAGGCACCTTATTTCTGGCTCCCCGCGCATTAACCCTGACCTTACAAGAAAACACAACGTTAACCGTTACCGAGGATCTTTCACTCAGTGAAACTCCCTGTAACCTCAATATTATTACCTCTCGCCTATCCAGTACGGGGTCAACGATAAAATATGCGAATCCAAATGGTCACAATCGATTTGACTTTGTCAGTATTGGCGGAATACAGGCCAGTGAAGCGCCTCTCTTATTTCAGGTCAATTCGGGAGATGCCGGGAACAACAATCAAAATGTAATCTTTCTAGCGGGGACACCTGGCCTTATCGGATTAGGAGAAGATCTTCCTTGCGCCGTAATAAACCCGCAGGTAAGTAGCTCCTACCTCCTATCGGCTGAACAATTCTTCGGCGGAAATCTTTCCCAATATAAATGGTACAAAAAAAACAATAAAGGTGTTTTCGTATTGCTGAACACAGCCCCTAGCGCTGTCGCGATCGACGCACGCGCATACGGCCTAGATGGCGAATACAAAGTGGAGATTATTTATGATGCAACAGTTCCTGCCAATCAACAATGTACGGCGGAAGATTTTATCACCGTTTCCTACACCCCTGAATTAGTACACTTGCCTGGAGGAATAGTAGACCTTTCTTTCTGTAGTACGAACAGTCCTACAGTCTCGGACCTCCGTGTCGATCAGCAAACTTTGGATTATATTACTGCGACCGGGGCCACACTTTCCTGGCACAGCAGTATCAATGGCCAGGAGTCGTTAAACGTAAATACCCCCTTGGAAACAGGTACGTACTACGCAGCATTGACCTCCCTCAACAAGTGTGAGAGCGCGGAACGAACTAAAGTAACGGTCACATTTTACGAGATGCCAGTTGCCATAGCTGGTCCAAGCCAACGCAAGTATAAACAGAAGACCTTCTTGATGGCTGCAACCGCAGCTGTTGCAGGCACAGCTTACTGGGAAGTGATCAGCGGAGAGGTCGAAATGAATAACACCACGCAGCATAATGCAACAGTTACCCTAACAAACGGAGGCAAAGCAGCTTTGCGTTGGGTAATTGATAACGGAGGTTGTATATCCAGCGATATCGTCTATTTGGAATCATATGAAAATGCACCACGGGTAAACCCCAATATACGCGCTCGATAATCCACAAATAAGTGGACACTTAATTAAGGGGATGCAAAAAATATTTTTGCATCCCTTACTATTTGCGGATCACACCTTATAATATTTCTTGAATAGATTTTTAGGATATCCAACAAATACATTACCCTATGAAATGGGGAATCTACTGTTTGTTATCTTCCATAAATCAACTTTCATCTAATTTCTCGCTTATTACAACGACTATCGCGCAATCCACTCCGCATAGGAAACCACGCCTCGCTCGGGTTGTGGGTTACCATCTAAGATGGAAATAAATTCAAGTTGGTTTCCGTCGGGGTCATTAAAATAAATTGCTAAAGCTGGCATCCATGCAAAAACCATAGGCTTCGAGGTGCCATCTTTCAGGAAGTTATACGGTTTCAGCGCACGCTGTGTTAGATACTGTTCCGAAAAATTAAGAATATTTTCTTTGGTGCTTCGAAAAGCAAAATGTCTCGGTTGCAGATTTTCTTTATTTTCCCACAACCCCAACATATAGTCTTTCCCTTCACCTACCCACAAAAATACAATAGGCCTGGTCTCATCGCGATGTGCAAACCGCAAGCCCAGCACTTCGGTATAAAACTTCGTTGCTGCTTCTAAATCACTTACCTGAATATGTGTCTCATAAAGTCCTTCTATCATTCCGTCTTACTTTATTTTTTCAATGTCTAGCACGATCCTGTCCCAAGAAATTCGCTAATGGAAACAAAATAAGGGTTACTCTGTAAAATTTAGTCGCTCTTTTGTCAATTAATACCAAAATTTTCAAATCTGAATAACTCCCATCTCCACGTTAAAAAACAAATAAACCTTCTGCAATCGGAACTAAAGCGGCAATACGACTCATAATATGGGTCTACCTTTCATCAGATAAATCTTTCTGAAAAATATATTTCACATATAACGAGCTCATTACCTCAAATAAGTAAAAAAAGTATTGACAACGATAAAAAATGCTTTATATTTGCATCACACAAAAACAAAGGATACCTTTTCGGGGTGTAGCGTAGCCCGGTATCGCGCCACATTTGGGATGTGGAGGTCGTAGGTTCGAATCCTGCCACCCCGACTTAAGGAGAAAGTAGTTAACTACTTTCTCCTTTTTTTATGGCAATAAAAATCTGTGACACAGACTGTTGCGACCCTGTCATTTATAGTTCGAATTTTAGATTCAAAATTTGCGTGAACTTTAGCCTTGAATCTTCTGAAAAACTGTCGCTGCCTTCTGTTTAGAGTGTTTTTCAAGCAGTTCGATATCCTCTTAAGGTTCTGATGTTTCCACTTTCTTTGGCTCTTTGTGATTCTTTGATATTAGATAGAGAAAGTCTAATATTAAAGTAGCTTGGTCTTCGTCAACATGGATACCATTTTGTGTCAATATATCAATTGCCTGTTTGATAGAAACCCTTTTGTCTATAAAGTTCATCTTTATTATTTTAATATCTGTTTTTTTGTTAATAATATTTTTGATAATGCGCTGTTTAGTCCCAGTGTCATGTTGCCTGTTTTGAAATCGACCTTGAGCGGCGGGATCAGATTGACAAGATGCTTTTTGTCGGATAAATCCAAGCTTGAAAAACCTTGGAAAATATTTAAAAATGATTTTGGTCCTATTTGGCTTTGTCGGTCAATGCTTTCTAATTTTCTATTAATATCCATCAATTCCCTTCGCAGGCATTTGGCATTAGCTTCAAACTCCCTTTTTAAATTACTGTAATCATCAGGTTTCAGAGCGCCGACTACGAACAGCTTCCGGGCTTGAGACATAATTGATTCCTGTTCGTTTAGTTTTCTTACCGCAAGATTTCTGTGCTGTACATGTACCGTTTTGCGGGTATTCGTATTCCAATCTTCTAAGATGAGACCAAAAAGATCAGATACTTTATCTGAAAGTATTAACCGCTGAAGTTCGTGTTGGTAACAATCATTGAGTAAGGTAGCATTAATCCTCGTTTTGCATCTTCCATGACAATGATAGTACGGATATCTCTTCGTTGAACCTCTGGAAAAGCTTCCGCTGAGCTTTCTTTTACAATAGGGACATTCCAGGACTCCTCGCAAAAAGAATGTGGTTTTTAGCAATTCGTCTTTGGCATTAACTTTCCTCTTTGTTGTGATAATGCGCTGAACCTCGTAAAATAGTGCTTCGGATATTATCGGGTCATGTGTTCCCTTTACAAGATCACATTCTCCGGAATTGAGTTTTACGGGAATGAGGCCACAGTAAATGGGACTGCGTATAAGCCTAAAGAAATATGACCTTGAACATATCAATCCCTTATCATGAGCCATATTCCGAACTTCCTCAATTTTATGGATGTTCTTGGCAAGTTGTTGGAAGACCCATCTTAAAATATTTGCTTCTGGTTGCTTCAGGGCGATAATTTTCTTTCCTTCTATTGTTGTTACATTGATATAGCCTAAAGGTGCCTTGTTTGGATACCTGCCCATCAATTTTGCCCGGCGGATACCGGCTGCCGTATTCAAAGCTCTTCTGCTGTTTTCGGCTTCCGGTACGGATAGGTAAACGGCAAGCATGACCGTACTTTCAGGTACCGAAAGATCCAAAGGCTGATCAATGGCCATTGCTGTTGTCCTGTATTTCCGAAGTAGACCAAGCATCTCATAAGCATATTCAATGTTCCGGCTAAATCGATCCCATTTAATGAAAAGTATATGTCTGTCTTCTTTTGATGACTTGTTTTTGATGACTGTCATCAACTTTTTCCATTCAGGCCGATTGAAGGTCTTGGCCGAGAAATCTTCACGATAAATACCTTTGACTTTGATATTGTTGTACTCACAATATTTCAATAAGCGATCCTCTTGTTCTGGCAAGGAGTACCCTTTTCTTTTTTGCTCATCCGTACTTACACGGATATATAGATAAGCTGTTTTCATATAAATAATGTATTTGTTGATTTTCAGTTTTTTAACAAAGATTGTTGGGACATTAATAAAGAAACGCCGTTGTTAAGCTTACACATTTTTAATCCTTTTCTCTATCGAAAATTCATATAGTTCAGAATCGCAAAAAAATGAAGTTTACTTACTCGAAAAGATTTAATAAATCTATTAGCTTATAGTCAAAAATCTCTAAGCTATTAAGTAAATAGGTGTTAATAAAATGAGAGCTTGCACTAGATTGATATGCCTAACTTTGTAATAATGAATATGAAAGAACTAACAAAAGACAGAGCAACAGCGATTGCGAATGAGCTCAAATCCATTATAAGAAAATATGATCACCGGAGTTTCACAGCTCATATTGCTTATCTGGCCAATCATCACGTTCGACAAGCTACGGGGCAGATTAACCTCCGCTCACCCGTTCGTCAGCTGATGTATCTTGTTAGTCTTTATCATGCCACCGAAATTGGGGGAAAAGAGCTTTATGCAGCAGGAACTAAAGATCACAGAACTATCATTCGTTTGTTGAACGAAATAGAAAAAGGATATGGCTATGAATCTGAGCGTCTAAAAAAAGGTGGGATGTCTCAGGAAGAAATTAACCGTATGCTCATTACAAAGGGAACATTTCTTAATTATTACCTTAACGCCACTCTGTCATATGTAGAGCAGGATATAGAAAGGATCAAACGAACCTTTCAACACCATCAAGAACATATTCTGTCAGAAACAGCACTTTCTCTAAACGATTATATCAATTTTTATATTTTGCTTACTACTATGGAAATCGAACGGTCAAAGCGCTATCAGGCAGATGATGATTCTGTGCTAAGGTCATTAAAGTCTGGAAAAAGCTTCACCTCACTTTCTGAACATCAGAAAATGCATCTTCTGGACCTTACAGATAAGAAGGTGTTTGATATGGCCATTCCTATGGCTGAACTTTACAAAGTTGCGGATACGGAGAAGGCTAAGCTTTTCATGGCCTACTTTACATTGTTGAGGAACGAGAATGTAGACTATCTATATTACACCGATGAATGCCCATATCTGCGCAGGCCTATCTTAGTCATGGATGGTGAAAGCATATTGATGATCTATTCTAAGCAATTGATTAATGCCATCTACGAGTTCCTTTATGATATATGCAATCATGCCAATGCCCCAGGAAGAAAGATTTCCGAGAGGCGAGATCTGTATCTGGAAGAAAAGACAACAGAGGTCTTTCGGGATTTTTTTGGTCCAGATGCAGAATTCAACCGCTCCTATTATGTAAATAATAATGAAAAGGACCTATTGATATTACATAATAGGACTGCTTATGTTATCGAATGCAAGGCACACAGACAACGAACGCCGCTTCGAGATCCGGTAAGAGCTTATGATCGTATCAAGGATGATTTTCAAAAATCAATAGGGAGTGGTTATTCGCAGGCGAGTGAAGTTGAAACACTATTTCTTAGCAATGATTTATTCACATTGAAAAACAAATCAAAAAAAATCATAGCAACGATTGATGCTGCAGACTTTGATGAGGTCTTCACCATTGTAGTCACTCAGGAGCGCCTTGGGCAAATACAATGTGATCTGGGGCTTTTGTTGCAATTGCCACAGGATCGTCCGTATCCCTGGGCAGTATGCATAAATGATTTGGAAAGCTTTTTAATAACCCTTAAGCGAAAAGATAATCATATTCAAGGCTTTACCGAATTCCTGCTCTCTAGGGAACTACTGCATGAACGGTTAATTTGCTATGACGAGTTGGAGCTTTGTGCCTATTTTTTATTTGATAATGAAGAGTTTACTAGGAACTGCTCAAAGGAAGGTGTCTTTTTTTCCCAGCCTGACATGAACAATTTTTTTGATTTGTTCTACTATAAAGGTTTTGGCTTCAAGGATGAACTCAATCTTTCCGAAAAGTTGAAACGACATAATATTTATGAGGAGTCCGTCACAACTTTTCACAAACTCCGTCCAGCAGATCGAATCAGAGAATATATACAGGCTAGAGCAGAAGGAGGAAATGAATGAGGGGATCTGCGAAGTTTTTTCAAAAAGCTATTGTTTTATTCCTGGAAAAATCAACTTGGTTTGTAAGATCATTTTTAAACAGAGCCACCAGGTATATTGCCCATACTTATGAACGAGGGTAGTTTCCATTAATCCATGCAGTAATTCATTCCGAAAATTAGCATTATTATTATCAACAAGAAAACTGTTCAGTTCCTCGATGATATCCTCAGTAGCCAGAGGACGGATTTTTGTGATTAAACCTCCCAAAAGATTTTCCAAGTGAAACCTTTTGTCGTAAGTAGTGACAATGATATCGTTTGTAACCGCTAAATGCCTGAGGCTGTTTTCCAATTGAGGAATAAGCAAGTGGGCAGCGGTAACAAAATCGTTCTGAAAACCTGCTGTAAGTCCTAAACAATAGTCATGCATCCTGTCTTCAGGAACAAAAGGACTTTTTGTGTCAATTAAAAGTTGCATCACCATTGCTTTATTCATATCAATATATCCGTCCAGTGTACCTTTGATGAAATAAATATAGGCCATCAGTTTTTCCCGCATATAAGTCCGGGCATTACCGGCATAACTATCGGTAATATCCTGAGCAGCCACCTGTGCACCTTTTTTTGTGACTTTAACCTGTTCAGAAAGAAAGCGTTCCAGCCCCATTGAGGATTCCTTATCACGTTGCGCAATTTCCTCAACAGCAACTTTTGAAATCAGCGGAAGATTTACCAGAGTATGGTAAGCCAGATTGGAGCTTTGCAGATTCAAATTCAGGACGTTTTTATGAATGGCATCTATATCAATTTCTGGTATCATTCGCACACCGCTTGCCTGCAATGTCCGAAAAATCTCCAGTTGAAACCTTACAACTTTTCTTTCAAGCCTATCTTTTAATTTCTGGCATCCACCTGCAGATGCGATTAATTTGAACCCCTTTAAATAGACCGCAGATATTGTAGGGTAGAAAGTATTGGGCTGCATTTCTGATACGTCTTGATCTCCTTCTGCTTCGTAATTTTCTGCCATTCTTATATTGCACTGATTTTTGTCTAACATACCAATGAGCTGCAATGACCTTATGCAAAATCTTGCAGACCGAAAATCTTTGGTTGAAAGGAAGTGCTTTATTTTTTCTTCAAGGAATTGACTAAACTCGGTTTGGCATCTGTTCTCTCCATAAACGAAGATTAATTCTATTAAAATAAGCTGTTGAAAGTAGGCTGAAGTACAGGTAAATAGTTGCTCTTTTACCTGATCTAATATTTCTTCGAGTTGATCTTTGAAAAATGCCTTTGCGTATTTGACCAGCGCAATGGCACGGACTAGGTAATTTACCTCTTTGGTCGCTGAATAGACATGCATATAGGCTTCATGGGCGGAATTGATATAAGCTTTGATGTTCTTTTTATTCAGGGTTAACATCACGTCAAACCATCTGGCTAAAACTTCTTTATTTTCAACACCTCGAATGAGAGCTGCATCATTAAACAGCTGAACTTCATTTTCAGTAAAATATGCTTTCAACTCCTTCTCTTCACAATGTAATAAATCAACTTTGAGAAGTTTCAAAATGATCTTTAATATTTCCTGATGTTCGGGCTGATCATATTGTTGTTTCCAAAGCAATTGCCTTAAATCAAAACCATAGATGTTATCCTCAACTAATAATCTAGAATCAGCAAAATTTCCCATGTAGTGCTTATTTTTGATTATTTAGGAACATCTCAACACGGAATAACTCGTCTTGTACATCTTGCTTAAAGTTGCGGATGTAATCCGAGTATTCAGAGGGTGCACCTTTTACGGGCCTTCTCCGTCTGGCAACCCTGTAACTTTCGGCCTGTTTCCAGCCGGTTTGCTCTAAATTGTGCCGATAATTCCCCATTACATATTCAGCAGTTTTACCGCCTTCCAGATGGTATTCCTCTTTCCTCAATGTCTCTAGCTCGCTGAAATACCTTTCATCTCTACTGTAGCTTTCAATCTTTGCCAGCGTTTTTTTAAGTCTTTCTAATTTTTCTTCTGTCATTATAGTTGCGTTTAATTTATATAAAGATATGAATTCGCGACGATAGTATTTGAAAGAGGAGCTGGCTTTGAATAAGCCCAGATCATTAATTGTCAAGGTTTTTCTGAATTCATCAAATTATATTCAAGGAAATAGGATTCTTTGAAAATTAATGTCAGTACGTTATTGAGCAATGCATAGTTAGAGCATGTTATCTTGGAGAGTAGAAAGGCAAACAGAACACTTTGCTGTGGTTGATACAGTACCATAATATGGAAATAGAAATTCTGTACCCTAAACTTCTTTAGAGAGGACGGAAAGCCCGAGATGCGAGGAGAGTTCCTAAAATAATCTTATGCTTAATCCAACGTTGAGCGGCAAATGTTTTTGGTTAGACCGCAAAATCATAATGCCGGTTAAGTAAGTCTTTTTATGTATTTTTATGACAATAAAAATATTGATTAAAGTAGCTTGATTAATGGATAAAAATAGTTTTCCAACACCTTCTCAATTCTATCGAAAGCAACGACCAGAATACTTTTCAGATTCTAAAACTATAGCTAAAGTTGTACTTCCAAAGGAGCAGTTAGATTTCATTCTTTCGCAAATTTCAACAAATCAAAAACATGATAATTTTGAAACGCTCTGTACCAAACTTGCTGAAAAATTGATTATTCCCAACTTAATTCCTCAAGTAGGGCCAACGGGCGGAGGAGATGGAAAGACAGATTCAGAGACTTATCCAGTATCAAGTTTTATTTCGGATCGCTGGTTTGTCGGTGAAAACAAATGGAACGAGAATGAGAACTGGGCTTTCGCAATTAGTGCCAAATCAGAATGGAAATCAAAAGTTAAATCCGATGTAAAGAAGATTATTGACACTAAGCGTGGTTATACTAAAATATTCTTTTTTTCCAATCAGAAAATATCAAGTAAAAATAAAAAGGATGTTCAAGACGGGGTCAAGAGGGATTACGGAATCGAATTAGTCATTTTGGATGCCGAATGGATATTGGAAAAGGTATATGGCGACAACCTGTTGAATATAGTCATCGAAACTTTAAATCTATCAATTGAATATTTACAAGAAGTTGTCTTAGGTCCATGGGATATCGAACGTAAAGCACAAATCAATGCGCTTGAAGAACGGATAAACAGTGCTGACCGACTAATGGAAGTGGATTTTGAATTGATAGAAGGTTGTTTGGAGAGCGCTATTCTCTCCAGAATGCTGGAACGGCCTAAAACTGAAGTTTTAGGTAGGTTCTCTCGAGCTTTAAAATTTTGTGAAAAGGTAAAGAATAAACCACAGGAAATTAGAGTTCGCTACCAATTGGCTTGGACACTCATAAATTGGTATGATGAATATAGTGATTTTTACAAAGAATATATTCAGATCAAACAGTTGGTTGCTGAAGAACCAAATCTATTGAGTATCGAACATTATTTTACCTTATCAAATATCCTAAGGACAATTTCTACACTTGAAGATATTGATGAGATGGTAAAAATAGATTATGAACTCGAGGAGCGTAATTTGAAATCCGTTTTACAGGCATGTGCTTCTGATTCAAGAAAGCCTGCAACCGGATTGCTTTCAAAATTTTACTTGTCTTTTATAGAGATTTTTAATTCAGAAATGAATGAAGAAGAGGTATCCCCAAACCTTGTTCGATTAAAAGAATATGTTGAGGTGAGTAGCGCCTACATTGATTTGCCTTTTTCCCAAATAAGGGAAACAATTCAAATGTTCGGAGAGATGTTGCCCGATGATTCAGACTATGATAGATTAATTGATTCTTTGGCAGAAGTCGAAGCTATAAGGGTTTCTGAGCTATCTTCCGGGCAGATGTACCTAAAAAGGGGAGTAACAAAGCTTGAGAACAATAATGCCCGTGAAAGCTTAATTTATTTTGGAAAGGCTTTTCGGAAGCTTGCTAAACCAGAATCCCAAGACGAGTTTTATTTCTGTTTAATGTTATTGAGCGAAGCATATACCAAATTAGATTTGCATTGGGCTTCGTATAATTCCCTTATTGCAGCGCTGAGCATATACACTAAAATATGGTATAATACAGGCAATTTAAATCCGAGATTTATTACTTGTGTTGAAGAGCTGTTGAAGAACCAAATTATTATCGGGCGTATTCCGATCATAATGTGTTGGTACGAACTTTATAACGTCGTTAAGGGATATTCACAAAATATTGATGGGACGACAGATGAACTTTCCGCTGGAAATCTGACCGATGCATGTCTATCCGTGAGATTATTGAATTTACCTTTTGATTTATTGGACCGATATACAACACTTCCAAGTGTTTTGGAAAGAAACCAGCTTTGGCTAAGTAATGATGCCTTATTATATATGCTGGGGCATGAAGATGCTATTGAACTAGACCCATCTAAAGTTCCATTGGTCAGGGAAGGTTTTCCTCACTATTTTAATAAATGGGCAAATCAACCTTTCAAACAGCAGATTGCTTATAATACGGATTTGATGTCTGAAAGCGTTACGAACTTGAAAACACATTTACTTGGAACCATTATCTCAGTTTTTGTGCCATCAGATACTTCTTTCTTAAAATTGGGGGAAACTATACTAGCCTACTTTGAATCCTATTTAGCGACGGCTTTTAATGATGTTTTTCCATTTACAGAATGTATTACGATTAACATATCCAGCTCAGAAGAGCTTACTGACTCGTTTGAGGTTTCAGGAACATCTAGTATAATTAAAGTAGTTATCAAAGTATCTTCTTTCTTTCCCAATAGAAAATTTGAAGATTTGATAAGAATTCTTTCTCCGGAAGTAATCGGTAAAAATTTTGCTATTCAGGATTATAAGGAGTTTTTTCAGAAGTTATATGAGAAGGATGAAGTAAATGAAAGACTATCCACTATTTTTCAGCATGATATCTTTTTGGATAATATATTGACAAATAGCCCTAAATTTTTTCAGAAAGATTGGATTTCAGAACGTACCAAGGAATATCCGAAGGTCAGGACGGTAAATCCCATCATCATAGATGAGGAAGTGAATACAGAGCATGATGATGAGGAAAGGGAAAATAAATTTGACAACGCCACTCACAGAACTATCAAGGCAGAAACTGTTATAAATTCGACTCTATGGGATAAGGCTACTTGGAGGGGGGTTGGCTTTTTCGCATTAGACATTCTACCACTTGGAATCTTCTTGGGATTTGAAAATGTAGAAGCTGCCAAGGAAATTTTTGAAGAGTGGATTACCATATTTGGCAAAGAGGATAAAAGTGATACTATTATGGTGTCAGTTATCAAAGGTATTGATAAGAACAACCCTTATTGGTATAAGGTCTTAATTTCAAAAAAAATGGATGAAGAACTTATGAAAAAAGGTCATCTTCTTTCCATTTCTTCACGCTTTCGTGTAATGGAAGCTGAAAATGATATAAATTTGAGGAATTTAACAGAAACATATAAAAAACACGGAAAATACCTTTTAGTGCCAGCGTTCTTAGACGATAGTTATCAACCCAAACCTTTTTTTAATCTAGGAATTTTAAAATCAGAATTAAAAATTATAAATGCTTGGGAGGTGGGACTTCATGATATTGAGAGAACAGCTATTACTGATGACGATGATCCAATCATACCCTCAGACCAACCCAACGCACCAATATTAGAAGTTCTTAAATTTAAGAGAAACAGACGTAAATAGTATTTTTTTAAATGATCAAATTTGACTCATCAGTTTGCACTACTTAAATATTAAATTAAAGTATTGAAAATGGAAATAAGATATATTTGGATAGCTGAATACCGCTCTATTATTGAAAATTTAAATGTGAATTTTCACCATAAGGGTGAACATTCCTTTAATTATTCTAATGGGACATTAGAATTAGTTAATAATATCCCAAGTGCTCTATCTTTTGGTGATAAGATAAAGGGCATTACAGCCATTGCTGGTAAAAACGGTAGTGGGAAAAGCAGTATTTGTGAAGTAATTCTAAACGCTGCCGCTACATATGTGAATGGCGGCTGGGGCTGGAATCACAAGTTTGAAGGAATTGTTTGTTACGGTAAAAGGATTTTTTATTCCAATGGAATTCAATTAAACAACGAGGATCAGCTAAAGCAAAATGGTTATGAACTAAAAGCGTTTGATGAGTCACCATTTGAAAAATTACCTGTAGATTGGCGACATGAATTCCACAAAGGAAGCTTTATTTATTATAGTAACGTCTTAGACTGGCGAAGTGATATTGACCTGACCAACTTAATAAATATTTCTACGCAGTATCTGCTTGGCAATGACTACAGGACTGGTACCTCAAAAGTGCCGAATTTTAGAAGACGTGATAATGTGCCGGATGTTTTGAATTCTTACTATAATGGACAAGGATATCGTAATACGAAGTTTTATCTTCAATTTTCTGAAATAATTCCTGGTGGTGCACCAACTGTTTTAATGCTGAAAAGCAACTATTCTGAACTCAATAAGTTTTTAAATTTCAGATCAATTGGAGAATATGAACAGTATAAATCCTTTGATAGTTTGGAACGTGACATAATAGCAGGGATTCAAAATTTTGACGGACCAATAAAACCTGGTCAAAATAGTATTGAAACAAACGTTGCTATGGCTAAAGAAGGTATGATGAACCTTTATCGGTTTAATCTTTTAATGGTCCAAGCGATAAATCAACAGCAATTTCCAGATATTGACCGGGCTACTAATTTTGCTTTAGGCATTACCGATGATTTTGACCTTTTTGCTAATCCGGAGGATGCAAAGTTGCTAATAGAAACACATCAGCAATTAGTTGCCAATGGTAATATTGCAGAAGTTTTCTCTCCATATTATTTACATGATCAATATCCTGATTTTAACTGGAAGTTTTTTATCATTGAGCATTTATGGATAGATAATACCGATGAAAATCGATCTTTATTAAAGCTATTTATGTCTCTGGAAGATAGTATATTACGTTATGATCAACCATACGTTAAACGTATTTCCGACTATTCACTTCATCCATGGACAAGCACAGGGGAAAGTTCGTACTATCTGTTTTTTTCAAGATTATATGATACCATAACTAGACTGGACATTGGTCATGACGACAGAACTGATCTTGTATTATTTATCGATGAAGGAGAGGTTGGATTTCACCCAGCATGGAAAAAGAAATACCTGAAATGGGTTATTGACTTTTTGAACGGACCTTATAACAAATATAACTTCCAAATTATTTTAACTACTCACAGTCCTTATATTTTGTCTGATTTATCGTCTGATCATACCATTTTGCTAAAGAGAGATGATGGGAATAAAACGGAGATTGTTCCATCAAAAGATTATAGAACATTTGGTGCTAATATAAATGAATTACTGGCAGATGCGTTCTTTTTAACAGACGGACAAATTGGTGAGTTTGCCAAGCATGAGATACAGAAAGTAATTAATAATCTAAACCAATGGCGTCAAATAAAAGATCAACTTCCTGCCGGACAAAATTTAGTAATAGAAGCCGGCCAAAAAGATAAATGCAGAGGAATTATTGATTTAATCGGAGATGTAATCGTTAGAAATAAGTTGGTTGAAATGTATATGGAGTTATTTGAGGAAGAAGGGATTGTTGATAACGAGATCTCTTTTTTGGAGTCCCGCTTAAAGCAATTAAAGGAAAGGAAACAAAGATGATATCATTGAAAGAGTCTAATCCGGATATTATAAATATTTCTAAAAAGCATTTCACTTATGTTAAGCCATATGTAAATAGTATGATCCTGTTCTACCTAGATCTTTTTAAACTCTTACCTACATTTTATGGCAAAAAAATAACAGATAAAAAAGTAATAGAGCAAATCCTGGCTATTAAACGAAAATATAGTATGGGACATTACAAGCGTTTGTTAAAATATCTATTGAAAGCAAAGACCCCATTGAAAAACGATGGTCATTTAAAATCATTTAAATTTACTAAAGACTTAAAGATAGCTGCTACGAAAAACGCCGATATAATTAAGGCTTTGAGTAGTTTATTGATACACTACGAAGAAATACTAAGTTTTGAAATTAATGGTAATGAGCCGCTAAAAGTTACGAAGTATCAATTATGGAAAAAGGAATACGAACCGATCCAATTTCTGTTAAACGGAATTTTTGATTATGAGGACTGGTTTCTAAATTTGGACACCTCAGAAATATGGGGACCTTATCAGCTGGCAAATACCTTAAATATTAGATCTTGTCCTTATTGTAATAGATCATATACACTTTCATTAACCGATTCTGAAGGTGTTAAAAAAGGACGGCCAGATTTTGATCACTTTCTCCCAAAAAGTTTGCACCCACTTTTGGCTTTATCTTTTTTCAATTTAGTTCCATCATGTAAAATGTGTAATGGCCCCAGTATAAAGTCTGGCAAACCTGTTGACTATGACACTCATTTAAACCCCTATGAGGATAATAAAAAACATGCGCTTATGAGGTTCACTTACTATCCTAATACTTATGAAGCATCAATAGGAATGACTGAAGATGTTGAGGTCGAATTAAAGTATGCAGGCGATGTAAATGACAAAGAATTAAAGAAAAAGGTAGAGGGTAATATATCTCTTTTTTATTTGGCGGAAACCTATCAACAGCACAGAGATATTGTTCAAGAAATTATTCGAAAAAGAACTATTTCAAATGATCGTTACATAGAGGAGTTGCAAAATACATATAGCCATTTTAATTTAACAATAGATGAAGCATATCGTTATGCTTTTGGCAATTATTACAAGGAAGAGGAGTTCCATAAGCGACCAACTGCCAAACTTACAAAAGATATAGCAATTGAAATGGGAGCGCTTATTAAAATTGAAAAATCTTAGACCTACTCTTTATTATAATAGCAAAATAGTTGGGAGTGCTATTCAATGTCAGTCTATGTTATTACTTTATCTGATAGAAAGTCATAACATAGACTGACTTTTCATTCGTTAACATCTATTTTAATCTTTAATGCGATTTTTTTATTTAACAAATCTGTTTTAAAAACGGAAAATGTCATCGTCTTCGGAGACCAATTTCCTTAGATCTTCTAAAAAATGGTTCGAAAATTGTCCCGACAAGACGACAAAAAAGCTCTAACGAAAGTTAGGGCTTTTTTCGTTTAAGGGGTTGGCAAGCGATGAGAACCGAGGTTCGATCCAAAGGAGGCTCAGGTCCTAGCGCGGGACGTGGGCGGCTGAGCCAATCCTGCCACCCCGACGAAAAAGCGGTAACGAAAGTTAGGGCTTTGCCTTTCACCTCTCATGCGCGATCACTATATTCGCTTATTATGAAGACACTCTCCGCCATCCTATTTGTATTGCTTTTTCAGACGACTTTTACTTTTAGTCAACAGAAAACCGAAATATACATCATTGGCAATATCCACGATAGCGTACCAAACTATCATCCGCAAATCCTGTTTAATATTCTAGACAAGGTGAAACCAGATATAATCCTACATGAGGTCGATAGCAAAGGAATGGAGGAATACATAAAAGAGGCAAACCCAAAGGGGAATGAGATCAAAGCGAGTAATCAGTATGTTCAGAAATACCCAAACACCAAACGACTACCTTTTGATTTTGAAGGCAGAAACCAGTACAGAAAGGATCTAGGTATGGTGCCCACAGATAATTTAACATTCCGACTAATCGACAAACTGTACAAGGAAGAGAAATTAAGCCCTACGGAGTCTAAAATTTATGAAGAATTCTCTCAGCTAACTAATCGGCTGATGAAAATTGCAGAAGGCCCCCCTGAACAATTCAACAACAGTAAAACAGATAAAATTGCAAAGGAAAGGCAAACCGCTCAATATCACCGTGGCTTATTGAAAATCGTTAACCAACGAACAGAGTTCAAAGAAAATTATGTAACAAAGCCCAATCAAGAAACAATCAGCTACCAAGATGGCTATGCCCTGATGTGCGATTTTTGGGACACACGAAACAAAACCATGGCGAAGAACATATTCGATATCGCCAATACACATAAAGGACAAACAATCGTGGTGCTCACAGGATTTCTCCATCGCTATTACCTGATCGAACAGCTAAAGAAATTGAACAAGGGCAGTTATACGATTAAAGAGTTTTACCAATTGTAACCACCCTCCTTTTGGCAGACCTAATTTTAAGTAAAACGCTATCAATCCACTGCCCCCCCTTTCTATAATACTAAAACAACATTAAGAAAGACAATTCGCTAAAACCTTAATACCAAACCTAAGTTCATCACGTGTCAGCGCGCCAAAGCCAATTCGTATACCGCCCGACTCATTATAAATCCCATAGCGAGCCGGTGTAAAAAGTTTCACGCTATTCGTTTCAAGCTTATGGCTCAACTCCTCCCAATTTACCACTCCTGAAGGCACCAACCAAAAAGCAAGTCCTCCACTTGGCGTTGCATACGTCACCTTTTCCCGCAGATATTCCTCAATAAGATCTTCCACAAAATCCCGTTTATCACGATAATAAGAAGACACTTTCCTAAGATGTCTTTTTATAGTACCATCATTAATCAACTGTAAAACGGCCTGTTCCATAATACCATCCCCCTGCACGTCAATCAGTTTACGAAGAGCTCCTATTTTCTTCACTAAATCATTATCGTTAGCAGCTAAATATCCGATACGCAATGCGGGAGCCACCACTTTACTCATCGTACCGATATACACATACTTACGAAGCTCAGCCAAACTAGATAATGGCAATAAGGGACGAGAATCATAATGAAACTCATTGTCATAATCATCTTCAATAATCGTAAAACCATAAACATTGGATAGCCGAACTAACTCAACTCTTCGCTTAAGCGTCATTGTTACGGTCGTTGGATACTGGTGATGTGGTGTCGTATAGAGCGCTTTAATCTGCACGCCATTTTCTAAATGATTCCGCAACTCATCCACAACAAGACCGTCAGAATCTACCGGAATGTGCAACAGTGCGGCACCAGCATTCTCAAACACCCGCCAAGCATCAGTATAACCGGGGTATTCAACCGCGACAAGATCCCCTTTATCAAGCAGGCATTGACTAACTAAGTACATCGCCATTTGGCTACCTCTAGTAATACAAATCATATGTCTATTCACCTGCATTCCACGCACGTGATTTAACTTCTGAACAATCGCCCGAATAAAGTCGGGATGTCCGAACTCACTCGCATACCCCATAAGATGCCAGCGTGCTTCTCGATTAAAAATTTCACGGTAAGCACGTGCCAGCTCGACCACTGGTGCTATTTTTGTATCCGGATAACCATCATCAAAATTTGTCCGATATTTTTTTGGAGCATCCTTATTTTCTGCAACATCTTCCAATACTTTCGTAGAAGATCTAGAGAATCTAGGCAAGGAATAAGAAACGAATGTACCTATCCGTTCTTTAGAAACGATCCACTCCTCGTTCACTAAAACAACGAGAGCTTCCACAATGGTATTGCGGTTGACCTTAAACATCCGCGCTAAAGTCCGACTACCAGGCAATGCATCACCTGCTTGCAAGCGGCCGGCATAGATTTCGGCAATGATCACATCTGCGATTTGAAGATACACAGCCTTTTTTTCAGCTGAATAATCAAAATGAATTTCAATATTCCACGGTCTCAACATCTCACCTATTACTTTGAATACACACAATATTAGCTTGGTAATTTATTATGACAACACAAACATAACAGCTCATAACACACTGTCTGTATTACAGTTAATTAAATTCAACCTAGTCCAGAAAACTCATCCGCTATAATTTTTGGAGAAATTAAACCAAACTGAATCAAGGCGTTTAAAACACCATCTTCATCAACAGAACCCGTTACATATTTAGTTTGATCTTTAATCCATTGTGCCGCATTCCCCATAGCAACACCATACTCAACAAACAATAACATCTTCAAATCATTCCCTCCATCACCAAATGCAACCGTTTTTTGTCGGTCGATACCATAATAGTCCAGCATTACTTGAACACCCGAGGCTTTGTTGAATTCCATATTATTTACATCCGCAAATAACTCATGCCACCTTGTAAATTCACAGTTTGGCATGACTTGCTCAGCAAGTTCCTTCTCTTCTTCAGCATCAATGTACAACGTAATCTGAAGGACATCTTCATCTAAAATTTCCTCCAGCGGCACTTCTATTGGAAATGCAACATTTGTATGCACAAAGTGAAACTTAACTTTATCATTTAAATTATACGCAAACATTCCCGCCTCCGTCGTGTAGGCAAAAGCAAATGGGCCATTCCCCGCCTTCAAATAATCAACAAGCTGTTGAATGTCTCTTTTAGGTACCATACCATGTGACAACACTATCCCATTCGCATCCATACAACATGCACCATTCGAACTGATAAACCCATCAAAAGGAAAATCTACCACCTCCCTGATCTGATTTATCGAGCGCCCGCTGGCAGCAAAGACGAATACGCCATTTTTCCGTAGTTCATATAACGCGTTAATTACTAAAGGTGAAATAGTATGCGTCTTGAAACTCAATAATGTTCCATCTATATCAAAAAAAGCAGCTTTAATCATTTCATTCGTATATAATAAATCCAATAATTATCAACGTTTAAAACTGACGAATCGTCAAATCAACGGCCTCCAACGTGCGGTCGAGATCATTAAAAGACAAAGCATCAGAGAGAAACCATGTTTCATAAGAAGATGGAGGTAGATAAATACCGTTTTTCAACATTCCGTTAAAAAAACGCGTGAACATATCATTTGCTGCAGCATGAGCGGTTTCAAAATTCGTAATCTTACCTCTGCAAAAGAAAATAGAGCACATCGACCCCGCTCTATTGATCGTAAAATCAATATTATACTTTCTAAACAAGGCGGTCATTCCATCTTCAAGATATTGACCTTTCCTCTCCAATCTTTCGTAAACAGTCCCATCTTCCGTTATTGCCCGCAACATTTCATACCCCGCAGCCATGGCTAATGGATTACCAGACAGCGTGCCAGCTTGATAAACCGCCCCTACGGGAGCCAGTTCATTCATTATGTCACTTTTAGCAGCAAATGCGCCAACAGGCAAGCCTCCCCCTACAATCTTCCCAAACACCACGATATCCGCTAACACTTTAAAATACTCTTGCGCTCCTCCCTTAGCCAATCGAAACCCAGTCATCACTTCATCAAAAATGAGCAAAGCCTCATAATGCGTACAAATATTCCTCAACCCCTTAAGAAATCCGTTATCAGGCGGAACACATCCCATATTTCCAGCCACAGGTTCTACTATAACCGCTGCTATTTCGCCTTTAAATTTCCGAAAGAGCGAACGCACGCTCTCCAAATCGTTATAGGAAGCCAATAGCGTGTCGACAGTTGCGCTTTCCGTAACGCCAGCACTTGACGCGATACCTAAAGTCGAAAGCCCACTTCCTCCAGCAATTAAGAATCCGTCGGCATGACCGTGGTAGCATCCCGCAAATTTTATGATTTTACGCTTTCCAACGTATCCCCTGGCCAATCTCACGGCACTCATGGCAGCTTCTGTGCCAGAATTCACAAAGCGTATCTTCTCAATACCGGGAACCATGGATACCGCTAACTGAGCAATTTGGCTTTCCATAGTCGTCGGTGCGCCAAAAGAGGTGCCCAGTTTAGCTTTATCGATTATTGCCTGAATCACCGGAGGGAATGCATGTCCATATAACATCGGTCCCCATGAGTTCACATAATCAATATATTCATTTCCATCTTCATCATATAGATATGCTCCTTTCCCCCGTTTGATAAAAACAGGAACCCCATCGACATTTTTAAACGCCCTTACCGGCGAATTTACTCCACCTGGAATATAACACTGGGCATGACGAAATAACTCAGAACTTCTTGTATAGTGCATGTTTAGTATAATTTACCGTGTAACCTAGGACGACCTCTGTTGTACATGAGCTTCGTCCATATATGTTGTTCAATATCAATCTCCATTGCACCAGCAAGATCAAACAAGCGAATCATGGCATCCGTTATTTCATCCTCAAAAGTATCTTTTACGAGATCTAAAAAGATTTGAGAAACTAAACGATAATGGTGGTCCACACCAAATTCTTCCAAACAATATCCCGCTCGTTCCAAAGCCTGCTCAAATTCTTCAAATTTTACATGTCTTCCTTTTCGATCCGCCTCCAACGCTTCGCCGAGTTCGCTGGTAATCAACATAAGGGCCTCCCCGATATTCAGCTCTTTATCCCAAAAACCCTTTTTTTGGTTATCTTCAAATATTCTTCGAGCTAATTGATTTAACCCAGGTATGACTATTTCTTTATTTTCCATCTTATCCTCCATGCATTGCTGAATAACGAATTTCGTGCTCCTTTTGCGTGCTAAACTCCCGCATCGCGGAGACCAACACTTCAACATCCTGTAAGGTAACGGCATTGTAAAGAGACACCCTAAAACCACCAGTACTACGATGCCCTTCAATTCCGATTATGTAACGGTCACGCGAAAAATTTAAAAACTCTTGCTCCAAACCAGCCGTAACCATTGTGAAAGTAACATTCATCCGAGATCGATCTTCCGTCCTAGCAGTTCCTACAAAAAGAGGATTATCATCAATCTCTCGGTATAAAAGCGCAGCCTTAGCGTTATTCTCCAATTCGATTGCTGCCACCCCTCCCTTCCTTGTCAACCAACGAAAATTAAGCATAGCGACATAAATAGCATACACAGCTGGTGTATTGTACATAGACTTGTTCTCAATATGCAGCCTATAATCAAAAATGAACGGGATAACACGCTTTACATGTCCGAGTATTCCTTTCTTAATTATTACGATTGTAAGCCCTGCCGGACCCGCATTTTTCTGCGCACCTGCATAAATCAAGTTATATTTTGAAACATCAATCCGACGACTGAAGATATCTGAAGACATATCACAAACCAATGGAACGGTAACCTCAGGGGTAAAAGAAAAAGCGGTTCCGTAAATTGTGTTGTTCGAGGTATAGTGGAAATAGGCAACATTCGAAGACACCTTAAAATCCCGAGGAAGAAAATTATAGTTGGCATTGATCGAGCTTCCGACCACGACCACCTCCCCAAACCTCTTTGCTTCTTGGATTGCCTTGTTGGCCCACACGCCTGTATCTAAATAAGCCGCAAAACCATCCGGCGGAAGCAAGTTCATAGGCACCATCGCAAATTGCGTGCTAGCTCCTCCTTGTAGAAAAATTATATCATGTGTTTCAGGTACCTCCAAAAGGTCTCTCACCAATGATTCCGCTTCGTCGACTACATCCATAAAGTACTGACTTCTATGTGATATTTCCAGAATAGAAAGTCCTGTATTATTAAAATTCGTAATCGCTTTAGAGGCCTCTTCAAGAACCTCTTTTGCAAGTTTGCCTGGTCCAGCACCAAAGTTATACTTCATCTTTTTTTCTTAAATATTTAACATTATTTTTTAGGGAAATCGACTTTGTAGCAACTAGAGGTTGTTCCTGATGGACCGTTTTAATCCGAAATTTCACATGGATAATGGTGTAGGTCAATAAACCAGCCACCAAGCCCCAGAAAGCACCTCCAATCCCGAACAAACTGACATTTGCAGCAGATACGAGAAACGTTATCAATGCCGCCTCCCGAGTAGATGCATCCTCCATCGCATTAGAAATACTGCCCGCAATAGTTCCTAATAGAGCTAAACCCGCCAAAAGGGCAATAAATGAGGAAGGAAATGCCATAAAGAGCGCAACAAAAGTTACACCGAAAATGCCCACCAAGGTATAAAGAACGCCACATATAATTCCGGCTACAAATCTTTTTTTTGGGTTTTCATGCGTATCCTTACCCGTCGCTATTGCCGCTGTTATCGCTGCGACATTAAAGGGTGAAGATCCAAAAAAACCGAAAATCAAAGACCCCAAACCGGTGGCTGTAAGAATCGGATTTGCACTGATATTATATCCGTCATTTCGCAAAACCAGCATGCCTGGCATATATTGACCCGTTAGGGTAACGATAAACAAAGGTAGTGCAACGCTTAACAAAGAGTTTAGTGAGAAAGAAGGACTCGTATAGACAGGAACTGCCAAGCTCCATTCAATTGCGCTAAAAGAGATCTTATCACTCACAATCAAAAAACCGAGACCAATAACCAACACCCCTAATATCGCATATCGGGAAGTAAACCTTTTTAGGAAAATGAAGGAGCCAAATAGCAAACAGACCAACACGGGATCCACTTGTATCTCCTTAAAAGCATTGATACCAAATGGGAAAAGTATCCCTGCCAACAGACCGGCAGCAACGCCTTTGGGAATAAGTTTAATCAAGCGATTAAACATACCTGATAAACCAAGCAACAGAAATGCAGCTCCCGAAATCAGATAAGCACCAATCGCATCGCTATAGGGTATACCATCCAGCGCCGTAATCAGAAAAGCCGCACCGGGAGTCGACCAAGCGGTAATAATGGGCATCTTATATTTTATACTCAACCATAGTCCACTTAGTCCCGTACCGACAGAAACAGCCCATACCCATGAGGTCGTTAGCTCCGGACTAAGTCCCGCTACTTTTGCTGCTTGAAAGACTAAGATAAAAGTCCCCCCATAATTAACAATAACGGATACAAAGCCTGCAATCAACAGACTGGGAAAGTCACTACTTTTAAGTTTATTATCTTGATTCATTAGGCAATAGATTAGATTTTCTCAATAGATAACGGTTATTAAAGCACAAACAACGGACGATCCATCATCATTTCAGCGACTTCCTTTTTCACCTTTGCGTGCAATATCGTATTCCCCTTATCACGCAATACGGTATCGACAAAGTCCACTATCGTTTCCATATCCGACTCCACCAATCCTCGGGTCGTCACGGCTGCTGTTCCAACACGAATGCCAGAGGTGAGTGCTGACGGAAGTGTATCAAACGGGACCATATTTTTATTAACCGTAATCCCGGCTTGTTCCAAAAGATCCTGCGCCTCCTTACCGGAAAGATTTTTATCACGAATATCGATTAACGATAAATGATTATCCGTACCACCAGAAACAACCTTATAGCCACGCGAATTGAAGGCCGCAGCCATCTTTCGGCTGTTACGCTGTATCTGCTTGACGTAACTGGTGTATTCGTCTGTCAAAATTTCACCAAATGCTACCGCCTTGGCCGCAATGATATGCATCAGTGGACCACCTTGGATCCCTGGGAAAACAACACTATCGAGCACACTTGACATCATTCTTAGAGATCCATTCGCACTCTTATACCCTAGCGGATTTTCAAAATCCTTACCCATCAAAATCACACCTCCTCGCGGTCCGCGCAACGTTTTATGCGTAGTGGTCGTAACGATATGACAATACGGAATTGGATCACTCAACAGCCCCTTTGCAATCAATCCCGCGGGATGCGCTATATCGGCCAACAATATTGCGTTCATTTTATCGGCAATCTCCCTAAATCGTTTATAGTCGATATCTCTGGAATAAGCACTTGCACCAGCAATGATCAGACGGGGTTTTTCTTGAAAAGCCTTGAGCTCAATAGCATCATAATCCAACAGTCCCGAATCACGATTAACGCCGTAAAATGAAGGAGTATATAGCTTGCCCGAAAAATTAACCGAAGATCCATGGGTAAGGTGTCCACCATGCGTCAGATCAAAGCCTAATATTTTATCCCCCGGTTGTAAACAAGCCGAGAACACCGCTGTATTCGCCTGCGAGCCAGAGTGCGGTTGAACATTGGCATACTCAGCTCCAAAAATTTCCTTGGCTCTAGACTGTGCAATGTTTTCCACCAAGTCAACAAACTCACACCCTCCGTAGTAACGCCGGCCTGGATACCCTTCCGCATACTTGTTGGTTAAGATAGATCCCGCCGCAGCCAAGACATCTTCACTCACAAAATTTTCAGAAGCGATGAGCTCCAGACATTCACGTTGTCTCTTTGACTCTCGATTTATTATTTCAAATAGGATATTATTGTTATTTCTCGTCATATCTGAACTGGTTTATTTTATTTACACCACAAAACTATAGGGAAGCTGTATCATTTAACTGGTTCAGTTTGTTTATTCTAGATAGTCCAGCTAAAATTGGTAAACCTTCTATTTGGACCAGTATCATTTACCACAACTGAACCACTACACCCATCCAGTCATTACCTAGCTTTGTCCCGAGATCAGGTATAAATGTTCAAGAGAAAAACGATTATACCTTAACATTAATAATAGTTGGATGACTGAGTGCTAAAAGAAATGAATAATACAAAAGGACCTATCGGGCAGTTCATGGAACGCCATTTTTTACACTTCAATGCGGCTTCACTTATGGATGCAGCCAAAGGCTATGAGGCACATTTAGCCAATGGTGGAAAGATGATGATTACGCTGGCAGGAGCTATGAGTACAGCAGAGCTTGGCATATCCTTGGCAGAAATGATTCGTAAGGACAAAGTAGCTATTATCAGTTGTACCGGTGCAAACATCGAAGAAGACATTATGAACCTGGTTGCACATAGCCATTACAAGCGTATACCTCACTACCGCGACCTCAGTCCGCGGGACGAAGGACAGCTATTACAACAGCACTACAATAGGGTAACCGATACCTGCATACCAGAAGAGGAGGCGTTTAGACGTATCCAAAAACATTTATTCGAAATATGGAGAAAGGCAGACCAATCCGGCGAGCGGTACTTTCCCCATGAATACATGTATGCCCTCATAAACAATGGCGTACTATTACCTTATTATGAGATAAATCCCGACCATTCCTGGGTGGTCGCAGCCGCAGAAAAAAACTTACCCATTGTCGTCCCTGGTTGGGAGGATAGCACAATGGGAAACATATTCGCTTCTTATGTCATGAAGGCTGAACTGGATGTACAGATTGTAAAAAATGGAATCGAATACATGATTTATCTCGCGGATTGGTTTAGAGAAAATAGTGCCGAAGCTGAAATGGGCTTTTTCCAAATTGGCGGAGGTATCGCGGGAGATTTTCCTATTTGTGTGGTACCTATGCTGTATCAGGATATGAAGATGGAATATATCCATTGCTGGAGTTACTTTTGTCAAATATCAGATGCCGTCACCTCTTATGGCTCATACTCCGGCGCTAGCCCCAATGAAAAAATAACCTGGGGGAAACTCGACCTGAACACCCATAAATATACCATCGAATCCGACGCAACTATTGTCGCACCACTCGTATTTGCCTGGGTTTTACAACAATAATATATTTTAAAGTCTACCCATATGAAACACATCAGATTAATATTACTCTTACTTCTTTCTGGACCTGCTGTATTGGTAAACGCGCAAGATATGCTTCCTTATACGACACGTTTAGACTTAACATCTTTAATTATAGGTTTTATTTTGGTTAACATTTTACTCTTGTTAATGATGACTATGACCTTCAAGAAACAGGTAGATAGTTTTATCTCTTTCTATAAAAAACAGCATGGATCTACTCCAAATACCGAACGGTTCAAAACGAATGTCAAGAACCTGACAAGTAAACAAATTACTGAACTAATAAAGTTTAAAAATGAAGTTAAGAAAAACAAAAAGTTACTTCTACTTTGCTTTATTCCGATACCGATCAGCCTACCCAACATTGTTGCAGCGCAAAAAGCACCAGTTGCTTCGCAGAATGCAACCAGCAATTCTATATGGGAACAGGGGCCTGTAATTATCACCATTATCCTCCTGCTATTAGTCCTTTTGACGACCGCTATCGTGTTAATTATTAAAGTCAAGTGGAGTATAAATAGTAAAAAAAACAAACTCAAGCAAAAAGAAGCAATCGATCTAGCCGACTACTTAAAAAGTGTGCCCGATCGTTCGCTCCGCACGATTAAAAATCAAAAGGAATCTCTAGACTATTCCTTGACGCACCATGAATTAAGCGGAACCTTACCTACGGCGGATAAACGCGGCTTACTTCATATTCGTCCAGAGGCTGGATTACCCATAGTGTCCGCAAAGAAGAAAATGCGTTCGGATCATACGATCGATCCTGCCCTCTCTAAAGTCATACAATGGTACTTCATAAGTGCAACCTTTTGGTTACTATTTGGCACCACCGTCGGTGAATATTTGGGTATAAAATTCGTAGCTCCGGACGTAGATAGCCTCAGTTGGCTAAACTTTGGAAGACTTCGGCCGGTACATACCAATGCAGTTTTTTGGGGGTGGTCCTCGCTTGGGATGCTTGGGCTTGGATACTATATTGTTCCTCGCGTCAGTAACAGCCCTCTCGCAAATATAAAATGGGCTTGGTACGCTCTACATTGTATTAATCTCTCCATTACGCTAGGTTCTATCACTCTGATGATGGGAATCAACAACGGTGGTGGCGAATACCGGGAATATATTTGGCCTATTATGTTAATCTTCGGAATTGGCCTTGCGCTGACACTATCCAATTATTTCATCACAGTGGCTCGCCGCAAAACAACAGAAATATACATTTCCAATTGGTATATCGTATCTGCTTTATCTTTTTTTACGATAGTTGGACTAGTTGGTTACTTGCCACAGTGGCAGAAAGGACTAGGCGAAACCATTGTTCAAGGTTACTATATGCATCAAGCGGTGGGTATGTGGTTTATGTTATTTACACTTGGTATTGTTTATTACTTTTTGCCTCAGCAACTAAATAAACCGATATATTCTTACAGCCTAGGGATTCTTGCCTTTTGGGCGCAAATAGTCTTTTATACCTTGATCGGTACGCACCACTTCGTGTTCAGCGCTATTCCCTGGTGGCTACAGACCGTCGCTATTGTAGCGAGTGTAGGTATGGTAATTCCCGTTATCGCGGGAACCACCAATTTTTTAATGACCTTCAAAGGGGCGTGGTATAAACTACGCGATAGCTATACCCTCCCGTTCTTCCTAGTAGGTATCATTTTTTACTTCACCGGGTCTATGCAAGGTACGGCTGAAGCCTTCCGTTATGCCAACCTGATTTGGCATTTCACCGACTTTACTGTGGCACATTCGCACATGACGATGTATGGAATCATCACTTTTTTATTATGGGCAGGTATCTACTCTCTGATTCCACAACTCACGGGACGCGAAGCACCGCAACTAACTATTGGAATCCACTTTTGGTTGGCTTTGATTGGATTACTTCTATATTCTATACCCTTGATGTATGGCGGAAGTCTACGTGGATTATCTTGGATCGCAGGCGAGCCTTTTGTAGATAGCGTGAGTCTGATGCTTCCCTACTGGCTCTGGCGGGCTATCGGTGGCACACTGATGTGGCTCTCACACCTCGTCTTTGCCTTTAATATGTACAAAATGATAGCTCGCCCCCTGCCTTCCCTTGCGATCGAACAGACGGCTATTGATTTACTCATGAAAACAGATAACAAAATGCACGATAACTAATACTTCAACAATATGGAATTCTTTGACAATCATAAGAAACTATTTGGTGTAGCTACATTACTCTTCTCGGTCTTAACCTTGTTTGTTGCCATTTTTCCTGCTATCAGCAATCAGCGCTACATCAAACCACTTCCAGATGCTCCCACTTTAACGGAGGCCGCTGCACGTGGAAAAGCACTATATATTTCAAATGGATGTGTTGCTTGCCATAGTCAACAGGTACGAAATATTGAGATGGATAAATCTTGGGGTACTAGGGCTTCATTAGCGGCAGATTACGCAGGAAATACCCGTACCGATTTTTGGCGTAATACAGCCACCTTGATGGGTACAGCACGGATTGGACCCGATTTAACGGATATCGGAAATAGACAACCTAGCCTCGAATGGAATCTGGTTCATTTATTCAACCCGAGAATCGTTGTGCCTGAATCCATTATGCCCGCGTACCCTTGGTTATTTAAAATAACCAAGGAGGTAACCGAAACCGATTTTGTCGTAAACATACCAGATGAAGGCCTTATCAGTAACACACAAAAAGTCGTAGCAACACAAGACGCCTTAGATCTAGTGGCCTATTTACAATCGCTAAAACAAACGCCCCTTCCTGATGGAACAGCATTGCCCAAATTCTTACTTGAAAAGACCGAGACCAATGATGCCGCAGTCAAAACATCCACTGCCGAAGGGAAGGCGTTATATGTAGCTCACTGCCAAGCCTGTCATCAGGCCAATGGAAAAGGATTACCGGGTGCCTTTCCGCCTTTGAAAGGTAGTGGTGTCGTGACCGGTCAAAATCTAACCCTGTATGTGGATATTATCATGAACGGATACGATGCTCGTCCAGAATATGGAGCAATGTCTGCCATTGGAGCCAATCTGGGATGGACTGAAAAAGAGGTTGCAGCCATTATAAACTATGAGCGTACGAGCTGGGGCAATGCTGCACCAGAAGTAACAACGACGGAAATAAAAAAGATACTGGATTTTTTAAAGGATAAAACGAAACAACAATGAAACACACCTTAGTCTTACTGGTCGCAATGTGTTATGCATTCACCACACTTTCATGCCCCGTTTGTGAACGCAATCAACCGAAACTATTCCGAGGCTTGGTTCATGGAGCTGGTCCGGATAGTCAATGGGACTACATCATTATAGTGGTAACGACAATCATCGTGTTGGTCACCCTTTATTTTTCAGTCAAATGGTTGATTCAGCCAGGAGAAGGCGCTAACGGGCATATCAAAAGACGGATATTCAAAAATTTTCAAGATGAATAATCAAAGTAAAGTCATCATTTTCATTGATGATCAATTAGAACCAATAGCACATATTCACACACCTACGGTCTTCGATCTAGATACGCATAAGCTTACCGATGGTCCGCATGTTCTCAAAATCGTGAGCAAAGATCCAAGTGGCAAAGAAGGCATCCGGAAGATCCCTTTTACGGTACGTAACGGTCCCGCTATCGTGGTGGAGGGGATTAAGGAGAACGATATGGTTGACGGCATATTACCCATTATGGTCAATGCCTATGGTAAGGGAGACCAGCAATCATTCCTCATATCGGGGAGCGAAACACCGCAGAGCATCCCATCGTGGGTTTGGGTTATTATTATCTGCTTTATCGGCTGGGCTATGTACTATCTCCTCCGATATCTTCCGCATCCTTGATTTTTTCACAACGCACGATACATCACTCTATTTAAGCACAACATACGCTCAATCATATATAAACAAAGAAAAAGATGAAAATACATTACTTACAACATGTGCCTTATGAAGGTTTAGGTTTTATCGAAACCTGGCTCCATATCAATAAACACGACGTATCTGGCACTCATTTTTTTGATCCCGACCATCAATTACCCGAGGTAGCCGAACTGGATGCCTTAATAATTTTAGGTGGACCGATGAACGTAAATGAGGAAGAAGCATACCCTTGGTTACAGGTGGAGAAACAATTTATCCAAGAATGCATCAAATCCGGAAAAAAGGTATTCGGTATTTGCCTCGGTGCGCAACTGATTGCTACAGCATTAGGAGCTTCGGTCAGCCGAGCCACTAGTAAAGAGATTGGATGGTTTAGGGTCGTTCCAACCAAAGAAAGTCAACAACTAATCTGGTTTTACGAATTATTCAAGAAAAAACCCGTTGTATTCCATTGGCACTACGATCGTTTTGATACGCCAGAAAATGCGGTAGACATGCTTTATTCTCCAGCAAACTTAAACCAAGCTTTCTATCTTAACGAAAACGTCATGGCAATCCAATTCCATCTGGAAATAACCAACGATTGCCTAGAACAATTTTTGATCCACGGAGCCAGTGACCTAGACACTAGATATTACGTACAAACAGCCGAAGAAGTAAGACGAGGTAGAGTTAATATTGGAAATTGCCATACTATTCTAAGTGTAATATTGGACAGGTGGCTCCAAGCCGAAAAAAAGAAATCAAAGAACAAGCAAGTACAACTGTCTTAAAGAAAAAAACATGAATACTTTCGACGTATTTAATAAACTACCGCTGCAAATCGTAAAGGGAAAAGGTTCACATGTATGGGATCTACATAATCATAAATATCTCGATCTCTATGGTGGTCATGCCGTTATTTCTGTAGGACACAGCCATCCACACTATATAGCGACAATAAAAAAACAACTGGAACAGGTTGCTTTTTATTCCAATAGCATCGAGATGCCGTTGCAAGATACAATTGCTCAGAAGCTGGGTATCTTGTCAGGACTAGAAAATTATCAGTTTTTTTTATGTAATTCGGGTGCCGAAGCCAATGAAAATGCCTTAAAACTCGCTTCATTTCACAATGGCCGTAAAAAGACAATTTGCTTTACGGGTGGATTTCATGGTCGTACATCCCTTTCGGTCGCTACGACCGACAATGCCTATATTAAGGCACCGATTAATGAGACTGCCAATGTGATCCAACTACCATTTAACGATTGTGTTGCGTTACAGAATCTTTTCTCGGAAATGGGAGAACAGATATCTTCAGTTATCGTGGAGGGAATACAAGGTGTAGGTGGAATAATTCCCGCTACGCCCGAATTTTTAAGCACGATTCGAAACTGCTGTACTCAATACGGCGCTATTTATATTGCAGATGCCATCCAGTGTGGCTATGGTCGAACAGGTCAATTTTTTTCGCATGATATTGCTGGAGTGAAGGCCGACATATATACTATGGCGAAAGGAATTGCCAATGGCTTCCCCGTTGGGGCTTTGGCTATAACCGACTTCATAAAACCGAGCAAGGGACTACTGGGCACCACTTTTGGCGGAAGCTACCTGGCCTGTGCAGCCACATTCGCCGTACTTCAAATTTTTGAACAAGAAAGTTTAGTCTTTAGAGCAAAACAAACAGGTGAATATTTAATTGGTGAGCTCTCAAAAATGGATAAAGTCGTTGCCGTTAGAGGGCGGGGTTTAATGATTGGTATTGAATTACCAAAAGAATTGTCTTATATCCGTACACAGCTTATGGAGATCGACCGGATCTTGACTGGGGAAGCTGGTCCGCAGATTATACGGGTACTCCCCGCACTAAACCTTTCCTTTAACGATGCCACCTTCTTTCTAGAAACCTTGCATACACGTCTATCTCAAGCCTGAAAGCAATCGCGGAAAAACCTTGTACAAAGGCAGAGCATGCTAGTCCAGTTTTTAAAATGACTGGGAAACCAGTAAAACTTTCAGTTGGAAAGTTTTTTTAGTTAGACATCCTAACTATATTTGAAGTAGGTTAAATAAATAGAAGTCAAACAAAAACTTTTAAGAAATGTCAAAATCAATTTTTTATCACGCAGGTTGCCCCGTATGCGTTAGTGCGGAGCATGAGATTATTAACTTAATCGGAGCAGACAATGTAGAAGTCGTACATCTTGGCGAGGTGCGTAATCGAATCGAGGAGGCAGAGAGAGCAGGAGTAAATTCGGTTCCGGCTTTAGTCACCACCACTGGTAATGTCTTGCACATTAATTTTGGGGCCTCCCTTGCGGATGTAAAGGGCTAAGAATTGCTCCACAAAGTTAGGTTAACTATCTTTGTGGAGTATTTTCGCACTTTCCGCGTTAATGTACGGAAAGCGGCACCAAACTATAATATCTATGATAGATAAATCCGATTTTCTAGAGGAGAACGACGGGCATGAAATAGAGGCCAAAATTATAGCATCTCTCGAGCGGATATCCCAATCTTTTCGTGTCTTGTTATGGAAAGAAAGTGTAGAATTTGGCTTAAGCCCAATCCAAATACAGGTGCTGATTTTCCTGCTGAACCACAGTGAAGAACGAAGAAAGGTAAGTCTACTAGCCCAAGAATTCGACCTGAGTAAGGCAACGATTAGCGACACCATCAAAATACTGGCGCAAAAGGAATTAATCACGAAAGAATACGGTGGTAGCGACACCCGAAGTTACACTATCGATTTATCTAAAAAAGGACGTGATATCGCGCTCCAAACATCTTCCTTTACTCGGGAGATAAGAAAGCCTATAGATAAGTTGGGCGCTCACGATAAAGAACAACTATTATTAAATTTACTTGATATTATCGCACATCTGAATCAAGCTGGAATTATTTCCATACAACGCATGTGTTCAACCTGCTCATACTACAGCACAACGGAAGACCAAATCCCGCACTTTTGTAAATTATTAAACAAACCACTTCATGTAGGGGATCTAAAAATAGATTGCTCCGATTATCAACAGGTTACCCTTTAGTATAAATTATTAAGCTCGAAGTTCCTCTTCCCTACCTGGCCCACCTGTATTCTATAAACTGAACCACTAAAACAAACCACCCTCTATGTATCTTTGTTGTGTTATCAAGAAAAAGGTATTGCAAACATCTTGATAGCATAACAACATAAAAAGGTCGGATGGCTGAGTGGTTAGGCGAGAGTACGCAATGCTCTTTACAGTGGTTCAAATCCATTTCCGACCTCACGTATTTCAAGCAAAAAGAGAAATCACGTTAGGCTTCGAGTAGCGTGATTTTATAGAAGGAATATCTTTAACCACTACAACATGACCATACACAAAGAAGGCACGCCAATCATTGTTACATCTATCGTAATCCTGAGTCTACTGAACCTCCTTCTATACTTATTCACATCAGACCTATGGGTATTAAAGCTAATATTGGCTACTCTAAGTTTAACGATATTCCTGATAATTCTCCAGTTTTTCCGAAAGCCTAACCGCATCCCAGTTACATTGGAAAAATCTATAATTGCTCCATGCGACGGTACTGTCGTGGTTATTGAAGAAGTCCACGAGAGCGAATATTTTAATGAGCCTCGCTTGCAGATCAGTATTTTTATGTCCCCCTTTAATGTTCACGTTAATTGGACTCCCGTAGCTGGCGTCGTACAGTACTTTCAATATCACCCTGGCACACACCTAGTGGCCTGGCATCCAAAATCTAGTGAAAAAAATGAACGCACAACCACCGTGATACGTATGAACACAGGAATGGATGTTCTCTTCCGTCAAGTTGCTGGAGCGCTCGCCCGAAGGGTATGCTGGTATATTACTCCCGGTCAAAAGGTCTCGCAAGGTGCTGAGATGGGGTTCATAAAGTTTGGCTCTCGAATGGATGTTTTTTTACCTTTAAACTCTGATGTCCATGTTAAGTTAGGTGACAAAACAAAGGGAACATTTACAGTACTGGCTCAACTACTGTAAATGTTCCATAGACACAATTCGATCCATATTAAGTTTATTATCATTTTTTTCAAGTATAAAGAAAGGAAAAGAACAATAATATTGGCTCATATATTTAAAAAATCACAACGGTTTACGCAGTGTGTATATCTATTTTGCAACCCAGCTAGGGCAAAATGATCATTTACACAAACGAGAATAAAGCTGTAATAATCTTCTTTAGATAAATTGGTTCAGACTGCCACATCGCTACACTTCTTGCAGTGACGTGGCGCTGTCTTTTCAGATAGCGCCATTTTATACCTGTCAGCACACCGGTAAGACTACCGTGGCACTATCGAAACATATTAAAATCTCTAAAATCTTTCGGAATAGGAATCACCTTTACAGGCGTACAATTTTCCAAAAAAGCAATGATTCTCGTTATATCCTCTTCAGGATGAAGAATCATAAACAAAGAATAGTCAATACCAAAATCCAGCAATCGTGCTGTCAAGCCAAATTGATTGAAAGCCTCCTCAAATCCCATAAGAACCCCTTCATGTGTAATAAATTTCCTGTTCTTAAATAACCCAGAATTCGGAAGGGTTAAGCAAATATTAAATCTTTTTTCTATATAACCCTCCATCCGTGTCCGAAACATATCGACTAAAGTTCGACATTCCAAGCGGAGTATAAACGGAATCTCCCTTTTCTCTAATTCGTAAGAAAGTCCATCGATACCCGAAATAAGATCCCTATACGACGTACGCTCCACCAGGGATTCAATAATAGTATAATCCTCTTTGCGCGACAAGACCCAAACCATATCGATCAATAGCTTTTTAACGCCCTCCTCCATTTCGTCGATCCCTACTACAGGCTCATACTTCTCCCAATCCTGTGTAAAGACGATCTTCTCTACCCCATCTCCGATCTTTTCCAAATGGGATACACAAACCACATACATATCGGCCTTACAAACAAAAAACCAACACTGATCGATTTCATTACGGATCATACCTAAACGAAAGCCTTGCGTGCTTAAAGCTTCATCATATTTCTTCAGCACATTGTCATAAGAAATATGGTAACTGATTGGAAATTGTTGGCTTTGAGGGATAATCACCTCCATATCGAAATTCCGTTTCACCAAATAGCGTATACTACCTTCTAAATCAGCAATATCCGCCTTCCAGTCAAGTACAGCAACAAATGGTATATCAGCATCGTCACTACGATAAATTAACTCTTCAAGGATATCGAACGGCTTAGATGACGGAGGAAACCCAGCTAAAGTCGTTTCTAACCAAGCCAAATAGCGCGGATTCAGAACCAAACGACAGAATTCCTGTATCGCATCCCTCCCTATCTCATCTTTGCTTATCATCAGCCTAATATTTGTAAATTATAAATTCCAAAGTCAGATCAAGAGATTACTTTTTCTTCAAACACCGTCCTCGAGGCTCATCCCCCACATGCAATACCGTCTCCGAATGGAGAAACTGCGCAGCAGCAGCCGAGTCTTTCACCTTCACCGAACTACGTTCCAACATCTCCGACTCAAACTCTGTCAACACCGCATCCCGCAACCCCTGCTCTCGCCAATGCGGAGAGCGACATCCACGCGCAATCCCCCGCGCCAGTGCCAACGCATCCAGCAACGCTTGATTTGCCCCCTGCCCTTTGAAAGGGCTCATCGGATGTGCCGCATCTCCAATCAATGTTACATTTCCCGCATCCTTTAATAATTCCGCACCCAGCAAGGCACGATCATAAACAGGGTAACCCGAAATCAATGTTTCTGCAGTTCTTCCCACGATCTGTGGAATAGGATCATGCCACTGTGTTATACGACACGCTTCCTCCTTCAAAGCCCTTGGCCCTTGCGCACTTAATGCCAAAGCTGCTTCCTCGGTTATGGGAAAACTCAGTTGCCACATCACCGAATCGTGCGTATACGGCATAACATAAATACGCTCCTTACCATTCGCCGTCTGAAATACTGTTGCTGAATCCAGCAATGGACTCCCTAGATCTGTAAGCTCTTGCAACGGACAAATTCCCAATATCACCATACAATCCAGGTAACGCAAAGGAGTCACCCCATCCCCGATCAACTTCTTGCGCACCACACTTCGGATCCCATCAGCTCCCACCACGAGGTCTGCTTTCGTCTGTTTTATTTCTCCAGAAACGTTAAAAGTCAACAAAACACCGCCGCCTTGTCTCTCCTCAAAATCCAATAACTGATGGCCCCACTGCACCCGATCATCGCCCTCAAGTTGACCCATTATAGCCTGACGTAAAGACTGGCGTGCAATATGTATATTAGAACGTTTAGTGTAATCATTATCTTTTAACGGCACCCATTTCCGCATCCCCCACTCTCCCAATACTTCTCCTTCTACGGTATGCACCAGATGGCGTGTAGAATTTACGCCACCTTCCAAATCAAAAATCCCCAAGCCTTTTATGGCTTTGCTAGCCTGTTGTAACGTCAATCCATAACCTTGCGATCGCATATTAAAATCCGCATCGCGCTCATACAGAGTAAAAGGAATGCCCCGTTGTAAACATGCGACAGCCAAAGCCATCCCTCCGATGCCTCCACCAATAATAGCAACATGCGGATAGTTTTCATTGCCTAACAAAGGATCATCCACAGCAGAAACCAAAGCCAAGCCCGAGCCATCACAGCTTGGGCATACAAAAAGATGCCCTTTCGGGCGCACCGGAGGATTCCCCACAGCCCCCTTTTTTTCAAACGCATCTAATGTCGCCTGATACTGGAGGCGTACTTTATTGGGGAGCCTCCGCCTTCTTTTCCCTTCGCCCTTACAGGCCGGACAAACCGTCCACTCATTGATGCTATTTTCCAATATGATTACTCCCTATTAATTCCTAATAAATATGACCTGTACAGCTACTACTTCAGCTCAAATGGCGCAGCATCGATATATTTGCTGGGACGGATATAGGCTGTTTTCCGATCCGCATCGAAAATCCAGTTAAAGCGCTTCAACAAGTCAGCCCCAAAAAAACTAAAAGGCTGCGTTTTAAGATTCCCAACAAAAAAACCAACGGACATATTCTGGAGCGACGTCTCTCCTATTTTCATCTGCCCCAAAGACGCTTGCTTCGTGGTAACGCTCGCGCCGGCTGAGTTTTTCAATGTTTTCTCTGACTTCACCAATAATTTATTGTCAAGGTGCTGCTCCGCCGAAAAAGTATCATCGTAGAGCAATCCACCCGAATAACCCGACTGAAGGAAAAAAGAATGCTGCAACGAAGAATCTCCAATAAAACTGGTCACATCAACAAACAACGCTTCTCCCCGAATATGTACAGGAATTGATTGATAGCCCTCCAATACGGGCAACTGATCGTACACCACAAATTGACTGTTGTCATAATCGATCATAAAAACCTTTCCAGCAAATAGCCCGGTACCGATTTTACCATCCGACCCCGGCCCGGAGAGCTCGTTATCAAAAAAGGTAATATCATTCTTTTTCAATCCCGCTATTTGCACGGTATTCCCCGCACTTACTCCCTGATGAAAAGACAATGTTTTAGCCGGACGGGTGCGTTGTGGCGAGAGAGAGGCATCCTTCATCGCCACCTGAAACATCAAATGCAAACTATCTGTATCATTTACGACAGCTTTGACTAGCATATTATTATGATCCGACAGCGTAAATGGAATCACCGTTTGACCGAAAACGCTTGCCCCACTGATTCCTAGCGAAGCAAGTAATAAAGTCAACATATAAAAATAAACAGACCGCATAGCTTTAATGTTTAATCAACACATCAAAAATAGAGAAAATGAAAACAAGTAAAAAAATTAAATGAACCATCGATTATTTTTACTACCTTTGCACGCACTATAGAAAACTAGTTCACTTTTTTTCAATAGTAGTTTTGTATTTTAAAGAAAAAAAACGTAATATTGCAATCCGATTTTTACAGGATATAAATCGTTTAATAATTACTCAAAATCATGGATTTAGTAAAATTTGTAGAAGAACAAGCGGTAGTAAAAAATGAAGTTCCCGCTTTCAAAGCTGGAGATACCATCAGCGTTCATTATAAAATTCGCGAAGGAAATAAAGAGCGTGTTCAGGTGTACCAAGGTGTTGTTATTCAATTAAACAGCGAAGGTGTTAACGCTACTTTTACCGTTCGTAAAATTTCTAACGGTATCGGTGTTGAACGTATTTTCCCTGTAAATTCACCTAACATTGACAAAATCGAGGTTAACAGCGTAGGTAAAGTACGTCGTGCGAAGTTATTCTACTTGCGCGGTCTTACTGGTAAAGCAGCTCGTATCAAATCGAAACGCATCTAATTACCTTAGATTACTTCAAAAAAATAAAAAAAAGACCTTCGAGGTCTTTTTTTTATTTCCGCCCGCCCCAACTTGTTCACAACATTTATGTTACAATAGGATTTATCCGGCATTAATCCTTATTTTCAAGCTGTAACAATGAAAAGAACAACACTAGTACTCAGCCTTTTTACTATCGCCACACCTGTTGCAGCGCAATCCAATCTACAGGAATATCAGCGCATGCAGAGTCCGATAAAAAATTACGCTGTCCCGAAAACCACAGCCCCCATACACATTGATGGAAAAGCAACGGAAGACGCTTGGGAACATGCTGCCTGGAGTGATGAATTTATAGACATCGAAGGGCACAGCAAACAACACCCTGCTTATCAAACAAAAGTCAAGATGCTCTGGGACGAGGACAACCTATATGTATACGCGCTCCTCGAAGAACCTCACGTATGGGGCGATCTCACCAAACAGGATGACATCATCTATCACAACAACGATTTTGAGATTTTTCTTAAGCCCTACGAAAGACATCCCTTTTATTACGAGATCGAAGTAAATGCGCTCAATACCATTATGGATTTGATGATGCCAAAGCCATATCGATTGGGCGGCGAAGCAATTATGCACTGGAATGTCAATCAACTGCAAAGTGCCGTCCATGTAGAAGGGAGCTTGAACAAACCACAAGATCAAGATAAATACTGGGCTGTAGAAATGGCTATCCCTTTTCGAGCATTACAGACATATGGTAAACGATCCACACCTGCCATTAACGACTTCTGGCGCATCAATTTCTCACGTGTACAGTGGCAGCATGAGATAAAAAACGGCACCTACACACGCAAAAAGAAAGACGGTAAAACAATACCCGAAGACAATTGGGTATGGTCACCTATTGGTATTGTAAATATGCACTATCCGGAACGCTGGGGCTACCTCCACTTTGTCGATAAACAGACAACCGAAGTATCGTACCCACGCTCTTACCACGTGGAACAGGAGGCTTGGAACATTTTTTATTTACAACAGTTATTCAAAAAAGAAAAAAAGGCATTTGCGCACAACCTAGAAACATTGCAAAAGAACTTCCCCAAAGCTTCGTTGAGGAACGACAGCTTACAGCACCTTTTTTTTGTAGACGATGCTAAATCCTTTTATAGAGTGCAAATCAAGGACACAAACCACCATATCACTGCTACTATAGATAGTAATGGTAATTATACAATACATTATGAACAGTAGAAGAAACTTTATCAAGGCTGCCGGGATGGGACTAGCAGCCATGCAGCTATCCCCGCGTGTAGCCACCGCGCTTCCGTCGAATGCTGAAGCACCGTTACTTTTTGATTTTTGGTTATGGGCCAGACCCAAAGAAAATGAGACCGATGCAGTCTTAAAAAACAGATACAAGAGTTACCGTGACGCAGGTGTTCGTGGAATCTTTTTTGAAGATTACCAGAAACGTCATTTTCAACTGGCGAAGGAGTACGGTTTAGAAACCCACCGATGGATGTGGACTATGAACCGAGGTGAAAAAGAACTATTGGAAAAACACCCCGAATATTATGCTGTCAGCCGCTCAGGAAAATCATGTGCCACCAATCCCCCTTATGTAGGATACTACCGATTCCTTTGTCCATCGCACCCCGATGTGCCAAAATATTTGGAAGACAAAGCGCGAGAACAACTGCAAAAGGAGGATGTAGACGGTCTACATCTCGATTATATCCGCTATCCGGACGTCGTACTTCCTATCAACCTATGGCAAAACTACAACTTAGATCAATCCACCGAACTCGCCGATTACGACTTTTGTTACAGTCCATTCAGCAAAGCTCCCTTTTTAAAAGAAACCGGCATCGATATAGACACCGTTGAACGTCCTGAACAAAGTCTCTCTTGGCGTTCTTTCCGATACCGCCAGATTACAAAAGTGGTCAACAGAATTTGTGAGGCCGCCAAAGATTATAAAAAACCCGTTACTGCCGCCGTCTTTCCAACGCCAGATTTGGCACGCCGTATTGTGCGCCAAGATTGGGCCAACTGGAACCTATCGGGTGTGTTCCCGATGATATACCATGGCTTCTATAAAGAACCGGTACAATGGATCGGAACAGCTGTATCCGAAGGTGTACAAGCGCTACATGGCAAGTTCCCGCTATATGCCGGCTTGTATTTACCAGACTTCAAAAACCTAGCCGAGCTAAAACAGGGTATCGTGCTCGCAAAAGATAATGGAGCAGCAGGGATCTCCCTTTTCGGCGAAAGCGATTTCGATCAACCGACCATCGAGCTGTTACGCTCGATACGCTAAACATATTCGACATAAAAAACATGAAGGCGGTCGACAAAAAAAAGCCCGGCCGCCCTACTTATCCTACTAAAATCCCCCTTGTCCACCTCGACGTTTCATAGTAGTGCAACATTTCGTTTTAATTTCGATTAATCCCGAAAAAACATTACCTTTGTATCCCGTACATGAAGTAGATAAACGGCCTTCTTTTAGGTGCATTTATTACTGAAATCCCATTATTGCTATGAGTAAATATATCTTTGTTACGGGCGGCGTAACCTCGTCGTTAGGAAAGGGCATTATTGCAGCATCTCTTGCCAAACTCCTACAAGCTCGCGGTTTTAAAGTTACCATCCAAAAATTTGACCCTTACATCAATATCGATCCAGGGACACTGAACCCGTATGAACATGGGGAATGCTATGTTACAGAAGACGGTGCAGAAACAGATTTGGATCTAGGTCACTATGAGCGTTTCTTAAATGTTCCTACTTCGCAAGCCAACAACGTAACAACAGGTAGAATCTATCAACATGTTATCCAACAAGAACGTGCAGGGGCTTATTTAGGTAAGACCGTTCAAGTCGTTCCACATATCACAGACGAAATTAAACGTCGCATGCAATTGCTCGGACAAACGGGCGAGTACGATATTGTTATTACCGAACTAGGTGGTACAGTGGGCGATATTGAATCACTTCCTTTTATAGAGGCGGTACGTCAGCTTCGTTGGGAACTAGGAAACAGTGATTCCTTGGTTATCCACTTAACATTGGTGCCTTACCTAGCTGCTGCAGGTGAGCTTAAAACCAAACCGACACAACACTCCGTAAAAACATTATTGGAATATGGTATTCAACCGGATATTTTGGTTTGTCGTACCGAACATAAGTTAACGCAAGAGATTCGCAAGAAACTTGCGCAGTTCTGTAATGTAAATATCAATGCGGTTGTAGAATCTATTGATGCGCCAACCATTTACGATGTGCCATTGAATATGCTGAAAGAGCAGTTGGATAAAACAGCATTGGCGAAACTAAAACTCTCTACTAAACAAGAGCCCGATCTAGAAAGCTGGAAAGTTTTCCTTGGTAAACTTAAAAACCCAACCGGTGAAGTTAATATTGGTCTAGTGGGTAAATATGTGGAGCTTCCGGATGCCTATAAATCTATCGTAGAAGCATTTATTCACGCGGGATCAGTAAATGAGACGCGTGTTAAAGTGAAATATATCGCAGCAGAAAGCGTAACAGCAGAAAATGTCACTGAAAAATTAAAAGATCTCGATGGGGTGTTGGTAGCTCCTGGTTTTGGCGAACGCGGATTAGAAGGAAAATTGGCTGCCATTAAATTTGTACGTGAAAATCAAATTCCTTTCTTCGGTATCTGTTTGGGTATGCAATGTGCTGTTATTGAGTTTGGCCGCAATGTCTTAGGACTACAAGGAGCAAACAGCTTTGAGATGGACGAAAACACACCACATCCAGTCATTAACTTGATGGAGGAACAAAAGAATATCACCAATATGGGTGGAACAATGCGTCTAGGAGCTTATGACTGTGATATTAAAAAAGGAAGCAAAGCGTTCGGTATCTACGGTAAATCAAAAATATCGGAAAGACACAGACACCGCTACGAATTTAATAATGCCTATTTAAAACAATACGAAGAAGCAGGTATGATTGCCTCTGGAATTAATCCAAAAACAGGATTGGTGGAAATTGTAGAACTAAAAAACCACCCTTTCTTTGTTGCGGGTCAATTTCACCCAGAATTAAAGTCAACCGTTGCAAATCCTCACCCACTTTTTGTTAGCTTTGTAGCCGCTTCTTTGGCAAACAAAAAACATAAGTAGTAAAAAGTGGAGTACAAGAAAACTAAAAAATAAAAAATGGATAGAAATACCCTTATTGGATTAGTGCTGATCTTCGGGATTCTTGCCGGTTCATTTTATCTAATGAAACCTTCGGAGCAAGAGTTAAAACAAGAACAGAAGTTACAAGATTCATTAAAGAATGTTCGCACTGGCGTAGAACCATTGTCGGACTCACTAAAATCAAACACAACTGCCGTAATCGATTCAGCAGCTTTGTTAAGTAAACCATTCGGCAATGCACGTTTAGGACAAGAGCAAATTGTAACCTTAGAAAACGAGTTTATCATTGCAAAGATCAGTTCTAAAGGTGGACGTGTAAAGTCGGTCGAACTGAAAAACGAAACAAATTACGATGGTACGCCATTAATGATTTTTGAAGGTGAAAACAATAAATTTGGTTTTGCATTCAAAGCAAATGGTGAAAACGTAAACACAAATGACCTAAACTTCACACCACTTTCGGGCAATGTATCGGTACAAGACGAAGATACAAAAGCCGTGGGGTTCCGTCTGAGCTATAGCGAAAATCAGTACATCGAATATACCTACTCCATTAAAGGTAAAGATTACAACCTCGGTCTTGACGTAAAGACTGTCGGTATCCAAAACCTAATGGACGTAAAGACAAGCTCCCTCGTATTAAACTGGGAAACGACGTTGCTACAAAAAGAATTCAATGCGAAATCAGAGCGTGAAAAATCTACTATCTTTTTCAAAAATGCAGCAGGTAGTGTCGATCACCTTTCTGAAACAGGAGACGACAAAGAAGAACTGGACGAGAAACTTAATTGGGTTGCCTTTAAGCAACATTTCTTCTCTACAGTACTATCTAGCAAGCAGCCATTAAGTAATGCAAAACTAGCGGTTAACTTTGGCACGCAGGATCATGTAGTAAAACACTATACAGCTACCGCAGATGTAGAGTTCTCTTCTCAAAAGGACAACAACTATAACTTTAGCTTTTTCTTCGGTCCAAACAAATACAAGGTCTTAAAAGCGCAAGGCGATGATTTCCAAAAAATCATTAATATGGGTTGGGGACCAATGGGATGGATCAACAAATTTATTACGGTACCTATCTTCGACTTCTTAGATGGCTTTAGCTTAAGCTATGGTATCATTATCTTGATTTTAACCATCTTCCTGAAAGGTATTTTGTTCCCACTTACGTTCAAATCGTACCAGTCGATGGCAAAAATGCGTGTTTTAAAGCCGCAAATTGATGAAATCAAGGAAAAGGTAGGTGAAGATAACCCGATGCTATTGCAACAAGAAACAATGAAACTCTACAAACAAGCGGGTGTAAACCCACTCGGAGGATGTTTACCATTGTTATTGCAAATGCCATTCACATTAGCCTTCTTCTTCTTCTTCCCGAATTTATTCGAGTTGCGCGGAGAAAGCTTCCTATGGGTAAAAGATCTATCGACCTACGATACGCCGATTACCTTCGCTCCTATTTTCGGTATCAGCCATATCTCATTGATGTGCGTGCTGATGACCCTAACAACGTTGCTTACGACCTGGTACAATAACGCTACTTCAGGCGCTGCCAACAACCAGATGAAATATATCGGTTACATCATGCCGCTTGTATTCTTCTTTGTGTTGAACAGCTTCCCTGCTGGTCTGAACTACTACTACTTCTTGGCAGCGGTATTAACATTCTTAACTCAGGTTATTATTCGTCAATTTGTAGATGATGACAAAATCTTGGCTAAGATTGAGAACAACAAAAAGAATCCAAAAGAGACGACGAAAAAGAAATCTTCCTTCCAACAAAAGATGGAAGACATGATGCGCCAACAACAGGCCAATCAACAAAATAAAAACAAGTAACCTTATAGAAAGACCCGACAAAAAATCGGGTCTTTTTTTTGCAATATCTGGGACCTGAAGCCGCGCTAATGCATCCTTAACGGCTATTTATACGGTAGAATCCCAAAAGTTTTTTGTTTTGAAAATATTTTTTCACAAAAATGTTGCAATTCGACAAAACAGTATTATATTTGCGCCGGCTTTAAGGAATTAAAGAAACTAAATGCGTGAAAATCAGGATATTTTAGTTTATTTATTTTTTTCTTTAAAAGTTGGGTTACCTTTCGAGGTTACCGGTATAAAAGGATAATAAACAAATTTGTTTCAATTAAAATAGAAAATTAAAAAGATGAAAAATTTATTCAAATTCGGATTTTTAGGATTAGCTTTAACTATCGCTTTCGCTTCATGTGGTGGCGCAGAAACTAAAACTGAAGCTGCTGCTGATTCAGTTGCTACTGCAGTTGAAGGTGCTGTTGATTCAGTTGCTGCTGTTGCAGATTCTACAGTAGGTGCTGTAGCTGATTCAGCTAAAGCTGCTGTTGATTCAGTTGCTAAAAACGTTCAGTAATCCGAATATTATTTAACGATTTTGCGAAAGCCTGTACCTTGCGGTACGGGCTTTCGTGTTTTATATACGTTTATCCTCTAGATTTTCTTACTTTTGCACTATCAATAAAAATTATTCATCATCATGAACTTATCAGCACTGACTGCAGTAACCCCTATCGACGGAAGATATCACAATGCAACAAACGAATTGTCCAATTTCTTCTCCGAATTCGCTTTAATAAAGTACCGTGTATTAGTCGAAGTAGAATACTTCATTGCACTGAGCGAATCGGGCATACCACAGTTAGCACACTTTGATGGCTCATTAAATGAGAAACTACGTAATATCTACAAAAACTTCTCTTTGGAAGATGCACAATGGATAAAAGATACAGAAAAGGTAACCAACCATGATGTAAAGGCTGTTGAGTACTTCTTAAAAAATGAATTCGAAAAATTAGGCCTGCACGACTCTTTAGAGTTTATCCACTTCGGATTAACATCGCAGGATATAAACAATACGGCAATCCCCTACTCCTGGAAAGAAGCGATCAACCAATCGTACCTACCAAGTATCGAGGAATTGCTGAATGAATTAAAATCCTTGTCCACAGCTTGGACGGAGATTCCAATGCTGGCTCGTACACACGGACAGCCTGCTTCACCAACGCGCTTAGGAAAAGAAATCTACGTTTTTATTGAACGTATCGAAAAACAATTAAACGCATTGCAACAAGTACCCTATTCAGCCAAATTTGGAGGAGCTACTGGGAACTTCAATGCACATTACGTGGCTTACCCTAAAAACGACTGGGTTGCATTCGGAAATAAATTTGTGAATGAATCCTTGGGCTTATCTCGCTCACAAACCACAACGCAAATCGAACACTACGATAATTTTGCGGCGAGCTGCGACGCCTTCAAACGTATTAACAATATCCTGATCGATTTATGCCGTGATATCTGGACATATATTTCCATGGATTATTTCAAACAAAAGATCACCGCTGGACAGATTGGTTCTTCGGCCATGCCACACAAGGTAAACCCGATTGACTTTGAAAATGCAGAAGGAAACCTGGGAATAGCTAACGCAATCTTTGAACACTTGGCAGCGAAATTACCAATCTCGAGATTACAGCGCGACTTAACGGACTCTACCGTATTACGTAATATTGGTGTCCCATTTGCGCATACATTGATCGCTATAAAATCGACTCTACGTGGCTTGCGCAAGTTGATCTTAAACGAATCTGCTTTACAAAAAGATTTAGAAAATAACTGGGCCGTAGTAGCCGAAGCTATCCAAACGATCTTGCGCCGTGAAGGATACCCTAAGCCATACGAAGCATTAAAAGACTTAACAAGAACAAACACGACCGTAACGCAAGAAACTATCGCTGTCTTTGTAGACGGGTTAAATGTTTCGGATGAAATCAAAGCAGAGATCAAACAAATATCGCCGAGCAACTACACCGGTGTAAACGCGTAAGCTTTGACGAATAGATGACGAGCAATAGTACACTTTTCGTGTATATTTGTCGTCTAGAAGTAGACCGTACAGCAAACAAAAAGAGACAATTAAGTCGAATGCTCAACGTTCTCTTTGTATATTAACAACAGATATTACAGCAAAATATGGCAACTATTAACGTATATACAGAAACAACACCGAACCCTTCAACCATGAAGTTCCTTGTTAACAAATTGTTGATAAACGGCAGTTTGGATTACCCAACCAAGGAAAAAGCACAAGAATCTGAATTCGCAAGAGAGCTTTTCAAGTTCAATTTTGTGAATGGGGTCTTCTTTGCGAGCAACTTCGTTACGGTTACCAAGACCGATGAAACGGATTGGTCCGACATTGAACCGCTCTTAAAAGATTTCGTTAAAGGTGCCGTAGAATCTGAATTAGCGGTTAAACCAGTAGAGCACGACGAGGATGTTGCATTCGAAGGAACGGAAACAGAAATCAAAATACAACAGGTATTACATGATTACGTACGTCCAGCAGTAGAGCAAGATGGCGGTGCTATTGCATACAAATCTTTTGAAAACGGTATTGTAACGGTAGAGCTACGCGGTTCATGCAGTGGATGCCCGTCTTCTACCATCACCCTTAAAGCAGGCATTGAAGGCTTGCTAAAACGTATGGTACCTGAGGTAGAAGAGGTTGTTGCTGAAGCCATGTAAGGAAACCCAAAAACATACAAAATATCAGAGAGCCGCAACGAAAATGTTGCGGCTCTTTTTTATTCAATTTTATCCCCCCTACTCTGTTAAAAATCATTAACTTTACCTCCAAAATAATAGAAACATTATATTTAAAATGAGTGCAGATATAAACAAACTTGAACAGATTGCATCACAAGTAAGACGTGATATCGTACGTATGGTACACGCTTGCCAATCTGGTCACCCTGGTGGTTCATTAGGTTGTACGGATTATTTCGTAGCCTTGTATTTTCATGCGATGAAGCACGATCCTTCTTTCAACATGGATGGTATCGGCGAAGATTTATTCTTCCTTTCTAATGGTCACATTTCACCTGTTTTCTACAGTACTTTAGCTAGAGCGGGTTACTTTCCGGTGAGCGAGCTTGCGACATTCAGAAAGATCAACTCTCGTCTTCAAGGTCACCCGACAACACACGAACACCTTCCGGGAATCCGTGTCGCTTCAGGTTCTTTAGGCCAAGGCCTTTCGGTAGCGCTTGGTGCTGCTCAAGCAAAAAAACTAAACAACGACAACAGCTTGGTTTATGTTTTAATGGGCGATGGCGAGTTGCAAGAAGGACAGGTATGGGAAGCAGCAATGTATGCACCTCATAATAAAATGGATAATATTATTGCCGCTGTAGACTACAACAGAGCGCAGATCGATGGTTCCACCGACCAAGTTTTATCATTGGGCGACTTACGCGCTAAATGGGAAGCTTTTGGCTGGGAAGTATTGGATGTCCTGAAAGGAAATGACATGGCTTCTGTCGTGGAAGGAATTGACACAGCGAAATCCCTAACCGGTAAAGGCAAACCTATTATCATCTTACTACATACGGAGATGGGTAATGGTGTAGACTTCATGATGGGTTCACATAAATGGCACGGTGTTGCACCAAATGATGAACAATTAGAGACAGCATTGAACCAGTTACCAAGAACGTTGGGCGATTATTAAAATAGATTTTAGATTAAGAAAATGAAAAAGTATACATATACGGAGTCAAAAGATACACGCTCAGGTTTCGGTGCGGGTTTATTGGAAGCCGGAAAACAAAACGAAAATGTTGTCGCTTTATGTGCGGACTTAATTGGTTCGTTAAAGATGAACGACTTTATCAATGCTTTTCCGGAGCGTTTTTTCCAAATTGGTATTGCTGAAGCCAACATGATGGGTATTGCTGCTGGTCTTACCATTGGTGGTAAAATTCCTTTCACTGGAACATTTGCGAACTTCTCAACAGGTCGTGTTTACGATCAGATCCGTCAGTCTATCGCTTATTCAGATAAGAACGTAAAGATCTGTGCTTCGCATGCTGGCTTAACGTTAGGTGAAGACGGTGCGACACACCAAATCTTAGAAGATATCGGTTTGATGAAAATGCTTCCAGGCATGACGGTAATCAACCCTTGTGATTTCAACCAAACCAAAGCAGCAACTATTGCTTTGGCAAACCACGAAGGTCCAGCGTACCTACGCTTTGGCCGTCCGGTTGTTCCTAACTTCACGCCTGCCGATCAGAAGTTTGAAATCGGTAAAGCAGTCATGTTAAATGAAGGTACAGATGTAACCATCATTGCAACAGGTCATTTAGTATGGGAAGCGATCCAAGCGGGTGAAGAGCTGGAAAAACTAGGTATCAATGCCGAAGTAATAAATATCCATACCATCAAACCTTTGGACGAAGAAGCTGTTTTAAAATCAGTGACAAAAACGGGATGTGTAGTAACGGCAGAAGAGCATAACCGTTTAGGCGGATTGGGTGATAGCGTAGCACAATTGTTAGCGACTAAACTTCCAGCTCCACAAGAGTTTGTTGCGGTTAATGACAGCTTCGGTGAGTCAGGTACACCAGCACAATTGATGGAGAAATACGGCTTAAATGCAACATCTATCGTAGCTGCTGCTCGCAAAGTAATCACTAGAAAATAATTTTTTTTGCGCAAATGGAAGACGCCTTAATCATATCAAAATTTGCTGATGAGCAAACACGCGAAGAGGCATTCGGCTATTTACTAAAAAAATATCAACAAAAAATATACTGGCACGTCCGTCGCATGGTTATTGACCATGACGACGCCGACGATGTCGTTCAGGATGTGTTTATCAAGGTGTGGAGAAACCTCGGGAAATTCCGGGAAGATTCACAACTATACACGTGGTTATATCGTATTGCGACCAACGAGTGTATCACCTTTCTGAACAAGAAAAAACAAAAGCAGAACGTGTCGTTGGATGACGACAGTTCTGCTTATCTTGCTGACACCCTAACGGAAGGCAGCTATTTTAACGGCGATGCAGCGCAAATGAAACTGCAACAAGCACTACTAACCTTACCTGAAAAACAACGATTGGTCTTCAATATGAAATATTTTGAAGATCTGAAGTACGAAGAGATTTCAGATATTCTAGGGACCAGTGTCGGAGCTTTGAAAGCATCTTATCATCTTGCTGTCAAAAAAATAGAGAACTTTTTTGTTACACACGATTAAACCTTTACGGGTTTCGGGCATCTATATAAGATACTATGAAAGAGAACAACACATATCATGATGACATGGAAGATCTAAATCTTCCTGATGTAATGCGTGTGAATCCTTTCGCTGTTCCTCTAGAATACTTCGCTGATTTATCCCAAAAGATCAATAGTCAAGTACAACTAGAGAAACTGCGCGATGGGGCAGCTTCTTCTTTCACGGTTCCCGAAAACTACTTTCAAAACCTAGAGCAACAAATCCTGTCCACAGTAAAGCTTGACAAACAAATTGGGTCTCACACATCGGATGGCTTTAGTGTCCCTGAAGATTATTTCGACACCCTTTCTGCCAGCATACGTGTACAAGTCAAATTCGACAACTTACTTCCTGCGGAGTCCTTTACCGTTCCTACAGGGTATTTTGACGAGCTTGAAAACAACATCCATGGCCAGGTACGAGAAGCTGCTTTACGGGATCGTGTCCAAGAAACAGGGTTTTCGATGCCGAACGGTTATCTTGAAAACTTAACAAAAGAAATAAAGGCCAAAACCAGTGCACCACAGGTAACAACACCTGTGCGTCGTTTGAATTTTCAGAAATGGGTTCAATATGCTGCGGCAGCCTGTGTCGCAACGGTACTCGGTGTAACCTCGTACCAAGCCATTGTTACGGAAGATCCGCAGACAGTAGCTGCACAAGCGCCTTTACAGCAAGTATCCGATGCGGAGATATTGAACTATCTCGCATATTCAATGGACAGTAATGACCTTATGTATGTTATGAAATCTATCTATCAACCAAAAGATGAAGAAGAAATTGGCAAAAATGTAGATAAGGATGATATAGAAGACTATTTAAAATACATGTTGTAATGTGGAGTATTAAGTATTTATTGACAATAATTTGTGCAGGTTTCCTTTCTTTACAAGCGGTGCATGCACAGTCACCGAATTCAAAGAGATTTGCCGCTATTGAAAACGAGAAAATAGCTTACATCACGAAAGAAATGAACCTAAGCCAAGCAGAGGCGCAAAAATTCTTTCCGATCTACAATCAGTATAATAAAGAGATGTGGGAAATTAAATCGGCAAGAAGAGAGGGAGCCGCTGCCCCGAGGGGAGTGAACTCATTAGCTGCAGGACGAAGAGACGTTATTTCATATGATTCGCAAGAAGTAGACCTCAAGAAACAATATCGAAAACGCTTCGCCGATGTAATCGGTCAGTCCCGAGCTTCGCAATTCTTCGAGATAGAACAAAATTTCACTGAAATTCTCATCAAGAGAATACAAAAGTAATTACAGGGGTTGTTTTCAACCCCTTTTTATTTTTCTATACGTAACTTTGTACCTTTCCAGTACGATCATGATAAGCAATAGAGAATTATTCTTACAGAATACAGCACAAACATCCAATTCACCGCGATTGTTTGAAATTGTTAAAGCCGAGGGCGTTTACCTATATGGCCCGAAAGGCGAGAAATATATGGACTTGGTATCTGGTTTTAATGTAAGCAACATTGGCCATCGCCATCCTAAAGTAATAGCCGCGATTCAGGAACAACTAGAACGCTATCTACATGTAACTGTGTATGGTGAATTTGTTCAAGCACCACAGGTTCAGTTTGCTACCAACCTTTTGGCAACCCTACCAGATAACTTTCAATCGGTTTATTTAACGAACAGTGGCGCAGAGGCGGTGGAAGGATCCATGAAGATTGCTAAAAAGTTCACGGGACGCCGACAGATTATCGCCGCAAACCATGCCTACCACGGCAGTACGCAAGGTGCCTTAAGCCTTATTGGCAACAAGGCTTATCACGAAGCGTATGCCCCGCTCCTGCCGGAAATAGATTTCATCGACTTCAATGATGAAGCTGCATTAGCTTCAATTACCACCGATACAGCAGCCGTAATCGTCGAAGCGATACAAGGTGAGGCTGGTGTCCGCGTTCCTAGCGCGTCTTATATGCAAGCGTTACGCGCGCGTTGTGATGAAACGGGCACGCTCTTAATATTTGACGAAATCCAAACGGGCTTCGGGCGCACAGGAAAGATGTTTGCATTCGAGCATTTTGGAATCGTACCCGATATCCTGATGTTAGCTAAAGGTATTGGTGGTGGTATGCCATTGGGTGCCTTTGTCGCACGCAAGGAGATTATGGATGTCATTAAGGATAATCCAATGCTGGGCCATATCACAACATTTGGAGGACATCCTGTCAGCTGCGCTGCAGCACAAGCTTCCTTACAGGTAATTCAAGAAGAGAAGCTCCTAGAAACGGTACAAGAGAAAGCTGATCTTTTCCGATCTCTGCTGCAGACCCCAAAGATTAAGGAAATTCGTGGTCTCGGCTTGATGATGTGCCTACAGTTGGAAACATTTGATCAAGTATATGCCGTAAGTTCATACTGCGCCGAACAAGGGCTGATGATCGACTGGTACTTACATTGTGAAACAGCACTCCGCGTCGCACCGCCTCTAACGATATCGATCGCCGAAATTCAAGACGCTTGTAAAATAATCAATGAAGCGATTGAAAAGTTCTGTTAAAAAGGTTACTTTTATTTCTTCATAAACCTACTTAAACCATGGAAACTAGAAGAAATTTTATAACCAAAGGACTCCTCACCCTCGGTGGTGCCGCATTGGCCCCTGGCTTGGTACGGGCATCCGACACGAATGCACTGGCACCTAAGATCAGTATCCAGAAAGATGATATTATTCTATTTCAGGGGGACTCTATTACCGATGCAGGCCGTAACCGTGAACAATTAAATCCAAATACGGCAAATGGCTTTGGAAGTGGCTACGCCATGATTGCTGCAGGAACGCTGCTCAATAAATTTGCTGATAAGAACATCAAAGTCTATAACCGAGGTATTAGCGGCAATCGTGTACCAGACTTACAAGAACGTTGGCAACGCGACACGATTGACTTACAACCCACCGTCTTAAGTATTATGATTGGTGTAAATGACTTCTGGCGCACAAAAGACAAAGGTGCAATAAACACACCAGCATTATATAAGGGACAATACCAACAGCTTTTAGAGGGTACGCTATCGAAGCTCCCTCATGTACGGCTGATTATAGCGGAACCGTTTGGTGTCAAAAATGTAAAATATGTAACAGACGATTGGTATCCTGATTTCTTGGGTTATCAACAAGCGGCGAAAGAGGTTGCAAAAGAATTTAATGCGGTATTTCTACCGTATCAGCAGGTATTCGATCAAGCCGGAAAACGAGGTGCTGGAGATATCTGGACCACGGACGGCGTGCATACAACCATGGCAGGCGCCAACCTAATGGCTCAAGCTTGGCTCGACCTTGTTAAATAGGGGTTAAGAAGTTAATTAATCCTTATTTCGACGTCATTGCGAACCTGAGGGACGAAGGGGGGGCAATCTTGACTAGATAGATAAACAAAAACTGCCCCGTCACTTCTCACTTGACGGGGCAGTTCCTTTTAATAGGCAATCGCTACACTACGCGGACCAACAAACCTTTCAAGTACTCCCCTTCTGGAAAGGAAGCACGAACAGGATGGTCTTCCGGTTGCGTGAACTGACGTATATATTGAATTTCTTTGCCAGCATCCAAGGCTGCCCAAGCAATAACTTGTTTAAAGGTTTCGATATCCATCGCGCCCGAGCAAGAGAATGTAGCCAACAGACCACCGCTCTCTAAGAGCATCAATCCTCTTCTATTTAAGTCTTTATATGCTCTTGAAGCTTTATCAAGCGCGGATCGGGATGGCGCATATTTTGGCGGGTCTAATACGATAACATCAAATTTCTCCCCTTCTTCTCCCAGCTGACGTAAATATTTATTTACATCCGATTGAACAGCCTTATATGTGTTGGTATCAAAGCTATTAACTTCAACATTCCTTTTTAATGTTTCAATCGCTAATGCCGAGCTATCCACAGCAACGACAGAAGCAGCACCTGCCCGTAAAGCATTTAATGTAAAACCTCCGGAATAGCTAAAACAGTCCAATACTCGCTTTCCTTTCACATACTGTGCCGTCAAGGCTCTATTCTCACGTTGATCGCAATAAAAGCCAGACTTCTGTCCTTCCACAATATTGATCTGATATTGGATACCGTTCTCAATAACATCCACAAACTCAGGTGGTACTTCGCCGTAGGCAACACCATTTGTATCCTGCAGACCTTCATGCTCACGCGATTTCAGATCACTGCGTTCATAGATTCCACGTGGTTTCAAGAGCGTTGCCAATTCGTCTACAATCCATTCCTTGACACGCTCTACAGCAGCAGCATGTACCTGGATAGAGATAAAATCGGCATACTTATCAGCTATAAGTCCGGGGATAAAATCGGCTTCAGCAAAGATAAGCCGACACGTATCGTTTGATTCATTCAATAGGTGTTTCCGCTGTGCCACAGCCCGACGAACGCGATCGCGCCACCAACTCTCATCAATATGCTTATCGGGATGCCATTCCAACAAACGTACCGCGACGCGAGACAGTCCACTGTAAACGCCATATGCAATAAATTCATTATCGATATTAAATACTTCTACAACTTCACCGTTGGTAGGCGAACCTTGAATATGCTTGATTGCACCCGAAAACACCCATGGGTGCAGTTGCCAGGCGGCTTTGTCTTTTCCTTTGTGCAGGATAATTTTATTCATCGATGCAAAAATAAAGCATAGCTCGGAAAAATCGATTTATTTTTTTTCCTTTCGTTGTTACAGGGGCAGATAGCAGACCAAGAAATATGGAGGAACAGGAGCAAATTTCCCTTAAAAGATCATTATATTCTTATTCAAAAGGGACTACGAAGGATCCCATAATAAGTCTATGTGCACGTTGTCCTCTTGTTGAGGCAAGGACAATAAAAAAAGCCTCTTACTTTCGTAAAGAGGCTTTTAGTACCCAGCGCCGGAGTCGAACCGGCACATCCGAAGATATTGGTGTTTGAGACCAACGCGTCTACCAATTCCGCCAGCTGGGCAAGCTGTTTCTTTTGATAACGATGCAAATATAGGGCTTGTTTCAGTTTTTCCAAAACATATTTGTAATGTTTTTACAAAGTTGCTGGTTTTTAGCGTATTTATTTTTCAGCAGGCCTCTTTTTCTGCTGTGAGAAGCACTTTTTAATTAAAATTCCATCTCCTTAAACCCCATTCGCGACGGTCAAGATTATAGGCTCTCCGGCAGTAAGCAGCATATACGAAAATAATTCGTAACTTCATGATTATGGATAAGTTAATACTAAACATACCAAAGAAGAAAAGCACACTCATAAAAAAATTCTTAAATGATCAAGGTATATCCTATTCTAAAGAAGATGAATTCAACAGCAATAAGTATAAACAAAAACTCAAGAAAATCAGCACTTGGTCTAAGCAAGATTTGGAGATTCTAAAAAAAGTGAGTGGAACAATTACTGGTATAAAGATACCAAAATGGTAATTGACACGAGCCTATTCATAGAACATCTTCGAATCTCCAATAAAACAGCTTCTACATTATACCGTATTTCAAATACACAGCAACTTTTTATTTCTTCTGTTTCTCTGTACGAGCTTTACATGGGAGCCACAACTAAAGAGAAACAAAATGATCTTAAACTTTTGACTGAGGATCTCCCTGTACTCTCATTCTCAAAAGAAATCGCTTTAAAAGCTGCTGAGATTTATCACAAACTAAGGCGCAGTAATGAAATGATTGAATTTAGAGATATTTTTATTGCAGCAACCTGCGTTGTCTACAAAATCCCCATTGCAACACTCAACAAAAAGCATTTCACTAGAATACCACATCTTAAAATCGTTAGCGATATCTAACCCTGACAAATAATCAAAACTGCTAAATCCCATTCGCGACGGTCAAGATTATAGGCTCTCCGGCAGTAACCAACAAGGTATGCTCGTGCTGCGCCACAAAACCGCCCTTATTACCACTGAACCCCCATCCGTCCGCTGACGTTTTCGTCAAAGTCGATACCGTAGAAATAAACGTCTCGATCGCCACCACGGAATCTTTGCGAAAGCGGCGTTTCCGATCATCACGGTCGTAATAGTTCATAATAGCGTCGGGCTCCTCATGCAAGCTACGCCCTACACCATGCCCACCTAAATCACGGATAACGGTGTAACCCGCCTGCTTAGCTCCCTTTTCAATCCGCCCTCCGAGATCACATATAAGCATCCCGCCTCGAATCTGTCCAATAGCGTCTAACAATATACTTCTGGAAGTATCCACCAAATGTTGTAGGCCTTGCGTATCATCACCCACAATAAACGAACACCCGTTATCCGCCCAGAAGCCATTCAACTCTGCTGATACATCGATATTGATAATATCTCCATTCTTAAGCTTCACCTGATCCGAAGGAATCCCATGCGCAAACTCACCATTAACGCTGATACAAGTAAAGCCTGGAAAGCCATACGTTTCGAACGGTGCGGACTTTGCACCATACGCCAGCAACAACTGCTTCCCATAATCATCGATTTCTTTCGTTGACCTACCGACCTCCGTATAGTCCCGCATCTGCCTTAATGTATGCGCAACAGCCTCACTCACCTGCCGCATGCCCAACAGCTCCGCTTCTGTTTTAATAATCATGTCATTATCCTCCTATATAACAAAGCTAAGCTTATTTAAAAGAGGTACATAGTAAATATTAGACAGCGGGTAAACATCCCTTTCGTCGACAATTGTCGTACCTTTGTGTCATGCCCATTAACTATCTGCAAAAAATACAACAAGCGGAATTTAACGATACAGGATACCGAATCAGTCCATCACCAGAACTGACCTCCATCATCGAGGGCTTTTATGTGTTCAAAAAAGAAGCAGTACAACAACGACACCTCATTTTCAATGATGGTTTCCCAGCGATTGTATTTCTCCCAAAATACCGAGATACGGCATCTGTAATTGCAGCAAACAGCACAACGCACATTCAAGGAGCCTGGGTTAATGGGGGAGCCATTAAAAACACATATGTCGAATACAACCATATCGACCAACTCTTTATTGTACGCTTTCACCCCAAAGCCTTTTACCAGTTGTTTACGATCAATACACAATATTTTCGGCACCAGGCAGTCGTCCCCTTTGAACACCTCGCACAGAAGAATGGTTTCGCGGTACAAGACTTTTTCACGTGCAACACGATAAAAGAAAAAACCATCTTTATCGAAAACCATATCAGACACGTCGTAAAGGAGCCACAAAGCCAGGATGAGTTACGAGCAACATTAATGTATATGCAACGGGCACAGGGAACAGATACGGTCTCGACCCTCATCAGAAATACTGGCGTAAATTATAAATGGCTCGAGCGCTTCTTTATAAAGAACATAGGGCTTCTACCAAAAGAATACATCCAAATGCACCGGTTCCTAGAAGCCCACCGCATATTGACTAGCTCCGGTACGCCCAACCTGATGAATGTAGCTGTTTCAACCGGGTACTACGATGCCAACCATTTCCTCAAAGACTTCAAACTATATACCGGAAAGACCCCCTTGGCATATCACCGATTGTATATGTAGGAAACCACAAACGTAACCTATCTCCTATATAAAAAATCCCCCAAGGACAGATTGTCCTCGGGGGATTTTAATGACAAGTCTGTCGTTAGAATTTCATCCGTTGAATACGTACAGCATTTAAGATTGCTAATAGTGCAACCCCGACATCCGCAAAAACCGCCTCCCACATGGTTGCCAGACCACCGGCACCCAAGACCAAAACAATCGCCTTTACAACGAATGCCATGGTAATATTTTGCCAAACAATCTGTTTCGTACGTTTACCAATATTGATGGCTACAGGTATCCGACTTGGCTTATCATCTTGAATCACCACATCGGCCGTCTCTATCGTGGCGTCACTTCCTAGACCACCCATCGCAATCCCCACATCACTTAAAGCCACCACAGGCGCATCGTTTACGCCATCGCCGACGAAAGCAACTTTAGCCCCATCAGCCACTTTAATATCTTTAAAATAAGCTACCTTATCCTCGGGTAAAAGATCACCATAAGCATTATCAATCTCCAGCTGATCCGCTACATATTTTACCACCGTGCTCTTATCCCCACTCAACATGGTGGTCTGGACGCCCAAATCATGAAGTCGTTTAATCGTCTGTGCAGCGTCTTCTTTAATTTTATCAGCAATGGTTAAGTAACCTTGAAATAAACCATCATACGCCACCGCAATAGTCGTGTAAACAATAGAATTAGGGTCAACATCATAAGAAATATCAAACTTGTCCAGTAGTTTAAAATTCCCGACCAAGAGCTCCTTGTTCGCCACCAAGCCACGTAAACCGCGTCCCGCAACTTCTTCCACGCCAGAGACAACCACTTTCTCGCCCTCTTCACCTACATACTGATGAATTGCAGTCGCCACAGGGTGCGTACTGTACGATTCTATCGCGTCCACGTACCGCATCAGCGTTGCCTGGTCCATATGATTTTTGAAATGGATCTCCTGTACGGCAAATACACCCTCGGTCATAGTACCCGTCTTATCCATGACCACATGTTTAACACTCGCAAGCACATCGAGGAAATTACTTCCCTTCACCAGTACACCATTCTTACTGGCCGCCCCAATACCACCAAAATAACCTAGCGGAATAGAAATAACCAGCGCACACGGACAAGAGATCACCAGAAAGATCAAACCTCGGTACAACCAATCACGGAATTCATAATCCTGCACAAAAAGAGCGGGTAATAATGCGATCGCAATCGCCAGAAACACCACGATCGGTGTATATATATTCGCAAACTTAGAAATAAAAAGTTCGGTTGGCGCTTTCTGCGCAGTCGCATCCTCGACCAACTTTAGGATTTTACTCAGTTTACTATCTTCGTAAGCCGCTGTCACACGCACCTCAGACGCCGTATTCAGATTGATCATGCCCGCCAATACAGCCTCTCCTTCCTTCTTCGTGTCCGGCTTACTTTCTCCAGTCAACGCAGCCGTATTAAAAGAAGCTGAACTACTGATGAGTACGCCATCCAATGCTAATTTCTCACCCGGTTTAAGCAGGATGACATCATCAATGGTAACCTCCTCCGCTTTTATTACTTTCGTCGCTGCCCCTACACGGATAGTCGCTTCGTCCGGACGTTGATCTAAAAGCGCTTTAATATTGGCTTTTGCACGCGAAACGGAAAGGGTCTGAAAATTCTCTCCTACAGCATAGAAAAGCATGACAGCTACCGCCTCTGGGTACTCTGCAATGGCAAAGGCCCCTAGCGTCGCAATCCCCATCAAGAAAAATTCAGAGAAAAAGTTGCCTCTCAAGATACTTGTATAGGCATCCTTCAAGACGGGGAGACCCACCGGGACATAAGCAAGTACATACCAAATAAAACGAACCCATCCCGCAAACCAGTCCGGTTTTACCCAATGGTCTAATGCCAAAGCAGTCAATAATAAAACTAAACTGATGATCGCTGGTGTAAACAGTTTGACCAAACCGCCCTCAAGCTCATGGCTGTGGTCGTGATCATGGTCGTGCCCAGCGTGACTTTCGGCTTTTTTCTTCTTCGTTTTCGTATCCTTTATCAAATGACCTGCTCCGGCATTCATATATACTTTCTCGGTCTGACCACAGATTGCACAGGCGCCATTTTTCATTTCGTGTTGATGCTCCATAGACTAATTTATTTGCATAATATTAACAAACAACAAGTTAACATGTTCTTTACAATTTAACCTTTATTATCCTAAAAACCGAATTTTAGGAAGAAAATCACATCAAACCAATGTCAAAGATCATCAGTATCTCGTTCTGTCAAAACGCACAGGACAAAAAAATCCCCGACCAAATTGATCAGGGATACATGCAATAATTTCTTTGTATTGTTCTATACTAGTTCAGCTCAAATTTGTAGCCTACACCTTTAACGGTAAACACATAATTCTCACCAATTTTTTCACGTAACTTACGAATGTGTACATCAATCGTGCGGTTAGTAACAACGACAGAATCTTCCCATATCGCTTTAAGGATCTGCTCCCGCGTAAACACTTTATTTGGCTTAGATGCTAAAAGATAAAGCAACTCAAACTCTTTTTTAGCAAGGACGATCTTCTCCGTTCCACGATAAACCAAAAAGGAATCCCGATCGATAACCAAGTCCATGATATCCAGCTTATCACTACTCTCCACCACCGTCTCGCTCGCATTTCTACGTAAAATAGCGTTAATACGACTCATCAATGCGCGGGGCTTAATAGGTTTGGCGATATAGTCATCCGCCCCTACATTAAAACCAGCTATTTCAGAATATTCCTCACTACGAGCCGTCAAAAAGACCATAAAGGTATGCTTAAACTCAGGCATTGATCGCATTAAGCGGCAAGCCTCAATACCATCCATGCCAGGCATCATAACATCCAAAATGATTAAATCCGGATTTACCTGTTTAGCGATCTCAATACCTTCTTTGCCATTATGAGCCTGATAGACCTGATATCCTTCTTTTGTTAAATTGTAGGAGATCAAATCAACGATATCACGTTCATCATCTACCACTAGTATTTTCTGTTTGGCACTCATACTTGTTTTTTTGCTAAATTATGTACTAAATGGTAAATCAAAGTTAATGTAGTGTTATCATATTGTTAAGTGTTAACAATAGATAAACATAAATATTAACGCAAAGTTTGTTCTAAAAATCTTTCCAATTCCTTTCCTCGAAGGTTTTTAGCAATAATAATCCCATCCGGATCCAACAAGTAAGATGTAGGGATCGCTTTTATCTTATAGTCTACCACAAGTGCTGAGCTCCAAGCTTGTAAGTCAGAGACCTGTGGCCATGTCAAACCATCGTCCTTAATAGCACGCATCCAGCTTCCTGGATTATTATCCAGGGAAACCCCCAGAACAGTAAACCCTTTATCCTTATACGTATTGTATTGTTTTACAAGGTTCGGATTTTCTTGTCGACACGGAGCACACCAAGAAGCCCAAAAGTCAACCAACACATATTTACCTTTGAAATCCGCAAGCTTCACCGGTTTATTATCTGGTGTAAAGGAATCAAATGCTGGAGCCGGTTGCCCTATCGCTAAGCGCTTTAACTTAGCTGCCTCTTCCTTAAATTGAGATACATACCTATTTTCTGTAAACTGATCTTTAATCTCCTCCGCATAGGCTAAGATTTCACGTTCTGCCACTTCGGGATCCAACGTACTGATGGCATAGAAGCCCGCTAGATTCTTATGCTTGCTCGCAAAATCAACGGCTTGCGTCGTATATTGAGCAAGCTTCGCTTTAAACTCCGTCAAGTAAGCAAAACGTAAACTTTCGATTTCCTCAGAGCTTTTATCTGCCGTCGCCTTCGCAAAAGCAGACTGTAGCGAATCTTGCACAAACTCCTGTCTCCGCTTGTATGGCGCAAAACCTTGTAATGCCGATGATAACGCAGACCCTTCCACGCTATAATTCTCCGGGCTATGCATATCCGCAACAAATTTCAGCTCCTCGCCCGGTGTCAGGATGATCGGATACTTATTATTGCCAACAGCTAGCGAAAGTAATCTAGGTTGTGTAGCCTCTCGTTCAAACTTAAATTTATTGCCGTCGGCCAGAAAAACAGAATCGAGCTTACGATCCCCTTCGTAAAAGGCGACAACCTTTACATTTCCCGGGTTTTCAATATGCCCAGAAACATGAATAACATCCTTATTTGAACAACTCACGAAAGCCATAGCTCCGAGCACACTTAAACAACCTAAAATCTTTCTCATATCATTCGTTATCTTAATTCAAGAAATCCTTTGCCCGCGCAATTGCTTTAGACAGGCCAGCACTCAACTTTCCACCAGCCGTAGCAAAAAACGGCTGACCGCCCCCGCCACCTTGAATATCTTTTGCCAAATCCTTTACAATAGTTCCAGCATTCCATCCCTTTTCTTTCGCCAAATCATCCGAAATGGTAACCGTCAAACTTGGCTTACCGTCAAAATCAGCACCCAATACGATAAACACATTATCCATCGCACCTTTCAATGCATACGCGAGTGTCTTCACCGCATCTGCATTTGGCAGATCGACTTGCATCGCCAAGAAATTAACACCGTTTATTACTTCGAACTTCGTTTCCAAGTCGCTCTTCAGCGCCAAAGAACGTTCTTTGATTGCGTTCTCAATCTCTTTACGAAGCTCACTGTTATCTTCAATCAATTTGCCTACCGAAGCAACAAAATCCTTCGGATTATTCATCAGCTCACGCATTTTATCAACCAGCTCAAACTGTTCCCGAATCACGGCATACGCTTGTGTACCAGTAATTGCTTCGATACGACGTACCCCCGCTGCAACAGCCGACTCGCTGATAATCTTGAAAAATCCAATCTGACCTGTAGAACGCACGTGTGTTCCGCCACACAATTCCTTCGAGAAGGCATCCTCAAAAGTGATCACCCGAACATAGTCGCCATACTTCTCACCAAATAATGCGGTAACACCTGAATCTATCGCTTGCTGATACGGAACCATACGCTCCTCTTTCAAGCTGATATTCTCACGGATTTTTTGGTTGACAATATCCTCAATCTGTTTAATCTCCTCGTAACTGATTTTCGCAAAATGCGAGACATCAAAACGTAAGATATTAGGCGATACCAAAGAACCTTTTTGGTTAACATGGTCACCTAAAACCTGTTTCAATGCAGCATGCAACAAGTGGGTTGCAGAGTGGTTATTCTCGGTATCTACACGCTTCGTCTTATCAACGATAGCCTGAAAATCCCCTGTAAGTACCGGTGGCAATTGATTTACAAAATGTACAATCAATCCATTTTCTTTTTTTGTATCGATAATATGCACCTTCTCATTTGCTTCAGAGATCAACAGACCGGAATCCCCAACCTGACCACCGCCCTCCGCATAAAATGGCGTAACAGACAGCACCAACTGATATTGATCTTTTCCTTTAGCCGATACTTTTCTATATTTTAAAATCTGCGTTGTTGCTTCCAAATAATCGTAGCCAACGAAAGTCGACTCGTCATCATCCTGCACCACAACCCAGTCGCCCGTATCAATAGCAGTCGCTGCACGGGAGCGTTCCTTCTGTTGTTGCAAAGCGATATTAAATCCTTCCATATCCACTTGAAGCCCTTTCTCACGCGATAAAAGCTCCGTTAAATCGATTGGGAATCCATACGTATCAAACAATTCAAAAGCAAATTCACCATCTACACTTGTATGTTCTGCAGCATAGTTTTCAAAACGCTGGATACCGGTAGTTAAGGTACGTAAAAAAGACACTTCCTCTTCCAGTACAACCTTTTGTACAAAACTCACTTGTTGGATCAATTCATCAAACACGCCTTCAAACTGTGCCGCCAACAAAGGCACCAACTCGTTGATAAATGGAGATTTAAAATCTAAGAAAGTATACGCATAACGAACTGCCCGACGAAGGATACGACGAATAACGTACCCAGCCTTATTATTAGATGGTAATTGGCCATCCGCAATCGCAAAACTTACAGCGCGAATGTGATCCGATAATACGCGCATCGCAATATCAGTTTTTTCATCAGTACCATAGGCAATACCGCTACGTTCTGCGATAAACTGAATGATAGGTTGAAAAACATCCGTATCGTAGTTTGATGTTTTCCCTTGAATACAACGTACAAGGCGCTCAAAGCCCATCCCCGTATCCACATGCTTAGCAGGTAGTGATTCTAAACTACCATTCTTCAGGCGATTGAACTGCATAAATACCAAGTTCCAGATCTCAATAACCTGTGGGTGGTCTGCATTAACTAGCTCCTGCCCTTTCACTTGCGCACGCTCTTCGTCGCTACGCATATCGAAATGAATTTCTGAACAAGGCCCACACGGTCCCGTCTCCCCCATTTCCCAGAAGTTGTCCTTTTTATTACCCAACAGAATACGGTCCTCTGCAATAAGCGCCTTCCAAAAGTCATATGCTTCCATATCACGATCTAAGCGCTCACTTGCATCACCTTCAAAAATGGTAACATACAACCGATCTTTATCCAACTTGTAAACTTCGGTCAACAATTCCCAAGCCCAAGCAATCGCTTCTTTCTTGAAATAATCACCGAACGACCAGTTCCCCAACATCTCGAACAAGGTATGGTGATAGGTATCGATCCCCACCTCTTCCAAGTCATTGTGTTTCCCAGATACACGCAGACAGCGCTGTGTATCGGCTACGCGTGGGTACTTGGCTTGTGCTTCGCCTAAAAACAATTCCTTAAACTGGTTCATCCCGGCATTGGTGAACATCAAAGTAGGATCGTTCTTAACAACAACAGGCGCCGATGGCACAATCTGATGCCCCTTACTCTTGAAAAATGCTAAAAAAGCTTCGCGTATTTCTTTACTGGTCATGGAATTCTATGCTATTTTTTTGATGGGCAAAGTTACTCAAAAATGCTTGGTCTTACAATGTGTTGCGCTCAATATTAAGGAGTAGACGCTATTCTGACAAAATGTTAACCAAACAAGGCGCCAATACCATGAAATTTTCGTAATTTTCGGTGGAAAAATATCTTCGTTATAAAGACACATAAACAGGTATCTCTTACGACGTAAGAAGCACTCATATTCAAAGACATGAAGAAACTTTTAGTACCCACCGATTTTTCAAACAATGCTTATCATGCCGCCGATTATGCTGCCCAACTAGCAGTAAAACAGCAATACGGGGTTCATATCTTACACTGCTACACGGCGCTGTCTTCCGGTTTTTCGGACACGGAAAACATCGATGAAGACAGTCACACCCTCAAGGCGGATATCACCATGAAAGAATGGGTCGAAAAACTTCAAAATGCCTACCCGACACTGGCCATATCCTACAGTAATGAAAGGGGGCTGCTAGAGGAAGTTATCCCACAACAAGCCGAACAGGGACATTATGAAGCTATTGTTATGGGCACCACGGGCGCATCCGTAGACAAAAATATCTTCTGGGGAAGCAATACGGCCCTAATTATTGGAAAATCAAATATTCCGGTGATTGCGATCCCGAACATAGCCATAACCACAAATAGTGATAAAGTAGGCTTGTTAACAAACTTCAAACCTGATGAATTGTTAACCTTACAAGAGTTCTTACAGTTATATAATAAGACCATAGATCTGGAATTAATCCATATCTATGATGAACATGAGGATGTAGATGAAGTCAAAGCGAAACTAGACGCTTGGATTTTTAACATTCGTAAGTTCAACCATATCGAAAAAATCGGATATGTAATCTCGCCAACCGTAAAAGATGATCGAGATCTGGACACCATCCCCGAGGTTATCGCGAAACTGGTGGAAGTTGCGAAAATAGAAACTATCCTTGTTTCCAAGAGTCGGAAATCGTTCTTTCAAAGACTTTTCACACCTTCTATATCGAAAGCAATGGCGTTGGATCTTCAAACCCCAGCCTTTTTTAGTAAAACTATTTAATAACACAATTCAACATGAGAAAAATATTAGTTCCAGTAGACTTTTCCGAATACTCTCAGGTAGCGGTAGAATATGCATGTCAGATCATTGAAAGTAATCCCGAACACCATGAACTAGACTTGGCGCATGTGTTCACGATGCGCTCAAATATGTTTGTGAATAGAGAGGTTAACCCCGAATTGGTCGACCCCCAAGTGGAAATCGCTAAGAAAAGCATGAAAAAACTGATCGAAGTAATCGAGATCAAATATCCAACAGTCGTTTGCCATGAAATCTTTAAGGACGGAAACCTCTACGAAGAAATCAGTAAAGTGACAGCTGCGTTTAACTACGACGCCGTCATTATGGGAACTAAAGGATCTTCTGGTCTCGAATCTGTATTCCTTGGAAGCAACACATATGATGTAATCTTGAACTCCAAAACCCCGGTGCTCGCAGTACCTAAAGAAATAACGGTATTCAAAAAAGAACGCATTGGTTTATTATGCAATTTCAAACCTGCAGAATTTGAGGCGTTGGAACAAGCGATCAACTTACTGGGCAATAATTTTGAACTGGTACTTATCCATGTAAACAAGAATGACGAGACCATCGCTGTTATCGATGAGCGCTTCCAAGCTTGGATCGAACAGATTATAGCAAAGACCGGAATTACAAACATCTCTTATACGGTAAAATCACAAGTGCTCTACAACCGGACCGCAGAGAACCTATCGCATGCCATAGACAATGTAATCATCGATGAGCAAATAGACATCCTTCTCGTCACGAAGAGCAGAAAGAGCATTTTCCGTAAATTAGTGGAAGAAAACATCGTAAGGAAGCTTGCTTATGAATCTACTATCCCGAAATTTTTCGCCAAAGTACACGCAACAAGTTAACGTAAAGGTGAAACAAGCGCTGCGAATGAAGAAAATTTCATTATTTAAAACGATAATTTTGTAAAATGTAAACTTTTTTCTACATCTTTATTTTAATAATTACAGCGTGTAACGTTTTATATTATAACTTTGCATAAAAAAAATAAACAAGTATGAAAAACCTTAAAAATTTAACTTTCTTACTCGCAGCTGGTTTGATTTCAGCTGGTGCGCAAGCACAAACTAAATCAACAATAGAGGGTACTACGCCACTAGGTAGCAGTTCAGAATATCGTACGTGGTCTATTGGTGTAAACGGAGGTATCCTGAACCAAACGAACTTGTTTAACTTTGCACGCAGAGGCAATACGGACATGGATAACAACGCTGGGTACAGCGTGTATGTTAAAAAACAAATCTCACCTTCTTTCGGTATTAAAGCACAATACTTAGGTGGTAAAGTAGGTGGAAAAAATGCGGTATTAGGAACAGGTTTTGAAACAAAAATCCCGTACTCCGTAGCTTTATCTGGAGAGTACACGCTAGCCAACGTAAACTGGAGATTTTTCAACAGCGTAATGAAGCCTTATGCGGCATTAGGTTTAGGTGTAATGAACTCTGAAGCAACGCTTATCGATGGTAACACACAAACTAAACAGGACAAAATCACGAAAATGTATGTTCCTGCTGACATCGGTTTGAAATTCGCGATCGCTAAAGGTGTAAACTTTGACTTAGGCTACCAATTAAACTTTGTTAACAAAAACTTTGACGGTGTTGTTAATGGCGTGTTCCAACCTGATGTATTCACATACATCCACGCAGGTGTTGAATTCGCTTTAGGATCGACTGCCAAACCATTCTTAGGAAACAGTAACCCTGTCGCTACCTTACTAGCAGACAACGCAGCGAAATACGACGCCATTAAAGCAGAGCGTGATGCACTAAAAGCAGCAAACAATGCATTGACAGCGAGATTAGACAAATGGGATAGTGACTTGAAAGATGATGATGGTGACGGTGTTCCAAATAAATTTGACAAATGTCCGAACACCCCTTCAGGCACTAAAGTAGATGGCTCAGGCTGTCCACTTCCTGAGATTAAACACGAGACAACTGTTATCGAAAAAATCATCACCGAAGAAGATAAGAAAGTCGTTGACGAAGCCATCAAAAACTTAGAGTTTGAATTGAGCAAATCAACAATCCGTGAGAAATCATACGCTTCTTTGGATCGTGTTGCAGCGATCTTGATTGAGAAAAACTTTAGCTTGAAACTAGCAGGCCACACAGATAACACAGGTTCAATGCAATTGAATATGCGTCTATCGAAAGAAAGAGCCGAGGCAGTAAAAGCTTACTTAGTATCTAAAGGAGCTAATCCTTCACGTATCGAAGCGACTGGTTACGGACCAACACAGCCTATTGCAACAAATGCAACAGCAGAAGGCCGTCAGGCTAACCGTCGTGTGGAGTTTACTTTGTACTAGACTAACCCACATTATAAAGTTAAAGAACCTCCCTCGGGAGGTTTTTTTTATGGCCTAAAATATCCAAGCCACATAACAGTAAGTCAATGATTCGCTACAAACCTTAAAGTTCTGTTTGCAAAATGATTATAATAATTAAATAATTTTCCTTATCTTTGCACCGCCTTAGGCAATAGTGCCTATTGTATATTTTATTTCATGAACCCATTTTTAGAATTGGGAATCCGTCATGAAGTTGTTAATGCCATCACTGAGATTGGTTTTGAAAAACCATCTCCTATTCAGGAAAAAGCCATTCCTGTTTTATTGACTGGTAACGACGATTTTGTCGGATTAGCCCAAACCGGCACAGGAAAGACAGCGGCATTTGGTCTTCCACTATTAGAGTTAATTGACTTTTCTCAAAAACATCCTCAAGCGTTAGTGCTTTGCCCTACCCGTGAGCTATGTTTACAAATCGCAAAAGACATTGAAAAATTTGCTAAGTTCATCGATAACGTTAACGTTGTTGCGGTGTATGGTGGTGCAAATATTTCAGATCAATTGCGTCAAATCCGTCGTGGTGTACAGATTGTTGTTGCTACACCGGGACGTATGCTTGACATCATCGGCAGAAATGCCATTGACTTCTCCAATGTAAAATACGTTGTATTGGATGAGGCTGATGAGATGTTGAACATGGGTTTCCAAGAAGATATCAACAATATCCTTTCGGAAACACCAGACACTAAGAAAACATGGTTATTTTCAGCAACCATGCCTAGAGAGGTTCGTCGTATAGCACAAAACTATATGTCTAACCCATTCGAGTTAACCGTAGGTACAAAAAATACGGGTAACGCAAACATTGAGCACCATTATTATTTAATCAAGGCTAAAGATAAATATGCGGCGTTCAAACGTATTGTAGATTTCTATCCAGAAATCTTCGGTATCGTGTTCTGTCGTACAAAGATCGAAACACAAGAAATTGCTGAAGCGCTTGTTAGAGATGGTTATAATGCAGATTCACTGCATGGTGACCTTTCACAACAACAACGTGATAAAGTAATGAAACGTTACCGTGACCGTAGTTTACAGTTGCTTATCGCAACGGATGTAGCTGCACGTGGTATCGACGTTAATGACGTAACTCACGTTATTAACTTCTCTTTACCGGATGAAGTAGAGAACTATACGCACCGTTCAGGACGTACAGCTCGTGCGGGTAAAACAGGTATCTCTTTATCGTTAGTAAACGTTAAAGAATTGAGTAAAATCCGTCACATCGAAAAAATTATCGGTAAATCTTTTGAGAAAAAAGAAGTTCCTCAAGGTACAGAAGTATGTGAAAAACAACTTTTCGCCCTTGTAGACAAAGTACACAATGTAGATATCAACGAAGAGCAAATTGCACCATTCTTACCAAAGATTATGGAAAGTATGGAAGATTTGTCTAAAGAAGATATCATCAAACGCTTTGCTTCATTGGAATTCAACCGTTTCTTGGAATATTACCAAAATGCGCCTGACTTAAATATCGAAGCCCGTGAAGGTGCCGGTAGAGAAAGAGGTGATCGCGATGACCGCAGAAGTCGCCAAGGATCTAAAGGTTATACCCGTTTGTTCATGAACTTAGGTTCTGTCGATGAATTTAGCCGTGGAGATATGCTTGGTTTCATCTGTAACACAGCGAAGATCTCTGGCAAATCAATTGGTAAGATCGACCTTAAAGGTGTTTTCACGTTCTTTGAAGTGGAAGATGCAGAAGTTAACCGTGTATTTGATGGCTTTAAAGACATCGATTTCAACGGTCGTCAAGTACGTATCGAAGTATCTGGAGAAGGTGGTGGCCGTTCCGAAGGTGGACGTGGCGGTAGACCTCGTGGTGGAGACCGTGGCCCACGTAGTGGTGGCGGTGATCGCAGAGATCGCAACCGTGGAGAACGTTCAGGTGGTGGTAGCCGTGGAGGCGAACGTCGCGAAGGCGGCTTCAGAGACTTCTCTGGCAAACGCCAAGGATCTAGATCTAAATATTAGTTTTCCAATAGTATATTAAGTAAAAAGGACCGTTACATTGTAACGGTCCTTTTTTTATATCCTACGCTTTAGTTTCAATTGCCTACGCCTAGAACGTCTCAAGCGCGAACTTTTGACTGGATAATGGCGCTTTGGTGTAATATTATTAAACAACAGAGCCACCAAAAGTAAGATAACAGTTCCCGATAAGACCGGACTTAATACATACCAATATCCTAACGATGCTATTTTTGTACCGCCAGTGACAGCAATCAGCGCTGTCGCTCCTCCAGGCGGGTGTAACGTCCGCGTCACTTGCATACAAACGATGGACGATGCCACAGCAAGAGGCGCAGTCAACCAAATGATATCGGGCAACAACAGTCCAACAGTCACCCCAACGATAGCCGATACCACATGCCCACCAATAAGGTTACGCGGTTGCGCCAAAGGACTCTGTATCGCTCCGTAGACCAAAACGGATGAAGCGCCAAAAGAACCGATTAAAAATACATTTTCCAATTGAGGTAAACTAAACGACTGGATAAATGCAATAATAAAAATACCCACAAAGGCACCTAGGAATGACCAAAAGTGCTCTTGTGGGTCTACAAGCGTTTCTTTATAAAAGACATAACGATAAACACGTAATTGTCTTTTTATATGTTTCTTCAATTTTTTACTTTTTACGTTGACGCACCGCTTCGTAGATTACTACACCTGCCGAAACTGATACGTTTAATGAACCGATAGTTCCTGTCATTGGAATCTTAGCCAATTTATCTGAAATACGAATCAACTCATCCGAAACACCAACGTCTTCCGCTCCCATGATGACACAAGTCGGAACCGTATAGTCTACATCATAAATTGAATCGTCTGTTTTTTCCGTACTCACAACCAGCTGTACACCTGACTCGATTAGGAAGCGCCCCGTCTTGCCCAAAGCATCTTGACGACATACCGGAATCTTATATAACGCACCTGCGGAGGTTTTAATCGCATCCGGATTGATTTCCGCTGACCCGCGCTTCGGTACAATAATCGCATGCACACCCGCACACTCCGCGGTACGCGCAATCGCACCCATATTACGCACATCCGTAACGCCATCCAACATCAGCAGTAAAGGTGTTTCCCCCTTTTCGTAAATAGTTGGCAATAGATCTTCAATATTATGGTAGGTAATCGGTGAAATCACACCAATCACACCTTGATGATTTTTGCGTGTTATACGATTCAACTTCTCAATAGGTACCTGTTGGAAACTGATGTTATGTTCTTTTAGGAGCGCCTTAAGTTCTAAAAACAGGCTACCACTTAACCCACGCTGCACAAACAGAGATTCAATCTCTTTTCCGCTATCTATTGCTTCAATAACAGCACGGATACCGAATACCATTTGATTTGTCTCTCTTTTATCGTCGCGCTCACGGCGTTGGAAATTTTGCATTTTCTTTAATTTTATTTTTGCGGATAAATAGCACATTTACCCTTATTATTCGTTTCTACCCTACTTTCTCGACAAGCAGGTTCACCTACCTTCTTCCTGCAATTAACCGTATGATAGCATCTACAAATCTTGCATCTCTACCGTTCGATCTCTTGCACCACAATTTCAACATGCAAAGATAGGAAAAAAGTTAAGTGTCTAGCTCAAACCTAGATTAAACGCTTTACGCAAAGTTTCCAACGCAGGATTCTTTGCAAGCATTGCCTGATATTTTTCTTGTGAGGTATAAGGTTTACGCGATTTGGTAACCTCGACTTGTACACCTTGGATGTCTAATGCAAAATTAGAAAGTTCTGGACGTAGGTAATTCAAAAGATCGATCTTCCCTAACTTAAGCTCATCCATCTGAACACCATTCTCTACATCAACTTCAATCAATGTGCCATTCAAACGTGGTGTATTCGCCGTCATAATGGTGTAGAGCGTAATCTTACTGGTCTGCTTCAAGGTGTCCGCAAAAGCGTTCCATTTTGATAGAAAAGCATTCAACGTCACTTCGCGATACTCACTCCCTTCTACCAGGTCGATCTCCGTCTCCTCTTCGGTAATTTTATCTTCAAAAATCGTGTTTAGATTAGGAACGACAACGGATGACTCAATTTTTCCCCATCCTTTTTTTGCGACAGGCTTCTCCGCTACCGGTGTGGTCGTTGCAATCGGAGGCGCCGACTTAATAGCCGGACTTTCAATAAACGAAGCGGTCGCAGGACGTGGAGCCGGAATCGCTGCTGCGGATACCGTCGGCTTCGCTACAGGTTGCTGCTCAGGGAGTTTTTTTTTTACCTCTGTCGCCCCATTTGGCACAAAGCTCCCCTGTTTACTCAGCGCTATTGCCGAAGCAATGTGGCACATCTTCAATAAGGCAAGCTCCACTTGTAAACGTTGGTTTTTGCTGCTCTTATAATTTATCTCACATTGATTGGCTATATTCAATGCCGAAAGCAATAGACCCGAGCTTAGTGCTTGTGCCTGCTCCAGATATTTCTTCTTAATGGTATCACTAACCTCTAACAACTTCAATGTTGCCGGTTCTTTCGCCACAAGCAAGTTGCGAAGATGCGTCGATAGTCCGCCGATAAAGTGGCCACCGTCAAAACCGCTGTTCAACACCTTATCAAAAATCAATAAGGTCTGTGCCGCATCTTCCCGGACAATGCAATCCAACAATTGAAAATAATAATCGTAATCTAAGATGTTGAGATTGTCAATTACGGATTGATAAGTAATCTGCTTATTGGAAAAGCTGACGATTTGGTCAAACATGGACAAAGCATCACGCAAACCGCCATCCGCCTTTTGTGCAATAATATGCAGCCCGTCATTCTCATACGTAATCCCTTCCTTATTGGCAATTGATGCTAAGTGATTCGCCATATCTTCCACCCGAATCCGGTTAAAGTCAAAAATTTGACAGCGGGAAAGGATTGTTGGCAATATCTTATGCTTCTCTGTCGTCGCCAAGATAAAAATGGCATAGGAAGGAGGTTCCTCTAATGTCTTTAAGAAAGCATTAAAAGCGGCCTGTGAGAGCATGTGCACCTCATCGATAATATAGATTTTATATTTACCGGTTTGTGGTGGGATGCGTACTTGCTCAATGAGGCTCCGAATATCGTCCACTGAATTATTAGAGGCCGCATCGAGTTCATGGATACTAAATGAATTACCGTTTTGAAAAGAACGACAGCTATCACATTCGCCACAAGCTTCCACCTGCTCGGAAATGCGTTCGCAATTTATTGTTTTCGCTAAAATACGTGCACAAGTAGTCTTTCCCACCCCACGCGGTCCACAAAATAAAAAAGCTTGCGCTAATTGATTGTTATGAATTGCGTTCTTTAGGGTTCCCGTAATATGCTGCTGCCCCACGACAGAGTCGAAGGTTACTGGGCGATACTTCCTGGCCGAAACAATAAAATTATCCATTGCACGAAGATAAGGAATTTGGAAAGTAAAAAAAACAGTCCCTGGAAAATGATTATTTTCCAGGGACTGTTTTACTATTAAATAGTGGTGTGCTTTCTATTTAATTCGCGCCTTTAGGTTCAATTGCATTCCAAACAAAAGCTGCGACTACCGCACCTACGATTGGAGCAACCAAGAACAACCATAACTGCGATAAAGCTTGTCCTCCAGCTAATAAAGCAGGGCCAAATGAACGCGCAGGGTTAACCGATGTTCCAGTAACCGGAATAGCCACCAAGTGAATCAGAAGCAAAGTGAAACCAATAGCCAAACCTGCCATCGTACTGTTTCCAACTTTAGATGTAGTCGCAAGGATAACGAAAAGGAACACGAAAGTCAATACAGCCTCAATTAAGAAAGCCGCCGCAGTTCCGTACTCATTTTGGTAACCTTTACCCCAACCATTAGAGCCATACGCCCATTCACCAGCTGTAAAACCAGCCAGTTGGCCACCCAGAATTGTCTGCAACACAAAAGCACCGAGAAGCGCGCCCAGCAGTTGTGCCAAGATATACAATCCCGCGTCTTTAGCAGACATCCGTCCTGCTGCCAAAACCCCAATCGTTACCGCTGGGTTGATGTGACACCCAGAGATACCGCCAATAGCATAAGCAAATACAACAACGGACAAACCAAAAGCAACAGAGATTCCCAATAACCCTAGCCCTGATAAGCCGCCTGCTGTATCCACGCCAGCAACCGCAGCGGCGCCACAGCCGAAAAGAACAAGTCCAAATGTACCGATCAATTCAGCAACAAATTTTGAAGAAGATTTAATTTCCATACGAAATATTTAATAATTGACTAATAACCTAATCGAATTTAACACTTTTTCAATTATTTTTCGTTAGTCAATAATAAAAAAAGAAAAAAAAAGAGACGTTTAAATTAAACGTCTCCTTATTACTACTATTAAATTCTCAGCTTATAAACCAACAGTCCATCCTTTTGCCCACTCTGGCGTAGCAGTTCCGGCACCAGCACCAGTAGCATTTGCATTTTCTGTAAACACTTTAGTCACATCTACAGCTGCACCCGCTGTTGTAGATCCTTTAGCTTTTGTTGTTACGTTATCAAATTTCACATTCGTAGCTTTCATTTGACCTGCACTCACAAACGCGACACTTTCATCGTGTTGAACATCAAAACCTACATCCCAATTGCTCAAGACAACATTATCAAAGGTACCATTTGTTCCGAAACGCAATTTGATCGCTTGTGGTTCAGCTCCTTGTTTACCGAGACCAATAAGTGTCAAGTTTTTAATTGTTGGGTTCGAAACAGGTGTCAATTTAAGATTCGTTGAGTTGTTATCCGCTTCAATGCCTCTATTTCCTCTTCCTAAACCTTCCTTACCATACCAGTTTTCATTCGTACCATTCCAACCTTCAGTCCAGTCAAATTGATCATCTTCACTTGAAGTAGATACTAAGTATTTTGTATTAACCGTACCACCGAACCATTCAAATCCATCATCAGAACCTTCGTGAACCTGTACATACTCGATTGTTGTACCGCTACCTACGCCGAAAAGAGAAAGTCCGTTGAATTCTTTTTCCGATGTATATGAATAACCTGAATACTCGATACGTAAGTACTTAATGCTACCAGAATTGTCATTAGCAACTGTTCCACCGTATGTTAAGGTTGCAACTTCTGAACTCGCAGTAGCACCTCTATTAATTGGTGCTTTACCACAAATTACAACACCACCCCATGCACCAGGTTTTTTCTCTGCTGCCGTAATAACTACTGGCTTCGCGCTTGTTCCTTCAACGAAAATCTGTCCGCCTTGTGCAACGGCTATATAACGAATTTCCTCTCCCGATTTAAACGTTGTTGCCTCTACGATTACACCAGCCTTAATGGTCAATTTTCCACCGTTAGCCACAACAAGCGATCCGGTCAACTTGTACGTGCCGGATTCTAAAATCAGATGCTCACCCGCTTTAACTTCACCTTTTAAATTGTTGCGATCAATAGTTTCAGGTGGAACTTCAACTGGATCTTTATCACTACATGATGTTGTGAATACCACAGCAGAAGAAGATAATGCTGCTAGAAGTAAAAGAGTAGAAATTGATTTTTTCATTTTTTTCGATTTAATCTTTTTGTTCAATTTTAATCAAAGGAATAGAATTACTATATCTATATGATTAACAGTTTATTAAATTATTGTTAACTGACTTTTATAATTGATATTTTAACGAAAGACTGAAATTTGCACCACGTTTGTACGAAAGAACCTTTACTGGAACCGCATCCTCTTGCCATCTTTGAAACTCTGGATTTAAGATATTTCTCGCACTCAAGTCTAAACCAATACGCTTCGACAGTTTGCTCTTCAATACAAAATCCATCGTTCCCAATCCGCGATCCACTTGATCTCCCAATCCATTAACACCAATCGCAAATAGTTTATCAGAATAATAGTTGTACAGCAATGTTGCGGTGATACTACGCTCGTTCGTAAATTTCTTTAAGTAAGATAAATCCGCATTGATCAACACATCAGATGCACCGGTGAAGCCAGCTTTATCTTTTACATCGAGGTTATACAAACCATTGGTCTCGCGGTTAACCTTAACAGCATCGAGATTTTGCGTTGTACGCATCAATGCGGTATTGAACCCAAAGGATAACTTATCTTGTTCTTCATTGAAGGTCAAAAGGTCTTTTTTCAACTCCAACTCCACACCATACACATACCCTTTATCGCCCGTATTGATGTAAGAAATATCATTAGTCGCAGAGCTGATCGTAATCTCGTTAATTGGATTTTTAATGTATTTACCAAAAGCCGTTACCGAAAGCAATTCCGATGATTTCGGGAAGAACTCCCACTTCAAATCCACATTGTAATTATCAGAAGGGTACAAATATGGATTTCCTTTATACACAACGTTGATCTCTTCATAAGGAAACAAAGCACGTTCTTTAAACTGTGGTAAAGTATATGTTTTACTTGCTCCCAAACGAAGGTTTTGTTTATCGTTCAGCGTATACTTTAAATTTAAACTTGGAAGCACACCATTCTTTTTGAAGGTATTATTGCCTCCTGCAGGAAGTTCTATACTGTAATAATCCACATATTGACGGATATTTTCATAACGCATACCCAATACCGCGTTTAGCTTCTCTGTTAGTTTATAATCTAAACTCGCATATCCAGAATAGATATCCTGTTCCCCATTATAAGTTTGATAACCATTCCCGGAAAATGATTCTAAATCATAATACACCCCAAAATTTTGCTGATTAAGAAATAGATCTAGATTTTTTGGATCAACCGCTACATTTCTATAGTCCGGACGGATATCAAAATTCAACTGAATGGCTTTAAAAGCGCGTTCTTTGCGACGACCATCTATCCCCACAGTTAATTTTCCTCTGTCGTTATCACCAATTTTATACGTCGCGGCAATGTTACCTGCAATTTCATTTTCAGTTAGCAGGTAAGTATAACGGTGATTGTCAGCCGCGTTGTTTCGAACAAAAGTCCACTCTCCATTTGAAGATTTTAATGTACTCTGCATACGGTCAGGCATATCTCCATTTACACGATTATAGGCAAGTCCCCACTGTAGGTCAATCTTTTGATTCAATTTATGAGTTCCCAACAACTGATTAATTATTAATTGCGTTTGTTCGTATGTTCCGCGCTGAATTAGACCGTTGTAATCTTCGGCCTTATCGACAATATATCCTGAAAAATTATCGCGGTATTGATCCGAAGAATTAACAAACAAAAAGTTATACGTTAATTTGTTATCGTTGTTGATTTGGTAATTGGTGTTTAACATGGCTGTAGTAGCCGTATTGTAACTTACTCGTTGTTGGTTCAACGCTTTTAATGGCGCTCCCTGTGCACTAAAATTACTATTCACCCCTTCACGATAACCATATCCATTGGCAAAGTTGGCCATAGCGAAAAAACTTAAACGACCATTCTCCCCTACACGGTACGCATCCCCCGCTTTCAGGCCAAAGTTTATCGGCGTCATCGACTTCTTGGTATCGACCCAACTGTTTTGGAAATGATAACTTCCAGTTGCATCCGCAGGAACCTTATAATTGGAAAATCCCCAGTAATTAGGCCCTTGCTGCATATACAGATTGCTGGTATTGCCTAATACATTTGTATTCACGGAACTACCTACTGATACTTCAAACATACGGTCACCTTTATAATCTTTCGATGCAATATCAATACTTGCTCCACCAAAATCACCATTCAAGCGCGAATGGTGTAGCTTATCCACACCTACATAATCCACCACATCCGTACTAAACATATCCAATCCAATATTCTTCAAATTTGGATTATTCGAAGGGATAGGCAGTCCATTCAACGAAGTAGAAATGTAACGGTCTCCGAGTCCGCGTACATATAATTGCGTGTTTGTCTCTTGCTTTGAGACACCCGACATCTTTGTTAATGCCGCTGCGGCATCTGTAATCCCCTTCCGAGATAACTCTTCTGCCCCTATCTTTTCAACAGAAAGGGACGATAATCTACGCTCCTCTAAAAGCGCGATTTCACTAGCCCGCTCTCTGCGTCTAGTAACCACAACCTCTTCTAAAGTAGAGCTTGCATTAATTAGAGAAACCGGCACAAAAGCCCAATCGGCAGTCTGGAGGTTAAAACGGGTAGAATCGGCTTTATACCCCACGAACGTACACACAATCGTGTATTCATTTGCTTTGGTCGGTAGATTGATGGAAAATTCTCCCTTTTCATTGGTTGATGCCGCATAAGTTGTGTTAGCAACTTTGATACTTACACCAGGAATGGGCTGAAAAGTCTCCAAGTCAAGGACTTTTCCTTTAACCCCAAATTGTTGTGCTTTAGTAATCGAAACCTGTGTTAAAAGCACCGAAATTAATACCGCAACATAATAGTTTAGCTTGTTCATAGCGTGTTAAAATTATGTTGCAATATTATGAGCTAAGTATTAGCTGAATATTAACGATGAATTACCATTACATCAGGTAAATATTAAAAAATTGTTAACGCCTCAGGGGTGCATTGGCCGCAAGGAACTTATGTATTTTTTTCGTTAAAAAACAAGGCTACATCGCTATTATTCGGACTTCTATAGAATTGTTCGTAATTTGCAACATAATCGCATTACGTATGGTTGAAACAGTATTAGCATCGAAAGATTTAAGTTTTCAGTATCCGGGAGCACCGACATTATCGTTTCCGGATATGACGATCTCTAAGCATCAGCATAGCCTGTTATTGGGAAACTCAGGCACCGGAAAGACCACACTCTTACACCTTTTAAGCGGACTTTCCGATCCACACCATGGCACCGTAAGTCTGCTTGGTCAAAATCTCTTCGCACTATCCAGCTCTTCACGTGATGCTTTCCGCTCGCAAAACTTGGGATTCATTTTCCAGGAAGCACATCTCTTACGGAACCTAACGGTGCTCGAAAATATCAAACTCGCCCAATCTTTAGCGAAGAAACGGATAGATAAAGATCATATCGTGCAATTGTTAACGACACTACAACTGGGGGATAAAATCAACAGCTTACCGCATCAACTTAGCCGCGGACAAAAACAGCGTGTGGCGATTGCACGTGCCGTAATAAACAGTCCGGCACTACTTCTTGCCGATGAACCAACAGCGTCCCTGGACGACACAAACACCCAACTAGTTTTAGATTTACTGTTCCAAATCGCAGACCAGCATGGTTCCACACTCCTCATTGCGACACACGACAAACGTATAAAAGATCATTTCACTAACGCCTATCAACTGTAACACATGAATAATCTACAACTTGTCTGGAGAAACATCCGACAGCAATTTGGTTCCACTTTGCTGAGCATCTTGTTAACCGCTTTTGGAGTAGCTATACTATGTGTCATCTACATTACGAGCGATAGCCTGGAAAAACAATTAACCAACAACAGTAAAAATATTGATCTTGTTGTGGGGGCCAAAGGTAGCCCATTACAACTTATTCTAAGTTCACTCTACCATATCGATAATCCAACCGGAAACATCGCACTTAGTGAGGCGCGGAAGCTTGCTACGAACCCATTCATCGAACTGGCTGTTCCAATTTCTCTTGGAGATAATTTCAAAGGACACCGCTTGATTGGTACGGAGATATCCTATTTTCAGCTATACGATCTCAAACTTGCACAAGGTATGGTGTGGAAGAAAGCCTTTGAAGCTGTTATCGGTGCCGATGTTGCCCGTAAACGAGGATTAAAGGTGGGCGATAGTTTTCACACAGCGCACGGACTTTCTGCCGATGGCCATGTACACGATGAGCATCCTTTCCGTGTGGTCGGGGTATTAAATAAATCGAATTCTGTCGTAGACAACCTTATTCTTTGCAATCTGGAAAGCGTTTGGGATGTTCACGGTATTGCACATGAAGACCATAATCATGATGACCACGACCATGACCATGATGGCCACGATCACGATCATGATCATGATCATGCACATACGGAAACAAATGTAAAACAGGAAGTGGCAGCAGCGGTAACGACGCCTGTTGCGCAGGATAGCAATCAAGCTGTCGCAAATAAACCTGTTAATGCACATAATCACGACAGTGAAGGCCACGATGATCATGACCATGCACACGACAGTACCGCTACGACAACCGCGGAAGAATCATCACCTGGCGCGGCGCGTCAAGCCATGATGGAAGCGCGAAATGCACAACAGCAGGAAAATCTTATTGCGCCCGCACAGGAAGCACAAGCGGCCGATGAAACCTTGGTTAAAAATATTGGTGACGATATGATTGAGGATCGTGGAGAAGAAGTTACTGCATTATTAATAAAGTACAGCTCCCCGGCAGCAATTGGCGTCATCCCGCGTTTGGTGAACCAATCTACGGATATGCAAGCCGCTTCTCCAGCTATTGAAAGTACACGGTTATTCTCCCTTTTAGGTGTTGGCTTGGACTCACTCACGGCACTGGCTTTCATCATTATGCTTATCGCTGGTTTAAGCGTCTTTATAAGCTTGTACAATGCGTTAAAAGACCGCAAGTATGATTTGGCTATTATGCGCTCTTTAGGCGCCTCCAAGGGAAAACTGTTTAGCCTTGTTATTCTTGAAGGTTTTATTATTACCCTTCTAGGGGGAATCATTGGACTCTTGTTAGGCCATATTGCCTTATACCTAATCAATCAACAAACGAGCGAAAGCGCGGATTTTATCGAAGCATTGGTCATCAATGAAAAAGAATTTTTACTGGTCGCTGTAGCCTGTGCTATTGGTATTTTTGCCGCACTTATACCGGCAATCAAAGCATACAAAACCTCTATTTCAACGATCTTAGCAGATAAATAACAAAGTATACAACAAACAAGACATGAAAAAAAATATAATATCGCTCTTTATACTTTTCCTTTCGATTGGCTTTGCACAAGCACAGATTGGTCGTTTTCCGGATGCCAATGTTCCAGATCACACACCTATGATGAACAAAACTTGGGAAGCCATTGATAAGATGATGTACAAAGTAACGTACGAAGGAAATAAAAAGGTATATACACCGAGCTATCCTCCCGTATTAAAGGCATTAGAGAATAAGGTGGTAGAACTACCGGGATACCTTGTTCCTTTGAACAGTGGCCGTACGCATACAACTTTTATGATTTCCGTTCTACCGGTGATGCAATGTATGTTTTGTGGATCGAATGGAATCCCACCCATGGTTGAGGTATTTATGAAAAATGGTTCGGTCAAATTCACCGAAGAACCTATCAAAGTGAAAGGTCGAATGAAATTTAATCCCGAACCATTAAAAGGGAATGCTGAAATTCAGATTATCGATGCTGTGTTGGTAAAATAAATTATTTACCCAGCGAATCCAGGATAGCATCCCATAAGGCTATTCTTTTTTGAAGAGCTTGTTTGGAAACCGTGGTCATCTCCTTCCATTTTTGATCATCATCGCCCGCAAGCTCTTCAATCATTTTCATGGCCAACGGACCATGCTCGTCTCCATCCAATTCGATATGCCGCTGGAAATAATAGATAAAATGTTGCAGATCTACGTCGGGAAAGCGTTGTTGTATTTCCGTTAAGATGGAGCTGAACATATCCGGAATTAAATCCTCTCGCCCAAAGGTAAAAGCAGCCGCTATTTCATGTGGTCTACCGTTCGATACCGTCTCAAATGTAAAAGCTAAAAAGTCTTTAATCCGTGGATCAAGCTCCGATTGCGCGATGCTATCCATGATAGCCTGACGCTCCTTTACATCTTTCAAAAATACAGTGACAGGTATTGTATCGGCTTCCATGCGCTCCATCGCATCCAAATACATTTCAAAGTGACTGAGGCGACGCCCATCGATGTATTCATCGGATTCTTCAGCCAGCACAATCTCGTTAATCAGATACCGAGTTGTTGGGTATTCGCTGGCAAACCAAGGAATTGTTGTACAGGTTAATTGTATTTGTAATGCTTTAAGAAGCGACATAAAGTCCCAAACCGCATAAACATGTCCTTCTGTAAATTTACGAAGGTCTGCTATGGTCTGAATTTGTGCATATAAGGGGTGTTGCAGTAATATATCCCGTTCTTCTTTTATAGCTTCGTTAATGATGCTGATTCTATTCATACGGCAAAAATACGTGCTTCCATTCAATTGGCGATCACGCTAAATAATTTTATGGCAAATTAATGAGATTACCGGACCAGTGCCTAATTTGTTTGATTCCCATTCGTGCGTAAAGTTGAGCACGATATTGCATACCGATATTAATCTCTTTATGATTTTTTAAAACAACTTTGACCGCGTTCATGCTAACAATATGATCCATGTTAACAATAAAGGATCGGTGGACCCGCACAAAAGTGCGCCATGAAAGCTGCTCTTCTATATCTTTCATCTTACCCAACAGAATGTGTGGAGCCATGCCAGTCACGGTGTATATTCGCGCATAGTCTCCCCATGCTTCCACATAAAGGATTTCATGTATCACAATAAAAACTGTGTGACCTCTATCCTTATATTTAAAGTACTTCATCCCCCCATCTATCTGCCGATAAAACATTGCACGCTGAACTTTAATGACGGCCTTTAAGAGACGGTCTCTGCTTAGCATTGATTTCAAAATAAAGTCAATAACATCTAGCTCAAACCCTTCGGTCGCATATTCGGGATATGACGTAATAAAAATGACAAGTGGTGGCCTCTCTAATGATTTAAGAAATGAAATACCATCCATTCCCGACATCTGTATACCTGAAATAATTAAGTCCACCTCCCTAGATGTAACTAGTTCTAATGCGTGATCGGTGCATGGGAAAGATCCGAGAACTCGAAAAACATCAATATCTGAAACGAGCGATTCAACGTGTAGTCTAGCAACAGGATCATCATCGATTAAGACTGTTTTTATTATGTGCATAAGTAACGCGTACAGATCAACACTGGGTAAGGGACTATCGATAGCATACCTATCCCCGCATAAATTGGTTCGTTTTCGTATTTCTTTTAAAAAAGAAGTAGCGTATAGTAAACCTAATAAAAAAACATCACCAAAACAAATATAATTCTGCTTTAGCAATGTTTTTCAATCAATAATTTTAAAACACACCTTGCAAGTGCGTGCTAGAATCTAAATCTAAGACCTGCCTGAAATGTCGCTACATCAACAAATTCACTTTGGCTTGTAGAGAATTTTGGTGCATAGATGGCAAACACTCCTATTGGAGTTTTAGGAACATGGTAGTCAAAACCGCCCTGCGGCACAAGTGAAAATGGTCGTTTTTCAACTGCAGAGGACTGTCGACTAAAAAAGTCAAGTGTCAGCTCCCCGCCGACAATAAAGAATAAGCCATCAGTAAGAATAGGAAAACCATATAAATACCCGAGTCCTATAGCCCAATCATTTCCATCTGAGAAACTAAAGTTAGTTTGAATCTGATGCTGTCCGCTAAGACTCAACTTATATTGTACTCCGTAATACGTCGCGATTGCCATCCCTGATTCGAAGTTAGGCGCAATATACACCGAAACTGCATGTCGCTGCTGTCCTTTAACAAGCGTGATAACGAACAGAAAAAAAATAATAGTCAGTAGTTGTTTCATCTCATGATTTTAAGATCATGCGTAAATATATACTTGTTTAAGAAACAGCACGTTTCTTTTCGATGAAACGAAGATTAACTAAGATGAAATCCAATAAAGAGGCAAAAATGTAGGTTATCCCCGATTCAGAAGTGAAAACTCAACGCAGCTTACTAGAGCAGCTGTTTCCGTACGCAGGCGACTATCACCAAGGCTCACGGGAGCAAAACCTTGCGTCAAGGCATCATTGATCTCCGTCGAAGAAAAATCCCCCTCCGGTCCAATTAAAATCAGATAAGAGCCTTTAGGCTGACAAACATCAGCGACATACCGTTTCTCACCTTCTGCACAGTGAGCAATCAGTTTAGTCTGATCCAGACCAGCCTGTTGTTTTAAAAACTGTGTAAATGTAATCGCAGGGTTTATCTTTGGGAGATAAGCCTTCAACGATTGCTTCATAGCCGAAGCAACAACCTTATTCAGACGATCCACTTTAACCTCCTTACGTTCGGAATGCTCCGAGATAATCGGTGTGATCTCTTGAATACCAATCTCTGTAGCCTTCTCCAAAAACCATTCGATACGATCGATATTCTTCGTTGGCGCTACAGCGATATGTAAATGATAAGAAGATTTTTGAAAATCAACTTCAACCCTATTAATCTGTAAGGTTGTACGCTTAGGATGTGGATCAATAATTTCAGCATCATACCAACCACCAACACCATCGACCAGCACCACCGCATCACCCTGTTGCAAACGCAACACACGGATAGCGTGCTTACTTTCCTCTTCGCTAAGCAAGAACTGTTTATGGTGAGGGGCAATATCAGCCGTATAAAATAAATGCATCCAACTATAGCTTATTAGTCGTTATCATCGTTCGGTGTTTCCACCAAATCCAATTTCACGAATTCGATATTCTGTTGGGTCTTTTTAATGATCGTGAATGAGTATCCCTCTACAATCATGCGTTCACCCACATCCGGGATTTTCTCAAAGTAATGGCTCACCAATCCCGCCATAGTATCATAGTCTGAGCTTTCAGGCAATTCTAACGGTAAATATCCGTTAACATCATGCACACTCGCTCCAGCATCTACCATATATTCCGTTTCCGAAATACGCTCTACAACTGGTGTTTCCTCATCATACTCATCCTGGATCTCTCCGACCAACTCTTCCACAATATCTTCCAAGGTAACCATCCCCGCTGTTCCACCAAACTCATCCAAGACAATAGCGATCTGGATACGCTTCAGCTGAAACTCCGTCATCAGGTCATTGATTTTCTTGGTCTCCGGAATGAAATAAGGCTTCCGCATAATATTCTTAAGCACAACCTCTTTTCCTTTCACGATGATCGGGAGAATATCTTTGGTATGTACAATACCAACAATCTGGTCAATATTATCATCGTAGATCGGCAGGCGCGAATACCCCTCTTCCGTCACGGTATTGATAAAATCTTCAGCGGTATCGTTCACCTCGATCGCAATAATCTTCGTACGGGGCACCATGATATTCTTAACGATACGTTCATTGAAATCAAACACATTTTTGATAAGCTCGTGCTCTGCGGTGTTTAGCGCACCACTTTCCTTTCCTTTTTCAAGAAGGTATTGAAGTTCTTCCGAGGAGTGGTTAGACTCATGTCCATGCACTTCAATTCCAACCAAACGAAGCAAGAAATTGGCAAAACCATTCAAGACCCAAATGATCGGTTTAAACAGAAAATAGAAAAACTGCAACGGAGCTGCAATACGCATGGTGGTAGCTACCGGTCTATGGATTGCAATAGACTTAGGCGCCAATTCACCGAAAACGATGTGCAAGAATGTGATGATACTGAAGGCCAGAACGTGACCTAAATTTTTGGCTAACGGCCCGGTGAGTTCCACATTAAAAAGACCAAAAAATTGATTGACAATTTCAGTCATTACGGCTTCTCCGACCCAACCCAGGGCAAGAGAAGCTAATGTTATACCTAATTGCGTTGCCGCAAGATAGCCATCAAGATGTTCTGTGATATTCTTCGCCATTTTGGCGACTTTACTTCCAGACTTAGCTTGTAGTTCTATTTGCGAGGCGCGTACTTTGACAATAGCAAATTCCGCCGCCACGAAAAAACCATTAGCTAACACTAGAAAGAATGTCCAGAATAAATCGAGAGCCATGCGTTATCGCTTACTTATTTGTGAACTCTTTGTTGTACAATTCAATACTTTCTAACAAAATCTGTTGTGCCTTTTCACGACCTTGAATTCCTTCTACCACAACATTTTTCTTCTCTAGCGCTTTGTAGCTTTCAAAAAACTGAACAATCTCCTTCATCACGTGAGGCGCTAATTGTTCAATATCATTGATATAGTTATAGATAGGGTCATTTTTAGCAACAGCGATAAGTTTATCATCCTGCTCACCACCATCAACCATATTCATAACACCAATAATTTTTGCTTCGACCAAAGTCATCGGTAAAATATCAACAGAACAAATCACCAAAATGTCCAATGGATCGTTATCGTCACAGTACGTCTGTGGAATAAATCCATAGTTAGCCGGATACACAACAGAAGAACTCAAAACACGATCTAATAACAATAGGCCTGTTTCTTTGTCGAGTTCATACTTTCCTTTAGAACCGTTTGTAATTTCAATAATTGCATTTACCGAATTTGGCACATCACTTCCAGGAGATATCTGGTGCCAAGGATTTTGTTTACTCATTAATATTAGTACTGTTTGTTTGTTTTCTTGTTTTTAACCAACGTTTTAATAGGGCTATCGCTATTGGCAAAAACGCAATAACAATAAGTCCTACGATAATATATTCTACGTAATTAATGATTGCAGGAAACTTAACCCCCAAAAAGTAACCCGTCAATGTCAGTAAGCTAACCCATAAAAGAGCACCTAAGACATTGTAAATGACAAACTTCCTGAAATTTAGCTTTACAACTCCCGCAAATATCGGTGCAAATGTACGAATAATAGGCACAAAACGTCCTATGATTAAAGCTGTTCCACCATATTTCTGATAAAACTCCTCTGCCATCACAACATATTTACGTTTAAACAACAAGGAGTCTTGCCGTTTAAAGAGCATGGGGCCCGTTCGATACCCAAACCAATATCCTGTAAAGTTACCCAATATCCCGGCCCCCAATATACCAAAGTACATGGTGACAATATCAACATCGATTTTCCCTAAAGCACAAAAAAGCCCCGCTAAAAACAATAAATAATCTCCCGGCAAAAAGAAGCCAAAAAACAATCCAGTTTCAGCAAAGACGATCAATATAACAATATAAAATCCGCCATGGCTTAACAAATGTGCTGGATCCATTAACTGTTGGAACGATACCCACAAATCTTGCATATCCAATAATTATTAATTTGTAAAGCCCAACTTAGCAACATGCATACGTCTCATCTGCTCTATTTAAATTGTTGTGGGATTAGTTACGTCCGAAATTGCTGAACGAATATCTTCTGCAATTTGCGTCATTTCTTCCGCAGGAATGCTCAGCTTGGGGCGAGCAAAATTCATATCACTTACTTCATTAATAGGGATCAAATGGATGTGCGCATGTGCAACTTCCAGACCCACAACAGCGATTCCAACCTTTCGGCAGTCAAATACTCGCTTTATTCCCTGTGCTACAATTTTCGCAAAGACCCACATCCCCATATAATCTTCATCGTTTATATCAAAAATGTAATCTGTTTCTTGCTTAGGAATGACCAAAACATGCCCCCGCGTTAACGGGCTAACATCTAAAAATGCTAAATAGTCATTGCTCTCTGCTACCTTAAAGGATGGAATTTCACCGGACACTATCTTTGAAAAAACTGTTGACATAGCTTATCTATTTAAGAAATCAAACAAACTTAGATAAATTTACTTTTTTTAACAAATGTTTCTCCAATTCCGTGCCGTGTTTAGCGCATAGAAAAACGGTTGCCAAAAAATGACAACCGTTACAAATACGTTGTATCTAAAATTATGTACGGTTATGGCAAAACCGCACATAACCAACTAAAAACTATCTAGATATCTCTAAGATTTCAAATTCCATAACACCTGCTGGAGCTTCGATTTGCGCTACTTCACCAACCGACTTGCCCAACAAACCTTGTGCAATCGGAGACTTAACAGAAATCTTACCTGTTTTCAAGTCCGCCTCTGTCTCCGAAACCAACTGGTAGGTCATCACAGCATTGTTCTTTTTGTTCTTGATCTTCACATAAGATAACGCCAAAACTTTGGAGGTATCAAGTGTCGATTCATCGATCAATCGCGCGCTTGCTAAAACTTCTTCCAACTTGGCGATTTTAGTCTCATGCAACCCTTGCGCTTCTTTTGCAGCATCATACTCTGCATTTTCTGACAAATCCCCTTTATCGCGAGCTTCAGCAATAGCTTTTGCAATATTTGCTCTTCCTTCTGTTTTTAGATAATGCAATTCTTGTTTAAGCTTATCTAATCCCTCTTGTGTGTAATAAGTTACTTCTGCCATATTTATATTACTTTATTTTCAAAATTTAAAACGTAGCCGTACCCACTGATGATAGAGCGTATAAAAGGGCTTATCATCATTACGTACAAAGACCACTAAAAAACAAAAAAAAGACAAGACCATACTGCCCTTCATCAGGACAACATGGTCTTGCACGTTGCTTGCTAAATTAACAATCAACTTTTATATAAACAAATTTATTCCTCTTCGGTATCAATAAATTTATATCCCAATCCCCGGACTGTCTGTAAAAAATGTGGTTTATCCGGGTTTGTTTCAATTTTCTTACGTAAACGTACCGCATGCATATCCAATGTTCGCGTATTCACGTTCGAGCTATACCCCCAAACAACTTCCATCAGCTCCTCCCGCGTTATCTCCTTTCCAACATTCTGAAGAAAATAAAGAAGAATTCTATTTTCCAATATCGTTAACTCAATTTTCTTTCCATCTCGGATTAACGAGTGAATATTGGGATGGTGCTCAGTCCCCCCAAAAGTATATACATCATTACTCTTCGGCAGAAAAAAGCGCACCTTGTTCTCGATCATCGCAACCAGAACGTCCATATTAAATGGCTTGGTGATGTAATCCGTTACCCCATAGCTGTAGGCGTCAATTTTATCTATATCTTGCGATTTAGCGGTCATCATGATAATGATATTTTCGAAACCCGCCTTCCGCACTGATTCACATACCGCAATTCCTTCTTTTCCGGGCAGCATCCAATCCAACAACACAACATCTGGTTTATCCGCTAAAATCAGTGCCTCCGCCTCCAATCCGTTTCCAGCTTGAATAACGGTATACCCCTCGGTCTGCAAGCGGTGCGTTACCAAGAACCTTAGGTTCTCGTCGTCTTCAACAACTGCAATGGTGATGTCTTTACTCATAATAGTTATATCTTTTTTGGACCCAGTGGTAAAAATAACGTAAATGTTGTCCCTTCATTCAGCACACTATCTACCTTTATCTCCCCACCCATAAAATCAACAATTTCTTTACAGAATGCTAGTCCCAAACCAATACTCCCCTGTTGATTGAATTGATTCTTTACTCTATAAAATTTCTTAAAAATACTATTAAATTCCTTTTTATTGATACCTATTCCACGATCTTTAAATTTAATAACAAAATTCTTTTTATTTTGTTGCATTTCGATACGTAGATATTTACGCTGTGGCTCTGAATATTTATACGCATTATCGATTAAATTCTGAAACACACTCAACAATAACGTTGTATCTACGACCATATCATTTTGGACATCGATTGTATAGCTAAAGTTTAAATCGGGATATTTAAGTTTAACCGCTTCAAAAATTGGCGCACAGAATTCTTCCACACCGACTTGCTCCTTATTGGGCTTAATAGATTTATTTTCTATTTGCGCAAATGAGAGCAGTTTATTCATTAAGCTATTCAACTTATCGGCTTCCTGGTCCAATATCTTCCCATACATCTTCTGTTCCGTAGCCGATAAATTCTCCGCGCTCTGGATATTGTTTCCAGCTATTTTTATCACACTGACTGGAGTCTTAAACTCGTGCGTTAGGTTATTGATAAAATCATATTGCAACTGGAACAGCTTACTGTTAATAATTACATTTCGGTAAATAAGATACGCAATAAGTAGCAGAATGATATACACTAAAGAAATACCAAGACTCACAGGTAAAAATCGCCGATTGATTTCCTTATTGATAAACCGTTCGGAACTCACAAACTGAAGTTTATAATCGGATAGTGCTCCCGGCAACGACAGTTCCGTTTCAAGATGAAAATGTTGGTCACTGACATTGCCTGAAACGATAGGCACCACGGTGATGTGCTCATATAAATTGGGCAATACATTTTTAACCTTGATTCGATTCGGATTAATAATAAACATAAACAAATCCTGATCATAAGACATCACAGGGACATCGAAGATGGACATCATTCGCTTATACGTCAACATATCCGTAATCCGCGGGATATTCATATAAGAAACCTTACCCGCACTCATCGCGTAAAACACTTTATAGATATCATTGTCAGACATCTTCGTGGAATCATTAACACGATCTAAAAAACCGACAAATTTCAACACCATATTGTTGAAATCTTCCGTATACAAACGCGTATCACTACTACTCTTCCGTTGTGAGACCAACCGGTTTTTATGATCTAAACCAAAGGAGATAATATTTTTGGGATACACCATAAGATGGTTATACTTAATCCCGAGCTCCACCGAATCTGAATTTGTTACGGTGAGATCGTAGAAAAGTATCTGTTCCACAAAAGGATTCTTACGCAAAACATCATTCGCATAACCCGATGCTTTAACCGAATCCAAAAAACCTTGATAATACGAGATCTCTGGTATCTTTTCATTAAAAAACTCGTTAAAAGCAAGTACCGACTGATCAAAAACCTCAACTTTTCGGTTATTAAACTCACCTTCGATCAGGTTTACAATCATCTTACGTGCAAAAACCATAGACACCACAAACAATACGGTAACCAGCACCATAAAGGCGACCAACAAATGGAAAATCTTGCGATATTTTAGTTGATTATAAGCCACGATTATTTCAGATATTCCCGTAAGAACAGTTCTACTTCTTGGTAATAATTAATAATATTTTCCTCGTTTCTAAAGCGACGACCTTCTTCCTCTCGGTAAATATACTTCACCGGAACATTATTATTCTTTAAACGTTGTACAAATTGATTTGCATCGGTCAGTGAGCTGTAGCTATCCTTTCCTCCCTGTGCAAATAGAACTGGTATTTTAACCTTGTCCGCGTGAAATACAGGAGATATCGCCTTAAACATATCATACTCCTTGGTTGGGTTACCAATAATGTTATAAAATAACTTAACGTATTGTTGCTGATGCGGCGGGATTTCCTTTAGATAGGTAAACAAATTGGTATACCCCGATAGCGAGATAGCACACTTATAGAAAGACGAATTATATGTCGCACCATGGAGTGCCGAATACCCACCAAAGCCAGTACCCATAATCGCCACCTTATTCTTATCCACAACGCCTTGGTGGATCAGCCACGTAACACCGTCGATAATATCCGATTGTATCTTTCCGCCCCATTCTTTAAATCCGGCTGCCCAGAACTTCTTACCATAGCCGGCTGACCCTCTATAATTAGGTTGAAATACCAAGTATCCTCGGTTTGCCAGAAACTGTACCTCTGCATCAAAGTCTATACTTTCACGGCGATAGGGACCATCGTGTACCAAAACCACCACCGGTAGATCCGTTGTTACATTCGAAGCCGGGTAAGTTAAATAACCGTGCAGCGTCAAACCATCTCTACTCTGAAAAGAAATCGCTTTTTTAGGCAACAACTCCACTTTACTCAGCTTGGGATTCACATCAGACAGAAGGGTGGCCTCATTTTCCAACACATCGTAATGATAAATACCTCCGGCATTGATATCCGTATAAATGCGAACAATCCAGTGTAATTGTTCTCTGTCCGAATCTATAATATCGATAGATTGTCCCTTAAATTTACTGGATAGCTTATTAAAATGTTCTTCAAAAGTTTTATCAAAAAAATGCTTTTCACTTTTATCGATGGTATATTCGCTATACACCAATTCCTGCTGATGAAAAGAATAACCAGAAGCATCCAAATCGACCTTCTCATTGCTATAAAGAACATTTTCTTCACGTCCCGTTGCGGTATTATATTCTACCAATGCCAGCTTATCTCGGTTATAGTTCGATAGCGCATAAATATTAGTTGAGGAATTTTTTACATAACCCAACGGCTGAATCAAAGTTTGGTAATCGGTAATAGCCACTTGCCTGAACGGCTCACTCTCATTGGCCCGATAAAGCATGCTTTCCTGTACGCTATCACTGGTTATAGCCAACCGTACTTTGCCATCTGGTGCCGCAAACCAAGTGGAAATATTACCTGGATTTTGTGTCACCAACACCGGTTCAGCACCATTTAAATATATTCTGTAGAGATCAAACACCGTCGAGTCACGGCTATTCATGCTCGCCAACAGATAATCACTCTTCTCCTTTTGTGGATTTAGCCAACGGAGTTTTGCTTTACGCGTAGGCAATAACTTATGCATTTCCTCGGTTTCAACGGAAATACCAAAGATACGCAAACTATCGTTCATCGACTGCGCATTGGAAAATACGATCGTAGAATCCGAAGCCCAAAAGAAATACTGCACATTGATATCGGATTGATACGTCAACTGTTTCGATTTACGCTTATCCTCCAAATCCAATACAAAGATATTTTTACAATGATCATCGATACCGAGGTAAGCGATTTTTTTACCATCAGGCGAAATCCGGAAGTTCGTTTTTTCTGGTTTTACGAAGAAATCCTCTATGGGGATTAATTTCCCATCTCCTTGCTTTTTTCCACATGAAACGATAACGCACATGATACATCCGATAAAAAAGCAAAAAGAAAGTCTAAACATATATAATCTCATTGTTCTCCCAAAGATTGTCAAAATTTAATGATTTTTAACATATGCAACCTTATTTTTACAGGCCGAGCGTTACACGTAGTCTATTTATAATCGCTTACCGATCTGATATTTCAATTCCTTCTCCGCCTATATTATAACCATACATCCGTATAAAACAGCCTTACCGGAGAGCAAATCGAGGTAGAAGTAAACATAGTAGTGTAATAATCGCGACCGAACGAAGCTCCTGTTCACTTCTTTTGTATAGATTTTACTAATTTCGCGTATGATTTTATATAATGTCTCCCTTATTATTGAAGACAGCGACCACGACATGTTGCTCGACTGGTTGAAAAGCACGTTACGTCAAAACCGTTACGAAGCAAAATTTCTTAAAATGTTGGACAGTCCGCATGATGGTTCAACGTACTGTATTCAAATTGTAGCACAAAACGAAGATATGATTAACAGCTTTCAGCTGGAAATACTGCAACAGCTACAAGAACAGATCGCAATACGCCACAAAGACAAAGCTTTTATCTTTGACAGCCGTATGCAATATTTGACACTCGATTAATTGTTCTCCCCTGCTTGTTCATCCTGATAAGCAGGGTTATAGCGCACCTTCGGCGTTAAGTAATGAAGTAATACTAAACGCGAATAACGCAGGTTGAACGGTGCAAAAATAAAGATAGCCGCAAAAAGAACAACAACATATAACCACGGCGATTCACTATGTGTTAACATGGCTGTTCCTAAGCCCAACGTTACAACCTCCGCAACCGAAAAGGCATAACTCACATACATTGCCGCATAAAAATAACCCGGCTCAATCTCGAACTTTAAACCACAATGTGGGCAGTGCTCATACATATGTTGCTTACGAAGTCCATAAACGGGGCCATCAAACATTTTGCCCACCCGACAGCGCGGACATTTCGACTGCAATACAGCTGTAATTCTCGAAATCGCCATGAGTTTTATTTTTCGAAAGGAGATACCTGTTTTGCGGAATGATTTTTTCTGTATTTTTTATACCACAAAATACCTATTCCAACAGCAATAAGGTAGGGAATCGCCAATAGAAACAGAATTCCGTCATTCAGACCCTTCCCTTGTGTATTACCATTTGTAGCACTATTTTCAGCATTTAATGAACACATAGCACATTGTGCAGAAACTTCAGTCACGAAGAACACACTCACCAAAACGGTCATACAGACCGCAATAACAAAAAGATACTTCGATTTCATATCACAAAGGTACTTATTTTTGTATAGAGTACGCCTTACAACAACACATTAAACTTTTCCCAAAAGCCATCATGTGGAAGCTCGGCAACGATCGTCATCTTTTCATCCTTTACCGGATGGTTAAAGGTCAGCGACCTGGAATGTAAACAAATGGAACGGCGTAAACTTCCTCGTGGATAACCGTATTTATTATCTCCCACAATAGGGCATTCCATATACGCAAGTTGGCAACGGATTTGGTGCGTGCGCCCTGTCAATGGAGTTACCTTCAACAAATAGTAACCATCCAGCTCTCCCACAACCTCATAATCGAGCTGCGCAAAACTACCGCCTTTCACTTCCCGATCATAAGCTTTAGTTATCATCTTCTTGCGATCCCGCAAAAGCCAATTCTTTAAGGTATCGGCCTGCTTAGGTGGACGGTTACGAACAACGGCCAAATAGCTTTTAGATACGTCCCGATCATGAAACATCCGGTTCATCCGGTCTAATGCTTTACTCGTCTTCGCAAAAAGAATCATGCCGCTCACCGGACGGTCTAATCGATGAATTACACCGAGAAATGCCGCATTCGGTTTATTATATTTTTCCGCCAGATACTCTTTCACCATATCTTCCAGCGACTTATCCCCTGTCGTATCTTCTTGAACAATATCACCTGCCCGCTTATTGATTGCAATCAGGTGGTTGTCCTCGTATATGACGTCCTTGTCTGTTATCATTAATCGTCCCTTCTAGTTAACAGCTTTCAGCGCCTTCTCTTGTTCTTTTAGCTGTTTCTTAAAGTAACCTCGGAACAAGAAATTGCTCTGCAATGCCTTCATATTTTCATCCAGCTTCGCCGTACTTGCGTTTAAGTTATTCAAGATCGCTTTGATTTCGACTGCTGTTGCCGGGTCATTTAACAAGACCCCAACCGCGTTGTCTTTATCATTCAACCGTTTCGAGGTTTCATTCAAATTAGACATCAAAGCCGTTGCGGTCTGCGTCACACCTTGTAGTTGTGCAGCCGACTGACGTAGGCTAGCAAATACCTCCGTATCTGTCGTTAAATCGTGAATTAACCCTTGGTTTCCATTCAGCTTGGTCATCAATGCGGCTAAGTTGGCCGTAGCTTTATTTGCATCGCTCATTACTTTATTTAATGAGCCAACAGATCCTTTTAAAGATTCTGCAATAGTAGAATCCGTCAACAACGCGCCAACCGTACCTTTTCCCTCCACCATTTGCTTGGAAAGAATAGCAAAGTTCTTCGTAATCTCGACCAAATTCTCATTGTTGGCCTGTAGCGTTGCAAACATCGCCTCCGTATCCGTACCATTCACCGACTTAATCACGTCGCCGTCCTTAATCGGAGGTACACGATCCGTCCCCCCAACCAAACTCACGATCGCATTACCGATAAGACCATCGGAACCCAGTTTCGCGTTCACATCTTCACGAATAAATTCGCTAGACTTCTCTTCGATATGCATAACGACTTTAACATCGTCGATACTTTGGAATGTAATCTCTTTAATGATTCCGACTTTAACACCGGAAAACCATACATTATTTCCAACTTTTAAGCCCTTAACGTCCTTAAAAAAAGTAGTTATCACGAGGTTTTTACTAAACTTATTCTGTTGTGTCCCCAAAACCAAAATTCCGGCAACAAGAATTATTAAACCTACTAAAACAAATAACCCGACCGTAAGCGTACGCTTTCTTTCGCTTGTACCCATATGTATTTAAACAATAAAATTATAGTCATAAAATGGTCTGACCCGTTCGTCATCCGTATCAAAAATCTCGGCAAAAGAGCCTTGTCGTTCAAATTTACCATCCAACAACATCACCATACGATCCCCGATCATCTTCGCACAAGCCAAATCATGTGTGATAATAATCGAAGAAGTATTATAACGCTCCTGTACTTCATTAATCAACGAGTTAATATCTAAGCAAGTAATCGGATCCAATCCTGCTGTAGGCTCATCATACAACATAATATCTGGTCGTAAGATCAATGTCCGCGCAATACCAATTCGTTTCCGTTGCCCACCAGATAATTCAGACGGCATCTGGTTTATGGCACGCGACAGTCCCACGCCCTCCAACACCTCTTCCACTTCTCGATCAATCTCTGCACGCGATAGATTACGTTTATTACGGACCAATGGAAACTCTAGATTCTCACGCACCGTCATACTATCATACAAAGCACTATTCTGAAAAGAAAAACCGATGCGCTGTCTTAATGCCCTTAGCTCCTTATCTGTCAAACGGTTTACCACCTCACCGAGAACTGTAATATCTCCACGATCCGGATTCAATAACCCCGAAATAAGCTTAATTAAAACAGATTTACCCGTTCCGGAACGTCCCAAAACAACTAAATTTTCCCGATTATACAGTTTAAGATCCACATCTCTTAAAACGTGTAAATCACCAAATGATTTACTCACTTTATCAACATGGATAACAACATCATCGTAATTTATATTTGCCTTACTCTTTTCCATACGACCTTAACCTACTAATGAAAGTATCTGAACAATCAGTAACTCCTCTATAAAAACCAAGAACATCGAAGCCACTACCGCTGCGTTAGCAGCTTTCCCGACCCCTTCAGTACCCTTGGACGAATAATAACCGATGTATGAACTCGTAAAACCAATGGTAAACCCAAACACGACAGCGCGCAACACCATCGCAAATATATCTTTCGCCGCAATAGCCTCGAATACTTGTGTAAAGAAGGCCAAGAAACTTAAATCATCTTTACCAGCAATACTCAGGTAACCACCCAATAAACCAATACCTGCAACATAAAAACACAATACAGGAATCATCGTGGTCGTCGCCAAAATACGCGTAGAAACCAAAAACTTAGTCGGATTGGTTCCCGATACTTCCATCGCATCAATTTGCTCTGTCACGTTCATCGAGCTTAACTCCGCACCAATCTGTGACCCCACCTTACCGGAACCGATAAGCGCCGTTACCAACGGGGCCAAAGCACGAACAATAGCAATGGAAATCAACTTAGGCAACCACGAGGTCGCACCAAATTCCTCCAAGGAAGGTCGCGATTGTTTGGTAAAAACAAAACCTACAATAAAACCAGTTAAACTAATCAACGGAAATGACTTCCATCCTATTTCATAACACTGCCGGATAATTTCCTTAAACTCATAGGGCGGAGATACCACTTCTCTCAAGAAACGCATCATAAAGCGATGGATTCTTGCAAACTCGAGCAGTAGATTTTCTATTTTACGTTTCATTTATATTATGTAGGTAATCCTAAACACGCTTAACTCTTACTTTCCATCCTGCTAACCTAAGGATGCGCATGACCGCAATAGTTCCAGAGGATTATCGAACCTTTAATCGATAGGCGTCCATGTCCTTTGGCTGTTCGGATAGCGACCATTTTGCCGGTTCCGAGTGCCACTTCGCAGAGAAATAATCGAGCAAAGGTACAAAACTAGTCAGTATTGACCAAAGCAGCTTCTATAAGTTCTGTGTAAAAAGCAGTTTCTTTCATTCCGAAAGCACGTACTTGCTGCGGAATAAAGCTTTGCGCCGTTTGTCCAGGAATGGTGTTTATCTCAATAAAATAAAAATTGTCTGTCCCATTCTCCAGGAAAAAATCAACACGAACCATGCCTTTACAGTTTAAGCGAACAAAGATCTCCCGAATAATGCGTCCAGCCCGTTCCTGCTGCTCCACCGTCAGATCAGCTGGTGTAATTTCTTCCGTCAGTCCCGGTGTATATTTTGCTTCAAAATCGAAAAACTCACGTGTTGTCTTCACTTCGGTAGCAGGAAGCACAACGAGTTCGCCCTGCGCATTCCGGAAAATACCTTGGGAAAATTCACGGCCCGTTACAAACTCTTCCACCAACACCTCTTGCCCCGTTCCTTCCGCATCATAGGCTTTATCCAGCGCTTCCTGTAGCGCGTCAATCGTTTTAACTTTCGTCATTCCAATACTACTCCCACCAGCATTTGGTTTTACGAAATAGGGTAATTTCAAGGCATCAGTCACCATACCATAAGCTTGGGCACGCTGGCTCTCAAACAGTAAAACCGACTTCGCAGCATACATCTCAGGCACTCCTGTCAAAACCGCCTTCGTATACCCTTTATTCATGGTCAGCGCCGAGGTGAGTGCATTGCATGAGGTATACCGCAAACCGATCATATCAAAATAACCTTGTAAACGACCATCCTCACCCGGTGTTCCATGTAGAATAATGAACGCGACATCAAATGTCACTTTTTGTCCATTCTGCACAAACGAAAAATCACTTCGGTCAATCGTAAAGGTTTTTCCTTCCGCATCCAGATAATACCAATCTTCTACCGTGATATGTACAGGATAAACGTCATAGCGCGCTGTATCCATCTGTGATTGTACAAAGGCGGCACTTTTTAAAGAAACCTCTGCCTCGCCGGTGTAACCTCCGGTAATTAATGCTACTTTTGTTTTCATCTATTGTTTTTTCAATGACTGATGAGAGCGTAATGTGAATGATAATAGACACCTAGGCATACTCATTTACATCTCGGTTTCATAAATTATATTAAACGAAGACAAATATAATTTGCGTTACACGGAAAAACGAATATTTTTGCTTTATAAAAAACAGATGCGTGCTTCGTTTCGCTTTTGTTTAATAACTATAACTTTTGAATAGATGTCAAAAATACTTTCGTATCTTAAGACCAGTACCTTTAGGAAGAATTTTGTTACAATCCTAGGCGTTACCATCCTTTTATTTCTATTTCTATATTTTGGACTAAAAGTATACACTAAACATGGTGATGCCATTGAAGTTCCAATCGTAAAAGGGATGCAAATTGAGCAAGCCATAGCCACATTAGAAGATGCCGGCTTAGAATACTCCTTGGACTCGGTTTATCAAATGGATATGAAGCCAGGTCTTGTTATTGAGCAGGATCCAGAAGCACGTGCCCACGTAAAAACAGGAAGAACCATCTACCTTACCTTTATTACTCAAGTATCACCCGAGGTTCCATTCCCGAATATTATTGATAAAACATTGATCGAAGCGACTGCGATTTTAAAGAACCAATCCTTAAAAATTGCGGACACGGTTTATGTATCTGATATTGCACGGGATGTTGTTCTGGATGTCAAATTCGGTGGTCAACCGTTAAAAAGTGGCCGTCTAATCGCTAAGGGTTCCAAAGTCACCTTGGTTTTAGGAAATGGTAAAGGTGAAAACGAAGTGGAAATGCCAAACCTTTTAGGCCTATCTTTATCCGAAGCAAGATTTGCACTAAGCGGTGCAGGCTTAAGTTTGGGCGGTGTTACTTATACTGGAACGATACAGGATTCCCTGGCAGCAAAAGTAATCAGCCAACTGCCCGATACATCAACCAAAGTAATTAGTATTGGTTCCCCTATTCATTTAACACTGTCTAACTAATACAGTCTCTAAACAAATGGTAGATCAGCAAAAAAGAATCCCAAAGTGGTTGAAAATAGGTGCCGCCATAGTGGCACTACTCATCGTGGTTATCGGTTGGAAAGCCTACCAGACATTTCTGGGTCCCAATATAACAGGAGACCAAAAGTATGTATTCATTCATACAGGAGATACTTACGACAAGGTCCTTAAAAAATTGGAAGGACAACACATCGTAAAAGATATCAAAAGCTTTGACCTCGTTGCCAAAGCAATGAAGTACCCGACTTTAGTAAAGCCAGGGCGTTATAAGTTGACGGAAGGAATGTCGAACCGCCAATTAATTGGCAACTTACGAGGCGGGTACCAAGAAGCCGTGAAATTTAGATTTGAAAACATCCGCCTAAAAGAGAATTTTGCGGCACTATTGGGTAAAAATTTCGAATCCGATTCGACTACATTCATCCACCTTTTGAATAATGAAAAGCTGGCCAACTCCTACGGATTTACAAAGGATAATTTCTTTACGATGTTTATTCCAAACACCTACGAAATCTATTGGAATACAGAACCAGAGAAAATCATAGCGAGGTTTCACGAGGAATATCAACGTTTTTGGAACGCTGACCGTAAACAGAAAGCAACAGCCTTAAATTTAACCCCACAAGAAGTTAGTGTATTGGCTTCAATCGTTAAAGGAGAAGCGCTTCATAGGGACGAGATGCCCGCAATCGCTGGCCTGTACCTAAACAGATTGCGGAAAGGAATACTGTTACAAGCAGATCCGACCGTAATTTTTGCCAACAATGATTTTACCATTCGTCGTGTCTTAAATAAGCACCTCACGATAGACAATCCATACAACACATACCGTTTCAAAGGCCTGCCTCCGGGACCGATCATGCTTCCAAGCATAACATCGATCGACGCGGTCCTGAATTACAAGAAACACGAGTACATCTATATGTGTGCGAAAGACGATTTCTCCGGTTATCATAATTTTGCGGTAACACAAGCAGAGCATCTCGTAAATGCACGTAAATTCCAACAGGCGCTCGACGCCAGGAACATCAAGAAATAGCAAATAAAATTGCCCTCTTGTCGAGGGCAATTTTATTTTCCGACTTTTACTGTTTAACTTCCCGTTATGTTTACACACGAAACCCAAATACGAATACGATACGCGGAGACAGACCAAATGGGTTATGTTTATTATGGAAATTATGCCTCTTTTTACGAGGTCGCTCGGACAGAAATGTTACGAAGTACCGGCTTCTCCTATAAAGAGCTGGAAGAAATGGGAGTCATGATGCCTGTCATGGATCTGACCTGTAAGTACTACCAACCGGCACGCTACGACGACCTCATTACAATACGCACCACCATAAAGGAAAGACCCCTAGTACGACTAATGTTCGAATATGAGATATTCAATGAACAAGGTACCTTGCTCAACACGGGAAGTACGCAGCTGGTATTTGTAGATATGAAAAAAAATCGCCCTTGCAAAGCACCTCAGATTTTTCAAGATAAGATGGACGCCTTTTTTGGGTAACGAATGCAGAAAAAATTACACGACACCCTCCTCCAATTTAAATACTATGATCGATTTATAGAATGGACCAAGGTTACTGTTGTGCCTGGATTCGGCTCGTTACCGCTATACACCGTTTTCAGTTTTTTCTTCCAAGAAATATCGCGGGATTCCATTGTTAACAAAGCCTCCTCCCTGGCCTACAATTTTATGTTAGCGCTATTCCCGGGTATACTTTTTCTATTTACACTAATCCCCTATATCCCGATTAATAATTTTCAGCAGAAGTTACTCGACCTGTTGCAAGTAGCGCTCCCACACAATGCGTATGACTTTTTACAGACGACGCTGGAGGATATTATCAAAAACCAAAACTCAGGACTCCTCTCTATCGGTTTCTTGCTAGCGACCTTTTTTGCCACAAACGGGATGACGACACTGATGTTTGCCTTTAACAAGGCAGCCCTGGCAAAGGAAAAACGATCTTGGTTAAAAAAGCGAGGAACTGCTTTGGCCCTCTCTTTCGGAATAGTCCTCGCATTGGTTATCGGCATAACAATATTTACCGTTACCGGCTTTGTCATTAACTACTTAAAAACACATATTGATTATGATTTAGCCTGGTTTTGGCGTTTCATAATTGGTCTATCCCGTTGGGTAGTCCTATTCAGCATCTACTTTTTTACCGTCAGTATGCTCTATAAATTTGCGCCCAGTGATTCTAAAAAATGGAAATTTTTAAATGCTGGAGCCAGCTTAGCCACCATATTGGCTATCTTGACCTTCACAGGCTTCACGTTCTACATCAATAACTTTGGAGCCTATAATAAACTATACGGCTCCATTGGAACCTTGATCGTCGTTATGATCTGGATGTATCTTAATTCCTTGATCTTATTAATTGGTTTTGAGCTCAATGCAGCTATTGCGCTCTCCAAACAAAGTGTTAAGATTGTGAAACCCCGGACATACAATGCATTCAAACAAGAAAACACCCCGAAAGATTAGTCAAATATTTTTTTTCCACTTAATCTCTTGTATATAAAAGTTTTTCGTATTTTTGCAGTCCCTACAATGTGGGGAAAAGGAGATTAATTAATTAATGGCAAAAAAACAAGAAGCAGAAAAAGAGTTAGCGGCGAAAAACGCAGAGCTACAAGGTGCTGACACTAAAGTAGTGAAAGACACTGAACAAATTGAATCTGAAGCAGATTCAAACCTGATCGACCAGATCAAATCAAACGCATGGAGTACTCCAGAAGGTGACTTTGATTGGGATCTTGATGAAAAAGCTTTCGGTAGCTACAGCGATGCTGAGCGTACCAAATTAGAAGAGCAATACGCAGGTACTTTCAACCAAATCAACCAAGGTGAAATTATCGAAGGTGTTGTTGTTTCTATCAACAACAAAGATGTTGTTTTGAACGTTGGTTTTAAATCAGACGGTCTTGTAGCATTATCTGAGTTCCGTGACTTACCTGACTTAAAAGTTGGTGATACAGTTGACGTATTTGTAGAATCACAAGAAGATGCAAACGGTCAATTGATTTTATCACGCAAACGTGCTAAAACACAAAAATCTTGGGAAACAATCAATGCGGCTTTAGAGAATGACACAATCATCGATGGTTTTGTTAAATCTCGTACTAAAGGTGGTTTGATCGTTGACATCAAAGGTGTAGAAGCTTTCTTACCTGGATCTCAAATCGATATCAAACCAATCCGTGATTACGATATCTATGTAGGTAAAACTATGGAATTCAAAGTGGTAAAAATTAACCACGAATTCAAAAACGTAGTAGTTTCTCACAAAGTATTGATCGAGGACGATTTAGAAAACCAAAAATCAGAAATCGTTTCGAAACTAGAGAAAGGTCAAGTATTAGAAGGTACGGTTAAAAATATTACTGACTTCGGTGTGTTCATCGATTTAGGTGGTGTTGATGGTCTACTTCACATTACGGATATCTCTTGGGGTCGTATCGAGCATCCAAAAGAAGTATTAGCGTTAGATCAAACGATCAACGTGGTAGTTTTGGATTTCGACGACGAGAAAAAACGTATCGCTTTAGGTTTAAAACAATTATCAGAGCACCCTTGGGAATCTTTAAGCCAAGATCTAGTAGTTGGTTCTAAAGTTAAAGGTAAAATCGTAACAGTTGCTGATTACGGTGCTTTCTTAGAAATCATCCCTGGAGTTGAAGGTTTAATCCACGTTTCTGAAATGTCTTGGTCACAAAACTTACGTTCTCCACAAGAGTTCTTAAAAGTTGGTGATGAGATCGAAGCTGAAGTATTAACTTTAGATCGCGAAGAGCGTAAAATGAGTTTAGGTATCAAACAATTGACTCCTGACCCTTGGAAAAACATCACAGAGCGTTACCCAGTAGGTTCTAAACAAAATGCTGTTGTTAAAAACATGACTAACTTCGGTGTTTTCGTTGAACTAGAAGACGGTATCGATGGATTGATCCACATCTCTGACTTATCTTGGTCTAAGAAAATCAACCACCCTAACGAATTCACTAAAGTTGGTGAAAGCTTAGACGTAGTTGTATTAGAACTTGACGAAGAAAACCGCAAACTTTCTTTAGGTCACAAACAACTAGAAGAAAACCCTTGGGATACATTCGAAACCATCTTCACAGAAGGTTCAGTACACGAAGGAACAGTAATCAAAGTTGGTGACAAAGGTGATATCGTAGCTTTACAATACGGTGTTGAAGGCTTCTGCCCGAACAAACACTCTGTAAAAGAAGACGGTTCTCCATTGAAAGTTGACGAAGTTGCTGAATTCAAAATCATCGAGTTCAACAAAGAGAACAAGCGTTTGGTTATCTCTCACTCACGTATCTGGGAAGACCAAAAAGCAGAAGCTCGTATCGAAGAGTTCAATGCACGTAAAAAAGAAGCCAAAGCAGCTAACTCTGCTGTGAAAAAAGTAAAAGACTCTGTGGAGAAATCTACTTTAGGTGACTTAGATGTATTAGCTCAATTGAAAGAGCAAATGGAAGGTGACGAAAAAAAATCTAAATAAGTAGATTTTCTCACATACATTAAATCCCCAACCATACCGGTTGGGGATTTTTTTTGTCATAAAAAACAAACTGACCTTTTGATTACATTAGTCAGTTAATAAATTTTTAACATTGCATGTCTTTAGCGCGTAAACAATAAAGTATGTATGTAATGAAACGATATTCAGGCTTCCTCCTCTTATTTCTTATTGTCTTTTTAACAATATCCTGCAAACGAAATTTCCAATATTCTGTCCTCGAAGTACGGCCATTGGCCAAAAACCTAAATGCCAAAGCACTCGAACAGATCCGACAATTACCCCAGAAAGATACATTCAGCTTTCTAGTCATTTCCGACACACAGATTGCCTACGATGAGCTACAACGCTTCGTCAAGCATGCAAACAAACTAGATGACCGGGATCAGATCGCCTTCGTTTTGCACGGCGGCGATTTTACGGACTATGGAGCCAATTTCGAATACAACCTATACTACGATGACATCAAAAAACTAAAGCTCCCTGTGGTCGGGGTAATAGGCAACCACGACATGCTCGGAAACGGCCGAGAGATCTACGCACAAATGTTCGGCCCGGAAAACTTTTCATTTATATATGGCAAAAACAAATTCATTTTCTTCAATTCCAACTCACGGGAAGTTGCCTTTGATGGTTCCGTACCAGACCTAGGTTGGATTGAAAAAGAAATAAAGAACACAACAGCTGATGTCGAAAACTTATTCTTCATATCGCACGTAGCTCCCTTTGTTTATGATTTTGACCAAACCAAAACAGAAGATTTAGCTCGGATGTTATCCAGCAGCACGAAGTCACGTCTCTCCATACACGGACATACGCATAGTTATCAGCTGGAAAAACCATTCGAAGATCAATTCCCCTACCTAACTGTACCAACGCTGCAAAAGCGATCCTACGTTAAAATAACTGTCCAGGGACAGACAATCACGCATCAACAAATTAATTACTAATGAAGATCCTGACGCTATTTTTAAGCACGCTACTTTCCATATTACACGTATCTGCACAAACCAAAGACAGCACATTCCTCTATAAAATAATGCCGCACAATGTAAAAATTCAACATGCGGGTAATATTGGTATGTTCTCCGTCGGCTTCGGTTACCAGTCGCCCAATAAGAAATGGAAAGGGGATTTCATGTATGGTATCGTACCGCCAAAATATGCCGACAAGGCGATTCATTCCATAACATTAAAGGGGAAATTTGCGCCAATCAATAAAACCTATACACCCGATGTATCAGTCAATTGGCTGAATACAGGCTTATGGGTGAGCCGTGCATTAGGCAGCAAATACTTCAGAGGATTGCCAGACTATTACGATGATGGTTATTATTACTTCTCTACAGCAATGCATATTGGCGTATTTGTAGGAAGCGAAGTAAAATATAAAAAAATAGGCTTTTATTACGAGGTGGGCACCACAGAGAAACACATCATTAATTATGTAAAAAACACCGGATCGATACAGCTGAACGCTATTTTCAATATCGGTATGGGCTTGGTTTATCATTTGAAATAAACCAAACCCAAGTTTTTTATTTTAAGCGACTCTCTGGCAGAGGCACATAGCCATCATCATTGATCACTTTAGGGAAAGCGTGGTTGCGCCAATCCTCTTTTGCTTTCTCAATGGTCTCCTTACTCGTGGCCACAAAATTCCAGGAGATATACCGTTCTTCCGGAAAAGGGGTTCCACCAAAGATATACACCGAGGTGTTAGGCTTCATCGTGAAGGTACATAAGCTCGCGTCCTTCGTAATCAAAATCTGCTTAGGCCCATATTCATGCGTTTGATTAACAACGGCACCTTCCAGAATATACAGACCACTTTCTCCAAAAAGCTCACTGCCGATATCGACAACACGTTCCTCTGTTGTTTTAAGTTCCAACATATACAGCGGCGAATAAACAGGTACACCCGAACGCTTTCCAAAGATTTCACCTGCTATTAGGCGATAACTAACACCATCCTCTGTCCAGTGCGGAATATCCTTTTCTTCGATATGGTAAAACTCTGGCTCCATAAACTCCAACTCCTTCGGCAAAGCTACCCATATCTGTAAGCCATGCATAAATTTATCCTTTTGTCGCAAACGTTCCGGCGTACGCTCGGAGTGTGTTACCCCTTTTCCTGCCGTCATCCAGTTTACCGCTCCAGGCTGGATTTCAATCTCAGTGCCTATACTATCACGATGCATCATAGCACCATCAAAGAGATACGTCAACGTCGACAATCCAATATGCGGATGGGGGCCAATATCAATATTCTGATGATCGGCCAGGCACGCCGGTCCCATATGGTCAATAAAAACAAAAGGTCCAATTGAACGCTTTTGTCGAAAAGGCAACAATCTACCGACTAGGAAATTTCCAATATCCGCAGCCGTTTCTTCATGTATAAAATCAATATTCGACATAAAAATCCATTTACTAAATACCACAAGTTACTAATAAAAAAACCAATCTTTTGGGGATTGGTTTTTTATATTGTTATAAAACGGTCAAAACTAGACGTCAATTTTAGCGTAACGTGCATTGCGTTCGATAAACTCACGACGTGGCGCTACCTCATCGCCCATCAACATAGAGAAGATACGATCACACTCTGCTGCGTTCTGGATGGTCACCTGACGTAAGGTACGGTGCTCCGGATCCATAGTCGTCTGCCATAACTGCTCGGCGTTCATCTCTCCAAGACCTTTATAGCGCTGCACATGTACAGAGTCTTCTTTACCCGCACCTTTCAATCGTTGGATTGCTGCAATGCGTTGATCCTCATTCCATGCATACTCAAACTCTCTACCCTTCTTCACCATATATAACGGTGGGGTTGCGATGTATACATAACCACGCTCAATAAGCTCCTTCATGTAGCGGAAATAGAATGTCAGAATAAGGGTCGCAATGTGCGATCCATCGACATCGGCATCCGTCATGATTACAATCTTGTGGTAACGTAATTTATCTAGATTAAGCGCTTTGGAATCTTCTGCCGTCCCTACACTTACACCAAGCGCAGTAAACATATTTTTGATCTCTTCATTTTCGTAGATCTTATGCTCCATCGCTTTCTCAACGTTTAAGATCTTACCTCGAAGCGGCATAATCGCTTGGAAGCGGCGGTCACGACCTTGCTTAGCCGTTCCTCCCGCGGAATCCCCCTCGACGAAGAATATCTCACATTTTTCTGGATCATTGTCAGAACAGTCAGCTAGCTTACCAGGTAATCCTGAACCGCCCATTACTGTTTTACGCTGCACCAATTCACGAGCTTTACGAGCTGCTGCACGAGCCTGCGCCGCAATAACAACTTTCTGTACAATCGCTTTTGCTTCACGCGGATTCTCTTCCAGGTATACACCCAAAATCTCACCTACAGCAACGTCGACAGCTCCCATAACCTCATTATTACCTAATTTGGTTTTCGTCTGTCCTTCAAACTGTGGCTCCGCAACTTTCACAGAGATTACAGCCGTCAATCCTTCACGAAAGTCATCACCGGTAATATCTACTTTTAAGTTTTTCAATAACCCCGATTTGTCGGCATAGGCTTTAAGCGTACGCGTCAAACCACGACGGAAACCAGCAACGTGCGTTCCGCCTTCAATGGTATTGATATTGTTCACATAAGAGTGCACATTCTCTGCGTATGTATCGTTGTACTGCAACGCTAACTCCACAGGGATACCTTGCTTGATACCTTCTACATAAATTGGCTCAGGAATAAGGGAATGTCTTGTGCCGTCCAAGAACTTTACAAACTCTTGAAGACCACCTTCTGAGTAAAACTCATCCGATTTCTTCGTTCCATCTTCCAATAGCTCACGCTCATCAGTCAACGTCAGGCGCACTCCTTTATTCAAGAAAGCAAGCTCACGTAAACGATTTGCTAAGGTATCGTAATTGTATACCGTAGTCATGGTAAAGATCTCCGGATCCGGACGGAAGGTTACAATCGTACCCGTGATATCACTCGTTCCGATCTCCTTCACATCATATTGCGGTTTACCTTTTTCGTACTCCTGTTGGAATATTTTTCCTTCACGGTGCACGACAGCAGACAAGTGTGTGGAAAGTGCGTTCACACAGGATACCCCCACACCATGCAGACCACCAGACACCTTATAGGTGTCTTTATCAAATTTACCACCGGCATGGAGAATTGTCATAACCAATTCCAACGCCGATTTGTTTTCTTTCTTATTAATTCCGGTCGGAATACCCCTTCCGTTATCTTTTACAGAGACCGAATTATCTTCATGAATCGTCACAAAGATATCCGTACAATATCCTGCTACGGCCTCATCAATAGAGTTATCAACAACCTCGTATACCAAGTGGTGCAAGCCTTTGATACCTGTATCACCAATATACATGGAAGGTCTTTTACGTACTGCTTCTAGCCCCTCTAAAACCTGGATATTATCCGCTGAATACGTTGATGGATTTTTCTTTTCTTCGCTCATGTAATTAAAATAAAATGAGTACTGTTTAACATTCAAATATACGAAATTTTTAGCTAAAAACCCAATATTTAGCACCTAAAATAGCAACGACCTCGCCACTAAAAAAAGGAGCAAAAACACAAGAATTATCATGGGAAATGCAGAAAATTCAATTTATTTATATTAGGTTTGTTTCTTTAAATGGAAAAACTAAAAACAATGAATAAACTATTTACAACCTTATCAAAAGTATCCTTGGGAGTTATGGTGACTTTAAGTGTCGTTGCCTGTAACCAAAATGCAAAAACGGGCGCTAACAATGCGAGCGACTCAACAGTTTCCCCATCTTCTACGACTGCCAAAGAAGAAAAGATTGTATACATCAATTCGGACTCATTGTCTGAAAAATATGTTTATTTCAAAGATATCAGAGCTAAACTAGAGGGCAAGGTAAAGAAAGCACAAAGCGACTTACAAGCTAAAGGGCAAGCGTTCCAACGCGAAGTGGCAGAATACCAACAAAAAGCAGGCTCTATGAGTGCTTCTGAGCGTCAGGCAACAGAAGAGAAATTAGCACGCAAACAAGATGAACTAGGTCGCTTGGATCAAAATGCATCTGCATCGATCCAACAAGATGAATCGGCCGAATTCAACAACGTATACAACGCGATTACGGAGTACTTGAAGAAACATGCAAAAGAAAATGGTTACACGTTGGTATTAACATACTCGAAAACAAACCCAACGGTATTGTATGCTGATTCTAAATTAGACATCACAAATGATGTGATTGACGCGCTAAACAAAGAGTACAGCAGCAAAAAACCAGCAGAAAAGAAATAATAACGACACGTATCGTTCTATAAAAAGGAGGCTCTTAGGAAGCCTCCTTTTTTATTGCCGTAACGCTAGCGCGAGCCTGCCTGCGATAGGCAGGTTTTCAACTCGTGCTCTTTGTAATCTAGGACACGAGCTACAAGCTCACGCCAGCAGTAGATAAACTCGCGCCAGCGGTAGGTAAAATCGTACCAGCGATAAGCCTTGAGCCTACGGTAGGATATCACACGAAGCTTGTCGAAGTGTTACCGGAGGCGCAACGCAAGACCTTATCCCTTTGGATCTCGCTTAATTTATTTGCTTTTATAGCAATTGATTAATACCTTGTCCTATAATTTTCGGAACAAGTTCTATGGTAAAAACAATTTTAGACAAGACAATCACACCTTTCTACTGGATCGATGTTGTTAATCCAACACACGCAGAAATGGATGAGCTGAAGGTGCGATTCAAACTGAATGAGGCTTCTATAAACGATTGTTTTCAGACCGGTCAGTTACCTAAAATTGAAGAATTTGACAACTACTATTTCCTAATAATTCGCTCAATTCCAGCTGAATTCGACGATTTTGCAGACACCCTTACCGAGATAACAGAACGTATATCTGTATTCTTTAGCGAAAAATTTGTCATTACTGTCCACCGTACAGAAGTTCATTACCTAAAAAAAATAGAGGAACACTTCTCGCCAACAAAGCTAAACTCAAGCAAACTCTTTATTAATCACCTGACCTCGGAAGCGCTCAAAACATTCGAAAGTTTAGTAATAGATAAACTGAACAACCAATTAGACCGCTATGAAGAGGTCGTCTTTATGCAAAGACGAAAGAAAGATTTCTTACAACAGCTATACTACATCAAACGACAGGTAGACCACGTTCGAATTATCTTGACACTGTATAAGGACATTGTTGATTTCTTTCATCTTTCGGCCTTCAAAAATGTCTACACCCAGGACCTTAAAGATTTATATGGCCGTTCTGCTGCGCTTTATCGTAATATATCAGAAAATACAGCGCAACTGCTCAACATCTATTTCAACATTGAATCCAACCACACAAACGACATTATGCGAACCTTAACGATTATATCGGTTTTCTTTATGCCGTTAACTTTCATCGTGGGGGTCTACGGCATGAACTTTACCCATATGCCCGAATTGGAATGGTACTACGGCTACCCAGCTATTATGATTACCATGGCGCTTTTAGCCTTGATTATCTTCTATTGGTTTAAGCGAAAAAACTGGCTTTAATGCGACGCAACTATATCCTTTTTTTAGGGGTCGATGCAATAAAATCTTTTAAATAAAAAGGCTCGAAATATATTAAGTCTTCGAATTCTTGCTGGAGGAATTTAGTATAGGAAAGCGTGGACAGATATTCCGCTGAATTTTGAAAACCTGTTGATACAGTAACCGAAGGCACCGCTTGAAATAGCCCCTCAAACTTATCGGCCCCTGTTCCGAAGAGCACAACCTGCCCCATTTCTACAAAAGAAGTTTCATCTATAATTTGCGCCGACGTTGGTGTTTTTAACACGCCTTGATCATCATAGATCGCCATATATACCTCCATCCGACGGGCGTCAATCATCGGCACCACAACAGTCCCGCTATCCACACCATTTTGCGCTAAAAATCCGGCAGCCATGGCATCCAATGTATTCAATGCCAACAACGGAATATCCAAAGCATAACACAAACCCTTTGCCGTAGAAACACCGATCCGAAGTCCGGTATATGATCCAGGTCCCATACTCACTGCGATAGCACCGAGGTCGGCCATCGTAATCCCTGCTTTTTGCAGTACTTGCTCAATAAATAGCGTAAGGTGACTAGCGTGCATATTAGCTTCTTCACCTTGAACAGCACTGATTGTCGCACCGTTTTTACTAATAGCGACAGCACAAGTCGGTGTCGCAGTTTCTATTTGCAGAATGTAAATATCTTTCATGTAACAAAATTACGGGACAGGATCATGTCCATGTCCACCCCAAGGGTTGCAACTAAGAATTCGACGAATAGCAAGCCATCCCCCTTTAAAAGGGCCATACTTTATAATTGCTTCCTTACCATATTGTGAGCATGTTGGCGTATAGCGACAATTTGCCCCTAAAAAAGGAGAAATAAAAAGTTGATAAAACCGAATGATTAATAGAAACAACCACTTAAGCGGTTGCTTAATCAGGTTTTCCCAAATAGCTGTTAGTAATTTCATCCTTTAATTTAGTGATTGTGAGCCCCATCCGTTCATACATATATGCATACGGAAGCTGCTCTTTTCCGACATACTGAAAAGCAACAAGCAAATTTAAGGAATGTTCTTGGAGAAACAAGTAGAGTTCCTCTTTTTGCAAACGAAAGGCTTCACGCATACGCCTTTTAACGGCATTACGATCTACAGCACGCTTGAACCGTCTCTTCGAAACAGAAAGGATACTCTGGGCAGGGGAAACATGGTCTTCCGAAGGTTTAGGTTGGAAGACGATACGATAGGGATATAAAACAAAAGAAAAACTATTATGGAAAAGATCATCAATTAACCTTTTACTGCATAATCGTTCTTCTTTTGTGAATGTTTTACCCATAATGACTTTTCGCCAGCTAACTTGCTCGGAAATTAGTCAACGGTAAACAATATTAACCTTTGTGACGGTACTCGTCAGACACAGTTAGGCGTTTTCTACCTTTAGCTCTACGAGAAGCCAATACTCTTCTTCCGTTAGCTGAACTCATACGCTCTCTAAAGCCGTGTTTATTTCTTCTTTTTCTTTGCGAAGGCTGAAATGTTCTTTTCATGACGCTATTATGCTTATTTTAATATTTTTTACTCAGTGAATCCCTCAACAAGGGAACGCAAAAGTACAGTTAATTTAGAACTTACACAAGTATTCTTTTAAAATATCTAGGTTTTAAACCTATTTATTTTTCAAAAGATCCCTAATCTCGGTCAACAACAACTCTTCTTTGGTTGGTGCCGGGTCAGCTGCTGGTGCAGGTTCCTCTGCTCGTTTCAGACTATTTAAACCTTTAATAACGATAAAAATACAGAAAGCAATAATCGTAAACTGAACGATAACATTAATGAAATTTCCGTAACGAATCGCTACTTCACTCGTGTTGGTTGCGGCGTTCGCCTCGGTAATAACATACTTAAAGTTAGAAAAATCTACCTTACCAATGACGATACCAATAGCAGGCATAACAAGATCATCAACCAAGGAAGTCACAATCTTACCAAATGCTCCACCAATTACAACACCGACTGCCAAGTCGATTACATTGCCGCGCATGGCGAACTCTTTAAATTCTTTTAAAAATCCCATAGTATAAGATTAAACGTTATCGATATACAAACTTATACAAAGTTGTTTTTATATGCAATAATTATTGCGTTGTAGATAAAAAACGCACAGTCAAATTATCGGCATTAAATCTTAAATAGTTTAATTGTTAGTTTTTTTACTAAATTTGTTACATGCGTGAAAATGTTAACTACATCTACTCTAAACCCGTTAATCTCGACTAGAAATGAAGAAAATATTAATTGCAGATGACCACAGTATTGTACGATTAGGCGCTTCGGTAATTATTAAGGAAAATTTCCCTACAGCTGAAGTTCATCAAGCACAAACCTACCCAGAGGTATACAATCTCTTGGGCAAGGAGGCTTTTGACCTCATCCTGTTAGACATTAATATGCCTGGAGGAAATAACATTAAAGTGATCAAGGAGATCTTGGACGTACAACCAAACATCAAAATTCTAGTCTTTTCTTCGTACGATGAGTCGCTTTACGCATTGCGCTACATCACAGCTGGAGCATGCGGATATTTGAATAAAAACACAGCGATGAGTGAGCTAAATAATGCCATCTCGAGCATCATGACGCGGGGCAAATATATGTCAGAACACGTTAAAGAATTATACATCCAAAAGCTTACGTCGACAAAATCTTCATTTAACGAAAATAATCCGTTAAACAAACTCTCAAACAGAGAGGTAGATGTCGCTAAGCACCTCATTAAAGGGCTTGGTATTTTAGATGTAGCAACCCTCATGGAACTCAGCTCTTCTACAGTAAGCACCTATAAAAGTAGAATATTTGAAAAGCTCAATGTAAGCAACATCCCGGAACTTATCGAGCTATATAAGTTACACGCAAAAGAGCTTGGTTAATACCAAGCTCTTTTTTTATAAACAATCACTATTATAACTTATCGATTGTAATCTCAGGCACTTCTTTATAAGTAGGCACAATCAACTCCTTCCCTTTCTTATACTGATACCCATGTGCCGCATCCAGATCCCATAAAAGGGGAGACAAGAAACCTATACAATTCTTAAAACCTTGATTGATGGCGTGCATATTTTGGGTATCCTTAGAATTCTTTGCTTCGTTTTCAATCTCAAACGGTCCGCCAAAGCCACGTCTATGTAGCGCCCCAACAAACGCATTCCAGTCCATGTTATCCGTTCCACCAAAACCAGGCAACATCGCTTCGTAGTGATGTCTATCCCAATCGTGCTGCGGAATATCCACACCAGCCTTCTGCGCAAGATCTGCACTTACGTGCTGCATCGGATACATTCCACCCCAATCCACGCGCGCTTTAGTCTGTAAATTCCGTGTCGTTTTCACATGCACTCGTTTTAACCGGTCGATATCCATAGCTTCAATAACATCAACAGGGTTGGTATTCTGCCAAATATCATGCGATGGGTCATAGATCTCGCCGTGCGCTTTGCTCGGAATAAGCGCATACATCAACTTACGGGCCGCCAGGACAGCGGGAAGGTTATTGTATGTCGAAGAAAAACGCGAGGAGCGCCAACCTTCCATCGGGCAGTTCTCATAAACAATCGTTACACCTAAGCTTTCCGCATACTTCACAATCGGCTCAAACACTCTTTTATATTCCTCTAGATTCCGTTCAAAGCCATCAATCTGGTTTCCCAATTCATGGTTGTAACCTACAAAAGTTCCAACTTTGACATCATTGGCATCACCGCCTAATAGACTCGCAATACGAATGAGGCGTAAAAGGTGATTTTGATTTTTGATGCGCTCCGCAGGATCCCCTCCGATCATATTTTCAAATGCCCCCAAGGACAATTGAAGTCCTGCGGTATTAAATTTTTCTAGTATCTGTTTAGCTTGCTCTCCCCCGAAACCTTCGTAAGCCAGATGGGTTGCTGTATGATCCTCACGCGTTCCATCCTTACGGAATACACATAAGTCTACACCTTGCGCACCAACAGCCACAGAAGTGCTAATTAAGTCGTCCAGCGATAATTTATCATAAGCAGAGCTCATCACCCATATTGGGTTATTTAGTTTAGTTGACATATATTAGGAGTTATTTCAACCGTAAATATAACAAAACCACCAAGAAATACCCAATATGCCTGTGAACAAAAAAAGATGGCTTGCGGCCATCTCTTCTTGTTAAATAGGATAAAATTTAATCTACATTATCGTGTAGAAAAGAATTATTAGGTCTGATTTCAGTCTCACCGTCATCAAAAGACAAAGTAAAACGTGAAACCTGCGACTGTGAAGAATGTGGAACATCCTCCAACGATTTTTGTCTTCTTTTGTAAGCTGGTTCATTTTCCAACTCTTGTAATCCATTGCTCGATTTCAACTTCATACTAAGTTCCTTCAAGCGTAAGATACGCTCTTTGGTCTTCAACAACTGATCTTCAAAATCTACCTCACGCTCAGGAGCAATCTCTCTTGCTGTCGATTCTTTTGCAAAGAAAGACTCCTCTTGTGGAGCAGGTGCTGGCTGTGCAGCAGGTTGCTGTGGTGTATTATTTTCGTAAGCATCAAAAACTGTAGGTAGCTTAAACTCAAACACCGAAGGTGATGTTCTCAATTCGAAACCGGAATGATCTTCCTTTGTCTCTTCTACTTCAGGCTCTTGTGGCTCTAAGGTATGTCTAATAATTTGAGGCTCTTCAGCAGCACGTACGGCAGCATGAATAGGCTTCGGAGACGTAAACAAATCTATTGGCGGCACGCTAGGCGTTGTCGCAGGTGCTGTAACCTGAACTGGCGTCACAAAAGATTGCATGGTAGGCGCAGCTTCGGGCTGTCCAACAAATTGATTCTGTGCTACAGGTTTCACAAATTGATTAACAGAAGACTCCGGAACTAAAGGAAGAGCAATTTTCTCCTTTTCCTTTTCTTTCACGCGCTCTTCTGCAGTCTGAAACCCCGTTGCAATAATCGTAACAGACAATTCATCTTCCAATTTCTCGTCGATACAGTTACCCCAGATAAGATCCGCAGAAAGACCAGCCTTCTCTTGGATATAATCCGTCACAATAGCAACCTCGTCCATCGTTACTTCTTTCTTACCGGAAGTAATATTTAAAAGGATGTAACGCGCTCCCTCAATTTCGTTATCTTTTAATAAGGGTGATGCCAAGGCGCCAGTAACCGCTTCGATAGCACGATTTTCACCGATTGCCGTAGCGTTACCCATTATAGCGACACCACTATCATTCATTACGGTACGAACATCTTTAAAATCGACGTTCACGTAGCCCGGAATAGTAATAATCTCTGCAATACCTTTTGCCGCAGTTGTCAATATATCATCTGCCTTAGCAAAGGCTGCCGTCATCGTCAGGTTACCAAAGATCTCACGTAATCTATCGTTGGAAATCACAAGATATGAATCCACATATTTACGCAACTCTTCTAAACCTTCTTCCGCTTGAGAACGACGTCTCTTGCCCTCGAATGTGAAAGGAGTAGTAATTATAGCTACCGTTAGAATACCTAACTCTTTCGCTGCTTTCGCTAATACCGGACTCGCTCCAGTACCTGTACCACCACCCATTCCGGCTGTGATAAAAAGCATCTTCGTATTGGTACCAAGCATACGCTTAATATCTTCAATACTCTCGATAGCGGAGTTTTCGCCTACATCAGGATCCGCACCCGCACCCATACCTTCTGTCAGACTTACCCCCAACTGTACCTTGTTCGGAATCGGGCTTAACTCTAACGCCTGCGCATCTGTATTGCAAACGATAAAATCCACACCGCTGATCCCCTGCATGTACATGTGGTTAACGGCATTTCCGCCGCCACCACCAACCCCAATAACCTTGATTATTGATGATTGCTCCTTTAACATTTCAAATTGAATCGACATAAAATATCCTATTTAGCTCATGCTGAACCACTCACAAATCCGTCTTTGGTTCAACAATTCAAATGTAATAATACCAAAATCTCAACAACAGTTTTCCACATTTGTTAAATTGTGGAAAACTCAGTTTTTGTTGAAAACTTATCGCTTTCCAATAAAGCTGTCATCGTCAATACCTGTATCATCCTTGATGAAATCAGATAAGATTTTCGTGAACCAGCTCTCTTTTTTATCCTTCTCTTTTACGATTTTCGCTACCTTCTCTTCTTCTGGCTTTCTTTTGGAAACCTTCTCTTCTTGTGTCGCCTCATCGTCTTCCATAGTTTGCACACCTTTGATCAATAAACCAATGGATGTCGCATACATCGGGCTCTTTAATTCTTCCAAAGCCTGCTTATTTAGCATCTCTGTTTTCGCCAAGTACTCATTCGGGTAACCAATACGACAATCGATGCCCGTAATATATTCAACCAATTGCACCAAATGCTTTAACTGCGCACCACCACCAGTAATAACGATACCAGCAATCAACTTATCTTCGTATCCCGAAGATTTGATTTCGTAGTAAACGTGCTCAATAATCTCTTCCATCCGCGCTTGAATAATGTACGCTAGATTTTTAACCGAGATCTCTTTCGATTCACGACCACGGATACCCGGAACACAGATAACTTCATTATCCTTGTTCTCGTCAGCCAGAGCCGAACCATAACGCACCTTAAGTTGTTCCGCTTGGTTGCGTAACACAGAGCACCCTTGTTTAATATCCTCAGTAACAATATTACCTCCCAAAGGAATCACAGCAGTATGACGAATTATTCCTTCATGAAAGATAGCAACATCAGTAGTACCACCACCAATATCAACCAATACAACACCAGCAGTTTTTTCCTCTTCATCCAACACAGCTTCAGATGATGCTAGAGGTTCCAAGACTAAGGAAGATACTTCCAAGTCGGCATTATCAACACAACGTTTAATATTACGGATATCCGTTACACGGCCCGAAATAATATGGAAGTTAGCTTCCACACGACGACCTGCCATCCCGATAGGCTCTTTAATCCCCGGCTCATTGTCGATCGTAAACTCTTGCGGCAAAACATGGATAATCTCTTCTCCCGGAGGCAAGACCAACTTATACATATCCGAAATAAGTTGTTCCACATCTACGCGTCCAACCTCATCGTCGTCTCTTTTTGTTAAGATGCCACGATGTTGAATGCTTTTGATGTGCTGACCTGCAATCCCTACATTGACCACTTTAATATCAACGTTCGATTGTGATTCGGCAATAGAAACAGCCTCGCGGATACTGCTCACTGTCTTCTGGATGTTAGCGACCACACCACGGTTCACACCGGATGACTCTGCTTTACCCACGCCCAAAAGCTCAATTTTGTTTGTACCACTACGACGCCCAACTGTCACACAAATCTTGGTTGTACCGATATCCAAACCAACTATGATTGGATTCTCTTTTTCGTTTTCTGCTGATCTTGGTTTCATACGCTGTAATTTGTTGCTGTATTATTATACTGTGTTACTACTAATTCATTTTTGTTTGTAAGCTATCAAGTCGCCATGTACCTTTACGCTCACATATAATCTGGTCTGCATATTTCACATTTATCCGCTCATAAGCATCGGTGCCAACACGCGGTAAAATGTTTTTATAAAAGACCTCTATTCGACTTAACTTCCCCTCTAAATTCTCCGCATTGCCCAACACTAATTGTTGCGTGCCAACACGAGGAACAATTTCAATATCACGCTGCTCATTCACATAGAGCTGCACAATTTGATTCCCCCAGAGTTCATCGTTTTTCACATAATCTACAATAGAAACCAGGTCTTTCACCACCTGTGTTTGAATCGTATCCAATGCTTTTTTATATCCTTCGGCAATATTTCCATTTGCGACCAAAACATGCGGTACATATTTCAATGTAACCGGTATTTTCGCACCTTTTGTATCAATATAATACTCTTGACCATGTCTATTGATCACCCGAAGCACCACTTCTCGTTGCTCAACAGCCACCTGCAAAACCCCATCCATATCCATAAATATTTCTGCGGAAGCAACGTAAGGCAGTTGCGACAATGCTTTTTCAATCCGCTCTACAGGGATATCTTTTAACGGACGACCTACCACACGGCCGAACTGCGATTTAATCAACGTCGAAATATCATGCTGATCAATGAAAGTTTCCTTACCCTCGACCATAACTTTCATGGAAGAACAAACTTGCGTTGCGTCTTTCTTGTTCACCAAACCCATCAACATGCCTACCCCCACTACAGCGACAAGACCCAGACAAGCATAGCCTACAATTTTCCACGGTATGTTACGAATCGTTTTAAGCATGCCCCAACACTATTTCTTTTAAAGGTTTTACCATGCGATCAATATCTCCTGCTCCAACCGTAACGATCAGCTCCGGCTGTGTTTCTTTCACCACCGATAAGAGCTCTTGCGGAGTCACAACGCGCTTGTCCGCCAATTCAATCTTATCTAATAACCAAGCAGAGGTAACTCCCTCAATAGGTAACTCACGTGCTGGATAGATATCCATTAAATAAAGTGTATCAGCCATACCCAATACTTCGGCAAAGCCATCCACAAAATCACGCGTGCGACTGAACAAATGCGGCTGAAAAACCACGGTTAATTTCTTTGATGGATACAACTTACGCATCGAACTCAAAAAAGCTCTCAGTTCTTCCGGATGGTGCGCATAATCATCAATATAAACCCGTCCTTCCTCCCGTACGATATATTCAAAACGACGCTTCACACCATGAAAAGAGGTCAGTGCCCGACGAATTTTATCCGACGCAATACCCAATAATTTTGCAACGGTTATAGCAGCTACGGCATTTTCTACATTATGCAATCCAGGTATTCCCAAATGAATATCTTCCAATTGTAAGTCTGCCGACACATAATCGAAATAAAACTCACCATCAGTAACACGGATATTTTGTGCATATGCATCGCATACCGACTCATTTGCATAAGTGATCGTTCCGGTAAATGGCAATCCTTTCTTCACAATAGACGTCCCCCCATCAACCACGCGATCCAAAAAGAGCTCAAAAGATTCGATCAGATGACGCTCATCACCATAAATATCCAAGTGATCTGCGTCTGCAGAAGTCACCACAGCGATATTCGGATGCAAGGTCAAAAAAGAACGATCGTATTCATCTGCCTCAACAACGACTACATTATTATCACCATACAATACATTCGTGTTGTAGTTGGCACTTATTCCACCCAAAAAGGCCGAACAATCATACCCCGAATCTTTCAATACATGCGCAATCATGGTGGAAGTAGTTGTCTTACCATGCGTACCCGCCACCCCGATGGTGAATCGGCTCGCACTGATAATCCCCAATACCTCCGAACGCTTGTACAAATGACAACCTTGCTCCAACAAGAAATTCTTCAAAGTCAAATCCTTCGGAATCGCAGGCGTAAAAATCAACAACGTCTCTTCCGATGGCACCCTGAATTCAGGCGATAAATTAGATACATCATCGACGTAGGTCACCGGAATACCCTCCGCAACCAAGGTCTGGGTAAGTTCCGTTTCTGTTTTATCATAACCTTGCACATCACAGCCTAAATGCTTGAAATAACGAGCAAGCCCACTCATCCCAATCCCACCAATTCCTAGTAGATAAACACGCTTTATATGATCTAAATTCATCATCACTTTATTAATTTCAATACTTCCTTGGCGATTACCATATCGGCATCCAATCGTGCAAGTTGTTTTATATTATTTCCTAACTCCGAGCAACGCTTCTCATCCCCCATCAAAGCAATCACGACCTCCATGAGTTCCGTTTCTGCTTGTCGATCTGCAACCAAAACAGCAGCATTTTTTTCGACTAATGCATTTGCATTTTTTGTCTGGTGGTCCTCCGCAACATTTGGAGAAGGAACCAAAACGACAGGCTTTCCGACAACACATAATTCAGAAATCGTCCCAGCCCCGGCACGTGATACCACAATATCTGCCGCCGCATAAGCATAATCCATACGCTGCAAAAATGGCATCAATTTAATTGTAGCGGGCAACGATGATCCAACAGTCGCCTCCAATGCTTCATAGTAATAAGAGCCACATTGCCATATCACCTGAATATCCTTCTCTTTCAATAGCTCGACAGCTGCTTTCACACATTTATTTAATGTGCCCGCACCCAAACTTCCACCAGTCACCAAGATCGTTTTCTTACCTTCCGCTAACCCATAAAAGGCTAGTGCTTCCGCCCGCTTTCCATCGATCTCCACAGATTCTCGACGAATCGGGTTCCCCGTAAGAATCACTTTGTCGCCCGGAAAGAACTTATCCATCCCCGCATAAGCCACACATATCTTCTGTGCTTTTTTGGCTAATTTTTTATTCGTCACACCGGCGTATGAGTTCTGCTCCTGAATCAATGTCGGCAAACCCACCATATTGGCCATCATTAAAAGAGGGCCCGAAGCATAACCACCAACACCAACCGCCACATCCGCATTAAACTCTTTAATCACGCTACGCGCTTTCAAGAGGCTTTTTATCATTTTGAAAGGCAACAACACGTTCTTCCATAAGGATTGACGATTGATCCCCTGAATATCTAAACCCACAATCTTGTAACCCGCAGCCGGCACCCGCTCCATCTCCATCCGACCATTTGCACCAACAAACAGAATCTCCACCTCAGGCTGTAGCCGCTTGAGTGCATTTGCGATTGCAATTGCAGGGAAGATATGCCCTCCCGTTCCGCCTCCACTGATGATGATTTTCTGTGCCATATTAAATTGTTCCTACGACTACTTTTCGTGGTTTTGGAATTTCACTTAATTCCTCTTTATCTTTTAACTCTTCAATATTCCGACTAACACTCAGGATAATCCCTAGTGCGACGCTGGTAAACAAAATAGATGTTCCTCCCATACTGACCAACGGCAACGGAACCCCCGTTACGGGACCCAAACCAACCGCTACCGCCATATTGGCCAGTGCTTGTATGGTTAAGCTAAACCCTAAGCCGGCTGCCAAAAAAGCACCAAACGCACGCGGGCTCAAAGTCACGATACGAATACATCGATACATCAATGCCAAATACAAGGACAACAAAATTGCGCCACCTATCGTCCCATACTCTTCCACAATAATTGCGAAAATAAAATCCGAATAAGGGTGTGGCAGCAAATTCCGCCCTACACTGTTTCCTGCACCTTTACCAAAGAACTCACCCGAAGCGATCGTCATCTTCGCCAGATTGGCTTGATAATTTTTATCCTCTTGAAAAGGAACTTTTCCGCTATGTACCTCCTCCGTTGCAAAGTAACCTTTGATCCGACTGAAGTATGTCGCGCGACGTGGACCGATCGAAATAACCAATAGCCCCAACAATGCCACGCCCAACGAAACCGTTGCAATCTGTTTGAACGATACACGTCCGATCAACAGCAATAATACGCTCGTACCAAAAAGCATTACCGCCGTAGAAAGGTTCGCCCAAGCAATCAAGACAAAGACCAAACAAACCGCCCCCATAATAGGAAGGAATGATTTTTTGATGTCCTTAATATCTTCTTGCTTACGCGAAAGCATCCGCGCCAAGAAGGTAATCAACGCCAGCTTCGCCAAATCCGATGTCTGGAACGTTTGATTGATTACTGGAATGGTTACCCAACGTGATGCCTCATTCACCGAACTACCGAATATCAAGGTATAAAGCAGTAGCGGAATAGTGATAAGCATCAACAACTTGGATATGCCGGCATAATACCGATAATCCAATTTGTGAGATAAATACATCAACCCCAGACCAACAGCCACAATGGAGAAGTGCTTGAACAAATACAGCTCTGTACCTTTTCCTTCTTTATAGGCAAGTGTACCCACAGAACTGTATACGGCAAGCAAAGACCAGCCAGACAGGACTATCACGATAATCCATATCCACTTGTCTCCCTTGAGTTTGTTAAAAATCTGATCGATCATGTTTTACCCTTTCTTTATAGTGCCATTACAGCCTCTTTAAATTTATCACCACGCTCTTCGTAGTTTTTAAACCAGTCAAAACTTGCGCATGCTGGAGACAACAAAACAGTATCGCCTTTTGTCGCCAAATGCGATGCGATCTCTACCGCATCCTGCATCGAAGAACTGTTTACGATAACATCCGTATCGTCTTCAAAAGATTCGTGGATACGTACGTTATCTTTACCGATACATACAATCGCCTTAACCTTGCTCTTCACCAAATCACGTAACATTTCGTAATCATTACCTTTATCAACCCCGCCCATAATCAAAACGATATCTGGGCTAAAGCTCTCTAAGGCATACCATACGGAGTTTACATTAGTCGCTTTCGAGTCATTAATGTAATTGACTCCACCAATGAGTGCCACATGCTCCAAACGATGTGAAATATTCACATAGGACTCCATACTCTCTTTCATCGTCTGATTACGTAGCTCTTGCGCTTTCGCCATCAGTCCTGACGCCATGTTGTTAAAAACATTGTGTTTCCCTTGCAATGACAACTCTTCGATATTCATGGTAAATGATTCTTTATGATTTGGTACGTTAATTACTATATTATTTTGTTCGTCAAGGAATGCCCCGGAGGCCACCACCTGTTCTTGTGTAAATGGCAAATGAATCGCCTTCGTTGGATGAAGCGGCAAGCCCTTCATTGTTTCTTCATCATCCAGACAATAGATAAAATAGTCGGCTGCCGTCTGGTTCTGCACGATCCGGAACTTCGATGCGACATAATTTTCTAACTTATAGTCGTATCGATCCAAATGATCGGGTGTGATATTCAACAACACGGCAACATCAGCTCTGAAATGATACATATCATCCAACATAAAGCTAGAGATCTCCAATACGTATACATCAAAAGAGGCACGCGCTACTTGCAACGCGAAGCTTTTTCCAATGTTTCCAGCCAATCCCACATTTACGCCGCCATGTTTAAACATCTCGTACGTAAGCATGGTCGTGGTCGACTTTCCGTTCGACCCCGTGATGCAGAATAATTTCGCATCGGTATACTGAGCGGCAAATTCAATTTCCGAAATCACCGGAATACCCGCTTTGCGGAGCTCTTGAATTAAAGGTACATGCTCTGGAATACCAGGGCTTTTCACAACCAAGCTAGCTGTCATAATGCGCGCGACAGAATGGTCTAGCTCTTCAAAAGCAATCCCCTCCTGCACCAGTACTTCTTTATAGCTATCTGCAATTGCTCCTTTATCAGAAACAAAAACATCAAAGCCTTTATCCTTACCTAAGATAGCAGCACCAACACCGCTTTCTCCGGCACCCAAAACAACCAGGAAACCTGACTGTGGATAATATGTATGTGCGATGTTGGGCATGTTATCTAACTTTTAAGGTTACTATTGTCAAAATTGCTAATATGATAGACACGATAAAGAAACGCATAACGATCTTTGCCTCGTGGTATCCTTTCTTTTGGTAATGGTGATGCAAAGGCGACATCAAAAAGATACGTCTTCCCTCACCGTATTTTTTCTTGGTATATTTAAAGTAAGAAACCTGTAAAATAACAGACAAGCTCTCCAATAGAAACACACCACATAGAATCGGAATAAGCAACTCTTTACGAATTAAGATCGCAAATGCCGCAATAATACCGCCGATAGTCAAACTCCCCGTATCCCCCATAAACACTTGTGCCGGATATGCATTGTACCACAAAAAGCCCGTACATGCACCAACAAATGCCCCGGCAAAGATTACGAGCTCACCCGAATTCGGGATATACATGATATTCAGGTAATCAGAAAAAATCACGTTCCCGGACACATACGCCAAAATCGCCAAGATAATACCGATAATAGCCGAAGTACCTGTTGCCAAACCATCGATACCATCGGTTATATTGGCCCCGTTGGACACCGCAGTAACGATAAACACTACCACGATTAAGAAAACTAGAAACGTAACGAGATTACTGTTCAATCCGAACATGCTCAATACTTTGGCATAATCGAATTCATTGTTCTTATAAAAAGGAATGTTCGTCTTTGTAGATTTTACATTCTCTGCATAATACCGTTCCCCAGTTTGTGTATCCGTCATGATCTCAACCGCTTTTGTAGAGGTCGGATTTTTCACCTCCTGGCGTACCACAATATCAGGATGCGCATACATCGTAATAGCGATCAACGTACCTAATCCCACCTGACCAATAACTTTAAAACGACCCGCTAGACCTTCTTTATTTTTACGAAAAACCTTGATATAATCATCTAAGAAACCAATTGCGCCCATCCAAACGGTAGTAATGATCATGATGATTACATAAATGTTATCCAGCTTAGCAAGCAAAAGTGTCGGTATCAAAATACCGGCAATAATAATCAGACCACCCATGGTTGGTGTTCCTGCTTTTTGCTTTTCTCCCTCTAGACCCAAGTCACGAATAGTTTCACCAACCTGCTTGTTGTGCAAGGCACGAATCAAGCGCCCACCGTATACGGTAGTAATAATCAACGAAACAATAACAGCGATAGCCGTACGGAAGGAAATGTACTGAAACAACCCTGCCCCAGGAATATGCATATGCTCTTGTAACCAAGTAAATAGATAGTATAACATCTCTTTATTATTGTTCGTTAAAAGTTTCCTCTAAGATTTCACGATCATCAAAATGATGACGTACGCCTTGTATTTCTTGATATTTCTCGTGCCCTTTGCCAGCCACCAGCACGATATCGCCCGGTTGTGCCAAATGGCACGCCGCACGGATTGCCTCTTTACGTTCGGCGATAGTAAATACATTTTTACGATCCCTACTATCCACACCAGCTTCCATATCCTTTATAATAGCTAATGGATCTTCTGTCCGTGGGTTATCCGACGTAATAATCACTTTATCACTTAACTTAACGGCCACAGCTGCCATCTCTGGACGTTTGGTCTTATCACGATCACCGCCACAGCCTAGCACCGTTATAATCTGCTGCCCCGCTGAACGTAAGTCACGAATGGTCTCCAACACATTTTCAACCGCATCCGGTGTGTGCGCATAGTCTACAATGCCAACAATACCGGATTGTGAACGGACGGTTTCAAAACGACCTTCAGCCCCCGCGATCTCACTCATTGCCGTCAACACTTTCACCGTCTCTTGCTCCAACAAGATAGCTGCACCATATACCGCTAATAAATTGTAAGCATTGAATCCACCGACCAATTTCACCCAAACCTCATGGCCATCAATATGCAGTAACATGCCGTCAAAGTGACTCTCCACAACCTTGGCTTTAAAATCAGCCATCGTCTTTAATCCGTATGTCTTTTTGTGCGCAAATGTATTTTGCAACATCACGTTCCCATTGCGATCGTCCGCATTGGTTAACGCAAAGGCATAGCGATCTAAATCATCAAAAAACTTCTTCTTCGCTTTGATATAGTTATCAAAAGTGCCGTGGAAGTCCAAGTGATCATGCGTAATATTGGTGAAAATTCCACCCGCAAAACGTAATCCGGCGATGCGCTGCTGCACCACTGCATGTGAGCTCACCTCCATGAAACAATAATCACATCCCTCCTCAACCATCTCGCGCAATAGCTTATTCAGCGCAATGGGATCTGGTGTGGTATGTGTTGCCGGAATTATACGATCACCTATTTTATTCTCCACCGTCGAAATCAATCCAACCTGGTAGCCTAAATTGTCAAACAAGTTAAACAACAGCGTCGCTACGGTAGTCTTACCATTCGTACCCGTTACCCCCACCAGCTTCAACTCTTTGGAGGGATCACCGTAAAAATTAGTAGCCAATAGCCCTAATACATACGAAGAGTCATCAACCAAAGCATAAGTAACAGCTTCATTAAGCTGCTCCGGGAGCTCCTCTACAACAAGTACCGTCGCACCCAAACCTATTGCTTTCTCGATATAAAGATGGCCATCCGTATGAACCCCGCGCACCGCAACAAACAAACTATTGCTCGCTACAATACGAGAATCGAAACAGATGGATTCTACCGTTACTTCTAACGGACCTTCCAACTGCTTCACCGGAATCGCATGTAATAACTCTTTCAGCTTCATAACCCTAGTTTAAAACTAAATTTATCGGTGTACCGACTTTTAAATTCATTCCTGCCAGTAAGGACTGATTAACTACACGACCTTTTCCACTGACCCTTGTTTTGAACCCCGCATTTTCCATCGTGAAAATCGCATCCGTTAACCCCATGCCCATTACATTTGGCACTACTCCTTCTTTAATCTGCGTCTCTATAAAGGGCACAGGTTTATCCGACGTATCTCTTCTCTGCAACAAACTGTTCAAATTCGTCGGTGTAAAACCCAATGCATTATACACTTTCGTCGATGCCTCTTTGGATCCGGACAATGTGGTCGGAACCTTCGTCCCTGCAGTATTAACTTTGCGAGCTGCCAAGGTCCCATGAAGCGTCATATCATTCGCATACACCATATCAGCTAGCTCCTTGAATACCGGCCCAGCAATCGCACCACCATAATATCCTTTACGTGGGTTTCTAATCACCACAATAATAGAATACTTCGGGTTTTCTGCTGGGAAATATCCAGCAAAAGAAGACTGATAGCGACGTTGCCCATACCCACGAGCACCGTCATTCATCTGCGCCGTACCCGTTTTCCCTGCCGAACTATACAACGGAGAACTCAATCGTTTACCTGTTCCTTCCGTCATTACCCCTTCCAACATTTTCTTCGCTTTACTGATTGCTTCCGAAGACGCTATCTGCTTATTCACCACGCGTGCTTCAAATTTTTGCACCGTATTCCCTAAATGACGAATCTCTTTCACAAAAAGAGGAGCAATCATTTTACCATCATTGGCTACCGCATTATAAAGAGACAACGTTTGTAGCGGCGTCAAACGAAGCTCATACCCGTATGCCATTTGCACTAAGGACAATTTGCTCCAGGTTTTACTTTCTGGTGTTTTCACCCACGGATTAACTTCTCCAGGAATCTGCAATCCTAACGGCTGCGCAAGACCAAACTGATGTAGTTTGCTCGTATACTTCGCAGGCTGACTACCGTAATGTGTATTGACCAACTTAGCGATAGCCACATTCGACGACTCTTCAAAAGCTTCCAAAACAGTCAGCACCGATTTCTTAGGTGCATGTGAATCTTTGATCGTATGGGCCGGCACCTTATATGTTCCATTGCCAATATCTACAGAAGAAGAAAGATCTACATATTTATCATCCAAAAGAGCAAGGTAACTTGCCAATTTAAAGGTAGATCCTGGATCGGCCCCTTGAGCTATCGCATAATTATACTTCTCTCTGAACACCCCTTCCGAATCACGCGTAAAGTTTGCTATCGCTCTCACCTCACCTGTTTTCACCTCCATCAAAATCACACACCCATTATCAGCATCACTGGCGATAAGCTGCTTTTCCAAAGCACGTTGCGCCATATCTTGCATATTTACATCCAGCGTAGAGATAATATCAGATCCGTCAACAGGAGCCACTTCGACCTCTCTATTTACCGGAACCCAAAAACCACCAGCTATACGCTGCATAATCTGCGAACCACTGCGCCCATCGATATACGAACCATACGCCCCTTCAAGCCCTACACGCACCGTATCCCCCTTTGTATTTTTGTAACCAATTGTCCGTGCAGCCAAATTCGTAAACGGAAGAATCCGTTTATTCTCACGGATCGCAACCAAACTACTCGAATACCTTTTCTTACCTTCTTTAAAAACTTTAAACAAAGGAAACTTCTTCAGCTCCTTGAGCTCCTGATGGTTCACATCACGTTTGATCAACGTATACCGTTGCTTTTTTTGTCGTGCACCTTTCAACATCGCAAGATATTGACGGGCCGATTTATCCTTAAAAAAAGACGCCAGAGAAACCGCCAGAGAATCTACTTTGGAGTTAAAAACATCATTCGCCTCTTCCGGAATAGACATCGCATCAAAACGTAACTCATATTCCGGAACCGAAGTAGCCAACAGACTACCATCATTCGAATAAATATTCCCCCTAGCTGCCTCTATAACGCGCTCCCGGATCGTTAAACTATCAACCATTGCACGCCACTCTCCACCATCCACATACTGTAAGTGCAACAGCTTCCCGAAAACCAAAAGCGCACCAAACACCATAAGCCCGAACGCTAGGTACACTCGCATAAGTATAGATTTCCTAATATTCATAATCGTATGGTGTTACTTTTTCTTTTTTACCACTTCAATTTTTATAGGCGGTTCCGTGCGCTCTTTCAAGCCCAAAGTATCCGCCCGCTTGGCGATCTCCGTCTGCGTCGTCATTTTCATCAAATCAGCAGACAGCGATTTATAATCCCAGCTCAATTCTTTTACGTCACGCCCTAATCGGTCAATAGCCCGCACCGTTCGTTCTGCCAAATGTCGATTGGAGATGTATAACAACCCCAAAAAGATAACAAAGGCCGCAAACGGCAGGTTTCTAGCCACCAAATAGCTAGAAAGTTTTTTTGTTGAGAACACAGACTGCAGGAAATCACGTGTTTCCTCCACCTTCTCCTCAACAGATTCATTCATTTTCTGCTGAACCTCTTCACTTAGCTCTTGATCCTTAATTTTATTCTTCGTCATCCCGAACAAAAATTAAGCAAGTCGTTCCGCAACACGCAGCTTCGCACTACGTGATCTATTATTTAATGCCAATTCCGCCTCACTCGCCGTAATAGCCTTACGACTGATCACGTGGAACGGTTTTATTTCATTTCCAAAAAAATCCTTCTCCACCTCACCTTTAAACTTCCCTTTCTGCATAAAATTCTTAACCAAGCGATCCTCCAATGAATGATACGACATAATCACCAATCGCCCACCCGGCTTTAATACCGAAATCGTCTGGCTCAAGAAATCTTGCAACGCTTCCAACTCCTGGTTCACCTCGATACGAAGCGCCTGAAAAACCTGTGCATGATACTTATGCTCCTTGCCACGAGGCACCAACTTCTTAATCGCATCCTTCAACCCCTCCACCGTTTCGATCGGTGTGGTCAACCGGGCCGTAACAACAGTCTTCGCCAAAGAACGTGCATTTTGAATCTCACCATACATACCGAAAATCCGATGCAAATCTTCCTCCGCGTATGTATTCAATATTTTCTTTGCATCCAGATCCGAAACCTGATCCATACGCATATCTAAATCCGCTTCAAAACGGATAGAAAAACCACGCTCTGCGGAATCAAACTGATGCGAAGAAACCCCAAGGTCACCCAAAATCGCATCCACCTCCTTTATTCCCAACAGACGTAGATTATTTTTCAAAAACCTAAAATTCTGATGAACCAGCGTAAACCGTGGATCATCTAAAGCATTTTTAACCGCATCAGGATCCTGATCAAAGGCAATCAACCGACCATTTTCACCTAATCTCTTTAAGATTTCGCGCGAATGACCACCACCCCCAAAAGTCACATCAACATACACACCATCAGGCTTGATATCCATCGCCTGCATGCATTCTTCCAGCATTACTGGAACATGATATACCGCTTCATTACTCATCATCACCTCCTTTATCTTCCCAGAAACCCATCACATCTTCTGCTAAATCAGCAAAATCTTCAGTCGAAACAGCATTCATCTGTTCTTCATATTTTGCTTTAGACCAAACTTCAATTTTCTCCAAGTTGCACGCCAACACTAAATCAGATCCCACCTCCGCATACTCCAACAAACTCTTAGGTAACAAAACACGACCCGCCGAATCCAATGTTAACTCTGTTGCACCATTCATAAAACGACGCACAAACTCCCTGTTTTTTACCTGAAACTGATTTAAACGAGACAACTGCTTCAAGATCTTGTTCCACTCCCCACGTGTATAGATAACTAAGTTTTTTTCGAAACCACGATTCACAACAAGCCCCTCACGCTCTACATCAGGCAGTTGCCTTTTGAGCGCAGCAGGAACCACCATTCTTCCTTTGGTGTCCATCTTGCATTCGTATTCTCCAATTAAAAAACCCATTAGTCTATTCGCCTAATTAAAATCTTATGTAAAAGTATACACTTTCTCCCACTTCCCCCCACTATGCTCCACAAAAAAGTTTTCCACAGCACGATAATCGATAAATGAATATTTCACCAATACGAGAAAAAACCTGTTCAAAACACGTTAAAGTGTGTTTATCGATGAAAAAGAATAAAAAATAAGATCAATTAATTTATTTCATAAATACCTAAAAAAGATGTCGAAGCATAGCAACCTCGTAACACAATCGATTCAAATCACTTGTTTTTCAATAAAAATCCACAAAAGTGGGGGAAAGTGGAGCAAAAAACTATATTTACAGATATTGGTTATTCTATCTATGAAAACACTATACATTATACGCCATGCGAAAGCCGAACATCAACAGCTTGGACAGACCGACTTTGATCGAAGTTTAACTTTTTTAGGCACAGAGCAAGCGCAAGCCAGCGCACGAATTTTGGAACGGGAATTAGCTCCTTATCCAACAACCGCAACACGTATCATAACATCAGATGCACCACGCGCACTTCAAACAGCTGAAATATTTTGTGAAACGCTAAATATCCCACCTTCCGCCTTGCAGCAGGAGCCTCGAATTTATGAAGCACACTACCTACAGATATTAAAGGTCATTAATGATGTATCAGCAAATTATGATCAAGTCCTTTTATTCGGACATAACCCTGGACTCTCAGATCTCATTACCTATGTAACGAATAGCCCCGTTAGTCTTCGTACTTCCGAAATCGGCTGCCTTACATTAGATGAAGGAACGGATTTTAGCACCTTATCTGCAAACACCGCAAGCCTGAAAAGTGTCATAGGACGCTAAGCAACCTCGTTTAGGCATTATTCTGTATCTTCGTATGATATGGCAAACAAATTAGCACAGGAATCTTCTCCCTATTTACAGCAACATGCATCAAATCCGGTCCATTGGATGCCTTGGGGAGAAGAAGCATTAGCGAAAGCAAAGCAGGAAAACAAACTTATCATCATAAGTGTTGGTTATTCGGCATGTCACTGGTGCCACGTCATGGAACGTGAAAGCTTCGAAAATGATGCGATCGCCAAAACCATGAACGAATTTTACGTTTCTATTAAGGTTGACCGCGAGGAACGTCCGGATATTGACCAGATCTATATGATTGCCGTACAGCTGATGACCAATGCCGGCGGGTGGCCCCTCAATTGTATATGTCTCCCAGACGGGCGCCCCATCTACGGTGGCACCTACTTCAAACCCAAGGATTGGCAGAATATTTTACTGCAAATAGCACGAATGTGGGAGGAAACACCAGAAGTAGCACTGGATTATGCGGATCGATTGACGGCAGGCATACGAAAAGCGGAACGACTTCCTATCCGCCCTGTCCCCGAGACATATACAAAAACAGATTTACACGATATTATTACCCCTTGGAAAGCGCAGTTCGACACGAACGAAGGAGGCTACGATCGCGCACCCAAATTTCCGCTACCCAATAACTGGTTGTTTTTTTTACGATACGGTGCACTTGCAGGTGATACCCCCATTACCGATCATGTTCATTTCACCTTAGAGAAAATTGCCAATGGCGGAATCTATGATCATATAGGAGGCGGTTTTGCCCGCTACAGTGTCGATGACAGATGGCATGTTCCGCATTTTGAAAAAATGCTGTACGACAACGGGCAGTTAATTTCACTCTATAGTGAGGCTTATCAACAAAAACCTAACCCAAAATACAAACGTGTAGTAGCCGAGACAATAGCATGGGCACAACGCGAAATGCTCGCCGAAAATAACGGTTTCTATGCAGCACTTGATGCGGACAGCGAAGGCGTGGAAGGAAAGTTCTATACCTTTCAACACGAAGAACTAAAACAAGTCCTGGGAAAGGACGCCCCACTTTTTATACCGTATTTCAACATAACCGAAGGCGGAAATTGGCAGGAAGAACAGACTAATGTGTTAAACTGTGATATGGATGCGGACGCCTTGGCACTTTCATCTGGGTTCTCCGAGACAGAATGGGAAGATTACCTGAGGGACACCAAAAAGAAAGTACTTAATTATCGTGAAAACCGTATCAGACCGGGGCTCGACAACAAACAGCTTACCACGTGGAACGCTCTGATGGTACAAGGACTAACTGATGCCTACCGGGTCTTCAATGAACCTGCCTACCTGGAACAAGCACTAAAAACCGCACATTTCATAAAAGAATATGCACAAGCGGATGACAGGCTATTACACCAACCGGCGGATAGTAACCGTAAAATTCTAGCCTTTCTCGATGATTACGCTTTTACAGCGCAAGCTTTTATTGCCCTATATGAAGCGACATTTGATGAATCGTGGCTACACCAAGCCGACAAACTCGCAACACAGGCCGTTGCGACCTTTTATGACAGCGAACAACAAGCGTTTTTCTATACCGCAGCCGATGCCGAACAGCTCATTGCCCGTAAAAGTGAAATTATGGATAATGTCATTCCATCCTCCTCCTCGACCATCGTACGCGTACTATACAGATTGGGCGAAATGCTAGATAAACCAGATTTCACCACTTTAGGTGATCAAGTGTTTGCAAATGTATTCCCGCATATCAAACAATACGGCTCCGCCTACTCCAATTGGGGTATTCAATTGCTTGAACATATATATGGTGTAAATGAAATTGCACTCACCGGTGAACAAGCCCTAGACTGGCGCACAGAAGTCGATAAACACTATATACCTAATAAAATTACAATGGGTGGCACAAAAAGTGAACTTCCTTTGCTCAAGGATAAAGGAGGTTTCGATGCAAAAGCATACCTTTGTAGAAACAAAACATGCAGTCTGCCACTAGGTTCGGTTGCAGAGATTATTGAATTAATAAACAATAACCGGGATAATACCCGAGTAAACTAAGTAAAATGGCAATAGAAAACAACAATGTAGTTACGTTAAATTACAAACTCCATACCGTTGAAGAGAACGGTGAAAGAACTTTCGTTGAAGAAACAACAAGCGAAAACCCGTTAACATTCCTTTACGGCGTAGGTATGATGTTACCTAAATTCGAGGAGAATATCGTTGGTCTTAATGTAGGAGAAAAAGGTTCATTCACCTTAGCAGCAAATGATGCTTATGGAGAAATCGATGAGCGCGCTTTTGCACAGTTGCCAGCCGATATGTTCAACGAAACAGGTCTTCCTCCAGTAGGAGAAGTTATTCCTTTACAAGATAACCAAGGAAACCAATTCCGTGCTGTTGTCGTAGAGGTAAGCCCTGAAGTTGTTGTTGCTGACTTAAACCACCCTATGGCTGGTAAAACATTAAGTTTCGAAGTAGAAATCCTTGCTGTTCGCCCAGCTACTGAAGAAGAATTGGCACATGGCCACTCTCATGGTGTAGATGGTGACGAAGCGCACTAAGTAATTATATATTACATCACACGAAGCGTCATTGCGGTTTTAGGCGTAAATTCACGCCAACCGCAATGACGTTTTTTTTGTTAGCATCAATACCTCCTCCCTGTTCGCCGGATGCTGCACGCGCAAAATTTAATTCCAAAAAAAACTATTTTTCTAACCTATTTATACATACACCCCACCTAATATAGAATTTTGTATAAATTCAGTAATGATTTTGTCACAATAATTGCGATAGTTATCCACAGAATCACAAATAATCGTATTTTTGCAGCTTGAAATTGAGCCTTTGTAAAGTCTATACTACAGAATAAAATCAAAAGTAGTCTGCATTACAAGGATATATTTGATGACCATATTATATGAGTGATAGTTTACCAAACAAAGTATTTGCGGCGATTACAGCAATTGGAGGATATATTCCACAAAATAAACGCACAAACTTTGACTTAGAACAAGTCTGTGATACTTCGGACGAATGGATTGTAAAACGTACAGGTATTAAAGAACGCCGCATACTGGAAGAAGAGTTAGCAACTTCGGATATGGCGGTTCGTGCAATCCAAGATCTAGCTACGCAGTTTGGCAAGAATATACATGACGTGGATGCCCTTCTCGTCGCAACTTCAACACCTGACATGCCTATGCCGGCAACAGCAAATATAATTGCGGAGAAATTAGGGTTGAACAATGTTTGGGCTTTTGATATGAACGCAGCTTGTTCTGGCTTTTTATATGCCTTGGACATGGGGGCTTCCTTAGTAGAAACACGCCGCTATAAAAATGTACTTATCGTAGGTGCAGATAATATTAGCACCTATGTTGATATGCAGGACCGTTCCACTAATATCTTATTTGGAGATGGGGCAGGTGTCGTATGGTTAGAACCTTCCGAAGAGGGCGGTGTAATCGATGCGTACTTGCAGAGCAATGGTTCTGGACGTGCATTCTTGAATATCGAAGCAGGTGGTTCTTTATATCCAGTCGATGAAAACACCCCGCTCACAGACAAAAGATACTTAAAGCAGGACGGAAAAACAGTATTCAAACATGCCGTACAATCAATGAGCGATGCTTGTATGAATGTATTGCAACGTAATAACTTGACAATCGACGATGTAAACTGGCTTGTCCCACATCAGGCAAACCAACGCATTATTGATGCGGTAGGACGTTCTATCAATATCGCAGAAGGAAAGACATTAAGCAATATCGAGTATTTGGGAAATACCATTGCAGCCACGATCCCACTTTGTATATGGGAAAATCTAAAACAAATAAAAACCGGTGACCTGGTTATGCTTACAGCTTTTGGCGCAGGTTTCTCCTGGGGAGCCAGTCTCTTTAGATGGATGATATAGGGCAGTTTGTCCGACTAAAATAAATAGAGAAGCTTTGGTAGTAGTGCCAAAGCTTTTTTGTTGCCACGCTGAGCCATGTCATTCTGAGCCTCTCGAAGGACGATCGAAGGATTCTTCTCTATGCCGGAGGGGCATCTTTTTTTTTACCTTAAAAAAGAAACAAAACCGAACGCAGTGAGCTCATCAACTTGTTGATAAAACTCGTCGCTAGGAATTTTTGCAAGGAATGGGCAGTGCAAAGGCTAGTTGCTATAGATTGCAAATATTCCGCAGGCGACAGTTAGCGGTTAAAGAGAGTTAGAAGCTATACCGTAGTTACAACAAGATATCGTCATCTCGACACAGGAGAGATCTAGAGAAAGGCTTTTTATGAAACTTTTCTTACTTTAGCCCTGCACTATTTAAACAAACCCATGAAAATCACAACCACCCTACTTTTATGCCTTTTTAGCTCACTTGTATGGGCACAAAAAACAGACAAAAAACTAGAAGAACGCCTAAAAAAGGAAACGGAAAATTTCCAAGGCGATATCGGTATATATGTACAACATTTTAAGAAAAACACCACGGTTAACATCCTAGCAGATACTATTTTTCCAACCGCCAGTATTGTCAAAGTACCCATACTGGTAGGTGTTTTCAACAAAATAAATGAAGGGAGTTTAACGCTACGTCAGCCCTTCCGATACGACGCTAAACGTGTGTATGGCGGTTCTGGTTTAATGCAGTTCTATAAGGATAGCGCAGAAACAGAACTATCCATTATGATTTCACTGATGTTGACCTATAGTGACAATGTAACGTCCATATGGAACCAGGAACTGGCCGGTGGTGGCGTCGAGATTAATCGTATAATGGATCAATTAGGATTGGTAAACACCAAAGTAAATTCGAGAACCACGGGGCGAGAACAACTGTGGCGCAAATATGGCTGGGGACAGACCACACCCCAAGAAATTGCCTCACTGATGCACCTTATCCGCAGCGGCAAAGTATTTAACCCGCAGCTTTCCGACAAGATGTACCGTTATTTGAAAAATCAATTCTACAATGAGCGATCGCTTTCCCAGATACCAGCAGAAATTGCAACAGCGTCCAAAACAGGATCCGTCGATGATGCACGAGGAGAAGTGGTGTATGTACATGCGCCTTCGGGCGACTATGTCTTTTCGGTATTAACGAAAAACAATAAAGATCAAAGCTGGACTGACGAAAATGAGGCGGAAAAAATTACGCGAAAAATAGCCAGCATCATCTGGAACTATTACGAGCCAAAACATCCCTATACCGCATATCCACCCATAAAATAGTAGCCAAACTAAACCAGCACTCTTATTTCATTACGAAGGAGAACGATCTTATGTTCGTTCTCCAATTTTTTTAAAAGCCGTGACACCACAACGCGTGATGTGTTAAGCTCCGTCGCAATCTGCTGATGTGTCAACGTTAAAATACGATCGTCTAACAATTTCGCTTTCTCCACCAAATAACTCTCAATACGTTCTTCCATATTCGAAAAGGCTAAACTATCCACGGCCTGCAACATCTCATTCATCCGCTCAGCATAGCTATTCATAATAAAGTTGCGCCAAGATGCATACTTCGAAAGCCAAGTATTAAGATACATATTGGGCACCATAGCCACGGTACTTTCCGTTTCCGCCAAGGCACGGATTTCGCTTTTCTTATCCCCCACACAACAGGCAATAGACATCGTACAAGTTTCCCCTTTCTCAAGGTAATACAACAACAATTCACCTTCTGTCTCATCCAGCCGCATAATCTTTATCGCACCTTGCAGCAATAAGGGCATCATTTTAACATATTGACCAAAATCCACAATCACATCACCTTCCTGAAACACCTTTAGTGTGGCAACCTGGTCGATCTCCTCGATCAAAGCAGGCTCTAGCAGCCCAGCAAATGTTTTATGGATTAAGCTCATATCTCCCTAGACGGTAACAGTTGGTTTCCCTTGCGCTTTCCAGTCTAAGAAACTACCTGCGTAATTAAGAAGATGCTCAAAGCCTTGTTTCTCCAAATAAGAATAAGCAATCGTTGCACGGTCTCCCGATTGACACTGAATAATAAGGTGCTTATTCCGTAAATCACTTAAATCAGTCTTTGGCAAGTAACCGATAAAACGATGAACAGCTCCCGGAATATGTGACGCTTGATACTCACTAAGCGAGCGAATATCTAAAAGCATATATCCTTCCTTATCCTTTAATTCTTCAACCGCCTGGGCATCCACTACATGGGTCTTTACCAAATCAACGCCTGAGAGATCCGTCACATACCCTTCGATATTATCCATACCAATACGCATTAACTTACGTGTTATCTCTTCTTTCTCTTCTTCCGTAGCAATGATCACCAGCCGTTGATCGTAAGTCAACATCCAGCCCGCCCAATTCGCAAGGGCATTATTATGCTGAATATTAATTGAGCCTTTTATATGGCCATCAGCGAACTTCGTTTTATGACGGGCATCAACTAATGTTAATCCACCAGCACGCAAAACATCGGCAATCGCTATTGTAGGGTGATCAGGAACTTCAACTAATAAAGGGCGATCTACCTTATTCAATCTCTTCATCATCCCAAAATAAGTCGGCGCTTCGGGCTGATCACGCAATAAATAATCTTTAAAACCTTCGTAGTCATCTCCAAATTGGAATGCCCAATTTCGGATTTTCTCGTACCCAACGGTACTACTTGGCACAGCTCCAAGAGCTTTCCCACAGGCCGAACCGGCACCATGGCCGGGCCATACCTGCACATAATCAGGCAGTGCAACAAACTTCTTCAGCGACTCGAACATCTGTTGAGCACCGATTTCTTTTGTCCCCATAATTCCAGCAGCTTCCTCCAAAAGATCAGGTCTACCAATATCTCCGACGAACACAAAATCACCCGTAAAGATCATCACCGGTTCGTCTGAAGCGGGATGGTCGCGCAGCAGGAAACTGATACTCTCGGGCGTATGCCCTGGAGTATGCATCACTTCTAGACTCAAATTACCAACCCGCAAACGGTCCCCATCACGCAGCCCTTCATGTGCAAACTCGTACTGCCAATTTTCACCGCCCTCGTCCGAGAGGTACATCTGTGCACCGGTTACCTCGGCTAGTTCCCGAGTGCCGGACAGAAAATCGGCATGGATATGCGTTTCGGCAACATGGGTAATACGCATATTATTGCGCTTTGCTATTTCCAAATAGGTATCAATATCCCTTTTTGCATCAATCACAATAGCTACATTTTTTGCTTGGCAACCGATAAAATAACTTCCTTGCGCCAATGTCTTATCGTATACTTGTTGAAAGAACATATTGTATTTTTTTTAATTAAACATCAAATTCATAAAACCACGGATTCTCTTTTCTACACCCCTACACAAGAACGACCTCACGAAGAATAATATAAATCCCCATTACTAATATCAAATAACCAAACATCCGTTTCAAATGCTGTCCTTTAATCCGGTGCGAAAGGGCGAATCCTATAAATATACCAATAACAGCGCAGGTAGTATACCCTAAAATTAATGGCCAGTCGAAATCCACAAATTTCTCCGCATCTCCTATCACACCAAAGAGGGAATTGATCGTGATGATCACTAAAGAAGTCGATACCGCTCTTTTTATTGGCATGCCATAAAAATTAACCAATGCCGGAATGATCAAAAAACCGCCCCCAGCTCCAACTGTACCTGTAACAAGCCCCACCAATAACCCTTGAGAGATAACTTGCCACAAAGGAATACGTGCGGAGGCATCAAGGTGCGACTCCTGCTCCTTGATCATCGTCCAAGAAGAAGCTAACATCACAATGGCAAACAAAACCATCAACAACACACCTTGTTCCACCTCGATCCCAGCAATCACAATAACATCCGGCACCAACGGTAAAAGAAATAACCGTGTAACAAAAACCATCAACAATGAAGGAATTCCGAAGGTTACGATTTTATTCAGATCAACTTCCTTTGCCATAACGCCGCGAACCGAACCGACGAACGAGGTGATACCAATTGCAAAAAGAGAATATGTCGTTGCCATAATCGGGTCTACTCCCATCACATACACCAGTATTGGCACCGTTAAAATTGTACCGCCACTTCCGACCAACCCTAAGGTCGCTCCCACTACAATTGCCAATAAAAAACCAATTAACATACAGTCAATTTAAAGAGTAAACTCATCGCTGAGAAGGTTATTAAACGATTCACCAAAATTAAGATTTCGCCCAATTAATGCGGCAACTTATCTTTTAGCATCCCATACAGGTAAGTCCCCGCCAAAGCAAAAATGGCGACAACTAGCATCGGGAAGACACCTGCACCAATAAGCACGAACACCGGCCCAGGACATGCACCAACCAAGGCCCAGCCCATCCCGAAGAAAATCCCGCCGATAAGATACCGCGGAATAGTCTTGCTTTTCGGCTTAATCGTAATCACCTGTCCGTCTATATCTTTCGCACCGCTACGCTTCATCCATTGGATACCGATGACACCAATCAACAACGCCGTGGCAATAAAGCCATACATGTGTATAGATTGAAAATTAAACATCTCGTAAATACGAAACCATGAAGCAGCTTCGGCTTTATACATCGCCATCCCGAACAGTACGCCTAAAAGTATATATATCAATCGTTTCATTATACTAGAATATTAAGGGAAAGAATAAGTGAACCATCAACAGACCACCAATAAAAAAACCAATCACAGCCACTAAAGAAGGCCACTGTAGCTCACTCAGTCCAGTAATAGCGTGGCCAGAGGTACATCCGCCGGCATAGCGCGTACCAAAACCTATCAATAACCCGCCGATCGCCCACAAAAGTATATTATGCCAACTCCACGAGCCAAACAACTCCGTGGGTGCATAAGCCTCCCCCGCACTCATAAACCCTTGTTCATGAAGCTGTGCGATCGTCGTCTCTGCCAATTGTGGGGCCGTCCCGTTCGACAAAAACTGAACCGAAACAAAACCACCAATTACAGCGCCCAAGAGAAAAAGAAGATTCCATTGTTGTGCACGCCAGTCAAAGCGAAAAAAATCACAGGATTTACCAGCACCCAAGGCCGCACACATCGTCCTGAAATTAGACGAAAATCCAAAAGTTTTACCCAGCCATATCAATGCGATCATCACAAATGCGACAAGCGCCCCTCCCACATACCAAGGCCACGGATTCATTAACCATTCCATAGTCATATAATTTTTCTGTACACTACAAAGATGCTGTATTAAATAACAACTTTCTGTTACTTATGTTACACAACGACAAAAAGTAGGTCAAAAAATAAGCCCTATCACAGTAACTTCTAGAGAAGATTAAGTTCCATCGCTGTTTTCACAAGCTCTATCATGTTTTTGGCCTGAAACTTCTGCAAGAGATTACGACGATGTGTCTCCACCGTAATAACCGAAATAAACAGCATAGCAGCAATATCTGCCGAAGTATTCCCTGCTGCAATAGCTTTTAAAATTTCCTGTTCCCGCTTGGTTAGTCGCGGAACACCAGAAACAAGGGTCGGTTGTGTCAGTAATATTTCCTGCACCTCCTTGCTCAAACTAAGTTCACCAGATAAACTTTGATCCACACAACGAACAATCTCCTGCGCGTCAGCATTTTTTAATATATAACCATTTCCACCGTTCTGAAGAAACTGAAATATAATACTCCGCTCCACCTGATTGCTAATACCGATAACAATAGTTTCCGGTGACATTTTCTTTACTTTCTTACAATAATCCAGTCCACTACCATCACCTAAAACAATATCTAACAAAACAACATCCACATGTTTCTCCTCCAGGAAGTGTAATAAATCACCTCCTTTAGTAAAGGTAAAAGTGTGTATATGCGCATTTTCGCTCCACAAGGACTTTAACCCCTCCAGTATCATGGGATGATCATCAACAATAGCAAGGTTTACTGGTTGTTCAGACATTACATTCTACAGTTACCGTCGTACCAGCATTTCTTTTGGAAGAAACAACTAAACGCCCATTAATAAGTCGTGCTCGGTTTTTCATATTTCTGATTCCCAACCCATAATTTACTGCATCCTCATCAAACCCTATACCATTATCCTCGATCGTAAGCGATAAATCCTGATTATGTTGACTGACCTGTACAATTACATGATTTGCCTGTGCATATTTAATCACATTGCTCAAGCTTTCCTGCGCAATTCGATAAAATGCAAGTTGCGTTTGGAACGGAATATCATCTTGCACATCGTACGCTTCAAACTGTATATGGAGCGCCTTGTTGGTCATCAATTCCGCAAGCTCCCTGAGCGCCATGGTCAAGCCTAGATTTCGTAAGGTCTCGGGCATAAGATTCCGAGAGATACGTCGCATTTCGGCGATCGTCAAATCCAGTTTCTCTATTATTTTCTTAGGATCCTGCACCGCACTAGACCGGTCCAGATCGCGAGAGATAGCCATTCGGATACTGGCCAACATCCCGCCCATACTATCATGCAGGTCCTGTGCTAATCGCTGTCTTTCCTGTTCCTCTCCCTGCAACACCGCTTCCACAGCTTCCAATTTTCGATCATGTGCAATTTGCGTCAATTGTTGCTCATGATTAATCTGAATTTGCCTATTTAATTTTTTCTGATTACGGTAATAGAAATAGATCAACACCGAAATTATAACCAATAAAAGTACCGCGATCGCAAGAATACTGATACGTAAATTTTTATTTTTTGCCGCCAACGCAGCGCCGGCCTTTTCCAATTCTAAAGCATCAATCTTACTCTGCTTCTCCACCGACTGATGTTGCACCTCCAGTTCATTCATCTTTTCCACCAAGTTCACTTGTTGCAAGCTGTCACTTAGCGCTGCCGACTTAGTGAGCCATTGGTAAGCTTCCGGAAATTTTCCCATCGCCTCATTTACCTTCGCCAATTGTGTATACACAATCTTACGATTCACAGACTCCCGAATCAGTACCTTTTCCTGCAAAAGATCTTCCAACACACTTTTAGCCTTCGGATAATTTTGTTGCATTAAATAGATATTATAAATCCGAAACTTAAGGATTTGTAAAAGTTGTGCCTGATTTTTTGTCCGGGCGATATTGACACCCTTATCGAGAGCTGCTAAAGCTTTCGGAAAATCCTGTATCGTCGTGTAATACATCCCTTCCTGATAATAGAAATTACTATACTGCGATGAGGTAGGAAAAGCACGAATCAAGGCCTCCGCTTTATCCAAATAGATTTTTGCATGTTTACTATCCGGTTTATAACAATAATTACTAACTAAATTGCAATACGTAATAAAATGTACCGTTCCTTCCGTGGAAAGCTTAGCCAAAGTAGCCAAGGCATCATCATGCTGCTCTTGTGCCTTATCAAATTGACCGACAGACATAAAGGTCAGTCCCAGCTGCGTATAGTAATACGCTAACATCTCCTCGTCAACACCTTCCTTTACAAGCGGAATACAATGTTTCGTCAACATCTCGACCAAAATATCATACCCTTTGCTTGCTGTTTGCAGATACCCAATTTGATACCAACTCGCAGCCAACATCCTCTTACTATGCGCATCAGTTTTCTTTTTCAATAATTCGACGCTTTTTTCAAAACATACAATAGCCGCTCGCTTCGTTCCGTACGTAGCTTCGTAAAGACCTTGGTAATACATGAAATCTGCAGAAAAACCAGCATACGACTTCTTCAACGATTGCGCCTTCGTTAACGCGTCTTTAGCTTGCGTACTATCCTTCGTGACCCAATATCCAGCCAGTAGAAGGTAATTTGCCGCACGTATACTATCAGGCTCCTCCGCATCAATCTTATCGTGAAGCGTGCGCAAATAGCCCGACTCATCTAATGGGAATAGTTGTTGTGCTTTGCCGGATGATAAAGAAGTAAGAATAAAGGTGAAAACCAAGTAAAAATATGTACGCATCATGACGGCTTTGTATAGGTATGTAAAACCTGCAAATATCAAAAAAAATACCGTAACAACTTTTAAGAAATCCAAAAACCATGGTAAACCATTAGAAAAAAATCATGGTTTACGTTGATTGTCTCCACTGAATAATCTATGGAAATTTGCTCCGGTACTGAAAACAATAGAATCCATGAAAAAAATAAATGTAAAACTTTCGATGTTAGCAATCTGTGCATTAATTGGCACAGCAACTATTACAACATCTTGTAGCAGCGATGACGATAACAATGTCGAATTACAAACAGGGAATCTCGATGCCATGGTAGGAAGCTTCAAAGGTAAGATCACAGCTTATCAAACATTACCAGGAACAACTGAACGGGAATTTTTTGATGCGACAATCGTCGTTACAAAAGTAGGAGGTGATAAAATCAAAGTAACCGCCAAAGCCGGTGAAATCTATTCATCCATTACCGAAAAAACAATTGCGGCCATGTTACTCCCAGGCAGCAAAAATATTGCAAGTGCGACAGGTGATACTAACGGAACTTTCGTCTTCAATGGCGAAACAAAATCACTTAACTTAATCACGAACAAACAAGCCGCAGCTGATATCACATTCACATTCGAAGGAAATAAACAATAAATAGAACCATCGATCGGTAAAAATTTATAAAAAGCGTTGCTTTCCGCAAAGGATATAGCAACGTTTTTTTATTCCCCTACCTACGAAGCCCCTCCTACGCCAGATAAATACCACGCAAACGTTTGGCTAATATTTCCTACATCCCTGCAAACAAGTCCACCCCTAATACCCCCCTTTTATCGTATAATAGTAGCAACAACTTGTTTAGTTTAGCGAACATCCGTTTTATACAAAAAATCGTCAAACGATACGTACCATAGCCATTACCCCATAATTATCCCCAAATTCCTCCCCAGTCAAATAGCATTAAACCCACTCCAAAAAACAACAGATATACTTATGCTAAACAAAAAGCAATTATTACTAAACTAATTTTTCACTACTTTTTGCCATTCAAAAGTAGTTACTCTATTTATTAGATTTGCCCCTGAACCAACGTATCAATTACGAAAATAAATTCTAAAAATATGAGAAAGCTAATCTTTTCAGCGCTTATTTTAATTGGATTTTATATGTCCACATCTGCGCAAAGCAAAAAAATCAAACACGTTGTATTAGTAGGTTTCGATGGTTTTGGTGCCTATGCAATCCCGAAAGCCGAAATGCCAGAGTTACGAAAAATGATGGAACAAGGCAGCTACAATCTACATGTACGCACGGTCCTCCCCTCCTCCAGCGCTGTAAACTGGGCATCGATGCTTATGGGGGCAAGTCCTACCATGCATGGATATACTGAATGGGGAAGCCAAACACCTGAAATACCATCGCTAACCACAACAAAGAATGGTATGTTTCCATCCATTTTCAACGCAATTGCAGACAAATATCCTAAAGCTAAAACAGCCGTAGTCCACAGCTGGCCTGGCATTGGCTATTTAATAGACAAAAAAGTGGTGCAACACGTGTATAACATGCAAGATAACGAAGAGAACACTTTAAAAAAGGCCATTGAAATTATTAAGCAAGATAAACCGATGTTAACCTTCATTCACTTCGATCAACCTGATGGTGTCGGACATGGAGCAGGCCATGACACACCCGCATACTACGCGGAGCTTAAAAATGTGGATAAACGCATTGGAGATCTACGCAAGGCTGTAAAAGAAGCGGGCATGGAGCAAGAAACAATTTTTATCGTTACAGCGGATCATGGTGGTATTGAAAAAGGACATGGTGGCAAAACAATAGCAGAAGTAGAAGTACCCTTCATCGCAATCGGCCCTGGAGTACCAGCAGGAAACCAAGTGACACAACCCATGGTTATCTATGATATCGCAGCAACAATAACATGGTTATTGGGTGCCGATCAGCAAGAGGCCTGGCGCGGAAAAGCAATCAAGTCTTTTCAGAAATAATACACGTTTTCACTCATTTTGCGGCAAATTTATTATTTTTAATAAAACTACACTTAATGAGTAAAAGTTTATAAATACTTAACACAAAGTTGGCGTACAGTTAATCCTTCAACAATACTTTTGATAACAGATAAAAACATTTCTGTTCAAGAGTTTGATATGGATTTCACACAACGGTTAAAACAACGCCTTCTTAAAATGGATGAAAAGCAAGTAGCTATACTACTGGCTATCACTGCTTTTTTATGTTACACGAGTATGTATGCCTTTCGAAAATCTTTCACAGCCTCAACATACAGTAACGAATCCATCTTCGGAATCGACTACAAAGTATGTTTAATTATTTGCCAGATGCTCGGTTATTTGTGCGCTAAGTTTTATGGTATCAAATTTATTGCTGAAAGTAAAAATCAGAATAAAGGACGATACCTGGCCATTCTTATCACTATTTCATGGATAGGTTTATTAGGCTTTGCCGTTTTACCAAATCCGTGGAACGCACTCCTACTACTTGTGAATGGATTCCCATTAGGAATGGTCTGGGGCTTAGTGTTTAGCTATTTAGAAGGTCGACGTTATACCGAGATCATGGGAGCGGTGATGTCAGTAAGTTTAATTTTTGCATCGGGTTTCATTAAAACAGTAGGACGATGGATGATTGCATCAACGCATGTAAACGAATACTGGATGCCATTCCTCACGGGCTTGATTTTCTTTCTTCCTTTCATGGCTTGTGTGTGGGTCTTAGAAAACAGCCCACCCCCGACAGCCCGCGATAAGGCCATGCGCACCGAACGCGTAGCCATGAACGGCACCATGCGAAAACAATTCTTTAAAACATTTATGCCAGGAATAGTAATGACCATAGTTATCTACACCATGCTTACCATGTTACGTGATGTACGCGATAATTTTGAAGTCGAAATATGGCATAAAGTTACCCATGGTGAACATTGGATTTTTGCACAAGTAGATACATTCATTGCCCTCACCGTCCTATGGGTCATCGGCAGTTTGATTCGGGTAAAAGACAACTTAAAAGCGTTCAAGATGATACATGGGTTAATTATCTGCGGGTTTCTCCTTGCCGGAGTTTCAACCTATCTCTTTTCGATAGAACGTATCGGTGGACTCTCCTGGATGGTACTCGTTGGTCTGGGGCTCTACTTAGCTTACATACCATACAATGCGATTTTCTTCGAAAGAATGATTGCGACCTATGGTATAAAAAGCAACATCGGCTTTGTTATGTATTTGGCCGATTCGTTCGGCTACTTAGGTAGCTTCCTCATCTTACTAAACAAGGAGCTCTTGCCAAACACTGTAGTATGGAGCAACTATTTCACCAAGCTTGTCTATATCGCTTCGATTGTTGGTAGTGTTTTAGCGCTTTTATCATGGGTTTATTTTGTCCGTAAAAAAGCCGCACTGCACAAACAAAATATAACAACAGAAAGTCCATCATGGTGCCCGGCGCAAGAGGTACAAAACAAATTAAACACAACAGTATAGATATGAACACGAATACATACGATTTGATTATTATTGGAGGTGGGATTTTAGGAACATTCCATGCTTACCACGCCCTAAAAAGAGGATACAAAGTATTACAGGTAGAAAAAGACAACTTTCCGGTAGGATCAACCGTTCGAAATTTCGGTCAGGTTGTACCATCCGGCATGGCAGGGAAATGGTTTGACTATGGCGTACGAGGCTTAGAAATATACGCAGATATTCAGCAAAAGATGGATATCTCCATACGTCAAAATGGTAGTATTTATATCGCATCAGATAAGGATGAAACCCAAATTCTACACGAACTTGCAGCACACTACAACACAAAAGGTTATAAGCAAGAACTTTGGTCGAAAACACAGGTTTTAGCAAAATACCCTAGCCTGCAAAGCGATTACGTGAAAGAGGCCTTATTCTTTCCACAAGAGCTCAGTGTAGAACCCGAGTTTATGATCCAGCGCTTGCATCAATATCTCACAACAACCTTCCCACAATACACCTTAAAGTATAACACAACCGTTATTGGGTGCGAAGAAAAGGGAGATACCGTTATCATTACAGATAGTAATCTGAACACCTACACCGGTATGAAAGTCGTGATATGTAATGGCTATGAGTTTAAACTTTTGTACCGATCACTCTTCAACGACAGTGGTCTCGAAATCAGCAAACTACAGATGATGCGCACCAAACCGCTACCCCATCTGGAATTACCAGGAAACATCCTGACAGGCTTAACAATTCGCCGATATGAAAGCTTTGAAGAAAACTGCCCAACCTACCATACAGCGTCTCTTCCAGAACATTACGAAGAGCTCAAAGCACTAGGCATCCATATTCTCTTCAAACAAGCGCCCGATGGCAGCATCATTATTGGGGACTCTCATGAATATGCGGCTGGTAATCGCTTGGATGATCTCGGGTTTTCAATCTCTGCACATATCAATACCATAATGATCAAAGAAGCACAACGTATTGTTCCCATCGCCGAAAGTGATATGGCTTCCTCCTGGGCAGGATTTTACGCACAACACGAAGATCATATATTAGAAGTTGATGTCACCGATAAAATACACGTACGAACGGGTATTGGCGGCAAAGGCATGACAGCGAGTGCTGGTTATGCAGAAAACAGTATACAATCGTTGTGCTAAACAACGCTAACATAACGTAGACGTTGTTACGATGAATTACGAATAACGTCTACTTTAACCATATAGCACCGAAACGCAATCGTTTGTGTGAAAATATTTTAGGATTTTCAATGTTTTTAATACTAACTTAATATCACAATTATAAATTTGAAGCAATCCTAGAGAAAACATTCTTAGAGTTCAGTGATGACGAATTTAAACGATGTACAATTATTAGCATTGGTAAAGGAGGACAATAGACAGGCGTTTTCCATAGTGGTAGATCGCTACTCGGCTATTCTCTATCGTTTTGTGCGCAAAAGAATAACAAGTAATGAGGATGCCCAGGACATTATCCAAGAGGTATTCGCCTCCCTTTGGAATCGTCGTTTACACATTGAAATCACAGAAAGCCTATACCCCTATCTCTTCAAGGCCGCTAAATACGAAACCATCGATCATCTCATAAAACAGCAAAAAGAAATTACACGCTTATCAACCCTTTTTGCTCCCCCACATAACGCCACACTATGTGCAGATAATCTAGAAGATACCTTATTAGCGAAAGAACTCGCCCAACTAATAGATTATGAGGTCGATAAAATGCCTCAAACGATGAAAAGTGCCTTTACTATGAGTCGTAAAGATGCTAAATCGATAAAGGAAATCGCCAGAGAGCTGGCTCTCTCCGAACAAACCGTGAAAAATAACATCACCTTAGCGGTTAGCCGATTGCGCCTAAAATTCAAATAAATTATAGGCCTCAAAAAAAATATTTTTTTTTCGGTACCTCCCCCTGCTTTCGTCGGTTATAGATAGGTATGAAAGATCAGGAGCAATCAAATCAAGCAAGAGAATTACTACAGAAGTATCTGGATGGCACGGCTACAGAAGAAGAGTCTGCGCAGGTTTTGCGTTGGTTTTATTCATTCGAGAATACCCCACTTGATACCCATACAGAATTAGATGAGTTCGCATTAAATAAAAAAATGAATGCACAACTCCAGGAACGGCTTTTTACCGGTGAAACTATTTCTCTACGCAAAAAACGTTGGAAAAAACCGTTACTTGTTGCAGCCACCCTACTATGCTGTTCCGCCATAGCCTTATCGATCTTTATATATCGCCAGTACCAAGAACAAGAGCATCATACCACACTCGCACGTATGATCGATGCGACTTCACCAGCCTATACCAATGATATTATGCCGGGTGGTCACTATGCGAAATTAACATATGCTGACGGAAAAGAGCACATTTCTCGAGACTCCACTTTTGTGGAGCATCACCCCAAGGGCGGAAATACAAGTCAACAACAGGTTCTCGTCGAAGTTCCCAAGGCAGGTACATTTCAACTTTTATTAGAAGATGGCACCAAAGTTTGGCTAAATGCGTCAACGCACCTTTCCTACCCGGATAAATTTGCGAACAATAATAGAACCATTCAGCTGGATGGAGAGGCATATTTTGAAGTAGCTAAAGATCCAAAGAGACCTTTCCGCATTCAATCGAATGGTACCATCATAGAAGTGCTCGGAACCAGCTTCAATGTACAAGCTTATAATGAAAAAGTATCCGCAGCATTGGTTGAAGGCAGTGTCAAAATTAAGAAAGGAAATCACGAGAACCTTTTAATTCCGGGGCAACAAGCAGAAGTAAACGGAGAAGAAATCTTGATAACGGAGATTGATGTAGCCAAAAGCACCGCTTGGCAACGTGGTGAGTTTTATTTTGATGGGACAAATTTTGATGAAATTATCCAGCAGGTTGGACGTTGGTATGACGTCGAATTCGAGAACAACACTTCATTGCAGACCGCTTCCTCTTTTAAAGGGACAATTAATCGGAAAGCACCCCTATCCAGCGTGCTAGACATTCTAAAAATAGCCACCGGCAAATCTTTTACCATTCACGGTAGAAAAGTACGTATTACCTAAAACTAATTATTAACTGTAAAAAAGAAAAGATATGAAATAAAGACAGACGTTACCGCGAGAGTCTACTAACAGAAAAGGGGATGTTGACGCATCCCCGTTAGTTCAAAGGCTCATCTTACAACTGATCAATAATTGAAACAATTACACCCTTAAACAATTCAAAGGTATGAATTTTTTTTCTCCATTTTTTAGGCAGGAGAAAGATAAGCCATCGGCCTATCCACCTGTCTATAGAATCCTATGCATCATGAAGTTTACGCTCTTATTGCTGCTCGGTTTTACCGTAGGCGCCCATGCTTCAGGAACTGCACAAACGGTTAATCTGAACATGAAAAATGCAAAATTGGAAAATGTGCTAGAGGAGATTGCTAGACAAACAAAACTCCGATTTTTTTACGACCAAAAAATAGTAAAGCACCTCCGTCCTATCAATGTCTCCCTGAACAACAACCCTGTGGGACAGGCACTAGACAAAGCTTTAAAAGGACAGAACCTCGTATTCCAAATTTTGGATGGCACGATTGTGATTTCCGAAAGAAAGCGTACCGATATGGAGGTCAGTGGAACTGTGCGTGACTCTGCAAATACACTATCCGGTGTTACTGTGCACGTGGAAGGTCAGGCCGGTTTATCTACTAAAACAGATGCGAACGGCCGCTATACACTTCGTGTACCTGAAAATGCAGTTCTGATATTCCGTTACATGGGGTATCGTATAGAACGTATTCCCGTAAATCAACAACGGATCATCAATGTTACCCTCCATGCCGAGGAATCTAAATTGGATGAGGTCGTAGTCGTGGGTTACGGTACCCAGAAAAGAATTAATCTCTCTGGAGCGGTAGATCAAATCGACCAACGTTTTCTAGAAAGCCGTCCCATCACCAATGTCGGAACAGGACTTCAAGGCGCTATGGCCAACTTAAACATAACACCGACAAGCGGACAAGCGACCAATGCGCCAGGCATCAACGTGCGTGGTTTTACGTCACTTTCCGGAGGTGGTCCGCTGATCGTTATCGATGGTGTTCCTGCTACCAATGAAGAGTTGAACCGTATGAACCCAATGGATATTTCGAGCGTAACGGTCTTGAAGGATGCCGCCTCGGCAGCCATATACGGGAGTAGAGCCGCTTTTGGTGTCGTGTTGGTAACAACGAAAAAAGGAACGACAGAAGAGGTCAGCATTGCCGCTAATTCCTTAGTAGCACTAAAGACGATTACCCGCACTGTGGATATAGTAGACGACCCCTACACCGTAATGAATTACCGTAATATCATGTCCGCACCGTGGTACAACCTATACGATGAGAAAATGCTGGCATACGGAAAACAATTGAGTGAAGACCCAAGTTTACCGCGCGTAATTGTAGACCCACAAAACCCGAATAAATATATCTACCTCGGTTCTACCGATTGGTTTGGAGAGGTCTACAAAAAAATTCAACCCGCTTATACCAATAACATCAGCTTCGGACAAAAGACGGATCGTGCTTCGTACTACGTTTCGGGAGAATACTACCGCCAGAACGGGATGTTGAAAATAAGTCCGGACACCTACGATCGTTTTAATTTTAGAATCAAAGGGGATTATAAACTGACAAACTGGTTTACCCTAACCACCAATACATCGTATACCAACGATAAATACGATCAACCGACTGCTATTGATCAGGGTTATTTATACTGGCACAATGTGAACAGACAAGCGAGTCTTAACATGATCTACAATCCGGATGGTAGCTATACGCAGGAAGGTGCCGCCATGTTTGGTGCGGTTGCTGAAGGCGGACGAAGCATCAAAAGAATCGGTGATCTGCAGTTGAACTTTGGTGGAAAAATTGACCTCTTAAAAGATGTATGGACCTTAAATGCCGATGCGACATTCCGTCGTACGGGAGCAAACGTATACCGTTTTGATTTTCCCCTCGAATATAGTACAGGACCTGGCGTAACCAACAAACAGACCTTTAATTCCTTCGCAACCAATCGCAGTGAACAAACGCGCTACAATGTGTACAACATCTATTCGCAATTCCAAAAAACGATCAACGACCATTACTTCTCGGTCATGGCTGGTTTCAACCAAGAGGAACGCATCTACGAAAGTTTCAACGCTTCGCGGGATATGTTAATATCAAATTCACTTCCAACCATTCAGCTTGGCACGGGGGAAACACCAACTGTCGGCGCTTACAACTATGACTGGGCCGTACGTGGTGCTTTTGCGCGTTTGAATTATATATACAAGGATAAATATATCATTGAATCCAACCTCCGATACGATGGAACCTCTCGCTTTCCAAAAGAAGATCGCTTTGCCTTCAATCCATCGGTTTCTGGAGCTTGGGTAGTATCCAATGAAAACTTTTTTACGCCCCTAAAACCAATTTTCAGCAATGCGAAACTTCGTGCTTCCTACGGGTCTTTAGCAAATCAGGACTTACGCGAGAACTATTATCCATATATTGCTACGATGCCTAAGGGTACCGGTATGGTTCTAGACGGTAAACGTCCGCCAATCGTTACTAGTCCGGGCTTAGTTTCCTCCTCATTGACATGGGAAACGATTACCTCAACGAACTTTGGTACTGATCTAGGCTTCTTTGCAAACAAGCTTACCGTCAGTGGAGATATATACTGGCGCTACACCAAAGATATGTTAACCGCCGGCAAGACTTTGCCGATAACACTTGGAACCTCCGTTCCGGTCGAAAATGGAGCCGATTTGAAAACCCGCGGTTGGGAGCTTACCTTAGGTTATAACGACGAGTTTCAAGTAGCTGCAAAACCATTGCAGTTCTCCGCACGATTTAACCTGTCCGATAGCCGCGCCTTTATTGAGAAATTCGATAATCCGAAAAACAACTTGAGCAACTATTACGTAGGTCAAGAAATAGGCCAAATATGGGGGCTGACCACCTTGGGCTTTTTCCAAACGGCAGACGAGATAAAAAACCATGCCGACCAAACCGCCATTACATCCTATCCAGGGACACGCGGATTAGAACCCGGCGACCTTAAATTTGCAGACCTCAATGGCGATGGTAAAGTGAATGCTGGCGATTGGACGCTGGAAAACCCAGGGGACTACAAAGTAATTGGTAATACTGCACAGCGCTATAACTTTGGTTTAGACTTAAGTTCTGCTTGGAACGGGTTCGATTTGCGCGTTTTCTTGCAAGGAGTAGGCCGTCGGAACTATTACCCAGGTGGTGGCGACCATTATTTCTGGGGAATTTATGCGCAACCGTGGGCGAGCTTAACCCAATTTAATATGGATCACTGGACACCGGATAACCCGAACGCATACCTCCCTAGACCGAAGTCTTATGTAGCCGAAGAGAGTGGTGTTGAGCTAGCCGCACCGCAAACCAAATACCTACAGAACGCGGGGTATTTGCGTGTGAAAAATATTACACTGGGATACAGCCTACCAAAAAGTTTAACCAACAGATGGGGAATGGATCGTATCCGTGTATTTGTAAGCGGTGAAAACCTTATGGAGTTCACCAGTTTAATGAAATATCTTGATCCAGAGATTGTGGGCGACCGAACAGCCTATCCGTTCCAACGTACCTACTCTATGGGATTCAATTTTAACTTTTAACCGTCCGTATTATGACTACATATTTAAAAGTCGTTATCCAAAAAATTGCCATCATAGCATTTCTGGGTTTAGCCATGGGCTGTAACGACGATTTCATGAATCGAGTACCCAGTACTTCTATTTCTTCCGAGAATTTCTTTAATACCACGTCGGACCTAAAAACATACACCGACGGATTCTATGGGATGTTATCCTCCCCTATTTTTGATAACGGTTCCGACAATATCGCACACCACAACTCCGGCAGCACGATCGACCAGATGATGCGTGGTGGTATCACCCCACAAAATGCAGCTGTCTGGAGCTGGACGACATTACGTAACATCAACTTTTTCCTTGAAAATGCGCGTCGCGTTACCGGAGGTCCGACCGAAATTGATCACTATATCGGTGTGGCTCGCTTCTTTAGGGCTCGCTTCTACATAGATAAGTTGAGGCAGTACAACGATGTTCCATGGTACAGTAATTCATTAAAAACGGCCGATACTGAGCTCCTACATAAGAAACAAGACCCACGCACATTGGTGGTAGATTCGATTATGGCTGATCTAGAATATGCGGTAAAAACAGTCAAAACAACCGGTCACAAATCTACGATCACAAAATGGGCCGCTCTCGCACAATTGGCACAATTTACACTCTATGAAGGGACCTACCGCAAATATCATACGTATCTTGGACTCGAAAGTACGGCCAATAAATTTCTTGAAAGGGCAGTAAGCGCTTCCGAAGAGATCATGAAAAGTGGTGGCTTTTCCATCAGCAAAACCGGAGGCGTAAACCGAGCTTATCGGGAGCTCTTTATCAGCGAAAATCTACAAGCAAACACGGAGTCCATTCTCTTTATCGACTACGATAAAAACCTGAATGCACGAAGAAACACACACACTGTTTTAGATTATGAGTGGGCACTAAGCCAGTCTCTCATGGAAAACTACCTGATGCTTGATGGCTCTCGATTTACAGAACAACCAAACTACAAAAACAAAAATATTGACCAGGTTTTTGAAAACAGAGATCCTCGTTTGGCACAAACCTTTATGAAACCAGGCTTTAAAGCTGTAAATGCGGAAAATCCGCACCGCTTAAAGCCAACCTTAGGCGGATACAACCAGATTAAATTCTATCCCGAAGTGAGTGAAATGATCAGCTGGGAAGCATCCTTTACCGATGCTTTTGTTTTCCGCTATGCAGAAATACTTCTCATTTTCGCAGAAGCAAAAGCTGAACTAGGCATATTGACAGACCAAGCAGACCTCGATCGCTCCATCAACCTGCTACGCGACCGCGTAGGCATGCCTAAGATGGTGCTAGCAACAATACAAGGAAATGTAGATCCCGCACTCAGTACATATTACACCAACGTAAAGGGAGGCAACCTGGGAACAATTCTCGAAATACGACGAGAACGACGCGTTGAATTAGCCTGTGAAGGTAACCGTCAACTCGATATCTTCCGTTGGGAGTTAGGCGAAAGACTCGCAGACCAACAACAAGGCATGTATGTCAAAGAACTTGGACCAATGGATGTCACCGGAGATGGAAAAGTAGATATCGCCATTCTTGCCTCTCCGACAGAACTAGGCCCCATCGCAAGTTTACCAGAAGACGTGAAGAAGGACCTCACACTGTATTACTTAAAAGATAAAAATGGCACCAATGCTAACTTTTATCTCGAGAACGGCACATCAGGTCATATCATGTTTACAGTGGCTCGTGACAACAAGAAAACATTTGTTAAACCGAGACACTACTACTACCCAATTGCACACAGCCAAATGGTGTTAAATGGTAGCAACCTAGTACAAACCCTAGGTTGGGATAAATAAAAAACAAACCTAGAATAAGGTTGCCTATTCGATAAGGAAATTGTTACAGTTTGGACATTAAAAACACACTTTGTCCCTGAAAACAAGCCGTATCTTTAGGCAACCTTACTCCTATCTTAATTTAATATGCGACATTTTTTTCTTCTTGCTTTTACGATAGCTACACTACCTGCGCTGGCGCAACGATCGGGAAAGGTATTTCACGATACCAATCAAAACAATATGCAAGAGACCGCCGAACTAGGGCTTTTCAATACCGTCGTATCCGATGGTTACCATGTTGTTTTGACAAAAAAGGACGGTACATTTACGCTCCCCGAAAACCCAGACGCTCGATTTATATCGGTAACAATGCCTACGGGCTATAAAGCCGTCAAACGCCATTATATACCTATCAACAGCAAAGAAGACTATCAATTCGCCTTGACAAAAGACGACTCACAAAACCCAGATGTGCTCCGTTTTATACAGGTAACCGATACAGAAACATCGTTGTATGGACCTTGGATAGACAATGTACGTAATTATGCAAAAGCACAAAATGTATCTGTCTTGATGCATACTGGTGATATTTGCTATGAACCAGGCATGCGTTTTCATGCGAACCAGATAACGAGCGACTTGATGGGCTTATCCACGTACTATGCTGTCGGAAATCATGATTTGGTGAAAGGGGAATATGGAGAAAAACTTTTTGAAGATCTATTTGGCCCTACCTATTATTCCTTTGATGCAGGGCCGGCCCATTTCGTAGTTACCCCAATGCCGGGAGGAGATTACAAACCGAGTTACACCGTAGATCAAGTAATTCGTTGGTTGCAAAAAGACCTCGCCTTAAAAGATCCAAAAAAACCATTGATCTTCATTAATCATGACTTCTTTTCCGCCACAGATTTCGTCCTTAAAGGAGAAAAAGAAAGTATTGACCTCAAACAATATAACTTGAAGGCTTGGCTATATGGACATTGGCACAACAATTATGTCTTCCAACAATCGGGTGTATACGTGGTCTGTAGTGGCGCACCAAACAAAGGAGGTATAGATAACTCAGCAGGTCAGTTTCTGGTGGTCGACATCGACCATCAAGGCGTTAAAAACATCAAACCGGTGTATACCAACATACGCAGCCATGTTGAATTGATGCCCGTGCTACCGACTACTAATGGCATCCTCTCATTGGATATTGTCGTCTATGATAGTGAGCGGACCATTCAAGGTGTAGCAGCCGACCTTTATGATAATGCAGGCAACCATATTGCAGCGGTGCCTCTTTCCTCCGATGGAGGTTGGCACTGGCAGGCAGAATTTAACGATGCAAAAAGAAAGGCAACCGCCCTCACGGTGAGCGTGACCTATAATAACGGTACGCAAGACATACGCCAGATGGATCTCGTAACATCAAGAGGCAAATCAAACGATATGTTGCAACCTCTATGGCGCAAAACAATAGGTGGCAACATCTGGAAAACAAGCCCCTTAATCGTGAACGACAAGCTATTTATCGGCACCATGGATGACGGTTTAGGTGTGCAAAATAAGCTTTTAGCTCTGGAGGCCGCAACTGGAAATACAATCTGGAAATATCCAACAACCAACTCCATCAAGCATGTACTTCAGCACCACAATGGCATTTTGTTGGCGACCGATGTCACAGGTAAAGTATATGCCCTAGACACAAATACTGGAGCAACCAACTGGATGAATAGCCGCCCTAAGACAGGTATCCCCACCTTTGTAAGCGGTCCTACGATAGATAAGGAAATCTACTATACCGGATTGGGAAGAAACCTAAAAGCATTGCATATTCCTTCGGGAAATGTGCTGTGGCAGGCCAAGGAACCAGGTGGTGGCGAAGCGACCGCAGCCGCATTACGGCTTTCGGATGGTGTTATTTATGCCGGTATTAATTGGAATGCTCTTTTTGCGTACAAACAAGAAACGGGAGAGCTTTTATGGAAGCGGGATCAAGATGGTTTACGTTTTCGTAGCGGAGGCGTCACAGTAAACCAAGACACGTTGTATACCGCTGGATTAAATGGTTTGTTTAAATTAAATCCGAAAACCGGAGAGACCTATGCAAAGTCCATAAAGACAGATGATTTTAAAGTAATGGCCGATCCCCTTGTTATGGGAGATCTCCTTATTATGCCAACCTCCAGCGGGGGCGTTAAAGCGTTCAGTAGATCCAATCTAGAAGAAAAATGGCATTTCACAACCGGTGAAGCTTTGGTATATACAGCGCCTTACAGCACGCCAGACCAGCGTAAAACGGTCGCAACCGTAGAATCGGGTATAGTTGAACACAAAGGAAAACTATTCTTCGGTGCTTCTGATGGTTACTTTTATGTCTTAGATAAAACGGGGAAACTTATCCAAAAAATAAACATGGGTGCTCCGATCTTTGCCGAACCAACTATCGTTGGAGATAAGGTTTATATCGCGGACTTTTCAGGGACCGTTTCTTGTTTTAAACTACGATAAAATGTACTACAAGGTGGGGGGATCACGAAGAAATCAACAAAATAATAACCAATAAGATAATGATTGACCGTAAAAAATTTATTCAACTTGGGGCTGCTGGCCTGGGCGCACTGTTAGCCACCTCAAGTCGAGCAGCAGTACTTGCGACATCCGCTCCACAAACGCAACAAGGCACCGTTCGCTTTGCCGTTATCAGCGATCTACACTTTGATTTAATGCACGATGCAGGAGTGCGAGCGGAACAGTTTATAGCACAAATGAATAAGGAAAAACCAAACTTTATCCTTCAATTGGGTGATTTTTGTATGCCTAAACCGGAGAACCAAAAACTCCTGGATATTTGGAAAAAGTTCAATGGTTCTTCTTACCATACCCTGGGGAACCATGATACCGATGGTGGCTTTACCAAAGCACAGACTATAGATTTCTGGGGGATGCAGGCACCATATTACTCCTTTGATCGCGAAGGCTTTCATTTTGTTGTTCTCGATGGAAATGAAAAAAGTCGATCCACCAATATCCCAGGATATCCGCGAACCATCGAAAAGGAACAATTAGACTGGCTCCGGAAAGACCTGGAGACGACAAAACTGCCAACGGTTATTTCCTGTCACCAAGGATTGGATAATACAGAAGGAGGGCTGTCTAACGGAATGCAGGTACGCTTTCTTTTCGAACAGATTAATAAAGAAGCTGGATTCAAAAAAGTTATTTTAGTACTCTCTGGTCACCATCACCTCAACTATCATAACGAAATTAACGGAATCCATTATGTTCAGATTAATAGCTCTTCCTATTATTGGGTCGATGAAAGCTTTCGAAACGATGCTTTTGGAGAAGATTTCTACAAAGATCATAAATGGCTACGTCATACGCTGATTTATGAAAAACCACTCTGGGCAACAATCGCTATAGATAGTAAAAAACGTACGATTCAAATCGAGGGTACCGAAACCAAGTTACTGGGAAAAGATTTAAAAGAAACTGGTATCGATCTGCATAAGGATATCTACCCGATAAGTACGGCCATCGACTCCCGACGATTGAAATATTAATGGGTTGGTCTCGAGATATCTTTTTGCTAGTCAATCAACATGTAAAGCGGCGACCAGTACAAACAAAAAGGGAACGTCTGTCCGCGACGCTCCCTTTTTACATTTAAAATTTAGGATTAATAAATTCCCATTCCTTAATATGTGCGTGTTGATGTTCCCGTCGCACAATTTCGTCGAACTGACGCGCCAATACAGTTTGCTCCAAGAACCGATCCTGACTTTCCTTAGGATCTGTCTCCAGATCATAGATCTGCCACGGACTGTTTACATAGCCACGTGCACGGACATCCACTTTAACACCTTTCCAACGCCCCATCCGTATCGCAATTTGCCCCCCATTCTCCGGGTATTCAAAATAAATATAAGGTCGTTGGGGTCTGTCCGACTGGCCAAGCAGTACCGGCAAGATAGAAACACCATCCGTTTTAATATCCCGAATGTTCAAAATATCCGCAAAGGTCGCCATCATATCATATTGTACAGAAACAAAATCACTGACTACACCTTGAGGGATTTGCTTCGGCCAACGCGCAATAAAAGGAACTCGAATTCCGCCCTCATAAACTTCTGTCTTCGTCCCGCGTAGACCGCCGGTCAAATTAAAATAGCCAAGGTTAACACCGCCATTAAAAGTGGATCCGTTATCGCTCGAAAATAATACAATCGTATTATCATCCAGCCCCAGCTCTTTCAGCTTGGCCAAAATAAGACCGACCTGATCATCCAGATAGGTAATCATGGCCGCATAAGTGGACAAGGGATACTTCGATGGGTTATACCCTTGATTGCCTAAGTAAGGTTTCTCCCCAGGAAACTTTCCGATGTATTTTTCTACATACGATTTAGGGGCTTGCAGCGCCACATGTGGAATAGTATATGGCAGATAAAGAAAGAAAGGGTGCTCTTTATTCCGAGCAATAAAGTTCAGCGCCTTTCCAGTCATCTTTTCCGGAGCATATTCCTTGCCCGAAAACGTATCAAATACCGCATCAACGGCAGCCTCGGGTTTTACCTGCTGATGTACGAACACATAAGGGTTTGCCAAACTATCCCACTTCCCGTTCTCCCATAAATGCGTGGGGTAATAGTTATGGGCTTGCTTCTGGTCCAAATAACCATAGGCGTAATCAAACCCTTGTTTCTGCGGATCACCAGTCGTAAAATGCATACCTAAACCCCATTTCCCTACTATTCCCGTAGTATACCCGTGCTCTTTCAGCATTTTTGGGAGGGTAAAGATTCCTTCCGGCAGCGGCATCTGTCCGCCTTCTTTATCATCCGGGAAACCGCCCATCTCGTAATTTCCTCGAATGTAAGAATGTCCACCATGTTTCCCTGTAAGCAACATGGCACGTGCTGGCGCGCAAACCGGAGTCGAGGTATAATGCTGCGTAAACCGAATTCCTTCGTTCGCCATTTGGTCCAAATGTGGCGTTTGGATCAACTTTTGTCCATACGCGCCAAGCTCACCATACCCCATATCATCAGCATAGATATAAATGATATTAGGTTTCTTGTGCGGCTGTGCGACGAGGTTTATCGCTCCTAACAGAACCAGCAGCAACAGCGCGATCTTCTTAAAAATTTGATACATGCATGTAGGATATTATGGATACAGGGTGGGATAAATATACACCCCAACCTGTACCTATTTTTCTATTATTTCCAACCCGGATTTTGTTTAATCTTCGGGTTCAAAGTCAGTTGATCAACCGGTATCGGACTTAAGTAGTCGCGATCCTTATTAAACTGAAAACCATTTTTAAGGCCGCCCACATTTTGATAGAAATCAATATAACCTTTATCATCTATCGGAAGGTTCTTAGCTGCTTTAGCAGTGTTTTCTGGCACGCCAGGCACTTCCCACTGCTGTCGTTTCGCACCTTTCTGGCGCTTTCCAATGATCTTTTCATCCATCGCGGCCCAACGGTAAAGATCATCAGCGCGATAACCCTCAGCCGCCAACTCCACACGACGCTCCCTGCGGATTTCATTGAGAATAGGGCTAAGATCCTTAAATTCTTGATTTGGATCCGCCGTAACAGCACCTAACATTAGCTTGGGCATTCCCACACGCTTACGAAATAAATTGACCGTTTTGTCCAGATCATCTTGGCTCAACAAACCCAATTCGGCACGCGCTTCCGCATAGATAAGCAAGCCTTCAGCAAAACGAAAGATAATCTGTCCCGTTGTCCCCTGATCTTGCTGCTGGTTGTAATCCGGATTATGCCCCTTATACACCTGATATCCTGTAATAGATTTATTCTCATTAGCCACCTCAAAAGTAGGATACATAAAGAGAGCCGGAGCCAATCCGTTCGGCCTATTGTTGGTCACGACATGCTCACCGTCATTCACATACATAGTTTGTCTAAGTCGCGGATCCCGATCTGTAACCACATCCTGCAACGTAGCATCCCCTTTATAAAGACTACTCACTCCGATAGGCAAACCATCTTTGCAAAGGTATGCATCGACCAAATCTTTGGACAAACCGCGACCAGCCCCTGTATTGGTATATCGGTGCCACCGGTGTCCCAAACCTAAATTGATATTGAATGCTCGCCACAACATAATTTCATTGTTCCCGGTATAGTCCACTTTATTGAATAATTTCCAATATCCATAAGGATCATCCCCTAGATCATGAAGCCCATAACCGCCTGATGTGGTCAACAACGCACCACTTACGGCCGCGGCCTTTTCCAAATATTTACGACCATCGGAACCTGAAACGCCAAAAACTGTCCCTCGATGATACTTTTCCCACGTACCTTCAAACAGCGCTATACGCGACAAAAACAACATCGCTATTTCCTTTGTAATACGAGAAGGCTGTGCCTGTGCTTTTGTTGGAAGGTAGCTCACCGCCAAATCCAAATCCTGAAGAATAGAGTCCACAATCTGGTTCCGCGGCAACCGCTCATTGTACACCTCTGGAGAACTGGTCTCCAATGGCTTGGATACCCACGGCAAATCGCCAAAGGACTTAAGCTTTGAGAAGTAGAAATATGCCCGAAAGAAAAGAGCTTCCCCAACATAGGTTTTCACATTATCAAACGGTTCCGTTACTTTCGTATAGTTCGCCATAAAGTAATTCATATTGCGCAACATACTCCAATCGTCATAAGCCCCGTATCCACCTCCACTCCCTGGAATAACACGTTCGCCATTCATCGCCGAATTGTAGGTCACATAAATCATATTGTCACTACCATCCGCATCTAAGCCGTAGATTCCAATACTACCCCATCCATTATAATTGGGAAGTAAATTGTTGTAAAAATTATTCGCGTAGAGTTTCAGGTCATTTGATGTTTTCCAATAGTCAGCATCACTGATATTGGTTTCGGGGGTACGGTCAAGAAAATCTTTTTGACAGCCCGTAAAAATCACGGAAAATAACGCGACAAGGCTATATAAATGAATCTGTTTCATCTTAGTTTTTATCAAAGTATATTAAAAGGAAAAATTAACGCCCGCTGCATAAGTACGCTGTAGCGGATAGATCTTCGAATCACTGATGGACAATTCCGGATCCATCGTCTTAATTAAATCTGTTATCGTGAAGACATTGTCGATACTCACATAAAAACGAACCTTCCCAAAACCTATCCGTTCAAGCATTTGCTTTGGTAAACTGTAGCCCACCTGAAGATTTTTCAATCGGAGGTAAGAAGCATTCTGTAAATAACGTGTTTGTGCCACCGTATTTTTCCCATTTTGCCCCGTTAAATAAAATTTCGGGAAGTATCCATCAGGATTCTCGGCCGACCATCTATCCTGATGCACATCAAAAGGTGAACTTTGCCACTCATCACCTACAATACCCCAGAAATAATTGGATCCAATCCAAGCATCCCGCTTCGCGATTCCTTGAATAAAGAAAGAAAGGTCAAAACCTTTGTAAGCCGCATCTCCAGTAAAACCGTATGCATAACGCGGCGTACTATTTCCGATAACGCGTCTATCACCCGGATTCGAAAGAGTACCCGTACCAAAATCAATTTCTCCATTGCCATTGAGGTCAACATAACGCACATCCCCTGGCGTCCAGGTTTCGCCCGATATCTTCACCTGCTTCGGTGCAGCAGCCACCTCTTCCGCACTCTGGAAGAGACCATAGGTCTCATACCCCCAGATATCGTTCATCACCTGTCCCTCGTACCACGTATTTGTCAGACCTGCAGGATTTGGATACCGCGTAACTTTACCTTTATAGTCACTTAAATTAGCGCGTACTCCATACGATACCTCACCTACTTTATCGCGCCATCCAATACTCAACTCCATGCCACGTGTTTCCATACCAGCGTTGTTCTTCCGTGGTGGCGTAGCGCCCAATAACCCCGGAAGAGCCTCAGCAGGACCCGCAAAATCATCGGCTTTTCTGATATACCAATCAAATGTAGTGGTCAACTTGTTTTGGAAGAAGTTCACCTCAGCCCCCATATTTAATGAAGTCGTGGTAACCCAAGTTAAATCTGGATAGATTAAACCGGGAGGCGCCACAGTAGCCTGTTGATTGCCTCCAAACAGCCAATTTGAAGAGGTCGGTCGTGTCGTCTGTAGACTCGGATAAAAGGGGTACCATTGCGGTGAATCTGGCGTATCCAGGAACCCCTGGTCACCCAATGATCCATAAGATGCTCTTAACTTAAAAGTCGAAACAACAGGTTTAACCGCTTCGAAAAAAGCTTCTTTATCCACATTCCATCCAACCGATACTCCCGGATAGAATTTCCAACGGACATCCGATAAGAATCGAGATGTACCATCATAACGTCCGTTAAATTCAAACACATATTTTTCCTTGTAATTATAATTGAAACGTCCAAAAAAACCATCCGATGCCAAACGTCTCACTTGATCGCTTACCGTCGCTGCTACACCGTATGTTAAACTCAATGCAGGAACATTATCTGAATACAGTTGATTGTTACTTGCTGCATAATACTGGTAGGAGTTCAAATCGCGAACATAACCTCCCATCACCGAGAAGAAGTGATCGTCAACCTGTTTATCATACTTTGTAAACGCATTGATAATATGATGCTCTACTCGATAATTTGACCGGCTAAAACCATTAGGAAATGTCCCGCCGATCTGCGCCTGCGAACCATCAGGTCGTACCGTGAAAAGCGTCTTTGTATGCGAATTCAGATCTTGAAATGTTCCGTCAAACGTGTAGTTCGTCGTAGCTGTCCATCCCGGTGCTAATCGAAAAACAAATTCACCTGTCAGCAACGCTTTGTCAACCGTCGTACGGCGACGCCCACCATCTTTATGCAACAAAACGTCACTCGGATCAGAGTAGTTACCATCAGGATTAAACAATGCTACAGTCGGCCATTTACGCGCGATCTGGTGCATATAGTTTCCTCCAGTTTTTCCGCTATACGTATTCGGGCCATCCTCTAGCTCCTTGGAGAAACTACCACGCAAGCTAAAATCAAGCATTTTCGAGATGATAGTTGTGATATTTGTACGTACATTGAATCGTTTATAATCGTCAGAACCAAACTTATACATCCCATTCCGATCATTATAGCCGAGCCCTATAAAGTACTTCGTATGATCAGACCCTCCCGAAACATTCACATTATGCTGCTGACTGAAGGATAGATCTTTGAAATACACCTTAAACCAGTCGTTATTGGCATTACTCTCCCCCCAAGCGAGATACTCATTTGCCCCCGGCAACGTGCTGGCTATTGTCTCCGTTTTCAGCGATCCATCCAGATACGATTTAATCCGGCCCAACGCATCCTCACTAAAAATGGGACTTCTACCGCCATTCTTGGCCGCCTCATTGTAAAGCGTCGCAAAATCTAACGAATTCATCATTTTCGGTAGGTTGATCGGTTCAGCCCAACTCAAATTGTTGTTGTAAGAGATTACGGGCTTCGCCCCTTTCTTGCCTTGTTTCGTTGTGATTAAGATAACGCCATAAGGTGCACTGGAACCATAGATAGCCGAAGAAGCCGCATCCTTCAACACAGAAATACTCTCAATATCATCTGCATTAATTGTATTTATATCTCCCCCTTGGATACCGTCGATGACGATCAAAGGAGACGCCGTGGTACCCAAGCCAGTAAAGCCGCGCACGTTAATACTTTGTGTCGCACCTGGAGCCCCTCCTCCCGTTCCGGTTTGGATATTTAATCCCGGTAATTGCCCTTGTAATGCCTGGCTCACGCGAGAGATCGATCTATTTTGTAATGCCTCACCACCAATTTGTGAAACGGCCCCCGTTACAAGCGATTTATTTTGCTTGCCATACCCCACGACAACCACTTCGTCTAGGTTCTCGGCATTGCTCTTCAATATGACCTTTACCGCACCACCAACAACCTGAATGTGTTGACGAACATAGCCGACAGATGTAACAACAAGCATATCGCCCTTTGACGCTTTAATGGTGAATCTACCGCTCGCATCCGTGCTTTCGCCTATAGTCTTTCCTTGAATGCTAACAGTAGCCCCAACAATAGGTAAGCCGGCCTCGTCCGTAACAATACCCTGTATAAGATCCTGCGCATAAAAAGCCAATCTTGCTGAAGTGCTCGTCCACTCCGCGGTCGCTAGCGCAAACTTATCTAGGTTTTTAGAAGTAGCATAGCTCGAATCCAGTGCTAATAAACAAGACGCCCCAATAAGGAGCCCATGTTTTGATAGGTTTATAATTTTACTCATTTAGACTTTGGTTTAACAATCTGTGTTTAGTCTGTTTAGTTGTCAAATAGGTCTAAAATCTGGTTTAAATTGATTACGCTATCTTATGGTATAATACGATCCTCCTTTCATTGTCCTTAATTAAGTGTTAGGGTGATGCCCATACAATAGAAATATTATGAAAAAGCTAAAACGATTTAAAAAAATGAAAAAAAATTATTGGTACACTTTTACCCAATCGACAACCATCTCTACCGGTAACTGTTCTTTCTGCACTTTACCAACCCAACTTCCACCCAATTGCTGATCGATCAACAGGTAAAACGGTTGGTCATATGGCCACTGGGAAGGATCAACACCTTTCATCCGCGGATACGTAAATGTATCTTTACCATTAAGCTGAAAAACAATCTTGTCGGGATACCAACTAATACCGTATACATTAAATACACCGGCATCCACAGAAGCCGTACCGTGATGTGGAGGGTTTTTCTTTTCACCCAGGTCTAAGGTGTAGTAAGAATGTGTGGTCTGATAGATAATGTTATCGAAGTTTAGATGCTCCATAATATCAATCTCGCCATTCCGCGGATACTTACCATATTTATCGAGTTCAGCGAGCATCCACATCGCAGGCCATGCACCTTGTGCGCTACCTAATTTGGCCTTAATCTCCACACGCCCATATTGAAACGCAAATTTTCCTTTACTCCATATACCACCGGTTAAAAAGGGGCGTTTATCGTAGGTCGTATCCGGATTATTAATCCCTAAAAGATACAGCTTGCCATGCTCCATCCGGAAGCACCGATCGTCTTGGCTCATATGTCGATTCCAGTCTGCCGTCCCTGCCGGAATACGACTCCATTTTGTGGTGTCCAGTTTTGTTCCGTTAAAATCTTCACTCCAAATCAGCTTCCACGCTTTGTTTTCCCGACCTTCTTGCTGTATATAGATATGAGCCGGCAGATGGTTAGCGAGTCGCTTGTTCGTATGGCACGCAATGGCACTTAGTCCGAGAAGCATAATGATCCAGCGTTTGTTTTTCATTATTCGTTGGTATAAAAAAATGGAGATAGGCTGTCTCGATAAAAAGCTGGCCGATCTATAATTGATTCTTTGGTATGTTAGGCTCGAATATATTCACAAATGAGAATGATTACAAATGCAACAAGTATGCAATCGTTTGGCTAAACAATAAGCTAAAACGCTTAAGCAAAATAACATAAGGATATGCACCTTACCCACAACGCAAGTCAGTAAAATGGCGCGTACTTCGGTCTGAACAAACAAAACCACTGACCTATTTGTCCTAACACCTACGAACAACAAAAAAACGATATGCGAGCATTGTTACTCCTTTCCTTTTTGATGCTACTTACGAACTGTAACACAACATCAAAAATTTTTGATTCGGGTCAGGCTGAATTAAAAAACAATATAGAAACTATAGAACTGGACTACATTAGTGATATGCCCTTTGTAAAAGTAAATATCCAAGGTAAAACGTATAATTTCCTATTCGATACAGGTGCCCCCACAGTCATCTCTTCACAGATTTTTCAAGACCTTGGACTAAAGAAAAAAGCACAAGGCAAGGTAACAGATTCGCAGAAAAATAGTAAACAGCAAATTTTCACCCTGATTCCGGAGATGCATGTCGGCGCTATTACATTTCACGATATTGGTGCCATAGTTCTCGATTTTGAAAGTCCCGAATTTAAGTGTCTCCAAATGGATGGTATATTAGGAGCCAACCAGATGGCTAAACTTTTTTGGCGCATCGACTACAGCAAGAGGACAGCAGAAGCCACTAAAACACGAACTAGCTTTATGCCCGATCGATACCAATATGAGCTCCCCTTCACAACCAAGGACACCAAAACTCCGGTCATAGCAACAGAGCTGTTTAACAGAAAACTTGGTTTTACGTTTGACACAGGGTACTCCGGATTTCTATCGACGATAAGACCGACTGACTTGGATCAATACGATTATATCAGCTATAAAGGCAGCAAATCTGTCGGCGCCTTTGGTACTTCTAAACAAGATATTTTTTATCAGATTAAAGCTGATGATTTTAAAATTCATCGGGATACTTTTCGCAACATCATCGTTGAAACGGGAGCCTCGAACCTTATTGGAAATAAATTTCTTAAGAATTTTGTATTTATACTCGACTGGTGGGGAAACAAAGTGTATTTAGATGCAATAGGAACCGATCTTAGGCCTTCTCTTAAAACATATGGCTTTAGTTACCGATTCTATGAGAATCATCCCATTATATCTTCCGTTGTGGAAAACAGCGATTCTCCATTGCAAATTGGAGATATTATACTTCAGATTAATAACCGAAGTTTTGAAAACTTAAACGAAGAGGCTAGTTGTAAGTATATGCTACATCGAATTGAAAATGATACAGATTCCATTCACATAAAAGTAAAGCGTAACAACGAAGTGTCAAATTTTGTCTTGCATAGACAAGAATATTTCAAATTTTAGATCTCGTCTTTCAAAACTAAACTCCGGCGGGGTGATATTGTTTATAAACCATATTATAGTATTTGCTTTTCCGGGCATCCCCAGACATCCCATTGAATACACCTCTAAACTTATCAAAATCACGATGATTGTACAGTTGATAGAACAAAAAAAACATAGATACTTGACTATCTTCGTTAGATTTGATTTTTTTAATTAGAGCGGCATCTAAAATATCATCTTTCTGATAATTACGTTCTAGGTCGTTAACCAACAAATAACTTTCGCGTGCTTTTTCTAGGTTTGTGGCTTTAACATTGTTATAATAAACTTGTCGAACACTATCAATATGATCTTTCTTCCGACTGAAAAAAGAACTATAAAGTGCCCAATACTCATCGGCTAAATCACAAGCCTTACAGTTCAGGTTTTTAAATGCAATAACTTCCGCTCCACTGGACTCAATTTCTTCCTGCGTGACATCGTTTACTACGGATATTTTATAGAGTGAATCGGTCCTATCTTGAAGAAAAATAGGTTTCGTGAGCTCAAAATAATCTGCATCTTCTTCCTTATTAAACTGTTTGCTATGAAAAATACGATGTGAAATAAGTGTTTTGGGCCATGAAAAAACCGCAATATACATATCATCATCTATAGACGGAATGTAAAGGGTATCTCCAATTTTATAGGTGCTATTATGATATACCTCTTCCCCCGTAATAATATGATGTACACGAACACTGCAACTATCGACAGGCAGATTATCAAGGACCAACACCAGGCTTTTTGTCTTCAACAACTTACTATCCGGTGCTTGACATTGAAGAAGGCCCCCGGTAATAAAAAGCCCTATAAACATAAAAAGTATCCGCATACTACTATATATTAAAGGAAGGCCCGATGAGTAGCCACCAGACCTTCCAAACAACACTTGAAACAAAGACTACAGTAAGTTATTGTAAAAAGCTTTTACGATAACTTTACCATTTTTATCATACGCCTCGAACTCCATCTTAACGTTATTACCTGTTCTCGTTTGATTTTTCAATATCAAATAATGAGTCTTAATTCGCTGTCCTAATGCGATAACTGCCTGGTTCGTACCCGTATTATAGGGGATCGGAAACATCGATATTGTATTATGTCCCATCGTAACAGTTGTATTCACATTATTTGTTACTCCACCGGTCACAATAAAATAGTTCGAGGGTTTAAAACCTCCTGTCCCGATATTATAACCGATAGAAAAAGGATCTCTAATTCTATAAACGGTAGGATCCGCCCAACTCCAAAAACGCCATTGTACCGTTTCACTGGTATTAGTTTTCAGATTTTCTAACTTCATCTCTCCAACCACACTGTTTACATTTTGTGTAAACTGTGTAGAGGTCCAATCAAAGACGATAGGGTCATCTGCCCAGGTCCATGAATCCGGACGCTTAAACATTTTATAAATTACACCTCCTTCTTTATCATAGACCTTTCCACTCCGATAACACTGAATAGAAACCGTGTCCGCAGATACACCTATGATATTATACATATGATCCGTTATATCAGAAGCCTGAACCCCCACTCTATATAATGTTGACATAATCGAACCGGTGCTAAATATAAGTTGAGGCGCCCCTGTTCCTTTTGTAGTATTAAAATACGATTCTGTATCTGCAGTCACACCGTAGATCGTCTTCACATAAACACGGTTTGCTGCTGTATCGAAGCGAAGAACAATAGGAGTATAAACATCTGCCCCTAATCCTGTCTTTGCCATCATAACCCATCCCTTTTCAGAAGATGCCAACACCCGTCTAGCCTCTTGCGCTACCTTATCCATACGATCAGTATTTTCGTCGAAATAGGAATTCGTGATATTATCCTTCTCACAAGAGACGAAAAAAGTACTAACTCCGACAAGCAGCATTAACCAATATATTATTTTTTTCATCGTCAATAATTTTAGTAATTCACTTTATTCACAACCGAATCCACGACAACATGTAAATCATGTAGATTCACACCCATAGTCTGGTACATCTGATGTACCATCTTGTACTTTGTTTCTAGATCACGGTTGCGGCTGATGTATGTTCTAATCGTACTTTGCGGAAACTTAACCATATACTCCACGGATGTTGCAAAATCTTCCTCCGGAGCATAACCACCATAGGGCTTAAAGAATCCATCGGCTTGTGCTTCTGCATCGGTACGCGGCCTTCCTGTTGCTGGGTTTGTAAAATAGCCCGCCAGCCCATAATACTTGCCTTGTGACACGCGATCATACAAGTAACCACGACCGTACTTATGATCGATTTGGTGGGCGTGCTCATGAAAAAGTGTTACAATATGGTCATACAACCAGGCTTTAGACGTAGAGTAGTTATTTACGCCACCCATACCCAAACGATAAAACTGACCGTTCATACCCGCGCCTGCCGCCGTTCCTGTTGTCGTCGGATCGTTAAAGTGAACAAAACCACCCGCTAGAATAAACTCAATCGGCGTTTCTCCTGCAAAAAATTTCGGAAATTTTTCCTTTAATGGCTTCAACCATATTTTACTAAGCATAGTCCGTGTATAAGGCAATGCTTTATCATATTGCGGCGGCATAAAGAATGTCGTGCCGGCTATGATACGGGGAGTATATTCGTATATAATTTCCACACCATAAGCCTTCTGGATAGAGTCACACAAATAATCTAACTCATTCCATTTCGATTTCGGTTTAGGTTCTCTCTTAGAAAAATAGTCCGTACTCTCATCTATTTCTCCAAGTGGATAATTGTCCTTCTGACAAGCGGTAAGAAAGACAATGGATAATAAGATATAAAAAAGCTTCTTCATAATCTATCTTGGATTTAATTGATTCTCTAACAATGGATTTCCGACACGCGCTTGAATCGGAATTTGTATGGCCGTGCGCTTATCATTCGCTTTCAGGATGGTTGCCGTCTTAGGGTCCGTCCGAATCATGCGGTGCTCTACTTCGATACCCAAGCGTTTGATATCATACCAACGATAGCCCTGTCCCAATAATTCCAACTTACGTTCACGTAGTACCGCTGTCAAAGCATCAGCCGGATTACCCGGAGTCGTTAATGGTCTGTAATTTGCCGCCGTAAAACGTTCCTTACGTATCGCCTCGATATCAGCCATGGCTTTGGTTATGTCAGGGCTTGATTTACGGAGGTTTGCTTCGGCTCTGTTAAGTAACACTTCCTCCATCGTAAAACAATCATAACGAGATTGAGCCGCATTCGGATTGTTGGGTTGATTGGCATATTTTACAACCAATGCCACACTATCGATTACCGTTCCGCCAGAACTAAACATATGTGTTCTTAGATCTTGAGAAGGTGTCGTGTAAAAGATATTGTGCGCGATATAAAAACCGCCTAGACGATAACCAAAAGGACGACAAAGGAAAAGATTGGTCTGATTCACCAACAACAAACTTGGATGTTGCGTAGGGCTCATAATCTCTTGCGCCCAAAACGTTTCCATAGTGGTCGCTTTACGTGTCACATCCTCACTCATCTTACGCACGATAACGCCACGTTCACCAACCACTAAATCGGCATATCGTGCAGCTTCATCCCATTTTCCTTTATACAGGTTCAAGCGCGACATAAATGCATGGGCACTGGCAAGAGAGAAACGATAAGGCGTCCGTGGAACAAAAGCTTCACCCTTCTTCATTAACGCCAAACCCTCTTCCATATCCTTATCGATCTGATCATAAACCTCCTTTACCGTCGCTCTATCATATAAGTTTCTATTTCCCTTAGGTACTTCAAGGACTAAAGGCACCCCCAAATTTGTTGCATTCTCAGCCTCATTATAATGTAAACTGAACAAGTTCACCAAACTAAAATAGTTGTAAGCTCTCAAAATCAAGGCTTCCGCACGTAATGCATCCTTTTGTCCTTGACTGCCCGTTGCCTTTTCCAATTGCTCCAAAGCCAGGTTGGCGTCGTATACTTTCCGATAATAATGTGTATACGCATGCGTGGGTGTAGCCGTCGTGATTGCATCCGAAAACTCATCCTCCCAACGATAAATCGGTAGATAGGTCGCACCATTACTCGCTTGCATAGTTGATGCGTAATGATGTAGATTGTCCGTCATAATCTCGGTAAACACATCCGCACGTACAGGATAAGCATTAGCAAGTAAAAGGTTGACATCCTCCACATCGTTAATCTCGACCCGGTTGTCATAAGGTGCATCTAAAAATTTATCACAGGAACTTGTCATTCCCAGTATGGCAGTCATCACCACCATATATAGTATCTTTTTCATATAATCTCCTCCTAAAAGCCTAACAATAAACGTAAACTAAATGAGCGTGGATTCGGCAATGACGTACCGCCGCTTAAGTATAGATCTGGGTCTACACCGCGTAAGCGTCCACTTGCCCAGTAATACAGATTGTTAGCCGATAACATGACGCGTGCATTTTTAACAGTTGGCACCCTTCTGTTCAAGAATTGTCCAATATCATAAGCAAGCAAAACCTCGCTTAAACGAAGATTACTCGCATCGGCCGCTCTAAAATCACTTCTGTTATAAGCCGTCTCATCCATATTACTTTGGGTACCTACATGGATACGTTGAATCGTGCTCATCAAGCCCGGTATATTCGTATATTTCTCGTCTCCAATCGTTTGCCACCTATAGTTCAAGTCTCCAGATTTAGAACCAGAATCATCATAAGCTCGTTGGTAAATAGGTTGTGTAAATACCTTATGTCCGTAGGAATAGGTTAAGAAAACACGAAACTCTAACCCTTTATATTGAAACGAGTTTGCAATAGATCCCGTTCCTAAAGGTTGGCGACTACCTAAATACGTGATCAACGACCGATCCCGTGACGCCAAAGCAATCCCTTGGGTTTCTCCTTTATCGCTATTGAATAATGGTCTCCCCTCCGTACTCAATCTCGAATAGTTAAAACCAAACAACCCTTCCAACGGATAGTCAGTTATAGGGTAACCGTTCGGATTCGTAATCCGTGATAATTGAGCCGATTGCGCTTCGCCATCGATCAGCTTGTTCTTTACATAACCGTAGATCAATGTTACATCCCACTTGAAGTCTTCTTTGTTTAAAAGGTTACGGTATCCTAAAGTAATATCAACCCCATTGTTTCGCATCGTACCAAAATTGATTCGCTTAGAAACATATCCATCCTCTTGTGCAATATCAAATGGTACAACAAGATCCTTGTTCCGACGGGTATAGTATTCCGCCGTTAACGTTAATCTATTAAAAAGGGATAAATCAAAAGCGAAATTGGTCGTGTAATCTTTCTCCCACGCGAGGTTGTACAACTCAGGATCTAACACGTTGATACCTTTACTACTGTTAACAGGATCTAAACGAACCATATTGATGTAATTGGCATTGAGCATTGGCGAGGTTTCAAAACTATTCCCACGTAAGGCATGGCTCACACGAAATTTCAAGTAGTCGATCTTACCACTGCTATTTAAGTTCTCAAAGAAAGCTTCCTTATGCGCATTCCAGGCAAAACCAAGGCCGTAGTTTGGTAAAAATTTAGAACGTTGCATCCGTCCAAACATGTTACTCCCGTCTTGACGTCCACTTACATCAAAATTGTACTTATCTTTAAATGAATACTGAATATTTCCATAAAAACCTACGGATCTCCGATCTTGAAAGGTTTCTATGTAAGTACGGTCATCTCTATTCACCGCGTAAATCATTGCTAGTGCAGAAGGAGCCGCAACCTTTCCTCCGTAGTACATATAGCCATATGCTTTAGAGTAGTCACGGTCCACATATGTTTTCTCAATCTCTACCCCAGCCATAACACTCAAATTATGGTCTCCAAAGCGCTCCGTAAAAGACAATTGATTTCGAGCACTCCAAAAAGACTGCATTGTATTCCACAGATAACGATAACCTCCCTCCGGTAAAATACTTTCTCTATAAGCGTATGGATCCCGTGGATCTTGATACAACAAAGCGTTTTGAGTACGCAAAACATCATTATAATCAACACGGTACGCATTGGCCATATTCGAACGTTCTGTTACAATATGGCTTACTTTACTTTGGTTTCTCCGGATAGCAAACGTACCATCGTAACGTAAGTTCTTCAGTATCCGATAGGTTGGACGTAAAATTAAACGAACCTCTTGCGCTTTTATGTCGTTGAAATTCTCTTTCAGCTCCTCTACAATATTAAAAGGCGTTAAGTTCTCCAGGTAGTAATTATAAGAGCCGTCCGCTTTGTATGGATACATGGCGCGACTCGTCTGCATGGCATACAAAAACGGGTTGATCTCAAATTCGCGTGTCACCTCAAAATAATTACTTGAAGCCAGCGTTTTTGACTCATTCGTACCCGGTGTTTTTTGATCTCTAGCACTCCAATTTAGGTTAACGTCTAAGTCAATTTTAGGCGTAATATTAAACACTGTGCGAGCATCTGTGGTATAGCGCTTCGTGCCAAAACCAATCGACTGTCCATTATCATCGGCAAAACTACCCGACACATAATACGTGTGTTTATCACCCCCTCCAGAAAACGAAAGACTGTGTTCTTGGATCAAATTATTACGGAACAGAACATCAAACCAATTTGTATTTGCTTTTGCGGACCTATTCAATTCATCGTAAGCCTGGTCTAACGTATAGTTTCGCAATGCGAGTTGGCGGTAGGCTTCCGTAAATGCACCAGTATAGGTTGGCCAGTTCGCATTTGAAAGATAACCGCGGTCATACATTTCCTTATACAACTGCATCTCTTGTGCTGAGTTCATCAAGTTGAAAGAACCAATACTAGGCTTTAAACCCACAGACAAGGCGGTACTAAGATTAACACTCTTCGAATTGTAAGCCCCCTTTTTGGTGGTAATCGAGATAACACCATTCGCCGCCCGCGTTCCATACAGTGCCGATGCAGCTCCATCCTTTAAGATCTGGATATCCTCGATATCTTGCGCATTCAAGCCGGCAATTGCAGAACCCAGTACCGAAGCAGGATCTCCGCTATACAACTGGTTGACAGCAACATTTGCTGGGGAAGTGATCGGCACTCCGTTAACTACATAAAGTGGCTCCTGATTCGCACTGATTGAAGAGTTACCCCGGATACGGATTTTTGGTGTTGCACCAAACGTTCCCGATGTATTTTGCACGGATACACCCGCCGCAGCACCCTGAAGCATGCGTGACACGTCCAAAGCTCCAGATCGGTCAATGTTTTTCTTATCCACTTGACTGACAGAACCTGTAAATTTACTCTTATCAATCTTCTGGAAGCCCGTGACAACAACTTCATCTATATTTTTATCTTCAATAGCTAATCTGACCGTCATATTATTCGCCGCAGGTTTATCGACAGAAATATATCCGATAGAACTAAAGCGCAAGGCTCCATTAGGGTTGGTCATACGAATAGAGAAATGACCACCCTCACCAGAATTCGTTGTATTGGTCGTCCCAACTTCGACAATGGTGACACCCGCAAGTCCCTTTCCCCCATCGCCCAAAACGCGACCGGAAATGCTCTGCTGAACCACCTCTTCTTCATCTTTCGGTTCGGGATTAATCGTGATAATCCGATCCGACACAATATAGTTGAAAGGTTGTTTAGAAAAAACTTCATCCAAAACCTTCGCTAAAGGTACATTGTAAGCTTCGATAGAGACAGGACGGGCGTTTTTTAAATAGTTGGAATTAATTAAAAAGCTATACCCTGTTTGTTTTTTTAGCTCATTAAGGACGACCTCAAGTCGTTGGCTTTTAAAGTTAACTTTTACATTTTGGCCAAAGCTATTCGCAGAGACTTGGACCAAAAAAGACACCATGAGCAGTATGGTTAGTTTCATTGCTAGTAGGATTTGGTGGTTGACCAAAAGCCGAGTCTTCAATTTGTACCTATGTAAATAGACATGGAGAAGACCCCAAAACTTCTTTTTATTCATAATTACTAGTTAAGTGCAAAAATGGCGATAGAAGGTAAGTCTATCAGATTCACTATATTTGCACTGGTTAGAAAAATTTTTTATTACCGTAACGAATTTTGAAACCCTATAGCTGGGGGTGCTCCAACACCTCCAGTTTTTTGTTTCATAGTTAAATTATGTTTAGTTTTTTGTCACTAAAACCCTCCTTTCTTCAATTGTAAATTTATAGTTTGTATTCATTTCAAGAACTTTTAATAGCGCAGATAATTTAACCTTTCGAGAAACTGTTCCTGAGAGATGTACGTCTTCCAGGTTATTATCCGCAAAGACAACCTGCACATTATACCAGCTTTCAATTTCTTGTAAAATCTCATAAAAAGTACTATGATCGAAGGTAAACTCTTCATTCTTCCAGGCTACTTTCTGCGTCGGATTAAGAGACGAAATCTTAACCTCGTTCGTTACCACGGCTTGTTCTCCAGGTTTAAGAAAATAAGCCTTACCACCGGTTAGAATTTTAACACGCCCTTCCACCAGGGTTGTTCGTGCATAATCCGCTCGAGATACTACATTAAAAGATGTCCCTAAAACTTCAACGATCTGTTTCTCCATATGAACTTCAAAAGGTTTGGTCGCATCGTGCGCCACAGAGAAAAAGGCTTCTCCCTCTAGATATACTTCCCTCTTTTTTGCCGTAAAAGCAGACGGATAACGGAGCGTCGCTCCTGCATTGAGTTCCACTACCGTACTATCATCCAAACGCACCTTCATTATCCCGCCTTTAGGCGTGCTCACAGTCAAATAAATAGGCTCATTTTGCGTTGAATCTTGGTAGGTTAACGCACCATTTTCATCTTTATAGATTTGCATTCCGTCTTTGCTGTAAACAAGACCGACGGCCGAAGAATCAATACGTACCACTTCCCCATTTTCCAAGGTTACCGTAGCCATCGGACTGGCTGGATCCACATCATACACACCCCGTGAAGAAGATGTCGTTTCATCCTTATTCAAAATTTGACTCCAATACCAAGCTGCCCCAACAAGCAAAACACAAACGGCAGCCGCTATACGGAGCCATGGAGTAAACCAGACTGTCTTACCTGAAACCGCTGCTACATGATTGGGACTTCCTTCGATACGCTCAATTTCGTGCAGTACTTTCGCCAACACTTGATTGGCAGACTCCTCCGATAAGTGAGCCCGAACGGATATGGGCGTTTCTATCTCAGCAAGTATTCGCTCAAAGTCTTCATCAGACACATCTTCCAATAACTCCATAAGCTTGTACAGCTCCTCTTCCCTAATGGTGCCTTCAAAATAATGCAGAAGTAATTCTTTCAGGTATATATAATTCATAATTTGGCAGCAGACACAAACCTTTTTATGTCTTTTACTACTATTATTACGAATGAAAAAGAGGAACTCACTAGTTTATTTTGAAAAAAAATCAAATTTCTTTCAAAATCCACCATAGAAGGATAATTTTTAGCTCTTTGTGATATTTAGCCGTGAACTGGCGCAGCGTTTTAGTTGCAGCAACAAGATGATTACTGATGGTGGATGTAGAAATATTGAGTAATTTACTAACCTCATCATAGGATTTACCTTCCAGCTTACACAAGCGAAAAGTCAGCTTTTGCTGTGGGGGGAGTTGTTCAATAGCTTCTTCTAGTATACTCCAGTCTTCACGACGTACATATTGATCTTCCATAGACTCAGATATGAGATCATGCTCCGTAAACAGGGTGTTAAAAATTGCATTACTCCCTGTATTGCGGCGAATAAGGTCGATAGCCATCGAATCGGCCATCCGATAAAGATAATGCTCAAAATTTCGTTCTGTATCTATGCTTTCTCGCCCAATCCATAGTTTTACAAAAACCGCCTGCAACACCTCTTTTGCATCCTCTGTGTCTTTGAGAATATAAACCAATCGACGGTAAATTAAGGCTGAACACTCCCGATAAATAAACTCGAAAGCTTCTTTGTCTCCCTCCGTAAAAAGGGATAAGACCGATCTATTAATTTTACCCGTGCCCACTATTCATATTAGGTTAACATAAAGTAAATGTAATCTATTGTCAGAGTATTTCCAAAAATAAAGGTTAAACGCATTACTTCAGAAACACAAAAAACAACCAAACAGAGCACACACACATACTTATATCTTCACCAACACGCCCTTTCGCTTCACGATATTCTTGTAGTCCCACTGTATCGTGCGCGACTTTTCAAGCCATCGCCTCAGATCAGCGACATCGATATCCGCCATCGTTCGATAAAAAATAGAAGCATCCTTAAACTTCGTTCCGCGAACAACTAACTTTTCTTCATCGAAGTCTGCACCACTCCAAAACATCAAACGCATCCCCTTCTTTTGCTTGCTATACCCCACAATAGGGTTGCCTTCTAGGAACCAAACAGGATGCGCATGCCATACCTTATTTTCGGCTTCCTGCAGTCCGCTACAGATCTCTTCCATCAAGTGGTTCGCCATCTCTTGGTCCGCGGGTTGCAACAACGCATTGTATTGCAAAACGTCCGCTGCATAAGTTATCTTTTTCATACTGGTAGCATGTTAACGTACTATTGCTACATATAAAAATAAGAAACTTTAGTACCTTTACAAGAGCCTGACAACAACGAACAAGCGCCACAAGAACATGGAAGAAACCGTATTTCATGAGGACAAAACGTTCTCTAATATCAATTATGCTGAAACAAAATTACGTGATCGCGAGTTTGTACACTGTACATTTTTAAACTGTAACTTCCATAAAAGCGACCTAAGCGATAATAGTTTTGAAGATTGTGTATTTCAGAACTGTAACTTCTCCATGACGATATTGAATGGTGCGGGTATGCGAGATGTAACCTTTATAGAGTGCAAAGTATTGGGAGTAGACTTTACCAAATGTAACAAATACATGTTTTCATTTTCCTTTACAAACAGTTTTTTGGACTACTCCGTTTTCTATGGCCGGAAACTTAAAAACACAAAGTTCGTAGGCTGTACACTGAAAGAAGTAGACTTTAGCGAAACAGATTTATCAGGATCCCTATTTGATAACTGTGACCTTACGGATGCACGTTTCTTAAACACCAATTTGGAAAAAGCCGATTTCCGTACCGCACGTAATTTCACCATATTCCCCGAAGCCAACAAAATGAAGAAAGCCAAATTCTCCGTCCTTAACTTAAGTGGATTGCTTTCTCATTATAATTTGGATATTGACAACGATATTTCTATAAGTTAATTATAAACTAGAAAAGGGATTTTCCTATCGTGGAAGTTTTTCCGGTCGATGCATCCGATACTTAGTAGCCGTAATCGCCTCTAAAAAAGCCTTGAGGTCTTGGATTTCATCCTTGCTCAGATTTAATTTCCGCATTAGCGGATCAGTAACAGGATACAAAGGATCACTCTCTTTCTCTCCTGGTTTTGGAGAATTCATTTGCATCCCACTGTTATACATATTTAACAGACCTGTCATATCCCAAAACAGACCATTATGCATCCAAGGATCTGTATTCATAACATCACGCAAAGAGGGGGTTCTGAATTTACCTACATCATCCGCTTTTTTTGTCACTTCATATCGACCAAGATCTTGATACTTACGCTTGTAATATGTTAATCCGATATTGTGGAAAGCCTCGTCTGTAAAAAATTCCCCGTGATGACAGTTCATACAACGTGCTTTTGTACGAAAAAGATGCAACCCTCGAATTTCGTCATCGCGCAAAATTTTATAATTCCCATCCACAAATTCATCAAATCTACTACGCCGGCTGGTCAATGTCCGTTGAAAGGCAGCCAATGCACGCATCACTTCGGGCATAGAATATTCTACCTCACCAAAAGCTGCGGCAAATAATTCATTATATGCCGGTATCGCTTTAAGCTTTGGAATCAACTTTGTTAAATCCATATTCATCTCGTGATGCGCTTCAATAGGGCCCAGAGCCTGCTCTTCCAACGAACCCGCACGACCATCCCAGAAAAAGGACTTCCGTGCATACACATTCAATAACGATGGTGTATTCCGCGTCCCTTCCAAATGATCATTACCCACAGGGACCGTAAGCTTATCAGCCCATGAAGTTTGTGGATTATGACAGCTGCTGCAGGAGATTTGATTTGAACCAGATAAAATCGGATCAAAAAACAAAAATTTCCCCAGCTTAACATCAGGTTGCTCCATCAACGTAAAGTAACTGGTATCTACCTTCGGTAATGATTTAAATTCGGTCCAATGTACGCCCGAATCGATCACAGGCCGCGGCCATTCAGTAATCGGTTTGCTATACAGTTGACGAACCGAATCTGTAAGATCACTAATACGCTGATACGCCCTGTTACTGAAGGACAGTAAACAAACGACAGTCAAAATCAGAACAAATATTACTCCTTTTCTCATCCAAGTGAACTTTGCTGGCAAAAATAACCCATTATTTAGAATAATTAAAAATAATGTTTTAAATATTAGGACGGATTAGTACTTTTGCCTTATTATTTAGACTTGGTTTAAATAAGAACACAAACATTATTACCCTATGACTGAATTTCGGCACGTAATTGCCATACTTCTGCTCTTATCTAGCAACCTATTGCATGCACAACAATCAAGAACAATCCAGGTGAAAGGTGTAGTTCTCGATGGGCAATCGACACCCATTCAGTTGGCCAGCGTTATTTGCCAGGAAACGTCAAGTTCCACGCTAACAGATAATAAGGGAAACTTTACACTAACGGTCCCAGATGATTTGGATGAGGTAACATTAAAGGTATCCTATGTAGGGATGAAATCTGTACAGCTATCAGTGAAGACAAAAAAACAGAACCATCTCGTCTTCAAAATGGAAAGCAACAGCCTAACACTTAAAGAGATCACTGTAAACTCGACCTATGCCACGAACAAGAATTCCATCTCCTCCATCGAATTTAACGAAGAAGCCATTGAGCGCGTACAGGCATTCAGTTTAATGGATGTTCTTAATACACTGCCGGGAAAACAAATGACTCCGCCAAACATCAATGCGCCGCAGACGTTAACACTACGAAATACACTGGGAGGCCAGTACGATTTAAATAATTCCTTAGGTATTCCTATTATCGTGGACGGCGTCACTCTATCTAATGATGCGAACATGCAATCCCGTCCTGTCGGACAGCGCGGAATTGGTGGCTCTGCTCTTCCCGCCGTGACCAGTGGCAATACAGCAGACGTCCCATTTCGGGGTATTGACCTGCGAGAAATTCCCGTTGAGTCCATTGAACGCATAGAAGTGATCCAGGGCGTGGCCTCTGCCGAATATAGCGAACTCACTGATGGAGCAATCATCATTGAACGAAAAGCGGGAAAATCACCCTTACAATTTACCACCAATATCAATGGCGGATCCACCAACTTTTCGCTGAACAAAGGTTTTAACTTACCAAAAAAATGGGGAGGAATTACGACGGATTTGAACTATGCCCTTTCCAATTCAAATCCTCGGGACAAGGTCCAGGAATACAAGCGATATGGTGCTTCGATACGTTGGAATACCATACAGTATAAACGCGTCCGCAATAAATTAAGCCTCGACTTTAACACCCGTGTGGATGATGCCAAGCAAGACCCGGACGATGCCTCTGAACGAAAATATTATTCGAAAGCAAAAAATTTCCGTGTCTCAAACAATACGTTTATCCGCTTGGACTCGAAAATCATTAATGATATTAACCTAACCTTATCTTATGCCGAAGGAACACAAGAGAGCTTTGCGCAATGGTTGCTGAACCAGCCATACAAAGGCTACACCGCAAAAGATACAACAGGTATCTATGAAGGGATACTACTTAATGGTCAATATTTAGCCGTGGAGGAAATTATAGGAAATCCTATATCCATGAGTGGGAACCTGAAGTTTAGTAGTCGTTTCAAATTCGGAAATACACGTCATAATCTATCCTATGGCTTAAACTCCAGCTACGCCAATAATGGTGGTAAGGGAATTATTTCAGATCCAGACCGACCTCGTTTTGTTGACTTTAATAGTCAAAATATTCGACCTTATTCTTTTGAACAAACTCCTTCCATGGTTAATTCAGGCTTATATTTCACCGATAATGTAACCTATAAGATTGCTGGAAAGCAGGTTCATTCTAATTTAGGTGTGCGTCTTGATTCTCAAAATGGTTCCCTCGCTGTACAACCTCGATTGAGCACGCAAGTAATTCTTAACAAACAATGGAATATTGCAGCAGCCTATGGTATTTCCACAAAATCTCCAACGTTGGCTCACAGATACCCACCCCCATCATGGATTGATGTGCCCCTTATTTTAGTCGTAAACAGCAAAGCGTCTCTATATCTAGTATATACAGAACGCTTTGAAACAGCAAACAGAGACCTAAAACCTAGTAAATCAACACAAGCAGAATTTACCGTCAATTACCGGAACTCGTTTTTGAGTTCGCGCGTGAATGCTTATTTCAAAGACAATCGTGATGGCTTCAATTCCCTTAAACAGTTTGTAAATTTTACCTTGCCAAATTACAGTTATTCATATGACCCGACCTTAAACAAGATCGTATATGCAGAAAATGGCACGCATACCGTTTATCGGGATCGAGGTTACTTGAAGGTCCAAAATGCACTCAACTCTTATACTTACGGCGTAGACTGGAGTGTGTCTTTGAATAAAATTAACGCTATAAACACCAGCGTATCCACAAGCAGTTCCTTTATCTTATCGGAGCAGAACAATGATTATTATGACATTATTAACCTTGAAAACCCCGTAAACATTAGTGGTGAAAATATATGGTATGCACTCCACACCCCACTCTCCAACAATAAAAGATACGTATTTACAAGCAAACTTAATACGACGACGCATATTCCAAAATTAGGTTTTGTTATTATGACGAATACCGATCTTTTTTGGATGAATAAACAGAAAACAAAATATACAGAAGATTTCCAGTCAGCGCTTGGTTATTTAGATAAAGACATGCGTCCCGTTTTCTTTACCGGTAGTGAGCGATACGGCATCCCGCCACGCAATGTACGGAGTACAAGTACGGATCAACGAATTATTTATGCAAACTTCTCAGTATCTGTTGCTAAGGAGATCAGCAAACGTATCCGTATCGCTGTTACAACCTATAATACATGGAATTTACACCCACAATCATCATATACAAATCCAGATACTGGTGCTGAAACTATTACAACATATAACAGCCCATTGAGTATAACTGGAGGAATATCTTTAAAACTCTAAACAAAATGAAAACGCAAATTAAATTATTTCTACTCTCTATCTTTATTCTGGGGTTAAGTAGCTGTAAAAAAGATATAGAAGAAGCACGCCCCATAAATGTGCAGATCCAACTGGCGGTCGATGAGTCTGAAGTCTGGTTTAATGTTCCTTTCGACAAGGCGGAAATAACCATGACAAACAAGGCCAACAACAGCAACTATAAATTACAGGCCGATGAAAAAGGAAAGATAGCATTACAAAACATTGTTCCCGGAAATTACAACATCAATGTGTCCCTAGAAATTACAGCGGAAGAATACACCAAATTAACAGGTACATACCGAGAAAATAGTTTCTTTTTGAACTATTCGCTTACGGATCAAAATTTGTTCAATGACCAAGAGATCAAGATCAACCTCATCAATAGTGAACCGGTAGGTGGTTTTGTGATCAAGCAAATCTACTATGCGGGGTCACATACGACAAGAGCTGCGAATATACGTGATCAGTTCGTAGAAATCTACAACAATTCAGCGGATGTGCTCTATGCAGACAGCCTTCTTTTGGTACTTGCCTACGGAAAAACAAATAAAAACACAGATCAGTATTCGTTAACCAATAATCAGTATGACTGGAGTAAATCCATCGGTATGGAAGCAATTACGGGCAATGCCAATGAAGACTATATTTATGCAAAAGCAATCTTTATGATTCCCAGTGACGGAACAGGAAAAAAATACCCCGTTGAGCCAGGAAAGAGTATCATAATTGCACAAACTGCCGTCAACCATGCCGGATCCTACTTAAATAACTCCGGTACCTCTGTAGGGGCATTAGACCCTCATTTAACCGTTGACCTTTCCAAAGCTGATTTTGAAGTATGGCTATACCCGTATGAACAAAAAATACAACCAGGACGTACCATGTTTGCTTCTGATGTAGACAACCCTGATGTTACCGACATGACAACATTCTTTGCAACCGGCATGCGCGATATGGTACTAACACCACAAGCGAGAGAATCGTATGTGTTAGTGAAAGTAGACCATACAGTTAATATTGAGCAGCTTCCCAAGTTTGCAATCCCAAGCGTAAGAACAGTCTCTTCCTCCACAACCGTTTATCCACAAATACCAGGTAAGTATATAGTAGATGCAGTTGAAGTAGAAGAGCCAACACCGTCGGATCGGGTGCCTCGCCGTCTTCCACAACGATTTGATGCCGGAGCAATTGCGGTACCTGGCGGACAGTATACCAGCCAATCGGTCGTCCGTAAAACGCAAAAAATCGTCAATGGACGACGTATCCTTAAGGACACCAACAACTCAACTAATGATTTTGGGTTCCTCGAAAAGTCGAACCCATATAAAGATAACAGCTCCTTCATAGACTAATGATTGCACGACTTTGTTTAATAACATCACTGATCATTTCTGTTTCGGCCTTTGGTCAAAACAGAAATGATTCTGTATACTTCTATTTGCAAGATAGAATTTATGCACAAAGCATGGTCTTATCTCCAACTCTTGCGCAAGTTAAGGGACTTTCGAATTATGGCAGCCTACAGCTTGATTATAACATGGAAAGAGGAGGTTTTCGCCAAGCACAACAAGCATACACCAAAAGAAAACCTAGTTTTATCGCCGAAGGGGTAAACGAGTTAGGACGATTCCGAATAGGTGGAGTCTTTGAATTTAACAACTCTTTTGAAGATAGCTTAGCAAACGGTCAAAAGAATGACCTCGAGAACCTATCGACCTTTTACCCTTATGCGAATAAAAGTGGCGCATATAGTCGCCAAAACTATAGTATCGCAACCTCGATATCCTACAAAATATGGCCATTTTTAGTGCCTTTCGTAAACCTTGATTACATCAAACATTGGAGCGCAGGAACAGATGACCCGCGTTTGAAGTCGGATCGATTCATCGTCAAAGTACGCCCCGGAGTAAGCCTTAACGTAAAGGAACATGCAGTGTCTGTCTATGGACTATGGGGCTACGCGGATGAACAGGTTTCCATTCAATACAAAAATCAAAACTTTAAGGACAACTTACTCAATCCAGACCGTATATATTATATGAACTATGGATATGGAAGTTCTATTGTAAAAGACACCTCTAATGTCTATAAATACGATAGCTACAAAGGAGTAGGAATACAATATGCCGGTTTGTTCCGGAACTGGAAGATTACAGGACAAGGGGAATATGAATATTACCACAACACAAATCAACCTGTCTCAAAGGCTTCCCAACGATATATTGGGCCGATAGGTGTTTTTGACCTGTTCACTTATTCGGGAAAGATTACCGTTCAGAGCTTTAACCATAGTGACAGACAACACCTGGGCATACTCTCCCTCGTTAAAAACGATGGCGAGGACAGCAACTTAAAAACCACAGGAAGTTTACGTCGCTCAAACTATAAGGTAAACAATCAGTTGATAACCGCTAAGTATTACTTCCTATGGGACAAGACACGGACTTATAGCAAAGAGTTTGGTATTGAATTCGCACAAAAGGAAGAAAACCATAGGGATATATTACAAGCGGTACAACTATACCATAAAAATACAGAAGTATCTATCCTGCACAATGCCTATATCCGAAATAAACAAGGTGGCGTGCACGAGTTCACGATAAATCCATACTATAGCTTCCCTAATAAAACAACCTTAAGTTACAACCCCTATTCCATGACGGAGTTTATCAAGAATGTCGTTTTCACCGATTACTACTATCATAAAACTTCGTATTGGGGTATACGCTTGAAGGGAGAATATCGGCAGGAATTATTTCAAAATAGCTTTTCTTTTTATGTCCAAGCGGACTATCAAAAAGCGAAGGACAGAGCGGCTGAAGAAGGAATCAATCCTACATTTTTACCTAATGGAGATCGGTTGAGGATGCACGCTGGAATACGGATGTTCTTAAGTCGAAAATAAACACCCTAAACAAAAAGCTTACGCTGCAGCGTAAGCCTTTTGCGTTAACTCAAATGGTAGCTTTGGTTTTTAAACTCCATCGAGATATAATACTGGTATTTATCTTTATTTAATGGATAATCCCAACACCCCATTCGGTGATACATACTTCCACCAAATCCCGTTTTGAAACGATACAGTCCATACATAGGGTGCGAGGGATCCGCCTTAGGCGCCACACCAAAAAAATCATACTCCGTACACCCTTTCTCCTTCGCCAATTCCATAGCACGCCACTGCAACGCATAGGTCGCCATATAGTTTCTATTTTCGGTAGCCGACGCGCCATAAAGATAGGTGCCGCGATTTGCAGAAACCACTAAAAACATGGCTGCTAAAGGAACATCGTCCACCTCCGCCACAAGCAGATAAACATCGGCCGGAGATAAGGTATCATTTGCACGTGCGGTAAGTACAATTCTAAAATAACTGATATCGTGTAAAAAGAAATTATTACGCTGTGCCGTCTGCCGATATAATTCGTACCAAATTTCCAAACTTTCCAATCCCAGTGAACGAACCTTCACCCCTTTCCGTTTAGAAAGATTGATGTTGTAGCGTGTCTTAGGCTTCATCTCCCCCAACAATAGATCGTGATTTTTTTTCAGATCCATGAAAATAGTGTTCGAAGGTAGAATATCGGTATTCGCTTTCTTTAGGTTCCAGTTCTCGGTACTGAAATTGAACCGAATCTCTTGTATCTTCCGATCAGGCACACCGATCCAATTGCCATGCAGATCATAACAATCTTCATCTTTAGCCCATAGTGATTCCCAGGAAAGATCATAGCGTATCATGATACAATTACTCGGTAAAAAAGAACGTAAGCTCTCTGAAAGCTGCTCCAAGAAATAACCTTGATTTTCGGCCGAAGGCTCAATTTCAGGCCCGTAAGGCACATAAGCAATACAGTGTTCCTGATCTATGTTCTGAATCAGAATCAATAAATCACCCACGAAATACGTATTATCCTCACTATCAGAAAAGAGGTCTGATTTTTTTACCTTAAAATTGTATGCTTTAGACTCTACGCCCTGCATCTTCTTTACCTCAGACCAATACGAAGTCTGTTGGATAATGGATGTCCGAAATACTTCCTTGATTTCTTTATCCTCTACATCAGCAATCATGATTTTCTACTATTCTAGTTATAAGGCATACATGTTCTCAAAAAACTATAATCAGATCCAATTTTAATGCCCAAAAACCACAAAGATACCTAAATCATTTGACAAAGGCCTGAAGCCATGTCACGAATATGTTAAAAAGCTAATACACAAATTGCTAAAAGGTTTTTGTATATTTAAAACACACCTAAACAAAACACAAATGAATAAACTAAAAAATTATGTATTACTGGCGTTGATGGCTAGCTTTGGTGGGGCATCCGCACAGCAAAATCCAGTCATAAAAGGTTGGTATGCCGATCCAGAAGGCATTATTTACAACAATAAATATTGGTTGTTCCCTACGTACTCTGCCCCTTATGAAAAACAGGTATTCTTTGACGCTTTTTCTTCCAAAGATATGGCAAGCTGGACGAAACATGCGCGGGTGCTGGACACGGCCGCCATTAAATGGGCAAAAGAGGCAATGTGGGCCCCTAGTGTTATCGAAAAGGAAGGAAAGTACTATCTTTTTTTTAGTGCCAATGATGTCCATGAAGGAGAGGTTGGCGGGATTGGGGTTTCCGTCGCAGATCGACCAGAAGGTCCCTACAAAGATCTAATTGGAAAGCCGCTAATCAACCAAATTATAAACGGCGCCCAACCCATAGATCAATTTGTATTTAAGGATAAGGACAATTCATATTACATGTTTTACGGGGGCTGGCGTCACTGCAATGTTGTGCGGTTAAATGCAGACTTCACCGATATTGTCCCTTTTGCAGATGGTTCCCTCTACAAAGAAGTAACACCAGAAGCTTATGTTGAAGGTCCTTTTATGTTTATTCGTAATAACAAGTATTATTTTATGTGGTCTGAAGGCGGTTGGGGTGGCCCCCATTACAAGGTAGCCTACGCAATCAGTGACAGCCCATTGGGGCCGTTTCGGCGGATAGGCACCGTGCTAGAGCAAGACGAACTTGTCGCAACCGGCGCGGGCCATCATTCGGTAATCCAAGTGCCCAACCAAGACAAATACTTTATAGTATACCACCGCAGGCCCTTGGGAAAAACAGGTGCTAATGAGCGCGAAACCTGTATCGACAGCATGACTTTTGATCAAAATGGTCATATTAATCCAATAAAGATGACATTCTCGGGTGTCACCCATGTACTGGATTAACCACAAAACAGGGGTCAAAAAGACCCCTGATTCAAACTAACAAAAACAACGACAAACCGGTGTTGCTTACCTTGAGGTGGTACCAGTCTATGATCCCACCATATCTACTTTTAAACTAAATTGCCGGATTTTTTGCATACCGCATCCATAACTCATCAACTGTAGACCCCGTTTCTCTTTTCCAAAAATCATCGGAATATGTCTTAGTACGCATGGCTAAGTCAAGTTTTTGAATAACCCCTTTTCTTACTTTTGTCTCCATCCAGTAAAAAAAACGTGCCGTAATACGATAAGCATCCGTATACTGCTGTGTCTCCTTAAAATCTGGCAATCGCCAATTTGCGCCTGCATTGTCTACACCATCCACAAAACGTACATAATCTGCGATCCCTTCTGTAATCCACCAAGGTCCCGAACCATTTGGATAACCCTGCACAATATGCATCACCTCATGCGTCACCACATCGATGTCCCCCGGATTCTTAGCAAACCACTTCGGACTGTAACGGACGATTCCACCGGCCGTGGCAGCAACCCCATCATAATCAGGATCGATGACGAACGTCACCGAGCGTCGGCTCTTTTTATTATACTTTTTCACCAGCTTGGGGTAGTTCAAAAAGTAGGTATCGATCAAACGTTGTTTTAATCGAGTATCAAAACCTTTCTCCTTGTTGATCCAAATTAAGGTAAACCCTTTTTTGTGCATGGTATCCACCTCTACCGCAACTTGAGCATCGTCACGTGCATGTTCCCAGTTCTGCGCACTACTGTTAAGGCATATCAGTACAAGCATACCTAATAAAACTACTTTCATTCTTTTCATCATTTTTTACCTTTTTTAGTTTCTTGAAGTTCACTCGTCATCGAGTACGGGACACTACTGTTATCGACTCCACGTTTCTTGTTCGGTACAACGCCCATATCAAAAACAAGCGACCCTCCCTGATGCAAAGCGTGGTGCCCCACCCAATTTTTGTCGTGGTTCTTACCGTTAAACATTAATTTTTGCACATATACATTATCTTTTCCTCCATTTCGAGCATCGATGGTTAGTTTTTTACCATTCTCAAACAACAAAGTTGCTTTATCAAACAATGGTGCACCCAAAACATATTCGTCCGTAGCTGGGCAAACGGGATAAAAGCCTAACGCAGAAAAGACATACCAGGCTGATGTTTGCCCATTATCCTCATCCCCGCAGTAACCATCTGGCGTGGCTTGATACATCCGATCGAGAACCTGACGCACCCAATATTGTGCCTTCCATGGCTCACCCGCATAATTATATAAATAAATCATGTGCTGGATAGGTTGGTTACCATGCGCATATTGTCCCATATTCGCAATTTGCATCTCGCGAATCTCGTGAATCGTTCCGCCATAATAAGAGTCATCAAATAAAGGAGGTTGATTAAATACACTATCCAGCATATGGACAAACGTATGCTTTCCTCCCATCAAATCAATTAACCCCTGAACATCATGAAAAACACTCCAAGAGTAATGCCAACTGTTACCCTCGGTAAAAGCATCCCCCCATTTCAGCGGATTAAAAGGAGACTGGAAACGGCCATCTTTATTTTTTCCACGCATCAAGTTGGTGGATGGATCAAAGAGGTGCCTATAATTCTGGGCACGTTTAGCATAAAGATCAATCTCCTCTTTGGGTCGATTCAATGCTTTGGCTAACTGATAAATAGCAAAATCATCATAAGCATACTCCAAGGTTCGAGCGGCATTCTCATTGATACCCACATCATAAGGAACATAGCCTAGATCATTATAATATTGCACCCCCTTACGGCCAACTGCAGTCATTGGTCCCTCGTTGTTGGCACCATGCAGCAGGCCCTGGTACAAGGTTTGGATATCGTAACCTCGAGCCCCTTTTAAATAGGCTTCGGACACCACAGAAGCGGAATTATTACCGATCATAATATCGGCATAGCCCGGGCTGCTCCACTCCGGCAAGAATCCACCTTCCAAATACGCATTCAGCAAGCCCTCTTGCATTTCGGTATTAATCGAAGGATACATCAGGTTAAGAAATGGGTACAACGCCCGAAAGGTATCCCAAAACCCCGTGCCACCAAAAAGGTAACCCGGAAGGACCTTACCATTATAAGGACTGTAGTGTACCACCTCCCCGGCTTTGTTTATCTCGTACAACTTGTTAGGAAAAAACAACGTGCGGTACAACGTAGAATAAAAGGTTCGTAACTGATCGATATCCTTTCCCTCGACAGACAACCGTCCAAGTTTTTCGTTCCAACTGTTCCGGCCATCCTGCATTACTTGGGCAAAACTCTTCGTGTCGACTTCTTTCAAGTTCTGTAAGGCCTGATCAGCGCTTATAAAAGACGACGCCACGCGCACCTCAATAGGCCGTGCTTTGTCTTTTACTTTAAATCCTAAGATAGCGCCGGTTTGCCCCGCCGTTGACTTACGCTGTCCAACCAATCGGTTATCACCCTCCAACGTAGAATAGTTATCAAATGGTTGGTCGAAGACCAGAACAAAATAGTTTCGAAAATTGGGCAACTTACCTCTCGAATAGCGCGAAGAATAGCCTATCACCATATTTTTTTCAGGAATAATCTCTACCTCCGAGCCTCTATCAAAAGCATCCAACACAATAAAGGCACTATCTGTCGGGCTAAACGTAAAGCGATGTATGGCTGCTCGCTCTGTTGGGGTTACCTCTGCGGTGACATCGTGATCCGCTAAATATACCGAGTAATAATACGGTTTGGCAACCTCTGATTTATGCGAGAACCAGCTCGCTCTTTTTTCTTGATCAAAGACCCCCGTACCGCTCACCGGCATAAGCGAGAACTGACCGTAATCATTCATCCAGGGCGAAGGCTGATGCGTTTGCTTTATCCCTCTTATTTTATCGGCCGTATAGACGTACTGCCAACCATCCCCATTTTTACCGGTTTGGGGGGTCCACATATTCATGCCCCAAGGAAGCCCCACGGCAGGATAGGTATTCCCATTGGATAAAGACACTTTGGAAAGCGTGCCCATCAAAGGGTTTACCAGGTCTACAGGATCAATACTTTTGCCATTGAGCTTTTGTCCGAACGCCTGACAACATACAAGGGAACAAAGCCCCAAAAAAAGTAGTTCGCGTAAATAATAGTGTTTAATCATCATCATATAAAGTTTCATCTAAATAGATAGAAGAACCAAAGACGGGATCAGCTGTAGCTCACGCCTTTGGTTCTATATCGATTCCATCCTTAGGCAGTTTTTCTACCAACCTGGATTTTGAATCATTTTTTCGTTCCGAAGGACTTCCGTGTTAGGTATGGGGAATAAGTAATCGCGATCTTTATTGAACACCCGGTTTTCAATCAGCGTTCGCTTAAAGAAGTTATCCCCGTCAGCGCTTAGATTCATGCCATACACGGCACCATGGTGTGTCTGCTCTGCAATTTTCCACCTTCGCGTATCGAAGAATCGGACATTCTCAAAAGCAAGCTCAATCTGCCGTTCGCGCCGTATAGCTTCACGCATAGCCTCCTGATTACTGGGAACAGGGATGTTCGCGCTACCATACACCGGTATACCGGCACGCTCTCGAATCAGATTTACATACTTGAGAATATCAGCATCCCCGGGTTGTCCTTCATTCAAGGCCTCGGCATAATTCAAGTACACATTGGCGAGCCGCAACAAAAGAGCCCCTCTATTGTTGCCATTTGCACCCACATTCTTACGTACCGTATATCCCGTAGGCGTCACATCAGATGTACTTTGCGATCGCCCCGAGTTTCCACTATAATTAAATAGAGACAGCACAACCGTACTACTATTGGATTGATTTAACCAATAACTTCCACTATAGGTGATCCCCACATAAAACCGAGGCTCTCGATTCACATACATATTAAAGGTCGTACGCCCTGCTACATCGTAAGGTGCTTGATAGTTCGAAAAACCTTGCTCACTATAACCGGAGTTAGCATCATTTATCGGCAGACCATTGGCCATCAAGTAAGCATCGACCATGAATTGCGTAGCCCCCAACGCACCTCCCCCCTGCGCCCCCGAAGGAAAGCCAACATGCTTGGGCGTACGATCGTACTGGGTATTATTTTCGCTGACAGAACGGGCAAAAATCCATTCCTTGTTCCAATCAGCAGTCATTACATTGCGGCACGACAAATAGGCTGCTCGAAAAGGATTGGCGTCCGTCACTTTATACAGATCGTAATATCTCGGCACAAACTCATCAATAAATTCTTTTGCTGCTGTAGCCGCAAGTCGCCATTTATTGGGATCGTTTACACTGGCGTACAAGGCTGTTCCGTCAACGTTCTTCAAATTTGCATAAGCTGTATTTCCATTAAATAATGGACTGGCAGCTAATAGCAACGCTTCCGCTTTATACCCCTTCGCCACGCCTTTTGTTAGCCGTCCATATTCCTCACTGATCGGTTCATATGGCAGATCCTGATATGCTTTATCCAATTCTGAAACAATAAAGGTGATACAATCGTCAAAAGGTGTACGTGGAAGCTTAAGCTCCGCAATAGGCGCATTAAGATCCAAATAGCTTTCCCCAAGGATAGGAACAGCACCGAAACTGCGTACCAAATAGAAATAATACAGGGCACGAAGTGCACGTGCCTCCGCCTTGTAAGTTTTACGCATCACATCTGTAACCTCGTATGCATTGGATTGGTCGATATTTTCAATAAAATATGATGCATTACGAATCCCTCGGTAATAATTATTCCAAAAATTTTGGATGGTTCCATCCGTACGGCTCCAAACACCAGCCGTCATGTTGTTTGCATAGTTAAAATCCCAGGTATATTTAGCTTCATCCGAAGCCGCAGTCCAGGGACCCGAATTTTGGGTCACGACAAAACGCTGCCTCAACTCATTCGGCACGGTGCTGTAAATATTCGCCAAGAACTTATCCGTGTTCGCTTTCGATTTGAATATATCATCGATCGTTAATACATCGTCAGGCACCTGATCCAGGTAATTTTTACAACTATTTAATGAAGACATCACCAGAAGTCCACATAATATCCATATCGCTTTTTTCATTTTTTCAGTATTAATCAATAACAGCAATTAAAGAGTAGCTTGAAGGCCAAGTGTAACGGTTCTTACATTCGGGTAGCGAGATCCATTTCCCGTATTTAGCTCTGGATCCCATAACTTAAACTTACTCCAATACAACAGGTTAACCCCTTGAATATAGACACGTGCATTTCGAACACCGAGCTTCCCGAAAAGGTCTTTATTGAAGTTATAGCCTAGATCAACTGTTTTAAGTCTCAAGAAATCGATGTCCTTAACCCACCAGGTAGAAGCCACCGAATTATTTTTGTTAGCCGCATTTCCATATGCCAACCGCGGATAAAAAGGGTTCGGATCTGGGTTTTCTTCCGTCCATCTGCTTTCCGCAATAGCGTATAAATTACTACGCTCAGCACCCGTGCTATTATTAAACGGAATAATACCATCACCCGAAATAAGACGTTCGGCGCCTGAGGTTCCTTGAAAGAATGCGCCAACATAGAAACGTTTGTAGGTGACATTAAAGCCGAAACCGAAAATCGAATTAGGAAGATCTCCATTTCCGATGCGTGTAATATCATTCGCATCGATAATACCGTCTCCATTTAAATCTCTATACTTAATATCACCCACACGAGGACTACCGATTGCAGATTGATTTGGTCGTTGATCGATCTCTGCCTGCGATTGGAATAAACCTTCCGCAACATATCCGAAATAAGACAAGTAATTGACGCCTCTACGCTCCATATAGTCAAAAGGCTGTTTTGGTTGATCATTTTCAATCACCTTATCTTTATTGTATGTATAAGTGGCACGTAAATCCAGTGTGATGTTTCCGATTGGAAACGGTGCCAGCTCTATCGTCCCGTCAATTCCTTTGTTTTCAATGATGCCTAAATTCCCCCATGGTGAGTTATTTAACCCCACATAGCCCGGAAGGGACTCTCGCTGCAAGAAAACACCACTTCTTTTTTCTTTAAAAAAGTCTACGTTAACAGATAACTTCGATCTCAGGGTATTAAACTCAATACCCAAGTTTTGCTTATGGGATTCTGCCCACTGTACATTCGATCCATAATCAGATATTGCTGTTCCGCCGTACCCAATGTTACTCGTTCCGTTACCAAACGTATAGCCAGTACTTCCTGTGTTTACCAACGTTAGGTACCCAAACCGACGCCCTCCATTTCCGCCATCGCCAACAATACCATTGGAATATCGTAATTTAAAGTAATCCACCACAGGCAACAATGGCTTGAAGAACGGCTCATTAGAAAGCACCCACCCCACCCCAAATGAAGGGAAGAATCCATATTTAAGACCTGGCGCAAAGTTCTCTGAACCATTGTAACCAAAATTACCTTCTACAAAATAACGCTCACCATACGAATAGGTAAGTCGACCCGCTATACCACGACTTCGATAAGGCAACGAAGACGTTACGCTCGTTGCAAAGGCTTCCGTGCGTTCCCGCTGGTTATACAAAAGCATCGCCGAAAGTTGGTGATCAGAAGCAATCGTCGTACTATAATTTAGCGATGCCTCCGTGTAGAACTGCCGGCGTGCATTATTATCTTTCGAAAAACCTAAATCATCACTGCCCGAAGAAATCAGATTTAAAATAGGATTCCCTTGATCATCATATGGAAACAACCTATTGATCAAGTAGGTACTCCGTGTACGTGTCCTATTTATCGTATGCGAATTCCAGATATCAAAAGAATATAAAGCGGAGAAATTCAATCCTTTCACCCAGAATCCCAGATCTTGAGTCAAACGAGCATTTGACATCACTTGGTTCGAGAAAATATTCTGAAACCCTGTCTGGGTAACCTGTCCGTACGGATTGGGCTGTGCCCCCGCCGAACTAACCCCCGGAACAAAATTGCCAGGATACATCACCGGATAAAGCACAGGGTTAGTTTGCATCACACTGGCGAAAGCATCTTGTGGATTTACACCCGGATAGTTGATATTTCCGATATATCCCTGTATACCGAGATCAAACTTCGTGGTCTTCGTCCAATTCATGGATACATTAGAAGTAAAGTTATAGCGCTTAAACCGAGTAGAAGCATCATAACTCTGAAGAGCATCGGTACGCAACAAGCTTTCTTCATCGTAATATGCGCCAGAGACATAGTAAGTAGCGAAGTCTGAACCACCACGCGCACTAAAATTAGCCCGTTTATTACCGGATGTTTTCCGGAATAACTCCTCCATCCAATCTACATTCGGATATAGGTAAGGATCCGTACCCAGAATTGTATTGTTAATATAATTGTTGGAGTACTCCTTGTCCAGACCAGAAGCTAAACGCGCCTCATTCCGTAGCATCATATAGCTAATGCCATCGGTGAGCTCAGGACGTTTTGTGAAACTGGTAATCCCTTGGTTGTAGTTAAACATAAGAGCTGGCTTGCCTACATTTCCCTTTTTTGTTGTAATCAAGATAACGCCATTTGCTCCAGCCACACCATAAACAGCTGTTGCTGCGGCATCCTTCAGAATTGAAAAAGACGAAATATCCTCCGGGTCAAAACTATTGATATCCCTATCCTGCACCCCATCAACCACGATCAGAGGTCCCGCATTATTGCCTGAGCGGTTAAAAGTCGCAATTCCTCGAATCCATAGGTCCGCTCCATCGGATCCCGGCAAACCGGTCCGTTGTACACCGACTAATCCCGCAATACGACCTGCCAAAGCGGCACTTAAATTAGCTACCGGAGTTTTCAAATCTTCAACTTTAACGGTCGACTGGGCACCCACCACACTAATTTTTTTCTGTTGACCAAAACCGATAACAACCACTTCATTAATACTGTTGTTATCGGCTTTTAGCACAATATTTAGATTAATCGAATTCGCGATTACAGTTTGATATTCTTCATATCCCACGAATTTAAATAGCAACGTATCCCCTCTGTTGGCTTTGATATCAAAATTCCCTTGTTCATTGGTCGCTGTTGCTACCTGAGTTCTTTTATTCAGTACTGTGACCCCTGTTATCGGTTGGCTCATCTCATCTTTTACAACCCCGATGACACTGATTTGCGCATTCTCCTGAGCCTTGATATGGTTTATATTCGTAGCACTAACAAATAATATAAACCACGTTAATAGTTTAAAGTTCATAATTCAATTGGTTAAGTTATTGGACTTGAGGATCATTGATTAAACGGAGTTCCGCCATCTGGAACAAACCTGTTCCACCACTGATAGCTTTTACGTTGAAACGATAATACTTGTACTTCTCTTTATTCGAGGTATCGAAACGCACTTTCTGATTCCGAGCGGAAAAAACATACCCTTCCTTTTTATCAATCACCGTCCAGGCTTGCATATCATTAGAGCCTACGAGTTCCCAATCTTTAGGATCACGAGCAGGAGCATCGTCGGCAGAAGCAACGATATAACTAGTCACCGCAATGCCCCCCGGGAAAGCGAGTTGGATATAAAGATCATTTTGATAGGGGTTGATCAGAAACTTGGTGCTATAGTCATTATCAACAACTTTCAGCGACCCTTCTTTTGCCGTATTACCCCCCGAATTTTCCCGGTTTACGGATAATACACCATAAGAAGTGATATCCATCTCAGGGTCCTTTTCTGTAGGCAGAAGCGGATATTCTCTTTTTTCGCTCTTCTCACAACTCCCCAGCGTGAGTAGAAAAAGGGGGACGAGCCACCTTGATTTTTTGGTAAAGAATCTGTTCATAAAAATAGGTCTATTAAATTAACTAAAACGAATTAGTTACTAATTTAAATAGACCCCGAACAAAAAGTTGTTAACCAGATGTTAATGACAATTAAAACTAGTCCGTAGCGGCTGTCTTCAGAACAAAACCGACCTTAAAGACTGTGTTTAAAGTGAGGTAGGAAGAAAATTGCAATTGTTTGCGCATGCGCGCGATATAAACATCAAGGCTACGTCCTAAGAAATAATCATTCTCCCCCCACACATCCAGTAGGATTTCTTCCCGTTTAAGTACAGTATTCGGATGGGTTAAAAAGTACTTCCACAGATCATATTCCCGGGAGGTCAACGTTAACCGATGTCCACGGTCAAAACTAACTTCCATCAATGCCATATCCAAGCGCACATCAGCAACACTCAAACTGGTTGTGTCAGCAGCGGCGGCTCTATTTAATATATTATGGATACGCCAAGACAACTCTTCCACATCAAAAGGTTTCGTGATATAATCATCGCCTCCGAGCTGCAAACCCTTCAGTTTACTTTCCCGGGTATTCCTTGCTGTTAAAAACAAAAAACGTTGATCTGGAAAGCGATCCAAAAAGGACGAAACAAGATCAAATCCGTCGGCATCTGGCATTTGGATATCCACCACTAAAAGATCGAATTTCTGGTTATCAAAAAAATGAACAGCTGAACGTCCATCCATAGCATGGGCAACATTAAAACCAGAGGATTCTAAAAACATTTGCGTCTGCTTTCCTAAATCAAGATCATCCTCGATCAAAAGAATTGTACCTTTCATAACTTACAGCATTTAGTTAATTAACTGGAATAGCAATACTTATGACCGTTCCTTTTTGTACTGCCGATTCTATTTTTATCTTCCAATCATGAAGATCTAAGAGTTTTCGCACGTAAAATAACCCCAATCCCAACCCACCATTCTTCTTCCCCGCTTTACCCTGATAAAATTGATCGAAAATCTTAGACTCCTCTTCTTTAGGGATTCCATCTCCGTTATCCCGAAACCGAAGAACAAGTCTATCACCTTCGATCTGAGAGTCAACATGAATATTTTTCACCGGACTGCTGTTGTGTTTTATACCGTTCTGGATAATATTAGATACAGCGGTCGTAAAAAGGAAAGGGTCGTACCGAACAAAACTGTTCGTCTCTAAGCTACCTGTCTGAATACAAACATCCGCTTCGTGGGCATATTTTAGTTTAAGATCCTTCAACAGAATATACACATCTTCCTCGACAAGCCGCCATTCTTTCTTCGTTTGGCTCAAGTTAAACACACTGGTATGAATAGCCTGGTCAATCAGCTTATTTAATCGCTCAGATTGCCTTTCAATTACTTTAAAACCATCGGAAAACTTGTCATTCCCCGTTGTAGCGTTTAATTCACGTTGTAAATTTTTTACACAGACCTTAATGGTAGAAATGGGTGTTTTAAACTCATGCGTAATACTATTTACAAAATCGGTTGACATCTCTGTCAATTTCTTTTGTTTTGCCCAATGGTGTATAGTAAAATAAAACACGAAGATCATAACCAATATACAGATGCCCGAAAGAGCCAGTAAAGGAAGAATAGCCACAAATGTCGCCCAGGTCAGGCTTTCCCGATTGGCATAGAATGTAAATTCAACTCGATTTGAAAAAGCGGTCGGAGAAGATACCGTGAAAGCACTAACAAGATTAGACTCTTTGATAAGAGTAGACGATCCTGAAATTAGTACGTCATGTCCATAAGGATTGGCGCTAGAGGCCAGATCGTGATACACTTGCCCATCAAAAGTCGTCGATAAAGAATTCAAAACTAATGCATAACGAATCGGAATCGAATCGAGATTTATTTCTTTCTGAATAGCTTGTAAGACAGAGTCAATATTGCTTTTCCCCCTTAAGTCTTGCACGATACTTTCATATATGCTATCGGCAGTCATGACAAATGCATCTTCATTACGATGAAAAACCACAGCCAGTTCTCCTACTTTGTCTTTATTGAGATAATTATCAATGATGGCCTGGCCTCCAGGAAACAATTTATCGTTTATTATGGATCGATTGTACGCTTGTTTAATCTCCCCCATTTTTACACGAAAAAGCTCATTGCGCTTGGCTTCGTACACACCAGAGATAAGTTTATATTGAAGACCTAACAATATGAGAAAACATACGGAGACTACAATTTTTAATAATCTAGTGGGCGTTAATAATTTCATGGTTTAGCGTAGCAAAGTAGCTAGATCAAACTTAGATAAAATAGTTTTCTGGAACAAATTATTGTTTCAACGTCCACATTTACATGAAAGCACCAATCTTCTTAACCCTATATTCAAAATCTTCCCGAGAGACCCGCGATTTGTTTTTCATCTTGGTCCGGTAGTTATAAATTGTATTTACGGAGTAACCCAAGAAATTTGCAATCTTTGAACTATCACTAATTCCTAATCGGATAAGGGCAAAAATTCGAAGCTCCGTATTCAAGCCTTCGTCACGCTTTAGTGAAATCTGCTCCTCTTCAAGCAATAGTGCATTAAACTGTATCAAAAAATCGGGGAAAATAGTAATAAACATGGTATCAAAATTAACAAACAACTCCCGCAACTCTTCCTCTCTCAAAGAAGTGCTTCTCGTTATCTTGTACAATTCCTCATATTGCTTATCCTGGACCTTTTTATATACCATCTTTCGGTAGTTGTCCAACTTCACGATGTATTTAGAACATTCGTCTAAGAAATAGGCGATGTATTCTTCTTTAATATGGTTCGCCTCAGCGACTTCATTATTCCGTTTCGTAAGCTCCATATTCATATCGTGCAGCCGTGCATTAAAAGATTCTAACTCTTCATTAATCTCCTTCAATTTCTGACTAAATACCTGACCTTTTCGCATATGCTTATACACATACAAAACAGAAATCACCAACAATATGGATAAAACACACAGCACACCCAGCAAGATTTGCAACTCCCTGTTCTTCCGATCATTCCTCAGCTGATACGCCTTATCAATTATCGTTTGAATCTTTAGGATCTCAGCACTTCGTATTCGCGTATTATAATCCTTTGCATTTTCTAATGAAAAACGGATATACTGATATGCTCGGTTTACATCGCCTTCATGCATAAGCAGGTCTGCCAACAAGGAAATAGAGGCATTGTCTTTAATCGCTAGCTGTATATCCGATAAGGCAGACAATGCCAAATATTGTTTTTCCTTCGCTACATCCTGCATTTTTCGATAAATCAACGACCGATGAAAAGTCACCAAGGCATAAACAGGCGTATTCGGCTTCGCCAGCTTAAGGCGCTGATCATTAACAGCCAACGCACCCTGGTAGTCATTCGTTAACCGTAAAGCCTTCTCCTCCACCCTCAAATATTCTTCCGACCCGGGTTCGGCCAACCTTTTCAAGGCATCATTATGTACATTCGCCATTTCCCAGTAGCGATGCCTTTCTCTCGTATTCTGACTATACTGTCCCAAACCCAAGTAAAGCTCTCTCCCGGAAGCGTGGTACGCCAACAATTCCTGGCTATCCAATGCATCGACAGGAATAGATGCCAGAAGATCCGATGCTTCCTTATACATACCTAACCGAGCAAAAAGAAAAGAAGAAGCAATACGTACGTCATTCCCTTTCTTTTCATCCGATAAGGTGTTAGCAATATCCAAATTTAGATGGAGGTAATAAATTGCTGAATCAGAAATGTAATTTTTGTATTCGTTAAACAGGGTATCGTTGATTGCGTACTCTTCTAAAGCAGCACCCCGCAGCGCTTTTTTTCGCGCTTTTAGATTTTCTATTTTTCTCTCCTTCAAATCGATGTAAACATCCTTATGTTTTATTTCGTCATCGATCTTGGACAGCAAGACACGGAGATCGCTTTGCGCTACAGCGCCAACAAAATAGAACAACACAAGTGTTACTGTTAATAGGTTTTTTTTCATTGGTTAGTCACTAAAACATCATCTCCTCACCAGCACCACTTTTGCACAAAGATTATTGTTTACGGGGCCTATTGGACTTAAGTGACTAAATATAGTAATTTCACTAAAATAACTATATTTTACCAAGGGTTATTTTCCGATCACTCCATCACAGGAAAATCAACAACGTAAGTACGATTATCGCGCCAGGTGTCATACGTACTTTTTTGCGTCTCATTAATCACAAATTTAAAACCTCTATAACGTCCATTAGACAAACTGTTATTGCAGATATTTTTTAATACTACACCCCTCTTTTCCGGCACTTCAACCGAACTGTGAATCATAATTTCATGGATCAAAACATCATAAATACCAAATGCATAAGCTTCATGGTGATCCACCTCCTCAGCAACTTTATAAGCAGCATAGCCATTCTTTTTACCACCCTCACTGCGATAAGCCGATTGATTCGGTGCATCATATGGACTTTCGCACTGAAAAAAATAAGTACGACCATATTCCCCATTCCATAACGTTTGATAGCCTTGGAAATGTTCGTTAAACAAGGCATAAATAGTCACGTAATCCCCATTTACCACTAATCCATTTTTTGCGGTGTTTATGTACCAACCCACGCTGCCTTTCACGCCATGGTCCGCCCGCCAGATCCAAAAGTGGTCCCCAATAATATCATTACTATGCAACAAGACCGTTTCTTCCACATGAACTTCACCTTCCCTAAATCCACCTACACGAAAAAACAAATCCGCTAATAGGGTTGGATTTTCGGCATGCCGATCTGCCGTCTTCTCCGTTCCCACCTGTAGCAAACTTTGCGAACTATAATGGGCATCAAACATCAATGAAGCAACGGTTACACCATCCACATCAGCAACCGTAATCGCTGTCGTTCCATTTTCTTTACCGGGAATCAACGTCGCAAGCCCCAAGCCCAGAACAATGGTATTCGGACGAGTCACCTGTAAGCTCTCCGACAGCTCATACATACCCGGTGTAAATAATAGGTGCTTACCACGTGCTAACTGCCCATTGATCTCAACAGCATCAACCCCAGGCTTAACCACATAAAAATCATCTAAAACATCAATAACCTCCCCTTCCCCCATGTCTCCGGCGGCATACGACACACCGATATGATTACGTTTTAATGCAGGTCGGAAAACCTTGTAACGCTGGTCTTGATCAAAAAAGAGAAACGGTTTTTCCCGAATAATAGGTGTATGTGGTAACACCGTAACATTCCCTCCTTTGTCCCAATTATTCGTATAACTAGCCTGATCCACAGAAGGACCAAACTCAACCCCTTGAAAACAATAATTGTACTTGATTTCTTCGAAATTCCCACGCCCCTTGCCGAGGTATGAATTTCGAGTATACCATTGTTGCTGATTCTTTGAGCCAGCAGCACTCTCGAAGTAACAATCCGCGGTATATCCACCACTTACCCAACCATTTCCCCATTGATTTCGAACAACACGCGTGGAGTAAATACGTCGTAAAGGAGCCGCTTGCGATACCGCCCATTTAAATGTCTCCTCTTCTACATACGTTTCTGGACCAATGACAGACAAATTTTCCGCTGATCGCCAAAAGGTACAAGTACCATTCCCATCAGCTAAATGTGGAGGGGTATGTATATTGGATAGTTGCACATCATACGGCGTATGCCCTAGTCCAGCGATCTGGACATAAAAGGGAACCTTCAATAATCCTGATGCCCGATAGTCACCCTTTTTAAAGAAAATACCATAACGATTCGGGCTAAATTCCTTGCCAAACATACGTTCATGCAACGCATTTACCTCTTCTCCTATTTTTGAAGGATCATCAGACGCACTGTAGATAAATGTATTTGCCCCAAAAAGCTCGATCTCCAACCCTAAAAGTACAACCAAACGATCATCCACACATATCTGATAATAATAGTTATATGGATTTTCCACGACCTTATTATCCGTGAAAATGGACTTTGTTGTCTTCCCAATCGTTTTGTAATGTCCAAACCTGCTCGAGGCTCGTTTAATCGTATAAGTTTTCGACTTGTTTACACCGTCAAGAGATCGACTAAAGTCTAATACAATCTTCCCATCTTTCAATGAAACGTCCCGCTGTTGTGCATACCCTAATAGCAGGGAAACAATAAAAAAAAGCGATAAAACAATCTTTTGTAGCATATATACAGATACTATTTGAAATTTATTCCTTTAAAAACTTTCACCATACAGGAGTCTCCACCTATCCGTCTCATTATGTTTCGCGTATTTCTGCGCAATTTCTTGATACCGATGCCGAGTAGGGGCTAGTTCGAAAATTCGGAACATCGTATGACACACATCTTGCTGCTTCGCTTCCCATCCGCTAATCTGTTGATAGGGCCAGCTACTCGCATTTTTCCCAATAAAGGATGCTAAATAATCCATTGCCCCATAAATAGACCTCCCATCCACGGATTTTTCATCCAACAGATTCACGCCTAACTTTTGCGCCGTAGCACAAACATCCACCATATGGCTCAAATTATACCAGGAGTAATGGTAAGCTAAGGTGCGCCACAACTCATTGGGCTGCTTCCCATCCGGCTCTATCTGTGCAAAGATCCGCTTCGTCGGAAAGTCACGGATAATACGTCGTGCCCCATCCTCATCGCCTGAAAAAAGCAAGTACGTTATCAATTGTGCATCGTACGCTGTTGCGTGGTTATTCTTGGCATTATTTTCTTTCTTCCCCTGCTCACTCACTTGCAACCAATGCACAAAGTCGCTAAACCATTTTTTCAGTTCCACTTCATCGGCCTCGCTATAGTGTGCCGAAGTACGTAAAAGAGGAATACTGTTCAACATCCCAACAAAAGAATAGCTATCAATAAGCCCCTCTGGCCTTCCTTTTGAATCATCCCTCCCCGGAATAAACTGTGAATATTCCAGATTAGGATTCATTTTTGTATCGCTATTCAAAAACCATATCTTCAATAAATCGAATGCTTTCTCCGCATATTTTTCGGACCCGCTATAAAAGAAAGCCAGCGACAACGTACTTACGGCATTACACATATTGCCTAGTGTGTTTCGATCATAATGGTTCAGCTCGGGGTTTGATTCCCCATCTTTGAATACATACGGTAACCCATTTGACGTGCTGGGGTTTCGCCACCAGTAACGACTTAAGCTGACGTAGTCATGCTTATCCCCACTAGGTGCTATACCCTTCTTGTATACAACGGAATACGAACCTTTCCGCACCTCCTCCTCGGCTTGCACAATTAATGCCCGGTACGCAGGAGCATAAAACGGCGATTTTTTCTTTTGTTTAATACTTTCCATGTTCTCTTTCTGCCAAAGCCACTGTGCTTCCACACCGGTTGAGACACATAGAAAAACCAAAATAAACACACAATATTTAGTACGCATCCGCTTTCTATCTTAATTAACCTTTCCATAAATAAGAAACAACAGATTTTGCCGGTACGGTATAAGAAAAGCGCGTTGCTTTATCAACCACCGAAATAGTCCGAGCCTCCTTGCTTTTATTCAGCAAAACGAGCGCAATCGAACCGTCCTTATTTTCAAAACCCGTATACACCAACTCCTCGTCCCCCATACCAGTACTACCGATCCGTACAGCTCCAGGTTTAACAACCACCGAAAGATGACTAATAACATAGTAGTGCGAGTTTTTGGTAATTGTTTTATAATCTTTTCGATCGATATCAACCGCCCCGTAACAGGTTTTACAACCTCCTTCTCGCCATGGCCCACGATCAGAATCCAGCATTAAATTCCAAACCATCACGCCCGCACACCAATTATTGACCGTTCCTAGACCAACCTCTTCCATATCCTCGATCAAGCGTTTATCAAAATCTCGACCATGGTTCCATGTTCCGATCGATGTCTCCGTAAAAAGAAGCTGCTTATCAGGTCGACGATCATGAACCCGCAAAAGCTCCTGTCTATTGCCGCCATAATTATGATAAGCTGCACCTGTTATATACTGAGCCGCTGCATCATCTTCATAAATATGCAAAGGGTAACCTTGCTGGTCCGCCATATTATCGTAGTTATAGTTATGATCGAAGGCAAATATTTTCGTACGAAGTCCTGTCTTTTTTAACTGAGGCCCTAATGCTGATTTTATAAAATCCCGTTGCTCCAACCACCCCATAAATAGCGATGCCGAATTACGTCTATTTAAGGGTTCATTCTGTGGGGTAATAGCAAAAATATCAATCCCTTCTTGTTGAAAAGCTTCAATCCATCGCACAAAATAGATCGCATAATCCTGATAATATTTGGGATTAAGGTGGCCACTCGTCCAAGAATGGAAAGGGTTTAGGTCAGTAAGGTTATCGACTTTCATCCATTGAGGACTTGTCCATGGTGAGCCTAAGATTTTTATCGTAGGGTTGATGGCAAGAATTTCCTTTAGCACAGGTATCACGTATTGGAGCTCTTCCTCTTGCAACGCAAAATTCTCGATCCCTTCTGCATCGCAACACGTATATTCACTGAGCGAGAAATCAGAACACCCGATAGCGATACGAATATAACTATGCCCATATCCTGCAACAGGATCAAAAGTCTCCCTCAAAAACTGGGTGCGCGACTTCTTATCCATCTTTAACAAATTATAACATGTCGATCCAGTCACTGCAGCACCAAAGCCATCCATTTCCTGAAATCGTGTATTCCGATCAAGATGGATTGTCGTCCTACTGCTTAAGGAGTTTGCTTTAAAGGTTACTCGTTTTAGTTCATGCGATCTCGTATTTGTTGTTACATAAGCTTCCACCTCTCCTTTACCTAATCCATCAACCGCAAAAACCGGATGATAAATAGACAATAAAAAGGTGAATAGAATCGAAAGACCGATTAGATACGGGCGTACAATAAGGTGACAACACAATAGATTGTAGAAATTTAGAATTCTCATAAAAGGTTTAGATTATACTATTCTCGGGCAAGTATTTTTTTTGCAGCCCACTTGATTACAAATTTATTCTTTCAAACAGTTCAAAAAATCCAAAGGATTAAAAAATGAGATTTCCACTTACCGAACAAAACCATAAACTACTAAAAAACAACATGTTAAAAATAAAAGATCGCAGTGAAAAAGTAGTTAATTTATAACCAATTCCATAAAAAGAGGGTATTTATCCATCCTCATGACGCCCTGGTAAATTTCGATTTTTTACTTAAAAAGAACCCTTACATCCACTTTTTCAACGAGCACACAAAAACATAAATTACTCATAACAAGACGATTAAGCAAAAACAACAGTCCCACACATCTCACTTTTGAATGCCCCCCCTATTATTTAGAGCCCTTTACTAATAGATTTGTCCTGTTACAATTGTATTCCGCGACCATGGCCATGCAGAAACAAACGAACCAGTAAAACCAAACTTATAAATCAAAATCTAATCATGATGTAACAATTACACACGAAGTCTCGGGTAGTTGTATCGTATTTAACGACACATAACGCCCCAACAAGGATGCATTTGGAAGTGCTTCCCTCTAAAATCACAAAACAAAAAAACCTGCTAACCAACTTATCGCTATCATGAGAATTAAAAAAATCACGTCCGTTAGCTCCTCGGATTATGAGGTGTCGAAAAGAAGATCAAACTATCTGGAACAAGCAGTAAACTGAAATTATGAAAACAAAAAAAACAGCAAAAAAAATGTTTACACGAAATTCGCTCGTTTGGAAACTACTATTTCTATTCTTGCTTTCGGGAATATCATTTGGTTTATCTGCCCAGGAAGTAAAAGTATCGGGGTTGGTTACCGATGCCAAAGGGAACCCTGTAACAGGCGTAACCGTATCCATCAAGAATCAGACAAATCACCAAACCAACACCAGCTCCTCGGGGCAATACAGCATACAGGCATCCCCTGGGGATATCCTGACATTCACCTATATTGGTTACCAAACAGAAGAACGCCCCCTAAAAGCAAATGAAAATATCGTCAATATCCGATTGACAGAGAGCGCTGCAGATCTTGACGAGGTCGTCGTAGTGGGGTATGGTCAGCAAAAAAAGACAAGTGTCGTTTCTTCCATCAGTACAATTTCTGCTAAAGAACTCGCGGTAACAGGCCGCGGATTATCCAATTCATTAGCCGGCAAATTACCGGGTATTATCGCCATACAACCATCCGGTGAGCCCGGATACGACGACTCCAACTTCTGGATACGAGGTATGAGCTCCTTTGCTGGTGGAACAAGCCCACTCATTATCATCGATGGAATACCACGAAGCAAAGCCGATATGAGCAATATTCCAGTTGAAGATATCGAAAGTTTCTCGGTACTTAAGGATGCCGCGGCAACAGCTGTATTCGGTGCCGAAGGGGCTAACGGCGTAGTGATTGTCACAACAAAACGAGGAATGCCGCAAAAGACGATGATATCGACCGATCTACAGCATGCGATTCGTACCCCATTACGCTTGCCAAAATCACTGGACTCTTACCAGACATTAAAACTATACAATGAAGCTACATGGAATGAAAAGGGAAACCCGACGTCCGGCTGGTTACCAACCTATGATGATAATACCTTAGAAAAATATCGCACGAACATTGATCCCGATCTTTATCCGAACACCGATTGGTTAGATCTTTTAAAACCCAATACAAATGTTTCGCGATACACCGTTAATTTCCGCGGTGGAGGTGATCGCGTACGCTTCTTTACATCGGGCGCTTATTATACCGAAGATGGTTTATACAAAAGTAATACCGTCGAAAACTACAACGCCAATCTAAAATACGAACGGTTTAACCTCCGCTCAAATATTGATATGGACTTGACCAATACCACAAAGATGTCGGTAGATCTTGCTGGTTATTTTGTAAAACAAAATGCGCCAATCGCCACCGCCGACCAGTTGTGGAGCATTATTACCCTCTCTCCCCGCTATCTTTTTCCGATGATGTATTCCGATGGTACGTTTTCCGAACACCCAATGTATTCGGCAGGAAATGTCGGAACCGGTGAACGAGCAAACCCATACAATATGCTAAACAATATGGGATACAGCCGCAATCAAGAAGTAACGTTACAATCCAAGGTTAACCTCGTGCAACAGCTCGATGTGCTGACCAAAGGATTATCATGGCGAGGTGCGGTGGGCTTTGACAACCTTTCACAGGGGCGAACAAACAGAACGAAAGAAGCACGCTCTTACTACGCGAACTCCCGCGATGACAATGGCAACCTAATCTTTGGTCAGATTCGAGGGGGAGCGGCTTTATCGAACCCCGCATCTGCAGGAAGTTCGGGAGAACGAAACATATACCTGGAAACCGCGCTCGATTATAAACGAACAATCAACCTCCATGATGTAACAGGTTTACTATTATACAATCAAAAAGAACGTCAATATCAAAATAGAACGGACGGCCTCGATATGCTTCCTTTTCGTAAACAAAGTCTCGTAGCTCGCGGAACATATGGTTTCGACAACCGCTATCTCTTGGAAGCCAGTATGGGGATGACAGGTAGCGAAAACTTTGCAGAAGGAAACCGTTGGGGAATTTTTCCTTCCGTAGGTGCAGCCTGGTGGGTAAGCAACGAAAAATTCTGGGAGCCCATCGAAAAGACCGTTAGTAAGCTAAAGTTTCGTGTCTCTTACGGTCGCGTTGGAAACGATATCGTTTCGGCTGACCTAACACGTTTTCCATATCGGGAGAAACTTAATGAAGGAAGTTCGGGCTATAATTACAGTTGGACCGGGGGAGCAGGTGTAGGCAACAGTGGCCAAGGATCAGGTAGTCCCGGAGCGGGGATAATAGAAAATGACTATTACACACCGACCTTGAAGTGGGAAGAAGAGGACAAATTTAATACCGGGATCGACATTGGTCTCTTTGGTAACCGAATCGACGCAACGATCGACTTTTTTTACAATCAACGGAAAGATATATTAATACGCCGTAACACCGTACCTACGGCCGCTGGTTTACGCGTTAATCCCGTACAGAATTTTGGCCGCACGAACAACCGAGGCTTCGATTTTAACGTGACAGGAACACAAAAAATCAATCAGGTAAATTTGGGTGTACGCGTTAATTACACCTACTCTAAAAACAAAATTATGGAGTACGATGAAATTACACCATCGTTCCCGTACCAATCTTACACCGGCCAGCGTATAGGACAACCGTTTATGTATATATCTCAGGGCTTATATACGCCAGATGATTTTATCATCACACGCAATGGTAATGGGGGCGAAACCTACCAGTTAAAACCAGATCTTCCAGATCCACGCTTTGCTGTCGCTCCCGGTGATATAAAATACCTGGATCTCAATGGAGACGGCATCATAGACAACTACGATCAAACGTATAATAACGGGTACTTTTCCGCAAGTGCACCGGGAATCGTTTATGGATTCGGATTAACAGCAGACTGGAAAGGATTTACAGCCGGCATCTTTTTCCAGGGAGCGGGTCAGTTTTCGACCAATCTCTTAGGAAAAACAGAGAATTTCTTCCCCTTCCAACGTTCCATTACCGATGCTGCACTTCGCGAAGAAGCAACAAATCGCTGGACACACCTAGACCCATACAATCAGGATGTTCTTTTCCCAAGACTTAGCACCGCAAACAATGGCAACAATACACGCACCAGTACCTGGTGGTATCGCGATGCCTCCTATATACGTTTGAAAAATATAGAATTGGGATATACCGTAAAGTCTGACTGGGTGAAAAAGATGCATATAAATGCAGTGCGCCTATATCTGCAAGGAGAAAACTTACACACCTGGGACAAAGTAAAGTTCTGGGATCCTGAAGTAACAGCACGCTCTGGGTCACGCTACCCGATCAGTTCGACATGGACTTTTGGTTTGAACGCAACATTTTAACACGATTTAAACGATGAAAATTTTCAATAAAATTCTTTTATGTACAGTGGTCGCCACAACGGCCTTGTCCGTATCCTGTAAAAAATACTTAGACGTATCCTCTGAATTAGCGGATAACCTAACGATAGAGGGGGTCTTTGAGAACGCAGATTATACAAAACGTTGGCATGCAAACACGTTTAACTGTATCATCGAGTATTCCAAAAATGCCTCAAGCGCAGATGCTATGAGTAACCCATGGTCAGCTATATCAGGTGAGTTGGTCAGTAACTTTGCACGAAACATTATGGTTTCCGGTTACACCGCGGGAAGCGCGGGGCACCACCGCTGGGCAACCCAATACCAGTATATCCGACAAGCGACCATCTTCTTACAACGGGCCAAAGCTATTTCGGGCACCGGAAACACAGCACTCCCGCAAGATGAAGTAGATCGCATGAAAGATGAATCACGTTTTCTTCTTGCCTATGCCTATTTCACGTTATTGGAGTTATACGGCCCGGTCCCTTTAATAACCGAGCTTGCCGATGCGGAAAACCAAAATATTGATTATGCAAGAGCACCTATGGATGATGTAATCAATTATATCGACGGTCTTTTGGCCGCCGTTATTACATCCAAAAATTTACCGGCAACCATCAAAAGCGAAAGCACCGTTACCCCATACAACACCGGGGAAATGGTACGCCCTACACTCTTAACCGCTTATGCCTTGCGCGCCAAATTATGGACTTATGCCGCCTCAAAGCTTTTTAACGGAGGTTTCACGGAAAGTTTATCCATTGCCAATAAAGATGGAGCACGCCTCTTTCCAGACTACAATCCTGAGAAATGGCAAACAGCAAAACAACGTCTGGAAGAATTTCTAGCGTATGCACATGGTTTAGGCCATAAATTACATGTGGAGTACAACACAGGAGGAACAGTGATCAACCCACATGAGTCCGTCTATCAGGTATTCCAAAAATACAATGACGAAATTATTTGGGCGACGGCATATAACAACTACAGTGATCCAAATGCGCAAGAACGACGTTCAAATCCAGTAGATCTATACGCCAGTCCGACCAATTTTGCAAATATTGGAGTCTCCCAAGAAACGGTAGATGCCTTTTTTATGAGCAATGGAAAAACAATCTACGATTCAGGTTCAGGGTATAAAGAAAACAACTTTATTACCGTAAAAAACCCAACGCACGTAAACAACAATGGAGATCAAAATGTGTACAATATGTATGCAGATAGAGAACCCCGTTTTTATGCTGCGGTAGGATACAACGGTAAAAGCTGGCACCTTCATGCCAATGAACATAATAATCCAAGTGGCGTGTACTACCAATGGTATGGTCGAGGAAAACCATCGGGAATTGCAGGAGGCGAAAACTGGCCTAGAGCCGGATATCTGTTGTACAAATTCAAGCATCGCAGAATTGCACAAGGAAGGACATCTATAGCAGTTGCTGGCGCATCAGGATCACCATTTACCGTGTACACCTCATGGTCTAGGCCATCCATCCTATTCCGACTGGCAGATTTCTACTTGTACTATGCAGAAGTGTTAAACGAGATTAATCCAAATGATCCCAAAATTATTGAATACATAGACAAAATTCGTATCCGAGCAGGTATACCAGGCTACGCGCAAATGAACGCGAACCAAACAAAGACCGGTGTGATAGGCAATAAAGAGGCACAATTCAAAGCTATTGTACAAGAACGTCACGTGGAATTACTCGGAGAAGGCCAACGTTGGTTTGATTTACGCCGCTGGATGATCTGTGATCCCGTAGAGACAAATCAACCCGATAAAGGCGGAGTCGATGGTGATATGACACGAATGTCAGGGATGAATATGAATGGTTTTGATAATGTCGCAATAAAATATGGTAATACCACAACAACGGTAAAGCCTTTGGGAGATCCAGACTCTTTCTTCCAACGAACAAAAATAGAAAACCGTCGATGGGTCAAAGAATACTACTGGTATCCGGTGCCACAAAATGAAATTAATAAAAGCAAAGGCCGCCTGTTGGTGCAAAATCCATTATGGCCTGTTGTTATTTAATCGCAATCAATTTTAATGCTTTCCAATAAAAAAGCGCCCTACTAATCAGGGCGCTTTTATTATTTAAAAAACTAGCGTCGGTGCGTACTATTTTGCAAACTTGCGAAACTTACCAAACACCCCTAAAGGTAATTTTGGTCCTGCTGTCGCTTGCAAATACAATTCACCAATTTCTAAATTCTCTACCGCCGGAAAAGCAGTTTTAATCAAATTCTCTACAATTACAGAAGAAAAACCTAACGAATAGGTATTTAAAATCAAGAAGTGCTCCTTCGGATCCAACAACTGCACAACATCCGTCATCATTTCCATGATATGATCTTCGAGTTTCCATTTCTCCCCTTTAGGACCATGCCCATAGGCTGGTGGGTCCAAGATAATACCATTATACGTATTCCCACGTTTCAGCTCGCGTTTCACAAACTTCAACGCATCTTCAACAACCCAACGGATATTATCTAAATCCGAAATCTCCTGATTCTCATTGGCCCAGGTTACAACCTGCTTGATCGAGTCAACATGCGTTGTATCTGCCCCAGCGGCCTTCGCCATTAATGAAGCTCCACCCGTATACGCAAAAAGGTTAAGTACTTTAGGTTTCTCCGTCTGGAAACTCTTTACAGATTCCGAGATATAGTCCCAATTGACAGCCTGCTCCGGAAAAATACCAACATGTTTAAACGAAGTCAATCCTAAGCGAAATTTAATCGCAGCGTCTTTATTTTTATACGTAATGTGCCAACGATCCGGTGTATGTGGATTCTTCTTCATCCACTCCCCAGAAGTTGCCGACCGTCCCCTAAATTTAATGTGGTAACGTTTATTCCATTCGGCATCGCCTAAAGTTTTCGGCCAAACGGCCTGTGGCTCCGGACGAATCAAAATTAGATCACCAAAACGTTCTAATTTTTCGAAATTACCACAGTCGATTAATTCATAATCTTTCCAATGTTGTGGTGTAAGAAGTTGTATTTGTGTTGTTGTCGACAAAGTATTAAAATTTGGGGCAAAGATACATCATTTATTTTATTGTTGATCGTGCGGCTTTCATCAACGGACTGGCAAACACAAAATCGTTTAATTCCTGAACGTCTGATTGAAGCATATCTTTGTTCGAACCTTCCCAAAACTTCATTCCTTTGTACAAAAAGAGAATGTAATCTCCAATACCCATTACCGAATTCATATCGTGCGTAACCACAATAGTTGTACACTGATACTCCTCGGTAAGTTCCTGAATCAGCTCATCAATAAGGATGGCTGTTGCCGGATCAAGTCCAGAGTTAGGTTCATCACAAAAAAGGTACTTCGGACTCATACTAATCGCCCGAGCAATTCCCACCCGCTTCTTCATTCCGCCAGACAGCTCTGAAGGATAAAGCTTATTTGTGTCCTTTAAGTTTACCCGATCCAAGCAAAAATTTGCACGCTCCAACTTCTCTTTACGACTCATGTCCGTAAACATATCTAAAGCAAAAACAATATTCTGTTCCACCGTCATAGAATCAAAAAGAGCCGAATTTTGAAACAACATACCAATCTCTCGACGAATAGATACGCGTTCATCGGCATTCATGACCGTAAACTCCTGTGCATCGAAGAAAACATGGCCTTCCTCCGGTTCATGCAAACCAACAATACACTTTAATAAGGTACTCTTTCCCGATCCTGACCCTCCAATAATCAAACTCACTTTCCCCGGCTCAAAAGTAGCATCAATCCCGTTAAGGACATGATTATCACCAAAGGACTTATGAATATTTTGTATTTCAATCATCTTTACAACATCAATGCAGTAATTATATAATCACAAGCAAGAATAGCAATACAACCGATTACCACCGCTTGCGTCCCTGCCTGCCCAACTTCGAGCGCTCCCCCACGCACATAAAACCCTTTGTACGCCGGTACCGAAGTAATAATGAAACCGAATATAAACGCTTTCACTAGTGCAACGACAATGGTAAAACCATTAAAGCCACCCTGAATACCCTGAATATAGTCATTCGGTGCAACGGCACCCGACATAGCCCCACCGATCAAACCTCCACAAATAGCACAAAATATAGCGATAATAACGAGTACGGGCATCATGATAATGCCGGCAACTATTTTAGGTAAAATCAAGTAACCCGGCGCGTTAACACCCATAATTTCTAAAGCATCAATCTGCTCTGTCACACGCATAGAACCGATCTGCGAAGAGATGGAAGAACCGACCTTTCCCATAAGAACCAATGCCGAAATCGTAGGGCCTAATTCTAAAATATTAGAATCTCGATTTATCTGCCCAATTACAGTCGACGGAATCAAATCGGAAACCAACTGAAACGCGATTTGCAAGGTCATGACGGCACCGATAAAAGTAGAAATAATCAAAATCAACCCCAATGAACCGATACCTATTTCATTCATTTCATGAAAAATCTCTTTCAAATAAATTTTCCATTTCTCTGGTCTTCTAAAAACGCTCCGTAGCAGGAGTACATACTTACCGAAGTGGTGGAATATCATAGAATGCTATTCATTTATTGTTAATACTATCGCAATATACGCATTAGGGGAAGAAAACTTACCGATACAAAGGTTTATTTCACCGACTATAATAACAAAGTAGCCTAAAAGAGGTTTGATAAAACGACCGTAAATTTTACTTTCGCATCATACAAAGTGACGCGCTGCAAACCGAAAACAAGGTGAATTAAAGCAAAGTGAAGGTGCTTTTGGAACGCTTATCCGTGCGCCATTAAAAATTGCACATGAAAGCAAAATTATATAAGTTTACATAGAATTAGAACGTATGGAAAATAAAATAACTTCGGGAATCTGGTTTGTCTTTATAGGATTGATTCTGCTGCTGCATAATTTAAACGTTATTGACTTCAATTTCTGGGCTACCCTAAAATTTTGGCCGCTCCTGATTGTGATCATCGGAATAAATCTGATGGTACAGAATAAGACATATGGCACCTATATTAAGATTGGCGCGAACGTTCTCTTTTTGGGATGGATATTATTCGTCGGTCTTACCTCCCGCAGTTCCGATTGGCGGGAAGCATTATTTACAAACAGGAACGTAAACATAAGCGACCTGGATGGTGATGAGCACTTCGCTAGTGAGGTCAGTTTACCATTAGACAGCCTCACCACAGAAGCAAAACTGGAATTCAATGGTGGAGCAGGCACATTCAACTTAAAAGCTGAAGCCTCAAATAACCTCATTCACGGAATCAACAAAGACAACTCTTCGGGACTATACGTAAAAGGAACGGTGTCAGATAGCATGCCAAAGGTAGAACTCAACGTGAAACCTATGGAAAAAAAACAAAAGAAAGCTGGTCCAACAGACATCACACTTAATTCCAATGTACTATGGAACATGGAGTTAAATTATGGCGCAGCAACCATTGCCGGAGACCTTTCGACCCTACGGGTTAAAACACTGGAAATTAATACCGGAGCAAGTACCATGAGCCTGAAGCTAGGCATGCCCCAATCGGGAGTATCATCAATTGAAATCGCAACAGGAGCATCCACAATTGATTTCAATATTCCAAAGGATGCAGCGGTACGCGTGAAATATTCAGCCTTCTTATCCAGCAACAGTTTCGAAGGATTAGAAACCAAAGGAAAGGGAGTCGCGCAGACACAAAACTTTGATGCCGCTACAAACAAATATGAAATCCAGATTGATGGAGCAGCAAATACCTTTTCGATTCACCGTTACTAAGTAGAAAATACCTAACTTTGTAGGTAGAGATGGACACAGAAAACGCAAGCACACTGCCGGGGTTATATTGTAACTCCAAAACAACATATAGTCGCTTTTTAACCAGAGAAGTTACCATTGGAGATGTTCCAATGGGCGCACATCACCCAATCCGTATCCAAAGTATGACAACAGTCGATACCATGGATACGATGGGATCCGTAGCCCAAACCATGAAGATGGTTGATGCCGGTTGTGAATATGTGCGTATCACGGCTCCAAGTATCAAGGAAGCAGAAAATCTTGGTAACATAAAAAAAGAACTTCGTCTACGAGGATATAATGTGCCCCTAGTAGCAGATATACATTTTACGCCGAATGCAGCCGAAGTTGCAGCACGGATCGTCGAAAAAGTACGTGTCAATCCCGGAAATTATGCCGACAAGAAGAAGTTCGACCAACTGGAATATACCGATATGGCTTACCAGGGGGAGCTCGAACGTATCTATAAAAAGTTTGCCCCATTAGTCGGTATCTGTAAAGAATACGGGACAGCCATGCGTATCGGCACCAATCATGGATCCCTATCGGATCGCATTATGAGCCGCTACGGCGATACCCCAGAAGGGATGGTAGAATCAGCCTTGGAGTTTATGCGTATCTGTGAGGATCTCAACTTCTACAATCTTACGGTCTCAATGAAATCGTCCAACCCACAAGTGATGGTACAAGCGTACCGTTTGCTGGTGGAGAAAATGGTAGCCGAACAAATGAACTACCCGCTCCACTTGGGAGTCACCGAAGCGGGAGACGGTGAAGATGGCCGGATAAAATCGGCAGTCGGCATCGGCACTTTATTGGAAGACGGTCTCGGGGACACGGTGCGTGTTTCGCTTACCGAAGAGCCAGAAAAAGAAGCCCCTGTAGCCATTGCTCTAGTCAACAGGTACAGCAACAGAGCCAAGCAATTATCCACTGCGCCAACGCGCGAAATCATTAATATATCAGGAAACACAAAGACCGAACCCTATCAAGCTGCCGAAGTAAATACATTTGTGGGCGGAGCCTTGGTTCCACGTGTAATCGTAGATATCTCTCGCGAAAACCTTAAAGACCCGTTCATCTTGACCGCCGTAGGATATCGATACGATGCCCTAAATGACAAATACCATATGGGCGATCAGTCTGTCGATTTTGTGTATTTAGGAGATGCCTTGCCATCGTTCACTTTACCAGGAAACCTGAAAGTCTTGTACAATTATGCAACATGGTTGACACTAAAAGACAAAGCGAATAAACATCCGGTATACACCATTACTGCTTTTTTGGACGCAACCGATAAGGACGCCTCCTTGAACCTCGTTCGAATCACGAATGACGACCTCCTGACAGATGAGTTTGCACATCTATCGTTGGATAAGACTGTCGTTTTCCTACTCGAAACAACACATACCCACGGTATGGCAGACCAGCGTCAATTTTTTAATAATATAAAGTCAATCGGTCTCGACACACCGGTGATCATCCGAAGAAGCTACCCCGCAGCTGAATTTTCAGGACCTGTAGGCGACATCATGGACCCGGAAGAACCGATTTCCAAATTACAGCTATACGCAGCGACTGACTTAGGTGCTTTGTTAATCGATGGACTAGGCTCCGGTATTTGGATCGACTCTCCTGCCACATCAATAAACCACCTGGCTTCGATTTCCTTTGGTGTGTTACAAGCTACACGCTCACGCATCTCAAAGACCGAGTATATATCGTGCCCAAGTTGTGGCCGTACACTTTTTGATCTGCAAGAGACAACACAGATGATCCGAAGCCGCACAAGCCATCTAAAAGGACTAAAAATAGCCATTATGGGCTGTATTGTAAATGGCCCAGGTGAAATGGCAGATGCCGATTATGGATATGTTGGCGCAGGCCCAGACAAGATTACTTTATACCGTGGAAAGGAAGTCGTAAAAAGAAATGTAGGCGCGACAAAAGCGCTCGATGAACTCATAGATATTATCAAGAACGACGGACTTTGGGTCGATGTCGACCTTGCGGAATCGATCGAAAATTAATCCAAAAAAACGATCCGTACTTAGTACGGATCGACATCAATTGAAATCCGTACGGATCTATTCTGTTTATCAATCTCAAAATGGGTGATCGCCTGTCGGATCAGCTCCTTCACTTTTACGATGCTAACCTGCCCACGTTCAATTTTTAACGTAATCGTTTGAATAAAATAATTCCTTACCCGTGATATCAAAGGCGGCTCAGGACCTAAAACACGTGCGCCTAAACTTCCGCGAAGCAAACTCGCCAATCGCACTGCAGCATCATGAGTTAGCTGCAAGTCTGTATGTTTCACATCAAGTTTAATGATACGATAAAACGGTGGATATTGATAATTTTTTCGCTCCTTCACCTCCGTCATGAACATCCCCTCATAATCATTGTGCAGCACTTGCTCTAAAACCCGATGATTGGGCGTATGTGTCTGAATAATCACCTTTCCTTGTTGATCCCGACGTCCCGCTCTTCCGGCCACTTGAGAGAACAAAGAAAAGGCCCGTTCATAAGCGCGGAAGTCTGGGAAATTAATCATCGCATCTGCACTGATAATACCAATAAGACTAACACGACCGAAATCTAATCCTTTGGCCACCATTTGCGTTCCGATCAGAATATCAAACTCATGATCATCAAATGATGTTATAATCTTATCAAAGCCATGCTTCCCCTTTGCCGAATCCATATCAAGTCGACCGATGCGCGCTTCAGGCAACAGCAGCTCAAGCTCCTCCTCGATCCGCTCCGTACCAAAGCCTTTACTTTCAATATGTGCCATCCCACACCCCGGACAAATCTGAATCGGTGGTTCATGATGTCCACAGTAATGGCAATGTAGGTGATTGGTCGACTTATGATACGTTAAGCTCACATCACAGTTCACACATTTTGCCACCCACCCACAGGTGTTACATTGCACAAAAGGCGTATGTCCACGTCGGTTCTGAAAAAGAATAACCTGCTCCTTTCGTCCGAGTGCATCCGTGATCCCTTGCAATAGAGTACCACTAAAATAATTGAACATTTGTCCTTTGCGGCCGGCCTCCGCAACATCCACCAATTCGATGATTGGAAGTTGAGAAGCACCGTAACGTTCCTTCATTTCCACCAAACCATATTTTCCTGCTTTTGCATTGTAATAGGATTCGATCGATGGCGTGGCCGATCCCAATAATACCTTCGCTTTATGAATACCAGCTAAATAAATCGCGGTATCCCGTGCATGGTAACGTGGGGCTGGTTCATATTGTTTATAGGAACTCTCATGTTCCTCATCAACAATAATCAATCCCAGCTCCTGGAACGGTAAAAACACAGATGACCGTGCACCAATAACAACTTCATACTCCCCATTTAGAACCTTACGCCACACCTCCGCACGTTCATTATCATTGAACTTCGAATGGTATACTCCTAGCTTATCTCCAAAATGAAGACGCAACCGCTCCGTAATTTGCGCAGTTAGTGCAATTTCCGGCAACAGGTACAATACTTTTTTTCCAGATGCAATCGCAGATTCGATTAATCGAATGTAAAGTTGGGTTTTCCCTGAAGCGGTAACACCATGGAGCAAAACCACATCCTTTGCTTGAAAGTCAGCCTCAATGCTCGCCAATGCTGCCTCCTGCCTCTCATTCAATGTAAAGTCGGCCGTAATCTCCAGATCTTCCCCACCCAAGCGAGAAACAATCTTTTCTTGAAGGACAAATACGCCCTTCTCAATTAACGAAGCAACCACGCCGGCACTAATACCTGCCGCCTCCATAATATCTTGCCGAGTAATATCTTCTTTCGTCTTTTGTAACTGCAGCAAAGCCAACACCGCATCTTGCTGCTTAGGAGCTTTATTCAAGGAATCTAACAAAATACGTTTCCCCTCCGCATCCGAAAATTGAGAATCCAAAGAAAGAAACGTCTTGACTTTCGGCTTATACCGATCCTTAATTTCCTCTGAAATCAAAAGGTATCCTTCGTCAAACAAGGTTTTTAATAGCGGAAAAACTGTTTTCTGTCCCAATAACTTAACGACATCGTTAATCGTTAATTCTCCAGCAACATCCAACGCCTCCATAATCATATATCCCTTATCGGTAAGGAGAGAACGATCCAGGTCTTCATTTTCCGCAGCAACAATTTTGGTCTCACTGGCCATTTTCATAGCCGCAGGTAATGCGGCCTGCATAATCTCCCCCAGATAGCACAAATAATAATCTGCCATCCATTCCCATAAAGTCAATTGCGTGGGATCGAGGATCGGTTGATCATCGATTACATTCAGGATATATTTTGCTTCATAGCCCAAAGGAGCCTCATGGCTAACCTTATGTACAACTGCAGCATAGATCTTATTGCGCCCAAATTGCACAATAACACGCTTCCCTACCGCCACATGATCGTTCCATTCCACAGGAACACGATACGTATAGGTCTTTGCGATATACAAAGGCAAAATAACTTCCACGAAGTAGGTTTCCTGACCGGCACTAAACAAAGATGATGCTACCATACCCAACAAATATAACGGAAGTTTTTCGGTCTCTATAGTGGGTACCTATAAAAAGATACGTTACCTTTTCATGGTAACGTATCTCCTATAAAATCTAAAACATAAACGTATTAATAGGTATACAACACCTGATGCATTTCATGCAACTCGTCAACAGGTATCTTAATAATTTTACGATCATACGTCATCAATCCATTCGTTTCAATCTCCACATCGGTAGTCTGGGTATAGACAGCAGCCGATAGACCACGTGGGATCAACTTATGAAGGTCTTTTACCAAACCCGCATACCTTTTCTTAAGCTCCTCCCCATTTTTAAAAGACTGATAACCCCAGTTATCTTTTTGTTGCCAGGTGTGTCCTTCTACCGGTAGACCTAATCCTCCAAATTCGCCCAACGCCAAGACAAAATCCTTTCCAAACAGCCCTGGATCAGGCATTGCAGCATCCGGGTAATTATGTAGATCAAGGATATGGCCCACATACGCAAAGTTACCTCCACTAGCACTATTGACCAATCGGGAAGGATCATACTTCATGGTCCAATCTGTAATTTCTTTCGTCTTAAATTGCCCCCACGCTTCATTAAAAGGAACCCAAATAACAATGCTTGGGAAATTGTGTAAAGCATCCATTATTGATCGCCACTCCTTTCTATACATCTTTTCAGAATCAGCACTCCGATCTTTATCATGCTGGCCACTGGAAATCTTTCCAGGATGCATATCCCATGCATTCCCGCCTAAATCCCCGCTAGGCATGTCTTGCCACACCAAAATACCAATGCTATCGCAGTAACGATACCAGCGAGCAGGTTCTACTTTGATATGCTTGCGAATCATATTGAATCCCATCTCCTTCGTCTTTTCGATATCAAACTTCAATGCTTCGTCCGACGGAGCAGTATGTAAACCGTCCGGCCACCAGCCCTGATCCAATGGTCCGTAATGGAAAACAAACTTATTGTTCAACAACATGCGCTGAATCCCTTTATCATCTTTTTGCATACTGATCTTCCGCATAGCGAAATAGCTCTTCACCTCATCCACAACCTTCCCACTTCGCATCAATTTCACGCGTAAATCGTAAAGCTTAGGATGGTCCGGGCTCCACAAAGAAATACCCGGTAACGACAGCTTAGTCTCTACACCATGCTTCGTTTTCCAATCTCCAATTTTAGTCGCACCATCATACGCCTCCACAACCACCTCCTCATCCCCTCGAGCCGATGCAATATCCGCCGAAAAGAACAAAGCGGATTCATCAACATTTGGCGTCTGTTTTGTTTTAGCAATATAACTGGTCGGCACACCTTCTAACCAAACGGTCTGCCAAATACCAGTAACAGGGGTATACCAGATACCATGTGGATTTCTAATTTGCTTCCCACGAGGCTGAGGGCCGTCGTCTGTCGGATCCCAAACACGCACCACAATCTCTTGCCGCTCTCCTTTTTTTAACACGTCGGTAATATCAAAACTAAAAGGATCAAAACCTCCCTCATGTTGACCGATATGCTGCTTATTCACGTACACATCACAACTCCAATCCACAGCGCCAAAATGCAACAACACTTTTCCTTTCCGTAAGCTGTTATCTACGGATATTTCCCGTTGATACCATAAAGATTGGTTGGTAGCAACGGTTTTCCCCACGCCAGAAAGCGCAGATTCGATCGCGAAAGGAACAACAATATCGCCATCCCAATGTGTTGGAATCTCTTTTTGATCTTGGTCAACAACGGTATATCGCCATTTTCCATTTAAATTTTTCCAATTGCCTTTTCGCTCAAGCTGTGGCCGTGGGTACTCTTGATGCGGACGTAGTGGATCAAGGGTCTCCCCCCATCTCGTCTTTATCTTATGCCCAACGACATTTCCCTCCTGCCCAGACGTGGAAAAAAAGCTTACCATCATCAAGCAAAAGGCGGTCATTTTCATTTTCATAAAATAATGTGGTTTTTATAGGTGATTAGTTTGATTTAAATCTTATTTAGCTTTCGTGCGGAATTTTATATCCGTTGTGGTACGGTGCGGCCAGGTATTTGTTCGCCTCACTATCGGTAAACCGCTGCTTACCCTTATCCCAATAGATTTTTCGCCCCGTCCGATACGCCACATTTCCCATCTGCGAAAAAATAGCGATATGAGCCCCCGCTTCTAAGGGTGCTTTTAACATCCCTTTATCTTTAGCAACAATAGCATCTACAAAATTAACCATATGCTTTTCTAGTCCATTATCACTTGATTTCTGCAACGGAACAGCCGGCCCGCCATCTTTCTCCGGAATAACTTCCCAACCGTTTCGATTCACAATCAATGTCCCGTTATTCCCAATAAATGCAACGCCATGTGTCCGGTCATAAGGACCTAGATCCATCCCCAATGCATGCTCCCATTGGATATAAAAATTATCAAATTCATAAACAGCAGTCAATGTATCAGGTGTTTCAGCAGCACCATTAGGATCCGCAAAATTACCACCGGTAGCCATAATCGATTTGGGAGTAGTCGCCTTCATCCCCATCAACGCATAGTCCAACATATGCACCCCCCAGTCTGTCATCAATCCCCCGGCATAATCCCAGAACCAACGAAATTCAAAGTGAAAACGATTGGGATTAAAAGCTCTTTTTTGTGCTGGGCCCAGCCATCTATCATAATGCACACCAGCGGGCACAGCGGTGTCCGGTTTCTTTACAATATTCTTTTTCCACCCAACATAGGACCACGCTTTCACAAGTCGTATATTCCCGAGCTTACCTGAGTGAACATAGTCTAACGCATCCTGAAAGTGCTGCTGGCTACGTTGCCATTGCCCAACCTGTACAATAACATTCCCCTTCTTTTCCGTAGCTAGCATAACCTCACACTCGCGGATAGAGTTCCCAATTGGTTTTTCTACATAGACATGCTTTCCGGCCTTCACGGCATCAACAAACTGCAGACAATGCCAATGATCAGGCGTAGCAATAATAACGGCATCCACATTACTATCACGAAGCACATCTTTATAATCCACACAAGTCTTCACCTCGATACCACGCTCTTTGAGCTCATTGGCACGTTTTTGTAACACATTCTCATCGATATCGCACAATACAGTACAAACTGCTCGATTCGTTTTTAACAAGGCATTTAAATTAGACCATCCCATACCATTAGCGCCAATAAGAGCGACGCGAATCTGTTGATTAAAGGAGGTAAGAGGATGAGCAAACGACTTCAGGTAAACAGTAGAAGCTGCTAATATAGCAGATGCTTTAATAAAATCTTTTCTATTCATTCGGTTTAGTTATTGATTAGCTGGTAAAAGGCTCACGTACTTTTTCGTATCACACTGTAAGATAGCATTGTTTCGCGAATTTTCGAAAGACCAACACTATGCTACAAAAATATTACAATGTCCTAAAAACAACAAAAGCCACGCTGCGAGCAGCGTGGCTTTCCATTTATTCTTTACGTGCCTTAGGAACGATTTCTCAAGGCGGCGATAAATAACCCAATCCAACCGACAATGAAAAACAATCCACCGATCGGGGTCACTGGACCCAAAAATTTAAACCCCTCTAAGCCTATTAAATCTCGCACACTTAAGAGATATAAGGAGCCCGAAAACAAAATAATACCTACCGTAAATGCCCAAAAAGAAACCCGGATAGAAGCATTTTTTGCCCGCGAAAAAGTAGATAAAAACAAAAGAGCAAGCGTATGATAAAAGTGATACTGGTTTGCTGTTTTCCACGTCCCCAAGTGGTACTCATCAACTTTACCTTCCAAACCATGTGCTCCAAAGGCACCTAATATCACGGCAAATACGCCAAACAACGACGCCATTAATATAATCTGTTTATTCATAAAAGGGATTAATTGCTCAAACTTAATTACGCTTATAAATGTATAAAATATACTCCATAAAAACACGATTTTTGTCTTTTTTGTGGCGAGAATCACTATTTAGCCCCCTTATTGGACGCCCTTAAAGGAGGCACCAAAACGGCACATGACAACTATATAATTAAGTGATATTTTACTATTTTTGTTTTATTCACCATCAAAACCTAAACCGAAAACACACATTACCTGAATGTTTATGATTTTTATGATACATAAGCAAAGGCATTAAGGATATTGTTTACTTTTGGTTTTGATACAGATTTGTGCGTAATGAGAAACACCATAATTGTCACCGTTTTACTGTTTATTGCCGTAATAGGTGCTTCGATATACTATTTTTCAGGATTAAATAGCGAGAAAAAGGAAACCGTAAAACCCCTTACCTTCTTGCCAGAGGAGACTTTTTTGATTACTGCTTTTCAAAATGATCCAACTACCGATAATATTTTCAAGGATTTTGAAATATTTGAAGCCATCCTCGGAAAGCAAGAAACAAAACAACTGCAACTACTAAAATCCAAACTACTACGAAGCACTGCATTGCAACCCTATGTGGAGGCAACGGAAATATACGTCTCTTTCCACCCCGAAAAAGATAAAATTAGCACCTTGATCACAATTCCTACAGTGGATAAAATTAAAGATGTTGATCTTCCGGCTCTACTCACCAGTTTAGAAAAAAGCTTTAAAGTCAACAAACAAGATACCTTGGGTCACACCCTTTTTAGTATGGACTATGGTGCTAAAGACTCTCTATTATATGTTACCTATGTAAAAGATATTTTCTTTGCCTCACCATCGAAAGAACTCATACTCCTGGTTCTGGATAACAACAAGCCTAAACTAGATAAAGCCCATATCAATTATTTTGTAGATAACAACAGTAGAAAAGCGCCATTAAGCGTCTATTTTATTCATGATCAGGTAAAGAATATGGGGTCGCATATACTTCGTTCCAAGTACGGTAAGACAATAGCCCTTTTCGATAATCTTGGTGGACAATCCGCATGGAATCTCAATTTTAAAAACGATGCGCTCATTCTCAGTGGTGAGAGTGAAACGGAACACAAAAAAGAAAACTACATCGAATTGTTCAGTTACCAAACAAAAACAACACAAAGTTTATACAATTACTTCCCCGACAATACGGCCTCCTATTTATCGTTCTCCATCAGCAATAATGATCGATTCAAAGAAGACCTACGCCAACTTTTTGAAAAAAGGAACGAACTCAAGACGGTCAACACCTTGCAAGAAAATATTCAAAAACAAAAAGGGATTCATATTGGAACAGACATCGGTGCCATACTGGGCAGTGAATTCGCTGTTGTGGAGCAAAGTAACCAAGCAGAACTTCTCTTTATAAGACTAAAAAACAAATCGACCATTACGTCACGATTGGCACGACTAGCCTCAGCAGTAACAGATTCCATACAACGGTTTGACCAATCAAATATTCTATACAGCCTATTGGGTGATCCCGCAAAAGCCTTCCCTCGGCCATATTTCACACAAATAGGTGATGTATTGGTGTTAGCAAATAGCTTACAAACTTTACAGGAATACCAAAAAGATTGGCGACGCGCAAACCTATTGGTAGGCACATTAGGGTTTAAGAACTTTGAAAAAATACAAGGTAACGAAGCTAATATAACCTACTTCTTACGCATGAGGACATCCTCTTCGTTAATTCAGAGATTGTTGAAACCAGCCTATCAGAAAACATTCACCAATAAAGACAACTATGGATACCAAGATTTCTTCTCTTGGTCGTTCCAGATTTCGGGAAACAATGGTCGTTTCTTATCAAGCATATACGGTATTTTCAAAAGCAAAGCTGCCCTGGGAGCCACCCCGGAATGGACATACGAATTTGAAAACCGACCGATTACGCAGCCCTGGGTCTTCCAACATTCGGACACCAGTCAGTTTATTGTAGTACAAGAACAAGACCATACGATTCATGGTATACATCCCGCAGGAAAAAAACTGTGGTCAACCGTATTCTCCGGCAGAGTGGTCGGTGAAGCACAACAACTAGACGATCGCTCCATTATCCTTCTCACCGATAAAGACAGACTTTATCGCTTTGACACATCCGGCAAACCTTTGCCTGGTTTCTCCATTTCACTGCCAGCAACGCCAACAGCAACGCCAACGATTGCCCAAATAAACAACGAACAATTGATATTCATACCCGCGGGACGCCGAATGCTCGTATATGATATTCAGGGCAAAGAAGTCGAAAGTTGGAAGAATAAAACAATAGACGGACAAATCCACTTTGATATAAAAATACAAGAAGGTCATGTCTATGTTGGAACAGATAACGGGCATTTTTACCAGTATGATGACCATGGAAAACTTCTCAAGGAAGAAATTCTATACAGTACGACCTTTAAGAATCCTATTACTGTAGCCCCGAACAGCGACAACAAATCTGTACTATATACGGTCGACACCGATGGTTACCTGTATACCCTGGACTTTGTGAACAAACCAACAAGAAGAAAGATATCCAACTGGGATAGCAAAACACGCTTAGCCTTTGAAAGTACCGTGAACCGGAACAACCCGTTGATGGTTAGTTTAAATAAGAAAGAGCTGGCCACATACAGCGTAAGGGACACGAGTAAAATATTCGGATTCAACTTTACGCAAGAAGTAACAGATAGGCCTCAATTTTTCCGAAACGACGCGAACAGTGTCTTTATTGGTGTCGCAGAACGCGCGAATAGCTTAATTTATCTATTCGACGAAAAAGGGGCTGTCGTAAATGGTTTTCCGATCGAGGCTCTTCCTAATTTCTACTACGGCAAGATCGATTACAACAGTGGAAACTACCTGCTATGTATACGGAGAGACAAGAAGTTATACGCTTTCAAAAACTAAAAAAAACTGCGCCTAGAAATACATACTCTCAAGTAAAAAATTTCAATAAACAACAAAATTGTAGTAGGTTTGCAGTCTTATACTATTTATGCTTACAGGAGAAAATAATTTACAATTACTAGCCACACCGCAAAACATTATCATCACAACACATCACAAGCCTGATGGCGATGCGTTGGGTTCATCACTTGGACTATACCATTGGTTGCAGGCCAAAGGACATCACGTTGAGGTGGTTCTATCATCCGACTTCCCATCCTTCTTGGATTGGATGCCTGGACGGGACAATGTAATTATTTACCCCCAAGAGGTGGAACGGACAACTAAATTAGTTGAATCTGCGGATATCATCTTCTGCCTGGACTACAGTGCGTTGAGCCGGACAAATATTTTGGAGCCTCTTATTCGCGAAGCCAAAGGACAAAAGTGGATGGTTGACCACCATTTAGACCCCGAAGATTTCGCACAATTAACCTATTGGGACTCCAATGCCGCAGCAACAGCCCAGTTAATCTACACCTTTATTGCCGAAGTAAACAACGATTGTGAAGGCATAACAGCAGATATTGCAACCTGTTTATATGCAGGTATTATGACAGATACGGGATCTTTTCGCTTTCGATCCACAACCGCTGCCGTACACCATATCCTAGCTCATCTTATTGATGCTGGGGCAAAAAACTGGGAGATCCACGAAAAAGTATATAATAGTTCCACCGAAAACCGGTTGAAATTCTTAGGATATAGTCTTTTAAACTGTTTAGAGGTTATCCCCGAATACAACACGGCTCTTTTTGCGATTACCAAAGAAGATTTAGCAAAATTCCAGGTTACAACCGGAGACACGGAAGGTTTAGTGAATTATGCTTTATCGATTAAAGGAATTCGTTTGGCCGGTTTATTTATTGACAGAACTGAATTAATTAAATTATCTTTGCGCTCGATAGGGGAAATCCCTTGCAATGAGATTTGTAAGAAATATTTTAACGGAGGAGGACATCTCAACGCATCAGGTGGTAGCTCAACAGAAGAGCTCGAAGCTGTTGTAGAGCGGTTCAAATCTATATTACCAGAATACAAAGAAATATTAACAAAGTAACTTAGTGATTATATCAAAAAAATGAAGAAATCAATTTTATTCCTATCGGCAGCTGTTACCCTATTAGCGACGGCAGCTTGTCAGAATTTCAAAAAGGGAGATGGTGGTCTTGAATACAAGATCGTGAAGGATGAAGGTGCTGAAAAAGCAAAAGCAGGTGATTTATTATCGGTAGATATGACAGTAACGTCAGACCGTAAAGATTCGTTGCTACAAAGTACGTACGATATTGGTTTACCACAAATTATCAACATAGCACCAGATTCAATCCCTGGCTTATACGCGGGAGATTATAACTCTATGTTTAAATTCTTAGGTGAAGGCGATAGCGCTGTTTTCCGTTTAAACTTGGATACAATGGCCGCAAAAACAGGTCAACCAAAACCTGAATTTGCAGATAAATTTGTTACATTCACTGTTAAAGTTAGAAAGCACTTCAAAAAAGGCAACCTAACAGACTCGGCACTTTATGCACAAATCGACACTTACTTTAAAGGCGAAATCGAAGGATTGAAAAAAGCCGAAGAAGGTAAATTAGCAAAATACGTTGCCGACAAAAAATTAGAACCTAAAAAATCTGCTTCTGGTTTACAGTACATCATCAGCCAAGAAGGTAAAGGTGATAAAGTTGTAGTGGGTGATACAGTTGTTGTAAACTACACTGGAAAATTAGTAAACGGTAAAGTATTCGACACAAACAGTGCAGAGACTGCGAAGAAAGAAAAAACATTCAATCCGATGAAACAATACGAGCCTATTCGTTTCCGCGTAGGTCACGATCCGGTTATCCAAGGATGGACTGAAGGTATGCAGTTATTGAACAAAGGTGCAAAAGCTACATTCTTAGTTCCTTCGAACTTAGGATACGGCGAGCGTGGTGGTGGTACAATCCCTCCATATGCTCCTTTGGTATTCGAAGTAGAGGTTGTGAATATCATTCCTGGTCCAAAAGGGGATGCTCCAGCAGCAACTTTACCAGTAGATTCAGCAGCAACAAAAAAATAACATCGCTGAAAAAATAGCAAGGAAAACGCAAGATTTTTAAAAATCTTGCGTTTTTTTATGTTCTATTAGGTCGTCTAATACGAAAAGCCTAAATTTAGGCCGATTATCAAGCATATATGCATTCTAAACCCTACATACTTACCGACACACATACGCACATCTACTACCATGCCGGCACAGAAAAGCTAAAGGAACAGATGGACCGTTGCTTTGATCGGAACATCCAGAAACTGTTCCTCCCAAATGTCGATACGGAGTCAATACCCTTGGTAATGGATACCGTTCATGCATATCCAACACATTGTTTCCCCATGCTCGGCCTACACCCTTGCTCCGTAAAAGAAAATTACAAGGAAGAATTGGCTAACATAGAAAAAGCTATTGCAGAACATAAAATATATGCGATTGGTGAAATTGGTTTAGATCTATATTGGGACAAGACAACACTCGAAATACAAAAAGATGCCTTTCGGACACAAGTAGCATGGGCCAAGTCATTGAACTTACCCATAGACATACATTGTAGAGCAGCATTTGATGAATTGTTCGTCTTACTCGAAGAACTGAAAGATGACAAACTCTTCGGCATCCTCCATTGCTTTACAGGAACGCTGGAGCAGGCTAAACAGGCAATTGACCTGGGATTTGCACTCGGTATCGGAGGCGTAGTGACATACAAAAATTCAGGCTTGGATCAAGTAGTTAAACAAGTTGATTTAAAACATATCGTTTTGGAAACAGATGCACCTTACCTGGCACCTACCCCATTTCGAGGAAAAGAAAACGAAAGCAGCTACCTATACCATGTAGCCGAGAAAGTCGCCGATCTACAGGAAGTAACGATCGAGACCCTAGCTACAATTACCACCGAAAATGCGAAACGTATTTTTGGAATTTAACAACAAACGATGCAGAATATATTTATTGTTTACACAGGAGGTACGATCGGGATGGTTCAGGATCCCGAAACAGGCACATTTGTACCTTTTGACTTCGAGCTGATCGCACGTAATTTGCCAGACCTAGCTCGCCTTAATTACAAACTTACCGTACATTCCTTCAACCCAATCATCGACTCCTCAAACATGAAGCCTTCGATATGGGTAGAAATGGCACAAATTATCAAAGATAACTATGACCATTACGATGGTTTTGTAATTCTACATGGTTCAGATACTATGTCCTTTTCCGCTTCGATCCTCAGCTTTATGTTGGAAGGACTACAAAAACCCGTCATCCTATCAGGGTCACAACTTCCAATCGGAGAAATACGAACAGATGCCCGGGAGAATATTATGACCGCATTAGAAATAGCATCTGCCAAAGAAAATGGTAAATCTATTATTCAAGAGGTATGTGTCCTTTTTGATAATAAGTTATTCCGAGGCAACCGCTCTTTTAAATACAATTCAGCCAAATTTGAAGCCTTTCGTTCACCAAATTATCCGGTTTTGGCAGAAGCAGGAATCTATATAAACTACAACCGCGAAGCCCTTTTGGACAATACAGATAAAGAGTTTATTATGCACACCAAAATAGACAACAAAGTGGCCGTGCTTAAACTCTTCCCTGGCATAGACCCCGAGACGATCAAAGCAATCTTGAATTCTAATGCACGAAGTATCATTATGGAAACATTCGGCTCCGGAAATACGATGACCGACGAGTGGTTCCTAAACCTTATCGGTGAAGCAATCCGTAACGGAAAAAACATTCTAGATATCTCCCAATGCAAAGTTGGATCTGTAGAGCTGGGGCGCTACGAGACTTCCCAAGGACTAAAGGTACTCGGCGTATTGAATGGATACGATATGACTTTTGAGGCCGCTGTAACCAAACTGATGTACTTACAAGGCCACTTCGAAGACCAAGCATCTGTGGCCTATTGGATTGAAAAAGATATTCGAGGAGAACTTACGGTTAACGACTAGTCGTTAACCGGTTTTCTCGGTTCCATACGTACCAAATACTGATCATTCTCATCCTCAAAGAGAATCTGTACCACCCAATTCTCCTCCCGAGCAATACGTATCAACTCCGTTTGATCAATATAAAGCCAATCAAATGGTTTCCCCTTATGCCCTTTATACTCATATTGATATTTTATCTGCCCCAGGTAATGGCTAGGTTTAGCAATACGGTACTCTTCATAGAGATACGATATATCGGAAGAATCGAAAATCAACTGGCCTCTTTCCGTTAATAAATTTTTACTGTACCGCAGTAGATCTCTAAAGCCTTCTACGGATCCGGCCAAACCTATCCCATTCATCAAAAAGAGTAACGTATCGTACCGTTGTTCTTTTAGTTCAAAGAAGTCTTCGTGAAGCAAATGCTGCACCCCCCGTTTTGCCATAATATCGCATGCCGTCGCAGATATCTCTAAAGCCGTTACATCAAATCCCTTTTCTTGTAAAAAGAGTGCGTGACTACCAACACCAGCACCGACATCCAACACCTTACCATCGCACAGTGCCAATGCAATATGCTCTAATTCAGGAAAATCATCGGCATCACGGTAAAAAACCTCAACAGGCATCTCTTCAATATCCCCATAGCTACTATGTAAAAGCAAGGGCTCACCCAGCTCACCGAGCGCTAAATAATCGTACAGCGCTTCGCCATACACATCTCTCTCCATTAATCGTTTATATTAAGAATCTTTTTTGCAATCGTTATCTCATCCTGTTCACCGGTATGTTTATTGGGTTCATCCGATAGTTTAATTACAGGCGTCCAAGCACTATCTTCAGGCTTAGCCTCCACCATCTTTAGCACGATATTCATACGTGGTAAACCCACATCATTCGTAAAGTCGGTACCGATACCAAAGGAATGACCAATCTTACCTTCGCAGAACCGAACAATGGTTTCTACTTTATCGTAATCTAATCCGTCAGAAAAAATAATCTCCTTCGATCTCGGGTCAATCCCCTTACTTTTGTAGTGATCAATCGTTAATTGGGCAAACTCAACAGGATCACCACTATCATGTCGAACACCGTCAAAAAGCTTGGTGAGCTTCTTATCGAACTGCTTAAAAAACACCGCTGTCGTATAGGTATCCGAAAGTGCAATACCAAGGTCCCCACGATACACGTCAGACCAATGTTCCAAACCCAGAAGGTTTGCCATTTTGTACCCATACTTAGCCGCATGAAACATAAACCATTCATGTGCATGCGTGCCAATAGGCGTGGTTTGGTATTTCATCGCAAAGTGTACATTGCTCGTCCCAATAAATGTTTTCGAAAGATTTGCCTTTAGGGTTTCAATAACCAAATCGTGCACCGCGTAGGAATGACGACGACGCGTACCAAAATCGGCGATGGTAATATTCAGTTTGTCGTACTTTACCATTTTATCTTGCACAATCTGTCGTACCGCATCATCATCAATCCGTTCTTGTTCAGTAAATTCATAAAAAAGCTCACAGATCAAAGACATGATAGGCACTTCCCATAAAATCGTACGATACCAATAGCCTTCGATACGTACCGTTAGGTCTTCCCCTTCTTGAACAATATGAACCTCCTCCGGGTCGTACCGATAGCCTTCTAGAAAATCAAAGTAAGTAGGATCTATATAGGGACACTTAGCGGCAAAGAAAACCTTCTCTTGTTTCGATAATTTCAAACCCGCCATCTCGGCAATCGCCTCCTTTAATTTATGATCAAAACCAGGGGGAAACTTGTGTTTTCCCCGATTTATAAATGCATACCGGGCACGAGCCTTCGGAAATAATTTAACCACTGCATACTGCATGGTAAACTTATAGAAATCATTATCTAAAATAGACGTTAGTTTTGCCATCTTTATACCTTTATTCCTAAAAATAACAGATGAAGTTATGAAATTGTTAGGGCAAAACAAGTAATAATCCTAAAAACACTCAGTATCAAGTTGTACAAAAAACCTAAATAAAAGAAAAGCCCCTGTGTGTCGCCTAGTAGCAGGCGACACACAGGGGCGCATTTTTTTTACAGTAAACCTTTATCTACTTCCTCGTTCGCCAGAACGCTCTCCTCTACTGGCAGAGCGACCTTCAGACTGCCCTCTAGAGCTTGTACTACGCTCCACAGCAGGTGCGCTTGTACTCCGTTGGCTCGCTTGGAAAACACGTTCACTACTACCCGTTGATTGTCTAGAAGGAGCCCCCTCCCCACGACTAGAACGCTCCCTAGTAGGTTGTTCCCGACTAGGTTGTTGTCTCGGTGTAGCTTCCCGATTGGATGGCATTGCTTCCCGGCCAGATGACGCTCTACCGGAATTGTTAGGGGTAGAACCAGATCGCATATCGGTGCTTGTTCCACGCTCCGGCGTAGTTCGACGTTCAACGTTTGTGTTACTACGGTCCGAACGACCGCCTTCCGTTCTTGATATGGAAGAATTACCGCGAGAAGACTCTCGTGTACCTACCGTACTTCCGCTACGTCCCGATTCGCGAGACACCGTTCCTTCACGACCATCACCGCGTGAACTTGTTCCCGTACGCGTTCCTACACGCGAAGAGTTATCGATCCTGTTATCACGTGTCGATGTACGGTCATCTCCGCGTGAAGAAGATGTACCCCGTGTAGCACTACGATCCGGTCTATAAATCGAAACCGAACGGTCATCTACCCGTGTACCTGTCCGCGAATTCGACGATCGAACTGTACGCACATCTACACGACGTCCTATGCTACGTTCAACATCGCGGTGGCTAGGCCCGCCATAGTAATGATGATTATTTACAATATACGTGTTATTAATTATCGTAGTTCTGTTATACACATTTCTATGCCCATAGCTCCAATAGCGGGGCATATTCCGTTCATAGATACGTCTCGAAGGCATAAAGATCCACAAGTCAATAGGCAAACCAACCGATACCGATACATGCAAAGAAGGTCCCATTGGTGCCCATCCGTAGTAACCGCCACCTGTGCGCCAATCTACCCAAGCAGGTCCCCACTCGTATCCGGGAATCCAACCCCAACCATTGTATCGGGTATATACCCAACGGCCGTAATGAAATGGTGCCCAACCCCAATCGTAATTAGAAACCCATGTATTACCATATTCCGTCATCACCCAATAACCATTCGTACCATACGGACGAAAATCACGATTAGTACGAGGAAACCAAATATCACCGTACTGTGGATCCTGCTCCCAATAACCGTACGGAGAAAGCTCATCGTAAAACAAGTCAAAGGAAACGCGCTCAAAAGGCTGTGCTACTCCATGCTTAGGCGCCAAAAACCCTAGTAAAATGGCTACTAACGCGACAATAAATGCGGATGTCTTTCTACTTTTCATATGCCCAATATTTACACTTTTTATTTTTCTGCATCCCCTATTGTCTGTCACCATACACCAGTGGTTTTGCAATTTGATAGTAGGACTATCAAAAGAGTGCAAAGGTTTAGCGTCGCCAAACAGAAAACACAAAAACAACGACCTGTCAGGCACTTATAAAAAAAGCGGAGTCGCCCAAAGGCCACTCCGCTTTCGCAATATGAACGGAAAATCCCGCTTAATCGATATATTCGAATCCGGTGTAAGGAACCAAAACTGCAGGAATACGAATTCCCTTTTCTGTTTGATTATTTTCCAAAATAGAAGCCACAATACGGGGTAATGCCAAAGCAGATCCATTTAATGTATGTGCCAACTGCATCTTACCTTCCTCATTTTTAAAGCGAACCTTTAAACGATTAGACTGGTAGGTTTCAAAATTAGAAACAGAAGAAACTTCTAACCAACGTTCCTGCGCAGAGCTATACACTTCCATATCGTATGTCAGTGAAGATGCAAATCCCATATCCCCACCACACAAACGCAATACGCGGTAAGGTAACCCTAATTTTTGCAACAACCCTTGAACATAGCTGCTCATTTCTTCCAACACCGCATAAGACTTTTCTGGGTGAACGATCTGAACTGCCTCTACTTTATCAAATTGATGTAATCGGTTCAACCCACGTACATGCGCACCGTAAGAACCCGCCTCACGACGGAAACAAGGCGTGTAAGCACAATGTTTAATCGGAAACTGTTCTTCTTTCACGATCACATCACGATACATATTAGTGACAGGAACCTCCGCAGTAGGAATCAAATAAAGATCATCCTCGGTAACATAATACATCTGCCCCTCCTTGTCTGGTAGCTGGCCTGTAGCAAAAGCTGAAGCTTCATTCACCATAATAGGCACCTGTACCTCTGCATATCCCGCCTCAGCAGCTTGATCCAAGAAAAAATTAATTAAAGCACGTTGCAGACGCGCACCTTTTCCTTTATAAACCGGAAAACCAGCACCTGTAACTTTCACGCCTAACTCCAAATCAACAATATCATACTTCGTAAGCAAGTCCCAATGCTGCAGGGCTCCTTCTGACAGGGTTGGAATTTCACCGTGCTCCAGCACAACCTCATTATCATCCGCAGAAAAACCAACAGGCACGGATATATGAGGTAAATTAGGCAAAAGCACCAATTTATTATGCAAAGCTAATTCTACTTCCGCTAATTTGTCTGTCAATTGTTTTACTTGTTCCTTATATCCGGAGGACTGCGACTTTACGACTTCAGCTTCTTCTTTCTTGCCTTGACGCATTAAGTCTCCAATCTGCTTTGCCGCAGCATTTGCTTCCGCCGCAATCGCATCAGATTCGTTCTGAATTTTACGACGCGACTCATCGAGCTGAATTAAGGCATCAACGATTTCGACATCTTTAAAATTCTTTACAGCTAATCGTTCGATTACTGCATCCCGATTTTCCCGGATATAATTTAACTGTAACATATAATGAATAAATATTATGAGGTACAAAGATAAGAAGTGAAATTGAAATACCGTATTTTAGTAAAAACAGCAACAAAATGCCGTCAAAAATAAAATAATCACACCAAAACCTTGCATATTTTATCTTTATTTTATATATTTACGATTATAGTGATTTATTTAACAAAAAATTCATGTATGAATAATACGGAGTTTACACATAAAGACGATCATTGTATTAATAAATAAAAAGAATATGATTAAAGATTTAGAACTATTTGAATTTGAAACGTACACAGAGCTCCAGGAGCTTTCTTACGACGGTGATGACTTCGTGAACTTCGAAGATTAAGCGTAAAAAACGCGATTCCTATTGGCATTTCCTCGCCAACAATCTCAATCAAAAACAACTTTCTTAACAAAAATCCAAGGTAAAAAAATCTTACCTTTGACTATGTTATATTTAGTACCCACCCCTATTGGCAATCTGGAGGATATGACTTTCCGTGCTATCCGCATACTAAAAGAGGTCGACCTTATTTTAGCGGAAGATACGCGTACCAGTGCCCCGCTATTAAAACACTTCGGAATCGAGAAAAGGGTGTTCGCACACCATCAGCACAACGAGCATAAAGCAGTAGCTGAGATCATAAAATTTCTCAAAGAAGGGCAAAATATCGCCCTAATCTCCGATGCGGGTACACCGGCAATTTCAGACCCCGGTTTTTTACTTGTTCGCGAAGTAATCAAGGAGGGACTTGATGTACAATGCCTCCCCGGTGCAACGGCATTTGTCCCCGCATTGGTGAACTCCGGACTTCCAAATGATCGTTTCTGTTTCGAAGGGTTCCTACCGGTAAAAAAAGGAAGACAAACACGAATGAAACAGCTTACAGAAGAGAAAAGAACAATGATTTTTTATGAATCACCGCACCGTATTCTCAAAACAATAGACGAGTTCATCACCTACTTTGGCGCAGAAAGACAAGCCTCAATATCACGTGAACTCAGTAAACTTTATGAAGAAACAGTGCGCGGTTCCCTTCAGGATTTAAAATTACATTTTGAAAGCCATCCGATTAAAGGAGAATTCGTATTTTGCGTAGCAGGATTAGAAGACTAATCGTAAAACGACGCTTCTGACCCAAACCAAGAAATGGTTTTTATTTTTTGACTTATAGATTGATTTAATAATGAGCATAGTAAAATTTCTACAAGACGGACAAGATCCAAAGGTTGTTGAGAAAATTCACGACAAAATATTGGACATGCTTACTTCTGGTGAATTTATACAATATATTTCCCTACAGAAAAAACCGGCAGTGACCCTATTACCGGATAGTATAACGGTAAGCAACAAACGTATTTTCTTATGCGAATTTACCAAATTGGGACTCGCAACGAACTTCGAGATATTCTCTTGGAGTGACATCAAAGATATTGCCTTTAAAGAAGAGATTTTCGGCTCTAAAGTAACAGTAATACCCTTTACAGGAGAAAACCTTACCGTAGATTACATCCCTAAGGTACAGGCAAGAAAACTGTATCAACTAATAAAAGAAGCTTTAGAAAATGTGAATAATCCTGCGTTCAAAATAGAAACGGAAACAACGGTAACACCGATTCCTACAACACCGGCTTATCAGGATGAACCTAAAGTAGAAATCCATGCACCGCAAGATCACACGGTCGTAAACAAAGAAGCTGAAGCAACTTTCGAAATCACAAATTTACAAACCCCAGAGGAATTGCCTAGCGCAACCGAACCAAAACCAGTGATCCACGAAGAACCAGCGATCGTAGAAGACGATGAATTAACGCTGAAATTAAAAAAACTCAAAAACTTGTACGACCGTCAGCTGATCACACAAGCCGAATACGAAAACAAAAAGTCTGACTTACTCTCTCAGCTATAATCTGTGAAGAATAAAATAATACTTGCTCTTCTGAGCGCATTTTTACTATGGCTCGGGTGGCCGCCAGTGCCCTACTCTGCACCTGTACTCTTTGTTGCCTTTGTTCCTTTATTGGTAGCAATCGAACAAGTGATCCGTAGCCACGAAAACAATAAAGGACGCCAGGTTTTTTGGCTTAGCTTCCTGACAGGGTTTGTTTGGAACACTGCTTCGATCTACTGGGTGTATAATGCAATGAACGCCTACCTCCCAGGATATATATCGCTGCTGATCGCACTCATCCCGTTCACCCTAGCACCGCTATTGATGGCGACAGCCTTTCGGTTATATTATCAACTGCGAAAGAAAAAATCAATCGTATACAGTTTTGTTGGGCTGGTCTCTTTTTGGTTGAGCTACGAGTTTTTGCACCAATCATGGGACCTAGCCTTCCCATGGATGACACTCGGAAACGGTTTCGCAAATTTCCATCAACTTGTTCAATGGTATAGCATAACGGGAGTTTATGGCGGTAGCCTATGGATTTGGATGGTTAATATCCTCCTTTTCTTATTGATTTGGCAAAAGATGAATAAGATAGAAGCGATTCCCAATCTACGTCTTTGGATTATTACGCTTCTCGTCGTTACTATACCAACGGTCCTTTCCCTCGTTCAGTACAACACATTCGAAGAACATAGCAACCCTTCTGAAATCGTGGTGGTGCAACCGAACATTGATCCGTACCAGAAATTCGGTAGAATTACACCCGAAGAGCAGCTAAAGACTTTGATAGCACTATCCGAAAAAGTCGCTAAACCCAACACGGAGTTCTTTATTTGGCCCGAAACCGCAATCTCGGCGCAACAAGGAATCAATGAAGATGAATTTAGATCGCAAACCGCTTACAGCCGAATTATAACTTTTCTCGATAAATACAAAAACGGAAATGTCCTTTCTGGAATTGAAAGCTACCGCGTCTATAACGCACAAAAAACACCAACAGCACGCAAATGGAGCGCCAATACATATGTAGATGCCTTTAATGCGGCAGTCCTTGTTGATCAATCCAGCAAGCTGCAATTTTACCATAAATCTAAACTCGTACCAGGCGTCGAACAAATGCCATTTAGTGACGCATTGGCTTTCATGAAGCCACTATTTGCACACTTTGGCGGGACCACAGGAGGTTATGGAAGTCAAGAAGAGCCTTCGGTTTTTTACGCCGCCAGCGGGATCGGTGCAGCACCAGTGATTTGTTATGAGTCGATCTGGGGCGACTATGTCGCAGAATATGCACGACAAGGGGCACAGTTTATTGCCATCGTAACAAATGACGGCTGGTGGGGAAATACGTCCGGAAAAGATCAACACCTGCAATATGCAAAGTTGCGAGCTATTGAGAACCGACGCTGGGTAGCCCGGTCAGCAAACACCGGAATATCAGGCTTCATTAACCAGCGTGGCGATATCGTACAAAAAACAACCTGGTGGCAACCCGATGCGCTTACCCAAGAAATTAATCTCAATGAGGAACTAACCTTCTATACCAAACATGGTGACCTTCTAATATATATCGTGTTGGTTTCAAGTTTATTCTCCTTGTTACTAATTATCATTCCAAAGCGGAAATAACATTATTTTTACAATTCCATTCCTTAAATTTGCAGCATGAAAGTATATTTAGACAATGCAGCTACGACACCTTTAGACCCTGAAGTTATAAAAGTGATGACCGAAACGATGCAGGAAAACTATGGTAATCCATCATCTATCCATGCACACGGCCGTCAAGTAAAAACTATTGTGGAAAAGGCTCGTAAGACAGTAGCGCATTTGTTAAAAGCCTCGCCGGCTGAAATATTCTTCACATCCGGAGGTACAGAAGCCGACAATATGGCTATCGTACGCTCTATTATGGATCTAGGGATCAAGCATGCAATTACTTCTCCCGTAGAGCATCACGCAGTTTTGCATACGCTAGAAGAGCAAGAGAAATTAGGAAATATAACGCTTAATTTAGTACGTGTTGATGCAGAAGGCAATGTTGATCTTGCACACCTCCGGGAGCTCTTAGCAGAGAACCCGCGTACTTTTGTATCGTTGATGCATGCCAATAATGAAATCGGTAATTTGACCGATATCAAAAATGTATCCCAAATATGCCGTGAATTCAATGCTGTTTTTCATTCCGATACAGTACAAACCATGGGGCACTATCCACATGACCTTACCGATATAGACATTGACTTTATTACAGGAGCAGGACATAAATTCCACGGACCAAAAGGCGTAGGTTTCTTGTATATTAATGCAAAGAACAAAATTAAGCCTATGATTTATGGGGGAGCGCAAGAACGGAATATGCGTGGAGGGACCGAAAATGTTTATGGTATCGTTGGTCTGGCGAAGGCCCTTGAGATTAGCTACGAACAAATGGCCGAGCATCATGCCCATATTCAAGCCTTAAAAGAGTACATGAAAGAAGAGCTTCAAAAAGCTATCCCTGATGTACGATTCAATGGCGTAACAACGGCAAATAACTCGCTATATACCGTACTAAACGTTTCTCTTCCTTGTACCGGAATTGCAGATATGCTATTGTTTAGCCTCGATATTGCAGGTGTTTCTGCATCCGGAGGAAGCGCATGTAGTTCCGGCTCTGAGATTGGAAGCCATGTACTACAAGCCTTGAACTGCGATGCTAGTCGTCCATCCGTACGTTTTTCATTTAGTAAATACAATACAAAAGAAGATATTGATTTTGCAGTAAAAACGTTAAAAGATTTATGTGAGGAAAAGTAGGAGATTTTCCTACTTTAAGGAAGCTGCCGTAGTATATAGCGATCGGCTAACTCTCCAGCAATCTCTTTTCCCGAAAGATCCAACTGCCGCAATTGCTTATCCTCAACTTTATACCTATAGTCTAAGTCCGAGAGATCGAGTTCCGTGTTGGATAACTCCCATTTGCCAGATTTAGAAAATGCCTCTTGGCTTTTTCCAACATAAATATACTCTAGCACATACTCTTTATTTTCAGTCAGCGTAAGCACAGTCTTGATTGCTTCACAATCTGTACAAGGTAAGTCTCCTTTATAAACACCTATTACCTTACTTTCTGTTACTTTACCAAATTTCCCTGTATCTGCGGTATTACTTGTCGCATGTTGATTCATACAAGCGGTAAACAAACCCGAGAGCACAAATAATACAGAAATAGAGACAATCCAGCGCATAACAAAATCATGTAATACCTATACCTTATCAAAAAAAATACCACAAAATGTTAATGAAATGTTATATCGAAAGAAAGCCGAATAAAACTAGCGTACGGAGATACGCTTTACTACAGTTTCGGCACCTGATGACACGCGAACAAAGTAAACCCCAGTAGTCAGCTTACTGTTACTTTCAAAAGATAAATTTTGTATGCCGCCATCCAAACGTCCATTCATTAGATTTAAAACCTCATTCCCTAAGGCATCCATTACTTTAATGGTAACATTGGCTTGCTTACCGAGCTTAAAATTTACAGTTACTTGTTCTGCGATCGGATTATAAAAAACTTTTACATTATTTATAAGCTTCTCAACCGCTTCATCTGCACGTTCATTTTTATCAATAAAACCTCGGGTTGATTCGACCGAACGAGCAACAACTGTCCCTGCACCTAGCGTATAAACGCAAAGCATAAAGAATACAGCTGCTTTAGTTATCGATTTTATCATCTTGGTATACTGACTAAAAAAAGGTTGTTTGGTTTAAATACTTTATAATTTCACGCTTCAAGTCCCAATCACCTCATACAAATCTAGTTCTTTTTTATAGAAGTAAAGTGTAATAATTGAAATAAAGTTTTGCATTTAACAATTTTTAACAAGATTATACGTTATCAAACTTTTTTGCCTAGATTGGCACACTTTTTAACACAGGTGTTTCGCATAATCTTTACTAAATGAAACCAACAAAGCACGATGACGTGCACAAATTAAGCCTCGCGGGGCTTTTAATTAGCTTAGGGATAGTTTTTGGAGACATTGGTACCTCTCCTCTCTATGTATTCAAAGCCGTATTCCACCAAGGTACTATCGATCGGGATTTAATTATTGGAAGTCTGTCCTGCGTTTTTTGGACATTAACGTTACAAACAACAGTTAAATATGTTTGGATTACTTTAAACGCAGACAACAAAGGCGAAGGCGGTATCCTATCCTTGTATTCTTTAGTACGCAAAAAAGCCAAATGGCTGATTATTCCGGCAATTATTGGTGCCAGTGCACTTCTTGCTGACGGTATGATTACGCCGGCCATCACGATCTCCTCAGCAATTGAAGGGATCGCCATTCATAACCCAACCGTACCCACAGTTCCGATTGTTGTCGTCATTATCAGCCTGCTGTTCCTGATCCAACGCTTTGGAACATCCATAGTAGGCCGGGTATTTGGCCCCTTAATGCTTATTTGGTTTACAACAATAGCCACCCTAGGCGCAATGTATGTGCACCATTCGCCCGAAGTACTATACGCCCTTAATCCGTATTATGCCATTAAAACAATTGTAAATCACCCACAAGCTTTAATTCTTATCGGTGCTATTTTCCTATGTACAACAGGTGCCGAGGCATTATACTCAGATATGGGGCACTGCGGAAAGAAAAATATACGTATAAGCTGGATCTTTGTTAAAATTGCACTGGTTCTCAACTACTTGGGACAAGGGGCTTGGCTCCTAGAACATCAAGGGAGTGTCCTCGGCGACAGAAACCCTTTCTACGCCATTATGCCCGATGGTTTCATTGTATATGGTATTGCCATTGCAACAATGGCGGCAGTAATTGCCAGTCAAGCCATGATTTCGGGGTCTTATACCTTAATATCAGAAGCCGTGCGATTAAATATATGGCCTAAAGTAGCTATACGATACCCAAGTGACCAAAAAGGACAACTATATGTCCCTTCGATTAATCTTATTTTGTATCTCGGTTGTATGCTAGTTATCGCTGTATTTAAAGACTCCAGTAAAATGGACGCAGCATACGGTTTAGCAATCAATCTAACATTCCTGACCACAACGATCTTAATGTGCTTCTTCTTGGCTCGTGTTCATGTACACAAAATTTGGATCGCCTTATTTGGTACCTTTTACTTTGTAATAGAGTTTGGGTTTCTTTTTGGTAACCTCTCCAAAATACACCATGGAGGTTGGTTAACATTACTATTGGCAGCCGTTTTATTCACCGCCATGTTTTCTTGGTATGGGGCGCGCAAAATCAAAAATAGGTTTGTTAAGTTCAATGACATCCGAAACTACTACCCGATTATCTCCGAATTAACAGAAGATAAAAGTGTTCCTTTATACGCCTCGCATCTCGTATACTTGACAAGCGCCAACAAAAAGAACGAAATTGAATCAAAAATAATTTATTCGATTATCAATAAAAAACCAAAGCGTGCTGACGTGTATTGGTTGGTTCACGTAGACGTGATGGATAATCCACACACACGCGATTATGTCGTAGACCAACTCATCCCGAACAAACTAATACGGGTCGACTTTAAACTCGGTTTCCGCGAAGAACAACGCATTAGCTTACTGTTCCGTAAAGTAGTGGAAGATATGGTGCAGAAGGGTGAAATAGATATCACAAGTAACTATGAAACATTGAAAAAGCACAAAATAGCTGGTGATTTTAACTTTGTAGTTCTTGAAAAAATCATTTCTAAAACACACGACCTAAAGTGGCATGAGAAAATCATCCTGGAGATCTATAAACTACTAAAACGCTTCTCCCTTTCTGAAGAAAAAGGATTTGGCTTGGACAGCAGTTTTGTGACACTAGAACGTGTCCCGTTAAACATCCCAACTACAACGGATGTAAAACTGACACGATTAACAAAATAACACAAAAAGAGACCTCTTAACAGAGCTATCTGTCCTTAGATAACACTTCGACAGGCGCAGGATGACCATCGCTTAGGAGAAAAGTAAAAAAGCCTCTTTCGATATGAAAGAGGCTTTTTCTATAACAAAGAGAAAGCTTAATTAGCTTCCACCTTTTTGTTCAATTTCGAATGTTTATAACCGTACACAAAGTACACCGTTAATCCAATCGCCAGCCAAATTAAAAAGATAATCCAATTGCTCGCCCCCAGTTCTGTCATTAAATACAAATTCACCAAAATCCCCATCACAGGCAATAGCGAGAAATTAAACTTATACGCCATACCAGCAAGCACAATCCACACAAGCCAAAAAAGGATCGTTAACGATTTATGCTCTATAATGTACAGCGCACTTAAACTTTTCCATTCATTAATAACATCCTGCCCATAGTAAAACAGCACAAAACAAGCCGCAACAAAACCTAAACCCACTAGATATTTACCATTGATATAGGGAACCTTAAATTTCGATTTCTTAGACAATCCCGAATGATCCATATACAATACACCCGCACAGACTAAAATAAATGCAAAAAATGTCCCCACACTGGTAAGATCGACAAAGAAGTCCATCTTAAAAAATAAGGAAGGTACTGCCACCACAAGACCCGTTACAATCGTCGCAAAAGATGGAGTCTTGTATTTCGGGTGGATACGTGCGAATTTCTTTGACAATAAGCCATCTCGACTCATCGTCATCCAGATCCGAGGTTGCGCTAACTGATAAACCAACAAAGCACTTGTAATAGCTATAACCGATGTAACAGAGATGATCCCAGCCATATGGTCAAAACCGACATACTTAAAGACAAAGGCTAACGGATCTTTTACATTTAACTCCGTATAATGAACCATCCCCGTCAAAACCAAAGTAATCGCAACATAAAGAACCGTACAGATAATCAAACACCAAATCATAGCTCGAGGCAAATCACGTTGTGGATTTTTACACTCCTCAGCCGTAGTTGAAATAGAATCAAAACCGATAAAAGCAAAGAAAACAGCGGCTACAGAACGTAAGACACCTTTAACACCGTTCGGCGCAAAAGGAGACCAATTCTCTGGTTTAATAAAGAATACACCCCCAATAATGACAGCCAAAATAATCCCAACCTTAATCATTACCATGATATTGCTAGCGCGCTGAGACTCCTTAATTCCCACGTATACCAACCACGTAACGAGCACCGTAATAAGTCCAGCGGGAAAGTCAAAAATAATAGGAATATCACCAATGCGTGGTGCCGATAAGTAAGCCTCTAACCCTGCTTTATCTGCGATAGATAAAGCAGACATTCCCTCCGCGAGGTACTTATCATGAGCTTCAATCGCATAGGCCGGGGCCATGCTCAGCCATCCCGGAATATGGATGCCAAATCCTTCTAGCATCGAGCAAAAATACTGAGACCAAGAAATAGCGATTACCGTATTGGAAACCGCATATTCAAGCACTAACGCCCAACCAATAATCCATGCAAAAAGTTCCCCGAAGGCTACATAAGCGTACGTATACGCACTCCCCGAAACGGGAACGGTAGATGCAAATTGCGCATAAGCAAGCGCCGTAAATACACAGGCAAATGCGGTAAACACAAATAACAAAGATATAGCAGGTCCACCCTCAAAACTGGCCAACCCAATGGTGCTGAATATACCTGCGCCAACAATGGCGGCAATCCCTAAAGAAACTAAATCTCTAACCCCCAACACTTTCGATAGGCCCGATCCTTCTTGCGCATCTATAAGAATCTGGTCTACGCTCTTCTTCCTGAAAAGTTTACTCATCATACGTTTATGTTAATAATTTGACTTATGTATTACAAACTTAGATAAATTTGCTTTCATACACAGTATAAATCGATGACATATAACATAAAAGTTAACGACGACTCCGAGAATTAGAAATGGGTTACGTTAAACCATCCTGTACAAAAAGGAACACAGCTCGAAAGTCGTGCATATTTTGAGAACAATAATCGCGTAAAACAATAGTTAATGCCTCTCTTTGCTCGGCATCCACTTCAAAAGCCCATATACGTTTACAAATATTGAAAAGCGCATAACTCAGGTTAGGAATTTCAGCGTATTGTACAATATATTTAGATTCCAGAAATCGATCGTAGAAAACCATAAAACGGGCTACATCTACGGTTTCTAAAATCTCTATCGACCGCTGTAATACGGGACGCTTAACAGCCTCTAAGTGCTCATACAGACGTAAAGGATTCACTAGATCTTCAGCAATCAATAGATGATCCAATAACAACTCCACCGCAATATGCGCCATGAAAGAAGGTCGAATAGGCGTTCCCGCTAATACAGGAACCAAAAGCTTGCGCAATACATGACAATGATTTAAAAAATATGGAGAACCATGAAATAATTTATCTACCTCCACATGCCGGTACCAACCCTCCAAGATATGCGTCGTATCGGGGCTGTTAAAAAAAAGGGACTCGTAACGTTGCGGCTGAAAATTATAACCCTTATCTACATTCTTTAATAAATCAGGCAACAAGCCTCCTAGCACGCGCTCCGAATGTCCCGTATAACGCTCAAAATAGTAATGTGATAGAAAATTCACTAGCTTAACTTATCCTTTTATTTATCGTAAGATACAGGTTAATTCTCGTATCTTTGCAATCTTAAATATAAAAATCTTAACCCTAGAAAGATGAGTTTTGTAGAAGAATTACGCTGGCGAGGTATGCTTCAAGATATCATGCCTGGAACCGAAGACTTATTGAATAAAGAAAAAGTGTCCGGATATATAGGCTTTGATCCCACCGGAGATTCATTACATGTGGGACACCTAACACAGATCATGACGCTGATCCATTTCCAAAATGCAGGACACAAACCTGTTGCTTTGGTGGGCGGCGCTACGGGTATGATTGGTGACCCTTCATTTAAATCCGCCGAGCGAAACCTACTCGATGAAGAGACCTTACAGTTTAACGTAAACAGCCTCAAAAAGCAACTTACAAAATTCTTGAACTTTGGAGAAGGCGAAAATGACGCCCAAATGGTCAACAACTATGACTGGTTCAAAGATTTCAAATTTTTAGACTTCATTCGTGATGTTGGTAAATTGATTACCGTGAATTACATGATGTCAAAAGACTCTGTAAAAAAACGCCTAGAAGGCGAAAATGGTCTCTCTTTTACAGAATTTACCTATCAGCTGATCCAAGGATACGATTTTTACTACTTGTGGAAACACCACAACTGTAAAGTACAGATGGGAGGCTCCGACCAATGGGGAAATATTGTGACAGGTAGCGAGATGATTCGTCGCCAAGATCAAGGTACCGCCTATGCGATTACCACGCAATTGATCAAAAAAGCAGATGGACAGAAATTCGGTAAAACGGAATCGGGTGCCGTATGGTTAGACCCGAAGAAGACATCGCCTTACAAATACTACCAGTTTTGGTTAAACGCAACGGACGACGATGCCAAAATATGGATTAAGATCTTTACACTAAAGACACAGGCTGAAATCGAATCCATTATTGCGGAACATGATGCAGCACCACACCTTCGATTGGTACAAAAAGCACTTGCTAAAGATATTACGATCCGTACGCACTCGGAGGCAGACTATGAAACCGCAGTAAAAACTTCGGAATTCTTATTCGGCAATGGTTCCTTGGAATTCCTAGAAAACCTGGAGCACGATGCCGTACTGGATGTTTTTGACGGTGTACCACAATTTACCATCGCGAAAGAATCCCTTGCCAATGGCATAAACATTCTGGATTTATTAGCGGTAGACACACAAGTATTCCCATCGAAAGGTGAAGCTAAAAAGATGTTACAGGGAGGTGGTGTTTCGCTTAATAAAGCTAAACTTACCGATCTGGAACAAATAATCGACACCAAAGATCTAATCAGCAACCGTTACCTTGTTGCGCAACGCGGCAAGAAAAACTACTTCTTAATTATAGCAGATTAACACAAATGCTGTAAAGTAGGCGCTACAAGTCGACTTTTCTCGATATAAAAATAGCTTATTCAGGAGTTTTCTAACCCAGAATAAGCTATTTTTGTTTTTAACCTTTTTCTAGATATATGAAATTTAAAGCATACCTACTCTTCTTTTTTTTCGGACTTATGTACAGTTCTTTTTCCACCGCACAGGAAAACAAAGTTATCCATCTCGATAAAAAAGGAAAACCGACAAAAGATGAAGCTCAATCATTCTCGTACCGCATCGTGGTCAAAGATCCGGCACAGCCGAACCTTTTTAGATATGCGGAATTTTACACCGGAAGCGACGTCGTAAAAACGACCGCATGGATTAAAAATGCAAGTCTTCCCCATACCGCTGTTGGTGAAAAGCTAACCTACCATGTCAACGGTCAGCTGCATACCCGTGAACAATACAATGAGAAATATCAATTGGTCGATACCGCCTACCGCTACTATGCTAACGGTGTAACCGAGTCTATCAAAATATACAAACCCCAAAAAGAGGCCAAACAGGATGTCTATTTTGTATTGACCCAAGATAGCTTAGGTAACAAAGAGGTAATCCATGGGAATGGAAATCTACGGTATAGATTTAGTGCCGACAATATAGAAGAAGGTCCTTTGGTAAACAACAAAAAAAATGGAGAATGGACGGGGAAAAGTAAAAAAAGCTCCTACACCGAACAATGGGAAAATGACGTTTTAATCAGTGGTGTTTCGACAGACTCGACAGGAACGATTACCACGTATGATAAAGACAACTACGAGGTATCTCCCGAATACCCAGGCGGCATCAATGCATTACGCAAAATTGTGGGAGCCAATTACCGATACCCAGCGAAGGCCGTACGTGAAGGTCTCTCTGGAACGGTGATACTGAGTTTTCTCGTAGAAAAAGATGGAAGCATGAGTACCATCAAGATCGAACAAGATTTAGGCAGTGGCACCGGAGAAGCGGCCATGGATGCGCTCCGCCAGGTAAGACAAAAATGGAGCCCAGGTATTCTGCGCGGCAACAAAGTACGAGTAGCTTATCGTCTACCTATTACCTTAAGCTTAAATCAGTAACAGGTAAACTTAGTCCGTATTTTTTCTGACAGTCCCTCAAACAGAAAAACTATATTTGTTGAATTGTACTATGAATATATTATGAAACACATCACATTTTTCCTGTTAGGCATGGTCTGTTATTTCGCATCCATTGCGCAGCAAAAGACATATTTTGATCAAAAAGGTAACAAGGCAACAGACTCCACGAGTGCTTACGTGTATCGTACATTCTCAAAGGACAGCTTGAATCCAACCTATTTTAAGTATGCAGAATATTACCTAAAGGGAGATGTATTACGGGTTTCTGCCTTCGTTAAAACACCCCATGTGGTGAGTTCGGTCGTTGGACAAAAGCTGGCTTATTATCCAAACGGAAAACTATATACACGGGAACAATACAATCAATGGCACCAGTTAACAGACACCGCTTATCAGTACTATCAAAACGGAGCGATAGAATCCATAAAAGTGTACAACCCAGAGAAAAAAAATGCCGATAAAATCGAATATATACTCTTACAAGATAGCCTTGGTAAAAAACTCGTTGTCAATGGAAATGGCTTCTTACGTCTCGTGTATAGTGACAACTATTACGAATCAGGACCTATAGTCAACAACAAGAAAGATGGACAATGGACAGGAAAGTATATGAAGGATACTTTTGTCGAAATTTGGGAAAACGAAGAGCTCGTCAGCGGTACACTTAAAGACTCCTCCGGTGTTTCATCAACCTACAATAAAGACAATTATTACCTGGAACCGGAATATCCGGGTGGATTAAACACCTTACGAAGAAATCTTGGAAACAACTATCGATATCCTTCAAAAGCCATGGCCGAAGGCATTTCCGGGACTGTAATTGTTGGCTTTATTATAGAACGTGACGGCACAATGAGCAACTTTAAAGTAGAACAAGATCTTGGACATGGTACCGGCCAAGAAGCCATTAGGGCACTTCGCCAAACCAGCCAAAAGTGGAAACCAGGAATACAAAGAGGGAAACCCGTGCGAGTCGCATATCGAATTCCCCTGACCCTGAATCTGCAGTAACAACAAGGCAATAGCACGCCAGCTTCAGCCTGACAATTATTCTGTAAGAAATAGCACACTAAAACACATATAATCTCCCACTATAATCGGGCAATTTTGTTTATGTTTGTATTTAGGAGGGTTATCGATTTTTCATGTCAAATAAAGGAAATAGTTTCAAAAGTTCAGGTGGAAATAGTGTTTCGAGCAAGCGCACAGCGCGTGTCCCAAACAACACCATACAAGCTAAAAAAGAACGATTTAAGTCGTTTGAGCATATAAATTTCTCGGAAGGACAACGTAAGGCACTCAAGATATTGGGAATATTCTTGCTTTTCCTATCTTTTATCTTTGCCGTATCCTTTGTCTCTTACCTATTCACATGGAAGCAAGATCAAAGCTATATTGCACAAACAAATGGAGGTTGGTCAACGCTATTTCAATCGGCCGATGAAATAGCCGATGAAGCAATCGACCTGCCCGTCGTTGAGAATAAACTCGGGAAACTTGGTGCGCTTCTAGCCAATCAATTCATATATGAATGGTTTGGAGTAGCCTCTTTTCTCTTCGTCTTGGTCTTCTTTGTTGTGGGGTATAAATTCTTGTACAAAAAATCTGTACTCCCAATTTGGAAAACTATAGTATATACTTTTCTAGGTATTATTTTCATCTCCGTAACCCTCGGTTTTCTCCAAGATTTTATAACGGATTCACCGCATATCCTTGAAGGAAAATTTGGATACTGGACCAACCAACTCTTAAAAGCACAAATCGGCTCCACCGGAGTCGCAGGGCTTCTTATCTTCGCCTACTTAACTGCGCTCATCGTCATCTATAATTTTGACCTCAAACTAACCTGGTTCCCGCGCAAAGAAATTCCGGAGGAAGATCTAGAAGACCATGCCGAAGATAATTTTGAATCGTTCACGCGTGTAAATGCACAGAACCGTAGCTTCGACCGAACAACTAGTCCAGATCGTACAATCGAGGAAGAAGATATTATTTCGAACACCGCAGAAGCACAACATAACCTCATAAAAGCACCTTTTCAAGAAGAATTATCTGCGATCACTCCTGAAGCTGAAGAAGAGGAAGAAGCAAACGAAGAAGAACTTAACTTTTCATTTTCAATCTCAGCACCTGAAAGTGATGCAACAAGCATCCCGCTCTCTATTGATCCTGCAGTAGAAATTCCGGAAGAAGAGGAAGATTTATCGCTCGCCGTTGAAGATATCATTGAAGAAAAAGCAATCACTTCAGATGACTTGGTTGCTCAATTCGGTGAATATGACCCTAAATTAGACCTATCTGGTTATAAATATCCAACATTGGATCTATTAAAAGATTACGGTGCAGGTAAAATTACGATTAACCAACAGGAACTCGAAGCCAATAAAAACAGAATCGTCGAAACCCTTCGCAATTACAATATTGAGATTGAACATATCAAGGCAACTATCGGCCCAACGGTAACCCTGTATGAAATTATCCCAAAACCTGGCGTACGTATCTCTCGTATCAAAAATCTGGAAGACGATATCGCATTAAGCCTTGCCGCGCTCGGCATTCGTATTATTGCTCCAATGCCGGGTAAAGGAACAATTGGTATCGAAGTGCCAAATAGCAGCCCGGAAATGGTCTCCATGCGGTCTGTACTGGCAACAGAAAAGTTCCAAAAGACAGATATGGACTTGCCGATAGCATTAGGAAAAACAATATCCAACGAGGTCTTTATTGCGGACTTGGCCAAGATGCCTCACTTACTGGTTGCCGGAGCAACAGGGCAAGGTAAATCAGTAGGTATCAATGCCATCCTCACCTCGCTATTATATAAAAAACATCCAGCCGAACTGAAGTTCGTGATGGTCGATCCAAAGAAAGTAGAGTTATCCTTATTCAAAAAAATTGAACGACACTTTTTAGCGAAGCTTCCAAACGAAGAAGAGGCCATCATAACCGATACTAAAAAAGTAATCAACACATTGAACTCATTGTGTATCGAAATGGATCAACGTTACGACCTACTAAAAAATGCGCAGGTACGTAATTTAAAAGAGTATAATGTAAAATTTGTAAACCGCCGATTAAACCCTCAGGAGGGTCATCGATTCTTACCTTTTATAGTTCTGGTAGTTGATGAGTTTGCAGACTTGATGATGACCGCAGGTAAAGAGGTAGAAACACCAATAGCGCGATTAGCACAATTAGCACGTGCCGTGGGTATTCACTTAGTGATTGCGACACAGCGCCCGTCCGTCAATATTATTACAGGTACGATCAAGGCCAATTTCCCGGCACGATTAGCATTTAGGGTATTGTCAAAAATCGATTCCCGTACAATTTTGGATACAGGTGGAGCTGATCAGTTGATCGGTCGAGGGGATATGTTATTGTCTACAGGAAGTGATTTGACACGGATTCAGTGTGCCTTTGTGGATACACCGGAGGTCGATAAAATCTCTGATTATATTGGTAGCCAACGCGGATATCCATCAGCATTCCTTCTTCCGGAGTATATTGACCCGAATGGAGAGGAAGGTGCCGTAATGGATTTTGATGCTTCAAGTAGAGATCAACTGTTCGAAGAAGCAGCACGATTGATCGTAATGCACCAACAGGGATCCACATCATTGATTCAACGTAAATTAAAACTCGGCTACAACAGAGCGGGGCGAATAATCGATCAATTGGAAGCGGCTGGTATTGTCGGTCCATTTGAAGGCAGTAAAGCACGAGAAGTGCTTTACCCTGATGAATACTCGCTGGAACAATATTTAGAAACGTTGCGAAAAAATGATTAACATGAAAAAAACAGTATTATTATTGCTAAGCGTATTTGCCCTGATCAGTGCATTTGCGCAGACAGATGCTGCCGCAAAAAAATTACTGGATGAGGTCTCTAAAAAGTACGATAGCTACCGGACAATCCAAGCGGATTTCACCTTTGATGCACAACAACCGCAGGGCGCACCTTATTCGGACAAAGGAGTACTTTATTTAAATAAACCTAAAAATCAATATAGAATTCAACTGACCGCCCAAAACTTGATCAGCGATGGTAAATCGACCTGGTCCGTCCTTAAGGAAGACCAAGAGGTGCAGGTAACGGCAGCAGATAACAGCAACGATGCTATTGGTCCTAACAATTTATTTACCTTCTACAAAACAGGTTTTAAATATGTCAGTATGGATAACGAGCGCGTAGGTCAAGACGTTCTTAACATCATCGAGCTAAGCCCTATTGATACAAAGAAAAACTACTTTAAGATCAAACTCCGTATTAACAAGAACAAACATATTCATGATGTCCTGATCTTTGATAAATCTGGAGCAAAATATACCTATACCATAAAATCGCTTTACGTAAACCATCCAATCAATGCGTCTCAGTTTACGTTCAATGCAAAAGATTATCCAAAGTACGAAATTGTTGATTTACGATAATACGAAGTAGTCTGTCTATGGCAAAAGTTACCTTAAAGAGTCTAGCGAAAGGATTAAATATGTCCGTCTCCACTGTTTCTAAAGCATTAAATGACAGCTATGAAATCAGTGAGGAAACAAAATCAAAGGTTAAAGCGTATGCCACCGCGCATAACTACCAACCTAATATTATAGCGCAAACGCTCAAAACAGGGAAAACGAATACAATTGGCGTTATAATTCCCAAAATGAGTAGCCCTTTTGAATCCCAGATTATAGAAGGAATACAAGAGGCAGCAACCAAAGAGAATTTCCGTGTGGTGATTATGAACAGCATGGAAAATGAAGCCATGGAGAAGAGTAATATCAGCTCTATGGTCGCTAAAGGGGTCGATGGAATACTCTTTTGTCCTATCCATGAGCACTCCAACATTAATCTGGTTAAACAGATCTCGGAAAACACACCATTCGTTATTTTTGACCGCACCAACTACGCCATAGATACACATAAAATTGGTGTTCTGAATACAGAAGGTACACATGCGGCTTGTCAGCACCTCTTTGATATGGGGCACCGAAAAGTAGCCATCTTAGGAGGAGCACATCAAGGTATTACAGCAGATCGAGTTGCAGGCTATAAACAAGCACACAAGGAAGCTGATATCCCCGTTCAAGAAGAATATATTATTTACCTCAATGTAAAAAGTGTTGCAGAACTACATGAAGGCTTAAGTCGGAACATACAGAAACTACGAAACCTCCCAGAACCACCAACTGCTGTAGTTGGTATTTCTGATACCATCACCACACATTCTTTAGGGATTTTATCACAACTCGGTATTAAAGTGCCACAAGAGATTGCCGTTATCGGATTTGCAAATACAGACTTAGCATTCTCACTCAATCCATCATTGAGCACCATATATCAACCCGCCAAAGATATTGGAGCAATTTCATTTGCCAAGGTGTTAGATATATTGAATAAAAAGTATAGAAATCAAATAGAATGGGAAGATATTAAACTTCCCACTACCATTCAACTTCGAGAATCCACAAAAATAAACCTATAGGTCTGTTACGATTTTCATTTGTGGAACCAACTTTTTCATAATACACCAAGCGATCAAATAAGAAATACCGCAGATCGAGAATATAATAAAATAACCGGCTTCCAATCCGTGAAACCCAAAGAATGACAGGCCTGCGGTTTCGGCGTAATCAAATAAAACACCCGAAGCTTTATTAATGATAAAAGCCCCTACACCACCGGCCAAACCACCAATTCCAGTAACCGTTGCTATCGCTTTTTTGGGAAACATATCTCCTATCGTCGAAAAAATATTTGCCGACCAAGACTGATGGGCAGCCCCTCCAATTCCAATTAAAATAACAGGAACCCAGTATGAAATATGGCCTAAAGGCTGTGCCAACAATACGACTAATGGGAAAAAAGCGAAAATCAACATCGCACGCATCCGTCCTTCGTATGCATTCAACCCTTTCTTTTCAACAAAATACGTAGGTAACCAACCGCCAATAATAGACAATAACGTAATCATGTAAAGCACAAAAATGGCAACCTGTCCTTCTGTATCAGAGGATTTAATATCATACACAGAACTCAGATAAGCAGGCATCCAAAACAAAAAGAACCACCATACCCCGTCGGTCATAAACTTGCCCACAATAAAAGCCCAGGTTTGGCTATATTTCAAACACTTTAATATAGATACCTTCTCTGCCAAAGCAGCGGGCGAATCTTGATCTTTCAACAAGGTATCGTGATCAATATAATCCAACTCCGCTTGATTTACTTTAGGATTCTGCTTTGGTTTATAGTACATAAAGTGCCAAAAGCCCATCCAAACAAATCCTAAAGCACCTATAATAATAAAGGACATTTCCCACCCCCATTGCTTTGCAATCAAAGGAATAGTCAATGGAGCCAACAATGCGCCAATAGTCGCGCCCGCATTAAAGATACTCGTGGCGAAAGCACGGTCCTTTTTGGGAAAATACTCCGCAGTGGCTTTAATCGCCGCCGGAAAATTCCCGGCCTCTCCAACAGCGAGCACAAAGCGCGCAAAAATAAATAAAACAACACTCACGTTAATGACCCGAGATACATCCTTTACTGTCGCAATAATCGCCTTAGACTCATGAAAACCAACCCACCAGTTGCCCGTGATAACGCCTGACGTAGCAATCCCACAAAAAGCATGTAAAATTGCACCTACTGACCATACACCAATCGCCCATTGAAATCCCTTCTTCGTATCCATCCAATCCACAAAACGCCCCGCAAATAGCATGGAGACAGCGTAGAAAATAGAAAACAAAGCTGTAATATTTCCGTAATCATTATTTGTCCAATGAAATTCCGGCGCAATGAAGTCTTTCCAAGTCAAAGACAACACTTGTCGGTCAAGGTAATTTATAGTTGTAGCGAAGAACAGTAAAGCACAGATGGTCCATCTATACGTTGTCGGTTTAGTCATCATAATTGGTTTATCATACAAGGTTAAAAATCAGTTTGGTTTTATTTAGGAAGAGCGAATAATCCCCAATTCTAATCCCCGCAATTCGGCCAATCCACGTAGTCTTCCAATAGCCGAATAGCCCGGAAAAGTCTCTTTATGTAAATCATCCAACATCTGATGGCCATGGTCAGGTCGAAACGGAATAGGCACATCTCGCTTTTGATTTTCAGCGACCAACTCTTTCATCACCGCATACATATCAACATCCCCATCCAAATGATCAGCTTCATAGAAGCTACCCAACACATCGCGCTTTACATTTCTTAAATGCGCAAAATGAACACGATCTTTAACTTGTCGAAACATATCAGGAAGGTCATTCATTGGTCCTGCACCAAGTGAACCCGTACAAAAACAAATCCCATTAAATGGCTTATCAACACCTTGAAGAATATATAATAGGTCTGATAGGTTACTCGCTATTCGAGGTAATCCCAATATGGGATATGGTGGATCATCAGGATGAATTGTCATCTTTATACCAAGCTCCTCACAAACACCGGCAATAGCCGACAAGAAGAAAAGAAGATTGTCCCGCAGTCCTTCGAAACCAATTTTTTGATAGACCTCAATACTATTTTTAAGATCAAGCAAAGACGCATCCTTCTCTCCGGGAATGCCCATAAGGACATTATTTTTCAATGCTTTTTTATCGGCCTCCACAAAAGAACTGTATTTCTCCTGTGCCTGCTCTACAACAGCTTCTGGATAGGAATCCCTTGCGTCAGGTCTTTCGAGGATAAAAATATCAAAGATAGCCAGATCGATCCAATTGAAGTAAAGTGCTTTTGAACCGTCGGTCATCGTCAAATCAAGCGCCGTCCGCGTCCAGTCGAGGACCGGCATAAAGTTGTAACAAACAGTCTTTATACCACAGGCCCCAAGATTGCGTAAACTCTGTTTATAGTTTTCGAGGTAATGTGTAACATTTCCTGAACGCGTCTTAATTGCTTCGTGCACGGTCACACTTTCTACCACCGACCAGCGTAACCCAGCCTCTTCAATGATACGTTTTCGCTCCATTATATCAGCTATCGGCCATATCTCCCCATGCGGAATATGATGTAATGCCGTGACTACACCAGTCGCGCCTGCTTGCTTGATATCTTGTAATGTTACAGGATCATTGGGACCGTACCAACGCCATGTTTGTTCTAAGAAAAGTTTCCCCATTATACACCAGTCCATGCATTAAAACCACCATCCACAAAAACTGTCTCCCCCGATATAAAGCTTGCAGCATCACTCAGAAGATAAATTAACGTCCCCTCCAATTCGGATGGATCACCTAAACGCGAAAATGGAGTCCCATTAACAATACGTTGCGCACGATCCGTATAGCTGCCGTCTTCTTTTGTTAGTAAAGAACGATTCTGCTCCGTCAAAAATACCCCCGGTGCAATAGCATTTACACGAACCTTGTCCGAATAACGTAAAGCCAATTCAGCAGCCATCCATTTGGTAAAACCATCAATACCGTGCTTCGCAACGGTATAGCCGAGCACCCGTGTAAAAGGTCTTTTGGCAGTCAATGAAGAAATATTCACGATTGCGCCACTCCCCCGCTTGGCGATTACCTCGCCTAAAACTAGCGTGGGAATAATCGTTCCATATAAATTAAGCTCAATTGCCTTAATAGTATCCGAAATCTTATTATCGAAAAGATCCTGATCCGGCCCAATAGTTGCCCCAGGGATGTTACCACCCGCCGCGTTGACCAAGCCATCTATCGTTCCCCATTTACGCAGGATAACATCCTTTGCCAATATCATGGACTGTTCATCCATCACATCGGCAACAACGGCAATAGCTTCCGCTCCATACGATTCCGCTAACCGGACCCGTTCTAACGCCTTTTCTTCACTTCGCCCAATAATACACAACTTAGCACCCGCCTCGGCGATCGCCTTTACAAAAGATCCCCCCAAAACGCCCGTTCCGCCGGTGATCACGATAACTTTCCCTTTTAAAGAGAAACGCTCTAAAACATTCATTTTGATAACACAGTTTATAATACCCAATAATACTTATTTTCTGTGGGCACAACGAATTTTCGCCTAATAATCAACGATAACGATTGCGTAAAAACGAAAGCCTCAAATAGAGAAAATTAAAGTAACTTAAAGCCATTAAACCGAAAACTCAGTATGAAAAAGATTCTTGCATTTGGCGAAATCCTTATCCGGCAGCAAAGTGTTGGTACAAGCTTTTTCGAAGCAGAAAATAATTTTTTATCTATTTACCCTGGTGGCTCAGAAGCCAATGTCGCAACCGCATTGGCACAGATGGATAATGCCGTGAGCTATGTAAGTGCTTTTCCCGAAAATGCATTGTCGAACGAGATTATTGATATCTTGAAGAAGTATGGCGTAGATACTGCTAAAACACTTTTCAAGGGTGATCGCATAGGAACCTATCTCCTACTGTCAGCAAATGGTTTATCCAAAGGAGAAGTCATCTACGATCGAAAGTACTCCAGTTTCAGCCAACTAACCCGCGCAGATATCGATATAGACGATCTCCTACAAGATGTAGATTGGTTACACTGGACAGCCTTGACCCCCGCATTAAATGAAAACCTCACGCTAGTGATGCAACAGATACTACAGGCCGCAAAGGAAAGAGGAATCATAATCTCCGTAGACCTAAATTATCGAAACAAGTTATGGCAATATGGTGTGGAACCATTGGAGGTAATGCCAACGCTCATATCGTATTGTGATGTGATAATGGGTAATATTTGGGCCGCTAACAAAATGTTGGGAACCCAAGTGGATAGCAACCTAGACCGCTACACATCGAAAGAGACATATATGAAAGCCGCTCAACAGTCGGCAAATGAAATATTTCAAAAATTCACAACCTGTAAACATATCGCTTATACGTTCCGCTTTATGGATAACCCGACACATAATCTTTTTTACGGAACATACCATACAAGAGAAAACCATACCGTATCCGCAACACATGAGACCAACGCGGTAATCGATCGGATCGGAAGCGGCGACGCCTTTATGGCCGGTTTTATACACGCGCTTCGACACAAGATGACGCCCCAGCAAATCGTCGATACAGCCACCGGAGCAGGCTTTCAAAAGCTATTCGTAAAAGGTGATTTTGGAAATGGAAAAATAGACTAACATGGAAAATATACTGAACCACATTAAAACATATCCCGCGATTCCCGTTTTTTATCACGACGATCTGGAGACCTGTATTGCGGTTGTAGATGCATGCTACCGTGGCGGGATACGCGTATTTGAATTCGTACACCGTGGAGAAAAAGCAGTCGAAAATTTTGAAGCATTATTGGCGTATAAAAAGAAACACCTGATCGACTTAAAACTAGGCATCGGAACCATTAAGACCCCCGAGTTAGCGAAAACATACGTTAAACTTGGTGCTGAATTTATTGTGAGTCCTGTCATCGTACCCGCTATCGCAAAAGAAACACTGGAAAAAGGTATTCTTTGGATTCCAGGCTGTATGACGCCAACTGAAATCGCGCAAGCGGAAGCAGTACAAGCTCCTTTAATAAAATTGTTTCCGGGTGATACATTAGGACCCAACTTCTTAAAATCCATCAAGCCACTCTTCCCGAATACCAAATTTATGCCAACCGGTGGGGTTGATGTGGAGGAAAACAATATTGACGCATGGTTCAAAGCGGGGGTATACGCTGTAGGACTCGGGTCCAAACTGTTTCAAGCACCTCCAGATGCGACAAACGACGAGTGGTTGTCTGAGCGCTGCAAATTACTCCTATCTTGGGTACAAAAAAAAGGTTAGTGCTTGCGCACTAACCTTTTTTATTAAATAGTATCGTCTAATTAATCTTCTTCTTTAGAAGCTAACAATTGATCGTACTCTTCGCGAGAACCTACGATGATACTTCCGTACTCACGTAAACCAGTACCTGAAGGAATCAAGTGACCAACAATTACGTTTTCTTTCAAGCCTAACAAGTCATCACGTTTACCTGCGATAGCGGCCTCGTTCAACACTTTCGTAGTTTCCTGGAAGGAAGCTGCTGAAATGAACGATTTCGTACCTAAAGAGGCTCTTGTAATACCTTGTAACAATGGACTCGAAGTTGCAGGAATAGCATCACGCACTTCTACTGTTTTTTGATCCTGACGTCTCAAAGTAGAATTCTCTTCACGTAACTTACGCAACGTTACAATCTGTCCTGGACGAAGGGTTGTAGAATCACCTGCATCAACAACAACTTTCTTGTCGAACAACGAATCGTTCTCGATCATGAAGTCCCATTTGTTAGCAGCTTCTTTCTCTAAGAAACGTGTATCTCCTGGATCCTCGATATTCACTTTCTGCATCATTTGGTGAACGATGGTTTCAAAGTGTTTATCATTGATTTTTACCCCTTGCAAGCGGTAAACCTCTTGGATACCATTAACGATATACTCTTGAACCGCTGCAGGGCCTTTGATCGAAAGGATATCAGAAGGTGAAATCGAACCATCAGATAATGGCATACCCGCTTTCACGAAGTCATTATCCTGTACTAGGATGTGTTTAGAAAGTGGAACCAAGTATTTCTTGATCTGTCCATCTCTAGACTCGATCGAAATCTCACGATTACCACGTTTAACGCCACCTAAGGTTACCACACCATCAATCTCTGTTACAACAGCTGGGTTAGAAGGGTTACGCGCTTCGAATAATTCCGTTACACGTGGTAAACCACCTGTAATATCTCGGGTCTTACCTGTCGCACGAGGAATCTTAACTAAGATCGTACCTTCTTTGATTTTCTGACCATCCTGAACCGAAACGTGCGCCCCTACAGGAATGTTGTATGAACGTAACGCATCGCCTGTTAGATCTGTAATTTTGATCGTCGGGTTTTTCGTTTTATCACGAGTCTCGATAATAACCTTCTCTTTGTGACCTGTCTGATCATCAGATTCGTCACGGAAGGTTACACCTTCGATAATCGCCTCAAATTCAATCTTACCTGCAAACTCAGAGATAATAACAGCGTTATATGGATCCCAGTCAACAAGAAGCTTTCCTTTTTCAACTTTATCACCTTCATTTACATACAAGTTAGCTCCGTAAGGAATAACTTGTGTATAAAGAACTTTCTTATCATCATTTACGATACGAAGCTCGCCAGAACGACCAATTACCGCTTGGTAAGGGCCATCTTCGCCTTCTTTCGCAACCGTACGAACGTTTTCAAATTCGATTTTACCTTCATACTTCGCCACGATACTAGAGTCGGCCGCAATGTTAGAGGCCGTACCACCCACGTGGAAAGTACGAAGTGTAAGCTGTGTACCTGGCTCACCGACAGACTGTGCTGCAATAACACCAACCGCTTCTCCAAGTTGTACACGTTTACCAGACGCCAAGTTACGTCCGTAACAGGAAGCACAAACACCACGCTTAGACTCACATGTCAATACCGAACGAATTTCGATACCTTCAATACCAGCCGCTTCGATAGCTGCTGCAATCTCCTCATCGATCTCGCCATTCGCAGCAACGATAAGTTCGTCTGTCTCCGGGTGAACAACATCATTTAGAGGCGTACGACCTAAGATACGATCGAACAATGGTTCAACGATATCGTCGTTCTCTTTAAGTGCAGACTTATAGATACCACGAAGACCGTTACAATCTTGTTCAACAACGATCATATCTTGAGCAACGTCATGTAAACGACGAGTTAAGTAACCCGCATCGGCTGTTTTCAAGGCCGTATCGGCAAGACCTTTACGCGCACCGTGGGTAGAGATAAAGTACTCGAGTACCGATAGTCCTTCTTTAAAGTTGGACAAAATCGGGTTTTCGATAATCTCCCCGCCTGATGTACCAGATTTCTGTGGTTTAGCCATCAAACCACGCATACCACAAAGCTGACGAATCTGCTCTTTGGAACCACGCGCTCCAGAATCCAACATCATGTATACCGAGTTGAAACCTTGATTATCGTTCGATAAAATATCCATTACGTGTGCCGTCAACTTGTTGTTGATACGCGTCCAGATATCGATAATCTGGTTGTAACGCTCGTTGTTCGTAATGAAACCCATGTTATAGTTGTTCATTACCTCATCAACCTCATTGGTCGCTTGTGCAATCAAATCAACTTTAGCAGCTGGGATATTTAAATCTTGCAAGTTGAACGACAAACCACCTTTGAAGGCTGTTTGGAATCCTAACTCTTTCATATCATCCAAGAACTGTGCAGCACGAGCCATACCCGTATTTTTCACAATCTCACCGATGACATTACGCAACGATTTCTTAGTCAACAATTCGTCAATGAAGCCCATCTCCTCAGGAACAATCTGGTTAAAGATTACACGTCCTACTGTTGTTGGGATAATCGAATTAACGATTTGTCCTTGTTTGTTTTTATTGTTTGTCTTAACCTTGATGTGGGCATGTAGATCAATCTGATTCTCATTCAAGGCAATGATTACCTCTTCAGCAGAATAGAAAGTCATGTCCTCACCACGCACCTTACGGTCTGCAGTTGAACGACGGCCTTTAGTAATATAGTAAAGACCCAATACCATGTCTTGAGATGGTACCGTTACTGGAGAACCGTTAGCCGGGTTAAGAATGTTGTGCGAAGCAAGCATTAAGATTTGGGCTTCCAAAATTGCAGCATTACCTAAAGGTAAGTGAACCGCCATCTGGTCACCGTCAAAATCCGCGTTGAAGGCCGTACATACCAATGGGTGTAACTGAATTGCTTTACCCTCAACTAAGGTTGGTTGGAAAGCCTGGATACCCAAACGGTGAAGCGTAGGTGCACGGTTTAATAACACTGGGTGTCCTTTCAATACATTCTCTAGGATATCCCATACAACCGGATCCTTACGGTCAACGATTTTCTTAGCTGATTTTACAGTCTTTACGATACCTCTCTCAATCATCTTACGAATGATGAACGGTTTGTAAAGCTCCGCAGCCATATCTTTAGGAAGACCACATTCGTGGAGCTTCAAGTGAGGTCCTACAACAATTACCGAACGTGCCGAGTAATCCACACGCTTACCAAGTAAGTTCTGACGGAAACGACCTTGCTTACCTTTTAAGATATCGGATAATGATTTTAAAGCACGGTTACCTTCTGTCTTAACCGCATTTACTTTACGCGAGTTATCGAACAATGAATCTACCGCTTCTTGAAGCATACGCTTCTCGTTACGTAAGATTACCTCTGGTGCTTTAATCTCGATCAAACGCTTAAGACGGTTGTTACGGATAATTACACGACGGTATAAATCGTTCAAATCGGATGTAGCGAAACGACCACCATCCAAAGGCACCAATGGGCGCAACTCTGGTGGAATAATAGGAACGATCTTCACGATCATCCACTCCGGACGGTTCTCGATACGTGTATTAGCACCACGGAATGCTTCCACCACGTGAAGACGCTTTAACGCCTCATTTTTACGCTGCTGCGAAGTTTCGTTCGCCGCTTGGTGACGCAAGTCGTATGATAACTGATCTAAATCAATACGTTTCAATAACTCTTCTAATGCCTCAGCACCCATCTTAGCGATGAATTTCTGTGGATCATTATCATCCAAGTATTGGTTTTCTTTTGGTAACGTATCTAAGATATCTAGATATTCCTCTTCCGTTAAGAAGTCCATAAAGCTGATACCATCATCCTCTTTGATACCGGCTTGGATAACCACATATCTTTCGTAGTAGATGATCATATCCAACTTCTTAGTTGGAAGACCTAGTAAATAACCAATCTTGTTCGGAAGCGAACGGAAGTACCAAATGTGTGCTACAGGAACAACCAAGCTGATATGTCCCATACGCTCACGACGTACTTTCTTCTCTGTAACTTCAACACCACAACGGTCACATACGATACCTTTATAACGGATACGCTTGTATTTACCACAGTGACATTCGTAGTCCTTTACAGGACCAAAAATACGCTCACAGAATAAACCATCACGCTCGGGTTTGTACGTACGGTAGTTGATCGTCTCTGGTTTCGTAACCTCACCGCTAGAACGCTCCAAAATTGTTTCTGGAGACGATAAGCTAATCGTAATCGATGTGAAGTTACTTTTAATTTTATTATCTTTTTTGTAAGACATACCTTATAAAAAGTTAAAGCTGTATGTAAAAGTCTAACAAGTACATGCATACTTGTCAGACCTATTACTTTTATTAATCTAATGTGATATCTAAACCTAATCCGCGCAATTCGTGAACCAATACGTTGAAAGATTCAGGAACGGAAGGTGTCGGCAAGTTATTGCCTTTCACGATCGCTTCGTAAGTTTTAGCACGACCCACAACATCATCGGACTTAACAGTCAAGATCTCTTGCAAGATGTTAGATGCACCGAATGCCTCAAGTGCCCAAACCTCCATCTCTCCGAAACGCTGACCACCAAATTGTGCCTTACCACCTAACGGTTGCTGCGTAATCAATGAGTATGGTCCGATTGAACGTGCGTGCATCTTATCATCTACCATGTGACCTAATTTCAACATGTAGATAACACCCACGGTAGTCGGCTGATCGAAACGCTCACCAGTAAGACCGTTGTACAAGTATGTTCTACCTGATTTTGGTAATTCTGCTTTCTCGATCCACTCTTCTACTTGTCCCATTTCGGCACCATCGAAGATTGGTGTAGCGAACTTCATACCTAACTTCTGGCCAGCCCAACCTAAAACGGTTTCGTAAATCTGACCCAAGTTCATACGTGAAGGTACCCCTAGTGGATTCAAAACGATATCGACTGGTGTTCCGTCTGCTAAGAAAGGCATATCTTCATCACGTACAATACGTGCAACGATACCTTTGTTACCGTGACGACCCGCCATCTTATCACCTACTTTTAGTTTACGCTTTTTAGCAACATAAACTTTAGCCATCTGAACAATACCTGAAGGAAGCTCATCACCGACTGAAATAGCGAATTTATCGCGTTTGAAAGCACCTAGCTCTTCATTAACTTTAATGTTATAGAAGTGTAGAGCCAATTTGATCAACTCGTTTTTATCGTCGTCTGTAGTCCATCCAGTTGGGTTGATGTGCGTATAATCCAAATCCATAAGGATTTTTTGTGTGAACTTCGCTCCTTTAGGTACTAAAAGCTCTTTATACACATTGTATACACCTTGGCTCGTTTTACCATTTACAACTGTAAATAATTTCTCAACCAAACGCTCTTTCAATGACTTCACCGCTCTATCGTGCGCTACTTCTAGTTTATCTAAAGCTTTTCTTTCAACTTCTTTAGACATTTTCTTCGCACGCGAGAACAATTTAGTGTCGATAACAACACCTTTCAATGATGGAGAAGCTTTCAAAGAAGCATCTTTCACATCACCTGCTTTATCACCAAAGATCGCACGTAAAAGTTTCTCTTCCGGTGAAGGATCAGACTCTCCTTTTGGCGTAATCTTACCGATCAAGATATCACCACCATTAACTTCAGCACCAATACGGATAATACCGTTTTCGTCTAAGTCTTTAGTCGCTTCTTCTGATACGTTCGGGATATCAGCTGTTAATTCCTCCTCACCACGTTTGGTGTCACGTACTTCTAATTCGAACTCTTCAATATGTAATGAAGTGAACAAATCTTGTGATACAACACGCTCAGAGATTACGATCGCATCCTCAAAGTTATATCCTTGCCAAGGCATGAACGCTACTTTTAAGTTACGACCTAATGCTAACTCACCATTTTCTGTCGCATAACCTTCACATAATACTTGACCTTTGAAAACTTTCTCGCCTTTGATAACGATTGGTTTCAAGTTGATACATGTATTCTGGTTGGTTTTCTTGAACTTAGTAAGAGTATATGTCTTGATATCATCATCAAACGAAACCAAACGATCATCGTCTGTACGTTCGTAACGAATCTTAATTTCATTGGCATCTACATACTCCACAACACCATTACCTTCTGCGTTGATCAATGTACGTGAATCAGAAGCAACACGTCCTTCCAATCCTGTACCTACGATCGGTGCAGATGGGCGCAACAATGGCACCGCTTGGCGCTGCATGTTCGATCCCATCAAGGCACGGTTGGCATCATCATGCTCCAAGAAAGGAATCAATGAAGCCGCGATAGATGTAATTTGGTTTGGCGCAACGTCCATATAATCCAAACGCTCAGGCTCAATAATCGGGAAGTCACCCTCATATCTAGCTTTTACTTTTGGATCCTCAAAGTTACCTTTATCATCGTACTGTGCGTTTGCTTGTGCGATAGTTTTACCGTCTTCATCTTCCGCAGATAGATAAACAACTGGCTGGTCAACAACGACTTTACCATCTTCTACCTTACGGTATGGTGTTTCGATGAAACCTAAGTTATTGATCTTCGCGTGTACCGCTAGAGAAGAAATCAAACCAATGTTTGGACCCTCTGGCGTTTCAATAGTACAAAGACGACCGTAGTGTGTGTAGTGAACGTCACGAACCTCGAAACCGGCACGCTCACGAGAAAGACCACCAGGACCTAAAGCTGACAGACGACGCTTGTGCGTAATCTCCGCCAATGGGTTGGTTTGGTCCATAAACTGAGACAATTGGTTCGTTCCGAAGAAGGAGTTGATTACCGATGATAACGTACGCGCGTTAATCAAATCTGTAGGCGTGAATACCTCGTTATCACGAATATTCATACGCTCACGGATTGTACGAGCCATACGAGAAAGACCAACACCAAATTGAGCGTATAATTGCTCACCTACCGTACGTACACGACGATTCGATAAGTGGTCAATATCATCCACCTCAGCCTTAGAGTTGATCAAGTTGATTAAGTACTTCACGATCGCGATAATATCTTCGCGCGTTAATACTTTTGTTTCATCAGGCGTATCAAGTTTCAATTTACGGTTGATGCGGTAACGACCAACATCACCTAAATCGTAACGTTTATCCGAGAAGAACAAGCGTTCGATGATACCACGTGCTGTTTCTTCATCAGGTGGTTCCGCGTTACGCAATTGACGGTAGATATGCTCCACCGCTTCTTTTTCGGAGTTTGAAGTATCCTTCTGTAATGTATTATATATGATAGAGTAATCCGCGTTGTTCGAAGCATCTTCTTTTGCAAGAATGATAGATTTAACACCCGCGTCAATGATCAAGTCAATGTGATCTTCCTCTAAAACAGTTTCACGTTCTAAAATGATCTCATTTCTATCGATAGAAACCACTTCACCAGTGTCCTCATCAACGAAATCTTCGATCCATTTTTTCAATACCCTAGCCGCTAAACGACGACCAACGTATTTCTTTAATCCCGATTTACTAACCTTAACCTCGTCTGCAAGATCAAATAATTCTAAGATATCTTTATCCGAATCGTAACCGATCGCACGTAATAAAGTAGTAACTGGGAATTTTTTCTTACGGTCGATGTAAGCATACATCACGTTGTTTACGTCTGTAGCAAACTCGATCCATGATCCTTTAAAAGGAATTACCCTTGCAGAATAAAGTTTAGTACCGTTTGTGTGTCTACTCTGACCAAAGAATACGCCAGGTGAGCGGTGTAACTGCGAAACGATTACGCGCTCGGCACCATTGATAACAAATGTACCTTTTGGTGTCATGTAAGGGATTGTTCCAAGATATACATCCTGTACAATGGTTTCGAAATCCTCGTGCTCCTCATCATTACAAGACAACTTTAACTTAGCCTTCAATGGAACGCTATATGTGAGCCCTCGTTCAATACACTCTCGGATATCGTAACGCGGTGGATCAATAAAGTAATCCAAAAACTCCAGTACAAAGATGTTTCTTGAATCAGAAATAGGGAAGTTTTCTGCGAAAACCTTGAACAGCCCTTCCTGATGGCGGTTGTCAGAAGTAGTTTCAAGTTGAAAAAACTCCTTGAAAGATTGCAATTGCACGTCCAAGAAATCCGGATAATCGATTACCTTCTTACTTGTAGCAAAATTCACTCTTTCGTTTTGAATATTATTGTTTGCCAAGGGAATAAGATTTTTAGTTTTAAAAAAACTGAGCTAACTATGCTGAAATCATGGTTTTGTCAAATGTCAGCACCCATTTGACACATGTAATAATATAAAACAGGAATAGACTCTGTCAAAAACTTGACAGAGTCTAAACCTTTTAGGTGCTTTAATATGTGAGATTACTTGATCTCAACAACAGCTCCAGCTTCTTCTAATTGTTTTTTCAACGCTTCAGCTTCGTCTTTAGTAACACCAGCTTTCAACTCTTTAGGAGCGCCGTCTACTAAATCTTTAGCTTCTTTCAAGCCTAGACCAGCTAAATCTTTAACCAATTTAACTACAGCTAATTTCTGACCACCAGCTTCTTTCAAGATAACATCAAAAGATGTTTTCTCTTCAGCAGCAGCAGCACCGCCTTCAGCAGGAGCAGCAGCAACTGCAACAGCAGCAGCAGCAGGCTCAATACCGTACTCGTCTTTTAAGATATCAGCTAATTCTTTAACTTCTTTTACCGTTAAGTTAACCAACTGTTCAGCAAGTTGTTTTAAATCTGCCATTTTATTTTGAATTTTTGAATGTACTTAATAAATAATTTTTAATTAATGCACGAACTGTTTTTTGAAAAGAGTGTTCGTTAGTCTCTTTGTTCTAAAGCTTTTACTAAACCTGAAATAGTATTTCCACCTGATTGAAGTGCAGAAATAACATTTTTCGCAGGTGATTGTAGTAATGCGATAACGTCTGCAATAAGCTCGTCCTTAGATTTAAGGGTAACTAATGCATTCAATTGATCATCACCAACAAACGCAGTTTCTTGGATGTAAGCTGCTTTTAAAACAGGCTTATCACCTTCTTTACGTAATTGTTTGATCAACTTAGCAGGCGCATTTCCACTCTCAGAAAGGAATAATGTAGAAGCGCCTTTAAGAACGCTACGTAATTCTTCTGAATCGATACCAGCTTCAAGTAAGGCTTTACTGATCAACGTGTTCTTAGCCACTTTGATCACAATACCTTGCTCAAAACATTTGCGACGAATGTTGTTGATTTTCTCTACACTAAGATCAGCAGTGTCAGTAATGTAAAAATTACCATAAGATTTAATCTGTTCGGCTAAAGCTTGAACAATTTCTTGTTTTTCTTCTTTTCTCATGATTAAATACCCGCTACTGATTTAGTTTCAATATGAATACCAGGACTCATAGTTGAAGAGATGTGAATACTTTTGAAGTATGTTCCCTTTGCAGCTGAAGGTTTAAGGCGAGAGATAGTTTGTAATACCTCTAACGCGTTTTCATAAATCTTCTCTGGAGAGAATGACACTTTACCAACTGAAGTATGGATGATTCCTGTTTTGTCTACTTTGAAATCGATCTTACCGCCTTTTACATCTGTTACAGCTTTTCCTACTTCTGTAGTAACTGTACCAGTTTTAGGGTTAGGCATCAAGTTACGAGGACCTAAAATACGTCCAAGTTTACCAACTTTAGCCATCACACTAGGCATAGTAATAATGATATCAACGTCAGTCCAACCACCTTCGATTTTGCTGATATAATCGTCAAGACCTACGTGATCTGCACCAGCCGCTTTTGCTTCTTCTTCCTTATCAGGAGTACACAAAACTAAAACGCGAACGGTTTTACCAGTTCCGTGAGGTAATGTTGCTATACCACGAACCATTTGATTTGCCTTACGAGGATCCACGCCTAAACGAACGTCGATATCCACAGAAGCATCAAACTTGGTCGTTGTAATATCCTTTACTAAAGCCGCAGCTTCTAATAAAGAATATGCTTTACCAGCTTCAATTTTGGATAGTGCCGCTTTTTGATTTTTTGTTAATCTAGCCACTTTCTTAAATTGATTTCGTTAATTAATTGTTCCAAGGAGCGTTACCGGATACGGTAATTCCCATACTACGCGCCGTACCAGCAACCATTTTCATTGCTGCCTCTACTGTAAACGCGTTCAAATCGACCATTTTATCTTTCGCGATAACCTCAACTTGCTCCCATGTAATGTTAGCAACTTTTTTACGGTTAGGCTCGCCAGATCCACTTTTAAGCTTTGCAGCATCTTTCAACTGAATCGCTACTGGTGGAGTCTTGATAATAAAGTCAAACGACTTGTCCGTGTAAACGGTAATGACAACAGGCAATACTTGCCCTGGTTTGTCTTGCGTACGTGCATTGAACTGCTTACAAAAATCCATAATGTTCACACCTTTAGCACCTAATGCAGGTCCTACTGGTGGAGATGGGTTTGCAGCACCGCCCTTAACTTGTAATTTTACTAACGCACCGACTTCTTTTGCCATTTTGTTTTGAATTTAATATGTTAAATGTCTGTTAGTAAGTTGGAAGCAAACTGTAACATTTATTTTTCTCGATTAGCGTACAACACAGTTATACAACTAAACGAGGTGCAAAGATAATAATAAGTTTTGAATTACAAAAGGTTACGTTGTAAATATTTTTATCCCGCCCACTACTTTCCAAATACACCCTCGAATACTGTCTTCCGCAAAATACCGTCATTCGTATCTCCGGCGTACTCCCAATACATGGCCCCTTTCATATTTCGTTGTAACAGATATTCACACTTTAGCCGAATCGATTCTGGTGTCTCAAAGGTCAAGACAAAATCACCGCCCTTATTCACCATATAATCCGCCTTCGCAACATCATCCCACTTCCGCTCCAAGCCCTCCAGTTGCAATATGTCTCTGTAATCAATAAATGTTTTTACATCCGTTTTATTACCCCGACCATAAAAGGGAAGCCCAAGAACCAACTTCTCTATGGGCATGCCTGCAGCGACATGAGCTGCAATGGCTTCCTCACAGGTAACACCTCCCGACTTATCGGAACGAAACAGACTCGCATGATGGAAAGGTGGATTCCCAGAGTCGTAGGTCATGATATTCACAAAATCAACAAAAGGATTTATCGAAGCAAAGGCGATATACTTCCCATTAGCTGCTGTAGCTAATGTTAATAGCTTCTCCACGCCGATGGCCGTACGAATATCTTTCATAAGCAACGTAAAATTATCCGTATCTTCGGCCGCATAAGAAATTCCCGCAGCATTGCTTGTTGGATACTCCCAATCAATATCAATTCCATCTAGACCAAATAATTCAACAACACGTAAGCAATCAGCAGCGAACTGACCCCGACGTTCAGGATCAGCAGCCATCTCGCTAAAGCCACCTGAACCCCAGCCACCGATAGAAAGTAAAACCTTTAAATGCGGATGCTTCTTCTTTAAAAGAATAACATCTCGTAATCGTGCTTCATTATCAACACGTATACCATCAAAGGTTTTATTAACGTGCCCAAATGCATAATTAATATGGGTGACATAAGCGGGATCTGGAATAACGGAAGTCCACGACGTAACATAAGCCACAATAACCTTATCTTTAGTTTTTGCAAACAAAGAGCCAGGTATTAATGCCCATAATAAAAAAGGTAAAAGAAAAATTAGTTTTAATAATCTTTTGTGGCTGTTCATGTTGGTTAGGTTTAGGATGTATAATAGATAAATTAGGTTTCAGTTTCTGCGCGCTTATATGCCGTAACAAACAGACCGCACGCAACTAGTAGACATACAAATGCACCAAACATACTCCATTTAAATTCTCGGAAAAGCTCAACCCCTACCACCAGGAGTACCACAACAGTAATCACAATCATAAATCTAGCGCGTGTCTTTTTCTTCATCGTATCATTCAGGTTAACAATCAAAACTACAAAATAATTCAAAAAAAAGAAACCCAACCATTTACATGATTGGGTTTCTTTGTATAACTATCGAAAGCGTTTCCGCTTATTCTTTTTCTACTTGCATGTAGTTAAGTTCAAGTGGTGTTTTACGACCAAATACTTTAACCATAACCGTAAGCTTTTTCTTATCCTCGTGAACCTCTTCAATTTCTCCGGTGAAACCATTGAATGGACCATCGTTTACTTTTACTGTTTCACCAACGTAGTAAGGAACATTGATTGCTTCACCTTGCTCAGCCATCTCATCAACCTTACCTAAAATACGGTTTACTTCAGATGGTCTCAACGGAATCGCATTACCCGCTTTATCTCCTAAGAAACCGATTACGCTATTCAAGTTTTTGATTGCGTGCTCTATCTCACCATCTAAAGCGGCTTCGATCAACACATAACCAGGATAATAGTTACGTTCTTTGGCAACTTTCTTACCATCTCTCATTTGGTAATACTTTTCCATAGGGATTAATACCTGTGGAACTAAATGTTGTATACCCAAGCGGCTTACTTCTGCTTCAACGTATTGTTTTACCTTCTTCTCTTTTCCGCTAACGGCACGAACTACATACCATTTTAAAGATTGATCTGCCATAAATATTTAATGATAATTAGGAAGTGATTCCGTACAATAACTCTAACAAGTTACTTGCTGCTTTATCCATTACGAAAACTAATAACGCAATGATAATAGAAGCCACAAGTACGATAACTGCAGAGTTTTGCAGTTGTGACCACGTAGGCCAAGTTACCTTCTCCGTAATCTCGACGTAAGAGTCTTTAAAAAAATCAAGTACTTTAGCCATTTTTAGTTTACCTAAATTATGTTAGCACGGGCACCAGGACTCGAACCCAGACCAAAGGTTTTGGAGACCTTCGTTCTACCTTTAAACTATGCCCGTGTAGAATTTCTTTTACTGCTGCAAATATAGCGTTTAAGCCTTATTGACGCAAATAATATTTGCCTTTTTTTAACATTTTTTACCCGAGATGTCAGCGGGAGAACCATAAAGCTTGTGCTAGAAGCAATTACGATTTAGATGTATAAGAACGTTCTTTCCTAAGAAAAGAACAAGCTAATCAGCATACGCCGATTAGCTTGTTTTTATTTTCAAGTATAATCTAAAAGATTAACCTAAGATTTCAGTTACCTGACCAGCACCTACTGTTCTACCACCTTCACGGATAGCGAAACGTAGACCTTTTTCCATTGCGATAGCGTTGATCAACTTAACAGTGATTGTAACGTTATCACCTGGCATAACCATTTCAGTACCTTCTGGTAACGAGATCTCTCCTGTTACGTCTGTTGTACGGAAATAGAATTGAGGACGGTATTTGTTGAAGAATGGAGTGTGACGACCACCTTCAGCTTTTGATAATACGTAAACCTCAGCTTTGAAATCAGTGTGTGGGTTCACAGAACCTGGTTTACAGATAACCATACCACGACGGATATCAGTTTTCTCAATACCACGTAATAATAAACCTACGTTATCACCAGCCTCACCGTAATCTAAGATTTTACGGAACATCTCAACACCTGTTACTGTAGATTTCAAGTTCTCAGCACCCATACCTAAGATTTCAACTGGGTCACCAGAGTTGATTACACCTCTTTCGATACGACCTGTTGCAACTGTACCACGACCAGTGATCGAGAATACGTCTTCGATAGGCATCAAGAAAGGAAGATCAGTCAAACGTGGAGGAATTGGAATGTAGTTATCTACAGCATCCATTAATTCCATGATTTTCTCAACCCACTCAGGCTCACCATTCAATGCACCTAAAGCAGAACCTTTGATTACTGGAACATCATCTCCTGGGTAGTCGTAGAATGATAATAATTCACGAACTTCCATTTCAACTAGATCTAATAATTCTTCATCATCTACTAAGTCAGTTTTGTTCAAGAAAACAACCAAAGCAGGGATACCTACCTGACGACCTAATAAGATGTGCTCACGAGTTTGAGGCATTGGACCATCAGTAGCCGCAACTACGATGATAGCACCGTCCATCTGAGCAGCACCAGTTACCATGTTTTTAACGTAATCCGCGTGACCTGGACAGTCAACGTGTGCATAGTGACGGTTCGCTGTTGAGTACTCAACGTGTGCTGTATTAATAGTGATACCACGTTCTTTTTCTTCAGGAGCGGAGTCAATCGAATCAAATGAACGAGCTTCCGATAAACCTTTATCAGACAATACTTTTGTGATAGCAGCTGTAGTAGTTGTTTTACCGTGGTCAACGTGACCGATTGTACCAATGTTTAAGTGCGGTTTACTACGGTCAAATTTTTCTTTTGCCATGTTTATGCGAATTAGTAATTATAAAATATTTCTTAATTAAATCCTTTGTTAAAGCGAAAACTTACGTTTTCCTTTCGAGCCAAAGATGGGATTTGAACCCACGACCTCTTCCTTACCAAGGAAGTGCTCTACCCCTGAGCTACTTCGGCTTCTAAAACCTTATTTACAGATTAATGCCCCCACCTTATTAGACATATTTATCAAAAAAGCAGAGACGTAAATCAAATGTTAAAAAATGAGCGGAAGACGAGGTTCGAACTCGCGACCTATAGCTTGGAAGGCTATCGCTCTACCAACTGAGCTACTTCCGCAATAATTTCGTTCGCTAGCCGAAGCTAGCGAAACGAAATAAGTAGTGTGGAGGGAGAAGGATTCGAACCTTCGAAGCCGAAGCAACGGATTTACAGTCCGTCCCATTTGACCGCTCTGGAACCCCTCCAGACCTGCAGCTTACACTGCATTTATTGAGCCTCCTATCGGAATCGAACCAATGACCTACTGATTACAAGTCAGTTGCTCTACCAGCTGAGCTAAGGAGGCTAATATTTTTAAAGCTTAATTTAAACTTCTCGTTATTTCAAGAACTCTCTTCCTTTCGGATAGCGAGTGCAAAAATCTAATTATTTTTTGATATCTGCAAGTTTTTTTAAACTTTTTTTTCGTGTTAAAGAACGTTTTCTTTTTCTAAATCATTTCGGAAATACATCCGTTTGATTTTGATGATGCAAAGATAGCGACTCAGATGAAACTTCAAAAATATTTGACAAAAAAAAATGGCTTTTTCTACGATATACTTGATATGCAAGGAAATAATTTACAACTTGCGACGCCTTTTTCAGGCACATATTTTAATTCACTATTCATGGCTTTTAATTTTATTCGCAACACCTCCCTTATTTCGATCATCATACTTGGTATCTTACCGACCAAAGAAAGCTTCGCACAAGACAATAATATCATAAAAAAAACCATGAAAAAATTTCTGTCGACCGAAAAAGACTCGACTAAGAACGGAAGTTTCATGGTAATTCCTGCGGTTGGCTATGCACAAGAAACAGGACTCGAGTATGGAATTGCTAGTACTTATAATTTTTTTACCGATAAAAATAACCCGGAAAGCCGGACATCAAACATTATTTTGATCGGAACATTAACAACCAAGAATCAAAAAAATATTAAACTCATAACCGATATCTGGACCAAAGAAAATAAATATCATATCTTATCGGAACTACGATATCGTGATTGGCCGTTTAATTTTTATGGTATCGGATCAGAAACATGGGCAAAAGACGAAGACTTCCTGGAACAAAAGCTCGTTCGTGCAAAAATAGATGTCGAACAAAAGATTGCACCAAAACTCTATGCCGGCGTAAATGCCAATTTTGAGTACTTCAAATTTGAGGATCGTGATGCTGGTGGAATATTTGAGCAATCCGCTATTACGGGAAAAACCGGAGGACAATATCTTGCGCTTGGGGTATCCACCTTATACGATAACAGAAACACAACCACGTATACGACAAAAGGGGTGTACGGACGTGTAAAATATGCCTATGCCCCCAAATTTTGGAAAGGTGAGAATTTCAATGGCGGCCAACTGGAAGCGGATGTCCGTGGCTTTCATCCCCTATCCAACAAAGTGACACTAGCCGGACAGCTGCTATACCGCGGCACCTATGGTAAAGATATTCCCTTTTATGTCTATCGTGACCTCGGTGGTGATATGTCTATGCGGGGCTATTACTTAGGTAGATACAAGGATAAAAATTATGCGGCTGCACAAGCAGAAATACGCTATCGTTTTATGCCCCGATTTGGTGTCGTTGGCTTTGCTGGAACTGGAAGTACCTTCTCGCCACAACATGACCTCCGACTTGTCCCTAGTTACGGAGCAGGCATACGATACTTCTTTAGCCTAGAACACAACAGCACCATACGCTTTGACTACGCCTATGGCGAGAAACGATCCGGCGAAAAGAAACAATCAGGCTTCTATTTGAGTATCAGCGAAGCCTTTTAGCCTGTAGTTGGTAGTTGATCGTTGATAGTTGGTAGTTGGTAGTTGGTAGTTGATAGTTGATAGTTCACATGCTAATCACTATGAACTACTATCTATTATCTAGTATAGGGATAACGTAACACAAAGTTTTCCTTACGTTGCTCGTCTCTATGCAATAATAATCCGAAATGAAATAAATCGATCGACACCTGTAAATCGTGATCAGCGATAAGACTTCTCCACTTTGCTAATGTTTCACGTGTGCGATACGGTTCATGCACCACGACCACCATACCAGCCTTCACCAACTTCTTTACTTCGATAACAGAAACTTCCGTTAAATCGAGCCATACCGCATCTGTGGGCACTGTAGTAGATAGGTCACCAACAGACTGAAGCCCCATAAAAACGAGCATATCATTTAGCAAGGCTGCATAACGCACAGAAAAATGAACAGGAAATTTAAGCCCTACCCCATCAACCCGAGGAGCCCGGTAGATAACCGTATCGGCCAGCTTATAAACGAAAGGCGAATGCGTACCATGCCTGCTATTCGCTAAAAAAAAATGTTTTACAAGTTCCCAATAGTAACGCATGCACAAAAGTAGTTTTTTTCTTCGCTCTTAAGCAGGAAACTGAAGCGTAAAACAACTGCCCTTCCCCTCTTCACCATCTACAGAAACGGTTCCGTTATGCAACAACATAATTTGCTTACATAATGTCAACCCAACACCACTTCCCGTTTTCTTGGTTGTAAAAAATGGTGTAAATATTTGTTCTTGAACTTCTTGAGACATACCCTCCCCATTATCCTGAACCTTAATAACGATATGTCCTTCTCGGAACATTCCCGTTATACTAACATAAGGATCGGACACTTCCTTTACCGCGTCAATCGCATTCAGCAGCAAGTTTATAATCGTCTGTTCCACCAAATTAGTATCCGCCCGTAACACAAGTCGTGTATCCTTTAGAATAATATCCAACTCAATATTTTTCTGTATCAGCGTCGGTTCAAATAATTGATATACATTCTCAAAAAGATCCTTGAGCTGCTGATCTACAAAATTCGGTTGATCTACTTTATTAATAAGTCGATAGCTTTTCGCAAACTGCAACAAGCCCTCACTGCGTCTTTTAATCGTATAAATACCGACCTTCATGTCCTCAATATCATCCGCGGTATACGCCCCTGCCAACCGTCCATGCAATGTGTCGGCTAATGAACTGATGGGTGCTATAGAATTCATAATCTCGTGGGTCAATACCCGCAACAGTTTTTGCCAAGCCACCGTTTCCGCATGATCGATTGCCTCATTAATATTTTGAAACACCACCACCCTAAAGATACCTTCTTGTGATTCAAATTCAACACAATGCATCAAAAGCTTGATTTTTCCCTTCGCAGAATTTGCTGCCTCAATTTGTCGCGTACCCACAGGCATCTGGACCGTTTTTATATACAGATCCGGATGCCGCTTCTCCAATCCTTTGATATTGCCGAGGTGTGGTGTTTGAAATAATTGCTTAAAAGCGTCGTTTATCCACTCTACTTTTCCCGTGTCAGCGCGGTAAAAAATAATACCGGAATCCAGCATATTAATAACTTTATTCAGGTATTGATGCTGAATTTCTTTATCAACACTAATCTGTTTATAAACAGTGTTTATATCATTAAAAGCTTTGAACAACTTACCTTCCGCTCGAGCCGGATGTTTCACGGCGAACCGACGCGTGAAGTCACGATAACGCACCGCTTCAGAAAAGTCGAGTACATGATGCAGCAATCTTCTTTCCGTACTCGCCCATCGAAATGCTAAAACCACGGTAAAAACAAACAGCAAACCGGCATACACATAAAGCTTCAGAAAAAGCAGATAAGCTGCAGCCGTTATCGCCGAGACCAAAAAAAGGGTCTTAATAAAAATGATAAAGGTGGATGATCTCATCTATCAAATATTATACTTCTCCATCCGTCGATAAAGTGCTGCACGGGTTAGTCCTAACTCCCGGGAGGCTTTACTGATATTACCGTTAAACCGCTCAATTGCTGACTTAATTGCTTTTCGCTCCATATCCTCAAGGCTCTGACTCATAGGTGCCTCTTCCGCCGTCAATCTATTCACACGATTGGACTCCTCTATCGGAGAAAATAAAATATCACTCCCCTTAATCGACTCGCCTTCCGCCATAATAACAGCCCGCTCTAAACTATATTGCAACTCGCGAACATTCCCCGGGAAATAATAACCACGCAACTTTTGTAGTGCATCATGATCTAGTCCCAAAATGTTTTTATGATACTTGTGATTGTAGAATTGCAAAAAATGGTTCGCCAACACCACGACATCCTCACCCCGCTCCCGCAATGGTGGCACTTGTATTTCCACCGTATTTATACGATAAATTAGATCTTTTCGAAATTTGCTTTCATCAGCTAACGATTTCAACGGCACATTAGTCGCACTGAGCAAACGAATATCAATCGGCACGCCCGTATAAGAGCCCAACGGTACGACCTGCCGATTCTGTAAAACACTCAATAATTTGGATTGTTGATGCAAACCGATATTCCCAATTTCATCTAAAAAAAGTGTGCCTTGATCCGCTGCTTCAAAACGCCCAATACGGTCTTCCCGCGCATCTGTAAACGCACCCTTTTTATAACCAAAAAGCTCACTCTCGAATAACGTCTCTGTCAATGCGCCCACATCCACCTTAATATAAGGCATAGATGCACGCAACGAACGCTGATGAAGCGCCTGCGCAATCAAATCTTTACCAGTGCCGTTTTCTCCTAAGATCAAAATGTTAGCTTCCGTAGGAGCTACCTTATCGATTTTATATTGTAAATCCTCCATAACAGCAGATTGACCAATCAACGAATTATCGTTACGGACAATCATATTCACCTGTTTTGGCTTTCCCGACGAAGGTACCGCTCCCGAAATAGACGTCAGTGTCTCTAGAAGTTGTTCATTTTGCCAAGGCTTAACAATAAAGTCAGAAGCGCCCTGCTTCAATGAACGAACAGCCAAATCAACCGCACCATATGCCGTAACCATAACAACATGAATATGTGGATATTGCGACTTAATCTTACCCAACCAGAACAGACCTTCATTCCCCGTATTTATCGCACTCTTAAAGTTCATGTCCAGCAACACAATATCCACAACATGCTGTGCTAAAACATGCATCAAATTCTCAGGATTACGCTCTACGATAACCTGTTTGACACGCGGTTTAAGTAAAATACGGACTGCTGTTAACAGATCTTGGTCATCATCAACAAAAAGTACTGTAGATTTTTTCATGCATGCAATAATTACTTTCAACTAGGGCCGACTACTAAGATAACTATAATTCCAATTTCCCTGCGTAATAATCATTGATATATTTCTGCATTATCCATTCATAACGCTTAATTAACAACGAGTTAGTGGTATTATCAAGCTTCGTCTTCGCTGTCAACAAAAGGACCGAATTACTATTACCAGCATCAAAATGTACCTGCGCAATACGAAAAGCCTCTCGATAATGCTGCTCTTGCTCCTCCAAGTGTCCCACATTCTGGCGCAGCGCTGTCAAACTAAATACCGCTTTCGCAGTTTCTTCACGCACACGATTCTCCTGAATCTTACGGTTCCAAAGCGCCTCATCAAGATTAAGTCGTGCATGCTTTACTTGATTTCTTACCTGCATCTGATTAAAAATAGGAACACGTAAAGTCAAAGAAGCCCCCTTTGAAGGATAGTTTTTCAATTGCTGCCAATAATTGTAACCGGCATCATCTACACTCGAAAATCGAGATTGTATCCCCGCATCAAACGACAACGAAGGGTAATAGCCAGAACGCGCCACCTTCACTCCCTGTTCCGCTTCCTTTATACGCCAATCTAGCGCTTTAAAATTTGGCAAGAAACCCAGCGCCTTCTCATAAAGCTCTCCTTCGGTATGCATGCCAACTTCGACCGGCAGCAACAGTGGTTGTAGCAAAGGAAGTTCTCCTTGCTCCCAATTTAACAAAGCTACAAGGCGCTGCTTATTGTTGTACAACACACGTTGCGCATCCTGGACATTATTCTCTTCCGACTCCAATTGTCCTTTTAAATCGTAATAATCTCCAGGCTTAGCCGCACCTTCACGATGTAAAACCTCCGATCGACGTACATTTTCAGCCGTCACCGCCCGCTGAGCTTCCGTTTGTTTGAGCATATCTTGCGCCGTAAGCACCAATACGTACGCCGCAATGACATCAAGCTTCAGCTCGTTAACGGAACTTTCAAACTCCAGCTTCCCCGCCTCTCGCGCATTCGCTTTCCGGCGAATATCGTATAGCAGTTCAAAACCTTTAAAAAGCCAACCATTCAGAGACAAAGATTGGTTACCAGAAAAATAACTATTATCAACAAATTGATTCGTCGTACTGTTGATGCTTCGCCCTTGATTATACGAATGGCTAACATTCCCATTTAAGGAAGGAAGCCTATTATATTGTGCCTGCTTGTGATTTATTTCGTTTCGTGCCACCTCTAACTCCGATCGACGTAAGGTCGGATTACTTTTAAGGGCTAGCGATATGCAGTCCGTCAGGGACAAGCCTTGGGAGGGCTGCCCCTGCACGAGCACTGCATTACTATAAACTATAAACAACAAAGCAATTCTAAAAAAATCTTTCATTCAAATCGTTTTCAAGCCTGATGCAGAGCGCGTGCCAAAACACTAACTAGCTAAAAAACAAACCTATACAAACAAACTATACACACAACTGTTCACCACCGAACAGTCAACTGTTCGATATCGAACAGTTCACACCACACAAAAAAAACACAATAGACTAAAAAACAGTCGTTTATAAAAATGGCACAACATTGAATAATGATATAGCAAGAACATAATAATTTTAATTTTTACGCTTACTTTTTCAATTGCCGAATGGACAGACCAATAGAACAGAAGAAATGGAACAAAAAACGCATCTTGACTTTAGTCGGTATTCTTGCTATTGGTGGACTAATAGGTACCAGTTATTACCTTACTACAGGCAACAGTAGACTGAATGTCGAAGCGGAACGTATCAGCATTGTCGAAGTGAAAGAAGGCACCTTTCAAGAGTTCATTCCCATAAATGGTACCGTTCTTCCTATCAACAGTATTTATCTCGATGCATCGGTGGGAGGACGAGTAGAAGAAAAATATGTAGAAGATGGTGCCGTTCTAAAAGCCGGCGATCCCATTATGCGTCTATCCAATACGGATCAACAACTGAGCTTGGTTCAACAAGAAACCCAAGTATTGAACTTATTGACACAAGCGCAGATTGCACGGACGAGTGCAGAACAAGTTTCGATCAACAACCGCAACCAAATGGCCGATGTGGAACAGGCCTTACGAGAGGCCGAGCGGGTATACAAGCTCAACAAAAAACTATACGCGGAGCAAGCTATCGGTGCACAGGAATACGAAAAATCAACCAACGACTACAACTATCAAAAACAGCGTGTTATCTTAACGAAACAGATTCTTCGCCAAGACTCCATTTCTACACGTCAAAAACTATCACAAGACCGACAAACAGCTGATCGCACAGAGAGTGCGTTGCAGCTCATGCGCCAAAAAGTTGGAGACCTCGTCGTTCGTGCTCCTGTGGACGGACAGTTGACTTCTTTTGATGCCGAAATTGGACAAAACAAAAATGTAGGTGAACGATTAGGACAAATCGATGTCCTTACCGGATTTAAAGTACGCGCCGAAATCGACGAACACTATATTAATAGGATTTTTATTGAACAGATTGGAAATGTCACCATCGGTGGAAAAAGTTTTGATTTAAAAATCAAGAAGGTATATACCCAGGTAACAAATGGTAGATTTCAAGTCGATATGGCATTTATAGGTGCCGTACCCACGGGGATACGCCGAGGTCAGACCTTGCAGATTAGATTGGCCTTGAGCGATGAAACAAAAGCACTGCTGCTGCCAAAAGGTGGTTTCTATCAACAAACTGGCGGTAATTGGATCTTTAAACTGGATAAAAATGGAGGTACTGCTTACCGGGTAGATATGCAGTTAGGCCGTCAAAATCCAGAATATTATGAAGTCGTAAACGGACTAAAAGCAGGCGACAAGGTTATTGTTTCAAGTTATGAAACATACGATAAGATACAGGAATTAAACATTAAACGCTAGTCGGATCTCGCAATAGTAACCCTGCGGTTATCGAAGAGACTTTAAAGCGTTAGCCGCAGTGCAGATAGAGTATAGATAAAGGGTAGATAAAGCATATATAGAGCGTTCGAAGCAGGCAGCAAAAGGAAAAGCAAAAAACAGTTGAAGTGTATTAGAAACCAGAACCATAAAGTATGTTAACGAATATTTTTAAAACATCGATGCGTAACCTTTGGAAAACCAAAGGTTATAGCTTCCTCAATATTTTCGGCCTTGCAGTCGGGATTGCCGCCGCAGCCATTATCTTTCTTTGGGTCGAAGGGCAATTAACCAAAAACAGCCACTTCCCAAACAAAGAGGATATATATATTGTCAAATCCAAACAAACATACGATGGGACCACGTATGTATTCGACTCCTCACAAGGTTTGCTCGGCCCGACAATAAAGCAAGAAATTGCAGGCATCAAACATACAGTCCGTACCGATTGGGGCACCTCCCTATTATTCGCTGTCGGCGACAAAAGCTTGTATCAAAGTGGATTTTATGCAGATCCCGAAATCATCGAACTCTTCTCCATGGAATTCTTGGAGGGCGACCGCAAGACAGCACTGGATAAGCCAGAAAACATCGTACTAAGTCAATCTGGTGCTCAAGTACTTTTTGGAAATCAACCAGCAGTCGGAAAAACCATTCGGATAAACGATAGTGAAATATATACTGTAACGGGCGTAACCAAGGACTTTCCTACGAATAGTAGTTATAAGTTCAAATGGATTATACCCTTTAAAAAATATGAAGTAGGGAAAGAATGGCTAACCAATTGGGGAAGCAACAGTTTGATGACCCTGGTCCAATTAGAACCAAATGCGAACCAGGAGCAAATCAACAAGCAACTGTATGACTTTGTCAAGCGCAAAACCAACGGAGATGTTTTCTTTTCTGCAAATTTCCTTTATCCCATGGCACGTTGGAATACCTACAATGTTTTTGATAAAGATGGAAATGAACAAGAAGGTAACATCAAGAACATCCGTTTATTTACCATTATCGCAGCTATAGTTTTACTGATTGCATGCATTAACTTCATGAACTTAGCTACGGCACGTTCCGAAAAAAGAGCGAAGGAAGTAGGTATGCGTAAAGTTGTAGGTGCATCAAGAAAATCGTTGATTGCACAATTTATAGGAGAATCATTGCTTTATGCCCTTCTATCTACGATACTAGCCATTGCACTGATCTACTTAGCCATCAAGCCTTTTAACACACTAATCGGTGAAGATCTTTCTGTAGATTTGTTAAAGCCTTTACATCTAGGTTTTCTATTAACAATCATGTTCATCTGCGGTATATTGGCAGGGAGCTATCCCGCTCTCTATTTATCTGCTTTTAATCCCTTAACCACGATTAAAGGTGGCAAGCAAAAAACGGGATCCGCTGGGCTCGTTCGTCGCGGCCTTGTCATCTTACAATATACAGCATCCATTGTTCTCATTATTTGCACCATCATTATCTATCAACAGATTCAACATGCCAAAAATAGAGACTTAGGATTTGAACGCAGCCAGGTTATTACAACAGCTCAACAAGGAGAAATGGGCAAACATCTAGATGTTATCAAAGAACAACTTTTGGCGACGGGTAACATTGAACGTGTGGGACTCAGCAATACGAATATTTTGAACGTAGGCTCTAATACAAGCGATTTCAAATGGGAAGGTAAAGACCCTAATGCGAATATTCTGATCTCTTTAATGAATGTCGATGAAGACCTGATCCCAAGTCTCAGCATGCACATGCATGATGGACGCAACTTCCGCTCTAAATTTGTCGGCGATAGCACATCTGTAGTCATCAACCAAGCATTTGCAGAACTTATCCAGCCGGATGGTATGGTAGCGGGCAAAATCCTCGACTGGAGCGGTAGACCCTATACTATTGTAGGCGTGGTAAAAAACTTCGTGTACAATGATATGTATGCGACCCCGAGTCCAATTGTTTTTTCTGCAATCGACAATAATTCAGGCTTATTAAATATCAAAACAAAAGCCAATGTAGATTTACAACAGACGGTTCAACAAATTGAAAAAATCATCAAAGAGAATAACCCCAACTACCCTTTCGAGTATCGTTTTCTCGACGAAACATTTAATAATAGATTTAGTTCAGAACTCTTTATTCAAAAATTAGCTTCGATCTTTGCCATCATATCCATTATTATCTCCTGTTTGGGTCTATTTGGCTTAGCAGCCTACTCCGCAGAACAACGCGCTAGGGAAGTAAGTATTCGAAAAGTATTAGGCGCATCCGTCCGTAACTTAATAGCCATGCTGAATCGAGAATTCATGCTGCTCGTCGGTATTTCTTGCTTAATAGCCTTCCCTATAGCCTGGTGGTTTATGCGTGATTGGTTAAGCGATTACAATTACCGCATCGCTATTGGATGGTCTGTTTTTGCCCTGGCGGGTGGTCTGGCGTTGGTTATCGCGCTGTTAACAATTACTTCACAAGCTTGGCGCGCAGCAACAAGCAACCCAACCAAAAAATTACGTAACGAATAAATTGAACAACATATAGTTTTATACTGAACTTCATAAAAAGAACATGATAAAAATAACGAACCTCCAAAAATATTACCGCACCGAAGAGGTGGAAACCATCGCACTTGATAATGTCAATATCCATGTAAAACCAGGCGAGTTCGTAGCCGTAATGGGGCCTTCAGGATGTGGAAAATCTACCTTATTAAATATTGTAGGCTTACTCGACGATCTTGATGAGGGCAGCTACCTATTCAATGATATAGAAGTGGCAAAGTACAAGGAAGGTAAACGGTCCGATCTACGTAAACATAATATTGGTTTCGTGTTCCAAAGCTTTAACCTCATTGATGAGCTGACCGTCTTCGAAAATGTCGAACTCCCCTTGGTGTACACCAATGTTCCGGCTGCTGAACGCAAGCGACGTGTAGAAGAAGTATTAGAAAAAGTGCAGATCATGCACCGTCGCAATCACTTCCCGCAGCAATTATCCGGAGGACAACAGCAGCGGGTAGCCGTAGCACGAGCAGTCGTTAATAATCCAAAATTAATCCTTGCCGATGAACCTACAGGAAACCTCGACTCCAGCAATGGTAACGAAGTCATGCAACTACTCAGCGAGCTTAACGAAGGTGGAACCACCATTGTCATGGTAACCCACAGCGAGCACGACGCAAAATTTGCGGACCGCGTAATTCGTATGCTGGATGGTCAAGTTATTATGAAAAGCGAAAGTTTGTAGATAAACAGTCTTAAACCTACTAACCGATGATAAATAAGTATAAGCTCACATTTCGTTATCTCTGGCGCAATAAACTGTTCACTTTCCTGAACATCCTAGGTCTATCGATCGGAATCAGCGCATGCTGGATGATCTTCCGTATTGTCCACTATGAGTTTAGTTTTGAGAAAGCAATACCTGATGTTGAAGATATACACCAAATTGTATCCCTGGATGATATTGAGAAACTAAATGAAGGTTTTGCAGGTATCCCTTTGGGCTTACCTCCTTTATTGACGGAACAGGCTTTACCAGATGCACTCCTTGTGCCTATTTACACGCAGTATTTCGAACGTATCTTGGTACCCCAAGGACAGAGCGAGGAAAATTTAACATTCGAAGATCCCCAAAATATGGTGGGTACTCGAACTTCCTATTTTGATATGCTGCCGTACGAATGGTTGGAGGGAAATGCAAAGACCGCACTATCGGCACCCAATAATGTTATCCTGACGGAATCCCGAGCGAAGCAATACTTCCCAAAATTGAGTACGCAAGAGGTCATAGGTAAAACCTTCATGGGAGACACCACCCAATATGTGGTCTCAGGTATTGTTAAAGACCTATCTTTTCCAAGTAGTTTTCAGGGTCAGATTTTTTTCAGTATCCCAGAAAAAGAATGGACAGATCATAACTGGATGGGTATGAATTCTAACCATCTCTTTTTTGTAAAAACTAAAAACCCAAATGCACTAAAGCACCTACTCCAGGTAGCACAAAAAGAATATGATAAAATTGGTGCACCGGAGCACGCTAAATATGGACCGACAGTTAAGTTTGCTCCGTTCCCACTACTGGAGAAGCATTTTCAGCTCCAGTACGATACCGAGGGTACATCTACGGAAAAGAAAGTTGTTTTTGGTCTGATAGCCATTGGCGCATTTCTGCTTACTCTCGCTTGTATCAACTACATCAATTTAAGTACGGCACAAGTGCCGCAACGGGCAAAAGAGATTGGTATTCGAAAAACGCTGGGCGCAAACCCCTCGTCCATTACCATGAGCTTCCTGGTAGAAACCTTCTGTATCACACTCCTTGCATTATTTCTATCGTGGCCCATCGTAACGATCTTTAAACATATATATCCCGAGTTTGTCTCCAGCAACATAGATCAATACACCAATCCATGGTTACTCAGTTTGTTTCTCTTTGGACTTATTCTTTTTATAACATTGGTATCGGCCATATACCCTGCCTTTCTTATCAATAGAGTCCGCTCAATAGATACACTTAAAGGGAAGGTAGATCATAAAATCAAAGGTACACAGCTCAGCCTCCGCAAAGCTTTAATTGTTTTTCAGTTCATTATCGCCCAGTTCTTTATCGTTTGTGCTTTAATCATGGGAAAACAACTAGACTTTACCGTACACACGGATTTAGGGTTCAGTCATCATGCCGTTGTAAATATTACGATGCCAACAAAATCATATCAGCATGGAGATGTAAATCCTTTTCTATACAAGCAAGCACTACAAAAACATCCCGAAATAGCAGGAGTAGCACTAGGACACGAACCTTTAAATAGCAGTTATTGGGGAAACGTTTACTATTTAAAAGTAGATACCGGCAGAGTACAGCTCAACACACCGCGTAAATATATAGACCAAGATTATATCGACCTGTATGAAATCGAACTCCTCGCTGGGAAAAATATTCAATTTAGTGACACCATGCGAGAAATCTTGATCAACGAATCAGCATTAAAAGCACTGGGGTTAAAGAACCCGAATGATGCAATAGGCCAACATTTGACCACCTTAGAAAATGTTTCGTTCCCCATAGTTGGGGTCTACAAAGATTTCAACCAACGTTCGTTACGCAGTAAAATGGGACCGTTGTTGCTAGGGTCATCCAACAAACGCAGTTTGTTGCAAATGTTCAATATAAAACTACCAGAAGAGCGAAAAAAATGGTCTGGAGCGATTGCTATTATGGAGCAGGAATGGAAAAAAATATATCCTAATGCACCATTTGAATATAAGTTCAATGAAGAGCGTATTAAAAAGATATACGAAAATGATCTCCGCACAGCAAAGCTCATTGACTTAGCAACAATTGTGACGATACTGGTAAGCTGCCTTGGTTTATTTGGGCTATCCACCCTTACCGCTTTTCAGCGCACGAAAGAAATCGGTATACGTAAAGTGCTGGGCGCATCAGTCGGCGGAATTGTAAGTATGCTCTCCAAAGAGTTTGTCAAATTGGTATTTATTTCGATTCTGCTGGCCTCTCCCCTTGCGTGGTGGGTGATGCACAAATGGTTGGAAGATTTTGCGTATCGCATCGATATTCCCTGGTGGATATTTCTCGTTGCAGGATTATGTGCTACGGTAATCGCTTTATTTACCGTAAGCTACCAAGCAGTCAAAGCTGCTATCGTCAATCCGGTAGATAGCTTGAGGGATGAGTAGACATTAGATAGTAGTGAGTAGATGGTAGATAGTAGGAAGTAGATAGTAGGAAGTAGATAGTAGATAGTAGGAAGTACTATGAACTATAAACTAAATACTAAAAACTAAATACTATAAACTAAAAACTATGAACTAAATACTAAGTAATAAAATTAAAAAAACAATGATCAGTAACCACATAAAAATAGCCTGGCGTAATCTTAGAAAGGCTAAAGGACTAAACGCCATACATATCATTGGTATAGCCGTGGCTATTGCCGCGGCAACCTTGCTATATTTAACAGCGATGTTCGAGCTTTCTTTCGATACTTTTCACGAGAATCGGGACCGCATCGGCTTGGCTTATACCACAACGGAACCGGAATCGGGGTTGCGTCATAGTGCCACTATGCCCGCACCTTTTGCCCCGGCATTAAAAGCTGAATTTCCCGACGTAGAGTTAATAAGCCGCTTTGCAAACTCCAGCGTCATTTTACGCCATGGCGACAAGCAATTGGAATCAACCAACAAATATGTAGATGCCGACTTTCTTTCCATTTTTAGTTTCCCGATTCTGGAGGGGAATGCCAAAGCCTTGGAAAATTTAGACGGTATCGTACTAGATGATATCACCGCTAGGAATCTTTATGGATCCACAAATATTGTCGGGCAACAAGTAGAAATCTATCAGGACGGAAACTGGATGACGAAACAAGTTACAGCCGTAATTCAAGCTACGCCCCGAAACTCCAGCCTTTCATTCAGTAGTCTGATGCGTTTCGAACAGATGCCCAACTACTCTGTCAAAAAAGAAGATTGGAGCAATGAAAACCATTCGGTATTTGTAAAGCTGAAGAATAAAGTGGACGACACCAAATTCACCGTACAGGCCAAAGCCTTTATGGATCAATACTACAAAGAGAACAACGATATGCTCAAGCGCGATGGGGCCAAAGCAGACAAAAATGGAGCCTACATCTCGTTACATCTCCTGCCGTTCAGTGACTACCAACGTAATGATCTTGACTTGGGTAGAGGTGCCTCACCAATGTTTCCATGGATACTCCTCCTCATTGCCGCATTGATTCTCTTTATAGCCTGTTCCAATTTCATCAACCTCTCTCTAGCAAATGCAATAACGCGAAACAAAGAAATTGGCACTCGCAAAACACTAGGAGGCACCACCGGACAACTTATTGGACAACTCTGGGTTGAATCCCTTCTATTATGTCTTATTGGTTTAGTCATTGGATTAACACTCGCCTGGTTGATACTACCGGAGTACAATGCAGCGATGAACTACAAACTTCAGCTAAAGCAATTGTTCTTACCACTAAATCTCTTATACTTTAGTTTGGCTTTCGCTTTACTTACCTTGCTAGCTGGTGGATATCCCGCATGGCGCATTGCTAAAACCAATATCATACAGGTATTAAAAGGTACCGTCGCTATTAAAGGAAGCGCTTTACGAAACAGCCTTACTGTACTACAGTTTGCGATCGCCATCGTTTTGATTATATCGACAATCGTTATTAGCGCACAACTTCATTTTATCGCCGAACGCCCATTAGGCTTCACGAAGACTGAGGTTATCAGCATCCCAATAGGGGAAGGAATAAATCCCCAAACAGCCTTACAGCAAATGCGCGTAGAACTTGGTGCGCAACCGTGGGTACGCCATGTCAGTGCTTCAGATATCAATATAGGCCGCGGGAATGACGGCAATATGTCAACCAGCCGCTTTGGTTTTGACTATGAAGGCAGACAAGTTTCAACCAACTTTATGCGCATAGAATACGACTACCTGCAAACCCTAGGTATAAAACTATTATCAGGTCGTGATTTCAACCGTTCTTTTTCTACCGACACAGCAGCCGTCCTCATCAACCAACAGATGGCCGCCCAGCTCGGTGGAGCAGAAAAGGTTGTTGGAAAGACCTTAGCGATGGATGGCAACCCACAGATTATAGGGGTAATTGACGATTTCAACTTTCAAAACCTGAGACGTACAGTAGAACCGCTGACGCTTTCCATCAATCCGAACATCTTTGAGATCGCTTATATTTTTGTTCGGGTTCAAACAGACAACCTTCAAGAAAGCCTAGAACAAGTAAATAGTATCTGGAAGAAAGTAAATCCAAAGGCGAATATTGCGCCTTCCTACCTGGATGAAAATACCCAGAAGATGTATAAAGACGAACAACGTTTTGCGCAGATCATTATTGGAGGTGCTATTGTCGCTATCGTTATTGCCTGTCTAGGTTTATTTGCATTGGCCTTGCTCACCATTAACCGCCGAATTAAAGAAATAGGTATTCGAAAAGTATTGGGATCATCTATCACTCAAATCGTAGTGTTACTATCCCGAGACTTTGTAAAGCTAATGGTTATTGCCTTTATTATAGCGAGCCCGATTGCATGGTGGATGATGAACAGCTGGCTACGAGGCTTCGCTTACAGAATAGACATTTCTATCTGGATGTTCCTCGGTGCAGGCGTGTTGGTTCTTCTTATTGCGCTAGCCACAATTACCTGGCAGACGGTCCGTGCTGCAACTGGAAACCCAGTTGATAGTTTAAGAGATGAGTAGATAGTAGAAAGTAGTTAGTAGGGAGTAGGGAGTAGAAAGTAGTTAGTAGAGACACAAACCCCGAAGGGCTCAGCGTAGCTAAATCTTGTGTCTATTAGGAAGTAGGAAAGTACTACAAACTAAATACTATGAACTACGAACTACACTGCGTAGCTTAATCTTATATCTAGTAGAAAGTACTAAACAAAAAAACATGATAAAGAACTATATAAAAATCGCCTGGCGCAGTATTGTAAAGAACCGCTTCTTTAGTTTACTGAATATATTTGGCTTAGCCATCAGTTTATCAGTTGCCATACTCTTGCTTACCTATGGTCGACAAGAACTGAGTTTTGATAAACACTTTTCAAAAGAGTCGAATATTTATCGGGTATACATGCAGACAACGCCGACCTATAACAATGAAAATTGGGTCCAGTTGCCAAATGCTGTTGCTCCAACGATGCTTGCCGAAGTTCCAGAAGTCAAATCGGCCGCACGCCTCGTAAAACTGGACTTTACTGGGACAGCTTCCATTAGAGTGAACGAGTCGAACTTCATGGAAAATAATATTTATCTGGCAGACTCGGCCCTGTTTAACTTATTCGATTTCAAGTTCATTGAAGGAAATAGGAAAACTGTCTTTTCCAATCCCAAAAGTGTTGTCATCGCTCAGAGTAAAAAAGAACAGCTTTTCGGCAAACAAGAAGCGCTTAATAAGGAAATTGTTTTCAATCAGCGTGATACGATGATCGTGTCGGGTGTGTTCCAAGACCTACCGTTGAACAGCAGTATAGAAGGCGATATCTTTACGAATATTATGGACTCCTGGATGGGAAAAGATATATACTGGTCCAATGCCAGCTACGAAACCTATTGCTTACTATCTCCAACCGCAAATGCTGATCAAGTAGCACACCTGACGACAGCTTTGATTAACAAGCATGTGCCGGCAGATGAACAGTATTATACACAGTTTTTCCTACAGCCTCTTGCTAAAGTTCACCTCTATTCAGGCCACTTAAAGCATGACGCTTCTTCTCGGATAGGTAACATCAATACCGTAAAAACAATCTTCATTCTTGCTTCGCTCATTATCGCTATAGCCTGTATCAACTACATGAACCTGGCGACTGCCCGATCACAAAAAAATGCAAAAGAAGTTGGTGTCAGCAAAGTTTTGGGGGCAAAACCTTATGAGATTAAACTACGCTTTTACCTGGAAACAGCGATTGTGTCCCTTATATCCATTGTGATTGGACTACTCCTAGCCTGTGCCCTACTAACTACATTTAACAACATGATTGGGACGAGCATCAATATCGCGTCCTTGTTGAGCTTAGGCAACCTCGCCGTCCTGTTATGTATTTGGTTAGCCGTTACCTTAATTGGAGGTAGCTATCCTGCTTTCTATATGGCAAGAATCCCAAGTTTATCGCTGATGAAAAAGTGGGATAATAAAAACGTTGCGTCCGAGCTTATTCGCAGGGGACTGGTTGTATTTCAATTCACCTGCTCGATTATCCTCATCATCGGTGTGCTTGTCATCTCATTACAGATGAAGCATGTTCAAGATAAAGATCTAGGCTACAAGCCAACACAGATATTGACTATTCCGATGCGAGCCATTACTAAAGTAGATAAATACGAAAGTATCAAACAATCACTGCTATCCATTAGTGGAACAGAAAGCATTTCAACATTGCAAACCTACCCTGGTTTTGGAGAGAGCGGTAAAACCATAAACGCAGCGGGGGCCATCACAGAAGGTCTTCCCGTACGTACGTGTAGCAGTCGTGGTGAAGTCGTACAAACAATGGGCTTAGATCTCTTGGCAGGATCCGATCTTCCGCAAAATATCTCGCCTAATGACACCGTTTGTTACACGTTAATAAATGAAGTCGTCGCAAGCTACCTCGGTTTTAGCAATCCGGCCGACGCCATTGGTCAACCACTAAAATCAGAAATGATGAAAAAGTCTGTCATCGTAGGCGTAGTTCGAAACTTCAATTTCAGTAATCTTAAAGATGCCATTGGCGGATATGTATACTACCGAATGAACAATCCGTCAGAAAGCTACCGATACTTTGTTCTACGCTATAACACAGCGAACACTTCGACTTATCTCGATCAGGTACGCGCTGTATTTGCAAAGGAACAACCTGAAGTAGCCTTCGACTACCAATTCCTGGACGATTATATCCGGAAACAATATGAAGTAGAAAACCGGACGAATAAAGTTATAAGTGCCTTCTCTATCTTGACCATATTCGTCGCATCATTGGGACTATTTGGTCTAGCAGCTTTCACTGCAGAACAACGTAAGAAAGAGATTGGGGTCCGAAAAGTTTTGGGCGCGAGTACCTATAAAATCGTTAAACTACTATCGGGACATTTCGTCCTTCTGGTGGTCCTTTCCTTAATCATAGCCAGTCCAATAGCTTGGTGGTTATTTTCGAAATGGTTACAGGACTTTACTTTCCGCATACAAATCCCTTGGTGGGTATTCCTTAGCGCTGGCGCGCTGGCATTGATAATTGCTATGTTTACCATTGGTTATCAAGCGATGCGTGCTGCCCGTGTAAATCCGGTAAATAGTTTACGGGACGAATAAATCAATATGTATCAGGTTTATATAAACAAAAAGAATCATACCGATCTAGCGGTATCCAATCTATAATAAAAGCACCAGTAAAAAATGAAAAAGCTAACCTTAATTATATTCTTATGTACCGGTCTTCTTTCATGGGCCGATGCACAAGAAAAAAATATCGTTCAAAAAAACACGAAAGAACAGGCCAATGAGGATAAAAACTGGCAACTGATCAACAATAATAAAGAATGGAAATTACGTGTACGGGGCCAGGTACAACTCAGCTCAGATGACAAGGCCATCACCTCGCTATCTCGAGGTGGAGCGATTCATTTTAGCCAGCGGGGCGAGAAGCTTGAAGTCTCTGAAGATAAATCAGGCAAAGTACTATATAAAATAAACGGACGAATCATTGATGAAAATAATACCACATATCAATCACTTATTTCCTCTTGTGTAAGCACCTTGATCAAAGGTGGTGTAGATGCTGAAAGACGGACCGCCCGTCTCTATACCGCAGGGGGAACCCAGGCCGTACTTCAAGAACTAGGTTCTTTACACAATGATTTCGCAAGAAGTCGTTATATCAATGCTTTGTTACTGTTACCGATCTCTTCATCCGAGTCGGTCACGCTAATAAAACAAGTACCTCAATTACTGGAAAGTGATTATTACCAATCCGAAATTTTCTCAGACCTATTAACAAAATCAGAGCAACAAGATTACCTCTACACCGCGATCTTGTCAGCCACGGAAGATATAAAATCGGACTACTATCGATACACGACAGTTAGTAAACTCCTTAATGTCCAATCCCTGAATCAGGAACAAAAAGCCGCTGTTCTCCACATAGTTCGTCATACCAGTTCAGACTATTATCAAGCAGAACTGTTCAAGCAGCTACTAAAAACACAAACAATTGAAAGCCCTGATTTCCAAGAGACCATGTCTTTGGTACAAAGCATGAAGAGCGACTATTATAAAACGGAAATTCTAAGTGGCTTAATGAAAAAAGCGGAGAAAGAATCGGACTGGAAATTACTCATCCCTCAAGTCAGTCATATTGCATCGGATTACTACCAAGCAGAATTGCTACAACAGATGACTAAACGGATTCCAGCATCCGAAACACTTAAGCAACAACTACAGGAAGCCGCAAAGAACATAAAGTCTGACTTTTATTACGGTAAAATTACGCGTCAAATTAGCGCTATTTAGTTCAAAAAGTACGACATGATAAAACTGCAAAACATATTTAAATGGTACCATGTGGGCGGAACACGCAGCTATGTACTCAAGGATATAAACCTCGAAGTGGACCCAGGAGATTTTATTTCGATTATGGGTCCTTCGGGATCTGGCAAATCCACATTACTAAACCTACTCGGTATGCTCGATATGCCCGATGAAGGTAAATATTACTTCATGGAGGAAGACGTATTTGCTCTGAAAGCGAAGAGAAGAACTGCCCTCTTCCAATCACATATAGGCTATGTTTTTCAATCTTACCATCTTATTGATGACCTAACGGTTTATGAGAACATTGAAACACCCCTCCTGTATAAGGATCTTCCAGGGAAAGAACGAAAAGCTATTGTTGCAGATATGCTCGACCGTTTCGGAATCGTGGGTAAAAAAGACCTCTTTCCGTCGCAGCTTTCGGGAGGACAGCAGCAGATTGTTGGTATAGCACGCGCGTTAGCAACATCTCCGACACTACTGTTGGCCGATGAGCCGACAGGGAACCTCAACTCGAAGCAAGGAGAAGAGATTATGCAGCTGTTCAAACAGCTCAACGAGGAGGGCGTAACAATTATCCAGGTAACACACTCTGAGAAGAACGCAGAGTATGGCAAACGGACAATACACATGTTGGATGGTCAATTAAGGTAAAGCAGGTAGCCACGTCACCGTTAGAAGCGCTGCGACGTGGCAAATTACCGGCTACACCTGGACAGCTCTATTTCTAGCATCATTTTTGCATTCGTTTAAAAAGTCGTAATTTGGTACCGATGAATGAAAACGAACTAAAAGCGCTCATTTCATTGCTAGATGATCCTGATACGGAGATTTATCATGAATTAGCCGATAAGCTGATCTCATCTGGTCCAGAGGTTGTCCCGTTCTTGGAGCAACACTGGGAACAATCATTCGATGTGCTTTTACAAGGACGCGTGGAGGAAATTATCCATAAAATCCAATTCAACCAAGTCAAAAATGACCTCCAACTGTGGAAGATAAGTAACCAGGAAGATCTGCTGGAGGGACTACTGATTGTGAACCGCTATCAGTATGCAAACCTCCATGAAGATGAGGTCCGCAATCAGCTCGCCGAACTAAAGCGTAACGCTTGGTACCATCTGATGTACGAAATGACACCGGTTGAAAAAGTAAAACTGCTGAATAATATTCTTTTTCATGAGTTTGGCCTTTCTGGAAATACGACCGATTACCACGCACCGCAGAATTCATTCTTAAATAAAGTACTGGAAACAAAAAAAGGGAATCCTATTTCACTGGCCTGTATCTACAGCCTGGTTGCCCAACGACTAGATATTCCCATACATGGGATAAATCTTCCGAAACACTTTGTTTTAGCTTATATGGACGAAGATAACCCGGAAGAGGTCTTGTTCTATATCAATGTGTTTAACCGTGGACAGATCATGCGGGAAGAGGATATACGATCCTTTCTACAACAACTGAACCTTCCACCTAGCGATGAATACATGAAGCCATGTGACAACCTCGCTATTGTTCGGCGCGTACTACGCAACTTGGTTGCCTCGTACGAGCATGTAGATAATCTAGAGAAGAAAAAGGAAGTGCAAATCTTGCTGGATCTTACTGACCCAGCGTAGAGGCATCTCGCGTATCTAATGCTAACCCCACAGGTCTGCCCTGGGCTTCAGTGGATACGCTTTTATCTGGCTCCACATCTCCGCTATCAGAAATTTTAAAACGCATAATCATTTTCGTCCAACGATCTGCAACATAAATGTACTGACCAGTAGAACGATTATCAATAGCTACACTGGTAGGTTCCCTTAGTAAGGTTTTGACACCTGTGATAATCCGAGTCGGTTCAATAACGCTTTCTTTAATTTTCTCTGAAAATTTTTCAAAGATTAAAATTCTACCCGATCCCGCCACCGCAGTATCGACAACATCGGCAACAACCAGTATATTCTTAACACTATCATAGGCAAGATCGCGGAGATTTCTCGCATCTGGGATAGCTATAGTCCGCGTCGGATTAAGCTTTCCGATAGAATCGGCCAAATTAATTTCTGTGTTAATAATATCCTCAAACACATAAATCCCCCCGGCTTTAGCTGCAGTATTCACAGTGAAAAAATTCTTGGATGCATAAACACCACCAGACATCGTCAACCCACTATTTCTTAATTTTTTAAAAGGTCTAGCGTAACCATTTTTACTCAAAGGTCTATACACTAAATATATACCCGCATTTTCACCTTGACCATTTACAATGAAAAATGTTTCCGATCCTGACTCATACCCAAAGCCTTTCACAAAATCATAGTACCTGTTCCCCATTCGGCCATTATTAGATAAAAGTCCCGTGTTTACACCGATATTCATAAAATATACAGCCGTATCTAATATGCCATCTCGGTTCGCACTACCTTGAAATAAAGTCTTCAAGTAAGGATTAAAATAAATAGGGCCGCCTCCTTTTGCACTAGAAGTGTGTGCCAAGGCAAAGTTAAAGGTGGAAGAATCTGCTGGATAAATAATACGTACATTGACAAGTGGCTTCGCAGCACTTGAAGTACTATACTCCTCAAAAGAAACATAGAGCCTCGAAAATGTTTTGGTATCCAATTTTGGTTCTCCATCTTCCCGCTCACAGGCATACACCCCAACCAACAAAGCAACAGCAATAAACGTTTTATATATATAGGAAATCTTTCTCATGACTATGGATCATATGTGTTACAAACATACAAAATTAAACGCTTTCCCTTTGTCGTTTGCCACATCTACCACACCTTCTTTTGCAAATTTTTCCAGATTTCCGTAAAATTGTAAGATATTAAAGCATACACATGGAGAATCAGGCGTTTGAACGTGAAAAAATAAGCTTACCGAATCAAGGCAAAAAACTATTGCTGCACTCCTGCTGTGCGCCATGCGCAGGCGAAGTGATGGAAGCTTTAATTGCCTCTGATATCGAATTCACGATTTATTTTTACAACCCAAACATTCACCCGCGCAAAGAGTATGACCTACGTAAAGAAGAAAATATCCGCTTTGCAGAAAAGCACAATATTCCTTTTATAGATGCCGATTACGACGTCGACCATTGGTTTGATCTAGCCAAAGGGATGGAAAATGAACCAGAGCGTGGCATTCGTTGCACCATGTGCTTCGACATGCGTTTTGAGAAGACAGCCGAGTATGCAGCAGCGCATGGCTTTGATGTAATCTCTAGCTCCTTAGGTATTTCACGCTGGAAAACCATGTCGCAAATCAATGACTGTGGCGAACGTGCTGCTGCGCGATACCCCGATATGGAATACTGGACTTTCAACTGGCGAAAAAAAGGAGGCTCCGGTCGCATGCTTGAAATCAGCAAGCGTGAAAAGTTTTATATGCAGGAATACTGCGGTTGTGCCTATTCCTTACGCGATACGAATAAATGGCGGATGGCCCATGGGCGAGATAAAATCGAACTTGGCAAAAACTATTACGGCGACGAACAGCAGTAATTTTGTAAAAAGTTTCTTATTTACCAAAATAATAATTAATTTTGCAGGCTCAAATGCAGATTGTGAAATATCTAAAACAATATAGAATACCGTTCTCGGGGTTAGCCGCGGGACAACACAACTTTGAATTTGAAATTGACGATAAGTTCTTTGATTGTTACGAACACTCTCTCGTTAAAAAAGGAAAATTAACAGCAAATGTTGAACTCCAAAAACAAGAGAATATGTTGGTTGTACATTTTGATATTAAAGGTACCATCCAACTTACTTGCGACATCTGTCTTAGCGACTTTGATTCACCACAAGCCTTCAACGAACGAACGTTAGTGAAATTCACGGAGGAAGATTGGGAAAATAGCACGGAAGAAGTACTGGTTCTATCTACAAAAGATTATGAACTAGATATTGCTAACTTGTTATACGAATTCATTAATGTTCGGGTCCCTTACTACACGAAATGTACGGAACAAGGGGTGAATATCAGTTGCGACCCAGAGATGCTCGCGAAGATTAGTCGTGAAGAACCGGAGAACGAATCCGAAGAAGAAGAAAAAAAAATGGACCCACGTTGGGATATATTAAAGAGTATTAAAAATAACTAAAACACAAATACGAGATGGCACATCCAAAGCGTAAGACTTCTAAATCAAGAAGAGACAAAAGAAGAACACATTATAAGGCAGAAAGACCTACGTTGACAGTATGTCAAGAAACTGGAGCTGTTCATACTCCACACCGTGCATATACAGTAGACGGAAACTTATACTACAACGGTAAATTGATTATTGAAAACACCGCTGCTGTCTAACGACATCATTCCAAAAAATTAAACATCCCAAATAGGTGTAAAACTCAATTTTTATACTTTAATTTGGGATGTTTTTGCGTATTATTGATTATAAAATAATAACGAATGAAGATTGGTTTAGACGTATTAGGTGGAGATTACGCACCTAATTCCACAATATTTGGAGCTATAGAAGCTCAAAAAACACTCAAAGACGATCAACGTCTAGTTCTTATTGGAGATCAGCAGGACACCGTAGAACGGTTGAAACAGGCTGGAGCAAACCCCGATAACTTTGACTATATCCATGCGCCTGATGCCATCAGCATGCATGAACACCCAACCAAAGCCATTACCCAAAAACCAAATTCTAGTATTGCAAAGGGATTTGAATTGTTAAAAAACGGTTCTTTAGATTCATTTGCATCCGCCGGAAATACAGGCGCAATGCTGGTTGGAGCTGTATTTAGCGTCAAAGCAATATCAGGCGTCCTGCGCCCGGCTATAGCAACGAATGTCCCTAAATTAAAAAGCGGTTTCGGTATATTACTCGATGTGGGCGCCAATGCTGATTGTAAACCGGAAATGTTAAATCAGTTTGCCATTCTAGGCAGTCTGTATGCGGAACACATCTACGGCGTAGCAACCCCAAAAGTTGGCCTCTTGAATATCGGCGAAGAGGAAGAAAAAGGAAACCTCCTAACCATTTCCACCTATCCCCTACTAAAAGAAAACAACAAGATAAATTTTATTGGGAATGCTGAAGGTAGAGATATGTTTACCGATTTCGCTGACGTGTATGTATGTGACGGTTTCACGGGGAATGTCGTATTAAAGCTGGCGGAGTCATTTTATGGCATTACCCTAAAAAAGGGAATGAAAGATGATTTCTTTGATCGCTTCAATTACGAACAGTACGGAGGCAGTCCGATTCTAGGTGTAAATGCACCAGTTATCGTCGGACACGGCATCTCGACCCCGGAGGCAATCAAAAATATGGTTTTACTTTCAAGAGATATGATCGAATCCAAAATCATCGATAAGATCAAATCTGCTTTCAACTAATTTAATATGTCAAAAATTCACGCTGCTATTACTGCAGTAAACGGTTACGTTCCAGACTACATCTTGACAAATCAAGAACTGGAAACAATGGTTGACACAAACGACGAGTGGATTGTTTCGCGCACCGGCATCAAGGAAAGAAGAATCCTTAAAGGTGAAGGTAAAGCAACATCTGATTTAGCCGTACCAGCAGTTTTAGGGCTTTTAGAAAAAAGAGGCATTTCAGCCGATGATATCGAACTGATTATTTTCTGTACCAGTACTCCAGATATGCTGTTCCCAGCAACAGCAAATATCTTAGCGGATAAAGTAGGCGCAAAAAAAGCATGGGGATTCGATCTTCAAGCAGCATGTTCAGGTTTTCTATTCGGACTAACTACAGGAGCTCAATTCATTGAGTCCGGCAAGCACAAAAAGGTACTAGTCGTTGGTGCAGATAAAATGTCATCGGTAGTAAACTATGAAGATCGTAACACCTGTATCCTTTTTGGTGACGGTTGCGGTTGTGTACTTTTGGAACCGAATGAAGAAGGAAACGGCCTAATTGATGCCGTTCTAAAAACAGACGGTGCCGGCGCTCCGTATCTCAATATTAAAGGAGGAGGCTCGCTAAACCCGGCTACACATGGCACAGTAGATGCGGGCATGCATTACGCGTATCAAGAAGGTCGCACAGTATTTAAATTTGCAGTAACCAATATGGCTGATGTTGCCGCTGAAGTTATGGAAAGAAATAACTTACAAGCAGACGACGTCGCATGGCTAGTACCGCATCAAGCAAACAAGCGTATCATTGATGCTACGGCAGAAAGAGCGGGATTGCCCGATGAAAAAGTAATGGTTAACATCCAAAAATACGGAAATACAACAAGTGCTACTATCCCAATGTGTTTATGGGAATGGGAAGATAAATTAAAAAAAGGTGATAATTTAATATTAGCCGCATTTGGTGGTGGCTTTACTTGGGGATCTATCTATCTCAAGTGGGGGTACACTAAAGCGTAATATTTTACTATCTTTACCAAATTCGGAAAAACATTAAAATTAAATCGACTAGAAATATGAGTATGGATATTAAACAAATTCAAGACCTGATTAAATTTGTATCAAAATCAGGTGTGAATGAAGTCGCTATTGAAGAAAAAGACTTTAAGATTACGATTAAAACAAATCAAGAGCCTACGTATGTAACAGCAGCAGTGCCTAGCCCAGTTGCTCTTCCAGCTGTAGCTCCTGCGACCGCGGCAATACCAGCGCCAGCTGCACCTGCAACACCAGCCCCTGCGGCAGAAAGTGATGCACATTTAATCACCATTAAATCACCAATGATTGGTACGTTTTACCGCGCATCAGGTCCGGAAAAACCTCTTTTTGTAAATGTTGGTGACGAAATCGCGCCTGGAAAAGTATTATGTATCGTTGAAGCAATGAAGCTTTTCAACGAAATTGAGTCTGAAGTTTCAGGAAAAATCGTGAAGATCTTAGTGAATGATGCACAACCTGTAGAATTCGATCAACCACTTTTCTTGGTTGACCCAAGTTAATTGAGTTTCTTATATTTAAGGAACAACTCAATTTCAGCGAGTTTATCGCTAATGGTAACATCATTTTAAATTTATGTTTAAAAAAATATTAATAGCAAATAGAGGAGAAATTGCCCTACGTATCATTCGCACTTGTCGCGAAATGGGCATCAAAAGTGTCGCTGTATATTCTACAGCAGACAGAGACAGTCTACATGTTCGTTTTGCCGACGAAGCCGTGTGTATCGGTCCTCCTCCCAGTAAAGATTCTTATTTAAACATTCCTCACATTATAGCAGCTGCTGAACTAACTAATGCAGATGCAATCCATCCGGGATATGGCTTCCTTGCCGAGAATGCTAAATTCTCCGCAATTTGTGCCGAATATGGAATTAAATTCATTGGAGCTACTGCCGACCAAATCGAAAAGATGGGCGACAAATCCAGTGCAAAAGAAACAATGAAAAATGCCGGTGTACCTATTGTACCTGGATCAGACGGACTAGTACCTGATGTAAAAACAGGTATTAAACTGGCGAACGAAATCGGATACCCTGTTATCATCAAAGCAACTGCCGGTGGCGGTGGACGTGGTATGCGTATCATCTGGAAAGATGAAGACTTTGAACCGTCATGGGATTCCGCACGCCAAGAATCAGCTGCTGCTTTCGGAAATGACGGTATCTACCTAGAGAAATTTGTAGAAGATCCGAGACATATTGAAATCCAAGTTGTCGGTGATCAATACGGCACGGTGTGTCACCTTTCGGAGCGCGACTGTTCTATCCAACGTAGACACCAGAAGCTTATGGAAGAGGCTCCTTCTCCATTCGTAACGCCAGAGTTGCGTGCGCAAATGGGTGAAGCCGCAATCAAAGGCGCGCAAGCCGTAAACTACGAAGGTGCCGGTACCGTTGAGTTTTTAGTGGATAAACACCGGAATTTCTACTTTATGGAGATGAATACACGTATCCAGGTAGAGCATCCCGTAACGGAAGAAATCATCAACTTTGACCTTATTAAGGAACAAATCAAAGTAGCTGCTGGTATTCCAATATCTGGAAAAAACTACGAGCCTACGATGCATGCTATTGAATGCCGTATAAATGCGGAAGACCCATTCAATAACTTCCGTCCTTCACCAGGTAAAATCACAAACTTTCATTCGCCAGGAGGTCATGGTGTTCGCGTAGATACACATGTTTACGCAGGATATTCTATTCCGCCAAACTACGATTCCATGATTGCTAAAGTTATCTGTACCGCACAAACACGGGAAGAAGCTATTGCTACAATGGAAAGAGCGTTGAGCGAATTTGTGATCGAAGGTGTTAAAACTACGATTCCTTTACACTTGCGTATTATGAAGGATCCAAACTTCAGAGCAGGTAATTTTACAACGAAGTTTATGGAGACTTTCGATCTATCGGAATATCCTGAAGACGAAGTTTAATAAAATTTCTTTTACAAAGACAGAACATACCATTCTTACGAATAAGAATGGTATTTTTGTTTCTGTCCGGAATTAAAATTTTACAATGTCAAAATCTAACGAACTAATTAAAGCTATAAAAGATAAAGGAAAGAGCATAGAGGCAGAAATGTCTTTCTTTGACCACCTCGAAGTATTGCGGTGGCACATTATCCGGTCAGTAATAGCCATTGCAGTTTTCGCTATACTGTCCTTCACTTTCTATGATTTTGTATTCAACCAAATCATCATGGGCCCTAAGAACCTTGATTTTTGGACTTACAGAATGATGTGTAAGGTGGGCGATCTGCTGAGCCTAGAAGGCTTCTGTGTAGAACGTATTCCGTTCAACATTATCAATACCGAGCTTGCGGGTCAGTTTATGTTACAAATAAACTCTTGTTTGCTCATGGCGCTTGCACTTGGTTTTCCGTACCTCCTATTCGAAGTATGGCTCTTCGTTAAACCGGCACTAACTGACATCGAAAGACGATCAGCACGTGGATTTGTACTGTACGCGTCTATTCTGTTTATACTAGGCGCACTCTTCGGGTACTATATCGTGGTTCCTTTATCGGTAAACTTCTTGGCAAACGTTTCCCTTAGCTCGGAAATAACCAACCAAATTACTATAGATTCCTACCTTTCTACTATAGCCACATTAACCCTGGGCTGTGGTGTGGTGTTTCTGTTACCAATCTTGGTTTTCATTCTATCGAAAATCGGATTGATGACTCCGGAATTTATGCGTGCCAGTAGACGTTACGCGGCGGTAATCATTTTGATTATTGCAGCCATCATAACACCAACGGCAGATGTCATCACCTTATTAACGGTGAGTGCGCCGATGTTCCTTCTATACGAGCTGAGTATTATGGTCTCCGCCAATGTAAAGAAGAAGAGAGAACAGGCAGAACGAGAATTTTATAACAAGTAATACAATAATATCATGTCAAAGAAAATTGCAGTAGGAAGTGATCACGCCGGATTTGAATACAAATCAGTAATCGTTGATTTTTTGAAATCCGAAGGTTACGAAGTAGAAGATTTTGGCCCAGAAACTGCTGATTCTGTAGATTACCCTGACTTTGCACACCCGGTTGCGTCTAGTGTTGAAAGTAAAAAGAATGAATTAGGGATCTTAATCTGCGGTAGTGCAAATGGTGTTGCCATCACAGCAAATAAACACCAAGGTATACGTGCAGCCATCGCATGGCAGAATGAAATTGCAGCCCTAGCGCGTCAGCACAACGATGCCAATGTCATTTGTATTCCAGCACGTTTTATCGATATCGATCTAGCGAAAAAAATCGTAAGCACTTTCCTTACCACAGATTTCGAAGGTGGAAGACACGCCAATAGAGTAAATAAAATAGCCTGTAATTAAAAGATAACAGTATGACAAAGAACTGGTTTCGCCTGGCATTATTGCTACCCGCCCTATCAAGCTGCGCCGTAGCACAACATTCACCTCAAGTAAAATTTGCAGAGATGTTGACCGAAGAATCGGCTCGCAAACACTTAACGACATTAGCGTCTCCAGCGTTTGAAGGCCGTGGAACCGGACAGCCAGGAGGAGCGAAAGCAGCAGACTATATTGCCGATGCTTTTAAAAGCTACAAGCTTAGTCCGCCGGTCAACGGCAGCTACTTTCAACCCGTTCATCTTGTCCGAGTAAATTACAAAGTTGATGATTTCTCTCTAAATGGGCAGAAATATACGAACGGTAAGGATTTCTTTATTCAAGGAGATAATAAAAAAACTTCTTTTGATGCTGACGAAGTTGTATTCATTGGTTACGGAATTCAAGATCCGAAACATAATGACCTCAGCCAGGTTGATATCAAGGGAAAGGTTGTATTATTGATTAATGAAAGTGAACCAAAAGACGCGCAGGGGAACTCGATAATTACGGGAACCAAGAAAGAATCAGACTGGTCCACTAGTCGCTTCAAGCGCCTCCAAGCTTTAGTCAAACTTCAACCCAAGCTTATCTTAGCCACAGGCGAGAACGCTCAGGAACTGATTGCACGCTTTGGAGCACGAATGAGTGGCGGTCGCTTTACTTTAGATAATGGTAATACTGCTACTCCAGGAACGGAACAGCCACCTGTTGTGCATATTAAACCCGAGATAGCGGATCTTCTCCTTCAAACAAAAGGTACTACGATCGCGCAGCAAAAACAAAAGCCTACCACGTTTTCTTTCGCGGGAAAACTTCGTGCGGACATGGGATTGATAAATGAGAAATACTTTGACCCCAATGTTTTAGGCCTACTGGAAGGTTCTGATCTAAAAGATGAAATCGTTGTCGTTTCTGGTCACTATGACCATGACGGGATTATGCCTGATGGCACTATATTTCCTGGTGCAGACGATAATGGATCCGGAACAACTGGTGTCCTCGAATTGGCTCGCGTATTTGCAGAAGCAAAAAAAGAAGGATATACACCGCGTCGAAGCTTACTCTTCATCGGTTTGGCGGCCGAAGAGAAAGGACTTCTCGGTTCAAGCTTCTATACGGCAAACCCTATCTTTCCTTTAGCAAATACAGTAGCGTGTCTGAACCTAGATATGATCGGCCGAATTGATGATAAACATTTGAATGGAAATCACAACTACATTCATGCTATTGGAACCGATAAATTGAGCTCAGAATTGAAACAAATCACTGAAAAAGCAAATAAGGATTTTGTAGGCATGGAAATCGATTATATGTATGATGACCCTAAAGACCCGATGAAGCTTTACTATCGTTCGGATCATTATAATTTTGCGCAAAAGGGAATTCCATCCGCCTTTTTCTTCTCTGGCCTTCACCCTCACTATCATACACCGGAGGATACCGTCGATAAGATCGATTTTCCTATGATGGTAAAGAGAGAAAAGCTCGTTTTTCATATTCTATGGGAAATTGCAAATAGAGCGGAACGACTTAAAGTCGACAGTAACAAACAGTAATTTCAACCCCATAAAAAAGCCTCTCTGTATCTACAGAGAGGCTTTTTTATTATCGTGTTATTTTTTATCCCCTTTTTTCTTGTTTATTCATAATTGTTTTTTACTTTTACAGTGTATTAGTTAACTAATACACTAAACTAACGATTATGCTTAAAATAAAAAATCTATCATTTCATTACAAAAAGGGGTATCCTATTTTAAATGATATCAGCATTAACCTAGCTCCCGGCCACGTGTACGGCCTTCTGGGACTTAATGGATGTGGAAAGACGACCTTATTGAAGTTAATTTCCTCTTCTTTATTTCCGAAAAAAGGAGTCATATCAAAGAATATGTACATTGCGAGTGAGAGAAAGCTAGGTTATTTATCAGACTTATACCTCGTTACAGACGAGGTAGACCTGCCTGATTGGAAAATCTCAGATATCCTAGATATCTATAGCCCATTATATCCAAAATTTGATCGTGCATATTTTGAAAATATCATGAACAAATTTTTGGTTGATAGTAAAAACCACATCAAAAACTTATCCTATGGACAACGGAAAAAGGTGAACATAGCTTTTGCGCTCGCCAGCAATGTTTCCCTCCTTTTAATGGATGAACCGACAAACGGCCTGGATATTCCCGCTAAAACACAATTTAGAAAGCTGATTTCAAAACATATATCTGATGAACGGATTATTATTATATCTACACATCAGACCCGTGATATACAACACCTGATTGATCACCTACTTGTTCTGAAAGAGGATAAAATTGCTATAGATTCCTCTCTTTATGAGCTCAATAAAAAGTTCGCGATCAGGTCCGGAAAAACGACGGATACTCTTTACAGCGAAAACACATTTAATGGCACACTTAGTCTGGTATACAATACAACACATGAAGACTCCTCTTTTGATATAGAATTCTTTTTCAATGCCCTTCATGAAAATCCGACGATACTCCATTCTTTAAATACCACAAAATTCGAACATCATGCTCAATAGTATCCAACAAAAAAATCTGATTGCAAGTATCAAAGAGTTTTGGTCCTTCAACAGGAAAACTATACTTTATCTTCCATTAACACTGATAGTCCTATATGGAGCCTACTTATTGAGCCCAACCAAATTTATCTATCAAATCATCGAGACGCCCAGTTTGGGAAATGACGAACAGTTCTTAGTAAGAGAGATGACATCAGGATTAGGTCACATGAGAGGGATCATCCTACTGCTTCCCTTTATCTTCCTCTTTGTTTGTACAAGTCGCTATCTTTTCCGTGTAAAGAAGCATAGTCGTTATACAACTATGCCTATTTCAGATCTACACCGGATCATCACGTTATGGTTTTTCACCTTCGTTATAATGACGATCGGCAATCTTACCTTTTACGTCCTAGATCTGTCCACTGTTTCTATATTTAAATTACTGTTTATGGAAAAAACGACACTCGCCAACATAGAAGTTGGGATCCTTTATCCGACTTACAGTCAGGCGTCCTATTTCAAAACTTTAGATCCAATATATTACGCCTTTCCATTGATCTTTTTTCAGGTAATTCCATTGTATCAAATCGCTCATTTCTTGTTCAAGAAAAACAGCCTGTTTTATTCCATTCTACTGTATACGCTCGTTATGGCTATCACATTCTTTCTCTATCTCAAATGGATGCTACACCAAGGTAACATCACGACTATACGTCCCGAAAATATATTGATCGGACTCCTTCCTGTCTTCATCGTTATTGGGCTCTATTTAGTTACTTTTAGATATCTGCTAAAGGAAAGGGAGGTTTAATTATGTTGTTTACATCAGACAAGGCTATCTATCTTCAAATAAAGGAACTGGTCATGGAAAAAATCCTATTGGAAGAATGGCTTCCAGACACTAAACTACCATCAGTTCGTGATTTTGGTGCAGAGATCGAAGTAAATCCCAACACCGTTATGCGTGCTTATGATATCTTGCAACAAGATCAAATCATCTATAACAAACGTGGAGTTGGCTTTTTTGTCAGTCCCGAAGCGAGAGCGCTCGCACAGCAGGAGAAGAAAAAAGAATTTATCGAAACAGAGCTTCCTACATTCTTTAAAACCATGCACCTCCTGAAAATGGAAATCAATGAAATTATAAATCTATATAATGATTACAAATCATGAAAAAATCAATACTGTATTTTTGCATAGCCACCGTCCTAGCCATCTCTGTTTATTTTTTACCCAATCTCTATGGTACAATCAGATTGAATGAACAAAACGATCCTATTGATCCACTATCTAAAATGTGGCTTGACAAAAGTGGTAAACAACTCCAACATGACTATCCGGCAACAATCCGTGTCCTAAAAATCGAAGGTAGCGGAGATGATCTTATTTTTAGCGTAAAACAAGGTGCAAACAATTTCTATTCAAAAAAAATTTATAACTATACCTCCCGTATATCGGGCGATACCTTATATCTTAAAACTAAGGGAGAAACAGAGTTCTCTATCAGTAATCGTGGAACGCTGAACAAAATCATAATTGAAAAGGCGCATGGGTTTATACATGACGAACGTAACACAGGAATTTCATCCTTTGAAATAGGGAACAGTTCCCGTATGCGATTGTTCACTAAACTTGATACGACGGCTGCAAAACAGCTACAGCTGCAGGTAAGAGACGAGTCTGTACTCCAGTTGAACAATGGCAAAATTTCAACGATAACCGCCACAGTAAATAATGGTGAAATTATCTTAGGAAGTAAGTTAATGACGGACACCGCAAATATCAGATTGGAAGGGCGAAGTACTGTACGATCGGACATGCCAGGGAATATGCAAGAAGTGAAAAATCTGATCGTAAGCGGTAACAGGCAGTATTTCAAAGAAAAGAATATGGGTAAAGGGATGACAATACGCATGATCCAGTAAAACACCTCTTCCTCTAAAACATATTTCGTAACCACATCGCCCCTCTTTGCGACGCATCCCATATGACTAAGCAAAAAGGGGCGATGCATTTTTAAAAGCCTTCTAAAAACAAGAAACATTGTTCCGGAAACTTTGTTATTAATCATAACTAGATTACGACATGGCTTTTGTAGATTATTATAAAGTATTAGGAGTAGAAAAAACAGCTTCAGCGGACGAGATAAAAAAAGCGTACCGAAAATTAGCGCGCAAATACCATCCCGACCTCAACCCCAATGATGAAACTGCCAAAAAGAAGTTTCAGGAGCTTAACGAGGCGAACGAAGTTCTCACTGACCCTGAAAAGCGCAAGAAATACGATCAGTACGGAGAGAACTGGAAGCATGGCGAAGAGTACGAAAAAGCGCAGCAACAAAGTCGGCAGTCAGCAGGGGCACAAGGTTCTCCATTTGATGGATTCGATTTTGATTATTCTGGGAACTATGATACCGGTGAATTTTCAGACTTCTTTGAGCAAATGTTTGGTCGACGTTCAGGCGGAGGTCGACAAACCAAATTTAGAGGAAACGACTTTAATGCAGTACTCCAATTAACGCTCCAACAGGCCTACACCAGCCACCAACAAACATTCACTGTCAATGGGAAAAATATCCGCATTACTGTCCCTGCGGGTGTGGAAGATGGCCAAAAGATAAAACTAAAAGGCCAAGGCGGTGAAGGAACCAATGGTGGTCCTGCTGGCGATTTATACATCCAGTTTGAAATACAATCAGACGCAGAATATCAGCGCCATGGAAGTGATTTATACAAAACACAAGAAGTAGATCTTTATACGGCAATTCTTGGTGGGGAAACAATCGTCGAGACGCTTTCTGGCAAAGTAAAGATTCCAATCAAAGCAGGCACACAAAACGGCACCAAAGTACGACTAAAAGGCAAGGGTTTTCCCATCTACAAAAAGGAGGGAAACTTCGGTGATCTATATGTCACCATTCAGGTCAATATTCCAAAGGAGCTAAGTGATAAGGAGATGGAATTATTCCGCCAGCTAGCCGAACTAAAAAAGAAATAACATGAAAAGAACGCTAATTAAAGTAATAGATGTATGTACCTCACATCAAATGGAGATACATTTTGTCCGCCAACTTTCCGAAAGCGGACTGATCGATATCGTGGTCTACAAGGACGAAGAGTTTTTAGATGAAGAACAATTGCAGCCACTGGAACAGTATGCGACCTGGCATTACGATCTGGATATCAATATCCAAGGAATCGAAGTCGCACAACAGCTTTTATTAAAAATAGAGCAATTACAAGAGGAGGTTAATCGACTGCGGTAATGAGTATATTATCAGCCATCTTCGATGGTCATTTAATCTAAATTGATTTTCCCTCGAAAAGATTTTTTCTGACTGTGTTTTTTCTTACGATCTAGGCGTTCTAGAACTTTCGATTTGGGTATCTTAGTTGCTACACGCTTTTTGTTTACCACCAAGCTCGTCTCCAACAACAAGAAGAAACGTTTAATGGCAAGCTCTTTATTTCTTAACTGGCTACGATCTTCGGATGATTCAATTTGGAGCAGGCCATCCTTAGTGATTCTGTTCTTAAGACGTTCAAGGAGCAAATCCTTCTGCGTTGGAGAGAGATAGGCCGAGCCAGCCACATCCCACAGGAGCGTAACTTTAGACTCTACTTTATTCACATTTTGACCACCAGCGCCACTAGATCTTGCTGTTTTAAATACAAGTTCTGATGCTATTCCTTCTTTGTTAAGCATCTACAAAACTAATCACGTTTTCTGATATAAAAAAATAACCGGATAGGTAAGCATAGAAAAACCTATACGTAAAGCTACACGATCCTTTTCAGATAAATTTTGCACAATTATTGCAATTCACCTCACGCAAACATCCGCAATTAATACGTAATTTGTAGCATTGATAATGTACCATGCAGTGGCTGCGTGTTCACAACATCATAACAAACATTTTCGTAATTTTAGAAGAGATGAAAATAGGCATAGTATGTTATCCCACTTTTGGAGGAAGTGGCGTCGTCGCGACCGAACTAGGCAAAGCCCTAGCATCCACCGGACACGAGATTCACTTTATCACCTACTCCCAACCGGCGAGGTTGGATTTTTTTTCCGAGAACTTATATTATCACGAGGTCGCCATCTCGCAATATCCGTTGTTTGATTTCGCGCCCTACGAATCGGCGCTTGCCAGCAAGCTGGTTGATGTCGTCCGATTCGAAAAATTAGATCTGTTGCATGTACACTATGCAATACCACACGCTTCTGTAGCTTATCTCGCAAAACAGATCTTGGCAACCCAAGGGATTAATATTCCGGTTGTCACCACATTACACGGTACCGACATCACCCTGGTCGGAAAAGATAAAAGTTTTAATCCTGTCGTTACCTTCTCCATCAATCAGTCCGATGGTGTAACAGCTGTTTCTGAAAACTTAAAACAGCAAACCCTAGAATCATTTGAGATCAAACGCAACATTCAAGTTATACCTAACTTCATAGATTTCACGCGTTTTCACAACAAAAGTAAAGAACACTTTAAGCGTGCTATAGCCCCCGGTAATGAGCGTGTAATTACACATACTTCAAACTTCCGAAAGGTAAAAAACACGGAGGATGTCGTACGTATATTTCAAAAAGTAAATGAGGTATTGCCAAGTAAACTACTAATGGTCGGAGATGGTCCGGAGCGCCGCAATGCCGAAGAGCTCGCCCGTCAATTAGATATCAGTCACGCCGTACGATTCCTGGGTAAACAAGATGCCATAGAAGAGATTCTTTCCGTGTCCGATCTCTTCTTAATGCCTTCTTCCTCGGAAAGCTTTGGGTTAGCTGCACTAGAGGCAATGGCGTGTCATGTACCTGTTATCTCCACCAATACAGGGGGACTTCCTGAGTTAAACCGACACGGTGTAAGCGGGTTCCTAAGCGACATTGGCGATGTGGAGGACATGGCAAAGAATGCCCTTTATATCCTGGAGGATTGCGATCGTTTATTGAAATTCAAAGAAGCAGCTTACAAGCGAGCTCAGGAATTTGATATTTCTAAAATTCTACCGATGTATGAAAACTACTACGAAGAAGTGATTCGGCAGTCGCAGAATAAACTTTAAGTTATTCCGTAGAAGGCTAAAAAAAATTTTTATCTTTGTCTTTTGGATATGCTCCAAAAAAACACTCATGAAATATAAACGTATCTTACTAAAACTCAGCGGAGAAGCCTTAATGGGCGAGCAAAGTTATGGCATAGACATCAATCGTGTGATGCAATATGCTAACGACATCAAGGAAATTCACAGTCAAGGTCTAGAAATTGCCATCGTTATTGGTGGTGGAAACATATACCGCGGTCTAAGTGCCGAAAAAGCGGGTATGGATAGGGTACAAGCCGATTATATGGGTATGCTTGCTACAGTTATCAATAGCATGGCCTTACAAGATGCGCTTGAAAAAGTGGGATTAAAAACGCGTTTATTGACGGCCATTAAGATGGAACAGATCTGTGAGCCTTTTATCCGTAGAAGAGCCGTAAGACACCTAGAAAAGGGTCGGATCGTTATCTTTGGTGCAGGAACGGGAAACCCATATTTCACGACAGACACCGCAGCATCACTTCGTGCCATTGAAATCAATGCCGATGCGGTATTAAAAGGAACACGCGTAGACGGTATTTATACCGCAGACCCAGAAAAAGATCCTTCCGCAGAACGTTACGATAAGATTAGTTTCCAAGAAGTATACGCCAAAGGGCTTAACGTGATGGACATGACAGCCTTTACTTTGTGCCAAGAAAACAATCTTCCAATAATTGTATTTGACATGAACAAACCTGGCAATTTGAAAAAATTGGCTGAAGGGGAAGACATTGGTACAATTGTTAGCTAAAATTTAAAGAAATAAAAAATATATGAACGAACTAATCTCATTAGAACTAGATGACTGTAAGTCGAGCATGGGAAAAGCTGTAGCTCATACAGAATCTGAGTTAACGAAGATCAGAGCAGGAAAAGCATCTCCATCTATGTTAGATGGAATTGCAGTAGACTACTACGGCTCCATGACCCCTATTGGCCAAGTAAGCAGCATCAATACAACTGATGCACGTACTATCGTTATCCAACCGTGGGAAAAAAACATCATCAGTGCCATCGAAAAAGCTATTATCGATTCTAATATCGGTTTAAATCCGCAAAATGATGGTTCGATTATTCGTTTGGCGGTTCCACCATTAACGGAAGAGAGACGTCGCGACTTGGTAAAGAAGGTTAAAGAAGAAGCTGAAAAAGGTCGTGTTGCTATCCGCAACATCCGTAAAGATGCGAACGAGTCGATCAAAAAATTGAAAAACGACGGTGTTTCCGAAGACGAAATAAAAACGGGAGAAGCCGAAGTACAGAAGTTGACGGATTCATATATCGTCAAAGTCGATCAATTGACGGAATTAAAAGAAAAAGATATCATGACCGTATAGTCTATGCGATATAACAGAAAAGGGTTAACGTAAACGACGTTAACCCTTTTTTTATGCAATTACATTTTTTTTAGCTACCTTGAAAAAAACCTAGACAAACAGAAAAATTATGCAACAAGAAAATCCGAGCAGAAGAAGATTCTTGAAACAGGCAGGCCTTGGTCTTTCTGCAGCCCTAGTAAGTCCCTATTTTTTTTCATGTGAAACAAAGAAAGTAGGCACTACTCCTTTTCACAATTTGGGAATACAATTATACTCCATCCGTGATTTAATAGCACAAGATCCGGTGAAAACACTGGAAACAGTTGCAAAGATAGGGTATAAACACGTGGAAACATTTGGCCTCGACCCTGTGAATGGTACATTTTGGGGACTGCCTATTTCTGACCTAAAAAAGGTATTAGAGGATAACGGTTTGAAGTCCCATAGTGGTCACTATGATATGTCCAACTACCTTAAACGAGGCGCAACAAGTACCGAGAGTATAGAAAAGTATATTGAAATCGCACATAAACTAGGTCAAGAAAACATTGTCGCTCCGGTCACACCGATGGATAATCTGAATAGTCTATCTGTAGCAGACTATCAATATGCCGCAGACCAACTAAATAAAGCGGGAGAGCTATCTAAAACAGCGGGAATCAAAGTTGGTTATCATAATCACTTTTGGGAATTCCGAAACTTTGCTAATGGTACGAAGGGACTCGATATTCTTATCGCATTTACAGAGCCCACTTTAGTAGATTTCGAATTGGACTTATTCTGGATTCAAAAAGCAGGCTACAATGCACAGTCGTATTTTGAAAAATACCCCGGCAGATTCACCATGTGGCACATGAAGGATATGGATAATCAGTATACCACACCAGTCGTTGGCGAAAAGTATGACCAGGCAGACTTTTCAGAAATAATGAAACAGATACGCTATACAGAAGTTGGAACAGGTGCGGTCGATTTTGTGAACATCGCGAACTATGCAGACAAGTCGGGGTTAAAATATGCCTTTGTCGAACAAGATGACATATATTTACCCAATAAATTCGACAGTATTAAGAAGAGTTTTGATTACATACAAAAGAATATTGCTAAATAAAAAATGCTCCTTACGGAGCATTTTTTATTCTATATTTTGTTTTAATTAGAAAGTCATTCCTTCCACTTCCGCAGCAGTCTCTTCCACCTTATCTTTCAATTCCTTTTTAAAGGCAATTATGTTCTGCGCAATAGTGTTATCTGCTGTCCCAATAATCTGTGCCGCTAAAATACCTGCATTTTTTGCAGCATTAAGTGCCACCGTAGCTACCGGAATCCCATTTGGCATCTGTAATATAGAAAGCACGGAATCCCATCCGTCAATAGAATTAGAAGATTTTACGGGTACTCCAATCACCGGTAAATGTGTTATCGAAGCGACCATACCTGGCAAATGCGCCGCACCACCTGCCCCTGCAACAATAACTTTCAAACCGCGGTCTGCAGCCGTAGTAGCGTAGTCGAACATGCGCTGTGGCGTACGATGTGCCGAAACAATCGTGACTTCAAACGGTACATTTAAAACTTTTAACACATCAATCGCATCCTGCATTACTGGAAGATCAGATTTGCTTCCCATGATAATACCTACTAATGCTTTATTCTCTTGACTCATATTTATGCTTTTACCTTTAATATTTCCTGTACTAACCGCGCATTCTTGATAGCCAAGTCACGATCATCATTCACAATACACACATGTCCCATCTTGCGGAACGGTTTAGTATATTTCTTACCATACAAATGTACAAATACACCTTCAATCGCCAACACTTCCTCTACGCCGTCATATTTCGCTAACCCTTCGTACTTCGCTTCTCCGAGTAGATTGATCATAACAGCATTAGAACGCGCCGCGGTACTACCTAAAGGCAAATTAAAAATAGCACGCAAATGCTGTGCAAATTGTGACGTCACATTTCCCTCGATAGAATGATGGCCACTATTATGTGGGCGAGGCGCCAATTCATTAACTAATATCTGACCATCTTTAGTCAAAAACATCTCGACAGCCAATAAACCAACAATCTGTAAATCGTTCGCAATTTTCTTTGCGATCTCTTCAGCCTGTACCTGAATTTCAAAACTCAAGATCGATGGCGAAATCAGGAACTCGACCAAATTAGCTTCCGGATTAAACTCCATCTCCACTAATGGATAAGTCGCCACCTCTCCCCGATCGTTACGCGCGACGATAACAGCAATTTCTTTATCAAAATCAATAAGCTCCTCAATCAGCGAGGGCGCCTCAAAAGCAGATTCTATATCTTGCGTACTTTGGATACGTTTAACCCCTTTTCCATCATACCCATCCCGACGAAGCTTTTGCATATAGGGAAATGCGATTTGTGTTTCGTAAAGATTCTCTTTTGTTGAAATTAATTGAAAAGGCGCCGTCGGAATATCGTTTTGTTTAAAAAACTGCTTCTGCAAGCCCTTATCTTGAATTAATCGGATAACACGAGATTGCGGATAGACAATAACACCTTCCTCTTCCAATTTCTCCAATGCATCAACATTTACCTTTTCAATCTCAATAGTAATCATGTCGAGGTCTTTTCCGAAATTATAAACTGTTTCAAAGTCCGAAAGCGAACCAGTCTCAAAACGATTACACAATTTCCGGCACGGTGCATTTTTATCTGGATCTAATACATGCACATTCACATTGTAGTTAATAGCTTCCTGAATGAGCATCCGCCCAAGCTGTCCACCACCTAGAATCCCTAATTGTAACTCACCATAAAAGTCCTTTGCCATAATTTAATTTATGTATATTAAGCGTTTTCAGGAAAAAATTGATCCTGAAGTATATTTTCTGTTTCTATTTTCTTTTGTAATTCCAGGAAAGCTCCAATTAAAGCTTCCGGACGTGGTGGACACCCCTGAACATACACATCCACTGGTATAATCTTATCCACACCTTTCACCACATGGTAGCCATGCTGCCAATAAGGACCACCGCAATTTGAGCACGAGCCCATAGAGATAACATATTTTGGTTCGGGCATCTGATCATATAACTTTTTAATACGATCTGCCATCTTAAAGGTAACCGTACCGGCTATGATCATCACATCCGACTGACGCGGTGAGGGCCTTGGGAATACACCGAAACGATCCAAATCGTAGGTAGCTGCCATTGCTCCCATCATCTCAATAGCGCAACAAGCAATACCAAAACTAACCGGCCACATGGATGACAACCGTGCCCAATTCAGTAAATCGTCCATTTTGGCGATAATAACACCTCCACTTTCTTGTTGACCTGCTAGATTATTCATAGGTTAAGCGTTAGGTTTCTTGAACTTTGGACGGAATCCTAAATTTGCGGGTGCTGCCACAGGAATAGTCTCTTTCACCGTCGTTTCAACCGTTTCCTTAAAATCACGAACAACGTATTCTTTGTTGTTTAATGTCTCATAAACAGCAGCAGGAATACCTGTTTCAACAACAGGTCGCTTCAACGTCGGCTTTATCCACGCGATGTCGCCACGTTTCCAAACATAAATAAGACCAATGACCAGAATACCAATAAAAATGGCCATCTCCAGTAGTGTAAACCACCCCCAACGATTATCTTGTCCGATAAACTCTGCATTACCAAAGACAGTCGCCCACGGAAAGATAAAAATCAATTCCACATCGAACAGTAGAAATACCAAGGCTATAACATAAAAGCGCGGATTGATTTGTACCCAGCCTGTTCCAATTGCTTCTTCACCACATTCATACGTACTAGACTTCTCGGGGCTTGGTTTCTTAGGAGAGATAAACTTCGCAAGGAAGATGGTTCCACACACCAATACAATACCTACTATAGCTATTAATAGTATCTTACCATATTCGGACAGCTGTGCGGGATCATCCATACGTTAGCAAAGTTAAGAAATTATTTCCTGACATCAATTCTGCGACGATAATTTTTATGAAAGGACGCACAAAACCACTTAACGCGATCCAAAACGCTTCACTTCCACTTTTCTCTCTTTCACTTTCAGAATAAAAGAATCCAATAAAATCGTCTGCTCTACTTCTACCGTTCCAGATTGTTGATTGCTATCTATACTAATATTCGTCGGGATTGATTCGGTATCGATATAGAAAATATACGTTCCTTTTGGTAAGTTAAAGGAGAAACCTCCCGTTTCTGTCGTTTTTGTTTCAAATATGCCACCTTCTTTATTCTCCGCAATAACACGATAACCGTCAAGATTCAAATTTGCCTCAACGCTTAAATTAGCATCAAAATCTATTTTAATCGCCCCCTTTACAAACCCAACCTTCTGTAACGCAATATCCACATAAGACGTTCCGGAACCAATCTCTACTAGTTTGGTAATTGCTTGGTAACCATCGCGCATTGGAAAAAATAACGTATGATCACCATATGGCATTCTTTTAAAAGTAGCTTTTCCTTTCTTATCGGTTACAAACAAGACATTCTTAACCATAAAATTATAATTCGCTGCCACAGCTTCACCGGCATCAAATACCCCATTATTGTTATTATCATAGAAACAAAAGATGTCTAAATTTCCTGATTTAACAACAGGACGATCCAAGCTTTGTCCTTTTAGATTCTGACGAATTCCGGCTCGTAGATTGGTAAACGTATAGTCGTAACCACTCATAGCCTTCGTATAACTATATTGATATGTCGCCGTCAGCATGGTATTCTTAAGCACCTTATACGTCGCATTAAAATTACCGGCATACGTATTACCAAAATTAGTCGTCATATTAATGGATGCATTCGCCGACCAAGACAACTTCTTTTGAAACAATAAGCCCGCATAGGAACTACCGAAGGAGAAACGATCCCCCACGGCTCTTCCCATTAATTCGCTATTCAACAGCTCATAAGCCTGAAAGGCACCATGTTGGTAATTCCCAAACACGGTCAACATATTATAATTATAGGAAAAATTACCACGAAAAGCATATGTATTCCCCAAACGATCTGCTACCGATATCAACCCACTTTCGGTAGTCAAGAAAATATTATGTTTGTAATTTTTCGAACGCATATTTGCGGTCATCATCATTTGCCATGCACGTATAGAAAGCTCTACCGGTTTACTATCTAACCAATAAGCACCCTTTTCCTGATTAAAGGACGGTTGCACGTTCAGCGCTAGAAAACTAGAAAATGGCAAACTAACATTTAAATCGAACTTAGACGTGCTATTAGAAAACGATTCAAAGTTATGATGTAAATACTTCGGCGAAAACTCCGAGTAAAAATACCCAAGATTATAGTAGTACTTATTAATTTGACGTCCGACACGCTGCATTAGCTGTATGGCACCTCTCCTATTTCCCGGATAATATGCCGTGCTATAAAAATTATCACTCGTATAATTCCATTTAGACCTGTTACCATTCAGTTTTACACCAAAAGCTCCAGAAGGACGAAACTCATCAATTCCGCTTTGTCGTCCGTAAAAGTGGTGCAATCCGCCTGCAACAAAGCCTGTCAACCGCATATCTTTATCATAGTCGGCAGGCAACAAATCAAATGTATTACCAAAAAGTATGCTTTCCGTACTATCCAAACCATTCTTATCAAAGAAAATCTGACCATCATAAATCTTGCGACCATTCTCCTGCTTCCCAGAAAAGAAGCGAGAAAATACAGTAAAACCAGGATTATCCTTACTATAAAAACCTAACAAATCATTAGATTTCTCTACAATACCAGCCGAAAACTCATTCGTTCGCACATCATTCCACACCGTAACTTTCCCCCCTCGTCCATAAATCGCAGCCTCTAGATTTTCTTGAATATTTCCGGCCGTCAGCTGGTAATTTCCTTTTTCAAACTCGATGAACGTACTGTTGATATTTGGATTGCTATTGAAGTCTCCAAACTGGTTGACATTAAGAGCGTACCGCAACTTACCATCAGCTAAACGGTATCCACCTTCCGACCGTAGGTAGTACATACTTCGATCATCTAAAAAATTGTTAAGCTGTAAATCAATATAGTTATTGGAATAGATAGGATTACTGTTATCCATGCTAAACATCTTCTGGTAATCTCGGTTCGAAGAGACATTGGAGAACAAGACACCTACATTTCCGAAGACATCACTATTGCTGTATATACCACTTACTCGAATAGTATATTGAGCGAGCGACATCATGTACTTTTCAATGGCAAAACTATAGCTTAAGAGCGAATCCTTACCGGCAGGCAGGGAAATCGCGAGCGCTTTAAAATTACGATCCCCGAGACGGTCTGGTGAAGAAAAAAGAATATTAACATCTTCATCTGTGGTTCCATTATTAAAAACCCGGAGCTTGACAGAAACGGAGTCTCCTACCTGTCGCAAATATTGGAGCGGCGTGTTGTCAAGTAAAACAACGGATCTTTTCTCTGGAACACTAATATGGATACGTTTTTCAGAAACCACATTACCAGCCTCATTCATCAAACGCACAGTGAAAAACTTATCTTTCAATGCCGATAACATTGAACTTCGAAATTTCAAGGATAGGAAGCGCTTCTTGCCGGCACTAATAAGCACAGCTTGTCGCGTATCTTGGATAGACACGAGACCATTCGGCAATTGTAATTCAATACGTCCTGTAAAATCAGTCGTACTATTATTCTGCATCTCGACATCCAAGGCACTTAAGCCTGCTTGCAACTGCAGTACAGAATCGACCGTTAAGGTCACCGTCGATTGCGCCACTCCGTCCTTTGGAGTCACGAAAACAACAAAAAATAAAAAAAGGTAAAAAGAAAACCGCATACGTGTGGATATCTCCTACTTTGGGATCAATGAATAAACCAACGAAACCGCATAATCACCCGGTTTAACGGATACAATTTGCGATTGTGAAAGCTTAGCTTTATAGTTTAGGTTAAAGTATTGAATATTCTCTTTATTTGTGGATGTACCCGACAATAGCATTTGTGGATTTGTAGAAAGCGTTAGCACCGGGTTGGCAAGAATTGTTTTTGCCCCCGTCCCAGCGGTTAATTTTGTACTTAACACGTTTAACGGCAAACTACCACTAGTCGACGAATTTAGCTCACTGTCCACAGATTTGACCTGCAGTTCAAAATTACTCTTGGCATTGACCTTCACTGCATTTTCCAACAACAAAGAAACCCCATCGAGGTAATCTCTTGCCGATTGGAAACGGAGCGTGGCATTACTAGCCTCGGTACCAATTTCCAAACCATAGTCTGGTGTTACATCCACCAAATTACCATCTGTAAGATTCGGATAGATATGTAAATCATATACTAAAGGCGCTGTACCGATAATTTTTCTATTTTCGTCATACAAGGTGTAAAGCATCGGTATTCGATACTTAATATGTGTCCATTGATTCACACCGCTCTGGTAGCGTTCCAAATATTTCCCTTGCGTAACTTTGATCGAGCTGTATAAAAAGACCTGTGTATAATCCTTATTGTATGAAGAAAATGGTGCTTTTGCCTGATCAACCAACATAATTTCAGCATTTTTTTGCAAAAAGACTTCGTTCAGGTTCATCCCAAAACTTTGCAGATTCATCTGCGCATTATTGTTATCTGTTGTCCAACGGAACGTTAATTTGTCGAGCGGAAAAACTTCCCCACTTTTACTGGGCCCACCGTCCACAATGGTAATAGCACCATCCAAACGAACAGATAACGACCATTTCTTAATATCGATCCCTTTGCTTAACAGGTCAAACTGAAAAGTATTAAAGCGCTCACCTCCATCCTTTCCAAGGTAAGAAGTAACCTGTAGGTAGTTATTACTGTGACCTAAAAAACGTAACTGCCCATAGGCACAAGATAATACCTGTAACCAACAAACAGCAAATACAACGATTATTTTATTCAGATACTTCATGTTTAAACTCCAATTCTGCAGCTTTAACTTGTTGTTGATTGCCATAGAACAACATAGCTGAGGCTACATAATTACCTTTCGCTAAATCTTTTGGGACTTGAACATACTGCTTGCGATGATCTCCCGGAAGCGCATAAAAGGCCAAATTATCCAATAATGTTTTCTTACCTGTTTCTTGGTTTATGAACTCCACGCGCATTTGTCCTTCCAACCACACATTTCCAGTGACATCATACGAAAGTTCGATATACTTATTGACACTATCAGGGGCTAGATACTTGAAGTCGGTTATTTCCAAATCAGGTTTATCCATCCCTGTAAAACGGTGGTAGATCTTCACTCCCGACCGAACGGCAATACGAATATTAGCTCCTTCTCTTTGATTTCCCTCCTTCGGGTTCAACTGAGAGATAAACAGCATCGCCGTGTGTACGGGTAAAGAATCTTGATAGACCACATTTGGTGGTACCATAATGTTTACTTGTAACCGTTTACTTTCTCCCGGCTTGAGCGCAAAAAATGGTTCTGAAACAGAAACCCAGTTGGCACAGCTCGTTTTTAACATCCCTTTAGGCTTCAGGATATTATCACCATATTCATTATACTCCCAATCCTCCATCGAAGCAGCAAGCTCCAATGTATAATCCTTACTTGGATTAGTCACTTCAACACTTAAGCTTTGATTTTGTCCAGAATTGCTCACGAAATAAAGACGTGGCGGCCCCACACTTAACCCTGTTTGTGCAAAAGTTGAAAGAGAAATCAGAAGAAAAAATAAAACGGTAGCTATCTTTTTCATAAAATATTGTTGTGTTGTCGCAACTAGTGAATAAACGTTTCTTCCTGCTATTTGCAGGAAAACTTCTATACAAAGATAGAAAACGGAACGCTTAACACCGTGCTCAATTTAACAACAAAACCAAGCAAATAAAGAATTTCAAATTCAGAAAAAAAAGCAAGTGTTATTCACACTTGCTTTTCTTATACTTTAGACTAATTAAGTGCGTAATTAGTCAGCTAAGATATCGTAAACTACGTCTACTGTATATCTCGCACCAGTTTTGTTGTTCTTTCCTAAGAAGTTTTGTACTTCTGTAGAGTTCAACGCTCTAGCAGCGTATAATACATTTAATGGCTGTGCTACCACTGATGCTGATGAGTTTGAGTTACCTGAAGCAAAGATATCTTTACCTTTACCGCTGTTCGCTGCGCGATCGCTGTATAAAGTAGCTACATCAAATGAACTACCTGTACCAACTTTAACAGAAACAATTTCACCTGCCATTGTAGCAGCAGCTTGATCGCCGTCACCACCATTTCTTGTCAATACGTTGCTCGAAGCTTTAGCATAAACTTTGTAACCTGTACCAACTGCAGTAACTTTCAAGTGATCGTTTACTTGCTTGTTAACACCCGTAGTATAGTCCGTAGCAGTGTTATAGATTAAGTTGACAGCACCATTCTCTGCAAGACCAGTTTGACCTTGATCTAGAGAACCGTCATTTACTTCGATAGACAAAGCTGGGTTCAATACCACGTTTACTTTTACTTGTTTAGATTGAGCATTTGCTCCTAAAACTGCTAGGCAGGCTACAGCTGCCAAAATAAATCCTTTTTTCATTTTCTTTAAAACAATTACGTTCATCTTGTTTTTAACTAACGGGACAAAAGTATCCATTACCCCCATTCAAAAAATATAAAAAAAGGACACGCAAATATAAAAACATGTTCAAACACGCAGGTCGATTTTGAAATAATGGCGTTTAAAAGTAATAGGACTTGTTTTTGACTTTTTGCTGACAACAGCAAAAAAAACAACTATCAAAAAAAATGTAGCGCAAGCGCTACGTCGTAAATAGAGAGGAATAATTTTATCATAAAAAAGCCTCAACTGTAGGTAGTCAAGGCTTATATTTTACTTCGCTTCGATACTGTATAAGACAACATTTGTAAACGTATTCACTTTCCCAAATTCACTATACTTTATCAGCTCGTTGCCACCAGGACCTTTATAGGTCACATCAAATTTATTATCAAATGCCGGATTATCGCCCGTTATGATTGCTCTTTCTTCTAAAGATAATATTCTTCCTTCTGTCACTACCCCATCCGGCTGCGCTGCTGGAGCAGCTAAAACGCTTACGTTAGGTTGTAACATTCCTGTCCCCGGCTCACCTCCATTTTTTATAAACTCCTCATTTACAACACGAACTTTAACAACATACGGACTTGTACTAAAAACATTAAGATGTTCTTTTTGTACGACTGCCACACCATTTGCATAATCCTCAACGGTATTGTAAGTTAAAGTTGTTGTCTCCTGACTAGCATTAACCGTCAAATTTTGCACGTGATTTAAAACAATATTAAGTCGCACCGCATTCTGTGCACTAAGCATCTGAAAACAGATAAAAAAAGCAAATGTCAATAAACAATTTTTCATAACACAACAATTAACCCCTACTTATATGTAATACTCACATCGTAAAGATGAACAATTTTTCTCACACAAAGTTTGTAGCGGAAGCATTATATGATGTGATTTTTGTCACATTTTAATGACAAAAACTATTGTTTGGCAATAAAATAAAGAAAAAATAACACCTCTTTTCGGTAACACGTTGGACATAAGAATATTGCATCTAAAGACGTTGAACGCATCTTTTGAAGCACTAACAGAACGATTAACAAAAAATAACATAGGGATAATGTCTTTTAAGAAAAGAATAAAGCATTGGAGGTCTTTTTTTATGCTTCTCCAACGACTTTCGACCTGTGCCGAGTTATCCTGAAACAAAAAACGGGGAATCGCATTCATGCAACTCCCCGTTCTAGACTACTGTGATTTATTAAACTAGATAGATTTTGTTTTCTCTTGTAACCACTTTTGTGTTTCGACATCCAAATGCGGCGCTAATTTCTCAAACACCCACGCGTTGTACTTATTTAGCCAATCAATATGTTTTTGATCTAAAAGGGTCTTTTCGACCAAGTCTGTTGCAATATAACAAATCGTGAGTGTTTCAAAGTCCATAAACTCACCAAATTCATTCTGCGTTAGAACCTTGCTATGTACGAGATTTTCGATACGGATACCGTATTGCCCCTCGCGGTATAGGCCTGGTTCAATAGAACTAATCATGCCGACTTCTACGGGGATATCGACATTTGATGGGTTAAAGGTATGTGGTCCTTCATGTACATTCAGGAAAAAGCCCACGCCATGCCCCGTTCCATGGCCATAATTACGAAGCGTTTCCCAGATAGGCCTACGTGTAATGGCGTCGATCTGGTAACCACGTGTTCCCCGTGGAAACACAGCCATCGATCCTTCAATCGTACCCTTCAAGACAATCGTATAATCTTCCTTCTCATTAGGTGTGATATTTCCCAACGAAATCACGCGTGTAATATCCGTTGTCCCATCTAAATACTGTCCTCCTGAATCAACTAAGAGTAAACCTGTGGGTTTTAACTTCGCGTCACTATCTTCTGTCGCCTTATAGTGTGGTAATGCTCCATGTTCTAAATAACCGGCGATAGTATCAAAGGAAATATCCACAAATGCATCCCCTTCGGCACGTAAAGCCTGTAATTTATCGGCAATAGACATTTCTGTCAATTCTCCTGTGGCCACCTGCTCTTCCACCCATTTAAAAAATTTCGTCATAGCCACGCCGTCCTTCACCATTGCATTTCTGGTGTGAGCAAGCTCTACATCATTTTTCACAGCTTTCAATAAAGTCGATGGATTCATGGCCTCAACAATGGTAGCTGAGTCTGGCACCGCATCGAACATAGCAAAACAGGTTCTTTTAGGATCAAGCAAGATCTGCTTCGCCTTTATGGATTTGATTGCCGTAAACGCTTCACTGTAAGGTTTAATAGCTACCTCTGCAGCTTTAAGGCTCTCAACATCGGACGCATCCAATTTAATCGGATCAATAAAAAGTGTTTGTTGCGTTCCTTCTATCAAAAGAAAACCTAATACAACCGGGTTACATTTTACATCACGCCCTCTTATATTTAAAACCCAAGCCAAATCATCGAGTGAAGAAATTAGATGCGCATCGGCACGCTTCGCTTTTAAGACCTCCTTTACTTGATCCAATTTAGTTTTGGTCGATGCACCTGTTGCCGCGAGGTCTAATAAGTAAGCTTTTTCTGTGGGTAATGTTGGTCGACCTTCCCAAATAGCATCCAGTAGGTCCGTATGTCCATCAACAACTATCCCTACAGGAGTTAGCATATCCTTTACGGCTTGCGCCAATGCAACCGACGCTAAGTTTCCGTCAAACGCAACTGTCGCCCCTGCTGGCAATTTCTTTGCTAACCAGTCGGCATACTCGGCGGCACCTTGAACTTTCAGTTTGACCAATTCAAAACCCGTATCGGCAAGTTGATCCACAGCCTGCACAAAATAACGAGAATCTGTCCATAAGCCCGCAAAATCTTGCGTAATGGCCAATGTTCCTGCGGACCCTGTAAAACCAGATGTCCATGCTATACATTTATATCTATCGGGGAGGTACTCGCTTATATGTGGATCTGAAGAAGGTATGATGTAACCATCAATTCCCTTTGCCTTCATCGCGGCCCGTAGGGCACTTAACTTTTCTACATGTGTCATTTCAAGAAATATACTGATACCTGCGCAAGGTAAAAAAATAAGCTGTAAAACCCATAAGTAGCCCAAATCTGATACGATAATTTTACATCTTCAATACGCAAATTAGCGAGCCTTTGTAAGTAAAATTAACTAAGTTTGTTTTTACATCAAATGTGCCTTACTCCGATGGGCGGATATGTTCGCTTATAAGAAAGGCCCTGTACAGAACGAAAAACATGAAAAAAAAATGGCTTATAATGGGCTTAGGACTGGCCTTTATTACGACCGCTTACACAACAAAAGCACAAGACCTAAAACAAGATATAAGCCAAGCTTACCAACGTTTTATTAACAGTGGTAACATTCCAAATGGCATTGCATCCTTAACCGTGCTGGATAGTAAATCAGGACAGGTAATCTTTGAAAACAACAGCACAACGGGATTACCGACGGCATCTACATTAAAAGTTATCACTTCCATAACGGCACTCGATATTCTCGGACCCGAATACAAGTATAAAACACAGCTGTATTACACAGGATCCATCGATAGCCTTGGCGTCCTTACCGGTGATGTGATTATACAAGGATCGGGCGATCCTACCCTAGGTAGTGACCGCTATCCTGAAACAAAAGCGGAAACTCTTCTGAATAAATGGTTGTATCATATTCGTAATGCAGGTATTACTGCTATACAAGGACGCATTATCGGAGATGATCTTTCCTTTAATGGTATGGATATGCCTGGCGGCTGGAACTGGGGAGATATGGGAAATTATTACGGCGCCGGCGTGTCGGGTTTAAACTGGCGTGAAAACAAAGCTGGGTTAATTTTTAAACCAGGCGCCATCGGAAAACCAGCCCCATTCGAACTGGCTTCCTCCGAACTCTACGACTTAAAAATCATCAATGAAGTAACAACTGGCAACAATGGCACCGGAGATAATGTCTACGCCTATTCCGCGCCTTACTCCACAGTCGTATATGTCCGCGGAACCTACGGCAAAGACTTGAATAAAACTATTGAAATATCAGTTCCCGATCCGGCCTATGATTTAGCACAACAACTTTACCGCACGCTAGAAAGAAACATGATCGTCGTGGATAGCATCTGCCTACCTACGACTGCTAAACGACTGCTCAATGAGGGCGAGCAGCTCCAAAACACAAAAACATTGCTAGATACACATCAGTCACCTCCATTGAAAGAGATTGTGCACTGGTTCAACCAAAAAAGCATCAATCTTTACGGCGAAGCACTGCTTAAAACGATTGGTTCGATTAGCGGAAACAAAACAGAAACAGAAGATGCTGCACGACTTGTCGCTAAATACTGGGAACAAAAGCTTCGTATACCGACTTCACAGATGCAGCTAAAAGATGGTTCAGGTCTATCGCCTCAAAATAGAGTTACCACACAGGCCATGAGTAAAATAATGAACTACGCGCAAAACAGAGCTTGGTTCTCGGATTTCAAACGAAGTCTACCAACCTATAATAATATGACGATGAAAAGTGGTACCATAGGAGGCGTTTTAGGATATACAGGCTATCAAAAACATAAGTCAGGACAAGAGTTTACCTTTAGCTTATTAGTCAACAACTATACGGGAGGATCCAGCAATATGCGCCAAGCGATGTTTACCCTGTTGGACATTTTGAAATAATGGCAAAAATTAGTTAATATACAATTGAAATTATAGTTTTGTAGCCACGAAATTTGTGTATAGATATATATAATAGATTACAATGAGTAATAACACCAGTAACAACAAGAAAAAAGAAGCGTTGGATTACCATGCCATGGGCAGACCGGGCAAGATTGCCGTAGTACCAACAAAACCACATACCTCACAAAGAGATTTATCATTAGCCTATTCGCCAGGTGTTGCAGAGCCATGTTTGGCGATCGCAGCGAACAGCGAAGACGCATACAAATATACATCTAAAGGAAACCTAGTTGCCGTTATCAGTAATGGTACAGCTGTGCTTGGCCTTGGAGATATCGGTGCACAAGCCGGAAAACCGGTGATGGAAGGTAAAGGATTATTATTTAAAATCTTTGCAGATATCGATGTGTTTGACATCGAGCTAGACACCAAAAACGTTGACGAATTTGTCAATATCGTAAAAGCATTAGAGCCTACGTTTGGAGGTGTCAACCTGGAAGACATCAAAGCACCTGAATGTTTCGAGATTGAACGTCGTTTAAAAGCAGAAATGAACATTCCTGTTATGCATGACGATCAACATGGAACAGCCATTATTTCGGGAGCAGCATTAATTAATGCATGCGAATTAACGGGTAAAGATATCAGCCAGGTAAAAATCGTTGTGAATGGAGCCGGTGCTGCAGCAATTTCATGTACTTCCATGTATATCTCTGTTGGAGCTAAAAAGGAAAACATCGTTATGCTCGATAGTAAAGGTGTCATCCGTAGGGATCGCGAAAACTTAGATAAAACAAAAGCTGAATTTGCAACAGACCGTGACTTATATACCTTGGCAGATGCCGTAAAAGATTCCGATGTTTTTATCGGACTTTCCGCGGCAGACGTTTTAACACCAGAAATGTTGTTGTCCATGGCATCAAAACCAATCGTTCTTGCCATGGCGAACCCGAATCCAGAGATTTCCTACGACTTAGCCATCGCTACCCGTACTGATATCATCATGGGAACAGGTCGTTCAGATTTCCCCAACCAAGTGAACAACGTATTGGGTTTCCCATACATTTTCCGCGGCGCCTTGGATGTCCGTGCCACGAGCATCAATGAGGCAATGAAAATCGCCGCAGTAAGAGCGTTGGCATCCCTAGCAAAACAACCTGTACCTGAAGAGGTGAATCAGGCCTATAGCACCAATAATCTTAAATTTGGAAACGACTATATTATCCCTAAACCTACAGATCCACGCTTGATAACAGAAGTTTCTGTCGCGGTTGCGAAAGCAGCAATGGAATCAGGAGTAGCACGTCAAGAAATTACAGATTGGGATGCATACAAAGAAGATTTACGCAAACGTCTTGGTAAAGATGATGGTATTATGCGTACGTTAACAAGAAAAGCAAAACAGAATCCGAAACGTGTGGTTTTTGCTGAAGCAGACAATTATAAAACATTGCGTGCAGCACAGATTGTTAAGGAAGAAAAAATCGCGTTCCCAATCTTACTTGGTAATCGCGAAAAAATCCAAGATTTAATCAAAGAGTACGATTTTGAGTTACCTAATGTAGAGATTATCGATCCACATGCGGAAGCAGGTTCTGAGCGTTTCAATAAATTTGCAGCACATCTATATGCCAAAAGACAACGTCGTGGCATTTCTGAAAGTGGCGCTAAAAAGCTCATGACTGACAGAAACTATTTTGCGGCCAGCATGGTACAATTTGGCGAAGCTGATGTAGTAATTTCTGGATTAACAAGAAACTACGGCGCAACAATCCGTCCAGCCTTACAAGTCATTGGTGCCAAACCAAATAGCAGAGTCGCAGGTATGTATATGATGTTGACTTCAAAAGGACCTATTTTCTTTGGAGATACAACGGTTAATGAAGACCCAACAGCAGAAGAGCTTGCAGATATCACGATCTTGTTAGATAATGCGATCCGTCGTTTTAATATAAAACCAAGAATTGCTTTATTATCCTACTCAAACTTTGGTTCAAACGATGGCCGTGTCGCGACTAAAGTACGTGAAACAGCTAAATTACTTCGCGAAAAAGCACCTGAGATCATTGCTGACGGTGATATCCAAGCCAATTTTGCTTTGAATAGTGAAATGTTAAAAGCTAACTTCCCATTCAGCTGTCTAAATGGAGAACCGGCAAACACGTTGGTTTTCCCTAATCTAGAATCTGGAAACATAGCGTATAAACTACTTCAAGAAGTCGGTAATGCGGAAGCGGTAGGTCCAATCCTTTTAGGCATGAACAAGCCGGTACACGTTTTACAATTAGATAGTTCTGTACGAGAAATTGTGAACATGGTTACCATTGCTGTAGTTGATGTTCAAGAACACGAAAAGCAAAAATAATGTACGATTATTTCCGCGGAAAATTAATACTTAAAGCCCCTACCCACGTTATATTAGACGTGGGTGGGATTGGCTATCACATCCATATCTCCCTGACAACATTTTCCCAAATCAAAGAGCAGGAAGAATGTAAGTTGTATGTTTCTTTTCAAGTGCGTGAAGATTCACAAACCTTGTACGGATTTGCATCCGAATCCGAAAGAGAATTATTTAACCACTTAATTTCCGTTTCGGGTATTGGTCCCAATACCGGACGCATGATGTTGTCCTCTATTACCCCGGAAGAGATTCAATCCGCTATTATCAGCGGACATGTCAGTGTCATCCAAAAGATTAAAGGTATTGGTCCAAAATCAGCCCAACGCCTCATTTTAGAATTACAAGATAAGCTTAAGAAACTTGGTGGAGGCACGCTCTTGGGTCTTCCAATCAGTAAACCATCTATTAGCGAAGAAGCACTTGCCGCATTGGTGATGTTAGGCTTCGTTAAGGCACAAGCCGAGAAGGTTTTGAATAGTCTACTCCTCGAAAATCCAGACCTTACGGTGGAAGAAATGATCAAATTAGCGCTGAAAAAATTGTAAGAAAACAACTACAACGATAGGTTTTTTAACTATTTTAACATATTAAAGGTATATAACGCAAATAATGTCATTGTTTTTTCACAAAAATTGGTTGATATTTGTAATCAATTAATCAATATTGATTAACTAACTTGCGAATATCCTTTGAAAAAGCTATTTGATATAACATGTGTTTGTCTAACTCTGTTGTTAGGCATCTCTTTTGGTTACGCCCAAAGGGTAACCCCTGCCAATACTCCTGGTGCGGATTCGCTCAAAGTTCCTTACCATTTCAAGGATTTCCCTTTCTTGAATTTACCCAAGACGTATGCGCCAGTTTCGTTAACCTCGCCCGATAATATTCAGCGCGAAGTAGTTTACGATACCGAAACACAACGTTATATCATACGCGAAAAATTAGGGACTAAAATGTATCGTCCACCAATTTATATGTCTTTGGAAGAATACAAAGACTATGAGTTTAAACGATTGAAAAAGAATTATTGGGAAGAGCTCGCCGATAAATCTATGATGGAGGAACGGAAACGAAGATTAATCCCTGTCATTGAGGTAAACAGTCCTACATTTCAAAAAATATTCGGTGGAAACACAATCGAAATTATTCCACGCGGAAGCGCAAGTATCTTATTAAGCGGGCAGCGCAATACCAATGCAAACCCGATGTTCAATGAAATACAGCGGAAGCAATGGGGATTTGATTTTGATCAAAATATTGACCTTAATTTATCCGGTAAGATTGGAGAACGCGTAAAACTTAATGCCAACTTTAATTCTAGAGCCCAATTTGATTTTGAAAATCAGATTCGGTTTGACTATGTGGCCAAGGATGACGCTATCTTACGCCGATTAGAAGTTGGTAATGTCAACATGTCTTTGAATAGTACCCTGATTTCGGGATCCGAATCACTGTTTGGGGTAAAAGCACAATTACAATTTGGTAAACTTATGTTTACCGGATTAGTTTCGCAACAACGGTCCCGACAGAAAGAGTTCACCATAACCAATGGTTCAAAAGACAGCGAGATTGATATCACCCTAGATAACTATGAAGCCAACCAACACTATTTCTTGGGGCAATATTTTCGTGACAACTACAACAATACCCTGGCAAATGCGCCTATTTTAAATACACAGATCAATATCACCCAAATCGAGGTATGGTTAAGTAACCGGGGGAATAACTACGAGGAAGCACGCGATATCATGGCGTTGATGGATCTTGGTGAATACACGCCATATAATAGCCTGATCACGCGGGGGAGTGCTAGAAATCCCTCGACCGGTATCCCGGGAGAACTCACGCCCAATGTATCGAATAACTTAAAAACATTATTGGGTGATAACGGTCGTCCTTCCAACAGTACCTTTGTGCAAAGTTTCTTTGCCGCAACTGGGGGTACCGATAACTACGAGAAACTAACATATGCCCGTAAGTTGATCGCAGGAAAGGACTACTTCTTAAATAGCAAACTCGGCTATATCTCTTTGCTGCATCCCCTTAATCAAGATCAAGTTTTATCGGTTGCTTACCGCTATATCTTGAATGGTGTTGAATACCAAGTGGGTGAATTCAGTACAGATATCCCTGTTACTCCTTCTAATCCGACCATGTTATATACCAAACTCTTGAAAGCTTCGACCCTCAAGACGGAATTGCCAACATGGGATTTGATGATGAAGAACATCTATTCGTTAAATTCATACAATATTTCGAATAACAATTTCTTCCTGCAGATATACCGTACGGAGGATGAAACCGGCGCCAACAGACCTTCGATGTTTGAAGGGCAAAATACGGCTGGCAAGACTTGGTTACAATTGTTATCACTGGATCGACTGGATCAAAACCAAGCCGCAAACCCGGACGGTTTATTTGATTATATGGAAGGCCTGACTATCGATGCTAAACGTGGAAAGATTATTTTCCCCGTGGTGGAACCATTTGGTAAAGATTTAGCCGCTCGCTTTGAATCCTTTGAAACGACATTAAAAGAAAAGTACACATTCCCAGAGCTCTATACACATACCAAAGTAGATGCACAGCAAAAATTCCCGAATAAGAACAGGTTCAGCTTACGTGGTCGTTACAGTTCTACTTCGGGCACAGAGTTTCAACTAGAGGGTTTTAATATCCGTCCGAACTCGGTTCGTGTCATGGCGGGTGGCATGCGCCTGGAGGAAGGTAAAGATTTCTACATCAATTACGAACTGGGAACCTTACGTATAATGAACGAGGCGATGGTCATGAGTGGCGCGCCAATAACCGTGAGTATGGAAGATGACGCGATGTTTGGTCTCCAACAAAAAACACTCTTAGGTGGTCGTTTTGATTATGCTGTAAATGAAAAAATCAATGTCGGCGCAACCATTATGAACCTGACAGAGAAGCCATTGACGGAAAAAGTAAACATCGGTCAGGAGCCGATGTCCAACACGATGATTGGAGCTGACATCAGCTATAATAGTCCGTCCCGATGGTTAACGCGAATGGTCGATAAATTGCCGTTCTTAAGTACCAAAGAGGAATCTCAAATTTCGTTCTACGGGGAATTTGCACAGCTTATTCCAGGACATCCTAGTGGATTGAATACGGCCAACAGCAAGCGTGGAACAACCTATGTAGATGACTTTGAAAATAGTGTTTCATACATCGATATTTTAGGTCGTAACGCATGGCAGATATCGGGTACACCGCGGATGTTTGCCGAGTCCAATTTGTTGAACGATCTTAGTTATGGTTACAACAGAGCGCTTCTTGCTTATTACAATATCGACCCTATTTTTTACAACAGAAGTTCGCTAACACCATCTACGATCAACAACCAAGAACTCTCGAATCACCGTGTCCGTGAAGTTTTGGAAAAAGAGATCTTCCCGTATAAAGAAAGTCGTACCGGAGGAGCAATCTTTATCAACACGCTAAACCTTGCTTTCTACCCAACCTTACGGGGGCCGTATAACTATAGTACAACGGGCATTAATAGTGATGGTCACTTCACCAGCCCGAAAACAAAATGGGGTGGTATTTTCCGAAAACTTGATCAAACAGACTTCGAAGCAGAAAATATAGAATTTTTAGAAATGTGGATGATGGACCCAACGCTTACCAACACAAATAAAGCGGGTGGTGACATTTTCTTCAACTTAGGTAACATCTCTGAGGACATCTTAAAGGACGGTCGTAAATCGCTTGAAAATGCCGTTCCGTTAACGGCAGACCTTTCACAGATAGATCAAACCAACTGGGGATATGTTGTAAAAAATCAACCGGTCGTACAAGCCTTTGATAACAACAATGCCAACCGCTTAAAACAGGATGTAGGTCTGGATGGATTGAGCAACCGAGAGGAAGCCAGTTTCTTTGGTAATTTCTTATCCCAATTACAGGGTATTCTGTCGCCAGCTGCTATGAATAAAGTGCAAAGCGATCCTTCATCTGATGACTACCAATATTTTAGAGCCAGTATCTTCGACACACAAGCGGCAGGTATCTTGGAACGTTACCAGTACTATAATGGATTAGAAGGGAACTCCCGTACGAATGAACAATCGCTCATTGACTTTGGTGTTGAAACATCGGCCAACACATTGCTCCCTGATGGTGAAGACTTAAATCGGGATAACACGATGAACGAAATTGATGAGTATTATCAGTATCGATTCTCTACCCGTCCGCAGGATATGATTGTGGGCACCAATCATATTGTAGATGAGGTCATTTCGGAGGTTACGCTGGCAAATGGTAACAAAGAACAAGTTAAATGGTACAAAATCCGTATTCCACTTGCTGACTACGACAGCAAATTTGGTAATGTAACTGACTTTAAGACGATTCGTTACGTACGTATGTTTATGACCAATTTCGCTGATACGGCAGTTGTCCGTTTAGGAAAACTACAATTTATCCGTGGTGAATGGCGTAAGTACAATGGCGAAAATGTAGCGAATAAAGTAATTAGCGATCCAACGCTTGGCGTAGTGCCTTCCGATAATTCGGAGTTCAATGTTGCGAACATAAATATCGAGGAAAACGGAACAAGAAGTCCAATTCCTTATGTCGTTCCGCCAGGCATCAACAGACAAGTGGATTGGGGAAATAACAACTACAATGTTCAATTGAACGAACAAGCATTAAGTATTGATGTCAAAAATCTACGTGATGGCTATGGTCGTGGAGCTTACCGCACTACGAGTCATGACTTCCGCCCATACGGTAACTTAGAAATGTTTATCCATGCGGAGGGAGAAAACCTGCGCGATGGTGATTTCCGTGCTTTTATACGTGTCGGTACAGACGACAAGTACAACTACTATGAGTACGATCTTCCGCTACGGATTACACCATTTGGAACAACTTCAGCAGATATTATATGGCCAGAAGAGAACCGGATGTTGATTAAGATCAAGAAACTACAAGATGCTAAAATAGCACGTGATGCGGCAGTCTTAAACGGTTCGCCTTGGCCAATCGATATTCCTTTTGAATACTTTGACGGCAATAATAAAATTACGATCGTCGGTACGCCGGATATCAGTAAGGTGCGTTACTATATGTTGGGGGTAAAAAACCCATTGAAAGGCAGTAGTACCAGTACACCACTTGATGACGGACGCGACCTGTCTGGGGAGTTTTGGTTCAATGAGCTTCGCTTAACAGATTTCGATGATCGTGGAGGGTGGGCAGCGACAGCACGTATGGATGTCAAACTTGCTGATTTCGCAAACATATCTTTCACAGGAACAAAAAGTACTATCGGTTTCGGTGCCATTTCACAACCGCTGAACCAACGTAAACGTTCGGACGATCTGTTCTTTGACATCTCTACAAATGCGGAGTTTGGAAAATTCTTCCATCCACGTCATGGTATCAGTATCCCATTCTACTTCAATTATTCGAGACAAGTGGGCACACCAGAGTATGACCCTTATAATCCCGATATTGAACTTAATTCTGCGCTGGCAACATTATCGAACAATAGAAAAGATAGTTTACTGCGCTTAGTTCAAGATCTGACCACCAGAAAAGCATTTAGCTTTATGAACGTCCGTAAGTTGAAAACAGATAATGACAGTCCTTTACGTCCTTGGCACATCGAAAACTTTAGCGCTTCGTATGCTTTCAGTTCGTATAGACATTACGATTACAACGTGGCAAACTCGATCCAAAAAACATACCGTGCCGCGTTAGACTACAACTTCAGTAATCCAAATGTGAAGTTTATTGAGCCATTCAAGAATATCAAAAATCGAAACCTCGCCATCATCCGCGATTTCAGTTTCAATTTGATGCCATCGCTCATTAACTTCCGCATCGATGTAAATCGTGTCTACAATGAGAATACCATGCGCGACAATAGCAGTGATAACGTATTACCAACATATTATAATAAAAACTTCAATATGAGTCGTATTTATGGTATCAGTTGGGACTTAACGAAATCACTACGCCTAGATTTTAATGCGACCAATTACTCTATTATAGATGAACCGGTTGGACGGATTGATGGCTTGAAGCAGGATACCATGTGGACGAACTTCTGGAAGATGGGTAGAACGACGGATTATAATCACATGATGAACATAACCTATACGCTACCTATAAACAAGATTCCATATTTGGAGTGGGTGAATGTCGTGACACGTTATGGAACACAATTCAACTGGCAAAGTGAACCGTTATTAGCGATTCAAAACCAGGATATGAACATCGGTAACAGCATTCAAAACAACCGAACTATACAGATTAATCCAACCTTAAACTTCAGTAATTTGTATAATAGGTTCAAATTCTTCCGCGATAATACACGGAGTAATTCGACTGGACCAAAAGCTATTCTTGCACAACTGTTATCTGCTGTACGCACCATCAACGGAGCTTACACGAAAAACGAAGGACAATTCTTGCCGGGGTATTTACCAAAGACCAATTTATTGGGGCTAGACTTTGATCACAATGCACCAGGATTTGGATTTATATTCGGTAGCCAATCGAATATTTTAAACAAAGCCTTACAAAACAGTTGGATATCCATGGATACCCTACAAAATCAACGGTATACTAAAACATATGCGGAAAATATTTCCGTTGTTGCGAATCTAGAACCGTTTAAAGGACTACGTATAGACCTCAGCTCTTCGCGTATCGATAACTACAACTACTCCGCCGCGACAGAATATAATGCCGTGACCGGAAACATCGAAAGTGTAACGCCGTATACTACCGGAAACTATAGCATTACACAAATTGCTATTAAGTCTGCTTTTAAAGACCATAACGAGTTGTTCCGCATTTTTGAAGAGAATAGAGTAACCATTTCGGCTCGTTTAGCGGAACGTAATCTAAACTCGGTTGGTTTTGACAATGAAATGTTTGCGGATGGATATGGTAAAGCACAACAAGATGTGGTTATCAACTCTTTCCTTACTACATATTTAGGAAAAGACGTAAACAGCAGTTCATTAAATAAAATGCCTAAGTTCCCGCTTCCAAACTGGCGTATTTCTTATAACAGGTTAGCGAATGTTTTGGGCTTAACAGATTTTATCACGTCCCTTGCCATTACGCATGCATATAACTCCTTGTACTCGGTGACAGGCTATAATTCAGTTCTGCGATACAAAGAAAATGATGGTATGCCTTCGGAACGCGATGTAAACGCCAACTTCCTTCCAAAATTCCAGTACGACCAAGTATCTATTATCGATCAGTTCGTACCCCTTATCGGATTGGACATTCGTTTCGCGAATAGCATATCAGCGACCTCGGAGCTCCGGAGAATGCGTAATATGAACTTCACCTTAGCAAATAGCCAAATGTCAATGTTGACGGAAAACTCATTTGTGCTGGGTATGGGCTACCGTAAGAGTAATGTCGGTATGCCATTTGGTTGGTTCAGCGATAAGAAATGGAGTAATGATGTAAACTTCAAATTAGATGTTGCAATCAACGATCGTAAAACAATTGTGTACCGTTCAGATTTGAACTCTGCAGAGATCTCGGCAGGTAATAAAAGTATTAGCTTTAACCCAACGCTGGACTATGTGATCAACCAGCAATATAATATTCAATTATTCTATAATTCCAACATTGTGAAACCATACACCTCGCAAAATTATGCGACTTCGTATACAAACTTTGGAGTGAACATCCGGATATTCTTCCAGTAGTAAACGGACTTGAACTAGAAAAACATCACATAGAAAAGGTTGTCTGTTAAAAATAGGCAACCTTTTCTATATAAAGAGCGCCCTACAAAGAAACCACTCCATGGTGTTTCCTAACAAAATATCAATTAACTTTGTCTCAAATAAAAATCAAGCAACAACACCATGGCAGAAGATTTAATCATCGCAACCGGCAGTAAAGAAGAACAATATCAATTGCTTTTCAGACAGATTGAAGCCCTCCTTTCGGGTGAAACAGATTGTATTGCCAACATGGCTAATATCGCAGCCGCTTTAAAAGAACAATTCAATTTTTGGTGGGTAGGTTTCTATATCGTTCGCCAAGAAGAATTGGTTCTCGGTCCCTTCCAAGGACCAGTAGCTTGTACACGGATTGGTTACGGAAAGGGCGTATGTGGCTCCGCATGGAAAGATCAATCGACCCTTATTGTTCCCGATGTAGAACAATTCCCTGGGCATATTGCCTGTAGCTCTTTATCGCGATCGGAAATTGTAGTTCCCGTCATCAAAGAAGGCACCTGTGTTGCAGTGCTCGATGTCGACAGTGAACACCTTGATTTTTTTGACACGACGGATCAAAAATACTTAGAGAAGATTTGCGGCCTTATTTAAACCGCAGTTAGGCAATCTCAACGCGCCATAATTTGATCAACTTGTCATCACCAGCCGTGATAAGTTGATTGCTGGCCGCATTATAGATTGCCGTATTGATAGAAAGACGATGGCTGTCGTAGCCACGCTCCATACTGATGTTTCGCAGTAGTGACAGCGTGTTCATATCCCAAAATTTTATCGATTTATCTCTACTTACCGTAATAATTATATCGGAAGTCGGGTGCTTCAAGATGCCATAAACAGTGAACAAGTGTGGTGTCACCTGTTGTACAGGAGACAAACCAGATGGCACTAATTTGTGTAATACCGCATCGCGACCTCCTGAGAATATATTTTCTGCCGTTGCCAGCAATGCCGTAATAGACATACTATGTATTTTACGTCTATTTACTTCGCGAAAACTCGCACTCTCCAATTGGTACACATGCCCATCCTTATCTCCAAAATTCAAATATTTTCCATCGACTGAAGGTTCAATAGTACGGACAGTTGTATTTGAAACACGGAAATTATATACTAATTCGTAGGTATCTAAATTCCAGACATAGGCTACTCCGGCCTCTCCTATGGCAAGGAGTTCCTTCTTATCTTCTAAATGACGTAGAGCAAAGACAGCCCCCTTTTCCATATACAGCTTTTTCACTAACTGTTGCTTATCCACATCGACCAACCATATTTCACTGTTCCGCATTCCGATAGCGAGGAGACCACTATCTTTCAACAAACATAACGCATAGACCGAAGCTGGCACCGCACAAAGTATACGGTTAAACTTTCCTGTCGCTAAATCCCACTCCACGACGCCTCGATCATTTCCACCAGAATATAGCATAGTCTGATCTAAAGAATTTTCAAGGGCAAAAATTGGGTTTTGGTGCCCCGTCAATGTCATGACTAGAGAAACATTTAAATTATGCATAGTTGAATATAGGTAAGTGATAAACAAATTTACCCAAATACAAGGGGATATGCAAGGCTATAATTTTCTCACAATAAGGAAAATTATAGCAAGGAAACAACTTTTACCTAATCTGCCGTTTGCACGAGTCGCAAAGAGAGTTTCTTTTTCAACCGTTGTTTGGCCTTCTTAACCCCTTCCGGAGAAATAGAAAGTTTATCGGCCAATTCTTTATTTGATAAATTCAAATAAAGCAACGCTAACAAGCGTAGATCCGACTCCGACAGTCCATCATACTTATCTCCTATCTCCACAAAAAAGTCCGGAAAATCAGCATCGAACAAATCTTTAAAATCGCCCCAGTTCCGATCGTTCATTAAATTTAAATCTAAATGATCACGGAGCTCTTTACTCACTAAGACAGCTGGGCTATTTTGTACAGCGTAAGGTTTCTTACTGTGGATTATGGTAGACACATCATATCGTTCCGTATTTTCTGGCTCTAAAACAGGTTCCTCTTTAATCAGTATATTCTTTCTATTACGTAGAAAATAGAGTAAGCCAACGACTGCTCCACCAGCAACCAACACCAATAGACATAAAAGAATAATTTTATTACGTCGGCTTTCCGAATATAAAGCCTGAAATTTCTGTTTCTCTTCCGCTAGCTTCATCGCATCAATAGCCGCTTCATTTTCGAAAGATATCGCTAAACTATTGTAGTGGTTATACTGTTTTAACGTTTCCAGCAATTCACTTTCCAAACCGAGCTTATTGAGTAATTTCACTTTGAGATTAAACATTTCGGATAGCGCCATATAGCGTGCTGGTTTACGTTCCATCTTATCCAAATACTCATTCGTCCGTAGGAGCGCCTTATCATAGTCTCCCATGATATAGTATGTCTCAGCTATTTTTTTTAACGAACCCAAAGCCGACTGGACATCGCCCCAGGATTTAGAATTGTAATTATAATCAACAAAGAAATGTTTCAGTGCTTCACCGTGGTTATTCTGCCGAGCAAATACGTTGCCCATATTACCGTAGGATATTCCCATCCAAGCGGAGTCTACTGCTACTTTAGACTTCTCGTAAACTATTTTAAAATATGAATTCGCTTGCTCATAATCCCCCTCAATCGTCGCAATCAAGCCTAGGGTATTCATCGTGTTAAAATACTCGCGATCGTTTAGACGTGTTTCATATTTAAGAACCTGCTGCAACGCATCTCGTGAAAGCTCATACTCCTTGATGTCATAAAAATACCGCCCCATTGTAATGTAGTATTGCCATACCCCGGAAATAGACTTCTCGCCATACTTGTCGATAAGCAATAGTACTTCCCGAAAATAACCATATGAAACAGACTTCCTTGCATAGGTAAAGTAATAATTTGCCAAGGCATAAAGTTGTCTTACATGTTGGTCATTCAAAGCATTATCTCGTGCAAACTGAACCGCCGTTTCGTGGTAATTTGTAGATAAAGCATTCAGGCTATCGTTAACTATGGAATAATAATGCGCCAGTGTCTCGTAATAGGTACACACAAGCACTTTATCACTCTTCTTTTTAGAAAGATCACGAATAAATTGAATATGCTCAAGCGCTTGTTTCGGAGAGCTTTTTTCTAAATCTCCGCGTAAGATTCCGTATGCTTTAGCTCCACTTTGATTCGAAGGAACAAAGGCCAAAGAATCATATGGATTTTCTAAAGTGTGATTCGCAGAAAGGAAACCACTCCAAGCCGCAAATAGGAATAACAAAACAAATCTAAGCGTATTCATAAAAGGGTAAATCACAAGCTTCAACCAACAAAAAAATTAAGGTCACTCATGCAGCTGTAAATATCACGAAATTTTTTGCTTTATAAAAAAAAATCGATGGACAAAGACGGGACAATGCAAAAAAACAGGGGACAAGACAATAAAAAAGCCCAATATAAAAAATTGGGCTCCTTAATTTTTGTAACAATCCAAATTTATTGGTGTCTTCCTTCAAGTTTTTTAGCTATCACTTCCAGATTAAGTCCTTTTTCTCGGAGCAATACGATTAAGTGAAACAATAAATCGGAGGTTTCATTAATAAAATCATGTTCGGTCTCAGCCAAAGCAGCAATAACAGTCTCAACAGCCTCTTCTCCAACTTTCTGCGCAATTTTATTTATACCACGCTCTCGTAATCGGTGCACATAAGACTCCTCAGAGGACTCCACGTATCGCTGTTGAACAATTCGCTCTAATTGAAGCAGAAAATTTTGATTATATGCCGTATTGAAGCAACTGCGACTTCCTGTATGGCACGTAGGGCCTGCCGGTATAACTTTGATCAGCAGCGTGTCATTGTCACAATCAACAGCCGAGGAAACCATCGTCAAAAAATTCCCACTCTCCTCCCCCTTTGTCCACAGTCTGTTTTTGCTTCTGGAAAAAAAGGTAACCTTACCATCTGCCTGAGTTTTTTCCCAAGCTTCTTCATTCATATAGCCAAGCATCAATACTTCCAGCGTTTGATTATCTTGTATAACAACAGGGATTAAACCATCCCCTTTTTTAAAATCTAACATAGTTGTTAATTTAGTACGGAGTACGGAGTACTAAGTACGGAATATCTTTTTTGTGCAAAACACTAAGCAAAAATAATAAATACTTTGTACTAATTTCAATAAGCACTCCATACTCTCCACTTTGCACTCAGTACGATCTACTTTCTATCTCACCACAACACCTGCCGTGCGCAGTGTTTGTTTCAAATCTGGAATCAATATTTCTCCATAATGAAACACCGAAGCGGCTAAAGCCGCGTCTACGCCAGCCTTTTCAAACACATCTACAAAATGTTGCTGACTTCCTGCGCCGCCTGATGCAATGAGTGGTATATGTACCATTGCATTGACCTTAGCTAAAAAAGTCGTATCAAACCCATCTTTTGTACCGTCGTGGTCCATGGACGTTAATAGAATCTCTCCAGCTCCACGCTCCTCTGCTTCCTGCAACCAATTTAATGTTTCTATTTCCGTTCGTTCACGCCCACCACGTAGGTGAATCAACTGCTTGCCATCCACTAATCTAGTATCGGCCGCAATTACCACAAATTGACGCCCAAAAGCACGTGCAAAATCATCAATCAGCTTCGGATTTCGAACCGCAGCGGAATTAATCGAAATTTTATCTGCTCCTGCATTCAACAGGATGTCGGCATCTTTAACTTCATTTATACCGCCACCAATCGTAAACGGAATGTTTACTTGACGCGCAACAGCCTTGACAAGATCTATCGTCGTCTTACGGTTCTCGTGCGTAGCCGTAATATCCAAGAAAACCAACTCATCGGCCCCTTGCTGTGAATACTGCCAAGCTAATTCAACGGGGTCACCAGCATCACGCAAGTCCACAAAATTAACTCCCTTTACTGTCCTGCCATCTTTGACATCCAGACAAGGGATAATACGCTTTGCTAACATCTTAGAACCTAATTAAAGACTTTAAATTCCAATCTTTAATCTCATCAATAGAAATCTTGTTCTCGTAAATTGCTTTTCCAACCACACAAGACTCCATATTGCCGAGCTCCTGTAAAGCCTCGATATCTTTCATTGAACTGATGCCACCCGAGCCAATCAACTTAATAATTGGCGAATGCGCTAACAATTTCTTATATAGATCCACGCCAGCACCAGCCAGTTTACCGTCCTTACTAATATCAGTGCATAAGAAACGGAAGAAACCTAATTCTAAACATTTATCGATATAGGAAACCAATTTAATAGGTGAACTTTCTTGCCAACCTGAATACTTAATCACTTCATCCAAGACATCAATAGCAATAACAATATGATCAGCGTACTTTACACGTCCTTCGTTGAGCGAGCTTAGTTCCTCCAGAAAAGATGGATTTGTGATCGCTTGGGTTCCCACAATTACACGATAAACGCCCGCATCAACCAGCTCTTTAACTTTCTCAATACTACGCACACCTCCTCCATATTGTACTTTCATATCCGTTTTATGGATGATATCAAACAAGTACTTTTGATTCGAGAAATCTCCTTTAGCACCGTTCAAATCAATAATATGAACGATCTCCGTACCATTCGCATGATACTTAGCAATTTGCTCTTCCAATGAAATATCATAGGTTGTTACATCATCATAGTTACCTTCGCGCAGGCGAACAACCTTCTTATCTAATACATCAATAGCGGGAATTATATACATACAGTAAAATTAAAATCAGTTAAACATTAAATCCGGGAAAAGTTAAGCAATAACTGCTCTCCGTCCTTACCCGATTTTTCAGGGTGAAACTGCACCCCATAAAAATTATTCTTTTGTATGGCAGCAGAAAAATCTACGCCATAACGACATACAGCACTAGTAAAATCAGCCTCATATTCAATAAAATAAGAGTGCACAAAGTAAAAATAGGCATTATCCTCAATACCTTGAAAAAGAGTCGAGCCATTTTGTATTTGTATGCTGTTCCAGCCCATGTGTGGTACTTTCTCCGTAACGCGGCCACCGAAGTGTAACGTTTTTAAAGGCACAATTTTCAACAAATCTGCATTTCCTTCCTCCGAAAACGATGTTAAAAGCTGCATGCCCACACAAATTCCTAGAACAGGTTTCTCTAATGATGCAATATAAGATGAAAGTCCAGACTGAACTAACTTTTCCATTGCAGCACCAGCATGCCCGACACCCGGAATAATAATGCGATCGTACAGATCCAAATCTGACGCCTCATTAACCATACCGTAGCCAATACCAACTCGATCTAACGCTGCCGTTAAAGAGAAGATATTACCAGCTCCATAATTTACAATCCCTATCATACGTACCTCCTACAATACTCCTTTTGTACTTGGCAGTTGCATATTATCCGCATCACGTCGCACTGCTTTTTTTATAGATTTGGCAAAAGCTTTAAAGATTGCTTCAATTTTATGATGCTCATTTTCGCCTTCTGCCTTAATATTCAGATTAGCTTTCGCTGCATCCGAAAATGACTTAAAAAAGTGAAAGAACATCTCGGTCGGCATATCACCTATCTTTTCACGTTTGAACGCTGCATCCCAAACAATCCAATTCCGCCCCCCAAAGTCAATGGCCACTTGCGCCAAACAGTCATCCATGGGTAATGTGTATGCGTATCGCTCGATACCACGTTTATTGCCTAACACCTGAAGAAATAACTCGCCTAAAGCAATACCTGTATCTTCAATCGTATGATGCTCATCAATATGTAAATCTCCCTTAGCTTTAACAGTGAGATCCAATGCCCCATGTCGCGCTATTTGATCCAACATATGGTCAAAGAAAGGAAGCCCTGTATCGATCGACGATTTTCCTGAGCCATCCAAATTAACAGCGACAAAAATATCCGTCTCATTGGTTTTACGGTGATGCTCTCCGCTTCGAGTTCCTAATTTCAAAAACTCATAAACGGCTTTCCAATCTGTTGTTTCCAAAGCCACATCGGCAGGATCAATGGATAAGTTTTCCGCCTGACCAAGACCATCGTCACTACGCAACCAAATAGCCTTAGCCCCCAAATTATGGGCAAGTTTCACATCATTGATTCGGTCACCGATCACGAAAGATTCACTCAAATTATAAGTATCGGCATCAAAATATCCTTTCAGCATACCAATACCAGGTTTTCGGGTGTCGGCATTTTCATGCGGAAAAGTACGGTCTATATGTTCCTCCGCAAAGACAACACCTTCCCCTTTGAAGGTGTCAATAACGAAATGGTGAACGGGCCAAAAATTCTCCTCTGGGTGGGAGGATGTCCCTAATCCATCTTGATTGGAAACAAGAATCAATTCAAAATCAAGTTCCTTTGCAATCTTAGGTAAATATTGTAATGCACCGGGATAGAACTTCAGCTTGGCAAAAGAATCAATCTGCTCATCTGCCGGTTCTAAAATCAAGGTGCCATCACGATCTATAAACAATACTCTTTTCACTAAATCAGGCATAATTTCCGTGGTAAATATTTTGTAGTCTTTTTAATTGTTTGTTGCGCCGTAAAACGTATAAACAGCGGATACAAGTTCTTCATTTTCTGCCGGTGTTCCGACCGTCAAACGTAAACAGCCTTCACAAAGCTCTACTTTAGAACGATCTCTAACAATAATCCCTTTGCTAACCAAGAAATTGTATAGTGCGCGTGGTTCCTCCAATTTGACCAAGATAAAATTCGCATCAGAAGGTGTTATATGTGCGACCTGCGCAATGTCCGCCAGTGTAGCACTCAATTTCTCGCGCTCCGCGACAATCTCTTGGATCCAACTATTCACCTGATCCACATTGTCCAATGCTTCTAACACAATATTCTGCGTGGCTTGGTTAATATTGTAAGGTGGTTTAATCTTATTAAAAACTGTGATTATTTCTTCGCTGGCAAAAGCCATCCCCAAACGTAACGCAGCCAATCCCCAAGCCTTAGATAGGGTTTGCAAAATAACTAAGTTTGGAAACTCACTAAGATCCTTCGTAAAAGATGGTTGTTTTGAGAAATTTATATAGGCTTCATCAACCACAACCAGTCCATCAAAGTTAACCAATATAGTTTCAATATCCGTTCTATTTAGACTATTCCCAGTTGGATTATTCGGCGAACAAATAAAAATCAGTTTGGTTTGGCTATCTATCGCTTCAGCGATACCATCCAGGTCTAGTTGATAATCAGGAGTCAAGTTCACCTTTCGGTAAGCCACATCGTTGATGTTCGCCGACACTTCATACATACCATATGTAGGAGGCACCAGAATAACATTATCCTTTCCGGGCGTACAGAAGGCACGATACAGTAAATCAATAGCTTCATCACTACCATTACCCAAAAAAATATTAGCGGCAGGAACACCTTTTATCTTTGAAAGCTTCTCTTTAACACGATGCTGCAAAGGATCCGGATAACGATGGAAATCTTCCCGATATGGAGAGCCAAAAGCGTTTTCATTCGCATCCAAAAGGACCGACGCTTCGCCTTTAAACTCATCTCTTGCAGACGAGTAGGGAACGAGTTTTTTGATGTTATCTCTAAGAAGAGCATTTAGGTTGAAAGAGCCTTTCATATTTACTTTTATGTTGAGCGTGTAAATATGAGGAAAAATCTAGAAAATCCCTATACTAAAAACCATTTGCCTTCCTCCGAGAGCAAAGTATTGGCAAAAAACGGTTGTGATTCATCCAGAAAGGGTTGCAGATCTCGATATCGGGCAGAGAAATGTCCCAAAAGAAGCTTTTTTGCTCCCACGGTGCTAGCGACCTGTGCAGCCTCCTGCCCTGTACTATGTAATGTTTCTTTTGCACGATCCGCCATATCATGTAAAAATGTCGATTCATGATACAAGAGGTCTACTCCCTGGATCGTCTCAAAATAACTTTCGTTCATCAAGGTGTCCGAACAAAAGGCATAACTGCGTGACGGCGGCGCAGGATAGGTCAGCTCACTTGCTAAATAAACAGTTCCATCAGGATCCACATAATCAATCCCTCTCTTAAGTAACTTGAGGTATGGGGTTGGTATGTCGAGCTGGTCCACCAACGTTGCATTTAAGGTCGCACTGCGACGCCCCTCATCAAAACGAAATCCCGTACAATCAATGCGATGTTGTAAAGGGAAAGAGGTAACTTTCATCGCGGGCGTATCTAGGATAACCTCCACTTCAGCCGGATTTGTCGGGTGGAAAACGAGCGGGTATTGTAGTACTGTTGCGGAGTGCTTGAACTGAATAGCAAGAATTTCTTCTAATGCCGCCGGACCATAAACATGTAGGGTTGACTTCCTTCCCATCAAATGTTGCGAGGAAAGCAACCCTACAAGTCCTAAATAATGATCTCCATGTAAATGGCTGATAAAGATATGATTTATACGATTGCTTTTGATACCATAGCGCGCCAGTTGCATTTGCGTCCCTTCGCCACAGTCAATCATATAAAGCTGTTCATTGAAGTTCAACACTTGAGAAGTAGGGTGCCGCCCATACATAGGCGTAGCCGAACTATTCCCCAAAATCATGACTTCGAATCGTAGCATGCTTACACCCCTCTTAAATCTAGACGGATCTCATTGCCAAAGATCATATCCTCTGCCGTAGAGACGGATTCTGCGATCTTAAAATAGTTTTCCAGTTTAGACATCTTAAGCAGGTCTACCACATTCGGATTCAAACCGGTCAAGATAAACAATCCGCCGGATTCCTTACATAGACGACGAGCCAAAAGTCCAAGCCTCAAAACATCCTCGTCGGCCGTTTCCACGACATGCAAATCCAGAATAATGTTCCGTTGACCACTTGTGCTACGTAACATAAACTCGGCTTTCAGTTTCGCTGCCGACTCTCGATCCAAAAAGTCCACTAAGGGCTCTATCACCACATAGCGGTCATGCTTGTCAACAATAAACCTCATATCAATAGCTGTTAGTTTTTATACGATCTCTTTCAAAGCTGCCGCAACGTTCTGCTCTACGCGCGCTACAATCTCCCCTTCGGCTGCATATTGAAATTTTTCACCTGTGATGTGCTCATAGAGCTCGATATAGCGTGCAGAAATTGATTCTACAATTGCATCAGTCATCTCAGGTACTTGTTGTCCATCCTTTCCTTGGAAGCCGTTCTCAATTAACCATTGACGAACAAACTCCTTTGATAGCTGACGTTGCGGCTCACCGTTTGCTTGTCTTTCCGCATACCCTTCAGCATAAAAATAACGGGAGGAATCCGGTGTATGGATTTCATCCATCAGATAAATTTCTCCATTACGTTTTCCGAACTCATACTTGGTATCCACCAAAATCAATCCACGTTCCTTTGCAATTTCGGTACCCCGCTGAAAAAGCTGGTGTGCATATTTTTCCAGTTCGGCGTAATCCGCTTCACTGACAATACCCTGTGCAATGATTTCTTCACGTGAGATATCTTCATCGTGACCAACCGCAGCCTTTGTTGTTGGCGTAATAATAGTTTGTGGCAACTTATCATTCTCTTTCAACCCTTCTGGCAAGGTTACACCACACAACACACGTCCGCCCTCCTTGTAGGTCCGTGCGGCATGTCCTGCCAGGTAACCGCGAATAACCATCTCCACCTTGAAAGGTTCACACTTGACCCCAATCGTAGCACTTGGATCCGGCACTGCAATCACCCAGTTTGGTAATATGTCTTTCGTTGCTTCCAAAAATTTAGCAGCAATCTGATTCAATACCTGCCCCTTATATGGGATTGCACGTGGCAAGACCACATCAAAAGCGGAAATTCGATCCGAAGCTACCATGACCAAATAGTCATCAGCAATTGTATAAACATCACGTACTTTACCTTTGTAAAAAGCGGTCTGTTTATCAAAATTAAAATTTGTTTCTTTTATTGCATTCATATTCTCGCGGTGCAAGTGCACCAAATTATTAAAATTCTAAATATCGCCGTATGCTTCCAGTATACGTTTCACCAACTTATGACGAACGACATCAGCCCCACTTAAGTGCACGATCTCGATCCCTTCAATATTATCCAATAGCTTGACCGATGTGGCCAATCCTGATTGGCTTTTCTTCGGTAAGTCAATCTGTGTTAAATCTCCCGTTACAATAAACTTCGCAGAAGGTCCCATACGCGTCAAGAACATCTTCAGCTGCATGTCCGTCGCATTTTGTGCCTCATCCAATATCACGAAACAATTATCCAACGTACGTCCACGCATAAAAGCCAGCGGCGCAATCTCAATCACGCGACGCTCAATATAATCTTTCAGCTTATCTGCTGGAATCATATCGTCCAACGCATCATACAAAGGACGTAGATACGGATCAACCTTCTCCTTTAGATCGCCTGGCAGGAACCCCAGATTCTCTCCAGCTTCCACCGCAGGACGGGTCAATATGATCCGCTTTATTTCTTTATTACGGAGCGCACGAACAGCTAGGGCAACTGCAGTGTAGGTCTTACCTGTTCCCGCTGGACCGATGGCAAAAAGGATATCGTTTTTTGCGATACTATCCACCATCTTGCGTTGATTTGGCGTTCTTGCACGAACAATCAAACCATTCGGACCATACACAATCGGCTCTCCCTTGAAGACTTGCGCCTCTCCTCCCTCTTTACGTTCCTCTGGGCGATCTGCTCGTATAGGAAGCCCTATCAGCTCTTCCAATTCGATGGAGCTCAAGGACTGAAATTGCTCAACATGATTTAAAACCCCTTGAAAAACCGACTGGAACCGACCTTGTTCAGATTGCTCACCCAACACCTTAAGCTCATTGCCACGTGCCACCAAACGAAGTTTCGGAAACCCTTTTTTTATAAGCTCAAAATTCTCATTCTGCGCTCCCCATAATGTCACCAAATTGGTGGCATCCAGATTTATTAATACTTCGTTCAAATTGCTGTCTATTTAATTTCTGAAATAAATATAATGGTTTTTTACAGGAACTACAGCATAATATTTCTCAACCTTTTATTAACTTTTTGTTTTGCAACACCTTAGAAGCTATAAAACAGAGCTTTCCACAAATGGGATGTAACTATCACCTACAAAAACACATAAATTGACAGTATTAAATAGACTTTGTGTATTCTTTTGTTACTTTTGTCCACTCTTTTGATGGCCACTGTATATGCATTCGTTTTTTGCACAATTCCAGCTTTTTTTTGGACAGTTCGGCTCTTAAATATTTTAACTTTTAGTATCTTTAGAGGGTACACACTATGGGAGTAATTACGCTAACAACAGATTTAGGACATCGTGACTTTTATCAAGCAGCACTGAAGGGCAGCATCATTTCGCAGCTCCCGGATGTCCGTTTGATTGATATTACCCATGAGATTCCTTCATTTGATATTCAGCGTGCTGCTGTCGTTCTTCGTAATGTATACCACTACTTTCCAAAGGGAACCGTACATCTGATCGGAATTGACACCGTCTTTCAAGAAGGCTCACGTTATGCCATGATGAAGTTTGACAATCATTTCTTTGTAGGCGCGGACAACGGCATATTCAGCATTATCTTGGGCGAGAAGAAAGCACAGGAACTATTTGAAATTGACATTATGCAGGATCTCCGCTACCTCCACTTCCCGTTGGCAGACATCCTGAGCAAAGCTGCTTGCCATATTGCCAACGGCGGAAAACTCAAGGAAATTGGGCAACCGATAGAAAAGCCGCTGAAGAAGGTTATGGTACAACCTCTAATAGACAGCAATACAATAAAAGGTCATGTATCTTATATTGATTCTTTTGGAAATGTTATCAGTAACATCAGTAAAGAGTTGTTCAATGAGGTTCAAAAGGGTCGTAGTTTCCGTTTACACTTTAAACGTAATGAAACCATCAATACCTTGAGTTGGCATTACAACGAAGTTCCTGAAGGAGAAAAGTTATGTCTTTTCGGCATTAGTAATTTCCTAGAGATTGCCATTAACAAAGGTCACGCCAGCCGCTTGCTGGGGTTACAACAAGATGAAATTATCATGGTCGAATTTCTCGATTCATAGGTATTCTCCCCTTCCTTTTTCGCGCAATTAATCCTTATCCGTTTGGCTTAGTCAAACTGGATATGAATCCACTTGAATTACATTGGACTAGAAAAACAAAAATGTACAAACTTCTTATCCTATTTGTCACCTCGTGTTGTCTTTACTTAGCCGGCACAGGCCATGCACATGCTAATATAACAGCAGATTCCATCTCTTTTGAGGACCAAAGAGCCCGCATCAATGAATTATTGGACGCGCGGAGCAAACGATTTGGGGATTTCGATGAGAGCCTACTCAAAAAGACCGGTATATTTGGAATCTTTAAGACAACGGCCGATATGCAACGATCGATTGATATTCTGAAAGAGATTGTTATCACCGACAATAATATCTTTATTGAAACGAAGAAACTAATCGACATCAAGGATTATCAAAGTGAACGCAATGCAGCACTCGCTAAAGAATATGATGATCAAGTAACCGCCTACATGAAAACGGTCTCTAAGCTCCAGCAGGAAAATGATAAGTTGCGGACAGAAATTGAATCGTTAGATACCAGCGAACAGCAAAGCAATATGGCTTTATATCTCGCGGTAGGCATTATTTTATCGCTATTATTTGTTATTTATCAACGTTTTAGCAAAAAACGACTAAAAAAAGTGACTTAACAGTGATAAGCACACATAAATAATACTGTACTTTTGCTACTTATAAGAAAGTAATTAATGGCGAGAGCGAGATTGAATAGTGGGAATACACAATCGGACGATTTACCCAAACCAAAGTTAAACAAAGAACTCATTAAGAAGGCTTTAAAGATTTTTTCTTACCTACGACCCTTCCGTACGAAGTTCGTGGTAGGGATGATTTTTTTAACCCTTTCGAGTTTAACGATGCTAACCTTTCCGGCGCTCTTGGGCGCGATGATCGATGCAGCACAGGGCAGACAAACATACACCTGGTTACCCGCCAACGTGTGGTACATAGGTGGTATCTCCATGATTATTCTGCTTTTTCAATCCATCGTTTCCTTTGGTCGAATCCGTTTGTTTGTAGAGATTGCAGAAAAAGCACTAGCCAATATCCGCAAAGACACGTACCATAAACTAATTACTCTTCCCATAGAGTTCTTCGCGAACCGCAGAGTAGGTGAGCTCAACAGTCGCTTATCGGCCGATTTGACACAGATCCAAGACACCCTAACGACAACATTAGCCGAAGTACTTCGTCAAATGATCAGCCTGGGCCTCGGCGTGTGTCTGCTCGTATTCGTTTCGCCAAAACTCGCGTTAATGAATCTTTCGATATTACCCATCATTATCGTCACAGCTATTATCTTCGGTCGCTTTATTCGGAACCTTTCGCGCCAAGCGCAAGATCAGCTAGCCGAATCAAATAGCATCGTCCAAGAAACATTGCTTGGTATAAGCAATGTGAAAGCCTTCGTGAATGAATATTATGAAACGAACAGGTACTCCCGCAAACTGGACAGTGTGGTAGCCCTTGCGGTTAAAGGCGCAACCTACCGGGGTATCTTTGCTTCCTTTATTATCTTCTGTATTTTTGGGGCTGTCATCGTTGTGATTTGGTATGGCGCTTCCCTCGTTGCTGCCCATGAAATCTCTGTCGGAAACCTAACAACATATATTCTGTACTCCATGTTTGTTGCGGGGTCCATGGGAAGTCTCCCTGAGCTTTATGCGAATATTCAACGTTCCTTAGGCGCCAGTGAGCGCGTTCTTGAAATATTGGACGAAGAAAAAGAGGCCATTGAAATCGCTCCTGACAATAAAGAGATTCAACAGCATATCAATGGTTCGCTCACCTTTCAGGAGGTTGCCTTCGCATACCCTTCTCGCCCAGATTCGCTCATTCTCAAAGAAATATCCTTTCATGTCGAATCAGGCAAGAAACTTGCTCTTGTTGGTCCCAGTGGGACGGGAAAATCAACGATTGCTTCGCTTATTCTTCAGTTTTACAAACCGACCAGAGGTGCAATCCTTTACGATGGTAAACCGAGTGAATCATACAGCCTCACCGACATTCGAAATCAAGTAGCTATTGTTCCACAGGATGTTCTGCTCTTTGGCGGAACCATTCGCGAAAATATTGGCTACGGTCACTTAGGGGCGGATGCGGAAGATATTATTAACGCCGCAAAACGCGCTAATGCGCATGATTTTATTATGGGATTTCCGGAAGGCTATGACACGATGGTTGGCGAACGTGGGGTTAAGCTTTCAGGCGGACAGCGTCAACGTGTAGCTATCGCCCGCGCCTTATTGAAAGACCCGGCTATATTGATTCTAGACGAAGCTACCTCGGCACTGGATTCAGAATCCGAACGCTTGGTACAACTGGCACTCGAAGAGTTAATGAAAGACCGGACCTCCATCATCATCGCCCATAGACTCAGTACAATAAAAGATGCCGACTACATCGTCGTTGTTGAAAATGGAACCGTATCGGAGATAGGAACCCATGCTGAACTAATGGCCAAACGAAGCGGCCTGTACCATCACCTCTACGCCATACAGTCTGCCGAAGAGCTTGTTCGTTAATTTCTGTTAAATCCATTGCTGTTCAAAACTTTTGTGCACCATTTTTGTTCGTGTATTATGGGCTGTTAGCAGAAGAGGCTTTTCTCAAAGCCACTTACTTCCTACTACAGTTTCAGAATAATGTTTATTAAACATAAAAAAGTATACATATCATGGAAAAGAAAAATGGATTACTAGCATTTGCGCTACTCGGGCTAGCCGCGGGTGCTGCGGCTTATTATTTGCTAGCAACAGAGGATGGCAAACGACAAATGGACAAAGCGAATAAAAGTGTAAAAGGGTTATCGAAGTCGCTTAAAGAGCTTTCGGAGAAAGAAAGTAAAAAAGCAGCTAAACTTGCACGTGAAGCCAAGAGAGATTTGCATGAATTAACAGAAAAAGCCAAAGAAGCGGGTAAGCACGCTTTCGAGGTAGCGTCGGAAAAAGCCAGTCAATGGGTAAATAAAGCATCCGATGCAGCCAAAGATGCTGCTTCAAAAGCACATGATGCGATTGATGACGCCAAATCTGAAATCAAAAAAGCATAACCGTAGAAAAACGACGCGTATATTATTCTACTTATTTTCGGGAGTTTTCCAGACATCCAAACTGAAGTATTACTATCTTTGCGGTGCATGAACTTACTCCAACAAGTAAAAGTTTTAGTATACAAGGATTTAATCCTCGAATGGCGTGCTAAGTACGCTATCAACGGTATTTTACTATATGTGGTGTCCACAGTCTTTGTTTGCTATCAAGCTTTCAAGTCTGTGGACGCTCCTATTTGGAATGCTTTGTTCTGGATTATCCTTCTCTTTGCCAGCATAAATGCAATCAGTCGTTCTTTCGTGCAAGAAAGCACCTACAGGCAGCTCTACTATTATACCATTGTAAGCCCGAAAGCCGTCATTCTCGGAAAGATCGTCTACAATAGCATCTTGATGGTTTTTCTCTCACTGATTGCTTTCACCTTTTATGCTGTCGTATTTAAAAACCCGATTGGCGACCCGTTGTTATATCTTCTCGCGGTACTAATCGGCAGTTTCAGTTTCGCTACAGTCTTTACCATGGTATCAGGTATTAGTGCCAAAACAGGAAACAATAGCACCATGATGGCCATTCTGAGCTTCCCGGTAATCATCCCTTTGTTGATCGTGCTAATTAAACTTTCCAACAATGCCATGCAGGGGTTGGATCGCGCTATTTCGACCAACGAAATATTGGTTCTTTTGGCAATTAATGTAATTACGATTACAATTTCTTTGTTGTTATTTCCTTACCTTTGGCGTGATTAATTCTATAATTTTCAACGATGAGAAAATCTTGGTGGAAAATATTAGGGCTACTGATGATAGCGACAGCTATTATAGGCGGTTTATTAGGCCCTGTTCCCGTCCTACCTATCTTGCATGAAACCATCCGGAATGTGTACTTTCACGTGCCGATGTGGTTTACGATGTTAACATTGTATCTAATATCTGTTATCTATAGCATTAAATACCTAAATTCAGGTAAAGTAGAACATGATCTTATGGCTGTAGAGGCCGTAAACACAGGGATTGTATTCTGTGCAATGGGTTTACTGACCGGTATGTTATGGGCAAATATTACATGGGGTGAACCGTGGCCTAACGATCCAAAATTAAATGGTTCAGCCATCGCCACATTGATGTATTTGGCCTATCTCGTACTACGCAATGCCCTAGAAGAAGAACAAAAAAGAGCGAAAATATCTGCTATATACAATATTTTTGCCTTTCCAGTCATGGTTGTTTTATTGTACATTCTACCGAAGCTGACAGACTCTTTGCATCCAGGTAGCGGAGGTAATGGCACCTTTGGGGACCTCGACATGAACAACAATATGCGCCCTGTCTTTTATACCGCTGTGATCGGTTGGATATTAGTAGGCACTTGGATTTGTACTTTACGGTACCGAGTTCGATTGATCGAAAACAAAAGAAATCAAATTGATTAGTTTAAAATAGTTAAAGATGAAAAATAAACTCGCTTTATTTCTAATGTTGCTTATCAGTGCAAGCACGTATGCACAAGGCGAAATTGATATGGCAACGGGATTACGTAGCTCAGGAAAAATTTACGTTGTAGTTTTGGTACTACTGACAATCTTTGCCGTTCTTGGAATTTACCTTTTCACATTAGATAGACGTATTAAAAAATTAGAAAAATAATATCTGCTATGCTGATATTAACACCTTAAAAGAGTACACCATGATTATAGCCCAACATCGGAAATTTACACCGTTCAACATCCTGTTTGTTTCCATCATGGGGCTTATTCTGTGCTTAGGTATTTTTCTTCATTTACCCCCGAAGATTGTCCCTGTATTTTTAGAACCGGCGGTCAACAACCTGATCGGGTTAAAAATTGGCGATAATCTCACACCGGCGCAGAACGTATTTACAACACTAGCGCTCACATTATTGCAGGCATTCTTCCTGAACAGTATCATCAATCATTTCAACTTTCTGGGCAAACCAAATTTTACGGTAGCTCTATTGTACATGACATTGGTGAGCCTATTCCCTCCCTTTTTAGTTTTATCGCCTCCGTTAATCTGTAATTTCATTACTATCTGGATGCTTGGAAAGCTGTTTAACATCTACAAACTTTCTGATGTGAAAGGCTTAATGTTTGACTTGGGTCTTATTGTGGCTATAGGTAGTCTCATTTACTTTCCATTTATCGTGATGATGCTCCTTCTATGGATTAGCTTGGTTATTTTTCGCCCTTTTAATTGGCGCGAATGGATTACTCCCTTATTGGGCTTTATCACCATTTATTTTCTTCTCGGCGTTATCTACCTTTGGATCGATAGAATAGCCGAGTTTTATCTTATTTTTAAGCCTTTAGGGTACTTCTTCCCCACTGAACTAGGACTTAATTTGTACGACTACCTGGTAACCGCTCCAATATTTGTCGCACTCCTATTTTTCCTCTATGTACTGAAGGATCATTTTTTCAAAAGTGTGGTTCATCTCCGTAAATCTTTCCAATTACTGTTCTTTATGATCCTCCTTACCATAGGATCCTTTTACTTGAACAGTCATATTACCATTAACCACTTTCTATTGTGTGCCCCGCCTGTCGCTATCTATTTAGCATTCTATTTTACCAATTCAAAATCGAAATGGGTCTACGAAGTCTTATATCTAATTATCATATTAACAATCATTTACTTTCAATTTATTTAACCACTTGAACAATAGATGATTAACCTTTTTTAACAATTTGAACTAAAGGAATAATTAAAAATTAGATAGTTTTGTATCAAATTTTGAAAAAGCAATCATTTTAGCAAAAGTCTCATTATTATACCTGACCTCTTAAAAAATACCTAAAGGTAAACAGCGGGACACGGTGGCAAGTAGCAAAATGTAACACCAATATATATATGCACATACTGTTTAAAGGAACGTTTTCCAAAATAGCGAGTCAGTTATTGCTAGGCTTGAGTTTGTTGAGTGTACAACAAGCATACGCTCAAAAGTCCACTTCTCATTCCCCTTACTCCCAATTTGGATTAGGGCAAATGCGGGAGGATCTTTTGCCACAAACGCGAGCAATGGGAGGTGTTTCAACCGGTGTAAGATACCTGAACGGATTGCCCACATTGAATCTATCTAATCCTGCATCCTATTCGGCAATGAATAGAACAATCATGGAAGCTGGTCTTTATGGGAACTTAACCCAGTTATCCAAAAACGAAAGCAGCGACAACACAGCCGATTTCGCGTTCAGTCATATTGCAATAGGAATTCCGTTAAACAAATTTGGTGGTCTTGCTTTTGGCTTACTTCCATTCTCTGATGTCGGATATTCAGCAACATCAACGCAATCTATTGATACCTTAAACTACAGAACCTTAATCGAAGGCCAAGGTGGTGTTAATAAAGCGTTCTTAGGGTACGGTGTTTCTCCAATCAAAGGATTGAGCATTGGTGCAAACGTAGGTTTCTTATTTGGTAACCTGTATGATATTACAAAAGTAGAATTCCCTAATGCATTAGGCGCCTACCAAACCCAACAAAAAACAACACGTAACATCCGAGGAGCGTCCTTCGATTACGGTGTGCAATATAGTAAGTCTCTCGGTCGCAAATACAACCTAACCGTAGGTTACTCTGGATCTTTAGACAACCAAATAACAGCGAAAACAAACCGCATGGTAACCATATCGGAACCTAGCTTTGAAGAAGATTATGAAGCTCCACCATTAGATACAACCAGTATTTATCAGGTTGGTAACAGAAAGCTTAATCTACCACTAAAACACAATTTTGGTGTAACCCTTTCTAAAGGATACAACTGGATGGTTGGTGCGGACTTCAAGTATGCCGATTGGAGTAAATATCAAGTTCGTGATGGCGAAAATAAGCTTGGAAAAAGTTATGGTTTCGCTGTCGGTGGACAGATCAAACCGGATCCTACATCTGTTAGGTACTTGAATCAAGTAGACTACAGACTTGGCTTCCGATATAATCAGACACCTGTCGTTTTCCGCAATCAACAGATTAACGATATGGCCGTAACAATCGGTTTAGGCTTACCGTTACCTGAATCAAACTTTGGCCGTACATTCTCGCAGGTTAATATATCCGCAGAATTTGGCCAGCAGGGAACTCTGAAAAACAATTTAGTACGGGAGCGGTATATTAATATAAACCTTGGATTTACGATTAACGATTCGTGGTTTATCCGTCGTAGCTTAGATTAAAACGTATGAAGCATCGTTTGTGCTCCAAAATAAAAACAAGTATGCCCCTCTCCGTCTTTTATGCGGTAGGGGCACTCTTATTTTTTTCCTGTGAGAATGACCTCAAAGAGGTAGACCGTATTGCAAACATTAAAGCAGAGGAGAACGTAAACATCTCCAAGCACGTCAACGTAATATACAGCGACTCTGCTGTTGTTAAGGCAGAGCTTACGGGCCCCGAGCTGCGGGAGTATCCTGACAGCACGGGTAAATTTGAATTTAGAAAGGGAGTTCTGGTACGCTTTTTTGATGTCAACGGAAAGGAAGCGCAGCGCATAAAATCAGATTATGCCGTGCAACGTAATAATGAAGGCATCACCGAATTTCGAAAAAATGTCGTCGTTAATATGGCGGATGGTTCTATTATCAAAACCGAGGAGCTTTTCTTTGACGAAAAGAAAAAAATATATTACAACACCGTGCCTATCACCTTTGACTTCAAAGACGAACGTGGTAGTTTACAGGCGACTTCCTTTATCTCCGATACAGACTTTAAGAAAATTGACGGACAGAATATGAGTGGTTATTATATCCCATCTTCCCAAAATCAATTTCCAATGTTTGGCAATTAAACAATGCAAAACCATTATTCATAAATTAAGTTTTTATCACGGCACATTTTTTACACTTTTTTTTCATAAAAGTTGTATCTTGCGCCTTGTTTTTAATAGAGGTCTATTAACGCACTAAAAACCTTATGATTAGCTGGTCGCCAACAAATCAAACGGAGGTATTGAATCGCTCCAATTAACCTTGAAAAAGAACAAAAATATTAAGCATTTAAAAATAAACACAGTATACAGACTATGGGATTAATGAGCTATTTGCGAAACCGAGCTGGGTTAGTAGTAACCATCATTGGTTTAGCAATTGTTGCGTTTTTGTTGGGAGACATCATCAATATGGGAACTCCTTTTTGGATGAAAAGTCAAAATCAAGTTGGTAATGTAAATGGCGAGTCTATCGACTATCAAGCCTTCAATGCACAGGTCGACCAAACAACGGCCATGTACCAACAACAAATGGGGGGCGCTGCTTCGCCACAAATCAGAAGCTATGCCGTACAACAGGTATGGAATCAATTTGTATCACAAGAGCTCTTAAAGCAAGAGATTGGTAAAATTGGACTTTCTGTTAGTAAAGACGAGTTAAATGCGCTAGTCAGTGGGAAAAACCCATCTCCGCAAATTATCCAAGCTTTTACAAACCCAGAAACGGGTATGTTTGACAGAAACCAGTTAACAACTTTCCTTTCTCAAATCTCTACTCAAGGTACGCCTGAAATGCGTCAGCAGTGGGAAACACTTTTGGAAAACATCAAAAATGAGCGTTTAAACCAAAAATACTCCAACTTGCTTAGCAGCAGTGTTTATGTAACAGCGCTTGAGGCTCAAGAAGAATATAACCAACGTAACAAACTGGCTAACTTCAAATACTTGATGTTAGACTACTCTACAGTGAAAGATTCTGAGATCAAATTGACAGATGCAGATTACAAAGCATACTACGATCAACATAAAAATGGTTTCAAAAACCCAGAAGAAAGTAGAACAATTGAGTACGTATTGTTTGATGCAAAACCAACGGCTAATGATAGCGCTGCAACGAAATCAACAATCGATCAGTTAAAAGCGCAGTTAATTGCTTCAACAAATGACTCTCTTTTTGTTGTTTCTAATTCGGACACGAAACATCCTTTCACGTATATCCGCAAAGGACAAGTTAGTCCGGCACTAGATTCTGTTATTTTCAATGCTGCCGTAGGTACCACTGTAGGTCCATTCCTTTCAAACGGAGCCTACGAAATCGCTAAAATTGCAGATGCTAAATTCAGCCCAGATTCAGTGAAAGCGGCACACATTCTTTTGAATGCAACAGCTGAAGGTGGTGTTGATAAAGCTAAGGTAAAAGCAGATTCAATTAAAGGTTTAATCCAAAAAGGAGAAAGTTTTGCTGCTCTTGCCGTTCAGTTTAGTACGGATCAAGGTAGTAAAGTAAATGGTGGTGACCTAGGTACTTTCGCTCGTGGACAAATGGTTCCTGAATTTGATGAAGCCGTATTCTCGGGTAAAGCAGGAGATGTTGTTGTAGTAAACAGCCGTTTTGGTACGCACATTATCAAAATCGAAAAACAAATTGGTAATTCTAAGATCGTTAAAGCGGCAATTGTTGACAAAGCGATTACGAGTGGAAAAGCAACAACAGATGCGGCTTATACAAAAGCAAACAATTTCTTTGCTGATGCTAATAGCAAAAATTTCACTGAAGTGGCAAGCAAACAAGGTGTAAGTTTACAGAAAGTGGACCGCGCTATTGCAATGGACAATAACTTCAATGGAACGGAAGTGCCACGTGACTTGGTTCGTTGGGCATTTGAGGCGAAGAAAGGTGATATCTCTGAAAAAGTTTTTGAAACAGATCACAACTTTATCGTAGCACGTGTTTCAGATATTCAACCTAAAGGACTATTATCTTTAGAAGCTGTAAAACCACATATTGAAGTTCAAGTAAGAAATGAAGTGAAAGCTAAAATGCTTACGGAGAAACTTAACAATGCCTTAGCTGGTGCTTCTACCATCGATCAAGCGGCACAAAAAATCGGAAAAGCAGCAATCAATGTTGAAAACATTGTATTAGCAAATCCAGTTTTACCAGGTGTAGCTCTAGAGCCTGCAGTAGTAGGAACAGCATTCGGTTTACAACCAAATAAAGTATCTAAATCTGTTAAAGGAGCACAAGGAGTTTATGCAGTACAAGTAGTTGGCTTTACAAACCCAGCTGAACTTGTAGCAAGTGATATGAACAATCAAAAGAAACAAATGCAAACTTCAAGAGCACAGCGTTCATGGAGTGCCATCTATCAAGCCTTACAAAGTAAAGCGGATATTGATGACAATCGCATTAAATTCTATTAAGATATATTCGTTAACTTTATAGCCGGACAATATTGTCCGGCTTTTTTTTTGACAGCACATGGATATCCAAGAAAATATTGTAAATAAGGTTGCACAGAGTGGGTTAATGACGATTGATCTGGCGGATTACGCACCAAAGGAAGATATTGTTATCTATGATATCAAGGACAACCTATTCCACGAACTGATCCTAAAAGAGAAAGATTTTCGCGAATTTATCAAAAACCATGATTGGGAGCAATACGCCGGAAAACATATCGCTATCATTTGTTCCACGGATGCTATCGTTCCAACATGGGCTTATATGTTATTGGCAAATAAGCTATCTCCCTTTGCGAAGACCGTACACTTTGGATCCGAGACAGAAGTACGAAGCACATTATTCCACGACGCACTGCGTGGGATCGACTATGCCCAGTACACCGATCAACGTGTTGTCGTTAAAGGGTGTGGCGATATCTATGTGCCTGAATCAGCATTTGTCCAATTTACAGTCGAATTGACAAAGGTGGCCAAGAGCATTATGTATGGTGAACCCTGCTCTACGGTACCGGTATTTAAACGTAAAGCCTAAACTATTGGCATCTTTATTGGTCGAATAAATTATGAGAAAACTCTACCTACTTATTTTCCTAGTCTTTAGTTCCCTATCTTGGGCGCAAGCGCAAACCCTGCCTTACCTTCCTGACCCTACATATAAGGAAGGAGAAAAGCTTACGTATAAGTTACGTTACGGCATTATCTCAGCAGCTACAGGGACACTACAAGTACAGAAATCTAAACTTCGTTTTAGTAACCCAAATGCATTTCACTTATCTGCTTTCGGACAAACTTCAGGTGCGTTTTCTGTTTTTTATACTGTAAAAAACCAATACGACTCTTACATTGATGCCGACAATTACCTGCCCTATCTGTATACGGAAGATATACATGAAGGCCGTTATACGCGTAAGGAGTATGCTACATTTGATCATAAGAATAAAAGTGTATCGGGTAGAAAAGGAACTTTTAAAAGTCCTACTTCCCAGTTTTTTGATTTACTATCGGCATACTACTTTTCAAGGAATTTAGATCTTTCTTCTTTGAAAAAAAACGACACCTTCAAGATCTCTTATTTTCTAAACGACGAGGTAGCACAACTGGGGGTAAAATATATAGGAGTTGAAAAAATAAAAACAACATTAGGTACAATTGAATGTATCAAATTAAGTCCCGAGATAACTCCAGGTCGAATATTCAAGAAAAACAGCCAGCTCTTCCTTTGGGTCACCAACGATGGCAACCGTATTCCGGTTAAAGCACAAGTGGAAATATTAATAGGTTCTATTACCATGGAACTTGTACAAGCAAGCGGTTTAAAGTATAAACTAGGCGAGCGTGTAAGCTATTCAAAATAAAATTATTCAAACACATTCAATAGAACAGATGATAGAAGTAGGACAAGTTTTGGTGCATGAGGACATTGTAAACAATGATTTTGTCTGTAACCTACAGAAATGCAAAGGTATTTGCTGTATCGAAGGTGATGCCGGAGCACCGTTAAACGAAAAAGAGACTGAAATTTTACGCGAAATATACCCCAAGGTGAAACCTTACATGACTGCCAAAGGGATTGAAGCAATCGAGCAACAAGGAACACATGTAATCGATGCGGATGGCGATCTAACGACCACCTGCGTAGATGGAAATAAAGAGTGTGCTTACGTTACATGGGAGAATGGAATTACAAAATGTGCGATCGAAAAGGCTTATGAATTAGGAGAAGTTGATTGGAAGAAACCCATCTCCTGCCACCTCTACCCTATCCGTACTACACATTATCCTTCTTTTGATGTATTACATTATGATCGTTGGCACATCTGTCACGATGCATGTACCTTTGGAAAAGAGCTGTCGGTACCGGTATATAAGTTTCTAAAAGATCCACTAATTCGCGAGTATGGTGAAGAATGGTATAAAGAATTGGAATTAGCAATCGAAGCATTATAATCTTTCGTAATCTATTGCGTATATTTATACGAATTTTTATACTGCCGGAGAGTATGGTTAATTAGCCATTTTACATGCTGAAATTAAAAGAAATACAAACCCCTATAGCAAAAGAACTGGATCTGTTTGAGACTCGATTTAAAGAGTCTATGCGTAGTTCTGTACCCTTATTAAATCGTATCACGCAATATCTGATCAAGCAAAAAGGAAAGCAGATGCGACCTATGTTTGTTTTCTTATCGGCAGGTCTTTGCGGCAATATCAACGACTCTACCTACCGTGGGGCTTCCTTAGTAGAACTTCTACATACCGCTTCACTCGTGCATGATGACGTGGTAGACAATGCAAATGAGCGTCGTGGTTTTTTCTCTATCAATGCATTATGGAAGAATAAAGTAGCGGTTCTCGTAGGAGATTTTCTGCTTTCTAAAGGGCTACTACTTTCGGTTGCGAGCAACGAACATGATTTATTACGCATTGTTTCGGAGGCCGTTGAAGAAATGAGCGAAGGAGAACTGCTCCAGATTGAAAAGGCACGTCGTCTTGATATTGAAGAGAGCGTATACTTCGAAATTATTAAGAAAAAAACAGCATCATTGATTGCTTCTTGCTGTGCATGTGGAGCTTCCTCCGCGGGTTCATCACCCGAACAGGTAAACCTGTTGCGCACCTTTGGCGAAAAAGTAGGGATTGCTTTCCAAATCAAAGATGATCTATTTGATTTTGGCACAGACGATATCGGAAAACCTGTAGGTAACGATATCAAGGAAAAGAAGATGACACTTCCTTTAATATATGCGTTAAAACATACCTCAACCAGCGAAAAGAGACGCATTATTAATCTGGTAAGAAACCACAGCGAAAACAAAGAAAAAGTGGCTGAGGTCATTTCATTTGTACGCAATAGTGGAGGCCTAGACTATGCGGAAAAGAAAATGTTCGCCTATCAACAGGAAGCTTTTGATATCCTGGCGACGTTTCCTGATAATGAATACCGCACAGGATTACAACAACTAGTCAGATTTACTACAGAAAGAAATAAATAAAATACCCACATGAGCCACGAGTTATTATTTTTTGGAGGATTTATCATTTTTATAGTCCTCATGTTAGCCATTGATCTAGGTTTGTTCTCCAAGAGCGATAAGCCTGTATCATTAAAAGCAGCGGCCATTATGAGTGCCATCTGGGTGCTTTTTGCATTGGCTTTTGGATTGGTATTGTATTTCTGGGGAAATGAGTTGCATAATGTGCATGATTTCGAAACCTTAAAACAGGTCGTAGCCAAACACTTACACAACATCAAGATCAACGAGAATGACCTAGCGGCGAGTATTCAAACGTACAACGCAAACCTTACCATTGAATACCTTACCGGTTACGTGGTAGAGTATGCCCTATCTGTCGATAATATCTTCGTTATGGTTTTGCTATTCTCCTCTTTTGGTATTCCAGAAAAATACTACCACAAAGTTTTAGTTTGGGGTATTATTGGGGCAATTCTTTTACGCTGTATCTTCATTTTCGTCGGTGCCGCCTTAATTGCCAAATTTGGTTGGATCCTTTATGTTTTTGGTGCCTTCTTAGTATACACCGGTATCAATATGTATATCACCAGAAACAAAGAAGAAGAAGTAGATCCACAAAATCACCCGGTGGTGAAGTTCGCTTCCAAGTATTTTAAGGTAACACCTCGACTAGATCAAGGGAAATTTTTCCACGTAGAAAATGGTGTTAAATATATGACGCCGCTATTCTTGGTTCTTTTGGTAATCGAATTTACTGACTTGATTTTCGCAGTCGACTCTATTCCTGCAATCTTCTCCGTAACAAAAGATCCATATATCGTATTCTTCTCGAATATCTTTGCGGTACTGGGTTTACGTTCGATGTTCTTCTTGTTAGTGAACATCATTCACAAGTTCCATTACTTAAAGGTTGGTTTAGCATTTCTATTAATCTTTATTGGTGCGAAAATGCTCTTACACGGACAACTCGAAGCAATTGGGTTTAAGACTATACACTCATTGATTATTATTATATCGATCTTAGTAATCAGTGTAATCGCTTCGCTTATGTTTCCAAAAAAAGAAGACCTTACGCAGTAGAGATCAATCCGACACAAGTCATTGCAACCAATATAATGACCATTAATAAAATATCTAGAAAAGGCCCGATTTTTCGGGCCTTTTCTGTGATAGCATTTTTACATTTAAAAATAGCTAAGCCTATTTTAAAAGTTTAAATTCGTAAAAAATTTATCAGATGAAGTGGAATAAATCAATATTTCTTGCAGCAGCCTTATTGACTGGTGTAGCACAAGTGCAGGCGCAAGACAATCTAATCAATGCCTTAAAAGGGAATGTTAGTGACAACAGTAAAGAAGGTTTCAAATTTACAGAGGTAATCAATCTAGGGAATACCTCGATCAAAGATCAAGGATCATCCGGTACCTGTTGGTCATATTCCGGAAACTCATTTTTGGAATCCGAGATGATTAGAATGGGGAAACAACCTGTTGAAATATCACAAATCTTCACCGCACGTAATACGTATATTGAAAAAGCAAAAAACTTCGTGCGTCTACACGGAGACCAAGCACAAGGTGATGGTGGACAGTTACACGATGTGTTGACCATCTTCCGTAAATATGGTGCAGTGCCTCAAGAAGCATACACCGGTTTACAAGCAGGCCAAACCAGAAACAACTTCGGTGAAATGGGACCTCTCTTACAAGGGATGACAGAAACAATTGCCAAAAGCAAAAAACCAAGTAATACTTGGTTAAAAGCATTTACAGCGGCGATGGATGCATACTTAGGTGAAGCACCAACATCGTTCCAATACCAAGGTAAAACATATACCCCACGCACATTTGCGGATCAAGTAGTAGGTATCAATCCTGACGATTATGTAGGTATCACCTCTTTCGAAGAACATGCGTACTACAAACCGTTTGTATTGTTAATTCAAGACAACTGGTCATTCGAAAGCTTTTACAATGTACAGATCAATGACTTGACAGATATCATCGACAATGCGTTGCAAAATGGCTATACCGTAGCATGGGCTACCGACGTATCAGAAAAAAGCTTCAGTTGGAAAAATGGTGTGGCTTTCGTTCCGGAAAAACCATTTGAGCAAATGACCAAAGAGGAACAAGATAATATGTTCAATGGCCCTAAGGCTGAACCGAAAATCACACCTGCTCAGCGTCAGGAAGCTTTCGACAACTACACGACAACGGACGATCACGGTATGCATATCGTAGGATTAGTGAAAGATCAAAATGGTAAAGAATACTATATCGTGAAAAACTCTTGGGGTGTATCCAATGATTACAAAGGATATATGTATGCAACGAAGGAATATGTACGTTACAAAACGATTTCTATTCTTTTACACAAGAAAGCATTAACGAAAAACTTACAAACCAAACTAGGTGTATAATAAAAAGAGGGGCTTATAAGCCCCTCTTTTTATTATACATAACGTCGCAGCTACATTTTTCAAATTGGTATTGACATAAAAAATATTTTTTTATACGTTTGTATAGCTGATTACATAATCAGTTATGTAATTAAAATTTAAAATCAACCTACACTAAAACCCAGAGAGATCGCAGTAGCGACCAACAAGATTAACGCCATGGATTATTTCAATAAAACCGGCAAAATGGCCCTAGGTAGCCGTTTGCGTTTATTAACGAGCAAAATGACGGATGATGCTGCAAAAATTTACGCGCTATACAACGTCGAGTTTGCCCCAAAGTGGTTCCCTGCCCTATTTATCCTTGCAGATGAAGGACCTAAAACAATAACAGAGATTGCCGAGTCTATTGGGCATTCCCAACCCTCGGTTACTAAAATAATCAAAGAAATGATTGCCGCAGGACTGGTTTTAGATAATCTCGAGTCAGCAGATAAGCGACAGAATATTGTCGGTCTCAGCGACCAAGGTCATGTGTTAGCACAGCATGTGATGCAGGAACAATCTCTCGATGTGGAAGCAGCAGTTGATGGCTTGATTCAAGAAGCGACATATAACCTATGGGAGGCTGTTGCAGAATGGGAGTTTTTATTAGAAAAAAAGATTAGTATAAAGCAAAAATAAGCAAAACGGTTAAAACCGTTTATATACAATGCTTTATAAAACAGTAGTCTTAGTTTGGAACTCGGTGTCTGATAGGTTTTGGTCTTAAAAATACAAAGATAGGTTACTAATTCGTTACCGATTAGCAAAGGTAATCAAAGATGTAACAGGTTATATTTCAGTGTTTTGCCCTATTTTTCATATTCCCTTGTAACTCAATACAATTTAATTTTAAACATTAAACATTTGAGTTATGGAGCAGACAAAAAAATCTACGTTCAAATTACTTTTCTACCTGAAAAAGAACGAGCCGAAAAAGAACGGTAATGCCCCGATTATGGCACGTATTACTATTGATGGAACACCTAAGACTTTAGGAACAAAGTTAGAGATCAATCCAAAGAATTGGGATTTAAAGTATGGAAGAGTTGAAGGTAAGAGTGCAAAAGCACTAGGTATTAACCAAAAATTGGATAATATAAGGGCACGTATCGATACCCTTTATGAAGATATGCTGAAACACGAGGGTTTTGTAACGGCACAAAAGCTGAAACTTGCATTTCTCGGTGTTGGTATTATGGAAGATTCCTTGCTGAAAGTATTTAAAAAGAACAATGATGATTTTGGGAAAATGGTAGTACAAGGAGAACGCTCCGAAAGTACCTACTACAAGTACAAAATTGTCTATAACCACGTTGCTGAATTTATCAAAAGCAGGTATCATCGTGATGACATGGCGTTCAGGGAATTGACGTGTGATTTTATCAGAGAGTTTGATTTCTTCCTTCGAATAGACAAAAAGTGCACACACAATACTGTTTGGGTATATACTATGCCACTCTATCGTGTTGCGGAAATAGCTGTCAAAAACGGTCTTATCAGGAAAAATCCTTTTGAAGATTATGAAATATCGATGAAGGAAAATGACCGTAGCTATTTACTTAAGGAAAACGTTGAATCCCTGTTATTACACAATCCTTCAAAACAAAATTATGAAATTGTAAAGGATCTTTTTGTATTCAGCTGTTTTACAGGACTATCTTACATAGATATTAAACAACTTAAAAGTACTAACATACAATCCTTTTTTGATGGTCACGATTGGATTATAAGCCGAAGACAGAAATCTGATGTTGCTTCTAATGTAAGGCTTATGGAAATACCCAAACGAATTATTGAAAAATATAAAGGTACCACCCGAAATGATTCTATTTTTCCTGTTCCTACAAACAAAATTTGTAACAGCCATATAGACAAACTAATTCAAGAATTAGGTATTGTTACAGAACAAAAAGTAACCTTTCACACCGCAAGACACACATTTGGAACAATGTTTTTGACTGAAGGCGTACCACTTGAAAGCCTTAGTAAAATGATGGGGCATAAAAATATTTCTACCACACAGATTTATGCTAAAATTACAAGCCAGAAAATAAGTAAAGATATGGATTTGGTATCGCATAAATTTGCTGGAATGGAAGCATCATTTGCAGAAATGGAGAAAGAAGTTCTCGTTTAGAATTATTGCTTACTAAACAAAGCAGGATGATTTCCTGCTTTGTTTGTTTCGAGAAGCTGGGTGCTTTTAATAAAATTCTTTTTTTTAAATTTACTTACAACAATTCTTTAAACAAAAAAACTATGTCTTTATGTAAACTGTGTCTTGAACGCGAAGCAAACAAAAAGAATACTCACTATCTTACTGATGCAATTATCCGCACCTGTCTTAACATAGAAGGTAGTAATGAACGCGAGAAAGGATTATATTTTGCTCTGGATAATACCAATCCATTTATAGACTTTAATTTCCAACGTCTTGATGAGCTGACCCTCGAGACTACAATTGGAAGAAAACCAACAGAGGAAGAAATTGAAAATGCGAAATCCATTCCATTTTCAGTGGATTACGTATTTTGTAGTGATTGCGAAAACCTGTTTACAGATATTGAAACACCATTTATTCAAAACATACTACCACACTTCCGACAAGCAGATCTTTCAGGTCTCAAAATAGTGAGCGAAGCTGATGTTGTTACAATTCGTAACTTCTTTCACATACAGTTGTACAGAAGTGCAGTCTGTGAAGATATTTTGGCGTTTTCACCTGAGTTTAAGGAGAAGTTACGTCACAGTATCCTCCAAAAAAATGGTGACACATCCATCCCCCTTTCGGTGACACATCTCCAAACTCTTGGAGGAAACGCGATATATACAGAAAACTACATTGGATTTACTGATGATAAAAACCCTTTTATTGTCTTCATGAATGATTTTGTTATACAGGTTTACGAGAATGAAGATGCAATAAAATTTCTACCTTTCCATGGACTAAATGAACAAGAAACTTTTGTCTCTGCTATAAACATCAACGAAGAATCTTTTGCTTTTAAAATATTTGACAATGCAGAAAGAAAGGTTTTTCTCAATACGGTAATCGTCAATGAAAAGGTTAAGAAAACAATACAATACTACCGAGATATGTTTGATATGTTCTGGAGAAAGCTATTTGGTGTCGACGCTCCGGTGCTACAAAAAGAAAGGTATATCCAGAGTCTTATCAATGGTGATGACAATAACTTAATTAAATACTCAAAACAGCAGGTTTTTGAATTTACCGTAGCTTATATGGCTAAACTTTTCAATGTCACCAAATAAATTGCATATAATATTATACAGATAGCCGAGGTAAATAATCCTCGGCTTTTTTTAGCCTATACTAATCTTCAAAGCACATTTATTCCTCCAGCGCCCATCCCATGCAATAAAAGAGCTTTGGCAGGATGAGTTAATAAACCATACTGAAAAACTCCTAATATATCCTCAATAAATATTTTTCAGTACCGTTTACGTGGCTTCCAAAAGCCACAATACTTTAAGATACTAAACTCCAAATTTATAAATTCTGCAAAATGTAATTGCAGGTTTTGTAATCACAAGGCCATTTACTCAATGCCTTTTTCACGTGCTTCCACATGATTTTTATTCAAGAACCGATATGCTGTTTTGTTCCATTTCAAGAGCAAAGGTATTTCCGTGTTCTTAACGCAGGAACAAGGTCGTGCCTTCCAGATTTGCAAAAAAATCTCCACCCATTCGGGTCGTATTTTTTTGACAAAACCTTGTTCCTGCTAAACACTAACCTTTTTATGCTCGTGAAACGAAACAAAGCATACTCCGGCTCTTTAGACGAATAAAAAAAATGTCAGAAATGAAAAAATACAGCATTGAAAATGGCAAAAGAGTGAAACGAAACTTCAGCACCTCCTCTCATTGCCGAATAAATCAAGGGAAAAATCAGAACAAAATTAATAACGCAAAAAAGTAGAAATCATGAACATTACAGGAAGACTGACAAGAGATGCGGAAGTACGCACAACGTCACAGGACAAACAAGTAGTAAATTTTTCAGTAGCGACCAACGACAGCTACCGTAACAAACAGGGCGAACGCATTGAGCAAACAACCTATTTCGACTGCTCCTATTGGATAACCCCGAATGTAGCCAAGCTACTTACAAAAGGCACTTTGGTAGAACTATCGGGACGAGTAAGTACCAGAGCGTGGACAGGTAATGACGGAGAGCCAAGAGCAGGTCTGAATTTCCATACCTCACAAATCAAATTGCACGGAGGTAGCAAAAAAAAGGAAACGGTACTAACTACCACAGGCACAAACAATAACACGACAGAAGACGACCTCCCATTTTAACAACGAGTATTCAATCATTTTTTTCACATCAAATTTTAAGCATTATGGCACATAATATCAATTTCAACGAGAGAACAGGACGTTATTCATTTTTTAGTGTACAACAAAAAGCGTGGCACGGTTTGGGGCAAATCGTAGAACAGTACCCGACAAGCGAGGAAGCTATCAAACACGCAGGGTTAGATTACGAAGTCGTAAAATCCCCACTATTTACAAAAGGTTCGGGCATTATCGAAACCACCAACAGCATAGAGATAGGCAGTAGCGAATTACAAGTACCTAACTATTTCGCCAACATCCGCACCGATAACAATGCCGTATTGGGCGTGGTTGGCAAGGATTACCACATTGTACAAAACCGTGAAGCCTTTAATTTCTTTGATGCTATTGTAGGCGGTGGTGAGGGCATTCTCTATGAAACCGCAGGAGCGTTAGGCAATGGAGAACGTATTTTTATCACCGCCAAATTACCCGACTATATCCGAGTTGGGAATGGCGATGACGTTACGGAAAAATACATTTTCCTAACCACTTCGCACGATGGTAGCGGAAGTATCACAGCCGCATTTACACCTATCAGAATTGTTTGCCAAAACACCTTAAATGCTTCGTTACGCAGTATGACAAATGTTGTCCGCATCAAACACACTTCGGGAGCAAAACAACGTGTTGAGAATGCCCATAAGATTATGGGACTTGCCAATACATTTAGCAACCAATTAGAGGGAATTTTCAATGAATGGGCAAAAGTAAAGGTCACAGACCGAGAGGTAAAAAAGCTAATTCAATTGGCACTTTGCCCGAATAAGGAAACCTTTGATTTAATCAAAAAAGGTGCGGAAGATGAAATTTCAACCCTTTTTAAAAATACCGTTGAGGACGCATTTGCATACGCAATGATAAGCGATACACAACAAATGGACACAACAAAAGGCACTTTGTTCGGAGCGTATAACGCTGTCACAGGCTACTATCAGAACGTGAGAAATTACAAGAATGACGAAGCCAAATTGCAGAGCATTGTATTGGGTGGTACTGCCCAACTGAAATCGCAAAAAGCATTTGAACTGTGTACCGCATTTGCTTTGGACGGTGCGGAAATCCTAAACCTTAATTAAATAACAACAGGCTACCGCCTTAATCGGTGGTAGCCTACTAAAAATATTCATTATGGCAAATTGGTGCAGTAACACGGTTGTATTCGAGGGAACTCCCGAAGCAATCACAGCAATACAAGAACTTTTCCAATCAATGAAGGAAAAGGAAGAAAAAACCGAAGAAGGGCAACTACCCGAATTTATGGAAGATACCAACGGTGGGTATTTCTTCAATATCTATTGGAACGAGGGCGATGAAGGGCAATTTCAATATGAAACAAAATGGTCGCCCAATATTGAAATTATTCAAAAGATAGCAGAATACTACCAAGTGGATTTTGTACAGGACTATGAAGAAATGGGAAACCTTGTTTACGGGAGAGCAACTTATCGGGATGGCATACTCAGCGATATATTTTTGGGCGATGATGATTTTGAAGCCTACGAACAGGATGAAGAAACAGACCTCTACCACTTTGAGGGAGAAGAGTACGAAAGTGATTATGAGATATTGGAAACTCTTTTGGAACGCAAAATTGTAACACTATGAAAGTAACGGATTTGAACGGTTACGAAATTGAAGTAACCGACCTAAAAGAAGCTATCCGTATTGCGAAGCGAAATACAGGATATAGCCACGAGGACAAAAGTTTTTCAGACTTCGATAAAAGGCAAAATGCCTATTGGACGGATATACACAAGAAATTGATAGCAATCAAAAAACAATCTTCAACAATTAAAATTTAAGAACGATGAATACAAATTTTTTCAATCAGATACAGCAGTTGGACTTTACAGGAGTTTTACAACTGAACATTTCAAAAGGAATAGAAAGCAACCTAATTGTAACAGTATTGCTTAACAACGAACAATGCGGAGATAGTGCCAAAAACGGTATTCCCCCATTGACATTCAACGCCACACCCCAAGAGTTTGACGAGGGATTTTTTGAGCAGATAACAACACCTATACAAAAGGTATCGGGCTTAATGGTGGATATGGAAAAATTTCAAAAGCAACTTGATGAAGCCAAAGCACAATCGGCAATCGAGAAAGCAAAAACCGAAAAAGAGAAAAAAGAAAAAGAAGCCAAAGACAAGAAGTTTAAAGATGCAATGGCAAAGGCGGATGAGTTGGAAAAAGAGGGCAAATTCCGTGAAGCGTGGATAAAAGTTCCCGATATAACGGAGTTCTCCGAAAAAGCGGACGAGATACGCAAACGCAAAACATCATTGTCCGACAAGTTCGCAACACCGAGCCTTTTCGGAGCAATGGAAGAAGCAACGCCCGAACCGCCAAAGGTGGAAGAACTTACTGCCGATTATCCCATTGATGAAGCGGACGAGGAAGAATAAAAGTGTTAACCCAAAAATTAGAAAGTTATGTTATTAGCAACACAGTTAGAACGAGTTTTCATACTCAAAGATAAAGGACAGGACATCAGGCTGACCGACCCCGAACCACGTTGGAGCGTGGAAGCCGTAATGAATTTTTACGCCAATATGTACCCGATTTTGACAACTGCAAAAGCATCTGCACCACAGATAAAAGATGATGCAGTCGAGTACAAATTTGAGAGCGTAATGGGTACGAAAGGTTAAACCAAAATTTTAAAACGATGAATTATGCAACGCAATATCATATCGGGAATAATCAACATACCCGAACAGAAACGACAACAGCAGTTACACCGACAGTTGGGCGAGTTCGCCAATTGGATGCAAAGACCAAAGGACGCCAACCAAGTGCAGAAAGACAAACAGAAATCCGTACCGATAGCAATGTTGCCAATGCTATTCTAAAATGTACATTTCTGCCTAAATTGAAAACAGCACAATCCGTACAGGCTTGTCAGAAAACGGAGAGGGATTTTTACAAGTCCCTTTCCCGACTTGCCGAGCATTACAGCATTGAGCCAATGCAAACCCAAGATTTTGAGTTTCCCTACAATATAACATTGTCTATGTGGGATATGGAAACTAAATTGAAGCGTACCAATATCAATTGGGATGGTTTCAAATTGATACAGAATAGCGGTAAAACCTATTTTGTGAGTGAGGAACGATACAATACAGGTACAACTTTGTACTATATTCCCATTAAGCCACTGTTTAAAATGCTCAAAGACCCGAAGCGTAAAAAGACCGCACAACTTTTACTGTCGGTATGCAGTTATCTGTACCACATCGTCCTAATTCCCTATTACAGGCAGGAAGAAAGTTATTTGTATTGGCTTTACGAAACGATGAATGATTGGGTGGAACAGGATGAGGAAACGGAAGAAACAGAAACCAACAAACGTGAATTGAGAAAAGCCGAATACATTGGCGATAAGATAGAACAGAAGTTATTCAACCGCATCAATCTAAAGATATTTGAACAGCGTTTGAACCGATTTAAAAGTGTTGATACGTTCGATAAGGAATGTTGGCAAGTGGCTTGTAATGCGTTTGCCCTTTGTACAGAATATCCGAACGCAACTATTTTCAGAAACGCCACATTGCCCGAAAAAGACCTTTATAATGATGATTACGAAAATGAAATAATCGGAATGGAAAAATACATTTCATTTATTGCAGACACTAAAGGTTGGTTATACGAAAACCTTTCAGATACCATCAACAATGAATTTAACGAGTACGGAGCAATGGAAGAACCAACTATTTCCAAGCGGTTTGACGGAAGCGAAATACCAACAACCGACCTTGATTTTGAGAACCGTTTGTTTGATTTATTGAATGATTTGAGTGGATTATTATACGAATACAAAACGATAGAAAAATGAACACAACAACAGATATAACAAACCATTTTGGCAGTATGTACTATCCAAAATCCGCTTTGGTTTTCTATGAAACCAAAGGAACGGAAACCGATGTGTATGTGGAGCATTTTGATATGGATAGCAACGGAACGCCTATCAATGCCCACCCATTGACGGTAAAAGAAGCCAATGTATTGGCAAAAGCTTTAAAGACCGATGAAGAAAAGAACGCAGCTTTTTTAAAGCCAAAAGGAATTTTGCCGACCAATATTCTGCATATCAATCCGAATGCTGAAAAAGGTACTGTGCTTTGGTACACCAAAGCACAGCAACGGAAACTGTATTTTGTGGAAAGTTTGGGCATACCCAACGGAATGGCACAAGTACCGCCAATGCTTTGGTTAGCGAACAAAAACAGTCTTACCGTATTTGCTTTGGCAAATGATAGAAGACCCACCGAGAAAACGCCATTGTATTACGCACCTTTCTTCAATATCTACGAAAAGGGCAATGTATGTATGGGTACGGTAAGTATTGATATTAAAAATTCTGCTTCGGTTGAGGAATTTATGCAAGCGTGGGAACATTATTTTTTCAATTCCTATTTCAGTCATTCATTGAGTGCAAATTTGACAAAAAAGAACATCGTAAGTCTATGGAAAGACCTTATCGGTACGGATAAACCCTTTCCAAAAGAAGTATTAAAAAAGAATAACAAAACCCTTAAAAATCTATTGTGATGAATACGACAAAAACAGCAGTTCATTTTACGGACAACTATTTACTCAATCCTACCAATCCGATTTCGGTAAACCTTATCGGAGGAGGTGGTACAGGCTCAAAAGTATTGACCGCCTTAATGGAAATAAACGAAAGTTTGATAGCATTAGGACACGCAGGGTTGCAAGTCCGCCTTTGGGATGATGATGTTATCACGAGTGCCAATTTGGGCAGACAGCGTTTTGCAGAAAGTGAAATAGGATTATACAAATCCGTTGCTTTAATCAATCGTTGCAACCGTTGGGCAGGTACAAATTGGAAAGCTAAAACAGTAAAATTTGAAAAGGATAAGTTCGGCAGATTGCCCGAAGACGCAAGGGCAATCATTACTATTACGTGCGTGGATAATGTACAGGCGAGGTTTGGCGTTGCTGAAATTCTTAAAGAAATAAGCTATCGCAGATACTATCAAGATGTGCCAAAATATTGGTTGGATTTTGGCAATAGCCAAGATACAGGACAAGTAATACTATCTACTATCGGAGAGATAAAGCAACCCAATTCAGAGAAATACCAAACAGTGGCAAGCCTGCCATTTGTTACTGATGAGTTTGGCGAATTGCTGAAGCAATCCGAACAAGAGGATAACACGCCAAGTTGCTCACTTGCCGAAGCATTGGAACACCAAGATTTGTTTATCAATTCATCATTGACCCAAATGGGTTGTTCTTTGCTATGGAACTTGTTTCGCAGGGGAATGACCGAATACAAAGGATTTTTTCACAATCTGAAAGATTTCCGCACCCACCCGATAAAAGTTGCCTAAAAGCCTAAATCGGCGGGCAAAAATGCAATTCCTCGCTTCGGTCGGAAACGCATTTTTGCGGTTTAAAGCGGATGCAACCCCTTTGTTAAAATGTACCATTTCACAATTACCTTTCCTTACATTTTACCAAACAGGTTGCGAGTTTTTGCGTGGGATATTCATTATCCCATTTGTTGTATTTAGTAACGATTTCTTTTCACATAGCCATCAAAGAAAAGATTCTGTGTTGTAAAACAATTTTTTTTAGTTTTTTTGGTGTTAAATTGTGTACAATAACTATAAATTGTACTTTTGCACCACTCAATGAAAAGAACAGTACAAATATCATCCCAAGTTACTCCGCCTTGATCTTAGGCTAACTGTTATATTTCCCAATTTTAATTTATTGGCTTCTCTGTCGTACCCGAAGGTTTTGCTTTCGTGTACAAACTTTTCTATTTACATTTTTACCACTTTAAACATAAATTTTTATGCAGAAAATTATCAATTTGTTTGATTTCAAACAGAAAATTAATTACAAAAACGAAATTCTTGCGGGTCTTGCGGTGGCTATGACCATGATACCTGAGTCTTTATCCTTTGCTATTCTGGCAGGGCTTTCGCCTTTGACAGGGCTTTATGCAGCTTTTTTAATGGGTATTGTTACTGCAATTTTGGGAGGCAGACCCGGAATGGTTTCTGGGGGAGCCGGAGCAACGGTAGTAGTACTTATCGCATTGGCAGCATCACACGGTGTGGAATATCTATTTGCTGCGGTTATATTAGCAGGTGTACTGCAATTTTCAGTAGGAATTTTTAAACTGGGTAAATTTGTCCGCCTGATCCCACAACCAGTAATGTATGGTTTTTTAAACGGTCTTGCAGTAATCATTTTCATGGCACAGGTAGCTCAATTTAAAGTTGTAGAAAACGGGATAGAAGGTTGGATGCAGGGGCCGGCGCTTTATCTAATGGCTGGACTGACATTACTAACTATAGCCATCGTATTTATATTGCCAAAATTTACAAAGGCAGTTCCTGCATCTTTAGTAGCAATAATAGTTGTCTTTGGTATTGTATATTTTTTCGGCATCGATACTAAAAAAGTAATTGATATCGCCTCTGTAGGAGGTTCTTTACCTTCATTTCATATCCCTGCTATTCCTTTTAGTCTGGAAACATTGGAAATTATTTTCCCTTATGCCTTGGTAATGGCAGGGGTTGGATTGATTGAAAGTCTGTTAACGCTTAATATGGTTGATGAAATAACCAGCACAAAAGGACAATCTAACCGTGAGACTGCGGCGCAAGGTATAGCCAATATCACCAACGGTTTCTTCGGCGGAATGGGTGGATGTGCAATGGTTGCCCAAACTTTAGTGAATATCGGAGCTGGAGGAAGAGCCAGACTTTCTGCAATAGTTGCAGCTATAGCAATTTTATTAATCATTCTGGTTGCAGGTCCTGTAATCGAGCAAATTCCAATGGCGGCATTAGTCGGGGTGATGATGATGGTAGCTATAGGCACATTTGAGTGGGTCAGCTTTCGAATTATTAATAAAATGCCTCGTCACGATATTTTTATTGGTATGTTGGTAGCAGTTATAACCATAGTATTGCACAACTTAGCTTTAGCGGTTTTGATTGGTGTAGTCATTTCGGCTCTAGTATTTGCCTGGGAGAGTGCTAAAAGAATACGTGCAAGAAAATATGTAGATGAAGATGGTGTAAAGCATTACGAAATTTTTGGGCCGCTCTTCTTTGGTTCTACTGCCGCATTTATTGAAAAATTTGACTTACTAAATGACCCGAATGAAGTTGTAATTGATTTTAAGGAAAGTAAAGTAGTTGATATGTCTGCTATTGAAGCTTTAAATAAAATTACGGAGAAGTATCACAAGGAAGGTAAAAAACTACATTTACGTCATTTAAGCCAAGATTGCAGGCAATTACTTAAAAATGCAGAAACAGTTATTGATGTGAATATTATTGAAGATCCTACCTACAAAGTAATGACTAATAAATAGCATCGGAATACCCAAGTTTAATATTACAACTACAGCAATAATTTTTTTTAAAATTATTGCTGTTTAAATTTATTATCGTAATATTGCGATATATTTATTTTTATAAAACTGATGGGTGTCACAAAAACCGAAATTTTTACAGAACAGCAGAACCATTTAGCTAGTATTTTAAAGGCACTGGCTCATCCTGCCCGTATAGCTATACTGCAACATATCATTAAACAAAATGCCTGCATCTGTAATGATCTTGTAGAAGAATTGGGATTGGCACAAGCGACAATTTCACAACACTTGAAAGAGCTGAAAAATATTGGTATCATTAAAGGAAATATAGAAGGAACTAGTGTATGTTACTGTATTAATGAAACAGTCTGGAATGAGATTAAGAAGGAACTCAATAGCTTTTTTGTCGAGAATGTAAATAGTAAAGAATGCTGTTAAGCTTTTTTTAACACCAAATCATCGTAACATTGCAATATAACATTTATTGAGTTAATATCAGAAATATGAAGCTATCAAAAATTAAAGAAATCCTGCCAACATTAGTAAATGTTGGATTTCAATTAGAAAACGGAACCTTAGTTCCAGAACATTTCCACGTTACCGAAGTGGGACAAATTACTAAAAACTTTATAGACTGTGGTGGCGTAATCCGTTCGGAAAAAGTTGTAAACTTCCAATTATGGAATGCAGACGATTTCGAGCACAAATTAAAGCCAGCTAAGCTATTAAACATCATCAAGCTATCCGAAGAAAAATTGGGCATAGAAGATGCGGAAATTGAAGTGGAATACCAAAGCGAAACGATTGGTAAGTATGATTTGGATTTCAACGGAGAGACATTTGTACTGAAAAATAAAACAACAGCTTGTTTGGCTCAAGATGCCTGCGGTATTCCTTCCGAAAAAGTAAAGAAAAATTTGGCGGAACTGCCTGTAAATAATGCTAATGCTTGTACTCCAGGTGGCGGATGTTGTTAAAATTGAATTTTTATGTTTTCAAAAATCATTCATACAGATAATTCAAAGACAACAATCATAATCCGACTGATTGTTGGAGGTGTTTTTTTATCGGAGGGCATTCAAAAATTGCTGTTTCCTGCTTTTCGGGGAGCCGGGCGGTTTGAAAAAATTGGCTTGCCATCTCCTGAATTTCTTGGAAGTTTTGTAGGCATATTTGAAATCCTTTGCGGAGCACTTATTTTGCTCGGGTTGCTTACAAGGTTAGCAAGTATTCCGCTCATCATCATTATGCTTGTTGCCATTGCCACGACCAAAACATCTATTTTGGCTAATGAGGGTATTTGGGAATTGCTGCACGGCAGCCGTACGGATTGGGCGATGCTTTTGGGAAGTATGTTTTTGTTAATCAAAGGTGGAGGTAATTGGTCTATTGATAAAATCGTAATGAGAAATGGAGCGTGATATTCAAATAAAGGAAATTGCCAAGCTCTTTCTCAAGCTCGGTTTTATTGGTTTTGGAGGTCCCGCGGTTCATATTGCTATGATGCAGCAGGAAGTTGTTGTCAAAAAGAAATGGATGAGCGAACAGCATTTTTTGGATTTGTTGGGAGCTACTAATCTCATTCCTGGCCCCAACAGTACAGAAATGGCGATACACATCGGCTATGACAAAGGCGGTTGGAAAGGATTAATCTTTGCAGGGTTATGCTTTATTTTACCTGCGGTTTTCATTACCGGGATATTTGCATGGTTGTATCAGCAATACGGACAATTGCCCGAAGTACAGCCCTTTATTTACGGTATCAAACCTGCAATCATCGCTATTATCATAGGAGCTGTTTTTCCATTAGCAAAGAAATCTGTCAAGTCCACATTCTTGGCGGTTGTAGGTATTCTTGTTTTGGTACTGTCATTATTCGGCATTAGTGAAATCTATTTGATGTTTGGAGCGGGATTGCTGGCAATGGCCTTGTATTACCTTCAGGATACAAAAAATACGCTCCAAAGTTTTATCCCGCTCGCATTCTTACAAATCGCACAAAGCCCCTTACTGTCTGAAACAAATACCAAATTATTTTGGATATTCCTGAAAATTGGTGCTATCCTCTACGGAAGCGGTTATGTTCTTTTCGCCTTTTTAGATACGGAATTAGTTGCAACGGGCTTACTCACCCGGCAGCAATTAATGGATGCTATTGCTGTTGGACAGTTTACCCCAGGTCCTGTTTTTTCTTCAGTTACGTTTATTGGCTATCAAATCAACGGACTATCCGGAGCAGTTATTTCTACGATTGCTATTTTTCTGCCGTCGTTTATTTTAGTAGCATTGCTAAATCCCTTGATGAAAAAAATGCGCCAATCTAAAGGACTGTCCATTTTTCTCGATGCGGTCAATGTGGCATCTGTTGCAATCATAGCCGCTATTTGTCTTACAATTGGCAAAGAAACTATTACTGATTGGCGGACGATATTAATTGCAATGATAAGTGCGATCGTAGTTTTCAAATTCAAAAAAATAAATAGTGCCTTTGTGGTTATTGGAGGAGCATTATTAGGGTATTTATTTAATCTTATCTAAAGTTATCTTAAACAAAATATTTAAACAATAAAAATTAGACAAAATGAAAATAGCATTATTCAGTGATATTCACGCCAATTTACCTGCATTAGAAGCATTTTTTGAAGATGTTGAAAAAAGAAAACCAGACAGTATTTATTGTTTGGGCGATTTGGTGGGCTATAATATTTGGCCAAACGAAGTGGTAAACGAAATCCGTAAAAGGAGAATACCAACCATTGCCGGAAATTACGATTTTGGCATTGGCAGAATGAGCAACGAATGCGGTTGTGCCTACAAAACAGACAGTGAAAAAGATAACGGAAATATTTCTATTTCATTCACAAATTCTTTGATGAAAGATGAAGAAAGAGCGTATTTGCGTACACTTCCAGCCCATATCAAAGTAGAATTTCAACTGAATGAAGATAAATTGAATTTGCTGTTGGTACACGGAAGTCCGAGAAAAATAAACGAATATCTTTTTGAAGACCGTGAGGAAAAAAGTATGCTTCGCATTATGGAGCAAGCCGATGCAGACATTATGTGCTTCGGACACACACACAAACCTTATCACAGAGTTTTAAATTCGGGTATTGACGGTCAAAATCATTTCCGACACGCCATTAATATCGGTTCGGTTGGTAAACCGAAGGACAGCGATGTAAGAGGCGGTTATGTAATGCTTACGATTAATGAAAACAGTTCTGTGTTGGATAAAGATAGTATCAGTGTAGAATTTATACGCTTTGATTATGATATTGAAAGGGCTGCAAAAGCAGTTGAAGAAAGCATTTTACCAAACGAATACGCAGAAAATTTAAGAAGAGGTTACTAATCTAAAATTTATAAAAATGGAATTTCCAACCGATAGAAAGTATTCAAAAGAACATACCTGGATAAGCATACAGGACAACACAGGTACAATAGGCATTACAGAATTTGCGCAAAGTGAATTGGGCGAAATCGTATATGCGGATTTACCAAACGTTGGATATAGTTTTCAGCAGGACGAAGTATTCGGCTCTGTTGAAGCAGTTAAAACGGTCAGTGATTTATTTATGCCTGTTTCGGGTAAAATCACTGAAACGAACGAACTACTTTTGAAAGCACCCACACTCATAAACGACAATCCTTATAAAGACGGTTGGCTGATTAAAATTGAAATAAAAGACATTACAGAATTAGAAGATTTATTGACATCAAACCAATATAAAGAACTTACAAATTAGCCATGCAACCAAAATTAAAATTCTTAGACAGATACCTTACTTTATGGATATTCCTTGCAATGGCAATTGGCGTGGGTTTGGGGCATTTCTTTCCCAATATCTCCAATGTAACCAACAGCTTATCTGTTGGTACTACCAATATTCCATTGGCAATAGGATTGATATTGATGATGTATCCCCCCTTGGCAAAGGTTGATTATTCCTTATTGCCCAAGGCATTTAGAGATAAAAAAGTAATTGGCATATCCTTATTGCTCAATTGGGTAATCGGCACGGTATTGATGTTTGGATTAGCGGTTTTGTTTTTACGTCACGAACCCGATTATATGACAGGCTTAATTCTTATAGGTTTGGCAAGATGTATTGCCATGGTCATCGTCTGGAGTGACTTAGCTAAAGCAAACAGAGAATATACAGCTATGTTAGTTGCATTAAATAGCATCTTCCAGATATTTACTTACAGCTTTTTAGTTTGGTTATTCATCAACGTATTACCTGCAAAATTAGGATTAGCCAATTTCAATGTAAGCGTATCCATGAAAGATGTTACCGAAAGCGTATTGATATATTTAGGTATTCCATTCCTGGCAGGTTTTTTAAGCCGTTACTTCCTTGTAAAATCAAAAGGTATAGAATGGTATAACCGAAAATTCGTCCCCGCAATATCGCCAATTACCTTATACGCTTTATTGTTTACGATAGTATTAATGTTCAGCTTGAAAGGCGATAAAATACTGGAATTACCAATGGATGTAGTAAAAGTAGCCATACCGCTAATCATCTATTTTGTGTTGATGTTTTTCGTGAGCTTCTTTATCAATAAATCTCTTAAAGTTCCTTACGACAAAAACGCATCCATCGCATTTACAGCCACAGGAAACAATTTTGAATTGGCAATAGCCGTAGCAATATCGATTTTCGGCATTCATTCGCCACAGGCATTTGTGGGTGTTATCGGCCCACTGGTAGAAGTTCCTGTACTCATATTATTGGTAAGGGCAAGTTTATGGTTAAAGGAGAAATATTATAGTAAAAAAGACTGAATTTAAATTTCAGTCTTTTTACCCTTTCTTCTACTTGATAAATTCAAAATTACATATCCTAAGATACCCGCAATGAGTGATGTTATTAAAACAGATAGCTTGGCCTCTTCAATGAAAACCTGATTGTCAAATGAAAGCATAGATATAAATATGGACATTGTAAAACCTATTCCAGCTAATAATCCTAAGCCAATAATGTGAATAAGGTTACTGTTTGCAGGAAGTTGACCTATCCCTAACTTAGAACATATCAAAGAGGTTGCAACAATGCCAATGGGCTTACCAAAAATTAATCCCAGTGAAATACCTAAACCTAACGGGGAAGTCAGTCCTTCTATCATTTCCTGATGAATTGTAATATTTGTATTGGCGAATGCAAAAATGGGAATAATTAGAAAATTTACCGGTTTTACAAGTGCATGTTCTAGTTTCTCTAACGGAGATTCAACTTCTGTATCATTGGTTGGCAAGGTCATAGCTACCAGTACACCTGCTATAGTGGCATGAATGCCAGAATGATGCACAAAATACCATATAAAGACTCCTGGTATTAGATATAGATAGGGATTTTTAACATTAAAACGGTTCATCAAAATCAGTACTAGCATTCCAATTCCGGCATAGCCTAGATAGCCTAACTCAATTCCGGATGAATAGAAAATTGCAATGACTAAAATTGCAATCAAGTCATCCACAATCGCTAAAGCCGCTAAAAATATTTTTAAACTGGTTGGTACTCTTTTGTCTAACAGCGAAATTACGGCCAATGCAAAAGCAATATCCGTAGCCATAGGAATACCCCAGCCGGAAGCTGTTTCACTACCGGAATTAAAACTTACATAAATCAATGCGGGTATTACTGCTCCACCGATAGCAGCAAGGATAGGCAAAATAGCTTTCTTGGGAGAAGAAAGTTCTCCTTCAACAATTTCTCTTTTAATTTCCAGACCTACCAACAGAAAAAAGATTGCCATCAATCCGTCATTGATCCACATACTTACGGAATAATTGAGGTGTATGGCTTCATTTTCATAACCCAGTTTTGTATCCAATAAATTTTGTAATGGGAGAGCAAGTGATGTATTTGCTACTATCAATGAAATCACTACGCATAAAAAAAGGAGAAAACCTCCAAAATTGCTTGATTGTACAAAGTCTTTAAAAACCTTTAGATTGATTTTTTTCGGCATATTTATCTGTAAAAATTAAATATCGCAATATACCAATAATGTTGCGAATGAGCTAGCAAAAGGGATAATTACTGCTTAAATTACAGAATAAATCTTTTCCTATTATGAAGAATATGGCTGAAATAAAACTTATTAATAAGTTAGTAGAATGAATTACTTTATTCACTATGAAAATCATTATTAAAATATTCCTGTGCAATATTTGCTACTCCCACACTAAAATATCTTCCGCCATTGATAACAACTTCAATGGCTTTCTTGAAATCGTCTGCATCGCTACCAATGAGCAAATAACCTGTAAAACCAATTTCAAAAAGAGGTTTTACGACTTTTTCAGCATCAATATCACTATGAGCAATAAGCTTTATTGTTGGATATTCTGTCCTTAATTCTTGAATCTGTGCCAGCACATTCCTGTCGTAAAAATCAAGGTCAATAATACTAACATTGGGAGGTTCATTTAATTCTGATAATTGCGATAGTCCATCTTCAATGCTTTCCGAACGAAATAAGACTTCAGTTCCTGAAGCGACAAGGTCTTGGCAGATACCATCTAAAATAGGGCTTTTGTCGTTGATAAATGCGAGAGTGATTTTTTGTTGTGCTGTACCAGTTTCCATAATATTGTCAGATTTTGAGTTAATGGAGTTTCCTGCACAAAAAGAAAGCGCAGGCAACTACACTTACCGCACATTGAGGTACTGGTATACCCGACAACGAATAAGCGAGCGCCCACGCCTATGGCATGAGCGTTCTTCCTTATTGTCCCGTTGTCTAAAAATTACCAGTTTTCAATGTGGGACTTAAAGCAAAAACACTTTAAGTATTTCTATATTTAATAAAGCAAATGTACGAATGTTACAGATTATATACAATTATGAACAAGGGGCAACAGCAATTTTGTAAATTTACAACAAAAGGAAGCAAATGTTTAGACATAAAGGCAAAGGTCGTACTTATACGCACAACCTAAAATTAGCCTCAATATTATCCGGTGTAGCAGGTGTCGTAAACATTACCGGTGTTTTAGAATTACATACGCTAACTACTAATGTAACAGGTCATTTTGCTTTTTTTTCTGAGGAACTTGTTTTAAGAAATTACAGAATGGCTTTTGCATATTTATTTTACATTTTGTTTTTTCTGTTTGGAGCGTTTGTTTCAAGTCTTCTTATGGAGTGGGTTTCAAAATACAAACCACAAACACCTTATATTATACCCATATTCCTTGAAATAATCATATTATTGGCGGTGAGTTTTTCAGCATTTTTACTACCGAATGAATATGCCAGGTTTTCAATTCTATTATCGTCAGCTCTACTTTTTTCTATGGGATTACAGAATGCATTGGTAACGAGGGTATCCCAATCGGTGGTAAGAACTACCCACCTAACGGGTTTGTTCACGGATCTGGGAATAGAACTGTCACAGCTGTTCTTTTACAGAGATCGGCCAGAACGGATACAGTTGAATAAAAGTATATTCTTAAAGCTGGCAATCATCTGTTGTTTCTTTTTGGGTTGTATAATAGGTGGCTTTACTTATTCATATCTTGAATTAAGAACTCTTTTGCTTCCGGTAGGATTGTTAATTTTCGCTTTATGGTATGACCGGTTATTGTTTCGGTACTATTATCTGAAAAGAAAGTTCAGAAACCATCATTGACCGTATTCTTCCCGGTATAGTTCTCTTCCAGTATCCTTACCAGATCTGTTTCATTATAGATTATCTTACCCCCAATTTGTATAAATGGCAGGATATTATCATCACGATATTGCTGTAAAGTCCTTTTGCTGATATGGAGTAGCCTACACACATCTTCGCCCGACAAGTAGATTTCTCCATTCATTACAGGACGATAGTTTTTCAATATTTCTTCAATACGGTTTCTCAACAGCATTATCATTTGCTGTTGTTCGATTACTTCTTCAGCTTCATTCGTCAGTAAATCCATTGTATTTGATATTATACGGTTGTCCGACTCCGAGTAAAGCCTGTACATCCGAGAGTTTGTAATAATTCTTGCGGTTCAGTTTGGAATAAGGCAACAATCCTTTGTCTTTATAGGTCTGCAATGTCCGTTTGGTAATACCCATCATCAGGCACACTTCCTGGTTATCCAGCCACTTTTCTTTGTTGAAAATCGGTACATATTTCCGAGTGGCATTTTCGGTCAATTCCAAAAGTGCTTTCAGTTCCATTTTCATCCCGTCCAATACGGACTTTTGTATTGCGATAACTTCCATTTTTTGCTCATTTTTTCTGTGGAAGTCGAAGATATTAAGGGGTGTTACAGGGTTGGAAAATGTAGTATTGATTGGCGTTGAAAGGTAGTGTTTGGCGTTTTACGTTTGCTACAAACGAAAAATCGGATAACCTTTTGGGCTATCCGATTTATTCAAAATATTGTTAGAAAAAAGTCAGTGTTGAGCAGGTTGCTCTGTCTTTACTTCCTGTTTTTCCTTATCCTTTTTCATTTGGCTGTAAGTCCATATACAGACAATACCGACAACAATTAAAGCATAGGCAATCCATTTGCCGATACGTTCTATAAAACGGGTAAATACAGATGCTTCAAAACTCGAAAATCCCTCTGCACCCATACCATTACGCCTGTAAAATTTCCTGCGGTTTATCCAATAAATAAGCACTATCGCAATAACGATAACAATAATACCAAACACCAATTGAGCCGTAACTGTATCCATACCCGTTAAGATTATAATTCAAGTAAATTTAAACAAAAAACAACGTACACCGAAAGCTGAAAAGCAAAAAACCGACCTGTAACAGTCGGTTTTGCTTTTATATAAGTAGCATTAATCACTACTGTTGAACTGAAAGCTCAACTGCTTTTCGTTACCGAAGTTATCCGAAATCCAAACCTCAAAGGATTGTGATACGGTAGATGACGAAGTGTAATACAACCGGAACTGCTCCGTTGGCAACGAATACAAATCGTTTGGCAAATACGGTGGTTCGTCATAATACCGCAATGTGCCTTGACCGTCAAATTGGAAGTAGCGGAGAAAATATTGCGTGTTGCTGTAATTGCCTGTTCGCTGTATGGTAATCCGTATCTCTACGGTCTGCCCACTGGCAACATCTTTGGGTACAGGCATTACTTTGACCTCAAAAGGGAAATCGTTCTGTATTTCGAGTTCATCGTCTTTGCTACAAGATACCAACGTAACCGAAGCTGTGAGGATTGCCAAGAGTACATATATTGAGCTTAATCCTATCCTGAATTTATTGAATATTGCTATCATTGTTTTTACGTTTTAAAAATTAAACCTTAATCCCACGCCTGCGGACGGTCGGAACTGTTCCAAGTCTGTACCCCACAAAACCTTTGTACGCCCTTGCAGGACTAACACAAAACGGTCGGACAGGTACGTTTCAAATGTGAGCCGTCCACCAGCTCCGTAGATAAAATTATCCTCGCTCAAAATTTTTGCTCCATCATACAACATTGCTTCGCCACGGTTGATACTTTCGTAACCGACTACACCTGTTATTCCGAAGTTCAGCGTGATGTTCTTACGGGCATCGCCCAAGAGGAAGAAGCTGTAACCGCCCTCTGCGGTATAAGTTTCCTGCGGTATGCGGAGGTCTTTATAATCGTGGTATTGATGAGTGTATTCCAACGCCCAAAGCTGATAGTTACCATTTTTGCCGTTTACGGTCATTGCTACATTGATATAATAATCGTTACCGATTTTATCATCGGACAGCACACCCGTACTCACTTCCAATCCTTTCTGTTTAGGTAACATTCTTTGTGCCTGTGTGACCGTGATGGCCATAAAGATGAGCATCACGGTATAGATATACTTTTTCATATTATTTACTTTAAAAGGTTATTAAAATTTCAGGTGCATATCGTTAATCAAACGAGCTTTGATTAAGTCGGAATTTTCTATCTGGAGCGTTTGATGCCTGCCTCCGTTTTTCTCGAAAATCTCAATCAGCAGTACCTTGTCATCGGCAATGGTAAATTGGTCTAACAGGAAGACGTTTTGTTCGATTGTTTTTCCAGCAATGTCGTCCAGTGGCTTGTAAGTCCTAAGCGGTATCATCGGGCGTTCCTGCACTACGGTACGTTTGGCTACCTTTTTATCCACTACCTTGAAATTCATAAAATCAATCTGAAATGGCACATTGGTACGGTTTCTCAATTCCGTATGGAAATAGTATTTGCCGTTGTGTATGTAAATGCCTTTGAGGATAAACTGAATACCGAAGCTCTTAGCCCCGATATGCTTTACAATACGTTTGTCTTTCTTGTAAATCGTTTCCAACAGCAAGCCTGCCAATGACGGAGAATTGTTGCCCAATTCTTCAAAAAGCACATCGTTACCATTGGCTTTATCTACTGCCTTTTGCATCGTGAGCAGGTCATAGCTCATTGCCTCCGGATAGGAACTATAATACACATTGAAGCTGTAAAAACGTCCGTCATTCGTAATGACTGAAAAATTGGTTTCTGGTTCAAAATCCCTTACCGTTGCTTTTACACGCAACACGTTTTCTGCATCTTCTGCTTTTCCTGCAATCAGATATTCGCTGCCTAAATCCACGTAACGGATAGCGGTCGGAAAAATCAGGTGTGAAGTCTTATCATAGGTAACTTCCATTCTATACGGTTGTATCTTGCCCAATGCAAGTTTAGTTCTTGCACTATCCTGTGCGTAAGACTGTACGGCAAAGCCGAGTATCAGGGCAAATGCCCAAAAGGTTTTTAAATGATTTTTCATTGTTTAAATTATTTGAGTTCAATATTATTTTTTAGATACAAGGAAGACCTGATGCCCCGCTTTTAGCGTAACCTTTGGGGTTCTTACCTTTTTGGCGAAATAGCCCGAAACACCCTGTACCACGCCACGGCTTAAATCAGCAGCAACCTGTTGTCCTGCATTCTGCGTGAGCATTATGCTTGTTCCCGAAGTCTGGCTCATATTGCCCGCCATTTCGGTAAGGGCGTTCATTTCGGGCGAATACGGAACGTACAAGCCTTGCTGTCCGTCCAAATCGTAAATGGTTATATCCACCGGAATGATGTTGCCCTCTAATTCTACGGAGGTAATTTTTAGCTGTAATCGACCTCCCTGAAATTTAGCGTTAGCTGTTACAATCGTTCCTTTTGGAATGGTACGTTGAGGCGTTTGGGCTGGCTCTAACAATCGCAATCGTACCCCTGTTTCGCCGATAACCGTTTGTGCATCGTGTACACAGGCTTTGATACTGTTTTTCGGTTGTGCCGTTTGCTCAATAGAACCTGCGGTATAAAAGCCCCGGTTTCTTGTTTCGCTCCAATCGGCTAAAAAGGCACTGTCCGTAGGCTCACGATACAAAGCGGAAACGGTGTTCTTTCTTGTAGGTGTGAATGCCACAAAATGCTCCTTTTGAGTTGAACCTGCGGTAGCCGTACCTGCATCCTTAGCAGGTGGGGCTTCTGTCGAATTTGTACCTGTTGGCAGATACTTTGCCGCCATCTGGTAGGATTTCTCCATTAGGGCAAGCTGGTCATCAACGGTTACAGATTTAGGTACATCTTTCTCGGCTAATTGTTCTTTTAGTTCGTCCAATTGCCTGCGGAGTTCTGTTGTTTCAGAGTTGTTATCCTGATAAAATGAACCCAATGTGCTTTGTGCATTGCGGTAACTGCTCAATGCAGGATTGCCGTTTCTTCCCGAACCTCTGCCAACGCCATAGCTGCTGTTTTCGTCTTCTTCGGGAAATTCATCATTAGGCTCTTTTTTGTCTTCAGTATTCCAATAGTCAGAAAGCGTGGTAAGTGCATTGCGTTTTTCTTGCTCTTTGCGTTCCAGCATTTCCAACTCGTAAGCCTTGCCTTTGTCGGCAGGCATTCCTGCTCCGGTAGCCTCCGGTACTGCATCGTTCAGCCCAATGTTCTCAATTTCCTTTTTGTCTGCGGATGGTTTAAATATGAGGTACATACAACCTACGAAGACAATTCCCATTAAGCCAAAGATGAGTGGCTTTTTGAGCTTTTCGGCTTTGTTCTGTGTACCGTCTTGCAGTCCATCAGTGGTTGCTGCCGGGCTACCCTCGGTTACCCGAACAACCGACTTTTTGTTCTCATTTTCTTTCATAAATCTTGTTTTTTAGAATTGTTGATAATGTGTCCTGCAATCTTGCAGGACTTTCACTTTTTTTGAGGACAGGGTTTTCGATATGCTCGATGACCATATCGTTACCCGACTTTGAGGTATCGTACCATACTTTGCAAATGACACCTGCCGTAAGCAGTAGATACCCCACAAAAAAGTAAAGTGTGTATTGGTGCTGTTTCCGCAAGGGCAATGCCCGCCAGCGTTCGTCCAGCTTGTCAAAGTACCTGTCCATATTTGCTCTTAGTTTTTTCATAACCTTACTATTTCTGTTGTTATAGCTTGAAACGCTTAGGACTTTGACCTGCCTTTTGCTTCGGTTCTTCATTGACCAAAGCGACTGCCTCAACCGCTTTGGGTGCGGATATGACTGACAGGTTTGTCAGTTCCGATTTTTTCAGCAGTTGCCCAAATTGGTCTTTCCTTGCAACCTCCATTCTGTTAAGCGAGAATTTGCCGTTCAGGTATTTTACCCACATACTGCATTCTACACTTGGCTTGTCTTCGCCCGACCATTGCAGGTAGCCCGTCAGCAACAAGTCCTGTTTAGGCAAACTATCTGTACCTTTTTGGCAGTTTTCGAGGTATTCGCCGATACTTTCCTTCAACTTTCCAGCATACGCTCCCTGCGTATGGAAATAGCCGTTATATCCTTTATCGGTAAGGATTTTTGCAAACGTGTTTAAATCTGATAATGCTTCCATAAGATTGTTTTTTTAGCGTTCGATAACTTCTATATCCCTGTTTTCTATCACTGCAAACTTTTCGATGTTGAAGCCTTGCGGGTTGTTGTCCGAACGGACAGAGTTCACGAGATAGCAGGAAGTAATCAGGTTACGCCTGGTCACGTTGCTCGAACGGATAATGAATTGTTTGGCGTAGGTACGCACCGCATAAGGATAGGTGTCGAAATTGCACACGACACTATCCACCTCAATGCGTTGCTGTACATTCCCCGAAATAATCCTGCTGTAATAGCCCTTTTCCGACAGGTCTTTGTAATAATCAAAAGCTGATTTATCGGCAAGGTTGAATGCCCTGCTCATATTGCTTTCGATAGCGTTCTTGTCGGGAGCAAGCGTAAAAAAGAGTTCGTGAAAACGCCTGACGTGTTCCCTTGCTTCCACAGGTCGGTTGATACTTGCATCTTGCGATAAGGCAAGCATCAACGATTTTCCATTATCCAGCACATAGATTTTTTGGCGTTGTTCGTCTGCAAAGCTGTAAGATTTCCAAAGTGAAAATCCTACCACGCTTAGGCAGAGAACGGCAAATACAATGGCATACAGCCGTATTTGCCTAAAACTGTTTTCGATATTTCTTAATGTTTTAAATTCCATTTTTAAATGATTTGATTGTTTTTATTTCCCCATTAACTTGCCACCGATATTTCCAACTGCCGAACCTGTTCCTGCTCCGGCGATATTTCCGGTTTTCATTGCGGCTTGGTTTACGTTACGGGTAAAGTTCCCTGCACCGCCTGCCTGAATAATCCAGCCTGTTACCGTTGGGATAGTGAAGTAGCCCACGATACCGATTATCATAAAGATGATGTACACGGTATTTGAGGTATCAGGAATGTAAGTCGGGTCGGCAAGCATTGCTATATCCTTTTCGATAATGAGGGATTGTATTTTGGCAAGCATAGAGCTGAACAGGTCTGCCACAGGCAACCACAGGTAAACGCTGACGTATCGGGTCAGCCATTGCGTGAGCGTGGACTGAAAACCGTCCCACACGCTTATCGCAAAGGCTATCGGACCGAGTATGGACAGGACAATGAGAAAGAACGTCCTTATGGTATCAATAACCAAAGCTGCCGCCTGAAACAGTACCTCTAACAGATTGCGAAACCAATTCTTAATAGCTTGTTCGGTTTGGTAGGCAAACCTATCCATATACATTCCCGACATCGTAATCAAATCGCCGGGCGACCAGCCCAATTCTTCGAGCTTTTTATCAAATTCCTCATTTGATACGAGATAGGCTGTTTCAGGATTTCGTAGCATAGCTTCCCGTTCGAGCAGGTCTTTTTTCGCCTGCAAATCGTTGAGGTCAAGCACCTGATTTTCGAGGATTGTGTGAGTACCCTGTACCACCGGACTTAACACGGCATTGATTGTTCCCAATACGATAGTTGGGAAAAACATAATGCAAAGCCCCAAAGCGAAAGGACGGAGCAAAGGGTACATATCAATGGGTTCAGCCCTGCTCAAAGCCTGCCATACTTTTATGGCAACATAGAACAAAGCCCCCAATCCGGCTATCCCTTTAGCCACTGCCGCCATATCGGCGGACAGTGGGAGCATCTCATCATATAATGAGCGTAGGACTTCGTGAAGATTTTGAAATTCCATAACTACCAGTATTTTTGGTTAGGAGTTCCATAGAGGTCAAGCACTCTTTTGGTATTGTTCTGCTTTTTTGCTCTTAGAATACTTACAGAGATATTCTTATTGGTATAGTAGCGTACCAAGCTGTGGTATTCCTTTACTTCTTTGTACACTCTATCAATAATATCCATACGCTCTTTGTCGTTCAGCGAAAGGCTTGATGAGGTTACAATCTGTTTGAGTTCTTTCAGCAGTTCGGTACTTTCATTCAGCAATGCCGAATAACCATTGCTGATAGCTGCCAATTCCTGTGCAGAAAAATTCGGGTCGTTCATCATCTTACCGAAGTTGGTAACATACATTTCGGATACGTCACCGACAAGCAATACAGTCTGCTGTACCTTACGTGCATCTTTTACAAGATTATTTACAGCTTGTAGCTTGTCGTAATACTCCTTACCCTGTTTATACACCTTTTCCACTTCCTTGAAATTTTTAATTACATTGGATACCGTGGAAGAAGTCTGTACGATTTCATTCGCACTGTTGAGAATACCTGATGCCAGATTTGTGGGGTCGGTTACTACCCATTGTGCTTTTGCGGACGGTGCTACGGCGAGCATTAGTGCCGTACACACCATAAAAAGGAACTTTTTCATTTTTATGAATTTTAAAATGTTAATGACTATTGATTTGCTTTGTCACGCCTTTGCATTGCGATATGCTTAATGGCGAGTTCTACGTTACCGTCCAATTCGGAAGCTAATTGCATTACCTCCATTTTTTCGGTTTCTTCTGTCGTGTATGCGAGGTATTCCTCCAAACTAACTTCGGTGGCATAGACTGCCGAGTTCGTACCACCTAAGCCAATCCAAACCTCTTTGTACAGTCGGCTTGCATCGTTGTTCATATTGATAGAAAGTACCTGACCTTTTTCCTTATCTGTAAGCCCCAACATTGCCTGTATGTCATCGAATTTATTCATATACTTACGCTGGTCTAAGAGGATTTTACAGTCGGAATTGTTGATGATACTTTCTTTTACAATGGGCGACTGGATAATATCATCTACCTCTTGCGTAACGACAATCGCCTCTCCGAAGAATTTGCGGACGGTTTTAAATAAATATTTTATATACTCCGCCATTCCTTCTTTGGCAATCGCTTTCCACGCTTCTTCAATCAGGATGAGTTTTCGGATACCTTTCAGCCTCCGCATCTTGTTGATAAAAACTTCCATAATGATAATTGTGACTATGGGAAAGAGGATTTTGTGGTCTTTAATCGCATCAATTTCAAACACGATAAAGCGTTTGGAAAGCAGGTCTAACTGCTTATCGGAGTTCAACAGATAATCGTACTCTCCACCTTTATAGTAGGGTTCGAGAACGTTTAAAAAATTTGCTATGTCAAAGTCTTTTTCCCTTACCTGTTTTTCTTCGAGTACCTTGCGGTAATCGCCCCGTACATACTCATAGAAACCGTTAAATGATGGGTAAACATCGTCCGTTTTGATACGTTCGATATAGCCGCTTACGGCATTGGAAAGAGCAACCTCTTCAGAACGGGTTGGCGGTTCATCATCACGTTTCCAGAGTGTCAGTATTAAAGTCTTGACACTTTCACGCTTCTCAATGTCGAACACGCCATCATCGGTATAGAAAGGGTTAAAGGCAATGGGATTGTCTTCGGTGTATGTAAAATACACGCCGTCTTCGCCTTTGGTCTTTCCTTTGATGAGTTCGCATAAGCCCTGATAACTATTCCCTGTATCCACCAACAGGACGTGAGCACCCTGTTCGTAGTATTGCCTTACCATATGATTTGTGAAGAACGATTTTCCCGAACCCGATGGCCCCAAAATGAATTTGTTGCGGTTCGTGATAATCCCACGCTTCATTGGCAAATCCGATATATCCAAATGGATAGGCTTTCCGGTCAGGCGGTCAGCCATTTTGATACCGAACGGAGAGGGCGAATTGTGGTAGTTGGTTTCTTCCGTGAAGAAGCACAAAGCAGGCTCAATGAATGTGTAAAAACTTTCCTCGCTCGGAAAATCGCCTGCATTGCCCGGCATTCCAGCCCAAAACAAAGTGGCTACGTCCGTAGTGTTGTGGCGAGGCTTACACTCCATCAATGCCAATGCACTACCGCAATCGTTCTTTAACTGTTTCAGCTCCGCAGGGTCTTCCGACCACGCCATAATGTTGAAGTGTGCCCTTATGGAAGAAAGACCGAACGAATGTGCTTCGTTCAGGTATTTTTCTATCCACTCTTTGTTGATTTGGTTTGCCCTGCTATACCTTGCCAAAGAGTGCATATTCCTTGCAGACTTTTCAAACTTTTGCAGGTTGTCTTCGCTGTTATCCAAAAACAAATATTGGTTGTAGATATGGTTACAGCTAAGGAGTAATCCCACAGGAGCAGCGAACGACAAACGGCAGTCGCTCCGGTCGGTGGATAGCTTTTCAAAACGGGTATCAGCCGATACCGTTCCGGGCAAATCGTCTGTATCGGACAAGGTGTGCAGGCTCAACCTTTTGTTTCCGATACGGACTTCTTCCGTTCCGAGTGCGATGTCCTGCATCGGTGTTCCGCTTTCCCTTGACAGGGTTAGGTACTGTTCCAACAATCCCTGCTTTTCGTCCGTTCCGATGATTTCATCTTCGGTAAGGCGTTGCAGGGTTATGAAACCGCTATCGTTCACGATACGCTCAAACTGTGCCACGGCTTCCATAAAGCGGTGTATCGTTTCCTTGTTCCTGATTTCCTTTGGTATGAGCGTACCTTTGCAAAGCGAACTGAAGTTGCTTTGCATACGCATTCTTTCCTTAGTGGTCTTGGTCAGGAACAGGTAACAATAATGGTTCAGAAATGGTCGCTCATTAAAATGGCGTTGGTAGGATTTAGCCAAAAAACTTTGGTCTTCCTTTGCCAAATCGGGAGCATAGCTTTCTTTGATGTACCAATCCTGTTTGTGGATGACCGTAAAATCCGGCAAGGTCTTGATAGCCTTATGCCAGGCGGAGTGAATAGCTTCGTATTCCGCCGATGCTACCGTAAACAGTTCCGGCAAACGAACCTCAAAGCAGGCGGTAATGTCCGCATCTTTGGAAAGGATGCAGTTGTTTTCTACTGCCAACAAAGGAAATTTGTTTTCCAGCGTTGTTGTCTTTGCAACGTTTCTCATAGGGCATTCGATTTAGGAGTGAATTTTAAATAGCGGTGTACAGGCTTGCGACAAATGATGTATCGGGGATGTCTTTTTCCTGCCCCGATTTTCATTAGCCCGTGCTCGCCATATTTCCTGTTCAGTGAAAAGGTCTGCCATACAATCAGCGAAGCACCACCAGCACCGAGAAACAGGCAGATGTAAGAGTTTATTCCTGCCATATACAGTATCATCACGAAGATGAGCGTGCCGAGCAGCCCACCTGCGAAAATGAACAGGTATTGTGCTTTCAGACCCTTAAATTCCACCGTTCTTCCTATGCCTTTGTTTATGTTGTAATTGTTCATAAACTAGAGGATTAAAGAAAGAATGAACGCAGGATGGTAGCTGCCACGATTAAAAAGATACACGCACCAAACCAGCTTGCCGCAGTTTTGGATGTATCGGGGTCGCCCGAACTGAATTTGTTGTACACCTTAACGCCTCCGATTAACCCGACTACTGCACCTATGGCGTAGATTAATTGGGTTGCGGGGTCGAAATAAGACGTTACCATTTGGGTAGCCTCGTTGATACCTGCTGTACCGTTTCCCTGTGCGAAAGCACCAATTCCTGACAGCATAGCCACGGCTGCCAGCAAAACTTTTTTTCTCTGTTTTTCCATAACTGAAACACATTAATTTGTTATTGTTATCCCGCACCTTGCGGGCTTTCGGGACAAAGGTGTTTCAGAAATTAGAGCGTTATAAGAAAGTGGCAGTCAGTGGAATTGTTTGGCGGTGGGTGGCGTTATAGAGATGAAAAAAAGAGGATATATATTTATTGGACAATGTTTATTTACTATCTTCGCAAAATGAAATTTATATCTTTAATATTAGCCGTTTATGTATTGCTGTTATCAGCAGTACCGACTTTTATTGAGGATAAATGTATGCAGGAGCATACAACCGAGCAAGGACAAAACGGACAGGAAGACCAAGATTGCAATAAGGGTTGTTGTTCGCCATTTTTTAGCTGTAATACCTGTACGGGATTTGTTTTAATTACTTTTCATTTTTCGGTTACACATTCAGTAAAAGAACCGCAAAGAAAATTAGGAACAATGCCAACACCGCCTGTTTCTGATTTTCCCTTTTCCGTTTGGCATCCCCCACAGCTTGTTTAATATCTAGTGCTTTCAGCACAGTTTATTTCCTGCGGTGCTTAGCACCGCTATAATCCATTTATTCATATTAAGCATCATTTTTACAATGAAAAAAATACTTATTGTGTCATTTTTTATGGCACTAAACCTTTGTGTATATGCACAAAATACGTTCAAAGCTGTAATTAAAGACAGTGAAAAAAAAGAGCTTTTAATGGGCGTAACCGCACAGGTTACGGGAACTACAATCGCAACAACTTCAGATGAAAACGGACAAATCATATTAACAGGTATTCCAAACGGTTTGCAGGAAATTCAATTTAGTTATGTTGGTTTTGCCCAACGTACCGACAGCTTTAATTTTCCGTTAAAAGATACAACCCCGATTGAAATCCTACTTTCTGAACAATCGGAAGATTTGGAAGAAATCGTTATTTCATCAACAAGAAGTACAAGAACTATCCAAAATATCCCTACAAGAATTGAATTTATCGGAGGTGAAGAATTGGACGAAAAAGGCAATATGAAAGCAGGGGATATTCGTATGCTTTTGAGTGAGAGTACAGGTATTCATGTACAAACCACATCGCCCACAAGTGCCAACGCAAGTATTCGTATTCAAGGGCTTGACGGACGATATACGCAAATCTTAAAAGACGGTTTCCCGATTTATTCGGGTGCTTCAAGTGGGTTAGGTTTGTTGCAAATCCCACCCCTTGACTTAAAGCAGGTGGAAGTTATCAAAGGTTCAACTTCCACGCTGTATGGTGGTGGAGCAATAGCAGGTCTGGTCAATCTGATTTCCAAAACACCAACGGAAGAAAGGGATTTACGCTTTCATTTAAACGGAACATCGGGCAGAGGTTTAGACATCAACGGTTTTTACGGACAGAAGTTTAAGAAAATCGGAACGACAATATTTGCTTCGCACAATCGCAACGGAGCTTACGACCCTGCACAAATCGGGCTTTCTGCCATTCCCCAATTTGAAAGGTATGTACTGAACCCTAAATTATTTGTTTACTTCAATGATAAAACAAAAATGAACTTTGGTATCAATACCACCATTGAAAACCGTTTGGGTGGCGATATGCTCTACATCAAAGGCAAAGGAGATAACACCCATCAATATTTTGAAGAAAACAAAACACAGCGTTATTCCACTCAATTTGTTTTTGACCATACTGTAAACGAAAACAGTTTTGTACAATTCAAAAACAGCGTAAGTTATTTTAACCGCAATACGGCTATTCCGAATTACGAATTTGAGGGAACGCAGACCGCTACTTTTACGGAAGCAAGCTATACGCACAGCAAAGAAAAATCGGAATGGGTAACAGGCGTTAATATTTGGACTGATAATTTTAAAGAAAAACAGATTACTGCATTTCCGTTGAGGGATTATACTCATACCACATTCGGGGCTTTCGTTCAAAATTCTTTTAAGGCTACCGATTGGCTTCAATTGGAAGCAGGTTTAAGGACGGATTATGTGATTGATTATGGAGCTGTTTTTTTGCCAAGAGTATCGGCATTGTTTAAGATTGCAAATGGATTGACTTCACGTGTCGGGGGCGGATTTGGCTACAAAACACCAACCATTTTTACCGAAGAAAGCGAACGCATACAATATCAAAACGTAATGCCTATTAACGATAAAACCAATAAATTAGAAAGGAGCTACGGAGCAAATGCAGACATCAACTACCGTACTAATATAGGCGATGATTGGACATTCAGCATAAACCAATTGTTTTTTTATACTTATCTGGATAATCCTTTGTTGCTTCAAAATCCATCTGCTAATCTTTATCAGTTCATCAATTCATCGGGCTACATACATACTAAAGGAACAGAAACCAACGTAAAAATAGGATATGATGATTTGAAACTGTTTCTGGGCTACACCTTTACCGATACCCGATTGATTGAAAACGGAACAACTACCGAAAATCCATTAACCCCAAAACACCGTATTAACTCTGTACTGATGTATGAAATTGAGGATAAATGGAAGATTGGTTTAGAAGCCTATTATTTCAGTCCGCAAAAGCTCAATGACGGAACAATAGGAAACGATTATTGGACATGTGGCTTTATGGCTGAAAAGATTTGGGAAAGATTTTCTTTATATATCAACTTTGAAAACTTCCTTGATACAAGACAGACACGTTTTGATAACATTTATACAGGTACTATAACCAACCCTGTTTTTAAAGATATTTATGCACCATTGGACGGATTTGTAATTAACGGAGGAATAAAATTTAAACTTTAAAAGATGAACAAAACAATATTCAATATTACAAAAATGGATTGCCCAAGTGAGGAGCAGTTAATCCGTATGAAACTGCAAAACTTTGATACGGTAAAATCATTAGAGTTTGATATTCCAAACAGAAAGCTGAACGTTTATCACAATGGAAATCCCGACCCGATTTTAACGGCTTTGGGAACACTAAACCTGAATACTACATTGATTTCAACTGAAGAAAGCAATGCAATTTTTGAAACAGATACAAATAATAACCAACGGAAACTACTTTGGACTGTACTGATTATTAATTTCGTTTTCTTTGGATTGGAAATGGTGTTTGGCATTTTTTCCAATTCAATGGGTTTGGTAGCTGATAGTTTGGATATGCTTGCGGACAGTATCGTTTATGCTTTGGCTTTATTCGCTGTGGGTGGAACAATAGCAAGGAAAAACAACATCGCCAAATTTGCAGGGTACTTTCAAATCCTATTGGCTGTTATTGGTTTTGTTGAAGTTATCAGGCGTTTTTTAGGCTTTGAAAAAATGCCCGATTTTCAAACTATGATTATCGTTTCTGTTTTGGCACTAATGGCAAATATATTTTGTCTTTACCTGTTGCAAAAGAACAAAAGCAAAGAAGCCCACATACAGGCAACTATGATTTTTACATCAAACGATGTTATTATCAATTCGGGTGTTATCGTTGCAGGGCTTTTGGTTCATTGGCTCAATTCAAGCTATCCCGATTTGATTATCGGAGCTATTGTATTCTTAGTTGTGGCAAGGGGGGCATACAGAATATTGAAGTTGGCGAAATGAGTGAGAAAAAATTGAGCCTGAAAAACTAAATTTCAGGCTCATTTAAAATCTTCTATTTTTTTACACAAACTCCCCAATGTCAAAATCACTCAAATCACTTTTCCGCAAAGTGGAAGAACCGGCTTCCGTTTCAGATGAAAGGGTGCTATCCAAAAGCTCGGCTATTTTTCGGGAAGCATCTTCCATGGAATTTTCCAATAGGTTGAATAACTCAGTTCCCTGTATTTTTTGAACTATCGCTATCGCTGTTTCCTTTTGGGCTGGTTCCAATTCTTCTTTTTGGAGCAACACCCCCACGGAGCTTAGTTCTTCAAAGGTAACCCCTTGGGCAAAACCGTTATCACCACCGGATATTCCGTACCTGTTCCATTCTTCTTCCTCTTCATCCAAATCAGGCATATTTCTGAAAACTTCGTCCAGCTCTTCCTGCGGAATTTGAACACTTACGTTTTCATTTTCGTCGTACTCAATGTCTAAATTAGCAGGGTTTATTTCGTTTTCCTGAATTTGGCGTTCAGTGGCAGTGTTTGGCAGGGAAAGGCGTTCTACAGGTTTGGGCTGTCCCATAATATCGGGTAAGTTCGGGTTGACTTTTTTATGCGGAGGGTCTTGTTTCGACCTTTTATGAATTACAATTTTATCCTGCAATAGCAGGACAATGACTATGAGTAGGCATATCACAATTACTATTTCCATAGCTTATAGAATAGGTTTAAAATGTTCGTTGAAATAATCGGTAATATCTTCACGGTACTCCCTGAAATGATGTTCGAGAATGTTGTCAATGTAAGAGTAGAGCGTTGTTCTTTCTTCCCTTGTCAGTTGAACGATGCGGAGCAATCTTTCGTGGTATTCAGGGCGTATGTAAACGACCTTGCCGTTACGCCCCGATGGAAACCGATTGACCAAAAACGTTTCCTCATAGTCCACTTTTTTTGATGAACTGTTACGGGCTTTTTCCCTTGGCTTGGTTTCCTTTGGTACATCCTGCTTTTTGTTATTGCTCGGTGGAGCTACAAGCTCATCGCCGCTTATGATGTTCATAAGGTATTCCTCATCAACATTGGGCTTTTCAAAATCGTTGTTTTTGTTATTTGAAGCCATACTTTACTGTTTTTATAGATGAGTGATTTTTAAAAATTCCTCGACAAACAAATCCATTTTCGTTGCTTTCATCAACTGTGGTTCAGCAGGCAGCAAACTTGATCGGAACACATAACTGCCTGTGTCGTCTGTTTCCTTTCGGAAACGTTTGCTGTCCATTATCCTTGTTTCCATTATGGGCAGATTCAGTGCATTGATGACATTTTGGTATGCCGCGTACAATCCTGTTCTTTCCCTCCCGTCCACTTGGTTCCAAAATAGCCACATCTCTTGTTCGGGATTTCCCTCGTCCGTTTGGGGAAGTCCGAGAAAGGCCTTGGTAAAGCCCAATGTACTTTCCACTACCAAACGATCGGCAGTAATGGGCGAAAAGATAAAGTCCATTTTTTTCAAGGTAGTCAGTACGCCTTTGGTATTGGCTGTTCCGGGCAGATCGAAGAAAACCACATCCGGTTCAACCGCCGACTGGCTTGTATATTCCGATGCTTTATCCAAAGCCGTTTCAGCCTTGCATTTAATAATCGGGTACGCTTTTTTGTTGATGGTTTGAAACTGCTTCATTGCTGCCTTTTTATGGTAGTCGTTCTGCATTATGGTTCTCTTATCCCTTTCACGCATATTTGTCAGGCTGTGTTGTGGAAAGTCGCAGTCCATCACCAGTACATTAAAACCTAAACGGTAATGAAGCACACTTGCCAGCAAGGTGGTCATCGTGGATTTTCCCACACCGCCCTTTTGGGTGGAGAAGCTGATTTTTAAAGTTTTCTTTGTTGTTTCCATTATTTAAAAATTTATTGTTACACACTTTATCTGTTTTGTAGGATTGAATATTGGTTTATCTGATTATTACCTCGTTCATATATTCCTGCATTCCCTTTTGGGTGCTTTCCTGCACAGGTATTTGCTTTCATTTTTGCCTTGTTAGGTACATTCTTTGGCAAGTGGAAAAACTTGCAACAGGTAAATTGCTTTACCGCTTTTATGCTTTTACACTTTTATTGTTTTATGCTTTTAAAACCTTATGCTTTTATTCCAAACTATCTGTTTGCAAACCTGATTTTCTTCTTTGTTTAGATACATTTTTTACTACCTGCACTAAAATTCTACGGCAAATAAAGCGATTGATTTAACCGCTGATTGAGCTGTGGCAGTGTTTGGCGTTCAAAGGCAGTGTTTGGTACTGCTATACAGTACAATGCTTTCGTAAACAGGGCTTTACTTTGTAAAATGATTTTTATTAACGGATTTATGCAAAAGTCTTTTGACAAAATGGAGGGTAACGGGAACGGCTTCTATCCGTTTTTCCCTGTTACATCCAATCCGTCCCGCAGGGCGGATTTTTGTGTTCAACAGAACACGGCAAGTTGTGTTTTGAGGCACTCGAAACCGAGTTAGTGCCTCAAAACAACTTGCCCTGCTGGGAGCTTAAAAAACGTCTTCCGAAGTCAGCGTTTTGTGTGGATTTAAAAATGGATTAGTGATGAACGAGAACAATAACAAAAAACAGAATAAGGGCGGACGGAGAGCTAAGACCGACCCAAGCATCCATCGCCACGTTTTCCGCCTTACAGACGAAGAAAACGCCAAACTTTTATCGCTTTTTGAAGCATCGGGAATGCCCAATAAAGCAAAGTTTATTATTTCCCTGCTGTTTAGTAAGGAAATGAAATCGGTTAAAATTGACAAAGGAACAGTTGATTTTTATATGCGACTGACTTCTTTTCACAGCCAGTTTCGCTCCATAGGTGTAAACTATAACCAGATTGTAAAGCTGTTGTACAAGAATTTTTCGGAGAAAAAAGCCGCAGCGTTCCTTTACAAATTGGAAAAACAAACGGCTGAAATGGCGATGCTATGCCAAAAAATCATTCAGATAACCGAAGAATTTGAAGCAAAGAACCTGAAAAAATAGCAGTACAGATGATAGCAAAGATTGGCAGAAGCGGGAATTTATACGGTGCATTGGCGTACAATCAGCTCAAAGTAGAGAATGAAAACGGGAAAATTCTGTTCGCAAATAAGATAATCGAAACGCCAACTGGAGCATATACTGTTGCACAATTAGCACAATCTTTTGCACCTTACCTGATTGCCAACCGCAATACGGAAAAGCATACGTTGCATATTTCGCTCAATCCCGACCCGAAAGATAAGGTTAGCGATGACAGGTTTCGGCAAATGGCGGAAGAATATATGCGGGAAATGGGCTACGGCGAACAGCCTTTTGTGGTATTCAAACATACCGATATCGACCGCAGCCATATACACATTGTATCGGTTTGCGTGGACGAGCAGGGCAAAAAGATTTCGGACAAATTCGAGAAAATGCGGTCTATGAATGTGTGCCGTGAACTGGAAAGACAACACGGCTTGATACCCGCAACCGATAAAGAACACAAGCAGAACGACAAGATTTTCCGTCCGGTAGATTATCGGGCAGGCGATGTGAAAAGCCAAATCGCTTCGGTTGTCCGCCACCTACCGAATTATTATAAGTTTCAGACTTTGGGCGAATACAATGCCTTGCTTTCCCTGTTTAATGTTACCACCGAAAAAGTGGAGGGCGAATTGCAGGGAAAAATGCGGCAAGGCTTATTATATATTCCTTTAAACGAGAAAGGCGAAAGAGCCGGGCATCCGTTCAAGGCTTCGTTGTTTGGTAAAAATGCAGGGCTTCCGGCTTTGGAACTGCATTTTGCAAAATGCAAAGAGGATTTAAAAGACCACCCAAGTAAGCAGACCCTAAAAGCTGCAATTTCTATTGCTCTGAAATCCACAAATGATGAGCAGGCTTTTAAAAAGCAGTTGAGTGAACAGGGCATTAATGTAGTGGTCCGCCGGAACGATACAGGTCGTATTTATGGTATCACTTTCATAGACCACAATTCAAAGGCGGTTTGGAACGGTTCACGCTTAGCAAAGGAACTTTCTGCCAATACCTTTAATGATTATTGGAACAATAATATCAAACCGGAGATTAAAGAACCTGTCGTACAACTTCCAAAAACATCCACATCAAATGATGCAGATCTTCCTGCGGAAGAACCTCATCATTTGTTCGACTTCCTGAATACTACTGAAAAAAACGAAGACGGTTTGATTGAGGCATTTGGCGGTTTGTTACCCGAAGCACAGGGCGATGATTACGAGGAACAGGATTTTGCTAACAAAATGAAGAAGAAAAAAAAAAGAAGACTGTAAGAGGTCAGATTTTGGAATTAAAAATCTGTTTTTAAAAAGATTTATTGAGCTGTCACTTTATAATTCTGAAAGAATTTGAGTTGTATTTAAGTAATTGCTTAAATAAACAAATTGACTATCTTTGTGCTATGGACAATAATTCTTGCATACGACAACAAGCAGACATTAAACAAATAAACCGCTGTAAAGACCGAGTTTCAGAACTCAACGGTTCTTTTGACTATTTATCGAACGGACTTGAATTAGCGGGAAACAATGTAAGACTGAAAATACTCTTTCTACTTTATGAAGAAAAACGACTTTGTGTTTGTGATATAAGTGATATTCTTGGTATGACAATTTCAGCGGTTTCACAACACTTGCGGAAACTCAAAGACAGAAAACTTATTGAAACCGAACGAGAAGCTCAAACTATTTTTCACTCACTGACTAAAGAGTATGAAAAAATGCTGAAACCATTTTTCAAAATACTTGACGAAAACAAAATATTAGAAACAATATGAAAACTGACAAAAAATTAATTGGTGCAGGACTTTTGACTACAATTGCAGCTTCTCTTTGTTGCATCACACCAGTATTGGCTCTTATTGCAGGAACAAGCGGTCTTGCTTCCACTTTTTCTTGGCTTGAACCTTTTCGACCCTATTTTATCGGGTTGACAATTTTGGTTCTTGGTTTTGCTTGGTATCAAAAGTTGAAACCCAAAAAGCAGATAGATTGCAATTGTGAGACAGAAGAAAAACCAAAATTCATTCAGTCAAAAATGTTTTTAGGAATTGTAACAGCATTTGCAATCGTAATGCTTGCCTTTCCATACTACTCAAGCATTTTCTACCCAAAGACAGAAAAGCAAATTATAGCGGTGGACAAATCCAATATTCAAAAAGTAGAATTTACGATTAGCGGAATGACTTGTGCAAGTTGTGGCGAACACGTAAATCACGAAGTAAATAAATTGACAGGAATAATAAGTTCAAACGCCTCATACGAAAAAGGAAACGCAATCGTGGAATTTGACAACTCAAAAACGAATATTTCTGAGGTCGAAAAAGCAATTAACTCAACAGGATATTCTGTAACCGACAAAAAATAAAACCAAATGGAAATCATATTGCAATCAACAATTACTTGCCCCAACTGCGGACACAAGAAAGAAGAAACAATGCCGACAGACGCTTGCCAATATTTCTACGAATGTGAAAAATGCAAACAAGTTCTTAAACCAAAACAAGGAGACTGTTGTGTTTATTGTAGTTACGGAAGTGTTCCTTGTCCACCAATTCAGCAGGACAAAAAATGTTGCTGACGGACAGAAAACAGAAGAGCAACTAAAAGTATTTTTTATTTGGATGCTTCATAAATGTTACGATACAAAAGGATCATAGAAGCTACAACTCTTATCACTTCGCCAAACACTGCCACGCACCGCCATTGACTGCCACATTCTTATAGCCGCTGTGTAGAGCCTTTAAATTCACGCCCGAACATTAAAACTAAAAAAGAATGCAGGGAGAAGACGATTTAAGAGGTTTAGCCAAAATAATGGCTTTTATGCGGGCAGTCAGTATTCTTTTGGTGCTGATGCACCTTTATTGGTTCTGCTACGGGTTCTTTTTAGAACGTGGTTGGACGTTGGAAATAATCAACAAGATATTAGGCAATTTCGACCGGACGGCGGGCTTGTTTTCACATACCCTTTATACCAAGGCGTTCGCTTTGGTTTTGCTTGCTTTGAGTTGTTTGGGAACGAAAGGCGTAAAGAATGAGAAGATAACCTGGGCTAAAATCTACGTGGCTTTGGGCGTTGGTTTTGTGCTGTTCTTTCTGAACACGCCGTTGTTAAAGCTATCTCCGGTAATAGGCACATTTCTGTATATCCTTACTATCTCGTTAGGTTATATTGCTTTGCTGATGGCGGGCGTATGGATGAGCCGCTTGCTTCGTACCAACTTAATGGACGATGTTTTCAACAACGAGAACGAGAGCTTTCAACAGGAAACAAAGCTGATGGAAAATGAATATTCCGTTAACCTGCCCACCAAATTTTACTACAAAGGCAAATGGAACAACGGGTGGATAAATATTGTAAATCCTTTCAGGGCATCAATCGTATTGGGTACTCCTGGTTCCGGTAAATCGTATGCTATCGTGAACAACTACATTAAGCAGCAGATTGAGAAAGGTTTCAGTATGTATATATACGATTTTAAGTTTGACGACCTTTCAACGATTGCTTACAATCACCTACTGAAGAACAGGGATAAGTATAAGGTACAGCCGAAATTCTATGTTATAAACTTTGACGACCCACGCAAGAGCCACCGTTGTAATCCACTTAATCCCGACTTTATGACGGACATATCCGATGCTTATGAAGCGGCTTATACGATAATGTTGAACCTTAACAGGTCGTGGATACAGAAGCAGGGGGATTTTTTCGTAGAAAGTCCGATTATCCTGTTAGCCGCCATTATTTGGTATCTGAAAATCTACGAAAACGGCAAGTATTGTACATTCCCACACGCTATTGAATTATTGAATAAAAAGTACTCGGATGTCTTCACTATATTAACGTCCTATCCTGATTTAGAAAATTATTTGTCACCCTTTATGGATGCGTGGCAAGGCGGAGCACAAGACCAATTACAGGGGCAGATTGCATCGGCTAAAATTCCATTATCAAGAATGATTAGCCCTCAGTTGTATTGGGTTATGACAGGCGATGATTTTTCATTGGACATCAACAACCCAAAAGAACCAAAGATATTATGTGTAGGTAACAATCCAGACCGCCAAAATATCTACTCCGCAGCTTTGGGTTTGTACAATTCCCGAATTGTAAAGCTCATCAATAAAAAAGGGCAATTGAAAAGCTCGGTAATCATCGATGAGCTGCCCACAATTTATTTTAGGGGGCTGGATAATCTCATCGCAACTGCGAGAAGTAATAAGGTGGCGGTTTGCTTGGGCTTTCAGGACTTTTCGCAATTAACGCGTGATTACGGCGATAAGGAAAGCAAGGTTATTCAGAACACTGTAGGCAATATTTTCAGTGGACAGGTTGTAGGCGAAACTGCCAAAAGCTTATCGGAACGTTTTGGAAAAGTGTTGCAGAAACGCCAAAGTATGACCATCAATCGTAATGATAAATCAACCTCCATATCCACACAATTAGACAGTCTTATCCCGGCTTCCAAAATTTCAACACTTACACAGGGTATGTTTGTTGGATCTGTATCGGATAACTTCGATGAACGCATTGATCAAAAGATTTTCCACGCTGAAATCGTAGTGGATAATGAGAAAGTAGCCGCAGAAACCAAAGCCTACCAAAATATTCCGGAAATTTTATCCTTTGTAAATGAGCAAGGCGAGAACAAAATGAAGCAAGAAATTGAAAGTAACTACCGCAATATAAAAACTGATATTCTGAACATCGTTGAAAGTGAATTGGAGCGGATTAAAAATGACCCCGATTTACAGCATTTGGTGCAAAAGGATTAACTAACAATATACATACTAAATGAAACTACAAAAGTGTAAGCCGAAGCTATAAAAACTTCGGCTTTTTGCTTTTGTATATTTCTAATGTCTAAAAACAATTTGTCTAATTATTTTGTTAGGTCATTCTAACTTATTATTTTTGCTAATCTAATTTATAGAAATTCAGACTATGGACTACGTGATAAAATTATTAGAAGAGAACCAAAGGTATCTTGAAAGACATATCAGAGATAGTAACCTTATGCAGAACAATATGAAGAAAGCTACCGAGGAATTGAGCCACGTCAGTCAATTAAAGCGGGCAATAAAAATTTTAAAACTAAAGAACAATAAGAGATGAGAATTACACAAGCATTACCGGAACTTCCGTACGACAAAAACGCACTTAACCCGATTATTACGGAGGAAACGTTTGATTACCATTACGGCAAGCACCACGCTACCTATGTCAATAACCTTTCAGGCTTGGTAAAGGACACCCCATTGGAAAGTGCATCCATTGAGGAAATTATCCAAAAAGGGTTTGCGGAAAACAACGCCCCGTTATTTAACAACGCTGCCCAGCACTGGAACCACAGTTTTTTCTGGCACTGCCTTTCTCCGAATGGCGGAAAAGCACCCGATGGGAAAATTGCAGAGTTTATAACTCGTGATTTTGGCAGTTTTGAAACGTTTAAAAACACATTTTCTGAAACAGCCGTGAAGCTATTCGGCTGCGGGTGGGCTTGGCTTGCTCAGAATGAACAGGGCATACTGGAAATAGTGCCGATGAAAGATGCACACACGCCACTGACCGAAAACAAAAAACCAATCCTTACGCTGGATGTTTGGGAGCACGCCTATTATATAGACTACCGAAATGCCCGTCCAAAGTTCGTAGAAGGATTTTGGGAAATCGTAAACTGGGATTTTGCCAATCAAAATTTAAAATAAATGAGTGATACCTGTATGAGCCACATAGAACGATATTGGCAAGCGTTAACCGTCGCCAACAATGAACTTTTTAATAAAGGAGATTTTGAAAAAGCACTATCCGGTTACAAAGATGCTCTGTACAGGGCAGAAGTACTGAATAATCATATTCCGGATTGCATCCGTTTGAAAATCCCGTTCATACAGGTGTACATCATTTCCTGCAATAACCTCGCAAACACCTATGAGGAATTGGGAAAGCTTGAAGAAGCTGAAAATATGCTCAAACGGACGGTCTATTACCTCTTGCATCTGGCAGGTAATAAAGAACTGAATATGGATGAGATACAATCGGAACTGAAAAGAGCCACCCTCAGTTACGTACGGTTTGCAGAAAAAACCAACTCCGGAAAAGTAAAGCAGGAGCAGCTATTCAGAACGCTTAAAGAACAATTAGTAGAAAACAATTTAATAAAAATAGATTAAAGATTATGTGCAATTCAGTAAAGAAATTAATGAACAATCAGCAGATGCAATTGGTACAGAAAGGGATACTATCCATTGGCGATAAGCTACCTGATTTTGTAAAGAAAGCCGTAGTGACCACCGATAACGGAATTGAAATTACGGATATTAACCAAGGGCACGCATCACAGCAGGGAAAATGGACCGTGCTGTTCTGGTGGCCAAAGGATTTTACATTCGTTTGTCCAACCGAGATCATCGAGTTCGACAACAGCAACGCAGCATTTGCAGAACGTAATGCAGTAGTAATAGGTGCATCCACCGACACCGAATTTGTCCATTTAGGATGGCGACAAAATCACCCTGGCTTGGCAAACCTTACCATTCCAATGCTGGCAGACACTTCCAAATCATTAGCTGAAGAAATGGGCATTTTGGACTGCAACGAAAAGGTAGCCTACCGTGCTACTTTCATTATAGATCCAAAAGGAATTATCCAATGGGTAAGTGCATATCCGATGAATGTAGGCAGAAATGTAAGCGAAGTAATCCGTGTATTGGATGCCTTGCAGACAGAAGAATTGACAGGTTGTGGTTGGACACCCGGACAACAAACGGTAACGGCAAAATTGAAAGAACAAAATGCAGGATAATTACTTATATATAAACTTTATACCCTACGCAAAAAAAGAAGATGTCCCCGACGAGGCTGATAACATTGTACTTATTGTAACCAAAGAGCAGGCAGACCGATTTGAATTTCAAAGCTCATTAGCACAAAATATAGACAAGGCATTCTCTGAAAACAAAACGACTGTCATTACCACACTTGGAGAACAACGAAACTTTATCGCCGTAGCACCAGACAGAGAAAAAGAAGCATTACGCTTGGCGGGAGCCTCTGTGTATGCTTCCCTAAATAAGCAACAAAGCCAGACAGCAAGGCTGCGGGGATTGGATGAGCTTACAGAAGACCAGCGATATGCTTTTCTGGAAGGAATGCTTTTGAGTAGCTACGATTTTGACAAATACAAAGCAAAGAAGAAAGTACAACCGATAGCGGTTTATATCCGCAGGCGTTCATTTCCCGAAGTCAAGATTGAAGAACTGAAAATGCTTGCAGAAGCCGTTTCGCTGACAAAAACCTTAGTGAACGAACCTGTCAACTATATGGATGCCCTGCGGTTTTCCGAGGTAGCCACCGATGTAGGAAAACAGTTCGGTTTTGAAACAGAAATCCTGCACAAAGAAAAGATACAGGAGCTGAAAATGGGTGGTTTGTTGGCAGTCAACAAAGGTTCGGAAACACCACCTACGTTCAATATTTTCCATTACAAGCCCGAAAATGCCTTTAATGAAAAGCCATTGGTATTGGTGGGCAAAGGCGTGATGTTCGATACAGGTGGTTATTCGCTAAAAATCAGTGGCAATATGCTTACAATGAAATGCGATATGGCAGGTGGAGCAGCCGTTTTAGGAACAGTGGCTGCTATTGCCGGAAACAAACTGCCTTATCACGTAATTGGTCTTGTGCCTGCCACAGACAATAAAATTTCAGCCAATGCTTTGGTGGTAGATGATGTGATTACGATGATGGACGGTACAACAGTTGAGGTGCAGAATACCGATGCCGAAGGGCGTTTGGTCTTGGCAGATGCTTTGACCTATGCCAAAAGATTTGAGCCGGAACTGGTCATTGATATGGCAACTTTAACAGGAGCTTCGGCTGCCATTACGGGTTCGTTCGGCATAGCCGTATTGGGAAACAATCAGGAGAAAATAGATGAACTAAGAGAAGTCGGCGAACAGGTTTACGAACGCCTACTACAATTGCCTCTTTGGAAAGAATACAAAGACTTATTAAAATCTTCGATTGCCGATATGAGCAATCTTGGCGGTCCGATTGGCGGAGTAAGTACATCATCTATTTTCCTTGAACATTTTACGGATTATCCGTGGGTACATCTGGACATTGCAGGAGCAGCATTTGTCAAAGAAGCTAAAGGTTACAGACAAAGCGGGGCTACTGCTGTACCTGTACGTCTGTTGTATGAATTTGTCAGAAGAATGAGCAGGAATGATTGAACCACTATTACAAGATAACAAAGACCGTTTTGTAATCTTTCCCATTCAGCACGATGACATCTGGCAGTTTTACAAAAAAGCTGAAGCCAGCTTTTGGACTGCCGAAGAGGTGGATTTGTCGCCGGATATGAATGATTGGCAAAACAAGCTGAACAAAGACGAACGCTATTTTATATCGCACGTGCTCGCATTTTTTGCAGCAAGTGACGGTATTGTGAATGAAAACCTTGCGGTCAATTTCATACAGGAAGTACAATATCCAGAAGCACGCTGCTTTTACGGCTTCCAGATTATGATAGAGAACATCCATTCAGAGATGTACTCATTATTGATTGACACCTATGTAAAAGACCCAAAGGAAAAAGATTACCTGTTACACGCTATTGAAACTATACCCTGCGTAGGAAAAAAGGCAGATTGGGCTTTACGATGGATTGAGAGCGAAAACTTTGCCGAGCGATTGATCGCTTTTGCTGCGGTGGAGGGCATTTTCTTTTCAGGTAGCTTCTGCTCCATTTTCTGGCTGAAAAAGCGGGGATTGATGCCGGGGTTGACCTTTTCCAATGAGCTTATCAGCCGTGACGAAGGATTGCATTGTGATTTTGCCTGTCTGCTCTATACCAATCATATGCAAAACAAATTGCCGGAAGCAACCGTAAGGGAAATCATCGTAGATGCGGTAGCCATTGAGAAAGAGTTTGTGACCGATGCCTTGCCCGTTCGATTGATCGGTATGAACGCAGAGCTGATGTGCCAGTACATCGAATTTGTAGCGGACAGATTGCTTGTTGCATTGGGCTGTAAAAAAGTTTGGAATGCGACCAATCCGTTCGACTTTATGGAACTCATTTCCTTGCAGGGCAAAACCAACTTCTTTGAACGCCGTGTGGGTGAATATCAGAAGACAGGCGTAGCACAGGGAGCAAAAGAAAATAACAGCTTTTCACTGGATGAGGATTTTTAACAGTATATATAAAAATGAAATTAGCGGTTTACGGATATGGAAATACGGTATTGAAAACCGAGGCAGAGAAAGTCGGGAAAGACTTTCCTGACTTCCATCAGCTTATTGCCGATATGTGGGAAACAATGGAGCAAGCCCAGGGATGCGGATTGGCTGCACCGCAAATCGGAAAATCACTCCAACTCTTCGTAGCAGACAGCAAGGTTTTGTATGATAATATGGATGAAGCCGAACGCAAAGCAATTTTTACAGAAGGCGATACCGGCATAAGGGAAGTTTTTATCAATGCCGAAATCATTCGTCTTTCTGAAAACAAATGGGAAGAAACCGAAGGCTGTTTGAGCCTGCCCTTTCTTTCTGGAAAAGTAATCCGCTCGTGGTCGGTGGAACTGCAATATCAAAATCAGGATTTTGAAACCGTCAGAAAAACATTCAACGGAATGACCGCCCGTGTCATCCTGCACGAATACGACCATACGCAGGGCATACTTTATATAGACCGTGTAAAGCCTTTGAGTAAAAAGCTGATGGAAGCCAAATTAAAACAGGTACTCAAAGGCAAGGTAAACACGCACTATAAAATGAAATTTAGGTAACAACATAATTCAACGCAACTCAATGTATGTAATAAAAAGAAACGGAAAACAGGAAGCCGTACATTTCGACAAGATAACGGCAAGGGTACATAAATTGGTGTACGGGCTTTCTGTAACAGAAAAAGATGTTATCGAGATAGCCAAAAAGGTTATCCAGGGCATTTATGATAATGTAACCACTACCGAGCTGGACAATCTTGCCGCCGAAACTGCGGCTGCCTATACCACGGTACACCCCGATTTTGCAGTTCTTGCTGCCCGTATTGCCGTGAGTAACCTGCATAAAAATACTTTAAAGTCATTTTCTAAAACGGTTAAACTGCTGTATGAATACAAAGATCCGATAACGGATAGCCACGCACCGCTGTTATCAAAAGAAGTGTACGACATCATTCGCAAAAATGCCGATGAGATCGACAGCAGCATCATTTACGACCGGGATTACAATTTTGATTACTTCGGATTTAAGACACTCGAACGTTCCTACCTTATCCGAACCAATGGCAAAGTAACCGAACGCCCGCAGCATCTTTTTATGCGTGTAGCCATCGGCATTCACAAAGAGGATATCAAAGCTGCCATAGAAACCTACAACCTGATGAGCGAGAAATGGTTTATCCACGCCACGCCCACGTTGTTCAATGCTGGCACACCCAAACCGCAGATGTCTTCCTGTTTCCTTTTGAGTATGACCGAGGACAGCATTGCAGGAATTTTTGATACTTTGAAACGTTGTGCTCTGATTTCACAGTCTGCCGGAGGCATCGGTCTGAGCATTCACAATGTAAGGGCAACAGGCAGCTATATCAAAGGAACGGGTGGTATTTCCAACGGCATTATCCCGATGCTCCGTGTGTTTAACGATACGGCACGGTACGTGGATCAGGGCGGCGGCAAACGCAAAGGAGCGATTGCGGTCTATCTGGAACCGTGGCACGCCGATATTTTTGACTTTCTCGACCTCCGCAAAAACCACGGCAAGGAAGAAATGCGGGCAAGGGATCTGTTTCCTGCACTGTGGATACCCGACCTCTTTATGAAGCGTGTTGAAGCCAATGCCGACTGGTCTTTGTTCGACCCCAATGAAACGCCCGGATTATACGATGTGTACGGCAATGCCTTTGAAGAACTTTATGAGCATTATGAAGCTGAAGGGAAATACCGAAAACAGGTAAAAGCCCGTGAACTTTGGAATGCCATCTTGGAAGCCCAGATTGAAACAGGTACGCCCTATATGTGCTATAAAGATGCCGTCAATGAAAAATCCAACCAGAAGAATATCGGTGTCATCCGCAGTTCCAACCTGTGTACGGAAATAATGGAGTACACCAATGCAGATGAGGTAGCCGTGTGCAACCTCGCATCGCTGGCATTGTCTCGCTATGTTTCCGAAAATGGTTTTGACTTTCAGAAACTGTATGAGGTAACTAAAATCGTTACCCGAAATCTGAATAAAGTCATAGACGGCAATTACTATCCCGTACCCGAAACCGAAAACTCCAATTTCAAACACCGTCCGATAGGTTTGGGTGTACAAGGATTGGCAGATGTATTTATCCTGTTGCGGTTGCCATTTGAAAGTGAAGAAGCCAAGCAATTGAATATCGACATTTTTGAAACCATATACTTTGCCGCAATGGAAGCCTCTATGGAATTGGCAAAAGAGCAAGGTGCTTACGAGAGCTTCAAAGGTTCGCCTTTGTCCGAAGGCAAATTCCAATTTGACCTTTGGAACGTAACAGCTTCGGAACGTTGGGACTGGAACAGATTGCGGAGAGAAGTAATGGAATTTGGCGTACGCAATTCGTTGTTGCTTGCCCCAATGCCAACGGCTTCTACCTCGCAGATATTGGGCAACAACGAATGCTTTGAACCCTATACCAGCAACGTGTACAACAGGCGTGTACTTTCAGGTGAATTTGTCGTGGTGAACAAACATCTGCTTAATGACCTTACAGGACTTGGGCTGTGGAGTCCTGCAATGAAAAACAAGCTGATAGCCGAAAATGGTTCGGTACAGAACATCGCCGAAATTCCGGATGATTTAAAAGAGCTATACAAAACGGTATGGGAGATCAAGCAGAAAACCATTGTGGATATGGCAGCAGACCGGGGTGCGTTTATCTGCCAGTCACAGTCACTGAACCTGTTTATGGCGGAACCGAATATGGCGAAGCTCACCTCAATGCACTTTCACGCCTGGAAAAGCGGTCTGAAAACAGGAATGTACTACCTGCGTACCAAAGCGGCGGCAGACGCTATCAAATTTACTGTAGAAAGCGTGCAATCGGCAGAAGAGAAACAGGCAGATATTTCCTGCTCGCTGGACAATCCGGAGGAATGTATCGCTTGCGGAAGCTGATAGTGAATGGTTCACTATCGACTATAAATTTTTACCATTAACACAATAAGTTATGTCAATAACAGCAGAAACCGATATGATCGGGATGCAGGCGGTTAGCAAAGCGGTTGCCCTTACTTTAAGGGCGATGCAGAGCTACGCAAAGCCGGGAATGTCCACCAAAGAGCTGGATGATTTCGGAGCACGGATGCTTTACAGCTTCGGGGCTAAATCAGCTCCATACTCCACCTATAAATTTCCGGGCTGTACCTGTATCTGTGTCAACCACGAAGTGGCACACGGTATCCCTTCAGCATCAAAAATATTAAAAGACGGTGATCTGGTGAACGTAGATGTATCTGCCGAAATGAATGGCTTTTGGGCGGATAACGGAGGCTCATTTGTATTGGGACAAGATATTCATAATCACAATTCCCTTGTAGAGGCATCCAAGCAGATATTGAAGAAAGCCATTAGTAATATCAAAGGAGGTGTACGGATAAAAGACGTAGGGTATATCATAGAAAAGGAAGCCGATAAACGGGGCTACAAAGTGATACACAACCTTACTGGACACGGCATTGGAAAAAAACTGCACGAAGAGCCGTCCATACCCAATTATCGGGATCAAATGAATTTCAGCCGTTTCAGGAAAAATTCGGTCGTTGCAGTGGAAACCTTCATAGCTACGCATTCAACATTAGCCGTATTGGATAACCCAAAACTGGACGAATGGACACTGGTAGGAAACAAAGGAGGCTATGTAGCCCAGCACGAACATACCATTGTCGTGACGGATGGTGCACCGGTAATATTGACGGAAGCCAACGGAATATGGAATTTATAGAAGATTAAGACTGTGCAGCCAACGATAATAAAAAATATAAGTATTGTCAATGAAGGTCAGATTACTATTGCTGACTTACTCATTGAAAATGGAATAATCCAAAAGATAGGTTCTGCAACTGCCTTTCCTGATATAAAAACCATTGACGGCAACGGTAAATATCTGTTACCGGGCATTATTGATGCACAGGTTCATTTCCGTGATCCGGGGCTTACGCACAAGGCAGACCTCTACACCGAGAGTAAGGCAGCAATTGCTGGTGGCGTAACCTCTTTTATTGATATGCCCAACACGAAACCCAATGTGCTTACGCTGGACATTTGGAAAGAAAAATACCGAATAGCACAAAGTAAATCCCTGGCAAACTTCGGCTTTTTTATGGGCGTGAATGCAGATAATATTGATGATATAATTCAGATGGATATCGCACAGTTTTTAGCGGTGTCAGACGACGGCTTGTATTTTACAAAGAAAGGGAATTTGCTTGCAGATAATCCGCAGGTAATGGACAAGTTGTTTGCCAACTGCAAATGTATCATTGCCGTACACGCCGAAAAGGAAACCATCGTTGCTTCAAACGAAGAAGTGTATAAACAGCAGTATGGAGAACAGATCCCTTTTCATCTGCACCCACTCATACGAAGTGAAAACGCCTGTATAGAAGCCACCAAAGATTTTATCGCATTGGCAGAGAGATACAAAGCACACCTTCATATCCTGCATTTGAGCACATCGGCAGAAGCACGCTTGTTCCGAAATGACATCCCTCTGAAAGACAAGAAAATCACGACCGAAGTCTGCGTACAGCACCTGTGGTTTTCGGAAAAGGATTATGACCGTTTAGGGGCATTGATAAAATGGAATCCAGCTATAAAATCTGAAAATGACAGGAAAGGCTTGATGCAAGCTCTTTTGGATGACCACATTGATCTGATTACCACCGATCACGCACCGCACACACTTGAAGATAAAGATGGCAACTATTTTACCGCAGTGTCAGGTGCTCCAATGGTGCAGCATTCGCTGAACATTATGCTGGAATTTTATATGCAGGGAATTATCCCGATAGAAAAAATTGCCGAGAAAATGTGCCACAACCCTGCTATTCTTTATCAGATCAAAGACAGGGGCTTTATCAGGGAAGGTTATGCCGCAGATATGGTGATAGTGGATATGGACAGCAAGTGGAAAGTTAGCAGAGATAATACTTTGTATAAATGTGGCTGGTCGCCAATGGAGGGAACTGTATTTCAATCAAGGGTACCCACACATTTGTAAACGGGCATCTTGTGTATGAAAACGGAACTTTTTATGAAGAAATAAAGGGGCAGGCATTAGTTAAGTATCAATAAATCAAACAGACTATGACAAAATTATTTTTAGTCCGACACGGGCAATCGCAATGGAATCTGGAAAACCGCTTTACGGGTTGGCAGGATGTGGACATCACGGAACTTGGGGAACAGGAAGCCAAACAGGCAGGAATAGCTTTAAAAGATGAAACAGTAGATGTGGCGTTTACATCAAAGCTCATCAGGGCACAGCATACCTTAAAAATTATTCTGAATGAAACAGGTAAAACAGATATGCCCGTTATTATCGACGGTGCATTGAACGAACGTTCCTACGGAATGCTTGAAGGGCTTAACAAAGCCGAAACAGCCGAAAAATACGGAGCCGAGCAGATACATATATGGCGGCGTTCTTTTGATATAGCCCCGCCCGGCGGAGAAAGCCTAAAGGACACTTACGACCGTGTAATACCGTATTTTGAAAACTTCGTACAGCCACAGTTGCAGCAGCATAAAAATGTACTCATTGTTGCACACGGAAACAGTTTGAGAGCTTTAATAATGTACCTGGAACATCTTTCACCTGAAGAAATCTTACAAAGGGAAATCGCAACCGGCGAGCCGTTAACCTATGCTTTGGACGATCAGATGAATGCCGTGAAGCTGGGCAAGAGTTTATACATACAACCCAAAACGGTAGTTTAAAAAAGAACAATGTTTGAAAACAGGATACCGTCACATCATTTTAGGAAATGGCAAAAAGATATATTTTGCTTCGGATATTCACCTGGGAGCACCATCTTATGAGGAAAGCCGCCGGAGGGAACTGTTTTTTGTTGACTGGCTGGATACTGTAAAAAATGATGCAGGAGCTGTTTTCCTGTTGGGGGATATATTTGATTTCTGGTTTGAGTACAAAACGGTCATTCCAAAAGGCTTTGTAAGGTTGCTCGGAAAGATGGCAGAAATAACTGACAGTGGCATACCTGTATATTTTTTTGCGGGCAACCACGATATGTGGATGGACGGTTACTTTGAAAAAGAGCTTAACATTCCAGTTTTTCATAAACCGGAAATATTTATTATTAACGGAAAACGTTTTTTCATCGGTCACGGAGATGGTTTGGGTCCCTATGACAAAGGATATAAACGCTTGAAGAAAGTATTTACAAATCCGTTCTGCATCAGATTGTTTCGCTGGTTGCACCCCGATATAGGCGTTCGATTAGCTCAATACCTGTCCGTAAAGAACAAGCTCATTTCAGGCAACGAAGATGTAAAGTTTCTTGGAGAAGAAAAGGAATGGCTGGTTCAGTATGCAAAAAGAAAACTGGAAATGGAACATTACGATTATTTTGTTTTCGGACACAGGCATCTTCCTTTACAGGTAAAGCTCAATACCAGATCTGAATACATCAACCTCGGAGATTGGATACAGCACTTCACATTCGGTTTTTTTGATGGTACTGAAATGAAATTGAAGCAGTTTGACTGCCCGTCAAGAACCTATAAATTTATCAAAGACAAAAAATGACAAAAAACGATTATCCAATCCTTTTAATTGCCGATAAACTTCAGATTGATGAAGTTTCTGCGAAGCATTCCCAAGAGGAACAGTTTGAAGCATTGGTATTTTACTTAAACCATCTGATACAATCGGACTTCAACAGGTTGCTGAGCATCCTGTACCGCATAGATGTTTCTGAAGATAATGTAAAAAGTGCACTGGCACTGGATGCAGGAAAGCAGTCTTCAGGACATACAATAGCCCGTCTGCTAATTGAGCGGGAAACGGAAAAAATAAAACTTAGAGCAAAATACAGCAAGAAATGAACCTTATTGACACGAAAGGAAAAGTAATCGCCGTTGACTTTGACGGTACTATTGTAGAGCATAAATACCCCGTCATCGGTAACGAAATGATGTTTGCATTTGCTACGCTAAAAGCATTCCAGTCAAAAGGACACCGGTTGATATTGTGGACATACAGAAAAGGAAAAGAGCTGGAGGAAGCAGTTGAGTTTTGCAGGCAAAACGGAATGGTATTTTATGCTGTCAATGAAAACTTTCCCGGAGAAACAGTCGAGGGAGATTTCAGCCGAAAGATTAATGCCGACATTTTTATAGACGACAGAAATGTAGGCGGCTTTTTAGGATGGGATGTTATCTGGCAGACATTGCACCCTGAAAGCGGCGACTATGCCCATCAGTTGAAGAATAAAGATGCACATATCAATTACAGAAATGTAAAAAAGAAACGTTGGTTCGGATGGGGCTAAATATCCCTTTAATCTATCTTTTGTAAAGAATTAGTGCTCGCTTTATCTTTTTAAATAATACAGGTTCATTCAGCGTAATTATTTTTTCTGCAATACGCTGGCTGTCCTCTTCATTCATATCCAGTTTTTGAATTAGAAATTTTCGTGTCAATGTTAGTTGCCTCGAAATAACTGAAGCTATTCGGATGCCTTCCTCCGTCATTTCACAGCCATAATATTTGCTGTACGATACCAAGCCCCTTGCAGCCAGTCTTTTCAGCATATCGGTAGCAGAGGGAGCTTTTACTTCGAGCAGTTTTGCCATTTGTGAGGTGGAAATACGCTTGCTATCTGTTGCTAAAACCCGATACATCTTTAACAGATACGTTTTTTCGGCAGTTGTCAATTCGTTTTTTTCTTCCATATAGTATCAGCATATTATAATTGAACAACTCTTGAAACAGAGTCTGGGGAATTGATTTTATGAATAGCAAATATAGAATATTAGCACCTAATTGTTATATCAGTCTAACTTTTTTATTAACTTTGTCTAAATTTTAGTTTAAAGAATTGAGTCTAAAAATCAGATAGATGAAGAAATACGCATATTATTTAAGCATTTTTACTTTGTTGGTTACCATCATTTCCTGTGAGGATTCCAAAAAATCTGCAACAAAAGGAAAACCCTACATTGTGACTACAACAGGAATGATAGCCGATATAGTAGAGAACATAGCCGGCGATTCTGCAACAGTTGAAGCCATTATGCAACCCGGAGTAGATCCTCACCTGTACAAAGCCAGTCAGGGCGACCTAAAAAAAATAATGGATGCAGATTATATCTTTTATAACGGTCTGCATCTGGAAGGTAAAATGGGAGAAATATTAGAAAAGCAAACACACGTAAAACCTGTGATTGCATTGGGAGATTCTATCACAGTATCCAAAGTATTAAAGGTTTCCGAGAGTACCTATGATCCACATATCTGGTTTGATGTGGTACTTTGGAAAGAGGCTGCGGAAGTAACTTTAAGAAGCCTGATGAAACTTAACCCAGAAAACACCGCTTATTATCAGCAAAATGCGGATAGATACCTGAAAGAATTGGACGAACTTGACCAATGGGTAAAAAAAGAAATATCAACCATTCCAAAAAACAGAAGGGTGCTGATTACCGCACACGATGCATTCAGCTATTTCGGAAAGGCTTATGGAATTGAGGTTAGAGGATTACAAGGTATATCCACTATGTCCGAAATAGGTTTGCGGGATGTGACCGATTTAGTCAATTACATCATCAAAAATGATATTCCCGCAGTATTTGTGGAAAGTTCCGTTTCGGACAAATCACTCAAAGCTGTGGTGGAAGGTGTGAATAATAAAGGGAAAAAACTGACCATCGGAGGCAATCTCTTTTCAGATGCAATGGGTGCAAAAGGCACACCCGAAGGCACTTACATCGGAATGGTGAAACACAATGTGAACACCATCGTAACCGCATTAAAAAAGTAAATAAAATGATTATTCAATCTGAAAATCCTGTACTGGAAGTACACGACCTTACCGTAAGTTATTCCAGCAAACCTGCCCTTTGGGGTGTTGATTTTAGTTTGCCCGAAGGTAGCATTACGGGTATCATTGGTCCGAATGGTTCCGGTAAATCCACTTTGCTCAAATCCATAATGGGTTTAATTCCGTTGTCGAGTGGTTACGTGAAAATATTCGGAAAAGACCTGGACGAAATAAGAAGCCGTATAAGCTATGTTCCCCAACGGGAGTCGGTAGATTGGGATTTTCCGGTGTCGGCACTCGATGTAGTGCTGATGGGACGCTATGCCAAGATCGGAATGCTTCGCAACGTACGCAGTTCGGACAGAAAAATAGCAATGGAATGTCTGGAAAAGGTGGGAATGAGCGATTTTGCCAAAAGGCAGATTTCACAACTTTCGGGTGGACAACAGCAACGGGTATTCATTGCCCGTGCTTTGGCACAGGAAGCCGATTTTTACCTGATGGATGAACCCTTTGCAGGCGTAGATGCGGCTACTGAAGAAGCTATTATTACGTTACTGCGTGAGATGGTCAATGCTAAAAAGAACGTCATTGTAGTACATCACGATTTAGATACCATTACCGAATATTTTGACTGGCTCGTAATGCTCAATATGCGATTGGTGGCTTCTGGTCCTGTAAAACAGGTTTATATCCCCGAATTGCTCAAAAAAACGTATGGAACACGTTTGTCTATATTGGCAGAAGCCGGTGATTTATTGGCTAAAGATAAATTTTCCGAAAAAGGATAATACGCAAGGCAATGGATAATTTAATCAACTTCTTTTCTTTCAATGACCCTAACATCAATTACGTTGTACTCGGGAGCATTCTGCTTTCGGTAAGTGCTGCTATTGTAGGTTCGTTTATTGTATTGAAAAAAAAATCTCTTGTGGGTGATGCCGTTTCGCATTCGGTTTTACCGGGAATCTGTGCCGCTTTTCTATTTGCAGGGACTAAAAATATTTCCGTGATGCTTATCGGTGCATTTGCATCGGGATGGCTATCATTGGTTACTATAGACTACATTACCGCTAAATCAAAAATCAAAAAAGATGCCGCCATCGGGTTGGTGCTTTCCGTGTTTTTCGCCCTGGGTATTGTTATGATGACTTACATACAGCAATCAGGTAATGCTGCACAGAGTGGTCTGGATCGTTTTATATTCGGGAAAGCCGCTACGCTGGTCGGTAGCGATTTGATAACGTTCTCCATTATTGCCGTAGTGTTGATTGTGGCTACACTTGCTTTTTTCAAAGAATTTACCATTATCGCTTTTGATGAACATTATGCCGAAGTATTGGGATTGCCCGTTCGGAAATTAGACCTTTTATTGACCAGCCTTACCGTGTTGGCTGTGGTAACGGGAATTACTGCTGTAGGCGTGGTTTTGATGGCAGCGATGTTGATTACACCAGCCGCAGCCGCACGATACTGGACACATAATATCAGGCGGATGGTTGGATTGGCAGCTATATTCGGAGCTGTATCAGGATTGGCTGGAGCTTATATTTCCTATATCGCTCCGGCGATGCCTACAGGACCGTGGATGGTAGTAGTTTCGTCATTGATTGCCTTTTTTTCTTTCTTTTTTGCTCCCTTGGGAATTGTTCCCAAAACAATGAAGCGAAATAAAAACAGTCGTACAATGATGGATGAAAATATATTGAAACTGTTTTATCAAATCGGTGAAAAAGGAAATGATTTTAGCAAAAAAAGAACTGTAGATGAACTGTTGGATTTCCGAAAAATGCACCCGGCTCAATTGAAATCGGGATTGAACAGACTAAATCGTCAAAATCTGGTGGTAAAGGATAGTTTAAATTGGCAACTGACTGAAAGCGGTCTTGAAAAAGCAAAAAAGATAGTAAGGTTGCATCGCTTATGGGAATTATATCTGACCAATTATATGGACATAGCTCCTGACCACGTACACAATAATGCCGAAGAAATGGAGCATTACATCACACCCGAACTGGAAAAACAATTAGAAAAATATTTGGAGAACCCGGAAACAGATCCGCACGGAACTGTAATTCCGAAATAATAGAAAACTGAAAAAATGATAGCGTTTTGGATTATATTAACGGGGGCATTGGTCGCTATTTCCTGCGGATTGCTGGGTAGTTTTTTGGTGCTTCGCAAAATGAGTATGGTAGGCGATGCTATTAGCCACGCTGTATTGCCGGGTATTGTCATTGCTTTTTTATGGAGTGGCAGTCGAGATACGCTTCCGATGCTTTTGGGTGCGGGAGCCACGGGATTACTGGCTACTTTCATTATTGAATACCTACACCGTAAAGCCCGTTTACAGACGGATGCTTCTATCGGGATTGTGTTTACTTTTATGTTTGCCGTGGGCATTATACTCATCAGCACCTTTGCCGGAAAAATTGATCTGGATCAGGATTGTGTTCTTTATGGAGAACTCGCTTATGTTCCCATTAATCTTTGGATACTTCCAGATGGCACAAGTATTGGTCCCAAACCTGTGTACATACTTTCGGTAGTGTTATTGCTCGTTATACTGTTTATCTATTTCGGGTACAAAGAGTTGAAACTGACTTCATTCGACCCGTCATTTGCATCTGCGATCGGGATTTCTACTGCATTATGGCACTACCTGCTGATGGCGGCTGTGTCTTTTACAACTGTGAGTGCGTTTGAATCCGTTGGTGCGATATTGGTCATTACGTTTCTTATTGGTCCGCCTGCAACGGCTTATTTGCTGACGGAAAACTTAAAGAAAATGCTTTTTATTACTGTCGGTATCGGTATCCTGGTTTCATTTACCGGATATTGGCTGGCGTATTGGCTCAATGCTTCCATTGCCGGATGTATGGCGTTAATGACAGGTGTTGTGTTTGCTGTTGTTTTTGTTTACACGAAGTTTGTGGTAAAATATAAGAAAAGGAAGCTAATTGAAAATGAACTTTCTCAATTACAGGAAAGCAATGTTTAATTAAAATATTTTGAAAATGAATTACAAAATCAGATTTATAGGAATAAGTGCCATTGGAATAATGTTATTGGCGGGATGTAACAATAAAACACAAAAAGAAAACAAGAATCAAACCTCTGAAGAAATAAAAGAAAACAGCATTTTGGTATCTCCCGTGGAACACTCCAAAGCCTTTCCGGGAGCAACACTGAAAATATCGGATATTCAAACAACAGAAACAAGCTCTCCTGATTCAGTTTTATTCAAAGTGAATTATGGTATCGAAAACTTTACGCTTACCGAAGCTACCGAAGACCATAACACACATCATCTGGCAAATTCGCACGACGGACAGCATATCCATTTTATTTTGGACAACTCTCCTTATACAGCTTTGTACAAACCGGCACACGATGTGAAATTGAAAAAAGGTACAGAACATTACCTGCTGTCTTTCCTTTCCCGATCTTACCACGAATCCATAAAAGAATCCGGTGCTTTCGTATTGAAACGTTTTAAAATAACCGAAGACGGTAAGTTTCAGGAATTGGAATTACCCAAAACACCTATGTTGTTTTACAGCCGTCCGAAAGGTGAATATACAGGAAACGACACCAAAGCTGTGCTTTTAGATTTTTATATACTGAACACTGAACTTTCTAAAGATGGAAATAAAGTCAAGGCGGAAATCAACGGCGAATCGTTTATGTTGGACAACTGGCAACCATACAAAATAGAGGGCTTACCACTTGGCGAAAACAGGATAAAGCTGACTTTGGTGGATGCTTCAGGAAATGCTTTAATGGGCGAAAATACTTCGATTGAAAGGACAGTTGTTTTGAAGAAATAAACCGATTGACTTATTGCATTGAATCGTAGCTGAACCGAAATTACAAATGAGGTTCAGCTATTTCTTTTTACGTTTCTTACTCACAAGTAATTTATCGCAAACTTTGCTGCTTAGCATCTCGTTTTCCTTACTACCATAGCTTATAGCCATACTACCATCAAAAGGTTCAATTTGCTTTATTTTGAGTTCAAGCCCTAAAGAAAGTTCACGGCTGGTCAGGAATTTTAATAAATCTTCAGAAGACGGCTGTACTGCCATAAAAGTAACCGTATCACCAACTTTGCAATCGCTTAATTTAACGTAACTATCTGATGCAATATTACCCTCGGCATCGGGGATAGGCGAACCGTGTGGATCTACTTTCGGGAAGCCGAGTAATTCATCCATCTTTTCAAAAAATTCGGGTGCTTGAATATGTTCTATCTGTTCCGCTATATTATGAACTTGTTCCCAGCCGAATCCCATCTTTTCAACCAGATACATTTCCGTTAATCTGTGTTTTCTTATAATGAGTGCTGCCAGTTTTTTTCCTTCATCAGTTAGTTTCAGTGGTTTGTAACTTTCATAAACTACCAATTCCTTTTCTGCCAGCCTTTTCATCATACTGTTTACCGTAGGCATTTTAATATCCAACTGCTTACTGATGTCGTTGACACTCGCTTCTCCTTTTAAGCTGGTCAAATTATATAAAACCTTCAGGTAATTTTCTTCCGTATGTGATATCATAAGGCAAAAGTATCAAATATTAGTGCTACCTAACAACAAAGTTAGAAATTATTTTGTTAGTATCATCTAACTTACTAATTTTGCAAGACTAAATTTTAAATATAGATAGTCAAAACAATATGAGAGATACAAACCTTTTCCATTACCCCAATAGCCCATAAACGTAATCCTACTCTTAACATTTTTAAACTTTTCAATAATCATTTAATAATTAAAATATCAATGAAACATTTACTCAGTATAGTCTTTGCACTATTCTCTGTCTGTGCAATAGCCCAAACAGGTAAAATATCCGGTAAAATATCAGATGTAACAGGTACATCTCTCGACGCAACATCTATCCGTATTCCAAAATTAAAAATTGGAACAACTTCGGATAATCAGGGAAATTATGTTTTGGAAAACGTACCCTTTGGAACTTGGGAAATTGAAGTAAACCATATCAGTTATAGTATTTACAAAGAAACTATAACAGTAAACAGTGAATCTGTTTCTAAAGACTTTACGCTTGATGAAAAATCAAGTGAATTAGGAGAAGTTGTTATTACAGCAACAATGAAAGAAGTATCCAAACTGGAAAGCCCTGTGCCTGTAGAAGTTTATACCTCAAAATTCTTCAAGGCTAATCCTACGCCTTCGCTCTTTGATGCACTCCAAAATATAAATGGTGTACGTCCGCAGCTAAACTGTAATGTTTGTAATACGGGCGATATTCATATCAACGGATTGGAAGGACCTTACACAATGATATTGATAGACGGAATGCCTATTGTCAGTGGTCTATCAACTGTGTACGGATTAAGCGGAATACCGCAAGCCCTGATTGACCGTATCGAAGTAGTAAAAGGACCCGCTTCTACCCTGTACGGTAGTGAGGCTGTTGGTGGTCTGATTAACGTTATTACAAAAAGACCGGGTAATGCTCCTATCATTTCAGCCGATGTATTTGGTACGACTTGGGCAGAGGTAAATGCAGATTTAGCAGCCAAATTTTCCGTAGGGAAAAAAGCTCAATCGCTTTTAGGCGTAAACTATTTCAATTACAGCAACCCTATTGACAATAACAATGACAACTTTACGGATGTTACCTTGCAAAACCGAATTTCAGTATTCAATAAATGGAGCTTTGACAGAAAAGACAATAGGGTTTTTACTCTGGCAGGAAGATACGTATATGAAGACCGTTGGGGTGGAGAAATGAATTGGGAAAAGAAATACAGAGGTGGTGATGAAGTGTATGGAGAAAGCATTTATACCAGCCGTTGGGAGCTTATGGGAAATTATCAGCTTCCTGTAAGTGAAAAGATATTTTTCCAATTCAGTGCTAACGGACACGATCAAAATTCAGTTTATGGAAACACTCCCTATATGGCTGACCAGAAAATAGCTTTTGGACAGTTGACGTGGTTTAAAACATTGGGAAAACACGATTTATTGACAGGTCTTGCATACCGTTACACTTATTATGATGATAATACACCAGCAACCGCTGATGCAGCAGATTTAGACAAAAACAAACCGACACATACCAATCTGCCAGGAATATTTATACAGGATGAGATAACATTTAATGACAATAACAAGGTATTATTGGGGATGAGATATGACTATAACTCGCTTCACGGAAGTATCCTTACCCCTCGTGTGAATTATAAATGGAGTTCTGAAAATAAAAACAATGTTTTACGCTTAGGTTTTGGTAACGGTTACCGTGTAGCCAATGTGTTTACGGAAGATCACGCTGCACTGACCGGTGCAAGGGAAGTAGTTTTTATCAACGATCTTAAACCGGAAACTTCCTGGAATGGTAACCTGAACTTTGTAAAAAAGATAAACGCAGGGAACACCTTTATCGGTTTAGATGCTACTGCTTTCTATACCTATTTTACCAACAAGATTATAGCTGATTATGATACAGATCCAAATAAGATCATCTATGATAACTTAGACGGACACGCTGTATCTCAAGGTATTTCCTTAAACATTGATGTTGTTTTTCCTAATGGATTAAAAATTTTAGCAGGAGCCACGGCAATGGATGTGTACAGTAAAGAAGAAGGTGAAAAAGTAAGACAATTATTTACAGAGAAATTTACAGGAACATGGAACATTGGTTATACTTTTAGAAATATCGGATTGACGATTGACTATACAGGAAACTTATATGGCCCGATGCGTTTACCACTGTTAAGCGATACTGATCCACGTAGTGAATATTCTCCTTGGTGGAGCATACAGAATATTCAATTAACCAAGAAAATCGGAAAGAACATAGAAATATATGGTGGTGTTAAAAACCTTTTGAACTGGACTCCCAACAAAGGAAATCCGTTTATCATAGCAAGAGCCAATGATCCTTTTGACCAAAATGTACAATTTGATGGTAACGGACAGGCGATGGTAACACCGGATAATCCTTACGGATTAACATTTGACCCATCTTATGTATATGGTCCCAACCAAGGAATAAGAGGGTTTTTGGGCTTCCGCTACAACCTTTTTTAATTGAGCGTTCAAGAATGAAGAGATTTGGATTAGTTATTATTATGATTTTCTGTTTGGGTGGTATCGCTACCGCCCAAACAGAATCTTTTGCTATTGAAGATGTCGATAGCATTATGCAAACCAAGCAGAAACCAATACTTATACTGCTTTCCACCGATTGGTGTAAATACTGCCAGATGCAGAAAAACCAATTGGCAAAAAACAAAGACTTTCAGAAACAAGCGGATAACTTCTATTATATAATATTCAATGCCGAAAGTAAGGACTCTATTGTATTTAACCAAAAGACCTTTCAATACAAAGCTACAGGATTATCATCAGGTATTCACGAACTTGCTATTGCCCTGAACGGATCAGAGAATATAGGTTTCCCGACCTGGGTTTTACTGGATAGTAAATATCAGGTTCTATTCAGATATAATGGAGTATTAAAGCCTTTAGAGATTAAGGAATTACTAAAAGCTATTGAAGAGTCCAGATAAAGCTTCTTAAATGCATTGGTCTATTTTCTCACATTTGATAAAAGCTATGGATATAACCTATAACAGAATACTACACAAACTTGAACACGATATTCAGGATATTGAAATTGAATCGGATTATTCCATACAACGTATTGAAATCATCATAGAACTTATTGTTGGCTCTTTGTCTGAAGTAAAAGAGTACGTTTTGAAGAACGGATTTAAGAATACTGACGTTGAAATTCATTTTTTCAAACATCAAAAACCTGCTATTGTAGCAAAGCTCATCTACTACAATGCCATTTACAAAATCGAAACAAAGAAACCAAACGATACAAAAGCTATCAGGAAATACCTCAATGAAGAATTGAAAAAGCTAAAAAGGTATTTTGACAATAATCTTGAATTTTATAAATATTACCGCACTAACAACTCATTTATTGATGAAAAGCTGTTCCTTCGGGGCAGACACGATATAAAACTGACATTGGATACGGTTTACTTTGAAACTGATCATAGATTTTCCACCTCTCACGACTATAAGGCAGCAAAGATTATAGCTAATGACCTGATACAAGTTTATATTGAAGACCAACTGAATAATAACAATCAGCAGAAATCACTTTACCGTTCTTCCTTAAATTGGACAGAAAGCAAAACTGCATTAACCGAATTGATTTATGCACTGCATTCACAAGGTGCTTTTGGAAATGCAGATATAATAGCTATCGCCAAAACATTTGAAAACACTTTCAATATTAGTTTGGGCGATTTCTATCATACATTTATGGAACTTAAATCCCGAAAAATAAACCGGACTAAATTCCTTGACAGCTTACGTGACGCTTTGATCAGAAAGATGGATGAAGATGACGAAAGGATAAACTAAGATCCTTACAATATCCCTCTTGGCATATGAACACCTTTTGTACGGACAATACTTTCTGAAATCTTTGGCGTTTCTTGCTTTTCTTCGGCTTGTTCCGCAGGTTCTCCTTTTGTTTCGGGCGTGAGCGATAATTGTATTTTCCGCTCAACAGCAGCCAGCTCCGTTTTCAATTCGCTCAATCGGCTTTCCTTGCTCCACGCACCGTTCAGCACTTCTTGCAGAACAGGTAAATCCTTTTGAATTTCGGCAATTTTCTTCTGCTCCTCTTCAATGTAGGCAGGCAGTTTTTCCAATGCGTTGAGGAAATTCATAGATGCCAATTTCTCATCCTTAGCGATGATACCGTTGTTGTAGGCGTATTTGATATTGCCCTCGCCCTGTATCAGAAAACGGTTTACCCGAATATCCACGCCCTCTTTTTGCGACATTTCCGTTTTTACCAAAAGCTGAAAACCGTAAAGGCTTCCGATTTCTTCATAATCCCCACCTGTACGGGATTTGTCCGCAAGCTGATTGAGTTTTGCTCCGATTTGTTTTATATCCGCATTGGGTGACAAGCTGTCCAATTTAATAAGGTTGGCAATAGTGCCATCATAACGTTTTTGGATACGCCCTTGTAGATTATTCCAATCGAGGCTCATACGGTCAAATCGGGATTGGGCTTTGTTCAATTCTGCCGTATAATCTTCCAATTTATATCTGGCACTTGATTTTGAACGGTTGAACGATTGCCGTTCGCTCTCCAATCCCGCAATCTGCTTTTCTATTTTAGCTTTATCCAACAGGTCTGTATTTCCCATAAGGATAGCCACGTATTCCGAGAAGTTCATACCCGATTTTTCGTCCATACTGCCCTCGTCAATTGTCCGTTTGCCGAGATTGTTGGATTTTAGTTGGTTAATGAATAGCTGTTTGTTGTACAGCAGGTTGAATTTGTAGCTGTCCAATGATTTTTCTACTGCATATATAATTATATCCACTTTGTTATTGTTAAAATGTTTAGCGATTTCATTGCCTTTACGGATAGCCCGACCGTCCCTTTGGGCAAGGTCAGACGGTCGCCACGGCGTATCCAGATGATGTACGGCAACGGCTCTTTTTTGTGCGTTTACGCCTGTGCCTAACATACTCGTAGAACCGAACAGCACACGAATTGTACCGTCATTCATTCCCTTTATAAGTGCCTTTCGTTGCTTGTCGTTTTTCGCTTCCTGTATAAAGCGGATTTCGTGTGCAGGTATGCCGTGGTCTTCTACCAGCTTACGTTTGATTTCGGAGTAGATATTCCATTCGTTAGGCTTGTACGTTCCCAAATCAGAGAAAACGAATTGCGTTCCTTTCTGTGCGTTGAATTTGTGGTAATACTTGGCAATACTATTGGCACAATGCGAAGCCTTGTTATCGGGGTGGTCTTTGTAATGGGGGCTTACCATTCGCATATCCAAAGACATCTTACGGGCATAGTCCGTAGCAATGAGCATCTTTGCTTTTTCCTCCTTTTTGGATAGCGGTTCCCTGCCTAATAATTCGCCTTTGCCCGTTTTGGCAAACTCCATCAGCTTTTGAATGAACACTTCCTGGTCAGGCGTAGGCGGTATGTTATAGAATATCTCGTTCTTTTCGGGGCGATCTATGCCAATCATTTCAGCAGTACGGTAATCCGTAATTTCGGAGTAAAATTGAGCCAGTTCCGGCACTTTGATAAAGTAGCGGAAACGCTCTTTTGCGACGATATTGTTAGCCACCGAAAATTCATAATCGGTTGTTTTCTTGGCATAAATCGCTGCCCACGCATCAAAGGAATTAATGCCCTGTTTTGCCAATGCCCGTGGTCGCAGGTATTTAAAGAGTAGGTATAATTCAGTCAGCGAATTGCTAATGGTTGTACCTGAAAGAAAGGTCGCACCCATATCCGCATCAATACGCTCTTGTATAGTACGTATGGCAAACAGCAGGTTCAGTGCCTTTTGGCTTCCCTGTTGATTGCCCAATCCCGCAACCCTTGAATGCCTTGTGTTGAACGTCAGGTTTTTGAATTGGTGGCTTTCGTCCACAAACAAATGGTCTATGCCCATCATTTTGAAGTCCACAATATCATCTTTGCGGTTCTCAATGTCGTGTTGCAGGGTTTTCAGCTTTACTTCGAGGTTTTCCTTTTGTTTTTCCGCTCCCTTTAGCATCCATTGCGTTATGTCTTCGCCTTGACTTCGCATAACATCAAGGTTTTCCTCTACGCTGTCCAATTCGATTTGCAGAATTTCCTTTTGTATTTCGGGCGATTGGGGTATCATTCCGAATTGGTCGTGTGTTAGTATCACGCAATCCCACTCGTTGTTCTTAATATCGCCGAAAATCCGCAGACGTTTTTCGGGCGTGAAATCATCAATGCCGGGGTATAAAATTTTGGCGTGGGGATAGGCGGTGCGGTAGGCTTCGGCAATTTCGGGTATATTGGCTTTCAGTCCGATTATCATCGGTTTGTGGGCTAAGCCCAAACGCTTCATTTCCTGTGCACCCGTACACATTATCAACGTCTTTCCTGCACCTACTTCGTGGTCGCAGATAGCACCGTTGTTCAGCTTTATCATCCAAACGGCATCCTTTTGGCTCGAATACAGGTCTTCAATTTCCAATCCCTTACGGTCTAATCCCGGAAACTCCTGATGTGAGCCGTCATAGTTCGGTCGGACGAAGCAGTTAAAGGTATCGTTGTATTGTTCGGTAAGCTTTGTTTTAAACTCATCGTTTTGGGCGTGGAGCCAATCGGTAAAGGCGGTTCGGATTTCGTCTATTTTGGTATTCGCCATTTGTATGGCTTCCATATCCCGCACCTTGACCTCTTTGCCATCTACATCTACTGTCTTTGAAATATCGGGCGTGGTATTGACAAGGGCGTGTTTCAGCAGAGCAATCCCGTCATACGTCCGGCTTTTGGCTTTGACCGCATATTTATCCCAGATATGTACGTTCTTCTGTTTGCAGGTGACGGAAAAGTCATCGGCACTATCCGAATAATGTACACGGACTTCCGCATCGAACAGGTGCGATGCAAATCGGGCATAAATACCTGCGGGTATCCAGCGTTCACCCAGATTAAAATCGAGTTCCTCAAATTCGATACGTCTTGGTCGGGCTTCCTCTAATACGATAAGGCTTTCTTTGGCTTCGGTATCATCGGGATTGCTTTCGAGGTAATCTCTTAATTCATTGGCTTTCTCCACTACATTGCCCGCAACCCAGCGTTCAGATATTTCATATTCCTTTTGCAATGGATTGTAGTAGATGCGACCGTGTAAGGCTTCTTTCAAAGCATCAGCAGGCATACCGCTGATTTCGGACATAAAGTCCAAATCCACGCTTCCATATTTGTTCAGTGAAGCCGATAACGCTTCTTCGGGATTGTCCGTTGCAATGGTTGCGGTAGAAAAACTTACAGGACGGTTGAATATATCTGCTTTATGGATTACACCGCCAACGACACGCTCCAGATAGGGTATTTCTTTACCTGCACTGTCCGTTTTGATGAGCTTGATATTATCCGCACTATTGAGATTTCCGTACCTTTTGACAAAGGCATCGTAAAGGCGGTTAAGTGTTTCCCTTTCTTCCTTATGTTCGGTCTGAAGCTCCGCTTCTTTATTGTAAAGCTGTTGGTAAACATCACGCACTCCGATATACGCTTCGGCTCTTGCTTTCTGCAAGGACGACAGTTGCAAGGGATGAAAAACAGCCGTACCGTCTGCGGTATCTACTTCTTGCAGATGACCGACCCAACCGTTATCCACGACAAGGCAGTCGTTTCGGTGGAACGGTTGCAGTTCGCCACTGTACGGAGCAGGTTCGGGAATGGTGTTAATTGGCATTTTGGGAATGGCTGGCGTGTCCGCTTGGACATTCCCGTTTGCTTGTGAAAACAAATCGCCGATAGCTTCCTGTTTTTTGCCATTTACTGGTGGTGTACCGTTAGATTTTGGCGGTATATAAGGTTGTTGCATCCCACCGCCGAACAGGTCAGTTTGGCGACCTATTGTACCACCTCTTTTTTTAGCGGTTTGTCTTTTGGCTTGCGTGGCTTTTTTGGGGGGAGCAACCACCATTACAGGATCACCCGCATTTTCAAACAGGTCAAAGATGCTTAACTGTTTCAGTTCCTGCGGACTTTCCTGATGAATTGTCGCAGTTGGTGCAGGTTGTGGCTTTTGCTGAATGATTATGGGTTCAACAACCGGAGGTGTTACCTTTGGCTCAACCGGAATTTGTATTATAGGTTTATTTTTGCGTTCGCCTTTGTACAAAGCCAAATTCAGGTGCTTTCCAAAATCTTCGGAAAGCATTTGCTTCAAATCTTTGGCAATGCCGTCCACACCGTCTTTATGGGTATAGATGATTGCAGGTTGTCCGTAGGGGTCGGTGTCAATTTTACGGTCGGTATGGATTACTCTCGTTCCATTCCGAAAGAAAGCATTGCTTGGCGTATTGTATTTGGTCTGTTTGCTTTGGCAAAACAGTTCTTCTGTTTCAGTCAGACTTTGTTTTTCCGTATTCTTTTGCAGGATTATCAAATCGCTTCCGACTTCCGTACCAGAATAATCTGTAAACAGGTTGTTGGGCAACCGCACAACCGAAACCAAATTATTGTTCTCCATTAACGCCCTCCGTATCGGCTCATTCTTCGGGCTGTTTAAAACGCCTTGCGAGGTAATGAACGCTTGTAAACCACCCTCACGGAGCATATCATTTCCTTTCAGAAAGAAATAGTTATGGATGCTTCGGGAAGCCTGTACTTTTGCATTGTCCTTACTTCGGGAAAAGGATAAATCGAATACGGAGGTATCGCCAAACGGAATATTACTTGCGACTACATCATAGCTGTTTTGTTCCTTTTCGGGGATTTCCTCAAAACCGCTTATACGGATAGTGCTTTCGGGATAAAGCTGTTTTAAAACCTTACCTGTCAGCAAATCCTTTTCATAGGCAGTAATTTTGGGTTGTTGGTTTTCCGAAAAGGATTGTATAAACGAGCCGATACCAGCGGAGGGTTCGAGAAATTTATCAATCTTCACACCGCTTTCACGCAAAGTTGCGGAAATCGCATCTATGACCTGTGGCGGTGTATAAAAAGCCGTCAGTACGGAGCTTTTCATACTGTCCACATACCTGCGGTATTGCTTTTCGTCTTCTGAATTTTCTTTGAGTAGTTGGTGGAGTTCCTGCGTAATCGGGAAAAGGTCGTGTTCTGTTTTTCTCCAATTATTGATGTCTATTTCGTTCGCTATGGGGTTCAACACGAATTTAAGACCGCCAAATCCGCTGTATTGCATCATTAGCAATCTTTCGCCTACGGTGGCTTGTCGTTTCTCCTTTTCCAGTTTAAAAGCAATTTGCAGGGCATCAATGTTCTGTTGGAGATGTTGCTTTTTACTGAAGCCCATTTTCGGTTATCCATATTGCGATGGTTCCGGTTATTTCGGTATAGAGTAAATCAAACTCATAACCGTAGGCGAAATCATCGGTTAGTGTATATCTTAAAAAAACAGGCTCGCAGACAGGGAGCATATTAAGGGCGAACGGTCGCAATTCCTCGTCTGCCATCAGGGTATCAAACTCATTGCAGACCACTTGGAAAACCGTATCAAACTTGGAAAAGTGAAGCCCCTCGAAAAGTATGTAATTGGCTATTTCGTTGCATTGGTCGATAGCATTTCCGGAGCGGAACGCACCCTCGTAGGCATTGGCAGCCCACGATGAACGCTGCTCAATAAATTTCTGGTCGTGTGCCTTTTCGGGGAAGCTGCTGTTTAGTAGTTCTTGCAGTCGTAATCTGAAATACGATAGGTCTTTTTGCTGTGTATCCATACTATAATTTTGTTTTGAATTTTGCGTAAAGCCTAAAATTATAGCAGTAGGTAAGACCCTTTAAAGATGTGGCAGGGTTTGGCTTTGAGAGGTAGGATTTGGCGTAATGGTTATTCGGGGATTTCTATGGAATTATCTATTTCATTGCCGAATACGTCCCAACCCTCAAAAGTATTATCGTTATCCTGCATCGGGCTTTGCCTTGCAAAGAGCTCCACTCTGTCCACTTCTCCAAACAGGCGGACAATACGTTTTCTTATCTCATCGGGCTTCTCTGAATGCCTGCCCCGTGGAGATACAAGTACCTGCGGGACATCTTTTGCCTGACGGGTAAGGGGCTTACCTTTGGTAAACAACAGAACTATTTCCGCATTGGCACGGGTGTAATAACCCATTCCGGCAAAAATGGTTGCATTGTTCCGGTTTGTCTTTATCCACGTAAAAGCGACGGTCTTGTAGGTAAATCCCCAGGCTTTTCCGAGTTCCAATGCCTGCTCCAAACAGGGAAAAGTAGCCCACATAAAAAGTATACAATTGGTTCCGGCAATAGCCTGTATATTCATCCCCTTTAAAAACTCAGGACTTTGGGTCTGATAATGACTTTCCGCACTTCTTCCGGCTCCTTTCTTGCTCCATACCTTGTATTGCCACGGTGGGTCGGCATATATGACATCGTATTTCTTTGCTTTCACATGCATTGCTTTCCAACTTTAATAGATACTTTTTCAATTACGATGGCTAAAGTATCAAAGGGAAAAAGAGAAGCTATGAATGTGGCAGGGTTTGGCTTTGAGGGGCGGTATTTGGCGTAATGGATAGTATATTATAGCGTTAAAAGAGTATTTTTGTGCCTTACAAAATTTAATTCACCATCATAATGAATGAACTAATCGAAAAAATCAATGCAAGCTATGAAGCGTTGAAAGCTGATGCAGAATTACAAGCAGAAAAAGGAAACAAAGCGGCTGGTACGAGAGCACGCAAAGCATCCCTTGAATTGGAGAAACTTTTAAAAGAGTTCAGAAAAGCCTCTTTAGAAGCATCTAAAGGCTAAAACAAAACCCTCCTAAATCTGGAGGATTTATTTAGTATAATTGTAATGATGCAGCAAAATGAACAGGTAAAATGAACTATCAACAAATATATCCAACAGCACCCCTGCGGAAATACGTTCGCTATTTTTGGATATTGGAAGACGATAGTTTAGACTTTTCTCAAAAAACGTTCAAGATAATGTCGGACGGCTTGCCCGGACTTATTTTTCAGGAAAGCAAAAAAGCATTCCATGATAAAGACAATCAAGAGTTACCGCAATTGTTTTTATATGGGCAGACTACACGATACACAGAACACAGAGCAATAAAAAGTTTCCGAAACATTGGCGTTTATTTTGAACCGACCGCATTAAAATCCATTTTTGGAGTAGATGCTAATGAGTTGACAAATCAACATATTAGCATAGACGAACTGGTTAATACCAATATAACTGACCAGCTTTCCGATACGACTTCTTCCAACCAGAGAATAGAGTTGCTGTCTTCCTTTTTGATACATCTTGCTGAACAAAGAAGTACCGAAAATGAAAAAGTAAATTTTGCAACCGCACAGCTTCAAAAAGGAGTGAGTTTACCAAAAATACAGAGTGAACTGAACCTATCCGAACGTTCATTAGAACGGTATTTTAAACAGCATATAGGTATATCCCCCAACCTATATGCAAGGATAAACCGCTTTCAATTAGCTTTAGAAAATATACGCCAAACCCAATTTGACAAGCTGACCGACATTGCCTATCAATGCAATTATTACGACCAATCGCACTTTATCAGAGAGTTCAAAGAATTTTCGGGAACAAGTCCGAAACGCTTCTTACGTCAGGCGAACGAGCAGGTAGCGAACTTTCCCGAATGGAAGATTTAATCGCCTTTCGGTTCTGCTAAGCAGGTGTAAAGTGAAAAAGTTCCGATTTTAAAATAATAAGTCCCCGCTTAGGGGACTTAAAATAGCTATTTCACCTGTTTGTAGTAAAACTCATAAAGCGATTTTACATCCCCAGTGCAGATTAAAGGAATAGCTTCTGCCAAAACTTTTTCCTCCCAGTTCCACCATTCAATTTCTAAGAGCATTTCGATTTCATCGTCTGTAAATCTCTTTTTTATTGGTTTTGCAGGATTACCCCCGACTATTGTATAAGGGGCAACATCTTTGGTAACTAAGGCTCTGCTACCAACGACTGCACCATCCCCAATCGTCACACCGGGCATAATCATGGCTTCACTACCAATCCAAACATCGTTACCGACGACCGTGTTCCCGACACCTGCAAATCCATCAACAGCTCCTTTGAAACTATCGACCTGCTCCATCATGTAAAAGAAAGGGAAACTGGATATCCAATCGTACCGATGACCTTGGTTTCCCGCCATGATAAAACTGGCTCCGCTTCCGATAGAACAAAACGAACCTATAATCAGTTTATCAATATCGCTTCTGTCAGGGAATAGATAACGTGCGCAATCATCAAAAGAATGTCCGTGGTAGTAACCCGAATAGTAAGAATATTTCCCGGCAATAATGTTCGGGTTCGTGATGTGGTCTTTGATTATTTTGCCTTTAAAAGGGCTTTCGAAAAAATTCATCATTTTAGCATATTTTTAAAAATAAATACAATAGAAAAACAGGGCAATAAGATATTGCCTCAATAAGAAACTATTTTCTTTGTATATGCTAATCTGACTTTTCCATACTGCGAATATAAGCAATTTACGGATATCCTCGAAAATGACGATTGAAGTTGTCGTACTCAAATTTACTAAACTCCTCTTCCTCGCAATTCCTCCGGTTGTCGGTTTTATCCAATTTTCAGTAAAGCAAGGCTGTTAATTTTACAGAAAAATTAAAGTTATGATAGCCATTACAGGAGCAAACGGAAATTTAGGCAAATCGACCATTCAATTTTTGTTACAGAAAGTCGCACCGACCGATATTGTTGCCATTGTCAGAAACCCCGAAACGGTAAATGAATTTAAGGAAAAGGGCGTAACCACCAGACAAGCGGATTACAACGATTACAACACACTTAAAGAGGTCTTCAAAGGCGTAGAGACAGTATTGCAAATATCTACTATTGGGGTGGATACAGAAACAGCCAAACAACAGGAAAAAAATGTAGTAAACGCAATCGTGGAAAACAACGTAAAGCACATTGTTTATACAAGTATGGTGCAAGCCCGACCAAATACCGTTTTTCAAGGAACGCAAACACAATACTATACGGAAGAACTGATAAGGAGAACAAATATCCCTTATACCTTTTTCAGAAACAGCATGTATATGGAAGCCATACCCGAACTGATTGGAAATGCCTTGCAAACGAACGAAATCCGTTATCCATCGGGAAGCGGAAAAGTAAGTTTTGTATCACGGACAGACATAGCGGAAGCCATTGCAAACGTATTAACGGGAAATGCACATGGAAACCAGACCTATGAAATAACAGGTAACACAGCATATTCATTTGATGAATTGGCAGGGGTGATAAGTAAAGAAAAAAGTATAACCGTAAACCACGTTGATATTTCGGATGAAGTTTTCAGAGAAGAACTGATTAGCTATCAAATACCTGTCGAAGTCGTGGATTTATTGGTCAGTATGGCCAACGGGATTAAGATAGGCGAATTTTCACATGTGGACAGTACACTTGAAAAATTGCTTGGTAGAAAGTCATTTGATTTGAACAAGTATGTAAAAGAATTATAATTATGCTATTTAAGGGAGTACACCTGCAAGGTATTAAATCGGGAGAAATCACTTTGGCATTTCGTAAGTGGCAAAAGGTTTCCGTTAAAACCGGAAGCCTTTTGCATACATCTGTTGGTTTGCTCGAAATCGGCAAGATTGAAGCTGTAAGCGAAAATGATATAAGCGACAAAGAAGCAGTACAGGCAGGCTTTACGGAAAAAAAGCAGTTGCTAAAATCATTTACCCACAACAGCACAGGAACTATTTTTAAAATATCCGTTCGTTATCATGCCGAAGACCCACGAATTAAGTTGAGGGAGCAAACAGGATTGTCAGAACAGCAATTTGAAGAGTTAAAAGGTAGATTAGAGCGTTTAGACCTTTACAGTAAACAAGGTCATTGGACTGAAAAAATCCTGTTGACGATAAAAGACAATCCCAATTTACACGCCATAGGTATTGCAAAATTGACAGGCTTTGAAAAAGAATGGCTAAAACTAAATATCCGAAAACTGAAAAATTTAGGCTTGACCATAAGCCACAATGTAGGTTACCGGCTTTCTCCATTAGGAGAACATTTCATCGAAGAGCTAAAAGGCGAACAATAAAAACTTCCGCTAACATACAAGTCCGAATTAACATAGCAAGACAGTGAAATTATTTTTTTCTATTTTTGTGTTGAAATTTTTAATCCATTACCATAATGAATGAACTAATCGAAAAAATCAATGCGAGCTTTGAAACACTGAAAGCAGATGCTGAATTACAGGCAGGAAAAGGAAACAAAGCGGCAGGTACAAGAGCACGCAAGGCTTCTCTTGAATTGGAAAAACTTTTAAAGCAGTTCAGAAAGGCATCTTTGGAAGCATCTAAAGGCTAAAGCAAAACCCTCTTGAATTTCGGAGGGTTTTGTTTTATGTGTTGTTGAGAATTTGGAGCATCCTGCCTACCTCAATATCCATTCTCGAAAAGGCAAACCATTTTTTGCCCAGGTCTTTGAGCGATGCTCCGATATGGTACAGTTCTGTTTGGTCTATTATCAAAAAGCGGTCGTGTGCATCGGAGAAAATCTTTACGTCGATAGGGGGATATTGGCTGTTGTACCGTTGTACATCCAACCGTAGCTGACTGCTGATGGTTTTGGTGTAGATAGTTGCGGTCACATTAGTGTTGCGTTTCCCCAATAAGGTCAGTACGGTATCATCTACATAATTATCGAGCAGGATAATGGAGCTTTTGGCACTTCGGACAATATCCGCAACAAAGGTATAGGCATCAAAGACCTGCCCGTTGTAAAAAACACCTTTTTCGCTGTAGAGTTTGTCGCTTTCCAAAGCCTTGAAAATCTCCTCAATCTTCTGATCGGCTTTTAATTGTTTCAGCTCAATTTTATCCAAGCGATGAAAGAGGGAAGCATTGCTGATGAGCATTCTACGCATTTCTACAAACGCATCCATAATTTCAATACTGACCTTTACAGCCACATCGGATCGAAGCACAGTACTCAACATTGCTATTCCTTGTTCGCCGAAAACGTAGGGAAGATAACGTCTTCCACCTCGCCCCACGTTTGAGGTTCCAAATTGGAACCTCAAAAAATCGACTTCCTCAACGGTCAGTTGAAAACAAAATTTTTCAGGAAACCTATCAATATTCCGTTTTACAGCTTTATTAAGGTTTTTTGTTTCTACTTGATACAAAACCGCAAGGTCGCTGTCCAACATCACTTGCTTGTCACGTATGGTATAAATCAGGTTCTTGATTTCCTTTGGACTAATGGCAGGCTTATTTTCCATTACTTTTTGTAGCTTTTATTTTTAGCAAATTCAAAGGAGGTATTGTAATCCTCATTCAACACGATGAAAGCATCGAATTTCTTACCCGCCTTGCTTTTCATTCCTTTTATGAGTGAAGTTTTTCCTTTACTGACAAGGCTTTCAATATCGGCTAGACCAATTTGTACGCCGCACACATTGCGGAACTGCACCCAATTACAACCCTCATCTGGACACTTCACGATTTTATCACGGATAATGAGTTGTTGGCTTTTGCATTTCGGGCAAACCAATTTGGGCAGGTGGTTTTGGGCGATGGAAGTTTGCAGTAATTCATTGGTAATAGATGAAGCATAATTTTCCATTTCCTTTTGAAATGCATCTGCATCCGCTTCGTTGTTCTCAATTTTCTGCAATGCGAGTTCCCATTCGGCAGTCATTGCCACGTCCGCAATCTTTCGGTCTTTGACCAATTCATAGACCTGCAATCCCTTTTCGGTAGGGATTAAGGACTTCTTTTCTCGTTGGATATAATTGCGGGTAAACAGGGTTTCGATTATTGCAGCTCTTGTAGCCGGAGTACCGATACCGATATTTTGTAAAGCCTTGCGCTCATCTTCATTTTCGATTTCCTTTCCTGCACTTTCCATAGCCGACAAAAGCCCGGCTTCAGTATAAAGTACTGGCGGTTTTGTCTTCTTTTCCAAAACGGCAGCTTCCTTGATTTTGAGTTCATCACCTTTTTTCAGTTCGGGCAAATCTTGTATCGGTTCGGTATCATCATCGGAGAAACTACCTTTGATGCCACGCCAACCCGCTTCTATGATTTTACAGCCTTTTGCCGCAAAATCGTAATGCGACACCTGCAAACCGACATCGGCTATCTCTTTGACACAGGCCTGTGAAAGGGCTTCGAGCAACCGAAAGGCAACCATATCATAAACTGCATTTTCCTTTGCAGATAATGCAGACGGGATTTTATCCGTTATCAATAATCCGTGATGGTCGGTAACACGCAGGTCGTTTACGATGCGTTTATTGAACCGTCCCCATTTCACTTTTGATACGGCTTGCCTACAGGTTTCTCTGTCCTGCAAAGCCCTCACAAGGTTAGGGATCTCTGCCCACATATCTTCGGGTATGTATTTGCTTCCTGTACGTGGATAAGTGATAAACTTCTTTTCGTAAAGGCTTTGGGCAATATTGAGCGTTTCTTCCGCAGAGAGGTTGAGTTTTTTGTTGGCTTCTTTTTGTAGCCCCGTAAGATCAAACAGCAAAGGTGGTTGCTCTGTAACGCTTTTGGTTTCCATTGATGTAACCGTTGCCATTCCACTCCGTTGAATAGATTTCAGCGTATCATCGGCTAACTTTTGGTCTTCCCATTTGGTTGTGGCGATACTTTTAAAATCAATGAACTCCTTGTTGTGCGATAACTGTATCTGCCAATATTTCTTTACCGAGAAACTCGTGTTTTCCAGATAGCGTTTACATATCAAAGCGAGTGTAGGCGTTTGCACTCTTCCGAGCGAATAAATCCCATTACCTGCCGCAATGCTCAATGCCTGTGTAGCATTGATGCCTACCAGCCAATCGGCACGGCTCCTGCCTTGTGCTGCTTGGTATAATCCGTCAAATGCTGTCCCGTCTTTAAGATTATCAAAACCTTGTTTAATGGCTTTTTCTGTTAGTGAGCTTATCCAAAGGCGTTCAAAGGGCTTGTTGCATTTCAGGTATTCATAAATGTACCTGAAAATGAGTTCGCCTTCACGTCCTGCATCGGTAGCCACTATAATACTGTTGCTACGGTTAAAAAGCTGTTCAATAACTTTCAGCTGCTTTAATGCACCTGTATCGGCTGTATAACCTTTGTCTTTTTTAATTTTCCGAACGGTCAGCAAAAAGGGATTGGGCAGTATTGGCAAGGTTGATTTATCAAATCCTGATATTCCATAATCTTCTGGCATTCCCAACCCGATAAGGTGTCCGAATGCCCACGTAACAAAATAGCCGTTGCCTGTCAGGTAGCCGTCCTTTTTCTCGGATGCTCCCACAAGTCCGGCTATTTCCCTTGCTACGCTTGGTTTTTCTGCAATGATTGTTTTCATACTTTACTACATTTTTCTGCCTTTGGACTTTGCAGGAGCTTTGAGCTTTTCCTGTTGTTCCTGCTGCTGTTTGTTTTTCGGTCTTTGTTGCTCCGACTTCAAAGGCTCTTTGATGTTTTTGGTCGCTTCGTTGGTCTTGCCCTCCGAATTGACGGCAGTTTGCGTTTTATGAGCTTCGGTGGGTTTAACCCTTTCCTTATATTTATTAGGAAATTCAAAATTGGTTTTTCCGGTTTCTCTATTGAAAGTGATGTAACCCTGATATGGCTGCCCTTTTTTATCCCTCAATCCGTCAATATAGACGGTTTGTCCGGCTTTAAAATCCTTATGTTGCTCATCTGTCAGTTCCTTACCTCTGAATGTTCTTGGAGCTTCCTGCGGCTGACTTTGTTGGTTATTCTGCCCCCTGCTTTGTGCTTGCTGATTAGAGTTGCTTCTGTCAAACATAAATTCAACATAGCGCTTGTCTGCATTGAACTGTACGGTTGCCGAAAATTCAGTTCCCTTTTTAGAAATCATTCCGTCTAACTGAAGCGGCTTACCCTCCATTAAGGTTTGCTTTTGCTTTTCATTCAGCTTTACGCCCTTAATTTCGTCAGGAATTTTTATGAAATCTGTCTTTAGTGCAATAAGCTCATTGGTCAGCCGGTCCACACTGATAATGGATGGCATCAGTTCTCCTGTTTTAGAATTGATTAGATTAACCACACGCCCCATATTGCCTGTTTCGAGCAGGTTTTTCTTGTCTTCATCCGTAAACTTATGTCCGAAGAACTCAAAGTGCAGATTAGGTTCTTTTTTGATACCGTGTATTGCCACGATAACATTTCCGCCTTCGCCCTGCTGTAAAGACAGACGGGCATCTGTGCGGAGGATAGAACCTCCGAGGTTAATGCCTACTGGTACAAGTTCGTTGGTTTTAAAACCTCGTAACAAAGGGTCGAGCAGGTTTCTTTTTTCGAGGTATTCCTTGCTCAATCCGAGATTTTTCATTGTGTCCCAATCAATCTGCTCCGGCTTATAGCGGTATTCGCTTGTTTCCGGTGTTGTTTGTGCTGTTGCCATATCATTTTTATTTTCTTGTTTATTATTCTCTTGTGTGTCGGTTTTTATTTCGTGTTCTTTCATCACTTTTTCGCCCTCCGGTGTAGGCTTGTCAACTTGTTTCTGCATTTCCTTTGCCTTTTCTACGGCGATAGGTTCGGGTACTTTGAAAAATGAAAAGTTGGTCGGGTTTTTCAGTTGGCTGATAAAGTTGGAGAAGAAATTTGAAAAGAAATCGCCGTGCTTGTCCACACGCATAAACTGATTTTGGTTCTTTTTTGTGGGGTCAACAGTTTCCATTTTCCCGTTTTTGTCAATGCTCTTTACTGCTTGGATTTTCATTTTATCTTTATCCAGCACCAATAATATGTCCGATAGTTGTTCGGGCATTTCCTGTTTGTTTGTTGTTTCTTCGGTCATAATCTGAAAAATTTAAAGTTCATCGCCGAAAGTAAAATAAGCGTTCACTGCCTCGCCCGATGTGGCACTCAAAGGCAGTATTTGGCGTTCATTGGCTTTCATTTCTTAGGAGGAGGGTTAAAGCTCTCTCTTATGAACTGATGCACATCGGACAACTTGTAATACAGTTTTCCGCTTATCGTATAATAGGGTAGCTTGCCAATGGAGCGATACCGTTGCAGGGAGCGGTTGCTGATTTTCAGCATTTGCAATAAGTCTTGATTATCCAATAATTCTTCGCCGTCTATGCTGTTGCGTTTCCTTTGCAGTTCATCTATATTATCGCCCAGCATATCAAGGCGACCCATTAAGCGTTCCATCCACGCTATAAATTCCATTCTATCAATATTCATAGCCACACTTTTTAGGGTTTGTCGGATTTTAGTCTTCTGCCTTTTTCCATATAGCTTTTGCCTTTTGCCATTAATTCCTGTACAAATTCATCACTGCTTTGTATAGCATTGGCATTGAGCATATCCTTAATGGCTCCAATAGTGTAGAAATATTGACCGTAGATTTTCGAGTATGCTATCTCGCCTTTGGTCCGCATACGCCATAGAGTTTTTTCACTGATGTGCAGGTATTGGCATACCTCGTGATTGTTAAGCCACAAGTCATCATAGCTTGTGTTGTCTAATCTTTTCAGGTAATCAGCAATGGCATTAATACGGCTGTTGAGCTGTTGCCACGCTTCTTCTTCGATTGTGATTATTTTCATCGCATTGCTCCTTAATGTTTACAATGCAAAATTCTCAAAGGTGGCAGTGTTTGTCCGCCAACCCTCGCCAATTGGTTAGGCGGTTTTTTGAAAATTTTTACAATTATGAGAAACCCTTGTTTAATAAGGGTTTTGGAGCATTTAAGATATTTCTTAATGGAGTTTTACTGACATTTGCCAATTGGCATTTATGGGCAAATAAAAGAGCAGTACAAAAAATGTTCTGCTCTTAAAAACTGTAATGAAACAACTAAAGGTCTTTGTCCATATACTCTTCAAGGGATATTTTGAGCTGATCTAAAAATGCCGTTCGAGAACCTGCTCTTGTTTTCATTCTATGGAAAGAATGATGTATATCGTTTAAGGGCGTTCGGAATAACACCTGGAAAATCAAAGCTAATTTTCTAATACCTATTTTTCCATAAGCAATGGAATTTGAAGCATATAAAGCATATATAAGTTCGATAAGGGCATTTTGAGTATTTGTCCACGAAATATCTTTATTTGCATCTCCATTTATTAAAATCAAATCTGGATTTTCTTCAGGATTTATTTTAGCAATCATATAAGTATAAAGTAATTCGTTCGCTATAATATGAGCTATCTTGTTATCATAGTATGTTGAAAAACTAAGGTCGATTTCAAATACGCCACTCTTTAAGCCATCGTGGTAATTGATTTGCCCGAGCCTGAAAAAAGAATGATCTCGGTCAGTCCTTCCTGTACGATAGTACCTGTAAAAATCTTCATTGCATATACTCTCTTTATATTCTGATTTCAGCGATTTTAATAGGTTCTCATAATAGCTTTGGTGTATTTCCCCATTACTCACCGGACAAGTTGTTTCAATACGGAATACTTTGTTATAGTATATGAGTTTACCTAAAACTTGCGGTTTGATATTTTTGAAAAATTCTATCTCTTGCTGTTCATCTGTAAATCCAGTCTGTACGACTTGGGTTTTTATGGAACACAACATTTCATTAAGGAATAAGGTCATTTGATATGCTTCTTCCGATGTTGGCAACATTTGAGATGAAAGTTTATCTTCCTGATACCTAATTTGCGATAATATTTTACTCAATACGATTTCCATAGCGTAATCATTTTAAAAGTTAGCACTATTTGTTTCGGAGTTACAATTATTGTATATAAGCCAAAATTTGGAAATAATCTTGAAACCAATATCACAGATTACACCCTATGGGGGGATTTTTTCATAGAACTTAGATGAAAAAATGGGTAAAGCAGTAATGTACTTTACCCATTAATTTATTACATTTGCATTAATGATTTACAAGGTAATCAAGTGAAAGCAAGTGCAGTAAGCACCATTACTAAATCGTTACCGATAGCATTTTCCATTCTTGTAATCTACTCTTAATGAACCTATTTAGGTCAAACTAATCTTTTTCTACAAAAAAGAGCCTCCTCAAACGCGTGCAGGAACACAAAAAGTTACGAGAGAGCAAGGAAGTAAGGATTGTTCCGTATACACCTGCTTACCAGTCTGCATTTAAGCGTTTAAATGAGGAATGGATATCCACTTACTTTGAAATGGAGGCGGCCGACTACAAAGCCTTAGATCATCCCCAGGCGTACATCTTGGATCAAGGGGGGAAGATTCTCGTTGCGCTATACAAGGATCAGCCTGTTGGCGTTTGTGCATTGATTAAGATGACGGATCCAGATTATGATTATGAAATGGCAAAAATGGCGGTATCACCAACATCACAAGGCAAAAGCATCGGGTGGCTATTAGGACAAGAAATCGTGAAAACCGCCTATGAACTTGGCGCTAAGAAGATTTTTTTAGAAAGCAACACGATATTAAAGCCTGCTATCAGCCTATATTACAAACTCGGTTTTGAAAAAGTAGCGGGACACCCCACCCCGTACAAGCGGTGTAACATTCAAATGGAATTGGATCTTACTAAGAAGAGATAAAAAAAGCGCTTTGCAATATTGCAAAGCGCTTTTCATACATTTCGTTAAAAGTGATGCTTAGTCTTGTACACGTGTGAAGTTAAACACCAAGTTTCCTGTTCCATTATCCAATGGGATTGGCATACGCATTACTAAGGACTGACCATCAGAGTACGAAAGATCTAAACGGTAACCACTTGTAACATTCTGCGCTTTCTCTCCCGAATATACTTTCTTAAGCTGAAACTGCGGATGTACTCCAGCGGTATTCGCATCATAAACTGACCATACAATGGTGCGTACCGCCCCATCAGCACATAATGTTCCTGACGCATTGAATGTTATACTTCCTTTGTAATTACCGCCAGGTAGGTTCCAAACACTACCAATAAAGCAATCCACTGGAGCTTCATCAAGGATATTTTTAATCGTATACGCTGCTGGGATATCTTCTCTATCTACGGAGTTTAGGACCCATTTCCCTTTCAAACCATTTCTCCATTCGGAGGCGCTTGGACCATTACTACCTCCAGATGCAGAACCACCATTAGTAGGTCTTTTTTGGGCGCCGCACGAAGCCACTACGAATACCGCTGCAATCATTGCTACCACGGATAAGATATGTTTACGCATAATATAAAATTTAGTTTTTTTATTTTGACTATATTCGCAAATATAAGAACTTTGACTGCATGAACGCCTCCAAAAATCATACCATAAGCAAATTTGTAGCGAAAGCGGCCTTGCGGGTGGTTATCGTCTTGATGGCTCTCCCTGTGTTTATGTACTTCACAAAAAAAGAAAGTATGCTCCAGCATATCGTCTTTCCGAACAAAATAGCACTCCTAGCACCACTGCTTCTCCTCGTCCTATTTACCGGTCTGTTAATTCTAATGCTTCGAAACAAATATGAAAAAATTGACTTAAATTGGTTGTTTAGCTTAAGCAGTATCTTTCTTATATTATACTTGATTCTCTTTTACATCCGGATTTTTCCCGTGGTCTAATCGTAGGGATTTACTGAAAGCCAACAAATAAAAGATGACAAAAACAAAATATTGGCCCTTTCTTAAAAATTTCTTTAAGGTTGCAGTGACCCTTGCAGCCATCTATTGGGTGTCCACGCGTGTTTCTCTGAGTGATCTCCGCGAAGCACTACACAATTGCAACCCTTGGTATTTGGCACTGGCACTGCTTTGTTATATCATATCACAAATAATCGCCTCCTCACGCCTCAATAGTTTTCTAAAAGTAGTCGGGCTTCATGTAAGCGAACGTTATAATTTCAGACTCTATCAATTGGGATTACTATATAATTTTTTCCTCCCCGGGGGAATTGGCGGCGACGGATACAAAATCTACTTCCTCCGTAAAAACCATCCGGTTAAAGGAAGACGTATTTTAAGTGCGGTATTCTTTGATCGTTTAAGTGGCTTGTGGGCCTTAGCTATTATTACGGGGTGTCTCATCATGTTCATGCCACGACTCGCAATCCCTAATGTCGTTACCATAGCAGTCCTTATTGTCGGAACCGCTACATACCTCTATTTTCTATACCTTTTTTTCAGGGAATTCTTATCTAAGTTTATCATTACGCATCTCAAAGCACTTGCAGTTCAAGGCTTTCAAACATTAAGCGCAATTTCAATTTTATACGCGATGCACTTCGACGGTAAGTTCTCCCCGTACCTCTTGATTTTCCTCTTATCCTCACTCGTTGCTATTGTACCCTCTATTTTAGGTGGAATAGGATTACGAGAGACCATCATGTCCTTCGGAGCAAAATATCTGGGCTTAGATCCACATTTAGCGGTTCTAATCAGTTTAGTTTTTTATATGATCTCGCTAGTTGTAGCCTCTTCCGGAATATACTATATATTTCGACCACAGCGGTTAGGTATTGATAAAATACCTTCACCGAACGAAGTAGAACAAGAACTAGAAAATAGCAAATAACATGGCAAATATTATTATTACCGGTGCCAGCAGTGGTATTGGTTTCGAAGCAGTTTTAGATTTAACAGCAAATAAGGAGCATAACGTCATTGCATTAGCCCGTTCGGCTGATAAGCTTCGAAAGCTTCATGAAATAGCAAGCTCGCTGAATCCCGATGGAGGAAAGCTATACCCTGCTCAGTTTAATATCGTCTTTGATGATTATGAAAACGCCCTACTTCCTTTTGTACGTTCAAAATTTGATCAAGTGGATATCCTGATCAACAACGCGGGAGTACTTATTAACAAACCTTTCTTAGAAACGAGTATGGAAGATTTCGCTAAAGTCTTTCAAACGAATCTATTGGGACATGTCAATATGATTCAACATATTGCTCCACTTATGTCGAAAGGAAGTCATATCGTAAATGTCGGTAGTATGGGTGGTTTTCAGGGTTCTTCTAAATTCCCGGGACTAGCTGCTTATTCGGCGAGTAAAGGTGCCCTCGCGACACTTACCGAGTGTCTGGCAGAAGAATTTAAAGGACAAGAGATAAAAGTGAATTGTCTCGCATTGGGGTCATCACAGACAGAGATGTTTGAAACTGCTTTCCCAGATGTTCAAGCGGGGACATTGGCTTTCGAAATGGGTCGCTACCTAGCGGAGTTCGCACAAAATGGACATAAGTACTATAATGGTAAGGTCCTCCCCGTAGCAAACACAACGCCGTAATATTAATAAAGATTCACATGCTAGTTCGAGCCTTCGGCTCGGACTCCCGCTGTATTTAATAGACCTCTTCTTTCTAAACAGACCTTTTAGGAGCTGAGTTGAAAGTTGATGCGTCCTACAAATTAGGACACGAGCCGAAGGCTCGCGCCAGCAAGGTGTCAGCGAGATTACCAAAAGAAGATTCTCAATAAGATAACAAGCAAAATATCTTTGAAGCAAGATTACCATAAAGGTAACTAGCCTAATCTATCCTCCATGCTAATTCGAGCTTGTAGCTCGGACCTCTAACTTTTTTAATATTTCTTGTATTTCTTTTGCACGATTTGTTCCAATCAGCACCGTCGTTCTACCATCTTTAAATGTAAGCTCTAAAGCTTCTGAACCACTTACAGTGTACGCCACCGTATCGCCTCGACGACGCACGCCCCAGCCACCAAAATCTGCTAACGGCGCATACTTACGCACCCGAGCAGCCTCGATTTCCTCCCATTTCCATTGTTTTTCTTGCCACACCAAGGGAAAATAGTTAAGCGCGACTTTCTCAGAATCAATATGCAACTTCAGTTTTGCCGAAGCAAGAAAGAAAACAACTAAACAGGCAATACCCGTACCGATATTAACGAGCAAGGTTCCACTTGCTGGCCGAGAGAAATACATATACAAACTTGTTCCAATGATGGCAACTAAAATTAAGACCAGCCACCAATTCAAAAAGGACTGATTTTCTTCTAAAAATTTTACTTTCTCTGCAGGCATATAGGAATTGATATAAACGGTTTAGTACGCTGAATATAATAAAAAGCAGCCACATATCCAATTTCAAAAAACAACAATTAATCCGATAAATAGTATCTTTGCGAAATTTAAATTGTATGAGAAAGCTGATTGGATTTATTTTAACACCTGTATTTTACATATGCTTTGGTCTATCATTGCTGATTTTTCATCCCATTCAGTGGGTATGTTTAAAATTAGGTGGTTACAGTGCCCATAAAAAAAGTGTAGATATTTTAAACGGATTTCTTGTTGCCTGTAACTACACTTTATTCAACAGAACGCAATTTATTGACAATAAAAGTATCCCCACTGGACGTCCTGTTATTTTTGTGGCCAACCACCAAGGATCATTTGACATACCACCTTTAATCTATTTCTTGCGCAGATTTCATGGTAAATTCATCTCCAAAATTGAGTTAGCAACAGCAGGAATACCGAGCATCTCTTTTAACCTAATACATGGTGGGGCGGCTAATATTGACAGAAAAGACCCCAAACAATCTATCGCAGAAATATTGAAGCTGGCCAATAATATGAAGACCAAGAACTGGTCTGCCTTTATCTTCCCCGAAGGAACACGTACAAAAACCGGGAAAATGAAACCATTTTCGGTAGGTGGAATCGCAACATTATTAAAGAAAAATCCAGACGCTCTCGTCGTGCCTATTGCCATTCAAGGTTCCTACAAGATGGTGGCTTACGGAGCCTTCCCTCTTCGCCCGTTTACCTCTATGCGTTGGGAAGTATTAGATCCTATTGATACGACAGGACTAAACGCCGAAGAAATTGTAAAAAAAGCAGAAACAATAATTAAGGCGAAGGTAGAGTAACAAGGATTACTTTACTGTCCGCCCTTTCCAATCATACTTCCCAATATTACCTGCAAGACCTATGTACACCAAATATAGGGCGTGCACAATAGATAATAAAGGTAGTTGCCATAGCAATTCTGACCGATTTGCAAAGCGACATAATGGAGAAATAAACAGGTATTCAACGAGCATCTTTAACGCCAGAGACACCACCAATAACCAATGGACCTCTGGTAACGCGATAAAGAACTGAGCAATCCCTAACAGTAGCGCTAAATTAAACAGCCAAATACTAAAACCCAAGAAGACCACTTTTTTATCCTTGTACTTCGTACTCTTGGATGCCCACCGCTTTCGCTGACTCAAAAATGCGCGAAGATTAGGCTTCGCATCGGTGTATACAATGGCATCTTGACTTTTACAAAAACCAATGCGTGAAGCATGCCGTTCAGCTACCTTATGCAAGAAAAGTTCATCATCTCCAGAGGCTAGATTATCGATTCCATTGAAACCACCCATCTCCCAGAAAATATCTTTGCGATAAGCGAGATTAGCGCCATTACAGGTTGTCGGCTTGCCATTCCCAATCCCCGCAGCCCCCAAGCCAATAAGATAAAGAAATTCCAAGGTTTGTAAACGTTCAAAATAATCCTTTTCCTCCGAGTATACTACGGGCGAGGATACCAAGTAAGCATCTTCTTCTTCAAAGAATCGTACCACAGTTTTCAACCACAAAGGCCCCATTCTACAATCGGCATCTGTCGTAACAATAATTTCACCTTGTGCATGCTGAATCGCACGTGAGATAGCGAGCTTTTTATAGGAGTTTAAGCGATCGCCTTCATTCAAGCGGATTAAAGTAACGCCCTTACTCGCATAGCCTTCTACAATGGCTGCCGTACTATCGGTAGAATGATCATCCACCACAATAATCTCCAGATGTTCCTTCGGAAAGTCTTGATTCACGATACAGTCCAAGGTCCGTCCTATATTGTCTTCTTCATTTCGTGCTGCAATGAGGACGGACACCGTCCGCTGCGGCACACCCGGTACGCCTGCTCGCCACAAAGGAATCCGAAACCAACCATACCGCATATACATGACCAACAGAACATATATAACGGTCATAAAGAACAAAAAGAAACTAAGACTTACTACCACCGATGTAATTTACGTTAAAAACAAAAAAAGACCCGATAATAGCGGGCACAATAAGGTTTACGAACCAAATACAAGAAACAATTGCCATAACAGCCAGCTCCTGATCCGTAATATAGCGATACAAGTTGCTTGCAACAAAACTACGTACGCTAAAGTCAAAAATATCCAGCGAGGGAACCGCAGATTGAACGAAGAACAAAATAAAAATAAGAAGTACCATCGGAATGGACGGTAATTCGGGTAAAATCACCATCATAAGTACAATATACTGCGAGGTGAAAATAACAAAACGAGCCAGAGACAATAATAGCACATGTAACAATTCGCGAACAGAGAAATCTTCTAGCACCTTAAAGAAAGGCTTGATCTTTTTCAGGAAACCTATACGCCCAACAATGTAATCAACCCAGGCGACATTAAAATACAAGACAACAAAAGCTACGGCATAGATAATAGCTAAAAGCCAAACAGCAAACTCTACGGCTCCTGGCGTTGGCAAATAGGTACAGATAAACCAGGCGATGGCTAAAGCTCCAAAAACGCTGGTAAGAACCAATTGGGCAAACAAACCGACCCCCATTGCGACGGCACCCGAAGCTCTATTCTCAGGCTTCAGCAACATGACACGCCCACCATATTCCCCAATCCGATTAGGCGTAAAGATCGCCCAAGTCAAGCCACAAAACACGGATTTCACTGCCGTCCACCAACTGATCGGCTCAATTCGTCGACTCAGGTATTTCCATTTCACAATCTCTAATGCCCAATTTGCGAACATCATCACGACAACTAAAGTCAACGTCGCACGAACAACCCAAGGGTCGATACGCGCCATTAAATTCTGAAAAGAACGCAGGTTTTCTTGATTATTAATCTTAGAAATAATAAACCACATCGCCATACCAACGATAACGAGCTTAATAATAAGATTTACGTATTTCTTTTGTTCTTTCGTCACTTGTACGCTAAATAAGAGCACAATGTTACTAATTTTTGCGCACTTCTGACGCCTTACATACCAAGTTAAAATTGTATTATTGCATCATGCAACGTGAGAAGGCTAAAGAACGAATAATCCTAGGAATAGACCCCGGAACCATAGTTTTGGGATATGGACTGATACATCAAAAAGGTAGCAAGTTAACCTTAATCAGTCTCGGTGTCGTTAAAATGGGACACTTAGAAGACCAAGGCCTAAAGCTTCAACGTATCTTCAAGAAAGTTTCTGCATTGATTGATGAATACAAACCAGACTGCATGGCCCTAGAAGCGCCATTTTATGGAAAAAACATTCAGGTCATGCTTAAACTGGGTCGGGCACAAGGCGTTGCAATGGCTGCGGCATTAAACGTGGATATACCTATTTTCGAATACGCTCCACGTAAAATCAAACAATCTGTTACAGGAAATGGTAGCTCCAGTAAAGAACAAGTGGCGGCTATGCTCAAAAACTTACTAAAATTCAATGAATCTCCAGAGTTTCTAGATGCGACAGATGGTCTAGCTGTTGCAGTATGTCATGCCTTTCAGCAAAACACTCTAACAGATAGCAAAAGCTATTCTGGTTGGGAAGCTTTTGCCAAAGACAATCAAAAAAGAATCCGCTAGAGCGTCACCTGCCGGATAACATTTTTAACATTTAACTCTACAATATCGGTCATCGTCCGACATTTAGCATAGGCGTCATTGCCGTAAAAAGCAGCATAACCTCGACGCAGCCTATCTATGTTTTCAGATGTAGACAATACTTGCTGACTGGAGGCGTCACGCAGATCCTTAATGCGATGTCGCTCACTTCGTACACGATGAACAATAGAAGAGCGTTCCTCCTGTTGGTATTGCAGAACTGTCTTTTCGTTCAGATGATCCATTGCAAGCTTTACATATGGTAAGTTTTCCTTAAAATACTGCGGCATATAAACCTTCGGGTTACCCTCATAGAATTGTTGATCAAAATCTATAGCACGGATACGGAATTGGAAATCATCAAAATCCGGCGTAATCTGGACCACAAAATTATACGCCCGCATGTCTCCCAACAAGGAGATAATGCAACGTTCATTGAATTTCACAAATTCTTTTGCAATACGGGTTTGATTATAATCGGGCGTGTAAATTTGCCCTTTACTGAATACATCTCCCGGAATACCCACGATATGCTCTTCCACCAGCGTATCTCGATCCACCAGGTAATTCACTTGATTGGGCGAAAGAATCTCTTCAAGTTCCAATCCATAAATCCGCGAAGCATCTGCTTGCTTTACGTAGAAGTAATCATATACATCATTTAATGTATTGATAATACGAATACGGAAAGGTTTGGTATTACCAAAGGCACAGTACTCGATCCGGTCGATAATTTTATGCTGTACAATCCGTGTATTTCCCGAAGCCTTAAGAATGGCATAAATCACCTTTAGACCGTTATATAATTGATCCTGTAGATAAGGCGGATATAGCGGTGTTTCCCAAAAGGTATCATTACCATATTTATCCATGACAGGGACTGTTTCCGTAAAATTCAACAAGTCCTTATAGCCCACCGGAAAGCGACCATCACGTTGGTAAATCTTTAAGTACTTGGCTAAACCATTTCCTACCGGATAAATTGGTTTCTTACGTGAGATTCTTACATCATCTATCTCCATAACACTTTTCTTTTTTAGGCTATATGAAACATCCTCCTTTACAACACTTCCAATTTACTTTCAATCTAGGATGCAAATAGCCACTTATCATTTAAATATACGAAAAATCAAACACATAGCTTTTGCGTAAAGCACATAATAGATTGGCACAATATTTGAATTTTCACAAATAATGAGGAGATTTTTACAAAATATAAAATCAAATTAAAAAAAATCTTGTTATTTTTGAAAAAATAATAAAAGAGCAGATATCGTTTATAACTGGATAAAAATGGAAGAACCTTCTCGGGCGAGAAGGTTCAACGCTAACCAATTATAAACCTATGTTATTTTGAGGGAAGTAACATGCTATTTTTAAAAACAAAACGTTTTTTATTTCGTTTTGTTAATACAAATGTAAAATATATTAGCATTTGCTGCAAATATTATTTTATTTTTACTTGATTTATAAAAAATAGACATTTTAAAAAGCAATTAATACCATTTTTATGGATAAAAAGTATTCAAATTATGATTTAGACAATCTAGACATCCAAATTTTGTCTATTTTAATGGAAAACGCATCAATTCCTTATACAGAAATAGCCAAAAAGCTTATAGTTTCAGGAGGAACCATCCATGTACGCATGAAAAAGATGGAAGAACTGGGAATTATTAAGGGATCCGAGCTAATTATCAACCCTCAAAAGGTTGGTTTTGACATCACAGCCTTCTTAGGGATCTATTTAGAGAAAGGATCTCAATATGCAGATGCCGTAAAACAATTACAGAACATAAAAGAGGTTGTAGAACTTCATTATTGTACGGGACAATACAGTGCTTTTGCAAAAATTGTATGCCGCGATACGGCACATCTACGAAAAGTCCTAAACGAGGACATCCAAGCGCTGACTGGGATACAACGCACCGAGACGATCATATCCTTGGAAGAAAGCATTAAACGACAAATAACGTTATAAAAAAAGGCTGGTCATGACCAGCCTTTTTTTATATTACATTACGAAGTAGGGCTATATAGAACCGAACTCCATCCTCAATTTCTTTAAGATAAATAAATTCATCAGCGGTATGTGAGCGTGCCGAGTCTCCAGGCCCAACTTTTAGAGAAGGAAACGGAATTAATGCTTGATCGCTCATCGTGGGGCTTCCATATGTTTTTTTTCCCAGGCTTAGTCCCGATTGTACGATGGGATGATCTAAGCCAATCCGAGAAGAGTTAAGACGTACAGATCTTGCCGTTACTTTGGATTGCACATGCTCTTTAATAACCTCCAACACTTCGGTGTTACTATACACATCTGTCGTACGTACATCCACGACAAAGGTACACGAGGCTGGCACTACATTATGCTGAGATCCTGCATTGATTAACGTTACGGACATTTTTACGGGGCCTAAAAAATCAGACTCTTTTTCGAAGGTATAGCGGCGAAACCAATCGATATCAGCCATTGCTTTATAGATTGCGTTTTCTCCTTCTTCTCTTGCCGCATGACCGGAAACACCAGTAGCTTCACAGTCAAGCACCATTAATCCCTTTTCCGCAACAGCCAAATCCAACAATGTGGGTTCGCCTACAATCGCAAAGTCGATACCCTCGATATGATTTAGCGCTTCCTCCACACCATTCTTACCAGATATCTCTTCTTCAGCTGACGCGAGAAAACAAAGATTATAAGGTAAATCTTCACGGTCGTAGTAAAATAGAAAAGCAGCAAGGAGACCGACTAAGCATCCTCCGGCGTCATTACTTCCTAATCCATACAATTTACCATCCTCCACGATCGGAGCGAAAGGGTCCTTGGTATAGCCGGGATTAGGTTTTACGGTATCGTGATGAGAATTAAGAAGTATCGTTGGCTTATTCGCATCAACATGCTTATTAAATGCCCAAATGTTATTTCCAGACCGCTCAAAAGAGACCATTCGTTCCTGCAAAAACATCTCGATTAACACCGCTGTTTTCTCCTCTTCTCGACTAAAAGAAGGCGTGGAGATCAACTGCTTTAGTAAGGTGATACTATCAGCAATTAAAACCTCAACAGATTTAGTCATTATATAGTCCTCCTGCTTTCTTAGCAGAAAGCTTAATACCTTTTATAAAAGCAGAACTAAAACCATTGTGTTCCATCTCGTTAAGTCCTGCAATAGTGCACCCTTTCGGCGAAGTAACCTTATCGATTTCCCCTTCAGGGTGATTTTGTGTCTGTAAGAGTAAATCAGCCGCCCCTTTCGCGGTTTGCACCGCCATCTTTAAAGCATCGTGCGCATGAAAACCAATCTCCACTCCTCCTTGCGATGCCGCTCGAATCGCTCGTAAAAAGAAAGCAATCCCACAAGCACATAGCGCGGTTGCTGAAGTCATTAAGTCTTCTTGAATAACAACGACAGCTCCTACCGCCTCGAAAAGGCGTTCAACCTGGGCTACGGCTTCCACTTGCGCATCATCTGTAGCAATACAAGTCATGGACTGTCCAATCGCAATCGCGGTATTAGGCATCGCACGAACAACTTGTAAGTGATCGCCTAAAACAGCTTTAACATCGGCACACGAAACACCGGACACAACAGACACAATAACCTGATCGGGTCGCACGTCCTCTTTTATTTCCTCCATTATTTTACGGAGTTGCTGTGGCAAAATAGCCAAAACAATAATATCAGCCGTCCGTACAGCAAGTGGATTATTATCACTGACATTAAAGCCAGCTTCAGCCTCCTCTTGTAAAGCCTGTATGTTGCGTCTTGTCAATGTGATCTTGTCTGCCGTAAATAAGGCTGACTTCACAAGTCCTTTGGCTAGCGAAAGACCAATATTTCCGCTACCTATAATTGTAATTTTGCTCATAGGATATAAATAAATCATCCCTCAGCGCCTCTTACAAAAGTGGTATAGTGAATCTATTTTGACACCAAACAGGTACCAAATTCACCTTGCTGATAGAGATGAAGGTTTAGGGCGTTACCAATGTAAACATTTTTCACCCCTCTGGCAATAGCTAGAAAAGCATTTTCCAATTTCGGGATCATCCCTTCATAAATAATACCTGCTGATTTCAATCGCTCAAAATCATCACTTTTAATCGTTTTTATGACTGAACTATCGTCAGTTACATCACGCAATACACCATTTTTTTCGAAACAATAGATCAGTCTAGTTTCGTACACTTTAGATAATGCCACAGCTAAGGCTGAGGCAATAGTATCGGCGTTCGTATTGAGCAATTGCCCGAGTCCATTGTGCGTAATAGCAGAAAAAACAGGTACAAAACCCGCTTCTAAAAACTTTTTGATACTCAAGGTATTCACCGAATCCACCAATATATCGCCCACAAAGCCGTAATCAATATCTTTAACAGGACGTTTAATTGCCTTTATAACGTTTCCATCGGCACCACATAAGCCCAAGGCATCACTACCAAATTTTTGCAGGTTCGCGACAATATTCTTGTTTGTAAGTCCGGCGTAGACCATCGTCACCACATCTAACATCTGCTGATCGGTCACGCGACGGCCATCAATCATTTTGGCCTCAATCCCCATATCTGCAGCTAGACGCGTAGCTATTTTTCCTCCTCCATGCACTAAGATCTTTTTGCCTTGCAGCGCTGCAAACTTCTCTAAGAAAACTTGCAATTGATCCTCGTCATCGATAACATTTCCACCGATCTTTATAACATTCAGCACACTACCCATTCGTAATTTTTATTATTTTAATTTCGCTAACATTCTTTTCAACACTACCTGCGCAGCCCAAACACGGTTGCTTGCTTCCTTAATTACCAAAGAATTTGGCCCATCAAGGATTTCCGATGCTAGTTCCAGATCTCTACGCACAGGTAAACAGTGCATAACTTTTGCATCATTCGTTAATTTAAGCTTCTGATTGTCGAGCATCCAATTTTGAAGAACAGGAAATACTTTCCCATAATCACGGTAGGAAGACCAGTTCTTTACATATACAAAATCAGCACCATCCAACGCTGCATCCAGATCATTGACAATCGTAGCCCCTTTGGTAAAGTCCTCATGCAACTCATATCCTACAGGATGAGCTACCGTAAACTCCACCAGCCCCTGTTCCTGTGCTTTGCACATCCACTCCGAAAAAGAATTAGGAACAGCTTGCGGCAACGCTTTGATATGTGGAGCCCATGCCAATACGACCTTTGGTTTTTGAACCTTCTTGTGTTCAGTAATGGTGATAAGGTCCGTTAAGCTTTGTAGTGGGTGACGTGTTGCACTTTCCAAAGAGACTACAGGAACCCCACAGAATTTAACAAATTTATTAAATAGATCCTCACTGTAGTCCAATTCACGATCCTTTAGTCCCGGAAAAGAACGAAGGCCTAGAATATCACAGTACTCCCCCATTACAGCGGCAGCTTCCCGAATATGTTCTACCGTTGTCCCGTTCATCACAACACCATCTTGCGTCTCCAGCGCCCACCCGTCTTTGTCCATGTTCATCACCATAACATCCATACCAAGATTGATGGCAGCTTTTTGCGTGCTCAAACGTGTCCGAAGACTAGGATTCAAAAACACTAAACCTAACATCTTATGTTTACCCAGCTCACTATGTTCGTGTGGGTTAGCTTTAAGAGACAAAGCCTCTTGAACAACTTTATCTAATTCGTCGACATCTTCGACTGAAAAAAATTTTTCCATATTATTTATAATATATATACTAAATCTATCCCTTATCGCGACAAAAAGCTACCGTATTGAGTTCTTCGTCAATTATCCTCTAGAAGAATGCCACACCTTTGCTCCTCAGGTTCGCAATGACGTTCTTTGCTGTTTACATCGCTGCTACATGCTGGCGTGAACCTTTCCAACGCTGGAAGGCTTTTAGCTCGTGCCCCTCAACGTCTGAAAAGCACGAGCTACCCTTTAAGCGTTCTTCAAGCGCTCATCCAATGCTTCCAAAAAGCGGTCAGCAATATCCTTATTGATATTCAGAGCTGGCAAAATACGAATAACATTCGGTTTTGCTTCTCCTGTAAAAATTCGATTCTTAATTAATAGATCCTTCTTGACCGAAGCCAGCTCCACCGGTAACTCTACACCGATCATTAAACCTCTACCCCGCACTTCCGTTACTTTATCGAAACCACGTAATTCTTCCAATAGGTAATCACCTACGGCACGTGCATTAACAAGCAGATTTTCAGACTTTATAACTTCCAAAACGGATAATGCAGCAGCGCATGCTAAATGATTACCACCGAATGTAGTGCCTAACATACCATAAGTTGCAACGAATTTAGGAGCAATTGCTATCCCTCCGATCGGGAAACCATTCCCCATTCCTTTAGCCATGGTATAAATATCAGCAGAGACACCAGCATAATCATGCGAGTAGAAATCACCTGTACGACCATAACCACACTGTACTGAATCTGCAATAAAAACAGCATTATACTGATCACATAACGTACGGATTAATTTCAAAAATGGAATAGAGGCTTCACGAATGCCCCCAACACCTTGAATACCTTCGATAATTACAGAGGAAACTGCATCCCCATGTGCTGCAAAATAAGCAGACAACGCCTCCTCATCATTAAAAGGTAGGAATACAACATTATCGGTTTCGTTTACTGGCGCCACAATGGAGGGATTATCCGTGGCAGCTACTGCTAACGACGTACGACCATGAAAAGCTTTATCAAAAGCAATTACTTTCTTTCGTTTATTATAAAAAGAAGCGAGCTTAAGCGCATTTTCATTTGCTTCCGCACCGGAATTACACAAGAAAAGTGCATAATCGTCCTTCTTAGATACCTCGCCAAGTAGCGATGCTAATCGCTTCTGAATCGGGATCTCAACTGAATTGGAATAGAAACCTATTTTACTCAATTGGGAGGTTAATGATTCAACATAATGCGGGTGCGTATGTCCAATAGAGATTACGGCATGGCCGCCATACAAGTCTAAGTATTCTACACCTGCCTCATCCCATACTGTTGAGCCTTTCGCTTTAACAATATTTATAGGATTGATCGGATAAACATTAAATAAGTCCATTATCTTTATTAAATAAGAGGTACAAAACCCAAGTTACAAATATAGTATTAAGTGCATAAAAAAAGCCTATCATGCTGTTGCAGATAGGCTTTCTTTTTATTGAAAAAGACGATTTGTCTTATTTCTCTTCTGTTTTAGGAGCTTCTTCAGTTGCAGCTTCTTCAGCTTTAACTTCTTCAACAACCTCTACAGCTTCAGCAGTCTCAGCAGCGGCTTTTTTCTTAGCACCACCACGACGTCGTGTAGCTTTTTTCTCTTCTTTAACAACAGTACCGTATACCTCATTGTAATCTACCAATTCGATGAACGCCATTTCTGCGTTATCACCTAAACGGTTTTCCATTTTGATAATACGTGTGTAACCACCTGGACGTGTAGCTACTTTTTCCGAAATTTCACGGAAAAGAATAGTCACTGCATCCTTGTCTTTAAGGTACGCGAATACCGTACGACGAGAGTGAGTTGTGTCGTTTTTAGATTTAGTGATTAAAGGTTCAACATACGTACGTAAAGCTTTAGCTTTAGCCAAAGTTGTAGTAATACGTTTGTGTTTAATCAATGAAGTCGCCATGTTAGCTAACATCGCCTTACGGTGACTGTCAGTGCGGCCTAAGTGGTTTACTTTTTTTCCGTGTCTCATTTTGTTTTGTTTTTGTGCGTACCGTCTTTCTTAAACTTAATTTTAAAGGGAATTACGCAACAGGTCGCTTGTATTATATTAAATATTATTCTTCGTCCAGTTTATACTTTGATAAATTCATACCAAAAGATAAGCCTTTAGATTTCACTAGTTCTTGGATCTCGCTTAAAGATTTTTTACCGAAGTTTCTGAATTTAAGCATATCAGCTACGTCATAAGTAACTAATTCAGATAAAGTTCTGATATCAGCTGCTTTTAAACAGTTTAATGCTCTAACAGAAAGGTCTAGATCAACTAATTCAGTTTTCAAGATCTTACGCATGTGTAAGATTTCCTCGTCTACAACCTTAGTTTCTTCTTTCGTTTGAGATTCTAACAACATATTCTCGTCAGAGAACAACATAAAGTGTTGGATAAGGATCTTAGCCGCTTCTTTAAGTGCTTCTTCCGGGTGAATAGAACCATCAGTAGAAATGTCTAACAACAATTTCTCGTAGTCAGTCTTTTGTTCTACACGGTAGTTCTCAATTGTATATTTTACATTTTTGATAGGTGTATAGATTGAATCTACAGCGATAAAACCTACAGGACCATCAGTAACTTTATTTTCTTCAGCATTTACATAACCACGTCCTTTAGCTACTGATAATTCAACTTCAATAGTAACAGCGTTGTCCATATTACAAATCACCATTTCAGGGTTTAATACCTCGAAATTATTGGAGAATTTAGTAATATCGCCAGCTTTGAACTGTTCTTGACCGTTGATTACAACAAAGATTTTTTCGTTATCACCTTGCTCACCTGTCTTTTTAAAGCGCACTTGCTTTAAATTAAGGATGATTTCTGTTACATCTTCAACAACACCTTTGATCGTAGAGAATTCGTGCGAAACGCCTGAAAACCTTACCGACGTAATTGCATATCCTTCTAATGAGGACAATAAAATACGGCGCAAAGCATTACCAATAGTTACACCAAAACCTGGCTCTAATGGACGAAATTCGAAAGTACCATCAAAATCAGTTGATTTTTGCATGATAACCTTATCCGGTCTTTGAAATGCTAAAATTGCCATTTATTTCTTTTTAAAAGTTTTTAATAATAAACGTAAAATACAACAAAAGAAGCATGATTCCAAGAATCACGCTTGCTTCTGCTATTTTATTATTTAGAGTATAACTCTACGATTAAGTTCTCTTTAATGTTTTCAGGGATATCTGCTCTTTCTGGGAAAGTAACAAATGTTCCTTGCAACTCATTCGCATTCCACTCTAACCAACCAAATTTGTTGATTTTTCTACCTTCTACAGATGCAGAGATAGCTTCTAGAGTTTTAGAACGCTCGCGAACTGCGATTACATCACCTGGACGTAAGCTATATGATGGAATATTAACGACACCGCCGTTAACTGTAATGTGCTTGTGTGACACTAATTGACGCGCAGCTGCACGTGAAGTAGCGATACCTAAACGGTAAACAACGTTATCTAAACGAGCTTCTAATAATTTCAAGAAGTTCTCACCAGTGATACCTTGTTTTGCAGAAGCCTTACCGAACAAAGTACGGAATTGACGCTCCAACACACCGTAAGTGTATTTTGTTTTTTGTTTTTCTAACAACTGAATAGCGTATTCAGATTGTTTACCTCTTCTTTTTGAAGGACCGTGTTGTCCAGGAGGGTAATTTTTTTTCTCTAATGCCTTATCTGGGCCAAAAATTGGTTCCCGGAATTTACGAGCTATTTTGGACTTAGGTCCTGTATATCTTGCCATTTTTTCTCTCTGTTTGAAGTATCTATCAGCCTTTAGCCGAAGAATCTTATCTTAAACAATAAAAATTATTAAACTCTTCTACGTTTTGGAGGACGACAACCGTTGTGCGGAAGTGGTGTAATATCCTTGATCGTAGTAACATCGATACCTACAGTTTGTAGTGTACGAATTGCAGACTCACGTCCAGCACCTGGGCCTTTTACGAAAACTTCTACTTTACGTAAGCCTAAATCATGTGCTACTTTACCACAGTCTTGCGCTGCTTGAGATGCTGCATAAGGTGTGTTCTTTTTAGAACCTCTAAAGCCCATCTTACCTGCAGAAGACCATGAAATTGTCTGTCCTTGATTATTCGTTAAAGTAACGATGATGTTGTTAAAGGTAGCGTTGATATGAGCTTGACCAACAGGCTCGATAACGACGATACGCTTTTTAGTAACCTTTTTACTTTTAGCCATTTCTTATTTATTATTTAGTAGCTTTTTTCTTGTTTGCAACTGTCTTACGTTTACCTTTACGTGTACGAGAGTTGTTTTTAGTACGTTGACCACGAACTGGTAAGTGTTTACGGTGACGAAGACCACGGTAACAACCAATATCCATTAAACGCTTGATGTTCAATTGAACTTCAGAACGCAATGCGCCTTCAACTTTAACCTCTTCGTTGATGATTGTACGAATAGCCGCCAATTGATCATCATTCCACTCCGATACTTTAACGTCTTCGCTGATACCTGCTTTATTCAAGATGTAAGCAGCCGTGTTACGACCGATACCGAATATATAGGTAAGGCCAATAACGCCTCTTTTGTTTTTAGGTAAATCTATACCTGCTATCCTTGCCATATAATATTTTAAGCGATTATGTTAAATAAACTTACCCTTGACGTTGCTTGAACTTAGGGTTCTTTTTGTTAATTACAAAAACTTTTCCTTTGCGACGGATGATTTTGCAGTCCGCGCTACGTTTTTTTATAGATGCTCTTACTTTCATTGTAATAATATTTTAAAAGCTAATACAGACCGACAACGAACCGTTATTTGTAACGATACGTGATCCGTCCTTTCGTTAAATCATAAGGAGACATTTCCAATTTTACTTTATCTCCTGGCAAAATCTTGATATAGTGCATACGCATCTTACCTGAAATATGAGCAATAATTTCATGCCCATTTTCTAACTCTACCCGGAACATAGCATTAGAAAGTGCTTCTCTAATTATACCGTCTTGTTCTATTGAGGCTTGTTTAGCCATATTTTAACTTAATTTACATTTTAGCCTGCACAAACAGGAGTGCAAAGATAAATAAAAAATATTGAAACCCAATTACTTTTTACTCAAAACTTTCTCAACCTCATCAAAGGTCAGTAACACATCGGGCGTTCCCTTTCGGATGGCAACCATCTGTTCGAAGTGCGCCGAAAGTTTACCATCGATGGTACTTACTGTCCATCCATCATCCCAAAATTTTACACCTGCCTTTCCTGCGTTGATCATCGGCTCGATACAAATCACTAAACCTTCTTCCAATTTCGGACCCGAACCTCGTTTACCGTAGTTCGGCACCTCTGGCTTCTCGTGAAGATGTAAACCTACACCATGTCCTACAAGTTCTCGCACGATACCATAGCTGTACGGCGCAACATGCTCCTGCACGGCGGAGGAAATATCACCCACACGTTTACCTGCTACAGCTTGTTCCACACCTTTCAGCAAAGAACCTTTTGTTACATCAAGTAACTGCTGCGCTTCGGCAGAAATTTCACCTACACCAAAAGTATATGCTGAATCACTAATAAAACCACGAAGATTCACACCACCGTCAACAGAGACTAAATCACCGTCCTGAATTATATAATCACTTGGAAAGCCGTGAACAATTTGATCATTCACTGATATACATAAAGAGAATGGAAAACCATGATAATTTAAAAAGGCTGGTGTGCCACCATGGTCCTGAATATAGTCAAAAGCTAACTTATCAAGAGATAGCGTGGTAATGCCCGGCTTGATAACCTTTGCAATTTCAGCAAGCAAGGACGAGAGTACGTTAGCCGACTCTCGTATTTGCTCGATTTGTTCTTCTGTTTTATAATAAACTTTAGACATTTATTAAATTGCTGATTGATCAATACCTTCCACTGGGGCTGCTGAAGAGCGGCCTTTTACCCTACCTGTCTTCATCAATCCATCATAATGACGCATTAATAAATGACTTTCAATCTGCTGAAGTGTATCTAAAACTACACCAACCAAAATCAATAGTGATGTACCTCCGTAGAAGTGTGCAAACTGGTTGTTAACACCCATCTTACCAGCAAGTGCAGGCATAATTGCAATAATTGCAATAAACAATGCACCTGGGAAAGTGATACGTGAGATTACATTATCAATAAATACATTGGTGTCGTGCCCTGGTTTAATACCTGGAATGAAACCACCATTCTTCTTCATGTCCTCCGACATTTGCTGTGGATTAACCATGATAGCCGTATAGAAAAATGTAAACGCAATAATCAATACGGCGAAAGTTACATTATACGCCACCGAAGTATAGTTGCTCAAAGAGGCAAGAAACTCAGATTGTAAATTCGGAAAAAATTGAGATAAGGCCATCGGTAGGAACATAATCGCTTGTGCGAAAATGATCGGCATAACACCGGCAGCATTCACTTTTAAAGGAATATACTGACGTACACCACCGACTTGCTTATTGCCCACAATTTTCTTTGCATATTGTACAGGAACCTTACGGATACCTTGCACAACAAGAATCGCAAAAATAACGACAAAGAAAAGCGCGACAAATTCAATCAACAACGGAATTGGTCCACCACCACTTGGGCTCATACGTGATCCCCATTCGGCAACGATGCCTCCTGGTAATTGCGCAATAATACCGGCCATAATGATAAGAGAAATACCGTTACCGATACCTTTATCTGTAATTTTTTCACCAAGCCACATCACAAACATGGTACCTGCAGTCAATACAATAGCAGAAAGAATAGAGAACAAAGGCTCAGCAATCGTTTTTGCTTCTGCCGGAACTTGTGTTTTCACATAAGCAACAGCTTGTACCAACGTGATGGCCAATGTTAGGTAACGTGTAATCTGGCTCATTTTTTTACGACCAGATTCACCTTCTTTTTGCATTTTTTGAAACGCTGGAACCGCTATCCCCAATAATTGAACGACGATCGATGCAGAAATGTAAGGCATTACACCTAAAGCAAAAATTGCAGAACGGGAGAAAGATCCTCCGGCAAACATATTGATCAGATCTAAAATGTTGTTGCCATTGTTACCGCTTTTCGCTGCTAATGCATCAGGGTTGACACCTGGTAGAACCACGTGACATCCGATACGGTAGATAAGAAGAAGCAACAGCGTCGTAATAATACGATTACGCAGCTCTTCTATTTTCCATATATTGGTTAAGGTTGTGATTAGTTTCTTCATGTAATGTTATAGTTTTACGATAGAACCACCAGCAGCTTCAATAGCTTTTTGTGCTGAAGCTGAAAAAGCATGTGCTTTAACTTCTACTTTGGCTGTTAACTCGCCACGACCTAGTACTTTTACTACATCGTTTTTAGAAGCTAAACCATAAGTTCTGAACGTATCGAAATCAACCGCAGTCAAATTGTGTTTCTCTACAAGACCTTGAAGAACGTCTAAGTTTACACTTACATATTCAACGCGGTTGATGTTTTTGAAACCAAATTTAGGCACACGGCGTTGCAAAGGCATTTGACCACCTTCGAAACCGATTTTTGTAGAGTGTCCGGAACGTGATCCAGCACCTTTGTGACCACGAGTGGAAGTACCACCACGGCCAGAACCTTGACCTCTACCAATACGTTTGCTACTTTTTACAGAACCTTTTGCTGGTTTTAAATTACTTAAATTCATTTTTTTAAGATTGTGTTGCGCCTTCGCTCTCACTAAACAGGTCACAACAATTAATAATTCTATTAACAAACGTAATGGAAAGAATCCGAAAGGACCTTTCCATTAACATTAAATACTATTAGATAGTTTCGATAGCTACTAAGTGGTTCACTTTTCTCACCATACCGATGATGGCAGGCGTAGCTTCTACTTCTACTGAGTGATTGATCTTTCTCAGACCTAAAGCCTCAATAGTTCTCTTTTGGCGCTCGCTTCTGTCGATAACGCTCTTTATCTGGGTGATTTTGATTTTTGCCATGATAATTAACCGTTAAATACTTTATTCAAATCGACGCCGCGATTTTGCGCTACCGTGTAAGCGTCGCGTAAGCTAGCTAATGCATCGATTGTCGCTTTCACAACGTTGTGTGGGTTAGAAGAACCTAATGATTTCGCTAATACGTCTTTGATACCAGCACTCTCAAGGACAGCACGCATCGCGCCACCTGCAAGTACTCCTGTACCACCAACAGCCGGTTTTACTAAAACGCGACCACCAGAATATTTACCATATTGCTGATGTGGAACAGTACCATTGATAATAGGAACTTTGATCAAGTTCTTTTTTGCATCGTCGATACCTTTAGTAATCGCTTCAGTAACCTCTTTAGCTTTTCCTAAACCGTAACCAACGATTCCGTTTTCGTCACCAACAACGACAATAGCCGAGAAACTGAAGGTACGACCACCTTTAGTAACTTTCGCTACACGTTGGATGCTTACTAAGCGATCTTTTAATTCAATCTCGCTTGATTTTACTCTTTTTATATTGCTTAATGCCATGTTCTTATCGATTAAAAGTCTAAACCGCCTTCGCGTGCACCTTCAGCCAATGATTTCACACGGCCATGGTATAAATACCCGTTACGGTCAAAAACTACTTTGCTAATACCTGCTGCTACAGCTTTCTCTGCAACTAATTTACCAACTGCTTTCGATTGCTCTACTTTAGTACCTGCTGCGGCAAAGTCTTTAGACACTGAAGAGGCAGAAACGATAGTTTTACCAGTTGTGTCATCAATAAGTTGCGCGTAGATACCTTTGTTGCTTCTAAAAACGGATAAACGTGGACGCTCAGTCGATCCAGTCAGGTTTTTTCTAATTCCTTTTTTGATTCGCTCTCTGCGAGATGTTTTATTTGCTGCCATCGTTATTATTTTTTAGCTGATTTACCTGCTTTTCTTCTTAATACTTCACCAACAAACTTAACACCTTTACCTTTGTAAGGCTCTGGCTTACGGAAGCTACGGATTTTCGCCGCAACTTGACCTACTAATTGTTTGTCGATAGACTCCAACGTAATCGTTGGGTTCTTACCTTTTTCAGCAGTTGTTGTAACAGTAATTTCCTTTGGCAATACGAAAACGATCTGGTGAGAGAAACCTAGGGTTAACTCTAGTGTATTACCAGTGTTTGAAGCACGGTAACCTACACCGACAAGTTCTTGTGTAGTTTTGTAACCTTCTGTAACACCTACAACCATGTTATTGATTAAGGCGCGGTACAATCCATGTAATGCTTTGTGTTTCTTTTGTTCAGTAGGACGAGTTACAAGGATGTTTCCATCTTCTTCTTTAACTGTAATGTCGCTATCTACTTGTTGTGTTAGTTCGCCTTTTGGTCCTTTAACCGTTACCAGATTTTTATCTGATACCGAGATCGATACTCCCGAAGGAATAGCAATAGGCGCTTTTCCAATTCTTGACATTTCTTTTGTGTTTTTTACCTAGATTAATAAACGTAACATAAAACCTCACCACCTACATTTTGTAAGCGGGCTTCTTTATCTGTCATCACTCCTTTAGAAGTTGACAAGATTGCGATACCCAAACCATTCAAAACACGTGGCATGTCTTCCACACTTGCATACTTTCTTAAACCAGGTTTACTCACACGTGTCAAAGTGCGAATAGCCGGAATTTTGCTAATTGGGTGGTACTTCAAAGCAACTTTGATAGAACCTTGAGGTCCTTCTTCTTCGAATTTGTAATTAGCAATGTAACCTTTGTCAAAAAGAACTTTAGTGATCTCTTTTTTAAGGTTCGATGCAGGAATTTCAACAACCCGGTGGTTGGCCTTAATGGCATTCCTTACTCGTGTAAGGTAATCCGCTATTGGATCTGTATTCATTATAGAACTAATTTGTGACAACGGTTTCCCTCCCTACCCTAGGGAAAGACCTATTATCTGTTAAAAATTTTTGCAATACGAAAAAAACCCGATAAACCCTTGTGGGGTTTATCCGGGCAAAAGTAATTTTTTTTTCTCTTATTACCAAGAAGCTTTTGTCACTCCCGGGATTTTACCATCAAGAGCCATCTCACGGAATGTTACACGAGAGATACCGAATTGACGCATATATCCTTTAGGACGGCCAGTTAATTTACAACGGTTGTGCAAACGTACTGGGGAAGCATTTTTTGGTAATTTGTCTAATGCCGCGTAGTCACCTGCTGCTTTAAGCGCTGCACGTTTCTCTGCAAACTTAGCCACCAATTTTTGACGCTTTACTTCGCGTGCTTTTACACCTTCTCTAGCCATTGTTAGTTGGATTTTGATTTTTGAATGGTAAACCGAATTGTTTTAGTAACTCTAATGCTTCAACATCAGTTCCAGCAGAAGTTACAAACGTGATATCCATACCTTGGATCTTATTGATTTTGTCAATGTTGATCTCTGGGAAGATAATCTGCTCAGTAATACCTAAGTTATAGTTACCTCTACCATCAAAGCCTTTATCGTTGATACCACGGAAGTCGCGGATACGAGGCAAAGATACAGCCACCAAACGGTCAAGGAATTCGTACATCATGTTATCACGAAGTGTAACACGTGCACCAACTGGCATACCTTTACGTAATTTAAAGTTAGAGATATCTTTCTTAGATTTCGTTGCTACAGCTTGTTGACCAGTGATAGTCGTTAATTCTGTAATAGCACTGTCGATCAATTTCTTGTCAGCAGTAGCCGCACCGATACCTTGAGAAACAACTATTTTCTCCAGTTTAGGAACTTGCATAACGCTCTTATACTGGAATTTTTCTTTAAGCGCTGTACGGATTTCTTCCGCATATTTCGCTTTTAATCTTGGTACGTAAGTCATTATTTAATTTCCTCCCCTGATTTTTTAGCGTAACGAACAATTTTGCCATCTGCATTCACTTTACGACCAACACGTGTTGTAGCACCTGTTTTAGGATCGATTAAAGCGATGTTAGAGATGTTGATAGCAGCTTCTTTCTCAATGATACCACCATTAGGATTAGCCGCACTAGGTTTTGTGTGTTTTTTCACGATGTTAGCGCCTTCAACAACCGCTCTGTTCGCATCGATTAAAACTTCTTTAACTTTTCCTTGAACACCTTTAGAGTTACCAGCGATAACTTTCACTAAATCACCTTTTTTAATCTTGATTTTGTGAGTTGTATTTGATTTTTGTGCCATAATTATAAAACCTCCGGTGCTAGTGATACAATCTTCATGAATTGTTTCTCACGTAATTCACGTGCCACAGGGCCGAAAATACGTGTTCCACGTGGTTCATCGTTGTTGTTTAACAATACTGCTGCATTGTCATCGAAACGAATGTAAGAACCATCTTTACGACGGATTTCTTTTTTCGTACGTACGACAACAGCTTTTGAAACTGATCCTTTTTTTACGTTCCCTGAAGGAATAGCGCTCTTAACGGTAACAACGATTTTATCACCGATAGATGCATAACGCTTACGCGTACCGCCCAACACACGGATTACTAAAACTTCTTTAGCACCGCTATTGTCAGCTACATTTAGTCTTGATTCCTGTTGTACCATCTTATTTAGCTCTTTCTAAAATTTCTACTAATCTCCAGTTCTTCGTTTTACTCAGCGGACGAGTTTCCATAATCAATACCGTGTCGCCGATACCGCAGGTATTTGTTTCGTCATGAGCTTTGAATTTAGTAGTTTTCTTAACGAATTTACCATAGATAGGGTGTTTTACTTTACGTTCAACAGCTACTACGATAGATTTGTCCATCTTGTTGCTAACTACTAAGCCGATTCTTGTTTTTCTTAATTGTCTTTCCATTTCGACTTTACTTTTTACGCCTCAGAGGCTGTTTCAGATTTAGCTACGTTTTTACGTTTAGATACTTCAGTCGCGATGCGAGCGATGTTTCTACGTGCAGCTTTGATTGCATTTGGATTTTCAATTGCAGAAACAGCATGTGCAAATTTCAACTTGTTAAGAGCAGCTTTCTCTTCTTTAAGACGAGCTGTTAAATCCTCTTGTGATAATTCGATAATTTCTGAATTTTTCATTTTTATCAATTGTTATGCTGGGTTATCAATTCAAGTTATGAGTTGCCTTGTGGGTAACGGCCACAAGGCTAAACTAATTGACATTACCAACGATTTTATGCTTCTACGTAGTCTCTACGTATAACAAACTTAGTTTGAACCGGAAGTTTCTGTGCAGCAAGGCGAAGTGCTTCTTTAGCAATTTCTAAAGGCACACCTTCTGCTTCGAATAACATACGGCCTGGGCGTACTACTGCTACCCAGTATTCAGGAGCACCCTTACCTTTACCCATACGTACCTCTGCAGGTTTTTTCGTAACAGGTTTATCAGGGAAGATACGGATCCATACTTGCCCTTCACGTTTCATGTAACGTGTAACGGCAATACGTGCAGCCTCAATCTGACGGCTAGTGATCCATGCTGGCTCCAGTGATTTGATACCGAAAGAACCGAAAGCTAATTCCGCTCCACGAGAAGCGTTACCTTTCATACGGCCTTTCTGCATCTTTCTGAACTTCGTTCTTTTTGGCTGTAACATGTTCGTATTTTATTTTAATCCGCCCGCAGGCGGACACTTTTAAATCTTGTTATTAATTAATCTCTTTTAGCACCTCCGCGGTTTCCACCACGGTTGTTACCACCACGACCACCTTTGTTACGGTTGTCACGACGTTGATCACCACCTTCGTTTCCGCCACGTGATTTTACGCCTGAAGTTTGACCGATGTTAGGAGATAAGTCACGTTTACCGTAAACTTCACCTTTACAGATCCATACTTTAACACCGATTTTACCGTAAGTAGTCAATGCTTCTGCTAATGCATAATCGATATCTGCACGCAATGTGTGAAGTGGAGTTCTTCCTTCTTTGTACTGCTCAGTACGTGCCATTTCAGCACCACCTAAACGACCAGAACACATTACTTTGATACCTTCAGCACCCATACGCATTGTTGAAGCAATAGTCGTTTTCATTGCACGACGGAATGAAATACGCGCTTCTAATTGCTTAGCAATACCTTCTGCTACCAATTTCGCATCTAGCTCAGGGCGTTTGATCTCGAAAATGTTGATTTGAACATCCTTTTTAGTCAGTTTTTTCAACTCTTCTTTGATCTTGTCAACTTCTTGACCACCTTTACCGATAACGATTCCTGGACGTGCAGTGTGGATAGTAACAGTGATACGTTTCAAAGTTCTTTCAATAACAACTTTTGCTACGCCACCTTTAGCGATACGTACAGAAAGATATTTTCTGATTTTTTCGTCCTCAACCAACTTGTCAGAATAGTTGTTGCCTCCGAACCAATTAGAGTCCCATCCTTTGATGATACCTAATCTGCTACCTATTGGATTTGCTTTTTGTCCCATTCTTATTAATATTAGTTGTTAACGTTTTTTAAACTATCTACGATCAAAGTCACGTGGTTTGAACGCTTGCGAATTCTGTAACCGCGACCTTGAGGAGCCGGACGTAATCTTTTCAATTGACGACCACCGCCTACAGATACTTCTTTCACGAAAAGTGCGCTGTCTTCTAACGAAGCACCTTCGTTTTTAGCTTCCCAGTTTTTAATTGCTGATAATAACAATTTCTCCACACGGATAGCCGCTTCTTTACCTGTATGTTTCAAGATATAAAGTGCAGTCTCTACTTTCTCGCCACGGATAAGATCCACCACTAGACGCATCTTACGAGGCGAAGTAGGGCAGTTCAATAACTTGGCGGTAGAGGCTCCTCCTACTTGAGCTTTTTCCTGCTCTTTGCGTTGTCTGATAAGGACAGACTTCTTAAGTTTTTTTGTTGCTTCCATTACCTAATTATTTTTTCTTTTCTGCGTGGCCTTTGAATGTACGCGTAGGCGCAAATTCACCAAGCTTGTGACCAACCATATTCTCCGTTACATAAACAGGGATAAATTTATTCCCGTTGTGCACTGCGAAGGTATGGCCAACAAAATCAGGTGAAATCATTGATCTACGAGACCATGTTTTGATAACTGATTTTTTGTTTGTTTCATTCATAGAAAGAACTTTTCTTTCTAAGTTGTGATCGATATAAGGACCTTTTTTAATTGAACGAGCCATTATTTTTTCCTTCTCTCAATGATGTAACGATTCGATGTTTTCTTCTTGTAGCGTGTTTTGAAGCCTTTAGCTAACACACCTGTGCGTGAACGAGGGTGACCTCCTGAAGTACGACCTTCACCACCACCCATAGGGTGATCTACCGGGTTCATAGCCACACCACGAACGCGAGGACGACGACCTAACCAACGTTTACGACCTGCTTTACCTAACACTTCGTTAGCTTTTTCAGCATTGGATACAGATCCAATAGTCGCAACACATGTCAACAAGATCATACGTGTTTCACTTGAAGGCAATTTGATGATGGCATACTTACCGTCACGTGCTGACAATTGCGCATACGTACCAGCCGAACGAGCAATTGAACCTCCTTGACCTGGGTTCAATTCAATGTTGTGAATGATAGAACCTAGAGGAATGTTAGCTAACGGTAACGTGTTACCAATTTCTGGGGCAACTTGCTCACCTGCGATCACTGTTTGACCAACTGTTAATCCAGCTGGAGCAATGATGTAGCGTTTCTCACCATCAGCGTAGTGCAACAAAGCAATACGTGCTGTACGGTTTGGATCGTATTCGATCGTAGCTACTTTTGCAGGGATATCTTTTTTATCGCGTTTGAAATCTATTAATCGGTATACTTTCTTGTGTCCCCCACCGATATAACGCATAGTCATTTTACCGGACTTGTTACGACCACCTGATCTCTTATTGCTGCCTACTACTAACGATTTTTCAGGAACGTTTGTAGTAACGTCAGAATAGTCTGCGCCTACTCTGAAACGCGTACCAGGGGTTACCGGTTTGAATCTTTTAACTGCCATTTCTTATTATAGTGTAGTGTAAAAGTCAATTGTTTCACCATCCTTCACCGTGATGATGGCTTTTTTATACTTAGGAGCTCTTCCTGATACAAAGCCAGCTTTTGTATGACGGCTTTTTGCTTTACCTGCTACAACAGCAGTGTTTACAGCAACAACCGTGATACCGAACATCTCTTCGATAGCTAGTTTGATCTGGATTTTATTAGCTCTGTGATCTACTTTGAAAGCGTAACGGTTTAATTTCTCCGTTAACAACGAAGCTTTCTCAGTCAAAATAGGTTTTTTAATAATTTCCATATTACTTAGCGAATGCTTCCTCCAAAGTTTTAACAGAATCTGCTGTCAACAAAAGTTTTGTAGCGTTCAACACATCGTATGTGTTCAACTCAGAAGCTGCAATTACTTTTGCTTTTTTCAAGTTTCTGCTTGATAAATAAACATTGTTATCTTGTGCTGATAAAACCAATAAAGTTTTCTCATCAGCTAGGTTCAACGCGTTGATCAAAGCCACATAGTTTTTAGTTTTAACGGTATCGAATTTTACTTCGTCCAATACTAAAATACTGTTTTCTTGCGCTTTGTAGCTCAATGCTGATTTACGCGCTACTTGTTTCAATTTTTTGTTCAATTTGAACGAGTAGTCACGTGGTTGAGGACCGAATACACGACCACCACCATTAAACAATGGAGACTTGATAGAACCCGCACGAGCACCACCAGTACCTTTTTGTTTGTGTAATTTACGTGTAGATCCAGCGATCTCATTACGTTGTTTAGATTTGTGAGTTCCTTGGCGTTGGTTCGCTAAGTATTGTTTCACATCCAAATAGATCGCGTGGTCGTTAGGCGTTACGCCGAATACTGACTCAGGCAGTTGCACCTTGGCACCTGTTTCTTTACCTGATAAATTTAATACTTTAACTTCCATCTCTACTATTTGTCTACGATTACGTATGAACCTTTAGCTCCTGGAATGGAACCACTAACAACAATTAGGTTTTGATCTGCGTAAACTTTCAATACTTGTAAGTTTTGAACTTTTACACGCTCACCACCTGTACGACCTGCCATGCGCATTCCTTTGAATACACGTGAAGGCCAAGAAGAAGCACCTAATGAACCTGGAGCACGTAGTCTGTTGTGCTGACCGTGAGTCGCACCACCTACACCACCAAATCCGTGACGCTTCATTACACCTTGGAAACCTTTACCTTTCGAAGTACCGACTACATCAACGTACTCGCCTTCTTCGAAGATAGTTACATCCACGATGTCACCTAGTTGTTTCTCATCCTCGAAAGTTTTGAATTCAACTAGTTTACGCTTAGGAGTCACTCCTGCTTTAGCGAAATGTCCTTTTAAAGGCGCTGTCGTGTTTTTCTCCTTAGCATCATCATAGCCAAGTTGAATAGCCACGTAGCCATCCTTCTCTTCCGTACGTATATGCGTAACCACGCACGGTCCAGCCTCAATTACTGTGCAAGGGATATTCTTCCCTTCTGCATCGAACAGGCTGGTCATTCCTACTTTTTTACCAATAATTCCTGACATGTTATAAATAAATTAATTAAACGTCCTTCGAAGCAGTAGGGCTTCGCTCAAGACACACTTTTCCCAATAAGGGACTGCAAAAGTACAAACATTTTTATAACTATCAAACAGTTAGTCGATTATTTTTTAAAAAACTTTTACGTTTGTACACTTATATCGCGCGTAATTGAAAAACAATAATCTATCCCTTCTCCAAAACAGAAAGTTTATGCGAACAACATCTATACAGCATATCGTAAACTTTATACGGGCGATCCGCTTTTACTGTTTAATAACCGTATCACCGGCAAGCATCCGCTTATACCGTAGCAATGCCTCTACATAATAATAATCTGCATACGTTAAGGGCACATCTATTTCTGTCTTATGGGGAATTGAACCTACGCTATGCTTTAAAATATATCCGCCATTATCTTGGTATGCTGCTTTATATGGTGCCGCAGAAAGAGATCTTAGCATCTGCTCCGCCTTTTGCACATACAACTGACTTTCCTTTCCTTTAGTATATAAACTAAGTTCCAACAATGCAGACGATACCACCGCAGCCGTCGAAGCGTCGCGTAGATCCTTTTGCGCATAGTATTTACTATCTGCCTTTAATTTATTCTGATCAAAATCCCAATACGGCACCATATCACTCGGCATATTCGGATGATTTAAATAAAACGTAGCAATTCTACGTGCTTGCTTCAGATAACTTTTATCTTTCGTCTCCCGGTACATCATCGTATAACCATACAGCGCCCAAGCCTGTCCCCTCGCCCAAGCCGATTCATCAAATGCTCCTTGGGCAGTTTTCTTGCTGATTACATGCCCATCCTTTGGATCGTAATCGACCACATGGTATGAACTGTAATCTTTACGGAAATGTTGTTTGATCGTTGTGTTAGCATGGATCTTTGCAATGCGTGTAAAAGAGGGATCTCTCGTTATTTTTGTAGCCTGTGTTAAGAACTCCAAGTTCATCATATTATCAATAATTACCGGATAAGTCCACGGCTGTCCATCCCAATTCTTTCCCCCATCCCAAGAACGGATCGTTTGTGTAGATTCTTTAAAACGGGTCGACAAGGAAGCTGCTCCCGTGGCAAGGATCGGTTTATACGTTGCCGAATCTCCTGTTAACCGCAACGCATTCCCAAAACTACAGAACAGCATAAAGCCAAGGTCATGCGTACCTTTATTATTCTTCTCTTTCTCCAAATACTTTAGTTTACTCTTCGCAATCGTTAGTAGATCGGCATCCCCTGTTGCTTCATATAAGTAAAGTGCGGTCCCTGGATAAAATCCGGAGCACCACCAAGATGTTCCCCAATTCACATGTTTACCTTGACTAAAAGAGGTTGGAATATCGGACTCTTTAATCTGTGATTCTAAGTATTTGATCTGTCTCGCAGCATCCTTTAAGTTATCGGTAACAAACTGCTCAGACAAGCTCAAATGTTGATTCTTTGATTGTGCTCCTACCGGGGAATAAGTTCCACAGGCTAAAAGAACAAAAACGGTTAAGGTCTTTTTTATATTCATCATTAAAGTAATTAGCTTAGTACATTTAATTAATAGGTGACATAATAATCCTTTGGAAATTGCGCTCCAGTAAAGACTTTCTGTGCGGTCCAGGGTGCAGGCTCGGTCGTCCAGAACTCATCCGTCGCCGGAAGCCCAAGAGGCAGAAAGGAGAGTGATGCTACATACATGGATCCGGCATTGGTATAATAGTCTGCCAGATTATCCTGCCCATCCCCCACCACTCCCATAGTGAGCCAACCCAACTGATCAAAATTAGATTTCGTATATATATGTTTAAGCACTGCTGTCATCCCAGCGCGTACCTGTCCTTTTGTGAGATCTTCAGGCAACTGATTATCTAATACTACTGCAGCGAGCGGCTGAAAGGCGGCATTTCTATAGGTCGAAGAGCGCCCCACCACAGGGTAATATCCTTCAGGCGTTATCAAGCGTTCCAAATGATGAGCATACCGCCGCATTCGCTTGTACGCACGATCGTACATTTCTTTATATGCACCACCAAATGGTATATTATACCGAAGTGCTTCAACCTGCATGCAGTGGATAACATATCCATTATAATGGTCAAAACTAAACCGTGCCCCATCGCTATACCAGCCATCTCCGACATACCATTCTTTATCAAACTTATTAACGGCATAATCGATTCGTTCCCGTACACAATCCTCCCCAATAAAGTATAGGAATGTTTCGGTCATCGCTGCAAAAAGGAGCCAGTTGCTTTCATTTGGCTTAATCCGCCGAAGCAACTTGAACTCCTCGACCACGCGTTTTTTCGTTATTTCAGGCAGCGGTTCCCATAACGCATGCGGAGCGCGAAGGAAAGCTTGCGCCAGATGTGCAGCATCGACCAAAGTTTGCGAAGACGAGCCTCTCCAAGTGAAATAGTCGGCTGATGCAGGGTCTGTACCATGTTGAATACCCAGAAGCACTTGCTCTCGAAATCTCTTTCTCCATGCACCTTCTTCTGAACCATCATCCGGCAGCGCTAGCCAAGGAGCCATTCCCGCCACAAGGCGTCCAAATGCCTCTAAGTACCCCACTCCGCTGTCGCGTGAATCAAAAGTAGGACTCACCGACATAGGCATATTTTTACGGAATGTTTCTTTGCTGATATTTTCAAGAATGGGCTGCGCCATTTGGGTTAGTATAGCGACCCAATACGCACGATCGTCACCTCCCTCTATCGCACGTGCTTCGTACTTTTCTTTTATGGCCTTCCCTTTCACCCTCCCTCCAGCTAGAGAAAGGATTCCGGTTAGCACTGCGTTCTTGATCAATAATCTTCTGTTCATATTATTTTATTTGCCCGCACTTCGTTCGACCCGCTTGATCTTAAAATTGTAGGTCGCCTCTCGGTTCATTTTTTTCTCTGTAAAATGGATTCTATAAATCTTTTCTCCCCACACCTTTTGATGGCGCGCATCGGTCAACATTTGCTCTTCAATAGTTGGTACAAGGTTTTTGGAATTACTCTGTATTAATACGCACTTACCTGTATCGTACTCGATGTAAACATCACTTCCATCCAGCACAGGCCTAATCGACGTTATGTAATGTATCTGTTGGGGAGAGATCGTTTTGGTTAAGCTATATTTTTCCTGCATCTCTAGCTCCTGTTTAGCGGGCGCAAACTGAAAGCTACGTGTCCACGAGGATACCGCAGCTTCGGCCGGATAAGCGGTACCAATATCCAATGAAAAAGAATGGTTAAAATCCCTTGATGGCAATTTCACCGCAGTCGCCCTAAATTTGGCACCATCCTGTTGCATAACACCGTTGATCGTCGGTAAGCTATGCCATTGGGACTGCATATTCCATATTTCATAGCGTTTACTGGAAAAGGTTTTGCTGTTATAGGTGCCAACACCAATATCAATCAATACCGGAATATTATCAGCAAACAACATAAAACTACCGACGTCGTTGTGATTATGACTAACACCATTATGCCCCCCGATACCAACAAAGGTTAATCCTTTACCCATGGACTCGCTCTGCCATTTTACAAGCTGCAGACTGGGGTATACGACCTCGAGCGCATGGTTAACCACAGGTGCAGCTTTCGTAATATCCTTATAGGACGCTGCAAGCAACAAAAGATCTTGCACATTACTGCTATTCGTACTTTTGTGCCGGTTCCATAGATACGCTGCAAAATTACGTAGATCTTGATCTTTAAAGATATCACCATAGATGGCTACTTTCGACGGCGTTGGATATTCGATCGCTAAGGCATCGGCGAAATTCACAAAACGATTTCCATCAATATGCATACGAAGGATATACTGCCCCATACGATGTATCTTCGTTTCTTGTGATACATCAAACTTATCAGCCGACGCCTCCTTTAAAAGTTGCAACATCGTTCCTAATTCGCCTCCTGCATGTATCCAGTAGGAAGGTCCTTCCTCGCAAGCGCCATCTTCGGGGTAGTAATCGATAAACTTATCGGAACTTTCCATCACCTTGAGAACAATTTGCTTTTGCTTCTCGGGATCATCCATCACAAGGAGAGCTGTACGCAGTACATTATTATTTATCCAGATATTCCAGTTGTTGACGAATCCTTTTCCATAACCCATCCACCAGAAATCTTTTCGCAAGAGATAGGGTTCTAAGATTCGTTTATCCAGCTCGTACTTCAGCTTTCGCCGTAATTGTGGCGAGTAAGCGTCCAATTCTGTGGCCAAGGCCCGATAAATAGCAGCCAAATCTGCTGCGACTCTGCCTGCTCCCAGGTCTATGTAACTATCATAAGGATCGACTAATCCCGCTCCGGCCTGCTGAACAACAATATGTGCTGGACTGACCCAGGTACTTTCTTCCAAAATTAACCACAAACCATTGGCGATCTGTGGAATATAGGTACCATCCTGGCGCAACATCTCGCCTGCAACCAGCTGACTTAATTTGGCACGACGTAGGTTGATGTCGGATTCATAGTTGGTGCGATTACCATTCCTTTTATACTCCAAATATTTAGACGCCAACAAAGAAGGCCAAGTAAATACATTCGCCGTGTCCGCATCACGAATAATTTTATCTTTTACCTCCACGGGTAAATCGCGTAGCTGCTGTCGCCACAACGAAGCGCGTGTATTTTGCCAGGTCTTTAATTTGGAAAAAAGATCCGTATATGACGCGTCCGTTATTTTACGCTGTAATATCTGTTGCTGACCGATTCCGAAAGATGGAAGAAAGAGCAAGATTACTAAGGCAAGATGTTTCATACGTATGATATTTCAGAACACATAAAGAACAAATAGAAATTCAACATTAACGAAGATGTAAGACAGCCTGCTCTCCCTTAGGTAAATAAAGCTCAACATAATCATCATGCTGATCGCGAATCGCTGAATGTCCCGAAAGCGTGATACGAGGGTTCACTATTCCACTTTTGAGACGAATAGTCCCTGTATGCTGACTCATCACACGTACCTCACGTGTTTTACCACTTTTTCTTTCAGCCGAGATCAAAAATGCACCATCCGTCAGCATGTCCCGAAAGGTAACGTCAGCCCATACCGTTGGTACAGCTGGAAACACACGCGTAACACCATTCCAATGTTGAAGCACCAGTTCCTGAATACTACTCATTGCTGCGAGTGGTGTTTCGATAACAGGCCCTGTCTCCGCATATAGCGTATTAGGTTTCACATATTTTCGCAACAATGTTTCCAAGGCAACTAAGGCTTTGTCTCCTTCACCCATCATCGCATACATAGAAGCGCTCCCCGAAAAGGAGTACCCCTGTAACGCTGCAGGTTTACTTTGCCAATGGCTGATAGAGCGCTTTATTAAGTCATGGTTCTCTGGTTGATCCCAATTGATGTCGTAAAAAGGATATACCATCATCAGATGCGAATAATGTCGATGTGACTCCGCATATGGAACGTCCTTCGCAATCATAAAACCATCCTTATTCGTCGGGTACGCTCGAAGGTGTGTCAAAACCGTCTTCCATCTTGTGTAGAGCGGGTCTTTTAGGTTACGCTCATCATCCATCGCAATCAACGTCTTTAATCCCCAACGTAAAATCGAGAGATCATAGTTCGTATCATAGGCATATCCACCAGAATACTCTGGTGAATAGGTTTTTTCAACAATATGATATCGGCCATCGGCATCTTGATCCAGGAGGTGCAAATAATAGTTCACCGACCTTTTCAGCAAAGCAAACAACGGTTCATATGCTTTTTCATTCATACTAAACCTATAGTATTGATAATAACTGTGTAGCATCCACGTAAGGTTGCCCAGCTCTTTTTGTCCATCTTCCCAAGCTGTTCCATCACGCCCTCGCTCCACCCATACCGGGCTAATCATATCTGGAGCTGAGCTGCGACCAATAGCCGCACTATTATGCCGATACGGTTTAGGAGAATTTTGAATCAAGTTATCAACATTGCGGTTGATCATTTTAATCAATGATTCTGCAATCTCAAGGTGATTACTAGCAAAGACTGGCGAATAAGCGAGCTCTATATTCAGGTTATGCCAATACGCTGGCCACGGCGTGTTGGATGTCCATGGCCCTTGAAGATCCATAGCTGGCTTATCTTGCCCCGTGGCTGAAGCCAGCTTATAGAGTTGCATATTATAAAATTGTTGCAGGCGTGTGTCCGGAAGTGTCAGATTCGACCTGGAATAGTAAGATTTCCAGATCGCTTTATGCTCCAGAATTTCCTTATCAAGCGCCATTTCCTTAAGCGCTTCTATGTTGTCGATGGCCTGTGCCACATAATCTCTATTTCCGCTATCGTAACCTATGCTAATGAGGTAAACAGTCTTATTTTCTTTAACATAGGACTGCCAAACCGTGGCGTATCCACCACCCGCCAAGAGTGGCTGTTTATAAACAGAATAGTTATTACGCTTCACATGTTCGCCTATAGGGTTTTCAGGGTAATTGTCCGGTTTCTTAGCGTGTCCAAAATTCATCCGCGGACTTCGCGGCACCTCAGGAATCCATTCCAATAAAGGTACAGTATTGGCACCGAGCTTCGTATCAATCTCTACATAGATTACATCTCGATTTGCAAAGGTTAGCGTGCGTACCGAATAGTGCTCTCGTGCTGTCACCACAGTAGCTATCGCTTCACCGCCGCCATAATCGATCAAACCGTTTGTACGAAGCACAGTGTCTTGCAAACGAAGTACGAAATGTCCAATGGGTAATCGCGCCTTATCAAATAATGCAGATTCAGGGTTTTCACGGTGATCATATACATCGGTCCGACCAACATCGATCCGCAATGTATTGTTTGATTTCATATAGCTCATCGTCCCCAGCAGGCCATTACCGGTAAAAACGCCACTATAGATAGTAGTCCCGAGTTTCTCCATTGGAAACATCGAACTATTGCCTTGTCCAAAAGATAATAATACACCCCAACTAAGAGACAAAAAAAGAATAAATCGCTTCATACTGTAAGGGGTTAATCTATAATGCTTTTCCCTGCCAACAAGCGTTGGTAACGTATCAAAGCTTCAACATAATAATAATCCGCATAGGTTAGTGGCACATCAATTTCGGAATCTAAAGGCAGCGCACCAACAGAATGCTTCAAGATATATCCTCCATTTTCACCATCCTGCGCCAAATAAGGGTCTCCCGAAAGATTCTTAATCAACGTTTCTGCAGCGCCTAAGTATCCTTTGGCCTCTTTCCCCGTTGTATATTGTGACAATTCCAGAAGCGCACTAGCATATAATGCTGCGGCCGAAACATCCCGCAGGTCCTTATTTTTGTACATCTTACTCGTTGCAGGTACTTTTTCTTTATCAAAGTCCCAATATGGCACTAGATCTGCCGGCAACTGTGGATGTTTCAAAATATAAGAGGCGATATGTTGCGCCTGCTTCAGGAATTGTTTTTCTCCAGTTTCCCGATACATCATCGTATAACCATACAAAGCCCACCCCTGTCCTCTCGACCAGGCAGACTCATCAAAAGCACCCTGATGATTTTTCTTTCTACTTACAGCCCCCGTCTCCTTATTGTAGTCAATCACATGATAGGCACTGTAATCTTTCCGAAAATGGTTCTTAATAGTGGTATTCGCATGTTGCACCGCAATATCTTTGTATTTCTTATCTTTTGAAATTTTTGTTGCCTGCGTTAAGAATTCTAAGTTCATCATATTATCGATGATAACCGCATACTCCCAGCTTCCCCAATCCCAAGATTTGATTGCCTTTTGCCTATCATGGTATCGAGAGGCTAATGACTCGGCGCCCGTCAAAAGAATATCCTTATAACTCGCCGAATCTCCAGTAAGTCGAAGAGCATTTCCAAAACTACAGAATAGCATAAATCCCAGGTCATGCGTTCCTTTATTAAACTGTTCTTTGGCCAAAGGTTTCAACTTGTCCGTCGCTAGGGTTAATAGCGTATCATTCTTTGTTCCTTCATACAGATATAGCAATGTGCCGGGATAAAAACCAGAACACCACCACGAAGAATTGGAGAACTTTTGCTGTCCGTTTTCGAATGTCTTAGGAAATTTATCGGGTGGAGTTGCTGCAATTAAGGTCGATATTTGTTGTGCCGCATCCTTTAATTTTCCCTGTATAAAAGAATAAGATAAGGATAGATCGGTACGCTTTGTTTGTGCTTGCGCCGCTGTTGTGAGTACTAAGCAAATGGCTAATGCTAGATTCGATAGTTTCATCATATATAGGTTTAAGTGTCGAATATATGATATTAAGAAGAAAATTGACGTGGAAGGTATTGGATTAATTCACGATAACGTTTTCATCCGGCGACACAAACGATTGTTCATTCCTATCAACCTGTCCGGTTGGTAAAGAAAGGTGTCAAAATAAAAGCAGAGACTAGCTCTGCCTTTATTTTAATATTGTCCTGTATTGAGCATCACGAGCGTACACGCCTCGATGGGCTCTATTCCATCTTTTTCCAACAAGACTTTGAGCTCTTCATTTTCAGCACCAGGATTAAAGATTACACGCTTCGGTTTTGTTTGAAGGATATAATCGTAGTAAGGTTGCTGATTTTTAGGTCCCACATAAAGCGTGATGGTATCAATATCCGTATGGATATCACTGGCAGTCTCAATATCAACGCCCGCTACTTTTCCAACTTTACGGCCTACATTCACGATCTCATGCCCTTTCCGAACCAACTTATTAGCGACCAGGTAAGAATAACGCGCAGGATTTGTACTGGCACCAAGAATCAGTGTTTTTTTCATAATAAATCTATAAGTTAGTTAACAACAAAGTCACCATTTGCATTATATGCGTTTTGCCGTAAAACAGGCATCTTTAATATTTTGTACAAGCTATCTAAATTCACGAGGCTTCCATTTGCCATATTGGATAACAACACAATAGTAACATCATCGGTTAGATCTCTAACATATAAATTGCGAAAACCGTGCCACCATCCGGTGTGATAGACCACTTGTGTGTTATGTGGCGAAAAAGTACGCCATCCATAACCGTAACTGAATAGATTTCGCTTTGCATCATTACGAGGAACATATGCTGAGTCCAGTAATGCTTTATTCACGATGCGACCTTCCTTCAGTGCAATATCCAGTAAAAAAAGATCTTGAACTGTGCTATATATACCTTTATCTCCTACAGGCCCATCCAAGTAGTTTTGCACGACCGAACGACGCCATACCTTATCGTGACCCACCACATTGGTTGGAATAGTTTCATAACGCGCCTTCGATAAGGCGGCTGTATTCTTCATTCCTGCCGGATCGAATACCACCTCCTTCATATACGCTCCAAAATCCTTGCCGCTGACTTTCTCTATAATAACACCGAGGACCATATAATTGGAATTATTATAGTGGAAACGTCCGTTAGGCGCTCCATAACGATTTGGCTTATGCTCGATCAACAAATTTACGGCATCCATATTGGTCATTCCTTTTTTCTTATCCTTCCATACGCCTTCTGCAAAATACACGTAATTAGGCAAGCCACTCCGATGTGTCAACAACATTTGTATCGTAATACCGGGATAGGGAAAAGCAGGAAAAAAGTCATTAACAGTCTGATCCAGTTTCAGTTTTTCAGTTTCGACGAGCTTAAGGATCCCCAATGAAGTAAGCGGTTTAGAGACCGACGCGAGTTCAAACTTAGAATCAATTTTCAGACTATCTTTCTTTAGGTAGTTCGCCCAGCCAAAAGATCCCTGATAGATAATTTTACCTTTTTTCGCAATCAAAACATTACCATTGAAGGCTGCCTTCTGATGCAGGTGCTGCATAAAGGCTTCAATCTCTCTGTCCGCAGAATCTGGATTGTAGACAAGGGAGATACTATCTTTCTCAATTTGTTTTTTAACAATTTCTTTTTGCTTTGCTTCGGGTGATGAACACGCAACGACATTAAAAAGCAAGGCAACAAATAGGGTATTTATATATTTTATACGCACAGGATACTCCTCGAATATTAGAGTTAAACACTTGAAATCAATTCCTACAAAATAGGATTTCTTGACTGTATTAACAATAAAAAAAGCACTTTGGTATTAACCAAAGTGCTTTTATAACTATATTTTTACTGATTACGCTAATAAACGAATTGGCGCTTCTAGTAATGATTTTACGGTTTGCAAGAAAGCAGCACCAGTTGCACCATCCACCACACGGTGGTCACATCCCATAGTTAATTTCATAACATTACCTGGTACTACAGCTCCATTTTTAACAACTGGAATCTGCTGGATCGCGCCGACAGAAATGATTGCACCATCCGGTGAGTTGATGATTGATGTAAACTCATCAATACCAAACATACCTAAGTTAGAGATTGTAAATGTTGAACCTTCCCAATCTGCTGGTGTTAATTTCTTAGCTTTTGCTTTTTGTCCGTATTCTTTAACTTCTGCAGAGATGTGCGATAAGGATTTACCATCTGCAAAACGTACTACCGGAACCAATAGACCATCTTCCACAGCCATCGCCACTCCAATATTTACGTGTTGGTTGAAACGAATCTTATCCCCTCTCCATGAAGAGTTCACCGCAGGATGTTGTTTTAATGCAGAAGCAACTGCTTTAATTAAGATATCATTGAAAGAAACCTTAACAGGCGCTACCTCATTAATCTGTGCACGCGCAGCAATCGCATTGTCCATATCAACAGAGATGGTCAAATAGAAATGTGGTGCAGTAAATAAAGATTCACCTAAGCGACGTGCAATAGTTTTACGCATTTGCGAAACCGCTACTTCTGTATATTTCTCTTCTCCAATAACTTGTGGTAAAGAAATCGTTGCTTTTCCTTCGCTCGCTGCTGCCGCTGGAGCATCTGCTTTTGCCGCCGCCGCTGTCGGAACAAATGTTTCTACATCTTTCTTCACAATACGACCGCCATCCGCAGACCCTTTCACATCGTTCAGATTAATGCCACGTTCTTTCGCAATTTTTCTTGCTAAAGGAGAAGCTTTCACACGTGAATCATCCGCTGTGCTCGTCGCTGCTGCTACTGGCGCTGCTGCGCTAGTTGTTTCTGCGACCGCAGGCGCTGCCGTTTCAGCTTTCTCTGCTGCTGGTGCACTAGGCTTTTGATTCAACAATGGCGTAATATCTGTTCCCGCAGGACCTACAATAGCAATAATATCATTTACTTTTGCTGCTTCACCTGCTTCCAAACCAACATATAACAATGTTCCTTCTGCATAAGCAGTAACCTCCATTGTTGCTTTGTCCGTCTCAACATCAGCGATAGCATCATCTGATTTTATGGTATCACCCACTTTAAAGTTCCATTGTGCAATAACCCCTTCAGTCATGGTATCACTCAACAATGGCATCGTAATTACGGTACAACCTAAATCCTCAGGCGTAACGGTAGATGTACTTGCCGCAGGAGCATCAGCAGGCTCAGCTGCTGCTTCAGATTTCTCTTCCGCCTTAGCTGGAGCAGCATCACCTTCTAGCAAAGCTTTGTAATCCTCCCCTTCTTCACCCAAAACAGCGATTACCGCATCAATTGCTACAGCTTCACCTTCCTTCGGGCCAATGTACAACAATGTTCCTTCTTGATAAGACTCGAAGTCCATCGTTGCTTTATCTGTTTCAACTTCAGCAATTAAATCACCGGAGTTTACTTTATCACCGACTTTTTTGTGCCATTTAGCAATTACACCTTCGGTCATGGTGTCGCTCATTTTCGGCATTCTTACTACTTCAGCCATTTGTTATAGTAGATTATATCTTTAAGTTAAAGTAATTCTTAATTATTAGTCCATTACAAAAGGATAGTCCTTCTGTACATAAACGTCGTCATAGATTTCTGAAGCATCTGGATATGGCGATTCTTCTGCGAATTTAACAGACTCATCCACTACTTTTTTCACATCCGCCTCTACTTCAGCAAACCATGCCTCATCAGCATAATTATTTTCTAGAATCGCAAGTTTCGTAGACACCAATGGATCACGACCTTTGTATTCTTCTAATTCTTCTTTTGTACGGTATTTAGCTGGGTCAGACATCGAGTGTCCTTTGTAACGGTATGTACGAATTTCCAAGAATGTCGGTCCTTCACCAGCACGCGCACGTTGCACAGCTTCATCCATCGCGTTGTGTACCGCAACAACATCCATACCATCAACAGCAGCACTTGGCATATCAAAACCAAATCCCATTTTGTAGATATCGATCATGTTCGTTGTACGCTGTACGGAAGTACCCATCGCGTAACCATTGTTTTCACAAACAAAGATTACAGGTAATTTCCACAACATCGCCATGTTCAATGATTCGTTAAATGCACCTTGACGAACAGCGCCATCTCCCATAAAACAAACATTTACGCTATCCTTACCTAAGTACTGTTCCGCAAAAGCGATACCTGCACCCAAAGGAATCTGACCACCTACGATACCATGGCCACCCATCATCTTGTGTTCTTTCGAGAAAAAGTGCATAGAACCACCTTTACCTTTAGAACATCCTGTAACCTTACCAAACATCTCCGCCATACATTCGTTGGCAGACATACCTTTTGCTAAAGCATGTGCGTGATCTCTATACGAAGTGATAACAGAGTCATCGGGTCTAGTTGCCGAAATCGTACCAGCCATAACAGCCTCTTGACCAATGTATAAGTGACAAAATCCACGGATCTTTTGCTGCCCATATAACTGACCAGTCTTCTCCTCGAATTTACGCATAAGTAGCATAGATTTATACCACTCTAAATATGTTTCTTTTGTTATAGGTGTTGAACTCATTTTAACGTATTGAATTTCTTTACTAAACCGACCACAAATCTAGTTATTTTTAACGAGATTTTGAATAAAAAATAGGCAGGAATTAGTCGTTTATTGTCACAAAATTATCTAATTTCTTCTTTTTTGAATATCAAAATGGTCGCCTATTTGAAATATTTAATCAAGGCTTCCATATTCAATTTCTGCTGTTCCCCACTTCGCATATCTTTCAACGAGAGCTCTCCACTTTTAATTTCTTCCTCTCCGGCCAATAGTACATAAGGAATCCCTTTACTATCTGCGTAGCTCATCTGCTTTTTCAATTTAACAGCAGCGGGGTATAACTCCACCGCAACCCCTTCATTTCGTAATTGCATCAGCACGGGCAATAGGAATGCTTCGCAAGCAGGATCAAAGTTCACCAATAACAGCTGTGTCGTTGCGGCAGAAGACTCTGGGTAGAGATTAAGCTCTTCAAGCACATCGTAGATGCGGTCGGCACCAAATGAAACCCCAACTCCAGTTAAATCTTTTAGACCAAACATCCCAGTCAAATCATCGTAACGTCCTCCGCCACCAATACTTCCCATGGCAACTTCATTCGTCTTCACTTCAAAGATACATCCCGTATAGTAATTCAAACCACGCGCTAGCGTAATATCCAACTCCACGACCTTATCCAATAGTGCCGACATACCAAACGATGTCAAATACGCAAAAACCTCCTCAATCTCAGCAATACCCTTCAAACCGGCTTCCGACTTGGCCAAAACAGATTTTAAGCTAGCGAGCTTATCCTGATTTGTTCCTTCTAAAAGAATAATCGGGCGTAACACCTCTACATCCTCTTCCGTGAACCCACGTTCAAGCAACTCTTTATTGACTCCCTCAAGCCCAATTTTATCCAGCTTGTCGATGGCAACCGTCATATCTACAATAAGCTCTGGCTTACCAATTACCTCGGCGATACCAGTCAATATTTTTCGGTTATTAATCTTGATCGTGAAATCCTTTAGTCCCAATGCAGCTAGTGCCTCGTTATAAATCAGAACAAACTCCGCCTCATTCAACAACGAATCTGACCCAACGACATCAACGTCACACTGATAGAACTCTCTATAGCGCCCTCTTTGCGGCCTATCTGCCCGCCATACAGGCTGAATCTGAAAACGTTTAAAAGGCATCGTAAGTTCATGCTGATGCATAACTACAAATCGCGCAAAAGGAACAGTTAGGTCATAGCGCAACGCCTTTTCTGAAATATGCGAAATAAGTTTATTGGATGCTTTCTCTGTCAGCAACGCTTCAGGAGCCTTACTCAGGTAGTCTCCAGAATTCAATATCTTGAAAATCAACCGATCTCCTTCTTCGCCATACTTCCCTGTTAGGGTCTGTAGATTTTCAAATGTAGGGGTTTGAATTTCGTTATAGCCGTACTTTTTGAAAACGGTCTTTAAGGTATTGAATATGTGGTTACGCTTTTCCATCTCTTTGGGAGAGAAATCACGCGTACCTTTTGCCAAAGAGGGTTTAATATTTGCCATGCGGCAAAGTTAAGATATACAAGCGAAATGCGAAAGCTTATAATTAACGAGAATATTCTTCGACATCGAAGATCTTGAGATGTTCACACGCTTTCTCTGCCGCCAGTTTTTCAGCGCTTTTTTTATTAAAGTCACGCCCAACACCGCACACTTCGCCATCCACCACGGCTTCGACCGTAAACATTTTAGCTGATTCTCCAGGAGGATTATCAACTTGCACAAACTGAATATCTTTACTTAATTGTTGACACCATTCGATAAGTCTACTTTTGAAATTTGTCTCCGTGATTTCCAACATATGAATATCCACATGTGGTTTAATTATCCGGGTCAGTAAAAATTCGCGTGTAAACTGATAGCCTCTATCGATATAGACAGCACCGATAAGCGCTTCAAAGGCATCTCCTAATAGGGAGCTTTGCTTATTGGGATAACTGATCATACGAGCATCATACTCGATAAACTCGTTCAACCCTAATTTTCGGGACAATTGATTTAGATTGACACGACTCACGATCTTAGAGCGCAATTCGGTCAAGAAGCCTTCATCTTTATAGGGATACATCTTGAACAACAATTCAGCAATCACAGAACCTAAAACTGCATCACCCAAAAACTCCAAACGCTCATTACTATTTTTTACGCCATGCTTTATGGGGGTGGCTACAGACTTGTGTCTGAAGGCCATCTGGTACAGTTTTATATTACCGGGAACAAAGCCAAGAATATTCCGTAGTTTACGGACGTAAGCTTTATGACGTGAAAAATATAGATGATATATTCCGGAGAAAGACATTCTCTACTAAAATAAGGAATAGGTAGTTTCGATTAGAAACTACCTATTATTTTTATCGTTTATCTTACTCTTAAACATTAAGAGTGATATTTCTTCACAATAATCGTTGCGTTGTGGCCACCAAAACCGAACGTATTACTCAACGCTGCGTTCACAACACGTTTTTGTGCTGTATTGAACGTGAAGTTCAAGTTATTATCGATCTCCGGATCATCCGTAAAGTGGTTGATCGTTGGTGGAACGATATCGTTTTTCACCGATAGTATCGAAGCGATCGATTCAATAGCACCAGCAGCACCTAACAAGTGACCTGTCATTGACTTCGTGGAGCTGATGTTCAGCTTATAAGCATGATCACCGAAAAGATCGATAATTGCTTTGGTCTCACTCACATCACCAACAGGGGTAGAAGTACCGTGCACATTGATATAATCAATATCACTAAAATTCATACCGGCATCTTTTACTGCCATTGTCATGGCAAGTTTTGCACCGAGTCCTTCTGGATGAGATGCTGTAATGTGATACGCATCTGCACTCATTCCACCTCCAACGATTTCAGCGTAAATCTTGGCTCCTCGCGCAAGTGCGTGATCAAGGCTTTCCAAAATAATCGCTCCTGAACCTTCTCCAGAAACAAAACCATCACGATCTTTATCGAAAGGACGGGATGCTGTTTTAGGGTCATCATTCCGGGTTGAAAGGGCGTGCATAGCGTTAAATCCACCAATACCAGCCTCATTGATTGTTGCTTCCGAACCGCCCGTAACAATTACATCTGCTCTACCCATACGGATATAGGTAAAAGCATCAATCATTGCATTCGTGGCAGAAGCGCACGCAGATACTGCTGAGAAATTAGGACCACGCAAACCGTGACGCATAGAAATATGGCCCGGTGCGATATCGACAAGCATTTTAGGAATAAAGAACGGATTGAAACGAGGTGTTCCATCTCCTTTGGAGTAATTTACTACCTCTTCTGTGAATGTAGTTAATCCTCCAATTCCCGATCCCCAAATAACACCGATACGGTTGGTATCTAGTTTATCAAATTCTAAACCAGCATCCTTGATTGCTTCATCTGTGGAAGCTATGGCATACTGTACAAAGGGGTCCACCTTACGTGCCTCTTTGCGATCCATAAAATTATGCGGATCAAATCCCTTTACTTCACAAGCAAATTGGGTTTTGAACTTTGATGCATCAAAATGCGTAATAGGAGCAGCACCGCTTACACCATTAATCAAACCTTCCCAATAAGCTGAGACGGTATTTCCTAAAGGTGTAAGAGCGCCTAACCCTGTTACAACTACTCTTTTAAGCTCCATTAATATGTTTGGCCTAATAAATTAGTTAGTTAACGTTTTTTTCTAAGTAAGAAATAGCCTGACCTACAGTGCTGATGTTTTCAGCTTGGTCATCAGGAATAGCTACGTTGAATTCTTTTTCGAACTCCATGATCAACTCAACTGTATCAAGTGAGTCTGCACCTAAATCATTCGTGAAAGAAGCTTCTGGTGTTACTTCATTTTCATCTACACCTAACTTTTCAACGATAATTGCTTTTACTCTTGATGCGATATCTGACATGATTTTATAGTTTAATTGTTTAATAAATCTGTGCAAAGAAAAATAAATTTCCCCATAAATCAAACCTTTTTGATTTTTAGATGCAAAATAAGCACCTTGCCGTCCTCTCATTTACGAGCAAAAACCGCCATAACTTGCATATATCCAATATTAACAAAAAAAAATATATAAAACAAGAAACTTAAACCTTTCCAGCTTTTGTACATCCTCTTGCACAAAAGTGGCCTCAAAGAACGATAAAATTCTATAATCTCAACATATCCGCATCTCCCCTTTCTCCTCGCTCAGCATAACAAATTCCAGAAAAACTTTGTAACTTCGAACCTCAATCCCTGAACGACGTGAGCATTACAAAGAAACATTTACTTCTAGATTTTGAGCTTGAGCTCGACTTCTCGCTAATTGGGATTAGCTCCCCGCTGCGCGATTATCGACTCTCTCATTTTATCTTTAAGCATACGGGATTGGAATTGGTACGTGGCAAAGAGAATTATATCGATCATAAGGGATATCTGAAAGACAAAGACAAGGACGAAATGGATTACCATATTGTCTTTGAGCGCACCAAACAGAAAAAAACATCAAAGTATCACTACACCATTTACCGGTGCTGTGATGAAAATTTTGAATTTGAGTATTATTTGATCAATAACAGAAGCATTGAAGGGGGCATTTTAATCCCTGAACTACCCAACTTTGACTACTTCTTTATGGCCAAACATTTTATTGATCCAGAGGATCTCCGAAATTTATTAGAGGATATTAAGACTATACAGGAGGTTTTACTCGTTAAAGAGTTAGACCCTACGGCTTTAAAATCCAACGAAAATCTGATTTTTTAGGGGCATCAGGGGCTCTGAGTGTAAAATTTACACTATAATAAACCTAACTTAAAAACAGATTGTTATTTTTGCAATAATTATTGTATAATACAAGCGACTATTACACTGAAAAATTCATTAAATTAAAATATTATAAATGAACAAGATTCAAAAGAGGACAAAAATTGTAGCCACACTCGGTCCAGCATCAGCGGACAAGACTATATTGACTAGCATGATTGCCAAAGGTGTGGATGTATGTCGTCTGAATTTCTCACACGGAAGCCAAGATGACCACCTAAAAGTAATCAAGACCATTCAAGAAATCAATAACGAAAACCCATTCAATGTAGGTATCCTTGCCGATTTACAAGGTCCAAAAATCCGCATTGGAAAAATGAAAGAAGGTGGTGCGATATTGATCAATGGCTCACAGGTAGAAATGACTACGCAAGAGCTTATCGGTGATGAAAAACGTATCTACATTACGTACGAAAACTTCCCGAACGATGTAAAGGAAAACGAAATCATCTTATTGGATGACGGAAAGCTTCAGCTACGTGTGCTTTCAACAAATCACAAAGATAGTGTTATCTGTGAGGTTGTACATGGCGGCGTATTAACATCCCGCAAAGGTGTTAACCTTCCAAATACAAAAGTGTCTATCCCTTCCCTGACGGAAGAAGATTTAGACAATCTTAATTTTGCGTTGGATAATGGTGCAGACTGGATTGCCATGTCATTCGTACGTTCAGCAGAAGACATCGTTCAATGTAAAGAAATCATCAAAGCAAAAGGAAGTCATGCACTTGTTATTGCTAAAGTAGAGAAACCAGAGGCGATTGAAAATATTGATTCCATTATTGAGGCGACAGATGCAGTGATGGTTGCTCGTGGCGACTTGGGTGTGGAAATGCCAATGGAAGAGGTTCCGGGTTTACAGAAAATGATCGTACAGAAATGTCGTGACTTATCTAAACCTGTTATCATTGCGACACAAATGTTGGAGAGTATGATTACAACGCCACGTCCGACACGTGCGGAGGTGAATGATGTTGCGAACTCAGTACTGGATGGTGCAGATGCTGTAATGTTAAGTGGTGAAACTTCAGTTGGAGAGTTCCCGGAGATCGTAATTGAAACAATGGCGAAAATCATTACGCATGTAGAGCATACTTCCTATCCTTACTACAGCAATAAGGCAAGCCTTCAACCTGCTAAAACAAAGATTCCAGATGCAATCTGTGGTTCTTCCATCTTCTTAGCACAAAACACAGAGGCTTCGGCAATCGCTGTTATGACATCATCAGGTTACACAGCTTTCGAAATTTCAAGCTACCGTCCGAATGCAGATATTTACGTCTTTACAGGTAATGCGAACTTATTAAACCAATTAACTTTGGTTTGGGGTGTACGCGCATTTATCTACGATAAATTTGAGAGTACAGATGGCACAATCCAAGATGTAAACAAGCTCCTAAAAGAGAAAAATTTGGTGGCACCTGGCGAAATTGTAATCAACACTTCATCTACACCTTTACATGAGAAAGGAAGAACAAACACAATCCGTGTTTCTGAAGTAAAATAATACGGGACTTTATCTTCCGATACAAAATAATAAAGCACGCCAACGAGCGTGCTTTATTATTTTGTATCAAAGCTATTACATCGCTTATTTTAACATTAATTTACTCTTTTTCTAGCTTACTTTGTCCAGCTAACTAAGGTTATGAGACGAATACTAATCCTTCTTCTATTTATTGCGAGTCAATATGTACACGCACAACAGGTAATCACCGGAATTGTGGTTGATGCATCCGATAATAAACCATTGGTCAACGCCTCGGTTGTCGTGCTTAACACGGACTCTATCATGCAGCAATTCGCTCGCGTAGGTGAAGATGGCAAATTTCAGATCAAAAAAGTAGCCCGCGGAAAGCACCTCCTATTGGTAACCTACCCAAAATTTGAAATCTTTAGCAAAGAGTTTGAAGTGGTCAGCAGCGACATCAAGCTCGATAGCATTAAGATAAATTCCCAATCGAATCTCTTGGAAGAAATTATTGTTACGCAAAAGATTCCGATTAAGATGAAGGGTGACACCATCGAGTATGACGCATCAAGTTTTGCAACCGAGAAAAACGCCAAACTAGAAGACCTGTTACGTCGTCTTCCGGGACTAACTGTATCCAACAGCGGTGAAGTAACTGCGCACGGAAAAACAGTATCTAAGGTCTTGATCGATGGAGAAGAATTTTTTGGCTATGACCCAAAAATTGCGATCCGGAATGTACGAGCCGATGCCGTAGATAAAGTACAAGTTTACGAACGTAAATCTGAACAGGCGGAATTAACAGGTATTGATGATGGAGTTCGCTTGCAAACTGTCAATGTGGTCCTCAAGGAAGAAGCTCGAAAAGGTATTTTTGGAAATGCCAATGCAAGCGTTGGTACCAAGGAATTATTTGACGCCAATCTATTTGCGGCAAAGTTCAATCAATCGGAACGTATCGGCTTGACAGGAAGCTGGAACAATATGGGGAATCAAGGGGATGCTTCGATGATTCGGATGAATAACCAAATTATTGGTAAACCGGAGCACCAAAGTGCCGGAATCAACTACGAGAATAATTTCTTGAAAAAGAAGTTGCATATGACCTCCAGCTACGGCATTAGCAACAACGGTAATGCCAACGAGTCGGAGTCATACAATAAGCAGGTCCTGGGCGAAAATAAAACACAGGAAACATCGCGCAAATCACAGTCGGAGAATAATAATCTCAACAATAATTTACGTGCGCAGTTCCGGATGAAGATCGATTCCGTAAGCAATATGAATGTGCAGCTAGGTGGAAGTAAAGGCCGTTCAGAATCTAGTTCCCTATCGAGCAGTGAAACCTTCCGTAACGAAGGTCTTCGGGCGAATGAATTCAATGGCAATAATAGCACCGAGACCGATAACGGAAGCCTAAATGTACGGATGGACTATCGCCGTCGTTTAAACCAAAAAGGGCGTAGTATGAACCTACACCTTAGCAATGACTACAACAATAGCGAGTCCACCAACCTGGTTGATGAAACAACAAAATTATACGATAGACTAGGTAATGACAGCACGACCATTCATGTTAACCAAACGCGTTTGAATGAAACAAAGAGCAATGGCTTTGGGGCCGCATTAAATTTTAGCGAACCTATTTCGGAGAGAATATTCCTAACCTTGGGCTATAGCTTTAACACCTCCAAGAGAACAGGCCTAGTCGATGCGTACAACAATACAGACAACACGCAAGGATTAGATATGCGTTACTCCAAAAATGAAGAAGATAAAAACAATAATAACAGTGCTGATGTTAACCTGAGCTATAGGGCTGACAAATTCAACATTAATCTTTCTAACCGAACGACCTATCGTCAACAGCAACTCTCGGATAGCTACCGTGATATCGATCTAGAACGATCATTTTGGCAAAACAACTTCAACACAAATATCTCTTACAAAATCAGCAACAGTAAGAATTTAACTTTTGGTTTCCAAAACAATACGAATGTCCCGAGTTTCCAACAGTTGCAACCCTTACAACCACCAACGAATGAGTTGTACGAGCAAATAGGAAATCCAGACCTAAAGCGTGAAATAAATAATAATTTCAACCTATCTTATAACAGGTTTAGCTTATTAAAGGGTTCATCTTTTAATGTCAATGGAAGTATTTCCCTTATGGACAATGCAATCGTCAACAAATCTGTCGTTGATGATAAAGGTAAGACCACAGCCACTTTTGTCAATATCAACGATAAATTGAATTGGAATGCCCGACTCAACGCGAACTACGGCAAACCTATCTTTAATGGTGTTATGCAATTTGGCCCTTACTCTATGATCAGCTACAGCAGCAACTACCTTTATATCAACGGGGATTTAAACCAAAACATCACCACAAATGCCAATGTTGGTATTAACGGAAATAAACAGAGTTCAAAAGGTGTAGACTTCAACTTTAATCTGGGGATTGGCTTAGCTAATGAACAAAACTCCGTACAGAGTCGTCTCAACAATACAAGTTTACGCTCCTCAGCAAATGCAGACCTTAAATATTATTTACCGTTTAAGTTTAGCTTAACACAAGTTTTATCGTATAGCTTCACCGGGAAGAACAAGATTTTCCCAGAACCTATCCATCAGTTTTACATGAACTTAGAACTGACCAGAAAACTTTTATCGAGTGAATCATTACTTCTTAGTGTGAAAGCATTCGATGTATTCAACAGCTTTAATAATACACAACGATCGTTTAGTGAGAGTAATTTCTCCGAAACAAGACAACAAATGTTAACCCAGTATTTCATGGTGGGTCTAAAATGGGATTTCAATAAAAACCTTGGTAAGAAAAATGATTAAACAGCTTCTAATATCTAGTATCGTAGTGCTGTGTACATGGTTACATACAAGTGCACAACACGCTTATTTCCCTACCAAAGGAAAAATCACCTTTGAGCGCGAGGTATACCAACGTGCACGCATGCGGGAGATGAACAATAAAATGGCCAGCCAAGGTCAAAATGCCGGTATGATGATGCGCTTCGGCGGTAATATCGAGGATATCCCGGAAAAGAGCTCTGATATGCTTACGCTTCATTTTGATGAAAAAGAAACTTTGATGCAGTTCAACGATTCCGAAAATACGTCTACACGCCCCAACGGCAATCGCCCTAGTGGTGGTGGAAACCGTGGTGGTGGCGGCGGTCGTGGTGGACAGCCGATGGGTGCAGTAAGTATGGGCGGAGGATCTGTTCAGGTTCGTGGTGGTGGTTTTGGGGGAAGAAGGCCACAGTTCAATAAGATATTTTTTCAAGATCTTCAAAACCAGACCTCAGAAGTGGAAATGGAGCTTGATGAAAAATATAACCTAAAAGATTCTTTACAGCAGGTCACTTGGCGTTTCACGGATGAATATCGCAATATCGCAGGGTATGAATGTCGTCGTGTGAACGGCGCTACAGCGGACTCGCTCTATATTATTGCGTTTTACACCGATCAAATCCCCGTGTCTGGAGGCCCCGCCTTGGTCAATGGTTTACCTGGCATGATCTTGGGATTGGTTATTCCTGAGATGCACATTAATTACTGGGCCAGAAATATAGAGTTTACCACTGAAAACGTCCCTAAACAGTGGCGAGATAAGAAAAGTAAAGCCATGAGTATGGAAGAGTTCTTCAAATCGCTCAGTGGTAATCGGATGTTTGGCGGGGGCGCATCGGGAGGCAAACAACTGAAACGTAATTTATTGGAAAACCTGATCTATTAAAATATGAATCTGGATATTCGCGCGGTAGAAACATTTAATCTAACACACTTCAAACACGAATATCAAAACGATTATCGATTACTTCATCATGTCGTTGATGGCAGAAACAAAATTTCTAAGCCACATAAGCATGACTTCTATCTGCTGTTTCTTATTGAACAGGGAAGTGGGACACATACCATCGATTTTCACACACATAAGGTACAGGATCGACAACTTCATATTTTGCTGCCTAATCAAACGCATACCTGGGACCTCGGTGAACAGACCGATGGTTACCAGTTTATGATCAATCAGCAAGTTTTTGAGTCCTTTCAATCAGCTATACACATACACTACCTGCGTCGTTTTGACAGTCAAGTTTTCGACCTCAAAGAAGAGGCCTTCAACACCTTATTGCATGAGTTTCAGCAACTCAACAAAGATTTACAAATATCCCAGCAGATTCCCTGGCAGATTGTTTATACACGTAGCCAACTCCTATCCCTCCTGATCAGTAAAGAAATTGAAACGCATCTCGACGGGTTAGTAGAAAACAAATTGCACCCGACAGTGTTACATTTTATAAATCTGGTAGATCGGCATTTTATTGCCCAAAAGACTGTCGCCTTCTATGCTGACAAACTACATATTACCGCGAATTACCTCAATATCCTTTGCAAACGAGATTTACAGGTATCCGCCCTTCATATCATACAGCAACGCGTAGTTCAAGAAGCTAAGGGACTACTAAAGAATACCAACAGCAGTATTAAAGAAATCGCTTACAGCCTGGGCTTCTTGGATAGTTCTTATTTTTCTAATTATTTTAAAAACCAAGTCGGCACTACACCCCGCCAATACCAGATTCAGTTATAATATTCACTATTGTTGTAAGGTTTTTCTAACTTTTTCTATTACTTTCTTCCTTAATTTTGAAGAAGATGAAAAGGAAAGATTTTATACAACAGGCTACTTTGCTGGCCGGCGGCAGTCTGATAGGCAGTCGTTTATCAGCAAATGAAACAATAAGAATAAATAAAAAGATGATGGAACAGCAGGAGATTAAGTTAAAAAACGTACGTCTCGAGACGGGATTTAAGTATGACGGGGATGAAGTAATTGCCACGAACACCGCGCTCTTTTGCATTACACTTTCTGGTGGAAACATCAAAGAAATAAAAGCGAACAACCCGCAAGCGGATGCTTTTGATGCCAAAGGTTTTCTTATGCTCCCTTCCTTCAAAGATTACCATATCCATCTGGACAAAACATTTTATGGAGGGCCATGGCAAGCGCGTTTAAAAAAGAACCGTAGTGTGCGGGATATGATAACATTTGAAGAGCAGACGATGCCCGAATTGTTAAAAACCTCCACTTACAGAGCGGAAAAGCTTATTGAACTGTTACAGCAAAACGGGGTATCCTTTGCACGTAGTCATGTCAATATTGAACCTGCATCCAAATTGCAGTCGCTAAAAAACCTAGAGGTTGCCATCGAAAACAAAAAAGATAGTTTTGGCACCGAACTCGTTGCTTTTCCACAGCACGGGATCTTCTTTTCGAAATCAGAACAACTCATGCAGGATGTCGCAAAGTTAGATATCGATTTTATCGGAGGCCTAGACCCTTCTTCTATTGAGGGAAATGTAGAAAAGACCATAGATTTTATTGTCCAGCTGGCATTAGACAACAAGAAGGGGATCGATATCCACCTTCACGAGCAGGGTGATGCCGGATTAAAATCTATTCAATACCTCACCCAAAAGGTTGCCGAAAATCCAGCGCTTCGTGGCAAAACATTCTTAAGCCACTGCTTTGCCTTAGGTAGTATGCCAACGAATACCTTAGAAGGTGTTGCCGAAGGGCTGGCAGCGCAACAAATTGGCGTGGTGTCAACGGTTCCTTTTGGGCGCCTTATTATGCCAATTCCATTGTTGTACAAAAAAGGCGTGGATGTACGGACGGGTAATGATAGTATTATTGACCATTGGAATACATTTGGTTCTGGTAGTGTCTTACAAAAATCAAATATTATGGCTCAGCTCTACGGCTGGAGCACTGAATATGATCTTTCTCGCTGTCTAAAACTCGCAACACACAATGTACTTCCTTTAGACGATCAAGGAAAGCAGGTATGGCCAAAGATTGGTGACAAAGCGACTTTTGTTTTGGTAGATGCCTCCTGCTCCGCTGAAGCAGTAGCACGGGTATCTCCTATTAAAAACTTAATCTATGATGGAAAGATTCTTTATTAAGGTTAGTATGATTGTTGCACTGCTTCTTGTTGGCGGTGCAACTTTCTCATCCTGTCAAGAAAAACAAAAAAATAGTATGATGAATGTAGATATTATCAGTGCCGTAAAAGCGGGAAACTTAACGAGTGTGACACAATTACTCGATCAACATGTTGCTATTAATACTGCAAACCAACAAGGTGAAAGTCTACTTCTATTGGCGACTCAGCGCAACAATGTAGCGATGGCCGAGCTTTTGGTTTCCCGTGGAGCGGACGTTAACCAGCAAGCCAGCAATCTCGACAGCCCCTTCCTCTTTGCGGGAGCCTCAGGCTTTACAAAACTGGTATCCTTATACTTGAAAAACGGAGCACACTTCGATATATTTAATCGATACAATGGTACAGCACTTATTCCTGCTTGTGAACGTGGACATGTTGAAACCGTCCGCCTATTAGCCAATACCCCCAACTTCCCGATAGATCATGTAAACCGTTTGGGATGGACTGCACTTATCGAAGCTGTTATTTTAGGCGACGGATCGGCTAAATACGTACAGATTGTCAATGTGTTACTACAAGCCGGCGTCAATCCGTCTATCGCAGATAACCAAGGGATGACCCCGTTACAGCACGCCAGAAAAAAGGGATTTACAAATATTGTTACGTTATTAGAAGGAAAATAGTTTAGCCAAGTAACGCTGCTTTTACAGCTTTGGGTAAAGCCTCAAAAATTAAATCATAACTATGATCGATTAGTTTTTGTATCTCGCTGTCTGAGAGTTGTCGATTACAGTGCATGGTATTCCAGTGCTTTTTATTCATATGGTACCCTGGAAAGACCGTGTCAGCAAATTCAGATCGCAATGCAATAGCACGTTCAGGATCGCATTTCACATTGATACGTAGATCATCTCCCAATTGATCAATCCCGAGCAGTGCAAAAACCTTCCCTCCGACCTTAAACACGAGCGTGTCAGGTCCGAAGGGAAGCTCTTCGTTAACATATGGCTTAGATAAGCAGTAGTCTCTTAAATCTTCAATATGCATGAATAATATTTGAATTAAGATAAGGCAAGCAAAAGCTCTCGTTGGATTTCCTCTCCCTTATCTTCATTATACCATTTTTGCATAAGCTCTTTGGTTTCCTCAAATAAGAGGCCTTTCTCTTTTGATTCCAAAAACATATCCTGTAACTTTTCAGGACGAGGTCCCCAAATCACTTTATCATGACCTACATCATTGCGTATAACAAGCTTCGGAATTGATTTCCCTCCGTTGGTCAGGTAGTCCTCTATTAAAAAGGGCTCAGTATCTCGCAATTGGATTTCAAAGTCAATATTTGGGTTGTTCTTAACCATTTGATATAGCTGTGGCACAGAATGCGCGGCATCTCCACACCAAGGTTCGGTAATTACGATCCAGTGTTGCGGTTCGGTAATCGAGCCAATAAGATTCTTGATATCGTTGTTTGGTTCAAAACGTTTCAGCCAGCGGTTCATCCGTGACCAGTTTAACTTTGTGTAATTAAAATACTCCTCATCCCCGTAGGGGTCTACATCTTGTGGAGCGGCTAAAATTTGCTCAAAATAATCCAAATATTCCTGAAAGGTCATATTATATGAAGTTTGCAACACGAATTTAATAATTTTTTCTGAATTGTATGTTTCCAAAAAACGAAACATCTTCTTATTGGAGTACCTCTCGCTCCTCCATCATAATTATGGCGCAATTCTGACGTTCATCTCTATTTTCTCTTTGAGAAGAAAAACCAAACTGCCATTGACAGCGTTATATAGTATTACTATGTAAAGCAAGACGTGAAGCCTACCTTCTGTCAGCCTATCTCAGGGTGTACAGCATATACAAAATGACAGTTTGTCAGCGGAAAACATATAAAACACGTCAAGCATGTTATTTTTTAAAAGCAAAACAGGGTTGGCACACCCCTTGATAAGTAGAAGGAAAGAACAATATTCGTAAATAATAAAATACAAGATATGTCAAAAATTATAGGAATCGACTTAGGTACTACGAACTCATGTGTCGCCGTAATGGAGGGTAATGAGCCAGTAGTAATCGCTAACAACGAAGGTAAGCGTACGACACCTTCTATCGTTGCATTTGTTGAAGGAGGAGAGCGTAAAGTAGGTGATCCTGCAAAACGTCAAGCGATCACAAACCCACACAAAACTGTTTATTCAATTAAACGTTTTATGGGATTGTCGTACGATGAATCTGCGAAAGAAATTGGTCAAGTACCATATAATGTGGTAAAAGGAGACAACAACACACCACGTGTTGAAATCGACGACCGTAAATATACACCACAAGAAATTTCAGCTATGATTCTTCAGAAAATGAAGAAAACAGCAGAAGATTTCTTGGGACAAGAAGTAACAGAGGCTGTAATTACTGTTCCTGCTTACTTTAATGACGCACAACGTCAAGCAACTAAAGAAGCGGGTGAAATCGCTGGATTAACGGTTAAACGTATTATCAACGAGCCTACAGCTGCAGCATTAGCTTACGGTCTTGATAAAGCACACAAAGACATGAAGATCGTTGTTTTTGACTGTGGTGGTGGTACGCATGACGTTTCTGTGTTGGAATTAGGTGATGGTGTTTTCGAAGTAAAATCTACCGACGGTGATACGCACCTAGGTGGTGACGACTTTGATAACGTGATTATCAACTGGTTGGCTACTGAATTTGCAAATGAAAACGGTGGCTTCGATTTGAAGAAAGATGCCATGGCTTTGCAACGTTTGAAAGAAGCGGCAGAGAAAGCAAAAGTAGAATTGTCTAGTACAACATCTACAGAAATCAATTTGCCATATATTACAGCAGATGCAACAGGTCCGAAACACTTGGTACGTACATTAACACGTGCGAAATTTGAAGACTTAGCGGCTGATCTTATCAAACGTACGATTGATCCGTGTAGATCAGCATTGAAAAATGCAGGTTACTCGACATCAGATATCGACGAAATTATCTTGGTAGGTGGTTCAACACGTATTCCAGCAATCGTGGAAGCAGTTAAAAGTTTCTTCGGTAAAGAGCCTTCAAAAGGGGTTAACCCAGATGAGGTTGTAGCGTTAGGTGCTGCGATCCAAGGTGGTGTATTGACGGGAGAGGTAAAAGATGTATTGTTGTTAGACGTTACACCATTGTCTCTGGGTATCGAAACAATGGGGGGTGTGATGACAAAATTGATCGAAGCAAACACGACGATCCCGACGAAAAAATCAGAAACTTTCTCAACAGCATCAGATAACCAGCCTTCTGTAGAGATTCACATCTTACAAGGAGAGCGTCCGATGGCAGCGCAAAACCGCACGATTGGTCGTTTCCACTTGGATGGAATTCCTACTGCTCCGCGTGGTGTGCCTCAAATTGAAGTAACATTCGATATCGATGCCAATGGTATCATCAAGGTATCCGCTAAAGATAAAGCAACAGGTAAGGAACAAAATATCCGTATCGAAGCATCTTCAGGTTTATCGGATGAGGAAATCCAAAAAATGAAACAAGAAGCGGAAGCAAATGCTGAAGCCGATAAAAAAGTAAAAGAAGAAGCGGATAAAATCAACGCAGCAGATGCTTTAATCTTCTCGACAGAGAAACAACTTAAAGAGTATGGCGAGAAAATTTCCGCAGATAAAAAAGCACCTATCGAAGCAGGTTTAGAGAAGTTGAAAACTGCATATGCAGCTAAAAACTTTGATGAAATCGATGCTGCATCGGCAGAATTACAAAACGCTTGGAACGCAGCTTCAGAAGAAATGTATGCAGCTTCGCAACAAGGTGGTGCACAGCCAGACCAAGGTGGCGACCCAACAGGTCAGGGTCAGCCTAAACAAGGTGGCGATGATGTACAAGATGTAGAATTCGAAGAGGTTAAATAAGCTTCAGAACAAAGCAATAAAAAAGCTCGAAACAATGTTTCGAGCTTTTTTATTATATCCTTATTTTTTAGAACAATCTCTCTGGATATGCCCCCTCAGCGATCAATTTAGAAATAGACTCCTGAACGATTGGTTTATCTTCCTTGTACGTTACACCAAACCATTTCGATGAAGTTGGGATAACACGGAAATCAGCCATGCCATGTTTTACCATATAATCCGGTACAGAAGGAATAAAGAACTCCGACTTCGGATTATCTGCATTCTCTTCCACAAAACCGTGGAACATTTTCTCTGCCACCTCAAATACTCTCGGTGTAAAGCCCCAGAAATTCATGGATACTCGTGTCTTTGGATCTAGATCAAATTGTTGCTCATTCTCCTCATACACAATCTTACGACCACCATCAGCAGCATCAGTATAGTAAATATTCGTACGTTCCGTAACAGACAACATGTGTCCTTCTTCGTCTACCTCACATACTCCTCTGGATACATAACCGTAGTCTGACATCGTATTTCCAACCTGGAAGCCCATTAATGACATTTTCTCATCTGACACCTCAGTCGTTAAGAATTTAGCCATTTTCTGGAAAGAATCAGATCCGTAAAAATCATCGGCATTAATTACGCAGAAAGGTTCATTGATCTTATCTTTAGCACTCATTACAGCATGTGCCGTACCCCATGGTTTAGAACGTTCGATCACACGATCGATACCAAATTTTGTTAAATCAAAACTCTGAAACGCATAATCAACCTCGATCTTACCGGCCAATTTTTCATCAAAAACCTCACGCATCTTGTCTACAAACTCTTCTCGAATAATAAACACGACTTTCCCAAAACCAGCTTGGATAGCGTCATATATAGAATAATCAATAATCGTCTCGCCATGTGGTCCGAACGCATCAATCTGTTTCAAAGACCCATATCGGCTCGCCATTCCTGCGGCAAGAATTAACAGTGTTGGTTTACTCATTATTTACTTCTGTTAGTAACAATAATTTTTTAAAGGTCTGCAAAGATAAAAATATTATTCTATTTCTTTTTAAAGAAGCTATTCAAGATTCCCGTAGCAAGCTTACCGAGAAACTTTGCGCCCTCTCGTGCCAGCGTTCGAGAGGCTTGATTTGTTGCTGCCTCAAGCGGCGTTTGTCGCGCCCGTCCTCCGCTTGATCGATTGACTTTTGCGGCTTCCTTTTGTGCTTCTTCTTGTGCTTTTTTAGTCTGAAACGTCACCATCTTCTCCTCAATAATCTCAGCTGCCGACCGGTTTTCCTGACGTTCCTGGTACTTTTCCACAAAGGAAGACTGCTGTACCAGCTGTTGATATTCAGCACTTGGAACCGGCCCCATAACCGCACGGGCAGGCACTAGATGCGTGGCGACAACCTCGGTCGGAATACCTTTATCATTCAACACGGTTATCAATGCTTGTCCGATACCTAATGATGTGAGCACGCTATCGATAGCGTAAAAATCTGAATGGGGATATGTTTTTACTGTTTTACGCAAATTTTCAGCATCATTCGGAGTAAAAGCACGTAACGCATGTTGTACTCTATTTCCTAATTGACCTAAAACAGACTCCGGAATATCGGTAGAAGCTTGTGTACAAAAGAAAACACCAACACCTTTCGAGCGAATCAAACGCACAATCTGCTCAATCTGGCTCATAAAAGCTTTTGAAGCACCATTAAACAAAAGATGCGCTTCATCAAAGAAAAAGACAAGCTTAGGCTGATCTAAATCCCCCACTTCCGGCAATGTTTTGAACAACTGAGCAAGCAAGCTCAATAAAAATGTAGAGAACAATAAAGGCTGATCCTGTACATCGGAGATATTCAATAAAGAAATAACGCCTTTACCATCTACCTTATTTATTAAATCCTTAACATCAAAAGCCGTTTCTCCAAAGATATGCGCCAGTCCTTGTTGTTCAACGGCAACAATCTTACGAAGAATAGTTCCGGCAGTAGACGTACTTATCTTCCCATAATCATCCTTAATTTCTTCTGCTCCGGGCCCTTCTGATAAATAAGAAAGTAACTTCTTTAAATCATTTAAATCCACCAGAGGCAGTTTTGTATCATCGGCATATTTAAAAATGGCAGCCAAAACGCCCGTTTGCGTATCATTCAGATCCAAAATGCGGGATAACAACACAGGCCCAAAGTCACTCACTTTAATACGCATGGATGTCCCCAGTTTACCCGTTAAAGAAAACAATTCAATCGGAAAACTAGCCGGCACAAAGGGTACACCAACCGCCTCTCCGCGCTCCAACAGTGCTGGGTTGGTTACTCCAGGTTCTGCCAATCCGGAAAGATCTCCTTTGACATCCAACATAAAAACAGGAACACCCGCGTCAGATAACTGCTCTGCAATAAGCTGTAAGGTCCGGGTCTTCCCCGTTCCGGTCGCCCCGGCAATTAGTCCATGCCTATTCATCATCTTTAGTGCAAGGTTTACGCGCGCATCCGTAACAATATGTCCATTGAGAATACCGGCACCTAATTGGATCGATGCACCTTTGGGGCTATATGATGACTTAACCCGCTCAATAAAAGCCGATTCGTTAGTTTCCATGTTAAATTTTTAATTATGAACTTTACAAAATAAAAGACTTTTCCTATCAAAATCCTTGGTTAAAGATAGAATCATTTACGAAAAAATAACAATTATAATACAAAACCATGATATATTTTTTTCAATTTTTCGTATTTTTGTATCGTAATTTATGTACAACAAGAGAATATTCATATCGACCAAAAAGGTAATAGCTGCAAAGATCTGCTTTGCCGTCTTCTTCGTGAAGATGTTAATTTCGGCTACACCTATGTTCGTGGATGTATTGGATAAAGGCACAATTCTACAGGTGGTTCTGCAACTAGAAATAGAGAATACCGCTAAAGGAAACAACCCATCCGAAGATCTCCATGAAGCAGGTTCGAAATTCTTTAGTACATCATCATCCGACTTTCTGGCCTTCAACCCTACAATTGAAAATAAGGCACAAGAAAGGCACTACCTGCGTAATGAGAAACTCTTTGAGGTATTTCATCCGTCGGTTCCCACCCCGCCTCCTAACTGTTAATTCATTTTTCACCTTAGAACAACTGTTGAAGCATTAAAAATGCTTTGATAGGGATCCTCATGGATTCAATCAAATGAAATGAATTAAAATAGTTAGAAAAATTTTATGTTAGGAACTCGTATGTCTGCTTTTCTAAAATTATCGAAAAGAGACTTAAAATATGACTTTCCAGCTAGTGTTGTGGTGTTTCTAGTAGCACTACCATTATGTTTGGGAATTGCAATGGCCTCTGGTGCGCCATTATTTGCAGGAATTATTACCGGAATTATTGGTGGTATCGTAGTTGCCTCCATCAGTAAATCTCCATTAAGCGTTAGCGGTCCAGCGGCCGGTCTGACGGTGATTGTACTCGGGGCAATTGAAAAACTAGGCGCTTACGAAACGTTCTTATTAGCGGTCGTTATTGCTGGTATCGTTCAACTTATTCTAGGTATCATAAAAGCGGGAATGATTGGCAACTATTTTCCTTCATCTGTTATCTTAGGCATGTTGGCCGCTATCGGGATTACCATAATCTTGAAACAAATTCCACTTGCCTTCGGTATGATTGAAACCCATGCATTTGAGGTGGAAGATGGAGGCGGTATCGCTGCTTTTGGTAACACCATTGTCTCCACCATAAATTGGGGAGCAACCATTATTTGTCTGTTGTCGTTAGCGGTATTAATTTACTGGCCCAAAATAAAAGGATTGAACAAAATACCGGCACCTTTGGTGGTCGTTTTGATCGGAATTGGATTAGCCTTAGCTTTTCAGGGTTCTTCTTATGGACTAACGCCGGAACACTTTGTAATGATCCCAATTGTGAGCTCTTTTCAGGAATTTACAGGACTTTTTGTTTTTCCTGACTTCACACAGATCATAAACAAAGACGTTTGGATTGTAGCCTTTACCATCGCTATTATCGCCAGTCTGGAAACATTACTAAGTATAGAGGCAGTTGATAAACTTGACCCTTTCAAAAGAGTAACGCCAACCAATAGAGAGCTGATTGCACAGGGTATTGGAAACATGACGAGTGGCTTTCTAGGTGGTTTACCGATGACCTCTGTTATCGTTCGCTCTTCTGCAAATGTGCAAGCAGGTGGTCGTACCCGACAATCCGCAATGCTTCATGGTATGTGGTTATTGGTGGCTCTTTTAGCGATCCCTATGGTGATTAACCTTATCCCATTATCGTGTTTAGCCGCTATACTTTTACACACCGGTTTTAAATTAGCGAAACCAGCTCTGTTCAAGGATATGATGCGTAAAGGGTTAGATCAATTTATTCCCTTCTTTATCACGGTTCTAGCCATTGTATTTACAGATCTATTGATGGGTGTTGGTATCGGTATTTTGGTTGCTGTATTTTATATCATCCGCGCAAATATGCAGAATGCATTCAAAATGGAGGTTAAGGAGCAAGATGGCAATCAAACCGTTGTGATGACATTGGCGGAGGAGGTCTCTTTCTTAAATAAAGTGCCTATCCAACAGAAGCTTTACAGTTTACCTAAAACGATTGCAGCTATTCGAATCGATGGAAAGAGTAGTAAATTTATCGACAAGGATGTTATCGAAGTACTCAAGGACTTTGAGATGAACGCCGTCAGCAAGGGGATTGATATCGAACTCGAATCGATCACGTACAAAAAATAATAAATGCTTCAAGAGCCGTGTATCTACTATGGTGCGTAAATCAATGATATGCGGCTCTTTCACAGCTTTATCAAACAAATACTTTAAGAAAACAATTTAATGCAGTAACTTGGTTGAATTTTTATTCGACCACTATTTAAAATATAAATAACATGGGAAATCAAGATTTAGAAAAAGGCTTTCAAGAAATTTTAGACGGTAACAAGAACTGGATGGAGTTTGTCGCCAATGATACTACAGGACGTTTCGAACAACTAGCAAAAGGTCAAAATCCAGAAGTATTATGGATCGGCTGTGCCGATAGCCGTGTTCCTGCCAATGAATTAACTGGAAAAAAACCTGGACAAGTATTTGTTCACCGTAACATCGCCAACCTATGTGTACACTCGGATATGAGTATGCTATCGGTACTCGATTACGCCGTAAATGTTCTAAAAGTTAAGCATATTATTTTAGCAGGTCACTATGCTTGTGGTGGTGTAGCAGCAGCTATCTCCAGTAAACAACATGGCATTATTGACAACTGGTTATGCCATATCAAAGACGTATACCGTTTACACCAAAAAGAACTTGATGCCATCGAAGATCAAGAAAGCAAAACGGATAGATTGGTAGAGCTAAACGTTAAGGAACAGGTTTTCAACCTATGTACAACATCGATCGTACAATCTGCATGGAAAAATGGACAGGACCTTGCTATTCATGGTATGGTGATTAACATCGGCACAGGAGAGCTTATTGATCTAAACCTTACCCAGGCGAATAATGAAAATCTAGATAAGGTTTTCCAATATCAATAGAATTAACAATACGGATTAAATATTAAGAGGCTGTATCTTATTTTGATACAGCCTCTACTTTTTTAAGGTCCACAATAAAAAGATCCAGGGTTAGTGTATGGGTTGCCCCTCTTGCGTAACACGCTGTACATACGGACTTGCATATCGATCCAATAGGGTTGCAAATTGATACCTTGTCACCAACTTGTCTACATCAAAATTGCCTTCAAACTTTAGTTTACTATTCCAATCTTTAGCAATCTGTTTCTCTATCTCATCACCTCGTAACCCCACAAACTTAAGTAAGCTCAGGTAGTCCTTCCAATAGAACTCACTTCCTTTATTATCTAAAAACCAAAGTTGGCTTCGTGTAAATAATTTATTAAATACCGGCTCTACTTCTTCGTACCGAACAGGCGCTTCTTTCACAAAATAGTAACCCGGATCGACCTTCATTCCTTTAAACAAGTTACTTAGTCCTATTTTCTGAATCGACATAAAATTGGGATCATCTGTTGCTATATCCTGAAAAGGCACAATACGTGCACCGTATGTTAGCAACTCTGTTTGTAATTTGCGGACATCCACTTTGCTTACCGCTGTTTTAAAGAAAGCCGTATACGCCACAATAGCTCCCAATGCTTGCCCAATATTCGCTTTTAGAGGAATAGTGGCTTGTTCTTGATCAAGCAACTGCTGAACCGCAAACAAGTTTAATACATTATCCTTTTCTAAAAATATCATATTGGAAAAAGTTAAACCATAGATCTGATCCCCCGATTGCCCACTAGCGATTAACGTCCGTACCTGTTCGGCATTTAAACGCTCGACAGGAAGCAAACGTCCTGGTTTTGCATGCATAATGGCGCTTCCTGTAAACGAGTGTAACAGCTGGTCAGAAGTGGCGTCCACTACGCCACGTACATCATATTTTTGCTTATTAGAGCATGTGATGGTCCATGTATTCTTATTGCGCTTCATGGACTCAATCTTTTGTTCTTTCACGACCAATAAATTTGTCTGCTTAAGAAGAAGTTTCTCTAACGCGTTCGCTGCTAGTTGCGGATTTATATCCTTCTTCACCAAGGCTGCAATGGAATCACTTTTTGTTTGTGAAATGGCCATCTCCATCAATAGGCTCATCCAAATTCCGCCGTCCAGGTTTGCCAGATTATCAAAAGACAATGGCTTCGTTGTCAGCTCGGGAACCATCTTCGAACCCGGCAAAATCCACAGCGTCGGCACATTGGAAAGCGAACTTTGTAATGCAGCTGCATAGGCCGTTATATCATCGCCATACACCAACACCTGTGGTTTTAATTTCTTTTGCCCAAAGGCTACTGCGCTATAACAGAGATATAAAAAGACAAATATAATGGGGCGCATAGTGACGTTGCTTTAAAGGAGACCTAAGAGTTGAATTTCCTCCAATCTCCACTTAGTGGGAGATCGGTACATTTTTATAAATATCAGGAAGGTTTCGATACTGTCTATTGTAATCCAGACCGTACCCCACCACAAACTCCTTCTCTATTTCGAAACCCACTTGAATAATATTATCGAACTCGTACTGTAAACAATCTGGTTTCATCAAAAGAGCACATACACCAACACTTGCTACGTTATGTTTTTCTAATGCTTCCAAGGTGTGTTTTAGAGAGTTCCCTGAGTCGATCACGTCTTCTATAATGATCACGTGACGGTTCGCTAAATCAATGCCAACTCCTAGCAACTCATGAATCATATCCCCCTGAGCTGTTCCATCATAGGATGCCAACTTCACAAATGATAACTCGCAAGGGATTTCGATACATTTCATCAAATCGGCCATAAACATAAAACATCCATTCAATACACCAATAAAAACAGGGTTCTTACCGGCATATTGTACGCTAATGTCAAGTCCCATAAGACGTACCGCTTTTTGGATTTGTTCGTACCCGATGAACTCCTCAAAGTATAAATTATCGATTTGAATTTTCTTCATTATTTTTATTGTTTGGATCCTTGCCAAATAATTTATCCATCAATTTTGCACGCATCGCCTCTTCCTGTTCCAACTCACGAATGATTGTGTTCTGCTGTTCATCCATATCGGTATAAGCTGAATCGACCACGCCAATAGGGCGCGCAGGACGTAAGCCCGGTTGCAGAACCACTCCATAGAAGCCATAAGACTCCGGTACTTCCTCGTCCATAAGTTGCCCGCGTTTATTCATAATATACCCATACGTATTAAAATGCCGTTGTACCCACGGAAGGAGGTGTCCTGTGTAATCGAAAGAGGATAATCCCGTTTTGGGACGCGGAACTATACTCGATAAGAAGAGACTTTCCCCAATATTAAGTTCACTGGGTTTCTTGCCAAAATAATAGTGCGCGGCCTCTTGAATGCCATATACATTTTTTCCCCACTCAATCACATTCAAATACACCTCTAACATCCGGTCCTTGCTAACTTGTCTAGAACTTTCCATCAACCAGACCAGCAAAATCTCCTCGAACTTACGCATCATGGTTTTATTCCTATTCAAGAACACATTTTTGACTAGCTGCATCGAGATAGTGCTCGCACCACGCTTGAACTTACGCTCCTTAATATTGGTAACTATCGATAGTTTAAAAGCTTCCTCTTCAAACCCTTTATGTTGATAGAAATACGGATCTTCGGTATTTAAAACTGTTTTTTTAAGTATGGGAGCAATTTGGTTCAACGGTGTAAACTTCGGGTTTTGTGGTCCTAATACAATTTGCCGCATCAAAACACTGTCTTCGTAAGCGTCATAGGTAAAAGCGGTATTCATGGTTTTTATATCGGCCTTCCCCCATTGTATTACTTTCAACTCAGCATCGTCCATCTTAGACGAAAAGACAAGTTTATCTGGCTGATCGAAATTGACCGAAAAATCTAAATCATAGGCTATTCGGCCTGAAACCTTTATCCCTTCAAGTCCTGGGAAGAGTCCCTCTGGAATCGCATCAAATAGCTTCTCCGCCTCGAATTTCCCCGTATGAACTGAAAGAGCTAATGTTTTATGTGGTTTTGGAACAAACTTTAGATACGGTTGAAACACAAACTCTTTCACCTGAATCGTACTTCCAGGATTCACTTCTAAAGCATTCCGGCTGATATTTATCTGCCCTTCACCCAGCCCCTCCGGCAAGAGAATATCCCTTTCTGATAACCTTCGATGATTTACTTTTAAGTTGGTGAACGACCATTTCCCTGCCACGGTAAGTGAATCCCTTCCCTCACGCTTTACCTTACGCAGGTCAAACATCACTTCATCAAAGCTAACGCCTAATCCCAATTTTCGACGTAACAAAGGAAGTTCAACCTGCTTCTGTTCCGATGAGACTTTCACGAGCAATTGCTGCTTATCCGGGTTTACATGCCCCGAAAAGTTCCATTGTGCATCGTGTTCATTTAAAAAAAGACTAGTCTCAAAATCGCCTCCATCAATCTCTGCTCGCGGCACCCGTATACGCTGTTGTAAGCTGTCATCCTGATAGGAAAGCTCAAAATTATCGAGCTCCATATTGCTTGGTATCTTGAAAAAGACCTTTTTCATCAACCCATCGATCAGTGCCGCATAATTCCGTTCATCGTCTCCCTTCTCTTTTGCTTTTTCTTTCTTCTTAAAAAGAAAATCATAATTGCTTACGCTATCCTTCTTAACGAGCGTCACCTTGGCATTATTCAATACCAGATTTCCAATTTTGACATCACCGAATAAAAGAGGCCATAAGCGAACAGTAACGGCCATCTGCTTGATATCAGCCAGTTGTTCACGCTCTCGAGGGAGAACTTCGATATGATCGAAGGTAACCGTCGCTAAGCCTGTAAAGCGATAATCGCGTACTTTGAAATCAATATTATAATCACGTAAGAGAACACCCTCAGCCTTTGTCATCGCCTTTTTTAGCATAGCCCCACGCACACTTAACCCCACAGCCAACGCGGTTAGGATAAGCCCGAGCAATACCGCCAAAGCAATATAAATTGCTTTCTTCTGTTTAGGTGTAATCTGGGATAAGGCATTCAACAACTTCATTCCGCTTGCTTTTCTATTCGTGTATGTTTTTCACAGGTTAAACTTAGATAAATTTGCCATTATTACCAATAAAATGAGCCTTCACCCCGTCATAAATTTGCTTATTTAACTTATTTTCACTATATTACGATTATCTCAAATGCGTATGAAAAATAATATCTTAATAAATTACCCCAAAGCAAATTCTAGCCCTGTAATGGTAGACTACCGAGTATCGAACGAGGGAAAATTAAAAACAATTTCTTGTGCAGTATCAAACGCACAAATCCTACCAAGCTGGTTAGAAATGCAAAAGTTTGAATTGGTAGCCCTAAAAGAAAAGGACGGCTACAGTTTGCTCTTCCATGAAAAGAAGTTTGACAAAAACCTAGACACAGTATTGTTTATTGATCAGGTGTTTGAACGTATTATGGAAGCTAGAAACCAACCTATAAACTAGGTTTTTCGCTAATTTTCTTTAACAACACAGGCATGACATGATTATCCCAAGCAATTACGTAAATTTGCGGGATACAACAGTATTATGATTACGAAAGAACAAGTATTACATGCCTTGGGTCATGTCGAGGAACCGGATCTCAAGAAGGATTTGGTAACCTTGAACATGATTCAGAACATTGAAATATTACCCAATAAAGTAAAGTTTGATGTTGTCCTTACAACACCGGCCTGCCCACTCAAAGGCCATATTGAACATGCTTGTCGCAATGCTATTGCCTTATTTATCGGTAAGGAAGTTGAGGCAGAGATCAATATGACTGCGCGTGTTGTCAGCACCGAAACCAATCAGTTGGATGGTATCAAGAATATTATCTTGGTCTCTTCTGGAAAAGGTGGTGTTGGTAAATCGACAGTTGCGAGCAACCTAGCGTTAGCGCTAGCGGAGACTGGCGCCAAAACAGGTCTTTTAGATGCTGATATCTATGGACCATCGTTACCTATCATGTTTGGTCTAGAGGGTGCACGTCCGGAGTCTATGCAGACACCAGATGGCAAAACGAAAATTTTACCGATTGAGAAATTTGGGCTAAAACTCTTATCAATTGGTTTTTTTACGGATCCAAACCAGCCTATTCCTTGGCGTGGACCGATGGCAACATCGGCAATTAAGCAGCTTTTTGGTGATAGCCACTGGGGTGAACTGGATTATCTGGTTGTAGATATGCCGCCGGGTACAGGCGATATCCATATCACGGTTTCGCAGACCTACCCTATTTCGGGCGCTGTTATCGTTACGACACCGCAGCAGGTTGCGCTAGCAGATGCAATTAAAGGCATGGCGATGTACCAAATGGAAGGTATTAATGTGCCTATCCTAGGTGTCGTTGAAAATATGGCCTACTTTACGCCGGCTGAACTTCCAGAAAACAAATACTACATTTTTGGTAAAGATGGTGGTAAAAAGTTAGCAGAAGATAATAACACCACTTTCTTAGGTGAAATCCCATTGGTGAAATCTATTGCCGATGCGGGTGATAATGGTTTTCCAATTTTATTGGATGCCGATGATAAAGTTGTTGCTTCCTTCCATGAGATCGCAGGTCGTGTAGCACAAGAGCTCAGCATTTTAGCAAATAAATAGAAAAAGTCTACAAGACACATAAAATAGAAAAGGGAGGTCAAAAACATTGATCTCCCTTTTCCTTTTTTATGATTTAATTATTTAATGGGTCGTTGATCGGAGCCAGCGTCACACGCATGGTGTTTTGTGCATTATTGACATCCGTTAACAGTAGCTCGATCGGCGCACTCGAAGTATCTGTTGTGGTTATCCGGAAAACCGTAGTAAAAAATGGCGCAGCAATCTGGTTCAGTCCTCCAAACCAATACTTATTAACGTCAAATACTTCTACTTGCCAATAATAGTACCGACCACCGAAGTCAGTCCTTAAGATATCACCATCCGTAGTGGAAAGAGTAGTATCGAAGACAAAAAGTGCTATAACTGAATTGTCAAAAACGCCTATCAAACCATAGACCATATTGTATGGCCCAAAATAAACATTGTTTAACTCCACATTTCTATTTTTAAAATTGACCTTTGTAACATCCCATAATTCTTTTCCATACGCTCCCAAATTGTTATAGGACAGTGACCAGCGATTGTTTACAAACCACGTGTTTAAGGCTTGATAGGATGTATAGATTTTGAATGTCCGATCTTTATCCGTGTAAAAACCCCTACGTTCTCCCGGTACTCCCTCAAAGTCTAAGGTCTTGACCGCTACCCCCCCGATCTTCACCTCCTCGTAGAACTCCAGTCCGTTTGGTATAACCCGAAAAGAAACACTACTGTTATCATCTGCCAGTCCGCGTAGTACCCTTCTGCTGTATGTCAATGGTTTAATCTCACCACTGGCGCTCTCTAGGGTAAAGTTCTCCAAACTCGAAAACATCACACTATTTCTATAAAAGTCTGCGGACTTTGTTTCGAACTCATCACCTTGCAAGGGCAGCATTACGATCTCATTTCCACTTTTCTTTCCTTTTAGCACCACACGCTCCGGTGTCGCCTCTTGGATCACAAATTCAAAATCCCCCTTCATTCCCGTATCGGAATTTCCAATTCCACCATTATCCACGCCAGGCTCTGAAAACAGATGGATCACTTTGTTGTACCCATTAAACGTGAGCGTTGCAGAAAGTTCAGGGACCACCGCATACGTGCTGGTTAGGACATCGGTATTGACATCCGACGTTAAAGTAACCTGCGCATTGGATATAAACTTGGCAAAGATGGTGTATCCCCCAAACTCTCGTCCTGAACTAGGGTAATACTTCATCATCCAGCCGGCTTTATTTCCTTGAAGCACGGCATATGCTTCCTGAACGGCAGCGGTCATACGAACAGAGGCATTCTCATCAAAAATAGGGTCTTCTAATCTCTTACAGGATGAAACCAAGAGAAAAGGAATAATAAATAATATAAGCAAATATCTCTTTTTCATACACTTTTAGTTTAATGACAACTGATCTATGTTGGGTAGATTAGCCTGTCTCTTCAGTATCTCATCACGCAGCTCATCGAGATCTATGTTCCATACGCTGTGAAAGTATGCCCGTACAATCTCTAACTTCCGCTCCAAGATCGGACGACCTACCTCTCCCCCTCTAGCTACCCGCTCTTCCCACTGTTCGGGAGATAACAAAATGTAAAAAGAGTAAACCTCTACAAAATCTTCTTTTGCTTCCTTGGATGCATAGGGCGATATAAAGCCGGCTATTAATCCAGTGCTTTCTCCATATTCGGTATTCCAGGCATCAGAGACATAGCCTGCGGCACTGATTTCATCGAATGATCTGGAAAAATCTTTCGTCTGATTAAGAATGTGGGCAAACTCATGGTGTATGGTCCTGAAATACATTCTGTTCAGATAGTTAATATTCGTACTTGCACCTGCGGTCAATGCATTGAGATTGTACATGGTTATCTTTCGTCCACCCTCTGCAGTTCCCAGCACCATCGTTCCGTTGTTACGATAGGCAGGCGAACCGATATAGCTCAAGGATTTGGGGAAATAAGATCGAATAAAATCCGTGCTCCCGGTCACCTCGTCGTAAGGTTCAATACCCAAGTATTTAAATAATACAGTCATACGTACGGCACTTTCATAGGTAGCGGGACTGAGGTTGTAATTCATATCCGACTCACCATCGACATACTTATAGATTACACCGACATTGTACGGTTTTATAAAATGTTCTTCAATAAAGAGGTCCAGTTCATTCTTGTCGATTTTTAGGTCGGTAAATACGCTATCGGGCGATATTTTATCCGCTGAACACGCCCATGTAAAGAGCAGTATAATGGCTATGGTAAATTTATGTATATTCTTTTTCATCTTATCTCGGATTTGGAGTTAAACCGGCCGTAATCACTTCTATGGGAAGTTGCAAGGCCATGCGCTTATCTCGTTTTTCTAGTTTTGTTGCCGTTTCTACCACATCTACCTCGCCAGAAGCTATTACCCGACGTTCTACCTCGATCCCATATCGCTTCACATCTATCCAGCGCAGCCCCAAGTGCATGGTTTCCAAGCGTCGAATATGCAGTAATGCATGTAGCATGTTTTCCTGCACACCTTCCTCAATCAAGAACTCCGGATTGAGTTTCTTTTTTGGCGTTGACTTCAACGCTGTGTAATATTTCGTCCGCCCAGCCCATGCATTTACACTATCCATGTTAAAGGTAGCTGGTGGGTCGACCACACTGTTGTCTACCCACCTCTTCATATCCACGATCGCTTCTTCATATCGTTTCAAATGGATCAATGCTTCAGCACGGACCAACATGGTCTCCTCGGTGGTAAAAGGGGCATACACCGCCCATCTGTAGCCTATTCCTGCTACGGGATCCGTATATTCAAACATGTAGGATACTCGGGGGACCAAAGTTTTATCCAGATTTGTTCCGGTATATACAAAGACCCGAGGCCGATAACCTGTATTAGAATAGCTGCCGAAAGGACCATTCGCAAAGAACGTTTGCTCCCTTGCAATCAAGTTGCCATGGCTGAATCGGGATCCCGTATAAGAGGCGCCAAAATACAACCCTTGATTGGAGTAGGCTGTTTGTAATAGCAGGTTCGACTTTTCGTTACTTGAGTTATAAAACACCGCCAAAGCACTGACACTACTAACAGCATTTGCCGCAATCCCAATATTATCCCGCATTAATGCTCTCGGATTTACGCCGATGGCCTTGTTGGCATAACGTACCGCATCTTCCCATTCCTCCATATACAACGCCACACGCGCTGCAAAAGCATTGGCCGTCGCAACATTCATGTGAAAGCTCGTTGTGGTTCCATAACTCGTATCATCAATCAAGGGCAATGCCTCTTCAAGATCGCGACGGATGGCTTCATACACATCTTTTACACTTTTTCGCTCATACGTTACAACCAACTCTGTTTCTGGTTTCGTGATGTAAGGTATCCCCAGATCCGTCGCGGCATACTGCTTCGCATAGTGTTGGCAGAACATATTGACCAATAGAAAATGTGCGTAGGCTCTCGCTGCCAGTGCTTCTCCACGCTGTGGGTTCAAGGATGCAGGATTGCCCATTGCCTCAATGGCTTCCAATGCCTCGTTGGCATTGGCAATAGCGCTATAACAAGCCTGCCAAAATATGGTGGGACTATCTGTACCTGTTTCTGTTATACGTTCCCATCGAAATATCTGTTCCAAGAATCGTCCGCCATAAGGGTTTAACGGACCATAGTCATCCACATTGTCGGACGATAATTCAAAAGGCACCAAGTAGGAAGAAGTGGGATACGCCGAAACGAGTAATTTCTTTATCTTCAATTCCGAATCCACCTCTGTTCTATTATCCGGTAGTTCATCTAAAAATTTATTACAGCCAGATAATCCTATCGCTCCCCCTATGATTACGAGCAGCAAGTATTTGTATATTAATGCTTTCATGTTTTCTTTGTTCTATCTGATTCCTATAGTCCTACACGTAATGTTAAAGTATATTGTCTTGGAATAGGCGCCGCAACACCACCCACGTTCATAAATTCGGGGGCCTGACCGTTCAGTTTTTTATCCGCATATATTAAAAAGAGATTCGTGGCATTGAACCGTACCGCGAAAGAGTTTATCTTCCAAGGGGCAATCAAACGTTTGGGCAGATCGTACGTCAACGATACATCCTTCATCCGTATAAAGTTCCCACTCGCCATCCGCGCTGTCGAATAGTTGTACGAGCTATACGCATACCTCAAGTTGCCACCATATACATTATTCAATCGTTGGGAAGCGATTGCTGGAATATTGGTATAGGCCTCATCGCCGACCACCATCCAGCGATCAGCCATCTCGCGTCGGGAAGCCACCAGATCACTGTATTCATTGCTAAAGACAGGATCCAGGCGTGCCACGTTACCCAGCGAATAGGTCACGAAAATATTTAAAGCCAGGTCTTTGTACTTAAAGGTATTTCCAAAACTACCAAAGCCCTTGGGGTCAACGGGACCTTCATATTTCAAATACCCCCTATTATCCCGCTCCTGGAAATAGATTGCTGTAATGGTCTCTTCCCCTCCGACTCCCGTAAACACGGGCAGCCCCTGATCATTAAGGCGCTCAAAAGGTATAGAGTAGAGCCCGCGGGCCGGTCGGCCCACTTCAGCAAAACCCGTACCGGTAATGAGATCTATCACACGCGCCCTATTATCCAATTTGGTTACTTTTGTTGTGACATGGGTATAAAAAAAGTTCGATGTCCACTGAAAATCTTCTTTTTTAATAATATGTCCGGTCAACCCCAACTCTAAACCTTGAGACTTCATCTCGGCCATGTTTCCGAATCTGGAAATAAAACCACTCCCCCCCTGTGTATTCACGATACCTATCAGGTCAAAATTATTCCGTTGAAACCAATCGAATTCTACATTTAAGCAATTCGACAGTACACCGATCGAGGCTCCAAGGTTGAGTTCATGCTTTTTCTCATAGGTAAGTTCGCTATTTTGGGGATCCCTGATCCGCAAGGCCGATTCGTAATCTCTTGTTGATGGCCGCCAAGGCACATAAGGCCCGATTACGGCACTTGAGTTGGTTACATACGTAGGGCCACGATCGCCGGTTAAACTGTAGGATGCTTTCAGCATCAAGTGGGACAGTACCGGTCTGAAGTTATCGAAAAACTCCTCCTGATGCGCATTCCAGGCGCCGGAAATATTCCATGTCGGCATCCAACGCGCTGAACGCGCTTTACCCAGTTTATTTGCTCCCTCATACCGAAACGTTCCATTGACGACATACCGACCGTCATACGAATAGGTTGCATTTGCAAAAAAAGCAACCTGACGCAAGGTTGAGTTTGCTACCGTATAATACGGTGAATTACGCTCTTGACCTTGCTTAAACGCGAGGTAGCTTGGAAACGGACTTTCGCCCAGGTCATACTGCAAGCCCCACGCACGGAACCAAGAGTTATACCGCTGTATATCACTGATTTCAGACCCAGCAAAGATACTTATCGAGTTTCTGTCAAACGTCTTATTGTACTGCCCTGTAAAACGGAGAAGCTTGTCTGTCATCTTATGATCCGTTCGATTATAGATCCCGCCCTCTGGTAACACCGATATGGGTATTGCATATGGGTCGTCAAGATCTTTATAGAGATAGGTATTTGCATCCCTAATTGCTGTGGTAGGCATCCAACGGTAGGCTGTCGCCTGATTGGATTGATCTTTAACGTGGTGATGTTGCGTAGATGTTTGGTAACGGATCGCGGCCAATGCACCCAGCTCGAGCTCCGGTAATACCTTCCACTTTAGATCCCCCTGGAACTTCACTTCGGTGAGATCAATATCCATATAATTGTTTTCCAGCTCGTGCAGGATATTGAACGGTGCATAATTACGGGTGTAAAACGTATTGGGATCTAAGGTCCGCGCGGTATTCATCGCGTATGCATACGGATTAATATCAAAATCGCGCCGAACAGTTCCCCACACCACGTCCGTTGACTGTCCCAAGGTACCTGGAGCTTGTTGATCCCGGTACGATCCGTTCGAAAGGATGTTTAGCTTTATCTTGTCTGTGATGTTATAATTGGCATTAAAGTTTGCCGTGTAACGGTTGACCCCGCTCCGCTTGGTCCAGCCTGGATCGACCAGTGCACTAATAGAACTATAGTACTGTGATTTCTCGTTCCCCGAGGACATACTCACGGAGTGATTATGCTGTAGATTAGCACTAAACAGTTCCTTAAACCAATTTGTGTTCCGGTATTCGGCTTCGCGAAGGAAGGCGTTGACATGGACTTGGTCGGTATATAAGTCATTGAAAAGTTGACTTGTATTGATCAGTTCATACATTTTACCGTATACCCCGCTTGATGAGGCATTGGAAGTAGCGGCGTGCCTAAGGTAGCCTTTGTTGTACATGTCTTGATACACGGACATCTGCTGTTGGGAGTTCATGATATTAAACTCACCATATCTTGGAACGGCACGCGAAGTATACTCTCCCGCATAGTTAATGGAGCTTCTGCCGGCGGTACCACGTTTCGTTGTGATGACGATGACCCCAGACATTGCGCGTGCACCGTAAATCGAGGTTGCGGAACCATCTTTTAGGATCTGGAACGATTCGATATCATTGGCATTCAAACCAGCAACGGCAGAACTGATCAGCGTCAATGCATCTCCCGAAGATAGTTCATCGGCATTGACATCCGCCACGTCTTCGATAATCATACCATCCACGACCCACAGTGGCTTTGAGCTTCCGTAGATCGAGGTCGCTCCCCGAACACGTATCCGTGGAGCCGTACCGAAGGTACCACTGACATTCTGTACCGACACCCCCGATACGCGCCCTTCAAGGCCTCGGCTGGGGTCGGCCAATCCACCAATCTGCGCATCTTCCCCGGATATCCTGGAAGTAGCTCCCGTAAACACCCGACGATCCACCCGTTGCCCCATTCCCGTTACCACAACTTCTTCAATTTCACTCTGTAAAAATCGCATTTGTATATTAATCGTGGTTCTATTTCCGACTGTCTCTTCTTGTTGTTGGTATCCTACAAATCGAAATAGAAGCACATCTTCTGGGACAACCTGCATGGTATAATTACCATTGAGATCGGTCATAGTTGTTGCAGATCGTCCTTTAATGGTAATGGTGACGCCTACAAGCGGCCTCCCTTCATCGGCTGTTACTTTTCCGGTAATCGTTCGTTGTTGCAGCACAGTGCTTATTACCGCCAGGGAGCTCTCTCCCTTTACTGAAGTGTGTTTTTTCGCATCTTCCTTTGCAAATGTCGTCGACACTGTTAGCAACAGGAGTACTCCTGTTGCTCTTATAATTCGGTTATATAATGGTAAGAACACTATAATACAGTACTTACACATCTTATCAAGTAAGAAGTTCGTCATACATTGATTTTTATATGAAGGTTAATTTTTTAATTGTTTAGTTGCTAAAGAAGATATATTTCCTCCTTTTCTCACTGGGGTCTATCGTAAAATTGTTTCATAGCCATTGCGTTTTGTTATTCTTGAATTTCCCTCTGTTAATCCTCTTTATTCATCCCCTTTGTTAAAATAAATACCAGCATCCTCCGGTCGAAAGCACTAGGGTAATGGAGGCGACTGTCCGCCACGGAAACCATCGGGTTTTCTGTGATTCATGACGTGTGCATAGCCGCCTCCACGTTACCTCCAGATCAATCTGCTCAAGCCAATAAACTTCTTCCTCTCCTTTTTTCTCCATCAATTCCTCAAACAGATTTATATTTCTTTCACTTTCAAAAAACCAAGCATGTAAGAGCCGACTTTCTGAGCGTAACAATGGTTTGCGCTCATAGCACTTGATTAAAATAGTCGATATTAGCAATGCCTCAGTCTTCATCATCTATAAGTATGAAACCAAGGCCATTGAAGTGGGGTGACAAGAAGTTTACTTTTTTTGAAGGAACGATTACTAGACTAATAGCACCACGAGTATACTCGCAAAATCTTCGGGGCTTAAAGTCTTCCGTAATACACGCAGACCACGCTTTTTATGCGTCTTGATGGTATTAATAGTTACCTTGAGCTCTTGTGCGATTTCATCGTTGGAGAGCCCTTCGATATAGCTTAAAATCATGACCCTCCGGCATCCTTCAGGGAGCTTCTCCAGACGATCTTGAACAGCAAGCATAAATTCTGCTCGAATAACCTGATGTTCGTAGTCGATATCATCAAGCTCTTGAAAACCTGTTCGGTCCCAAAATCGAGCTACTGTCTTACTTTTCCGATTCAGATTGAATACGGCAAATTTGACCGATGAGTAGAGAAAGGAGCGAATGGCAAGTTCATGTTGGGAAATTTTCTTTTTATGTTGGAAGTACGACAGGAATGCATCATGCGCAAGGTCTTCCGCTAAGATTTCATTATGCACCATCTGCCACGCAAAATAGCATAATGACTTGTAGTATTTTTCATATAAAACATGATCTGACCGGTTTAATCCCATTCTTTTCTCTTGTAAGGATCACAATCAAAATGATTGTGATTTGTATCGAAATTTTACCGCCAAAAAGTCAATTATTCGTAATATATGAAAAAAATCAAAATTTTATTTTAATAAACAAAAAAAATACATCATAAAGAGAGGCTTTAAAAGAAAATGCGACACCTAATATTAGGTGTCGCATTTCAAATTAATTAGTAACAATAAGAATTTAGATAAAACCTATTATTTATTTAACGGATCATCAATATCATCCAAATAAAGTCGAAACGTATTTGTCGGTATACCAGTATCAGTAAGCAAAATACTTCTAGGTTTATTTGACCCATCGCCTGTTATTCTAAAGGTTCTATTGTTAAAAGGCGTTGTTAACTGATTCAATCCAGCTGTCCACTGTGCTACACTAAAGCCTCCTCCAAGGTTATAAATTTGTCCCTCTAAAGAAATACGTACCTGGTCTTCAGTATCTGGGATAACAACAAGATTATGTGTAATCAAGCCCGCAAGAGCTCCACCCTGCATCACATAAACCATTCCACGAATACCACTATAGGTACCAATATAATAATTGTTTAGCGTAAGTTTATTGTTGGTCAAATTCGTTTTTGCTGTATTCCAGTATGGTTTACCTGTAGCTCCGACATTGCTTATCGAGGTAGACCATAGGTTTTCTCTAAACCATACATTCAGCGGTGCTGCATTCGGTACAATTTTTATAGCTCCACTCTCATCAGTATAATATCCATAACGATACTCCGCATTAGGCTTTACATACTTCATGGAGCTAAATTTAACACCATCCAATTCTGCTTCTCCATAAAACTCCAGTCCACCTGGAATTACGCGAAAAGTTAAAAGCTTACTGTTTGCATCCGAAGCATCTTGAAAGGTCCGCATGTTATACGTCAACGGCACGAGCTCTCCAGCTTTATTCTTTAGGTTGAAAACACCAAAATCTAAAAACTCTTCGTTCGCATCTTGATACTGGGAGGGCATGGTGTCAAATTCATTACCATTCAATGGTAGCAAAACGATTTCATTTCCACTTTTCTTCCCTTTTAGCAAGACTTTTTCTGGGGTTGCCTCTAATACTATAAATTCAAAGTCTCCCTTCATTCCTGTATCATCAGCACCAATACCACCATTATCCATACCTGGTTCCGTAAAGATGTGTACAATTTTATTGAAACCATTCAGCGACAGAACAACCCCAGATTCTGGCAGCACTGAATATGTGCTTGTCAGTATATCTTCATCTACATCTGAGGTCAGTGTCACTTGTGCATTTGAAATGAATTTAGCGAACAATGTGTACCCACCGAATTCACGGTTACCACTTGGAAAATATTTCATAAGCCACCCCGCCTTATTGGCCTGCAAGATACTATGGGCATGCGCTACAGCTTCTGTCATACGAGCCGAAGCATTCTTATCAAATATCGGGTCTTCCGTACGCTTACATGACATAATCAGCGCAAGCGGAAGTAAACATATAATAAATAGATGTCTTAATTTCATGGCTTTCTAGTTTAAAGATGTTTGATCTAGAGTCGGTAATTTAGCTTGGCGCTCGAGAATATCATCCCGTAGAACATCCATATCAATTTTCCACACACTCATAAAGTAGGTTTTCACGATGTTCAGTTTCGCTTCAAGAATAGCTCGACCAGCGGTTCCACCTCGATTCAACCGTGCCTGCCACTGTGCTGGCGTCAATGTAATGTAGTACGAATAGACTTCAACAAAATCTTCGGAAGCTTCTTTAGCTGCGTAAGCCGATATAAAGCCTGCAGCAGGGGCCGTATTGTCATTAAACTCCGTATTCCAAGCATCGGCTACATAAGTAGCTCCACTAATAGCATTGAATGTCCGAGGGAAATCCTTTGTCTGATTCAATATATGCGCAAACTCGTGGTGAATCGTGTGAAAATAATAGAAATTCAAAAACTCAATATCTGAAGCTGTTTGATCGTTTAAGGCATTTAGATTATACATGGTAATCTTTCGACCTCCTTCCGCCGTTCCCAATACCATTGTTCCGTTGTTCCGGTAAGCTGGAGAACCAATATAAGTCAACAGCTTAGGAAAATAGGACCGAATAAAGCCGGTACTACCTGTGATCTTATCGTATGGCTCTATCCCCAAATAGGTAAACAATTTGGTCATTCTGACCGCACTTTGATAGTTCGCCGGGCTTAAATTATAATTCATGTCAGACTCACCGTCGACATATTTATAAACAATAGATACATTATAGGGCTTTACATATTTATTCTCTATATAAAGATCCAATTCGTTCTTATCAATCTTAGAGTCTACAAAGATACTATCCGAGGAAAGTTTCTCCTTGGAGCATGAAAAATGTAGGAGAGCCAAGAGAGCAATTGCATATTTAAAAGGATATCTTTTCATCTTATCTTGGATTAGGAGTTAAACCTGCACTTATAATTTCCTGCGGAAGCTGAATGGCCTGGCGGTTATCCCGTGCAACCAATTTAGTTGCCGTTTCCACCGAACCAACCTCTCCACCCGAGGTGAGGACACGTCTTTCAATTTCGATTCCGTAACGTTTTACATCAAACCAACGAAGTCCCAAATGCATGGTTTCCAAACGACGAATAAAAAGTAACGCGTGCAGCATGTTCTCTTGAGTTCCTGCTTCTACAGTAAATTCAGTATTAAATTTCTTCTTTGGCGTTGGCATCTTTGGCGTATGATAAGCCAGTCGGTTTCCCCAAGTATTGATACTAGCCACAGAAAAAGTAGCTGGCGGAGCAGCTAAGGTATTATCGACCCATCTTTTCATGTCCGTGACAGCTTGATCAAAGCGTTTTAGGTGGATTAAAGCTTCTGCACGTACCAACATCGTTTCTTCCGTCGTAAAAGGAGCATGTACCGCATGCCGGAAACCAATTTGCGCCACAGGATCGGTAAATTCAAACATATAGGAAACCCGAGCTACTAAATTTTTATCCAAATTAGTTCCTCCATACACATAAACACGTGGTATATATCCTGTTGAGCTCCTGACACCGAAAGGCGCATCGGAAAGGAAAGTCTCCGTATTAGAAATAAGGGCTCCATGGCTATATCTAGAGCCAACATAATACGCACCAAAATACAAGCCCTGATTAGAGAATGATGTTTGTAGCATTAGATTAGCTTTCTCAGAGCTGGCGTTATAAAATACAGCTAATCCTGTCACGCTACTTACCGCATTTGCTGCAATCCCTCTATTGTTACGCAATATCGGAGCTGGGTTTGTTCCTATCGCAGCATCGGCGTACTGTAGCGCTTTTTCCCAATTCTGCATGTAAAGCGCGACACGCGCAGCTAGTGCATTTGTTGCAGCTAGATTCATATGGAATTTTGGCGTGGAACCATAAGAAGCATCGTCAATTAAAGGAAGCGCTTCTTCCAGATCTTTCACAATAAAATCATACACTTCCTTCACGGTGTTCCGTGTATATTGCGGGTTCAGAGTAGTTTCTGATTTAAACATATACGGAATCCCTAAATCAGTCGCTGCATTTCCTTTGGTATAATGTTGAGCAAAAGTATTAACCAATACAAAATGATTAAAAGCTCGAGCGGCCAGCGCTTCTCCTCGCTGAGCGTCAAGAGAGGAAGGGTTTCCGAGCTCAGCAATTGCTTCAAGCGCTAGATTTGCACTTCCAATCGCTTTGTAACTAGACTCCCACAACTCTTTGGGACTATCGAGTCCTGTCTCGCTAACATCTTTCCATCGAAAGATTTCCTCTAACAAACGTTCACTATTCGGATTACTACTACCATAGTCATCCACATTGTCGGACGAAAACTCGGTAAGACTTAGATTGGAAGACTCTGCATATGCAGAAACTAGAAGTTTATCAATTTTCGTTTCGGTGTTAAGCTCCGCTCTATTATCGGGCATCACATCGAGATACTTATTACATGCGCTAAACCCTAAGCTTAAAGTTAGGAAAGCGATAATATATCTATTTTTTCTTACTTTCATAATTACATAACTTAATATCAACAACCATTACAAACCGACACGTAAAGTCAAGGTATACTGTCTTGGAATTGGCGCAGCCACCCCACCAGCATTCATAAACTCCGGATCGTGTCCGTTCAGCTTCTTATCCGCATAAATCAAAAACAGATTGGTCGCATTGAAACGTAATCCCAAGGAGTTTAACTTCCAAGGTTCAATGAAATGTTTAGGAAAATCATAGGATAAAGACACGTCTTTCACACGAATAAAATCGCCTTTAGCCGTTCGAACCGATGAGTAATTATAAGCGTTGTACGCATGTTTTAAGTTTCCGCCATAGACATTATTCTGACGTAGTGAGGCAATAGCTGGCACATTTGTTTTCTCTTCATCTCCGGCAACCATCCAACGATTAGCAAACTCACGCGTAGAAGATGTTAAGTCAGAATAACTGTTTTTGAACACAGGGTCTAAACGTACAACGTTTCCATATGAATAGGTGATAAATGCATCTAACGCAAAGTTTTTATAACGAAAAACGTTACGGAAACTACCATAGGCAGTAGGGTCTATTGCTCCTTCGTACATTAAGAATCCCATCTTTTCCCGTTCCTGGAAATAAATATCAGTAGTTGTTTCCTTACCTTCCTGTCCAATGAAAACAGGTAATCCTTCATTATTAATGTTTACAAAAGGAATAGAATACAAACCACGAACAGGACGATTTACGGTAGCAAAACCAGTACCTGTAATTAGATCTATAACACGACTCCGCGTGTCCAATTTGGTTACATTAGTTGTTACATGTGTATAGAAAAAGCTGGACGTCCATTGAAAATTATCCTTTTTCACAATAGATCCTGTAAGACCAAGTTCCAGACCTTTTGATTTCATTTCTGCAACATTTCCAAATTTCGAAATAAATCCACCGAGTCCCTGGGTATTCACAATACCAATCAAGTCAAAGTTGTTTCGCGTAAACCAATCGAACTCAACATTTAATCGATTATCAAAAAAGCCCATTGATGTTCCTACATTCAACTCATGCTTCTTTTCGTACGTTAATTCACCATTTTTCGGATCTTTGACTTGTAGGCCCGACTCACTATCAAGCGTACCTGGTCTCCAAGGAGTATAGGATTCAATAACAATATTTGAATTCGTCACATTGGTTGGTCCTCTATCACCGGTTAAACTATACGACCCTTTCAGTGTAAAGTGAGACAAGGTTGGCCTCCATGCCTGAAAAAAGTCTTCTTCATGAACATTCCAGGAACCGCCAATATTCCAAGTAGGCATCCATCTAGCGGAACGAGATTTCCCTAACTTATTGGCTCCTTCATAACGTACCGTACCATTCAAGACATACTTTCCGTCAAAAGAATAGGTCGCCGTAGAAAAGAAAGCAACCTGCCTAAAAGCTGTATTACCCATTGAATAGTAATGCGAGTTCTCTTCTTGTCCTCTCTTGAAAGCAAGGTAATTGGCGAATGGACTTTCTCCTAAGTCATACTGCATTCCCCACGCACGAAACCATGAATTATTACGAGCGATATCGCTAATTTCAGAACCACCAAAAATAGCTAGCGCGTGTTTATTAAAAGTCTTGTCAAACTGTGCTGTAAAACGAAGAAGTTTATCCATCATTTTATGGTCGGTACGGTTGTAAATCCCGCCTTCAGGAAGAACCGTTACCGGGATGGCATATGGATCTGAAGGGTCTTTATACAAGTACGGATTGGTGTCTCTTATTGCCGTGGTAGGCATCCAACGATATGCCGTTGCTTGATTAGATTGATCTTTTACATGGTGATGCTGCGCTGAGGACTGATAACGGATACCTCCGAAAGCTCCAAGTTCCAATCCAGGGATCACCTTCCACTTTAAATCACCCATAAACTTCAATTCGGCTACGTCAATATCCATATAATTGTTAGTCAACTCATTCAAAATATTAAATGGGGCATAATTTCTGACATAGTAGGTGTTTGGGTCTAAAGTTCTAGATGTATTCATTGCATAAGAATACGGGTTAATGTCAAAATCTCGTTTCACTTCACCAAACACGACATCAGTAGCCTGTCCTAGTGTCCCAGGAGCTTGCTGATCCCGGTATGAGCCATTAGTAATCAAATTTAACTTCAGCGTAGGTAGGATATTATAGTTGGCATTCAAATTTGCCGTATACCGATTTACACCACTGCGTTTCGTCCAGCCTGGATCTACCAAAGCACTTACAGAGCTATAGTATTGAGATTTCTCATTACCTGAAGCCATACTAACGGAGTGATTATGTTGCAAGCCCGTACTGAACAACTCTTTGAACCAATCCGTGTTGCGGTACTCCGCTTCTCTCAAATAAGCGTTAACGTTTTTTTGATCTCCAAAAAGATCATTGTATAGTTGTCCTTTATTTATCAAATCGTACATTTTACCGTAGACCCCACTTGATGAAGCATTTGATGTTTCTGCCAAGCGCAAATATCCTTTATTGTACATATCTTGATACACCGACATTTGTTCCTGCGAGTTCATGATATTGAACTCCGAATAACGTGGAATAGCGCGAGAAGTATATTCTCCTGAATAGTTCACAGAGCTTCTTCCTGAGGACCCTCGCTTTGTTGTTATTACGATAACCCCTGCCATAGCACGGGCACCATAAATGGAAGTTGCCGAACCATCTTTCAAAATCTGAAAAGATTCAATGTCATTGGCGTTTAACCCCGCTACAGCAGAACTAATCAATGTTAAGGCATCTCCCGAGGATAGCTGATCCGCATTTACGTCGGCAACATCTTCGACAATCATACCATCGACAACCCACAACGGCTTAGAACTACCATAAATAGAAGTTGCTCCACGCACACGGATACGAGGCGCTGTACCAAATGTACCGCTAACATTTTGTACAGAAACACCCGCAACCCTTCCCTCAAGGCCACGGCTAGGATCAGGCAAACCTCCAATCTGTGCATCTGCACCCGACACCTTGGAAGTTGCCCCTGTAAACAAACGCTTGTCGACACGCATTCCCATACCAGTAACAACCACCTCTTCAATTTCGCTTTGCTCTAGTTTCATTTGTACGTTAATAGCTGACCGGTTTCCAATAGCAACTTCCCGATCTGAATATCCAACATATCGAAAGACTAACGTGGCACCATTTGGTGCTGCGATAGAAAAATCACCATTTTGATCGGACATCACAGAAATAGCACTCCCTTTTATTGTGATGGTCACTCCTGCCAATGGTTTTCCTTCTTCCCCTGTGATCTTACCGGTAATACGGTTTTGTTCTTCAGCAGTAACAGGATCTACCGTAGGAGACGCTTCTTTATATGTTATTGATATGGTTTCAGCAATAATCTTATACGAGTACTTACTGCCGGGCAGCAACATATTGAGTGCCTCCAAAAGACTTGAATTCCGTACATCCATCGTCACACGTGAAGATCGTTTTAGAACCTCATCACTGTACAGAAATTTGTAATCTGTCTGTTTGCTAATTTGTTTAAAAGCATCTTCCAGTTTAGCATTACGAAGGGATAGGGTAACCTTTTGGGCGTTCCCTTCGGCATAAACCGAAGTCATAAAAACCAACAATAGAGCGGTTGTTAATTTCATAATTCGGAGAATTATTGGCAAAGGCACTGCTTTACAGCCACTAAGGACTTTGCCAAATGAGAAGTTATTCATACATTTGAGTAATTGGGTTAATGTGTAAGATTAGTATTCTATTTAACTTAATGTTTAACAGGGGTGCTGGAACACTCCTGTTTTTTATTTCTATATGTATCGTTTTTCCATATCGTTTATTTTTTAGTGATTAATAGTTTATTCTTGTCTAGTGTAAAATCTAATTTACTAACGAATTCAAGCATCTTTAAGACCTCCGACAACCGTACATCACGACGTATTTCACCGGAATAAGTTTCGGTTAATGACACTTCTTTAGTCAAGGAAATATCCAGGTCGTACCATTGCTTTAACTGATTGGCAATACTGACGATATTATCCTCTTGGAAGAAAAACTCATTATTTTTCCAAGCCATAACTTTTTGAAGGTTTGCCTTTCGTACGCGAAGGCTCCCCTCCGTCCATTCTGCGCTTTGCCCAGGAGCAATAACCACCGATTTTGTTGCGCTAGTCACTTCGACACTGCCTTCTAGAAGGGTTGTTTTATTTCTTTGTTCATACGCTGAAACATTAAAATGCGTACCTAATACTCGCACCTTCATGTCTCCTGTTTCCACATAAAAGGGGTTTGAAGCATCTTTTGCAACCTCAAAATACGCTTCTCCTTTTAAGAAAACACGTCGCTCATTCTTCGCAAATTGTGCTGGAAAACGAAGTTCACTACTGGAATTAACCCATACATTGGTTCCATCTGCAAGCGATATTTTAAAGAAATTAGCCGCAGGTACAACCAAGGTATTCAACGCAGTGGGAGCATGAACAGAAGGGATAACCTCTGTCTCTCCATGGCTCATCATGTTTCCGTTGACAGCAACTCTCAAAGTATCCGACACCGCGATCTCCTCTCCATTAGCTAAGATGATATGTGCGCCAAGATTAGCCGGCAGGACGTCATTTTTATATTTTGTATTTGTACTTTCTACATAACGTGGGTTGTCGACAGGTTTTGATGTTCCCCCTATATACCAATAAACTGCAGAAGCAAACACAACAGCCAACATGGCGGCGGCAGACCAAATGATAGTTTTTCGCTTTTGGGGTTTTCTTTTATGTTGTATACGTTCCCACGCCTTTTCCTGATCCATAGAAGCCAACCAATTCGTCTCTCTATCTCCTTCTTTAGCCATAAGTTCATCAAAAAGTTGCTTATTTTGGCCATTTTTCTCTAATAGCCAAGCCTGCAATATGTTATTCTCCGAACTAGAAAGCTGTTCGCGTTGATAGCATTTAATCAGAATGGACGATATGGCAAATGAGGTTTTATTCATAATCTGGATGTAAGAAACCTAAATCATGAATTGGGGTGACAAAAAAAATAAAAAAAATTTACCTGACTGTCGTGAGAAAAAATGCGAATAAAATTGAGAAATAGTCAGCACGTAAGTTTTTACGTAAAAAATTCAGTCCTCGTTGTTTTTGCGTCTTAATTGTATTTACACTTAATGCCAATTGTGATGCAATCTCATCGTTTGACAAGCCATCCACAAAGCTCATGGTCATTACCATTCGACAACCTTCTGGTAACTTTGCCATACTTTCTGCCAACGCAGCCATAAATTCAGCTCTTATAATTTGATGTTCATAATCAACATCATCAGTTTCTTTAAAACCAATACGTTGCCAAAATTTTCGTTCCGTTAAACTTTTACGATGTCGATTGTAGACCGAAAATTTCACAGAGGAATAAAGAAAGGATTTAATTGCCGTTTCATCAATCGATACGGTATTCTTTCGCTGGAAATAAGCTACAAATGCATCTTGTGCCAAATCTTCCGCCAAATTTTGATCACGTACCATCTGCCATGCAAAATAGCATAGTTGTTTATAGTACTTATCAAAAAGGATTTTATCGGAATTAAGCGACGTCATCTTTCCAACTGTTAGCAATGAAAAAGGTTAGTTCGTATCAAAAAATCATGGCAGACCCCTTGATATTATAAAATCTAAGGTAAGTAAAAAAAGTATAGTTTCAACAGCACAATTAACAAGAAAGTAAAATATCATAGCACGAAACAAAAAAAACGTAGGGTTTAGACTCCTACGTTTTCAATTTATCATTAAATAAATTTCAAGTATAACGACTTTCACTCCACCCATCACTTGCTTACACAACAATAGGGAGACAAAAAGCCTAAAAGTTACTCCTACTTAGAAAACAACTCCTGCAAATAAACCTTAAGATCATTTCCACGGATATTCTTCTTTATGATCTTACCTTCCGGGTCGATCAAAAAAGTAGTCGGTAATGTTGTTACAGCAAACCGCTTTGAGGCGACCGCTTGATCCCCAGGCAGGTCATGCAGCTGCACCCAAGGAAGCTGCTGATTTTGTAACGCTTTTTTCCATGCACCCTCACTTTTATCGGTAGAGATACTAACAATTTCAAAAGGCGCTGATTTTTTGTATTGTGCATAGACCTCACGTAACGTTTTGAACTCCTCTATACAAGGGCCACACCAGGATGCCCAAAAATCCAACAGAATATATTTCCCTTTAAACACTGCAAAATCAATGTTCTCTCCTTTTTCATTCGGTAAACTAAAATTCTTTACCAGCGCACCTTCCTTAGAAAGTAAAGCCCCCTGAATCTGATTTCCGGCAGACTTTCCATAATCCGTTTTTTTCACCGCGTCCGACAAGCCTTCGTAACAAGCTAAAGCTTGCTCGGGCGTCAATGCCTTCCCATAACGCTCCAGAATAAAAGCCGACGCAAAAGAATTAGGATGGTTACGTACCACCGTCATTAACGCTTCCGCTTCATTTGTTTCGCCTACCAATCGGTTGTACGCATTGAGCACATCATGTGCTTTGGATCCTGAAACCTGAGCCGTATAAAAAGACTCCAGATCACCTTCAATAATAATCTTGGAAGGCTCACCGATCAAAATTCCGAAAGGAGCATAACCACCATGTTTTTTTGACTCCGCTTCCGCGGCCAGCATGTGCCGCGTAGGACCAGAAAAAGGTCTTTCCATCCGCCACGCACCATCACGCACAACAGCTGTATCATTTTCTCCTGTAATGTTATTATATAGGAACACCTTCGTATTATCAAACTTCCGATCTACCCTTCCTTCCAGCACAACTTTACCTCCGTCTTGCGCCTGCACGCCAAGAACGGAAAAAAAAGACAGCACTGCTGCTGCCTTTATCTTTCTCATAATTTGTCTATTCATTCGTCTACTATAATAATTCTGCCAATTTCTCATGCAACGCTTCACCACGCAAATCCTTCGCTACAATCTTTCCATCCGGACCGATCAAAAAGTTTTGAGGCACACCACGGACACCATACAACTTCGCCGCTTCATTATTCCAGAACTTTAAATCGCTCACATTCGTCCAAGTCAATTTATCAGCCTCGATTGCTTTCAACCATAAATCTTTCTTACCTGGTTGATCTAAAGAAACACCTAAAACAGTGAAATTCTTATCCTTAAACTTCGCATACGCTGCTACGACATTAGGATTCTCTGCACGACAAGGACCGCACCATGACGCCCAAAAATCCAATAGCACATACTTCCCTCTAAAGTCAGATAACTTGACGGGATTGTCGTTCACATCGTTCTGCGTAAAATCAGGCGCTAACACTCCCACCTCAGTCGCTTTTGCAGCCGCAATTTGTTTGGCAAAAGCCTGTCCCGCTTCGGAATCACGGACAGCGGTGGATAAACGGTTAAAGTCAGGTTCTAAAGCGAGGATTTCGGACCCCGAATACAACTGATCTTGAATCGCTAACAAACTGAAATAAGAAGATGGATTTTTCGCAATATAATCTTGTTGCAGTTGTTTCTTCTTATCTGCAAATTTCATGTACTGCTCCCGCAATGGTGTTGCAAACGATTCGTCTTTACGTTGTTCAGGAGTGGCACTGCTATATTTTAAATTAATAGCATTGATACCATCCTCAGACTCCTTCAACAGGTTTTTATACGCAACATGCGCATCTTGCAATGCACTCCCTTTGATCGCGGCCGTCTTCACCGAATCTTTAGCCAGGATCGTTGTCTTGCCCTTATCGACATAGAAACCAATCATGTCACCATTTCTGCCAATATTGTCCCAACCTTTATTCTCCTGATCGTAAACAATATAAACCATCGTAGGACCATTTGCCTCTCCTTTGAAAGCAAAACTTCCATTAGTTACCTTTACCGAGTCCAATAGCTGACTGTTTGGCGTACGGATAGACAGGAATATCTGTCCATTTTTTTGCGGTTGTTGGATCTTACCGTCAATTGCAAAATTTGATTTCTGCGCAACTGCTGCACCCGGAAGGGCTAACAACAGCATCATTTTTAAAATTTTCATACTATCTATTTACTTAATCCTTTATTTATACTTGATGGCCTATTTTTATACCCGCTATCCTCTTACTGAAAGCTACTTAGCATTTCACGGTATTTGTTTCCCGCTGCCTGGATATCCCAGTTGTAGGTGTCTCGAAAATATTTCACAAACAAATCATACTTCTGTCTGCGCATTGCATTTCCTTCTAAATAATTTTTATTGATATTTGCATAAGACTCTAATAAAATAAGTTTGAAGAAAGCCGCATATTCATCCTTAAAGGATGCAGAAGAATATGCGTCTAGATACCCCCCTTGGTCAGCCAATGTCTGCCAATCTCTATTTCTTTTGGCCAAGTCATAATCAATAAAATACTGATCACGAATCTTTGTAAATGCAGCTCCACCATCATACGGTTTACCAATTTTTTCAAACCCTGGTATCTCTTCCGTAATACGATCGCTTATCATTCTACTCAGATTATCCCACACCGCTTTCGTCAATACCGAATCTCTGTAATAGTGTGTGTCGGGATCCACTACAGGCTGTGCACCATAAGTGGCATTAGGCCAAACAAAAGCCAGTCTATTCCGAGCAATAACATTAAACTGATAGCCATAAGCAGGATGTCCATACGTTTTCACAAAGAAAACCTCGTTAGGCATAACCTGTTGCGCATAAACCTTAGAAACATTAGACAGTAGCGTTTGCATATATACATAAGCACTCTGCCGCATATTCTGATCGACTTTTTGTGCTGGAAAACGAGCGTTATTTACATCCTGTCCCAGATAAGCGTTATATACCTCTCGCGACTCGTTAAAATCCATCCGTACCCAAACATTGTAGTCGTTAAATAAAGATTTCTCAATCGGGTTCGCATCCTCCTTTGGTTTGAACTGCTGTTCAAAACCTAAGCTTTCAGAAGGCACTATACTGGCTTCTTTAGTACAACTAGTCCATGTAAAGTTCAACAACAGAACCCCCATAAAAGCATAAAAAAGTATTTTGTTTTGTTTCATTTTATCTTGGATTTAAAGGCATATTAGGGCTATTCTCAGACTCAGAAGGTGGAATCTGCATCAAATAGCGTGAATCATCTTTCGCCAAGGTATACACCCGGGCATCCTTAAACACATGTTGGATCTCAGGCTTTCCTAACCGGCGTAAATCCATAAATCGTAAACCTGCATCAAGCCCCAACTCCAACCGGCGCTCTGCTAAGATCCGATCCAACACAGCCGCATTATTTGCAAAGTCAGTTGCTTTCAACGTTACGACAAAATCCTTACGCATACGGCTCGCTAAAATTTGGTTTATATCTTTCAAGGCAAGCTCATCTTTACCCAATCTAGCCTGTGCCTCAGCCCGAATAAGATAAGCCTCACTTGCCTTAAACCCGACATAGTACCAAATCAAATCCTGACTCGCGTACATCTTGTAAACAGTCTTCCCCGTTTTTATTGCTTGAACAGCATTCTCTTCAAATGGATCAAAAATAAACTGTCTATAATCTGTTAATTCCCCGTAACGCTTTGTTAATGCCAACAAATCCAAAGAAGGTTTCATCGAACCCGTTGCATAATAATAAGGGTTGGTTCCAGCCCTACCGCCAGTAAAAAACAATAGCTCTTTATTTGCTTGGGTATCCACAAAGCCATATATATAAGTCAACACATTTTTGGCGCCACTTTCCGCCAAACGTTTCTCTAATCCCGAAAGATCGGCCAAAGGATAGAAATCAATAACAGTTTTAGCATGTGCTATAGCCGATTCATAATTCCCCATCATAAGGTCTACACGCGCCCTGAAGAGTTCCAATGTATTGGATGAAAAACGGTAGCGATCGGTGATCTTCTTTCCAGACAACAGCTGGCTCGCCTTATCAATATCAGCTACAATCTGGTTCCAGACATCTCCTACAGGTGTTCGCACATTATTTCCAGCATTCGCATTTACATCGTCTGCGGTCAAAGGCATCGGGACGCCTGGCGCATTCAAGTTTTTTACATAATACACATCCGCATAAAAATTAATCAGGTAGAAATAACTAAATGCACGCAATGCATACGCTTCCCCTTGAACCTGTTCAAAAAGTTGCTGCTGAAGTGGCGTAGCCTCCAGTTTCTTTAGGTTATCTAAGACCGTATTTGCGTAATAGATACTCTTGTAAAGCTGCCCCCAGTACGGATCCACAAGTGATTCCGGTGGTAAAAGTGAGGGTGCGAAAGTAAACCAACGCTCGTTCTCCTGCGTAGGTTGAACCTCTGCATTTAGATTCGCATATATATTATCCGTCAACATCTCTGTCTTGATAAAGAAATCTGTCCTTGGGTATCCGCCCAATAGAACAGCCTCATAGTCTTCCAGCGATTTCGGCATCATGCTATGCACCGGCTTGATATCCAACATATCTTTGCAAGAACCGAATGCCAGTAAAACCACCAGTAACAGGCTATATCTTAAAATAGTTTTCATTTGCTTAAATATTAAAATTGAACCGATAGAGATAAAGAATATGAACGAGGTACCGGAAGGAAGGTATTGCCGAAATTTATATTTCTATTTCTAGTATCTGAATATGCAACAACACTCGATCCTTGTGCTTCCGGATCTTGACCTTTCAATGCTTTATCTTTCCACACATGAAGGTTATTTCCCTGTAATGCCAAACGTATATTTTGCACGCCTAAAGCACGCAGCCTCGGTGTAAAATAATCGTAGCTAATAGAAACATTCTGGAGACGGATAAAATCACCTTTTACGGTGCGTAAATCCGAATTATCAAACATAGTTCCATTTGTTGGTGCAAGCGCGGTCAATTGTGTATCGGTACCGACCTCAAGAACAGGGATATTCGTATGCGCCTCATCGCCTGGGTTCTTCCAACGGTTCACCCATTCTTTAGACATATTTTGAGTTGGATCCGGGAAGCCTAAGTAACTACCATTAGACATATTACGCAAACGCATCACGTTGCCAAAACTACCAATGAAAAGAGCCGATAATGTCACTCGTTTATAGGTAAATGTATTAGTAAATCCGACCTGCGAAGTAGGATTCATGACCCCAGAATATGCCAGTCCATTGGTATTCGTCATCCCATACAATACCTTCTCGCCTTCTTTCGCCGTATAAAATGTAGCTCTTCCAGCCTCATTTAGTCCTGCATAGCGATAAGACCACAATCCATCAATCGGTTCTCCAATAATGGCTGTCGCCGCATAATTGCTTCGTCTCGGATTCGTTAGATTCTGTACCGTTGGCTTGGTGTATACATCCAACACTTTGTTTTTGTTAAATCCAAAGTTGATATTAGAAGACCATCTAAATTTCTCATTGTCGATATTGATGGTGTTTAGCGAGAACTCCCAACCGCGGTTCAGCATCGAAGCCCAGTTTACCTGCACACTCTCAAAGCCAGTCACTTGTGAAACCTGACGATTTCCCAACAGATCCATCGCTTTCTTATTGTACCATTCAACATTGAACATCAAGCGTCTCTTAAAGAAACCTGCTTCTAAGGCTACATTTCCTGTATAAGTCTGCTCCCACTTAAGGTTCGGATTCTTAGGCGCGATAATAGTTAAGTAATTGCTTGGATTCTCTGGCACTACGGCACCAATATTCGCCACAAGGTCTGAATAGGCCTGTGCCGCAACATTCCCTTGACTACCATAAGAGCCTTTCAAAGTAAGGTATGATAACCAATCTACATCACGCAAGAAGCGTTCTTCTTTCATTTGATAATTGGCACCAATTGCCCACAACGGTTGAAACAATTGATTGGTTTTTAAACCAAAACGATTGGAACCATCTGTCCGCACATTGAAACTCAAAGTGTATCGATTATCGTAAGTATAGTTTACCGCCCCCAAATAAGAAACATTAGCACCATCGCTTAGATTCTCTTTCCAGTAGGGAACACCAATTTTCTTCATATAATCATACTGTGGGACTTGTTGATGTCCTCGATCATGGGAATAACCATAAATTTCTGTTGAGACGTCTGTTGTTTTAGACTTGCGGACTTCCTGACCGACCATTACATTAAGGTAATGCACTTCCTTGAACATCGGGTTGTAAGTCAACTGATTTCGGAAAGTAATAGACCCATTGTATGAACTCCGATCTTTACGATAACCGCCTTCAGTCCATGTATATTTATATTGTCCGTTCACGATCTCACGATCGTTTCTTTTACGGATGCGTACAAAGTAACTGTCATCAACAGCGATATCTTCATCGGTTGTATTTTGTTTTGCATAGGAGAACAAACTATTAAATGTTACGTCCTTCAGCACCTTGTATTCAAGATCCACAGAGCCTCGAAGACCGAAGTTTCTAGAATCCCGCCATCCCTTATCTCTGTTTTCCAAGAAATTGTATTTCTGTTCGTTCAGGTAAAAGTGGCTGTACGTACCATCAGGATTGAGTGCCGGTTGCGCACGCGTGGTGTAGATCGCGTACTCAAATGGATTTTCTTTAGAATCTACGGCAAAGAAACTATTGTTCTCGCGCGCATTAATATCCATCATCACGCCCAGGCGAATCTTATTATAGATTTTAGTGTATACTTTAAGAGATCCTGTATATGTCTTTTGTCCAACCCCTTTCGCTGTCGCCTGATCATTCAGGTAACTTCCAGAAGCATAGAATGTTGTTTTTTCATCACCGCCAGATACACTGAGGTTCTGTCTGTTTGAAAAGGAAGTTCTGAATAAGTGCTTGAACCAGTCGGTATTGACTGTTTCAAGATAATTGACACGTTGGTTAAACTCTTCCCATGTAATCTTTTTATCTGTCAGGTCAATAAAGTAGCGTTCAAAATCTGATACCGTATTGTATTGATCAACGGCTGCTGTTACTGCATTGAAAGCCCCTCGTTTTATCATCTCCAAGTTCACATCAATGCGCTCCTTAGAATTCATCATATAAGTATCTTCAATGCGTGGTCGCTCTCCAAAAGAAGCATTGCTTGTAAAACCAATTCTGGTCTTCCCGGCACGACCTTTCTTGGACGTGATCACAATAACGCCATTTGCTGCCCGCGTACCATAAATTGCAGTCGCTGCAGCATCTTTCAATACGTTGATGCTTTCAATATCTTCGACGTTCACCCCGCCAATTCCAGACGCAATAAGGTTCCGGTTTGTCATAATATCATCGACTGACACATTCACCGCATCGTCTAAGATAATACCATCTACCACCCATAGCGGTTGCACATTACCACTCAAAGTGGCCGTTCCTCGGATACGGATCTGCGGCATTGCACCCGGAGCACCTGACGTACTCATCACCGTAAGTCCCGGTACCTGTCCTTGCAATAACTTGTCAATATTAGGTTGGAAAATCGTCTCCAGTTGTGCCATATTTACCGTAGCGATAGATCCTGTCAACGATTTTTTCTCTAATTTTTGGTAGCCCGTTACAACCACATCATCCAGTTGGTTTTCTACCGGCGTAAGACGAACCTCTAGCCAAGTTTTTTGCTGTAACGGCACACTTAATGTTTCATAACCCAAACTCTTGAATACCAAAGTAGCATTGCCACTCGTTACCGAGATTTGGAATGTTCCATCCACATCTGTCCCTACCAGATTCTTGGCGTTATCTTTTTCACCAACCGTGATCCCCGGCAAGGGCTTACCTTGATAATCCATCACACGGCCACGAACCTGTACTTTTTGTTGTTTTACAGATGAAGGTTTTGCTGTAATAACAATTGTTTTATTATCAATTGTGTATTTGAGTGGCTGATTTTTAAAGCAGTAGTCAAGCACCTCCTGTACGGTGGCATTCTGCATGTTTAGATCCACAGCAGAATTAGATTTTACAAGCGATTCATTGTAAAAGAAATCACAATTACATTGTCTTTTTATTTCATTAAACACTTCAGCTAGTGTTATTCCTTTTCGGTTTATGGTCACTTTCTGCGCAAACGCCGCCATCGTCAATTGTCCGCACACCAGTGCTAACAATATCATTACGATACGCTTACCCAGGGCAACTCTTTTCAAGATTGCCGTGGCATTCATTAATTTCATTGGTAGTAATTTATTTGTTCATCATTTACGGTCAGCTAGGCTTCTAGAAGCGTAGCACTTAGTTGGTTTGTTGTTGTTGTTGTTGTTGTTGTGTAAAACTATAGCATCAAAATAATCCTCCTTTCTTTTAGCCCGGTTGGCACTATGTGATATCTTATCTGCCCTGTGCGGCGCAATATTTCTAATACTTCTGGCAGACTTTTTTCACGCGAAATCACACCAGTAAAACCAAAGGAATCCGAGCGTCCAACCACCTGCACTTCCACGCCATACCAGCGCGACAATTCATCGGATATGTCATTTAATGTTGCGTCGTAGAAAGCAAACTCATTATTTCGCCAGGCATTAACCTCATAGCATATAGCAGGCACAACTTTAATATCACTATCATTAAAACCTACAACACTACTTTGTCCGGGTTTCAGAATACGTTCCTTCGCACCCGTTGAAACTTGTACCTTCCCTTCTAATAGCGTCGTTATAACATGACGCACCGTATAGGCCTTCACATTGAAGTGCGTCCCTAAGACTTTCACTTGTTGATTTTTAGACTCGACAATAAACGGTTTCTCTTTGTTAGGCGTTACCTCGAAATAAGCCTCGCCTTGGAGTTTTACCAAACGTTCATTCCCTACGAAGTTCACATCATAGGTTAAGCTGGAGTTTGCGTTGAGCCACACTTTGGTTCCATCGGTTAACACAACAGCGCCCGTCTGACCTTGGGGCACATTGATTTGTTGTACCATTGGTTCCTGTACAACATCGGATGCCTTTAGCTCATAAAAGGAAACGCCATCTTGCTTTTCCCGAGAAGCGTATTGTGCGGCTTCATGATCTGCCAACGCTACCACTTGACCGTTCGGCAATGTTAATGTTACGCCTGTCGGTGTTTCTGTAGTATCCTGTACGGCTGCTATAGGACCTCCCCCTGTTATCATGCTGTGGTCCTTATTCCATTGGTCAAATCCTACATAAAAAATAATGATTGCAGCAGCGGCGGCAGCCCATCGCCAGATTGTAGATGAAATAGACCTTACGCGCTCTTCTTCATTTTCGGCTACGGTGGTGAAGATCAAAGCTTCAATGCTTACATATTGTTCTTTCGAAAGTCGAACCATATCGGGCAGCACCTCATTTTCTCTAAGTTCCTGTCGGAACACTTCATCCACTCGTACCTCTAATTCCGCACAGAATTGATCATCCGACAAGCCTGACACAAATTGCTCAGCCTCTTCAGGTGTACACTTCCCCGCTAAATACAAGTCAAAAAGATCGTTCCTGTTCTTCATTTTTTCTCCAATAGCAGACCTCTTCCGTGCCGCCTTTACGTATAATACGTAGGGCACAGATAAAATCTATGTTCATAAAAAAAGTTTTTTTGATTTTTTTTCGCGAGAGACTTTTCGAATACGAAAATTATCTCCAAGCGTTGACTAGTGCCAAGAACAGGGAGAACAATGCTCCGCCTAGCTCTGTCTTTAAAAAGCGCATTGCTTTTGCCATATGGTCTTTTACCGTTCCGATGGAAACGCCTTGCAGCTGTGCCACTTCTTCGTAGCTCTTTCCTTGAAACTTACACAATAGAAAAATTTCTTTTCGCTTAGCCGGTAGTCGGTCGATCGTCGCAGACAATAGCGTAGACATTTCTTCGACCTGATTCGTCGGTTCGTCTAATTCATAATACAGTGTTGCTTGTGTAAGTAACGCATTTCTGACGGCTTCATTTGTGGCCGACTTTCGAAAATAGTCGACTACGAGATTTCTCGCTATGGTATGTAATAGAGACCATATGCCTTGCTCAATACGGACGCGTTCCCGAATTTCCCATAGGCGGACAAATGCGATTTGGTGTATTTCAAGAACTGCTTCTTCGTCGGGTAGAAGTTTGTTGAGTCGGTGCAGCAAGTCCGAGGAGTATCGCGCATAAAGCTGAGAAAAAGCGTCTCTATCTCCCTTTACGAGAAGAGCAACCAGCAAATCTTCATCTAATCTGTCTTTCTCAAACATAACCTTACCTCACAATATTGGGGACATTATGTCTTCCCCATACTGCAAATCCTTCCAATTTATGGAGGGCTAATTTAGAAATAAAGTTTGAAATCGAAACGACAATATCTTCGAAGAAAAATCAATCGTCACTGTCTATGTATGAATCCCATCCTCCTTTTATACAAAGGAGATTTTTTAACGTCTAAATGGAAGCCCGCATTGTTAAATAAAAAGGCGCCTCTAGGTGTTCTACAGACTTGTTTTTAATAAGATTCGCAGCAAGTCTACCCATATACTCAAAATCGGTCGAAATCGTAGTAATCCCATTGAGGATAAATTTCTTTAGCGGTGTTTCATTGTAAGAGATCACACCAACATCCTGTCCGACCTGCAGTTTTTTTCGGATAATCTTATCCAAAAGTTGTACGAGATCATCCTCAGCAAGATTAATGTAACAAGCACTTTTCTCCACCTTCTCTTTACTGAGGTCACTAACCAACAGGTGATTAAAAGCATACTGTTGGCAAAACTTATAAAAACCCTTAATAATAGCTTTGGGGTAATCGCTATTATCCGGAAAAATAAGCTTCAACGTCGTATATTTACTTAAAGCGGAAAGAGACTCTTCTAAAGCACCGTATATGTCCTTTTCATAATTTTCAAACACAGCCGGAAAACGATCATTGATATCTTCAATATATTTGCCCAACAACACCAGTTTACCTGTCGGGATTAACTTATTTATGACATCTGCAGCCTGATCCCTCCCTTCCTTAAAGTGGGGAAAAAGTACATAATGGTCATAGTTATTACTCATATTACCGAGTAGATTTCTAAGAAAGGATATGTCACTGTTATATACAAACAAATCTATGGCTGCCGCATCGCTCATCTCTGTTGCAAAAGAGTCATACACCAGCTTTTTATGCGTACTTAGTTTATTTAGAAAAAATGCAATTTTAACGCGATTCTGCACATCAGCAGTAGCAACATAATATCCTTTCCCTGGAATAGATGCGATGACGCCTTGTGTTTTCAAAAACTTATAGGCCTTTTCCACCGTGTCGCGTGAAATATCAACATATACACTCAACTCATTAATCGAAGGAAGCATGTCGTCCTTTTTAAGCGTTCCTTGCTTCACCGCATCTATAATAGCAGATCCAAGCTGCTGATATTTAGGTGTGGCCGAAAAATCATTTATCTGTAACGTCTTTAAAAACTCGCTCACTAAATTAGGCATTGATAGATCTATATGGTTTGAATAGATCTAAGGTAATGAAAAAATTGACTTTATAATATACTTGCCGGACCCAAGTTTCAGGATGATCTCCTCTCCCTCCTGAGTAACGCGATCTCTTAGAAAGGTACGATCTAAAGGCTTCCCATTAAGAAGAATATCTTTCGGTGAGGCCGCCCTCACGTAACACAGGGCACTCGTGTTCACAGGGATATCTACCTCTTGTACAACATGCGCGCCTTGGATTTCCCAAGCAGATTGTATAAGTCCATTTATAGAGCGGTAGCTCCCACTCGCTTTTTTGATTCCATTCTGTCCAATCTCCGGTCGCACCACAATCTTCCGATACGCATTTTCCAGGGACTTAATACCCAAAATATTTTCAAACATCCATTCATTGACAGATCCAAAAGCGTAATGACTAAAAGAATTCATAGCGGCATTGTGTACAAAACCTTTACCTTTAATGTAGCTGTCCCACCGTTCCCAGATAGACGTTGCTCCATTTACAATTTCGTAACCTAGAGAAGGGTATTCTGTACTCAAGATCAGCTTATAGGCCTGATCCGATGCGCCAACTTTACTAAGGGCCGGTAAGAGTGGTTTAAAACCTAAAAAACCTGTCGCCAATCGGCCACCGTTAGCGGTAATCAGCTCTTGCAGATAGGCTCCAGCTTGCTTTTCACCTTCAGGAGAAAGGATACCTGCAAAGATGGCGTTAGCATAGGCCGTTTGTGTGTGACCAGAGAATCCTCCTTGGCCCTCTACATAGCCACTTCCATCACCATACAAGCTATCCTGTGTCTTCAGCTTTCCGTCAGCAGCAATATAACGCGCCTTAAACCCCGCTTGAGAAGCCTTCATTTCTGTATCGAAATAATCGGCCTCCTCCTTTCGTCCGATAGCCGCACTCATCTCTCTCATTAACTTATTACAGTAGAAATAATAGATCGATGCAATCAAATCGGGGCTCGTCTTCTTCCCTACCGACAGCCAATCTCCGAATCCACCTTTCGGTTCAATATCAGCAAAAGCTCCTTCAGGGAAAATATGATTCGTCGTACGACCTTTAAGGAACTCCATAAAGCGGAGCATATTCGGGTACGACTGCTTCACCACTTCGTGATCACCATACGCTTTAAAAACTTCGTAAGCACAAATGATACCCGCCTCAGACCAGCCCGGAGAGAATGAATCCGACGGGCGGATCGCTGCAAATCCAGCTTTGTTTTTTGGAATAGGAGCATATATAGGATATGCTCCATTTTCCCATTGCGCATCACTAAGGTCCTGAATCCATTTTTTGTGAAATGCAGCAATATCATTGTTAAAAATCGCGGACCGCATGTATACTTGTGCATCGCCCGTCCAACCTAGTCGTTCATCACGTTGTGGACAATCCGTAGGAATATCCAGATAATTAGCACGCTGTGTCCACACAATATTTTGGTACAATTGATTCAAGAGACTGTTATCCGTTTGAAACTGACCCGCCTCGTGTAAGTCCGAGCTCATTGCTAAACCCGTCAGAAAATCTGGCTTCGGTTCCTCCTTGAGTCCGGAGATTTCCACAAATTGAAAACCATGGTAGGTGAAACTTGGTTCCCACTGCTCTGCGTTACTATCACCTCTAAAAATATAGGTATCGGTCGCACGAGCTTTGCGTAGATTCTCTGTTACCAAGCTTCCATCCGGATGAAGCATCTCTCCATATCGGAAAACCAAAGAGTCTCCCGCGATGCCACGTTGCTTTAAACGGATTATACCGGCAAAGTTTTGTCCAAAATCAACTATGTATTTGTTTTGTCCGACCTTTTTTATAGTTTTTGCAGAAAGCTCTTTAACAACACGTACGGGTTCTCCTGGATAGAGCTGCAGCAGTTGACCCGGTTTATTTTCAAACTCCCCAATCGGCTCCCACTTCGAGTCATTAAAACCAACCATACTCCACTTTGTTGATAGCTGACGTGCATCGTACCTCTCTCCCTGCAACATGTCTGCCTCCTGCACATTTCCAAGGCCCCATTTCCATGATTTATCCGTTGAAACCGTTTCACGGGAACCATCTTGGTACACGATTTCAATCTGCGCTTTTAGCATCGGAAATTTTCCATAAAACTGATTCACCTGCGGTGTACCGACCAGCAGTGCATATCCTAAATAACCAGCATACCAACCTGTACCTAAAATAGCACCAAAAGCGTTGTTGCCTTTCTTCAGCTTTGTTGTCACGTCATAAACCTGATAGTAGACCCGCTTATTGTAATCGGTCCACCCCGAACTAAAGAAGTCATCTCCCACTTTTTCACCATTAATATAAAAGTTATGTAACCCTAACGAACTAATATATAAACGAGCCTCTTTAACAGGTTTGGTCAATACGGCTTCCTTACGTAAATAGGGAGACGGAGGTAACTCATACGCACCTCCTTTAGCCAAATGATTTAAATCCTTACCCACCCACTTTGCTCTCCAAGCCGATTCGTCCAGCTTCCCCATTTCCCAGCGCGCGTTATCGCTCCAGCGACCAGCCACCCCATCTTGATTCCATACCCTTACTTTCCACCACACTTGCTGCCCCGACTTTAGCGCAGCTCCCTTATAATACACTTGATTGGTCTGATTACTAGTCACCTTTTTACTATCCCATAGATCTCCTACTCCTTTATTCAGCTTTTCAGATGAAGAAGCCACAATTATCTGGTAAGCTGTTTGTTTATTGTCAAATCCTTCCGCCACAAGTTCCCAGCTCAATCGCGGTTTACGATCATCAAGAAAGGGATTTATCTTGTATTCCACGCGAAGGTACGTGGGACGGATTGTCGCTTTCGCGATAAAGGAAATCGACAAAAGGCAAAGCAGAGTCGCTATATATAACAAGTCTTTCTTCATTACGTTACTTTTATTTTTGTGCTTTAATGACCCATTTTCCAGGAGCGATCCAAAGACTACGATCCTCTCGATGGTATATATTTTTATTTTTGTTAGGTTTTGTAGAAACCTGTTTCGTACGTTTATTATTGAGCCAAACATTTTGGTACTGACCAACAGGTAGCACCACTTTCCCAGAAGTACCTTCCGGAATATTTATCGTCAGCCACAACTCCTTATCATGTTCTTTTATATCCACTGTCACTTCACCCTTTACCGATGTTACAGAGGCTGCTGCCTGTCTGATATTTCCTAATTGCGGTGCGATTAAGATCTCCTCATAGCCTGGTGATAAGGGTCTGATTCCACAGAGATATGCCGACAAGATGGTTAAACCTCCTCCACTCCAAGCATGGTTTACAGTTCCCCCGCCATACCCGGCACTACCAATCCCCCAGCCTTCAAACAAGGTGGTAAAGTAAGTGTTATTCACCATGGAAGCAAAGCGCTTCTTATGTCGCGCTAAAGCCTCTGTCGGTATGCCCATGGTAAACATAGCTTCAAATACATATTTCTCCATATAGGGACTAGCATGTTCCTCTTGTAAAAAAACATGTTGAATCGCCTTGTATTGCGCTGGTGATGCAATACCTGCTAACACCGCTAAAGCGTGTACCCGATCATCGGTTTTACCTGTATAAGCAGGATCCCGATAGGCTCCATTCCTCCAAAAACGTTCATTAAACTTTGTCGCGAAATGTGCCATTTCTAACTTTAAGCGTTGCGCATCGTCATTCTTGCCTAGCTCATCAGCCATTAAAGAACTTCCTTTTAGCGCTAAATAATACCAAAGGTTATACAAGAGTAACATGTCTTTATTCTCGCCCCAATCACCCCATTGCCACCCTCCTGCACGGAGCTTAACCAGTCCATCAGGATATTTATCCCATAGGTTTAGATAGCGCTGAATTCGCGGATATAGGTCTTGTAGAATCTTCTTATCACCCGTATGTAGGTAATAGGTCCATATACCGTAATAACCGACCGTGGCTAGAATCTGATCCGGCAATTCTTTATCCCAGTTGCCGGCTGGCACAGGTGCAAAAAGAGAACCGTCCTCTCTTTGCCAATCCAAGACCTCATACAACCATTTTCTAGCCAGGGCATGTGCCTGCGTATCCAAGGCGTAAAATGCTTCTTCGGCTTCCAATACCGCATCCCCCGTCCACTGTGCCCTTTCTCGATCAGGACAATCCATGTATGTGTCGCGCATGGTGATATACAATGTGCGCCGAGCCTTTTCCCACAATGTATTAAAAAAGACATCATCTGAATGGAAAGCACCGACAAAATCACTGTTGTATCCTATCTCTCTATAGCCTACCTCTTGTATCTGAACATCATTGGGGGCAACTACATATAGATAATGACCGTTGATCCATCCAAGGCTTTCATACTGCTGTTGGCCTTCCTTCGTGATATATTCGCCCCTAATATTTTCAGCAGAACCATGGTAATGGACATAATTATCGGTCAAGAACTTTACCGTTTGTCCCGCCTTTCCTGTTAGCCTGACGTACGGTGTGAACTGCATATTGTAAGGCAACTTACAAACTAAAGTATCCCCTTTCGTGATAATATCCTTGGTCTCAAACTTGCGTATACCAAAGTCCTTAAACAATGGAATCGGTCGCTTTACCAATTTATTCCAAGGTAAATCACCTTCTTTCCCAAGGGTAAGAACTTCCGCAAAGGAGGGTGAAACCTCTACATCCTTCATCCACGTAGAATCTGCTATTTGTGCATCATAATAAATATTAGATTCTGGCAACCTGAAATTAGGTATCGGTGCTGGTGCCGTTTTATATTCCACAAGACGTTTTCCTCTCCATGAAGCATCCGTCAAAACCATTACTGAACCTGCTTTCAATTCAAAAAAAAGAGCTGCCTTGCCACTACTGTTGTGTGAAAAACCGTTCTTCCCAAAATACCATACGAGGATGGCCAATTGGTTATTTCCCTTTTTCAGATAAGGTTTCAAGTCTACTTCATCATAGTACGTATCTTTGGGATTGGGGCCGCGCTTAAGACCGCCCTCAAATACCACCATCTGCCCATTCACATAAAGCCAATATTTACTATCTACAGCAATTTTGGCGACGGCGGTAGCCGGAACCTCTTCCAACATAAAGTTTTTACGATACCCAGACCAGATATTAACCGTATCACTTGGACCTAATGGCACACCAATCCAGCTCGCACCAGACTCCTGCGCGGATGCACGCTGGTTAATAGACTGCAGAACAAGTAATACGAAAACAATGAGTAATGTCGAGACGCTCTTATATCTTCCCATCTACCGCAGAATAGTTACTTCACTTGGCGCATATATTTCACTCTTAACTTTCCCATTCTTATCCTTTGTATGCTTCACACGGATAACACCATATTTTGTAGGAAATGTTCCCTCGGCAAAGGTCAGATTGCCCAAATGTGGTCTGACATAATAAGCCTTCCCTCCGGGTTCGGCAACCTTAATACCGAGCACATGCTCCGACAGCCAGCTCGTCGGCCCAGAAGCCCATCCATGCGCAAAGCTGTGTCGAAAACCTTTATAGCAATATGCCCCAAAATCGCCATGGATATCCACCTTACCAGGAGGTACCAATTGATCAATCGGAGAAGCATTATTAATCCATTCTATATTAAAATCTTCCCAGAAGCTTGTTGCCCCCAAATCTAGCATAGCACCCCAATACTGTGAGATAATATCCATCGCTTCCTTATATTTTCCAGCCTTAGCCATGGCTTCCAGCATGTAATAACCATAGAAAGTGGAGAAATTCTTTGCACCGCCCACCTTTAGCACATCATCGTATGCTTTCTTTTCATCCATCAAACCACTTATCGCCAAAAGTGCTGCTGCCTGTTTCGAATTATTGTGTCGGGGTTTATACTTCCGCATAGCTGCCACAGTACTTGTACAAAGATCCATTGTTTCAGAATCCTCTAAAATTTGTGCCAATGATGCTGCCCGCTCTAGCGCCATGATCGTCATCGCCTGAATACCAGCATGCACGGCCAAACTATCCTCACTAGAAGGCCAATCCAAGAACCTCGTCCCATCCATTTGCTCTTTTCCATTCTTAACTTTTCCCACAATTTGCCGAACCAATCCTTGTAAGTAAGGCTTCTGCTCGGTGAGGTATTTTTTATCACCATGTGCCATATACCAATCATGGTGCAGGACAACCCACCACATGGAATAGGTACTAATACCACACATCCAACCTGGTAATGGCGTGGATATCTTAGCTAAATCTAAACTCTTCGGCACAACGTCATTAAAACCAAAAACTGTATTAATCGTCGCGACTTCAGGGTGAAGATCTCCCACCCATACCAAGCGGTCTCGTTTAATAGCATCCCACAAATAATCTTGCATATTCAAATGAACCGTATAAGCACCGACCTCCCAGATGTTATTCAGTCGTTCGTCGCTCGACTTAAATGAGCCTAAATATGGAATATCGCGATACGTTGATATCATACGTACTTCGCGCAAATGTAATTCCGCATTTTTATCTAGAAAGTCTATGCGTACGAAACGAAAACCGGATTCTCCAGTCTGATTTTTCCCTAGCCAGGGCAGCTGCATATTGAAATCTCTCAAGGCATGATCATTTGTAGCGCCTTTCTCTCCAATATCGGACATGGCCTCACTAACAGATTCACCAAAGCGGATACGTACATTTTTTGCGCCATTTCCACCACCCCACATCCCGGTCACCAGCTCTAAAGCGCCATTTCGTTCTTTACCAAAATCCAGTAATATACCGCTCTGCTCTGTATCGTTATTCTTAAGAATAACGATATTATCATTGGTCAAATTAGCTTGTCCATTTCCGGGTACAAGGAGGTTCTCCCCGCGAACGATATGACCATTGGTCCATACAATTCGTGTCGGATAAACATATTCACGGGTAAGCGGACTAATTTGCTGACTACCATCGCTCAACTTGGTTTGCCCATAGAGGGCAGATAACCCAAGACAAAAAAATAACATAAGGCATGGAGAAATCAAGATGCGTTTCATGTACAAGTAATATAGGTTTATAAGTAAGCGTCAATCGCTTTTTAAATATAGAAAAGAAAATAAAAAAGACCATCCTGCCCTTACATGAAATATGGGCGTAAACGGATGGTCCATTCGGTTATTTGGGTTGATTTATTATCTTAGAATATATATGTGCCCGAAGGCAGGCGATAGGTGTCGTTTATGTCATCACTATGAATTCTATATGTTGCCAGCACGTGTTCAAGCATCGCACTTTCACCCTTCGCTATCTTTAGTAAACATGTCGTATTCGGTGGTACGGTCACTTGCATACGAAGCTGATCTTCTTCACGATTCCATGCACTATAGATAGTACCGCTAGGCGAATCGTACGAGGCCTTCACCCAAGAGAGATTTGTTTCCTGTGCCTTTGGCGGCTGAATGATAAACGTTGCATAGCCGGGTTTCGATTTTTTAATCCCTGCCAATCCATCAATCATCCAAGCGCCCGGATACAAGTAAGAACTATGCAGTAAAGAATGTCCTGGTAGATCTTTCTCCCACATCTCCCAAAGAGAGGTCGCCTGATTGGCTTTCATGTACCCCCAACTTGGATAAGTAACCTTGGATGTCATCGTATAGATAAGGTCATTTCGTCCACTCTCGCGTAGCCATTTAAAGAGAAGTGCTCCCCCCGTGATTCCTGCATGTATATGTCCTTGCCGATGGGTTAAAATTTCCTTTTCCAAGGCCGCCTCTACATTTGCTTTTTCTTCCGAAGGAACTATATCGGCCAACAATGCCGTAGCCATATTGGCCATGGAACCGTCCGCATATACGTGGCCTTCCTGTTTAAAAAAACGGGTATGAATAGCTTTGGAGGCCACTTGAGCCTGGTGCTCCCAAGCATCAGCAAGCACAGATTCACCAAGAACACGAGCTATCTTTACCGCTGTTCTCAAATTGAATACACGATACGAATTATTCAAACATAGCGTCTCCTCTTTATCATTATTCATGCCTTCGGCCGTAGCGTTGGGCCACAGCCAATCGCCAAGAAAATCCCATTGCCCACCGAACCGTTGCAACAAGCCATCCTGAACATGTGTATCCAGAAAATTTAACCAATTTTTTATCAAAGTAAAGTTTTCTTGTAGCACCTTTACATCACCATACTGCTGATACATAAACCAAGGTAGTGACACCACAATCCCGCCCCAGGAGGGCCCTCCACCACCCCAGTAAGTAGGCGCGGTATGTGGGAGTATTCCCGGATGCAAAAACCGTCCACTAGTCACCGCTTTACGTGCATAACTCGTATCGCGCATATTTCCGACCATAGCTTCTGTACCTTGCACGTCACGCCAATCTCCCATCCATTTGCTATAGAAGGCCGCTAAATCGTAGTTCAACATACCCATTTCTGTGGTGGCATGCGCATCGCCCCCATACCCCATGCGCTCGCGTTGTGGACAATCGACAACAAAACCTCCTAGGGATAGATTCTCAAAATTCCATCTTGTGGTATTAAATATCCAATTCTGTAAACTGTCCGAGGACTCAAATGTAGCAGCAGTATGATAACCTGTACGCACCAACCATCCCGTTATATCCTCCTGTACCGGTTTTCGCTTGGCACCTTGGATCGTAATCCAACGACCTGAGCTATAATTAAATCTATTTTTAAACGTGGACATACCGCTACGACCTATTACAAGAGCACTGTGCAGATTGAAGGTCATCCGATCCTGTTCTCGCTCGGAAAAAAAGAAACGAACGGTATCACCCGGATTACCAAATACATTGATGGCGGTCCAACCGGCAAAATTAACCCCCATATCCACGCGATAATCACCCTGTCCGTATTCGGTAATAGAGACTGGTTTAATTTCATCGACCAATATATTGCCGTCTATATTCTGCGCAGAAATTTTTAACTTCAATGGATATACTATGGCATTACTCCATTGACTATCATCATAAGAAATTTTGTTCCAATTTTCTTCGGCCTTACTGTCGTCCCAAATCTCCCCACCCATATGTCCAAAATTCCAATTACCCAACAACCGATTCGGCGAGTTTTTCCACCGCCAAGATTTATCAGATCGCAGGGAGAACATGGGCTTTTCTTGATCTGTTGGATTTTCCTGTTCAAAAAAATCAACCTGACCACTAAATAAGGGCGTAGATGGCCTTCCGTTAGGAAGATCGTATCCCGGAAAAATTGACCAAGAGGTACCTAGCCACACCGCAATAGCATTCTCCCCTTTTCGTAGCAAAGGAGCAATATCATAAGCGACATACCGTGCGCGCTTCGTGTGGTCGGTTACTGCCGGTGCTAATACCTCCTCGCCAACTCGTTGTCCATTTACATACAATTCATGATAACCGATGGATGCCAGAAAAAAAACCGCTCGTCCCACTTTCTTATTCAACACAATAGTCTTTCGAAACCAAGGGTCAAAAACATTACAATCTGCAGATCTCTTATCAAAAAAATGAGTCGTGCCTATCCACTGGCCTTTCCATTGTTGATCTGAAAAGAAACCAGTTGACCATTCCTTAACCGGGCTCCATAGACTTTCTTTTCCGTTATTATCGCGTACCATCACTTTCCAGTAGTAAGTACGATCGGCTATGAGTGTCCTTCCCTGATAAAAGATTTGATTCATTGCGGAACTTTCTACCCATTTTGTATCCCACATATTACCAACTCCTGCCTGGAGTTTCTCTGGAGAATCAGCCACCAGAATACGATAAGCACCTTGCGAAAGCCCACGTATATCTTCATTGGGCAACGCGTATACCCAACTAAATCGAGGACGTTCGATATCGAGCCCTTTCGGTTCAGTTACATATTCCACCTGCATGTTAATTACCTTTAACGGACTGTTAGCCGTAGCAAGCATGGGATAGCTCGCGAGGAGACAAACAAACATGAAAAGAGTTGAAGATATAAATCGTTTCATACTATGAAATTTTACTTAATCCACACCGTGAGATTCAGCCGCCCTCCCGGTGCGGTATCGCCGTTAACATACCAATCTAGAGGATCGTCTTTTTGCATATTATCAGACCACTTAAATTCAATGTTATAATTCTTTTTCGGCAGCCCCAAAATGCTATTAGGTATTTTTATAAGCACAGCATTATCGGATATTTCGAAAGATACCTTACCAATATCTTGCCATGCTCCTTGATTAAACCGTTGTATACGTTCGCCTTGAATCACGCGAAAGTCATAGCCGTACCAGCCAGAACGATAGTTTTCATCTGTATTAAGCCAAAGTGTCATCCAATTTTCTTTCGTCCGTTCTGTTAACCTATTAGCTGTTTGTACATAAAAGCCTAATTCACTATCCGTCGCTAACAACTTTACATTTTCTAAATCATTTCTGCCCGAACGATTGGTATACATCACTTTAGGCTCACTCTGTGCTCCTGGGTGATTTCGATCGATAACATCGCCTACATAATCAACGTAAACAGATTTCACGGTATTCCAAGCGGTTATTGCTGGCATCACGGTCGATCTATCAATCGTAATGACGCCATCAGTCCCTTTGTATCGACGGATATTAGAAATCATCTGAAGGTAGTAGTTATCTTTTAATCCGGCTGTCCAAGAGGGTTCAATATCTCTACTATATTCGGCATTCGCCTGATCTACAAAATGAGCCTGATCTTTATATTGATCTCCACGGCTCCATTTGCCAGCAATCCATTCATTCCAGCCGGTAATAAAAACAAAGGGTACATCTTGGCTGATTGCGAAATCCCATTGCTCCTGAATATTGTAACCATAGGCGATCTCCTTATCGGGATTCCCTGGGTTATTATTTCGGAAACTACGTCCCCAATTTCCAGCTTTACCATAAAATGCCGATCCTCCCATAGAGGCATCTAAATTAGGGTGTTGTGAAGCAGAAACATTGACAATCTCACGCTTTCCTTTGTTGTTGGTGTATACCTTTTGAGGCCTTTGAAACTCGATCCAAGGCCAGCCATCTACTTTCTCTGGCTCATTAGGCCATTGCGATTCACGGATCGTGAAAAATTTCTCGTAAGTACGGCCTTTTGCCTCTTTAGAGAGACCAATGATTAAAGGCTTCCCATCGAGATAATACCAATTGTCTGCCACTCTTTCTGCCGCATTCGGGCTATAAAAAGTATCATAGATTTCCTGCATTGCATCCCCTGATGCGGTATTGGTATAGAAAACAATTTTTGGCGCTGGTTTACCCTGCTTCCGGACGGTCATCATTGCCCGCATAAGTTCTTTAACTTGCTTCGGATAAGTTAACCGATTGGTTGCGTCCAAGACCAAAAAATCTACCTGAGCATCTGCTAGTAGCTGGATATTTTTGAGATGTACCCAATAATCATCTCCTCGATAATAACCATAGATCGGTTCGCCCCAAAAGTAATATTTCCCCGGCCCAGCAGCCCCTCCACCCCAATTAGGATGATGGAAATCGTGAAATACTTCTGGATAATCTTGGTATATCTTGGTGAGGTCCCAATTTTTTTCAGATGTTGGAGACCCAGCATCTCCTTGCCACAAAAAATAGAAAATACCGACCTGCTTATTTGCTTTCTTACTCCCAACTTCAGCCTGCTGTGTTATAACTCGACCTAAGTCATCAACACCACTAAAACTCTGTGCAGCAACACCCTGAATAAACAAAACGGAACCAACAACAAGAAATGATTTACAATATTTTAGTATCATCACATTTAATTAATTGACTTTGTATACAAAATTAAAACGCCCACCTGGCGCGGTATCTCCATTCACATAAAAATCCATGATATTGCCATTTTCTTGCATATTATCATTCCACTTAAACTCAAAGTCTAATGCCTCCCCCTTTACGCCAAGCCACTGCTTTGGCAGCGCAATTTCTAATTTATCGTGACGAACCTGCATCGGAGCCACCCCAACTTCAGCCCATTCCCAACGTCCACCGACATTTTTCTCTACAACAGCCTTGTTTCCTCGGGGATTCTGACGATTAATTATATAGTCATAACCATTCCAACCGGTCTCTTTATTTCGATCAATATCGATAAATAACATCATCCAGTTTCTATCCCCCGGGGAAGATAACTTTTCAGCCGTTTCCACATAAAAAAATAAAGTGTTGGCATCACGAGCTACTTTTGCACCCACGATATCATTTCTTCCTGTTGTATTCTTATAGTACGAGCTATAGCGTCCGCGATGATCACGATGCATCGTGTTACCTTTGTAATGGGTATAGTAAGGAAGCACATTATCCCATTCACCGACTTTACCCAACTTTATCGTTTTAACTGCGGAAACCTGATCGCGAGGCTCCATCCCCTTAAACTTGCGCACATTATCAATTAGCTGTAAATAATATACATCCCCCTTATCTCCCCATCCTTTATTGGGTTCAATATCTCGACTATGTTCCCAATCGTATTGGTCCACAAAAGAAAAAGGATCTCCCGTCCAGCTATGCACGGGAAGCCATTGTCCAGCAGTGTATTCATTCCACCCCGTGATAAACACCAGTTCTGGATCCAACTCAAAAGCTCGGTTCCACTGTTCTTGAAAATTCCATCCATAGAGGTAGCCATCGACGCGCGGGTCAAAACCATGTTGTTGACTATAGCTTCGCCCATATGTTCCCGGTAGGTTAAAGGCGCTACAATGGCCATTGGTCGAAGGTCCAGCATTTTGGGCAACACCTACGGTAACCTGTTCAAACTTACCTTCGTTATTCCGAACATATCCTTTTTGCGGATAATTTTCCAGCCATCCCCAATGGTCCTTACGAGAAGGCCCGTCGACATAGTCTGGCTGTCCAGGTCGAAAAGTGAAAAATTCTGCAATCTCCTTGTCTACTCCGGTTTTTTCCAAATTATCGGGGTAAGCCATAATACAGGGCTTTCCTTTCCAGTTAAACCATAGATTCTGATAGCGTCCGGGCTTATATAAATCCTGATATAATTGCCGAAGCGATACCGCAGAATGTGGCACTGGACCAAAAGGGAGCATGAACGCGATCTTAGGTACTTTTACGCCATCTTTTTGAGCCTGATCCCACGTTTTTAACAATGCTTCATAAGATTCTTGCCATGTTAAGCTTCCATTGGTACAGTCAAAAAACACAACATCTACCCCTGCATCGGCAAGCATTTCAGCGTGACGTCGTAGCACCCAGGTATCGGTCGTTTTATAATATCCAAACAAGGGTTCCTCCCAGAAAAAGAAACCAGGCTTTTTTGTACCCCAACCACGGTGGTTATAATCCTTCATGGCTTCCGGATTTTTGCGGACTATTTCGGTTATATTTTTTACCTGATAAGTCGTATCATCGTTACCCTGATGCCAAGTCCAGTAAAACATAGCCACCACCTTATCCCCCTTCTTTCCTGCAATCTCCTCTTGTTCAACCGCTTTTCGGCCCAATGCGTCGGTCATTGACCATTGATCACTATTAACCTTAGACACCTGTTGCGCAGATCCTAATTGACACAACAATCCGCCTGCGATTAAGGATATTAACTTCTTTTTTATCATCACTATAAATTCTTATTTACCGTTGGTGAGTTTTATGTTACTCACTTTTGCATGTCCGTCATTTAAAAACTTTATTCGTAAACTCTTCATCGCCCCGTTATACCCTGTAAGGGTTGATAGATCGATCCGGTATTTTTTACGTTCACCATCTGCAGAAAGCGTTTGCTGGAGGGAAAGAGCAGCTTTTTTCGAGAAAGAAGTTGCTTTGGCCTTATTTTCCGCTTCCACACTAGATGCCCCTTCAGACCAATTTAACCAATCCGTAAAATCCGAATTACTGACCGGTTGAATCTCCACCTCAACAAGCACCTGACCATCTGTACTCTTAAAAGTTCCATCAATTTCTAAATGCGAATGTGCCGTAGCATTCCAAAAAGTGACAGGGCCAACTAAGGCTGCATTTTTCTTAAATGAAATATCTAAACCACCTTGCAGCGGAAAACCACTGTCTTTAATCTCTCCGTGATAATACCAGTTGTTCCGATTTTGTAGAAAAGACCACTCCATAGCACCAGATTGCTGTCCATGTTTTTTGGCGTACCCTCGAATATCATTAAGCGTTCCAAGGATAAGAGCCGTTTCATAGGCCCATGTAATATTATAGTCTAGAATTTGTCTTCCTATGGGAGCTACGTGTCCTGTTTGTACGCCCTTCTCTCCACCGAATCCCTTGTGTGCATCATTGGGATGAAAACCGCCATTAAACGTCAATACTTCCGGTTGAAACACACCTATGCCATATCCCTTTTCGTCTAATAGCGCAACCCACTTTTCTGGTGTATAAAAGTGTACCCAAGGCCATCCCTTTTTATCATTTTTATCCACAATAGTCGTTACTGGTTTATCTTCAAAAGGCTTATCTCCAAGGTACGAGACCAACTTGTACCATTTCCCATTCGTATATACGGCAGGCATTTCCTGAGATCCTGCCATATATTGTGTCTTATCTGATCTATTGTTATGAATCGTTGCTTTCATATCGATTACATTATCCCTTAATGTATAGAGACATTCAAAGACACACTCGCCTGGGACACCCGTTTTATGCGGCCATTGCATGGGAATACTTCGCACGAGCATCGCATTTTTCCCTTTGTATTCGAAAGAAATAATTCGAGATCTGTGCCCACCTGCATCGCCCGATTGAATTGGATTCCATCCCAACCCTTCCCACTCCGGAGTTGGTCTCTCGCCATTGGGGCCAATGTATGGCCAAGGACCACTGTAATAAGACATCTGAATCTGGCGCCCCCAGTCATAACTATTTATCATATTCTCACCACCATTGGCTTTATCGCTGAGATACGTAACAGCTCCGCCCAAAGCGAGGTCTATCCCTAACTTTAATCGTCCGTTAGAAATGTAACGCATCGAAGTATCGGAACTGTACTGCTGTTTTCTGCCTGTATTCATCTTCTCCTTACTGCTTACAGTATTGGAGCAGCAAACGATTAGACATAGAAACAACAGCATATAGAGAGATAAAGATTTAGTGGCATTCATTTTCATAGCATAAATTGTTAAACAAGTATCAAGCGGACCGCAGCATTTTACCATCCTGGATTCTGCCAGTTCACTCCCGTAAAGGATAACATCTTAGAAACCTCTGATAATTTTATCGGCGATAATAGGTACTTATCGACATTCGTTCCTCTATCTTGGAGTTTAAAGCGGTTATAGATGTAACTATTCCCATTTTTTGTAATCCGCATTCCGCTTACAAACTTATCCGTTTCGCCAAGTATCTTCCAGCGCCTAACATCAAAGAAACGATGCTCTTCGAAAGCTAGTTCCACCTGTCTTTCATTACGATATCGGATTTGAAAAACCTCCTTAGAAAGCCCTGTCGGAAGGGCTGGCATACCCGCTCTTGCACGGATAATATTCACCGCTTCCCGCGCTGAAAGCGCAGCCGCTCCGTTTGCTTTACTCGCAACAGCCGCATCTGCCCCAACAGAATTAGAGGCTGCTTCGGCAAAGTTTAGATAGAGCTCCGCCAAGCGAAAAATCTTCATTAATCCGTCGCCGTCTACGTTGACGCCCGATTTATAGTTATTAAACTTCCGCAGGTAATATCCTGTACGTGTAAATCTAGTTTGTGTAATATTAGATGAAATACCACAATTCCCACCGACAAAGGTCTCCACCGCGACAGGCGCCGGAGGAGGAGTAAAAGATTCGATTTGGAAATTCCGGATCGTAATTTCATATCCTGCTCCACTTGTTAAATCAAAACGTAGGAAATGATTCTGGGGCGCTTGACCACCGTTGGAGTTTACTCCAAACCCCCACTTCGTAATTGCCGACGACAAGTCGTACTCAAACCTCGTCCATTCACCAGCTTGTTGGATGGTAATATTTTCTCCGGTAGATACGCCACCCTGAGGCCCCCCAGCTACACAAAAGAAAAACTCCGCGTTGTTCACCGTTTTATTACTCTTATACTCAAAACTTATTACCCGTTTCTGGCCGGCCGCAATTGCCTTTCCCAAAGTGGTTGTGTGGACCCAAGGATCACTACTTGTCGTAACAAGCTTTACCTCGTTCGTACCGCTAACTGTTACATTATTCTTTGTCGCCGCAAAATTTAAGGGATAAAGAGTCTTCTCAATAACTCCAGAAGTCAATGAACGTGGCGAATTATTGTAATAAACACTAGCGTAAAAGCGCGGATCGCGACCAACATAAGGATTCATCGGATCATATCCGGCAGCGGTATTGATAATCGGTTGTACGTGATCTCCATCCGTATAACCGAGTACCGGCATCTCACCCGTCGCCTGCATACCATACGCATCTACTAGTTCCTGCGATGGTCCAAAACCAGCCTTTTCTGCTCCTTCTGTAATAGGCGTCCCCGCAAATTTCCAAACATTTGTTCGTGCACTGAGGGATTCAAAAATCGTTTCTTTATCCACAGAACGACTTGGATCTGAGCGTAAAATAAAATAATACGCATAGGCATTTTGTGCAACATCTTCTGGTGGTTTGGTCGTAAACAATTGAAAACCGTGCGTCAAACACTGGTCTAATGCTTCTTTGGTTATCTCCGTTGCGCGCTCCCATGTATATTTTGTGCCTCCTGTGCTCCATAAAGGGCTCGCTGCATACAAAGCTGTTTGAGACTTTACCGCATACGCAAATGCACGTGTAATCACCCCTCGTTCGTTATCATTGATGTTCCACCGAAAGCCAGTGTTGGCCGATCCTCCCTCTGGCAAAGCTAAAGCAGCATCACAATCTGCAATAATAAAGTCCGCACACTCTTCGAAGGTCGCGCGACGATCTTTAGAAAAGTCGTGATTCACCTCATACGGTGTATTTATGATCGGAACACCTCCGTACTTTTTAATCAGCTGTAAGTAGTAATATGCACGCAACACAAGGACTTCACCAATCCATCCATTTTTTTCATCCTCATCAATGTATGCGGTAGCGATATTTGGATCTTTGATACTCGTTAAAAAAGTATTACACTTCCGTATGCCCTGAAAATAATGCGTCCAGCTGTAACTACCTTCTATTGGATTATTTGTTGCCGAAGTACGGTTATTATACCAGTCGTTCACCGCCCCATTCACCCCATCACTAGCATCGTGACCTTCATCCGTAAAGGAAGCCAACGGCGCCCTACTTCCTTGGTAGGTAAATCCCTTTTCGGGAAAAAAGGAACGACAGGAGTGATAGTAATTTCTTGTTCTTTGATAACTACTGAACATATCTTCTAACGTTAACCGACCATCTGATGGTAAGTCAAGATCGGCGCACGACTCCATGCTTAAGAAACATGCGGCCATTATTAAAACTCGAAAAACATTCTTTTTCATGATCTATATTTTATTAGAAGTTAGCGCTTAATCCAATGTTAAAAATTCGATAGGGTTGAAACGTGTTCATACTTCCGATTTCAGGATCTATATATTTTGACTTCATATGACTAACGGTAAACAGATTTTGTACACCCAAAGCGACGCGAATTCTTTCCGCTTTAATTTTTTGTGCGACAGCAGTAGGAAGACTATAGGCCAACTCCACATTTCTTAAACGGAGATAGGATCTGTTGCTCACGAAGAAGTCATTGGAGACGTGATTGGTTGACGGTAATAAAGACAAAGCAGGATAATTAATTTCTTCTCCGGCAGCATAGCGTTCAGGAGTCCAGGACGCCATATGTAAATCGGTAAAAATTCCTTTACCTTGATTCTCAAAGGCACCAATACCACTTAAAATCTGTGTGCTGCGAGCAACCCCGTGCAACAAGAAAGAAAACTCCCAACTCTTCCATGTCGTGCCACCGGCAATACTATACTCTTGCTGTGGTGCTCTTGTATATCCAATTGGCGCTACATCTTTCTCATTAATAATCTTATCCCCATTTAGATCTTGATATTTTAAATCTCCTACACGAGGAGTTCCAAATGAATAAGAAAGACCGGAATTAGTCAACTCCTCTTTCGAGTTAAACATGCCGTTGCCGTTGGAATAATCAACCAAATATCCCCACTGCTGCCCTAGCGCAAAACCTTGCGAACGGTATGGGTAGGCATAGTCTTCTCCCAACATAGCTTCGTTTATATTGATGACTTTATTCTTCACCTGCATAAAGTTTCCTTGCAGAAAAACAGAAAGGTTTTGATTGATGTGTTTATTGAACCCTAGTCCAATCTCAAAGCCCTTATTTTCCATTTCACCGCCATTGAGTTTCGGATAGTAGTTCAAAGGAATCCCTTGATATTCGGGAATCGTAGCACTTGTGTTGATCAACATATTGTTCACTTTGTTCGTGAAATAATCGAAGTCCACAGTAAACATATTCAAGAATCCCAAGTTTAGACCTAGGTTAAGCTTTTTGATTTTCTCAGCTTCCAAAAGCGGATTCCCGCGCGCTAACTCCGAACCATCTGAACGAATATTATCGAGGAATAAAAATCGTGCTCCACCTAACTGATCGCTCCCATTGATACCATACGAAGCGCGCAGTTTTAATAGCGTGAGAACCTCGGACTGAAGAAATTCCTCTTTAGAGGCGATCCACGCGGCAGATACCGCCGGAGTAAACGTGTATCGATGATCCTTATGGAATTGCTCTGAACCAGAGTATGCCATATCTGCCTTTAAGAAATAACGATCCTTATAGCCATACAATGCTGAAAAACCAAAGTTCTGACGCTTGTAAGGTAAGACGCTATTGGAGGAGCCTGACGCCTCTGTTTCTTGTTTCAGATAATAAGTATGTGCACTCGCATCAATGCTATGATCGCCAAAACGTTTATTGTAATCCAAACGAGCCAACAGGTTCAAATAATAGAAAAAGAGGGATCCCTTATTGTAACTTAGTGGGGTATTTTCAAATGTTTTATACTGCGTAAAATTAGTAAGACTTGAAAAATCGTCCCCTCGAATCAGACGTTTATAGGATTGATTCGTACCTGTCTCATTACGAACATAGGTTTGGTAAGCCATTCCACCGCTAGCGGAAAGACCATCGAGAAGAAAGCCCATATCCATTTTCAAACCCGCTTGAGCCAGGATATTCGTTTCAATAACATTTCGATATCCAGACCGGTTAAGCATACCATATGCCGTATTATCCATTCCGTCTACCGTTACGACCTGATTGCTTAACTCCGGATCCTCCTCATTAATTGGAGATAACGGACCATACATTGTCGGTGGTTGGTTAAGGATCTGGCTATAGATCGTCCAGCCCATATTTCCGCCAGCCAGCACTTCACGTTTGACATTACCCGCCAACCGCATATAGCCCGATAAGTATTTGTTGAACTTCACATCCATATTTGTACGGAAGTTTCCAATATTCACTTTAGGTGTAGGATCATACTTGCGATCAGGCTCATCAGCAATCTTAAAAGGTTGCGTCTGGTTAACAAAGCTTAGGTTCGAATAATATCGAAACTTATCTGTACCACCAGAAACATTCACCCCTGCGCGTTGTCTGTTCGCATAATCTTTCATAAACTGACTGTACCAATTGTTATTCGGGTAGCCCGCGTTCTCCCCTGATTTAAACAAGTCGATATCCGATTGCGTAAACTGTGAAAACTTACCTAATCCGCCACGTTCGCCAGCCTCATTCCGCAATTCTGCGTATTGACCGGAATTTACAAACAAAGGTTTACGTGTAAGTTGTTGCAAAGAGTAGTCGAGATAACCTTCCACATCTATTTTCCCATTATGCCCTCGCTTGGTGGTGATCACGATGACGCCCGAAGAACCTTGAATACCATATGCGGAGGTACTAGCTGCGTCCTTGAGTACTGAAATAGTTTCTATCTCTTTCGGAGAGATAAATTCAATATACTGGGTCGGCGCAACAACACCGTCAATAATAACCAATGGGCTACTACCGTTAACCGATGAGCTTCCTCGTATAGTTTTGGAATAGTTTCCATATCCAAAAAAGGTCAATTCAGCAATGTTATTTATCACAGTAAGTCCAGGTAGCCTTCCCTCATAAGTATCTGAAAGTACATTGGAAGGTGTCTTATCCAAAACTTTCCCCGTAACAGAAGAGACAGCTCCTGTTATAGATTCCTTGCTATACGACAGATAGCCGAAATCAACCTCTCCCCCCATGTTATGCGCATCAAATTGAAGAGTAAAATCTTTCTGATTTATAAACTGTTCCGGAGCAATACGTGCATTCAGGTAACCATCCGCAGTCAGGAGCACATGTCCCTTCAAATATTCGGTTGGAAACTCAAATGTACCTTCCCGGGTGGTTACCGTTTCGTACGTACCATCCTGGGAGCGAACCTTAGCATGCTCCACGGGTTGGTTATATATATTCACAATCCTGTACACCAGTTTATCTGCCTGTTGGGCGGAAAGAGGGTTATATATCATCAAGCAAATAATACATAACACGATATGTGTTGCTATTTTTTTCATTGTTTTAATCCTTGCTTAAATTACCAACCTGGGTTCTGCCATTTTTGTCCCGTTACAGATTCTAACGTGGCGGCCTCGTTCAACGGAAGAGGCAGTAGTAGATCTCTATTTTGCCAGCCTCCTCGAGCATTGTTCGAGATATTTCGGCGGGCGTAGCTGAATGTACCGTTGTTATTTTTCGTAATAACCATTGCGGTAAACCACTTACTCGTTTCACTCAGATCGCCTGTTGGAGCCTGCCATCTCCGTAGATCGAAATAACGCTGCTCTTCCCAAGCAAGTTCAACCCTTCTCTCATTTCGAATACGAAGAATAAGATCCGCTTGTGATAAGCTCGCAGATAAGGGCGGCATCCCCGATCGAGCCCTCACCTCATTGGCAGCGGTTCGTGCCTCATCAAGGTGACCCGCCTCAGCAGCAGCCTCAGCAAGATCAAGTAACGTTTCCCCTAAGCGGTAATACTTCCAGTTCGCGTTATTAATACCATTGTTTCCACTTGCGCCCGGTGTTACCATTTTCGTATGATAGTATCCCGTCCGTGAAGAAACACGGTTAGTAATATCAAAACTTGGGGCATGTGGTCCCCCGGTAAAAGTTTGTACTTCGACCGTTTTATTATCGAAAAGAATCTTACTACCATTATGTAGCACCGTTTGATAAAAACGTGGATCTCTATTTGCATAGGGATTGTTTTTATCGTACTGTGTATTCTCCGTATTGTAGTTCGGTTGTAAGTGCTTTTCATCTAAGTATGGTTTTTTGAGATCCAGCACTGGTAGTCCATTAATAGTTTCGAAGGCATCTACAAGTTCTTGTGTGGGGGTAGTTCCACACTTATACGTATTGGCCATGTTGCTACCGATGTATCCAATGTGCCACACAAACACGCCGCCGGAGCGCACCTGATAAAGTGTTTCTTTGTCTCGCGGGGTAGCGGAATAATCAGCACTCTGTGTAACCAACTGACGTAACGCCGCAGCAGGTCCTGTACCATAAAGATTGGGCTGTGTTGTTTTGGTAAACAGCTCAAACCCGTTTGATTTGAGATTTGTTACTGCATCCTTGGCTATTGTGTAAGCTTCCTCCCAATAGTTTTGTCCTTGATTATGCAATGGGCTCGCAGCAAAGAGCATAGCTTTCGCACGTAGTGCATGTGCCAATGCTTTAGTCACACGCATCGCATCATTCCCATTATCTAAACGCCAAGGGAGATTCGGTTCGGCCAAAGCAGCATCACAATCAGCAATAATAAACTTTGCGACGTCATAAACCGACGAGCGGGTTAACGTGGAGAAGTTTGCATCAAAAGGTACTGTTTCATTTAAAACAGGGACTTTTCCAAACCATTTAACTAACTCCATATAAAAGAAGGCACGCAACACTCTCGCTTCAGCCTTAAACCGTCCTCGATCCGTATCTCTATTGACTGCAGCCTTATCAATGACTTCAATAAACTGCGAACACAATCGAATCTGCTGCCAGGCCCGAGTCCAGTAACCGGTATTATTGCCTCCATGCCCATCATGTGCATCCCTTATATTATGGGAGCTTGCATTGTTATTATCTTGATAGATTGCGGTGGTCGGAACCCCTTGTCCTTCATCTGAGGTATAACCATCGTCGCTCGATGCAACGACAATATTATCAAAGAACCAATAGCTATATCCTTTCTGCGGAATATTATTGTAGCATCTATTTAATAATGCCTCTACTTTGTCGGGGTCAGCCAATACCTCATCCATTTGCATATTCCCATCCGGTGCCATATCCAATACATCAGAACAGGATGTAAACCAAAGGGACAAGGAAAGCATGATCAAACTTAAATATTGTATTTTCATGTCAAAGTTTTGTTAATTGGTTAAAAGGTTACGTTCAGTCCGAAATTATACATCCTAGTCAACGGATACACCAAGGCATCATTTTGTTCAGGATCGATTGTGTCAATCGGCAACTTCTTAAAAGTAAATAGGTTATTACCATTAACATACATACGTATTCTTTGAACGCCAAGAGGTTTCAGCAAACCCGCTGGTAAACTATATCCTAACTCCAATGATTTTAAGCGTAAAAAGGAACGATCCATAATAAAGAAGTCGTTTCGCACTTGACTTACACCACTAGCCATCCCTAGTGCAGGATAGCGGATCTCCTCTCCATTGGCATAACGATCGGCTGTCCACGCTTGGTGGTGCCAGTCACTGTAAAAACCAACCAGCGCAAACTCTGTGGCTCCCCAACCCGTGGTGTATCGACTCGTTTGAGCGACTCCGGCAAAAAGAAAAGCTAGATCTGCATTTTTATAGGTAACCGATCCTGACAAACCGTAGGAAATACGAGGAACAGACGGGTTACCAATTGGCACCATATCCCGATCGTTAATGATACCATCACCAGTAATATCGATATACTTCAAATCGCCCAGCCGCGGGTTCCCTCCCATCTGGTAAGCGGGTAAATTCGCTAATTCTTCCGCCGTATTGATGTATCCGTTCCCGTTACTGTAGTCGACCTTATAACCAAACTGCTGCCCTATACTATAACCTGTTGATCGATTACGGTACGCATAGTCTTCTCCATATTGTACCTCATCAAGGAACTTAACGACGTTTTTATTGTACGCGAAATTACCTTTAGCCAAGAAAGAAAAGTCTCCGTTTACCGCTTTTCTGTAAATAAGCTCTGCTTCAAACCCCTTATTATCCACCTCTCCAATATTCACACGAGGAATATTAGACAAGGAAACACCTTGCAACTCGGGAACCGTTTTTCTACTGATGAGAATCTTATCTCTATTCTCCTTGAAAACATCTACCGTCAAAGAAAGGCTTTTCATGAGCTCCACATCAAGCCCGATATTCATCTTCCGTGCAATCTCCCATTGGATCGCTTCATTTCCCATTCTTCCCTGCACAATACTCTGTCCTCTTCCCAATGTTGGAATGGCTCCTCCCGCCATATTTATAAAGCTTTGGTACAAAAAGCGCTCTCCCCCGAGCTTATCGTTTCCAGCCAAACCGTATGAACCACGAAGCTTAAGATTTGTAATCACATTGTTATTCTTTAAGAAACTTTCATTGCTAATTACCCAACCGGCAGAAAAAGCAGGAAAAGATCCAAAACGATTCGCTGGCGCAAATTGCTCTGACCCATTATAGCCATAATTAAATTCAGCTAAATAACGGTTGTCGTAATTGTAGGTAGCACGTCCGACCAAACCAACAATATTGTAAGGCAAATCTGCTCCATATTGATCCCAGTTATCGCGTTGGAATAAAAACATCCCCGTTACGTTATGTTTGCTAAATGATCGGGCATAATTTAAAGAGGCTTGAAAATTGGTGTAATATCGGGTGTTCATACCCTTGGAAAGCCTTATCGCCGCATCTTGATTTGTTCTAATAGGAGAATATCCATTGGTATCATCTTCATCTCGAGCTACCCGAAAAGCATAAGTATCCAAGGAACGAACACCTTGTAAAACAGTGCTTGCATGACTATCAAAAGCAATCATTCCTTTTGCCGACAAGCCCTTTGTGATAAAATCTAATCCCCAATCCAATACTAGCGAGGAGTTCAAATTATTCGTCATCTCCTGTCTATATCCCCTTCTATTAATCTCACCAAAGGTATTTCTATCCTGACCAGATTGTGCAACTACCTCATTTAAAGGCACACCATATCCAGGCATCGTTACCGGCCCCGGATCAGTAGGAGGTGTCGCCCATGTATAAGCAATCATATTCTGCACCATTCCGGCTACACTACCGGAAAAAAGATCTACTGTCTGTGGGGTATTCATCTTCTCTAAATAAGTGGCTATATTTAGGGAAGCTTTTAGATTTTTTGCAATACCATAATCAATGTTTCCACGAAAATTATAGCGATCCATTTTATAGCTAGGATCATAGCCAAGAAAGCTTTCTGGTTCCGTCTTAAAATTACCACCTTGCCCAATATATCCCGCATTTAAAAAGTATGTAAAACGGTCACCACCCCCATTAAAATTGGCGTTTACACGCGTTTGAGGGGCCCAATCTCTAAAATAATCATGAAAAACATCCCGATCCGGATAAAACACGGGATCCTCACCGCTCTTATACTTATTAATCATAAATTGTGTAAAAGGCATCTGATCTTCTTTCGCTCCCGGATTATCATTTAGATACGCCTGATTACGTAGTTCTGCAAACTCCCACGAATGAATTCTATCCGCCTGAGCCATGAACTTCTGGTAGCTCTGATCTACGGAAATATTTAATTCCGATTTACCGGGTTGACCACGTTTGGTCGTAATCAGAATAACGCCATTAGCACCTCGCACACCAAATACCGCTGTCGCAGAGGCATCTTTTAGGATACTTACAGATTCCACTTCATTCGGATCCAATTTGCTGATATTTGAGCGTGGCACCCCATCGATAAGAATCAACGGAGAAGCATCATTCACTGTCCCTAGACCACGTAAGTACAGGTTTACAACATCATTCCCGGGTTGCCCCGAAGTCTGCATAGCAGTTAAACCTGGAAGTCGCCCAGCAAGAGCCGCAGAAAGATTTGCTGCAGAGCTTTGCTTTAAGTCTTTCGTATCAATAGTTGAAATTGCAGCAGTGACAGAAACTTTCTTTTGCTTCCCATACCCCACAACAACAACTTCATCTATATCTTCTCCCTGTTTTACAAGTTGTATGTTAACAGCACCTTTACTCTTGACTGAAACCTCCTGAGGTTTGTAACCTATAAGGGTGAATGTTATACTCCCTCTTTGAGGAATCTCGAACTTATAAAAGCCCGCTTCATTCGTAGCCGTAGCAATTGAACTATTGCCATATCGTACCGTCACCCCCTCAATTGGTTCTTTTGTTTCTGCATCAACCACCGTCCCCTGAATCGTGAGTCCGCTTTGTGCATGCGTTGGTAAACTCCTAAATAATAGGAGCAGGAAAAGACAAAATGTCTTTACCGTTATATTCTTTCGGTAAATGTTTCCTTTCATTTTATTTCTTGGTTAGTATTTTTTACAATAAAAGATTTACAACAATCTAAAAGGCTTCACAAGCGGTTAGATTACATAGTTTAAATTGACTTTAGTTGCTTACCATAGGATCAATATTTTGGTTCAAATTGGCAAATAGGTTATCCTTTTTCTGTTTTTTAATAGAAAATTTAAATTACATTTTATATAAAAATGAGATGGCCTAAGCTAAAATAGTATGTGTAAAAATTCTTACCATAATTGGTTAATGCTTATCAAATACAATGGTTTATAAGTCTATACTCAAATATATAAAAAGCGCTAAAAAACAGCATCCTGCACTATCCTGTCAGGATTACGTGTTGCTAAAATACTTTTTTAAAATGCTAAAAAGATGGCTCTCGGCGCTCTAATCGGACGAAAGGATTAGCTAGCCCATTTTTTCGATACATATACATGGCAAAAAAACCGGTAAGATTTTTACATCATACCGGTTCAAAAAAATAAAAGTATACCCTTCAAATTTTAAGCAACGTAAATGCACTATTTAATCAACCCACGAATCTGTACGAAATGGTGAAACAGGAAGTCCTTTTTCATTAAACAAATTAGGCATAGCGGTATCCGTAAACCCAAACCGCACAGCAACTGGGCGCGCTACTTTACTACTAAAAACAAGTAGCTTATCTTTCTGTATCTTTCCAGATGCTTTATGAAATACCTTGTCTTCTCCAGCGATGTATAAGTCTGTTATTTCCTTCCCCCTAGTTACGAGATTTCCCGTTAGGTAGTGGAACGTTACTTCTACTTTATCACCCTTAATTTCGTGGGCACTATAAATCGGAGACTTATAATCAGGAGTTGGTATCTGATAAATCTCAGCAAGCGTGATTTTTGCTAACCGGCTGGCTACTTCCTGTTTTTGAATAGGGTGAATATCATGTACGTTATCCACTAAATCGGTCACCACGACCATGCCTGACCGAGGCAATTCCACAGCCGTTTTCGCCTGTTGCTCCCGTAGTAAGGCAGATTGTACGCCCCCCTTACTATTATAAGCATAAGGAGCTATTTGCACAAAATAGAATGGTAACTCCTCCTCCCAAGCCGATCGCCAACTATTTACCATAGTCTTCATCAATTTGTCATACCCGGCAGAGCTTCCCACATTACTCTCCCCTTGGTACCAAAAAAAACCTTTTAAATTAAAACCTACCAATGGAGCAATCATGCCATTCCATAGAACACCATTCTCATGTGGTCTGTAGTCATTAGCCTTTTGCATTTTCGAAAAAGCGAGTAATGCCTGATCCGCCTCCACCTGATCTTTTGGCGTCCACACTTCCGCAGCAGTACCTCCCCAAGAAGAATTAACAATACCAATCGGTACGCCTTGCTTTTTATTCAGCTCTTTTGCCAAAAAGTAGCCGATCGCTGAAAAAGGCTTCAACGCTTTTTCGTTGAGGGACGACCACCCATTAGATATATTCTCCTGTGGCGCTAACGCCCCATTTCTATTGACCTGCAGCAGGCGTATATTCGGGTTGTTTGCATGCGGCAGTTCGTCTAGGATTTCTTTAAGGTTTTGATTTCCGCCCCATTCCATATTGGACTGACCTGAACAAAGGAATACATCACCCAACAAAACATCGGTGAATTGTATAAGCTCTCCGCCCGATACTACGCTTAATTTATATGGCCCACCAGCTTGCACTGTATTTATCTTAAGCTTCCATTTACCATTCGCATCTGTTTTCACCGTGACGGTATCTTTATTCCACGAACCATGCACTTTAACGGTGCTTCCGGCGTAGCCCCATCCCCATAGATTCACAGCGGATTCACGCTGTAAGACCATGTGGTCCGAGAAAAAATTAGGCAACCGTAACTGGGCGTATATTAAATTTCCGTAAAGCAAAAAAACAAGCGTAACAAAAAGGAGTTTTAGATTTTTCATAAGGTAAGTTTAATGGTTGTATGTATGCATCAGTGTCGAAAAAAGCGTAACTCAATAATATTATTTGGTATTGACAGACTATTCCAATGTTCATGGATAACCAACGCAGCACCGATCGCAGTAGCTTGTGCCATAGACGCAGCATAGACTTCAACATCGCTAAATGCAGCGGCCAATAGATTCATATAAATATTGTTTTTGCTAAAACCTCCATCTACAAAAATGCGGGTCACTTTCGTATGTAAGGAACGCACTAAAGCAGTAGATGCAACCTGTGCCTCCACCAAATGCATCACCAAAGCATGGTAAGCTTCTTCCACATCTTGATACCGCTCCAGATCAATTGTTGAGAATCCCGATAAATCTGCGGAAATAGGCTCTCTTTTGAGTTCATTTACGATGTCCCAATTAATTTCCATATTCCGAAAACGTGCCGAGGTCGTACCAAAATGATCCGCGATGCGTTTGGTTTGCTGCTCATGTTCATAGCCCGCAAACAAACGGGAAGCCTTTACTGGAGTACCCGAATAGGTCATATAAAACAACGTGTCCTTATCAAGCTCTTCTTTCGTTAGTTCTTCGGCATTAAAAGGATTCATCGAGATACACCAAGTACCCGTAGAGATCAAGATAAAAGGTTCATGAAAATTCAACAGATATGGAATAAGGGCCGATGAGCTATCATGTAGCCCCGCTCCAACACGGTATGGGCTTCCGGGGAAGGCTGCATCAAACACCTCATTCCCTTGAACAATAGGAGCCAGTACATGATTCAGCCCCTCTTGTGTAACCCACTGATGATATTCTTTTTTAGTAAAATTCCACAACGCGGTATGGCAACCAATACTTGTCATATCCGAAAAAATCTTTCCAGAAACCAAGAAGCTCAAATATTGTGGAAGATGTACCGCGTACTTCACTTGACGAAAAACAACGGGTTGCTCTACTTTTAGACGTAATAACTGTAGCCCCGAATTCAAGCTTCCCAACGCCGGAGAAGCTGTCGCTAATGAAAAAGTATCCTCTCCACCTTGGTTTTCATACAATTGATTCTGAATTTCTTCCGGATATTCTTTAAGATAATTATACAAAGGAGTTAATGGTCTTCCATTCTCATCAAGGTACACGAAACTGGCACCATAGGAGGTAAAGTTTATCGCCTTAATATCAAATTCATCCCGACGAAAAACTTCATGGAGAGAATCAAAAACAGATAACCGAAGGCTTTCCAAATTTTCACAAGGAAAGCCGTCCTCATCTGTTGTTTCTAAAAACCTAGCCGATCGTTCAAATACAATCTGATAGTGCTCATCAAACAAGAACAATTTCTTGTTTGTCTTCCCCACATCAAAAATTGCAATGACCGGTATACGAACTTTACTCATATATAACAATCCCTATAATCCCGTTGCAACGGAATTCATACCACGTTCCGCAATCAATTTTTTTCTAACATCCAGTGCGCGGAACAAGCCAATGGGATCCAATGCAGCGCCACTTCGCAAACGTGATTCCGCCACGATAGCACGCACATCAGTTCGGTACGCTTGCTGAAGAATCTCTTGCGCACGCACAACATCATTCTGCTGTTGTGCCTCTTTTAGTGCTGTCCGATCCACCAATAAGGCTTGTGCATAGGCAATTTTTATGGCTTCAACAGACTGTAACAAATCGGCCAAAGGATCTTTAAGATTATGCGACGCATCAATCATCCAGCCTAATCCAGTTGCATGATCAATCCCTCGAACATCCATCCCATCAACTAACTCATTAAAAATAAGGAACAACTGATACGGACGAATAGCCCCTGCTGTAAGATCATCATCCGCATACTTGCTGTCATTAAAATGGAAGCCCGCCAATTTACCCTCCATCAGCAAGAGCGATACAATCTGTTCGATATTTGCATTGGGTAAATGATGGCCTAAATCGACTAAGGTATATGCTTTATCACCTAATTTGTTGGCTAAAAGCAAGGATTGCCCCCAATCAGCGATAGTTGTTGAATAAAAGTTCGGTTCAAATGCTTTATACTCTACAAATAATTTCCAATCCGCTGGCAAGTGCGCGTATATCTCTTTTAAGCTCTCTAATGTGTTCTGAAAAGCTTCTCTAAAATTCAATTGTCCCGGAAAAGAAGAACCATCAGCAAGCCATACCGTTAATGCCTTTGAGCCAAGCGCGATCCCATGTTTTATGACTTCGATGTTATGCGCAACAGCCTGTTTCCGCACATTGGGATCTACGTGCTGTAAGGAGCCAAATTTATAGCTATAAGCTTGCCCCGCTTGATCTTGAAACGTATTGGAATTCATGGCATCAAACTTCAATCCATAAGAAGTAGCCAACGCTTTTATTTCTTCTGCATTTTGAGGAATATCCCAGGGGATATGTAAGGAGATGGCACCGCTGGACTGATTCAATGCATGCAATAAACCTACATCTTCGATTTTTTGCTCCAAGCTTCCGGGCTCACCCTGACCGGAAAAGCGACCAAATCGCGTTCCTCCTGTACCAAGTGCCCAGCTAGGAATAGCAATCTGAAAACGTTGTAACTTTTCCAGGATATCGTCGATATTATCCACATCGGAAGAAACAAAATCAAAAGCGCGTTGATGACGTTCTTGTAGTCCCTGATTATGTTGATCTATAATTGATTTTTCTATTTTCATCTTTTCACATAAATAAGGTTAGGTAGATAGCGTTTTATCAGACACCCGTAAATATAAAAACTATACTTTATGATATTCGATAAAACGCCATGTAAAATATTAACGTACAAATGCCATGGCGACACCACCATCAACATTAAGCACATTACCTGTTGATTTGTGCAAATCCCCACCAACAAAGGCAAAACAAGCATTTGCGATGTCCTCCGGTAGTATTATTTCATTAAGCAATGTGCGTTTCGCATAATAGGCAGGTAGCTCCTCTACTGTGATACCATATGCTTTGGCGCGACCTTCCGCCCAACCGCCGGCCCAAATATTACTATCTGAAATTACCGCATCCGGATTCACCACATTTACACGGATTTTGGCCGCACCGAGCTCCGCAGCATTTAGACGACTTAGGTGCAGCTGCGCGGCCTTAGCACTGCCGTATCCTGCATTATTTGGTCCACTCACCAACGCATTCTTGCTCACAATGTTAACAATATCACCACCGATTGCTTGAGCTTTTAAAACTTTTGTCGAAGCTTGCGTCACCAAAAACTGACCTTTGGCCAAAACATCGTACAACAAATCCCAATCTTTCTGGGTATGATCTTCAATGGTTTTAGAGATTGAAAGCCCAGCATTATTAACAACAATATCTACGCCTCCAAATGCCAAAGCCGCCGCCGTAAACGCTCCTTCGATCTGCTCCTGATTCGTTACATCCAATGTTGCAGTTGTAACTGCATCCTGTCCAAATAGGCTAACAAATTCTGCTTTAGCATCCGCTAATCGATCTTCGTTAAGATCATTGAGTACCACCACAGCCCCCTCACTAGCAAAACGTTTCGCAATCGCCTTGCCAATACCTCCAGCACTCCCGGTTACCAATGCGACCTTACCCGATAGCGCTTTCGGTTTAGGCATTCGCTGTAGTTTTGCCTCTTCTAGCAACCAATATTCAATATTGAACGCTTCCTGACGTGGCAATGCTGTATATGTACTAACAGCCTCGGCTCCTTTCATCACATTAATAGCATTGATGTAGAATTCTGCCGCCACACGAGCCGTTTGTTTGTCTTTCGCGAAAGCAAACATCCCTACGCCAGGGAACAAAATAATAACTGGATTCCGATCTCGGATAGCGGGACTATTCGGGTGTTTACAGCTTTCATAATACGCGGTATACATCGCTCGATAGTCTTCAAACAATGGGTTCAACCGTTCTTTTATCGCTTCCACATCGGAAAGATCCTCACCTTTTTCCAGCGTTAGTACTAAGGGTTGGATTTTAGTCCGTAAAAAATGATCCGGACAACTTGTTCCAAGCGGTGCTAAACGTTCTAAATCATTGGAATTAATAAACTCCAATACGCGTTCATCATCGGTAAAATGACCTATCATATGTCGCTCACTGGAACAGAACCCACGCAAGATTGGCGCTAATTTAGCCGCTTGGCTCAACCGCTCCTCAGCGGATAAGCTCGTTTCTTTCGGACCACCGAAAACTGGACGTGTCTTTCCATAATTTTTCTCTAGGTAGGAAGCGCACGCTTCAATCACTTCTAGGGAATTAACATAGCATTCATATGCCGTATCTCCCCAAGTGAATAAACCATGAGAGCCCAGCATAATACCTCGTATCCCGGGGTTCTCTTCCAAACAGGACCGAAGTTGTAGCCCAAGATCAAAACCTGGTTTCTGCCAATCTACCCATCCTATTGTACCATGAAACAATTCCTGGGTTATCTTCTTCCCATCTTTAGCGGCCGCAATAGCGATAGCTGCGTCCGGATGTAAATGATCGATATGTTTAAAGGGTAAAAAGCCATGCAATGGCGTGTCTATCGATGGAGCCTTAGAACTCAAGTCAAAGATACAATGGTTAAAAAGTTCTACCATTTCATCTTCATGGTCCATGCCGCGGTACACTTTCTCCAAGCTACGTAACCGCTCGACATACAATGCCGCTAAGCCCGACTTCTTTAGTGTGCCAATATCACCACCTGACCCTTTAATCCACATCACCTCTACAGACTCGCCTGTCAAAGGGTCTTTATCATTCGTCTTGCAGGATGTATTTCCTCCACCATAATTGGTAATGCGTAAATCGGACCCCAATAAATTGGATCTATATAAAAGTAAAGCTACCTCATCACCTTCGAGCGACTTTGCCTTGTCCTCATCCCAGAGGTATTCAACATGTTTAAATGTATCTAATTGCATATATCTATGTGTTATTACTCTAATGTTTTTGCTAATCCTACGATACAAATCGACAGGATAATCGTTACAATACCCCATACAATAGCACGAGAAGTGGGCCTACTAACTCCTTTCCATTCCTTCAGGATAATCCCCCAAGCGTTGGATATCAAAATAATGAACGCCATGTGTAGAATCCATGAACTGGCACCATTGCCTAGTCGACTTTCACCCATGCCGTAGAAGAAAAATTGGAGATACCACGTTGTTCCTGCCAGCGCACTAAAGAGTAAATTCTTACCGTTTGGCGCCGACGGTTTGCCATAGTCAGCGTATGTTTTGTTCTTAATAAGAAGATAGGTACACCATATAAAATTGGTCGTAAAACCACCCCATAGTATAACCACGTAGGTAACGTTGTTTTGGTAAAGAAACTCTCCCTGTCCCGGATTCAGACTCTTCCATAATTGGTTCGCAACATCGGCCATCGGTTTTCCGGATTCAATACCAAAATTGAAACAAGCACTCAACATCCCTGACACAATCGCTACAACGATACCTACGCCAAAATTGTACTCTGTTTCCGCTTTTCCAGACAGCTTACTCAAACCTTTTTCTTTGAGCATCCCGGCTTTACCACAGAGATACACCCCCAAGAGACAGACCAAGAGACCAACCATCACACAAAGGCCTGATGTCGTGGAGAAAAAATAATCGATACCATGCTTTCCGGGGGATGGGTTCACAAAGTAATAGAAAGCCGGCATGAGCGCACCCAATACCATACTCAAACCCAACATAATGCTGCTACCCAAAGAAACACCGAGGTAACGGACACCCAAGCCGTAGGTCAATCCGCCAATCCCCCATAGCAGACCAAACAGGAAGGTATACCCGACAACGGACACATCCGTATCTCGAATGATGTCCATGAAGTTAGGAATGGTAATATAAGCGGCTAAGGGAGGAACAAGGATCCAAGAAAATAATCCGCCCAGAATCCACATGGACTCCCAGGACCATCCTTTAACTTTTTTATAAGGAACATAAAAACTTCCAGAGGCAAACCCTCCAATGAAATGAAACAAAACGCCCGCTAATGCATTCATAAAAAATAAACTAGGTTTAATACGATGTGAAATCGAAATGAAAATTAGAATTTATAAGCCAAATAACTGTTATGTACTGTCATGTAGATATCGTCACGAAATACATAAAAAAACTACTTATTTTTCATAAAATATGGAAGGCCTTATACCGAACAGCTCTATATCTATTTAAAACTTAAACAATCGATTGCTTTTAGGCGTATCTTTTGTCAATAAATATAATCTCCTATCTTGTAAATATTTAGAACAGTCTCCATCCTCGTTTTCAAATAGAAACACTATTTAATCGAAAGGCAGGCCGTTGTCTAAACCTAATTAATCATGGCTACTTGCTTCACTATTAAAACCGAGATCTTAAAACATGAACCTATTAAAAAAAATTACGCTAGCCACCATCTTTACAGGACTCTCCTTTTGTGCCAATAGCCAAGAGACTTCGGTACCATACGAAGGTGTCCCAGGGTGGGAATCGACCAAGAAAGAACGGTTGGAATGGTTTCGCGAAGCTCGTTTCGGGATGTTCATCCACTGGGGGCTATACAGTGCGGCGGGAGGAAGCTGGGATGGCAAACAATATCCACAACACTATGCAGAGTGGATACAAGCCTGGGCGAAAGTAGAGAGCAAACCATATGCACAGGTATTAAAGCCTAAGTTTACAGCTTCAAAATTTGATGCCAACGCTTGGGCATCACTTGCTGAAAGAGCGGGAATGAAATATGTAATTATTACCTCGAGACATCATGAGGGTTTTTCAATTTTCAATAGTCAGCAGCCCTATTCCGTGCACAATGATGTAACGGGCGGAACAAATATATCACCAGCAGGACGTGATCTGTATGGAGAGGTCGTCAACGCCTTCAGAACAAAGGGACTGAAAGCGGGCGCATATTATTCCTTATTGGATTGGCAGCACCCTGACTCGTATGAAGGTCTCTCGTACCTAAACCCAAACCCTACCGGATACAAACCGGACCACGAAGCATACAAAAAATACCTTTATGGACAAATCAAGGAATTAGCAAACAACTATGGTGGACTAGATGTCCTATGGTTGGATTTCAGTAGTAAAAAACATCAGGGTGAGAGCTGGGGTACTAAACAGATTCTTACCGATCTTATAACATGGCAGCCCCAAATCATCGTAAACAATAGATTTTGGGATGGCCTGGAGAATAAAAATGGTGATATTGGCACACCCGAAAAATATATTCCACCAACGGGTCTACCCGGTATGGATTGGGAGGTTAGCCATACCATGAACGAAAGTTATGGCTATAGCGCGCATGATCAAAACTGGAAATCGTTTGACAAAATGATGCGTCTATTTATTGAAACAGTTAGCAAAGGTGGTAATTTCTTGCTCAATGTTGGTCCAGATGCAGAAGGAGCAATTCCGCCACAGGCGACTAAATTACTAACTGAGATTGGACATTGGATGGATGTTAACCATGATGCCATATATGGCAGCGAAGCAAGTCCATTTCCAGCTTTAGACTGGGGATATTGCACCCAAAAAGCGGGTAAACTATACTTCCATGTGTTTGATATCCCAGCGAATGGAAAGATTGAAATACCGCTAAAAAGTCCGATCATGAAGGCTCACCCCCTCGCGAGCAAGAAAATACTCCAAGTAACAAACGGTAAAGCGGGGAAAACAATACAATTGCCAAAGGATCTGCATAATATCAAGATGCCTATGGTCATTGTGGCCGAAATAGAAGGAATGCCTATAATACTCGAAAGCCAAGTACAAACACAAAAAGATGGACGTATTATTCTAACCGCCAACAATGCCAAATTAGTCGGCACAAACGGGATCAAGTTGATCGGCGCACATACACACGATCCAAATCGTCCAAATGCAATTGGCGCTTGGTCACAAACTTCGGATCATGTATATTGGGATATTAAGGTACAACGTCCAGGCCAATATAAGGTTGTTGTGAATTATCTTCCTCATCAGGAGAAATCCGGGACTATCACCATCCAATTCGGCAATAATACGGTTCCTTCCAAATTGGAAAAAGATAAAAATGGAAAATTCATAGATCTTGAAATCGGTCAAGTAGAAATTTCGCAGCAAGCGATAGGAGAAACAGCTGTACGCCTCACATTAAACGCTCAGACTATCGAAGGTGGAGCACTGCCTGAAATAAGCTCCATCAGTCTTGTTCCAATACAAAAATAAATAGAGAGACCTGCCTTACTGTGTCCATCATCAAGGCAGGTCTCTCTATTTCAACGGATCAAAATATACGGGTAACAGCGACATCTCCAAAACCCGCACTTTCTCCAGCACAAAATTCCTAATAACGTTTTTTTTCAGCCCAACGAAATTTAACAGCACGCAATCGATTGACCAAAAACACGCCACCCCTTTGTACATACAAAGACTTGCGCTATATTAGCTTCATTATAACCAAAATATAAAAAAATAAACCAATTTTGATGAAACCGATATTTGCGAAAGTTCTCGAAGGATTGGAGAACAATGTATTTGAGACACGAAAAATAAATCGTCCCTATTTCTCTACAGAGTTTCATTTCCACAAGGAATGTCAAATCACATATATTGTAGAAAGCGAGGGGCGTCGCATCATTGGTGATAATCTAGACACTTTTGAAAGCGATGAATTAACCTTTATAGGCTCCAATTTACCTCACGTATGGCATAACGATCGTCGTGACGCCTCCCCCTTGCATAACGCTTCATCATTATCCTTATTTTTTGACCCGGAAAGGCTTCTTCACATCTGTCAATCATTATTCAACACCAAAAGTATGGAAGAATTCATTGCCTTATCAAAACAAGGGTTACTGTTTTATGGACAAACAAAACAGCAGCTAAAAACGCTGTTACAGGAAATGGTCGATGCGAATGATTTTCAGAAGACAATTTACTTGTTCCGTCTAATTGAAATACTGATCAATACCAAAGAGTACAAATTACTGTCCAGTTCGAGCTATGTGAATACGTATGTCAGCAAAGACAACGATGTGATTGATCGAATCTTCAGACATGTGTTCAATAACTATCAAAATGAAATCACCCTGGATGAGGTAGCACAAATTGCCAACCTTACAAAAACTGCTTTCTGTCGTTACTTTCGCTCTCGCACGCAAAAAACATTTATACAGTTCGTCAACGAGGTTCGGGTGAGTCAAGCGTGCAAGTTGATTGCAAGCAACCAAGAGCAAATAACCAACATCGCTTATGCATGCGGTTTTAATTCCATATCGAACTTCAATAAAATATTTAAATCCATCAAAGGGGAAACACCCTCGGAATATAAAAACAAACTATACACCGGCATCAATTTAAACATTCCTTCGATATCCCAGTTCAACTCTATTGCTTACTAATAGGTTCATGACCGTTAGAAATCATGCTTTATCGGACAATAGGAATACGCAAGTATCGCCGATTACAGATACTCCATCTAAAAAAGCGTTCGATACGCCCCCTATCGTTCCATTCCTGTATCCGAAAACGGAAGCTGACATAGACGGGCATCAGCCTCGTTACCATGGGGTTTCATTCGCACCCGCAACGCAATCAATAAACAAACGAAACCAAAACCTTGATAATTTAGTAGCAGAAATTGGAAAAATTGTTGTAGTCAACAGATTCTATATAAGGTATATTGTCTCACTTTTACAAAATCTAATCATGAAATCTATCTTTCTGTCTTTCGTATTGTCTATAATAGGTCTTTCTCTTTTCGCACAGAAATCAAAAACCTATAACCTTTCCTTTAAGGATCTTGCTAAGCAATGGGACGAAGCAATCCCACTAGGCAACGGCATGATAGGCGCCCTTATCTGGGATAAAGAAAACACCATTCGTTTATCATTGGATAGAGCCGACTTATGGGACGAACGGAAAGCTTTTCCTATAGAGGAGCATACTTTTGAATGGGTGACCGAACAAGTAAAAAACAAAACCTATGCTGCAGCTCAAAAATGGGGAGACAGTCCATATGACACCTACCCTTACCCAACTAAGCTTCCGGCCGCAGCATTGACATTCAACTTACCTTCCCTAGGCAAAGTTATTTCTAATACCCTAGATATACACACCGCAACACATACTTTAACCTTTGATAACGGCACCATCTTCACCAACTTTGTGCATGCAACACAGCCCATTGGTTACTTTGAGATCGAAGGCCCCACAGCCACCTTAGCCACTCCAACTTTGGTACCCCATACGTATCAAGCTGCAAACGATGATGGTAAAGCGGTAAGCGTGGTAAGTGGACAGAGCCTTACACGCCTAGGTTATAAAGGGGGACAAATAGAACGTTCCGCCAATCAGCAACGCATTCACCAAACAACCTATGATGGTCGATACTTTGAAGTGCTCCTGGAATGGCGCATGATATCCCCGACTAAAATAATTGGACTATGGACCATCGCTAACAACAATAAGGCAGACCTCTCCCAAGAAATAAAACAGATCAGTGCCCCTACGTTGCGCCGCACGCATGAGAACTGGTGGGCAAACTATTGGTCAAAATCCGGCATCCAAATTCCAGATGAGCTCTTGGAACGTCAATATTATCTCGAACTTTACAAGTTGGGCTCTTCCGCACGAAACGGTGCTCCCGCTATTACACTACAAGCCGTTTGGACAGCTGATAATGGCGGACTCCCTCCTTGGAAAGGAGATTTCCATAACGACTTGAATACACAACTGAGCTACTGGCCAGCGTACACTGCCAATAGACTTGAAGAAGCCAAAACCTATACGGACTGGCTTTGGAAAGTACGTCCAGCGAACTTGGAATACACCCAACAGTATTTTGGTGTAAGCGGCCTAAATATTCCCGGCGTATTAACGCTCAATGGCTACCCAATGGGCGGCTGGATACAATATTCGCTTTCCCCTACGGTAAGCGCATGGACGGCACAGCACTTCTACTGGCAGTGGAAATACAGCATGGATTCCGAATTCTTAAAAAAACAAGCTTATCCCTATATCATCGAATCTGCCACCTTCCTGAAGAATATTACATTCCTTAAAAATGGGAAACGCTATCTCCCGTTGAGCAGCAGTCCTGAATACAATGATAACAGTATCAACGCCTGGTTTCCGGACTGGACTAATTTTGATTTAGGTTTAGCACATTTTCTTTTTTCTGCAGCAGCCGAAATCAATGAAGCAGTTGGCCAACAGGAAGAAGCAAAAAAGTGGTTAATTACAAAAGCCGAGTTACCGCCATATGCACTTAACCAGACAGGTATGCTCGTGGCCGTTGATAAACCAATGGAACACTCGCACCGCCATATGTCTCCCTATATGGCTATATATCCACTTGCTCAACTGGATATAAACAAAATAGAAGACAAAACGATAATAGAACAGTCACTTACTCACCTCGAAAAGCTCGGAACACGCGCTTGGGTTGGCTACTCTTTTTCGTGGATTGCCTGCCTACATGCTCGTGCTAAACAGAGCCAACAGGCTGTCGCCAACTTACAGAAATTTGCTAGCAACTTTTGTTCGGTTAACTCCTTTCACCTAAATGGGGATCAAAAAGGTGGAGAATATTCTGGTTATACCTACCGTCCATTTACCTTAGAAGGAAATTTCGCCTTTGCACAAGGTGTACACGAATTACTGATCCAGAGTAAACCAGGATACGTAGAAATCTTTCCCGCAATCCCGTCACAATGGGAAAATGTTGCGTTTGAAAACCTACGGACACAGGGCGGCTTTCTGGTAAGCGCTGCTCGCATAAAAGCTCAACGAACCCACATTGAAGTGCTTGCCACAGCGCCAGGAACCTTCACCCTGATGTATCCCGGAAAACTTCAAGCTAAACAAGGAAAGAAAATAAGTCTCCACAAAAATGGGCTATTATATATCCAACTTAAAAAGGGGGAAAAAATAGTCTTAGAGGAGGAGCTCAAGGTTTAATTCTAAATGCGTATCGCTACACATTGATATAAACAGACACGTAAAGATTGACTTTAAACCGGTGCAATCGTTTGGCTAAAAATAGCTAAGATGGAAAGATAATCCAAAGAGACACATCTAAATACGTAACTTAGAACACCCTAATACATCTAATATTATGACCCAGAACAGCATATTTCAACGTCGACTTTTCCCTATCTGGATACTTGTATTTTTCAATATATCGATCGGCTCTGCACAGCAGAAAACGAATACCCCAAATGTTATAATTATCTACGCAGATGACCTTGGTTACGGTGATGTAAGCAGTTATGGTGCAAAGAAAATACAAACTCCAAACCTAGATCGGCTAGCTAAATCCGGTACGCGCTTTACAAATGCCCATAGCACCTCTGCCACTTGTACACCCTCTCGGTTTTCACTCATGACGGGGCGCTACCCATGGCGGCAGCAAGGCACCGGTGTACTCCCGGGCGATGCTAAACTGATTGTTCCAACAGACAAACCAACATTACCAAAAATCTTTAAACAAGCCGGTTATCGAACAGCAGTTGTTGGCAAGTGGCACCTAGGTCTGGGAACACAAGTAGAAAAAAACTGGAACGAACCCATCAAACCTGGGCCTAATGATGTCGGTTTTGATTACTCTTTTATCTTTCCTGCGACGGCCGATCGCGTACCGACCGTTTTTATGGAAAACCACCGTGTAGTAGGGCTAGATCCTAATGACCCGATACAGGTCAACTACCAGAAACAAGTGGGCAACGACCCTACGGGCAAAGAACATCCGGAGCTCCTTAAAAAGCAGTCTTCCCCCGGTCAAGGGCATAACAATACCATTGTAAACGGTATCGGACGCATCGGTTATATGACGGGAGGAACTAAAGCGCGATGGGTTGACGAAGAAGTATCCACCACATTCTTGTCCGTAGCACAACAGTTTATTGAGGATAATAAAACACAACCATTTTTCTTGTTTTTTGCCTTAACAGAACCACATGTACCACGTATGCCAGCAACATTCTTTAAAGGGAAGAGCGACTTAGGTTATCGCGGTGATGCCATTCTTCAATTAGATTGGACGGTCGGAAAAATCATGGATCAATTGGAGTTATTAGGTATTGCAGACAAAAGCATAATCATTTTTTCTAGTGATAATGGGCCGGTTATTGATGACGGTTACCAAGATGAGGCCGTCGCCCGCGGCGAAGGACATCGTGCAGCAGGCCCCCTTCGAGGTGGGAAATATAGTATATTCGAAGGCGGCACACGCGTCCCTTTTATTGTCAGCGGACCTGGTGTTAACAGGAATCATGTATCGGACGCCTTAGTTTGTCAGATAGACTTATTAGCATCTATGTCTCAATTACTTGGACAATCTGTACCGAAAGAAGCGATCGATAGTAAACCAATCGTTCCAGCACTTCTAGGGAAGCATGAAAAAGGTCGTGATTATTTAATAGAACATGCGGGCACATTAGCCGTTGTTAAAGATCACTGGAAGTATATTGCCCCCAGCAATGGTCGCGCTTACGATGCATCTACAGACACGGAATTGGGCAACAACCAGCAACCACAGCTTTACAATCTCAAAGAAGATATCGGAGAAAAGGTAAATCTAGCGGATAAACATCCTAAAATAGTAAAGGAATTACAGGATCTATTAGAACAGGAGAAAAGCAAAGTGACACCTTAAGCCTAGATTTTAAAATATGATTTAAAATTGGACGAAATTTTGCTGAACTGATTAAAATACTTTAAATACAGTAAAATGAACAGATTAAAAACACTAGCCTCAATGGGCCTTTTGTTGGCGGGGTTGATCAGCTGCAACCAACAATCTGGGAAAGAAACGACTTCCACAACAAGTACCTACGACCTGGCAGACAGTAATATGTCACAATCTGTCGAACCTACACAAGCTGTTAATGGAAATTATGTAAGCGAAGGCTACCAGAACAGAAGCAAAGGATATGATTGGGTAGGGATTTCTGTGGAGACGACAACAGATAGTACGATTTCCGTTTATGTTCACTCAAGAACCGATGTAAAAAAACCGACATGTACACTGGATCCCACACCGGCTAAACGTGTAAAAGCAAATGTTTATCAAGCATTGCTACAGGAAAAACCGGTACTATTCACTTTCAGTGATACATCCGTTACGATATCCCCTTTGAACCAGCAAGATGAGGGAATATTACATTATTATTGTTCCGGAGGAGCAACGTTAGCGGGCTCATACCATAAAACCTCAGATCAAATAAAGTAAGCATACCATAAAAAAAGAAGCGACCACCTACACAAACAAGGGCGGTCGCTTTTTTTATGGTAACAATGGTCTACAGATCTTGTCGCTTTTCTATTTAAAGACAGATAATGGTACCTGACCGGTCCATGCTAAGGGTTGTTTTACGCCTAGCAGGTATAAAATTGTCGATGCCGTGTTGACCGTATTATTGGGTTGCTCGATTTTAAAACCTTTTTTGATTCCTGGTCCGGTAATACCCCAGGGAACGATCATTTCATCCACCGTAACCCCACCGTGACCAAACTCAATTCCTCCATGGTCTGACAAGAACATAAAATGCGTATCTTCATATAGGTTTTCTTTTTTTAATTTATCTAAAAACAGACCGATTTGTATGTCAGCTTCTTCAATAGATTTAATATATTCTGGGGACATCCATTTATGTTTATGCCCCGCATGATCGGTATGCACAGAATAAAGAAATACCAATGTTGGGTCTTTTTTGTTCTTTACAATAAAGTCAAATGCTTTCGTATAATTTTGGATATAGGCATCGTCTTCTAAATAGCTTACCTCATCAAAATTTTTCTTATTATGGGGATAGAATAGGTTTATCCAGTTATAATAAAAAGCCGTTTTAATCCGAGGCACCTCTTTTTTAACAACAGTAAACACCGATGGATAATACCCTTGCTCATCTTTAACAACAGATGGAAGCTTAATCTTGTCGATCTGCCATCCATTATCAACAATGCCATGTTGCTCTGGTCCACTACCTGTAAGATGACTCGTCCAATTGGGAAGCGTCACGGACGGCATCACAACTCTAGTGCTCATGGAAAGCGACCCTTCAGCAATTAACCGATCCAAGTTAGGGGTATGTGCCTTTTCAAAACCTGCGACAGAAATACCGTCCAGCGAAATCATAACGATTCGTTTACCTTTAGGTGGCGCACCAAAAACAAAAAATGCAGCGCATAAAAAGGTGATAGATGTAATTAGTTTTTTCATTAATGCTTTTACAATTAGGTTACGCACATTACCGTGCGCAGTATCAAAAGTATAAACATATTTTTAATATAAGTAAACTTAAGTGTTAATTTTGCATTAATTATAGGACTAAATCTTAGAATTCGTTAATTTTTGTTTACAAATCTTAAACAACGACTTATTTACGGTTTTGCTCGAAGAAATACACGATCAGCATTAATGCATTCGTGCGGCCGATATTTCGGGGGGTGTGCGAGAGACGGCCATCAAAGAAAATAGAGTCTCCTTCTTCCAAAGTCACCGTCTTACCATTGAAGATATATTCGACAGTGCCTTTAACAATATATTTATATTCAAATGCCTCCGTTTCTACCATAGGTCGAACCGCATCAGGAACTAGTTCTAATAAAACAATATCCAACATGGAGCTGTCCATCGATGTCGTTAGAATACGATTGTAGTGAAAGCCTACCGCTTGCTCCTTTTCAAAAGGTTCATAATCTGTCTTCTTCCGTACGACAATAGGACCTGCCTCCTCTCCCGATTTAAAATCTTTGAAAAAATCATTTAAATCTACATGCAACGAGCTAATAATATTTACCAAAACCAGTAGTGAGGGAACAGTCCGATTGTTTTCAATTTGGGAAATCAATCCTTTACTAACACCAGCCCTATCAGCCAATTCCTGAATAGTAATACCCTTTTCCTTACGGATCTCCTTAATTTTTGAACTGATCTTAAATATTGTATTATCTTCCATACCTATTTCAAACTTAGATAAATTTCTTTTAAATGTCCGAAAGATAACCAAATTATTAAGTCTCCTTATATTAACTTTACGATAACATCGGGTTTAAAATTTAACAAAAACTTAATCTCAATAAAATATAGCATAAATAAACATTGTTTAGTATTGCATAACTTTTATATCTTTACTAGACAGAATGGAAACAACAGGAACATATTACGTATTCGACCGGGCAAATACCCCGCTTAGAAAACAAATAACGACTTTACCTTCGCTAGCAGATAGTGAAATTTTGGTGCGTATCTCATATGCTGCTTTATGTGGTAGTGATCTCCACACGTACTGTGGTTTGCGTCAAGAGCCCTGTCCTACCATTCTTGGACACGAAATCGTTGGTACAATTGCGGCTATATCACCAACACATCCCGGTAAAGATGCACGTGGTGTTCCGCTTAAGGTTGGCGACTTAATTACCTGGACCGTATTTTCTAGCGACCCAAACAGTAAAGAATACCAGACCGAAACACCACAAAAAAACAGTAACATCTATAAATATGGGCATCGGCAAATTACAGAGACTGATAATTTCCACGGAGGTTTGGCGACTCATATTATACTTCGGAAGTATACCTATATCCGGATCCTTCCATCAGATTTCCCACAAGCTATTGCAGCGACAATAAACTGTGCCATAGCCACTTCCGCAGGAGCCATTCGACTAGCGGGATCGCTCTCCGGAAAAACAGTCCATGTGGCAGGTATAGGATTGTTAGGCTTAACGACGATAGCCATGTGCAAGGAGCTCGGAGCTGATGTTATTATCGCCTCTGATATTGACGAGAATCGTCTTACGCTGGCCAAAGAATTTGGTGCTACACATACCGTCAACAATAAACTATCCGATCCATCCCCCTTATTCAGCGAGCATCCCGTAGATCGATTCATTGATATGAGCGGTTCGCCGCAGGCTATGGAAAATGGTGTGGATAGCTTGACCTTATACGGCCGAGCAGTATTTGTCGGCGCTGTTTTCAAACAGCCAAAAATCGGCATTAGCGCAGAGCAGGTGATTCGAAAGATGTTGACCATCCAAGGACTTCATAACTATAACTATGCAGACTTTGATTTCGCTGTAGACTTTATTTTAGCACATGTAAAAAAGTATCCTTTTGCCTCCCTTATTGAGCAGGATTTTCCACTCGATGAAGCAAATGAAGCCTTTCACTTTGCGTTGCAGAAGAAACCTATTCGCACGGGCATATACATCCCAAAAGCACAGTAAACAAACATGGAAACCAATAAATTATTTCGAAAAGATCAATGGACGATGCTTTTCGCCACCATGTTTTGTTATTTATTCTTTTATACAGGCCGTCACAATTTCGGATGGGCGGCAAAGGGAATGTCGGCTGAACTGGGCATAAACTTTGAACAAATCGGTTGGATTAGCTTCTCCATGTTACTTGGCTATGCATTAGGACAGCTTATCAATGGAAACCTGGCAGACCGACTACAGCCTAAAATGATGATATTAACGGGTGGCACTCTATCGATTTGCTGCAATCTAGCGATAAGTTTTTCATCATCATACGAGTCTATTCTTGTTCTTTGGACTTTAAATGGCTATTTCCAGTCAATGGCCTGGGGAGCAGGCAGTAAATTGATTGCAAACTGGTGGGGGCCCGCTGAGCGGGGGCGAGCGTTTGGTTTTTACACCATGGCCGCAGGAAGCTCCTCGGTATTAACGTTCTTAATGGCTTTGCTCCTTGTACAGCAAGATCAAAGCTGGCGCACCCTATTTAGATATCCTATACTTTTTTTACTTGCGGCCTTGGTTGTCTTTCTCCTTATTGCATACAGTCACCCACGTCTAAAAGGTTACGACCTAAAAACACATAGCAGCGCAAAAGATCAAGAAGAGAAAATTGGATGGAAAGATGCATACAAAAGAGTCTTTCAAACAAAAAGTTTTATGATCGCCTCACTCGCGATCGGCTTCCAAAGTATGGCTCGATATGGGCTCATTTTCTGGGTCCCAATCCATTTTCTTGGCAGCAACTACAAAGAGTCTAATGGAAATCTGTGGCTTACTTTATTGATTCCCATTGGCATGGCATTCGGAGCTGTTTCATTCGGTTACATTTCGGATATTCTATTTCGTAAAAATAGAAGTAAATCGATTCGTGCGGGGATGCTAATCAGTTGCGGTTTAGCGTTCCTCATCTACCTCACCCCGATCCACAACCATGTGCTTATCGGAACCCTCATGTTTGCCTCAGGTTTCTTTGTCTATGGGCCCCAAGCTAACTTCTGGACCTTTAGCCCCGATCTATTAGGCACTCAACTCGTAGGGACCGGAACTGGCGTTATGAACATGTTTGCCTATGTCTTCGCGGCAATAGGAGAGCCACTTTTTGGAAAACTTATTGACCACACCGGGAACACCAACAACATTTTTCTGCTGGTTGCGGTCATCTGTTTGACCTGTGCTATTATCATTTCATTTGTAAAACATAAAGAATCTATACATCATGAGTAAAATTAAATTAGCCGTCTTTGATATGGCCGGAACCACCGTACGTGATGAACGTGAAGTTGAAAAGTGTTTCTTTGAAGCTATTCAAGCGACAAACCTATCCATCTCAACAGAAAAGATAAACAGTATGATGGGGTGGTCTAAAATACTCGTTTTTGAGACCATTTGGAGAGAAGAATTAGGTGAAGATCACCCCGAATATTCCGCTAAGGTGAAAGCCTCTTACGATTTTTTTTGTAACACGTTAGAAGCACACTACAATACCCATGGCGCACAACCGTATGACGGTGTTCTGGACGTTTTCGAATTTTGCCGTAGCCAAGGCATTAAAATCGCGCTAACCACCGGATTCTACCGTAAGGTAACCGACATTATCCTAGCAAAACTCGGATGGGATAAAGGTTTGGATGGATCGTATATGAGCCTTATCAATACACCGGAAAATATCATCAACTGTTCCATCGCTAGTTCAGACGTTAAAAATGGACGACCTGCTCCCGAAATGATTCAATTAGCCATGGCAAAATGTCTGATTGACGACCCTAAAAGCGTCATTAACTTAGGAGATACACCATCAGACCTACAATCTGCAGCAAGTGCAGGCGTATTGTACTCCGTAGGTTCTTTATATGGTACACATACCGAAGCCGAACTGGCGTCATACAAATTCGATCAGCTAATCAATCAACCTAAAGAAATGATCGAAATAATTCGTCGTTTAAACGACTAATTAAAACGTATAAGAAGGTATCTAAAAACGCTTCTTTTTGCGATCCTCCGGAACCGCTCCAGATAAGGTCGGCGGTCGAAGGATAAGTAACACTTTTGGCAATAAATTGTGTGTTTCGACGAGCCTGCCTACCGCAGGCATGCTCAACATAACAATTTATTGCCTTTTTGGATACCTTCCTAACGTTTAATATTGAATTGTATCTGAAACTAGAAAAGGGAGTTGATATTTCCCGGAATCGACATAAGCTTCCACATGACTCTTTCGCAACCCTTCAATTCCCACAGGTGTTATCTTTGTTTGGTATGCATATACTTTTTTAAGACTTTTAATCTCCGCCAAATAATCTAACCCGGCGTCACTAATATTTGTCGCGAATAGATTTATATACGCGAGTGAAGGACTACTTTTCAGTTGTTTTAGGCCTTCATCCGATATCTTGGTATGTTCCAAGTGTAATTTTCGGAGATACGGCATTTTTGTCATACTCGCTAAATCTTGATCTTTAATTGCCGTTTTACCCAACTTCAACTGTACGATATGTTCTTTTATATGCAACAAATCAGTCATATCTTTCGCAGAAAACTCGGGATAATTTATAGCATTAATTACCACATAATTGCTATTTGCAGCTACAGGCAACACCTTTATGCCTCTTGCTTGAAGACTTTTCACTAGATCTTCAGGTAACGTCGGAGCTTCGGGTAGCTCGGCATACTCCATCGTAAGTTCAGCTGCTTTACCTTTTTCCAGGTTAGCCAAGACTTGTTTCATTTCCGCTGGCTGTTGCATGGTACTTACCTTTCCAGAGAAACTTGCTCCTTGCGCTATCCACCAGCCAATGAGTTTAATCTGATCACCCGATATTGGCGTTCTCCCTTTGGGGGGCATCCGTCCTTCATGCCCCTCTGGCAGCACTAATCGCGCATACAGTTCGCTCTCCGTCATCTTACCCGCCAGCAGCACCTTGCCTCCATCGCCCCCCGTAAGAATAGCCTCCTTCGAATGCAGTGCCAAACCTCCTTCTTTCTTACGTTCCCCATGACAGCTTTGACACCGTTGCTTCAAGATCGGGGCAACGATAGCTTCATACACCAAAGCTTCTTGAACGTTTTCAATGGGTGCCAGTTCCACGTCTGCAACTTTATACCCTAAAAAATCCTTTACCGCCGTAGGCAAAGCATCCGTAAAATAACCAGCTCCATGTGTTAACGTCCCTCCAAAATGTCCTGTCACTCCTACGAGCAGCATCAACACGCTAAACACGGCAAATCGATATCGCTTAACCCGACCTTCGGTTGCAGCGACACGATAAAGCCTATATAAGAATATGGAAATCACCGCAACGGCTATTCCAAGCCATTGATGAAAGCCCAATATCTTCACATCATAACCACCACGTAACGATAGTAAATATCCCGTGATCGCGGCTACGAACGCGGCGATACTCCCTAAAAGTAAAACAAACGGAATGGCCGGTTGTATAGATTGATACTTTTCCTGTCGGCCAAAAAGAGCCATACAAAAAGCAACCACTAACATACCTATCGGCAAATGCACAAATATCGGATGGGATCGCCCGATAAACTCCCTTAGTTCCTCCAAAAACAGTTCCATTAGTTATATCGTGCTCTCAAAATTTTTAACATCGCTACATTAATATTCCACTGACTGGCGACAGGTTGCTGGGTATAGGGTAAAGTAGGCAGATAACCCGCTGGCCCGAACTCCGTAGTTATCGTCAACACCTTTTGTCCCTTTTCTCTATGAATGCGGACCACTTCATCCCACCATGCAAGGTGCTGCTCCAGCGTACTCTTCCATTCTGGTGCCATAGGATCGTTAACCTGCGGTCCCTGCGGATGACCAACACGGGCATGAATATGCCCTGTTCGCTGTAGTGCCTGCTCCATCGTCTCTTTCTGATCCGAAAGTAAGGACTCATGAACATTACACCAATGCGAAATATCCAAGGCAAGACGCAGCTTCGGAAGTTGATCTAAGAACGTTTTTGTAACATGTGCGGCAAAGCTAAACCGCCCACGATGCGTCTCGTGGTAAACAGGCAAATCATATTTTTCACTCAGTTTTGTTGCTTCATCAATTAGCTTTTTGTTCTCTTCAAAGGTATAATAGTCTTTCCCTGTATGACAGTTAACATAATCGGGCTTCATAGCTAACGCCGTCTCTAAGTTTTTGGAAAAACTAACGAGATATTCACTGTAGGTTCGACCTCCACCCCCACTCAACAAACCTAAGGATAAGTCATGTTTTTTTAGTGCCGCTTTCATGTCACGGAGTTCAGACTCCGAACCGGGCAACCAGGTTTCAATGCCATCAAATCCGGCATCTTTTACCTTCGCACAAAAGCTATCCCACGGCTCTGCCATTCCCCAGTTGGTGCAATAGATTTTGACTTTCAATCGGTCTTGATTCTGCGCACTACTTGTCATGCACAAGAACAACATCAAGAGTATAATAAAGGAATATTTCATTGATTATTTTTTAAACAACAGCACTAATTAAATTTCCTTCCACGTCGGTTAAACGGAACGGACGCCCTTGAAAATCATAGGTAAACTTCTCATGATCAAAACCAAGCAAATGAAGCATGGTAGCATGTACATCATGCACCGAGGCTCTTCCTGACACGCCAGTAAAACCAATCTCATCCGTTTCACCATACGTAATCCCGGGCTTTACCCCTCCTCCTGCCATCCAAATGGTGTACGCATCGGTATGGTGATCGCGACCTAGAAACGGCATATCACTATTATCGCGATTCTCTTGCATCGGTGTACGTCCAAACTCACCGCCCCAGACCACAAGTGTTTCCTCCAAAAGGCCCCGCTGTTTGAGATCCATAAGTAACGCCGTCATGGGACGATCGATTTCACGACACTTATTCCGAAAACCCAGATCAATCGATGTGGAAGAATCGGTACCATGACTATCCCATCCCCAATCAAAAAGTTGAACGAAACGAACACCTTGCTCAACAAGTTTACGTGCCAACAAACAGTTATTTGCAAAAGATTCTTGTCCTGGTTGTGTACCATACAGCTCATGGATATATTCGGGTTCGCTGCTTATATCCATCACTTCCGGTACTGCAACCTGCATCTTATATGCCATTTCATACTGCGCGATACGCGATAAGGTTTCCGGATCTTTATAGGTATTATACTCCTCTTTATTAACTTCATTGATCGCATCGATTGCCTGCTTCTTTAAATCTCTTCCCATACCCTCTGGATCGGCAATATATAATACAGGATCGCCTTTAGATCGACATTGCACACCTTGATAAACGGATGGTAAAAAGCCGGATCCCCAAACACTTTTTCCCGCATCAGGTGTTTTTCCGCCCGAAGTGAGGACGACAAAACCGGGCAAATTGCTATTCTCTGAACCAAGACCATAAGTAACCCACGAACCAATGCTTGGTCGACCTAAACGTGCGCTCCCCGTATGCATAAAAAGTTGCGCTGGCCCGTGATTAAACTGGTCCGTATGGATTGCTTTTAAAAAGCTTACATCATCGGCAACCTGACTGAAATGTGGCAAGTGATCCGAAATCCAAGCCCCACTTTGCCCATATTGCTTAAAAGTTGCTTGCGGACCTAACATCTTAGGTACACCCCGAATAAATGCAAATGTCTTTCCCGCAAGCAAGGATTCCGGACAGGGCTGATTATGTAATTTATGCAGCGTCGGTTTATAATCAAACAGCTCCAGTTGTGAAGGTGCTCCTGCCATATGCAGATAAATCACGCTCTTCGCTTTTCCGGGGAAGTGGGGTGCCCGTGGGATCAACGGATTGAGTGCATTCAGATCAAAAGCATCTCCACCTCCCATAGTATTTCCACCGCAACTGGCCAAAAAGCTTCCTAAGGCGATACTCCCGATACCCGCTACACAATCTTTTAGGAAATGGCGGCGCGTAACCGCTTGTAACTGCTGCCGCTCAAGCTCCTTAAACAACTTATCCATGTTTTTCATCGCTCGCTTATGATTTGGTTAAAAATTCATCTAAGTTCAACAGGGCATTCGCCACCACCATAAATGCCGCCTTTGGAATTAACTTCTCCTTAGACAGGCCACGAGAATCATCTCCAAAGAACAAGGCCGCTGCTTCGGGTCTTTTCCCAAAATCTTTTACCGCATTTGCGTACAGCTTTTCCAACGCTTGGACTTTTTCCGTAGTGGGCGTCTTCAGCATGATACGTTTATACCCTGCCTCGACAGCACGTTTGGTATCTCCATTTCCATCTTGTTCCATCAATTGCGACAGATCTTTGGCCGCCTCCAGATATACCGGATCATTCAGTGTTGTGAGCGCCTGCAATGGCGTATTTGTACGGATACGATCCACCAAACAAACCTCTCTGCTGGATGCATCAAAGGAAATAAAAGAAGGATACGGACTGGTTCGCTTCAAGAAGGTATAAATTCCACGCCGGTATTGATCCTCCCCTTCGCTTTTCGTCCAGGATTCTCCACTAGATACTGTCATCCAAACCCCATCTGGTTGAAAAGGCATAACCGAAGGACCATACATTTTCTGGCTCAGCAAACCGCTTACTGCCAATGTTTGATCACGAATCTGTTCCGCTGATAACCGAAACCGAGGACCACGGGCGAAATACATATTTTCTGGATCCTTTTGCGCATCCTTCGTCTGCATATTCGAAGATTGTTTGTATGTTGAAGAAAGGACTATTTCTCTTATCAGACCTTTTACTTGCCACTTCTTGGCCTGCATAAAATCAAAAGCGAGATAATCCAAAAGCGCCCGATGAATCGGCGGATTACTTTGCGTTCCCATATCCCCTAGCGGCTCCACCAAACCTCGCCCAAATAATTGTGCCCAGACCCGATTAACCAAGGTACGCGCCGTTAACGGGTTCTCTTCGCTCGCAATCCACTTCGCAAAACCCAGTCTGTTATTAGGCTCGCCTTTCGGAAAGTCATTCAATATAGCAGGCACGGCCGGAGTGACTTCTTTGCCTGGCGTCAATCTATTCCCGCGTTCAAAAATATGGGTCTTCCGTTTCATCTCTTCGGGATTCTCAATCATAACGGGTACGGACTCTGGGTGGGTATTGATTAAGCTCAAAAAAGTCTGTTGCATCTTTAATTGCTCTTGTCCCGGTGGCAATGCCTCCCGAAAAGCAAACCACTCGATCATACAGACAGGTTGATCTTTTCCAGCTGTTGCATTTTTAAAAACCAAATAAAGATCACCTCTACCTTGCGCAACGTCGGTCAAATCAAACACCACCGCTTGTCGACCATTCGTAGGCGCTAACTCCGTGTGTAGTACCACAGGTCCATGGAGGTCGCCTTTACGTATTTCCATAAAGCCTCCCGACAGAGAAGTCCAGTAGTTTAAGTACAATTGTTTTTTTCCGGTCAGTGTCACATCACGCAGTCTCGCACTGCCTCCATGCCGCACCCCCAGCCATTTGGTATCATAGAGCGCCGCATTAACTAGTTTATCGCTATAATGTGCATGAATCTTTGGCTCCAAGGTATGCAGAAACAAGTCGGCAGAATGCCGTAGATCCTTGGCCCCACTGTGCCCTAACCAATTTTTAATACTATCCACTCGCTTTTCATCCTCGGCTTTATAGAACCGCAACTTCGGATGATCGCCTTGTGTATCTTCGTCACGGGTATTATTGAAATAAGCAACTGATTTATAATACTCTTCAAATTTAAACGGATCATACGTATGACTGTGACATTGTACACATTCAAATGTTGTACTGAGCCATACCTGATATGTGGTATTAACCCGATCCAGTACAGATGCCACACGAAATTCTTCACTATCTGTTCCTCCTTCATCATTGTTCATGGTATTACGATGAAAAGCTGTAGCAATTAACTGATCCTTAGAAGGATCCGGGAGCAAATCACCGGCCAACTGCTCAATGGTAAATTGGTCAAAAGGCATGTCTTTATTAAAAGCTTTGATCACCCAATCCCGGTAAGCCCAAATCTGTCTTGATCCATCTTTTTCATATCCCTTCGTGTCCGCATACCGGGCCATATCCAACCACCAGGCAGCCCATTTTTCGCCATATTGACTACGTGTCAACAAGCTATCAACGCGACGCTCATAAGCATCATCCCGATCGTCGTTCACGAAAGCGTCGACTTCAGCGAGCGTAGGCGGTACACCAATTAAATCTAAATACACCCTGCGCAAAAGCGTTGGCTTGTCCGCTTCTTCGGCAAAGGAAACTTTTTTTTCATCGAATTTATCTTGAACAAAATAATCTATGTTATTGCTGATTCCGGTGGGATTCATCCCCAACAATCGGGCAAAAGAAAAAGGCTTGGGTACCGTCACTTCTTCCGGCAAGGTATAAGCCCAATGCTCGCCCCACTTGGCCCCTTCATCAATCCATCGTTTCAGAATATCAATCTCCTCAGGAGCTAGTGCAGGTGCATTGTAAGGCATCCTCAACTCTGGATCATCACTCAACAAGCGCTTGTAAAACTCACTGTGTTCAGCATCCCCTTTAATAATCGCCGGTTTTCCAGATTCCGCTTTTGCAAAAGCTTCATTTTCAAAAAGCAAACTAAAACCACCGCTTTTCTTCACCCCGCCATGACAAGAAATACAATGCTTATTCAAGATAGGTTTTACATCAGCGCTAAAATCAACTGGCGTCTCACTTTGCACGAAAAAAAATCCAGCAAAAACAACCAGAATTGAAATTATAACAATAACTAAAACTCGTTTTTTCATTCTTTTTATAATTGGTCAAAGGCTTACCTATCCATTTTTCCCTAAACACCACTGCCGTGTCAATTTCAAAAAACCAACACATTATCATAAATAGATAAGGTTTAATTCACGATGTTTAGTAATGCTAAAAATAGTTTATAATTTCTTTATAAACTAACACTGGATTAACAAGATTCCTAAACTATTTTACCTGAACAGCGCTAAAAAGGTCATAATATCACTATGGATAAAAGTCCAGCTCTGCCATACTCAATGAATTTCCGTTCCCCGTAATTTCTGTCGACACTAAACGAACATAACGAGCTCTTACTTTACCTGAAAACACATGTTTTCGTTTCGAAGGGTCATTAATCAGATTTCCGAACTCGAAACTCCCCGTCTCACTCCACACCTTACCATCAACACTGGTAAACAACTTTCCTTTAGCCATCATACCTTCGGGGTGTTTTCGTTGTGGCGTATAGCTAAAAGCCGAAAAATCGCACATAGCACCTAAATCTATTTCAATTGATTGCGTTGCTCCAGTCGCGGAAGAATGCCAATATGTGTCAGGATCCTCATCAATAGCCATTGCGGCTGTTGCCTTTGCACGTTCGCTACTGTTGGAAATCACCTTCCATTGTTTTTTGGCAAAACCGATTGTCTCATCGACCATCGGACCTAACATACCTGCTCCATCCACAGCAACCGCTTTAATACGCGATGCTTGCGGTACAAATGCGCCTGTATATTGTTGCGACTTCGATGTAGGGTTTGTTCCATCCTCGGTATAATAAATAGTAAAGCTAGATTGTTGGTTGGCAACCGCATCCTCACCGTGTGGCTTCCATCCGAATTCATGTCGCTGTGGAGCGATCGTTACCTGCCCATTAACATCTTTTCGGATCGCCAACTGAGGAGGTCTTACTGGCACATAAAAAGCTCCTATATTTGACAAAACAGGAATAGCCCTGCTCTCAGAAACCCGCACCCTAAACTTACTTCCCTCAATTACCGGAAAACGTAAGATCCTTTTATACCCGACATTGGTTCCTTCCGCAACTTGTTCCCATTTCCCATCTCTCCAAACATCGAGAGCATGTTTTTCAATACGCTCCCCATGTGTCTGGATTGCCTCTTGAAGCACAAAACGATTAATCCGAATCGGCTTCTTCGTCACGAACTCGATATGACCTCGATCCAACACAAAAGTGGTCGATAGATTACTTCTAAGTTTCAGTTGTAACTGTATCGCTTCCTCAAGCAAATTAGTCGAATAACCTTCCTTAATCCGCTGTCCAACTTCGGTCAGCACTTCTACATCTTCTGCGGAAAAAAGTCCATCCCGATTTGGCGGAATATTTAAGAGAAACGTTGAATTTCCACCCACCGAACGCTCATAGATATCAAACACATCATCAGCACTACGCACCTTTTGATATACATCATCTCGGTAAAACCAGCCCTCTCGAATTGAAGTATTGGTTTCTGCTTGTTGATAATGTAGATATTTTGCCGTATATAATTGTGCTCGACTACCTAGATCATCCTCCGTTAAGTCCCGGAAACCTTCTAAATTATGAGGATCGGCATCATAAGGTATAACATTCCATTCCGTCTTACGGGTTCCGCCAGCCTCATTACCGCACCAACGAATGTCTTCTTTACCAAAAATAACCGCCTCGGGCGCTAGGGTATGAATTAATGTGCGCCAGGCCGCGTAATTGTACTTTTGCCCACCTTTTGTTTTTGGATGTGCACCATCAAACCAAACCTCATGTACAGGACCATACTCCGTAAGTAATTCAAACAATTGATTTAAGAAGTATTCATTGTAGTCATCGACATCGAATTCAAAAGTCTTTTTATTTTGAAAAGAGCGCCCTTCAACACGTCGGGGAATAGTTCGTTTACTATACGTACTCAAATTTCCATACAATCCCTTCTCGTTTTCAATTTGGAACAAATCTGCTGGGGATAAATAAATCCCAAGTTTCAACCCATACTTTTGACAAGACTGTGAAAGATCCTTTAAAATATCTCCCTTTCCTTGCCGAAAACCTGTTGACATAATACCATGATCTGTATACCGGCTCTGCCACAGCACAAAACCATCGTGATGTTTTACTGTTAGAATCACTTTTTTCATTCCCGCATCCCTCATGGTAGCGCACCATTGATCGGTGTCCAGATTTTTTAAATCAAAAATACGAGGGTCTTCTTTTCCATTTCCCCACTCCATTTTGGTAAATGTATTCGGTCCAAAATGAATAAAGGCGATAAATTCATCTTGTAATGCGGCATACTGCTTACTCGTAGGCACTACACGAACGGCCTTTGCCAAAATATCTTGTTCGGTATCTCCCTTAGAAATAGCATAGGTGTTTTTTACAGGAAGAACAGTCTGTGAGCCGGACTGTTGTGCAAAAAGTGGGCTTGCTATCAATCCACTAAAAGCGGCCAGCAATAATCGATTACAACGTGTCATTTTAAATACGGGCTATGGTTTAAATTCGGAAAGATAGAAGATAATGGATAACAAGACCTAAACTATATTATCGCATATTAAGACTATATTATCTAACAGCAATTAACCTTGCTATGCTTCCTAAATTCGTGAAATACATCCCGATACCAGATACGCCAGTAAATTAAAGTAGATAAAAAGGCCAACGGCAAAAACTAATTGATACAAAAATTGGTTTACTTAATAAGAGTAAATTTAATTAATGATTAACGGCAAATATGTCCGTAAAAAACAATAACTTTACCATATTCGAGTTTTTATAGATAGAGATAACAACCCTTTAGAGACAAAAATTTTTTATGTTACAACGTTTTTTCCTACTTGCTTTCACTTTTTTATCCTTGACATCGTTTGCGCAGAATAGAATGATGCTCCCTTATGCCATACAACAAGGCACCCTGAATGATCAATTCACCAACCTCACTAATTTATCCCGATCGCAGGATGTAGATTTTAAACTCGTGCGGAAAGCCAACATCGAGATTATACGTAAAAATGTATTAGACTCTATTTCTAAATATCAGAAGGAGATTTCCGACTTGAAGCAAAACTCCTCTTCTTCGGTGAGTACAGTTAAAAATTTGAAAGACTCAGTAAGCAGCTTAAGCACACAGTTGGAAACGGAACAGAAAAGAACAGATAGTATAAGCCTGTTGGGCATTGACTTCGCTAAAACCACCTACCATATGGTGGTATGGGCCTTAATAATTGTATTCGCATTGGCCTTCCTAGCAACGCTTGCCTCCTTCCGTAAAGCAAAAGTAGACACTAATGAACACCGCAAGAGCGTAGACGAACTACAAGAAGAGTTACAAACGTTACGAAAGAAATCAATGGAACGTGAGCAGCTGTTGAAGAGACAATTACTCGACGAACAGATGAAAGGTAGTTCGTAATTTAAAAACATACCCGAAAGCCTCTTTACAGAGGCTTTTTTATGTTATATACTTATTCTAAATAGACATAAAGTTTGGCAGACATACTGTTTCGTGTAAAAAATGAAATAATTATCAATAACCGTTTTGCTTTTAAATAGATATAACTTATTTTTGCATTCCAAAATCCAGGTGCTAATAAGCATCTGTTTTAAATTGATTAATAAATATTTAGTCCCTATAATATGCCCAATATTGGTAAAATAGCGCAGATTATCGGCCCAGTAGTTGACGTCAACTTCGCCGACAATGAAAATCTTCCTAAGATTTACGATGCATTGTACATTGAAAAAGACAATGGTCAGCGTATCGTTTTAGAAGTTCAACAACACTTAGGTGAGGACCGTGTACGTACAATCGCCATGGATGCAACCGAAGGTTTAGTTCGTGGAATGAAAGTTGTTGACACTGGTGCTCCTATTAAAATGCCTATCGGTGAAGAAATCAAAGGTCGTGTATTCAACGTTGTTGGTGACGCTATCGATGGTATCCACAATTTGGACAAAACTAATGGACGTCCTATTCACAACGTTCCACCAAGATTTGATGAGCTTTCAACAGAATCTGAGGTATTGTTCACAGGTATCAAAGTTATCGACTTACTAGAGCCTTACGCTAAAGGTGGTAAAATCGGTTTGTTTGGTGGTGCTGGTGTAGGTAAAACAGTATTAATCCAAGAGTTAATCAACAATATCGCTAAAGGACACGGTGGTCTATCTGTATTTGCAGGTGTAGGTGAGCGTACACGTGAAGGAAATGACCTTCTTCGTGAGATGTTGGAATCCGGCATTATCAAATACGGTGAGCACTTCATGGAAGGCATGGAAAAAGGCGAATGGCCTTTGGATAAAGTGGACAACGAATTGATGAAAGAATCGAAATGTACGTTCGTATTCGGTCAGATGAACGAGCCTCCTGGGGCACGTGCTCGTGTAGCTTTATCGGGTCTTACTGTAGCGGAATACTTCCGTGATGGTGAAGGTGATGGCCAAGGTCGTGACGTACTTTTCTTTATCGATAACATCTTCCGTTTTACACAAGCGGGTTCTGAAGTATCAGCTCTTCTAGGTCGTATGCCTTCAGCAGTAGGTTACCAACCAACATTAGCAACAGAGATGGGTCTAATGCAAGAGCGTATTACATCAACGAAAAACGGATCTATTACTTCTGTACAAGCGGTATACGTACCTGCCGATGACTTAACTGACCCTGCACCGGCAACAACATTTGCCCACTTAGATGCAACAACAGTATTGTCTCGTAAAATTGCAGAGCTTGGTATCTACCCTGCGGTGGATCCATTAGATTCAACTTCACGTATCTTATCACCAGCAGTTTTAGGTGACGAGCACTACAACACAGCACAACGTGTGAAAGAAATCTTACAACGCTATAAAGAACTTCAAGATATCATTGCTATCTTAGGTATGGATGAGCTTTCTGAAGAAGATAAATTAACGGTACACCGTGCACGTCGCGTACAGCGTTTCTTATCTCAACCTTTCCACGTAGCGGAGCAGTTCACAGGTTTGAAAGGTGTACTTGTTGATATTAAAGATACAATCAAAGGTTTCAACATGATTATTGATGGTGAAGTTGATGAGTACCCAGAGGCTGCATTCAACCTGGTTGGTAACATCGACGAAGCTATTGAAAAAGGTAAAAAACTATTAGCTGAGGCTGTTTAAAAAATACACATGAAATTAACGATCATTACACCCGATAAATTAGCTTACGATGGCGTAGCAACTGCGGTCACTGTACCAGGCAGTACTGGCTCTTTCCAAATTTTGAAAGACCACGCCGCTATTGTATCTACTTTAGAGGACGGAAAGATTATTATTCAAAATGGCAAAGACGAAATCGTTCTGGTCATTAGAGGCGGTGTCGTGGAAGCTAAGGACAATGTTATTACCGTATTAGCAGAAGGAATCGTGGAAGAATAACGAATCATAATACGAAAAGCAAAAGCCCTTAAGACTTCAAGTTTTAAGGGCTTTTTTTGTAGGTTATTTTTCAACTTTTTGTGACCAAAAGCACTTTTCAGGAAGAATTTTGAGATAAAACCTAGAAAATCAATTTTTCAAAAAATATACCAATTTTAATTTTAGTCTACATTGATAAAAATTAAAAACCAAAATTAAGCATATTGACAAAATAAAATACTATAAATTATGAATATTCAAAACATTAAACTTTTTCAAAATACTTTCTTTTGCTATTGTAAAGAATTTTTAATAGACCTAACTTAACAAAAGTGATTTAAATCTATGTAAGGAAAACTTTTTCGTAAGGAAGAAAATCAATTTTATATGCAATATTACAATCAAGACACTTTCATCTATCTGGATGGCGAGTTTGTGAAAGCAGATCAAGCCGGGACAGACTTATTTGGGCAATCGCTACATTATGGGTATGGTGCTTTTGAAGGACTACGCGCATATAGCACACACCATGGCACCCGTATATTTAAGGCAGAAGAACATTTCGAACGACTGGCCTATTCGTGTAACGCCATCAATCTTCCTTACCAATGGAATGCTCGGCAATTAGTTGCGGAGACCTATCAGCTACTAGAGATGAATAATTTACGGGCGGCTTATATCCGACCGTTGGTATTCTCTGGATCCAATATGCATCTTACTTCCGCAACGACATCCAAGATTATGATCGCCGCTTGGGAATGGGGGCCATACTTAGGTCAGAATCTTTTGCGCGTATGCACGTCCAAAATTCAACGCCCAAACCCTAAATCATTCCGTATCGATGCAAAAGTATCGGGGCAATATATCAATGCTATCTTAGCAGCGAGCGATGCCTTAAAGAATGGATATGATGAAGCATTGTTGTTAGATCAAGAAGGACATATTGCACAAGCATCCAGCGAGAACCTATTCATTGAAAAAGATTTCAAATTATATACGGCGCCACTGGATCATGTATTCCCTGGGATAACCCGAGAAACAGTTATCGATATCTGTAAAGCGCTACATATCGAGGTTATTGAAAAAAAGCTAACCTTACAAGATGTACATGAGGCCGATAGTGCTTTCCTCTGTGGAACAGCGGCCGAAATAATAGGTATAAAAGAAGTAGATCATATTACATACAAAGAAGATTGGGAGCACACAATCGGAGCGACCATTCAACGGAAATATAAACAACTCGTATTAGAAGAAGAGAATTATGAAGTCATCATCTGACCAAGGAAACGCCTTAAACAAGTACAGTAGAATCTTTACGCAAGATGAAACCCAACCCGCTGCCAAAGCCATGCTTTACGGCATCGGCCTTACCGACGCCGACATGGATAAAGGGCAGGTCGGTATTGCCAGCATGGGTTATGATGGGAATACCTGCAACATGCACCTGAATGATTTGGCGCAAGTCGTCAAAAAAGGCGTCTGGGAGCATGATCTGGTCGGCTTGACTTTCGGTACGATCGGTGTCAGCGATGGTATGAGCAACGGAACAGACGGCATGCGCTACTCTTTAGTGTCCCGCGATGTTATCGCAGACAGTATCGAGACCATTTGCGGCGGACAATACTACGACGGTTTAATTGCGATCCCTGGTTGTGACAAGAATATGCCGGGCGCTATTATGGCGATGGGACGTTTAGATCGTCCAGCTATTATGGTATACGGCGGCACAATTGCCCCAGGACACTATAAAGGGCAAGAACTTAATATAGTATCTGCTTTTGAAGCATTAGGTCAACGCGTATGCGGAAACCTTTCGGATGAAGACTACGAAGGGATCATTAAGCACACCTGCCCTGGCGCTGGCGCTTGTGGAGGTATGTACACGGCTAATACTATGGCTTCTGCTATTGAAGCACTGGGCATGAGCCTTCCCTACTCGTCGTCCAACCCGGCTATCTCAGCAGAGAAAAAAGCAGAGTGTTTAGATGCTGGAAAATATATCCGCGTTCTATTGGAGCGCGATATCAAACCTTCAGATATCATGACACGCAAAGCTTTTGAAAATGCTATTCGTGCTATTATCATACTAGGAGGAAGTACCAATGCGGTTCTTCACTTTATTGCCATCGGTAAATCTGTAGGCGTAGACATCACACAGGATGATTTCCAAAAAATGTCGGACGAAACACCAGTACTAGCCGACTTCAAACCATCCGGTAAATACTTGATGCAAGACTTACAACAATACGGCGGGACACCTGCAGTTTTACGTTACTTGCTTGATCAAGGCTTATTACATGGCGATTGTCTAACGGTAACAGGAAAGACAATGGCAGAAAACCTGGCGGATGTTAAATCGATCATGGACTACAACCAACCTATCATAAAGCCCCTTGAGAATCCTATCAAAGCAACAGGGCATCTACAGATCCTTTACGGCAATTTAGCCGAAAAGGGGTCTGTGGCGAAAATCTCGGGTAAAGAAGGAGAGAAATTCACCGGACCAGCACGCGTATTTGATGGCGAGCATGAACTTGTAGCTGGCGTATCGTCAGGACGCATCAAACCGGGCGATGTAATCGTGATTAAAAATGCCGGACCTATCGGTGCCCCAGGTATGCCGGAAATGTTAAAACCGACATCCCTAATCATCGGTGCAGGCTTAGGCAATTCTGTCGCACTAATCACCGATGGAAGGTTCTCTGGTGGTACACATGGCTTTGTGGTTGGACACATCACACCAGAGGCATATGCCGGTGGTCTAATCGGCTTGGTTGAAGACGATGACGTCATTGAAATCGATGCAGTCAACAACAAACTCAACTTGCAGGTGGATGAAGAAACCATCGCTAAACGTCGCGCGAACTATGTACAACCAGCGTTAAAAGTAACCAAGGGTGTTTTATATAAATATGCCAAAACGGTTGCTGACGCTTCAGAAGGCTGCGTAACGGATCTATAAAAAATTAAAAAGAGAAAAATTAAAAATTAAAATGGTGGGACTTCAATAGGCTTATTGACTTTTTACTTTTGACTTTTTACTTAAAACAATGAATACACTGGAAAAAACGGAGACAAAGGCCGAAACAACAACACAGACGACAACCCAACTAACGGGTTCACAAGCTGTCTTGGAGGCTTTGATCCACGAAGGCGTAAACACCATTTTTGGTTACCCTGGTGGTGCCATAATGCCCATTTATGATGCGTTGTATGATTACAACGAAAAGCTAACCCACATCCTCGTCAGACATGAACAAGGTGGTATCCACGCGGCACAAGGTTATGCGCGCACTTCCGGCAATGTCGGTGTTGCCTTTGCAACGAGCGGGCCTGGCGCGACGAACCTGGTTACCGGGCTGGCAGATGCGATGATTGATAGCAACCCGATCGTGTGTATTACCGGACAAGTCTTTGCTTCCCTACTCGGAACGGATGCTTTCCAAGAGACGGATGTCATCAATATTACGACACCGGTAACCAAGTGGAACTATCAGGTGACTGATGCGACAGAAATTCCTAGCGTTTTAGCGAAAGCTTTCTACATCGCACAAACGGGACGTCCAGGACCAGTACTTATTGACATTACTAAAAATGCACAAATGCAGTTGTTCGACTACGAAGGTTACAAAAAATGTGACCACGTACGTAGCTATCGACCAGCTCCAATTGTCCGCAAAGAATATATTGAACAAGCAGCAGAACTGATTAATAGCGCGAAAAAGCCATTCGTCCTTTTCGGTCAAGGTATCATTCTTGGAAAAGCTGAAGAAGCGTTTAAAGCATTTATCGAAAAAGGAGGCTTCCCTGCCGCTACTACTGTGATGGGATTAAGCGCATTGGAAACCGACCACCCGCAACATGTGGGGATGCTTGGTATGCATGGTAATTATGCTCCCAATGTCATGACGAATGAATGTGATGTACTGATTGCTGTAGGTATGCGTTTTGATGACCGTGTAACGGGACGTCTTGACAAGTATGCGAAACAGGCTAAAGTAATACACTTAGATATTGATCCCGCAGAGATTGATAAAAATGTGAAGACAGCGGTTCCCGTATGGGGCGATTGTAAAGAAACGCTTCCGTTGCTGACCTCTTTAATAAACAAAGCAGATCATAGCGCTTGGTTGCAAGCATTTAGAGATCTTGAAAAAGAAGAAATCAAGGAAGTTATCCATGACGAGCTGAATCCTACATCAGATATGATGACAATGGGCGAAGTGATCAAAACCTTAAACGAGTTATCGGGTGGTGATGCAGTCATTGTAACCGACGTAGGTCAGCACCAAATGGTAACCTGTCGCTATGCTAAATTCAACACATCTAAATCCAACGTTACATCGGGCGGTTTAGGAACGATGGGCTTTGGTTTACCAGCAGCCATCGGTGCTTGGTATGGCGCACCCCATAGAGATGTTGTAGCCATTATCGGTGACGGTGGGATACAGATGACCATCCAAGAACTAGGAACCATCATGCAGTTTGGTGCGAAAGTAAAAATCCTTATTCTGAACAATGAATTCCTAGGCATGGTACGTCAATGGCAACAGTTGTTCCACGACAAACGCTATTCTTTTGTGAATATCACAAGTCCGGATTTTGTTGCAGTAGCCAAAGGATACTACATCGATGGAAACAAGATTTCGAAACGCGAAGAGTTGAAAACAGCACTTAAAACGATGTTGGATCACGATGGAGCTTACTTATTAGAGGTGATGGTCGGAAAGGAAAATAATGTCTTCCCGATGGTAGCACAAGGCACATCAGTATCTGAAATACGTTTGAAATAGGTTTCAAATTAAAAGGTTAAAATTAAAATGGAAAAACAAGAATATACGATTACCCTATATACAGAAAACTCCATCGGTATGATTGGCCGTATTTCAGGGATATTCTCACGTCGTAAAATCAATATAGAAAGTTTAAATACTTCCCCTTCCGAAGTGGAAGGAATACACCGCTTTACCATCCTCATTACAGAATCAGAGGAAGTAGTGCGCAAGTTATGTCGTCAGATCGAAAAACAAGTCGAAGTCTTGAAAGCCTACTACAATACCGATCAAGAACTGATTTGGCAAGAACAAGCGTTGTATAAAGTACCGACGGACGTTATCGCAGAGAAAGCACCTGTGGAGCGTTTACTTCGCGAGTATGGTGCTTCCGCGGTTGTAATACGGAATGATTATACTGTTTTCGAAACAGCGGGACATCGTGAAGAGATCGATAAACTGACTGCCGAGTTAACAAAATATGGGCTGATCGAGTTTGTACGTGGTGCGCGTATCGCCATCATCAAAGATAGTGCAGGCTTCCACTCCAAGCTAAAACAGTTTGAACGCGAAGAACCAGCTCCTGAGATTGTTGAAAATGAATTTTTGGATCAAGGCGGCAACGTCTTCACGATGTAATCAAGAATGGATAGCACACTAAAATTCATAAAGCAAGCGCGGACAGCCTTCATCGAGCTTCTCGATGGCTTAACACTGGAGCAACTAAATACAGTTCCCGAAGGATTCAATAACAATATCATATGGAACTTTGGGCACATTGTAGTCAGCACACAGACCTTGGTCTATGTGCGCACCGGCATTCGTCAGGACGATAGTTTTGTGGAATACCTGGACGCTTACAAAAAAGGCTCCAAGCCAACTTATGAAGTAACCGCTACAGAAGTTGCTGCATTAAAAACACTAGCGCTGTCTACCATTGATCAAATCGATGCAGACTATAAAGCGGGAACATTTGCAGTAATTACACCGTACGGCACGGCTACATACGGCGCTACGCTAGAAACCATCGAAGATGTCTTTATCACGACAGCAGGTCACGATAATGTACACTTTGGCTATGCTTTAGCACAACGAAAAGCACTTAAATAATTAACAAGTAATCAACCAAAACAAGAATAGAATTTAATAATAAAACAATGGCAAATTATTTCAACACATTACCACTTAGAGAACAATTAAACCAACTAAGTCATGCTGAATTCATGGATTCATCCCAATTCGCAGACGGTGTAAACGCTTTAAAAGGTAAAAAAATCGTAATCGTAGGCTGTGGTGCACAGGGTTTAAACCAAGGATTGAACTTACGTGACAGTGGCTTGGATGTATCCTATACATTACGTAAAGAAGCTATTGAACAAAAAAGAGACTCTTGGAAAAATGCAACAGATAACAACTTTACTGTTGGTTCATACGAGGAGTTAATTCCTCAAGCTGATGTTGTCATCAACTTGACACCAGATAAACAACACACATCCGTTGTAAATGCGGTAATGCCTTTGATGAAACAAGGTGCTACCCTTTCCTATTCACATGGTTTTAATATCGTGGAAGAAGGGATGCAGATCCGTAAAGATATAACCGTAATCATGGTAGCGCCAAAATGTCCAGGATCGGAAGTTCGTGCCGAATACTTAAGAGGTTTCGGTGTACCTACATTGATCGCTGTACACCCGGAGAACGACCCAGAAGGTAAAGGCTGGCCTTATGCTAAAGCTTACTGTGTTGGTACAGGTGGTCATCGTGCTGGGGTATTGAAATCATCTTTCGTAGCAGAAGTAAAATCTGACTTAATGGGTGAGCAAACAATCCTTTGTGGTTTATTGCAAACAGGATCGATCCTATCGTTTGACAAAATGGTAGAAAAAGGTATCGATGCAGGCTATGCTTCTAAGCTTGTTCAATATGGTGTTGAAGTAATCACCGAAGCGTTGAAACATGGTGGTGTAAGCGGTATGTTGGATCGTTTATCTAACCCGGCAAAGATCAAAGCCTACCAAGTATCTGAAGAATTGAAAGACATTATGCGTCCATTGTTCCAAAAACACCAAGACGATATCATGTCAGGTGAGTTCTCCAAAACAATGATGGAAGACTGGGCAAATGGTGATGCAAATTTATTGAAATGGCGTGCCGAAACAGGTGAAACAGCTTTCGAAAAAACACCCGCTGGGGATGTTAAAATTGCCGAGCAAGAATACTTTGACAACTACTTATTGATGGTTGCCTTTGTACGTGCTGGTGTGGAATTAGCATTCGAGACTATGGTTGAAGCCGGTATCAAACCTGAATCCGCTTACTACGAATCATTACACGAAACACCTCTTATCGCAAACACGATTGCACGTAAAAAATTATTCGAAATGAACCGTGTAATTTCGGATACTGCAGAATACGGTTGTTACCTTTTCGATCAAGCTTGTAAACCACTATTAACTGACTTTATGAAGAAAGTAGATACCGATCTTGTGGGTAAAAACTTCAACGAAGGTAAAGACGGCTCAGTAGACAATACACAACTTGTACAGGTAAACGAAATCTTACGTAACCACCAAGTTGAAGTTGTGGGTAGAACATTGCGTAAAGCAATGACTGCAATGAAAACTATAAAAACTGTTTAAATTTTCGTAAATTAGGCAGTAAAGTAGCGGGTAAAATTATGAATATCAAAATTTTACCCGCTATTAAAATGAAATTAAGAGAAAGAGAAAAATGGGAAAAACATTAGTAGAGAAAATCTGGGATGCGCACGTCGTTAAGAGTCAAGAAGGCTTCCCAGACGTATTGTATATCGACACACATTTAATCCATGAGGTAACATCACCACAAGCTTTTGACGGTCTACGGAAAAGAGGACTACCGGTTTTCCGTCCAAACCAAACCGTAGCGACGGCTGACCATAATGTTCCAACGCTGGATCAACACCTTCCGATCAAGGAAGAATTGTCGCGTTACCAGGTTGATATGCTGACCAAAAACTGTAAAGAATTTGGTGTAGAATTATACGGCTTAGGTCACCCTTATCAAGGTATTGTGCATGTTATCGGTCCTGAGCTTGGGATTACTCAACCCGGGAAGACGATGGTTTGTGGCGATAGCCATACCTCTACACACGGTGCTTTTGGTGCCATCGCTTTCGGAATCGGTACTTCACAGGTAGAACAAGTTTTTGCAACACAATGTCTTTTGTTGCAAAAACCGAAAACCATGAAAATCGAAGTCAACGGAGAGCTTGCCAATGGTGTCGGTGCCAAAGACATTATTCTCTATATCATCGCTAAAATATCTGCGGCTGGTGGTACAGGGTATTTCGTAGAATACGCGGGATCCGCTATTCGCTCTTTGAGTATGGAAGGCAGAATGACCGTTTGTAATATGAGTATTGAAATGGGTGCTCGCGGAGGGCTGATTGCGCCAGATCAAACAACATTTGATTACGTGAAAGGTCGTGAGTTTGCACCGAAAGGCGAAGAATGGGATAAAGCTCTCGCCTATTGGGAAACACTATACTCCGATGAGGATGCGACATTTGATGCTGTATTAGAGTTTGATGCAGCCGATATTCAACCGATGATTACCTATGGTACCAACCCAGGAATGGGAATCGGCATCACAGAACATATCCCGGCAACTCAAGCACAACCAGAATCCGAGAAACCATCGTACCAAAAAGCATTAAGCTACATGGGCCTTCAAGATGACGAATCTCTCTTAGGGCATCCTGTAGACTACGTTTTTATCGGCTCATGTACCAACTCTCGAATTGAAGACTTACGCGAGGTTGCGGCTTTTGTGCAAGGTAAAAAGAAAGCGGAAAATGTCGAAGTATGGATTGTCCCTGGATCAAAACAAGTAGAAGCACAAGCCAAAGAAGAGGGTATCGATAAAATATTTGAGGAAGCAGGTTTTGTTTTACGTGAGCCAGGTTGTTCTGCTTGTTTAGGGATGAATGAAGATAAAATCCCCGCAGGAAAATACTGTATTTCTACCTCAAACCGAAATTTTGAAGGTCGGCAAGGGCCAAATGCGCGTACTATGCTGGCAAGTCCATTGACAGCTGCGGCAGCTGCGGTAACAGGAAAAATTGTAGACGTAAGGGAACTAATATAAAAAATTTAAAAAAGCAGAAGGAAAAATTAAAGAGAAGCCGATAGCGTGCTCCTTTTTCAATTGAACACATGGTTAGAAACTAGCTGTTTTTTCCCTTTTTAATTTTTACTTTTTATTTTGAACACATGAAGAAATTTGAAAAACTAAGCTCATCGGTCGTACCACTACCGATTGAAAATATTGATACCGATCAGATTATTCCTGCGCGCTTCCTTAAGGCTACAACCCGCGACGGCTTTGGCGACAATCTATTCCGTGACTGGCGCTTCGATAGCGACAACCAGCCTAAGGCAGATTTTGTGATGAACGATAATACCTACAGTGGGAAGATTCTTGTTGCGGGTAAAAACTTCGGCTGTGGATCATCCCGCGAACATGCGGCATGGGCCATCCAGGATTATGGCTTTGATGTAGTAATCAGCTCCTTCTTTGCGGATATCTTCAAAGGTAACGCATTAAACAATGGCGTTCTTCCGATTCAGGTACCAGAAAGCTTTTTGGAGAAAATTTTTGCGGCTGTTTTTGCAGATGCAAATACGACCCTTTCTGTTGACCTAGAAGCGCAAACGGTAACCATTGATGCGACAGGTGACAGTTTTGAATTTGAGATCAATCCCTACAAAAAATCATGTCTAATTAACGGTTACGATGATATCGATTTCATCTTAAGCCAAAAGACATTAATTGAAGAATTCGAACAAAATAGATAATGACAAATCCCGTCGTCCATATCGCCAATCTAACGCTACAATATGCTGGTCAAAGCATACTGTCGGCTTTAGATTGGCGTGTGCAACGGGGTGAACATTGGGTTATTGGAGGAAAAAGTGGCTCCGGCAAATCCTCCTTAGCCAAAGCTATTCTTGGCCAAGAGAAATATACGGGCAATATCCAGCTTTCCTTTGATCCAAACAGCACCTTACCTCCTCTTGCACACTACGTATCAAGTTGGTATCGCTTTACCAACCTCGAAGGAGATCGAAATTTTTACTATCAACAGCGGTACAACAAACATCAAGGTAACGACACGCTAACTGTATACGCTGATCTTATGCATTTTGGTCAGAAGCGCGGTTTACAGATGCAAGATGCGGAGCCTATCCTAGAAGCACTAGGTTTCGAGAACTGCCGCAATACTCAACTGATAGAACTTTCTAGCGGTGAGCATAAAAAACTACAGTTGGTACAGGCCCTATGGCTAAAACCACAACTTCTTATTATCGATGAGCCCTATACGGGACTCGACAAAAATTCGAGGGCACAACTAAATGCAATCTTAACACAAATTGCCAACCAAGGAACGACCCTAATACTTATCACCAACGACAACAACATTCCATCTATTATGAACCGCTTTGCGGAAATTATAGACGGCGCTGTTCGGGAGGTCGATAGTACGGCAGATTTCACAAAAGATCAGGTACGTGTACAAAAAACGCTCCCTTACTTTTTACAACAGGCGCCAACGGTTGATGCAGACACCATGCTGGAGCTTAAAGACGTCATCGTACGCTATGGCGAAAAAGTGGTTCTCAACAAAGTAAGTTGGACCGTAAAAAAAGGAGAAAAATGGCTACTTCAAGGACACAACGGCTCTGGGAAGTCTACCTTATTAAGTTTGTTGAATGGCGATCACCCACAAGCCTATGCCAGTGATATTTGGCTATTTGGAAATAAACGAGGATCTGGAGAGAGTATTTGGGAAATCAAAGAAAAAATAGGCATTATTTCGCCTGAATTACACTGGTATTTTGACACCAACGCTACTGTATGGCACGCCGTTGCGTCAGGCTTTTATGATAGTATCGGTTGGTTTCTAGACGTTAAATACGAGGAAAAGAAACAACTCGAGCAATTGTTAGATTTCTTCGATTTATTACCCGATAAAAACAAGCTTTTACACACGCTTCCCCTAGGTAAGCAACGTCTAGCTTTATTAGCGCGGACCATTATCAAGAATCCACAATTATTGATTCTTGACGAGCCTTGTCAAGGATTAGATGCTGCACAAACAGCGCATTTCAATGCCGTTGTGGACGATTTAAGCGCACATGGCAAGACATTAATTTATGTCGGTCATTATGAAACACAATTGCCTAACTCCCTAAGTCATCGACTTGTATTAGAAAAAGGGGAAGTCATATTGTCAGAATCATTATTAGAAAGTATAGCATATAATTAACAATGAAAAAAAATATTTTAATAATCCCCGGAGATGGAATTGGACAAGAGGTTACGACATGGGGAAAACAAGTTCTAGAAGCCATTGCACAAAAATATGGACACTCCTTTGCTTTTGATGACGCTATTATGGGTCATACGGCAATCGAAGCAACCGGCAATCCACTTCCAGATGAAACACTAGAGAAAGCAAGAAATTCTGATGCCATCCTTTTCGGAGCCATCGGTCATGCTAAATATGATAATGACCCTTCCGCGAAGGTACGCCCTGAACAAGGTTTATTAAAAATACGTAAAGAACTAGGTCTTTATGCCAACCTACGTCCGATTCTATTGTTCGACGAGCTGCTAGACGCATCGAGCTTAAAACCAGAAGTGTTACGTGGAACGGACATTCTTTTCTTCCGTGAGTTAACAGGCGATGTGTACTTTGGCGAAAAGAACCGCAACGAAGATAATACCTTTGCCTCTGACCTAATGAATTACCATCGTTACGAGGTAGAGCGTATTACACGTAAAGCTTTTGAAGCCGCACAAACAAGAAGTAAGAAACTATGTTCCGTAGATAAAGCCAACGTATTGGAAACATCTCGTCTATGGCGTGAAGTGGTACAAGAAATTGCACCGGAATACCCAGATGTAGAAACAGAACACATGTTTATCGACAATGCAGCAATGCAATTGGTGAAAAACCCGAAAAAATTTGACGTGGTCCTAACGGCTAATCTATTTGGAGATATCCTTACAGATGAAGCTTCGCAGATTGCAGGATCTATGGGCATGTTGGCTTCGGCTTCCGTAGGTGATGGTACCGGATTTTTCGAGCCAATTCATGGATCCGCACATGATATTGCTGGACAAAATAAAGCAAATCCACTTGCCTCGATCCTTTCCGCAGCATTAATGCTAGATATCTCTTTTGGTCTCCAAGAAGAAGCCAAAGCCGTAACAAATGCAGTCGCTGAGACATTGAAAGCAGGATGGAGAACAGGCGATATCGCCAATGCGGAAACACCAGCTGATAAAATCTTAGGCACCAAAGAAATGGGTGAGAAAGTTTTAGAATTTATCAGATAGTAATTAACGAAGTATAAAATATAATAGGTCAAGAAGGGATAATAATATCTTATCTCTTCTAAACTTTAAAATCTGAAGATTATGTTACACGATCCAAATCATTTATACATTTTTGACACCACTCTACGTGATGGTGAACAGGTTCCTGGTTGTCAGTTAACAACATCAGAAAAAATAGAAATTGCCAAAGACTTGGAAAGCCTGGGAGTCGACATTATCGAAGCCGGCTTCCCTGTATCGAGTCCAGGCGATTTTCAATCCGTAGTCGAATTATCTAAAGCAGTAGATGATGTCATCATCTGTGCCCTAACTCGCGCCAACAAAAACGATATTGACGTCGCTGCTGAAGCTTTGAAATATGCAAAGAGACCACGTATCCACACCGGTATTGGTGCTTCCGATATGCACATCAAATATAAATTCAACTCCACCCGAGAAGATATTTTAGCCCGTGCTGTAGAAGCTGTCAAACATGCTAAATCTTATGTAGAGGACGTGGAATTCTATGCAGAAGATGCAGGTCGCGCAGACTTAGCTTTCTTAGCCCAAATGGTCGAGAGCGTTATTGCTGCAGGCGCAACCGTAGTGAACATCCCGGATACAAATGGATATTGTTTACCTGATCAATATGGCGCAAAAATTAAGTACCTTACTGAACATGTAAAAAATATCGATCAGGCAATTATTTCAGCACACTGTCACAATGACCTCGGTTTAGCAACAGCCAATTCCATTGCTGCTGTTCAGAATGGGGCGCGTCAGGTTGAATGTACCATTAACGGTATCGGTGAACGCGCAGGAAATACTTCCCTAGAAGAAGTAGCGATGATCTTGCAAGTGCACAAACAAGCCTTCGGAGGCTTGTCTTCCAATATTGACAGCAAAATGTTCACTTATATTTCTCGCAAAGTAAGTGAAATGATGCGTATGCCGGTGCAGCCCAATAAAGCTATTGTTGGTAAGAATGCATTTGCGCACAGCTCAGGAATTCACCAAGATGGTTTCTTAAAACACCGCGAAAACTACGAAATCATTCGTCCCGAAGATGTTGGCTTAGATGAAGCGGGCATTATCTTAACGGCGCGCTCAGGTAGACATGCCTTGAAACACCACTTAGAGCGTTTGGGATATGAACTAGATAAAGATCAATTGGCGGTAACATACGAACGCTTCTTGGTAGTCGCAGACGCGAAAAAGGATCTTTGTGATGAGGATCTTAAAGCGTTGATGCAGTCGTAAGACAAATTTTATTTTTAAATGGATTTATCAACATTAAACATAAACTCCGACCAAGCTGCGTTACGGATAAAGGATATTGTAAACCGAACACCGTTACAATATAATATACACTTATCTGAAACCTACGGTGCGGAGATCTATCTAAAACGTGAAGACTTACAGGTTGTACGTTCCTACAAGTTGCGTGGAGCCTATAATAAAATCGTTAGTCTGACAGCAGAAGAGCGTGGTCGTGGTGTAACCTGTGCTAGCGCCGGTAACCACGCCCAAGGCGTTGCTTTATCCTGTAAGAAACTAGGAATTAAAGGTGTCATTTTTATGCCAGGTCCGACGCCAAGACAGAAAATTACCCAAACAGAGATGTGGGGTAATGGTTGTATTGAGATTGTCCTGACAGGCGATACGTTTGACGATTGTCAAAAAGCAGCATTAGAATATACTGCAGAACATAATATGACCTTTATCCCTCCTTTTGATGATGAACGTATCATCGAAGGTCAGGGAACTGTAGCTGTAGAAATTTTAGAAGATTTACCCGATTTGGATGCGATTTTCATTCCTATTGGCGGCGGCGGCTTGTCTTCTGGCGTAAGCTACCATTTAAAGAAGCATGCACCGCAAGTCAAGCTTTATGGTGTTGAACCCGAGGGAGCTCCTTCCATGTTGGCCGCTTTAAAGAATAATGGTCCCATCGAACTGGAACATATCAACAAGTTTGTAGACGGAGCCGCGGTTAAGAAAATCGGCGCGCTCAATTATACAATCAGCAGTCAGCTACTGGACTCCGTAAAACCGATTCCGGAAGGCAAGATATGTACCACGATCTTACAACTTTACAACAAGGATGCAATTGTCGTGGAGCCTGCTGGAGCACTTTCAATCGCAGCATTGGAGTTTCATAAGGAAGAAATCAAAGGGAAGAAAGTTGTTTGTGTTGTTTCCGGAGGAAACAACGATATCGATCGGATGAGTGAGATCAAAGAGATGTCTTTACTCTACGAAGGATTCAAACATTACTTTATTGTTCGTTTCCCACAACGTCCAGGCGCTCTTCGTCTTTTAGTAACGGAAGTTCTCGGAGCCAAAGATGATATTACACGTTTTGAATACATCAAAAAAACGGAACGTGAACGTGGACCGGCTTTAATTGGTATCGAACTCAATGATCCAAAAGATTATACATCGCTTATAGAGCGGTTTAAAGCCTATAAGTTTGACTTTATTGAAGTCAATAAAGACCAAACACTATTTGAGTATTTAGTGTAAGCTTAAAAAAGCCGGATCCTTGCGGAATCCGGCTTTTTTTTTATTTTTTCTTGAGGTATTTTTCTAAGAACTGATCCTGCTCCCATAACGTATGTAGGATATTCTCCTTCGAAGCGTAACCGTGCGATTCAAATGGCAACAACACCATTCGCACTGGCGCCCCGAGATTTTTTAATGCCTGAAAATAACGCTCCGTCTGTAGCGTAAAAGTACCCGGGTTATTATCGGCGGCACCATGAATCAATAACATCGGCGTCTTCATCTTATCTGCATTCATAAAAGGAGACATCGTGTTATAAACCTCCGGTACATCCCAATAATTACGCTGTTCACTTTGGAAACCAAACGGCGTCAGCGTCCGGTTATAAGCACCCGATCGCGCAATACCTACCGCGAATAACTTCGAGTGTGTCAACAAATTTGCCGTCATAAAAGCACCATAAGAGTGACCACCAACCCCAACACGTGTGCGATCGATGTACCCCAACTTATCTACCGCATCAATTGCCGCTTCCCCATTTGCAACAAGTTGCTCAATAAAGGTATCATTCGGCTCTGCCGTGCCTGCACCAATTATCGGGAAAGCAGCATTATCCAATACTGCATACCCTTTCATCACCCAATAGATAAAAGAGCCGTACGATGGAAATGTATATTCATTCGGATTTGCGGTGCTCTGTCCAGCTGTGCTCTGATCTTTAAACTCACGCGGATACGCCCAGATCAACAACGGAAGCTTCTCTTTCTTTGTCTTATCGTAACCCGCCGGTAAGTATAACGTACCAGAAAGACTCACACCGTCCTTACGTTTATAATGAATCACCTCCTTACTAACAGCTTCCAATCCTTTAAAAGGATTTTCCACATTTGTTACCGCCGTTTGTTTACCCGATTTAATATTCTTCGTAAAATAGTTCGGGTATTCTGTTGCCGACTGCAAAGAGACCAAGATATCACCTTTCTTAATATCTAAGATAGAGTTGATAACCTCCTTTTTATCCCTCGCCGTCGCTGTATAAACACGTTTTTTAGTTAACGTCTTCATATCCAATTCATCGATAAACGGAAACTGTCCATCTTTTGTAAAGCCCTCTCCTATCCAATACGTCTTTCCATTCTGCACCGACATCACGTTACTTCCAAACGCGTTACGTTCCGTATACACCTTACCAGGATCACTATACACATCCTGTGAGTTACGATCAGCAATCAACTTACTTACTTTCGTCGTCGGATTCAATAAAAATGTCTTCACATTTCGCGTATCATACCAATTCGAGTAAACCAACGTATTATTTTGGTCCCCCCAAGACACACCACCAAAACGATCTGCAATTTTCATCAACGATTCTGGTTCCCCGGTAAAAGGTGCATCCCAAGACAAAAGTTCATCACGTAGATCCACTTTTTTTGTCGCATCCCCCTCATCGAGCGCCTGCACAAAGGCTAAAGAAGCGGGTTTATCGGTGCGCCAATGTAAACTTCTCTTTCCTTTACGCACCGAAGAAAAACCTTTCGGCATGATCTCGATCAATGGCACTTCATTCACCACTTTAATCCGACTCCCCTTCAGGTCATACACCACCGACTCTTGCGGAAAACTATTCAATGGAACGACATACGAAAACGGTCGTTTGATTATACTTGTTAATAGATAGTTGCCATCTGGCGAGAAGGAAAGCTGGCTATAGATAGCGGATCCAAGGAATTTACTTTGGTTGCCGTTTAGATCTGTTATAAAGACCTCCGCTTGTGTCAATGTCTCAAAATTAGCCTCATCTTGTGGATTTTTCAACAAATCCTGATAGGTCCGTAATTGCGATACTTGACCATCACTGGTCGATACAATCGGCCCTTTAGGTAAATCCTTACTACTATCAATCAACTTATTGCGATTTGCTGGCAATTTGCTTAAAAGCAACTTTTGTCCATCCTTAAACCAGGTATAAGGAAGCTCCATATTGGCATTGAGGTCGTCTTTCGTAATCTTTGTTGCCGCCGCCGCAGCTAAATCCACGAGCCACAACTCTACTCCGTTAGTAGTCGTATTGGTGAATGCTAATTTCTTGCCGTCCGGTGAGAAGCTAACATTTGCTATCTTAGGATTTGTAGGCAATCCTGTTATCTGACGATCCACTTTTTCTCCAAACCGCTTTACTTTTATATTATCCAAGTATACCGTTGTACTTGAAATATTAGTAACCGGGTTTATACGTAGTCCGGCTAACTTCACCTCCGATTGATTTAACTCATCTAAACTCTTATACGTCGGTCTATAGGTCGAAACTACCCACTGTTTATCCTGGCTCATCATAATTGCAGGCGGCCTTTGAAAATCGGCCAACTGTAAAATCTCTTGGGAAGGCTTTTGGAAAGTCACATTCTCTTGCGCCTGTGCAAAACCAAAGAGTGCAAAAAATAAAATACTAAACTTAAATTTCATGTTTATGTCTTTGTTATTTCATAAATGTTAGATTATTGCTAAATTAATGGTTCTATAGCACATCCCTGCACGTATAACCAAATTGTTATAAGCGGTCAATATGCTCGCATCCAGAAGCTAGCAAAAAACAGTCAAAATTAGGTCAGTTTTCAACAACAAACCAACGCTTGAAAAGTTTAAAAATTTTGTGTATATTCTAGGCAAAAGTTGCCATTTCAAAGTTTTCAACACCCATATTGCCCACTGTATAACAGCTAATTACAACAAAAAACAACCTAGGAAGGGCATTTATTTCTGAAAGTGAACACGGGTGTGGAAAAGTATCGTTAGAGTACCGGATTAAAATAATGGATATTTGTTTTGCTTGAGATTCGGACCTTCTCAAGACTCGTGTTTTATCTTTCTATTTCGAGATAGAATTAAACTTAACAACAACATGGCAAGAATCATTAAATTTGAAAAAAACGACTGTGCTCCATGCGCACAAGTATCGGCTTATTTGGATAACAAGGGCATCTCTTACGAGACGATAAATCCTTTTGATCAACCTGACCTGGCGGCTAAGTTTAAAATACGAACGGTGCCTACGGTACTTGTCCTAGATAATGAAGAAGTACAACAGCGCATTATCGGTTTTAAACCAGAAGAGTTAGCAACAATAGCACTGTAATCATGTTCACCCCTAAAATACAAGCAACATGGTTCATCTATATTATGACTCCAGAACAGGTAATGTTCAACGCTTTATAAATAAGGTTGTCCAAATTACAGGTTGGCAGGCACATCAGATCGCAGACGATATCGATGTGCCAGAGGCAGGCCACCTGGTAACCTATACCACCAAGATAGGTTCCATGCCCGACAAAACAGTAGCATTTATGAATGCTTACGCTGAGAAAATTTTCTCCGTAACATCAAGTGGAAACAGAAACTGGGGCCGAAACTTTGGTCTCGCCGCAGATAAAGTATCCGAAAATTATGATGTCCCTTTAGCCATGAAATTTGAACTTTCAGGCACTATGGAAGACATCAATCAGTTTATCGACATAATAAAAAACCAATACAATGATAGCAAACGAGGTAGCAAAAAACTGGATATTGCTTAATAATGAAATCATGATTAAGCATGAGGACGAATACAGCTTGGAGAAAGACAAGGAAGCTGTACGTGCCTATTTCTTGGAACACGTAAACAAAAACACTGTTTTCTTTTATAACCTAAAAGAGAAAGTGGATTACTTGATCGAGAACAATTATTACATCAATTACTACGAATGGTTTACATTCGAAGAGATGGAAAAGGTGTACGATTTCGTTCATGCCAAGAAATTCCGTTTTCAATCGTTTATGGCTGCCTTTAAATTCTTTCAGAGTTACGCCTTACGTGATGACTCAGGCGAAAAATTCCTAGAGCGTTACGAAGACCGTGTTGTTTCTGTAGCACTCTTCCTAGCGCGCGAAGAAGGTGTACAAAAAGCTATCGAATACGCGGAAATCATGATTAATCAAGAATATCAGCCTGCTACCCCGACGTTCTTGAATGCTGGAAAAAAACGTTCTGGCGAATTGGTTTCTTGTTTCCTTGATGAAATTGGAGACAATTTGAACGGTATTGGTTATGCTGTCGATTCTGCGATGAAATTATCGTCCATTGGTGGTGGTGTTTCTTTCAATATATCAAAAATTCGTGCTCGCGGTGAGGCCATCAAAGGTGTAGAAGGCCGTGCTGGTGGTGTTCTTCCCATCATGAAAATCATGGAAGATACCTTCTCTTACGCAAACCAACTGGGACAACGTCCTGGTGCAGGTGCTGTTTATTTGAATATATTCCACTCAGACATCGAAGAGTTCTTGGATTGTAAGAAGATCAACGTCGATGAAAAAGTACGTATCAAATCGCTTTCCATTGGTATTATCGTCCCTGATAAATTCATGGAACTTGCCGAAAAAGATGAAGCTTGCTACTTAATTTACCCGCACACGGTAATGCAAGAGTATGGCGTTGCTTTGGATGAGATGGATATGGATGAAATGTATGACGAGTTGATCACCAATCCGAACGTTAAAAAGAAAAAAATTAACGCACGCCACATGTTGGTGAAAATAGCACAGACACAAAAAGAATCTGGCTACCCATATATCTTCTTTAAAGAAAACACCAACCGTGCCCATGCATTAAATGGTATCGGAAAAGTGAAATTCTCTAACCTTTGTACTGAAATTATGCAGGTATCTCAGGTTTCAGATATCAATACTTACGGTAAAGAAGACACCATCCGTTACGGTATCTCTTGTAACTTAGGCTCATTGAACATCGCTACAGTAATGGACAATAAACGGGTCAAAGAAACCGTAAAAACAGCTATGCGTGCGCTTACTGTAGTAACAGATGTGACCGATATAGACATGGTTCCATCTATTGCTAAAGCAAATAAAGAATTACATTCCGTAGGATTGGGTGCGATGAACTTACATGGTTTCTTGGCTAAGAGCTTTATCATGTATGAATCAACCGAAGCCCTTGACTTCGCCAATACCTTCTTCATGATGATGAACTACTACTCGTTAGAAGCATCGATGGAGATTGCAAAAGAAAGAGGTCGTACCTTCACGGGTTTTGAAAAATCTTCTTACGCAGACGGAACATACTTTGATACGTACACAACGCGCGAATACACCCCAACAACAGATAAAGTAAAAGAATTATTTGAAGGGGTTTATATTCCGACAAGTAAGGATTGGGAACAGCTAAAAGCACAAGTGGCAGAACATGGTATCTACCACGCATACCGCTTGGCAATTGCTCCAAACCAATCGACCTCCTATATCATGAATGCAACGGCATCGGTTATGCCAATTGTAGATATCATTGAAGTAAGAGAATATGGCGATAGTACGACGTACTACCCAATGCCTTATCTAACAAATGATAATTATTTCTACTTCAAGTCCGCTTATGATATGGATCAATTTAAAGTATTGAAATTGATTTCGGTTATCCAGCGTCATATCGATCAAGGTGTTTCGACAATTTTGCATACGAATTCAAAAGATTCAACACGTGATTTAGCGAAGTATTATATCTACGCGCATAAGCTAGGATTGAAATCGTTGTACTATACACGTACACGTAAGTCGACCATTGATGAGTGTATCTCCTGCTCGGCATAACGCTGAGCCAGGGACGATAACTTTTGGTTTTACTATTATTAATAAAGAAAATGAGCAAACAATTTAAAGCTGTAAACTGGAACACCCCGGACAACGATTATGTCTTGATGTTCTGGGAGCAGAATATAAGACAATTCTGGATTGACACAGAATATATTCCTTCTAAGGATATCGATAGCTGGAAAGGCTTGAGCTGGGATATGAAGGAGTGTTACAAGAAAGCTTTGGGCGGATTGACACTGTTGGATACCCTACAAAGCCACACGGGTATGCCGAAAATTATCGACCATATCGACTCTTTACAGAATAAAGCAGTTCTTTCGTACATGTGTATGATGGAGGCTATCCATGCTAAATCATATTCAACGATCTTTACGACGGTATCTACTACGAATGAGATCAATGATGTATTTGGATGGGTGAAGGAAAACAAATTCTTGCAATACAAAGCTTCTACGATAGATAAATATTACCGTGCGATTGATAAAGAGCAAGTAAACGATGAGGAATTGTTTATGGCGCTTGCAGCATCGGTTTTATTAGAGTCTTTCTTGTTTTACTCTGGATTTTTCTTGCCTTTATGGTTATGTGGACAAGGACAGATGGTAGCCTCTGCGGATATTATCAAAAAAATTATTGCTGACGAGTCTATTCACGGTGTATTCGTAGGTTTAATTGCACAAGAAGTCTATAGCCGCCTATCCAACAAAGAAGAAGTAAAGGCTCGTTTCATGAACTTGTTAAACGACTTGTACGAAAATGAAATTAAATATACCGAAGAATTATATACTGTTGTAGGCTTAACAGCTGAAGTGAAAGAATACGTACGCTACAACGGTAACAAAGCTTTAATGAATTTAGGCTTTGATCCAATCTTCGAAGTAAAGCAAGTAAACCCAATTGTATTGAACGGTCTAAACACCGAAACAACACAACATGATTTCTTCTCGAAGAAATCAACAAACTATGAAAAATCCATGGAAATTGTCCACCTAATGGATGACGACTTTAAAATGGATGCTTTGGTAGAGATTTAATTATAGTTGTAATATAATGTGATTAAAAAGGCTGTCCCGTAAGGAACAGCCTTTTGTGTTTTAGTTTGTCTTTTAGCTACATAGTACACCCCTCCAGACATATATAGATCAAAGAATCTCACACCACATAGATACACTATATTTCTAACCTCTTCGTTTTGGAAAACGACATCAAATAAGAACAACGTCAACACGTCTTAAACACAAAAAACTCCCTAGCTTTTTATAGCCAGGGAGTTCTGATTTTTATTTGTATGTCAATACATTATAATTTATCCCACCACACACGAGAAGTCATGCGATCGCCATCGGTTAAACGACCTACAGCTTCTTGGTAATTTTTTTGATTAACCGTAGACTCTTCCGTAGGATATGTGAATCTTCTCGGAATAGTTCCATTGGTTGCATTTCCAATATAGTTCACGGTCTTCAACACGGGATAACCGGAACGACGCCAATTCGCGAACGACTCGTACTCATCAGTAAACGTATTAATATAATACTGTGTATTGATTTGCTCTAAAGCAGTAGATTGACTAAAAGGATTCGCTGTTAAGTAATTCTGAATCGCAGCATCACTAATACCTTGTATACCGAATTGTGTAAACTGTTTCATAGCAGCGGTCACACCGGCATCGTAGTAAGATTTTGCCGTTCCAGAAATCCAACCACGGTAAGCGGCTTCCGCAAGCAGTAATTGGTTTTCTGCATGTGTTACCAAGAAGGTCGGCGCATCGATTCGCCCATAAGTATATCGGTTTACAACAGAATACATATTTAAGGAGTCTCCTGTCAGCCCTTGCTTATCAGGAAACAACGAATACTTTTTAATATCTGTCGCTCCACCTAGTAAGTCATAACCATTTGGCATTCCCAATTGCTTTGCCGCAGTAGTATCCCCTCTCGACCAATTTCCCGCATCAACCTTAATCGTTGGATCTTTAACCACCGTCGCTAAGAAAGACAAGCGAGGATCTTTAGAATCCCGTAGAAGATTGATAAATGATTCGCTCATACGGTACGCATTTGGATCTTCATGAACATAAACCTTTCCAAAGGGTTCCGCACTATTATTAGCCGTCACACCAGCGGCATGTTTCACAATAGCACTCTCGTCGTTACTTAAGAAAAGACCTCCTGCTACAGCTGTATTAACCCAGCTCTTTGCAGCTTCGGCATCAATCTTGGATAACCGCATCCCTAAACGCAGCATCAAAGAGTAAGCGAATTTGCGCCATTTGGTGACATCTCCATTATATATAATATCAGCAGGACCTATAGTAGAAGATTTCCCTTGCAGGTTAGTTGCGGCTTCCTGTAATTCTTTGAGCATGTCAAAATAAATCGACTCTTGTGTATCATATTTCGGGTAACCATTAGACTGATAATACCCCTGTCCGGCTTGCGAATAGGGTACATCTCCATATAGATCCGTCATACGATGGAACAATAACACTTTCATGATACGAGCCATCTGATATTCCGCGTAGAACGCTTCGTTATCTTTCCAGTTTTCCATTAAGTCAATTACGTCACGGATCCCATTCGGATACATCCGATCCCAAAAAGCAGAATTATAGCCCGCACTATAGGTATATTTATCCCCATTCCAGTAACTCTGTACAGATGCCGTGTGTTGAATCATCGTACTGATGTAGATCAAACCATTTCGCCAGGCTTCATATTCGGTACCATATCCGTATTGTTGTACGTTCGTAAAGACTAACTTGTAATCCATACCATCTTTACCAATCGTTTCTGGATTTACATTCAAATCTCCAAAATCACTACATGAAGATAGACCGAATCCACATGCAGCTAGTATATATAAAAGTTTCCTTTTCATTTTTCTATTTTATTATAATCTTGATCTTCGGTATTAGAATTTCAGATTTAAGTTAAAGCCTACGTTACGAGTAAACGGATACCCATTCAATTCTAAACCTTGTCCATTTCCGTTATTATATGCCGATTCAGGATCAATATTCGGCGTGCTTTTATGAATGGTCCATAGGTTCCGACCAACTAATGAGAAAGAGGCACCTCTGAATGGTGTTTTTGTCAGCATTGAACTTGGTAAACTATAACCAAATGAAACCTCACGCAACTTCACAAAGCCAGCGTCGTAAACAAACTCCTCTGTAAAATTCTCATTAACAACATGCTTCCAGTAAGTCTGTGCATCTACCGACTTTGTATTGACTTCTCCCGTTTCTGTCACACCTTGGCCCACAATACCGCCTTCACGTCCTTCAAGTGTCGCCTTCTGCAAGCCTGTGCCATATAGGTTCAAGTTCGTTCCTGAGAACATTTTAGCACCTAACTTCACATCTAACAACATCCCTAAGGTAAATCCCTTATAACTAAAATCATTACGGAAACCACCGGTAAAACGGTAAACACCATTGCCTAACACAGCAACATCCGAGGACCGAACCGGCAAACCATCTTTATTGAAGATACGGTTTCCATTAGCATCGGTTTTATATTTAAAGCCTACAATTTGCCCATAGGACATACCCACAATATTTTGTATGGAAGCATTTCCCGAACGCGATACAGCTCCTTCAATACTCAAACGATCCTGCTCCCCCAAATACTGTACTTCACTATCATTAAATGCGAAATTCACAGATCCTTTCCACTTGAAATCCGCACTCCGAATGATATCACCATAAATCAAAGCTTCCACGCCTTGGTTACGGATTTTTCCTATGTTTTTGATCGCAGCAGAAAATCCAGATCCCGTACTCGTCGTAACTTTCGCGATATCGTCGGTCGTGGTCTTCTGATACAAAGCCACATCAAAACCCAACCGGTTATTGAAGAACTCCATATTTAAACCGGCCTCCCATTCTGCAATACGAACTGGTTTCAGATTCGGATTAGGAACCGTCTCGTTTTCAATCGTTCCTAAAGGCTGGCCATTTAAATCGAAAGATTGTGTCTTATACATTAACGCTGTTTCATATGGTGAAGTTCCGTTTGATGCGGAAGCGCGTGACAAACGTAGCTTACCCATATTCATCCAAGTAGGCAAAGTCAAATGATCGGTGAATACATAGCTTAAGCTTGCTGAAGGATAGAAATAACTGTTATTATTCGGATCCAACGTAGAGAACCAGTCATTCCGCCCGGTAAGGTTTAAGAATAAATAATCGCGAAACCCAAAATCTGCTGTTCCATAGACCGAGTTAACTTTATACTCTTCGTAAAGTTTTTTGAATGTCCGTGTGCTGGCTGTTACGTTACCGGTATTATACACACCTCCGACAATAAATGGTCGAATACCACCGTCGGTTCCCCATTGTTCCCATTTAGTCGTTTGGCTATTTCCACCAATGGTTGCTCCAATAGAAAAATCACCTACTTTCTTCTTGGCACCAATTAGGTAGTTAAAATTAGTTTCTTCAAACTCCTTGCTATACTCATTGATATAACCATTGGGATCCGCTGAGGCACCTTTTGGTTGAATCTGCTTAAAGCCTAAAGTATAGCCGTCACGTGTTATGGCACCTTGCGCGTACAACCAGTCGGTGATATCATAACGCAGATTCAATCCTCCTGTTAAACGTTTCCGTGTCGAATTGTTGGATTTGTTGTACTGTAAAAAGTAAGGGTTGTTGAAATATACATTATTTCCAGGCTGCAATTCTCGGCCTTGTCCATCGACTGCCGCCTCTAACCAACGCACATCGTAACTATTCGCTAGGTACAACAAACTCGCATTGGTATTACCATTCCCATCCGATAGATTCGCCCTATTTTTTACAAATTCAAACATATAATTGGCATTCAATCCTAACTGCACACGGGGTGTAATCTTATACGTCGTATTCAAATTAATTCCCCGTTGGTTCGAATTTGCATTAGGAAGGATAGAACCATCGTATATATTATTCAGACCTAGGCGAAAACTCGATTTCTCATCGCTACCACTAACAGCCACAGAGGTCTGATTGGTTAACCCTGTACGATAAAAATTCTTCCAGTTATCGACACCAGAATAAGCATATGTATTCCCCAAGGCATTCATGGCATTACTACCATCCAAGCGTGCCCCCCAACTTTGGTCATATGTCTGAAATGCAGAACTTTGTGTAGATGGTTTCAAACCTTGATTCCCTTGTCCATAAACCGATTGGAAATCACGATAGTCATAAATAGTATTTACCGTAAAGTTATTATTGACATCGATGCCTAAGCCTGGCTGTGCTTTACCTGATTTCGTCGTAATCATAATAACACCATTTCCTCCTCGGTATCCATATAAAGCTGATGCAGCCGCACCTTTCAGCACTTGGATACTAGCAATGTCATCTGCATTTATACTATTCAGACCATCCCCCATATCCAAACCACCCCACTGTCCAGCAGAACCTGAAGACTGGTTGTCCAATGGGATACCATCTACTATGTATAGAGGTTGGTTATTACCGGTTAGCGAAGCATTACCGCGGATCACAACGCGGCTACTCCCGCCCATACCCGTGGCATTGCCAGCAACACTTACCCCTGCGACCTTTCCCGATAAAGCATTCCCTAGATTGGGATCCCGAGCCTCCGTAAATTGCTCACCTCCTACCGTCGTCGTGGAGTAACCTAACGATTTCTTTTCACGTTTAATCCCTAAAGCCGTCACCACGACCTCTTCAATATTCTTGTCTACCGATGAAAGCTCGATTACAATGGACGATTTTCCCGAAAGCATGACTTCCTGCTCTTGATAACCGATAAAACTAGCAACTAAAATATCGCTAGCTCCTGCATTTAAACTGAACTTCCCTTCACGGTCCGTTTGCGTCCCGGCGCCCATTCCTTTTACTTTTATGGTAACACCTCCTATCGGAGCGCCAGTACTGATGTCGCGCACAGTACCAGTCACTGTTTGCTGACTCTGTATGTAGCTGGCATCCAATCGCCCGATATCAACTCGAGCATACGCAACGTTGTAACCGGTTGCAAGAAATGATAAAGGAAGCATCAATAATCCTCCCCGAATCTGTTTCAATTTGTCAAAGTTTAACATAGTTTGTCTGTATAGTTTGATTTATATTTAGTTTAATAGCTAAAACGTTTTATCTATTTGAAACACATGAACTAGCATAATATTCATATCTAGAAAATAGTGGTTATAGGCTTACAATTAGTAACAATAATTATACGAATTAAAGCATTTTAATCGTTTTAGCAAATTTTTTAACAAAAAAACCTCTCTATTTTTTTAGAGAGGTTTTTCTTAATGTTGCGAAAAAGTTACAATTCGCCCTTTTTCAGCTGCTCAACCGCATAATCTACCGAACGTGCAGAAAAAGCCATGTAAGTAAGGGAGGGATTCTGTGTAGATGTCGAAGTCATTGCAGCTCCATCCGTGACAAAAACATTGGGCACAGCATGCAATTGGTTCCATTTATTAAGCATAGATGTTTTTGGATCCAAGCCCATACGCACACCTCCCATTTCATGAATATCTAAACCAGGAGGTTGTGTATTCTCATCTCGTTTGATATTTGTAAAACCAGCCGAAACAAACATCTCTTCCATGGTATCGAGGTAATCCTTCTTCATCTTCACATCATTATCGTCATAGTCGATCGCAATTTTAAGTAATGGAATTCCCCAATCATCTGTTTGTTTCACATCAAGTGCTACATAACTACTTTCCTTAGGAATAGTCTCGCCCATCATGTGCGAGCCAACTCCCCAATTTCCAAGCTTCGGGTTCAATAACGAATCCTTCAGATCCATGCCCAGGCCCGATTGATCAGAAGAAGAAGAACGCCAAGCCCCGAAACCGGCGGCATAACCCCGTAAATAATCTGTTTCTTGTTTATATAGATTTCGAAAACGAGGAATATATCCGCCACCAGCAGGATTTCGACCTTCTGTCTTATAATCCAGTAGCCCCTCATACTCGCCGTAAATACGCGCACTATAATTATGAAAAGCCACGTATTTACCCAAAGTTCCACTATCATTTCCCAATCCTTGTGGAAAACGACCGGAAATGGAGTTTAAAAGAATTAGATTCGTATTTAATGCCGCTGCATTGACAAAAATAATTTTAGCAAAGAAATCAATTTCCTCCTTTGTATTGCGATCAATTACCTTAACCCCTACAGCCTTCCCTTTCGTTTCATCGTATATAATCGAGTGCACCACTGAATCGGGACGCATCGTTAAATTTCCAGTTTTAGCAGCCCAAGGTAATGTCGATGCATTGGAACTAAAGTACCCTCCAAACGGACAGCCCCGTTGGCAGAGCGTGCGATTCTGACACTGCGTTCGCCCCTGTTGAATATGTATAGGTTGTGGTTTCGAAATATGAGCACATCGTGCTGAAATAACTTTTCTCCCGGAGAACTTACCTTCAACCTGTTGCTTAAAATACTTCTCCACTACATTTAGTGGATAACCAGGCAAGAACTCTCCATCAGGTAATTCCGGTAGACCATCCCGATCGCCAGCAATCCCGGCGAAGCGTTCCACATGATCGTACCACGGTTTAAGATCCGCATAGCGAATAGGCCAATCTACAGCAAAGCCATCCCGTTCCGGCCCTTTAAAATCCAAATCGGACCACCGTTGCGTTTGCCGTGCCCATAATAGTGATTTTCCTCCGACCTGATAACCACGAATCCAATCGAATGGCTTTTCCTGTATATAAGGGTGTTCCTTATCTTTCACAAAGAAATGGGCTGCATCTTCGTGAAAAGCATAGCATTTACTAACAATCGGATTTTCTTCCTTAATCTTTAGTGGTAACTCATTGCGGTGTTCGAATTCCCAAGGATTCATATTGGTGGTAGGGTAATCTTTCACATGCTGAACATCTCGTCCTCGTTCCAACACCAAGGTCTTCAACCCTTTTTCACAAAGTTCCTTCGCCGACCAGCCGCCGCTAATTCCTGAACCGACCACGATAGCATCATAAGTTCTATCTTTTACTGAATCAATATTTATGTTTGCCATGTGCCTTATACATTTACTTTTACGGCACCATCATAGCGGCCCGGTACTAATTCATAAATCAATTTGTTCTTCATCACATATTCAGAATTCAAATAACCCTGGACCGTACGACGTTTTAGAATCTTAAAAAATACATCTTCTTTTGGAAGACCATTCAAATAATCTAAAATTGCTTTTTGATCAGCCTTCTTTAACGAATCTGCCGCTTGCTTCAAACCTTCAATAAAGGCTTTTTGTTCTTCTTTGGTCTGACAATCGTCGACCATCTTCATCACAAAAAGATGTAAGTTAAGCGCGTTACCACCGGGCGAATCCGAGGCAGGAATTATAGCCTCAACAAAGTCTCCAAGAAGTTTTTCATCAGTTGCAGAAAGCTTGATATTGGTCAGGACGATAGATGTAGATTGACCATCGCCAGCACATGACGTTGCAATCATTATCCCTCCAGCAACCACAAACAACTGCTTTATGGCCGTTCTTCTATTCATGATTCATGTTTATTTTTTGATGGTCGAAAATACAAATAATATTGAATTAAACACTAGCTAAAACCATTAAAGCAATATATTACGAACTCCAATTAAGTCTTCGACCAAGTGCGTTGCGTCGACTAGCTTAGCCCGTTCGCTCTCTTGTTCCGAAACAGCAATACACGATATTCCGGCCGCTTTTGCGGCGGAAAACCCAGTAATCGTATCTTCCACCGCAACAATATTCGCTTTCGGAAGACCTAACAAATCACAGGCTAAAAGGTAAGGTTCTGCCGCAGGTTTCGCTTCTGTAACTTTTTCGCGCGTCACAAAAAACTCAAAAAAAGGTAACAGATTATGATGTCCCAATACAGTATCTACTGTTGTCCTATAGCTTGATGTTACGAGACCTATACGCATAGGCGATTCATGTAAAGCCTCGAGAATTTCACGGGCATGTGGCATCAATTGGATTGTCCGCATGTCAGACTTCGCATAGTTTGCTCTTGTTTCCTTCCACATAAACTCCACGGTTGTTTCGATACCCCATTTCTTTTTCAATAAATCCACATTAGCGACCAAAGTATGTCCCGCGAAGAACTGAATCCAATCCGTAAAAGTGATTTCAAAATCAAATTCCGAAGACAGGATAGGCTGCCAATTGGAAAAATAAAAAAATTCAGAGTCAATCAACGTGCCGTCTAGGTCAAAAAGCACTGCTTCTATGTTGTTCATGTCTTAAACATAAAAAAAATCGAGCAGTTCCACGAATAATCTTTTGGTCTCACATTCGGTATACCCCACAGCAATGCAACTAACCTATAGGTTGCTCTTTATTTGTGATTAATCCAAGGTTCCCAAGAACTGACAAATGAGACACCTTGATTATTAAGAAAAGAGAGGCGTCCATTGTGCGGTGTACATGTTGACGGCACAGGTGATCCCATTTGGAACCGATTTTCACAATATAGTAGGTCTCTACAAGCTACATTTAGAGCGCATAAAAATAGCCTGACGACGAAAAAATGGTCATAGATTCTTTATCAACTTGGTCGCTAAGCATAAAAAACAAATAATTGGTCAACATTATGTATATTGATTTTGAACAACTAAAACCCATTCAAAAAGCAATTATCCAAACCATCATACAGACAAATGATAGTCTTTCAGGAGATCAAATTTTCTTGCTCTTAAACCAAGTAGAAAAAAAATACTGCTATGCTAGTATATTCAATAACTTAAGGATTCTTAAAGAGAATGAAATCATTAGGTGCGAAAGTCCTTCACAAAAAAAAGTACCCAATCGATATAAGCTAACAGAAAAAATAAAAGGAAGTATCGGATCGGGAAAATAAGTATAAATGGATAAAGATGTATTTTATTTATAATCATTCTAAATAAAATGTATCTTTACCATCGTTTTGGATATCAACGCAGACCATACAACACACCACATCACCAGAGAGTCTTTCGAAGAGCTCTTCCAAACCTATTGGAAGCGTATGTATTCTTTTGCATTAAAAACTGCGGATAACGCAGACGATGCGAAGGAAATCGTACAGGAAATCTTCAAGTCACTCTGGGAACGCAAAGATAAGTTATCCCTGCATGATGCAGAGCGCTACCTACTCCGTTCCGTAAAATTAAAAAGCTTGGAATATATCCGTAATAAGGCCACACGGAACCGGCATCACGAAGTCATTCTGACAGAAAGCAATGTAATCTACGAAGATAGTCAACTACATTTCAAAGAGCTTAAAGATCGTATAAACCATGTCGTGAATATGCTTCCCAAACAATGTAAAAATGTATTCAAAATGAGCCGAGAGCAAGGGCTCACCAACAGAGAGATCGCACAATTATTGTTCATTTCAGAGCGTGCCGTCGAATATCATATAAGCAAAGCTCTTGTAATCTTGCGGGCACATTTTCAACCCCTCAAATAAGGCCAATGATTAAAAGATTACTTTTCTTTTCAAGCCCATAACACCCCGTTTCCGTATAGTCATCGAACTTCTCAAACAACGTCAGCGTAATGAATGAAGGCCCTGGAAAGGAATCTGTAGTCCCTCTCCGACACTTTTAAAGCCCCTATTATCCGAAGACTACCTTTGGAATAAGGAGGAGGAATGATTAAGTTTGTTTAAAACACTCAACATAAAAGTCTATTTCAACACATGAAAATTATTGCAGTAGGTAGAAATTATATCGATCACGCTAAAGAACTTAATAATCCGGTTCCGGAGAACCCTGTCATCTTTTTAAAACCGGACACCGCTGTCCTCAAAGATAACAAGGACTTTTACTATCCAGATTTTTCGAAAGATGTACATTATGAAGTAGAAGTTGTCGTCCGTATTTGCAATGAAGGCAAGCACGTCACTAAAAAATTCGCACACAAATATTACGATGCCATCGGTTTAGGGATAGACTTTACGGCCCGTGATTTACAGTCTACACTCAAACAAAAAGGACTTCCGTGGGAATTAGCTAAAGCTTTCGATCACTCTGCAGTAGTCGGTACATTAATTCCCAAAGACGAATTTGAGTCGATTAACAATATTAATTTTAGTCTCAAGAAAAATGAAGAAGTCGTACAAATCGGGAATACCGAGGATATGATTTTTGATATCGAATCCTTGATCGTTTTTATTTCACAATATATCACCCTCCGTAAAGGTGATTTGCTCTTTACGGGTACACCGGCCGGGGTTGGTCCGGTTGCTATTGGGGACAAACTAGAAGGATTTATTGCAGAAAAATCTATGTTTATCTGCCAAATTAAATAATGATGAAGAAACGTATAGCCATTTTGGCCAGCTGTGCGCTGTCTCTTTTCTTTGCACAAGCTCAAAAAAGAGATGTGATTACTTCTCGGGATTATCCACAGGGTTACTTCCGCAATCCCTTAAATATTGCGCTAGATGCCTCTGGAACTTTTGGAGAGCTCCGGACAACACATTTCCACGCTGGTGACGATTACCGGACACAACAACGCATCGGTTTACCATTACATGCTGCCGCCGATGGTTTTGTTTCCCGTATACGGGTACAAATTGGAGGTGGAGGTAATTCAATGTACATTGATCATCCGAATGGTTTTTCGTCGGTCTACCTACATATGGATGGCTTCAATGAGGTACTAACTGCGATCGTTCGCGCCGAGCAGTTTAAACAGCGACGTTTTGATGTAGATGTAACCTTAACGCCCGAGCAAGTTCAGTTAACAAAAGGACAATACATCGGAGATGCCGGAAATTCAGGGGGATCAGGTGGGCCGCACTTGCATTTTGAAATCCGTGATACAAAGACACAACACCCGTTAAACCCACAGCTCTTCGGACTCCGTTTTGCGGATAACTTTAATCCAACAATAAACAGCATTATGCTGTATGATTTAAATGATGAGCTGTTCAGTGAGAATACCCCACGTAAATCATTTGCTGTCCGTAGTATAGGGAGTGGTCGATATGCGCTCCAGTCTCCGGTACAAGTACAAGCCAAATTTGGCTTGGGCATTAGTACCATTGATAGACACCGGGCTGGTGGTTTTCAAAACGGCGTATACTCTATCGAGCTTTTTATTGATGGACAAGCCGTTTCTACCGTTGTTTTTGAAGAATTGGACTTTAATACCTCCCGAGGAATCCATTCTTACATAGACTATCCGCATTGGAAAAAAACAAAAGCGAAAATTCAAAAAAGCTTTAAAGATCCAGGAAATGTTATTGAAATTTTCAAAACGCTAAAAGATAGAGGTGTTATCTATCTGACCGAACCGCGGACATATGATGCGAAATATGTGGTAAAGGATGTAGCAGGTAATTGCAGTGAGTTGGATTTTAAAATTCAAAATAACCCTGTTCCTCCCGCTGCTGCACCAAAGCGATATGGAGAACTCTTTTCGTACAACAAAGTAAATACATTTGAACAAGAAGCAATCAAAATAAATATACCGCAAGGTGTGCTATACGATGATGTTGATTTTCTGTATAGCACTGCTCCACAACCGACAAATGCATATTCCATAACACATCGTGTACATAATAGCTTAACGCCCTTGTTTTCCGCCTACAACTTAAGCATTAAACCGACAAACTTGCCCGCGCATCTACAAGATAAAGCATTAATTGCTTCAGCTGAAGGTGGTGCTGAAGGAGGAAAGTTCGAAAATGGATGGGTGACCGTCAACACACGGAATTTTGGCAACTTTTATGTTGTCGTTGACACCATTGCTCCAACGATCTCTCCACGAAATTTTAGTGCCGGTAAAAGTATAGCAGCACAGCGAAAAATAGATTTTACCATCTCGGATAACTTCTCCGGAATTCAATCCTTCGACGGTTACATCGATGATCAATGGGTATTAATGGAGTATGATTCTAAAAACAAACACTTGTGGCATGTCTTTGATTCTACTTTATCCAAGGGAACTCATCGCTTTAAACTGGTGGTAAAGGATTGGAAAGACAACGAGAAAGTATATGAAGTTAATTTTAGTAAATAATTAAACCATGGCAGAACTACAAATTGGCGATAAAGCCCCCGCAATAACAGCAAAAAATCAAAAAGGAGAAACAATTCAATTGTCTGATTTCACAGGAAAGAAGGTTATTTTATATTTCTACCCCAAAGATAATACACCAGGTTGTACAACAGAGGCATGTAATTTCCGTGATAATTATCAGGCACTATTAAAAGATGGTTTCGAGGTATTGGGTGTTAGTATTGACAGCGAACAATCGCATCAGAAATTTATTAGCAAGCATGAACTCCCGTTCAATCTTCTTGCCGATGAAGACCAAAAAATTGTAAATGATTACGGCGTATGGGTAGAAAAAAACATGTACGGCAAAAAGTATATGGGGACAGCAAGGACCACTTTTGTGATCGATGAGGGGGGCGTTATCCAACACATAATCAAAAAAGTAGATAACAAAAACGCAACGCAACAAATTCGCGACTTATTAGCACAATAAGTCGGGCGAATCCTTTATATTTGCCCTTATGAGCAAGCAAACAGACGATTTTTTTAAAAGCATTATATCGCATGCCAAGGAATACGGATTTGTATTCCCGTCAAGTGAAATTTATGACGGCCTAAGTGCCGTATATGATTATGGTCAGTTAGGTTCTGAACTAAAGAACAATTTGAAGACCTATTGGTGGAAATCCATGGTGCAACTCAATGAAAACATTGTAGGTATCGATGCCGCAATTTTCATGCACCCAACAACCTGGAAAGCGTCTGGGCATGTGGATGGATTTAACGATCCGATGATCGACAATAAAGATTCTAAAAAACGTTATCGCGCCGATCAACTTATCGAAGATAAAATCGATCGCTACGAGAAAGACGGTAAAACAGATAAAGCAACGCAGCTGCAAAAAGACTTGGATGACGCCTTAAATGCGGACGACTTAGTACGTTTGAAAGACATCATCGAAGAACATAATATCGTATGCCCCATCTCAGGCACAAAAAACTGGACCGATGTACGTCAATTTAACTTGATGTTTGCAACGCAGATGGGTGCGATGGCTGACGGAGCAGAGCAAGTGTACCTTCGTCCAGAAACTGCACAAGGTATCTTTGTGAACTTCTTGAATGTTCAGAAAACTGGACGAATGAAAATCCCTTTTGGTATCGCTCAAATCGGTAAAGCTTTCCGTAACGAGGTTATTGCACGTCAGTTCATTATGCGTATGCGAGAATTTGAACAAATGGAAATGCAATTTTTTGTACGTCCCGGTTCTGAATTAGAGTGGTATGCAAAATGGAAAGAGACACGCTTAAAATGGCACTTGGCTTTAGGTTCAGATCCAGCGAAATACCGTTATCACGATCACGCCAAATTAGCACACTACGCTAATGCTGCAGTAGACATCGAATACGAATTCCCATTTGGATTTAAAGAGGTAGAAGGTATTCACTCCCGTACGGATTTTGACTTGAAACAGCATCAAGAGTTTTCGAAGAAAAAAATGCAATACTTCGATCCAGAAATAAACCAAAACTACATTCCGTATGTGATCGAGACTTCTATTGGATTAGATCGTTTATTCCTCACGGTACTTGCCAATTCATTGGAACAAGAAGATCTATCAACAGAAGAAAAACAAGATTCTCGTGTGGTATTGAAATTCCATCCCGCAATCGCTCCTGTAAAAGCAGCTATACTTCCATTAACGAAAAAAGATGGGTTACCGGAAAAAGCACGCGAAATTATGGCGAAGCTTAAAATGGAGTTCAATGTCCAATATGATGAAAAGGATGCCATTGGAAAACGTTACCGTCGTCAAGATGCTATTGGAACACCATATTGTATTACAGTGGATCACCAAACATTAGAGGATAACACCGTTACCATTCGTCATCGTGACAGTATGGAACAAGAGCGTGTGAATATTGCCGACCTAAGCCGAATTATCGGAGATTTAGTCGGTTGGAATAATTTACTGGAAAAACTAGTTTAATCTATTCAACGATATAAAAAAGGTGGCTGTTTCTAAAGGATAGCCACCTTTTTTATGCTAGAAAGGTTCTATAATTTCACCATCCCAGTCTTCGTTCAAACGAACTATAAATTCCGCTTCTTGATCGATTCCACTCAACAGTTCTCCCCTAAAAACAAGCTGCATGTTATTTCGCATACGACTATTGACCGTAAAATCTCTCAGCTGTCGCTCTTCTTTATCCCGCACTGTCACCAGGTACACAACCTCTTGAGGTTCTCCCTGATCTCCCATAAACTGATGAAAATAAAACTCTTTACTCTCCGCCTCAAAATCCACAGCGAACGAAACAATTTCATCATCAACCCCTATATCTTTAGAACGATCACCAAATGGTACATATACAAAAGGTGTATGTAACGGTTTAATAGTAATCCTTCCCACATTGGTAAGATCACGATTATCTGTAAATTCAAACTTAACCATACTATAATAGCGATGCAATAAAAGTGGAACATCGATATCTTGTCGGACGGAAAAAGTATGTGTCACACCAAATATTTTGGCCTTACTGTTCGAGAATAAATTCCGCACGGAATATGTTTGTGCATCGGTTATATCCGAAATGTACAGATCAGCAGCGGACTCGTTAGATAAAAAAATGCTCACATATTCACCTGGCGGCAACTGTAAAGAAAGACCGGGCCACCCTTCTGCTGAAAAATCCACATTATTCTCCTCTACCAAGCGATTCGTCTCTCGGTTGAATATCGCATAGTGAAGACGGCGGATCGATGAATGGGTCATAGTTTTACTTAATCCCGTCAGATTAAAATTATCAATACGCGTTACCCCCATCGATGCATTATAATTACCGGCAGAACCGCGATCACCTGCTTTCATAAGCAATTGAACATACAATGGTCGATCATAATCCAAAGCTATAGTATCCACATAAAAAATAAAGCTATTCTTCGGATAACTCGATGAGCTGGACCCGACGTTGGCAAATTGATTATCTGCTGAAATAGAGTGATAGGTTTCGCCATCTTGCGTATATAGAAATTCAAAATCTTTTGGCCCTGTTGCAGATGAACTAATATCAAAACCTATTGATTTCAATGATTGAACACGGTCCAAGGGCACTTTAACAACCAGATCCTGGAGACCACGAAGCACCATCGCATACCCTCCTGCAAAACCATTAGAAGCCCATCCTTGTGCACTAAAGTCATCTGGAACTTCACCGTCATTATATAAGAACTTAGCATTTTTATCTATTGAAATATCAGGGATAGACGATCCCGTATTAAAAGACCAGTAGTAGAGGTATTCATCTTGCACGACTTGTGGAGGAACATTCGTTATACTAGAAAGTTTAGACAAGGCCGTATACTTTCCTATATTTTGTAAGGGGGAAACAGAGGCGTCGAATTCCTGGAACTCGAACGCTACGGTATAGCTTTCATTATGATCGTCAAAAGATATTACTTCATTTTTACAGGAAATGGTTACAACAACGATTAAAAATAGAGAAAGGCTATACCGACACCATGCGGTTAGTCTTTTCATCATATTATTGTTTATAATTATCTGAATTTCTATAAGATACAAAAAAAACAGGCGTTTCCGCCTGTTTTGCTTAAATTTTAATATTACTCAGTTTCCCGTTGACCAGTACCTTCACCGTTCCCTTATTCTTTCCCTTATTCTTTCCCTTGATCTTATAATCTATTACTTTTCCGTCTTTCCAACTAATATCTACCAAATAATTGCCACGAGCTTTCAAGCCTTTTACCTGACCTTCCTTCCAAAAACCTGGAAGAGCCGGCAACAGATGAATGTAGCCATCATGCGACTGAAGTAACATTTCAGCAATTCCAGCGGATCCTCCAAAATTACCGTCAATCTGGAAAGGAGGATGTGCACAAAATAAATTTGGATACGTCCCAGCACCGACACCTTTATAATCAGTTCCTTCCGCATAGGCTGGTTTGAGGAGTTGACGTAAAATCTCTAATGCATGATCTCCATCATGTAACCGTGCCCAGAAAAGAACTTTCCATGCGCGTGACCATCCTGTTCCCTCATCACCACGTACCTCTAGCGTTTTTCGAGCAGCATCAGCCCATTCTTTTGTTGTAACAGGTGAAATGAAATTTGCTGGATACAATCCATACAAATGTGATACATGTCTATGTTTTGGTTCCACTTCCTTATAATCTTCGAGCCACTCCATGACACGACCTGACTTACTGATCACCACTGCCGGCGGAACATCTTTTAGGTCGGTGCTTAGTGTTGCAGCAAAGGGATCTTTTAGTCCAAGTAGCTTATCTGCCTCGATAACGGCACCATACAACTCCCGTACGATCTGATTGTCGATCGTTGGTCCCATCACAACGGCTGTTGTCTTACCGTTATCCATCCGAAAAGCATTTTCCGGGGATACCGACGGCGAAGTAACCAGCCAACCGGTCTTAGGATCTTTCACCAAGGTTGCTTTATAAAATTCCGCAGCACCTTTTAGAAGTGGATAAATCTCGCGTAAGTAATCCGTATCTCCGGTAAACAGATAGTGCTCCCATAAATGATTGCATAACCAGCCGGATGCCGTACTAGCTCCCCAGGAAGCCTGCTCCCCAGGCGCTGAATATCCCCAAACATTGGTCATCATGTAGACCACCCAACCTGGTGCATTATAATACGCTTTGGCCGTCTTTTCTCCCGTCTTAGCAATACGTTTTATCATCTCGATAAAAGGCAGGTGATATTCCGATAGGTTACTTACTTCAACGCCCCAGTGATTCATCTGTGCATTGATATTCAAGTGGTAATCACCATTCCATGGTGTTTGTATCTGATGTGCCCATAATCCTTGCAAATTGGGCGGTAAAGCATTTGCTACTTTTGGTGCGGTACTAGCGATGCTTAAGTATCGCCCAAACTGATAATACAAGGATGACAAACCGTTATCATGCTGTGGATTAAGGTGAAAATCACGAATGCGTATATCGGTCGGAACATCTTGTCGAGATACGTCGTCTTTTAGTGATAACGATACCCGGCTCATAATCGGAGAATAAGCTGTAAGATGTCGTTCATAAGCGGTTGCGTATGTCAGTTGATTGGTGCTATTTATTTCATCTGACACAGTGCGAACGGGGTCATGCCCATAATAACTTGTTGAAGCGCCTACGTAGATCAAGACTTCATCTGCGTCCTTTACGATAAGTTCATTATCGTGCACCATACGTTTCCCTCCTTGGGCCACAATCCTAACCTGTCCCGCAAACTGAATCCCGTTTCCACCTTTTCCATCAGGAAGATAGCCGCTTACTTTTATCTCATTCTCCTCCACTTGAACCTGAGAAAGATTTTCATCGCGGTAAAAATGCAAGGCAAAAGAAATGGATTGTGCTTTACTCGCCGACAAGCGGATAACACCTACATTCCGGTCAAAAGATGTAAAATATTCCCGTCGATATGTTGTACCATTTACAGCAAACGAGGTCGTTGCTAAAGCTTTATCCAGGTCCAAAGTACGCTTATAATCGACAATATCCCCATCACCAATTTGGTGTAAAAAATTTAGAAAACCAAAGTTCTGGAATGCACCGTATGGCACTTTAGCACCATTTCCATGACCAGAACCTTGCCCACTACATACAAAATTAAGGTTGACCAACCTTTCCGCTTCGTCATTCTTTCCCGCAAATAGCAGCTCTTGAATTTGCTGAACACTTTTGTAAGCATCGTAATTATTCGGGTCCTCTGGACTACCCGACCACATGGAAATTTCATTCAATACAATAGCCTCGTCACGGACTCCACCGTTAGGCATCATCCCGACACGGCCATTACCTAAAGGTAATGTTTCTTCCCAACGGGTCGCTGGCTTATTATACCACATGAGTAAATCTTGCGCATTCAAATGTAGGGTGATCACAACGAGCACCAACGTACAAAAAAGTCTCATAGGATTATTGATATAGATTAAACTCCGCAACCGTAAATGTTGTTCCGATTGTTTCTTTCGGGACAAACTTAATATAACCTTCTTGAATTGGTGTCCCAAAGGAAACGAACTGCTCAATTGGGTTCGCTTGAATATTGGACAACTCTCCTTGTCTCAACGGCCTCCATTGGATATTATCAGAACTCACATAAATAACAAACTTTGTGACCATCCCCTCTTTTTGTCCATCCTGCCGCGGCAAGTAACCAATAGAAGAAACAGCCTTATTCAATTTAAAGACAAGGCCATCTTCCGATTTAGGTAAAGAAGCAAATGTTTCCGATTTTCCATCTACAGCTTGATCAGCACCTGCTGTCACCAAATCAAATCCTGTTCTAGTTACTTTTACTTTAGCTTGCGCTTCTCTCTCAAATTTAAACGGCTCATCATATTCTTTAAAAAGCGCAAAATCACTTAATGCAGGCGCAACAGGGGCATATAATTTTAGTTTTAATTTACGTGCTGTAACGGGATGATCTAATTTAATAAGTCTGTTTGCTCCAATACTCGTTGCTCGTGCCAATACCTGCCAGCGGCCGTTCTTGTGCTCCTCGACGACCACACTATCCAACCGTTGTCCTAACTTAATATTCTCACGCAAGCGAATGATGTCAAATGTCGTTTCTTCCTGAAGTTGAATTTCCAAGACGGGATTATGTACATTATCTTCTGAAGCATAATAGCTATAACGATCGGCATCCAAAAGATTTGATGCTGCAAATATTTTGGCTTTACCTCTTACATTAGAAGCAACAATCTTTGCGCCTCCAGCTAAGTTTTTCTTAAATGTTTGTTCCACTTTTTGTCCAAAAGCAGCTAGCGATTTCACATCATTTTCATGCAGATAACCATCCGGCATCGGTGCAAGACCCAGGTTCATATTAGCACCTCGTCCGACCGACTTTAAGTAGATATCAAATAACTGATTTGGCGTTTTCACTTGCTGATCTTGCTCGGGATGATAGAACCAACCTGGTCGCTGAGGAACGTCACATTCAGCCGGGATCCATTGCTCTCCTCCACGATCTCCTGTCGGTAAATTAGACTCATCTACCACACCCGGTACAGGTTTTTTACCATCTTTGCTCTTCGGAGTTATTGTTGCCCAACTCGTCTCAGCAGCCGAACCATGCTCATTACCGACCCAACGCATATCAGGTCCTACATCAGAAAAAATCATCGCCATAGGTTGGTGCTTCCGAACAATAGGCCAAGTCTTTCCAAACCAATCATAATAGGTTGTTCGGTCGATAATACGCTTTTCATTTCGCCCGCCATAATAACCATCACCACCGTTAGCACCATCATGCCATGACGTAAAAAGCTCCCCATATTGGGTCATCAATTCTGTAAGCTGTTCTCGGTAAGCATCAGCATATGCGGGTGTGCCATATCGCGTATCATTCCGATCCCACGCCGAAAGATAAACCCCGAATTTCATCCCATGTGCATGCGTCGCATCCATAAATTCACGAACCATATCCCCACGCCCCTCCTTGTACAAAGAGCTTGCAACGCTATAAGATGTCGTTTTCGTGGGCCATAAACAAAAGCCATCGTGGTGTTTTGCAACAGAGATCAATCCTTTAAAACCAGCAGAAGCAGCAGCCTTAGCTATTTGATCAGCATTAAAATTTCGTGGATTAAAAATATGTGGATCGGCATCACCATAACCCCATTCCTTATTTTGGAATGTGGTAGGGGTATAATGGATCAAACAGTACATTTCCATTTCGTGCCAACGAAGTTGCCGCTCAGAAGGTAAGACACCATAAGGCTTCGGTGGATTTTGTCCGAATAAAAACAAGGGCAAAACACCGCTCATCAAAAACAATTTGACTCTTTTCATGCTTAATAATAATAGATTCAGGTAGGTGAAAATAACAATAATAGATGGAATAAAATTAAAATATCGGAAAAGATACAAGGCTATTATCGAAAAGCGTTATACGCTATAGAACAATATGATATACAGGCTGTATCTTTTAAAGTTAGATTTGAGAAAATTAAACATTATGGGAGAAAACAATAAAAAAATCACGACATCTTCAGGCGCGCCAATGCCGCATTACGAGGATTCACTTTCTGCAGGACCACGTGGTCAATTGCTATTACAAGACTACTTTCTGCATGAAAAGCTTGCGCAGTTTAATCGGGAGCGCATACCGGAACGTATTGTCCATGCAAAAGGTTCAGGCGCTTATGGAAAATTTACCGTCACTAATGACATCAGTAAGTACACCCGCGCCAAATTTTTAAACAAGGTAGGAAAAGAAACCAAAGTGTTTATGCGATTCTCCACTGTTGGTGGCGAGCGTGGCTCCGCGGATTCCGAGCGCGATCCAAGAGGTTTCGCCATGAAATTTTATACGGAAGATGGGAATTATGACCTTGTTGGTAACAACACACCGGTATTCTTTATTAAAGACCCTCGTAAATTTCCAGATTTTATACATACCCAAAAAAGGGATCCGTATACAAACTGTAAGTTCCCGACAATGGTGTGGGACTTCTGGTCGCTAAATCCAGAATCATTACATCAAGTTACCATACTCATGTCCAATAGAGGAACACCATATGGATTCAGACATATGCATGGTTATGGTAGCCATACTTTCTCCATGATTAACAAGGATAATGAACGTGTATATGTGAAATTCCATTTTCGCACGGAACAAGGAATCCGAAACTTAACCGGTAAGGAAGCTATGGAGATGCGCGGGATTGACCCCGATTACGCACAACGTGATCTCTATACAACTATTGAGAAAGGTGATTTCCCAAAATGGAAACTACATATTCAGGTTATGACCGAGGAGCAAACCAAAACATTTCGATGGAACCCATTTGATTTAACGAAAGTATGGTCACAAAAAGAATATCCTCTTATCGAAGTTGGGATTCTGGAACTCAATGAAAATCCAGCAAACTACTTTGCAGATGTCGAACAAGCGGCCTTCGCACCTGCCCATGTCGTAGACGGAATTAGTTTCTCGCCGGATAAAATGCTTCAAGGACGTATCTTATCGTACCCGGATGCACACCGCTACCGCTTAGGAACAAACTTCGAGCAAATCCCTGTAAACCGTTGTCCTTTTATGGTGAACAATTATCACCGCGACGGATACATGCGCGTTGATGGCAATGGAGGATCCCTGCCGAATTACCATCCTAACAGTTTCGATGGCTTCGTAGCCGACCAGAGCTATGTTGAACCACCGTTAAAACTAGATAGTCTGGTAGCAGATCATTATGATCGTAATAATAACGATGATGACCACTTTACACAACCCGGCGATCTCTATCGATTATTGGATGCGAACGAAAAGGAGCATCTCGTAAATAATATTGTGGATAATATGTCAGGCGTCGATGGTCCGAAAAAGGACGAAATCATTATGCGTCAGCTATGTCACTGGTTCCGTGCCGATACAAATTTAGGTATGAGTGTCGCAAAGGGCTTGGGCTTATCCATGGATAAGCTAAGTGAACACATGCCTAAGTAGTTGGGAGTTTATAGTTGTTAGATCGTAGTTTATGGTTGGTTGTTTACAGACAATTCACTATAAACTACGAACTACTTTCCATAAACTAAAGCCTACGAACTACCCTCTATGATCTACAAACTATCATGTATTAACAAAAAAGCCCCTCCAGTTTCCTGAAGGAGCTTTCGTATAAAATTAGGCGCCGACCTACTCTCCCACCTGTTACGGCAATACCATCGGCTCTGGCGGGCTTGACTTCTCTGTTCGGAATGGGAAGAGGTAGACACCGCCGATATAGGCACCTGAATATCTTTATGTGCTTGCTATAAAATTTAAACAAACAACTAAATAACATATCAGGAAGAAAGAAGGGAAACAAGTAAGAAAACAACAGTGTTTCTATCGCTGTAGAAAGCTTCGGGCTATTAGTACTACTCGGCTTTGGTCTCTCAACCTTTACACCTATAGCCTATCAACGTTGTCATCT
>NZ_FXAU01000008.1 GCF_900177625.1 Sphingobacterium psychroaquaticum
GTAATAATGGTTGTCGCGTCGTGCCTCCGCGCAGGGGCGACGCGGCACTCCTTGGCGTCTTTGCGAACCTGAGGTACGAAGCTGTGGCAATCTTACCAGCAACTAGTCTAATCTTTATGTGTGTTAGTTACAAACCTGCTTATCGCAGACTGCCTCATGTCAATGACACACCTCGCTAGTTCGATCGGACATAGTGCAGTGGCTTGAACCTCGGCTTTTTGATTTGGACACGAGCTACAAGCTCGCGCCAGCGAATTCGAAAACTCACCCGACAATCTATAAAACGACCAATTATAAACTAATCTCTATGAACTACCAACTAACTCTTCCGACAAACCACCAACCACAAACTAATCCCTATCAACGACCAACTATAATCTCTCCTCTATAAACTACCAATCATGACCTAACCTCTATCAACTATAATCTACCCTCTACAAACTACCACTCCCCCCCTCTCAACTACCAGCCAACTCTTCCGACACACCACCAACCAAAAATTAATCTCAATGAACTACCAACTACAATCTACCCTCTACAAACAACCAACCACAAACTAATATCTATCAACTACGAACTACAATCTACCCCGACAAACTTCCAAGTACTATCAAATACGTATCGACAAAATTTGGTTTGGAACAATATTTGTTGTATATTGGGTAATTAACAGAAAGGTATATATATGATAAAAAAAGAAAAGATGAAAAAAACAAACCTACAAAAGAACCCTTACATGTATTACATGACGAACTGGGGATTTATCGAGCAAGGCTCACAAAAAACGGACAAACAGTCCAAATCAGTAAAAAGAAGCGAAGATTAAGCTTCAAGTATTAGACGAAACAAAAAGAGGTGCTTTATTAAGATAAAGCATTTTGTTTTTTATAAGGGCATCACACAATTCGACCTCACACGAAAGAAAACAATTAACTCTTCTTTGTTTCTGCCCTTTCATCTGCCACAACTTCATCATCGAATAGGATACGTACAGATGGCGTATATGTATCATCATGTTGGCCAGTTCGGTTTGCCCAAAAGAAAGCTCCTAGAAAAATCAACGCGATCAATACGCTACAACCAATAAGAAAGAATATAATGTTCATATCAAATAATTTATTTTGCGTCTCGCGATTTTTTTGTGGTAACGAGATTATTCTTATCGTATAGGAGACTTAAAATTATGTCTCTTTCCTACAGCTTAATTCGTCAAACCCCACTCCACGGATTCACGCGCTTCTACTCCATTTAAACAAGTTACACTAATTTTCGCCTTTTAGCAAGCCATCTTGTGGACAAACTGGTAAACGAAATAATTGTTACCGTACTAATAGGCATCAAGATCGCCGCAAATAAAGGAGACATCGTTCCCTGCACGGCAAAACTCAAACCCACAACGTTATAGGTAAGCGATATCGCAAAGCTCAGGTGAATCACTTTCACCGCATCTTTTGCAAAAGCGAAAAATTTAGGCAGCTTCGCAAATGAATCCCCATCAAGAATCGCATCACAGCCTGGTGAAAAATTATTGATATCGTCCGATACCGCAATACCAAGATCTGCTTTACGTAAGGCTCCTGCATCATTCAACCCATCTCCCAACATACAGACTTGCTTTCCTTTATCTTGCCAAGCCTCAATTTCAAGAAGCTTCTCTCCAGGACTTTGGTTAAACAATAAACTAGACTCTTTCGGAAAGATCAGTTTTAGCGCATCCATTCTCCGTTCATTATCACCAGATATTAAATGCAAATCGTACCCCTCTTTCAAATCATTCACCACATCGACCAAACCTACTCGCCATGATTGTTCCAGCGTAAAGAAACCTTTTACTTCACCATCGATGGACACATAAACAACAGACCCATCCGCACTCCCCTGCTTCACGCCGACAAAAGATGCAGACCCTACCAAAATAGAGACTTCACCTACTTGCGCCCGCATACCTTGTCCCGCAATTTCCTCAAAAGAAGATAGTTCTTGGAAAGAGGATACATTCATCCATTTTACAATTTCACGACTGAGCGGATGTCCCGAATTACGACAAACAGACGCCACCGCTATTTTTTCAGCACCGGATAGCTGCCCTTCGAAAAACATAGAGGAGGATCTCGGTGACGATATCGTTCCTGTTTTATCAAAAACAATACAATCGATCGCTGCCATTTCTTCAATGGCAGCCGTATTTTTAATATAAAACTTATTGCGATCAAAAATACTCAGTGCTGCAGACAGTGTAAAAGGTGAACTCAGCGCTAATGCGCAAGGGCAAGCGATAATCAATACGGCCGTAAATGCTCCCCAGGCTTTCATAGAATCACCTCCCACAAGCCAAAACCCACAAGCCACCACCGCAATCGCGACTAAGCCTATTGTAAAATATTTACTGATAAACCCAATGAACGTATCAAACTGTTTTTCATACTGCTTAAAACTTTCATTGTTCCATAACTTGGTAAGGTAACTTTGAGAGACCGGTTTCACGACCTCCAATTCAATAGCCTCCCCAACCTGGCGACCTCCGGCATAGATCACCTCACCGAGTATTTTTTCCACCGCACGAGATTCGCCTGTTACAAAACTAAAATCTATCGATGCCTGTCCATTCAACAAGATAGAATCGGCAGGAATAATTTCATTGTTACGCACCAGAATACGATCTCCGACCTTTAGATCAGATAATTGCACCGGACGATCTACATTGTTTTCAATCCGTGTTACCGCAACCGGAAAATAAGAACGGTAATCCCGTTCGAAAGAGATGTGATAATAGGTACGCTGTTGCACCCACTTTCCGATAAGGATAAAGAAAACCAAACTACACAACGTGTCCGCGAACCCAGGCCCCGTCTTAGTTAGTACCTCAAAAGCGGTACGAATAAAAATAATAAAAATACCAAGCGCTAGAGGAACATCGAGGTTTAGCCGCTTTTGCTTCAGGCTCATCCATGCCGATTTAAAGTAATCGGAAGCACTGTAAAGTAAAGTCGGTACAGCAAAGGCTAAATTAAGATAACCGAACACACTAGCATATTGCTTTTCAAAATCCGCCATTCCAAAGTATTCTGGGAAACTCAGCATCATTGAATTACCAAAACAAAAACCAGCTACAGCAATCTTGGCAACCAACCCGTTTTGATTTACTTTTTTACCTTCTTTTACAACATCTTGCAGCGTTATTTTAGGCTCATAACCAATATGAATCAACAACTCAACTAAGCCCCGCAAGGATAGCTCATTATGTTTAAAAGTGATAGTCGCTTGCTTTTTCATAAAGTCGACCTGCGAGGTAACAACGGCAGGATTCAATTTATAAAGATGCTCCAAAAGCCATATGCAGGAACTACAATGAATTACAGGAATATAAAAGGTCATGACCGCAATATGGTCATCCTTAAAGTCAACTAACTTTGCTGCAATATTTGGTTCATCAAGATAAGAAACGTCAATCCCTTTCTTCTTTTGTGAACGTCCCGGATGCGTATTATACTTATAATAGTTTTGCATGTTACTATCATGCAAAACCTGATACACCGTTTGACATCCCAAACAACAAAAAGTATGTCCGTCTAATAAAAAGGGGGCTTCCTCAACTTTATCACCACAATGGAAGCACCCTTCTTCAACAACAGTATTTACAGTTTCGCTCATATATTGCAGGTATTAAATAGCCTGACTAAACAACTGCTCTCGTTCTTTAGAATGATGCAGTCTTTGGTCAAAGACCATACATATGTTTCTTAAAAATGATTTACCTACTTCGGTCACCTTAATAACTTGTTCATCGACCACCACTAAACCATCGTCTTCTAAAGACGTTAACCGATCTTTAATAATTGCATTTCCTTCAAATCCCGCTTGCAGTACCACCTTTCCTTTGCACATCATATCCAAAATATAGCGTCTCAATATCAAATCTTCATCATGCAAAAGGTGCCCTTTAAAAACAGGGAACTCCCCACTGTCCAATGCCTTATAATACTCCTCTACGGTTTTAACATTCTGTGCAAAAGCCGTCCAAGCATCACTAATCGACGATACACCAAGCCCAATCAAGACAGGCGTGTACCGATCGGCATACCCCATAAAGTTACGATGCAGCGTTTCATTACGAGAAGCTAAGAAAAGTTCGTCATTGGTCTTTGCAAAATGATCCATACCTACATCTCTATAACCCTTAGCTTCGATCATTTGTTTGCCTAACGTATAAAGAAATAACTTTGCCTCCCCCTGCGGAAGATCGTTCTCTGTAAAACGTCGTTGACCAGGTTTGATCCAGGGCACATGGGCGTAACTATAAAATGAAATTCGATCCGGCGACATGGCCAAAGCAAGGTCAATAGTTTGGGCTACCGTCGCTGCTGTTTGCAGCGGCAAACCATAGATAAGGTCAAAATTAATAGATGTATATCCAATATCGCGCGCTTCTTGCATCACACGCTCGACATCCGCGACACTTTGCTTTCGATTGATTATATACTGTACTTTCTCATCAAAGTCTTGAATTCCCAAACTCAAACGGCGAAAGCCAAGGTCAAACAGCACTTGAAGGTGTTCCTTGCTCGTATTCGCTGGGTGTGCCTCAAAAGAAAAGGACGCATTAGGTGTAATGGTTGCTCCTTGTAGCAAACCTTTCACCAACATCTCCAAATTTGTAGCCGTAAAAAAAGTAGGGGTTCCCCCTCCAAAATGAATTTCACTGATCACAATATCTGCTTCAAGCGCAGCCTTATACATCGTCCATTCCTTTAATACGTATTCGATGTAAGGGATTTCCACCTGATGATTTACCGTTATTCGTGTATTGCACCCACAATAGGTACATAAACTTTCACAAAAAGGAAGATGTACATACAAACTGATACCCTCTTCTTTATTTGCGTTGTAAGCAACCTGTAAGCGATCTATCCATTGTTTTGTTTCAAAACCCTGATTATCCCAAAAAGGAACGGTTGGATAACTAGTGTAACGAGGAGCCGCTACATTGTATTTTGCTATGAGATTATTATTTACAAGCATATTGATTTTATCTATTCATTGATCTAAACTGCACTCCGTATTCATCGATCTAACGATGTCTTACCGAGACGGTGAAGAGTCTTGTTTTCCTGTTGTATTTGATGTATTATCGGGCAGCGCACTACAATTGTTTACACAGCAGCACGCTTTTCCAACACATTTTCCACCTCCCCATAGATTCAAGTTACGGATCGTTTGCTCCGCAATACCTCTTGGCGTTTGATCTGCATGTGGTGTATTGGCCACTTGAATTTTTAAATCGTGCGCTTTATATAGGTCGATATGGGTTGTGGTCAATGATCGTGTTATAATTTTCCGAACACCAATTTTGTATAGTTCATCAATCACCAACGCGTCAAGCAGATCTTCTGCAGAGACGATAACCACCTCTTTGCCTTCCGCATAATGTATTGTATTAAGATTTAGCCCATTGGAAATCAATGTTAAATCATGAACCTTGCCGTTGGCTAGCGCCAACAGTTCCTTCTCATAATCTTTTATATTATAGGCTACCACTTTCATATAGCATGCATCGCTTTACTGTTTCTAACAAAAGTAGAACAGAAGCGCAGGTATTAGCATGCAGGCAATCAATAAATAAAATGATTTATATCACAAAGTGCCGGAAACCGGCACTTAGAATTTTATAGATTTTAGTTTGTTTATAGAGGCAATACGAATTGCATTCCCCTCTTTTGTAATCAGATGCTCATCTTTAAAGTCGGCCAACATACGACTTATGGTTTCATTGGCAGTTCCTGCCAACGCGGCTAAGTCATCGCGGGAGATACGTATCAAAGCTTCATCGCCATCTGGTGTTTCTACACTTTTTTCCGCAATATTAACCAGTGCGTTTGCAACTCGCTTGCGTACCGTATCATAAGCAAAGCCCAACATCTGGCCTTCTTTATCACGAATATTACCAGAAAGTAGTTGAATAAACTTCCGAACAATAACCGGTTTATCATACATCAAGTCGAAAAATTTCTCCTTTGGCACCAAGGCTACTTCACAATCTTCCAATGCGGTAACGTTGTCACTATACTTCTCATTGAGAAGGACAGCCTCATAACCAAAGAAATTGCTGTCGACATAGATATCAGTAGACAACTCACGACCATCTTGATAAAAGAGAAAGCTACGAGCCCGACCTTTTACCAAAAAATAAATGAAGACGGGTGTATCGCCAGACTCATAAATAGCTTGTTTCTTCTTAAAGTTCTTAACGCGTACATCCTTTACCAGGCCATGCAAAAGCACTTCCTGCTCTTCTTCTGTAAATTGAACTGGATTTTTAGGGCGGGCTTTAAGTGCCAACTTTTCTCTCTTGCGTAAACGACTTTCAATCGCATTGAGAAGTTCAATGTCGTCAAATGGCTTTGTCAAGTAATCGTCTGCTCCCATCTCCATGGCCTTACGTAAATCAGAACGCTCCGTCTTCGCCGTCAGAAATATAAAGGGAATATCTGCGGTCACCTCATTCTTCGTCAGCATATACAATACACCATAGCCGTCTAGCTCCGGCATCATGATATCACACAGGATTAAATCTGGCAAATGCTTCAATGCCATATCAACACCTTTTTTCCCATCCGGTGCTGTGAGCACAGTATAGTCGCCCGTTAACTCGAGAACTTCGGCCGTCCCCTCCCGAATCTCTAAATTATCTTCAATAATTAATATTGTTTTAGCCATAACGTTCTATACTATTGCCAAAAAATCATTTTAAAAATTGCACCTTCATTCATCGCCGACATATAGGTAAGCTCACCTTCCATCAACTCTACATAACGTCGTACAATATTAAGGCCTAATCCTGTTCCCGGAATACTTCCTGTATTGTGCGCACGAAAGAACGCTTCAAACAAGTTTTTTTGATCTTCTTCCGGAATACCGATTCCATTATCCTTCACACAGACAATACAAACATCGTCTTTAATCTCTGTCGTAAATTCAATAAACGTATCCTCACCCGAGTACTTTATCGCATTGGATATCAGATTAATGATACTACTTTTCACCAAATGCTCATCTAACGAAAAAATACCGACATCACCTGTGTGCTGGTAAACGATATGTTGATTCTTCTTGCAGATCATCTGCATCTCTTCTGTAATTTCTTCCGCTAGCTGAACGAGGTTGATCGGTCTTTTATTCACCACAACGCGCCCCGCTTCTAGTTTCTCTAACGACAGAAAATCATTGAGTATATCATTCAACAACTTAACAGATCCACGAATACGATTCGTATGCTTCACCACATTGGCGAAATCCGGCTTTTCGATATATTTCTCAATCAACGAAGCCGATAATTGTACCGAGCTCAAAGGCGTACGAAACTCATGCGAAGCCATGGATACAAATCGAGACTTCAACTGATTTAGTTCCTTTTCTTTTTCGAGAGATATACTCACATCCGCTTTCGCTTTCTCTAACGCACTAACTAGCTTAATAAGATCCTGCGTTCGTTCACGCACCTTTTCTTCCAGCTCTACCGCATGCTTACGCAGCTGATCCTCCGCTTCGCGCTCTTTCGTTAGATCGTGAATAAATCCCGTAAAAATATTTTTATTTTTATAAAAAACCTCACTAACCGCCAACCGAAACGGAAAAGTGGTACCGTCTTTCTTTTGCCCGTTCACTTCCCGACCGATACCTATAATCTTACGATGCCCTGTTTCCTGATAGTTGTGGATATATCCGTCATGACGACTGCGATCCGGCTCGGGCATTAACATCGAAATATTATTCCCTATAACCTCATCCGCCAAATAGCCAAACAGGGTTAGGGCGGCAGGATTAATGGACTCCACGAAACCACGATGGTCAATGGTAATAATCCCATCGATGGCATTATCAATAATTGCTTCCAGAAGTTTCGCGGATTCCATTTTCTATTTTACTAATTTTTTATACTTGATTCGCTTAGGCGCTACATCACCTAACCGCTTTTTACGATTTTCTTCATATTCGGTGTAATTCCCTTCAAAGAAATACACTTGCGAATCGCCTTCGAACGCCAAAATATGCGTACAGATACGGTCCAAGAACCATCTATCGTGGGAGATAACAACCGCACAACCACCAAAATTCTCCAATCCCTCTTCTAAAGCACGTAACGTATTCACGTCGATATCATTGGTCGGCTCATCCAACAACAATACGTTAGAGGACTTTTTCAATGTTATAGCCAAGTGGACACGATTCCGCTCACCACCAGATAATACACCAACTTTCTTCTGCTGATCGGCACCGTTAAAGTTAAATTTCGACACATAAGCACGTGAATTTAACGATTTATTGCCCAACATGATGTTGTCGTTTCCATCTGTAATATTCTCCCAAACAGATTTCTCCGGATCAAGGTCATCGTGGTTTTGATCCACATAACCAAGAACTACAGTTTCACCAACTTTAAACGTTCCCGCATCGGGTTGCTCCTGTCCGGTAATCAGGCGGAACAAAGTTGTTTTACCCGCTCCATTCGGGCCGATAATACCGACGATACCCGCTGGAGGCAATGAAAAACTTAAATCTTCAAATAAAATCCGATCGCCATACGCTTTCGAGATATTATTTGCCTCAATGACTACATTCCCCAAGCGAGGTCCTGGTGGAATAAACAATTCCAATTTCTCTTCGCGTTCTTTCGTTTCCTCTGAAGCTAACTTCTCATAGTTATGTAAACGCGCCTTAGATTTTGCATGACGCGCCTTTGGTGCCATGCGCACCCATTCCAACTCGCGTTCCAACGTTTTTTGACGCTTCGTCTCTTGCTTCTCCTCTTGCGACAAACGCTTTGCCTTCTGATCCAACCAAGAAGAATAATTCCCTTTCCAAGGAATACCTTCACCGCGATCAAGCTCTAGGATCCATCCCGCTACGTTATCTAAGAAGTAACGATCGTGGGTCACGGCAATGACCGTTCCTTTATATTGTTGCAAATGCAATTCCAACCAATCGATAGACTCCGCATCCAAGTGGTTGGTCGGCTCGTCCAATAATAAAACATCTGGTTCCTGCAGCAATAGACGACAAAGTGCCACTCTTCTACGCTCCCCTCCTGACAAATTGGCAATGACCGCATCTGGCTCCGGACAACGCAACGCATCCATGGCACGCTCTAATTTACTATCTAATTCCCATGCATTTGTAGCATCGATTTTATCTTGTAACTCACCTTGTCGAGCCAAGAGTTTATCCATTTCATCAGCATTTTCATACACCTCTGGAAGTCCAAATTTCTCATTGATTTCTTCGTACTCCTTAAGGATAGCGGTGATCTCAGCAACCCCCTCTTCTACCACCTCTTTAACCGTCTTTTCGAGGTCCAGCTCAGGTTCCTGCGCTAAATAACCGACAGAATAGCCCGGTGAGAAAACGACTTCACCTTGATAAGATTTATCAAGACCTGCGATAATTTTCAAAAGAGATGACTTTCCAGAACCGTTCAAACCGATTACACCGATCTTAGCTCCATAGAAAAAGGAAAGATATATATTTTTAAGAACCTGTTTTTGAGGCGGGTATATCTTGCTTACACCAGCCATCGAAAAGATTATTTTTTCGTCAGACATAGATTAAAATAAACTGATTTTTTGTGCAAAGATAGTCATTTTTACTCGTTAAAGACTGACATTTTGCTACTTTCCGGCCTATGGCTCAATTGTTGATAAATTATACACTGTAAAGACATAGGGTTTATAATATATTTTATACATTTATACATCCTATTATCAAAAAAGGAAAGGAAAATACATGGAAGCAAAATTTTCACCACGCGTAAAGGATGTAATCTCCTACAGCCGAGAAGAAGCACTGCGGCTTCGCCATGACTATATCGGCACAGAGCATCTTTTGCTCGGGTTGATTCGAGAAGGTGATGGTGTGGCGATAAAGATTTTGAAAAACATTGGCATAGATACGGGTGCAATCCGACAATCTATTGAAGACGCTGTAAAAGGTTCTTCAATGTCTCGTGCACCTATTGGCAACATGCCTTTGACCAAGCAAGCAGAAAAAGTACTAAAAATAACTTATCTCGAAGCAAAAATTTTCAAGAGCGATGTTATTGGCACCGAACACCTATTGTTAGCTATTTTGAGGGACGAAGAAAATATTGCTTCTCAAATATTACAACAATACAGTGTTACATACGATCTGTTTAAAAACGAGGTTGAGCAAAATAAAACGACTATTACGGATGAGGCATCAAGTTCTCCAACCGGAGACGATGATTTCCCGGAGGACGATCAACAGTTCACCGCTCCCAAAAAAGTGTCCGATATTAAGTCAAAGACACCGGTATTGGATAATTTTGGTCGCGACTTAACAAAGGCGGCAGAGGAAGGTAAACTAGACCCTATCGTAGGCCGTGAGAAAGAGATAGAGCGCGTATCGCAAATATTATCGCGTCGTAAAAAGAACAACCCTATCCTGATCGGGGAACCTGGTGTTGGTAAATCAGCAATCGCTGAAGGTTTAGCGTTACGTATCGTGCAGCGTAAAGTTTCACGTGTATTGTTCAACAAACGTGTCGTTACCCTTGATTTAGCATCGTTGGTAGCCGGAACAAAATACCGTGGACAGTTCGAAGAGCGCATGAAAGCGGTCATGAATGAGCTGGAAAAATCACCCGATGTGATCTTATTTATCGATGAGATCCACACCATCGTAGGTGCTGGTGGAGCTTCAGGCTCGCTTGATGCATCGAATATGTTCAAACCGGCTTTGGCTCGTGGAGAAATTCAATGTATCGGTGCCACAACATTAGACGAGTACCGTCAATATATTGAGAAAGATGGTGCATTAGATCGTCGTTTCCAAAAAGTTGTCGTTGAACCTGCTTCGCATGATGAGACCGTGGAGATATTGAATAGAATCAAGGATAAATACGAAGAACACCACAATGTTTCGTATACGCCAGAGGCGATTGAAGCTTGTGTGTCTTTGACTACACGTTATATCACCGACCGTTTCTTACCGGACAAGGCGATTGATGCGTTAGACGAAGCGGGATCACGTGTACACTTGAACAATATCCACGTACCGCAATCTATTCTTGATATTGAAGAAAAGATTGAAGAGGTTAAAGTAGAAAAAAACAAGGTTGTCCGTAGCCAAAAGTATGAGGAAGCAGCAAAGCTTCGTGATACCGAGAAGAAGCTCCTAGAGCAACTGGAAAAGGAAAAGGCAGCCTGGGAAACGGAAACCAAATCAAAACGTTACACGGTAACGGAAGATAGTGTTGCTGAAGTGGTAGCGATGATGACAGGTATTCCTGTACAGCGCGTCAGTCAGTCAGATAGTCAAAAACTATTGAAGATGGGCGAATCCATGAAAGGCCGTATTATTGGTCAGGATGATGCCGTTCAGAAATTGGTTAAAGCGATTCAACGTACACGTGCAGGATTGAAGGATCCGAAAAAGCCAATAGGTTCATTCGTATTCTTAGGACCTACAGGTGTCGGTAAAACAGAACTTGCTAAAGAGTTAGCTCGTTTTATGTTTGATTCCGAGGATGCCTTGATTCAGATCGACATGAGTGAATACATGGAGAAATTTGCCGTATCACGTTTAGTAGGTGCGCCTCCGGGATATGTAGGTTACGAAGAAGGTGGACAGTTAACGGAGAAAGTACGTCGTAAACCGTACGCCGTTGTCTTACTGGATGAAATCGAGAAAGCACACCCTGATGTCTTCAACTTGTTGTTACAAGTTCTAGATGAAGGACAACTTACAGATAGCCTTGGTAGAAAAGTTGATTTCCGGAACACGATCATCATCATGACTTCGAATATCGGAGCGCGTCAGCTCAAAGAATTTGGACAAGGTGTTGGTTTCACTACGGCAGCCAAAGCGAATCAAGCCGATACACACTCTCGCGGTGTGATTGAAACGGCTTTGAAGCGTGCTTTTGCTCCTGAGTTCTTGAACCGTATCGATGATGTTATCGTATTCAACTCGTTGACTAAAGAAAATATCTTCAAAATTATCGATATTGAACTTAAGTCTTTATTCGGTCGTATCGAAAGTTTAGGCTACCAGATTACGTTAACAGAAAAAGCAAAAGACTATATCGCTGAAAAAGGATATGATAGTAATTTTGGTGCTCGTCCGTTGAAACGTGCAATTCAGAAATACTTGGAAGATCCTATTGCAGAAGAAATTCTGAAAGGCGAAGTAAAGGCTGGTTCTGAACTTCGTATTGACTACAACAGCGAGAAAGAAGAAATCGTTGTAGAAGCAATACATCCGGAAGTGAATGACAAGTCTATCGAGTCGGATGTAACGGAGTCTGACGATAAAGAAAAGGAATAGTCGAAAGACAGTTTTAAGTTAAAAAATAAGCCATAAAAGGGTGTTGTTTTACAAAACGCTCTTTTATGGCTTATTTTTTGTAGGAGAGATTAAACGATTAACATTTTTTAACGTCCTATTGAAATATAGAGCGGATTTTTAATAAAAATTGAAGTACAAAAAAATTGATAAAACCTTAAACACGATAGCGATGAAAAAAATTCTATTAGCCTTATTAATTGGTACAGCTACATTGGGAACATTGAGCAGCTGTACAAAGGAGTATTATGAAATGGTGCCAAGTATCTCCGTAATTTACACACGTGAAGCAAAAGACTGGAATACGAAGGACCCTCAAAGCGCTTACCTTGATTTAAATGTTCCAGAGCTTACAAATTATTATGTAAAACAAGGTGTCGTTAATATAGCCATAAGCTTTGATGGTGAAAAAACATACAATGCACTTCCTGCTACGATCGATGGAATATCGTATAACTATGATTACGCGACGCAGTCTGTAAGAATCTATGCGCAAGATCCGATTTTTGATGGCTTTCCTGTAGATGTACCTGCTAAAGCGGTTTTTAAGATTTCTCTTACCGACGCTGATTGGGTTCAATAAAAAAGCATATTAATAAAAAAACCGGATTGGTATTACCAATCCGGTTTTTTTTATTGGGAGTTCCCTATTTACTTTTTCTTAAAACGCATCACCGCAATATCTCCCATCACGAGATTCAACGTATTACCGCTCACACCAAATGATGTCACCTTCTCTAAAGTCTGGAAAAACAAAGGCTCTCCCTGCCCTTCGCAAGCCATCTTTGTACCCGCTACCGGGCCAAATTTAATGGAAGCACCACTGATATCGACTTGAGATGTAAAGTTATTACAACTACCGTTTCCCTTAACACGCTTCTCACCTGCTTCAAAAATCAAGGTTGGTTTTTTACCTGGGTACAAACCATCGAAAGCGATACGTGGTCCTGAAATATAATCCAACTCCCATGTTCCCGTTAGGCTTGCTGATTGATCTTCCATAAGTTTAAATTTTGCTATTGGCGCCATTTTAGCTTTACTAAATGACAAAATATTTCCGCTTACTGCATAATTATCGGCCGTTTCAAACAACCTTCCTAAGCCTTGTTCGGCGCTCATATCCGGACAGGCCATCATCGTTGACATCCCACGCGTAAATTTCACACGATTGCCGGCCGCCAATGTATACTCGCCCCCCATACCATTACATCCACCACTCGCTTCATAGCGCCCTCCTGAAGCATTAAGCTCCAAGTAAGGTGTCTTACCATTGATCGTCGCCGGAACAGCCTTGCCATTCAGTTCAATAAGTTGCCATTTTTTGCCAACAATATTCACCTGATCCTTACCTGGAGCCGGTACCGTAGGTTTGTTTGTTGCACAACCAGCAGACAATAAAACCATTGCTACCAGAGCGCCAAAATTCATTTTTCTCATAAGAAATAATATTAATTTATACAGTACAATATACAACAATGTTACATACAAAGCAATAACACCGATAGAATTCAATTGTTTCAATTCAATAAAAAAATAAAATCTATTAAGTTAGTATATTTACAAAAACCATGGGGTTTTGATTCGTTTTCCGTATGTTTGCGGTGTAATTAAGAATTATTCTAAAAAAGAATTGACCGAATGATCATCCATATCCTTACACCGATTGCAATATTTGGTTTTATTGCAGGTTTTACGCTATTTGCTGTTTATGCAGAGCGTAAAATAGCCGGTTTTGTACAGGATCGTCTAGGACCAATGGAAACGGGAAAATATGGCTTGATACAAACAATAGCCGATATTTTGAAGCTTCTCCAAAAAGAGTTTATTACCCCTTCTGCTGCGGACAAAGTGATGTTCGCCTTCGCTCCTATCTTAATCTTCACAGCTGTTTTCATTGGCTTTTCGGTTGTTCCGTGGGCAGCGGACTTCATGCCCAGCAACACACACACGGGGTTATTCTTCTTAATGGCTGTCGTTTCCATCGATGCTATCGGAATACTTATGGCAGGATGGGGATCTAACAATAAGTACTCGCTACTCGGTTCCATCCGTGCTATAGCACAGATGGTTTCCTACGAAATACCAGTCGGGTTATCGCTTATTGCTGCCGTCATGATTACCCAAACATTAAACCTCAACGAAATCGCTTATCTTCAAGGTGTATCCTCACCGGAGACGATCTATTTTATGGGGTTCTGGGATGTAACCGATATCGGTGGTTTTCTAGCGTGGCATATTTTCCAGGCACCACACCTGTTGGTGGTTTATGTCATCTTCTTCATTGCATCATTAGCTGAATGTAATCGGGCACCGTTTGATATTCCGGAAGCAGAATCGGAATTAATTGGTGGCTTCCATACGGAGTATGGAGGTATAAAATTTGCCTTTTTGTTTCTGGCAGAATACGCCATGATGTTCTTGGTCGCATTGCTCGGTGTGGTAATCTTCTTGGGGGCATGGAATTCGCCCCTTCCTAATATGGGGCAGCTACGCCTGGCAGATTGGACCTCAGGCTTGGTCTGGGGTATATTTTGGACGTTGACCAAATCGCTATTAATCGTAGCGATACAGATGTGGATTCGCTGGACACTTCCACGTTTCCGCGCCGATCAACTGATGACTCTGTGTTGGAAGATACTGATTCCTATCGCCTTTGTATGCATCGCTATTTCTGGTTTATGGCGTATATTCGTAATTGTTTAAGATTTGGTACTACGCACAACTATACAAGGATTTTTGACCGCCGTGAAAGGTTTAACACTCACGGTGCGACACCTCTTTGGTGCTCGAAAGTCACGTACAGAATTGGATATCCGAAAGGAAAACTATTTTGAACAGCAAGCGGGTGTAACGACGGTAAAATATCCAAAAGAAAAAATGCCTATCCCTGAAGTAGCACGCTACCAACTGGACGTTGAAATTGATGATTGCATTGTTTGTGACCTCTGCGCAAAAGCCTGTCCGGTAGACTGTATTGCAATCGAAGCCGTAAAATCGCCTGAAGCAATAGGAAAAACCTCGGACGGAAGTGTTAAACGTCTATACGCCGCACAATTCGACATCGACATGGCCAAGTGTATGTACTGCGGGCTGTGTACAGTCGTTTGTCCGACAGAGTGTATCACCATGACCAACCAATATGACCGCAGCACACAAAAGCTGACGGATCTGATTTATGGTTTTTCGGAGATGAGTGATACAGAGGTAGCGCAACGAAAAGAAGAATGGACGCGTTTTCAAGCTGAAAAGGAGGCGGCCAAGAAAAAATAATTATGCTTGAAAGTATTATCTTTTACGCTTTTGCCTTCTTGGCAATCGGCTCGGCACTCCTCCTGGTGAATATCAAGAATACGGCACGCGCCTTATTCTTATTATTTGTCGTGCTATTCGCGATGGCCGCTCTATATCTATTTGCACTAGCTGATTTTGTCGCCATTACACAGATCTTAGTGTATGTAGGGGGCGTACTCATTCTTTTAATATTTGCTTTTATGCTCTCCAACAAAGAACTGTTGGACGATCTACAGAATACCTCAAAACGTTTTATTTCCATGCCTAATTGGCAAGCCACCATGCTGGCCTTGGCATTCTTTGGCCTAATGCTCTATGCCGTACAGGCATGGCATAGTAACATGCCACAATGGATAGTAGACGCAGAAGCAAAAGGATCTGTTATCCAGCCACAAGACAATAACATTAAAGCCCTCGGTTTTAAATTTATGACACAGTATATACTACCATTTGAGGTCATATCAATCTTTCTTATGGTAGCCTTAATCGGTGCGGCTCACCTTTCACGGAAGGAGGATAATCGATGATTACACTAACACATTTCCTTATCGTCAGTGCCTGTATTTTTTGCATTGGTCTATATGCCGTATTGGCAAAACGAAACAGTATTATGATTTTAGTGGGTATCGAACTGATGATTAATGCAGCTATCCTGAATTTCGTCGCTTTCGGTCGCTATGACAAAGTCAATTACGGGGGTCAGATATTTGCGTTATTCGCCATCGTGTTAGCCGCAGCGGCTGTTGCCGTTGGTCTCGCTATTATTTTGAACGTCTATAGACAACATAAAACAATTAACCCAACCAAGATAAACGAATTAAAAGACTAGTTGGAATTTTTGACAAACATATCACCCATTCATATCAGCATCCTTGTGGTGCTACTGCCATTTCTAGCCTTCTTGACGCAAGCTATTGTTGGCAAGAAAGATCAATCCGGTAACATCGGTTTGATTGCCATTATCCTGAGCACGGTATGCAGTCTTGTTGGCGTTTTTATGGAGGTATGGAACCATATTCCAATGTATGAACGTATACATTGGTTCACCATTGGAGGAAAATCTTTCCATGTGGGAATACTCTTGAACAACTTAACTACCCTGATGCAGCTTGTTGTCTGCATTGTGGCTCTCCCTGTTCATATTTATTCGCGCGCTTATATGAAAAGTGATCCGGGCATACACCGCTATTGGATGTACTTGAGCCTATTTTGCTTTGCTATGCTGGGTTTAACGGTATCCATCAACTTGTTGCAATTGTATATTTTTTGGGAATTGGTAGGATTCGCATCCTATCTATTGATTGGATTTTGGTTCACCAAAGACAGTGCAGTCCAAGCCAACAAGAAAGCCTTTATAATAAACAGAATTGGAGACTTGGGTTTCTTGGTTGGTATTGCTTTATTATACAGCCAATTGGGGAGCATCGATTTGGTGGAATTATTTGGAAAAGAAGGATTAATCTATACGATGGACACTCATGCCACATGGGTTACCTATGCTGGATTAGCGTTCTTTTTAGGAGCAATGGCGAAATCGGCGCAATTCCCATTACATGTATGGCTTCCCGATGCGATGGAAGGACCAACATCCGTATCATCCCTTATTCACGCAGCAACAATGGTGGCTGCCGGAGTTTTCCTGCTATGCACCGTATTTCCATTGTTCAATGAAACCGTACTGGCCGTCATTACAATTATCGGCTGTCTTACAGCGATCTTAGCAGCATTTTTTGCGTTGCCGCAATACGATATCAAAAAGATTCTTGCCTTCTCGACCATCTCCCAACTAGGCTTTATGATGGTTGCTGTCGGTATTGGAGCTTGGGACGCTGCGATGTTTCACCTGACGACGCACGCTTTTTTCAAATGTCTTCTCTTTCTTGGTGCAGGAGCGGTAATCCACGAGATGACACATCTCAAAGAACAAACCAACGCTACCTTTGACCCGCAGGATCTCCGCACTATGGGCGGTTTAAGGCATCATATGCCCAAGACGTTTGTTTTAATGGTTATTGCTTCATTGGCTTTAGCCGGATTCCCATTAACTTCGGGATACCTCTCGAAAGACAGTATTGTGATATCGGCTTTTGAATGGGCCAGTCAGTACGGAGGCTTATATTTCATTGTTCCGACATTCTTGATCTTCGTAAGCATCCTGACAGCCTTTTATATTGGAAGGTTGTTGTTTAAGGCCTTTTTTGGTCCATACAATTATACGGCTAAGGTACACGATGCACCCTCGACGATGCTTTACCCCATGTTGTTCTTGGGTAGCTGTAGTTTGTTCTTTGCATTCTCTTGGCAACCGCTCGATTACCACGCCTCATGGCTTATGGAAGCTTTTCACGTGAAAAAAAGTTTTGCAACCGTAGATATTGCACACATCATCATTCCATCCGTGCTAACCCTAGGCGCATTAGTGACCTGGGCCATCGGCTGGCAATGGTATGTAAAGTCTAAATACCCTTTTGCAACTGAAGGTCGCTGGATGACCTTTTTCCGCGAGCAAGGATACATCAATCAGTTGTATGCATTTACGTTTGTAAAAGGTACAGTTTACCTGAGTACGGTTTTATTCTGGTTCGATAAAAACATCGTTGATGGATGCACTAAATTACTTGCAACTGTTGTTCGCGAACTTGCACGAGTAGCAGATTGGTTCGATAAAAACATTGTCGATGGTTTAGTAAACGTCATCGCTCGATTTACATATTACCTTGGTCATTTGGTCCGCCAAGTGCAAAACGGTCAACTGCAAGGCTATTTAGGTTTTGCATTAACAATTGTTGTACTGGGCATTCTTTACTTGATAATTAAATAAAAATGGGCTTATTATCCATATTGATATTTTTACCACTCCTAGCTACGGCAATCATCTTAGCATTGCCAACCACGGCTAGAGCCTCCTATAAATACATTGCATTGGGCTTTACGGCGATACAATTCATCCTGTCGGCCTATATGTATACCCAGTTTAATCCACAACTTGGAGGCATTAACGAAATTGCGGCTTACCAATATGTGGAACAACTTCCCTGGATCCGTATGGATTTGGGATCAATTGGCAAACTAGAAATAGATTATTTCATTGGAATTGATGGTATTTCATTACCACTTATTGTACTAAGCAGTCTGGTTATGCTCATGGGAATTGGAGCTTCATGGAATATTTCAAAAAGCCTAAAAGGATATTTCGCTCTACTTATGGTGCTCAATACTGCCGTAATAGGGATTTTTTCTGCACTCGACTTTTTCCTTTTCTATGTTTTTTATGAGGTTATGCTCCTCCCCCTATATTTTCTTATTGGCATATGGGGAGGTGAACGTCGCGAGTATGCAGCCATTAAGTTCTTTATCTATACCTTGTTTGGATCGGTCTTTATGTTGCTTATTATCGTCGGACTCTACTTCTCGGTCGTCAACCCGGAAACAGGAGCTCACACCTTCAATATCTTGCACATGATGAACCCGAAAAATTATATCGAAGGTTCTTTCTTTGGATATCTGTCCAACTACCACGAAGTATTGGGTATTCCAGCGCGCATGATTGGCTTTATTGTCCTTTTCTTTGCCTTTGCTATCAAAGTACCCATCGTTCCACTTCATACCTGGTTACCTGATGCACACGTCGAAGCACCGACCCCCGTATCCATTATTCTTGCCGGTATCTTGTTAAAAATTGGAGGTTACGGCATCATCCGAATCTGCTACAGCATTTTTCCTGATATTGCTGCAGAGACCAACTATTGGATCGCATTGATCGGCGTAATATCTATTCTGTATGGCGCTTTCAATGCCTTAGCGCAAAAAGATTTAAAACGCATGATCGCCTATTCATCGGTTTCACATATGGGTTTTGTGTTGTTAGGTGTTGCTTCTCTTACGGCTGAAGGTATATCGGGAGCACTCTTTCAAATGATCTCGCACGGTTTTCTAAGTGCTGCCTTATTCTTTTTAGTGGGAGTCTTGTATGACCGCGTCCATGATCGATACATCTATAACTTCCGGGGACTTGCTACGATTATGCCAAAATACACTGCTTTTGTTGCGATTGCCTTCTTTGCTTCGCTCGGTCTACCTGGTTTTTCGGCCTTCATTGGGGAAGCTTTCGTCATTATCGGTGCCTTCAATGCGGAGAGTATGGCCACGGGGGTACCACGATGGATGGCTTTAGCCGGATCCGTTGGAATCCTCTTGAGTGCTGCCTATTTTTTATGGACCTTACAACGTATGTTTTTTGGATTACCAAGACTAAAAGGAGGAGATCAATGGAATGTTGCCTTGGTCGATGTGACGTCACGTGAACAGCTCATCCTCGTTCCTACTTTGGCATTAGCTTTAATACTCGGAATTATGCCATCATTGGTCTTTACAAACTTAAATGCATCTGTATTGCGACTGATCGAACTGATAACACCACACATTTAAAAACAACAACCTGTGAATATCAACAACATATTAGATCATATTATTGACTCGGTACCCTTCTTTAAGCCAGAGTTAAGCCTAATGGTAGCTTTTGTATGTTGTATTTTCGCCAGTCTGTTTATTCAAAAGTACTGGAAAAACATTACCTTCTGGATCAGTATAATTGGCTTCGCTGCAGCTTTTACTTTCCTTTTACCGCAGCTCAACACACCAAGCACCAGCTTCTTTGAGATGCTGGTCATCGACAACATGTCGATCTATGCTCGCATGCTGATCTTAGTAGGAACAAGCTGTACAGCTATTTTTATTCAGCAACGTCACCCAAAACATAATGGAGATATATTTAGTATCCTCATCGGCGCAACGATAGGTATGCACCTCCTAGCGGTAACCACCAATTGGCTCGTTGCTTTTATCGCCATTGAGATGGTTTCCATCTGTTCCTACATTTTGGTTGGTTATTTTGCACAGAACAAGGTGCAATCTGAAGCAACCATGAAATATGCTTTATTCGGATCCGTGTGCGCAGCGGTGATGCTGTATGGTCTTTCTTTGATTTACGGATTAACAGGAAATCTGGATTTCACTTCGGCTCAACATATTCGCGGTTTAATCGAAGCACCCGAAGTAATCATTATCATAGCGCTGCTATTTGTCTTTGTTGGTATTGGTTTTAAACTCAGTTTTGCTCCATTTCATGTTTGGAGTCCCGATGTATACCAAGGCGCCCCTACTGCTATAACAGCTTTTATTTCCACTGTTCCTAAGATCGGTGCTATTATTCTGTTTGCCCGTTTGTATAAAGCGTGGGCGGGAACAGGTTTTTATTTTTCAGATCTTATGATTTGGTTTATGGCGATTGCTGCCATAGCGACGATGCTTATTGGTAATCTCGCGGCGTTACGACAAACAGATCTTAAACGGATGATGGCTTATTCTGCCATCGGTCATACCGGCTTCTTACTGATGGCTATCTTTGCATACCAGGAGCATACCGATTATTTACTGTTTTACCTTGTGGCGTATACCGTCATGAATTTTGCAACATTCTTATTTATCGATCAGATTGAGCAACGAACTCTCTCGACTGAAATAAGTAGCTTTACAGGCCTAGGAAAGAAATTGCCTATTCTATTCACGGCGTTTACAATTACGCTAGTTTCATTGATAGGTCTTCCGCCTACAATCGGTTTTATAGGAAAGCTACTCGTCTTTTCAGCTGTATTTAGTGATTATCAACAAAATGAAGAAATAGCTGTGTTGATCTTGCTTATTGTGGGAGCCTTGACATCTGTGATCTCGTTGTTCTACTACTTTAAGATACCATTGTATGCCTTCTTGCGGGAATCTCAACAAGAAATTTCTTATAATGAGCAACGCAGTTTAATCCTTTTTGTCTTGGCCTTAATACTGGTTGGCATTATCCTTCTACTTGGCTTGTTTCCGAGCTTATTGTTAAATGCATTAAAGTAAGATTTATTAATCTTATCTTTGCTCCAACAATTTTTTATGTTAGAAGCATTAGTCATAACCCCCGTAAAAAACGCTCTAGAAAATACATTAGAGACGATAAAGGCTATTCAGAGAACAGAGTCTACTGTTTCTTATTTCGTGTATGATGATTTTAGTGACAAGGACGTTTCGCAAACTCTATTTGCCGAGCAAAGTAAATTAGGCTACAACTATATCCATCTTTCAGCGCTCACAAATACGCCATCTCCCAACTACCATACTGTATTAATCGACGCGCAAAAAAAAGCTATACAACTTGGTGTTCCGTTGATTATTGTGGAGTCGGATGTGGTGGTAAAGCCCCATGTTTTTAAATCTCTTTTAAGCTACATATCTCCCAAAACAGGTATGGTCGGAGCCATTACCGTTGACGATACAAGAACGATTAATTTTCCTTATCTCAAGTTTAAGAATGAAAAAGAAGCGGTGATAAAAACATCCCGAAGTCTTAGTTTTTGTTGTACCTTACTTTCTTTGGACTTCCTTAAAACTTTTGATTTCGCAGAATTAAATAGTGAAAAAGACTGGTTCGACACTATTATTTCGGAGAAATCAATTGAATCAGGATTTGAGAATTATGTTTTGCTGAACACTCCGGTACTACATAAACCACATGGTAGCAGACCTTGGAAACATCTTAAATATACCAATCCCTTAAAGTACTACTGGTTAAAGTTCACGCAAAAAAGAGATAAAATTTGATATGCCTCTAGTTCATAGCCTCCAAGAAGTTATTTTAAAACACAATGTACCTTTTGTTATCTGGTGTTATTGGGAAGGGGCGCCTATGAACAAAAATAGAGCTTTAAGTTTCGAGTATCTATGTGACAATATTGGGGTTCCTGTATTATTGGTGACTCGAGATAATCTACACCAATTTGTACGCCATGATTCGCCACTGCATCCATGTTTTGAACAGCTGAGCATTGTACATCGCTCCGATTATATTCGTGCATACCTCCTGCAGCACTATGGCGGGGGTTGGCATGATATTAAAGCGACAAAAGTTTCCTTCACGGACTCGTGGAACGACTTTGCTGACCAAAATATATGGATGATCGGTCGCCCGGAAACAGAGAACGGAGCTGCGCCCGTTTTTGATGCAAATGGTGCATACATGCCCGACAACTACCTGAATTTAATCAGTGTTCCGACTTGGATTGGAAGACCAGATACTCCTTTTTCGCGCGAGCTATATCAAGGCTTTCTGTCTCTTTTTGATACATATCAAAAGGAACTAAAAGAGCACCCGGCTCGACATCCACGAGAGAAAAAGATCAAAGCGAAGCACATGGGGCATCAGCTTGTTCTATTTTTCAAGTATTTACTTTCGGGCAGAAATCCGAATTATCCGTTACCGTGGACTGTTTTTGGTAATATCTTTCATCCCTTATGCTTGAAGTACAAAGAGCATATCGCTAGATCCCTTCCTATTGACATGGAAAAGAATGCAGGTATTTACCACCGGTAGACGCCGCTTCTTATTTCAACAATCCGAGCATACCTAATGCGATGTTATAGGGCCGGGACCAGCTCCGGTTTACACGCAATGGTCCTTTTAGTTCTCTCTTAAAAAATTCAGCGTGATGACTGTTTAGGTAGGATATTTCAGCTCTTTTCTTTGCCTTGGTCATACTTTTGCGTCGTGAATCAGTATGTATTCTATAGTAGAATCCAACAAAGGGTAATTTCACAACTTGCCCTCCATCTTTCAACAACTTGATCCAAAACTCCCAATCTTCACGTACACAGCGGGGATCGGTTGCGTATCCGCCCATCCGAATCCAATCTGCTTTACGAAACACAGCACTCACATAAATCATATTATCTAATGCCAACGCACGTAAAGAAAATGGTTTCAAGTGCCAATGTCTGGTCACAGCTCCAAATTTTTCGGCTTCCGCATATACAACCTTTACCGTCGGGTTGTTTTCTAAAACCGCGATCGCCTCTTCCAAATAATTTGGACTGATCAAATCATCCGCATCCAAAGGCAGAATGTATGTGCCTTTTGCTTTTTCAATTCCATGATTACGTGCACGTGATGGCCCCCCGTTCTCCTGGTAAAAATAGTGAACATTGCCATATCTAGCTGCCAAAGCTTCACCTACTTCACGACTATCATCTTTGGAACCATCATCGACAATAATAATTTCCAAGTCGGTCCAGGTTGAATCCAGGACAGATTGAACGGTAGATTCGAGAAAACGACCATGATTGAAACAAGGAACAACTACACTAAGCATTTTTATAACAATAAATCATTAGACCTAACCAAGATTGATCAAATTTCTAATACATTAACGACTCAAAGTTCATTATTTCAAATTTGTATCGTCTGTTAATTTAGCAATTTGATTATCATTAACACAAAATAATAATCATTCTTATACCCTTAAATAGGGCTGTGTGGCATTTAAACGAAATAATACCAACAGCAAAACAATATGCATTAAAGCAAGTTAATAATTATTCAAAGATAGGCATAAAAATTGTGACACGCTTGGAACTAATATAGACATGAAATAGAGAGGAAATCAAAATTTATGAAAATAATAAATAAAAAACTGTAGCAGACACAAATATTGTAACGTTTATATTGTAATAAAAAAAATAAAATTAGATTTGTGTATGATAACGGTCATAATTCCAAACTATAATGGACGAGAGTTGCTGGAGCAATTCTTACCATCAATTTTTGCTTCGTTGGCTTATGCGAAAGTGGATTTTGAATTTATTATCGTGGATGACTGTTCAACAGACTCTTCCGTAGAATTTTTACAACAACAATACCCTGAAATCAAACTTTTAAAAAATGAGGTAAACTCTGGTTTTTCTAAAACGTGTAACTTGGGTATAGAGGCGGCTAGAGGCGAAAAACTATTATTACTCAATTCTGATATTCAATTGACTCCTTCCTATATCAAGACTTGTTTAGATAATTTTGTCGATGCGCAAACCTTTGCTGTGATGGGCCAAGCTATTGACGGAAGTGTTAAGCCGCAAACGACGGGTGTACTTTATAGACAGGGGCTTTTTTCAATCCAGAAATATGCGAACCATCAGAATAATGAAACCCACTTTGTATCTGGTGCAAACACATTGTACGATACAAGAAAATTAAAAGAGCTTGGTGGCTTTAACACTATTTTCAGTCCCTATTATTTTGAGGATGACGATTTAAGCTTCAGAGCCATGAAATGTGGTTGGAAATCTTATTTTATAAAAGAAGCAATTTGTTACCACTTAGGGTCAAAAACAATCAAATCTGCAGCTAAGAAGCAAAAAATAAAAAGAATCTACTTTCGAAATAAACTTATTTTTAACAGGTTGCATTGTAGATCTTCAGATACGTTTTACAACATCAGAGTGTTGACCACGAGCGTGGTACCCAAATATTGCGCAGGGCAGTTTTGGATTTGGAGTAGTTATAGAGACTCTCTCATCCTTGCACCTGGTTTCAAAGCCTAACATTAATAAAACCAATCTGTATCTTTGTTCTTAATGAGCGCTCCTGAAAAGCAAAAAACCCTTATCCTTTGTGCCCCGTCAGATTTTGGATTCTTTGATTGCATAAAAGTGCATCTAGAAAAATCTGGTTTTGAGGTATTTGGATTTCCAATTGAAGATGCGAACTACAAATATAAAAGCATATTAAATCGCATTTATAACAGCTATCGCAAAATCATACTTGGTGACAAACACTACAAAACAACGGTAAAACTAAAGGAGAGATATCAATCTTTAAGCCCCAAGCTAGAACGGTTACAAAATGTAGACTTTGCTCTTTTTATTCGTCCCGACATGTATCCTCAACAATTTATACAAGAGGTTAAAAATAAAGCCACTAAAACCGTTGCCTACCAATGGGACAGCTTCAATCGATTTCCACATGTCTTGAATTACATTAATCTCTTTGACCACTTCTTCACTTACGATTTCAGAGACTTAACATATGGTTCATCACTAAAATTGATCACGAACTTCTATATTGGAGAACCAGAGGTGTGCGCTAATACCGAACGTAAAACCGCTTATTTATTAGGTAGTTTTGATGAGGATAGATTCCAACAAGCTGTCGCACTCAAAAAAGAACTTGAATACTACGAATTCGATTGTAGTTTCACATTAAAGACAGCAAAAAAAGACCATATAAAAAGGCTCACTAAGTCTGGGTTAAAATCTATTACACGATCCATCTATTATCCCGAAAATTTAGCAGCTGTAAAAGAGTCAACCCTTTTAATTGATGTACAAAACACCAGCCAAGTAGGACTATCTTTCCGCGTCTTTGAGTCTCTTTGCTATGGAAAAAAACTTATCACGACAAATAAGCATATATCGAAATATGACTTCTTTCACCCTAACAATATCTTCATTTGGACTGGTGATAATCAAAAGGAATTAAAATCTTTTCTATCAACGAAGTACCATACCCTTGATACAGAAATTGTTCAAAAATACAGCCTAAAAAATTGGATACGGACAGTTTTTAATATCCCTCCCCATATTCAATAAAAATGAATATTTTACTTCATAATCCTGAAAACTAGATTAGTCTTTTCTTTTATTAGGGAACAATAGGTAATATAGCTTACGATACCATACATTATTATACTTTTCTTGATACTTTGCTTTCAAAAAGAGTTGATGTATTCCCAATTTATTGGATAAATAATATGCGTAATGCTTCTTGTAAATGTAATAGAAGCTTTGTTCAATAGTTTGACTTGCTTGGCTTAAATCGGTGATGGAGTTTCTAACTTCTCTCTTTCGGTAAAAATATAAATGTTCGGGTATTTGGTACACATGTGCACCAAATTTTTGAATAATTCGAATCCATAACTCCCAATCTTCATGATTTTTCAAAGACTCATCAAAACCGCCGACTCCCATTACTTGTTCACGACGTACCATTGCGAAGATGGGAATAACATTAGCCCGCAGAAAGGAAGAAATTTCAAACGCATTGAAAAGAAAGGCATTGTTTTCCCTTCCAAAATTTCGGATACCTGAATAGACTAGATTAAGCGAGGGCTTTCTTTTAAACATTTCTAAACAACGTACTATATAACTTGGATCGACGCGGTCATCAGCATCCATGAATACAACAAACTCTCCTCTAGCCTTTTCAATACCTACATTTCTCGCTTTGGAAGGTCCTTGATTCTCCTGTATAAATATGGAGAATTTTAAAAACTTATTAGTTAAAATAAATGATTCCACAACACTCGTTGTCGCATCAGAAGAACCATCGTCAATCACGATAACCTCAATATGGCTATAGGCTTGGTTTGCAACAGAGATTAAACATTCTTCTATAGTTTCTTCCACATTAAAAGCTGGAATAATCACGCTAACCAAAATATTATCTTTAATCATGACTTAAGATGTTATTAATTTTTGTGTCAATCCAAGAAGTAAAACTATACTTGGCAACAATACTTTTATCAATTCTTCTATACGGAAGCTTAAGAAAATTGGGAAGTTCGTGTAAATTGTCCTTTTCGAGAATAAAAAAGTTATGTTCATCATAAAAATCCGCTTCGCGTACAGTCGGATTTGTGGTGATTACTTTCTTCTCAAAACAAAGACCTTCAAATATACGAAATGAAAAGCCGACGTGACTGGAGATCACTAGATCTAAAATCAACTCCGACTTGGAAACATGCTGTAATTGATCATAAAAAGAAACATGCTGATGAACAATTTCCATGTGTTCATGTAAATAGGGAGGTAATGTCTGTGTTATATGCTTATTACAGACAACGACAAATCTAACCTTTTGAAACAATTCTGTTAATGCGCGATGAACAGCAATCAAGAAGTCTACTCGACTTTCATTATATGTACTCACATAGTAAACATTATAAACCTCCGTCTCTTTACTTTTCTTCGGAATAAGTCCCGGAAAATCAAAATAAAAATTCGTAGAATACATGAGATTAATATCGTTATATTTCATGACATCATTTCGATCAAAGACATAGAATTTATCAAAAAATTCAACGTAATCTAATACTTTAATATCTCGTCCGACTCCATCAAAATGAAAACCAATTAACAAATTGGTCTTACTACGTATGGTTTTAATTATTTCGAAATCAAAAAAGTCTGCACGTAAAACTAGTGCAAACTCAAAAGCCATATGCTGATCCAGAATCTCCTTCTGTTTATTCTGTAAGAATTTTTCACGAAGCTGACGTTTAAACTTCTTATCTCCTAAAAAAATTTTTCGTGCTATATTTTCGATTCTTTCAAAAATAGAGCTGTACCTAAAGGGGTAACCGGCATCTTGAATATGCACAACTTCGTAACCCAAAAACTCAAGATTACGAACAATAAGCTCATACAGTTTAAAACTATCAGTTGAAGCTAACAGAATTTTTTTTGACATCTTTAATATTAAAATTTCAGCACGTACAAATTTGTTGTACGCTAATTACAATTTTGTACCTTCGCCCATTAATTATTTAGCACAAAGGTATAGTATAGCACTTTTTATTTAACCATAATTGGATGGTCTTTTTAAAGACATAGACATTTTACCCACTCAGACAGGACAATATAATATAATGAATACAATAAAACCAGATAACCGAGCTAATAACTTTGATTTCCTAAGACTCCTTTTTGCTAGTTTAGTCGTGTTTTCTCATGCATTCGCGTTGACCGACACGAGTCCAGAAATACTTAGTAAGTATAGCTATGGACAGTTGAGTTTTGGCGGGTTAGCAGTAGACGTTTTTTTTATTATAAGTGGATTCTTAATTATCAGCAGTTTAAAACAAAGCAAGTCAATAAAGAACTACCTATGGAAACGCTGTTTAAGACTTTTCCCGGCTTTATTTTTCATGTTAATCTTCTCTTGTATCGTTATCAGTATCGTCTATACAGGAAACAATATCTTTAGAGAAAAAGATTTTTACAAATATTTTTTCGATAACATGACACTATACAAAGTAAGATACAGTATCCCTCATGTATTTGAAAATAATCCCTATCCGAGTGCAATAAATGGAAGTTTATGGTCTTTATCGTATGAATTTACAATGTATATCATCCTACTATTAGCATATAAATTCAAAGAAAACAAAAAGATTCTTCTAACCTTTTTAATTTCTGCTTATCTACTTGCCGTATATGGACAATTTAACACCGCGATGCTAAAGACTTTTTTTAGTGAAATTCATCTCGACACCTCCCAACTATACCGTTTAGCAAGCTTGTTCCTTGCCGGAAGTATACTACGTATCATTGACATCAAGGCATTAAATAGATTGTCTATTAAATTAGTCATATTTTTTTTAATAATAGTAACCATACAGTTCCGAGTGTATAACTATTTTTCAATCATATTAACCCCCACATTAATCATTCTAATTGGTCTTTCCTATAGTGCAACCCTAAATTACATTCCTTCAAAAATAGGAGACCTATCCTATGGAATCTATATTTATGGTTTCCTTATTCAGCAGTTGTTTATGAATTATTTAGACCTGAACCCTTACCTCCTTACGCTCTACAGTCTAATAGTGACCTATATTCTCTCCTACATTTCATGGCATTTGATCGAGAAAAAATGTCTACGATTTAAAAACCGCTTTTAGCTCTTAAAACAATATTTGTCCTCGAAATAAGCAATACCTCGAAGGATAAAATACTGCGGTGAGTACAACAATTTAAAGCAATAACAGATATTATCATGAATCAAATCGTGCGTTATGTTATCATCAATTTGTTATAACTAAAGGGTATATATTCCTATATTTACGTAGTTTAAATGAGCTTGTTGGATTTACCTTAATTATCATCCATTTTTATATCATTATCAATGTCAAAATGAGAAAAAGGGAATTACAAATCCAACCGTTCAAAAAATACAACAAGCTTAGAGAATCGTAATAAATAAAGACTCATGGGAGTAATAAGTGCATTTTTAAGAAGAAATAAGCAAATTGCCGAATTAGATAAAGCCCACTCTTTTCAGGTTTCTGAACCAAATACCGAACGAAATCCTATACATTTTCCTTCTGTTGAAGAACCTTTGGTCTCTATTCTAATTTCATTTCATAATAGTGAAATGTATACGCGAAAATGTTTACAATCTATTTTAAAAAATCTCCCAAAAAATACCTTCGAAATATTATTAATTGACATCAACAGTTCAGAAGCTGTTGATTTCACCAATATAACCGGCGTTACACTCATTCAAAATCCAGCTCTTCATGATTTTGTTCAAGCCACAAACCAAGGCATTCATCAGGCACGAGGCGAATACATTTACCTACTTAACTCCTCCACTATAGTACGTGAAGGTTTTTTAGACGAATTACTACATGTCTTCGAGACAAACAACGATGTCGGTGCGGTGGGTTCTATGCTACTTGACAGCACAGGGAAACTATACGCTGCAGGTACAGCGGTGCTAAAGAATGCTAAAATAACACCAATAAAAGGTGTAAAATCTTATTTTCCACAAGTCAATTACACGTATAAAGTCGATTATTGCTCGGCGCACAGCCTTCTCTTTAAAAAGAAGGATATTCATGGCGATCTCAATCTACTAGATGATGCATTTTCACTATCCTCTTTTGCTGACGCCGATTTATGTTTTAGATTAAAGTATAACCAGGGTAGAAGCACTTATTACACTCCTTTTTCAAAAGTCGTGTGCTACACAAAAAATACTTCTAATGAAAACGTCTCCCATTCCGTAAGAAATAAATCGTTTAGCAAGAACTTGGAACTTTTCAAGCAAAAATGGAAGAGACAAATCGAGGCTATCAAGTCTACATCAATTCATCATCGAATTTTAGATTTTTACGATGGTCGACCAATGATCTTTTTTAATGATCAAGTGCCTCAATATGACAACAATTCAGGAGAGCTCCGATTGACGGAAATAATTAAGGCTTATAAAGAGCTGAATTATCATGTCACGTTGGTTACTTTAGACAACACGATTTATAACGCATACAACGCATATTTTCAAAAGTTAGGAATAGCCGTTCTCTACATAAATCGAAGACATTCCAACATATCTGACTATTTTAAGACAGTAAATTATGTTAATCCAATAATTTGGATGCATTCAGCGACAACCTTCAATCGATTTTACGAAACAGCAAGAAAAATTTTCAAAACATTTAGTTTGATTTTTGATATGGTAGATATACATCATCTCCGATACAAAAGAGAACTCGAATTATTTCCTAGGGACCTAGGCATCCAGCAGGCTTATGAAACCTATCTTGAAATAGAGACAAGAGCATCGCTCCTGGCTGATATAGTCATTCCTATTTCTGATCAAGAAAAACAATATATGCAATCCTTTTCTCCTGAGGAAAAGATGCTGGTTATATCGAATGTACATTACCCGAAAGTAAACGTGCAAGAAACGCCTAAATTTGAAGATCGAACAGGTTTACTTTTTATAGGCTCTAGACACACCCCAAATATTGATGCTATCAACTACATGATTGATGAAATAATGCCTATTATTTGGAAAACAGATAATACGATTAAACTACATATTGTAGGCAATGTTGCGCAATGTTTCTCGGAAGATAGAAAATCAATTTCAAATGTAATTTTCCATGGTTTTGTTCCTGAAGTTAGTTCATACTTCTTAAAACATAGGGTTATGGTCGCCCCGCTAAGATATGGGGCAGGCGTTAAAGGAAAAATTGGCCAAGCATTGGAATACCACCTCCCTGTTGTTTCAAGCAGCATAGGTGCGGAAGGCATGCACTTAGTAGATGGCAGACATATCCTTGTCGCTGAAAATCCAGAGGATTTTGCAAAAAAAACCATCTCGTTATATACTGATGAAAAAATATGGAAAGAAATTCAAGAAAATTCCATGTCCGGACTAAAGCCTTTCTCTAAAGAAGTTCTGCATGAAAAAATTAAACAAATAGAAGAGATCTTGAAGTATGAATAAGCACTTTTTGAATTAATTTGTAATACGAGTTAGCAGCTCACTCCATCTTTGCAATACTAGCGCTGGCGCATAGCACCCCATAGATTTCTTGCCAGATTGACCTAATTCCTGGCGAAGAGAAGGCGATTCAATAAGTTTAACGAGATATGTCTGTAGATCTTCTTTCCCCTCCACCAGGTAACCATTGACCTCATGATTGATAAGCTCATTTACACCAGAACAAGACCGTAAACCCAATACTGGCAAACCGACGGACATCGCCTCCGTTAAGGCTAATGGAAAGCCTTCATACTTACTTGGAAACACAAAAACATCTGACTCTTTTAACTTATCTAATGGGTTCTCTGTAAAACCTTTTAGAAAAATTCTTTTTTCCATTCCCCGCTCTTCGATTAGACTTTGTAACATTTTTCGATCAGCTCCAATTCCCCAAAGTACCAGATCCCAATCAAGATAGCTATCCGCTATTTGTGCAAAGACCTCGATGGCGAGAGACTGCTGTTTACCTGCATTATCTAATCGTCCAATATTTACGATTGTATATCTATCTTTATCTTTAAAATGATTGACAACTGCATTGTCAATAGGTTGCGGAACAGGATTCGGAATTACAAAACATTTGCCTTTAAATATAGTAGGTATAAACTCTTCGTAGCTCGCAAATAAGACTTGAACACCTGCTAATTTAGTGTATGCCGCTTTCAAAAGAGATGCTTCTTGTGTATCCCGATTCCAAAATGGAGACGCGTAATCATAATCTGGGCGACCGTTCACAGAATTTACTATAGGAAAAGCACAGCTATTCAGATAAGTAATCTCGAGCACAGACTCCAACGACATCGTCACAACCAACGCTGGTTTAACCCGTTCAAAATATCTATTCCATACCAATGCACGTTGTTTGAGATTGAACTCATATATCTTATCGTCATACGCCCGACGTATACGCTTATTAATGAGCTTAGCACGCTTCTTCCTTATCTTACTCAACAACCATTTCCATGGGTTTTTACCTGCATAATTAATTAACGGCTCTAACCGGACTTGTTCAATCGCTGCATCAAAGATATTCGTAACAGTGACTCCTTTATTTAGCGGAAACATGGGAGCACCAATAATATCTTCATTAGTAGCAATTTCAACAGTATATCCCATATCATGAAATCCGTTAGCCAGAAAACAACACATTTTCTCCGCTCCTCCTGAGCCATTAATAAAATCCTTATGTTGTACGAGAACTATTTTCATCGTTGATATGTTTTTCTAATCTTGGTCCTAAATTCACGACGCTTACCTGCAACAGGAATCAACTTACTTAGAAAAAGAAGGATCTTTCGCTTTATCGCTCTTCGTTTTTTGAAACGATTATAGAAATCATCAAATTCACGCGAATTCTTCGCTTTGAGAAAAAATCTAAAAGGTGTCGTTATGGGTAGTTTCTTCGAATCACATTTACCTAAAATTCTATGCTTTTTTTCAAAATCATGTATCAAATTAAACAGATAAGTTTTTTGCTCCTCATCTAAGGGTAATTCAAAATATCTAATATTAAAAGGCTCGTGCTCCAAAAAGAGTAAGAGATGTTCTACATGTGAATCCCATAAATCGTATTTATCGTAAAATGCAGTTAAAATCTCAAACCATTTCGGTATCTGTTTAAGTACAGCCCAACTATGTTCATTAATCCGTATATGATTTTGGCTATCATGCTGTCTATAAAAATACTGCGCCTCTGGATGAACCGTAACTTTCTTTGTTACTGCAAGCAAACGATGAGATAGTAAGCCATCTTCGCAAGGTTGTATCCCTTCAGGAAAACGAATATCAGGATACTCATTCAAGAATGATCGTTTTAAAAACTGAGCGCAGGTAGGGAGTGCTGCCGTATAGGGATGTGCGTGAACGAAATCCGCACCAACAATCACAATATCCGCACCACTATCTATCGCGACTTGGTAACAAGAAGTAAGAAAACCCGGTTCAATTGTATCATCTGCATCCATAAAAAAAACATAGTCTCCTTTAGCTCGTAAAAAACCATTGTTTCGAGCCACAGAGACTCCACCATTGCTTTGATACAGATAAGTAATATTTGAATGCGCAGCAGCATATTGCTGGCAGATTATTTCAGAATTGTCGTTACTACCATCATTCACCAGAATTACTTCAATATTTTCTAGTGTCTGACTCAAAATACTTTGAATCGCTTCCTCAATGTATCTTTCTATATTATAAATAGGAACAATGACGGAAACAAATATTTGATGAGGTACATTCATTTACTCGAAGGTAAGGAAATTGATTGAAGGACTTCCATTTTTAGTTACTCCAATGACTTTGAAAGCTTAGCCTTGCTGAGCATAAACTCACGATATTTAAACTCCCCACTTTTCAAACCAATAACGGCACCAAAATTTATTACATTTTCGTCTGACTTCATTTTAAAGAGGGCGGATCGGTAAGCGTTACGCTCCACCAGTGGCCTTGGAAACACCTGAAAATTAACACCATCTTTGGAATACGCCACATACAACGCTTCACAATTATATCGCGTGACATCACCTACCGCCAAACATAAAAAATAAAATCCGTCAACATACTCCGCATGAATATGCCAAGGAGAGTATTTCGCATCGACTTGCTCCCATGGCTTGCTCAAAAAATTAACAATCTTACTGCGATTAAAAGGTGTAAAATTAAGCCCATCTGCCGATGTACGTTGAATAACAAAAGATTTATCCTTTCCTTTAAAATTTTTCGCACCTGTGTTTAGTTCAATTTCATAACTTTTAAACTCAGAACCATCATGAATAAAGCTGGGAGACAAAAGATGATTATTCTTTGGCGTATATGGAGAGTTGCTTGTGAAAGCAACGTCTAAAGGTTTCCAATTTATTCCATCGACAGAAACTTGCCTTACAATAGTTCGTTGTGCATTTTTTACCAATTTTTCTTTGTTATTAAGACTCTTTGCTCCTCTTCGCTTTAAGCCTTCGGCTGTAACAAAACTGGCACGGGAATATAAACTAAACTTATTATTAGCATAAACCCAGTCTACGTCAGACCAAAACCCTTGCTTTGGCTCAGTTTTTTGATCAATAAAACTCTCTTTTAAGCTCGGCGTTTCCTGGAGTGGGCTCTTTATTCCAACCGGACTTATCCAATTCAACCCATCATTTGACACGACCAAAGTTGGGTTTTCATACCTCTTTGCATCTTGACTCGTACCAACGGCTCCAAAATAGGGGGTAAATACCATCCAGTAGCGATACCCACGAAAGCCATCCGGGAAATACAAAACATCAGGGTGACAATAACTGTGATTTGTACCCGATATATTTTTTAAAAAGGCATGATTAGTCTCGCCCTTATAATTTGCATTAGCAATGACATTGATATTAATATTTCCAATATCAGTCAGATAGTTCAAGTTATCTGCATACTCCCCGCCCCTTCCAACAGTCGGAACATCCTCCGCATAAAAGCTGTGCTCTTCTCTTGAGCATGAAAAGTTCAAACATATAAATATGATGAACAAACCAAAAAAACGATGCGACATAAATAATGATTAATGAATCAGTACCTTAACGGTGAGACAAATATAAACGCTACAGCGATATCTGCAATAGAAGGTGTCAAACTTTCTTTATTCTCCTAAAAAACCGATATTTTTGTACGGTTTTAAAATCAGTATATAATGCACAGAACACATACCTGCGGCGAGTTAACATTAGCCGATCTTGGAAAATCAGTAACCTTGAGTGGTTGGGTACAGAAATCACGTGACCTGGGAGGCATGACCTTCATTGATGTACGTGACCGTTATGGTATTACACAATTGACTTTTAACACTGATGATGACGAAACATTACGTGCACGTGCTCGCGAACTAGGTCGTGAATATGTTATTAAAGTTACTGGAACAGTAATCGAACGCTCCAGTAAGAATAGCAAAATCCCGACCGGAGAAATCGAAATCAAAGTAGCCGACTTAGAGATCCTAAACGCGGCGAAACTACCTCCTTTCACCATTGAGGATGAAACAGATGGAGGAGATGATATCCGAATGAAGTTTCGTTACCTCGACCTGCGTCGTAACCCTGTCCGTCAGAATCTAATCCTACGCCACAAAATGGCGCAGGAAATCCGTCGTTACCTTGATAGCGAAGACTTTTTGGAAGTAGAAACGCCCGTACTCATCAAATCGACACCCGAAGGGGCGCGCGACTTTGTTGTACCTTCCCGTATGAACCCCGGTGAATTCTACGCCCTTCCACAATCGCCTCAAACATTTAAACAACTGTTGATGGTTTCCGGTTTCGACCGCTACTTTCAAATTGTAAAATGTTTCCGTGATGAAGATTTACGTGCCGACCGTCAGCCGGAATTTACACAGATCGACTGTGAGATGGCTTTCGTAGAGCAAGAAGATATCCTAAACATGTTCGAGGGGCTTACAAAACACCTCTTCCAACACGTAAAAGGCATTGATCTGGGTACCGTACCACGAATGACCTATGCCGAAGCTATGCGTCTTTATGGTTCCGACAAACCCGATACCCGCTTTGGGATGCAGTTCGTTGAACTAAACGATATAACAAAAGACAAAGGGTTCCCTGTATTTGATGCGGCAGAACTTGTTGTCGGTATCAATGCCAAAGGTTGCGCACACTATACACGCAAGCAATTGGATGCATTGACTGATTTTGTGAAACGCCCACAGATTGGTGCAACAGGCCTTGTCTATGCACGTTACAACGAAGATGGAACTATTAAATCGTCGGTTGATAAATTCTATTCGCCTGAAGATTTACAAGCATGGTCAGCAGCATTTGATGGAGAAGCAGGTGACTTATTCCTGATCATGGCAGGCCCTAAAGATAAAGTGCGCAAACAACTGAACGAACTTCGTCTTGAAGTGGGACAACAACTCGGTTTACGTGATAAAAACAAATTCTCTCCACTGTGGGTAATCGACTTCCCACTGCTAGAGTGGGATGAAGATACAGAACGTTACCACGCTATGCACCACCCATTCACCTCCCCGAAACCAGAAGATATCGCACTTTTGGATAGTGCTCCGGGCGAAGTGCGTGCCAATGCATACGATTTAGTCATTAATGGTGTCGAAATTGGAGGAGGTTCAATCCGGATACACGACCGTGAGTTACAATCACTGATGTTTAAGCACTTAGGCTTTACACCAGAAGAAGCTCAAAAACAATTCGGCTTCTTGATGGAAGCATTTACATACGGTGCGCCACCACATGGCGGTCTAGCTTTCGGTTTCGATCGTCTGGTCTCCATCTTTGCCGGACTAGATACTATCCGTGATGTTATTGCATTCCCGAAAAACAACTCCGGAAGAGATGTCATGATTGATGCGCCAGCGACCGTAGCTCCAGCGCAACTAGATGAACTGAGCTTAGCGCTTAATATAAAAGCTAAATAAAGTACGAAACTATATTAGTACCGGCATACCTACCTGTACCAGAATGCGGCAGTTTTCGAATTAAAGAAGGCTGCCGCCTTTTTTTGCTGTAAGATCAGTTTACAACATAAGGGCCGAGATTTCAAAGAAAAAGCTTGTTGCAGCAAACAGGAGGTCCTACAATTCAGAAAAAAGCAGTAGTTTTGTTCTATGGCGCAAAAAATCGCAGACAAATTTCTAAAAGATAGTACAGAAAAAGCCTTTGACCAACGTCATCGCGATATTATCAATACCAATATTGATAAATACACCCATGCTTTTGAAAATGCTAAGGATAAGTTTTTTGATCTGCCTAACGCCAAAATAAAAGCTAATATCATCAAGTGGAAATCCATTGAAAACATGGATCGCTACCTCCTAGATTTCGAATCGAACTTCACCCGGCGGGGTGGGCATGTCATTTGGGCGAACGATGCAAAAGAGGCACAAGAGGAAATCCAAAAAATCGTTGAGCAGCACGAGGCTAAACTTATCGTGAAGTCTAAATCTATGGCCACTGAAGAAATCGAGCTCAACCACTTCTTAGAAAAGCTAGGTATCGAAGCCGTCGAGAGCGACTTGGGGGAATTTATCATCCAGTTGTTAGGACAAAAGCCGTATCATTTTGTGACGCCGGCCATGCACCTCAGCCTCGAAGATATCGCTAAATTATTCCACGAGAAGTTTGAAACGCCATTAGATGCAACCGCTGAACAGCTCACACAAAAAGCACGGGAACTACTCCGAGAAAAATATACCCAAGCTGATATCGGAATCTCGGGCGCAAATTTTATTATAGCGGATACAGGAAGCATAGCCATCACCGAAAATGAGGGCAATGCACGCTTGACAACGACCTTCCCAAAAGTACACATTGCAGTCGTTGGGATAGAGAAAATAATTCCAAGTATGCACGACCTGGATCTCTTTTGGCCGTTGCTTGCTTCACATGGAACAGGTCAAAATCTAACCGTATACAACACCATACTAAGTGGACCACGTCAATCGAGAGAGACAGACGGTCCAGAAGAAATGTATGTTATCCTGCTGGATAATGGACGAACCAATCTCTTGGCAGAAAAAGAACAGCGCCAGGGTCTCTATTGCATCCGTTGCGGAGCCTGTTTAAATGTATGTCCAATCTATCAAAATATTGGTGGGCATACCTATGAAACAACCTACCAAGGTCCAATAGGTTCGTTAATTTCTCCACACTTGCACGGCATGAAGTCATTTAAGCACCTTAGCTATGCTTCTTCACTTTGCGGAAAATGCACTGAAGTTTGTCCCGTCGGTATCGACATTCAGAAAATGCTCCTTTTAAATCGTCGGGATGCTGTCGAACAAAACCTGACAACGACCGCAGAAAAAAGAGCGTGGAAAGGGTTTACCTATGCCATTCAACGCCGAAAGTTAATCGACTTCTTTGGCGGCAAATTCAAAAACTTCTTCCTTCGGAATTTCTTTAAAAAGTCTTGGGGAGAACATCGAGACCTTCCAAAACTAGCCGATAAATCTTTCGCTAAGCAATGGAAGGAGCAAGATAAAAACGCAGGATAGCCGATACGTGGATTAATCGTCCCAGTCGTCGTCTTCCGACACACCCAAAGCCAAGTTATACGCACCTAACAACTCACCATAGGCATGGCGATTTCTTTTTTGTTGTGCGATCTCCATACCCTTTTGGTAAATGAGGAGTGCCTCCTCTTTTTCTTGTTGCTCTTCTAAGAACTTAGCATAGTGATAATACGTCCCTACATAATCAGCGTGGTCACGCACCAATTCCTCAAACCCAGCTCGTGTTTTTACAACATCACCCATTTTACGATATTCCATCGTCAATGCATATTTTAAAAATGGATCCTTCGGGCTCTCTTGTAAAAAAACAGTTAACTCCTCGATTCTATTTGACATATTACAATACTTGAATTTATCTACTCTTGATCCCTCAAAAATAATCATTTTGTTTTGTTAATACAGCCACCCTACTTAACCTCAAACAAGCAAACCCTCATTGTATTAATTCGAAGAAGCAAAATATTTTTAAATCACTAACTTCGGTTTTACCACTCGAGCTTTAACATATATTAAAATACTATGCTAGCATAGAAAAATGACACTTCGTTGACCTTTCTGAAAACACACTTTTTTTTTAACATTTCATCAATAAAAAATAAAACAATATAGCCCTAACAACAGTTTTATTAACGAAGTGGAATAAATAATAACAAATTGGCAAAAAAAGATACAATACATTAGCCCATTCAAGCCGCTTTAACATCTTGTAAATAGTCAAAAAAAATGATAGGTTTGTTATAATACGAACATTTAACAACCATTAGATAGTAAACCGAGCCGATTGAGGCTCCACAAAATTAGGATATATGAAGATATTAGTTTGTATAAGCAATGTGCCCGACACAACGTCTAAAATCACTTTTAGTGATAATAACAGCACTTTTAACAGTGCGGGTGTTCAATTCATTATCAATCCATACGATGAGATTGCTTTATCAAAAGCGGTAGAATTAGCAGAAGGCGGAAAAGGTACGGTTACCGTACTACACGTAGGCGATGCTTCCTCAGAAGCAACGATCCGTAAAGCTTTAGCTGTAGGCGCCGATGAAGCTGTTCGTGTCGATGCACCGGCACGCGACGCTTGGTTCGTTGCCAATCAAATCGCAACTTATGCTAAAGATCAAAATTTTGATTTGATCCTTACAGGGCGTGAGTCTATCGATTACAATGGAACACAAGTACCTGCTTTTGTTGCAGAACTCCTTTCTATTCCATCCGTATCCATTGCAAAAAAAATAGATATTTCTGACTCTTCAGCTACAGTCGAACGGGAGATTGAAGGAGGTAAAGAAATCTTAACAACGTCCCTCCCTTTAGTTGTAGGAACGGCGGAAGGTGTCGCAGAAGCGAAAATTCCGAATATGCGCGGTATTATGACGGCACGAACAAAACCGTTAAATGTGATTCCGGCAGTGGAAGTGGCCTCCTTATCAGCTATTAAAAGTTATGAAACACCAGCGCCAAGAAGCACTGTTAAACTTATCGACAAAGATAATGTGGCTCAACTCGTAGAATTATTACATAGCGAAGCGAAAGTAATTTAACCCCTTTAAGAAGAAATTTTATGTCAGTATTAGTATATATAGAGAATGTTGAAGGTACCTTTAAGAAATCTGCTTTTGAAGCAGTCTCTTATGCAAAGGCGGTTGCCGATCTAGCCGGACAGGACATTATTGCCTTGAGTATTGGTCAGGTCGAGGAATCGGAATTGAATAAAATCGGAACGTATGGTGTTTCTAATGTAGTGACGGTTAATACCGACCAACTGGGTCAGTTTGTAAACCAGGCTTACGCATCTGTAATTGCAGAGGTGGCAAAAAGTAAAAACGCATCTACCGTTATCTTATCCAATACCTTTTCAGGTAAAGGCCTAGCGCCTCGCATCGCGGCTAAGCTTTCTGCGGCCTTAGGCGCAGCGGCAACAGCTTTACCGACAGTAGACGGTAACAAATGGCAAATTAAACGCACGGTATTCTCAAGTAAAGCAATAGCGACAGAAGAACTATCGGCAGATAAACGCGTTATCTCATTAAGTCCAAATGCCTTTGAGGTCAAAGAAAATCCTGTTTCTGTATCCGTTGAGAATTTTCAACCGAATGTAGCAGGATCAGACTTATCGACCGTTATTAAAGACATCGTTCGTGCAACAGATAAAGTTTCTCTTCCTGAAGCAGAAATTGTTGTATCGGCAGGTCGGGGCTTAAAAGGCCCTGAAAACTGGGGCATGGTGGAAGAGTTAGCCGAAATATTAGGTGCCGCAACAGCATGCTCAAAACCCGTTTCGGATGCCGGTTGGCGCCCGCATTCTGAACACGTGGGACAAACAGGAATTGCTGTCAGTCCTAATTTATACATTGCTATAGGTATCTCAGGGGCAATCCAGCATCTTGCAGGCGTGAGCGCGTCAAAAACAATTGTTGTGATCAATAAAGACCCCGAAGCACCATTCTTCAAAGTAGCCGACTACGGTATTGTAGGTGATGCTTTTGAAGTTATTCCACAATTGATTGAAGCTTTCAAAGCGTATAAAAACAGTTAAACGTATACATTGAAACAAAGTAAATGGCTAGACATCATTAAATTACGTCTAGCCATTTTTATTTTGTCTTGAATATTCCCATCTTTGTATTCCTGTAAGGCTTTAAGAATGAAGAAAATCAAATTAGATATTGTTGGATTATCCTACAGCCAAACGCAATCTGGCGCTTATGCCCTTGTGCTCGGAGAAGTTGGCGGAAACCGTAGGTTACCCATCATTATTGGCGGGTTTGAGGCGCAAGCTATAGCTGTCGAGATCGAAAAGATGCAACCTAGCAGACCTTTGACACACGATTTGTTTAAAACTTTCGCCGATAATTTCAACATCGTCATTCAAGAGGTATTGATATACAACCTTATTGATGGTATCTTCTTTGCCAAAATAATATGTTCAAATGGTGCAAAACCAATTGAAATCGATGCGCGGACTTCCGATGCGGTAGCCTTGGCGGTACGTTTTGGAGCACCTATTTTCACCTACGATTTTATTATGGATGCTTCAGGAATCGTTATCGAAACAAATGACTTGGCCTTCTTAGAAAATATCGACGCTCCAACAGCAAAAGAAAATATCACAACTCCAGCTCCAGACAAACCAAAGGAAAAAAGTCCAAAATCAACATATGGACACCTTAGCGACGAACAGCTGGAAGCGGATCTCAATAAAGCTATCGACAACGAACAGTACGAAGCTGCCGCAAAAATTCGCGACGAAATCGAGCGTAGAAAATCATAATTAAAATAATAAGCCCATATATGTCCGTTAAACTACGATTAACCATCATGAGTTTCTTCCAGTTTTTTGTTTGGGGAGCTTGGTTAATTACAATAGCGAATTACTGGTTTGGAACCAAACACTGGGATGGAACCCAATTTGGTGCTATATTCGCGACAATGGGAATTGCTTCCCTATTTATGCCTACTTTAATGGGTATTATCGCTGATCGATGGATTAATGCCGAAAAGCTATACAGTATCCTACACTTCTTGTACGCAGCAACGCTCTTTTATCTGCCTACGGTCAACGACCCGCAGATGTTTTTTTACATTATGCTACTGGCCATGTGTTTCTACATGCCGACGTTAGCACTATCCAATTCCATTTCTTACACCGCACTTACTTCGGGAAATTACGACTTAGTAAAATCCTTCCCCCCGATTCGCGTTTGGGGCACCATCGGCTTTATTGCCGCCATGTGGCTTGTAAACCTGACGGGAAATAAAGCTACAGGCCATCAATTCAACATTGCTGGTGGCGCAGCCTTAGCGCTAAGTCTATTTGCGCTGTCCCTACCAAAGTGTCCCCCAAAAAATACGGGTGGAGAAAACAGAACACTTATGGAAACTTTTGGCTTGGAGGCCTTCAAGCTTTTTGGCAACTACAAAATGGCCTTGTTCTTCGTCTTCTCTATGTTTCTGGGTGGCGCATTACAATTGACCAATGCCTATGGCGATGTTTTCTTGGATGAGTTCAAGTTCTATCCTAAATATGTAGATTCTTTCGTGATTAAATATTCCACGATTATCATGTCTATTTCACAAATATCAGAAACACTCTTCATCCTTGCTATACCGTTCTTCTTAAAGCGTTTTGGTATAAAAAATGTAATGTTGATATCGATGTTTGCGTGGGTATTACGTTTCGGGCTCTTTGCTTATGGCGACCCGGCAGGTGGATTATGGATGATTGTTCTTTCCTGTATTGTTTATGGGATGGCGTTTGATTTCTTCAATATCTCGGGGTCTCTCTTTGTAGAATCTTCGACCAATTCCCATATCCGCAGTTCTGCTCAAGGATTATTTATGATGATGACGAACGGATTTGGTGCGGTACTGGGAAGTTTGGTTTCTGGATGGGTGATTGATCATTATTTTACACTTTCTTTCCATGACATATCATCTTTAGCTACTTATCTGCATACAGAAGCAAGCAATACAACACTCTTATCGCTTGTACAGGAACGTGGTGTAAATATTGCGGAAAACGGACTATTTAACACCAGTATCCTACTAAAAGATTGGCATCAAATTTGGCTGGCCTTCGCCGGCTACACCTTAGTAATAGCCATCTTGTTTGCTTTTATGTTTAAGCATAAGCACGAAAAAAACACATAAAAAAAGAGACTTAATGTCTCTTTTTTTATGTGTAAAGCGATTCCACTTTTCCACAAATTGGTATTCCGAACAACTTTTTCTAAGTTTGTAAGACATGGAAGACAAAGATTTTATCGTAGTAGATGCAAAAAGAAACAGTAAGATTTTTGATTGGGCACTAGATTATGTAGAAAAAACGGGACTTCATGGTGGAATAGCTCAGTTCGTCACCTCTTTCCTTCTCCTAATTGCTATTACAGTCGGACTCCTGATCGTTGACTTTATCGTTCGAAAGATCCTGAGATCGCTCTTTGTGAATATCATAAAACGCACCAAAACACTTTGGGATGATTTATTGATAGAACACAAAGTACTCGATAATCTGAGCCATATTGTTCCGTTAATGATTGCACAACAGCTTTTACCTGTTGTATTTATAGACTCCCCTATTTGGTCGTCCTTCATTTTTAAAACCGTAACAATTTTTATCGTTTTTGTTATTTATCGATTGATCAATGGTTTTCTAAAAACTCTGCGGGATATTCTACGCGAGAAAAACGCCTTCATAGATAAACCCCTAGACAGTTATTTACAAGTCGTACAGATATTCCTTATTTTTATAGGCTTAACATTCGTTTTCTCGATTGTAACAGGCTCTTCTCCATGGGAGTTCTTAATCTCTTTAGGAGCAGCATCGGCAATCTTTATGCTTGTATTCAAAGATACCATTCTCGGCTTTGTAGCCAGCATACAAGTATCGGCAAACGATTCAGTTCGCGTTGGAGACTGGATCGAAATGACAAAATATGGAGCGGACGGCACCGTCCTTCAAATTAACTTGAACAACGTCAAAGTTCAAAACTTCGACAAAACAATTGTGACCATTCCCACGCATACACTTTTAACAGATTCCTTTAAGAATTACCGAGGCATGCAACAGTTTGGTGGTAGACGTATCAAACGTGCAATCAGTATCAAGATATCCTCGATTCGTTACTTAACAGATGAAGAAATCAATGAATTAAAAAAAATCAAGCTTTTAAAGGACTATATTGAGGAGCGGCAGCAAGAGATTGCAGCTTATAATGAAGAGACGCAAAACGATCCGCGTGTTATGGTTAATGGAAGGCGGATAACGAATGTAGGTACTTTTCGTGCATATATAACCCGTTATGCGCAAAACAATCCTAATATCCACCAAGACCGCATGCTTATGGTACGACAGCTACCACCCGATGAACATGGATTACCATTGGAACTGTATATGTTTACGACAAGTACCGAATGGACCTTTTTTGAGAATGTAATGGCGGATATATTTGACCACCTCTTCGCAGCAATAAAGTTTTTCCACTTAGAGGTTTTTGAATTACCTGCATCCGATGATCTCCGCGGGGTGATGAATAAGGTTAAAGAATTAGAGAAATAGAATGTTATTTAGCGGTCTACAAATTCGACAGGATGATATGTTGGTGAGGAGTTGGAAAATTAGAGCGTTAGATAATTAGATAAAAAGAAAAAGGTTATCCCTAACACGATAACCTTTTCTCATTTGTTTGTATGAATAACAAATTCTTGGTTTGGCATATTTCACAACAGGCCTAACATTAACCATAACACTATGAACAAAAATTACTCTAACACAAAGGTGCTGTTCTCGTATTAAGTTAGTATTAGGCGCTTATTAAATAACAGCAAAATTTTTCTTTTACTCTTATTTGTTGCGAGCCTCTTATATTACCTGGCGTAAGCAACATTGATCCGGTCTAACACCTTCTCAATGGTTGTCTTGGCTGCATCCTTCATTTTTTGATTACCTGGGTAATCTGCATCTAATGTCACCCGCTTACTTTTTTCTTTATATTTGAACTCCAGCACATAACGAGGTACTTTAGCTCCTTCCGTTGAATCTTGCCGTGGGGTCGTCATATCATTATCTACATTCCAAAAGCCCATTTCCATTGCCTTACGGTGCAAGAACAGTAAATCATCGTCAGACAACTTCAATCGTTCTTTAACAACCTGATTATTCTTATTGATGTATTGATACTCCTGCGTCGCCGTATTGTAGGTGTTCAACATGGAGTCCCGTAAGCCGTATTGGATCGAAATAGATTCAAAATCAGAAAATCGGAAAGGTGCATTCTTCAACATGTTTGAGTAGTAAAACACGCAGTAAATAAAAAATGACCCGATAATACACAAACCGAGGAAGATGGTTTTTGTTCTTTTACTCATAGTACATTAAAATATGTGCAAACATACGCAAATATGTGAAAACAATACAGCACTTGAATTTCACATTTCGGATGCTTATGTAATCTGAATGTTAGATTTTTGGCGAACCGCCGCGGACAAAATATTTATAATACCAGCTGTCCTTAATGTTGGAGATAATCACACCTTTTCGGGTCGATACATGAACAAATTTGTTGTTTCGTAAATAAACACCAACATGGTCAATGGTCTTCCCTCCGAATGAAAAGAAGATCAAATCACCTTCCTTCAATTCACGTTCATATTTACGTTTTACCTGCTCTCCCATATCGCGTGAGGTACGCGGCAGATCTTTACGATAAACTTGCTGAAAAAGTATACTGACAAAGGCAGAACAGTCAACACCCGACTTTTGAGTTCCTCCCAGCTGATGTGGACAACCCATCCAGTCATCAATAAAATGATACAACTGCTTATTGTCCAAATCTCGCACATCAACACCTAACAAGGACGCATAATTATCCATTTTTGAAGCATTGAGCACTTTACCACGAGCATCACTTGCATCGGTCAGAACAGCGGTCCCACGTCCCTCTGTTATTGGTCGCCCCGTACCTCGTCCTCCATGCGCAACCTTTCGCTTACTACCACAGGAGCTGAGAAGCAAAACCATAAAAAACAGGCTAAGCAGCGCTAAGTAAGGGGTTCGACGGATAAAGTACATATAACAAACTTAACCAAAAGAAAACCTTTCATCAAGTTTAATCGCGATTTTGTAACTTGCACCAAATATTATCATGGAAAAAACAAAAGGGGTTATCGCAGTTTTTTTGGGTGCAGCGAGTTTCGGTATCTTATCCACCTTTGTCAAAAAATCGTATGCATTAGGTTTCAATCTCGGCGAAGTAACAGGCATTCAGGCACTCTTTGGTATGCTTTTTTTATGGCTTCTGTTAGGTATTATTCTTATCTTCAATAAGTCATATTTCACGAAATATCCGTCAAAAACATCAAAGTGGAAAGTGTTGATTAGTGGCATTTCCACCGGTGCTGTAAGTATTCTCTATTACAAATGTGTACAACTGGTGCCCGCCTCACTCGCGATCGTTTTACTCATGCAATATATTTGGATCGGGCAACTAATCGAGTTTTTAGTCTTTAAGGCTAAACCCAGCAAGCGTAATATATGGGGAATTATTGTTATTCTAGCCAGTACACTCTTAGCCACGGGCTTATTTGAACACGATATTAACGGGATCAGTCTTTTGGGAATTGGTTATGGCCTTTTGGCAGCTACCGCCTATGCAGTTTTTATTATTGTTAATGGCCGTGTAGGTAATGATTACCCACCTTTATATAAGAGTGCACTGATGGTATCGGGCGCGTGCATATTGGTTTTTACACTTTTACGCCCCTTCTCGGTCCTTCAAATCGATACCCTCTCCAATCTATGGCAATACGGCCTGCTGCTTTCTATTTTTGGAACGGTACTACCTCCCGTGCTTTTCGCATACGGTATGCCGAAAACGGGTGTTTCCCTTGGTAGTATTCTTAGCTCCGTGGAATTGCCCGTAGCGGTATGCATGTCCTTTTTTGTATTGCACGAAGCTGTTACGCCATTGCAATTCGTAGGAGTTGCATTAATCTTAGCCGTTGTTGTAATATTGAATCTAAAAAAGGATGATGCTTCCACAGGCGCACCGTGACAAGCCCATCCACCGTGGCTAGACTCTCGATAGTTCGAGTCTGCGTTCCTTACAAACCAACAGCCATCTCTTCAATATCCACTTCACCGTGTTCCGTAATCGAAGTAAATTTGACCGGAATAATTTCATTCACCAATAGTGGATCGTATAGGCTACGTACTTTCACGTAGTTCTTCGAGAAGCCGTGCATATACCCATCTTTCACATCCCCTTCAAAAAGCACTTCACCTTCCTTCAGCAGCTGTGATTCGTAGAAAGCACGTCTCTTCTTTTCCGACAAGATATGGAGCATTTTGCTACGGTCACTGCGCTGTGCTCCAGGAACCGCGCCTTCCATTTGTGCAGCAATCGTATTCTCACGTTCCGAATAAGTGAATACGTGTAGATACGAGATATCCAACTCATTCAAGAAATTATAGGTATCCAAGAAATCTTCACGCGATTCATCGGGGAAACCAACGATAACATCGACCCCTATACAACAATCCGGCATTAAACTCTTGATCTTCGCTACACGTTCCGCATAAAGCTCCCGTTTGTAACGACGGCGCATCTTTGCAAGGACCTTATTATTCCCAGATTGCAATGGCATATGGAAATGCGGAACAAAACGTTTCGATTGCGCCACAAACTCAATAATCTCATTTGCCAATAGATTAGGCTCAATGGAAGAGATACGTATACGATCAATTCCATCCACCTCATCTAACGCTTTCACCAAATCCAAAAACTTATCTTGACGCTTTCCGTCGCGGATGCCAAAATCACCAATATTAACACCCGTCAACACAATCTCTTTTACACCGGATGCGGCAATCTCTTCCGCTTGACGCACAATATCTTCAATCTTTCCAGAACGACTAGCGCCACGTGCCAATGGGATTGTGCAGAACGTACACGAATAATCACATCCGTCTTGCACCTTCAAGAAAGTACGGGTACGGTCGCCAATCGAATATGCAGATACGAACTGGTTGGTCTCATCAATCGGTGCATTATGAACAACTGCTTTTTCATGCTTCGTCAGATCGTTGATGTGCTCAATAATATTAAATTTTTCCGCCGCACCAAGCACCATATCAACACCAGGGATCTCCGCAATCTCTTGTGGCTTTAGCTGCGCGTAGCAACCTACGATAGTGATATATGCATTTGGCGAATGCTTCAACGCCTCCTTCACCACCTTGCGACACTTCTTATCCGCATGATCGGTAACCGAACAGGTATTAATAACATACACATCTGCAGCGCTATTGAACGGCGTCGTTTCGTAGCCTGCATCCTTAAACAATCGACCTATAGAAGATGTCTCTGAAAAATTCAGCTTACATCCTAGAGTATAAAAAGCAACTTTTTTGTTCATAACAATTTTGCAAAAATACATAAAAACTCCTAGAATATAAGACTATGTAGAATTGTGATATTAACATGAGACAGAACATAATGCGGTAAATCCTGTTTAAAGGATGTAATATGTCCTTTATTTTTTAGATATTGTACAGGCTAACATCCCATTTATAATGAAAACAACCCTCACTATCCTTGCCCTATGGAGTACATTATTTGTACAGGCACAAGTCAAACCACAGGTACCACAACCGGTCAGAATATATGCGGAAGAAAATAGAACCATGCGGGAGCCGCTCCTGGTCCTCGATCAAGGTTTCGTTTATCGGGAAGAGCGCAGCGCCTTCCGGGAGCCAATCTACAAATTTGAGGAAAACATGATGTACAAACTCGATCGCTGGCAAAACCGAAAAGAACCTATCCTGACGATAGAGAAAGGTAAAATCAAGCAAGGGGACGGACGCTTCTTTTCCAAGGTTATTTACACCGTTGATGGCAATCAGATTCGCGTTGGCGAAGGGACCTTCTTAAGCAATCCGGTTGTATATGTCATAGAAAATGGCACTATAAAACTAGGCGAAGGTGCTTGGGCACCGGTTCTTTATCGCATCCAGGGCGATTACACCATGGAACAGATTGCATGTTTGTTATTGACCTGCCTTTAGGCTCCAATTGTTAACGAAGATAAACCGGACGAAAGCCCATCAATTCGACTTGAAAACCGAGGTCAGTACTGAATAACAAAACAATAACTTGGATCAGCGTATAAATAAACATTAGGGCGACATACCTTTTAAAAGAATGTACTATCTTCGTATCGAATAACCCTCCTCCCATAGGCTCTGGATGACACGGAACAGGGAGGCAAAAAATAATAGAATCATGAAACAATATTTAGATTTACTAAAGCACGTATACGAAAATGGTGTAGACAAAACAGACCGGACAGGGACGGGAACACGTAGTGTATTTGGTTATCAGATGCGTTTCAACCTCAAGGAAGGCTTTCCCATGGTTACCACCAAAAAGCTACACCTACGTTCGATCTTACACGAATTGATTTGGTTCTTAAAAGGAGACACCAACATCAAATACCTTAAAGACAATGGCGTTAGTATCTGGGATGAATGGGCCGACGAAAACGGAAACCTAGGTCCCGTTTATGGTTCGCAATGGCGCTCCTGGCCAACACCCGATGGTCGCCATATCGACCAGATCGCGCAAGTTATTAAGCAGCTCAAAAACACACCCGACTCCAGACGGATTATCGTTTCCGCATGGAATGTCGCTGAAATCGAAAATATGGCACTTCCGCCATGTCACGCCTTCTTTCAGTTTTATGTCGCTCCAGCGCAGCCCGAAAAAGGCATACTAAAACCGCAGTTATCTTGCCAACTGTATCAACGTAGTGCTGATATTTTCTTGGGTGTCCCTTTCAATATCGCTTCATACGCACTTCTCACGATGATGGTTGCTCAAGTATGCGATATGGAAGCAGCCGATTTTGTCCATACCTTTGGTGATGCACATATCTATAGCAACCATTTTGAACAAACAGAGCTTCAGCTAAGCCGCGACCCTAAGCCTTTGCCAAAGCTTAAAATAAACCCTGCGGTGAACGATATTTTCGACTTTAAATTCGAAGATTTTGAGTTGTTCGACTACGAATTCCACCCACATATTAAAGCGCCTGTAGCTATTTAATTTTTTACTGCACACATTACATATAAAATGAGTAATCTTAAGATAACCCTTATCGTAGCGGCTTCTACTAATAATGTCATCGGAAAAGACAACAAAATGGTTTGGCATCTACCTGATGACTTTAAATACTTTAAAAAGAACACACTCGACCACAGTATTATTATGGGCAGAAAGACCTATGATTCTATTGGTAAGGCATTGCCAGATCGCCGAAATATAGTGTTAACAAACAACCAAGATTGGCTGGCTGAGGAAGTCGATGTAGCCAATTCCTTAGATGAAGTTTTGAGCTACTGCCGTGACGAACGCGAAATATTTATTATCGGTGGTGCAAACCTATATAAACAGACGCTGCCGATGGCGCAAAAGGTTCTCTTAACACGCGTACATACAGAAATCGAAGGAGATGCAGTATTCCCGGAACTATCCCCTGAAGAATGGAAATTGACGAGTCAGGAACAACATGCAAAGGATGAAAAACATGCATATGATTTTACTTTCGAAGTATGGGAGCGTCAATAAAGCAGATACTTTCGACCGTATCCCTCTCTATCTTCTTCGCTGTGGGCGTTAAGGGCCAAACGATGAATAACACCTACTTGGACAGCCTGCTCCAAGCACATCCCGATTTATTCGGTGATGTATTGGCGCATCCGCAAAAAAATGAAGTTCAGATTCTTTATACACGGATCGACAGGGATCAGCATAACACACCACATTTTACTAGTTTTGCTTATCGCCTAGACCCGACGTGGTATTTTTATCCGGCGAGTACCGTCAAACTCCCTACAGCAATCTTCGCCCTTGAAAAGATAAACGAACTGAATATCAAAGGGCTTACGAAAGAAACGTCCCTACGTATAGACTCGGCATACGAGAAACAAACAAAGGTCTTAACGGATCCAACGGCAGCAGATGGTTTACCTTCTATTGAACACTATATTAAAAAAGTTCTGCTCACCTCCGACAATGACGGACATAACAGATTATTCGAATTTGTAGGCCGCGCAGAGATCAATCGTAAACTCAAACAACACGGCACACAGCACAGCCGAATTGTTAATCGACTAGCTATTGGTGATAAAGGTATCTGGGCCAAGCACACCAATCCCATTACCTTTTACAATGGCAAAAAAAACATCTACAGTCAACCTGCACAATATGATGCAAATGACTATCCCATGCCATGGCTTCAAAATACAGTGCAAGGCATCGGATATACCGATGCCAACGATAACCTCATTCACGAGCCTTGGAGCTTCGAAGGGTTAAATGTATATGCTCTGGCAGATCAACAACTGATTCTCAAAAAGTTACTTTTTCCAGAAGCATTTCCAATCAAACAACGTTTCAACCTCAAAAAAGAAGATTACGCCTTCCTCTACAAATACATGTCGCGTTCGCCACAAGAAACAGATTTCCCGAAATACAATCCGGAAGAGTTTTGGCCCACTTATAGCAAATTTGTATACTTTGGCCGTGATAAAGGAATCGATGGTTTTACAACGATTCGTAGTTTCAATAAATACGGGGATTCTTACGGGTACAATATTGATAACGCTTACATTGTTGATTTCGAAAAAGGAATAGAATTCATGGTGGCGGTCGTCATACAATCCAACGACGATGGCATCTACAACGATGGAATCTATGGCTATGAAACTGTTACTTACCCTTTCCTGAAAAATTTAGGACAGATCCTGTATCAGGAAGAACAAAACAGAGTCAAGAAACACAAACCCAACCTAGAAAAGTTTAAGTTTTAAGAATAAAACCTTAACTTTGGTTATCGCACCGCAAATGACAGGGAGAATAATAACCATATTGCTTATTTTGATTAGCTACTTTAGCTTTCCGGAGCAAGCTATGGCTTGTGGTGACCAGAACAACTCCCCCCATCAGCAGGAACAGACGACAAAACACCAGAAAGAGACTAGCAACTGTACAGCAGAATGCTGTCAACGTGATCATCATAAACATGCCGACGGTGAAGAAAGCAACACTGATAACAGCCACGACTGTTCACCGCAACATTGTTTCAATATGTGCCACAGTGTGGTTAGTACTTTTGCGCACATGCAGTATGAACTGCAGATCTATTCAACAAGCAAAAGTGGACTAGATTTACCTTTGTATATATATCCTATTTACCAAAATCTGAACCACAACGTTTGGATTCCTCCGCGTATAGCTTAATCTATTTTACAATCTATTTATAGTGGCTCATAAACAATTAGTATGTTTTATGAGTTACCTTATTGTGTTATATTTTAATCTATAGAAAAATGAAATCAATCATATATGTGGTGTTGACCTTTATGGCCATCCACGCAAACAGTCGTGCATTCGCACAAATAAAAAATGCTGAAACAATCGAAGTTAAAGTCGAAGGGCTATGCAACATGTGCAAAAACACGATCGAAAAGGCAGGTTCAAGCGGCAATGTATCCACAACCAAATGGGACCGTACGAGCAAACTCGCAAGCATTACGTTTGACAACAAAAAGACCAATAAAAATGATATTTTAAAAAAAATAGCGTTAGTAGGTTACGACAATGCAGCATTCCTAGCACCTGATGAAGTATATAACGCACTTCCTGGTTGTTGCAAATACGAGCGGGAACCTAAGCGTAATGTAATGGCGAAGGACGCACATCAAAACCACGGTTCCACGCATAGTCCGTCAACAGACCACGATCAACATACAGCAACATCAGGCAACACATTTGAAGACGTACTCACAAGCTACTTTGCTATAAAAAATGCCTTGGTTGCAGACAACACGCAACAAGCGACCGCTAAGGCAAAAGATCTTGCTCAAGCCCTTCAATCTGTGAAAATGGACGAATTCTCTGATGATGCTCATACCTTATGGATGCGTACGCAGAAAGATATCACTGCACTTACCGCTAAAATTGTTGAAGCTAAAAACATCAGTCAGCAACGGGATACTTTTGCCCTCCTGTCAGATATACTATTTCCTATCCTACAAAAAACAAGTGTTGGAAACACGATCTACTACCAACATTGTCCGATGTATGCCAATGGAAAAGGAGCCAATTGGTTGAGCACAGAACAAGCTATAAAAAACCCGTATTACGGCAGTAAAATGTTAACCTGTGGCTCAACAGTAGAAACGATCACCAAGAAATAGGCTAATGAGATATATTGCAACACTATTTTTCTGGGCATGCGTATTAACACTGCATGCCCAGAAAGTGGTGCGCTACGACCTCTATGTCGCAGACACTACCGTTAACTTTACCGGCAAAGAACGCCGAGCCGTCGCCGTAAATGGACAGATTCCAATGCCCACATTGACTTTCACACAAGGCGACACTGCCGAGATTGTCGTGCATAACCGCTTAAAAGAAGGAACATCATTGCATTGGCATGGCGTCTTCCTTCCGAATCCCGAGGACGGCGTACCTTGGTTAACACAAAAACCAATCGCGCCTGGCGAAACTTTCATCTACCGATTTCCGGTTATCCAAAATGGCACGCACTGGTACCATAGCCACTCCGGCATGCAGGAACAGATTGGTATGTATGGTGCTTTAATTTTCAAAAAGCGCGCCGGCGATCCGACCTTTCGGAAAGGGATCGATGATCTGCCGAGTGTTCCTATCGTATTGAGCGAATGGACAGACTTGAACCCCGACAATGTACATCGCATGCTGCACAATGCAAATGATTATCCTGCAATCAAAAAAGGAAGTGTACAGAGTTATGCGGAAGCCATCAAAAAAGGGCATTTCAAAACCAAAGTGACCAACGAATGGAAGCGTATGTTGGCGATGGATGTGAGTGATATTTATTATGAACGGTTCCTCATTAATGCCGCTTCAGAAGAACAGCTTTCCCAATTCAAAGCGGGCGACAAGGTTCGTTTACAGATTTCGAACGGCGGTGCTTCCAGCTACTTCTGGCTGAACTATGCGGGCGGAAAGATAACGGTCGTTGCGAACGACGGCAATGATGTGGAACCCGTAGAGGTAGACCGCCTACTCATTGCAGTATCTGAAACCTATGACATCGTTGTCACCATTCCCGAAGAGGGAACAGCCTACGAATTTCTTGCTACTGCGGAAGATCGCACCAAGTCGGCTTCCCTCTATATTGGTGCCGGTAAAAAACAGCTACATGCTCCTCTACCGAAACTCAAGTATTTTGAAGGGATGAAGATGATGAACGACATGATGAAGATGAATGGAGACATGAAAGATATGGGCATGAAGATGAGCTTGCAGCAAATGGACATGAACACGGTGATGTACCCTGAAATATCTGGCCCAGAAACAAAGTCCAAGAAAGCAGAAGACCACAGTCAGCACAACAACGAGAAAACCGCAGCAACGAATAGTACTAATGGCCACGACGAACATGCTGGACATGGCACTTCATCAACAGATATGGTGACCTTGAACTACGGCATGCTACGCGCCACGCACAAAACAACATTAGACCCAGCCGCTCCCGTTCGGCAGCTGCGCTTTGAGCTAACAGGAAATATGAATCGATACGTATGGAGCATGGACAACCGCGTCCTATCGGAAGTAGACAAAATACTGATCAAAAAAGATGAAGTCCTACGCATTGTGCTCTATAACAACTCCATGATGCGCCACCCTATGCACCTACATGGTTTCGACTTCCGGGTGATAAATGGCCAAGGCGACTATGCCCCTTTAAAAAATGTGCTGGATATTATGCCTATGGAAACCGACACCATTGAATTTGCAGCCAACACACATGGCGATTGGTTTTTCCATTGCCACATTATGTACCACATGATGGCCGGCATGAATCGCGTATTCAGCACCGAAAATCAACCTCCAAATCCACGTCTTCCCAACAAAGAACATGCTTACAAAATGCTACAGCGAGAAAGCAATATGCCACATTTCATGTTTCGAAACGACTTTGCATCCAATGGTAATGATGGGATGGCCATGCTTCATAATGCAAGGTGGCAACTACAATCTGAATGGGGATTGGGTTACAACAAAAAACATGGTTACGAAGTGGAAACTCATTTAGGACGTTACATTGGAAAAATGCAATGGTTGATGCCTTTTATTGGTTTTGACTGGCGATACCGACGCATGGGACACAATGAAGTTGAAAAAAATATGTTTGGGCAAAAGAACAGCAAAGATAATAGAGCGATGTTCACAGCCGGGGTCGCATATACCCTACCTATGCTCGTTGTATTCCAAGCTGAAGTATACCACGATGGGAATCTACGTCTACAACTTATGCGGGAGGATATTCCCATATCAAACAGACTCCGAGCAGGCTTTATGGTAAACACGGACAAAGAGTACATGGTGGACTTCAGCTACATCATGACACGTCTATGGAGCATACGAACACACTATGATACGGATATGGGATATGGGATAGGCTTAAGTTTTACCTACTAGTAGCACGAAATTTACTTTCGTATGCAAGCATTTTAATTGCATATGAAAGTAAATTTATATATGTTTACAGATACAGCGGCCCAAGGTCATCCAAGTATTTATGAAGTATTTATTTATTAGTGCTGTGCTTTTTTTTAGCGCCGTACAGACTAGTTATGCACAGCTCTTACATGCAAGAGAAATATTCAGTAAAGCCGACTCGCTTCGCGGCACATTAACGCCCTTACGCACGTGCTATGACATACAGTATTATCACCTTGATGTTAAGGTAGATATACCCAATAAATCAATTTCGGGAACAAATCTTTTTCGCTTTAAAGCAACCACTGATTTCCAGAAACTTCAGTTCGACCTTTTCGAAAATCTATCCGTCGATAAGGTCACCTATCACGGACGTGAACTACCGTTTTCTCGCGCGTATAATGCTGTTTTCGTGGACTTCCCTCAGGTAATCGAAAAGGGACGAATCGACTCTTTTACGGTCCATTATTCTGGAACTCCAATTGCAGCAACCCGAGCACCGTGGGACGGTGGTTTCGACTGGAAAAAGGATAGCAACGGAAAGCCCTGGGTCGCAACCGCCTGCCAAGGATTAGGTGCCAGCGTATGGTGGCCTAACAAAGACCACCAATCTGATGAAGTGGACAGCATGCTTATTTCTGTGGCAGTTCCTACGGGATTGATGAACGTATCGAACGGCAGACTCATCAAAACAGAACAACTTCCCGATAACTATACCAAATACCATTGGAAAGTCGTGAATCCAATAAACAACTATAATGTGGCACTTAATATCGGGGATTACGCACATTTCAGCGAAATATACAACGGAGAGAAAGGACCGTTAACATTCGATTATTACGTATTGCAAGAAAATAAAGGTAAAATCGAACACCTCCGTAAAAATGCACGTGAAACCCTCCAAGCTTTTGAACATTGGTTTGGCCCGTATCCGTTCTATGAAGATGGTTATAAACTCGTCGAAACCGCCCACCTGGGCATGGAACATCAAAGCGCCGTCGCCTATGGTAATAAATACAAAAATGGATATTTAGGGAATGATGGATCTGGTACAGGATGGGGTCTGAAATGGGATTTCATTGTGGTTCATGAAACAGGACACGAGTGGTATGGCAATAATATTACTTCTAGAGACTTGGCAGACATGTGGATACACGAAAGCTACACAAACTATTCGGAAGCCTTATTTATTGATTATCACTACGGCAAACGTGCCAGTCAAGAGTATGTGTATGGAAATCGCAAGGCAATACGTAACGACCGTCCTATGCAGGGTCCCTATGGTGTAAACAAAGAGGGTTCGGGTGATATGTACCCCAAAGGGGGCGTATTTCACCATATGATCCGTACGATTATCGATGACGACGACAAATGGCGGAGTATCTTACGCAAGATGAACAAGACATTCTATCACCAGACCGTTGATTACGCTGATATCGTCACTTTCTTAAACGCGGAAACAGGGATAAATTTTGACAGTATTTTTGCACAGTATGTACAGCATAAAACATTACCGACACTCGAAGTAAAGCAAATGCCTAATGGTCAAATAGCCTGCCGATGGATGGCTGAAACACCTAACTTTCAGATGCCCATACACCTGGGAGTAAAGGGGCAGAAATCACAGCAATACAAGGTAGGTTCGACCTTCACAACAATACCACTTGAGATCGCAAAAATAGGAGATTTAGATATCGATACATTCAACTATTATATTCGTGTTTCAACACAATAATCACAGGTAGTAAAACGTTATGAAAGTTCTTCATCCTAGGTTATCAAAACATTTACGAGAAGGTTCATTTTTTCCTTAATAACAGATGGATAAAACCATTTTTTTTATTTAGGTTTGCATTAAATTAAAAACTAAGACAACACATACCAAATGGGGTTATTTAACTGGTTTACGCAAGAAGTTGCTATAGATTTGGGCACAGCCAACACCCTTATCATTCATAACGATAAAGTAGTAGTGGACGAGCCTTCTATCGTTGCTTTCGACCGCACCACCAACAAGGTGATTGCAATCGGTCGTCAAGCGATGCAAATGGAAGGAAAAACGCACGATAATATAAAAACTGTACGCCCCTTGCGGGATGGTGTAATTGCAGACTTTACGGCTGCTGAACACCTGATTCGCGGTATGGTAAAATTAGTAAACAACGGAAAATCTTGGTTCTTCCCTTCCTTGCGAATGGTCGTGTGTATTCCATCTGGAATCACCGAGGTAGAGAAACGTGCTGTACGTGACTCTGCTGAGATTGCTGGTGCAAAAGAAGTATATCTTATTCACGAGCCTATGGCAGCCGCGGTCGGTATCGGTATCGATGTAGAGGAGCCTGTAGGAAATATGATTATCGATATCGGTGGAGGGACCACAGAAATTGCTGTTATCGCCCTTTCAGGTATTGTATGCGACCAGTCCATTCGGGTAGCTGGAGATAATTTTGACTCGGATATCGTACAATACATCCGTCGTCAGCATAACATCATGATCGGTGACCGTACAGCAGAAAAAATTAAAATCGAGGTAGGTGCTGCACTCCCTGAGTTAGCAGATCCACCAGCAGACTTTGCCGTACAGGGACGTGACCTCATGACCGGTATTCCAAAACAAATTACGGTATCGTATACTGAAATTGCACATTGTCTGGATAAGTCTATCTCCAAAATTGAAGAAGCAATCCTAAAAGCATTGGAAATTACACCGCCAGAACTATCTGCAGATATTTACCAAACAGGGATTTACTTAACAGGTGGAGGTGCGCTGTTACGCGGTCTTGATCGTCGTATACAGGCGAAAACAAAATTACCGGTTCATGTGGCTGAGGACCCACTACGCGCTGTTGTACGTGGAACAGGCATCGCACTTAAGAATATCGGTAGATTTAAGTTTTTAATGCAGTAATTCGGATTAACGAACATATAGAAATTTTAAAATACGCGGTATAGAAAAAATAAGGATCTATATCGCGTATTTTTTCACAGATTAAGCAACAATAATAAATGAAAAACCTTTGGCTATTTCTTTCTAGATACAACGCTATTTTTTGGTTTATTATTTTTTTTGTTGTCGCTATTGTATTGGTCGTCCGAAATAACAGTTACCAGCGTGCCTCTTTTCTCAACTCTTCCAATGTTATGGTAGGCTCATTCTACAAACAGGTGAATTCCTGGAAAAGTTATCTTGCGCTAGCGGATGCCAACGAGAAATTGACACAAGAAAATGTTTTATTACGGCAGCAAGTCCAGAACATGATTCAGGCCAACCCTGTAGTAGACTCGGTACACCTTGTAGATTCAATTGAGCAAGGCCGCTATGCCTTTATCATTGCTAATGTTGCGAATAATAGTATACACCAAAAAAGTAATTACCTCACACTAGATAAAGGAAGTGCAGATGGCATCGAACGAGGAATGGGCGTTATTACATCCAATGGTGTCGTTGGTATTGTTTTAAACACGTCAGCACATTTCAGCTCGGTTCAGTCACTGCTACACCCAGATACAAAAATATCAGTGACACTAGATACCTCTAAAGTTTTTGGCTCACTTGTATGGGGCGGCAATATCGATCCGCGATTCGCTATGGTACGGGATATCCCTAACCACATCAAAGTGAAAAAAGGAGAAAAAGTGTATACCTCTGGTTATTCTCTTTTTCCTGCAGGAATTCAAGTGGGACATATCGTAGAGACGGGTATCACCTCCGGAGAGAGCTTCCTCGACTTAAAGATTAAGCTGACGACCAATTTCAGCAACCTTAACCACGTGTACATCGTGAAGGATTTGCTGGTTAAAGAAAAACAGGAACTCGAAGCAACACAAGACAATGGGTAAGGTTATTATTTTCAACGTAATACGTTTCTTAGTATTGATCCTATTACAAATAGCGCTCTTTAAAAACATTGGCTATTATAACCTTGTTTCTTTCTACCCATATATTTTAATTATCTTCCTATTACCAATAGGAATGCCAAATCTATTGCTCTTCACCCTCTCTTTTTTAACTGGGTTAACAATAGATGCTTTCTATGATTCGTTGGGGCTCCATGCGGCAGCCTGCGTGGCATTAGCTCTATTTCGCATTTTCTTTCATAAGATTACCTTGGAAGTAGATATGCAAGAGTCATTCAACACACCTTCTTTGGCAGAAATGGGAACAAAGTGGTTTCTCTCTTATGTCTTTTTTGGGACCTTAGTACACCATTTCACTTTGTTTATCATCGAGACTTTCTCTTTTACAAATTTCCTATACACGCTGGCAAGCATCATTTTAAGTAGTATATTTACAGTACTGACTATCCTGTTAATGAGCTTGTTAGTCTATAGAAAAAAATCACGCATTAGTAACATTTAAAAAGGACTTTGCGTTCATGAACAACAGTTTTTTTGCACGAAAATTCGTCATTCAAGGTATTTTTATTGCTATCGCTATCATTATTGTGGCGCGGCTTTTCTATATCCAAATAATTGACAAGAGCTACTTGCTGTCCGCTAATAACAACGTCTTACGTAAGGTGGTTGTATATCCTGCGCGAGGTGTAGTATTTGACCGTAATGGTAAAGTCCTCGTGCAGAATGAGCCGGTTTATGATTTGATGGTTATTCCACAAGAAGCAAAAGAAATAGACACAGCTCTATTATGCCAGTTGATTGATATCCCGGTTGAAGGTTTTAAAAAGAGGATGGATAAAGCACGTGCACATTCACCGTATAGAGCTTCTCCCTTTGAAAAACAATTGCCTTCCACAACCTATGCGCAATTACAAGAACATCTTTATAAATTCCGTGGATTTTATGTGCAAAATAGAACTGTGCGTAGTTATCCAGACAGTGTCGCCGCGCAGGTTTTAGGCTATACCCTTGAAGCCAATGAGCGTGATATCGAACGATCAAAAGGCTTTTATCGTCCCGGCGACTATATTGGAGCTACTGGAATTGAACGATCCTATGAAGATCTACTACGAGGGCAACGCGGAGTTAAAAACCAAATGGTGGATGCTCTGAATCGACCTAAAGGTGTATTTATGGAAGGTAAATACGATACTTTAGCTGTTGCGGGTGATGGCTTGATATCAACGCTTGATAAAGACCTACAGGTACTTGCCGAAAAGCTCATGAAAGGAAAGATGGGTTCTATTGTTGCTATTGAACCATCCACTGGAGAAATCCTAACCTTTGTAAGTAGCCCGGGATACAACCCTAATATGATGGTCGGTCGTGAACGCGGCAACAACTATATGAAACTGCTGAACGATAAGACTAAACCGATGTTCGTGCGTCCTATTCAGGCGTATTATCCACCGGGATCAGTATTTAAGGTCGTTGCAGCATTAACGGCGCAACAGGCGGGCGTTATCGATGAACATACTGTTTTTAATTGTCCAGGCGGCTACCGTTATGGGGGTGGTCGTGCGATTATGCGCTGTACACACGTGGATGGTCCTACAGGATTGATTAAATCAATTCAGAAGTCGTGTAATACATACTACGGTTATGTATACGCGCGGATGATTGATTCCCGTGGCATGCCTTCTACCAAAGCCTATGATCTATGGCGTGAAGCAATTGGTAAGTTTGGTATTGGTCACACCCTTGGGATTGATCTTCCGGGTGAAAAACCTGGACTTATTCCAACTTCATCCTGGTATACCAAACGATACGGCAACGACAAATGGAAATCGGGATATAACATTTCCTTATCTATCGGACAAGGCGAGATGGGAATTACACCACTACAAATGGCAAATATCATGGCCATTGTAGCAAATAGAGGTTTTTATTACCGTCCACATTTGGTAAAAGGAATTGGTGAAAAGAAAATTATCCGTAAAGAATATACAGAAAAGATACATGCCGGTGTTGATGCCAAATATTACGAAGCAGTAATCGAAGGGATGAGCCGTGCGGTAAACGTCCCTGGTGGAACTGGATACAGCGTACGTGTACCGGGAGTGGAAATGTGTGGAAAGACAGGAACGGCACAAAATCCACACGGTAAAGACCATGCTGTCTTCTTTGCCTTCGCTCCACGTGAAAACCCAAAGATTGCGATCGCTGTCTTTGTGGAGAATGCAGGGTTTGGAGGCGTATGGGCCGGGCCAATGGTTAATATGTTAGTCGAAAAGTACCTTAAAGACACCATCTCCTTACCGAAATACACGCAGGATCGTATTTTTAATGCGAACTTCCTTCCAAAAGAAACGGCTAAGAAAGAAGAGGTAAAGAAAGATTCAACAAAAACAAAAAAAGATACAGCAGCGGTGGTAAAAACTGCAGCGGTGCGGGATGAGAAAAAAGAAATGTTTGTTCACCATAGCCAAGTAACAAGACGTTAATGAACAGTACTACAGAAAAAAGCTTTTTTGGGCGTATCGATTGGATTACGATACTGATATGGTTAACCCTGTGTATAATTGGTTGGTTTAACATCCATGCAGCCGTCTTCAATCCAGAACATCCAGGACTCTTTAGTTTGGAGACAAACTACGGTAAGCAATCCATATACATTTTCACAGCGATGATCATTGGTTTCAGTATTCTGATTATCGATGCCAAGTTTTTTTTATCCTCTGCCCCTTTCATCTATGCGGTGGTCATTCTGCTTCTTATAGCCGTACTGGTCGTAGGACGAAGTGTTGGTGGAAATCAATCATGGATCCCTCTCGGTAGCTTTCGTTTACAACCTTCCGAATTTGGAAAACTAGCGACCTGTTTGCTTTTAGCCTCGTATCTCAGTAGTCAATCAAGTAAAGCGCCCAATATGCGCACTTTATTGACAGGTGCTGCGATTGTCGCATTACCCATTGCTTTGGTCATGCTCCAGAAAGATACAGGGTCGGCGCTCGTATTCTTTTCTTTAATCTTTGTGTTTTATAGAGAAGGTTATGTGGGCAACGGTCTTCTTATCCTGGCGGCTTTAGCAATTTTATTGTTTGTTCTAGCTTTGCTTATCAACCAATGGATCCTTATTGGCGTGATCTTCTTGATCTGTGGATTTTTTGCTTATAACTTACGTAAAAAAAGAAAACACCTTATTAATATAGGTCTACTATTTGCCCTAAGTTCCATTTACATCTTATGTGTAGATTTTGCCTATGAGCATATTTTACAGCCACACCAGCGAAATCGTATCGATGTTATCTTAGGAAAAATAGATGACCCACGGGGCGAAGGCTACAACCTTAATCAATCAAAAATTGCAATTGGCTCCGGGCAGTTTTGGGGTAAAGGATATTTACAAGGAACACAGACCAAATACAATTTTGTTCCAGAACAAAGCACGGATTTTATCTTTTGTACAATTGGTGAAGAATGGGGGTTTGTAGGAAGTGTCATTTTGATTGCCCTCTATCTGACCCTACTTATACGGCTAGTGAATATTGCGGAACGACAGCGAACGGCCTTTGCCCGCATCTATGCATACGGGGTGGCTTCCATCCTCTTTTTCCACTTCTTTATCAATCTCGGTATGACTATCGGTATTGTCCCAGTAATTGGTATCCCCCTTCCTTTTTTAAGCTACGGAGGATCCTCTTTATGGAGTTTTACAATATTGCTATTTATCTTGTTACGATTCGATTCAAGCCGCAAGGGACTGAACAACTAAATTTTAGTCAAAACGTAACGAATCGCATTTTCAACAATCTCTTTCGGATTACTGGAAAACGTATCACTCAACCGGCTTGCCAAGATCGCGTTTACAGAGAGGGCATGGTGACCAAACATATTGGCCAACGCATAGATACCAGCCGTTTCCATCTCTAAATTGGTAATCGAACGGCCGTTTACACGGAAAGAATTAGCCCGTTGAATTAAATCGGGATAAACATTCACGGAACGCACAGAGCGACCTTGTGGCCCATAAAAACCAGGCGCAGTCATCGTAATTCCTTTTGGCAGATCTGTAGCGAATTGCTGCAGCAGCTTTTGGCTTGCCCGACCAACGTACGGTTTAAAGCTCAGTGTATTAAAATGCTGCTGAATAGCTTCCTGAATAACCTCTTCTTCGGCAGAATACTCTTTTACGTAATACTGCATTAACGCGTCAAACCCAATGGCATACTCACTCACCATAATGGTTCCCATCGTAATATCTCCTTGAATAGATCCAGACGTACCAATACGAATAATGTCAAGACTCGTCAGGTCTGTCTTCAACATACGCGTTTCAAAATCAATGTTTACTAAAGCATCGATTTCATTGCATACGATATCAATATTATCCGTACCTATACCGGTAGAAATCACAGATACACGCTTGCCATTTATTGTACCCGTATGCGTAATAAATTCACGCTTACCTTTACGCACTTCAATATGATCAAAATACTTAGACACCTCGCCCACACGGTCAGGATCCCCGACAAAAATGATGGTCGATGCCAAATCTTCAGGCAGTAAATTCAAATGGTAAATGCTACCGTCCGGGTTTAATATCAATTCTGAATCTGCAATCATAAGGTGGTTAAATAAGTATATCGAATATTGTCCAGTTTTTCCAACTTCTGAACAACTTGGTTAACCTGCATTTTTCGTATTTCTACTTCTATGGAACAAGCATTATCAAACTCTTGTTTTAAGATAGGTAAATTTTCCTCCTTCACCAAGCGCATTACATCGTTCATCTGCAAATAATCAAAATCAATACGATACATATCATTTACAGTGCGCTCTACTACAGTTGCCGCCTCAAGCGCTTCCAAGGTTGCCATTTTATACGCGTTGATCAATCCCGGAACGCCTAACAACGTCCCCCCGAAATAACGAACAACTACAACAAAAATATTGGTGACATCTTTAGACAATAATACATTCAGGATAGGACGCCCTGCTGTACCCGAGGGCTCGCCATCATCATTGACCCGATAAACAGTACGATCGGGAGTTAACCGATAAGCCCAGCAATGGTGCCTTGCTTTGGGGTGCAAAGACTTCAGCTCGGCTATAATATCTTTTACAGCACGTTCGTCCCGAAATGGATAAGCATAAGCAATAAACTTACTTCCCTTATCCCTAAAAATACCTTCTGTAGGTTCCGCAATCGTAAAATATGTATCCTCAAATAAACTCACAGATATGCTATAATTAAAACAGAAATGACCGCCAAGGCTAAGCCGATCTTATTATACAATGTTAGGCGTTCATGAAAAAAAACTACGCCAATTAAGGCTCCAAGCAGGATCACGCCAATATTCATACCTGTAAAAACGACGGAGGGGCTCTCCGGTAAAGCGCGATGCGCTTTCATATAAAACAGGATATTCCCAAAATTAAACAATCCCAACAGGATTCCCCAACCAACAGACTTTATATTTATAGGTTCTTTTTTTATGACAACCCTGAACAAAAGCAATACAATAGTAAAAAACATCGCTAAAGCAAATACCATCAGCATAGAGAAGGAATAAGGGACTTGTTGATACAAGGCAACTTTCTTAAAAAGGACATCAATAACGCCCATACCAAAAAAGACCAATGCCGGATAAATCCATCTCATATTCTCTACCCCACTTCGTTTGTGCCAACCTATCGAGAAAAATATGGCACACAAACCAATCCCAATACCGATCAGTTTCGTATTGGCCATTTCTTCATGAAAGATAAAAATGGCAGCCATTAGTGGAATAAAGAGTGATAGTCGCTGGGCCACCTCCGTTTTCACTATACCGCTAAACTCTATGGAATAGGCAATGCAAATGAAGATAACCGGCAACAACAACGCTAGCGGTATATACAAATGCCATGGTAAAACGGCTTGTGAAAAGTCAATTTGACCCGGTTTAAGAAAAAAATAAGTCATTAACGTCGCCACAGGATAGTTCCACACGATAAGGTGAAGATGTTTAAATCCCCTATTTTTTGCCATCTTAATAATAACAGATACGGTGACGCTACAAAGCACACTTAATAATACGTATAACATAGAAAAGTAATACAACAATTAGAGGCTCAAGTCTACGAAAACTTTTGGAAAACGCCTCCATTTTTATCGTATGAATACCTACGTCACAGCCAGATCCAATAAAAAATCAATAAATAAACGCTAAAATTCTGTTAAAAAAACATTAAATTAATATAAATTTTACAGTTATTTTTCAAACAAAAAACACACAAAAATAAAGCTAATAAATAACATAAAAACAAAAGATTAACTACACAAAAACAACACTAAAAAACAAATTAAAAATAGTTAAACATCTAATTAAAAGATTTTTACATAAAAACAAGAGATGAAAAACTGATTAAAAAAAACGCAAAAAAAATCAATAAATAACCATATAAAATGGCAAAATAAACAACAATAAAAGCATCAATAATATATATTTAAAAAAAATATTTTGCATATATAAAATATATCCTCTACATTTGAACCATAAAGTTTGACAGATGACAAAGTGCACAACATATTTTTATTTTGGTTTCTTTTATTTTAACGATAAGAGCCGGGATTGATATGTTTATACACATAAAATTAAACAGAAGGTCCCGAGCAAATGTTCGGGACCTTTTTATTTGCCCTTAAACACAGACATGAAAACAAGAATAGCAATACAGGGTGTTAAAGCATCCTTCCACGAAGAAGCGGCCTTCAAGTATTTTGGTGAAGATATTGAAACCATCGAATGTGAATCTTTTAAGAAGACCTGTGAAATGCTAAAGCAAGGAAAGGCTGACTACGTGGTGATGGCCATAGAAAACTCGATTGCCGGGAGTATTTTACCAAACTACAATCTCTTGCGCGATTATCGTTTTCATATTATTGGTGAGGTACACTTAAATATTCAGCAAAATCTTTTGGCCCTGCCAGGCGTAAAAATAACTGATATTAAGTTTGTCGAATCACACCCTATTGCTATTCGTCAGTGTGACGAGTTTTTAAGTGACTATCCCGAGTGGACCGTAAAAGAAGGTATGGATACAGCCGCTTGTGCCAAAGGAATTGCCGATAACCAGCTTAAAAATACTGCTGCAATCGCAAGTGCTCTGGCAGCGAAACTGTATGGTCTCAATATCTTGGAAAAGCGAATCGAAACCAACAAGAAAAATGCAACGCGTTTTCTTATTTTGGCAAACCAGGTAATTGAACAAAAAAATGCAAACAAGGCATCCCTATCCTTTCAGACAGGCAACGCCGTCGGTGCCCTGGCAAATGTATTACAGTGCTTTGCCGAACAAAACGTGAACCTCAGTAAAATACAATCTATGCCCGTTGTAGGAAAACGAAATGAGTACGACTTTTATGTCGACGTAGAATGGAAAAAACAAAGTGATTATGATGCTGCAATCCGTAAAGTACTAAAGCACACCGTAAACTTCAATATCATGGGGGAATACCTCAAAAACGAAAAAGTGTAAATCAACCCACCCTATTTAACATATAAAAAAAACACAAAATGAAACATACATTAGACATCGTCCCTTTGAATTCTTGGTTAGATACAGGCGACAAACCTTTAATTATTGCAGGTCCTTGTAGTGCAGAAACGGAAGAACAACTTGTTTCTACGGCACACTTACTAGCGAACACCGGCAAAGTAAACATCCTTCGTGCTGGTATTTGGAAACCAAGAACACGTCCTGGAGAATTTGAAGGAATCGGTAGTATCGGACTAACATGGTTAAAACGCGCTAAAGAAGAGACCGGTTTATTAACAGCGACAGAAGTTGCGACAGCAAAACATGTGGAAGAAGCCTTAGCAGCGGGCGTAGACGTATTATGGGTAGGTGCGCGCTCTACAGCAAACCCATTCACCGTACAAGAAATTGCTGACGCTTTAGTTGGCGTTGATATCCCTGTATTGGTGAAGAATCCAGTAAACCCAGATCTTTCACTTTGGATTGGTGCTTTGGAACGTATCAATGGTGCCGGCATTAAAAAGCTAGCTGCGATTCACCGTGGGTTCTCTTCTTTCGAGAAAACAGCTTTCCGTAATGAACCGATGTGGGATCTTGCGATTCAATTGAAATCGGCTTGTCCAGACCTACCTATCATCAATGACCCAAGCCACATCTGTGGAAATAGAGAATTGATTCCTTACATTGCGCAAAAAGCGATGGATATGGATTTGCAAGGATTAATCATTGAATCACACATCGATCCTTCTGTGGCATGGACAGATGCTAAACAGCAATTAACACCAGCCGCATTAGCCGAACTGATCGACAACCTATCTGTTCGTCGTCCAGAATCAAACAACCCGGCTTTCGAAGATAAGCTTGCGGAGTTACGTCAGCAAATCGACAAATTAGATGACGCTATCTTGAAACAAATTGGTGATCGTATGAAAATCGCTGAAAAAATTGGTGAATACAAACGCGACAACAATGTGACCATCCTACAAGTAAACCGTTGGGATGAAATCGTAGAAAAAAGATTACAATTAGCAAAAGCATTAACACTAAGTGATGATTTTGCAACAAAATATCTTGAATTATTGCATAACGAATCTATTCGTAAGCAAAACGAAATCATGAACACTAAACCTGTTGCGGAGGCATAATGAGTTTAAAAAGCATTAGCCTAACCCACCCAACAAAAGCAATAAGCGGCACGGTACAATTGACTGGCTCTAAGTCAGAGAGTAACCGTGCGCTTATTCTTGAAGCATTGAGCCAGGGTCTCGTCCGGATCGAAAACCTCTCCGAGGCAGCAGATACGGTGATTATGCAACAGGCACTACAACAAGCCCAAGACACGCAGGCAACACACAAAACAATCGATATTGGTCCGGCAGGAACAGCTATGCGTTTCCTTACTTCGTACCTCAATCTTGCTAATGGTAGCTTTACATTGACGGGAACCGAACGGATGCAACAGCGTCCCATCGGAATATTAGTAGATGCCTTGCGCTCCATTGGTGCCGATATTACCTACGAGAAAGCAGAAGGATATCCACCGTTGCGTATTGTGGGAGGCTTCCAGCAAACAGCGGACAACTTACGGATTAAAGGTGATGTAAGTAGTCAATACTTATCATCTCTCCTCCTGGTAGCTGCTACTTTAGAGCAGGGACTGACCTTAAATATTGAAGGCGAGCTGACCTCTAAACCTTATGTCAGCATGACACTAGACATGCTTCAAGAAGCAGGAATTAAACACCATTGGTCGGAAAATAGTGTCGCTATTGCCAAACAACCATTTTTGGAAACTACGATCTATATCGAACCGGATTGGAGTGCCGCTTCATATTGGTATTCCATTGTTGCTCTTTCCGACAATGGACATATTATATTGCCGGGACTCAAAAGAAACAGTCTTCAAGGCGATATCGCCATTGCAGATATTATGCAACATTTTGGGGTCGAAAGTAGGTTTGAGATAGATGGCTTACACCTTATTAAAACCGACAATATTTCTACCGAAAAACTGTTTGATTTTAAGGAATGTCCTGACCTAGCACAAACTGTAGTTGCCTTAGCTGCGGGATTAAAACGCGACATCTCGATCACAGGCGTAGAGACCTTGAAAATTAAAGAAACAGACCGTATCGCTGCATTACGTCAAGAGATTTCAAAATTTGGAGCTGAACTAATTACCGATGGTGATATATATCACCTTCATACGGCAGGTGTGGCTTTGTCAGAACCCCTTACTTTTGACACCTACGAGGATCATAGAATGGCCATGGCATTCGCCCCATTAGCACTTATTTTCAACAACATAACCATAAACGAACCCATGGTTGTTGAAAAGTCATACCCACTATTCTGGGAACATTTGAAATCTCAGGGCTTCAAAATCGTGGAATAAACACACCAATTCAGCAATTACCCCTAGTTTGTTATTGCTGAATTGGTATATTTACCGAATAATACACAATTATGGCTGGAAATTCTTTTGGCACTCTGTTTAGCATAACAACCTTTGGCGAGTCGCATGGCAAAGCTATTGGTGTTATTATCGATGGATGCCCACCAAATATAGATATTGACGAAGATTTTATTCAATCTGAACTTGATAAACGGAGACCCGGACAATCTAAGATCACCACGCAACGTAAAGAAAGCGATACCGCACAAATCTTATCGGGTGTTTTTGAAGGTAAATCTACGGGTACTCCCATAGCAATTTTGATTCCCAACGAGGATCAACGCTCCAAGGATTATTCACATATAGCTGACAAATATCGTCCATCGCATGCCGATTTCACGTATCAGCAGAAATATGGTATCCGTGATTATCGTGGTGGCGGTCGCTCCTCTGCCCGTGAGACAGCTGCTCGCGTTGCCGCAGGTGCCGTGGCGAAGTTATTCCTAAAAAAACATGGTATCGAAATCTTTGCACACGTCTCCTCCGTTGGACCTATTGAAGCACCAAATTTAGACACAACGGATCTAAATGCGCTCTTAGAAAGACGTGAAAATAATATTGCGCGCTGTGCCGATCCTGCCACAGCTAATGAGATGATTGCACTGATCGACGAAGTACGTAAAGCAGGTGACACCATTGGTGGACAAGTTTCAACGATTGTCCGTCATGTTCCGGCAGGTCTAGGGGAACCGGTATTTGATAAACTACATGCTGATCTAGGAAAGGCTATGCTTAGCATTAACGCCGTGCATGGATTTGAATACGGCTCTGGATTTATTGGTTCGCAGATGCGCGGCTCTGAACACAACGATATCTTCATAAAAGAAAACGATAATGTACGCACCAGAACAAACTTCTCTGGCGGAATACAAGGCGGAATTTCTAATGGGATGGATATAACCTTCAGAACAGCATTTAAACCTGTAGCAACCATTATGCGCGACCAGGAAACGCTAAATGAAAGTGGTGAAGCTACCACAATAACAGGAAAAGGAAGACATGACCCTTGCGTTGTTACGCGTGCGGTTATTATTGTTGAGGCAATGACTGCATTGACCCTTGCAGATCATTTTTTACGGAATATGGCGTACACCAATGAGCGATAATTTAGTATTAACTGCCGATATTGGCGGAACACACATCACATCAGCAATAGTAGATATTTCGACATGGCAAATTCTAGAGGCTACAATCTCTAGAAGCCATGTTAATTCTAAATCGGATGCTAAATCGATTTTATTATCGTGGAAAGACTGTCTCACAGATAGTTTACAGAAAACAGAACACGTTATAAGCCATCTCGGAATTGCCATGCCCGGACCTTTTGATTATGAGAAAGGAATATCATTAATGTTAAATCAAGATAAGTACGATGCGCTATACCAACTTAATATACAGGAAGCGCTACAAGAAGTCCTGGATTATAAAACTGAAATAAGGTTTATTAATGATGCGGCGGCATTTTTACAAGGAGAGGTTTTTGCCGGCGACCTAAACCAGCGTGCAGTTATGCTGGGGATTACACTCGGAACAGGACTCGGATCCGCTGTTTGGAAACGTGGACAAAAAGCGTTCGATGCGGATCTTTGGAATAGCCCCTATAATGATACGATCTTCGAAGAGTACCTTGTAACACGCTGGCTCACCAAACGATTCGAAGAACTTTCTGGTATCTCCGAAAAAGGATTTAAAGATATTATAGAAAAACACCGTCAAACAAAAGCCTTTGATATTTTACTCACGGAATATGCTAAATCGTTATATGACTTTCTGTGCTTTTTCTCGGAGAAACACCAATGCCACTCCTTTATCTTAGGTGGTAGCATTGCTAAAGCATGGCCGATTATTGAAAGCTATAATGCCTCAGATTTTCGTGCTTTTGAAATATGGACGGGTCAATATGCAGAAAAAGCGGCCATGATGGGTGCCGCTTCTTTATTTAGATCTTAATTTCTTTCGGAGTCAACCGCAAGAATATCCCAATTACGAATAAAGCTTGGGATATTCTTGCTCATTATACTCACTCATCATCTCATAGACCACCTCCACAACATCATCCACGGAAGGTTTTGTGAAGTAATCACCATCCGACCCATACGGAGGACGGTGTGCTTTTGCCGACAGCGTACGCGGTTGTCCATCGAGAAGGAAGTATCCTTTTTGCGTTTCCAAAATCTCCTGCAAAAGGTAAGCTGTTGCACCTCCAGGCATATCCTCATCAACAACGAGTAGTTTATTGGTTTTACTAAGCGACTTAACAGAAAGTTGTTCCCGATCAAAAGGCAACAAACATTGTGCATCAATAATCTCAATAGAGATACCGAGCTTTTCAAGCTCTATAGCAGCCTCTTGTACGACTCGTAAAGTTGCCCCATACGATACAACCGTTACATCTTTTCCTGGGCGAATAAGTTCTGCCACGCCTATTGGAACAGTAAATTCACCTACATTTGATGGCATTTTCTCTTTCAATCGATAGCCATTCAAGCATTCCACAACAAGTGCAGGCTCGTCCGAACGCAACAAGGTATTATACATACCGGCTGCTTGGGTCATATTACGGGGTACACAGACATGCATTCCCCGCAAACCACCTAACAAAACAGTCATCGGTGAACCCGAATGCCAGATTCCTTCCAAACGATGTCCCCGTGTACGAACAATTACAGGCGCCTTTTGCGTTCCTTTTGTACGATAACTTAAACTAGCCAAATCGTCACTCAGTACAGGCATTGCATAAATCAGATAATCCAAATACTGAATCTCGGCAATAGGTCTTAATCCACGCAAGGCCAAACCAATCCCCTTTCCGATGATAGCAGACTCCCGTATACCGGTATCAAAAACACGGAGTTCACCGAATTTCTCCTGCAGTCCCGCAAATCCTTGGTTCACATCGCCGATCTTCCCGACATCTTCACCAAAAGCTAAAATACGTTCATCTCGGATAAAATTCTCTTTGAAACAAGCATTGAGCACTTCGCGTCCATCGACTACCGCAGCATCATCGTCATACACCGTATCCGTCATGACTAAAGACAAAGGCGATTCATTCGTATCACTGAACAATTTATCATTATACCGGCTATGATTAATAGCCATCTTTTCTTTATACCAAGAAACAAGTGCTTCTTTTCCTGCCACATTCACCTGGCGTAAGTCTCGAATAGCACGTCTCACATTCGCATACACTTCCTTGAGTGAAGGCTCAGCTAAGGACTGTAGCATTTTTAATGGCAGATCAACCATCGGATGCGGGATCTCTGAAAGTAGAGCGATGCTCTCATCAAGATCCACCTGAATAGTTTTATGATAATCAGCCCAAGCACGGCGCTGTTCGGTTCGTACAAAGGCCTTGGCCTCTTTTTCTATATGAGCAAGTTCTTCTGCATTGGCAACGCCAGAGGTCAACAACCACTCTCGAAATTTAACATTGCAATCATAGGCATCTTCCCATTCCAGGCGTTCTGCTGACTTGTAACGCTCATGCGACCCCGAAGTGGAGTGCCCTTGTGGCTGCGTTAATTCCGTAACATGTACCACACAAGGAACATGTTCCTCACGCGCAAACTTTGCAGCCCGTTCATATACCTCACATAGCGCTGCATAATCCCAACCACGGACTTTAAAAATCTCCACGCCAGATGTTCCAGCACTATCTCGCTGAAAGCCACGAATAGCTTCAGAAATATCCGACTTAGCTGTCTGGACTGCATTCGGAACCGAAATGCCATAACCATCATCCCATACCGATAAAACCACAGGAATCTGCTTTACCGCCATGGCATTAAGGGTTTCCCAAAAAACACCTTCCGATGTAGCAGCATTCCCAATCGTACAGAATACTACTTCATTCCCTTTTTGGGAAAAGTAGTTGAGATACTCGAGCTGATCATTTTCACGGTAAAGTTTTGAAGCAAGCCCTAAACCCATCACGCGCGACATCTGCCCACCAGTCGTAGAGATGTCAGAAGCCGAATTTTTTTGTTCGGTTTGGTTATACCAATTTCCAGCGCTATCTATCAATTGGGTCGAAAAGTGACAATTCATTTGTCGTCCTCCCGAAGAAGGATCCGCCTCTAAATCCGGATTTGCATATAATTGGGAGAAAAAATGATAGATATTGGATATCCCGGAGGCAAATATAAAAGTTTGATCCCGGTAGTATCCTGAACGCCAATCGCCTTCCTTAAAAACTTTTGACAAAGCAAGTTGTGCCACTTCCTTTCCGTCACCGAAAATTCCGAATTTAGCCTTCCCTGTCAAAACTTCTTTCCGTCCCAACAAACTTACATATCTGCTTTCCGCAGCGAGTTTATAATCGTTTAGAATGATTTCGCGAAAGTCTTCAAAACTGATTTTTGAAGTTTCAAAATCATTACTTATGTTCATGGTAATATCAGACATAGTTAAACTACGGTTTTAACAAAAGTAGTAAAATATAAGTTCTATCCCAATTCTTCCCTTCGTTTATCACTTGCTTAAAATGGTAAAGAAGTTTTTCATTACAGCAATTAATAGTTACTTTTAGGCTCTTTTTAGTAGCAGAAAGTAATGAGTAAGAATCCGAACAAGAACGAGCAGCAGCCCAATTTTTTAGGCGATTTAGAAAAGACCATCATTATCAATCAATTAATGGAAGTTCCTTTTACGGATCGCAATGAACAATGGCGGGATGATTTTTTGGCCCATATTGCGGGCGCCAATTTAAAGCTTGGCGATCCGGAGGTTATCATGAGTAACGACGGCTTTCCCTACATCCAACTACAAACGGTTGGTACAGACGAGAGTTTTCAAGCTTTTGTGTTACAGAATCAACTGGATGTTATCTTAGAACAGGGATTCGGAGTCGCTATCAATGCGCAATCAGGACAGCCAGATTGGGTATTTTCATACGGGGACTTAGTAAACCTGAGACTGAACCAATCTTTTTATTCTGAAGTGAGCTTGTTCTCAAATCCAAGCGAGTACCTCGGTATCGGACAAGATGAAGATATTTTGGTGGGTCAACCTTCCGAGGATATTTTTCCGGGCTACCTACGTCGGCAAGTCAAAGAGTTCTTACAGTATTCAGGGGTTAAGAATCCCAAAATGATGCTTATTGCCCGTAACTACACCGATGAAGAACGCGCTTCACAGGATTTGGTATTTAATATTATGCCAACACAATTTGCGACGGAAAAAGATTTCAACACGATTATGAACACGGTACAATGGTTTTTACCCAAGCACTATTCATTCTTCGGGGTTGACGAGATGAGTATCGAGAACGGGTTTCAACCTTTATAATTTTGGCGTAAACGATGTATTTATTTAATGTACGGGTATATGGCATACTCGTGAACGAAAATAACGAAGTGCTGATCAGTGATGAGAAATTATCAAAGGTCGCTTTCACAAAATTCCCGGGCGGTGGATTGGAATATGGAGAAGGATTAATTGACGCTTTAAAGCGGGAGTTCATGGAGGAATGCGAGCTCGAGGTTGAAGTATTGAGCCATCTATACACCACAGATTTCTATGAAAAATCGAGCTTTAACGAAAGTCAAATTTTATCTATTTACTATCAAATAAAAGCCGTCAGTCCTATTACATTTGAACTAAAGAAAAGCCCATTCGATTTCTCGAATGAAAAGCAACAGGAGAAAATGGAGGTCTTTCGGTTTATTCCTATAGCCGATCTTCAGGAGGACGATCTGACCTTCAAAACGGATAAAGCAGCGTGGAACGCTTTTAAACGGTTGCAGCAGAAGTAAGGTTTCTTATTTTAGTTAGACAAGAGTTTATCCTTACTATTTCTTACCCGCCTACTGCGGGCAAGCTTGTAGCTCCTAATTAGTTGGGATTAGTTCAGTAGTTCGAGTTTGTAGCTTGGACTCTTTTGAGAGGACACGAGCCAAAGGCTCGCGCCAGCGTGCGGTAGTTGGGTCGTTTGTAGAGCACAGCTAAATTTTGTATCTTGTTGAAAGATTTGCGACCACTTCTATACGCCAACAAATCTTAAAGATATGGTTCCCCTATTGGCAGCCACCTACTATGCTCTCTGTACTACAAACTCCTCACTACGAACTACAAACCACCAACTATATATACTTGAAAACGTAGTACAACACAATAATAATAACGATACAAGAAACGATAAGTGTTTTATTTCTTCTTCCATCGCTATAAGATTCTTCGCTCTTAAACTTATAATCTCGCTTAAAATTATTTAAGTCCATTTTAACCTCCTTTTATATATGAGATGCAAAAAAGCATCCTTTTTCACAATACACCAAAAATTATTCGTGATGATAGGGTTCCCCTCGCATAATGCTGAAAGCACGATAAAGCTGCTCCACAAAGAACATACGTATCATCTGATGGGAGAACGTCATCTTCGATAATGAAATCTGTTGGTTTGCTCGCGCATAAACCTCCGACGAAAAGCCATACGGTCCACCAATTACGAAAATAAGATGATTCACCGAGCCCACCATTTTTTGTTCGATAAACTTAGAAAAATCCACAGAACGATATTCTTTTCCCCGCTCATCCAAAAGCACAACAAAATCCAATGTACTCATATTTTTTAGGATCAATTCGCCCTCTTTTGTCTTCTGTTGCTCCTGACTCAAGTTTTTTACATTTTTAATATCAGGCAACACCACGATATTAAATGTAATATAGTGCTTCAAGCGCTTCACATAGTTTTCAATACCAGTCTGCACAAATCCCTCATCCGTCTTACCAATACAAAGCAATGTTATCTTCATCGTATACGACCTCGTTTTAAGAAAGCAAAATTAGTTAAAGTTTACCTGAATATAAGGCATAAAAAATGGTTCTGCGGTATTGCGCCCCAGAACCATTTTATATCAACGGCTATTAGCAATTTGCTGTTCGCCTATCGCATTACAGCTTACTGTTTATATCAATTGCATTAAGCTCTTCGAATGCTTGTGTCAAACGTGTAACAAAAGCCTCTTCACCTTTACGTAACCATACGCGTGGATCATAGTATTTTTTGTTTGGAGAATCTTCCCCCTCTGGGTTACCGATCTGTCCTTGTAAGTAATCGTGGTTTTTCGCTTCATACGCACGAACACCATCCCAATATGCCCATTGCATATCCGTATCAATATTCATTTTGATAGCTCCGTAAGAGATTGCTTCTGCAATTTCTTCTGGGCTAGATCCTGATCCACCATGGAATACAAAGTTTACCGGCTTCTCTGCAGAAAGGTTAAATTTCTGACGGATAAACTCTTGTGAGTTATGTAAGATTACAGGTTGTAACTTCACGTTTCCTGGCTTGTACACCCCGTGTACATTCCCGAAAGCTGCCGCTACTGTAAATTTATCAGAAACTTGAGAAAGTTCTTCGTATGCATACGCTACCTCTTCTGGTTGTGTATAAAGTTTCGAACTATCAACATCCGAGTTATCAACACCATCTTCCTCACCACCTGTAACACCTAACTCGATTTCAACCGTCATACCTAGCGGTTTCATGCGCTCCAAGTATTTTTTTGATATCTCAATATTTTCTTCAATCGGCTCTTCAGATAAATCCAACATATGCGATGAAAACAAAGGCTTGCCATGTTGTGCAAAGAATTTCTCACCTGCATCCAATAAACCGTCGATCCAAGGCAACAATTTCTTCGCCGCGTGATCTGTGTGCAAAATTACCGCAACACCATAGTGCTCCGCCAATAAGTGTACATGTTGCGCCGCCGAAACAGCACCCAAGATACACGCTTTCAACCCGTCATTATTTAATGTTTTACCCGCATAAAACTGTGCGCCACCATTAGATAATTGAATGATTACTGGGGAATTTACTGCCTTAGCAGTCTCCATAACAGCGTTAATAGAATTGGTACCAATAACGTTTACTGCTGGCAATGCGAATTTGTGTGTTTTTGCAATCTCAAAAAGCTCTTGCACTTGACTACCCGTCAAAACACCTTTAAAATCTTTTAGGCTCATTGTTTTATTTTAAGATATTGTCGATTTAATTATAATTCTGACTAAAGATACTACTTTTTTACAATACCCAACAATACTTAGTGTAAAAAATACACTATATAAAGCACCATTATTTTCCCAAAACTGAATTCGTCTCTTCTTAAATATATTAATATCTTTACTTTTCATAGACACAATTCATTTTTATGGTACATGTTTACGGCATTAAAAATTGTAACACAGTAAAGAAAGCATTAGACTGGCTTGATCATAACAAAGTTGCATACACTTTTCATGATTTCAAGAAAGAACCAGCGACAGAAGAAAAGCTTTTGGAATGGCAAAAGGAAGTAAGCTGGGAGGTTTTGGTTAATAAAAAAGGAACAACTTGGCGCAAATTAACGGATCCGGAGAAAGCAGCGGTAGTCGATCCTTCTTCGGCCAATCACGTTCTTTTAGCGAACAACAGTATGATCAAACGCCCGGTTATTGAAACAGCTAAAGGAATCATTTTGGGTTTTGATGAATCCGAATACACCAAAAAATTAGGATAAGATATGTTAAAGAGATTTTTGTTTATAGCGCTTTCGGGAAGCCTATTATGTAGCAACTTGTCTGCGCAAACACAAAGCATCTATGATTATACGGCAGCCTTTGATCCTATCTTTTACACGAACAATGGATCTGCATACCGTTCCGCCAGTGGAAAACCAGGACATGCGTACTGGCAGAATAAAGCCGATTATACTATTAAAGTTGCCTTAAACGATCAAACGGACAATGTCAACGGCACTGTTCGAATCACTTACACCAACAACAGTCCAGACGAACTTTCCTTTTTATGGTTTCAATTGGATCAAAATCTTTTCCATGAAGATTCCCGCGGCCAAGCCACAATCCCTTTAGACGAAAGTCGTTATGGATCCCCTAATTCCACGTTCAACGGTGGGTTTACATTTGACAACATCCGCTTTGCTGATGGCACCAAAGCTACGTACCAAATTGTCGATACACGAATGCGATTGGAACTTCCTAAAGCCTTATCGGCGCAAGGAGGGACAGTAACATTGGATTTGTCATTCTCTTATACCGTGCCTGAATATGGAGCAGATAGAACCGGGATATTAACGACCCGAAACGGTAAAATTTACACTATAGCGCAATGGTATCCTCGGGTTTGTGTATATGATGATATCTTAGGCTGGAACACGGAACCTTATACGGGACCAGGTGAGTTTTACTTAGAGTATGGGGATTATGATATTGAGATAACCGCACCCGGCAATCATATTGTTGTCGCGGGCGGAGAGCTCCTCAATCCACAGGATGTTTGGACCGCAGAACAATTACAACGCTATAATCAAGCGGCGCAAAGTGATAAAACCATATTTATCCGTTCGGCTCAGGAGGTGACAGCACCAGGATCTCGCCCCAACAAGGCCCTTTTAACGTGGAAATACAAACTAAATCAAGCGCATGACTTTGCGTGGGCCTCATCACCAGCGTTTATTATTGATGGTGCAAAAATCAATAATCCGAGTGGTAAAAAAGCCTTGGCATTATCGGCCTATCCCGTAGAAAGCAGTGGAAACAACGGATGGGAACGTTCCACCGAATACACCAAAGCATCGATCGAATACTATAGCAAAAAATGGATGGAGTATCCCTACCCTGTGGCTGTAAATGTTGCATCAAATGTTGGTGGCATGGAATACCCGGGAATTTCGTTCTGTGGTCACCAGGCAAAGGGAGGAAACCTATGGGGGGTTACCGATCATGAATTCGGCCACAACTGGTTTCCTATGATTGTAGGCAGTAATGAACGCTTACACGGATGGATGGATGAAGGTTTCAATACCTTTATCAATGAATTATCTACTGAAGCATTCAACAAAGGTGAATACCACAAACGCTTTGGAAACCGCAATAGTATGACCCGCGCATTTTCAGCTCCTTCGCTAGAACCTGTCATGTCATCACCCCAAAATATGAAAGAACGGAACATCGGAACACTTGTTTACTACAAACCGGGATACGGTCTTCGTTTATTGCGTGATGAGATTATTGGTGCGGAGCGTTTTGACAAAGCATTTCGCAACTATATTGCTTACTGGGCATACAAACACCCTGCTCCGGATGACTTCTTCCGCACTATTGAAAATGAAACCGGAGAGAACCTAGCCTGGTTTTGGCGCGGTTGGTTTAAAAATAACTGGTCACTAGACCAAGCAATAAGCCGAGTAGAATACGACAAACTGGACCCGAAAAATGGTGCTTTAATTACGGTCGAGAACTTACAAAAACTTCCAATGCCCGTTGTCATTGAAGCGACTACGGAATCAGGAGAAAAAATAAGAAAGAAATTGCCTGTCGAGATCTGGCAACGCAATAAATCGTGGACTTTTAAGTTAAAGACTACAGAAAAACTAACAAAAGTTGTTATCGACCCGGATCATGTTTATCCTGATATTAACCCTGATAATAATGTATGGCCGAAAAAATAAGTATATGAGAATTAAAAATTATATGTATCAGGTAGGCCTATGCCTATTCATTAGCGTGTTGACGAATCTTTCCGCGCAAGTTCAGGCACAAGAAGTCAAGGGGATTGTTCATGAACTGGAAAGCAGCCAACGCGTTAAAGATGTCAAAGTAAAAAACCTTCGCACTAAAGAAGAGACAAAAACAGACAGTCAAGGGAATTTCACGATCGGCGGACAGCTTAATGATTACCTAACATTTACACAAATAGGCTACAATGTTGATACCGCCTTTATCTATGCTGGCGGCGTGCAACGGATCTACTTAACACGCGATAATAAAAGCATTATAATTGACGAAGTCGTGGTAAGCCGTTTGACCGATAGCCGACTGATTGCAGAGATAGAACAGGCCCAAAATCAAGGAAAAGTAACGGAAGCTTCTCAGACCAGAGGTGGACTTCGCTTATCACCATCGCGTCTATTCGGAAAGAAAGGTAAGCAGGCGCGCAAAAACCTGGACTTACTTCTTGCGGAGCAAAACAAACGTAAGGTGGACCGCCTATTCTCCGACCAAACTATACTTTCCGTTGTTCCGTTGAACGATACGGAACTTCCTTTATTTAGGGAACAATTCCGTCCGACTTTAGAGTTTATCCAGACCGCCTCACCCGAGGATGTAAGGATATACATCTTGGATTCATACAGTAAATTTAAATCAAAAAAATAACTACTAACACAACGACTATCATTAATACTACCTAATTTATGCTTTACAAAAAATCAATTCCTCAAATTATTCAAGAGGCTCGCGAAAGTGGCGAACACACGCTCAAGCGCACACTTTCCAGTACCGGCCTTATCTCTCTTGGTGTAGGGGCCATCATCGGAGCGGGTCTTTTCTCATTAACCGGTATTGCTGCTGCAGAAAATGCAGGACCTGCCGTTGTTCTTTCTTTCATTATTGCAGCCTTGGCCTGTTCATTTGCCGGTCTCTGTTATGCAGAATTTGCATCCATGATTCCAGTCGCCGGAAGCGCATACACTTATTCCTACGCAACAATGGGCGAGTTTGTCGCTTGGATTATTGGTTGGGATTTAGTCTTAGAATATGCACTTGCCAGTGCAACTGTTGCCGTAAGTTGGTCACAATATTTCAACGAACTATTGATCACTTTTGGCATGCATATCCCAGAGCAACTCTTAAAAGGCCCGTGGGAAGGCGGTGTTATTAATATCCCTGCGATCGTAATCGTATGCTTATTATCCCTGCTCTTAATCCGTGGAACGCAAGAATCTTCCGCCGTAAATAATATTTTAGTTGTACTTAAAGTTAGTGTGGTATTAATTTTCATTGCTTTGGGATGGAGTTTTATCAACCCAGCGAATCACGATCCTTTCATTCCGACCAACGTGGGTGAAGAAATGGTAAAAAGTGGAGAGATGGGCTTATGGTCTTTCTTCAGTAGTGAGTATTTCGGTCAATTTGGTATCAGTGGTATCCTTCGTGCAGCGGGTGTTTTATTTTTTGCCTTTGTAGGTTTTGATGCTGTAAGTACAGCCGCACAAGAAGCTAAAGATCCTAAAAAAGGAATGCCGATCGGTATTATTGGTTCTTTAGTAGTGTGTACAATCCTTTATGTTTTGTTTTCATACGTACTAACAGGGTTAGAAAATTACCAGATGTTTAAAGGCGATGCCAAACCCGTAGCTACGGCGTTTGCGAAAACAGGCTACACCTTTTTAAATACGGCATTAATTATCACCATCATCGCTGGATATACCTCGGTAATCTTAGTGATGCTTTTAGGACAAAGTCGCGTTTTCTACTCCATGAGTAAAGACGGTCTTTTACCAAAAATGTTCTCCGATCTAGGTAAAAACCAAACACCGTGGAAAACGAATGTTGTGTTTATGATCTTCGTTTCTCTCTTTGCTGGTTTTGTTCCGGTTTCAGATCTTGGACATATGGTGAGTATCGGTACCCTCTTTGCCTTTACCTTAGTTTGTATTGGCGTCTTGGTGCTCCGTAAAACAAACCCAGAGTTAGAACGTCCATTTAAAACACCATTTGTTCCTGTATTACCAATCTTAGGTGTTATTGTGTGTGTTCTCCTTATGGCCTCCTTACCTATTGAAAGTTGGGAGCGACTTGGTATATGGTTACTAATTGGGGTAATTATTTACTTCTTCTACAGTAAAAAGCACAGTAAAATCAGAAATAGCGTTAAACAGTCGAATAAATAGACGTTACGCTTTCTCAATAAAAAAAGCCATATCGCACTTTAAGTACGATATGGCTTTTTTTTATGTCGTAAAATATTTGATACGAAACGATCTATTCCCCACAACACAATCGATTGAACAAACCACTTCTTTATGGAAAGGCATCCAGAGGACGTAAAAAGCGTTTGGATCTCCAGCTTTACACTATGCGAACCTTTATCTTTGATAAAAGAACCAAGAAATATGAAACCATTCTATCCTATAATTGGCGCCATAACGTTAGCCTGCTTCGCTACCACCGTCCAAGCTCAACAAAAAGTCAGCCCGATCCAAAACAAGGTGTTAATAATGGACGGACTGGATAATGACGTACGTACCGGTATGGGTATCATAGATGGAAAATGGACACTGGAGGCGTGGATTAAAGGCGATGACAACACCTGGAAGCCCGAAGAAGCAATCATCGCCGGCGGGGAGTACAGCGATTTAAATAGCTGCGATAATATGCCTTTAATTATTAAAGATGGATATCTATACAGCAAAGGCGCGAACTTAAAATCCAGCATAAAAATGGATGATGCGTGGCACCATGTCGCCGTCAGTTGCGACGGACGGACGACTCGTTTATTCTTAGATGGAAAGGAAGTAGCTCATCGTGACACGGCGCTCGCCATCCTTCCCGGCGCTATCGGCGTAAATGAGAAAAAGCATACCTTCGGCGGCAGCATCGATGAGGTTCGCATCTGGCGTACCGCACTTCCGTTATCAACGCTACAACGTTGGAAAGATACCCCGATTGAACGCACACATCCATCATTTCGCTATTTAATAGGTTATTATAATTTTGAAGACTTTACAGAAAGTATGTCTGTCAATTGGGTGGGCAAAGGACACCAGTCTTACCACCTTCGCAACGGCCGAAATGACTACTACGGCAATAAGCGAATGGCCTTTGTAAAACCTCAGGATGACCTCCATATCGTGCACCACCATGGAAAACAAAAGTTATTCCATGCCACGGTAATCCACAACGAATGGGATCTCGAACAAGGAAGTAAAGGTGGACAATTTATTAAATTACGTATCATTGTGCAAGGCACAGATAAACCACTATCGCTCGATCAACTGGAGCTCGATTTATCGGCCATGGAGAATCTAAAAGATATTGACAAAGTACACCTGTATTATACAGGACAACAGCCTAAATCCTCCCTGCGTCAAGAAATATTTGGTCGCGGACCAAAGGCGGAAAGCAAATTAAGGTTTATTCGCCAGAAAGGAGAGCCAATACAGTATATGCAACCTGGCGTCAACTATTTTTTGGTAGCTCTCGATCTCACAGAGAATGCAATACCAGGAAACAAGCTGGTAGGGAATATACCTATCATACAACTGTCAGGTAAAAAACATACCCCTGAACTAAGTACCGACTACGCGACACAACGGGTTGCTTACAGTAACGGAAAAAACAACGATATCATCAAGGTCTTGCAATGGAACATCTGGCACGGCGGTGTACACTTGGGTAAAACAGAGGGCCGTAATCGAGTGATCGATCTTATTCGTGCATCACAAGCCGATATCATCACCATGCAAGAAGGCTACGGTGCACAAGATACCATTGCGCAAGCACTAGGTTTCCATCTGCAAACGAAATCAGCTAAAGATAACCTGGCGCTCTTTAGTCGATTTCCGATCGATAAAATTCCTTCCAGCGAATCTTTCAAATCGAACCCTGGAATAATTAAACTAAATAACGGTAAGAAAATCTTAGTTAACGATTGTTGGTTACGCTACGCCTACCGTCCAGAATACACCTCCAGCTACGCAAGCTATGGACTTAACCCTAAGGTCTGGGAAGCTGAGGATGCCACTTTATCACTTGTAGATATTACGAACCTCATTAATAAAGATATTCTACCGCATCAGGAGAGTCCCGATATGCCCACAATTATTGCTGGCGATTTTAATTCTTGTAGTCATCTAGACTGGACCGATCGGACCAAGCCCCTGCACTTCGGTTATGGCGCGGTAAACTTTCCAACCTCTCAATACATGGCTACACAAGGCTTCAAAGATAGTTTTAGAGAACAAAACCCTGACGAGCTAAAATATCAAGGAGGCACCACGGCAGTCATCTACGGACAGATGCAAATGTCGCGTATCGATTTTATCTACTATAAAGGTAAGATGCGTACTTTATCTTCTAAGATCGTGCGTAGTAGCCCCGACATTGATGATGTTTGGGCATCCGATCATGCCGCGGTATTAACGACATTTCAAGTATTATAAAAAAGAAAGCCCCAGGCGTTAAAACGATAACTTCTGGGGACTCTCCATTAAACAACAATCTTGAAATTATTTATGCTGAAGCAAATAATCTTTAAATAAATCGTAATCAACCGGGAGCACGGTTGCTAGTTTTTCTTTTTCAGCTAACGCTTCTGCACCTTGCGGCAACGTTACTTTAGCAAAGGCCTCCTTCGAGATGGCGTCCGGGAATTTGCACGGATGTGCTGTTGATAAAAACACCGAGCCGTAGGTTCCAGGAGCATCCTCCTGATATTGACGTGCCGCCAGATAGGCAATAGCTGTATGCGGGCATGCGACATAACCATAGCGTTCAAACAACTCCTGCATACCAACCTTCGTTTCCGCATCATTGAACGTATACGTACTTATCAAGCTACGCACCATTTCTAGATCACGACCAAAAAGATCCATAATACGCACCCAGTTACTTGGGTCGCCGACATCCATCGCATTGGCAAGCGTCTGCACCGATGGTTTAGGACTATAGGCGCCACTTGACAAAAAGCGTGGTACGGTATCATTTACATTCGTTGCCGCAACAAAATGTTTGACAGGCAGCCCCATTTTGTAAGCCAACAATCCAGCGCCGATATTACCAAAGTTTCCACTTGGCACCGTAAATACCACTTCGCTCACTCCTTGTGCCTTCAACTGTGCATAAGCCCAGAAATAATAAAAGGTTTGCGGGATCAGTCGCGCGATATTAATCGAGTTGGCAGATGTCAGACGCAGCACATCATTTAGCGTTTCATCATTAAATGCTTTTTTCACTAATGCCTGGCAATCATCAAAAGTACCCTCAATTTCCAAGGCTCGTATATTCTGACCATTGGTCGTCAACTGCTCCTCTTGTACCTTAGAGACTTTCCCTTTCGGATATAGGATTGTCACACGTGTACCTTCCACACCAAGAAAACCCAGTGCAACCGCTCCGCCGGTATCCCCTGAAGTGGCAACCAACACGTCCAACAATTGATCTCCTTCCTGTGAAAAATACCCCATGATGCGGCTCATAAAACGAGCGCCAAAATCTTTGAAAGCGTAGGATGGGCCATGAAAGAGCTCGAGAACACCCATCCCCGCATCCAACAATTTTACAGGCGCATCAAAATTAATCGCGTCGTGAACAATTGCTTTTAGCGCATCGGCAGGGATATCATCCCCAATCAATGCTTTTGCTACCGTAAAACCGATATCTTGTAAACTGTACTGCTCAATATTTCGAATAAAAGCAGGGTCTAATTGTGGGATTACTTCAGGCATATACAACCCTTTGTCAGCCGGAAGGGAATTAAAAACTGCCTCCTGAAAGGAAACCCGTAAATCTTTATTATTTGTACTATATAGTTTCATAATAGTGTTCTTATATTACTTTCGGTCCATCGACATTAACGGCAGACACGTATTTAAAACTTTCGATATCGCAAGCCGTTAGATGTTGCTGGATACGAGTAGCTGCTTTCTCCGCAATATCTTTACCGCGCGCAATAGCAACTACCGATGGTCCTGAACCAGAGATCCCAAAACTGAGTGCCCCCTCTTCTAATGCTAATTGTTTCATTTCATAAAACTCGGGAATCAAAATGGCGCGTGTGGGTTCAATCAGCACATCGTGCATACTGCGACCAATCAGGTCGTAATCAGAATCGTACAGACCTGCGATTAACCCCGCGATATTTCCCCATTGTGTTACCGCATCTTTTAACAATACTTTCTCCTTAATCAACTGACGTGCATCACGTGTCGGCACATCGACCTTAGGAAAAACAATCCCAGCATAGAGCTCTGTGGGTACCGGCAGTTTTATAACATCCAATGGATTATATCCGCGGATTAAAGTAATCCCTCCCATCAAGGCTGGAGCAACGTTATCCGCATGCCCGTGTCCACAGGCTAAACGTTCACCTTCCACACAGAAAGGCATCAGCTCTTCCTTCGTTAATGGATCTCCCAAGAGGTTATTTATAGCAAAAAGCCCGGCTACAGTGCTTGCTGAACTTGACCCCAGCCCGCTTCCGATAGGCATGTGTTTTATCAACTCTATCTCTACACCGATCTGCTCTTGAATACCCAAAGCCTCCAATAGCATTTTTACACAAGCGCTTACTGTATTACGATCCGCATCCAGTGGCAAACGCCCCTCATCCCCTTCAATGGAACGTATACGCACCCCAGGTTCTTCCACCCGATACATCTTAACCTCATCGCCCGGAAAATCGACGGCAAAGCCCAGGATATCAAAACCACAAATCATATTGGCTACTGTAGCTGGTGCAAAAACACGTACTTCATTCTTAACGTTTTGGAAATCTATTCTTTTATCTTCCATTACTGTTGTTAAATTATTGCTCATTATAATACGACTATGCTCCCACATTAACCATGTCCGCAAAAACACCGGCTGCCGTAACTTCTGCACCTGCTCCAGGGCCCTTCACGACCAAAGGCCTATCTTTATAGCGCTCTGTTGTAAAAGAGATGATATTATCGCTTCCCGAGAGGGCATAAAATGGGTGATTATCACCGACCATCTGTAAGGAAATAGAAACCTGACCATCCTCCAATTTACCAATATAGCGCATCACTTTACCCGCGCTGGCAGCTTCCTCTTTCAGGGCATTGAAATAAGGCTCAGCCTTTAGTAGTTCCGTATAGAAATCATCTACAGATGCCGCCGCAAGACACGATGGCGGAAGGATAGCTCCTAAGTCCACATCGGTTGGTTCAATGGTATATCCGGCATCACGTGCCAAAATCAACATTTTTCGCATAAAGTCAATCCCCCCTAAGTCATCACGTGGATCTGGCTCCGTGTAACCCAATTCTTGCGCTTTCTTAACGACCTCATAAAAGGATGCATCTCCTGTAAAATTGTTAAAGATGTAAGAAATCGTCCCGGAAAGAATAGCCTCAATTTTAATAATCCGGTCTCCACTCATCATCAGGTCTTTTAATACCCGAACGATTGGCAATCCTGCGCCCACATTGGTTTCATAGAAAAAGTCTACGCCATGCTTACGTGCTGTATCATGCAGTAATTTATACTGCGCATAATCCCCTGAATTTGCAATCTTGTTACATGTGACAATCGATATATTAGACTTAAAGATATCCTCATAATATGTTGCAGGCAATTTACTGGCCGTATTATCTACGAAAATACAGTTCGGCAGATTCATTAATTTCATCCGCTCGATAAACCCACTTAAGTCCGCTACCTCGCCTTGGTGTTCCACCTGCTCACTCCACTGTGCTAAGTCAATACCATCCGCATCAAACAACATCTTACGCGAATTAGACAAGCCGACAACCTTTATTTCAATATCATTATGGTCAAGCAAAAAGTCATGCTGCTCATAGATCTGCTTAAATAAGGTAGAACCAATATTTCCTGTTCCCACATTGAACACATGCAATGTCTTCTTCAGCTCAGCAAAAAAAGCATCATGCACTGCATTCAACGCCTTAGCTAAGTTCTCTTTACCGATGATGACCGAGATATTCAATTCGGAAGAGCCTTGTGCAATTGCACGCACATTGATACCATTACGCCCCAAGGCATGGAACAGTTTCCCGGACATGCCTGGTGTACGCTTCATATTTTCGCCCACTATAGCCAACACGGAAAGATTGTCTTCAATAGTCGGCATCAGCAATTTATTGGCTTCCAACTCCAACTCAAATTCAATCTGAATTAAGCGAATCGCTTTATACGCATCGTCTGGATTAACAGCAAAGGTGATGCTATGCTCGGAAGAAGACTGTGTAATTAATACCACATTAATTTGCTCACGCGCCAACAACGTGAACAGACGCCCACTAAAGCCGGACTTTCCAATCATTCCACTCCCCGATAGATTGATAACAGAGATATCGGATATCGAAGAAATTCCCTTTATCGGAAAAGCCGATTTCCCACTATCAAACTGTATAACAGTTCCTTCAAAATCGGGTTGAAATGTATTACGTATTACGATTGGAATCTTTTTCATGAAAGCAGGAATCATCGTCGGCGGATAAATCACCTTGGCTCCAAAATATGAAAGCTCCATGGCTTCGGTATAGGAAAGAACCGGTAACGAGAAGGCTTTCTTGACGATCCGTGGATCTGCCGTAAGCATCCCATTGACATCGGTCCATATTTCGATCGCTGATGCATGTAGCACAGAACCAAAAATAGCGGCAGTATAATCTGATCCACCCCGACCTAATGTCGTTATACGACCTTTGTCATTCGAGCCAATAAAACCGGTTACAAACAATAGTTTATCACTATGCGTGTGTCCCAGCGCCTGAATAAGTTGGTTAGTAAGCTCCTCATTTACATGAGCATGCCCAAAATTACTATCGGTTTTCACATAGTGCGAAGCATCAAGAAACTCGGCCTGTGGCACATATTGTTCCATAATCTTGGCTACCATATAGTTCGAAAAACGTTCCCCAAAAGAAACAATTAGGTCTTTACTTTGCGCACTAAGTTCTTTCAGCGCAAATACCCCTTGCAATATTTCATCAAGCTCATTAATCAAGAGCTTCAGCTTGGTAAGAACCGGATTCTGATACTTAACAGCTATCAGTTTCTTCACAACGGCAAAATGGCGTTCTTCAAGATTCTTAATATCTTCATCGAAGGAAACACGATCCGCCGCATTCTCGGCCATTTGGGTTAATAGGTTGGTTACCCCCGACATAGCAGACAAGACAACCAGTGGTTTTTCACCGTCATCGTATGCTTTTTTGACAATATCCAGCACCGCTTTGATGCTTTCGATACTCCCGACCGAGGTTCCTCCAAACTTAAGTACTTTCATTTTTCTGTATTTAGTCGTTTTAAAATAGATGGTTCTGTTTATGGCACAAAAAAAGCCTTCCATTTTGAGGAAGGCTCTATATCTTATGTACACTTTTTATTAGACAATAGAATTACTTCCTCCGCTGTTTATGCCCGGTGGTAATAATAATCGTTGAAATAATAGTGTGCTGTATCATTTTTTCTTAAATCGGTCTAAAGATAAAACTAAATAATTGATAAATTCAAACTATTTTACATTTTTTATTAAAAAAATATTAAAAACAGCCTTGAAACAGTATTAAATAGACAATACTACATCGTCCTAGATTTACCGTTAGCCAAAAAATCATATGTTAAAAATCGTTAAAACTTTGTTAAATAAATGTCAGTTTACTTGGATTCCCAATACATAAGTGTTAATTTTGCTTTTGTCCTTGTTTATAAAACACCTGGATGATTAAAAAAGTTGTAATTAAAGCGAACAAATGAAAACAAAGAAATTAGTAGCAGGAATGCTATTCATAGGCTTATGTCTAGTGTCGCAGGCACAAACCAAAAAAACAACTTCCTCGGATCCCGATAACCTAGCCAAAGATTACTTTTCTCAAATAATGGGTGTTGCGAACAACGCAATGACTAACACGAAGCTGTACCAATTTGTTTACGAATGGTTGGGTACACCTTATCGGTTGGGTGGAGATTCTAAGCGTGGAATCGATTGTTCGAAGTTTTCTTTAGCGGTGTATGAAAATGTTTTCAACACCACAATTGGCTACAACAGCAGAAATCAATATGCAAATGTTAAGCCAATCGGAAAAAGTGATCTTCAACCTGGAGATCTTGTATTTTTCAAAATCCGCAGTAAACAAATTACCCATGTAGGTGTGTATTTAGGAGACGATAAATTTGCACATGCAGCTTCGAGTCGTGGTGTGATGATTAGCAACCTGAACGAAGCATACTGGAAGAGATATTATTATAATGGTGGACGTCCAATTGATGATGCTAAAACAATGACGGCGAACGCGGGATCGAATGACGACAATAAGAATTTGAATTAAGTCACCCTAAACAATATACAAAAAAGCCCTTCTCTATAGAGAAGGGCTTTTTTGTATACTCAACGATCGGCCTTTCTATTGCATGCGCATTGCAGGAATAGATTTGCTTGGTACCATCTTTTGTATGCCCAACTCATATTGTTTGAGCTCTGTTAAGATCTTTGCTTTAGCCTTCTCTTTCGCCTCTTTATCACCTTTGATCAGAATCCGCCACGTGAGCTCCGTAACCGTATCCGCATCATTCGCTTGATTGAAAATGGCAATCTCTAAATCATCGATACCTGGATCTAAAGACTCTTTAGCAACATGAATAACCATCAATTTATGTTGATCTTCCATTTGTGTTACCCTTTCCCCTCTTTTAGTTCCATCAGCGAAATACACAGTACGATCAATTGGCATGGTCGCATCATCAATAGTAATAGATTTCACAAAACCATTTGATGCTTTAGTCGATAGTTTATCATCCTTAATAATATTCCAAACATAACCAGATGTCGCATTTAAAGAGACTTTATGTTCGACATCCCAATTTACTTTCTTGGCTGCAGCCATTTGCGCATAAGACTCTTGCTGCGAAAGCAGCAAGAGCATTATACCTATTATAAAAGAAATCCTTTTCATAGGTGTATGATAATTAGTTTAATAATTTCGCTACTTCCTTCTCCAAGTCCGCACCACGTAAGTTCTTCGCAATAATATTTCCATCTTGATCTAACAGGAAGTTAGAAGGGATACTACCGATATTATAATATTGTGCTGCTTCATTCTTCCAACCTTTAAGATCCGAGACTTGGATCCACGGCAATTTATCATCTTTGATTGCTTTTAACCAGTTGTCTTTCTTATCATCCAAAGAAATCGCAAACACATCAAACCCTTTAGCTTTATACTTATCATATACGGCAAGTACATGTGGATTCTCTGCGCGACACGGTCCGCACCATGATGCCCAAAAATCAACTAGAACATATTTTTTGCCCTTCATATAATCATACAGTTTCACCTCTTTACCATTTTGATCGGCTTGCGTAATATTCAAGAACTTTACCCCCATCTCTGTCTTTTTAGCAGCAGCAAGAGCCTTATCGATATTATCCTTTGCTTCTTGCGCTTCGGTCAACCAAGGATATTTTTTCAATAAAGGATCAACCGTACCGATAATCAAGTCTTGATCGCGCTTTGGACTTAAGTAACCTAAAGCATATACAACCTGTGGATCGTTTTTAAAAGCACGTACATACCATTTAGCTCTCGTATTTAGGTTATCATACTGCTCCATCATCATATCCGTCAAAGACTTGTGCATCTCTGTATCTTTCTTCTGCGAAGCCATGTATTGACGCTTCCCGATCGCTATTGTATTTTGGTAGTTCTGATAAACTTCCCAGTTTAACATATTAATCAGCTGATTGTCTTTTCCTTCCGATTCGATAAATACGTAAGGCGGGTTTTTAATTTTCATCTTTGCCGTATCTTCTCCACGGAAATTGATTTTCAAATCGTCATTTCCGGCCCAAAATGTAATACGGTCCCATCCATACACATCGAGTGAATACAAACGAGGAGTTTTACTAGGCACCTTAATCGTATACGTACTATCTGCGTTTAATTGGATTGTTTGAAAAACTTTTGCATCCTTCATTGGCTTATCTTTCAATGTAAATGGATACTTCTCTTGGTGCTCTTTACTTGGCGGAAAATTAACTTTCCCCGTAACAGTAATAAACTCCTTTTGCTGCGCATTCGCGCTCAGACTAACTAATATGGCCGCAGCCATTCCCATTATCGACTTCTTCATCTCGTTTTGTAATATGTTGTTAAATTAAAATTTAGTTTTGAATATCTCTTCCAGTTTAAGTTCCATTGCCCCACCACCTTTTGGGTCGAAACCAATCTCTTTCATGATTATTTTTCCAGATGGATCGATAAGATATGACGTAGGAACGGCACTAACATTAAACCGAGCATAAGCCATCTTACTATCATCATATAGCTGTGGCCACGGATTATTTTCTTCTCCTACGGCCTTTAACCACGCTTCTTTATTCTTATCGATAGAAACATTTATAACAATAAAATTCTGACCTTTCAGTTTGTCATACACTTCCCGGATACGCGGAAAGGAAGCCCGACATGGACTACACCAGGAAGCCCAAAAATCAAGCAGTATATACTTACCTTTAAACTCTTCAAAAGAGCGTTGCTTTCCGTTCTCATCGGGTAAACTGAAATTTGTGACCGTTGCCCCTACATAAGCATTCTTCAAGCCTTGAATCTTCGCGTTCAGCGTCTGGCCCTCCTCACTTTCTTTCACCGCTTTAGACAGACGGCTGTAGTAGTTTTCCAATCTATCCGTAGGGAGATTAGAAATATGACTAAGAATTAAAACCGGTGCTAACATACTTTTACCATCCACAAACGTATTTAATAACGAGTCATACTTTTGAGCCGAAAGCTTTTCCATATAAGCCATCGCCTCTTTGTTCGCATCAGCTCCTTGTTTGAGGGCATCAGCTCCGTACTTTGCTTGCACTTGGGCTCGGATCTCCATAAAAGCTTTACTACGCGCTGCACTGTGATTGGCAAAAGTCACGGCAGATGGCATACCGCTTAATGTCGTAGAAGATAACCCTTTCTGGATGTCGAAACGCACCTCAATTGTTCCCGATTGATCCCAGAATAAAACAACCGGGGAATACATACGATGTTTCTTTTGATCATATTCAATCGCTATGGCACGTGAGCCAGCGGTTGGTTCCACCATATTAAATTCAAAATAACCGTCTTTAATAACAGCGGTGTCCTTTTTTATTTGATTATATAGATAAACATTATTATGACCTTCCGTCTGTCCAGTTACATAGCCTTTTACCTTAATCTTATACTGTGCTGTTACGCTGCTCACAAGAATTACACTGAGCAGCAGCATTACTAGTTTTTTCATTTATCTTTTTGTTTATAGTTTAAGATCTATTTTAATGTCCATGCCTTACGTACCGGGGAGCGTTCCATCACCAGACGGATGCGATCGATTTGCTGCTGTGTAAAACAATTTCGTAGCGAGGCATACCGTACGTCATCCATCGGATTATTGGCTAAAAATTTCTCACCATCGACACCAATCTTCAGCAAGCCGCTCGTTACATTGGCACTTCCGGTTCCTATTTGATACTTCTTCGTATCAGAGACGTGGTCAATGATGGGCAGCACACTATTATGCGTCGGGTAGAGTCCGTAGTAAACACCTAAGTATTGTGCAATTTCTATCCGTCTATCCATTCCGGGAAAGAAAACTGTGCGGTGAATTCCCAATCCATAGGTTGTGAAAAATTTCTTAGCCGGAATCTGGGATTCCGAAGTGATCGTGTTTGTAATACCAGGAATCGCTGTCTGACCTGCTGGAACAATCTGATAGGCCGCTCTATTATCTCCCAAACTATTATTCGCGGCTATTGGGTAGATATAAATATTCAAGAACTTCGTTTTGTCCCATTGATAAGCTACGGTAGAATCGATTTTCGACGTAAAATTAACAGCAGAAAATTGTGCCGTCGGCGATGTTTTCCAAGAAGCGTCATACAAGATCTTATTGTATCCCGGTTGTGCTAAAGTAGCGCCAGTAGCGTTATTTTTTGCTAAGCGAAATTCCAAATTAGCGCTTCCACCATTTGGATCTTTACCGTAAACATTATTAAAAACATCATTGGCATATGTGACCGCTTGCGCTAATTGAGCTGGAGTAATTTCTTGATTCGTCAGGGGGTCAAACGCTGGATCTGTAGGATTTAGCTCCAACACATGAAATATGATATCGACATATCGCTTCTCACCCATCACCTTGGGTTGCTTCACTTGAACTTGCTTAATCGAAGATTTTGCATTTCCTACCTGTGCATAAAATTGTAAGCTCGATTTGGTCGTTTCTTTCGTACGGTACTCCATGGCTGAGAGCAACTGCCCATCCGCATACACCTTAACGTCGCCTGTTGGTAATGTACGGTAATCCACAAACATCATGGTATCCTTTGTTTTTCCTTGGGAACTTTCAATCTGTACCTTACGGTACGTCTCCAGTACAAACTGCAGTGTAGCTTTACCGTCAGCAATGAGCGTAGTGCTCCCCGTAGAGAAATAGACAGAGTCAATATCTGTCGCATCAGCTTGATAGGTAGCGTAGTTGAACGCCTCTTTCTTACACCCTTGTAGCGCCAAGAGCATCGCCAATATATATATAGTCTTTTTCATTTTGATTCCAACTTAAAAATTAAAAAACAATAGGATTCCAACCCATATTAGGGACCATGGCCGGATTTTCCTGCAACTCAGTCAACGGGATCGGCAGCGCATAGTGGTAATCGCCGGCTTCTACCTTAACAGTATATTCTTTATTAAAGAAACGAAGTTTACGTTCTATATTTCCAATGTTGTAGCGTTTCAAATCAAGCCAACGCTTGTCTGTATCGCAGAAAAACTCCTTACGTCGCTCGTTGACGATCTCCTGTAGAAGTTCCGTTCCATTCAGCCCCGCTTTGGCTTTCGCTCCACGGAAACCTTTAAATTTGTTCAGTGTTGCTAACGCCTGATCTTGTTGACCGAGACGATATTGACTTTCTGTTAAGATTAGGTACGCTTCTTCAGGTGTGAACAAATGAATACGAATATGCTTCTGGCCGTTTACCATACCATCCGGCCAGGTACTTGACATCACGCTACCGGTAAAGTACGCCGCTTTACGTATATCCGTATCATCAAAGAGACTGAAAAAATCGGCCGGCACCTTTAGACTATTTGGCGAATAACCTATATAATCGAGGTTTGAGCCATAGATCGGCATCAACATACCGAAACTTACACTCTGTTGGTAAACAGCGGGGTAGTCCGGATTAAGGTTCCGCTGTACATTTTGGAATGCCACCAATGTATTAGGAATTAGTGCATCCACATCTTTCGTAGCCGCCTCGGCATAAACTTTTGCCTGTTCATAATCGGTCGACTCCTTGGCTGACGATTCCGCCTTAAACCAGTATACCTGGGCTAAAAGGTTCTGGATAAAACGCGCATTAAAGAATCTGTTAAAACCATCGTTCGGTCCTTCTGATTGGTAATACTCCAATGCCGCCTTCAGGTCGCCTGTAACGACACGGTAGATTTCGGACGATTTCTTGCGATCCATCACGATATCAATTTCCTCTTGCCCCGTATGCAAATACAAAGGAATACCCAACTCCTCTTTATCCATCGGTACAAAATATTGTTGCAATTTGAATATATAAAAAGCACGATGTACCAACATCTCGCCTTTCACGCGCTTCAACTCACTCGGATCAGCATCTTTCAAATTATCACACTGATCAATCAATGCATTCAAAAAACCAATTGCAGCGTAGTAATTATTCCAGATATAATCAGTGGTCTCCGTATCATTGAACAACAATTTATTCGCATAAAACTTCTCCTGTGCATGAATGTTCTTTGCATTTATATACTGAGACATATTACCTGCGAAATCAAAATTATCCGAATACGCCTCAAACATCATATTTTGTGCTTCGGTAATAATGGGACTTGGACCAATTATAGGCTTTGTGTTAGTCCGGACAAAAGCGTCTAAATAACCTGCCAAAGCAGATTTCACATCGTTCAACGTCGTTACGGCACGTTGATTTTTTGGTGGTAGATCTAAGAAATCTTTACACCCCCCTAGCAGCAGCACGCTGCTAAATAATATGTAGGTTAATATCTTTTTCATCATGTTAGAATCCAATGTTTAGGGAAAAGGTATAGCTCGGTGTGGTCGGATATCCAAAAGCCATTTGTGTTTCCGGATCACTACCCGAATAAGGAGAAATTGTAAATAAATTATTGGCCATCAAACCGATCTGTAATTGCTTTACAAAACGGCCTAAGTTTGTTGGGTTCGCACGCCAGTTTACACCTAACTCTGTACATTTTATATAAGCTCCCGACTCGATATCGCGGTCAACCAGGTATTCTGAATAATAAGATTTACTTGGAGAGTAAAACGGAATATCCGTGATATCCCCATGTTGACGCCAGCGATATATTTGATTTTTCAACCGATTTGTTCGTCCGGCCGTGATATCATCCGTCATCCCACTCGGTCCCTCGCGGCGATCTTGAAACCCCTTAATCATGTTGCCGTGGGCAAAGACAAAGTTGCTAGCGAACGTCACATTCTTGTAGCGTACACGTGTATTAAATCCACCGTACAATTTCGGGTCTTGTTGTCCCAAATAATACGTACGATACTTCGTCTGCAGGTCTGCAGAAGATATTTTTGACAAGTCAATAATTTCATCCCCTATCACGGTACCTTGCGCATCAATACGCTGTGCTTGCACCATCATATGTCCATTATTAGGATCAATATGATCATACTTATACCCAAACCAAGAGCGTAGGGCATAATTCTCCACATTTTGTGGTGCCAAATTCGATATCGTTGGTGTTTTCTTATAATACACCCTATCGAGGTTATTTTTAACGGTGGTCAAGTTCCCTCCAATTTCCCAAAGCCAATCCGTAGTTTTTACGGCTTCCACACGAGCGGATAGCTCCCATCCTTTATTAGATAGTATTCCAGCATTAATCAAGGAAGAGGTACGCCCCACAGAAGCGGGTAACACCACTTTATCTAAGAGGTCTGTCACCTTATTATCGTAGTAGTTAGCTTCCACATTTAGACGGCTGTTAAACACCGAAAATTGAACACCGTAGTTGATATCTCGTTTTCTCTCCCACTTTAAAACAGGATTTCCATACACAAATTCCTGTGCCTTTACCACATCATCATACACCAAAGCGGTTAACTTGTAGGTATGAAAAGGATAAACAGTTCGATTTATACTTCCCGTGTATCCATATCCAAAAGAGAATACCAAACGATTTAACCAAGACATATTCTCTTTTACAAATACTTCCTCATGCGCATTCCATTTTAGACCCGCTGACCACAACGGCGTAAACTGGTTCTTTGAACCAATAATATCCACACCGTCAGATCTAAAATTGGCATTTAACACATAGCGATTCGCATAAGCATAGGCAAAAGAGCTAATAAAAGAAACTGAACGATCTTTCTCATAATATGTGCCACCTAACTGATCCAGCGCTAATTTTTTAGAGGTTGACGGTGGTACATCGTCCCATGAAGGATATCCCGCCATCCGGTAATCTTGCAGGTATACCGGGTTATAGTGAAAAAATCTATTATTGGTCCGTTCAGAAACTTCATTCGCTAGAAAAGCTTGCACATAATGCTTCTCTTGAAAGGTTTTGTTGTATTCAATGGTGTTACGCACCGTGTAATCTATTGTTTTGCCAGAGTTCTCTTCCAAGAATCCTTGGTTATATTTCGCAAGAATACCACCTCCCGAGTTCACCGTACGCGCAGTATTCAACCAATTAGTAGCGTATGAACGGTATGTTCCACCGCGCGATTCATCCATTGTTTGCACATTCGTGTAGTTTAACACCGCAGAGCCACGGTATTGAAAACCATCTAAGAACTTCCATTCCACACCAAATTGCCCACGCACATTATTATAGTCCGTGCTCAATGTGTTTTCCCGTAATTCCTTAACGATATTTAGCGTTTCGTAATTCAAGGCCTGCGACAAACCGATATCGGTCGTTAAATCACGATAAGTTTTGTCCCATGCATATGAACCATCTGTATTAAAAGGCTTTTCATACGGATTTGCAAACATCGCGTACCGGAATGGATCCAAAGCAGATTGTCCTTCAACATTCTTTTTGATGGTCGAATACAAGTTAAAATCAATCAGCAAGCGATCGTTTACATTTCGCGTCAGTTTCACGCTCATACCTCCTTGCTTATTCTTATTTTCCATCAATGTACCGTTCGCATCCTGGTAATTTAAAGACACATTATATTGCAGCTTCGTACTACCACCACTCATCGAAACATTATGCGATTGCTGATATGCTAGATTGTAAAGTACATTGATCCAATCGGTATTCACTTGCCCCAATTGAGCAATTTCCTGATCGGCTTGTTCTCTCGAAATAACACCGTTATCTGCCTGTAACAACAATTGCACGGCGCGTCCACCGTAGACTGGGTGAAAATCATTGTACAACTGACGTTCGTAGGCCAGTTTCTCTGAGGAGTTCATAAAGTCAAAACCATTTTTCGGACTTAAGGTCAATCCCTGTTTTGTACTATAATTGATGTAGTCTTTTCCTGCTACACCGCGTTTCGTGGTAATCACAATAACACCGTTCGCTGCACGTGCTCCATATACAGAAGCTGCAGTTGCATCACGTAAGATATCGATCGTAGCGATATCCTCTGGCGGGATATTTCCGATTCCGTTCGTCAACAAACTATTGATATTAGAGCTTGTTTTATCCATCCCAGCGACCTCACCGTTTTGCATCGGCATCCCATCTAATATAATTAGTGGTTCTGCACTTCCCGTCATAGTATTGCTACCACGAATTACGATAGATCCAGCCTCTCCAGGTCGTCCAGAATTAGAACGAACATACACGCCTGTCATCTTTCCACGAAGTGCTTTATCCACGGTAGTGATGCCAGCTCCCTCTAGGTCTTCACCCTTTATCGAAGATACATTACCAACAAGCTTGCTTCGCTCCCGTTTCTGTAAACCAGTAGAGATCACCACATCTTCAATCTTTTGGGCCTTAGTAACCAACCGGAGCATTACCATTTTTTGGTCCGCAACAACCACCTCTTGTGGGTGATAACCAATGATGTTACACATCACCATCACCCCTTTTTCAGGACGCCTAAGGGCAAAATAACCCATCTGATTACTGGAGGTTCCGATTTTCGTTCCTTTGATAAGTAAAGTCGCTCCAACAATAGGTTGACCGTGTTCATCCACCACACGTCCTACCAAACTGTCCACCGTAGATGCTGTTAAAACCGCTGATTCGACGACTTTCTTGGGGGCATTTTTACGCTTGACCAAAATCTGTTTATCATTAACCCGAAAGTCTAAATCTGTTTCTTTAGCCAATTGCTTAACAATTTCTTCGATGCTGCAATTCGAACAGTTTAGTGTAACTGAAGATACACGAGCGACATCTTTATCATACAAAAAGACAAAGTCGCTTTGGCTTTCAATGGCCTTAAATACCGTTGTCAACGGCTTCTGCTTGATGGAAACACGAATCTGTGCCAGCGCACTGTTCGTGGAAAGTACCACAATAAGGAGTACAAAAAAGCACAGACGATGCTTCCTCAAGTCTTTAAACTTGAAAATACAATTTTTCATAAGTGGTTAATGGTTAAGTAATTTACTGGTGTGTTAGGTTGAATTTAAATTATCTTTCTGTGATAGAAACTTCAATATCAAAGAAGCGCAGCATTTCCACGACCTCTTTCATCGAGTCATCACGACGAATCCGCCCAGAGATTCGTTTTGTTTCGTCATGTTCTTTTAAGTGGATCCGAACCGGATACCACCGCTCCAATTCCTTTACAATTGACTGAGCATCTGCATCTTCAAAGTAGAACTGACCTTCTTTCCAGGCAATAACAGCCTCAGGATTGGTGACCACACGAGCATGTAAGCCTTCATTTCCCTGCTGTATACTCTGTTCTGCTGGCTTCAGGGTTAATTTCTTACTCATGTCGGCACTGCGAACCTCCACAGACCCTTCCAATAGGGTGACTGTCTTCATGGTTTCCGTTGGGTAACTACGCACGTTGAAATGCGTACCTAAGACGCGCACATGGTTGTGTTCAGACTTTACAATAAATGGTTGATTTTTATTCTTAGCGACTTCAAAATACACTTCACCTTCGATAGATACTTCCCTATTGCTATTCGAAAAACGTCCCGGGAACTGTAGTTTTGAATTTGCATTTAACCATACTTTCGTACCATCCGAAAGAATAACATGGCTTTGTTTCCCTCGTCCTGTTTCCATGGTTTGCACACTACGTGCTAAACTTTCTGATTCCAGCTTCCGAAAATCTAAACCGCCCTCACCTTGAAGTTCAGCCACATCCTCGCTTTTGGCCTGTGACCCATCCAATACAATCACTTCTCCTGAAGACAATGTTAATGTCGTATGCGAAGTAGTATCCTGATATACTTGAGCAAGCACGGATTCATGGAGCATCGGGCTTGATAATGGTTTGATCGCCAAATAATAAGCACCGCAAATAACTAAAATGGCTGCTGCAACGCTTGCGGTCCACCGAATCACTATTAGCTTACGGGAACGAGCGAACGATACGACTTCTAGGCTATAATCGCCATCGGCACGTGCTTTATTCACGATACCTTTCCAAATCTCTCTTTTCTTATCGGTCAGTACTTTCATTTAGGATATTTTGACTTCTTTACTATATAGTCTGTGTTTTCTTAAAAACATACTATAAGACACGAGAAAAAAATCAAAATTTTATAAAAAAGATAAATATAATCCACGCAGTCTTGTCTCCAAACTTAATTTTAAGACGTTTTAAAGCACTAGATATCTGGTTACGGACCGTTTGCACAGATATCCCCAATTTGGCAGCTATTTGCATGGCAGAGAGATTTTCGAAGCGACTTAACAAGAATATTTCACGCATTTTTTCAGGCATAGCCTCAATTTCAGCTTTGACAGCAGCGTTCTTTACGGCAAAATCATCTTCCTTGGTTGCGTCTTCAAAATAGTAGTCCCAGTATTCTTCTTGATTATCGAGAGAAATAAACAAAGGCAAGCGGTCCTGCTTGGCATAGAAGTCATAAATCTTATGACGTAACATGGAAAAAAGATAGCCCTCAATTGTTGTGGTAACGTTCCAAAAAGCACGATTCTTCCAAATTACATAGAAAACTTCCTGTGTAATGTCACTTGCATCCTCCTCTTTAGGTAATTTTTGCAACGCTCTTTTATAGATCTTGTTCCAATACAAATCGAAGATTTCTTTGAAAGCCTCCGGATCTGAGTCGTTGATAGATCGTACGATATCTAGTTCATCTCGTTTCACGTTAAATATGCATGTTAATCAATTAAGGTACACTTATCGTGGAATAAGTTATCGCCAATTATAGAAATAAAAAAAGACTTTAAAAAATTTAGTATTTTTACAAGCAACAAAAAACAACAGCATGTCCAGTAAAAGAACGTTAGTTTTAGATAAGGATCAGATCAAGCAAAAATCTATTCGTATTGCCTACCAGATTCTTGAAGATAATTTTGAAGAAGATTCTATCGTATTAGTTGGTATCGCCGAACGGGGTTATGTTTTTGCGGAGCGCTTACAAAAGATATTACAAGAAATTGCGCCAGATAAGGGTTTCGAATTGATTAAAGTAACCATAAAAAAATCAAAAAGAAGCTTAGAAGCAAGCATAGACACCCCTATTGAAACGGCCAAAAACAAAGTTATTATATTAATCGACGATGTATTGAATAGCGGACGTACTATGGCTTACGGTTTAGGTATGTTCCTTGATATTCCATTGAAAAAAATGCGTACAGCGGTACTGATTGACAGATCGCATCACCAATTTCCAATATTTAGTGATTACTATGGGATTAAGCTTTCAACGATCCTCAAAGAACATGTGGAAGTTGAACTTAGCGAATATGATCAGACAGAAGACGCAGCTTGGTTATCCTAAGCTGCGCCTGTATTTTTTATCTTTTTGACACGATCTTATAAGGTTCTCACCTTCAGTTTTTGTCCAATTTGTAAGGAACTTCCCTTAAGACCATTATCATTCTTTAAGTGCGTAACGGTGGTGCCTTTAAATTTATTCGCAATATCGGATAGCGTATCACCTTTACGAACAACGTAACTTTGAAAACGGGGTCCGCTGGACTGATTATTTTTTTTCGGTACACTAGCCAATCGGCTTACCTCTTCATTTTTCACAATCAACGTCCTTCCCGCAATTCTACTTTTTGACGTCAAATTGTTCCAGGCCTTCAAATTCTGCACCGTAGTTCCAAATCTATTCGCCACCGTACTTAACGTTTCATTCGGTTTAACCTTATACGTCTTATCACTTCCAGTAGATGGTTTGTCTGAACTTTCTGTGGCCGCATAAACAACGGGAGCTGCATCAATATGGTGCAATGCCGCATATAATAAGCTGTCGTTAAGGTTTTGAGTTTGTGGAAGAATCAGTCGTTTGGGCCGATCCGAAGTGGCGGCAATTACCGCCGACTTATACGATGGATTAAATTTCTTCACTTCCTCTAAGGAAAGGTTTACAGCTTGTGCTATTCGTTTCAGGTCAACGTTTCGATCGACCATGATCGTTTTGGCTTCCCAATCAAACCCAACGCCTGCTGTACCAATCCCGTATTGATCCGCATATTTCAACGCATAGGTCATTGCTATAAACTTAGGAATATAATTCTGGGTTTCTTGAGGCAGGAACGGAGATAGCTCCCAAAAGGAAGGATTGGTAAGGCCAGATCGCTGGATCGCACGTCGAACAGCCCCTCGTCCACAATTGTAAGAGGCCAATGCTAACAACCAATCATTAAACTCCGCATACGCATCCATGAAGTATCGGCTTGCAGCGTGACAGGCCGCATAGGGGTCTTTACGTTCGTCCACATTCCGATCCATCGTCAGGTCATATATCTTTGCGGTGCCGTACATAAACTGCCATAACCCTACAGCCCCCGACCGAGATACCAGATGTGGGTCCAGTGATGACTCTACAACCGAGAGGTATTTCACCTCATCTGGTAGGTGATTCGCCTTTAGGATCTCCTCAAAAATCGGGAAATAATACTGCGACAATCCCTGGAGCTTACTCATGTAGGGATTGTAATTCTGCGATACGTACTTATCAATAAAGAACTTGATCTTTTCGTTATATGCAAGCGGAACCGTCTTTTGAATCGTTCGCATACGCTGATAAATCAAGGAATCTTCGTTGTTGTGCAGTGCATCGTTATAAGGAAGTTTTTTTAGGGAATCCAGACTGGCAACAAGGCCTTTTTTCTGCGTGTTCACTGCTTCAGTTAGGAACGTAATTTCCGAACTCTCGGCTATCGCCATCTCTTGGGCATACCCTCCAAAGGAAATACCAGATAACGTTAATAGTAGTCCCCATAAATAATGTTTCTTCATAGGTTGAATATGATGAATGACGCCTTATTTAGGTTTTGTGCATAGATAATTTATGTATAAACGAAGTTTCCTCCAAGTTTAGTATATACATAAAATTCAAAAAGTTTCACCGTGTGTAAGGATGAAACTTTTTGTTAACTGAAAACAATAACGAATTAGTTTTGGTTATTGTTACTATTCGTTGTGTTTGTATTATTATTCTCTGTAGTGTCTTCTTTTTGACCATCTTTAAATTCCTTAACACCACGACCTAAACCGCGCATTAACTCTGGAATTTTCTTACCGCCGAATAATAATAGTACCAAAACAACGATAATAATAATTTCTTGTGTTCCGATAAATAATAATCCTGATGTGTACATAATTTTAATTTCTTAACACCCGCTCCGTATGGGGTATATTACAAATATATAATTTTCTCTCTTAAATCCTTGTAACTATTTTGCTAACCAGGAAGATGGATTCATAGCCGACTGTCCTTGGAATACCCCGAAGTTTACGACAGAATAACCTAAATCCGGATCTTCTGCAGCTGTACCAATTTGCTGTCCCCGGCTTACCTTTTGCCCGCGTCCTACCGAAACACTGCGTAGATTACCATAGGATGTAAAATACTCCCCATGTTTGATAACCACCACATTTCCAAACACCTGCACCACTTCACCTTCGAATACAACCTTCACAGCAGCGTTACTTCCTGTGCGAATAGCGACATCCATATTATCCATTCCGACACCACGCTCTACGGTTTCAAAACCAAAATCCCGCACAATGTTTCCTTGTCCGACTGGCCATGGTAAACGTCCGCGATTGGACTTAAAGTCGGCAGACAAACGAGCCGCTTCTGGCGTAGAACGTAACACTTCACTATCTGACTTCCGCGGTGTTGTTTTTTCTACCTCCGCCACAGTCTTACCTGTACGTTTCGCTTCTTCTTCTGCGGCTTTCTTCCTTGCTTCTTCCGCCTTCCGTCTCTCTTCAGCAATCTCCCGACGGATAGCTGCTTGGATCATCGCGTCGATACGTTTTTTCTCCTGTTGTTTTTTACTCAACTGCCCCTTGTAACTCGACTCCTCCTTACGCAACTGGCTCAACTCTCCGGCATGCGTTGCACGATCCTTCGCTATAATATTTTTCTCTGCTTGTTGTTCCTGAAGAAGCTTATTTTGCGTTTGCTTATCTCGCTCTAACTGAGCGATTTTCAACTCAATCTGCTTCTTCGTATTTTCTATCTCTGCAGCTTTAACCTTTCGCGCATCATTAAATTGCTGTAAATATTTCACGCGCTTAAAAGCTTGATTAAAATCCTTAGAAGCAAAAATAAACATCAATTTATTGTACCCACTTTTATTACGAAAGGCAAAAAGAATCATCTTTTCATAATCCTTACGCATTTTTTCCAATTCTGCCTTTAGTTGATTAACAACCTTTGTATTGGCTTGAATATTACCATTAATAAGGCGCAACTCCGAATTAATAGTACTTATTTTATCTTCACGCAGATCCAACTGTCTACTCAACGCATTCACTTCCTGCTGCGAAAGCAACTTCTCTTGTGTCTTCGCACGCAAAACCTTTGTAATCTCTGCAATCTCCGCATCAATTTTTTCCCTTTGTTTACGTAACTCGGCACTACTTTGCGCTGCTACCATACCTACACAAAGGCAACTAACGAAGAAAAAACTAAATAGTATCTTTTTAAAATCCATGAACCGCCTTTATCTTTCTATATATCGGGTTTTATTAAGCCAACAAAAATAGGTATATACCACCTACGAATGTAATTATTTTGTATAATTTATTCGCGATCCGCTAATCAATCACTTTGTAGCGATCAGAAACCGTGAATGGAAGCTCTATATTTTCATTAAAAGCTACCTTATTAAAAACAAGCTGTGCCTTTAACGCGACATCACCTCCTGACATGTCTAACGCAATACGCTGCGGAAAATTGTATCCATCCGTCTTCGTATAATCCCCATAAAAAGCCTGTAGATTCTGATTTGCACCGATACGCTCCATCAAAAAATTAAAAGGCCTGTTATCTTTGTTTATCCGATACTGATAGGATAGATCTTCTTTTATCCCTACAACGATAAACTCATCCTGGGCACTGGCAACCTGTACATTATTTGTCCGTAACAGGCTGGAGGATACATTAGCCATTAAAAGATCCTGCACCATGGCAAATGTAACCCCTTTATTTGTAAACCGCTGCACATAATCAAATGGTTTAGCTAGATATTCTCCTTGCAATTTATTCAATACCTTAATACTATCGGGCGTAATCAATACCCGAGCGGCTTCGACGCCCAGTAAAGCTGTTACAGAGATCCAAATCGCTTTGTCGCGCTGTATCCGAACATTTAAAGTCACATCCTGCACGCTCTTTCCCATTTCGATCTTGGTCTTTGCACGGCCCGTAAAACTATGAAAGTCTAAATTAGACATCTCAAAACTTTTAATGCTACTTACATGGGCAGCTGTTACGTCCGTCGGTGTCGCATCCGAAGGAAGAACAATTTTTTTCTTAGTCTTACAAGCACTCACAGTCGCTACAACAAGCACCATTATAATCCATCTACTCCACATAGCTTCGTTTTGTTATCTTCGACTTTAACTTGTCCATATCTATCCCCGCTTCCGTATTACTGCTTAGTGCCTTTTCCCATTGCTTCACGGCCTCCTTACTATTCCCATTTTTATATAAGATATCACCATAGTGTTCATACAGAACAGCCGAAGGCTGTCCTCCAACCATCGCCTTTTCGATCCACTTTAACGCTTCACTATACTTCCCTTGCTTAAACAAAACCCAAGCATAAGTATCCTGAAAGGTACTTGATGTAGGATCCAGTTCATTTGAACTCCGCGATAATTTCTCTGCCAAATCTAATTTTTCATTACGTTCAGATAAATAATAGGCATAATTGTTCATCGCCGTCGCGTTGGTGCTATCTAATTTTATAGCTTCCTCATAGGCGACATCAGAAACATCAGACATCTTCAGTTTATGATACAAGTCCCCCAAACCAGCGTAGATCAACGATTGAACATACGTATTTTCATCACCACTGTTATCGAGTGCTGTTTCTAACATTTTACGTGCATTATCGGTATCATCCTTAACCATGTAAGCTAAGCCTGTAAAATACAACAACATGGGATTATTACGATTGGACTCCAATGCTTCAAAACCATGGGCTATAGCATCGTCTACCTGGTTTAGTGCCAGTTCCACATTCATGAGCATACGCCATGCATCCACATGTCCGCGGTTCATACTAACGGCCGTCAAAAACAGAGATCGCGCTTCCTGTAAATTTCCTCTTCGCCACAAAACCTCCCCCTTCGCCACATGGCTATCCGCGACCCGAGGATGACGAAGCACCAGTAAATTTGCTAATGCTTGCACTTGATCAAGACTCAGCGATGTCTTACCACTTAAAGCCGTTATCATCACTCTATACTTTTCAGGAAAATCCACATCACTCGCATCAAAAGCCTTTGCTAGGCAATCAAACGCTTGTCTATCTTTTTTACTTGCCGCATAGGCATCCGCTAAGTCAAAATACAAGATATTCTCTCCGGTATTTGCTAATCCTCGTTCAAGAATTTGTATGGCAGGTTTCACCTTTTTCTTATCGAGATATAAGTAGCCTAATGTACTATATATTTGTCTTATTTTAGATCCTTTCGCGGCCCAAGGGAGTAACAACTGCTCTGCTTCCTCGTTACGCTCCAAATCGACTAAAATCTCACCTTTGATAATATCTAACGTATCAGACACACCGAACCTTTCTCGAGTGGAATCATAAATCGCCAATGCCTCTTCGGAACGTTTTGCATTATGCAACACCATCATCTTCTCTCTGTATAGCACTACATTTTCAGGGTGATAGTGAATCGAAGAATCGATAACACTTAAGGCACTATTCAAATCATTATTGCCTTTATAAAGGCCAACCAAGTAATTAGAAAAAATAAGATTTGAAGGTTCCAGCGCTACGGCCTGCTGCGCGACAGGGATAGCAATATTAAAATTTCGAGCTTGTCCAAACAGGAGTGCCTTCGCGTAATACACTTCTGCCGCTTTCGGGTATTTTGCAATAACATCGTCCAGGGTTTCCAGTGCGCCAGCGATATTTCCACTACGCAACTTCCCTTCCACCAATACCAATTGTTCTTTATACGGTTTATCGAGCGTTGTATCCTGTGCAGAAAGCATCCTTGGAGCCATTAACCCAAGGAGCATAACTAAGCTACCATATACAACTACTTTACATCTCTTCATTTATCTCCTTCTTATAACGGATTCACAATACTCTTATAAAGATGGCAAAAAAAAGCAATAGTTTACTTAAACTATCTTAAAACATGTTAAAAATGTATTGCGTCATAAAAAACTGACAAAGGTGGCGACAAAGCTTGTGGAGAAGAATCGAGAAGCATCATGAACTAAGGCTTAACAAGGGGTTAAAAGCATAAAAAAGGAGGTGAAATCAAAAAATAAAATCAATTTGGAAATAATCAGAAAAATATCGTACTTTTGCAAGCCTAATTGTAGTGATTACAATAGGTTTAAAAATATTTATTAATTAATTAAATAAAAGCAAGTGAATACGTTAAGTTACAAAACTGTCTCTGCCAACAAGAACACCGTAAATAAAGAGTGGATTGTTGTTGACGCTGAAGGAGAGATTTTGGGGCGCTTGGCAAGCGAAATTGCGAAAGTAATTCGTGGAAAACACAAGCCAACATTCACCCCACACGTAGACTGTGGCGATAACGTGATTGTTATCAACGCAGACAAAATCAAGTTGACTGGAAACAAATTGGGCGACAAAACTTATGTTCGTTACACAGGTTACCCAGGTGGTCAACGTTTCGTTTCTCCAAAAGAATTAATGGCGAAACACCCAGAGCGCATCATTGAGAAAGCGGTACGCGGGATGTTACCTAAAAACCGTTTAGGTCGTCAATTGTTCAAAAACCTTTACGTTTATGCTGGAACAGAGCACAAACATGAGGCACAAAGTCCAAAACCAGTTAAATTTTAAGGAGAGCAAACATGTCAACAACTAATACTTCAGGAAGAAGAAAAACTGCTGTTGCCCGCATTTACTTAACTGCTGGTAGCGGAATCATTACCGTAAATGGTAAAGACTACAAAGAATATTTCCCAACATTGCCATTGCAATACATCGTTACTCAATCTACAGAAGTAGCAGGTGTTGCTGGAAATTTTGATGTGAAAGTTAACGTTCAAGGTGGTGGTGTAAAAGGTCAGGCGGAAGCTGTGCGTTTAGCGATTGCTAAAGCATTAGTAGAGCTTAACCCAGAAGCTAAACCAGCTTTACGTGCTAAAGGTTTGGTTACACGTGATGACCGTATGGTTGAGCGTAAGAAACCAGGACGTCGTAAAGCACGTAGAAGATTCCAATTCAGTAAACGTTAATCAAAGGAGGAACACAAAATGGCAAGAGCAACATATCAAGAATTATTGGATGCAGGTGTTCACTTTGGTCACCTTACTCGTAAGTGGGATCCGAAAATGGCTAAGTACATTTTCATGGAACGCAACGGTATCCACATTATCGACTTGAACAAAACATTAACGAAATTAGAAGAAGCTGCTTCAGCTATCAAACAAATCGTTAAATCGGGTCGTAAAGTTTTATTCGTAGCTACGAAAAAACAAGCGAAAGAAATTATCGCACAACAAGCGAAAGACGTGAACATGCCTTTCGTTACAGAAAGATGGTTAGGTGGTATGCTTACAAACTTCGCAACAGTGCGTAAGTCTATCAAAAAGATGTCTAACATCGATAAAATGCAAAAAGATGGTACATACGATGTACTATCTAAAAAAGAGAAATTAATGATTCAGCGTGAGCGTATCAAATTAGAAAACCTTTTAGGAGGTATCGCTGATTTGAACCGTCTTCCTGCAGCATTGTTCATCATCGACGTGAAGAAAGAACATATCGCTGTTGCTGAAGCGTTGAAACTTAGCATCCCTACATTTGCTATGGTGGATACAAACTCTGATCCTTCAAACATTGATTTCCCAATCCCAGCTAATGATGACGCTACAAAATCTATTAGCTTAATCGCTGGTATCATTGGTAAAGCTATCCAAGAAGGTTTAGAAGAGCGTAAACGCGACAAAGAAGAAGAAGCTGAAAAAGATGCTGCTGCGGCTAAAGCTGCTGTAGATACAACAGATGCTTCAGATGCTAACGCTGGAAAACGCCCTCGTAAAGCGAAAGACGGAGAATAATATTCTTATTTAAAACCGGATAAACAAGTGTTAGCCTTTTTGAAGCCTGCTTCAAATGGTAAACATGGGTTTGTCCGGTTTTTCCATTAAATTGTAAATATTCTAAAAGAAATAAAACATGTCAGTACAAATTTCTGCATCAGATGTAAACAAATTGCGTCAACAAACAGGCGCAGGTATGATGGATTGTAAAAAAGCATTAGTTGAGGCGAATGGTGATTTCGAAGCGGCTGTTGATTATTTACGTAAAAAAGGAGCTAAATTAGCTGCTGCCCGTCAAGACCGTGACTCTAACGAAGGTGTTATCATTGCTAAAGCTGCTGCTGATGGAAAATCAGGTATCGTAGTAGAAGTAAACTGTGAAACAGATTTCGTAGCTAAAAATGCTGACTTCATCGCTTTCGCAGAGAAAATTGCAGATGTAGCATTAACAAACCAACCAGCTTCTTTAGACGAACTAAAAGGTTTACAACTTGATGGTAAAAACATCGCTGATTCTTTAATCGAGCAGACAGGTGTAATTGGTGAAAAAATTGATGTTTCTAAATACGAAATCGTATCTGGTGATAAAATCGTTGCTTACATCCACGGTAACTACCGTTTAGGTGTATTAGTAGGTCTTTCAGCTGATGCTGCTGGTGCAGAAGAAGCTGGTAGAGACGTTGCTATGCAAATCGCAGCAATGAACCCAGTTGCTATCGATAAAGATGGTGTTGATGCACATACTATCGAGCGTGAATTAGAAATTGCTAAAGAGCAGATCCGTGCAGAAGGCAAACCAGAAGAAATGGTAGAGAAAATTGCAGCAGGTAAATTGAACAAATTCTACAAAGAAAGTACTTTGTTAAACCAAGAATTTGTGAAAGACTCTTCTAAAACTATTGCTCAATTCTTAGATTCTGTATCTAAAGGATTGACTGTAACAGCTTTCAAACGTGTTCAACTAGGTGCATAAACCCATAGAATAACACATATTGAGTATGAAAGAGCTGTCCCTTCGGACAGCTCTTTTCTTTAATCTCAAATTTACGATCGGTATGTTTTAAACACACAGAAGGACTAAGAGCAGCATTAACATCACACTCCCGTAACTCATAAAGTAGTTCTGTAAGAAAATACCGGTCATCAACAATAATTCACTCCCCCCCTCACTGCGTATTTCTCCTTTTCCTGCATAGCTACTTTGGATATCCAACGCTACACCTTTATCATCTACCAACCGCCATCTTAAACGCATCCAGTCATCTGCTTTCCAGAAATATTTTTTATCAAACAACTGTACCGTTGCCTTATTACTCCATGCTTCGTAATCAATATCTCCAACGATACGTCCTTCTTTATCTACAATCCGTGTATACTGCTCAAAAAGACCTTTCGTCTCGAAATGGTATTTTTCATCCCCCAAAATAACCTCTGAGGTTGGCTTGAACGTGAAATTTTTCATCTTTCCAAGCAATGTCTTATCTTGATACAGATTAATACGTGTACCCCAGATATTATTTTTCCAACTGTATGTTTCTTGTCTCATGTTTATATGTTTTTAGCGTTTTCTAAATGCTTCGTAGCAATTTTGAATTGCTATTTATCCAGTAAGTACACCCTTTACATAAAACGTTACAATTTATTTTATTTTTTTTCACAGCAAAGAAAAAACTAACTCAAGACCGATACGAAGGAATAATTAAACCTTTACCGCACGCAACATCTCTCTCTTCCCAGGTGCGCCCGGCGCCTTCTCGATCTTGAATCCCAATGCTTTCATCGACCGTTTTAAGTTTCCCGTTATAGCATACGTAACGAAGACTCCTCCTGGTTTCAGAAACTGACACACATGTGCTAGAGTTTCATCGTTCCACATTTCAGGTTGGTGAACCGCCGCGAATGCATCAAAATAAATAACATCAAATTGCTTTTCACTAACAAAGTCCAAAACTTTTTGGGGCGCAATAGTTAGCGTCAGTTCGGAACCAAGCGCAACTTGTTCCTCTAGCGCTTGTGGATAAGCCGCACAAAAGTGCTCCCACACATCATCGCCCACAAAATCACCATACCCCGTAGCCGCCACAGTCTCCTGTGGTAACGGAAAAGCTTCAATACCACAGTAGTCAACCGTAACATGATGTTCAGCAGCATAATCTGCTGTCATTAGAAAGTTTAGACCTGTACCAAAACCCACCTCAAGAATGGAACAGTCTTGGCGGCCATACAAGTTCAAAAAATAAACCATTCCAGATTGCAAAAAAACATGTTTACTTTCTTGCAAAGCACCGTGTGTCGAGTGATAATGCTCCCCTACAGCAGCATGGTAAAGGGTCTTCGAGCCATCGCCCGTGGTCACAAATTCCATATCCTACATTTTTTAACAAAACTAATATAAAAAACTACTATTTTAGTCGTACTATATGAACAAGACATTAGAAAACTACGGGAGTATTATCCTCTTGATTCTCGGTATTATAGCGGGAAGTATTATTGGTCTTTATTTCCCAGACTTGGTGGTCTATATCAAGCCTTTGGGTGATATATTCCTCAATCTACTGTTTGTTTCCATAATCCCACTCCTATTCTTTGCCATTTCCTCTTCCGTTGCTAATATCGAAGAACAGAATAAACTGGGCAAAATAATCGGTATCATGGCGGGTGTGTTTTTGGTCACCATTGCTATTGCAGCGTTAGCCACTGTTGCAGTACTTTATATATTCCCCGTAAATTCGGCTGTAGATACCGGCTCTTTTGTAGATGACCCTCTGGATGCATCAACATCGTCTTGGGGCGATCGTATCGTAAGCTTCTTAACAGTAAGCGAATTTGGAAATCTCTTGTCACGCCAGAGCATACTTGCCTTTGTGATATTTTCTTTTCTAGTTGGAATTTCTGCGCGCAATACAGGTGAAAAAGCAAAACCTTTTATTTCTTTCATACAGTCCGGGAATGAAGTCCTAAAACAATTACTCATTCTTATCATGAAGGGTGCGCCCATAGGACTCGGGGCTTATTTTGCGTTTCAAGTAAAAACTTTAGGCCCCCAATTATTCGGTTTTTATGCTAAACCTTTAGCCTTGTATTATATTTTCGGCCTTGTCTTTTTCTTTGTTGCCTTTAGTGTCTATGCCTTTATTGCGTACGGCAACAAAGGAGTAAGTTTATTCTGGCGCAACAACATCTATCCTTCACTAACAGCTCTTAGTACCTGTAGCAGCTTAGCAACCATGCCGGCAAATCTCGCAGCCGCCAAACGAATAGGTATACCTGCTGCAATAGCCAACGTGGTTATTCCATTAGGCAATACGCTTTACAAAAATGGATCTGCTATCTCCTCAATCCTTAAAATATATGTAGCCTTTACCCTACTAGGGTGGAACTTCTTCGAGTGGGATACCATATTGACAGCTGTCGGCATCACAGTTTTGGTAACGATCGTAGCAGGCGGAATTCCTAATGGTGGCTACATTGGAGAAATGCTTATGATTTCTGTATATGGCTTACCACCGGAAGCAATACCAGCTGTTATGATTATAGGGACGCTTGTTGATCCGTTAGCAACCGTGCTTAATGCAACGGGAGATACCGTAGCAGCTATGCTAGTTACCCGATTTTCTGGCGAGAAATTCAGCACAGAGGTCAACGATATTGAAACATAAGCAGATAGAATTAGAAAAACGATATAAAATATTTGTTTAATTCGTGTAATATTGATGTTGGGAATGAGCTTCGGCCTCTAAACGAACGACCAAAACAAATACACAAACACCTCAAAACAAGTGTTTTAACAAAGCAAAGCACCGCTATTTAGAACGACTACAAATAACCTCACTTCAGGTGCAAATTATAACCTTCAAAAAGCATTTCGTAATTTTGCAGTAATACAGGGATAGTGTAATATGAAGAAAAGCTCAATTATCTTAATCGCAATCATCGCCGTAGCGATCGCTATGATACTGGTAATCTATACGGATTCCAGTACATATTCAACATTTTCGGAAGCCAAGGAGAAGCAAACCGAGCTATATGTTGTTGGTGTACTTAACAAACAAAAGGAACTTCATTACGATCCTATCAAGGACGCAAATCGGTTTTCATTCTACATGTATGACAACGATAGCACGGAGTGTCAGGTTGTCTTTAATGGTTCCAAGCCGCAGGACATAGAACGTTCCGAGCAGCTTGTTCTTACCGGTAAAATGGAAGGTAACATTTTTCATGCAAGTAAAATTTTGATGAAATGTCCATCAAAATACAATCAAGATGAGGTAGAGGTGATTGAAACAAATGCCGCTCCGCAAACAGCAATGAATTAATCTTTTATATTAATATTCCTTACTAAATGGACGTCAATTACGTTGGAGAAAATCTACTACCGGGTCAAATCGGTCAATTCTTTGTTATTTTATCATTTGGGGCAGCACTACTGTCGCTGATCAGTTATTTTTTCGCAACACAAGAACCCGAAAATCGTACTTGGAAAAAGATAGGTAGAATATCTTTTTGGGTAAACCTGATATCCGTCGTGACCATCGGTAGTATACTCTTTTACATTATCTATAATCACCTCTTTGAGTACCATTATGCCTATGCACACTCTTCTAAATCTCTTCCCACACATTATATAATTTCTTCTTTTTGGGAAGGACAAGAAGGTAGTTTCTGGCTATGGATGTTCTGGCAAGTTGTTCTCGGCTCTATTCTGCTCTTTAAAGCAAAGTCTTGGGAATCACCCGTAATGACCTTTGTGATGCTATGTCAGACTTTCCTAGCGTCCATGTTGTTAGGTGTTGAGTTTTTCGGTACCCGTATCGGTAGTTCTCCATTTATATTACTACGTGACGCCCTGCAAGCACCAATATTCAGTGATCCAAACTACCTATCTCTAATTCCGGATGGTCGAGGTTTGAACGCATTATTACAAAACTATTGGATGGTTATCCACCCTCCTACACTATTCCTGGGCTTTGCTTCCATGATTGTACCTTTCGCCTATGCGGCGGCGGGCCTTTGGACTAAGCGCTACAAAGAATGGGCAGCTCCCGGATTACCATGGGCATTATTTGCTGTAATGATATTGGGAACGGGAATTATCATGGGTTCTTTTTGGGCATATGAAGCATTAAACTTCGGCGGTTTCTGGGCGTGGGATCCAGTAGAAAATGTATCAATCATTCCATGGTTAACACTAATTGCTGCCGTACACGTTATATTAGCTTTTAAACACTCAGGACAAGGTTTCTTTACAGCAACCTTCCTTACACTTATTAGTTTCGTATTGGTAATTTATGCTTCTTACCTTACACGAAGCGGTATCTTAGGGGAGACCTCCGTTCACTCGTTTACCAGTCTGGGTATGTCCGGACAGCTGATTATCTTTAATATATCCTTTTTAATCATTATGGTTAGCCTATTGATCTGGCGATATAAGGATATACCAACAACAAAACAAGAGGAAGATATTTACTCCCGTGAGTTCTGGTTGTTTATAGGTGCGCTCGTTTTAACGGTAGCTTGTGTACAAATGATTGCGACGACCTCTATTCCGGTTTTCAATGCTTTATTTGGTACAAAAGTGGCACCGCCGATCGACCCTATACCACACTATAATAAATGGCAAGGAGCTTTTGCTGTAGTGGTTATGCTTTTAACCGCATTCACTCAATTCCTGAAATATAAGAAAACCGACCCTAAAAAGTTTTGGGCTTCCACGTTAGCTACTTTAGTTGTCGCCATTATACTTGCTGCCGCTGTTATCTATATCACCAAGGTACACAACAACGTGATGTATATTCTCCTGGCCTTCGCTTGTATATTCTGTATTCTTGCAAATATTCGTGTCTTAGGCGATGCCTTACGTGGAAAATGGAAACTTGCGGGTTCCGCAGTAGCACACATTGGTTTTGCCTTGCTCTTGATTGGAGCCCTCATTGCTGCTGCAACAAATGAAGTAATCTCCCTTAACAGTTCGGGTTATATTCAAGTAGCTGATTTCGATAAAGTAGAAAAACCGGGGGAGAACCTCTTCCTAACCGAGAATGAACCGGTACAAATGGGTGACTATCGTTTGACATATATCGGCGATAGTGTTGCACCTCCAAATGTTTACTATAAAATAAAGTACGAAAAAATCGACGAAGAAAGTGGGAAAGTGATTGAGTCGTTTATATTGAGTCCATTTGCGCAGAACAACCCTGATATGGGTGGATTGATTGGCACACCGGCTACGAAGCACTATGTCACACATGACATTTATACGCTGATTACAGCTGCTGCCTCAGACTCTCAAGCTAAAGCATCCAAAATTCCTGAAGAAGAAAAAACAGGTTATGAAGACTACGATGAGCCGGCAACCTATCAGGTCAATATTGGAGATACGTTGCGCTACCGCAATGGTTATTACGTAATACAAGGTGTAAACCGTGAGGCGAAACTGAACAATATTCCCAAGGGACCAAATGATATTATTGTAGGGTTAAAAATCAAAGTTTTTGCAGCCGACAAAAAAGAATACGATGTCGAACCTGTCTTTGTTATTAAGGATGGCAATAGCTATGATTTCAATAAGGATGTAAATGAACAAGGTCTTCGTTTCCGTTTTACCAATATATTACCCAAAGAAGATAAATTAGAAATTATGCTTTACCAAAAACCATTGCCAGAGAAAAAATGGGTGGTTTTCAAAGCAATAAAATTCCCTTATATTAACTTTTTCTGGGCAGGTACCATTATTATGACCATTGGTTTTATTATGGCTATCTACCGTAGACTAAAGGATGCGAAACTTACCAAACAAAAAAAGTAAAATGAAAATTGTCATACTCGGCAGTGGAAATGTAGCCAGTACTTTGGCACAAGCTTTCCGAAGCTACGGGCATACTATTGCACAAGTATACAGTCGAAATAAAGCCAATGCGAATGCATTGGCTTCTCTTTTAGCAAGCAGCAGTACCGATAAACTGGAGCAGGTAGTTACCGATGCCGACATATATTGCATATGTGTATCCGACCAGGCAATTTCTTCCGTAGTGGCCGCTTTACCGGAAATCAGCCAAGGTATCGTAGTCCATTGCTCCGGTGCGACATCAATAACCGTTTTACATCGCTTTGAGCACCATGGAGTTCTCTATCCCCTACAAAGTATATCAAAAGCGGTAACGAAAGATTTAACATCTATTCCTTTCGTTGTAGAAGGAAATAACGAGACAACGACCACACAATTATTAAACCTGATCCTTCCTCTTGCGCCCAAAGCTTTTCAAGGGGACAGCGCACAGCGACTTGCCTTACATGTTGCGGCCGTTTTTGCGAATAATTTCACCAACTTACTTTTTCAAATCAGCCAGAACATTCTAGAAGAGCACCAGTTGCCCTTTGATTTGCTACGGCCAATTATACTCGAAACAGCCCAAAAGGTGCAAACCTGCCTACCGGAGGCCGTCCAAACCGGCCCCGCAAAACGTGGAGACATGCAAACCATAGAAACACATTTGAATTTTCTTAGTGAATCCCCACATTGGATTAAAATATATCAACAACTAACGGAAGAAATACTAAGAAGAAGAGATTCTGAATGAATATATTATCAAAAAAGTAAATCTTCGCAGAACGTCGTTCTTTTTTCGCTTTAACAATAGAAGTTTCTAATTTTGCATAAACCGTATGATTATGGTCATTGAATCTGCAAAAAATAAAACGTATGTAAATGGCTCGCGTTTTGCTAGCTATTGTATACATGTAAGGAAAAACAAACTATTCAGAACAGAAATAAGCAACAATTTTCACGAAAATCATGGCAATTAGAAATCTAATTCTTGCAACAATAGTAATTATAAACCTGATCATTATCTCTTTCGGGATTATCTTTACGCCACAATGGTTTTGGCTTCTCTTGATTCCATTTCCATTAATGATCTTAGCCTTTTACAACAGCACCCAAACACGGCATGCTATCCTTCGCAATTACCCTCTTTTAGGTTATTTTCGTTTTTTCTTCGAGGCTATCCGTCCCGAAATGCGTCAATACTTCTGGGAGTCAGATACCGATGGACGCCCGTTTAACCGCAGACAGCGCTCTATTGTATATCAGCGTGCGAAAAATGAAAGAGAAACCGTAGCCTTTGGGATGCAAACCGACCCACAGACGATTGGCAACGAATGGGCTGCTCACTCCGTTTTCCCGGTGCATATTGAAAACCATGACCTACGTACTACGGTAGGAAACCACGCTTGTAAACAACCGTACAGTCTAAGCGTTTTCAATATCTCTGCGATGAGTTATGGGGCATTGAGTAAAACGGCAATCACCGCTTTAAATAAAGGTGCAGCATTGCAAAATTTTGCACACAATACAGGGGAAGGCGGGATTAGTCCCTACCATGTAAATGGAGGAGATTTAATATGGCAAGTCGGAACAGGTTACTTCGGCTGTCGGAATGAAATGGGTATGTTCGATGAAGATCTTTTTGCTGAAAAAGCATCACGTCCTTATGTGAAGATGATCGAGTTAAAATTATCTCAAGGAGCAAAACCAGGTCACGGTGGTATTTTACCTGCTGCTAAAAACACGCCTGAGGTAGCCGCCATCAGACACGTGGTTCCAGGTACTGATGTCATGTCGCCACCAGCGCATAGTGCGTTTAACACTGCCGAAGGCATGATGCACTTTTTACAAAAAATGCGTGAACTATCGGGATACAAACCGATTGGCTTTAAAATATGTATTGGTGACAAGCAAGAGTTTATCGACATCTGTAATGCGATGTTGACGACACAGATATTCCCGGACTTTATTTCGATCGATGGATCGGAAGGAGGAACAGGTGCTGCACCCCTCGAGTTCACCGACAACTTGGGAATGCCTTTGTATGATGCGCTATCTTTTGTAACAACGACACTTATTAAATTTGGTGTAAAAAAACACATTAAACTTATAGTCTCTAGTCGTATTGTAACAGGTTTTGACTTACTTAAGGTTATAGCTTTAGGGGCAGACGCTTGTTATAGTGCACGGGGTATGATGTTCGCCTTAGGATGTATACAAGCGTTGAAATGTAACGAAGATGTTTGTCCTGTAGGAGTCGCGACACAAAAACCACAATTATACAAAGCACTCGACGTACAAGATAAATATGTTCGTGTGGCTCAATTTCACCGTAACACACTTCGTGCTACAGTAGAAATAATGGAAGCTTGTGGATTCAAAACATTGGACGATGTTTCTGCAGATAAGTTCTTCCGCAAAGTAGATAATATTAACACATGGAGTTTTCAACAGATTTACTTTAAAGACACCGGAAAGTTGGTTAATAGTCATAGTGCTTTTGAACCACAAGAAATATAAAAACAAAAGGCTGATTGGAATTCCAATCAGCCTTTTGTTTATACGCTCTTCTCTGCTAAAGTAGCATTACTTTAAATTCGTATATACAATTTCAAGTGTATTTTTTGCTTTAATCATCTCTTCGTAGTTGAGCCCTTCTAGCGCTTCTCCAATCGTTTTATGCGCTTGTCGCATACATCCCTCACGAAGTTGGCGTCCCTGTTTAGTCAGAAAAATAAGATTGGAGCGTTTATCTTCTTTATCATTCACACGCATCACTAATTTCACTTTCTCTAAGTTATTGATAAGCCTGGAAACGCTTGGTTTATCTCGGAACGTTAAACAGGCAAGCTCTTGTTGTGTCCTTCCTTCTTCTATCCACAGATAATATAAAAGTGTCCACTGTTCAGAGGTAATGGTTATACCTTCGTACTTTAGATTTTTCTGTAGCCTCCTGGCCAGTGCTGCCGAAGCCTTTCCCGTTAAAAACGAAAAGAACTCGTCTGCGTGTTCAAAACTAGTTGTCATAATTGTTAAAACTTTAGGTTAGTTGTTTATACAAACAAAGTAAAAAAGGTTATACAAAACAAATAAAATGTAATATTTATATGTTTTTATTATATTTACGCTAATGGAAAATTTTCTACCAGCTTTACTAATAATCGGTGGTGTAATTTACAAAATCTATTCCGAGTACCAAAAAGAACAGGAAAAGATGCGTAAAAGACGTCCTCATATCCCTACGGCTGAACCTGTAGCTGTACCGATCCCTCCCCCGATAGCAAAGCGACCTATTCCGCCCACTTTTCAAAAAGAACACCCATCAATGGTGTCAAAAAAAGTGGAACAGCCGGTAAAACAACGGTATGATATTCCAGAGGAAGTAAATCGGGTGAGAGAACAGCGACAACATCGAAAGATAGAAACCGTAGATCTGGAACATCAGCAAAAGAACAAGGTACCCGAATTTAATCTACGTGACGCCGTTATCCAGGCTGCTATTTTGGAGCGCCCGTATAAATAGGGTATCACGAAATAAACAAATAATTATTCTAAAGATTTGACTACAACCCGTGTAAAATCGCTACAGGGTAAAACTATCTGCATCTTTTAAGAATGGGAATTGTTCGCGTGACTTTATCAGTTCCGTTGGATTTAAAGTAAAGGTGTATAAATCTTCGTCTTCTGGTTTATAGTACACGACATCCCCAACAGGAGATATACACATCGAACCGCCCGAATAGTAAACTTCATTACCATCGTAGCCGACCCTATTCACACCAATAACATACGCTTGATTTTCGATCGCACGCGCCGGGATTAAAGTACGCCAATGTGCGGACCTTTTATCTGGCCAAGAAGCGGTATAAACTAACAGATCGTATGCTCCACCGAGGTTACGCGACCAAACGGGGAAACGTAAATCATAACACACCATCGGACAAATACGCCAACCTTTCAACTCAACGACAACACGTGAAGTGCCCGCCGTAAACACCTCGTCTTCATTGACCATACCAAAAAGATGGCGTTTATCGTAATGTACATAGTTGCCATCGGGATACATCCATACAAAACGGTTATAATATTTATCGTTTTCCTTGATCGTGAGCGTGCCCGCAATAACACATCCATATGCTTTGGCATGTTCATACATCCAATGCATGGTCGGACCATTCATCGTTTCGGCACATTTTTCTACATTGGTACTAAACCCTGTATTAAACATCTCCGGAAGAATAATGAGATCTGTTTTCTCTTTCAATGCTGATAATCGTAAAGACAAATTGTTCAAATTCTTCTCCACGTTCTCCCAAAACAAATATGCCTGAAATACGGTAATCTTTATTGCTTCCATACTTAACCTATACCAGCTTTCGCCAAAAATTCAAAAAATGTTCTGTCACAATTTAACAAAAAGTAAGAGCAAAATAAACTTTTCAACAAAAAAAGCTATTGTTCTCGTTGCATTAATGCATCAGCTAATCTAAATAAAGCATCTTTTCTGCCCATCTCGACATCAATTGCGTGAAGCTTATCGTATGCGATTGCTGTAAACTCCTCTTTCAATCGTGTTGCCGACCCTTTGATGTCATACTTCGCATACAGATCTTTCATCTTTTCTATCTTATGCGGTTCCGCTACTAAATCTGTGCGCAACAAATTAGTTAACACTTCTTGATCCGCATCTGTAGCAAGATCCCGAAGCTTCACATAAAGAATCGTCTTTTTATTCGACAGAATATCACCTCCTACCTGCTTTCCAAATGTTGCTGGATCCCCATAAACATCTAAAATATCGTCCTGTAGCTGGAAAGCAATACCTAGATTCACACCAAAAGCATACAAAAGCTCTTGTGCATCCGGATGTGCATCAGCAAGAATAGCGCCTAACTGCAACGCTCCACCTAAAAGTACAGATGTTTTTAAACGGATCATGTCGATATAGGCGGACTCAGCTACGCGGTCAACCTTTTCAAAATCCATATCATATTGCTGTCCTTCACAAACTTCCACTGCCAGCTTATTGAATACATCCAATAGCTGAGGCACTTTTTCTTTCGGACATTTTGCCAGTTCCAAATAAGCTTGAATCAGCAAGCCATCACCCGATAAAATAGCCACACTATCATCCCATTTCTGATGTACAGTAGGCTGTCCCCGACGCAACGGTGCCTTATCCATGATATCATCGTGAATCAGCGAAAAATTATGAAAAAACTCAATAGCGGCGCTTGCGGGAAGTGATTCTTCAATATACTTTTCATCAAAAAGCGCTGCTCCCATAAGAACTAGCATAGGGCGTATACGCTTTCCGGAAAGCGACAAAATATAACGAATAGGATCGTACAAGTTGGACGGACTTACCGGAAAATGCTTAAGATCCAGGTAATCTTGGAACAACTTGGCGTATGTAAGATTTTGAAACATCAATTTTTGTTAAGTCATGCGAAGATAACTATAATATTTATCTAAGTTTGTGTAAAGGTCAATATGCGCATTTTTATCATCCATAATTTTTATCAACACGCTGGTGGCGAAGACTTTGTTTTCCGCAAGGAAGTCGCAGAACTCTCGAAGATTCACGACGTAAAAACCTATTCCGCACAAAACAAAAAAGGAGTTACCGGCTTGCTGCAATATTTTTCATACCCGTTTAATATATCAGAAAGTCGAGACATCATGCGGGAGATAGATCTATTCCAACCCGACATTGTACATATTCACAATGTACATTATGCGATTGGCCCATGGATAATCCGGAGGATTGCACAAAAGAATATTCCAATAGTCATGACCCTTCATAACTTTCGCTTGCTATGTCCTTCCGCAACATTATTCTTTAATGGTCAGCTGTTCACAAAGAGTCTGCAACAACAATTCCCATGGGAAGCCGTCAAGAAACGGGTATTGGATCACTCCCTACCGAAAACACTTCTAACGGCTTTCACCTACTGGTGGCATCGCAAAATAGGCACCTGGAACAGCGTCGATCGTTATATCGTCTTATCCCAGTTTGCCAAAGATCTTTTTGCGCATTCCACCTTTCCCGTCTCGGCAAGTAAATTTGTTATTCGCCCTAATTCGGCAGATGTTCAACCCACCAACCAAGCGCGTACTGCAGACTTTATATACATTGGCCGGCTGTCGGAGGAAAAAGGAATCCTACCCTTGTTAGAAGCCATGGCGGAGACAAACTATACCATTAAAGTATATGGTACAGGCCCACAACAAGCACGTGTGGAAGAAATGCAAGATCGATATCCAAACATTATTTACATGGGATTCCAACCGCAGGAGCAACTCGCATCTGCCCTTTCTACCGCCAATGCGCTTATTGTTCCTTCAGTATGCTATGAAGGAATGCCTATGACAATTATTGAAGCCTTTGGTTATTCTACACCCGTCCTCGCTAGTAATATTGGTATTTTACGTGAAATGGTCTTACCTTTGTATACGGGACTTTCTTTCGATCCCTATAATAAGGAAGATATCAAAGACGTTTTGAATCAGTGGGACAATTTGGAGAATAAAACCAAAGATACGATAGGAACAAACTGTCGTATGGTATACGAAAAAAACTATACAGTAAAGTCGAACCTGAGCAAGCTTCTTGAAATATACGATAGCATAAAGCATTAAAAAAGACGAGGATGAGTATTATCATAATGGACAAATTAAATCTCGCAAAAGAGATACAGGCACAACTGGAAACGGTATACGATCCAGAACTAAAGCCTGCAAATATTGTTGATTTAGGTCTTGTTTACGAAATCATTACAAAAGAAGACGGCACGGCTAAGATTGTGATGACGTTAACAGCTCCAGGCTGTCCTGTTGCGGGGCAAATCATGGACGAAGTTCAACAAAAAGTTGCCGCTGTAGAGGGCGTTAAAGAAGCCTTAGTGGAGTTAACTTTTGACCCACCCTGGACGAAAGATTTGATGAGTGAAGAGGCTAAATTAGAGTTAGGTTTCCTATAAAAAAACGAGCGTCTTCAAATGGACGATACCACGTCACTGCGAGAAGCGTAGCGACGTGGCAGTATTCCTTAATTTTATCTCTAAAAGATTGCCACACCTTCGTTCCTCAGGTTCGCAATGACGTTTTGCTCTGTTTAAACAGTCCCGTTTTACTTCTATATTTTTCTACGGTTGTTTTATTGACGCTTCTAATTGACTCAATGTTTTCTTTGGCTTATTGGGTTGTTGATCCTTTCCAAACAACTTGTTCCAGATCGTACGAGACTCTTTTGTAAGGAGCGGTGATACAATAGATAAGATTAATACATACACAACAACGAAAGATTGCACAATAGGAAGCAATCCGCCTGCTTTACCAATATTTGCCATAATAATAGAAAATTCGCCACGCGCGGATAATGTAAAACCAATATCAAAAGAAGTTCGTGGTTTCATATCTGAAAAGCGTGCTGCAAAATATCCGGATGCCACGTTGCCTATAATGGTTACAACTGCTGCTAAAGCAGCCCATCCCACAGCTCCTCCCAGTGTGTACATGTCGATAGAAAGACCGAAACTAAAGAAAAACATCGCTCCAAAGAAGTCCTTAAATGGCAAAATCATCCCTTCAATCTTCTTTATATATTTGGAGTCGGCAAAGACCAAACCTGCCATCAATGCTCCAATTGCCTCTGCCACATGTATCGTTTCTGAAAATCCAGCAATTAAAAATAATAAACTGAAAACAATCAAGATAAAGAGTTCGGAGCTTTTATCTTGCAATAGCTTGTCAATCGCAGGCACCAATTTTCGCCCTAGAATCAGGAAGGTTAAAATAAAACCAAGGGCCAGTAAGGAAGTTCCTGCAACTGACCAAAACGAGGTACCTCCTGTCAAGATCAATCCCGATAAAAAGGAGATATGCATGGCGATAAACAAGTCATCGAACATAATCATCCCCATAATCACCTCTGTTTCCGCGTTCGCAGTTCGTTTGAGATCGGTCAACACTTTGGCTACAATAGCCGTAGACGAGCTCGTCATCACCCCACAGAGCACCATCATTTCCTTAAAAGGGAGATCCATCAACCAACCCACCAAGAGCCCCGAGACAAAGTTAAGAAGAACGTAAACCGTCCCACCAGTAACAATTGATTTTCCCGACTTAATAAGCCGCCCAACCGAGAACTCTAATCCCAGATAGAAAAGGAGAAATAGGACACCTAATCGTCCCATAAAGTCGATGAACGGCTTACTTTCTGTAAATTTAAGATCGATATGCCAAAATTGAGGCGCATGTTGCCCTAAAACCATACCGATGATGATGAAGAACGGGATAACTGAAAAACGTAACTTATTGGCTAAAAGACCAACAACGGCCACCAAGAAGACAGCAACTCCAACTTCAAGAATCAGGGTAGGTGAAAGCATAAAACTATATAAGGATCTCTTTAAGTAATTTGATATTCATTTTTTTTCCGGCAATAACAAGCGTCGCTCCCGGGGTAATAACATAATCCGGCCCAGGGTTGATCACGGTCTCATCCTCTTGAATGGCCGCAATAATGGACGCGCCGGTGCGCTGTCTCACTTCCAACTGACCAATACTTTTGTTTACGCCATCACTTGACTCCCCTACTTTATACCACTCGATACGTAAATCATCTAAAGCCACCTCAATCGTTTCTAACGATTTCGGCTTATACGATAATCCACCCAAAATCCCGGCAACCTGACGCGATTCTTCATCCGACAGTGTCATAACGCAGTGTGTCTCGCTATCATCATCCTCCGAACGGTATAGTTCACGTCTACCATCATCATGGATCACCACAATCATGTTATCGCCAGCTTCGGTCTCAATCTGGTATTTCTTCCCGATACCAATCAAGTCGGTTTCTCTAACTATTGACATAGTATAAATTTATTGTGTTTATTGCAAACAACAGGTAATACACACAAATTTAAGCAAAAATGACCGTATAAACAATTGGAATCCCTCCGCGCCTCCCTGACAGTATTTGCGCTAAAAATATTACAATACGAAGGCTTTTTCTACATACAGCAAATCACTTCAATCCCTATCTTTAGCGCTACAGAAATCAAAAAAAATTATGAAAAAATTAACCTTGTTACTCGCACTTCTTATCAGTGTATGCAGCTATTCATTTGCGCAAAAAAGCACCTTAAAACTAGATCCGAAAGCCTCCAATATTCAATGGGATGCCAAAAAAGTAGTAGGTGGACATGTGGGCACTATCGCAATTAAAAATGGGCAAATATCTATTGACAAGAACAAAATTGTCGGTGGAGAATTTATGATCGACATGAATTCTTTACAGTGCACAGATTCACCTAAAGCAACCGGACATCTCAAGAATGAAGACTTCTTTAACGTTCCGCAATATCCATCCGCTAAATTTGTAATCACGAAAGTAGATCACAGCAAAAGTACACCTACGGTCACTGGAAATCTAACGATTAAAGACAAAACAAAATCGATTTCTTTTCCGATCAATGTGGTACGTATTGGCGGAAATGAGGTGGAGGCCGAGGCAAAAAATGTAAAGATAAATCGATTGGATTTTGATATCAAATATCGTTCATCAAGCTTCTTTGCAGATCTCGGTGATAAAGCAATTGAGGATTACTTTACGCTAAATATTCTTGTCAAAGCGACAAAATAAAAGAAGGGCATTTTTAAATGCCCTTCTTTTATTTTACGGAAACGTCGATAATCTTATATCCGCCATCCGGCTTCTGTTCCGCTTGTCCGATAGCTATCGTTTTGGAGTGGTAAAATAAATAAACCCATTCTGCTACACGGCCTTCCTCCCAGTATTGCTGACGTAAGTCTCTTGCCCGTCTACCATCGTAATCGTATTTGGCAATAAAGTTCTTAAAAATCTCCTCGGGTTCAGGAAGCACATCCCCACCAAAAAAGTAATGCTCCCCCCCTGTATGGATATGAAAAGCTTGATGATTTGGTGTATGCCCTCCATTCAGCTCATAGGATATCTGATGATTGACCTGACCATCGCCTTCCACCAAAACCAAATTTCCACTACGTTGAATAACATCGAAAATATCTGTCCTATACGATGAATTTTCTCCAGCATAGGCTTGCTCCCACTCTCCCTGTTGCACGAAATACTCCGCATTCGGGAATGAAACACGAGCTACACCGTCTTTAAAATCCACCAAACCTCCGGTATGATCTTTATGAAGATGCGACATCAAGACATACTTAACATCTTCCGGCTCATAGCCTAATTTTCGAATGTTTTCATGAATCACCAGATTTCCATTTTCAGCCCTAAAGCCCAATCCTGTATCACATAGAATCAAACCATCATCAGCAACAATCAAGAACGGATGTACATGGACGAAAATAGATCCTTTTCGCGTTAATGGGTCATCTTTTTCTGCATCAAAAGGCACAAAAGCCTTACTAGCATCGACTGAAAAAGAGCCCTCGTATAGAGAATATGCTTGTACCATTTTAAATTTAATTGTAAACAAGTATGTTTCAGAATCTTAATCTACCGAGCCTAGAGCTCATTAGGTAAACCAATTTACAAAACGTATATTTACACGTTAATACAACCGCAAAGATATGCAAAAAAGGTGGGTAGTAAAGCCAAAAAATGAGGTCAATAAAGTGAATACACTGAGAGATGAACTGGGCATAAGTACCGTCATCGCTGAGCTACTTATCAACCGCGGCATTCTCACCTTCGATCAAGCAAAAACATTCTTTCGTCCCTCCTTAGACATGCTGCATGACCCCTTTTTAATGCAGGATATGGACAAAGCGATTTCCCGTATTGAACAGGCCATAGGCAACAAAGAGAAAATCCTTATTTATGGCGATTACGATGTAGATGGTACAACAGCTGTTTCCGTCGTCTATAGTTTCTTTCGAGACTTCCATACTGGTATGGAATTTTATATCCCTGATCGCTATAGCGAAGGTTACGGAATCTCTACCCAAGGAATCGATTATGCAGCAGAACATGGCTTTTCTTTGATTATCGCTTTAGATTGTGGTATCAAGGCAAATGATAAAATCGATTACGCAGCATCGAAAAACATCGATTTCATTATCGGAGATCACCACTTACCAGGGCCCGAAATACCACAAGCCGTAGCAGTATTGGATCCGAAACGTGTGGATTGTTTATACCCCTACAAGGAGCTGTCGGGTTGCGGAATAGGATTTAAAATCATACAAGCGTTTATCCAAAAAAACGATATGGATATCCAGCTGGCTTATCAGTACCTTGATCTGGTAGCTGTCAGTATCGCTTCGGATATTGTTCCAATTACAGGAGAGAACCGAATATTGACCCACTATGGGCTCAAGAAACTGAATACCAATCCTAACTGTGGTTTACAAGCGTTAATTAATCTTTCCTCCAATAAAACAGGCCAATTTTCAGTCAATGATATTGTCTTCCAAATAGGTCCCCGCATCAATGCTGCAGGACGAATAGAACATGCCAAAGATGCGGTAAAACTTCTGATTTCAAAATCGTTGCAAGAAGCAAAAGACTTCTCGGCGACAGTCGACGATCAAAACAACCTTCGAAAAGACTTTGATCTACGCATCACAGAAGAAGCTCTTGATTTAATTGATAACGACGAAGTATTGATTAAGCGTAAGTCTACCGTCCTGTATAAAGAGGACTGGCATAAAGGTGTGATCGGTATCGTTGCTTCTCGGTTAACGGAGAAGTATTATCGCCCAACCATAATTATGACCAAAACAAATGGGCATATTGCAGGTTCGGCACGCTCGGTACTGGGCTTTGACCTCTACGAGGCACTGAGTGAATGTAGCGATTTATTAGATCAATATGGTGGCCACAAATATGCAGCGGGATTAACGATGCCCATTGAGAATCTAAATGCATTTCAGCAGCGTTTTGAGGATGTCGTGAGTGGCACCATTAAACCCGAAATGCTCCAACAGGAGGTCCTCATTGAAACAGCTATCAAATTAACAGATATTGACAGTAAATTCTATCGACTGTTAAAACAATTTGAGCCGTACGGCCCCCAGAATGAAGCTCCTATTTTCGTCTCACGAGCCGTCGAAGGTTCGGGATATATTGTAGGTAGTAATCATATTAAGATAACGATAAGACAAGGAGACTCTCCAGCTTTTGAATGTATTGGCTTTGGATTGTCTGAATACATAGACACCATAAACAGCGGAGCCTCCTTCGATGTATGCTACACCATTGAGGAAAACAACTGGCGAGGAAAGAGAAACCTACAATTGAACATTAAGGCTATTCGATTTTAACAAAAAACCTTCACTGTAATTGAGCGTTATATATACACAGAAAAGGCTTGCATGGGTGGATATTAAATTTACATAAATTTATATAAGTTTGTAATCAAACGATTAATGGAGAAGATGATACTAAAGGCAGAAAACCTGGTCAAAAAGTACAAGCAACGTACCGTTGTTAATGATGTTTCTTTCCATGTGGAACAAGGTGAGATCGTCGGATTGCTCGGACCAAACGGTGCCGGTAAGACAACCTCCTTTTACATGATTGTAGGACTTATTAAGCCTAACGATGGTCATGTATACCTGGATGATCAAGATATCACACAGGATGCTATGTTTCAACGTGCGCAGAAAGGGATTGGCTATCTGGCACAGGAAGCCTCTGTATTTCGCAAACTATCCGTAGAGAACAATATCTTAGCCGTACTGGAAATCCATTACAAAAATAAGGAAGAGCGTTTAGCAAAATTAGAAGAGTTGTTAACAGAATTCAGTTTGCACCGTGTACGCAAGAATCGAGGCGATTTACTATCTGGAGGAGAACGCCGACGGACAGAAATCGCACGTGCGCTAGCTGCTAATCCACACTTCATCTTACTCGATGAGCCTTTCGCCGGGGTCGATCCAATTGCCGTTGAGGAAATTCAAACCATTGTCTCCAAACTTAAAAGAAAGAACATTGGTGTGCTTATCACAGATCACAACGTACAAGAGACTTTATCCATAACGGATCGCGCCTATTTATTAACGGAAGGTAAAATCATGCTGACGGGCACTCCCGAAGAAATTGCGGACAATGAACTCGCACGTAAATTCTATCTCGGAAGACACTTTGAATTAAGAAGAAAAAAACTCTAACATAAGCTTTAACGTAAGATAAACGATGGCGCTATTAAATTCTCTCTTTACTTGGATCATGAAGAAACGTATTCATCAGATCGAACTATTCATGAAATACCCACATGATGTACAAGAGGAATGGTTCCAAAGCTTAATTTCTACCGCAGAAGCAACCGAATGGGGTAAAAAATATGATTACACCAGTATTCTAACTCCAGAAGAGTATAAAAATAGAGTACCAATTCAAGACTACGAAGACGTTAAGGTATATGTAGACCGAATGATAAAAGGTGAGCAAAACCTTATCTGGCCCTCTGATATAAAATGGTTTGCCAAGTCTTCAGGCACAACGTCAGATCGATCGAAGTTCATTCCAGTTAGTTTGGAAGCGTTGGAAGACTGCCACTACCAAGGTGGTAAAGATATGCTGTCCATCTACTGTCATAACAGACCCGAAAACAAAGTTTTTACAGGCAAATCGGTGGTGATCGGAGGTTCTTCCCAGATCAATAACTTCAGCCCCGATTCATACTATGGCGATCTTTCATCCATTCTGATCCGTAACTTGCCTTTTTGGGCGGAGTTTAAACGCACGCCCAACCTCGAGGTAACCTTGAATCCAAATTTTGAGGAAAAGATAGAGCAGATAGCACAGATTACCATTAAAGAAAATGTAACCAGCTTAGCGGGTGTACCAACTTGGAACCTCGTTATGGCGAAGCGTATTCTCGAAATCACGGGTAAAGACAATCTGTTGGAGGTGTGGCCAAATCTAGAGTTTTATGGTCATGGTGGCGTTAGCTTTAAACCATATCGTGAACAGTTTGAAAAACTGATCCCTTCTGCGGATATGTATTACCTGGAAAACTACAACGCATCGGAAGGTTATTTTGGCTTACAAGACCGCTCGGATTCGGAGGACCTATTGCTCATGTTAGATTATGGAATCTACTACGAGTTTCTTCCGATGGAACATATCGATGAAGAGCACCCGAAAACATTAGACCTGAGCGAAGTCGAAATCGGAAAAAACTACGCCCTCATTATCTCGACCAATGCAGGATTATGGCGTTATAAAATAGGAGACACCATTAAATTCACATCCCTATCGCCATATCGTTTTCAAATATCAGGTCGAACGAAACATTACATCAACACATTTGGGGAAGAAGTGATTGTTGACAATGCCGAGAAAGCACTGAGTGAAGCGTGCAAAGCGACTGGAGCTGTAATCAAAGACTATACCGCTGGTCCGATCTATTTCAATGACGGTAAAGCCGGTGCACATGAATGGATTATCGAATTTGAAAACCAACCATCAGACTTGCAACAGTTCAGCGAAGTGTTAGACAAAACATTGCGCGAAATCAACTCGGACTACGATGCCAAGCGCTATAAAGATATGGCATTGGGCTTCCCTATTATCCACAATGCAGCCCCTGATACCTTTTACATTTGGATGAAGTCCCGCGGTAAACTGGGTGGGCAGAACAAAGTTCCACGACTAGCGAATAACAGAGAGCATATAGAGCCTATTTTAGAGCTAATGGGTACGCGGTAGCAACTATCCTTTATCCTGTACCCACTAAAAATACAGCCGCTGTATGGGGTATCTATAGATTCTTTTTTCTAACTTGCACATTCTAAAATTTTAATGAAATGAGCGAGACGAATACTTATTCAATTCGCGTAGAGCCAACAAAACAATCGAGACTCTCGCAAGTAGATTTCAACAATTTGAAATTTGGTCAGATTATGGCTGACCACATGCTAGTTGCTAATTATGAAAATGGCACATGGACCGACGTCAGTATCCAGCCATATGGTGATTTATCCGTCAGCCCATCCATGTCTGCCCTCCATTATGGACAAGCAATCTTTGAAGGTATCAAAGGATATAAATTTGCAGATGGTACTGTTAGCATTTTTCGTCCCGACAAGAACCATGAACGTTTTAACAAATCGGCTTTTCGCTTACAGATGCCTGAGGTACCTGAAGAGATTTTTATTGAAGGATTAAAAGCCCTCCTTAATATTGATCGCGATTGGGTTCCTTCTAATGAAGGTACTTCGCTCTATATCCGTCCTTTCATGTTCGGAACGGAAGCGGCCTTGGGAGTTCACCCATCTGCTTCGTATAAATTTATCATTATTTGTTGCCCTGTCGGTGCATATTATAGTAAACCAATCAGCTTAAAGGTTGAAACACATTACACCAGAGCTGCGGAAGGCGGTGTTGGATTCTCTAAAAATGCAGGGAACTACGCACTATCCTTATACCCAACACAACTTGCTAATGACGAAGGCTATGACCAAATCATGTGGACCGATGCCTTGGAACATAAATATATCGAAGAAGCAGGAACTGCAAACTTAATTTTCCGCATTGGCGATACCATTATTACACCACATGGTGACACCATCTTACACGGTGTAACACGTCGTACGATTATCGAACTAGCGGATAAATGGGGATACAAAACAGAACAACGAAAAGTGTCCGTTCAGGAGCTTATCGATGGCATCAAAAATGGCTCAGTAACAGAGGCTTTTGCTGCTGGAACGGCTGCAACCATCACCCATATTTCACGCATTGGTTTTAACGGAACAGATTATGAATTGCCGCCAGTTGAAGGACGAGACTTCTCTAATAAAGTGTTAGATTATTTGAATCAATTGCGTTACGGAAAAACTGAAGATCCATTTGGTTGGAACTTTATCGTTTAATATAAATACTGTTATTCGAACAAATACGAAGAAATACAATAAAAAGAGGCTGTTAAAAACAGCCTCTTTTTTACGTAAAAAAAGAATCCCTCATCGTCGGGCGACAAAGAGGGATCCAAACCAATTATTAACCTAAATTATGAATTAATAGAAATGCAAAACACGTGCCATTAATTAATTATTATGCAACATCTGGTTTCCATATTTTGTCACATCTGCGTTACCAAATGAGTTAATATCCCTTCTTGATCGTTTGGCTCAAACCAGGTCGTATTTCCATACTTCTTAAACCAGGTTATTTGTCGTTTCGCATATCTTCTTGTATTCTGTTTAATCTTTTCCACCGCTTCCTCTAGAGAAATATGACCGTCTAAATAATCAAAAATTTCAGCATAGCCTACGGTAAGTAATGCCGGCTTTTCCTTGTAAGCGAACAATCTTTTAACTTCCTCAACTAAGCCTGCGTCGATCATCTTATCAACGCGTAAGTTAATACGTTCGTAAAGAGCCTCGCGTGGCATATTTAGTCCGATGGTAATGGTATTAAAAGTACGATCTGCTCCCCCACTTACTTGAAACGAAGAAATGGGTTGTCCCGTCGCTTCAAATACTTCTAATGCACGAATTACGCGTTGCGGATTATGAATGTCTGCTGTTGCATAATAAACCGGATCCACTTCCTTTAGCGCTTCTTGTAATACGTTTATCCCTTCATTTGCCAATCGCGCATTCAACCGTTCTCTCACTTCGACTGGAGCTTTGGGCAGATTGTCTAAGCCCTCACATACCGCACGTACAAACAAGCCAGAACCACCCACCATTACAACGACATCATGCTGCTCAAATAATGTCTCCAAAAGTGATAAAGCATCGCGTTCAAAGTCACCTGCCGAATACTCATCTTCAATGGAGTGGGAATCAATAAAATGGTGCTTAGCGGCCGCCAATTCTAGCGCATCAGGTTTTGCCGTACCAATCGTCATTTCTTTATAGAACTGCCTCGAATCTGCCGATATAATCTCCGTTTGAAAATGTTGTGCCAAAGCAATTCCCATAGCCGTCTTACCCACCGCGGTGGGACCAACAACAACAATTAATGTTTTTTTATTCTCTGCCATAACGACTTCATAAAAAAACCTTAAGCTTTCACTTAAGGTCTCCCTTTTATCTTGTATTGTTTACCAAGAAAAACCGGCCCTAGTACTCGTCCTCGTAGCCTTTTTCTTGTTGTTCACTCCCGTCTTCGCTCTCTCCTTCTTCCTCGTCATCGAACAAATCAAAATCATCCTCATCATCTACACCATATTCTGTATCATCAACTGGCACGTCGTCCTCATCATCGTCATCGTCCACCCCCGTAGATACAGGAAAATTGGCTGCCGCAGCAGACTTCGGTACTTCACCAACCGTCTTGAATACCTCGGGATATTCTTTCCCCTCCTCTTCTTTTAAAATCTTGATCAGCTCCACATGGAAATCATAGGGACGATCAAAGTTATAGATGTAATAAAATTTCTGATGCGGGTCTTCAATAAACTTACTCAACCGGATATCTTCCATTTTCAACACCCCAGCAGCATTTTTTTTATCCGTTGGTAAAAGTGCAATTTCGGTACCCTTTTTCCATTGGTCGTTACTCACATAAAACGAAGAAGGTACATTAATAATGTATCCCGTCGATTTGTGTATTGTTTCGTGTAATGTTAAGAACGTACTTTTCGAGGTCACATCTATCTCACGATAAACATCTTCATAATCCTCAAAAGTCACTCGAAATCTGTAAATAGCCATTTTAATCGTATCGTATAATTATTTTGCCCCCTAAAATTACAATAATTTTTAAAAAATTAAAGCAACACATTATTTTTAGCTGTCAAGCCCATTTCCTCCCCACGTTTCAATACAAACCCCAAGGCTTCTGCTCTATTGTTCGCGATCTCCCCTTCTAGAATAGCCTCACGCATTGCATTCTTAAGCATTCCAATCACACGTCCAGGACCTAGTCCAAAGAGCTGCATAATATCTTCTCCGCTTACTGGTGGTTGCCAATTACGGATCTGATCCCGTTCCTCCACATCTCTAAGCTTTTGTTTAACGAGTTCAAAGTTATCTCTATACTTTTTCTTCTTAAACTCGTTTTTTGTAGTCACATCCGCATGGCATAACATCATCAATGCATCGATATCATCACCTGCCTCAAATAACAAGCGACGCACCGCTGAATCACTAACGATATCTTGCGCCAAGACGATTGGTCTTAAATGCAATTGAACCAGCTTTTGAACAAACTTCATCTTCTCGTTCAAGGGTAACTTTAGTTCCGCAAATAACTTTGGAACCATCTTAGCCCCACGATCCTCGTGCCCATGAAAGGTCCACCCCACTCGCTTATCGAAACGCTTCGTTGCTGGTTTTGCAATATCATGCATAATGGCCGCCCATCTCAACCACAAATCATCCGACATTTCAGCCACATTATCCAGTACTTCCAATGTATGGTAAAAGTTATCTTTATGTCCACGTCCATCAATAACGTCTACACCATACAATTGCTGCATAGCTGGAAAAATAAGTTTTAGCAACCCGGTATCAAACAAATATTTAAAACCAATAGATGGTTTTGTCGCTAAGACAATCTTATTTAATTCATCTGCAATTCGTTCTTTCGAAATAATCTGAATCCGTTCGGCATTATCCACAATAGCTTGGATAGCCGCTATATCAATTTTAAAATTAAGTTGGGTCGCAAAACGGATAGCACGCATCATCCGTAACGGATCATCCGAGAAGGTTATCGTCGGGTCAAGTGGTGTCTTTATTATCCGCTCTTCAATATCCCCAACCCCATTAAAAGGATCGACGAGCTCACCATAGCGATCACCATTTAGGCAATATGCCATCGCGTTGATGGTAAAATCGCGGCGATTTTGATCATCTTCCAGTGTGCCATCTTCAACAATCGGGTTGCGTGAATTCGACCGATAAGATTCTCGACGTGCGCCTACAAACTCAATATTTATTTGATCATGCACCAACATGGCCGTTCCGAAGCTCTTGTATACCGCAACCTTTGTATGAAGGATTTCCCCCAATTTAGTTGCAAAATCAATCCCACTCCCAACAACTACAATATCCACATCATTCTTGAACGGACGGCCCATAATTCGGTCCCGAACAAAACCGCCGATTACATAGCACTCGACCTGTTCTTTATCCGCTAAATCTTTGATTATTTGAAAAATAGGATGTTGTAAATTCTCTCGCATAGCAACCCTGTGTAGGTAAAAATCTATTAGCGGGCAAAAATACGCAAAATTAAGATACAATTCGGTATCTATCGTTATTTAAAAGCAGCTCGCTTCTTAGTCACGGTCTTTAGAAAGTCGACGGAAAGCAAGCGGATTCGCTGTCAGTTCAGCCTGTTCTCTACGACATTTAACAATATGTACAGCCTTAAAAATCGCTTCTAAAAAAGATTCATGTGAGGCTAAATTTTTCCCTGCAATATCATATCCCGTGCCATGATCTGGCGAAGTTCGTACTACCGGTAATCCAGCCGTATAATTTACACCTTGACGCGAGGCAATATGTTTGAAAGGGATCAATCCCTGATCGTGATACATCGCCAAAACCGCATCAAACTTGGTATAACTATCTGTTGCAAAGAAACCATCTGCTGGATATGGACCAAAACAGAACACACCTTCCTGATTTGCTTTTTCGATAGCCGGTCTAATGATTTCATCATCCTCTGTTCCAATGATGCCATTATCACCCGCATGTGGATTAAGCCCTAGAACAGCGATTTTAGGTTTTTGAACCCAGAAATCCTTCTTTAAGCTCTCATGCATCATCTTTAATTTCTGCATAATAGCCTCCTCTGTGATAGAAGACGCGATATCCTTTACTGGAATATGTCCCGTAACGACCCCTACACGGAGCTCTTCGGTAATCATAAACATAAGCACATCCGATGCATTAGACTTCGCCTGTAAATACTCCGTATGTCCGGGAAAGTTAAAACCGTCTTGTTGGATATTGTGCTTATTGATTGGCGCTGTCACTAACGCATCTATACGACCAGCATTTAGATCTTCAACTGCTTTTTCAAGGGAAAGAAAGGCATATTTTCCACCTATTTCATTCTGCTCACCCAAAGTGATCTTAACGTCCTCCTGCCAACAGTTGATAATATTAGAGCGTTTAGGATTAGCTTGATCTGGTGAATTAATTACATTGAAACTAAAATCCTGCACCCCAATTGCCTTCCGGTGGAAAGATGCAACTTTAGTATTTCCATAAACAATAGGTGTAAAGTATTCGAGAACTCTATTATCCATTAAGGATTTAATAATAACTTCTAAACCTATACCATTGATGTCGCCTACAGTAATACCTATTTTTAGTTTTTCACTCATCTTTCAAAAGCTTTGATTCAAAATTACAAAATTTAGCAAACAAAAGGCTGTTTGAAAAGCAAATTGTTCGGAATAACTATCTTTGCATTCTATTCGATAAGCTATGAGTACAGTACGCGCAAAGAAACACTTGGGACAACATTTCTTAAATGATAAGAATGCGGCTCAAAAAATTGTAGAAGCTTTGGATCCTTCATTAGGGTTTACACAAGTATTAGAGGTGGGACCTGGTATGGGTGTTCTTTCTGATTTTCTATTAGAAAAAAAGGAATACGAGACCTGGCTTATCGACATTGACGACGAGTCCATTGCGTTTCTAGCCGACAAGTATTCGCAATTGGGAGACCGACTTATTCATGGGGATTTCCTGGCTTTGGATTTTGGCGCGTACTTTGGAGATAAGATGGCGGTCATCGGAAATTTTCCGTACAATATTTCTTCTCAAATCTTGTTTAAGATCTTGGACGAACGAGACCGCGTGGTACAAATGGCGGGGATGTTCCAAAAAGAAGTGGCAGAGCGTTGTGTCGCTAAGCCAGGAAGTAAGGAATATGGCATATTAAGCGTTTTCTTACAAGCCTACTATGATGTTCAATATCTATTCACGGTTAAAGCAGGCGCTTTCAACCCGCCGCCAAAAGTACAATCGGGTGTGATGCGGATGACCAGAAACGGCCGTGCCACCTTGGATTGTGATGAAAAACTATTTTGGCGTGTCGTAAAAGCAGGTTTTAACCAACGACGCAAAACACTGCGCAATGCCTTGTCAGCTGTTGTTCCCAAAGATAAAATGAGCGATAATCCACTATACGAACTACGTGCAGAACGACTCAGTGTAAAAGACTTTGAAAGTCTCACGAACGAAATTATGACTGTTTTATAGCCCATAAGATGAAAGCCAGATTTGCTATTGTTGGCGGAGGAATTGCAGGCCTTACCGCAGCTATTGGTCTTCGCAAACTGGGGTACGAACCTATTATTTACGAACGTACTCCTGTGCTAAAAGGTATCGGCGCAGGTTTTGGTCTTGCAGCCAACGCGATGCATGCATTCGACCTGCTCGGACTTCGCCAAGGTGTCGAAAAAATAGGTCATTTCCTCTCGTCTTACGCTATTCTGGATCAAAAAGGGCGAGTTATCGCGGCACCTGACACCGCAGAAATTGCCAAGAATTTTCAGCAACTGAACTTCGCCATACACCGTGCTGATTTGCATCGTTTTTTAATCGATCAGCTTCCGCCGGAAACGATTCAACTCGGTAAAGAAGCCCTCAATTTAGAACAAAACAAAGATGGGATCGTTCTTCACTTTGCAGATGGACAAAAGGTTGAGGCCGAGTATCTATTAATCACAGATGGCGTACGATCAAAACTTCGTCAACAATTGATTCCACAATCGGCACCTCGATATTCAGGATATACATGTTGGCGGGCCGTAATAGACAATACGGATATTAATTTGAAAGAGGGCAGTGAAACCTGGGGTGCCTTGGGGCGTTTTGGGATGACACCACTTGTAAACGATAAAATTTACTGGTATGCGTGTATTAATGCCTCCGAAAATAACCCAACATATGCCGCCTATAAAATCACGGATCTACAACGCCATTTCCGTAGCTATCATACAGATATTCAAACATTATTAAAAAACACAAAAGACGAACAGCTTCTCTGGAATGATATTATCGATATCAAACCGCTGGATACGCTCGCCTACAACCGGGTTTTATTGTTAGGTGATGCCGGACATGCGACGACTCCTAATATGGGGCAAGGAGCTTGCCAAGCTATCGAAGATGCCGTTGTATTGATGGATGAGCTCAAAACAAATCCAGCTATAGAAACTGTCTTCCAGCATGTGAATGAAAGACGCTTACACCGTACGCGCTATATCACCAACACATCCTGGCAGATTGGAAAGGTAGCGCAATGGGAAAACAGAAACCTCATTGCAGTACGCAACTTTTTCATGCGCAACTTACCTGCCCGATTTATGCAATCGAAGCTCCAGCAATTGCTTAGCGAAGACTTCATGACTATTAACAAAAGAAGATGAAAACACAGATATTAATCGTCGACGATATACACGAAATCTTACTGGAAAAGTTGAAATCAGCGGGCTTAGCGTATGATTACCAACCCAACATAGATCGCGAAGGTGCGGCGGCAATCATCAGTAATTACTCGGGTTTGATCATTCGCTCCAAATTTCAAGTGGACCGAGATTTTATTGACTTAGGTACGAACCTCCAGTTTATCGGACGTGCCGGAGCAGGGATGGACAATATCGATGAGCATTATGCAACATCCAAAGGAATTGTGTTGATTCCAGCCAATGAAGGCAACCGGGATGCTGTTGGGGAGCATATGATCGGGATGTTGTTGAGCCTCATGAACAACTTGAATCGTGCACATAAAGAAATTACCGAAAAAGGCCAATGGCGCCGTGAAGAAAATCGAGGCCATGAGCTTAAAGGGAAAACAGTCGCCCTCATTGGATATGGTCACAACGGTCAAGCCATGGCTAAAAAGCTCGCCGGATTCGAGGTTAACGTCATTGCTTACGACAAGTACAAGACAGGATTCTCGGACAACTATGCCCGTGAAGTGTCCATGGAAGAAGTGGTGAAGCAAGCTGATATTTTGAGCTTTCATATCCCTTTAACGACCGAAACCAAAGGCCTTGTAGATGATGAATACCTGTTCCATTTCCGCAAACCTATCTTCTTTTTAATGGGCGCACGCGGCGGAATCGTCCAAGTACCGGCGGTATTAAAAGCACTGAATTCGAAAAAGATTATCGCTGCTGCTTTCGATGTTTTGCCAATCGAAAAATTCCCTTCACTTGGCGAACAAGAATGGTTTCATGACCTTAGCTCCCGTGATAATGTATTACTAAGCCCACATGTCGCAGGATGGACGTACGAAAGTTACTACAAGTTATCCGATGTATTGGCAGAGAAAATAATTGCTTTGGAACATACAGCAAACTAACGTGATGCATTTACCCCCCGAAAGCTTGAAACAAAGCAACGGAAAGTAATACAAATAAGAACTGTAATACCAAGGCCAGATCGAGCAGATAGGTATAGTGATAATGTCCTTTCTTCTCAAAAATAAAAAACCGATAAAATATAGCAATAAGGAGATTTGTCGCTAATATCCCTCCTTTTATAGGCCAAGGAATAGCGGAAGAAAAGACGACCAATAAACTGTGTATCGCTACAAGTATGTAGCATAATCGAATTGCTTTCTCTACGCCTAACATACTGGGGATTGTCCGAAGGTGATAGTAGGAATCCTGTGCAATATCTCGGATATCAAACGGCAAGGTACAAATCACCAAAAAGAGGAATTTAAAAGCAAAAAGGCTATAAAATAAGACACTGTCAACCGTTTCCCCTTGTGCCCAAAGCTCTACTGCTGGCAGAGCAACCGAACTAAGCGTCCAAACCAGCGCAATATGAAAGACTTTCATCGCTGGCAGCTGCCGCAACCCTACCCATTTGCCTTGGTAGGGAATGATGGGGAAAGAATACAAAATACTGACCGCCCCTATTACACCTAGAAATAACCAAGTATACAGATGCACGTGGAAAAGTGCGTAAACTAAAACACATGCCGCAATAGTCATATTCAGCCATAACAGCCATTCATACCGAAACACCCATCGGGTGCGTGCATAGGCAGACTCCGCCGGTTGTTTGGGCTTAGATAACAGAAAGCTGAAATTATACAACAATAAGGTTGCTGCGCCTTCTATCAGAATGATAAATAGATTATAAGGCTGGTCAAATATTAAATACGTCAAAGCACATTGTGCCGCGGCTGCAACAGCTATCAATATGTTCGTGAAAATCAAAACATAATAGACCCTCCTTAACAACTTCATAACCGACGATACAATTTATTTAAATTCTTGCATTAAATTAATCAAAATAAGGCATTTTTATATTTAAAATTGACAATAATGGCAAAAAAAACTAAATTAGCCTATTAAGATTCGATTCAGACACAAATGAATAAATAAGTGGCTGCTTCGAATAAATAACAAAATTTTACCGAGAATATGAGCCTACAGATTACAAGTTTTGAGGAGTATCAGGAAGTCTACAAACGTAGCGTTGAGGATCCTAAAGCATTTTGGGGAGAAATTGCTGAAAATTTCTTTTGGAAAAGAAAATGGACGAATGTATTAAATTGGAATTTCACAGAACCGAATGTAAAATGGTTCGAAGGAGGAAAATTAAACATTACCGAAAACTGTCTTGACAGACATATCTATAAGTATGGCGATAAGCCTGCTATCATTTGGGAGCCTAACGACCCGAATGAATCACACCGTGTACTCAGCTATAAGCAACTTTTAGCCAAGGTTGAAACTTTCGCTAATGTACTAAAGAACAACAATGTTAAAAAAGGTGACCGTGTATGTATCTACTTACCAATGGTTCCTGAGCTTGTTATTGCGGTACTTGCTTGTGCTCGTATTGGAGCGATTCACTCTGTCGTGTTCGGAGGTTTCTCCGCACAATCTATTGCCGATCGTATCAACGATGCCGAATGTAAATTAGTAGTTACCGCCGATGGTGGATTTAGAGCGAACAAAACATTGGAGTTAAAATCCATTGTTGATGACGCCTTAATGCAATGTAAAACAGTAGAACGTGTCATTGTACTCACGCGTACCCGCACCCCAGTATCGATGATCAAGGGACGTGATGTTTGGTGGGAAGACGAGATCAGTAAAGTGGAAACACAAGGAAATCCACCATGCCCTGCAGAAGAAATGGATGCTGAAGATCCGCTATTTATTTTGTACACATCTGGATCTACGGGTAAACCAAAAGGAGTCGTACATACTACGGGAGGATACATGGTGTATACCGGTTATACGTTCTCCAATGTATTTCAATATCAACCGGGGGAAGTGCACTTCTGTACGGCAGATATTGGCTGGATCACGGGACACAGTTATATCGTTTACGGTCCTTTATCGCAGGGCGCCGTTTCCTTGATGTTCGAAGGTACACCAACCTACCCAGATGCAGGTCGTTTGTGGGATGTTGTAGACAAACATAAAGTAAACATTCTCTATACAGCACCAACCGCTATTCGTTCCCTTATGGCATTTGGCGACGAGTATGTCGACAGTAAAGACTTGAGCAGCATCCGTAAGCTGGGATCTGTGGGTGAGCCGATCAATGAAGAAGCGTGGCACTGGTATAATGAGAAAATTGGTAAAGGTAAAGCGCCAATTGTAGATACATGGTGGCAAACGGAAAACGGAGGTATCCTAATCGCACCGATGGCCGGTATTTCTCCAACGGTACCGAGTTATGCAATGTTGCCACTTCCGGGCGTACAACCGTGCCTAATGGATGAACATGGTAATGAAATCGAAGGTAACGACGTGACCGGAAACCTATGTATCAAGTTCCCTTGGCCTGGTATGCTACGCACAACATGGGGCGACCACGAGCGTTGTAGACAAACATACTTTGCGACTTACGAGAACAAATACTTCACCGGTGATGGTTGTTACCGAAGCCCAGAAGGCTACTATAAAATTACAGGACGTGTAGATGATGTGTTGAATGTTTCCGGTCACCGTATCGGAACGGCCGAGGTAGAAAATGCTATTAATATGCACTCCGATGTAGTTGAATCCGCCATCGTTGGTTATCCGCATCCTGTAAAAGGACAAGGTATCTATGCGTATGTTATTGCGAATCACCATATCGATGCGGAAAGCACGCGTAAAGATATTATGCAAACAATCACGCGTCTGATTGGTGCGATTGCAAAGCCAGATATTATTCAGTTTGTAAGCGACTTGCCAAAAACACGTTCTGGAAAGATTATGCGCCGTATCTTACGTAAGATTGCAGAAGGCGATATCAAGAACCTGGGCGATACATCAACCTTACAAGATCCAACTGTTGTTGACTCGATTATCAAGGGCTCGCAAGAGTTTCAACGATAAAATAAAAAGGGCGCTTTAAGCGCCCTTTTTATTTTAGTTTAATGTGAAAGTAAATTCTTGATTGGCTTCTGTTTTATAAGCCATACTTTGTGTTGCTGGAGAAATGGCAAATAAAGGTGAGAATGTTTTCACTTTTACCGTATTTCCATCCGGCAAAAACTCAAGATAGCGTAACCATCCGTCACCCCCATTACCATGCCATCCGCCCCCCATGGCCTGCGCATTAAAAGTCATTTGCGTCACAGTTTTACCAGACATATTTTTATCTTGTCTGAAACCTAAGTGCCCGTCAAAGACATCAGGATCACCAATATGTCCTGAAAATACAAGACGGATATTTTTGGATGGCTTCACCAACTTCTCAAATAAAGCTTCTCCATAGTTTACATCTTCCATCTTATACTTCTGCGTTTTGATGTGGTTACTGTTTTTATTCAAGAAAACGTGCGTTAATAAGATTACATCTTTATCCACATACTTCTTGTTGTTCAGCACATCCTTCGCCCAATTTACCACAGTATCTCGAGGTCCAAACTCAAGCACCATCACCAAAATATTCTTATTTTGTGGTGTTTTAAACTCGTACAATGCATTGACACTAGAAGACGCACCGTTTAAAGCAGGACCAATTTCACGAAGTGCTCTAAAATTCATGCTATTTTGCTCCACCGAAAAATACTTATCGTAATTAGTTGATCTGTATTCTGCACTTTTATAGCCATAATCATGATTTCCTGTCGCCAGTACATAAGGCACATGGTTATCGAATTTTGAAAAAGCACTGCGTACAAAGCTCCATTGCTGTTGGCTGTTCATATTGCCCGTATTGCCCTGTGGATTCATAAAGTCATTCTGCTCCACCAAGTCTCCTGTACACAGCACAAATTGCATATTCAAGGCCTCCACATTCTCGTAGATCCAACTGGTCATTAAATTTAAAATACCACCATTGCGATGATAACGCGAATACGTTTGAGGATCAGGAAGAAGAACCAACGACCACGAGTCTTTATCTGTTAATGTAGGTTTTTGGTACTGCGCATATCCTTGTAAGCTCCAAAACAAGCTCAATAAAAGGAAAGTTAGTTTGATGTTTTTCATGGCCTAAAATTAATATTTATCAAGAAAGTAACGCAAAAAACGGGTATTTTTTGTATTTTTATGTCGGTTCCATCATTAATAAAATACAAGACTGCATGCTATTTACTGTTTTAACAGGATTAATAACATCAAGCCTTCTCGTTCCTTTTGGCAAGTTTATTAAAACAAAATGGAGTATTTTACTCCCTTTTATACCTGTACTGCTATTTATTGTTTATCTACTTTATGTCCCGGATGTTGCTAGCGGAACTAATTTTCTACAACATCTACCTTGGGTTCCTTCCCTAGGCATTAATTTAGATTTCAAACTAGACGGCTTATCTCTCCTTTTTGCATTGCTCATCACAGGCATTGGTTCTGCGATTTTCTTTTACGCACGCACCTACCTCAGAGGACATCAGTACTACGATCGTTTCTTCGGCTATTTATTGCTCTTCATGAGCGCCATGTTGGGTGTTGTTTTATCGAATAATATTATTACCCTTTTTATTTTCTGGGAACTGACCAGTATTAGTTCCTTCTTCCTGATTGGTTTTAATAACGATAATGCGGACTCCAGAAAGAGCGCGCTCACAGCCTTAAGCATAACCGGAATCGGTGGTTTCTTTTTATTGGCAGGTTTAGTTTTACTTGGGAATATCGCCGGTACTTACGTGATTAGTGATCTTGTCGCTCAACACAACATTATAACCAGCCACCAACTATACCCGCTATTTGTCGGGTTTATACTGATTGGAGCATTCACCAAGTCAGCACAATTCCCATTTCATTTTTGGCTCCCGGGTGCTATGAAAGCGCCAACGCCGGTCTCAGCTTACCTCCACTCGGCAACGATGGTCAAAGCAGGGATATACCTGCTAGCCCGCTTTACCCCAATTTTAGGAAACACCGACCTTTGGAATTACACCTTGATGATTGTAGGTGGTTTCACCATGCTCTATGCGGCAATACATGCATTATTCCGTATAGATTTAAAAGCTATCCTAGCATACTCCACCATTTCGGCACTTGGTGTTCTCACTTTTTTATTGGGATTAGGATCAAAAGAAGCTATTGTTGCAGCCAGTGTTTTCATTCTGGTTCATGCGCTCTACAAGGCGACCTTATTTATGGTAACGGGAATTATTGACCATGAAACACATACGCGTGACCTCACGCATCTATCTGGTCTTCGCAAAGTACTGGCTCCTGTTTTTATTGCCGCACTTCTAGCAGCGCTCTCCAGTGCTGGAGTACCTTTGACCTTCGGATTTATCGGTAAGGATCTCATATACGAAGCAACTCTCCATGCACCTTCTCACTTGGCCTTATGGCTAACGGTACTCGCGGTCACAACAAATGTAGCGCTTGTCGCTGCAGGATTTATGGCCGGTATAAAACCTTTTACAGGGAAGCTACCACAAGCGTACGAAAAAATACATTTGCCCTATACATCGATGTGGTTACCTCCACTCATATTGGCCATATTGGGTCTCGTGTTTGGTTGCTTCCCAGGTTTAGTGGGCGATTTATTAAATCACCGTACAGCCAATAGCATCTGGGGGGGCGAAACAGCCATGCACCTCAAAATATGGCACGGCGTAAATACGGTATTATTGCTCAGTTTGTCCACGTTGGCGATCGGGACTTTCGTATACCTTATTAATAAACCAAGCATCCTGAAATTAGCCGCAATAGAAAAATTCAACCGCATTTCGCCGCAACGTATTATTACAGGTTACGCCTACGATATAAAGCGCTTTTCCAATTGGTACACTCATTTATTCCATGATGGCTACCTTCGCTCCTACCACTTCAAGATTATCCTGTTTGCCGAGTTATTGCTTGGTTATAAACTGTGGCTCAGTGGCCCGATCAGTATCGATTTTTCCGTATTGACGCCTCCCTCGTGGTATGAAGTGGTTATTATGCTGGTACTTCTAGGTGCCTTATATATTATTGTGACGACCAAATCAAGACTCACATCCGTCGTCTCCACCAGTGTTATCGGGTACTGTATCTGTCTAATGTTTGTTTTTTATAGCGCTCCTGATCTAGCTATGACACAGTTCACCATCGATACATTAACCACGGTGCTTTTTGTTTTGGTACTCTATAAATTACCTAGCTTCATGAACTTTGCTAAAAAAGGCATCTTGGTGCGTGACGCTGTAGTGGCATTAGGTTTCGGTACAATTCTCGCACTTATAGCATTACGTGTATTGTACGAACCAAATACGACAGAAATAAGCTCGTTTTACGGTGAAAATTCGTACCTCCTTGCCAAGGGAAAAAATGTGGTCAACGTCATTCTTGTAGACTATAGAGGTATCGATACAATGTTCGAAACGGTGGTACTTGCTATTGCTGCATTGGGTGTTTATAGTTTAATTAAGTTACGTTTAAAATCCTCCGAAAAAGAATAGCATATGAAAAGTGCAATTTTACAAACCGCAACACGATATCTGTTACCGATTTTATTGTTGTTTTCTTTTTTCCTCCTCCTACGCGGCCATTACTATCCAGGAGGCGGTTTTGTCGGCGGACTAGTCGCATCTATTGCTTTTGTCTTACACAGTTTCGCCAATGGTACGGAGAGTACCATGAAAATATTGCGCTATAAGCCGATTTCTTTGATTCCAATAGGTTTAGGAATTTCTGCCCTTAGCGTCGTGATCCCTTTGTTGTTTGGCCTTCCTCCGATGACAGGCTTATGGTTTGAGCAACCCATACCGGTAATTGGTATGATTGGGAGTTCGTTGTTTTTTGATTTAGGGGTCTATTTCGTCGTTATCGGCGTGGTACTCACCATTCTGTTCACCATTTCTTTAGAAGGGTAATATGGAGCTACTATTAATATTGGTTATTGGTCTTCTGTACGCCGGTGGCGTGTATTTGATTCTCCGTCGGAGTATGGTTAAATTGCTTTTGGGTATCATGCTATTGGGGAATGCAACCAACATCTTAATCTTTTTATTGGGAAAAATCACGAAAGCTAAACCGCCTGTGATTGACGAATCCTACAAAATTTTCCAAGATATATATGCCGACCCTATCCCACAGGCACTAATCTTAACGGCAATTGTAATCAGTTTTGGACTGACTTCATTTGCCATTGTATTGCTAAAACGAGTATACGCATTGGTTGACTCCGATGATTTAGATGACTTAAACACGCCCGAAGAAGAAGATTTATGATTGACAACCACATTTTAGGCCCCGTCTTTATCCACCTGTTTACCGCCATTATTCAATTGATATGCTGGCGTAAAACGGTAACGCAGCGATTTCTGAGCGTTGGAGGTAGCCTCCTAGGACTACTACTTGCCTTCCGCTTATTCAGCCGAGTGGAGGAAAATGGAATCCTAACCATGAATGCTGCGAATTGGGATGCTCCGTTTGGGATTGTTTTCGTTGCCGACCTCCTTAGCGTCACTTTAGTACTACTCACTTCGATTGCGGGCTTTGCTGTTTCGATATTTTCATCGGTTGGATTAAGCCGACAACGGATGCTCTACGGTTACTTCCCTATTTTTCATTTTCTGATCATGGGGCTAAATGGGGCATTCTTAACGGGTGATATATTTAACCTATATGTCTTCTTCGAAGTTATTATAATCGCATCTTTTGTCTTAATGACACTTGGTGGTCGAAAAGCACAATTGGAAGGAGCAGTGAAATATATGGCGATGAATATCCTCGCTTCCACCTTTTTCTTAACTGGTATTGCCATTCTATACGGTATAACAGGAACCTTAAACATGGCGGACCTCGCCATTAAAATCCAAGCGGTACAAAACAAAACCTTAATAGGCATTACCTCTTGTTTTTTTATTATTGGCTTTGGTATCAAATCGGCTGTATTCCCACTCTATTATTGGTTACCATCGTCCTACCATACCCCACCATCGGCAGTAGCCGCCACGTTTGGAGGCTTGTTGACTAAGGTAGGGATCTATGCTTTACTGCGTGTTTTTAGTTTGATTTTCATCCCAGATGATTTCACACGAACCTTATTAATGGTGATGGCCGTTTTCACTATTGTTACCGGCGGCTTTGGCGCACTAATCAAGACAAATGTACGCCGTTTGTTTTCTTACTTGATTGTGTGTCACATTGGTTTTATGATAGGTGGTATTGCCCTATTCAGTCAGGTCGCATTGATGGGGACCGTCTTTTACCTGATTCACGATATCATGGTTAAGACAAATATGTTCTTGATTGCTGGGGTCATCCGCCAACTTCGGGGCACCTTAGATATGAACAAGCTTGGTGGACTGTATAAAGATTACCCAAAAATATCATTACTGATTGCGCTCGTATTGTTCTCATTGGTCGGAATTCCACCATTATCCGGCTTTTGGCCAAAAATCCTTCTCTTCCAAGAAGCCTTCACACAGCAACAGTATTTCTTCGTAATCGCGCTCATCATTGGAAGTTTCGTAACCATGTATGTCATCGCCAATATGTGGGCACAGGTTTTTTGGAAAAACACACCAGAAGGTGTTACGATTGATGATCGCTTTAAGCCGATGCAGTTATACCGTAAGCTCCTCATGATACTACCTATTGCTATTTTAGCGGCGGCCACCCTCTATATTGGCCTCAACGCAGAACGGGTAGTACACGTTGCGGAGCAGATAAGTAATGAATTAATGGACACGACCCCTTACATTAATGCCGTGTTAGGGACTAATAGATAGCGTATGATAAAGAACTTTTTAATGAACCTCCTGCTGTCCGGTATTTGGGTAGCGCTGACCGGTTCTCTCTTTTATACCAACTTCCTGTTCGGTTTTATGCTGGGATTTTTCGTCCTATGGATCATGAACCGAAATGAAACCGATCAACGGTATTTCTATCGCGTACCTAAGGTGATAAGCTTTATTTTTTACTTTTTATACCAACTTATCAAGTCAAATATCCAAGTTGCCTTCGATGTGATTACACCCCGTTACTTTTTCACACCGGGGATTGTGAAGTATCCGATGAATGCGCGAACGGATTTTGAAATCAATTTATTGACGACAATGATCTCCCTGACACCAGGCACACTTATCATTGACATCAGCGAAGATAAAAAGACAATCTATATACATGTCATGTACCTGACCACGCCCGAAGCTTTCGTTCGCGAAACAAAAACAGGATTGGAAAGAAGACTATTAGAAATATTACGATGATTACTTTAGAAACCTATTTTGACTATGTTATCCTCCCCATATTGGCCATATCGGTTATGCTGGTATTTATCCGTCTTTTTAAAGGGCCTTCCGTAGTCGATCGTGTTATTGCATTGGATCTAATCATTACCATCGGGATTGGTATCATTACGGTTTACAGCATACGCTCCAACCAAAAGGTACTACTGGATGTCGCGATTATTCTTGCACTGATTGCCTTCCTAGGCACTGTTGCTTTTGCTTACTATATTGAAAAACAAAAAGATGATTAAAATAATCCTAGCCCTCCTCAGCACAGGAGGAGCACTTTCTATATTATTTGCGTCCATTGGTATTTTACGCATGCCCGATTTTTACCTCCGCCTCTCTGTGACCGTTAAGGCTTCTACACTCGGCGTCGGTTTGTTATTAATCTGTGCTGCCATTATGTTCCCAGATGTCTCGGTTACAACCAAAGCTATCGCGATCATCTTCTTCCTTATCATCACTGCACCTATTGCAGCACATATGATTGGGCGTGCCGCTTATTTTACGGGCACACCACTTTGGAAAGGAACAGTTGTTGATGAACTTGCAGGAATGTACAACAAGGAAACGCACGAATTAGAGAACCATCCTGATGAAGGCACCGATGAACGTGGAAACATCGCCGAAACATCAAAAGAGACAAAGTAATTTGATAGTTATTTGTCTGTAGCTTATGGGGTAGGGCGGCAAAAAAGGCAATAAATTATCATGTTGAACCTGCCTGCGGTACGCAGACCTATCGAAATACACAATGTATTGCCAAAAGTGCTGTTTATCCTTCCATAACACTTCGACAAGCTCAGTGTGAAATAGCTCCGGATAACAGCAGAAAAAAGGTTTTTTTAGACACCTTCGCTAGTTTACATCGCTACTAGAATGCGATGCAAACCGGACTTGCCACTCTAATTTCTCGTGTTTCATCACTCAGCTCTCCGGTCGCTGCGTTGCGCGGGAAGATCACAATATTATTAGTATACTGATTGGCGACCAACAGATACTTCTCATCGGGTGATAAATTAAAGTTCCGTGGTCCTTTCCCTTTCGTGGAATATACGTTAACCCGCTTTAATTCACCGCCCTTATCTACAGAAAATAAAGCAATAGAGTTGGCCTCCCCCCGATTGGAGGCGTATAAGAACTTACCGTCTTTTGAAAGTTTAATTTCCGCGGCCCCATTCTCTCCTTTAAAATCATCAGCATTGATAGAAGAAACGGTTAAGAGCTCCCATTTGTGCCCATCCTTACGGTAGTGCACAACTTCCGCACTCATTTCAAGCAACACATATAAATTCTTGCCCTTTTCATCAAAAACAATATGTCTCGGGCCGCCGCCAGCGGGCGTAGCCAAGGTAGATTCTTCCTTCAGTACATAATCCCCTTTTTCTTTATCCACAGCATAAATAGTAATCTTGTCCGAGCCTAAATCCTGAAGGTATACATGTTTATAATCTGGTGTAAAAAAAGCGGAGTGCACGTGTGAAGCACCTTGACGGTCCTTATTTGGTCCACTTCCGGTATGTTGAATATGCTGCACCATGCGTCCCAGGCTACCGTCTTTTTCCAAGTTATATACCGATGCCGATCCGCCGCCATAATTAGACACCACAACAAGCGGATCCCGTTGACTCACAGCAATGTGACAAGGATACGAACCATTTGTCGGCAATGTATTGACAAACGATAGATTATCGCCATCAAAAGCATAGGCCGATACGGCGGCCGTTTGATCTCCCATCTCATTTACCGCATACACCATTTTTCCATCGGTAGACTTTGCAACAAAGGAGGGGTTCTCTGCCGATGTGGTTGCATAAAGATCTGTTGTACCAATCTTCGTATCAAACATATAGAAATAAATACCCTGACTGCCCTTATCGGTATATGTACCCACAAAAAAAGGAACCTGTTGTGCAGCCCCTTGAAGTGTTAAAAACGATAAAATAATAACTAATGTCTGTTTCATAAATCTACCTCCTTTGATGGCATTGACAAGTTACGTATTATTTCAAAAGAAATACAAAATTCCCCCTGTTAAATATGGTTAAAGGCAAATTAATATTTAACATTTTTAATAACTTAGCGTGCAAAGAATTAGTAACTTTGGAAACGCTTAAAAGCGTTGATCAGAAGATAGTATATGATGAAGAAATATATCAGTTTATTAGCTATAGTAGCATTTTTTGGTGTTAGCAATTTAATGGGACAAAGCCGTTTGGTGGATCGTGTCGTTGCCACGGTGGGCTCCAGTATTATCTTGCAATCAGATGTTGAAATGCAATATGCCCAGCATTTGGCACAAGGTGAAAAACCAAATGAGACCATTAAGTGTTATTTACTACAGCAGCTGGTAACTCAAAAGTTGCTTTCTCAACAAGCTATTATCGACTCCATCGAGGTGTCAGAAGCAGAAGTAGATGACAACTTAAACCGTCGTATGCAAATGATGGTACGTCAAGCAGGAGGAAAGGAACGTCTGGAAGAATTCTTGAACCGTTCTTTATTACAGTACAAAGAAGAAATGCGTCCTAACATTTCGGAACAATTGAAAGCGCAAAAGATGCAACAAAATATTGTGTCGGCAATCAATGTTACCCCACAAGAGGTGAAACGTTATTTCGAGGGCTTAAATCAAGACAGCTTACCGTACTTCAATACGGAAGTAGAAGTTGGCGAGATTGTCATCAATCCCGTTTTAACAAAAGAAGAAAAAGATCAATTTAGACAAAAAGCAGAAGGGTATAGAAAACAAGTGATCGATGGTTCTGATTTTGGTACCATAGCGCGTTTATATTCAGAAGATGGTTCTGCGCCCTACGGTGGTGAATTAGGATTTGCAACCCGTGACAACTATGTAAAAGAATTTTCAGCCATGGCTTTCCGTTTGAAAGAAGGTGAGGTATCTCCGGTCTTTGAAACCATGTATGGTTTCCACTTCTTACAGGTCTTGCAGCGCAGAGGCGAGGAAGTTAACGTTCGCCACGTCTTGATTAAATCTAAACCAACGACAGCGAGTCTCGATCGTGCAAAAGCAAAAATTGACAGTATCTACGACAAGGTGGTTGCCGGCAAAATTAGTTTCCATACTGCAGCTTCGCTTTACTCTGAAAATAACGAAACAAAATATACCGGTGGTATGATTATGAATGAAGAAGATCGTACGGGCCTTATTCCGGTAAATAAATTAGAAGCCGAAACATTTACAGCGGTTGACCCGCTTGAAGTAGGAAAATATTCAAAATCTTTCCGTGCGAAAGACAGAATGGGCAGCGATGTATATAAGTTTATGTACCTGAAGTCCAGAATTGCACCGCACAAGGCGAACCTAGCACAAGACTTCGCCAAAATACAAGAAGCAGCCAAACAGGATAAAACAAACCGAATGCTTAGTGAATGGTTTGAACAACGTAAAGAAAATACATTTATCGACATCAATGAAGACTTCCTAAAGTGTGATGAGCTAAAGTTATGGATGACTAAAACTGGAACATCTTTAGCAAATAACGAATAAAAGAAAAGGACGGATATAAAAAGAAAGCGGCTGATTTAAATTAAATCAGCCGCTTTCTTTTTATGGATTGGTTCTTATCTTTCGAACATCATCTCCATAATAACCCGCCATTGGTAATCATCTTTTAATTGCCAGATGCGGATATAATTGAACTTAACAAGTTTTTCCTTGGATCGCACCGTTGCTGTACCTGAAGTGTACGCATACTCTCCGCTATACGCACGTCCAACGCCTGTTGGTTCTGTTGTAATCTCAATACGTTTCTTTTTCAAGAAAGCAAGCACATTCGCTTTCCCTTCAATCTCATCTTCCCACGGATAATAGTAACGCACGTCATCTGAGAGGAACTCACTAAAGGCCGCTTCATTGTTTGCTTTCAGCACGGTAGAAAACAACTCATCACTCTGCGTCACCACCTCTTCACGTTGCTGTAACCTTACTTTAGAACGATGTTTTAAGTACCAGGAGTTATCTGGTTCGTAATAAATTAAATCTGATTTTCCACCTTTACCGTAGTTCTCAACCTCCGCACGAATGTGTACTTTCCAATTTCCCTTTTTATCTCTACGCCAAACCGTCAAATACTGACCATTACGCTTTACAGCCCCTACCTTCTGAAACTCCATGGGGCCAGAAGTAACCCCCCAGTCCATACTCTTGGAAACCAAAGCAAAATTAGGCTCCCAGCTCATGACATCCGGAATATTGGGTCTATTATTCAAATAGTTCAAAGCATTCACCGGAGAAGGTACAAAAAGCGTAGACTCCTTATCGACAATCGATAATAAAGCCTGATGCGGATTTAATGTTTTCGAAATATTAGCAGCTGTACGATCAGCCGATATTAAGCTTCCGACACGCTCCGGCAGCTGCGCCTGTACGGTAAGTACAGAAGCACTAAGCAAGCACGTAACGAGGGAATAGGTAGGTATTAACTTCATCAATAAAACTTTGGGTTCTTATAATCAAATCTTATTCCAAAGTGTCCCGTCTTTGCTATCTTTCAATTGAATACCAATAGCATTAAGTTCTTCCCGAATTGTATCTGATGTTGTAAAGTCCTTATTCTTCTTTGCTTCGTTTCTAATATTGATAATAATTTGCATCAAGTCATCCATACTATCTGTGTCGGCTCCTAATACATCATCTTTTAAGCCCAAAACATCAAACACAAAGTTTTGCACCAAAGCTTTAACCTCGGTCAAAGTATCAACATCCATCACTGCTTTGCCATCGTACACCGCGTTGATATAACGAACAAGCTCAAACAACTCAGCAATTAACACCGGACTATTGAAATCATCATCCATTGCTGCGTAGCAATTTTGACGCACCTGTACGATATCAACTGTTGATTTTCCTTTGGCTGTCGGCTGAATTTTATCCAAAAGTGCAATCGCACTCATCAGGCGTTTATAACCTTTATCAGCAGCCTCTAGAGCATCATTTGAGAAATCGAGCGTACTTCTATAATGCGCTTGCATCATAAAAAAGCGCACTGCCATTGGCGAATATCCACGCGTTAACAACGGGTGATTCCCCGTGAAGAGCTCGTGCGGTAAAAACCCGTTACCCGATGATTTGGACATCCGTGCGCCATTAACCGTCAACATATTGGTATGCATCCAGTATTTTGCTGGCTGCACATGGTTACAAGCTTCCGATTGTGCAATCTCGTTGGTATGGTGCGTAGCTGCCAAGTCCATCCCACCACCGTGGATATCAAACTGTGCACCCAGGTACTTGCTGCTCATCGCTGAACACTCAATATGCCAACCCGGAAACCCAACGCTCCACGGTGAAGGCCAGCGCATGATATGTTCTGGCTTGGCCTTAATCCACAACGCAAAATCTAAACGGCCTTTCTTTTCATCCTGACCACCCAGTTCACGTGTATTGTTCAACATATCTTCCAGCTTACGGTTGGTAAGCATCGTGTAGTCATGTTTCTCCACATACTTCTCCACATCAAAGTAAACGGTACCGTTTACTTCGTAGGCATAACCATTCTCGATGATCTGTTTCACCATCTCGATCTGCTCAGAGATATGCCCTGTCGCGGTAGGTTCAATGCTCGGTGGAATAGTATTAAATAAACGTAACACATCGTGGAAACCCAGGGTGTACTTTTGTACAATCTCCATCGGCTCCAACTGTTCCAACTTCGCTTTCTTCGCAAATTTGTCATCTCCCTCGTCCCGATCACCTTCCAAATGCCCTGCATCTGTGATATTTCGTACATAACGTACCTTGAAACCCAAATGTAAGAGATAGCGAAAGATAAGATCAAACGACACGAACGTCCGACAGTTTCCCAAATGCACATCACTGTATACAGTAGGTCCACAGACATACATGCCCACAAAAGGTGCATTTAATGGTTCAAACTTTTCCTTAGTCCGCGTTAGTGTGTTGTAGAGAACGAGATTGTTTTCCATATATAAATGAAATCGCAAAGATTATTTTTGTCTGAAATAGATTTGAATAGGCACGCCAGTAAAATCAAAATTATCACGTAATTTATTCTCTACAAAGCGCTTGTAAGGATCTTTGATATATTGCGGCAGATTACAGAAGAAAGCAAACATAGGTGCTCTTCCTGGTAGCTGCGTTGCATATTTGATCTTAATGTATTTTCCTTTGGTTGCAGGCGGCGGATAGTTTTCAATCACATGAAGCATTACATCGTTCAATTTCGACGTAGGGATTTTCTTCATTTTATTGTTGTATACCTCCATCGCTGTTTCCACTACTTTGAATATACGTTGTTTCTCCGTCACCGAAGTGAAGACAATAGGAATATCCGTGAAAGGTGCGATTTTCTCTTTGATCTTCGCTTCAAATTCCTTCATTGTTTTGTTGTCCTTTTCAATGGTATCCCATTTATTAACAACAATCACAATTCCTTTTTTATTTTTCTCCGCCAAGTGGAAGATATTGATATCTTGTGCTTCGATTCCGTCGTTGGCATCAATCATCAACACGACAACATCAGAGTCTTCTAGGGCTTTGATGGTACGCATGACCGAGTAAAACTCGATATCTTCCCTCACCTTACTCTTACGACGTACACCGGCTGTATCGATCAACAAGAACTCATGTCCAAACTGATTGTAGTGAATACGAATCGAGTCACGCGTTGTACCTGCAATATCGGTAACGATGTTACGATCGACACCTAGAAGTGCATTCGTTAGGGATGATTTCCCGACATTCGGACGACCTACGATGGTAACTTTAGGAAGGGTTGTTTCTTCCTCTTCTTCGGGTTCTGGAAAGTGCGACACAACCGCATCTAACAACTCCCCTGTTCCCGACCCTGTTGCCGAAGAAACGTTATATATATCACCTAAGCCGAAAGCATAAAACTCCGCAGAGTCATGGTGCAGCTTAGCATGGTCTACTTTATTAGCAACAACATACACCGGCTTTGAACTACGGCGTAAAATATCGGCAATCTCATCGTCCAGGTCCGTAATACCTGTCGTTACATCGACCATAAAAACGATAACCGAAGCCTCGTCAATGGCAATATGTACTTGGTCACGAATAGCCTCTTCGAAGATGTCATCCGAACCATGTACAAAACCACCTGTATCGATTACGGTAAATTTCTTACCAATCCATTCTGCAGTTTCATAGTGGCGGTCACGGGTAACCCCGCTAAAGTCATCTACAATAGCTTTACGACTTTCCGTCAAGCGGTTAAACAAGGTCGATTTTCCGACGTTCGGACGACCTACAATTGCAACAATATTTGCCATATCTTTCGTATTATTTTTCTCGCGCGTTACCTCACGGCAACTAAATTTTTATGTCTGTATTATACTAAATACAAGGGCACAAAGTTACAATAAAATACGCTATTATTAAGGCGCAATAAAAAAATGGCTTTGCGATGAAGCAAAGCCATTTGATATACCAAATAATCGGTATTGATTATTGTGTTGGATTTTGTGTAAGGGCTCCTGGGTGCGTATCTATTGCACGTTGCGGAATAAAATAAATAACACGGTAATCCTTCGCTGTAATCTCTTCAAATTGCGCATGTGGACCAGGATACTGACGTGTTAGTGAACCACCGTTACGGAATACGTCATAGCTACGTTCGGCCTGGTAAGCCAACTCCAATTGACGCTCTTTATCGATACGCAAACTTGCATTTGAAGCATCTAATGAAGCATAACCACCACCCACAATAGAACGTGTACGAATCGTATTCAAATCACTTAATGCGGCGCTGTAATTACCCAATTTCGCGTACGCCTCTGCACGGTTCAAATAAATTTCGCCCAAACGACTGATTACAGGAGAGTGCAAATGTGAATCTTCACCTTCACGCGATGCTTTCGTAATATAGAATTGTGGATACACCCGATTCAATGTAATGAAGTTATCCAAGACACCTTGATATGTCTTACCGTCTTTATACGTGATCGAATAGATTTCTTGCGCAGCGTCTACCGGTGTTAACGTATAGGTTGTTACCACTTTATCAATAGTCTCTGAACACGTAATTGTATTTCCATTACGTGCTACTGTCAACTGCGCATAATTCAACACATCTTTCCCATCTTCTTTAATAAAGCGAAAAACTTCGGTAAACGCACCAGTTGTCGCATCCTTTCTATAAGTCGGTTCGATAAATGCAGCACGCGCATCTACTATCTTGTACTTACTTGGACGCCAATCATTGCGACCTGTTTCGTTCAACAGGTCAATATACTTCGCACTCGCATACATCTCGCCCCAACCTTGACCACCGATATTCGCATACATACCACCAATACCATAGTAATGGTCGCTACCGGAATACTCCGATGCTAGACGCTTAACCGCAAAAATGGTCTCTGGATTGTTTTCTGGGGTAAAGGTATTGTACTTCATAAATTGCTCTCTCCCAAGTAAAGCATGTTCCCCTGAGTTGATTACTTTATTCGCGTAATCAATCGATAGTTGTGCATACTCCGCATTTGGCGATTCGTACGTACCACTCATGTACAAGTACACACGCGAAAGGATTGCTTGAACAGCTGCTTTAGAAGCAAAAATAGGGCCTTTATCCTTTGTGATCATCGTTTCTGCTTTTTTCAGATCCGCTATAATCTGCTCGTATGTTTCTTTTACTGTCGCACGGTCAGGAAGCGTAATGTTCACAACATCATCTGGTGTACCATTTACAAGAGGCATACCCAAATTTACACTTGGATTATCATAGTAAGGACGACCATACGCGCGAACTAAGTAAAAATACATCAATCCACGGATGTAATAACACTCGCCTAATCTATTATCTAATTCTGCATTTTGTCCTTCCTTTACCATGTTGATGATATTGGAAGACTGCGCTATTGCCTTATAACCGGCAGACCAAAACTGGTTCAGGCGGCCATTATTTGGCGTACGCGAAAACGAGATGAATTCGTAAAAAGCGTCAGTAGACGAACCACGAATCATCATATTATCCCCCGCATATTCCCCGGCTCTGTGCATGGGGTCAGACCATGCTTTTAATTGCGCATACGTACCATTCATCAACGCATCGATTACCGCTTCCGGATCTTGGGTAATTTGTCCGGTATCCATCGATCCATAGGGTTCTTTTTCTAATTCACATGACACCAATGCAACAGATGCCAATAGAGCTATAAATATCTTTTTCATGTATTTTCAATCATTAAAATGAAACATTCAATCCAAGCATATACTTGCGCGTAGCCGGATACACTCCCGGACCTGCCGATCCTAGGACTGCGCCATCGTTGGCTGGGATTTCTGGATCTACACCCGAGTAATTAGTCCAAACAAATAGGTTTTCACCCGAGAAGAACACGCGAAGATTCTTAATTTTATACTGGCTTAAATTGAAATTGTAACCAACATTTAGTGCACGTAAGCGTAGGAAATCATTATCCTCAACAAAACGTGAAGACGGTTGGTTTCCTTGATCCTTATTGTTATACTTCGCCACAGGGTGCGTCGCTACATCGCCTGGTTTTTCCCAACGGCTCCAACCATCTTGTAGTTTCATCTGGTTTCTGTCTGTATACGTACCATCTGAATCATATTCTTGACGAGCGTAATTATAGATTTTACCGCCCAACGAATAACCAAAGGTTGCACTTAAATCAAATTTTTTATACTGTAAAGCGGTAGAGAAACCACCAAATAGCTTCGGCGATGCTTTATCCAACTTTTCGAAAGTTGCTTGTGCATAGTTCGATGTTGTGGTACGATCCGTTTCATTACCGTTGGCATCACGCGTTACTTTGTACCACATTGGCGCACCTGTTTCTGTATTCACACCAGCCCACTCTTTTAGATAATAGGTATCGACAGGTAAGCCCGGCTGCAGGATGCGTTGCGCCGATCCCGCGATATTCATACCGTCGCCTATAATAAGCGGTTTAACCGTGTAACTTCCATCCGCATTTTTTGTCGGGTACAAGTTCACTAACTTATTCGTATTGTGCCCCACATTGATATCAAAACTCCACAACAAATCATTTGTCCGGATAATATCTGCTCCCACAGAAATCTCGATACCTTTATTGTTCATCTCCCCAACATTCTGCCACATTGCGCCGATCCCCATCAGTTCACTGATTGGCACTTGGTAGATAATATTGTCTGTATTTTTATTATAATAATCTACAGTTGCACGAAGTCTGTTCTGGAAAAAAGCAGCATCCACACCAACACCCGTTGTGTAAGTCTGTTCCCATGTCAAGTCCTTATTGCCTGCCTGCGCGATCAAAGCACCAGCGCCTCCATTATAATTAGTTGTGACGGAGTATAGATTGTACTGTGGATACAGCGAGCTTGGACGGTTACCTGCAGAACCATAGGAAGCGCGTAGCTTTAACGCATCAACATAATCCGCTTTAAACCAATTCTCCCTATGGATGTTCCATCCTCCACTAATGGAGAAGAAATTTCCATATTTCGCATTAGTACCAAAGTTTGAAGCTCCATCACGACGCAAAGACCCCTCGATCAAATATTTTCCATCATACGTATAGTTCGCTTTGGAAATCATCGACTGCATCGCCCACTCACTGATACCACCTTTAGTACGCTCTGGTTTAGCCACAACATCTAAAACTTCAAAGCCTGGCAAAAATCCAACCCCATAAGCATCTAATGTCTTACCCCAGTAGTCATTAAATTCGTAACCACCAACCGCAAACAAAGTATGTGGCCCCCATGATTTATTAACGGTCAACATCTGACTGGTGTATCGTCTGGCTGACTCCGAACGATAGTCGGTAATCCTTCCGCCTACACTCAAGCCGCCATTAGATCTCGGATCAGTATATCCAGCACCTGAATACGTAATATAACGATAGTTATTAACCGAATTGAAAGTTAACCAACTAGTCAATTTAACATCAAAATCCAAATTACCCATCAATTCATAGTTCACATTGGAAGAATGGTTCCACTGCAAATCGTATAAGTAGTTTGTACTTGCGCTATTCACCCAGTTTGGAGAGCGGTGCGGCTCTAGTTTACCATTGGCATCAAACGGACTATCCCAAGGCAAATTAGAATACATCGCCGTTACCGAGTATTGTCTGTCTTCTACGCCACGACGAGCACCTGAAATAGCAGGTTTGATAGATAACCAATCAAAGGGTTTATATACCTGTGTGATACGCGCGTTGTAACGTTTGTAATCATACCCTTTAACAGCTCCCTTTTCATCATACATACCTAATGAGAAGAACGATTGTAGTTTCTCTGTACCACTAGAAACAGAAACGTTATGGTTCTGTACAAACCCACTCTTGGTTGCTAATTTCCACCAATCGAAGTTGCTGTTCCGTAAATCAGCATTCCAACGTGGAAAAGAGATAGTGTTGGCATTCTGAAAAGAAGCATAATAGTCATACAACTCCTCACCATTCATCATTTCTACATTACCGTTGTTCAATGTATTGAAACCAGCACGTGAAGATATATTCAACGATGTTTTACCAACTTTTGCGCCCTTCGTTTTCACTAACACAACACCGTTCGCACCCTGAGAACCGTAGATCGCCGTCGACGCAGCATCTTTCAAGACCGTCATCGTTTCGATATCATCGGGGTTTAAATCTCCTGCGCTAGACCCTACAATTACACCATCGATTACCCATAACGGGCTTGCAGTTCCATTTAAGGTTGCTTGACCACGAATAACAACAGCTCCTCTTGATCCCGGCTGACCTGACCCCGGAGAAACGTATGCTCCGGAAACTTTGCTGTTCAGCATGTTCTCCACCGACGGATTGGTAATATCACGTAGCTCATCGCCTTTAACCACCTGCATCGCGCCAGTTAGACTTTCCTTTTTCTGAACGCCATAACCAACCACAACAACTTCCTCTAAGGCTTCATCACTACTTTTCAATACAACCTGCATTACATTACCTTGCACCACTTGGCTATAAGGTTCAAATCCAACCGCGGAGAAAACGAGGGTTTCACCCGCTTTCGCTTGGATGGAGAAGTTACCTTGTGCATCTGTCAATGTAGCCTGTGTAGGGCTACCTTTTACAGCCACTGTTACACCAGCCTCTGGCCCATTGGCGGAGGTTACTCGACCGGTTACTGTTTGTTGATAAAAAACATTCGCATAGGCATTCACTGTATTTCCAAGCACTGGCACCAAAGGCGCAGAAACACTCAGCATCAATACAGAAGCCAACCGAAAACTCTTACCGATGAACAAGGGATTTGTAGATCTCTTTGTCATAAAAATTGCTTTTAGGGTTTTCTTTTTCTAGTAGATTACCATAATCTAGTTGGCACCAAATTAACTTAAAGTAACCTAATCAAAAATTCCATGTTAAACGAAAACGTTTGCGTAAAATAACACAAACGTTTGCATTGCAACTAATTCATATCCAATAAATAACAAAGACAAAAACATTGTTTAAAATACCCCTGAGTGGGAAAATTTACATTTTACGAAATACAATAAATAACAAAAGAATTGCAAAACAAAAAAGTAGTTACAACTCTACAGCAAAAACAAAGCGATGAATAGTCCGTAAAATACTGGAAACAAATAATTGACAGGAGGTAAAAAGATTGATAAACAACTATAAAACAAGAAGCTTAACCTGATAAATACATGTGGAAATAATAGGCAATTACAGCATTAGCATTATTATGTAACATTCCAATACAATAACGCAAAAAGAAGCATTCCTATCCTTTTATCCCATCAGTGGAGGTAGATTATAAATACGGCTCCATTTTACAAAAAAAAATGCTTCGTCAATTTCTGACGAAGCATGATATAAAAATCTTAAACAAGAGATAAAAGACTAGTCGTCGTATCCAAACTGCTTTAAGTAGTTCTTTTTACTACGCCAATCGGGAATAACTTTAACAAACAGCTCTAGGAATACTTTTCCATCAATAAAGGTTTCAATATCCTGTCGTGCATAGGTACCCACCTTCTTGATCATCTCCCCGCCTTTTCCGATGATAATATTTTTTTGCGAATCGCGCTCTACAATAATCTCCGCTGCGATCCGTGTAATCTTAGCCTCCTCTTTGAAAGACTTAACAATAATTTCCGTACTGTATGGAATTTCTTTATCGTATAATTTAAATACCTTCTCCCTAATAATCTCCGAAACAAAGAAGCGCATATTACGATCCGTCAATTCATCCTTCGCGTAAAACGGTGGATGGACAGGAAGCTTTTCTTTAATATATTCCATGATCCCCGACACTCCGTATTCCAGTTTCGCCGAAATCGCAAACACAGCATCCGGATTGATTTTCTCTTTCCAGAACTCAACCTTACTCATTACCTCTTCTTCCGACGACTTATCGATTTTATTAATCAACACCGCTACAGGAGAAGCTGTCTTGCGCAATTTTTCGATGACATCATTTTCATCGTATTTCTCGTGTATATCTGTAACAAAAAGAATAACATCCGCGTCAATTAGCGATCCTTGCACGAAATTCATCATCGATTCCTGCAATGAATAGTTCGGTTTTATCACACCCGGGGTATCAGAAAACACAATTTGATAGTTTTCTTCATTAACAATACCAATTATTCGGTGCCTTGTGGTTTGTGCTTTTGGTGTAATAATAGACATCTTCTCTCCTACTAATGAGTTCATTAGTGTAGATTTACCGGCATTCGGCTTGCCTATGATACTTACGAATCCTGCTTTATGCGACATTTTTTGCGTTCTTTATTTGGAATACAAAGAAACAAATAATATCTTTGTGCTCCAATAAAAGGAAATGATATCTTGCGTTTCACCAAAAACAACGCAGATTTTAGATAAAAATATATTGCGGGGTGGAGCAGTTGGTAGCTCGTCGGGCTCATAACCCGAAGGTCATCAGTTCGAGTCTGATCCCCGCTACTAAAAGAGCTAGGTGGCAATGCACCTAGCTCGAAGAAATTTAAAATACATTGCGGGATGGAGCAGTTGGTAGCTCGTCGGGCTCATAACCCGAAGGTCATCAGTTCGAGTCTGATCCCCGCTACTAAAAGAGCTAGGTGGCAATGCACCTAGCTCGAAGAAACTTAAAATACATTGCGGGATGGAGCAGTTGGTAGCTCGTCGGGCTCATAACCCGAAGGTCATCAGTTCGAGTCTGATCCCCGCTACTACCAAGCCTTTAGGAAACTAAAGGCTTTTTTTATGCCCTAAAAATTTAGAAATATTACGTACATAGTTAAGCGGTAGTTCCCACTTAACTATTCGCTTGGTTTATCCAGCACCTTCCATAAAGTAAGCGCGCAACGCCACAAGCTGCTTTTGGTTCAACACCGTCCGCAGCTCTTCATCCGAAGCCTCCTTAACCTTCTTCGCTGACTTAAAGGTCTTTAATAATTTCTCCACCGAGGTCTTTCCGATTCCTGGAATATTCTCCAACTCCGACACAAAAGTCTTCCGGCTGCGTTGATTCCGGTGGAACGTAATACCAAAACGGTGTGCCTCATCCCGCAAATGCTGTATCACTTTCAATGTTTCGGATTTCTTATCCAGATACAATGGATATTGGTCCCCTGGGTAATATAACTCTTCGAGTCTCTTCGCAATTCCGATCACAGTCAGCTGCTTTTCAATCCCCAACAACTTCAAGCTCTTCATAGCCGCGCCTAATTGCCCCTTGCCACCATCGATCACGATCAACTGAGGTAAGTCTCCACCTTCATCTAAAACACGACGATAGCGCCTAAAAACAGCCTCCTCCATGGTCGCAAAGTCATCAGGCCCCACCACAGTCTTTACATTAAAATGCCGGTAATCCTTTTTCGATGGCTTTGCATCCTTAAACACCACAATGGCGGATACGGGATAACTACCCTGAATATTCGAGTTATCAAAACACTCTATATGTCGCGGCAGAACGTTCATCCGTAAATCTTTTTGCATTTGCTTTAAGACTCTATCGGTCTTCACCTCTGGGTTTAGACGCTCATACTGCAACATACGTTCTTTTTTAAAATAGGCGACGTTCTTGAGAGACAATTCTAACAGGTTTTTCTTTTCTCCAACTTTAGGAACGGTAAACTTAATCGATTCATCTGACTCGATATCCAACTCAAAGGGAACGATTATTTCTCTCGAAGTACTTCTAAAGCGCCCCCTAATCTCCGGTATAGCTAATGCCAATAATTCTTGTTCCGTTTCATCCAACCGTTTCTTCATTTCTAGCGTCTGCGTCTGAATAACCACCCCATGAACCACCTTCAGATAATTCACAAAGGCATAATTATCCTCCGAGGCAATACTGAAAACATCGACGTTGGTAATAGAAGAACTCACGACCGTAGACTTACTCTGGTAATTAGACAGTTTATCCAACTTACTTTTCAACAGGTGCGCCCCCTCAAAATTCAGCTCGTTAACAGCTTGTTGGATATCTTCTTTTAAACGACTTGTAACAACCGAAATCTTCCCATTTAGAATGTCTTTTATATCCATCAAATTTTGGTTATAATCTACTTCTGTTTGAAAGCCTTCACAAGGTCCTTTACAATTTCCGATTTGGTACTCGAGACATACCTTGTACTTCCCTTTCGCAATATTCTCGGGCGCTAAATTCAAATTGCACGTACGTAGCGGAAACAATTCTCGGATCATATCCAAAATAACATGCATCATCCCCAACGAAGCGTAAGGCCCATAATATCGGGAACCATCTTTCACATACTGGCGCGTCCAATAGATCCGTGGGAAATGTTCATTCTTGATCACGATCCAAGGGTAGGTCTTATCATCTTTCAACAAGACATTATAACGAGGCTTGTACTTCTTGATGAGGTTGTTCTCGAGTAGCCAGGCATCAATTTCTGTATCTACAATCGTGAAAGCTATTCGGTTTATTTTACGGACCAATACCCGTGTTTTACCATTTAACTGTGCTTCATTTACAAAATAAGAGCCTACCCTATTCCGCAGGTCTTTCGCTTTTCCAATATAAATGAGTTCATCATTCTTATCGAAATACTGATAAACCCCCGACTTGTGGGGTATCTTTTTTAACTCTTCTCTGTAATTAAACGAATCCATATCAATAAAAAATGCCGAACAACAAATTTCGTTAAAATTTATTGTTCGGCAATAGTAAGTATCTATAAACTACTGCTAAAATCCGAGTCGGTCATCATCGAGCGAACTTTGTTCCTCGGTGCCTCCACCGGTTCCATAAAACGGAACATAACGGCTACAGTCTATCTCGCGCGTCAATCCTCCCGGTGGCTGCGGAAAATCACCTTGCGTATAATGCAGGCTTTTATCGTTGTACACTTTCTTCATATACAAACCAAATATTGGCAATGCGGCCGAAGCACCTTGTCCCGAAGCCATACTATAGAAGCGAATACCACGATCTTCAGCCCCCGTCCAAATACCCGTGACCAAATCAGGTGTAATCCCAATGAACCACGCATCCGAGTTGTCATTCGTTGTACCAGTCTTACCTCCGATTGGATTAGTTAACCCGCCATACTCCGCTCGTCGCAAACGGGAAGCCGTTCCACCATCAACTACACCTTTTAACATATCAACCATAATATAGGCGGACTCGCTATTAATCACTTTAACGACTTTCGGAGAGCGCTCATAAATCGGCGTACCATTTTTATCTTCAATACGTAAAATCATTGTCGGCTCCACCCATGTTCCATGGTTTACAAAAGCCGAATAAGCACCAACCATATCAAAAACAGAGGCTTCATAAGCTCCCAAAGAGATAGAAGGATAGCTCGGTACATTTGAAGTAATTCCCATTTTCTTGGTTAAAGCCGCTACATTGGATGCTCCCACTTCATTAATCACATAGGCTGATGCAAAGTTCTGTGAATATTTAAGCGCATTTTTCAATGTAATAGGATCTCCACCTTGCACTGTTCCACGTGGGGTCCAATCGCCGTAGCTACGGGAATGATTAGGCACCGTAAAACAAGGTGAATAGCCGTTATCAATGGCTACCGCATAGGTAAATGGTTTCGCTGTTGACCCGACCTGACGCTGCGCCAATTTCACGTGGTCAAATTTAAAATGCTCAAAATCAATACCACCAACCCATGCCTTGATATGGCCTGTTGAAGGCTCCATAGACATCACGGCGTTGCGGAGAAACAATTTATTGTACCGTATAGAATCCATCGGAGACATTACCGTGTCCACACTTCCTTTATAGGTAAACAAAGACATAGGCACCTTCTCCTTGAAAGCCTTTTTGATTTCCTCCTCCGAGTGCCCCGCATCTTTCATCATACGGTAACGATCAGACCGTCTCATTCCACTCACCAAAAGCTTTGCATTATCACCACGGAAAGGATCCGCACTGCGATACTGACGGTCAAAGTCACGTTGCAACTTCATCATCCATTCTTTTTGTGCATCTTCCGCGTACTGTTGCATCGCGTAATTTATTGGTGTATAGATTTTCAGACCATCTTTATCTAAATCATATGGCGTACCGTCTGGCTTAGTAATTGATAATCGTTGAAATTCTTTCTTAATCTCTTCCTTCAGTACGGCTCTAAAATAAGGCGCTAACCCTTCTCCGTAATTAGAAATACGCAACTTTAGATTAATCGGTTTGGCCTTCGCTGTTTCCGCCTCCTCGGCAGAGATAAACGATTGTGCAGACATATTATTCAGCACGGTATTCCGACGCGCAAGTGCATTTTCTGGATATTTTACAGGCGAATATAAGGTTGTACCTTTCAACATACCGACCAACATTGCAGCTTGATCAGCGGTTAATTTATCTGGCGTGGTATTGTAAAAAGTCCGCGCAGCCGACTTAATACCATATGTATTCTTATACCCATAATCTACGGTATTAAAATACATGGTTATAATCTCTTCTTTGGTATAGCTACGCTCTAATCGAACGGCCGTTAACCATTCCTGAAATTTCTGCATTACACGTTTGATCGTGCTCCGTTCACGGCGTTCCGCAAATAGATTCAGAGCAAGCTGCTGTGTAATGGTACTACCGCCTTGCTTACTTCCTGTCAATGTATGTAATACAGAAGTTATAGTTCGGGAATAATCGATCCCCGAGTGTTCGTAAAAACGCTTATCTTCTGTGGAAATTAACGCCTGCACCAAGTATGGTGACAGTTCACTGTATTTAACATTCGATCGGTTGTGTTTATAGTATGTACCTAAAACTTTTAGATCTTCTGATAGTACCTCAGATGCCAAATTACTTTTGGGGTTCTCTAATTCCTGAAAGGAAGGTAACTTCCCGAAAACACCTATTCGTACGCTTACAACAAATAAAACAGCAATCGCAACACATGCTAAGAATATTTTCCAAAGTCCTTTGGTATATCTCTTTACATCTTCCTCCGTCAGCTGATTTTGCTTAGACTCTCTTTTCATTGAATTTCAATATAGTGTTATTGCTCTATATATATTTGATGGTAATTCTTAATCATAATACCATCAGTTAATGTGCCAATTACTTCTTTTGTGATGATAAAAGTATTGTAATCCTCTACCGGGATCTTCATCAATTCCGGAAGCAAAGGTAATATTCTGGACTCATAAGTTTTCACTTCTTCATAAGATTCGAACGGTCCGATAAAAAGAAGCTGATTTTCAGCATTAACCAATTTCAATTGGTGATTCAGTTCCGCCCGCGCATATCGAGAACGATTAAACTGCCCGATACCATATCGACTTGGCGCCAGATTTACGCGCGGATCTTTCACATTGACCGTAAAGAAATAAGTGCCTTTATCCGGGAAGAGCTTCTTATCCCGATATTCATTCGGACCGTAGTTTATTTTAACCTCACCGACATCAACTCCTGTAGCATCCAATTTAACATTGGTGTTCACCCCTTTCCCCGCATTCACACCCGTACCTGTTTTTTGTTGCCCAAGTGCCAAGGCTAAACGCTGCTCTTCTTCTTCAATTGTCCCCAGATTAGCCACAATCGTTTCTTCCTTCTTCTGCAAATTAACATCGACTTTGGCAGCGCCAATATTTGTTTTTATATCTTTTGCCTTGGTCGTCATCTCCCCAGCCAAAAGCAACTCGATCTCCTTACGTTCTTCTTCCGTCTTTGGTTTCTCTTCTTTCGGCTTCTCTTCTTTAACCTTCGGCTTCTCCTCTACCTTAGCGATAACATCTTCTTTCGGTTTAGGCTTAATAATAGCAACCCCAGTACGGTAATCACCATTAATATCCAAGGATGGCCAAGGGGTCATATCTGGTTCATCCACAAAGGCGATGCGACTTTTATCAATATCCTGAAGCGCATTCACCCGATTAACAAACATGGATGGATTCTTCTCCACAAATGCAATATTCTCCATTGCAAGAGGCACAACCAAACTATCTTCCGGATACTTCTCTACAATCTTTCCTAACGCATTGGTAAAATCATCTACCCGCCCAACTCGTCCAATAGCAAGTGCTTTCAGGTATTCAATTTGCGCCACCATTCCGGTACGTTGGAAAACACCTTCCAACTCTTCATTTGCTTGTTTAATAACCGCAACATGATCGCCTGCTGTATACAACGCAAATAACTTCTCAAAAGCACGATCCAGCACACGTTTATCCCGATTGATCTTATCCATATAATAGGGATCTTTAGCCACCATTGCATGCAATGAATTTGGATACATCTGAATCAGACGATCTTTATAAGCGGCACTTTTCACCGCGTCTACCCCATCATACATACGGTACAGTGAATAATAAATCTCTGCGCCCGCAGCAGTATTCGGAAAACGCGCTAAGAAAGACTCGTAGGCTATGATGGCATCCTTATTATCTTTCGTATAGTCACGGTAGATATTACCGATCACGATCATGTTATCGTGTACGATTTTTAACCTCTTGTCATAATCTCCTTGCACTGTCGGCACTGAATCCAAGAAACGGCTCTTCTCTGCGGCCAAAAAAGCAACCGCATCAAACGTATCTTTTGGTGTAGTCACCTTACTTGCTGTCTCCACAGTCCCTGTCTGAGCCACTAACGAAGGCGTATTGTCGCCCGAGAATCGCCAATCATCTTTTAACTGTCTATTTCCCCACTTTCGTTTAAAGTCGGAAGTCCCCAACAGCATCGCATCTTGGTTATTGAAATAAAACTTGTTCCCTGTAAAGCTACTTGTAGCTGCACTCGTAGGCGTATTGTTCAACGCCAAGACATTGCTATTCACAAAGGTGCCAGTTTGTTGTCCCTTTTCCTTTTTCCCTTTCTTATTGCGGGCAGCCTCTTGCTCCAGTTGCTTTTGTTTCATTATAAGACTTGCACCTGCATATTTCCCCACCATCTCTTGACGATCATTTTCATTTAGCTTTCCTAAACTGATCAACGTATCTTGCCAAAGATTATTTTCGTATAAGGCCGTTAATTTTGACATGTACGCCAATTTTCGCGTAACGCGATCTACATCAGTGTAATCCGAAGGCAAAGCCGTTGCAAGACTATCATAGTAGTTTTGTGCGTGCTTATAGTCTTTCTTTTGGAAAAGATAATCGCCGTATGTCAGATACGTTTCGGCCGTTTGGTAGCTATTGCGATTCGGTTCTGCTAAGGATTTATTAAAATATGAAAAGGCTTGTGCTTCATCATTTTCTGCCAGATAGATCCGGCCTATTTCAAATAAAATCTGATCTTTATATCCATCGTTCTTTCCTTCCTTCAACATAGACTTCAGTGGCTTCACCCGTTCGACAAGTGCCCCTCCACGGATTGCCCCGGTTAAAAAAGCGGCTTGTAAGCTCGCCTCGAATGACATATCATAGGGAACATTAGCTTTTGCAATCTTTTCAAACAAACCGAAGGCCTGATCACGCTGACCATTGTCCGCGTACAATTGCGCTAATAAGAAACGCCATCTATTTTTGTCGTAAGGATCCTTATTGGATTCAATCGCATATTCTAAAAAAGGAATAGCCTCCAGCTCTTTACCAACACGAATCAAGGCATTTGCCTTAGCCGCATTCACAAAGGTTCGGGTCTTCAAGCTTTCATCCAGAAACATAAAAGCCGAATCAACGGCCGATAGCGCTTTCTCCGGTTTCCCTATCTGCAAAAAAGATCGTGACTTCCAGGCATAAGCCAGCGGCCGATAGGAAGGTGCATCTGCGGCCTCTTTGATCAACTTATCAAAAAATTCAATAGCTGTGTAATAGGACCCTTTAAGGTAATAGGCACGACCAATGATATAATAAGCTTCTTGAATATATTTACTTTCTTGCTTGGTATTTACAATTTTGTATGCCTTTTGAATTAAAGAATCCATGGCTTTATGTGGATCGCCATTCGCTGTTGGTTCATCAAACACCGTTAATCGAACCTGGTAGTTTTTATTTGCACCGCTGTAAATACTTTTCCGCTCTGCATTTAACATCAAGTTGGAGTTATACAATATATTGTACTTCGATGTTAGATTTTGAAAAAAATCGGTCTTTGCTGTATCATCAATTGATTTCTTTCCCGCTGCAGACTTCCCTTTGAAGAGGCCACAGGCAGATGCCACAAACAACAGAAGAACAAATAGCAACGGCACAATAGAAAGCCGTTTGCAAATACGATGCTTAATATTTACAATCATGAATATGACAATCTTTATCCTGAACAAAAAGACAGGCAAATAGTTCACACAAAAATACCATTATTCAAATAAATTTTAGCTACAAAAATTTTAAAAATAGTTAATTATCAACAGCGTAGTAAAACTGCCACAATTAAACACTAAAAATTACTTCTTTTCAAGTAAACAAACGGCATAAGCTACAACACCTTCTTGTCGACCTATAAACCCCATCGTTTCATTGGTTGTAGCCTTAATCGAAATATCCTCGACATCCAAACCTGTCACCTCTGCAATATTTGCTTTCATCGCCTGGATATAAGGCTTGATCTTCGGTGCTTCCAGACAAAGCATGGCGTCAATGTTTCCCAGTACAAAATTTTTCTCACTAATAAGTCGGATACATTCTTTCAACAGCAACAAACTACTGATTCCCTTCCACTTCATATCGGTGTTAGGGAAGTGATAACCAATATCTTCCAAGTTAGCAGCCCCTAAAATAGCATCACATATCGCATGCACCAATACATCCGCATCCGAATGCCCGAACGCACCGGCATGATGCTCCAACTGAACACCACCAACAATAAATGGGTGCCCCTCTTTTATTTGGTGCACATCAAATCCAAAACCAACTTTAATTTTCATAATTCACGAAGTTAGACATTAATTGCAGATATACGAATCACCATTCTGTAGTCGGGCTACCACACTTTTAGAATTTTAACATTTTTTAAGACTTCGACCAAACATCTTGGTACGAAATCAGCTTGTATCTTTAAGAGAGAATAAATTTTATTTCTTACTTTTGAAAAGTTAAATTCATAATTTTAATTTATGAGGTTCAAGAAATACTTTGTTATGAAGAAAATGGTGCCACTAACATTGGCAATCTGTTCCCTTATTGCTTTATCAGCTTGTAGTAAAATCAGTAAGTCGGGAAAGAGTGGTGACGTATCGCCCAAAACTGGGGTTGCCTACAACGATCCTAATAATGGTGGCCTTCATATCAACAGAAAAGTGAAAGAAACACCAGGCCCGGGTTTAGTGGCTGTAGAGGGTGGTACATTTGTAATGGGCGGAAGTTTAAACGAAGACTTAGGCTATGCCTATGACAATGTGAAACGTCGTGTTACGGTTGCCTCTTTTTATATTGATGAAACCGAGGTATCTAATGCCGATTGGCTGGAGTACTTACATTGGATCGCACAAAATTTCCCAGATGATGGTAAACTGTACTATGATGCATTGCCCGACTCCTTAGTTTGGCGCCATCCGTTATCCTATAATGAACCTTACGTAAATCTATATTTACGTCACCCGTCATTCCAAGATTATCCCGTAGTTGGCGTTTCTTGGGAACAGGCAACAGCCTACTGTCAGTGGCGTACCGACCGTGTCAATGAAAACGTATTGCGTAAATCAGGCATGTTGGTCGACTATAAAACGCGCTCGGAACAAAAAACAACAGGCGACGCTTTCAACACGGAAATCTACCTTAACGGCCAGCTCAAAGGCGAAGGTATTGACGGTCCAAATATGCCAAAAGATAATCGCCCTGGTGCTGCCCCTGAAGCGAAACGTACAGTACGCATGGAGGACGGTATCCTAAAACAACCATACCGACTACCAACAGAAGCCGAATGGGAATATGCCGCTTTAGGTCTAATTGGCAATACGGTACAAGGAAATATCGAAAATAGCCGTACTTATCCTTGGAGTGGTTTAGGCGTGCGCTCCGATAAACGTAAAAATCAGGGTCGCATGTTAGCAAACTTCAAAATTACAAGCGGTAATAATATGGGAGTTGCAGGCGACTTAAACGACGGTGGTGATATAACCGTGCCTGTCACAAGCTATGCACCAAACGATTTCGGTCTTTATAATATGGCTGGTAATGTGAACGAATGGGTGAACGACGTATACCGCCAACTATCGTTTGAAGATTTTGAAGACTTCAACCCTTTCCGTGGTAATGTATTTATGGACAATAAATACGAAAATGCAGAAGGCCGTGTTTTGGCGAAAGACAAATACGGACGTCCGGTAAAAGTACCTGCAAAAGCGCCACGTAAACAAACATGGGAAGAGCTTCAGGCAGCTAAAGGTAATGAAGATGCAGCAAGCAGCTACCAATATGATGCCCGCGGTTTTGATGATGAGGAGATGAAAGAGCTCTATGGTAAAACAACCTTAATCAACAACAAAAGTCGTGTTTTCAAGGGCGGTTCTTGGAACGATCGTGCATACTGGTTAAATCCAGCGACGCGTCGTTTCATGCAACAAGATGAGTCCAATGCTATGGTTGGTTTCCGTTGCGCTATGACAATGGTGGGAAATGTTTTCGGTCCAACAAGCAAAGCTAAGAATGCACCAAAAAGAAAGTCACAGCCATAATTTGTGACTACACCATAAAAAAGACACCTAATTAAAGAACAACATACTTTTTAGGTGTCTTTTTTTTGAATATATTAGCCCCTAGTACCGACTAAATTTCACAAAATAAAAATTCCTCTGTGAAACAAGGTTACTATTTGATTAAAAAGGTATTAATAAGTGAGTAAGGAGAAAAGCGACATTGGCATTGATGAGGAAATCATCCTAGGGATCCGAGAGGGGAACAATTTGGCGGTACAGAAATTGTATAAACTGTATTACCCGCCAGTATTGAAGATGATCATCAACAATAGTGGAAGTTCGGAGGAAGCGCAAGATATCTTTCAGGAAACCGTTATGGTCCTGTACGACAAAATCAATAAAGGAGACTTTGAACTTTCAAGCAAGCTAAAAACATTTCTTTATGCTGTTTCTAAGCGTTTGTGGCTGAAACAACTTACTCGAGGCGAGTCCAAATATCGCAAAGATTCAATCGATGACTATGAGGACTCCCTGGTTGCTGATGAGGCTGGAGATGCAGTCCAGGAGCATGAAACCATAGAAAAAAATCTGCTGCAAATGGAGCAGGCTTTAGCCGGATTAGGCGAACCGTGTAAAACGATTCTCTATGATTTCTATATCTTGAACAAATCGATGGCAGATATTTGCGAAAAATTCGGTTATACCAATACCGATAACGCAAAGACCCAAAAGTACAAATGCCTACAGCGACTGAAGAAGTTTTTTTTCAAAAGTGTTAGTTAGAAGAATGAGGAGTTTAAGTCAACAAGAGTTTATAGATTGGGCAGATTTGTATCTGCGGAAAGAGCTTACGCCGGAAGATAATGAACGGTTTGAGTCTTTTTGCGCAGAGAATCCCCCATATCGTGCCCGATTTGAGGAGCACAAATCTTTAATAGAAAATATCCAAGTTACAGCAGATCGGCTTGCTTTCAAAGCGACACTACAGTCGGCCGCCGAGGCATTCCATCAGGAAGAAAAACCTAAAGCGCCCACTAAAGTAGTCTCACTTTGGGACCGCTATAAATTCAATGCTGCTGTTGCTGCTGCGATTGCTATTATCTCTGTTTTCTCCACCTTATGGCTGACGGGATATTACTCCAATTTACGAAAAACGTCATCCGACTATAGTGCGCTCCGTCGAGATATGAATACCGTAAAACGGAATGTTAACGCCCATAACGATGCCATAAAGAATATCAATAGCAACACCAGTAACGAAGCTATTCATTACGGAGCGACCGGTTTTATGATCACCAAGGACGGTTATGTTGTCACAAACTATCACGTCATCAGCGGAGCCGATTCTATTCATCTGCAAAACCATAAAGGACAATCCTATAAGGCTGATATCATTTTTACCAATGCGGAAAAAGATTTAGCAATCTTACATATTAACGATTCGACATTTAAATCGCATAAAAATGTACCTTATACCTTTAAAAAGCAAGATTCAGAACTTGGAGAAGATATCTACACCATAGGTTTCCCTCGGGATGAAGCGGTGTATGGACAAGGTTACCTAAGCTCTTCCACAGGGTATGCAGGAGATACATTGGCTTATCAAATATCCATTCCGGTTAACCCTGGAAATAGCGGTGGACCTGTGCTGGATAAAGAAGGTAATATCATCGGTATCATTAGCGGTAAACAAAAAGGAATTGACGGTGCCGCCTTTGCCATAAAAACAAAGGCCCTAATAGAGACGCTCAATAGTATCCCCGCAGATATATTACGTGGTAATGTGGTCCTGACGAACAAAAACAGTTTAAACCACCTATCACGGACAGATCAGATCAAGAAACTTCAAGACTACATTTATATAGTTAAGGTGTATTAATAAATCTAAGTAATAAAAAACGGGCATCTAATTAGATGCCCGTTTTTTTATTTGTTCGGTTGTGGAGTCGTACGTAAATAAGGTTTTATTTCTTTAAACCCTTTTGGAAACTTACCAGCGATATCCTCCGTTTTAATAGCAGGAACGACAATTACATCCTCCCCATCTTTCCAATCAGCAGGTGTTGCTACAGAATAATCAGCCGTCAGCTGTAACGAATCGATCACACGAAGAATTTCATTAAAGTTACGCCCTGTTGAAGCCGGGTATGTCAGTGTCAATTTAATCTTTTTATCGGGACCAATTACGAAGACAGAACGTACAGTTGCCGTCGCTAAAGCGTTCGGATGGATCATGTCATACAACTCAGCTACCTTCTTATCCTCGTCTGCAATAATAGGGAAATCCACTGTTGTATTTTGTGTTTCGTTAATATCTTTAATCCAATCCAGGTGATCGGCAACAGAATCGACACTCAATGCCAATACCTTCACGTTACGCTTTTCAAACTCACCTTTCAACTGTGCAGTCCGTCCTAACTCAGTCGTGCAAACAGGGGTGTAATCAGAAGGGTGAGAATAAAGAACCGCCCAGCTACCATCGATATAATTATAAAAATCGATATCTCCTATTGTTGTTTTCGCCTGAAAGTTAGGCGCTTCGTCTCCTAGTCTTAAACTCATTGTCTTTAAATTTAATGTTGATACTTATTTAATACTACTAATATAGTAGATTTTATTTTATATCGATAACTAAATAACAGATATGACAAAAAAAAGTTTTATTTACTATGCTTGCATAATAAATAAATGTATATTTGAATATATCAATATAGACAGGTTATGCAATTCCAATTGAACGAAGACCATCAACTCCTGCGAGAAGCTGCACGCGAGTTCGCAAAAACCCTAAAAGCAGGCGTTATTGAGCGCGATGAACACGCTATTTTTCCTACTGAATTTGTTAAGCAAATGGGCGAATTAGGTTTTATGGGCATGATGGTAGAAACGGCTTATCATGGTGCTGGCATGGATACACTAGCTTATGCGATCGCAATTGAAGAGATTTCCAAGATCGATGCCTCCGCCGGTGTAATTATGTCCGCACACAACTCTCTTGTACTTTACGGTCTGCAGGAATTTGGTACCGAAGAACAAAAGGAGAAATATCTAAAACCACTGGCCAGCGGTCAAAAGCTTGGTGCTTTTGCGTTATCCGAACCAGAAGCGGGTTCGGATGCAACTTCACAGCATACTACCGCGATAGATAAAGGTGACCATTACCTCATTAACGGCACCAAAAATTGGATTACCAATGGTGGCAACGCAGATATTTACCTGATTATCGCACAGACCCATGTAGAAAAGGCCCATCGCGGTATTAATGTTTTCATCGTGGAAAAGGGAATGGATGGATTTACCATTGGTCCAAAAGAAAATAAACTAGGCATTCGCAGTTCCGATACACACTCACTCCTCTTTTCAGATGTAAAAGTGCCGAAGGAAAACCGAATTGGAGCAGATGGATTCGGATTTAAGTTTGCGATGAAAACCTTAGATGGCGGCCGTATTGGCATTGCGGCACAAGCGTTGGGAATTGCAGCGGGGGCATATGATCTTGCCTTGGCCTATTCTAAGGAACGTAAAACGTTTGGGAAGCCGATTAGTGAGCATCAAGCTATTCAATTTAAGCTCGCCGATATGGAGGTTGAAATTGAAGCGGCTCGTTTACTTACGTATAAAGCAGCGTGGCTAAAAGACCAAGGCCTACCATATAGCAAAGAAGCCGCAATGGCGAAACTTTTTGCTTCGGAGGTCGCGATGAAGACCACCGTTGAGGCAGTTCAAATACACGGTGGCTATGGCTACGTAAAGGAGTATCACGTGGAACGCCTCATGCGTGACGCTAAAATCACCCAGATATATGAAGGCACTTCAGAGATACAACGTTTAGTAATCGCACGAGATATCCTGAAGTAACATTTTATTATGCACGAATTTGTCCATTTCCACGCACAAACCATTTCTCGGTTACCAGCTTTTCCAAAGCAAAAGGTCCCCGTGCATGCAGTTTCTGCGTGGAAATACCTATTTCTGCACCTAAACCAAACTCTCCGCCATCGGTAAAACGAGTGGATGCATTAGCATAGACTGCTGCCGCGTCGACAGCTGCTAAAAAACGGTCAATTTGCAGCTCATCTTGTGACACAATACATTCCGAGTGTTTGGAGGAGTATTCTCCAATATGTGTTAAAGCTTCCTCCATATTATCGACCACACGGATAGAGCAAGCTAACGCCAGGAATTCCCGCCCAAAATCTTCAGGCGTAGCCCTCTGTAGCGTCGGGTAACCAAGTTCCTCTAATGCACTATACGCATAATAATCAGCAAAAACATCAACATTATCCGCCGCAAAATAGGGCTGTAAAAGTCGTAAAAAATCAATGGCAACCAGCTTGTCCACAAGTACGGTATCCAATGAGTTGCAAACCGATGGTCTGGAAATCTTCGCATTGGCAACTATGCGTGCCGCTTTGTTCAAATCGGCGGTTCGCTCGACATACGTATGGCAGACTCCCGCTCCTGTCTCAATAACGGGCACTTTCGCATTTTCGCGCACAAAATTAATCAAGGATTGTGAACCACGAGGGATGATTATATCCACATACTTCGTCGCAGTCAAAAGTTCTTGTACAAAAGCACGATCCGTAGGCAAAAGCTGTACAATATGACGATCCAATCCACTATCTGCTAAAGCATCTTGAATAAGGCGTACCAGCGCATTATTGGTAAACCAGGCATCTGTACCTCCCCGAAGTACACAAACGTTCCCTGAGCGTACGCAAAGCGCTGCGACATCGATCGTAACATTCGGACGAGATTCATAAATCACGCCGACCACTCCCAACGCCACCGTTTTCTTCTCGATGTGCAATCCATTATCCAATATTTTTGAAGAAAGGATGACACCTGTCGGATCTGATAGCTTAGCAATACCGCACACACTATCCGCCAAAGCAACAATGCGCTCCTCGGTCAACAGCAAACGGTCATACTTCGGATCTTCCGGATCCATCCGCTCTAGATCTTTTTTATTTTCCTCCAGGATCACGGCTACACTTGCTTTCAAGCGCGCTCCAAGTTCGAGTAAAAACGTTGTCTTTACCGCATCGGTACTACCTCGAAGTGCATGTCTCGCCTCTTTGGCGTCATGCAATTGTTTTTCAATACTTTTCATTACAATAATACGATATCGTCTGCATGTGCAATGGCCAAATTCTTCTGCTCCTTGATACCTGCTACATCGATAACATCTACTTTCGCTTTCGCTACAGCTACAATCTCCCCTTGCTCATTCGCAATTTGAAAGACCTCGCCTGTTTCCAAAATTTGATTAATATGCAAAACGCCAACCGCTAAAAGACTTTTCCGATTTAGTAAGGCTTGTTCTGCTCCTTGATCAACCGTCACCAAAGCTTTGATCAAGCCCCCGCTAGCCAGCCACTTATTTCGAGAGGAAATCTTCTTCGCCTGTGCATGGCATCGTGTCCCTGTTTGTCCCTGCACGGCTTTCAATATACCATCTTCGGTCTGCATACTGAAGATCACAGCCTCAATCCCCATTTGGTTTGCCAGACGTGCAAAATTGAGCTTCGAGGTCATACCACCTAACCCTACCGACGATTTATCCTTACGCGCCAAAGAAAGTGCTTGTTTGTCGATAACAGCGATTTCCGGCACTACCTTTCCACTCGCATCCAAAACACCAGGAACCGATGTGCTAAACAAGATCTTTTCTGCTCCAAAGCCAACTGCAATCAATGTAGCTAGTTCATCGTTATCCGAAAATTTCAATTCTTTGTTACTAACTACATCATTCTCATTCGCTATCGGAATAACATTGTTCTTCCACAACTCCTCATACGTGTCTTTCAGTTGTAAAAACTGATCTCTATTCGCAAAGTGTTGCCGTTCACACAGACTTTGTGCCAAGGCGATCTTAAAAGCTCTAAAATAATTGCTATACGTCGTTACCAACATGGGGTTACCGATAGCAGCTGCCGCTTTTCGCTCGGACAACGTTCCTGTATATTGTTTCAAATATTTTTTTCCCGCTGCAACAGCACCAGAAGAGACCAATACAATGTTATACTTGGGTTGCAACATGGCCGTTTGTCGCGCAATCTCCAGGACTACACGTTCATCAATCTCCCCATCTTTTGCGGTAATAGAGGCGGAACCAAATTTTATAACAAGTATAGGCTTCTTCATAGAATTACAAAAATATCAAAACAAATAGCTTTTATTTAGATTATTGTAAAAGTAACAACCATTTCTTTAAAAATGAATTATCACCGCTGTTTTTACCTCTTTTTTGGTACGATTTATGAAACAGCCTTATTAAAAGCAAATTATGAAGTTATACGTACTACTGCCTCTCGCAGCTTTGTTTTTCGCTGCTTGTCAAAATGGTAAAACAGGCTCCTCCGTGGTTGGCAACGATAGGGATAGCCAGGGGTGCATACCCTCTGCCGGATACCAATGGTCTGTTGTTCAACAAAAGTGTGTCCGCCCTTGGGAAGGTGGTGTAAAAATGCTTTTAGCGAATGCGCCAAGCGATCAACAAGAAAAAGCCGTATATGCGCTGATCGATCCCTCTAAGCAAAAAGCAGAGATTTTTATTCCGGAAACCGAGAATATGATCCTGGATCGGGTTGCTAATTTCTTATATTCAAATGAAGAATATCAGTTTATTGAAGAAGCCCATTGCTGGTCTTTGGTGCATAATGGTCAAAAAGTATATGAAGAGCGTAAATAATAAAGAAACGGGTTGAAACCTTTGTCTCAACCCGTTTCTTTATCTTATTCAAATCGTTCTTTAAACAATTGTTCCATCGCATACATTTCGTCCCGGAACTTAGCGGCAGCCAAGAAATCCATATCCTTCGCCGCTTTGTCCATTTTCTTACGGACAACCTCAATCGCTTTGCGTAGATCTTTCTCGCCCAAGTATTCCATGACAGGATCCGCAGCCAAGAGCGATGCTCTATCCGGTTCAACATACGCCTTCGCTTCGCCCGGTTTAAAGTCAGCAACAGATGTCTGTTCCATAATCTCTTCGCGACTCTTACCGACTGTACGCGGAATAATGCCATGCTCCGTATTATAAGCAATCTGTTTCTCGCGTCTCCGGTTTGTTTCGTCGATCGTAACACGCATGCTCTGCGTCATGTTATCAGCATACATAATTACACGCCCTTTATCATTCCGAGCGGCCCGGCCAATCGTTTGGATCAACGAACGCTCCGAGCGTAAGAACCCCTCTTTATCCGCATCTAGAATCGCAACTAACGTCACCTCCGGAAGATCCAACCCTTCACGCAACAAGTTCACGCCCACCAGTACATCAAACTCGCCCAAACGAAGTCCCCGCAAAATCTCTACGCGTTCCAATGTTTTAATTTCGGAGTGGATATAACGCACTTTAACGTTTAATCGCGTCATATATTTAGTCAGCTCCTCCGCCATCCGTTTCGTTAACGTCGTTGCCAGAATTCGCCCACCTTCTTTAATTGTTTTGTCAACCTCTTCCAGAAAATCATCGACCTGATTTACCGCCGGATGCACCTCAATTATAGGATCCAATAAACCAGTCGGGCGAATCACTTGCTCTACAACAACCCCTTCGGTCTGTTGTAGTTCATAATCCCCGGGCGTCGCTGATACGTAGATCGTTTGATTCGTGAGAGATTCAAATTCAGAGAAGTTAAGCGGTCTATTATCCATAGCGGCCGGCAATCGGAAACCATGTTCAACCAAAGAGACCTTTCGGGAACGGTCACCACCATACATCGCACGTAATTGCGGTAGCGTAACATGGCTCTCATCAATAATCATCAGGTAATCGTCCGGGAAATAATCGATTAAACAGAAGGGGCGCATCCCCGGTTTTCTACCGTCAAAGAATCGGGAGTAGTTCTCAATTCCTGAGCAATAGCCGAGTTCACGCATCATCTCCAAATCGTAATTTACACGTTCCTCAAGACGTTTTGCTTCCAACATTTTTCCTTCCTCCTCCAACTGCGCTGTGCGCTGTACCAGCTCATCCTGAATCGCCCATATTGACTCCGTAAATTTCTCTTTGGGTGTCACAAATAAGTTTGCAGGAAACAAAGCTATATCCGCCACTTTATTTAAGGTCTTAGCCGAGACGGGATCAATCTCACTGATTTCATCAATCTCATCTCCAAAAAATGAAATGCGGAAAGCACAGTCTAAATAGGCCGGATAGATATCAACGGTATCCCCTTTCACCCGGAAAGTTCCTCGCTTAAAGTCAGCCGTTGTACGTGCGTACAAAATTTCAACTAATCGGTGTAAAAAAGCGTTTCGTGAAATGGTCATCCCTACAGCAAAACGAAAGATCGATCGTGAAAAATCTTCGGGATTCCCCATACCATAAATACAAGATACCGACGATACCACCACAATATCACGACGTCCTGACATCAGCGACGATGTAGTTGCTAATCGAAGTTTTTCGATCTCCTCATTGATGGCTAAATCCTTTTCAATATATGTATTGGATGAAGCGATAAAAGCTTCGGGTTGGTAGTAATCATAGTAAGAAACAAAATAGTTCACCGCATTCTCTGGAAAAAACTGCTTGAACTCACCGTAGAGTTGTGCCGCCAACGTTTTATTATGACTCAATATCAATGTTGGTCTTTGTGTCTCTTGAATAACGTTAGCAATCGTAAAAGTTTTCCCCGATCCCGTCACGCCCAGAAGGTTCTGGTACTGCTCGCCCTGCTCCAAACCTGCCACCAACTCTTTAATAGCCTGTGGTTGATCCCCCGTAGGCTTATAATCTGATGTTAAATTGAATTTCATGTAACCCGCTTTCAATAAGCTATAAAAATACTAAAAAAAATAGATATTTTTATCGCCTTACCGTCACGATTATCCAAACAAAGTATCAATTAATTGTATTACCTTAGTACAGATAACATCCTATACGATTTAATATTATGGTAACGATTCTCACCAAAGAAAACAGTATAGCCAACCACTTTTTGGCAGAATTAAGAGATGTCAATATCCAGCAGGATCGGATGCGCTTCCGTCGAAACTTAGAGCGTTTGGGCGAAATTATGGCATATGAAATTAGCAAAACACTAACATATGAACCACAAACAGTAGAAACTCCGCTCGGTATTGCAACCGTTAACCAACTGACCGAGCAGCCGGTCTTGGGAACTATCATCCGCGCTGGTCTTCCCTTTCACCAAGGTTTTTTAAATGTATTTGATCGTGCAGACAATGCGTTCATTGCGGCTTACCGGCATACTAAAAAAAGTGGTGAATTTGAAATACATAAGAAGTACAGCAACACCCCAAATCTCGATGAAAGAATTGTTATTATAGCAGATCCCATGCTGGCCACAGGACGCAGCTTAGTACTTTGCTGCCGCGACCTTCTCGCGGAATATAACATCAAGGAGCTACATATCGCTGTGGTGATCGCTTCGGAAGAGGGATTACAACATGTCCAAGCATTTCTTCCTGAAGCGACCTTATGGGTAGGTGCTGTAGATAATGAGATGACCTCGAAAGCATATATCGTTCCCGGATTGGGTGATGCTGGCGATCTCGCTTACGGCAATAAGGAATAACGGATGTAGCGTGACGGTGGTCTATAAAAAATCGGACAAATCACCTTTACCTTCCCGAATAACCTCAAAATCACCTGTCGTAACATCCACCACAGTAGAAGGCACATTATCACCATAACCGCCATCGATTACCAGATCGACCAAATCGGCGTATTTTTCGTAGATCAGTTCTGGATCTGTAGAATACTCCAAGATATCGTCTTCATCGCGGATCGAAGCCGTAACAATGGGATTACCTAACTCTTTTACGATGGCTCTTACAATATTATTATCAGGGACACGAATACCCACTGTCTTTTTCTTAGAACTCAACAGTTTAGGCACTTGACCACTCGCATTAAAGATAAAGGTAAACGGGCCGGGCAACGCTTTTTTTAATACCCTAAACACCGATGTATCAAAAGGCCGTGTATATTGTGATATATCTGTCAAATCATAACATATAAATGAAAGATTTGACTTATCAGGTTTTAACCCACGAATTTGACAAACCCTTTCTATCGCTTTCTGATTCGTGATATCACAACCAATACCGTAGATCGTGTCCGTGGGATAAATAATTACGCCACCTTTTTTCAAGATTTCCACCGCCTGCTGTATTGCTTTCTCTTGCGGGTTATCCTCATATATTTTTATCAGCATAGTATTCTTTTGTATAACTACAAATCTAACTAAGTAAAGTTTGTTACCAAAGTTTATAAATCAAATAAAACTGCGTATATTAGTAGTTAAAAAGGTTAACTAAATATTGAATAAACATAATACCCCCATTCAGATGGCAAAACGTAAAGTTACGCAGGAGAAAAAAGCAACCCCAATAGCAAAAGAAGTAAAGGAAAAGACAGATTACAGCAATTATTTATATTTGATTTTCATTGCATTTTATCTCCTCGTTGACATCCTCCCGCGGGAGCAAATTATTGATACTTCATATCAACATCGTTTCTATCTGGACATCATAAACGTACTTGCCTCGATATTTATCTTTCGAAATTTCGCTAAGTACCGGAGTAATTCTGAGCGCTTTTTTACCAATATAATCCCGATTTTATACGCCGGTTTTATCTGCTTTGCGATGCTGTCACTCTTTGCAGCCTACAGTCCGCTCGAAGGGTTAGTGACACTCGCCGGCTATGTTTCCAATTTCTGGATCTTTGCCAATCTTTTCATGTTACTCTATGCCGCGCGCAACAACATAAAGGCCGTCGCTCTCGTCATCACATTTACACTGTTTTATCAAGTGAGTATGGAGTTATACCGCTTTGTACAAGAACTAGGTACCACATCACTTGACAGCCTTATAGGGAGCTTAAAATGGAATACCGGGAACAAGAATATTTTTGCAGCAACGATTGTCATCAAGCTGTCTTTTGCAATCTATAGCAGTTTTCGCACACGTGGTTTCCTCCGCATTTTTTCTTACTTAACCGTTTTTTTAACCATCGTGATGCTCTTCTTTGTTAGTGCACGCGCTGCTTACATCAGTTTAGGTACCCTTATATTATTAATTGTGATCGGCAATATTTGGATTTACTGGAAAGATATAGAAAAGCGAAAATCAGCCATCGTTGAAAGCTCCAGTTTATTGGTTCTCTTTATTGTCGGTTTACTGCTGGCTAACAATACCCTCACGAAGTACCAAACATTACAGGCTGCTAAAACTCCCGGAATTGAAACAGAAGCAGCGGACTCCTTTGTAACGGGACGAATTGCGAGTATTGCCGACGATGACAACGCGTCCAACAGCATCCGGGTTGCCATGTGGAAAGAAGCCCTACATGCATACAGTCAGAAACCTTTTTTAGGATATGGTGTAGGAAATTACCGCATCTATTCGGAAGGGATTACCAAGAAACACTATACAACCAATGTTTATTTTAGACACGCACACAATGACTTTGTAGAGGTCTTGTTTGAAAGCGGACCCATTGCATTCTTATCGTACGTAGGTCTTTTCTTATTGGGGCTATTCTTCAGTATCCGGATTTTGTTCCGTTCCGAATACAGTCGGGAACGTAAATTTGTTGCGATTATACTACTTGGTGCTGGTATCGGGTTCTTGGTCGATTCATTCTTCAATTTCCCACTACCTCGCACTTATATGAACGTCTTGTTTGTATTGATTCTCTCGCTTATTGTTATTAATTACTTAGGCGGACGAAAAGTGGAACCGTTGGAGAACGAGCATAAAACAAAACAAAACCTTACCAGCTATGCGTATATTACAATCTTTGCACTTGGCCTCGTTGCTTCCTATATTAACTATCAAAGTTACATCTCCGGAAAAAACCAATACTTAGTTGATTCTGATGTAATCAAACAAAAACTAAGCGACCCACATCCGCGTTTCACCTATGCACAGGTGGATAAAATGTTTGCGAGTAAAGTTCCTCTTATTGGTGCCCAAGGCGGAGAACCAATCAGTGTAAAAAAAGCAAAATACTTGTTTTTTGAAAACCGCGATGCCGAAGCATTAAAACTGGCTGATGTCGCATCGAAAGAGATGCCTTATTCCATTCATGGGGAGCGCGTAAAACTATTAATCTACTCCCGCAAGGGAGACATGGACTCCACCTATAAATACAGCAAAATAATACACGAGCACCGGCCTTTTAGCCAATCTGATTTTAAGATGCGAATTCAATTGGCCGGAAAGTTCGGTCAAGTGGACGATGTCAAAAAAGCTTTTAACCAATTCAATTCCTATGGCTCTAACCAAGAGGCTTATGAACTGTGTGTAAAGCAATTGGCGGCCAACAAATACGACTTTAATAAGGACGCTACAATTTTATCGGAAGGTCTTAAAGAATACCCTAAATCCAAATTATTGGTGGGTATAAAAAAATACTACGACTATTTAAAGGAACATAATTTAGATCCTTCAAAAATAAATTTAAACTTTAAACCGTCAAAAACGGAGTCCTAAAAGTCGCTCCACAGCCCGTTCGCCATTCGTAAGGCGATCGGGCCCTAACCCTGAAACGACACTATAGTTTGCTCCGAGCGTTTCAAGCTCTTGAACCCATACCTCGAGAAAGTGATCCCGCTGTTCAGGGAAATCACGCAAAGGGTCATCTTCCCAAGGTAGATCGATATCCATCACCAAGTAAAGGTCATATTGGCGGCGCGCAATCTCCTCTGTAACCTCTGACGGAGTCGCTCCAAAAAGATGGTCGCACCAAATCTTTATTGTCATAATGGTCGTATCACAAACCAAGATGTTGTTTTGTGCTTTGGTTATCAGCGCCTCTTCAAGTGCTAGCTGACCGTAATACATATTTACCTCATCCTGCAAGGTATATACGTTATTGAGATTCGCACAGTAATAGCGCGCATACTCTGGCACGCATACCGTACCCAATTGTGCAGCGAGGTGCTGCGCCATCGTAGACTTTCCGGTTGACTCTGGGCCGACAACGGCTATTTTCTTCAAATACTCACTCACCTATACAGCTGTTTTTGTCTTGCAATAATAACAAAATAAAGAACAGCTATCAACAACAGATTCCCGAGCAGACCTCCTATTACTGCACAACCTTATTCGCACAGTTTGTGCTCGCAAAGGATTCGGGTTTAGCCTTAAACTGAAACCCCATACCCATAATATAGCCCATCGCTTCTTTTAGCGCTACATTAGATTTGAAATTTGGATTGGTGTTAATGTCGGCATGGACTTCGAGATCCACATGGTATTGGTCTAAGAGGGGGCAGAGGCTATAGGCGATTTCGATGGATTTTTGGACTTCCAGCAGCATTCGCTCTTTGATTCCCATCCGGTGGAGCCGCCTATCCTTACAGATAAACATGAAACCACCCTTATGTTCCCGGAGAAACACGATAACTGTCGCAAAGTCTATCACACCACGTTTGACCTGTGAATCGGTACCGATGTAGACTTTGAGTTTATTCCCGAGATGGGTCTCTCGGCTAATGATCTCCTCTACAGCACTTGCAATTGGAATACGAATAAATTCGCCATTGTATTTTTGCCATTCCATAAAAAAAACTTTTAATGGTGAAAAAGAACAATACTATAATGATATAAATATAGTTATTGTACGTGAGAAATATCAGCAGGCAAGAATAAATAATTGTTAACTAATAACACACAATACCCACTAAATTAACCCTTTGGCATAAAACAAAAATGCTACAAAATAACGAATTCCTCTATAATAACGTGCCCAACATACTCGTTCACCCGACCAATAATCTGCCGGCGCATCATCGCTAATTCATGTTTAATCACAGCAGACTCCACCTTCACAAAAAGCTTTTTGTCGTATATATATATCTTTTGCGTGCGATTAGCAATCGCTTTTCCGATGATATGTGGCCATGCCGTAACAATGGATGATTCATCGTATTTCGAACGCAAGCGATACACCTCAAGCCATTTCTCAATCGCCTGCTTAATCCCGATATCATCCCGTGTCGGAATCTCATCAATTTTCTTCTTATACTTCAACGCTTCCTCCTTTTATTTCAAAAATACGAATCGGTTGTACAATCTCATCAAAAATTCTTTGCACACGCGATGCGTCTGTATCTGTCAAAAAAATCTGACCAAACTCATCCTCCGACACCAATTGCATTAACTTTCTCGTTCTACTTTCATCTAGTTTATCAAAGATATCATCTAATAAAAGTAAAGGTTTAAGCTTCCTTTTTAAACGTAGAAAACTGTACTGCGCCAGTTTTAATGCGATAAGGAAAGATTTCTGTTGCCCCTGTGAACCAAACTTCTTCAAAGGCATTTCTTCGTGAATGGTAAAGAGCATATCATCCTTATGTACCCCTTGTGTCGTGCGTTCCATCGCTCGGTCTCGGTCCAGATTCATTTCCAGAAGGGTCGTGAAATCGTGCTGCATAAGAGGCGACTCATACACCAACGACACCTCTTCAGCCCCATCGGTCAAGAAGTTATAGTACCTCGAAAATTCAGGTAAAAACTCCGCCATAAAATCTTTTCTTCGCTGAAAAATCTGTTCTCCAACATCCACCAACTGCATGTTCAAGACCTCTAGCAATCCCAAATCCAACACATAGGTTTGCTTAGCCTGCTTCAGCAGCATATTACGTTGCAACAAGAGCTTATTATATAGAATCAACGTATCCAGGTAATGGTTGTCTGTTTGCGAGATAACATTATCCATAAACTTACGGCGTTCTTCACTACCATCGAGAATAATACTACTATCATTCGGAGAAATCATGACCAGCGGAAATTGTCCAATATGATCGGCTAACCGCTGATAATCCTTCTTATTTTTTTTGAATTGTTTTTTTTGATTTTTCTTTAGGCTACAGGAGACAACATCGGGAATGTCATCGCGCTCAAACTCGCCCTGTACCATAAACCAATCTTCACCTTTTTTGATATGTTGTGAATCGATTGGGTTGAAGTATGATTTACATAGAGCCAAGTAGTGTATAGCATCCAGTAAATTGGTTTTTCCGGCTCCATTTTCACCCGCAAAGGCATTTACTTGCGGAAGAAATGTTACAGTAGACTCTGTATAATTCTTAAAATTTAAGACAGAAAGGTGCTTTAGCCACATACCTCAAAGATACGCTTCTTACAGCAAGAAACACTTATTTTATTTCTTCGAAGTCTACAAACTCACCCGCCGTCTGCGTCCCTTTTCTTGGCTTAGACTCCTCTTCTGGAATATAATCAACCTTAATCTCTCCTTCATGCTTACGCCCCTGTTGTTTGAACTGATCAAAAGGATTATTCTGTGTGTATTGATACGATCCTGGTCTACCTTGAGAAGCCCCTTGTTGTGCTTTTTGCATTAAACGCTCCGTCATCTTGCGCAAGGCAAAGGGCATCAATAAACGAAAAATGTATTTTACACCATAATATACAGCAAAAAGTATAATAACAAATTTCAATATTGCTTCCATCTCTTCTTTTTATTTACGCACATGCCTACCTACTTCTTCATACGCATTAGGCCATATATGCTTTTATATCATCAAGCCGCTTCTGTGCTGCTTTCCTCAAATTTATAAAATATTATACAGCATTTGGTCAATAAATTGTCAGCATGAAATTCGTTAACACATTTTAACGCGACACAACATGCGCTTATGCCCCTTTGTGATAGGCTTTACGATAGGTACTTGGTGAAAGCTTTGTCTCTTTCATAAAGAAGGCACTAAAATTATTCTCTTCTTCATAACCAAGTTTCCAAGCAATTTCACGTACACTCTCACTCGTATATAATAGCCTGCGTTTTGCTTCCTTAATTATACAACGTGAAATAAACTGCTTGGGTGTCGTCTCCAAAACGGTCTTACACGCATGAGAAAGACGACGAGAAGATACGCCTAGTTTTTCGGCATAAAATGCAACCGACTTCTCGGTTGAAAGATGTTCCTCAACAAGCAGGCGGAACGATCGAACAATTTCATGATCCAAATCTACATAGTCGTTCATAGATTCATCCTTAGTCCCCATAAGGGTTCCTACCAAAAGCAACTGCTTTATTACACTATGAATTAAATCGTTGAAAACGACAAGATTCTTTGTGGTATAGATTTCGTTGAGAAAACGTACCTGCGAAATAAAATAAGGCTGTAATTCCGGCTCTATAGTAACGATATTAAACCCCCGGGCCGCATTAAAGGTAAGCTCGCTTTTTAGTAAATCCTCGTCAAAAGAAGTACGTCGATAAAAAACCTCAGAGAAATATAGGAAGTAAAAATGACAGTCATGCCCCGACACAAAAGATATCACCGCTTCGGCAGATATATACAGAATAGAGAAAGGGGGAATAGTTACTGGATGCGAATCGATCTGTAACGTAATCTCCTCCGTATCTGTTATTAATGCTCGATACAATGAAGCGTTATCAGAGACTGGAGAACTTGGAAGGGGCTCAAAACTATATTTTATTTCTAAAATTCCAAACTTCATATTTGACAGATATTGCGTATTACTGCCTAGCCGTAAAAGATTAACAAAAAACACAAAACAAGGTTTTTACCCTGTCTAGAATCCTCCAACAAAGATGGAAATTAAGCGAAGGACAAAAAAGGGCAAAAAAAATAGTTGTAGACTTTCGTCTACAACTATTTCATATAAATTTCAGCTATATCCGACTCTAGAACTTGCCTGGCATCTTCGGCATATTTCGCATCATCTTTGCAGCCATTCCTGGGTTAGACATCTGCTTCATCACTTTACGCATATCCGAGAACTGCTTCATCAACTTGTTTACTTCATTGATATTTGTGCCTGATCCGTTAGCGATACGTATACGTCTACGTTGATCAATGGCATCTGGATTTTCCCGTTCAAAAGGTGTCATCGAATCAATAATGGCTTCAATAGGCTTGAAAGCATTATCATCGACCTCCACATCTTTCAATGCCTTACCAACTCCTGGAATCATCCCCATTAAGTCTTTCATATTACCCATCTTCTTAATCTGCTGAATCTGGGTTTTAAAGTCATTAAAATCAAATTTATTCTTACGAATTTTCTTTTGTAGTTCTGCCGCTTCTCTTTCATCAAACTGCTGCTGCGCGCGCTCCACAAGAGATACTACATCCCCCATTCCTAAGATACGGGACGCCATACGATCCGGGTGAAAAACGTCCAATGCATCCATCTTCTCACCGGTACCGATAAATTTGATTGGCTTATCAACAACAGACTTAATCGAAAGCGCAGCACCACCGCGGGTATCCCCATCTAGTTTTGTTAGGACAACCCCCGTAAAATCGAGGCGGTCATTAAAAGCTTTTGCTGTATTCACCGCATCCTGACCCGTCATAGAATCTACTACAAAAAGAATCTCATGTGGTTGTGTCGCTTCTTTGACAGCCGTAATTTCTGTCATTAATGCCTCATCGATCGCTAGACGACCAGCCGTATCGATGATAACGATATTATTTCCGTTCCGTTTCGCCTCTTCCACACCTTCTTTTGCTATAGCGATAGGATCTGTTGATTCTCTATTTACATAAACCGGGACATCAACCTGTTCACCCAATACCTGCAACTGATCGATCGCTGCGGGACGGTAAACGTCACCTGCCACTAAAAGAGGTTTCTTTCCCTTTTTCTCCCGTAGATAATTTGCTAGCTTACCGGAAAACGTGGTCTTACCCGCACCATTCAAACCTGCAATTAAGATAATAGTTGGATTCTTTGATGTTTCTAATTCTGTCACCGAACCACCCATTAGTGCGGTTAGTTCATCGTTCATGATTTTGGTTAACAATTGACCTGGAGAAATGCTTGTTAGTACATTTTCACCCAATGCCTTTTGCTTCACATCATCTGTAAACGTCTTTGCAGTTTTATAATTCACATCGGCATCCAAAAGAGCCTTACGAATTTCTTTCATCGTCTCTGCAACGTTTATCTCGGTGATACTTCCCTGCCCTTTTAATACTTTAAAGGCTCTATCCAGTTTATCTTGAAGGTTCTGAAACATGTTAATCTTTCGTCTTTATTATCTTAAGTGCCAAAGTTACAAAATACTGCTGAAACGAACAGTAGTTTGACGGAACAAAAAAAGCGGCATCATCTGATGCCGCTTTCGTATGTCAATTGTCCGTGAGATTAGTCCCTACGTCCAAATAATATATAAGCGTAATACAACAACGTTACAAGAGCAGATAATGCAGCAACTACATACGTCATAGCAGCCCATTTCAAAGCATCTTTAGCGCCGTCATGTTCACCCGTGCTGTGTGTTACATTTGCTTTATCCAACCATGCTAGTGCTCGGTTTGAGGCGTCGAACTCTACGGGCAAGGTAATGAATGAAAACAACGTTGTCAAAAACAAAGCAGCAACACCAATACCTAAAAGCCATGGACTTTGTGTAAATGCCATCATCAAGACACCCGCCATCAATACCCACGAGGTCAGACGCGAAGCGATACTCACTACAGGCACCATCGCCGAACGGAATTGAAGCCAAGAGTAAGCGGTGGCATGTTGCACGGCGTGTCCACATTCGTGAGACGCCACAGCCGCTGCCGCAACACTACGTCCATAATAAACTTCCTGACTTAGGTTAACCGTTTTATTGCTCGGATTATAGTGATCTGATAACTGACCTTCGTTTGCGACTAAAATCTGTACATCATAAATACCATTTTCATTCAACATCTTTTGTGCAATTTCTGCACCCGATAGTCCCGAAGACAAAGGCATCTCCGAATATTTCTTAAACTTATTCTTAAAACGAGACTGAACAATCCAACTGATTAATGCAATCCCAATAAATATAATCCAATATAATCCCATAATTTTTTTCTTCTTTTTCTCTTATACCATCAAATCTCATTCCACTCGCTTACAAATCACCCAAAAGAGACTAAAATAGTACGTTTTGTCATTTCATCACTTCCCACGCACTCCTTTCCATGACAGTTTTACATATATGTTCAAGCGGGACAGCCTCCGATGAAGACAAGACCGACATCTAGTCTATATCACATTCAACATCAAATTATGATCCTCGATCATCTTCCTCAAATTATTCAAGGCATAACGCATCCGTCCCAACGCCGTGTTAATACTCACCCCCGTTACATCGGCAATATCTTTAAAACTCATATCACAGAAGTGACGCATGATAAGCACCTCCTTTTGATCATCCGGTAACCGTTGGATTATCTTCTTTAGATCCAAATCGCGCTGATTGATGGACAACTTAGACTCCGGGCTCTCATCGGCAAATTCCAGCACGCCGAAAATATCATAGCCATCACTGCTGACAACCGTCGGACTACGCTTTTCTTTCCTAAAATGATCGATAACCATATTCTGAGCAATACGTACTACCCAAGGCAAAAACTTACCCTCGTCGTTATACCGACCAGATTTCAGCGTTTTAATTACTTTTATGAAAGTTTCTTGAAATATATCTTCGGCCAAGTATTCATCTTTGACTTGCAGATAGATGGAGGTATAAATTTTGGTTTTATACCTATTCAATAAAACTTCGATGCCTAACTCATTACCCGCTACATAAGCTTGGATGAGTTCAAGATCACTCTTTTCTTTCCATGTTTTCATAATAAATCTCCGCGATTTAGTAGAACAATTTTTTTAAGAGTAATAGTGTTTTATAGGCGCTCCTTCGTTTTGTTGATTTATACCTCAAAACAACCAAAAAATACTGGAAAATCAAATTAAAAGGCCCTTTTTTAACATTTCTTTACATATTTAACAAACCCTTTAAACGCAAAAAAACCTGTTTGACCGAAGCACAAACAGGTTTTCTTTACTTTTATGTCTGTATAACTATTTTCGTTATTAAAATAGCTATATCACATGATTTACAGTTTATTTATATAATGGGAACTGCGCCATCATTGCATTTACTTTTCCATGGATCTTCGCTAAAGCTGCTGCATCCGAACGATTATTGATTGCTTCGTGAATCAACTCACCGATCTGAATCATTTCAGCTTCTTTCACACCTCTTGTAGTAATCGCCGCCGTACCGAAACGAACACCTGATGTTACAAATGGTGAACGGGTATCAAAAGGAACCATGTTCTTATTCGTCGTAATACCAGCCTGACCTAAAACAGCCTCTGCCTCTTTACCTGAAATATCTTTATTACGAAGATCAACCAACATCAAGTGATTATCTGTACCACCAGAGATAATTTGGTAATCTCTCTCAACAAAAAACTGTGCTAAAACAGCCGCGTTCTTTTGTACTTGTTTAACGTATGCTAAATAGTCATCGCTCAATGCTTCACCGTAAGCAATTGCTTTTGCCGCAATAGTATGCTCCAATGGGCCACCCTGAATACCTGGGAATACCGCTAAATCTAACAATTGTGTAATCGTACGGATTTCACCTTTAGGTGTTTTGATACCCCAAGGGTTTTCGAAATCTTTACCGACCATAATCATACCACCACGTGGACCACGTAATGTTTTGTGTGTTGTAGTCGTCACGATATGACAATGCGGAAGTGGATCATTTAATAAACCACGTGCAATAAGACCTGCTGGGTGAGAAATATCAGCAACAACTAGAGCGCCGATTTCGTCTGCTACTTTACGGATACGTGCATAATCCCAGTCCCGTGAGTAAGCTGACGCACCACAGATGATTACTTTAGGCTTTTCTGCACGTGCCGTTTCTTCTAATTGTTCGTAATCTAATAATCCTGTATCTTGTTTTACACCGTAAAATAATGGTTGGTAAAGTTTACCAGAGAAGTTTGCTGGCGAACCGTGTGTCAAGTGACCACCGTGCGACAAATCAAAACCTAAAATTTTATCACCTGGCTTCAAGATAGCTAAGAATACTGCTGCATTTGCTTGTGCTCCAGAGTGAGGCTGAACATTCACCCATTCCGCACCAAATAATTGCTTTGCACGGTCAATCGCTAATGTTTCAATTTGATCAACAACTTCACATCCGCCGTAGTAACGCTTTCCCGGAAGGCCTTCAGCATACTTGTTGGTCAATACTGAACCTGCAGCTTCCATTACTTGTTTACTAACAAAGTTTTCAGAAGCAATTAATTCAATCCCTTCCTCTTGGCGCTTTAGCTCTTCAGCTATTAGGTTAAAAACGATCTGATCTCTTTCCATTATTTTATTCTTAAGGAGTAAATTTTAAAATTCTTATGATTTTGCTGCAAATATAGTATAAAAACAGCAAAACAACGAGCAAAAGCCGGATATTTCTATACAGACAATTCCTTTTTAAGTATCAGCTGTACAGCTGCATAAGGATTCTGCTCCAAATTCTTCACATGTTGCAGTACCGCACTTATATATTGATCTACTGGCGCATCCTTAGGCAGCCCCTCTTTCGCATTACGCAGCAAACTTAATGTATTGTCTTTCAGCTCACCCACAAAAGTCCAAGCAGTATCTGTTACATACAGTTGCTGTGTGAGATTATGTTGATATTCACTCTCTACTTCATTCAAGATTTGACGCACAAAACGATCTGTTGAAATATCAGCACTGTGGTTCCGTAACATCAGTTGTTGGGGCTCAACACGGTGTGTAAACAACAACAACCGCTCGTACGCCCCAAATCGCAGTTGCTGCATTTCCTTGGTGAATTGTCGATTTTGATTAATTGCATTTAAGCGCAATAAAAACGATTCTACCTTAGGCCATACCAGCCAAAAAAGAACCAAACCTCCCGCCAAAACACCAAATGCAATCACAAAAAGTTGGATAAAAAAATCAACAAATTCTTTACTCATTATCTCCTATATTACGTGTTCCCAAACTTAAAAAAATTCGTTTTGATTACAAAGCCGTGAACATGCCATACCAAAGTAAATTTATGCCAGTTACAGCAGGAACACACTCGTTCGCAATAGCAACACTAGTTTTTCCTCAAAAAACTATGTAATTTTGTTTTGTTTATAGCTTTAAATTTAAGACGATGAGTACAGATAGCATTACAGCAGTAGCTCCAGTAACCTTTACCGAAGGTGCTGTAAAAGAGTTAAAAAAACTAATTGACCAGCAAGAAATTGGCGAAGATTTCGGTCTGCGCATCGGCGTCGAAGGTGGCGGCTGTTCGGGCATGAGCTACCTTCTTGGTTTTGATCAAAAGAAAGAGGGTGATAATGAGTATCTTGTTTCCGGGATCCGTATGTTTATGAATAAGGCACACGGCATGTACTTGGCCGGCATGGAGGTTGACTTCAAAAATGGCTTAGATGCACGTGGATTCACATTTAATAACCCAAATGCGACCAGTACATGTGGTTGCGGAAGTTCTTTCTCGGCATAGATTACTTCTTCTTTCATCCTTTCGCTGAAATTGCTTAAATTAGCGACCTTTAGAAAAACAATAGCAATTTTCGGATGTACAAGGAATATAAGCAGTTAAATTTACCTGAGATAGGGCAAGAGATATTGAAACGTTGGGAATCGAATAACATCTTTGCAAAGAGTATTTCGAACCGTCCAGCAAGTAAACCGTACACCTTTTACGAAGGGCCACCTTCGGCAAATGGTATGCCGGGTATACACCACGTGATGGCGCGCTCTATTAAAGATATTTTTTGCCGCTATAAAACACTTAAAGGGTTCCAAGTAAAACGTAAAGGAGGCTGGGATACGCACGGCCTTCCTATTGAACTTGCCGTAGAAAAAACCTTAGGCATTACAAAAGAAGATATCGGAAAGAAGATATCCGTCGAAGCCTACAATGAAGCCTGCCGCAAGGAGGTCATGAAGTACACCGATGTTTGGAATGACCTTACCCAAAAAATGGGGTATTGGGTAGACCTGGAAAACCCATACATTACCTACGAAAATGAATACATTGAAACGCTTTGGTACTTACTAAAAGAGTTATATAAAAAGAATCTTCTTTATAAAGGTTATACGATCCAACCTTATTCACCTGCTGCAGGTACAGGATTAAGCTCACACGAGCTTAACCAACCGGGCACCTATAAAGATGTGAAAGACACGACCATTGTCGCGCAGTTCCGCTTAGATAAAAAACAGGTGCATCCGCTGATCTCTACCCTCGTGGAGTCTGGCGATGAAGATGTTGCTTTTTTAGCGTGGACAACTACGCCATGGACGCTACCAAGCAACACGGCTTTGGTTATCGGAAAGAATATCGACTACGTCAAGGTCAAAACGTTCAACCAATATACAGGCGCTCCGGTATCGGTAATACTAGCAAAAAACCTACTTGCTAAACATTTTAAAGCAGAAGGTCAAGGCGCCTCTTTCCAAGATTACCAAGTAGGTGATAAAATTGTTCCTTGGGAAGTTGCAGCAGAATTTAAAGGCGAATCATTGATTGGCTTACGCTACATTCAACTGATGCCGTACATTACCAGCGAAGAGCTTTTAGAGAAAGCCTTCCGTATTATCCCAGGCGACTTTGTTACCACGGAAGATGGTACAGGTATCGTTCATGCTGCACCAACCTACGGCGCAGATGACTTTAGAGTATGTAAAGAGAACGATGTACCAGCCATCTTGGTAAAAGATGAGAATGGCAAAGATGTTCCAACGGTAGACCGTACAGGTCGTTTTGTAGCGGAGATCACAGACTTTGCGCATCGCTTTGTTAAAGAAGAATACTACAGCAATGAAGAGAGAGAATCCCCAGACTTCCGCCCTACAGATGTGCTTATTGCCATTAAACTAAAGGAGGATAATAAGGCATTCGACGTAAAAAAATACGAACACAGCTACCCACACTGTTGGCGCACAGATAAACCGGTTCTATACTACCCGTTAGATAGCTGGTTTATCAAAACTACAGCTGTGAAAGACGAGATGGTGGCCCTGAACAAAACAATCAACTGGAAGCCAGAAGCAACAGGCACTGGTCGTTTTGGGAACTGGCTGGAAAATCTAGTAGACTGGAACTTATCTCGATCTCGCTACTGGGGTACGCCTTTACCAATCTGGCGTTCAGAAGACGAAAACGAGGAAATCTGTATCGGTTCCTTACCGGAAATGAAAAAGCTACTAGAAGAAGCGATTAACTCGGGGGTGTTGTCAGCTGAGGAAAAAGCTACAAACGAAGCTTACTTAGCAAAGTTTGACACCGACAGTCTCGATTTGCACCGTCCGTATGTAGATGATATTGTGTTGGTGTCTATCAACAACCAAAAGATGTTCCGTGAACCGGATCTAATCGATGTTTGGTTTGATTCCGGAGCTATGCCTTATGCACAATGGGGATTAGACCATGAAAAATTAGCAAACGGTGATGCCTATCCGTTCAAGGAGGGGTACAATAGCGCTTTCCCGGCAGACTTTATTGCGGAAGGTGTCGATCAAACACGGGGTTGGTTTTTCACATTACATGCCATTTCAACGATGATACAAGGCTCCGTAGCCTTTAAAAATGTCGTTTCAAATGGTCTTGTCTTAGATAAGAACGGAAATAAAATGTCCAAACGTCTTGGAAATGGTGTAGATCCATTTTCGACGATTGAGCAATACAGCGCCGACGCGACCCGTTGGTATATGATCAGTAACGCGGCACCTTGGGATAACCTTAAGTTTAATGTGGAAGGTTTAGACGAAGTACGTCGTAAATTCTTCGGCACCCTATATAACACCTACGCTTTCTTTGCTCTATATGCAAACATTGACAAATTTAGTTATGCGGAAGCAGATATCGCCATCGATCAACGTCCAGAAATCGATCGATGGATTATTTCTCTACTAAATAGTCTTACTGCGGAGGTCGATAACTATTATGCGGATTACGAACCAACGAAGGCTGCACGCGCCATTCAGAACTTTGTGGATGAACATTTAAGCAATTGGTACGTTCGTCTATGTCGCCGTCGTTTCTGGAAAGGTGAATATAGTGAAGATAAGATTTCAGCGTACCAAACGTTGTACACCTGCTTGGATACCATTGCGAAGTTGATAGCCCCAATCTCCCCTTTCTTTGCCGATCAGCTATATCTAGACTTAAACAGCGCATCGAAAAAAGAGAACTTTGAATCGGTTCACTTAGCGGACTTCCCGGTTTATCACGCTGATCTAGTAGACAAAGAATTGGAAGAACGTATGGCTTTGGCACAAGACATCTCTTCGCTCGCTTTATCATTGCGTAAGAAAACAAGTATCAATGTCCGTCAGCCGCTAAATAAAATTTTAGTACCCGTATTAGATACTGCGTTTCAAGAGCGCGTTGAAAAAGTTAAAGAATTAATTTTATCAGAAACAAACATCAAGTCGATCGAATTTATTTCTGATACCACAGGTATTATTAAGAAAAAAATAAAACCAAATTTTAAAATTCTTGGCGCGAAAGTTGGTAAGGATATGAAAGTCGTTGCTGCTGCAATCCAATCCTTGACCGATGAAGACATCAATCGCTTAGAACAAGCAGGAACGCTTGCACTATCAGGAACCGCATACAGTATCACCCCGGAAGATGTCGAAATCATCGCCGAAGATGTAGCGGGATGGCAAGTCGCTAACTTGGGTAAATTAACGGTCGCATTGGATGTGCATATAAGCCCGGAGCTCAAGAAAGAAGGATTATCTAGGGAATTGATCAACCGCATTCAAAACCTCCGTAAAGAGAAGGGATTTGAAGTTACAGATCGGATTAAAGTCATAATAAGTCAAAACGCTGATATACAAGAAGCTGCTAGCGATAATTTATCGTATATTTGCAGCGAAACATTGGCTGACTCTTTAGAATTCAAGGATACACTGGATAAGTTAGCTGATACCATCGAGATTGATGGCACAGAATTAAGAGTATTAATTGATAAAATTTAGATTATGGGAACCACGAATGAGAAAACACGCTACAGTGATGTAGAGCTTCAAGAATTTAAAGACATTATCTTGGAGAAGCTACGCATCGCTAAGGAGGAATTAGGCGCACTTACTTCCACGTTGAGCAATAGCAATGCGAATGGAACAGATGATACTGCAGGTACCTATAAGACACTAGAAGATGGATCTGCAACCTTGGAGAAAGAGCAAACCAATCAATTGGCTGCTCGCCAAAAGAAATTCATCGACAACTTAGAGGCTGCGTTGGTACGTATTGAAAACAAAACATACGGTATTTGCCGTGAAACAGGAAAGCTGATCCAGAAAGAAAGATTGAAAGCTGTACCGCATACCACGTTAAGTATTGAAGCAAAAAACAAACAGTATTAATTTTTGAAGATTCTTAAAATGGTCTTTGCATAAACAAAGACCATTTTTATACATTTATGAAAGGCTACACTAAACCCTTACTCCTTATCTCTCTTGTCTTATTAGTGGACCAATTATCTAAATTTTGGGTTAAACTAAATATGACCATCGGTCAAGACTTTAACATCATCGGCAATAAATTTCTGATTCATTTTATAGAAAACAATGGAATGGCATATGGTATGGAGTTTGGCGGAGAGTTCGGTAAACTATTTCTAACCCTATTCCGCATCATTGCTGTTGGCGGTATTGGATATGGCCTGTACTACATGGTCAAAAACAAGTATCATCGTGGCTTTATCCTAAATGTAGCGCTTATTTTTGCAGGTGCCTTAGGGAATATTATCGACTCGACCTTTTATGGTGTTATTTTCAGCGAAAGTACTTTTTATGAAAAAGCATCTCTTTTTCCAACGGGAGGTGGCTATGCCTCGCTCTTTCATGGAAAAGTAGTGGATATGTTGTACTTCCCACTTATCGAAGGGAATTTCCCTGATTGGTTTCCGGTATGGGGAGGCGAACATTTCTTATTTTTTAGACCCGTTTTCAACATTGCTGACTCCGCGATATCAGTTGGCGTGTTCTTGATTCTTATTTTCCAAAAACGTTATTTCAAAGAAGAACGGGTGGAAAAAGAAAGCATAAACAGTGAGGTCTTAGAAGACTAAACACACCTCTCAAAAACCTTATCGCGATCCCCTTGTTGTAGTAAAAGCTGCAACAAGGTATCAAATCCCTAACCTCAGCTATACTACATATGAAAAATAAAGCGACATCAGTTTCTTTTTTCCTTTGTCTGTTTCTTTTAGCATGGTCTGCTACTGCTATTGCACAGATTGATCAAAAGCAATTAAAAAAACACATCTATTTTCTCGCTTCCGACAAAATGAAAGGACGCGGAACAGGCTCTAAAGAAGTCCGTAAAGCGGCCGACTATGTGGAAAAGCATTTCAAAAAATACGGTCTCAAGCCGCAAGGTGAAGTGGGCTATAGACAATCTTTTCAAGCGAAGGTGCGTCGTGTTGTTGTTCCAGACAGCATCAGGCAGGCCGATAATATTATAGGTTTACTGGATAACGGCGCCCGCAAAACCATTGTGATTGGCGCGCACTATGATCACCTCGGAATGGGACACCAAGGAAGCTCAAGAGATTCCTTAGGGGTTGGTAAGATCCATAATGGAGCCGATGACAATGCTTCGGGTGTGGCCGGACTGCTTGAATTGGCGCGTCACTATACGACAAACAAGGAAATCGAACCTTTTAATATTCTTTTTATTGCCTTTGGAGCGGAAGAGCTCGGCCTGGTCGGTTCTAAATATTTCACGGAGAACCCAACGATTCCACTTTCCGATATACACTGGATGCTCAACATGGATATGATTGGCCGATACAACCCAAATGGCGTCGCGGTGATTGGCTATGGCACAAGCAGTAAATTCCCTTTAATCTTTGAAGGAATTACCAGCACCATCAAATTTAACTTGAGCAAAGATGGTAACGGAGGATCGGATCAGACATCTTTTTACAAAAAAAATATTCCTGTCTTATTTTTTCATACCGGCGGTCACGATGATTACCACAAGCCTGGTGATGATCCGGAAAAAATTAATTATCCAGACTTGGCAGCGATCCTTCAGCTAGAGATTGATGTGGTTAATAATTCCATGAAATACCCATCGATGGATTTTATCTGGACAAACTAACAACAACTGCGATGCGTATACTACTAACGGGGTCGAATGGTTTTTTGGGACAAAAGTTAACCGATATGCTTTTAGATCGTAACGATGTGTCGTTATTTTGCACCTCTAAAAGTCCGAACAGAAACCCCAACCAAAGTGGCTATGCCTTTCAACAAATAGCGTTAGAAGATAGGGAGGATTTGCGCCAAGCCATCACTTCTTTTAAGCCGACACACATCATTCACACCGCAGCGATGAGCAGCGTGGAAGCCTGTGAGCAAGAGCCCGAACGCTGCCAACAAGTCAACGTTGAAACGCCACGCTTACTTGCTGAAATCGCAGCACAGCACCATATTCATTACACCTTTATTTCGACCGACTTTGTGTTTGATGGCCAAAATGGTCCTTACCGAGAAACAGATCCTACCGGTCCTTGCAATGCATACGGAAATAGCAAAATAAAGGCTGAAACAGCCGTTCTAGCGGCCAATCCTCAAGCAGCTATTCTTCGTACCATATTAGTTTATGGGGTGATAGCTGACAAAAACAGGTCCAACCTTATCCTGTGGGCAAAAAGCAAATTAGAAAACAAAGAACCGATTCAGGTGGTAAGCGATCAATGGCGTATGCCCACTTGGGTAGATGACTTAGCACGTGCTTGTATACTAGCGGCTGAAAAACAAGCTGCCGGTCTTTATCACATATCAGGCGATACCTTATATAGTATCATCGAGGTTGTCCAACAGGTCGCTGATTACTGGCAACTGGATAAGAGTCTTATCCGACCTATAGCTGCCGAAACAATCGGACAAGCTAAAAACAGACCGCGTACAACAGGTTTTATCCTCGATAAGGCCAAAACACAACTGGGCTATACCCCCACTCCACTTGAAGAGACTTTTCGACAGATGGATATTCAACTCTTAAAATTACAGCAATCATGATCAAGAAATTTGCCAAAGACTCCTATACCGAAATGAATGAGCTCGTTCTACCGAATGACACCAATACCTTCGGAAACCTAATGGGAGGACGTCTTTTATATTGGATGGATATCTGCTCGGCAATGGCGGCACAGAAACACTCGAATAGCCCTGTTGTCACCGTATCTGTTGATAATGTTTCCTTCACACGCTCCATCAAATTAGGTGAAGTGGTTACGATCCAAGCGAAGGTTTCACGTGCTTTCTCTACTTCTATGGAAGTACGCATGGAGATATTCGCCCATAATTTACCGGAAGGTACACGTGTAAAAACAAATGAAGCCTACTACACATTTGTCGCCATTGATGAGCAAACAAGACCACGCAAAGTAGCGGAGTTAGTTCCTGAAACGGAAGAAGAGAAACAAATATTCGATGGCGCACTACGTCGTCGGGAATTACGCCTTATATTGGGTGGGAAGATGAAGCCTGAACACGCCTCGACATTAAAAGATTTGGTTAACCTATTTAGTGAGAAAGGTTAGTCCATATATAAAAACGGGGGGCAGTGCCCCCCGTTTTTATTATTCATTGCCTAATGCGACAATACGATCAAACTCTTCTACTTTTAGTGGCATCACCGACAAACGACCTTGACGTACTAAGGCTACATCTTGTAGCAATTCGTCTTCCTTAATTTTCTCCAAGGTCACGGGTGTTTTAAATGTTTCAACCGGTGCCAAATCAACCACCACCCAACGGGCATCATCCGTTGTTGGATCTTGGTAGAATTCCTTAACCACTTTTGCAATCCCAACCACTTCTTTTCCTTCATTGCTATGGTAGAACAACACCAAATCTCCCTTTTGCATCGCCTTTAGGTTATTGCGTGCTTGATAATTACGGACACCATCCCAAAATGTTTCGCCATCTTTATTAAACTGCTCCCAGCTGTATTTGAAAGGTTCAGATTTTACCAAAAAATAGTTCATAGCTTATAATAATTAATAGTCCTAAAGATTAGTTCTCCGGCTCTAGTACTTCCATCTTATCGGCAAAGTGTGCACAGTAATCCCGTAAGTCACCAATCACCTTATCGGCCATCGGGTCCCCCCCAGAAGCACGTAAAAAAGAATCGCCAAGCGTTTGCAACGTTTCATAAAAGAAACGCTTCATCTCGTCATACGGCATATCTTTTGTCCACAAATCAATACGCAATGAGTTTTTGTATTGAGCATCCCACAGGGCTAAAAACATCGCCTTCGCGGGCATCTCATCTGAGGTCTCTCCATCGGTAGAAGACCAATCGATCGTGTCCGGCACATTTTGCTCATCCAGTACTACATTTAGTTTTATCTCTGCTTTTTTCATTTCTCAATAGTTACTTTTTCTGTATATTTTATCGTCTCCGTTTCTACCGGGACCTGATTTAATGAACGACGTAAAAGATTAGGCCGCTACATGATTCTATTTTCCCGAGATATCCTCCCTCGTATAATCACTCTCCAAACGACGTTCTTTTAAGCGGGTAAGTCTTTTTAATCCTAGAACAGTCCAGAATGGACATCATTTACGAATAACCTACATTATACGTATCAAAACAGCTAGAATTCCCGTGACCAAGATAAACCCGATCTCCCCCATCCAGAGCTTTTGCATATCCTTGACCAGCAGCCGAAAAACAATATCGGTTACAAGTAAAAAAACGATAAACAAAATGAACCGCCATACCGCAAATTCAAATTGATCATTTCCCCACTCCGTTACAAACCAAGCTATCACGACAGCCAATGCAATATTCAAGGGTGTTAATTTCATCGGTAGCGTTGCGTTGGTTTTTTACCTACGGGTTTCTTCCCTCCCGATTTCTTTCCACCAGACTTCTTGGCAGCAGGTTTGCGCTGACCAGACTCTTGTTGCTTAATCATCCATTTTTTATCATGGAAAGCACCTTTAAAATCAGGATTATCTTTCTTCTTCTGGTTATCTATCTCTCGTGCTATTGCTTGTTTTTCATCAAACCCAGTCTTCTCTACAAATACATCCTCCGGCAATTCCATCACCGGAATTTGTTGACGAATAAGCTTTTCAATCTTACCAATAAAATACTCTTCTGCCGGGTTCGCAAATGTTATAGCATCACCTTCATTAAATGCGCGTCCAGTACGACCGATACGGTGCACATAATCCTCGATCACGATAGGTACATCAAAATTAAAGACATGGCTTACATTCGAGACATCAAGCCCACGTGCAGCCACATCCGTGGCAACCAAAATACGAATCGACCCCTCCTTAAAAGCATTGATCGAATTAATCCGCGTATTTTGACCTTTATTCGCATGAATCACCCGCACATTATCTTCCCCATATTTCCGCTCCAAGAAATGAAACACATTATCTGCGACCTGCTTCGTCTTACAAAAAACAATAATCCGATGAAAGGATTCATCATCCTTCAGCAAATGTTGTAAAAGATTGAGCTTGGTCTTTAGGTTGGGTACATGGTAGAGCGATTGTGTAACCGTTTTGGCCGGCGTAGCTTGTTCTGTAACTTCAACAACCGTCGGGAACAATAAAAAGTCACCTGAAATTTTTCGCACCAACTCACTCATCGTCGCCGAGAAAAGCAAATTCTGACGTTTGCGCGGTACAATTTCCAAAATGCGGTGAATCTTACTGATAAAACCCATGTCCATCATCTTATCGGCCTCATCCATAACCAAAAACTTTAAGGACTTGGTATTGATTTCGCCTTCAAGATATAACTCTAAGAAACGTCCAGGAGTTGCTACAATAATATCGCAGCCCTTTTGTAACTGTTCTTTTTGTGTCTTAGGTCCTAAACCGCCGTACAGCAAAACAGTACGCAAATCCAGATACGTCGAAAACAATCGAATATGCTCTTCAATCTGCATCGCAAGTTCCCGTGTAGGGGAGAGAATCAGTGCCCGCGGATCATTCCCTTGCGCATATTTGAGTTTCATCAATAACGGAAGTACAAAAGCAGCAGTCTTTCCTGTTCCTGTCTGCGCGATTCCCATCACATCTTGCCCTGCCAGGATTGGTGTAATTGCTTTCTGCTGAATTTCCGTCGGCGCATCGTAGCCCGCCTCCGCAATTGCATTTAATATTTGTTTGTTAAACTTGAAATCTTCAAATGATGCCATTCGACAAAGATAAATAAAAGCAACTACATCAGTTTATTTTTCCCAGATATATGACATAATCGAAGCACAAAGCATTTTATTGCGGCATAATTTTGATTTGAGCAGGAATTAAGTCAAATTTGTGGGTATAATAATAAGGTTGAATATGAAAAAAATATTGATTTTCTTACTTCTTAGTGTAGTAAGTATGACCACCTTTGCCGATGAGGGGATGTGGTTTTTAATGCATTTGAAGCGTCTCAACGAAGCCGATATGCAGAAAAAAGGCTTGAAATTAACGGCCGAAGAAATTTATAGCATCAACAACTCTTCCCTAAAAGATGCTATCGTACAATTTGACGGTGGATGTACAGCGGAAATCGTATCCGGGCAAGGTTTGGTTTTCACCAACCACCACTGTGGATATGGCGCGATCGCTGAACTCTCGACACCAGAGAACGATCACTTGACAAACGGTTTCTGGGCAAAATCTTTTAAGGAAGAATTGAAACCAAAATCATTGTATGTCCGCTTCTTTGTGCGTATGGACGATGTATCAAAACGCATCTTAGGTTTGGTAAATGACAAAATGAGCGAAAAAGAACGGGAACGTGTTATCAACCAAGAAATTGCTAAAATCGAAAAAGAAAATAGCGAAGGTGGTAAATATGTAGTTTCTGTAAAATCATTCTATAATGGGAACGAGTACTACTATTTCGTTTACCAAGATTACACAGACGTTCGTTTAGTAGGAACTCCCCCAAACAGCATTGGTAAATTTGGTGGTGATACCGACAACTGGGAATGGCCGAGACATACAGGTGATTTCTCTATCTTCCGTGTATATGGTGATAAAGACGGTAACCCAGCAGCCTATTCAGAGAGCAACGTACCACTAAAACCAAAACACTTTTTACCTGTAAGTATCAAAGGAATCAAAGAAGGCGACTTCTCTATGATTTTAGGATACCCAGGTCGTACAAACCGTTGGATGCCTGCTGCGGGTATTGATCAAAATGTAAACTTCGCGTATCCCGCTTGGGTGGAAGCATCCAAAGTAGGTATGGATGCCATGAAAAAACACATGGATAAGGATCAAGCCGTAAAATTGAACTATGCTTCACAATACTCCGGCGTGGCCAACTACTGGAAAAACCGCCAAGGTATGATCGATGCTTTGACGAAACACAAAACAGCAGATACCAAACGTAAGCAAGAAGCATCTTTTGATAAGTGGGCCAACAAAAAGGAAAATAAAGCGCAGTACGGGAACGTGATTCAAACGATCAATTCTTACTACAGTGCGACCAACGATAAGGCACGCCACGACAACTACCTAATCGGTATGTTACGCTCTTCTACATTTGCTGCCTTACCAGCGAACCTAGGTAACGCATTCAAACAATATGCTGCTGCAAATGAGGCGAAACGTAATGAAATCCGCCCGCGCTTAGAGACTATTATTGCAGACACGTACGAAAAAGCATACATTCCATTGGAAGTGGATGTCCTTTCGGATGAGTTAAACCTATACGCTAAAAAAGCAGGTAAAATTGCACCTTACATTGCCGAATTAGCCACAAAAAATGGTGGTAATTTTCAGCAGGACATCCATAATGCTTTCTCAAGCAGTATATTCGGATCTGCAGCTCATGCGAAAAGCTTCCTTGACAACCCTACGTTAAACAACGTGGAAGAAGATCCTTTATACCTTATCTCATCCGCATTGATGACGAAGTACCGTGAAAGCTCGCCCGAGACTGAAAAGATGAATGGTGAATTCCAGGCCGCACACCGTAAATACATCGCAGGTGTTCTTGCCTCTAATCCAAAAGGTAAATACTACCCGGATGCCAATTCGACACTGCGCTTAACATATGGAACCATTAGAGCTTTACCGGCGGATCCTAGAAACGATGCAAAAGTAAACAACTATACCACGCTAAAAGGTACAATCGCGAAGTATAAACCAAACGATGAAGAGTTTGATTTACCAAAACGTTTAATGGAACTATACGAAACTAAAGATTATGGACGTTATGCTGATAAGGATGGGTATATGCCTGTTAACTTCTTGAGTGATCAAGATATCACAGGCGGTAACTCTGGTTCACCCGTTTTAAATGCAAAAGGTGAACTTATTGGCCTAGCTTTTGATGGTAATATCGAAGCGATGGCAGGTGATGTGATTTTTGACCCTGTATTGCAACGTACCATCTCGGTGGACATCCGTTATGTATTATTCGTGATTGATAAGTTCGCTGGTGCTCAAAATATCATCAATGAGCTTAAAATCGTGGAGTAAAGGCCACAGAACAAATTTATTTATTAAATAAAATGCAAAAATTATGCTTTATTTCATTGTTTTTGTATATTTATGATATCTTAGAATATTAATTAATAGAAACTAAAATTATATAAGTAAAAATGGAAAACTACAACAAATTAAAAAGCTTAGTAGCTTCTATCGAAGCTGATGCAGACAAGTTCTTTAACAACGGTAATTCTGCTGCAGGTACTCGTGTACGTAAAGGTTTACAAGAAATCAAAACGTTAGCACAAGAGATTCGTAACGAAGTTACTTCTAAGAAAAACGACGTAAAGTAATCTTACTTTTCATTTATAAAAAATCCCGCTTTAGCTTACTAAACCGGGATTTTTTATGTGTCTCAACAAGATCAGTACGACAAGATATTGGGCACAACTTTACGAGACAATACGCTCGAACCCTTACAATAAACTGAGCTCAATTATATACTTCAACGTTTCTTTATTCAACCAGTTCGACATGGTTGAAGTGAATAACTCAGCGATCTGTTGACGCGACATTACCTTCGTCTTTTTATTCTCAAATACCTTTTTATCCATCACGACTTGGTTGCTAAGCTCTACTTTATTCGCAAAATAAGAGACGTGTTGACTCGGCACGACCAGCCCGAGGATCATTCCCGGAAGACCGTTTATAGACTCTGGTCCTCCAGATACAGGTAATTCATTAGCGTAGTAAGCAACCACATAAATCGAATCCGGAGTCAGGCCGTTGGCGCGACGACAATTATATCCGGCAATTTCGCGATACTCGTCGGTCATACGCCAAGTAATTCGTTTCATCGTATCTTGGATAATTACCTTATCTCCAACGATATCATTAAAGCGTTTGTACGATCGATCTGATAGGCTGGATAACGTCTGTGCATCAAAGTCCAGCGCAAACATCATCATGTACTGACGTGTACGAGGCTCTATTTCGGCCCCTTTTAAAGGCTCAAAATAAGTCTCCTCTGGCGTGAACTTCAGCGTTTTTTTCAATACTACATTCTCAGGAATACTCGGCAACATCTGCTCAAACTGTCCGCGCGAACGTTCGTCGGCCTTATCAATAAACTTCTTCGCCACAATATTTTTCATATACATGGTCTTATCAAATGTGATAACCCCCGTACGTCCAAAGTGAGCATATTGCGCCTGGACAAGTTGCAGCACACAAACCGCCACAACTGTTACTATAATAGATTTTAAGTTCATTCTTTCTTGATTACTTGATAAACATTTTTGTGAAGTCCCAGGATACCTTTAACATATAGTAGCGACGGATCGTTTCAAAGCGTTGTTGTGTAAAGACAGAATTTCTGGCCGATCTACTAAACCCTTTATTCTCATTCAAAAGGTCGTTAACCGTAAAATCAACCACCAAAGACTCATTTTTAAAGAACTTCTTACTCACTCCCGGGTGTACTAAAAACTGCTCAAATTTTTCCCCAAAAGCATCCGTCGGAGCCTCATACGTATAATTGTAATTCACGTAGACCTTAAATGTCTTCGTCACGAAATACTCCACGTTTCCATTTGACCCAAATACAAAACCATTGCTATTTATCTCTTTCTGCAAGCTGGATTTCATCACCCGGTATTGCGGACTTAGGTTGATATTAAAATTCAACCCGGTCTTGGTATCGCGCATAAACTGATAGGTGAAATTATAGTTCGTCGTATTCACTTTGTTCAATTCTCCATTAAAAAAGTTGTAACTTTTAGATCCCGACAAGCTAAACTGAGGAGAATGTGCCAAGCCTAGTTTCTTAGAAATTTTTTCATAATGACCAGCCCACATATTAAAGCTCGAATTAGTCTTTCCATCAATATTCTGCCACTCGTAATAGTTAATCGACTTATCAACCGTAATATTCTGCGCAATTGGATCTTTCGTTAATTCGGCGTAACCACCAATGTACGTATAACTTCCCGATAATGCTTTAAAGGTATTGTAACCAAGATTAACGGAATTTGAAAAGGCAGGTTTCAGATTTTCATTTCCCAAGTAACGGTTCAAAGGATCCGCATTATCTTGGATCGGTTGAATCTGCGAGAGCGACGGCAAGCGATTCGTTCCGTTATAATTGAACCATAAATTCTTGCTCTTAGAGATATTATAATTACCACCTAATGAAGGATTATACGTCAAGAAATTACGTTTCAAATCTGATTGTGTATAATTATTCAACTGATGTAGATTATCATTATTCAAACTATTCGCTAAATTCAAGCGAAGTTTCTCTGTGATGTATTGCAAAGACAATTTATAATTGTTGCTATTGCGATTGAAATCATAGTTGTTACTGAAGCGACGGTCTAACTCATCGTAATTACCACTTCCTGATTTATTATAGGATTCCAACAGTGAACTGTTTTTACTTCCCACAAGCCCCACTACGGCTGATAAGGTAAGTACCTTCGAAAGGGGCTCGGTATACGTCACTTGCCCCTGTACCAAGCTGCTCTTTTGTAACCTGTTTTTCATCTGATCCGTAATAGTATCCTTGGATAGCAAGAAATTGTGCACCTCAGAATACAACGAACCGCCTCCGCTCGTTTCATCGTTGGTGTATTTCCCATAGAACGATAGTGAACGCCCTTTTTTCAAGAACTTATGCGTAAACAAGGCATTAACATCGTACGAATTAATCTTATTTTCCACCAATTCATTCGTCTTTTCACGCATAACCGTATCCTGCGTATCATTAAACAGCTGCGCTTTCCGCTCCGTATTTGTCCAAAGATTCTTACGGCTAGCACCTCCCGAAACCAGCAAAGAGTTTAACGAATCAAAAGCCAGATCATAACGCAGGTTAACCCGGTGTAGATCATTTTCAGAATCTACATTCCTTGACGAATTCTGGTTAATAATTCCTGTTTGGATAGTCTCTTCGGTACCATCGCTCTCAATACGTCCATATTTATAGTTCAAATTCAGTTTATGCTTATCGCCTTTAAACTTATCCGAAAAATTAACCCCCGTATTGATGGCCCGTGGTATACCAACGACACCCTCCCCAGAGAATGGGTCACTAGATCCGACCATCATTGTTGCACCATCATCGCCATAACTAACGCCCGAATCACCACCAAATTTTTGTGCATCCTGCCAGTTCATACTTGTGGTCCCATTATTACCAAACAGTCCATACGCCGATATTTTCTGACTTCCTTTAAACTTATTGAGCATCAACTGCCCCATATAATATTTATCTGTCCCAACGCCACCTAGCGCCTTTCCAAACATACCGTTCTTGGCATCTTCTTTCAACTTCACATTGATGGTCTGCTCCCGCTGCCCATCATCCACTCCCGTTCGTTCAGCCACATCAGATTTTTTCTCATAGACTTGTACCTTATCCACCATATCCGAACGGATATTACGCGTCACCAAAGTCGGATCATCCCCAAAAAATTCTTCCCCATCGACCAACACTTTTTTCACGGTCTTACCCTGTGCCGTAATCTTTCCCGAAGCATCTACCGAGATTCCTGGAAGCACCTTTAACAGATCCTCCACCTTCGCATTCTTTTCCACCTTAAAACTACCGGCATCATATTCGGTCGTATCGCCTTTAATCGTAATCGGCATCCGACCTGTAACCACAATTTCTTCTAAAAGATGGCTAATACTAGAAAGTTTAACATCGCCCAGATTTGTATCTGTTTTGCCATTCACAATACGATAGAAATCGGCATACTTCGGATAGCTCACCACCAAGATATAATCCTGATCATCTCTTTGAGGCAAGGAAAATTGTCCGTTTTCATCGGCACGCGCAAAATCGACTAAAATAGAATCTTTGGCCCGTAGCAACATAGCTAGCGCATCTTTTAATTTTATGGACTGATCTGCTTCATCGCTGACCCGACCCGTAATTTTTGTTTGTCCATGAATGACTGTAAAACTACAGCATACAAAAAAGGCAAACAGGAGGAATAATCGCTTCATCTTATAAGTTTGGGTTTCTATAAATAAGTCGTACATCACGCCCTTTTGTTACAACTTTATTGTATTTTTTTTAAGTGTCTCTAAAATCTATAAAAACAAGCCCAGCATCTGTATCTTAAACTGCTTCTCCGTAGTCCATTCACCGACACTCATACTTTCTCGCAGAAAACTTTGAATCTCTTTACGCGTCATAGGTTTATCTCTTTTCTTTCCAACGACTTGAGTCACCTCCGGTTGTCCAATTTCAACTTTTGTTGCATAGATACTAGTATGCCGATCGGGAATGACCGCGCCGAGGATCATTCCCGGTAGGCCATGAAAGGTAGTCGGTCCGGAGGATAGAGGAATATCGTCTGTATAGAACGCAACGACATACACTGAATCCATGATAACCCCATTCGCACGCCGACAATTGTAACCTGCTATCTCCCGATACTCATCCGTTATCTTCCACTTCACGTTTAATAGCGAATCCTGAGTCCACATATTCGTCCCCTGGTAGTCCATAAGACTGTGCATCTGCTTCTTTTTCATATCCTGATAAAAGATGCCCTCATAATCTAAGCCGAACCAAATTAAACTCCGCATAAAGCCCGTTAGCTCTTGCTTTACTGGCTCATAACGCGATTTTTCATCAGAAAACAATAACTTACTTTTAAATATGTAGGTTTCTGGAGCTTTGGACATCATCTGCTCCATATAGGTCTTATCAAAATTATCGTTCTTTCCGACGGACGTCAGTGTTTTTAAGAAATTTTTGACATGGACCGTCTTCTCAAAGTGTATGGTTCCGCCCTGCGGAAAATAAGCATACTGTGCGGATAATGTGTGAGAACACAAAATGACTATCCATAAAATTACGATTCGAATACGCATTATTCAGCACCTCCTTTCATCGATGTAAAATCCCAACTAACTTGTAACATAAAAAAACGTCCTATTGTATTATATCTTTCTTGTACCAACGTACTTCCATTTTGTCTTCTGGAAAAACCAACATTTTGATTCAATGCATCCTGAACATAAAAGTCCATGGTTAATGATTCATTTTTCAAGAACTTTTTACTCACCCCTGGTTTCCACAACAGACGATCAAATTTCTCGTTAAACACCCCGGTTGGAGCCTGATACGTATAATCCATATCAGAATATACCTTTATCTTTAAGGGTAAAAAATAAGCAAGGTTCCCTGTTAATCCATATTCAAAACCATTGCTATTTAAGTTCGGCTGTAGCGAATTCTTTAACACATTGTATCTCGGTCTGAAGCCAACATCAAAGTCAAGCCCTTTCTTTGCATATCGATTGAAACCAAGGCTAAAGGCATAGTTCATATTATTATTTTCACTTAGATCTCCATTGATATAATTGAAATAGTTGTTATAACCTCCCGAAAGCTCCAGGTTAATGCGCACTTTTTTCTTTTTCCAGACGTTCATTCCGGTTCCTCCATAAAATCGAAACGTTTGTCCTACATCCTCCAAATTGGTGTAGAAAAATGTACGGATACCTTCGGCAATCGTTATATTTTGCTGAATATTATTGAATTGTTGGCTCCATCCTACATTAGCATACGAATAACGATCTTTTAACGGATTGTATGCATTATAGCTCAAGCCGTATTCGTTGGACTGGGACGGCTTCAAGTTTTCATTTCCAACAATAATATTGAGGGGGTCCGTATTTTGTTTCAAGGGTTGTACCTGTGACAACGACGGTAAATTATTGTACCGATTAAAACGAAGGCCTACACTTTTACTTTTCGATAATTTATAACGCAAAAAGACCGAAGGACTATAGGTGAAATAATCCCTATTTAAATCTAGTTTCTGATAGTTATTAACCTGATAGAGGTTATCATTTCGAAACGAATTGGTCACACCTGCATCCAACAAATCCGAACGGTAATTAAACGATAGGTTGGCTCCGTGCCTTGTCGTATTAAAATCAAAATCATTACTAAACTCAAGATCTAGATCATCGTATTCTCCATCGATTTTATTATATGAATTATTAACGGAAGAAGCGTTGCTCCGACTAAACTCGTACTGCAAGCTGCTTGTTAGCTTCTTCGTGATTGGTTCCGAATAAGTAAGGGACGAACGGAAACCTGTCCTTTTACTAATCATCTCTTTACGCTGGTCAATTTCTTGTTTGGAATGTAATTCCCCAGCATTATAAAGATTAGTCGTTGATTGTAAAAAGCCATTCCCCTTATCCTCGTTTACCTCTCCATTTGCACGCAACGAAAAGGATCGTCCTTCTTTTCGAAATTTACGCGTCAGGTACACGCTATAATTAAACCCCTGTTTATCGGTTGTCGTATGCTGAGAAGAAGTATTATCATTCAATGTCACATCATCTCCATCAGAATTTCTTGCTTTCCTGGTCCGATCGGATTCCGATTTCCCTTTCGAAGCACCCATCGAAAAAGTTGCTGTCGTAAGAGAATCAATATTCAAATCATAACGTCCATTAAAACGATGCTTATCATTACTTGAAAAATTAGTACTATTGTCATTGCTGTTTAATATAGAATCTTTCGCATTCTCTTGTGAGAGCACAGCAGCCACTTCATCCTTCTCCGTATGTCCAAGCTTGTAACTCATATTTACTTTGTGCTTCCCACCCTTCCAGCTATCAGCGAAAGAAACGCCCGTGCTCCATGCCTTTGGCTTACCTCGTCCATCCCAATAATCCATTTCATCACCAGACCAAGAAAAATACATTCCCCCATCATCCCCGACCTCAGTCGACATATTGGAAAAACCAAATTTATCACTGTCTTCCCAATTCAGAGAGACCGTACCGTCATTACTTCCCAGCGCATAAAATCCAATCTTTTGCGAACCCGAAAATTTATTGACCGCAACTTTTCCCGTGTAGTACCCGGCAGACTTGTCTCCACCGCCACCAGCATCAATCTTACCAAAGACGCCTTTCTTTGCGTCTTCTTTTAGCTTCAGGTTTATCGTTTGAAGGCGCTGTCCATCATCCACCCCCGTACGCTCTGCCTCCTCCGTTTTTTTCTCATACACCTGTACTTTATCCACCATATCCGAACGGATATTCTTCGTTACCAAGGTCGGGTCGTTGCCAAAAAATTCCTCCCCATCGACCAGCACCTTCTCTACTTTTTTTCCTTGCGCGGTTATTTGACCATTGGCATCCACGGTGATACCAGGCAATACGCGAAGCAGATCTTGTACTTTCGCATTCTTCTCAACCGTAAAACTTGAGGCGTTATATTCCGTGGTGTCTCCCTTAATAACAATAGGTATTTTTCCTGTAACGACAATCTCCTCTAATAAATGGCTAACACTCGTTAAGGCAACTTGACCCAGATTTAAATCTTTATTTCCAATGACATTTTTTACAACAGCCCCAAATTTAGGGTAGCTTACGACCAGCAAATAATCGGCCGTATCGGGTCGCATTAATGAAAATCGACCCTCAAGATCGACACGTGTATGCGCCACCAGGATAGAGTCTTTTGCCTGCAATAACATAACAGTTGCATGTACAAGTTTCGTAGTCCGCTCACCATCATCCACGACCTCTCCAACAACTTTGGTTTGGCCAAGTAAATCCATGCTACAGAACAAAAAACAACATAACATAAAGGTTAGTCTTCTCATAAAAAAGTAAAGGTTGTATCTAAGTACTACGAAAATATCATAATTAAATATGAGTTACATACAAGGCAAAACTATTTAACACTTAATTAACACGTACACAGAGAATGATGCAAATATTAGAATTTTCCATACAAAGGGAAAAAATATTTTTATATCGCGTTTAATCTCCTATTTATTACACTTAAACACACACGTTAAACACGTATACCAAACAATCATATTTGCCAAACCTTTACCCTCGCAAAGCCGTTTTATGAAATATTAATTATGTAACTTTGTAAAAACTTAAAATATATGCAAACGATAAAAGAATATGTTCAATCCAATAAGGATAGATTTTTAGAGGAATTGTTCGCCTTATTACGTTTTCCATCGGTTAGTGCTGATCCTAAATACAAGAATGATGTTGTCAAAACAGCTGAATTCGTTGCGCAAAAACTTAAAGATGCTGGCGCGGATAAAGTGGAGGTTTGCCCAACAGCTGGCAATCCGATTGTGTATGGAGAAAAGATTATTGACCCAGCACTTCCTACCGTTTTAGTGTATGGGCATTATGATGTACAACCTGCTGATCCATTAGAGCTATGGGAAACACCTCCTTTTGAACCAACCGTACGTGATGGCAAAATCTATGCGCGCGGAGCAGCGGACGACAAAGGGCAATTTTACATGCATGTTAAAGCTTTTGAATACATGATTGCCAACCAAGCACTGTCATGTAATATCAAGTTTATGATTGAAGGAGAAGAAGAGGTAGGTTCTGTAAACTTAGGCACATTCGTAAAAGAAAACACAGAACGCTTAAAAAGCGATGTAATTGTTATCTCTGATACCTCTATGATTAGTCTGGAACAACCTTCCATTGAAACAGGCTTGCGCGGCTTGTCCTACGTAGAGGTGGAGGTAACAGGACCGAACCGTGATTTACACTCAGGGGTGTATGGGGGTGCTGTAGCCAATCCAGCGACGATCCTCGCGAAACTTATTGCGTCTTTACACGATGAGAACAACCATATCGCAATTCCTGGATTTTATGATGATGTATTGGAATTATCTCCCGCAGAAAGAGAAGCATTAAATAAAGCTCCTTTTGATATTGAAGAATACAAACAAGATTTAGGCGTTGGTGATATTTTTGGGGAAAAAGGTTTCACTACGATCGAAAGAACAGGTATCCGTCCAACTCTAGAGGTAAATGGTATCTGGGGTGGGTACATTGGTGAGGGTGCCAAAACGGTATTACCGTCTAAAGCATTTGCAAAAATATCAATGCGTTTGGTCCCAAATCAGAATTCGGAAAGAGTGACCGAACTGTTCAAAAAACATTTTGAAGGTATTGCTCCGGCCTATGTTAAAGTTGAGGTAAAACCACACCACGGCGGTGAACCAGTAGTTACACCAACGGATAGTATTGCCTACAAAGCGGCGGAAAAAGCGTTGGAAGAAGCTTTCAACAAGAAACCAATTCCAACAAGAGGAGGAGGTTCAATTCCTATTGTAGCCCTTTTCGAAAAAGAGCTTAATGTAAAAACGGTACTACTAGGCTTCGGCTTAGACAGCGATAACTTACACTCTCCGAATGAGAAGTATGGTATTGAAAACTACTTAAAAGGGATCGAGACCATTCCTTCTTTCTTCAAGTATTTTGCTGAATTAAGTAAATAATTTCATAAAAGAGAAAAGCTCCACGACATTGGAGCTTTTCTCTTTTTTAGCTATGTTTGGTGCATGAATAAGCTTCTGCGAAAAATGCATCTATATGCGTACTACGGTTTTGTTCTCTTTTTTTTCGCACTAGCATACCCTAGATTGGCGTTCTTAGCACGTAAACCACAAAAAAACTACCAACGCATTGCACAAATCAGAAGGTGGATCAGCTTATCCTCTCTTCGCTTAGCAGGCATTCGTATCCAAGTTCTCCATCAGCCTGACCTGGATTGGTCTCAGAACTATATTATCTGCCCGAACCATACCTCCATCTTAGACATCAGTATATTAAACTATATTGTGCCACCCAACTTTTCCTTTATGGGCAAGGTAGAATTGCTCAGCAATCCAGTAACCCGTATATTTTTCAAAACTATTGATATTGCTGTTGATCGGAACAGTAAAGTATCTTCTTTCAAAGCTTTCAAACAAGGAGACACCTTACTCAAGGAAGGGAAATCCCTCGTTATCTTTCCCGAAGGAAAAATTGACGATGAATATCCACCAATTATGCATCCTTTCAAGGCAGGGCCATTTCGACTCGCAACAGATAATAATAAGGCTATTCTTCCAGTCGTTATACACAATGCTTGGGAACTTTTGTGGGACGATGGTTTTAGATTTGGCATGAAATCTGGCACCCTATATCTATCGATTCTAGATCCCATATCTCCGCATTTAGAGGGGCACGAAAAAGATAAAGATTTAGCAGACTCTGTTTACAAACAGATGAATTTTTCTTGGCAAATGTATAATAAATCGTAACTTAACCTACATATTGCGAACTACATGAACAATGAATACTTAATTGAGATTGATGACATCGGCAGACAGTATATTGTTGGTAATCAAGAAATAGACGCCCTCAAATCTGTTACATTAAAGATCAAAAAAGGTGAATTTGTCGCCTTAATGGGTCCCTCCGGATCAGGAAAATCAACCTTAATGAATATCTTAGGGTGTTTGGATACACCGACCAAAGGACGATATGTGTTGAACGGCCACGATGTTTCGGATATGAGCGAAAATGACCTTGCGGCGATCCGCAATAAGGAAATTGGTTTTGTTTTTCAAACGTTCAACCTACTCCCTAAAAGTACGGCCTTAGAAAACGTAGCCCTTCCATTAATTTATGCGGGTTATAGTAAAAAGGTGCGGGAAGAACGGGCACAGCGGACCTTGGAGAACGTAGGCTTAGGAAATAGGGTCGATCACCGTCCTAATGAACTGTCGGGAGGACAACGTCAGCGTGTTGCCGTTGCACGGGCTTTAATTAATGAACCATCCATTATCTTAGCGGATGAGCCAACAGGAAACCTCGATACTAAGACTTCTATTGAAATTATGGGATTGATTGAGGATATCCATGCAAAAGGAAATACCATTATCCTCGTTACCCATGAGGAAGATATCGCACAACATGCGCACCGTATTGTAAGAATGCGTGACGGATTAATTGAAGATGATTATACGAACCCTAGCATAAAGTCCGTAAAGCCCCGATTGGAAGCATTACGAGAAAAGGGTTCAGACTTTGAAAATTTATAACTTTTTAAATCACTCAAAATCAACAAATTACCAACAGCGCGGTAACATAACATTCTTTTGACTTGATTTAGTTAATAATTATGTTATTTTTGCGAAAATAGCAAATATAAATTATTAGATATGTATTGGACACTAGAACTAGCATCACACTTAGAAGATGCACCATGGCCAGCAACTAAAGACGAGTTAATCGACTATGCTATTCGTTCAGGAGCTCCAGTTGAGGTGATAGAAAATCTCCAAGCTTTGGAAGACGATGGCGAGCCATATGAAAACATTGAAGAGATTTGGCCTGACTATCCGACGAAAGACGATTTCTTTTTTAACGAAGACGAGTATTAAGTATTATAAAAAACGCCTCCCCGAGGCGTTTTTTATGTGTAAATCCATTTTTATCATGCGACAATACATTTGCACTATTATAATCCTTCTAACTGTGCTTACGGTATCTGCTCAACAAAGCACTAACGAAGTAGACAAAGATATATCGATCATAAAAAACTTTGTTACTAGTGTTGCGGATGAGGAAGTCCGTGCGGATGTCATCTTAAGTCAACATCTGCTCCTAAAAGGGGAACTGTCTAATGACACCTACGATTACCTGGAAGCGAGTGTGCAGGAGATCCGATTGAACTTACAAAACAGAAAGCTAGAAGATATTCAATACATTCCCTTCAATAAATTACCACGTAAAGAAACAAAAGATATAGATCCGGAAGGGAAACCAACAGACAAAATGTACTTCTTGCGATACAAAGACCGTCAGTTACTCGCGGTTTATATCGAAGCGGATAAAATCGCTTCTTTTACACTGGTATCCAAAGGCAATAATATGGCACATTTTGTAACCTACTAGATGCTGTTGCAAACGGTTATTCAATGGTAAAAAAATATTCATCCGTTCCGTTCTCACTATTTAATTATAAAAGTTTTTTATAAAAATTTGCAGTTCATTATTTAATTTTTGATATTTGCTTTAATCAACAACAAAAATGATATTTTCAATCGTAAATAAAGCATGGTGGTGGCACAACAGTTAATGTTGTGGCGAAATCCTATTGCTTGAAATATTTACATCAAAAAATAGTGGGCTTGCCGTTTTGGCGAGCCTTTTTTTGTAGAAAAAACCTGCGTGTTCGCTAAAACAATATACCCATCAACTGTACCCATTATGTGGAAGCAGCGTAGCGTACATTAGTTTATTTATTTTCTTTATTCTGTTATGAAAGAAATACTAGCTCATTTATTTGAGTACAAAACATTTACAAAAGAAGAGGCTTACAATATCCTCACGAATATGGCGACGGGCAAATATGATGCACACCAAATAGCGGCCTTTATGACCATATATGGGATGCGTAGCATTCGCGTGGAGGAGCTCAGTGGCTTCCGTGACGCCATGTACGATCTATGTCTTAAAATGGAGTTTCCAGGATACGATCTTATCGACTTATGTGGTACAGGTGGCGATGGAAAAAATACATTTAACATCTCAACACTGGCCTCTTTTGTTGTCGCTGGCGCCGGATACCATGTAGCGAAACACGGGAACGTAGGCGTTTCATCGGGCTGTGGATCTTCCAATGTTATGGAATATTTAGGCTATACTTTTACGAATGATAAGAGTATCTTGAACAGCCAACTGGATGAAGCAAATATATGTTTCTTACATGCGCCTCTATTTCACCCCGCCATGAAGACAGTCGCTCCTATTCGCCGTGCACTTGGCGTAAAAACTTTCTTTAATATGTTGGGTCCCTTGACAAATCCTGCAAGCCCAAAATATCAAGCCGTTGGTGTTTTCAGTTTAGAGCTTGCCCGATTATACAACTATCTGTATCAACAAACCGAAAAGCAGTATAGTATTATTCATGCCTTAGATGGTTACGATGAAATATCACTGACAGGTGATTTTAAAATTATAAGTAATGCCGGAGAAAATGCCTACGAAGTGACACAATTAGGTTTCGAACCACTTGCGGCGAACCGCATCAAAGGCGGTGATACCGTAGAAGAAGCGGCCAAAATATTCACCACGATTATCCAAGGGCAGGGCGACGATGCCCAGAACAATGTTGTCCTTACCAATGCGGCATTTGCAATAAAGACGATCCACCCCGAAAAGAGTTTTGCCGACTGCTTCTATGAGGCAGAAGAATCCTTACTTCGGGGCAATGCGTTACGTTCATTCAAAAAAATTACGCAAAATTAATATGGCAATCTCTTTGGTCAAAGTATGTGGCATGCGTATCCCGCATAATATCGAGGAATTGACGCAGTTACCAATAAACTACATCGGTTTTATTTTCTATAAAAAATCGAAACGTTTTGTGTCGACACTGCCATTAGTAGAAATGCCCGATACGATTAAGAAAGTAGGGGTTTTCGTAAATAGCACCATCGAAGACGTTAAAACGGAGATTGCGCATGGACTCCAAGCGGTACAACTTCACGGCGATGAATCTGCTGCCTACTGCCAGTCCATTAAAGACACCGGAGTGGAGGTCATCAAAGCTTTTGGTATTGGGTCCGTTATGGATTGGAAGCAACTTGAACCTTACACCACCGTTGTAGACTATTTTTTGTTTGACACCAGTAGTGCACAATACGGCGGAACGGGGATTACCTTTGACTGGCAGATATTAAAAGAATATCCCTATGATACACCTTACTTTTTAAGCGGCGGTCTCGATATCGATAATATTCCAACCGCCCAACAAATAACAGATCCTAGATTGGTAGGACTAGACTTAAATTCTCGGTTCGAAATTGAACCAGGACTGAAAAATATCAACCGAATTAAAGAAGCTTTGAAAATCATAAAAAGATGAGCAAGTACCATGTAAACGAAAAAGGCTATTATGGACCTTTTGGCGGCGCTTATGTCCCTGAAATGTTGTACCCCAATGTAGAGGAGTTGCAACAGAAATACCTAGCAATCATGGAAGAAGACAGCTTTAAGGCTGAATTCAATGAATTGCTGCGGGATTATGTCGGCCGTCCTTCTCCCCTATACTATGCGAAACGTTTATCGGAGAAATATAAAACCAATGTTTTCCTGAAACGGGAAGACTTAAATCATACTGGAGCACATAAAATCAATAATACAATCGGTCAGATCCTGTTAGCAGAACGTCTGGGGAAAAAGCGCATTATTGCTGAAACAGGAGCTGGCCAGCATGGTGTCGCTACCGCAACAGTATGTGCGCTGAAAGGATTGGAATGTGTTGTCTATATGGGCGAGATTGATATTCAGCGGCAGGCACCAAATGTTGCCCGTATGAAAATGATGGGGGCGACAGTTGTTGCAGCACAGTCAGGCAGTAAAACCCTAAAAGATGCCACAAATGAAGCTTTGCGAGATTGGATTAATAACCCCGTAGACACGCATTATATTATTGGGTCAGTCGTGGGGCCTCATCCCTACCCCGATTTAGTGGCACGCTTTCAATCCATCATTTCTGAAGAAACAAGAAAACAGCTGAATGAAAAAACAGGTAAAGAATTGCCAGACTACGTCTTGGCATGTGTTGGCGGTGGGTCAAATGCTGCAGGGATGTTTTACCACTTTCTCGATGAGCCTTCGGTGCAATTAATTGCGGTTGAAGCAGCAGGACATGGGGTGGACAGTGGTGAATCAGCGGCAACTACTGCTCTCGGCCACGAAGGTGTACTACATGGTAGTAGATCCATTTTAATGCAGACTCCGGATGGTCAGGTTATTGAACCCTACTCTATCTCTGCCGGATTAGATTATCCAGGAATCGGGCCTCAACATGCCTGGTTGTACAAAAGTGGGCGCGGCACGTATGTGAGTATTACGGATAACGAAGCGATGGAAGCGGGGCTACAGTTAACACGTCTCGAAGGAATTATCCCTGCAATCGAAAGCTCCCATGCTTTAGCACAGCTCGAAAAAATGGCGTTCCAACCCGAGGATAATGTCGTCGTATGCCTGTCCGGCCGTGGCGATAAGGATTTAGATAATTACATGAAATATTTTGGTTTTTAATAGCATGACAACGAACAATATATTTACTGACCCAGAAAAATCAAGGCTCTTATCCATCTATTTTACAGCCGGATATCCAACCTTAGGTAGCACTATTGATATTGCAGAGAGCTTAGAAAAAGCAGGAGCCGATTTTTTAGAAATAGGTTTCCCGTATTCGGATCCCGTAGCAGATGGCCCGGTCATCCAACACAGTTCGGAAGAAGCGCTTAAAAACGGAATGACGCTGGAAATCCTCTTCACGCAGCTACGGGAGTTACGTCAACGTGTTTCTATTCCTATTTTCTTGATGGGTTATTTTAATCCTGTCCTTCAATTTGGAGTCGAAAAATTCTGTATCGCCTGTAAAGAGGTCGGCGTAAATGGCGTAATCATCCCCGATCTTCCCATGTATGAGTATGAGGAACTCTATCGGGATGTCTTCGAAAGTAATGGCATTAGCAATATATTCTTGATCACGCCACAAACTTCAGAAGAACGGATACGAAAGATAGATCAACTTTCGACCAGCTTTATCTACGTCCTCTCATCCAATGCGACCACCGGGAAACAACTCGAGGTAAACAACTCGGCAAGTGATTACTTTACACGTCTCGCTTCGATGAAGTTGAAAAACCCGTTAGTTATCGGCTTTGGTATTTCTAATGCTGATACGTTTCGAAAAGCAACAGACCATGCAAAAGGGGCTATTGTAGGAACTGCGTTTGTTCGCCTGTTAGCTGAAGAGAATTACGCTGAAAAGATTCCTGCTTTTATAAAAGCTTTAAAATAACTTCAAATACTTAATATGAAGGGAGTTTTTACTCCCTTCATATTACAGATGATTTACATATTTTGAATATACTTTAAACACAGCAATGGCTGTAATGATAAGTATCGCCGCAATAGAGAGCGAGATTTCCGGATTTAGATTGAGCTGATCCATCTTTAGGTAATAATTTTAAGGTTTCATAATTTTATTACGTTAAAAATAACTGTTGTAACATGAAATTACAACTTTTTTTTTCGCTTTTTAACAAAATAATTACAATCGTGAGTTCAACCGAACCATCTTTAATTCATTATATTTGCCAGCAGTGAAAACCTTCGTTACATATCTATTACTATTTTTCTATGCGCTGACAAGCACAGGAGCTTCTGTGTATATGCACCAGTGTCATGGAGGAACAGTTCTTGTAACACAAGATAATATCGAAGAGCACCACAAAAACTGTCCACTTTGCAACGCAGAAGGCGAAACTAAGCCGCATGCCTGTGATAAAGGAAAAGCAGATTGTTGTAAAGACATTAAACTAGACCTTAAGAAAAGTAAAGACGATGCAGAAAATGCGCATGCTTCTTTAACCTTTTTAAGTCTTTCTCCTGCTACGATAACATTGCACTGGATATTATCCGTTCAATATAATCAGGAACAGGAACTACTTCCACAAGAAATTGATGCGGCCAAGCTGTTGGTCTCGTCCTCTCCGACCTATCTCAAACACTGTAATTTCAGAATTTGATTTCTTCTTTTTGATTATTTATAGGTATTAACGTTCTTTTTACCTAGGCTGTCAACACTTTTTACCTTCCATAAGCTCAGCGAGTGTCGGTATAAAATGAAGTTTGACATACTATTATTTAATTTTAATCAAACATAATGAAGATAAAAACATTACTTAAAGGGATTTTTACGCTTGTACTAATCTCAATATATAGCACCACATTTGCACAAAAAGCCACTACACTAACCTTTGATGTCGCTGGAAATTGCGGTATGTGTAAACAACGAATCGAAAAAGCCGCAAAGGTTAAAGGCGTTTCCGAAGCAACATGGAATGCCGAAACTGGAAAAATAACAGTTGCCTTCGACAGTAAATCTACGAATGCTAAGGCCATCAAACAGTCCATTGCTAATGCTGGACACGATACAGACGAAGTACGTGCCAAAGATGAAGTCTATGCAAAGCTCCATGAATGTTGCTTGTACGATCGTATAGGTGAGGAAGATCACGACGATCACGCAGGCCATGACCACGGTGACCACGCGGGTCATGATCACGCAAAAGAGGGCAACAACAAAAAAACGGAGGAAGAAGATGATCACCATGCGCACGACCACGAACATGTGGTACGCGGTGTAGTGGTTAGAGAAAATGAAAAAGGCGAATTAACACCAATCCCTGGTGTCAATGTACATTGGTTAGATGACCCTAAAAAACAACTTCAGAGTAACGAAAACGGTGTCTTTGACATCAAGCACGAAAAAGGATACAAGCAATTGGTTGTAAGTTTTGTAGGTATGAAATCGGACACAATAACGGTTAAAAATCTACACGATATTTTGGTTATACATGCGAAGAATAACGTACTGGAAGAGGTTGTTGTTTCTCGTAAACAAAAATCTAGCTATATTTCAAAAATGACACCTAACCGGGTGGAGATGATCACGGCAAAAGAACTATTTAAGGCGGCATGTTGTGACCTAAGTGAAAGCTTTACAACGAATGCCTCTGTTGATGTTGTTAGTAGTGACGCTGTAACCGGTGCAAAACAAATACAATTGTTAGGATTAAGCGGGGTATATACACAGCTAACTGTGGAAAACCTACCCGGTCCCCGTGGCTTTGCTGCACCCTTAGGACTGAACAGCATGGCTGGACCATGGATTGAATCCATTCAAATCAGTAAAGGGATGGGATCTGTAGCGAATGGTTTTGAAAGTATGTCGGGACAGATTAACGTTGAATTAAAAAAACCGCACAACAGTGATCGCTTATATTTCAATGCATATGCCAACAATATGGGGCGTACAGATGTAAACCTTAATCTTTCGCAAAAGATCAATGACAAATGGTCTGTTGGTATGTTGTTACATGATAACTTCATGTACAATAAAACGATGAACTTCAGTAACAATGGGTTTCGCGACATGCCTGTAGGTAACACGTTCTCCGGCATTAACCGTTGGCATTATGAAAACGGCAAAGGATTAATCGCACAATTTGGTATCAAATATCTAAATGACGATCGTGTAGGTGGTGAGATTGATTTTAACGAAAAGACAGACAAACTGACGACAAATAAATACGGTTTAGCATTTGATATCGAGCGAATCGAAGGTTTTGCAAAAATTGGTTACATTTTCCCAAATCACAAACTACGTAGTATTGGTTTGCAGTTATCAGGTTCACATTACAAGCAAGATAGCTACTTTGGGTTAACCACCTACAATAACGAACAGAATAGTGGATATGCCAACCTCTTATTCCAAGATGTGATCGGCAGTGTAAAACATAAGTATAAAGCTGGAGTCTCAGTCGCGTACGATAAATACAACGAATCGATCCTAACGAATAAATTCGATCGTACAGAAACAGTCTCTGGTGCTTTTGTAGAGTATACCTATGCGCCCAACGAAAAGTTTGATGCCGTTTTGGGGTTACGCCAGGACTACAACAGTATCTACGGTTGGTTTACGACACCAAGAGCGGTGTTGCGCTATGCGCCAACGACCACAACGACTTTACGTCTTAGCTCGGGTCGTGGCCAACGTACCGCAAATATCTTCGCCGAAAATATGGGAATTTTTGCTTCCAGCAGATTGATCGATTACACCAAACTATCGAATACAGATGGTACAGCATACGGCCTAAAACCAGAAGTATCTTGGAATACTGGACTGACCTTAGACCAAGATTTTAAACTCTTTGGTAGAGAATCAGGCTTCTCTGTAGAGTTGTTTCACAACAACTTCTCTAATCAGGTTGTCGTAGACTATGAAGACCCTCGTGCGGTATCTTTCTATAACTTAGCAGGAAAATCATTCTCTAACAGCGTACAAGCAGAATTCCGCTTTATGCCTATGCAGCATTTCGAAGCAAAATTAGCGTACCGTTTATTGGATGTACAAACGGATTATGAAGCGGGTAGATTACAAAAACCTTTGACAGCAAAACATAGAGGTTTTGTGAACCTAGGCTATAACCTTCACAGTGGATGGAGCTTTGATTACGTATTCAACGTAACAGGTAAAAAACGTCTGCCATCAACAGCAAGTAATCCAGTGGAGTACCAGCGTGGAGATTATTCCGACGCTTATGTAACCATGAATGCACAAGTGAGCAAGAGCTTTGGCGCAAACAAGAACTTTACGATCTATGTTGGAGGGGAAAACTTAACGAACTTCTACCAAAAAGATCCAATCCTTGCTTTTGACCAACCATTTGGTGAACATTTTGACACCAACTTATTATGGGGGCCGGTTGCAGGTAGACTTTTCTACACGGGTGTTCGCTTTAACATCAAGTAAGCGTCACACGAAAGTAATATATAGGGTGCTTCAGCGGATGTTGAAGCACCCTATATATTTAAAGGCCTATTCTAACAGGTTTTTTACAATACTTAATTGGTTACGCAAATTCGGCTTAGTAGCTTTGCCCTGAATGATACTTAAACTGATTCATTTTTTTGTCTTGCTATGCTATGTCAACATTCTCGCCTACGAAGTCGGCGTTAATGCGCATACGCATGAGGGCATTCTCAATGGTGAATCAATACTAGAGTTTGTACTGGACGACGTGTTAGACATACCTATTAGTAAAACAAGTGAAGATGTGACCATCCCATACGATGAGTACAGATCCATGTCACACCAATCGTATCTTATTCCCCTGTTTGTTTTTCTTATTACCATCTCCTTCGCTATTGCCAGTGTTATGGAGCAACCGAAGCATCCCAAGTACGATGGTAAAAAGAGACAGATTTTCCCAGGCTATTACGCATTTTTATATCGGTATAAGCCCTTTTAATTTCCTTTCCTAATAATTTCCTAAATCATAGGATTCCTTTGTCACAGTAAGCGATGAAGTAATAGCCTTACTATGCTTTAATTATAGGTATTGCCCCCTATTGGGTCAACAGCTATACCATGCGTAGTAGCCAATTGGTAGCGCTATCAAATTATGCTTCACCCTTGCTGGTTGTATTTTTTCAATCATTTACCATTAACAATTAAGTACATGAAATCGATTTCATTCGCCTTCCCAGCATTGGCTATTCTCCTTGGCGCGAGCAGCTGTGTTAGTAAAAGCTCCGAAACCACTAATGAGAGCGTAAAGCAGGTCCCTGTTACAGGACTGACCGTTATGGACACCACAATCTATAAAGAATATATCGCCGATATCCAAGCCACCAAAAATGTAGAGATTCGTTCCCGGCTTACCGGCTTCTTAGAACGCATATATGTCGATGAAGGTGCCGCGGTAAAAACCGGACAAGTGTTATTTAAACTAAATGACACGGAGTATAAAGCTGATTGTGCGCGTGCGGAAGCAGCCCTTAATATTGCTATTGCGGAAGCAAAAAAAGTAGAACTTGAGAAAGAACGCACGAAAAGATTAGTCGAAAAAAATATCGTTTCGGAAACTGAAGAAGAGCTGATTGCCGTACAACACAAAGCAGCCCTTTCGAAAGTAGAGGAAGCGCGAGCCGTACTCAATCAAGCACGCACCCAATTATCCCAAACATTAATCCGTGCCCCATTTAATGGCCGTTTGGATCGCATCCTTTTAAAAGAGGGATCCCTCCTTACCGAAGGTGCCTTGCTGACAAATATTTCAGATCTAAACAACCTGAATGTATACTTTGACATTTCGGAATCAGAGTATCTCGACATGGCCAATGACTCCAGCATCAACACCAATACGATGCAGAAAGAAGTGAAACTCATGTTGGCCAATGGACAAGAATACCCATACAGGGGAATCGCACAAATTGTGGAGAGTGAATTCGAACGTAATACAGGTTCCATATCACTGCGAGCTAAATTCCCGAACAGCGAGGCTATTTTAAAACATGGTGCTTCAGGTAAGATTGGTGTTCCGATCTCTACAGGAGAAACCATGTTCATTCATCAAAAGTCAGTGCTAGAAATCCAAGATAAGACGTATGCCTTCCTCTATAATACAGATGGTAGGATCAAGATGCATCCCTTTCAGGCTGGGCCACGCGTAGGGCATTATTATATTGTGGAGGATGGCCTTGATGTAGACAGCAAAATTGTTTACGAAGGTATTCAAAGTCTTCGCGACGGAATGAAAGTAAGGGCAATCACTAAAAGATAAAAGCCCGTTAACAAATACTAGAACTTATGTTTGAAACTTATATAAAGAGACCAATATTATCATTGGTCATATCCATCTTCATTACCTTGCTGGGTCTTTTAGCCCTGTTTACGCTGCCGATCACGCAGTTTCCCGATATCGTTCCGCCCTCTGTTGTTGTTACGGCAAATTATACAGGAGCAAATGCTGAGGTGAGTACAAATGCTGTTGCTATCCCACTCGAGAAGGCCATCAACGGTGTTGCCGGTATGACATCCATGAATACCGTTACGACCAATAATGGTACGACACTGATTCAGGTTTCTTTTAAAGTAGGTGTCGACCCGGATATTGCAGCTGTAAACGTACAAAACAGGGTTACTACTGTGTTGGATGAACTTCCTGAGGAGGTAATCCGTGCGGGTGTAACAACGGAAAAAGAAGTCAACAGTATGTTGATGTATCTGAACATTTACACCGATGACAAGACCGCTGATGAACGCTTCATCTACAATTTCACGGATATCAATATCTTAAAAGAACTCAAGCGTATCGAGGGTGTTGGTTTTGCTCAAATCATGGGGATGCGTGACTACGCTATGCGGGTGTGGTTAAAACCGGATCGTTTAGCGGCCTACCAGATTTCTACCGATGAAGTTATCGAGTCACTCCGTCGACAAAATATTGAAGCAGCGCCCGGACAGACAGGAATCAGCTCGGATAAAACGGTGAACATGCAACAGTACGTACTGCGCTATCCAGGAAAATTCTCTGAGCCCGAACAGTATGAAAATGTGCCTATTCGAGCAAACGTTGATGGATCCATTGTCCGTATCAAAGATATTGCCGAAGTAGAATTTGGTTCCCTCGACTACGAGATGGTCTCCAAAACCGACGGTCGTCCTTCGGCATCGATCATGCTCAAGCAGCTTCCAGGATCTAATGCACAGGATGTAATCCAGCGTGTTAAAGATCGAATGGAAGAGTTGAAGACGGCAAACTTTCCTGCAGGGATGACCTACACTATGGGGTATGATGTATCTCGTTTTTTAGATGCTTCCATTTCCAGCGTTATAAAAACCCTTATCGAAGCTTTTATTCTAGTTTTTCTTGTCGTTTTCATTTTCTTGCAAAATTTCCGGGCAACCATAATTCCAATTCTTGCTGTCCCGGTGAGTCTAATCGGCGCCTTATTTTTTATGCAAATGATGGGATTCTCCATCAATTTACTGACGCTTTTCGCGCTGGTACTAGCGATAGGTATTGTCGTCGATAACGGTATTGTCGTCGTCGAGGCCGTGTATGCGAAGATGGAAGAAGAACATCTTCCTCCGCTAGAAGCAACCTTGGCCGCTATTAAGGAAGTGGGGACGGCCGTAATTGCAATTACACTGGTCATGTCAGCGGTATTTATTCCCGTCGCATTCCTCTCTGGACCGGTCGGTATTTTCTATCGTCAATTCTCCTTAACGCTAGCCTCAGCAATTGTAATTTCCGGTATTAATGCATTGACTTTAACACCTGCTTTATGTGCGCTTATCTTACGATCACCGCACGACAAGAAGGAATCTAACAATTGGCTGGATCGCTTTTTCCGACAATTCAATAAAAGGTACGACAAACTGGCTAACGGTTATAAAGCATTACTCGCTCGTATTGTGGGCCGCCGCTCGCTGACCTTAATCATGCTAACCATTTTCTTTGTCGCCACCTGGGGAACCAGTGCAATTCTTCCTTCGGGATTTATCCCAACTGAAGACCAAGGTATGGTTTACTTAAGCGTAACGACACCTCCGGGTGCTACAGTCGATCGAACGGAACGTATTTTGGATGAGGTCGATGCTATTTCACGCGATTTAGAAGCGGTCGAAACCGTCTCTACGTTGGCCGGATATAGTATTTTAACAGAAGTTTCAGGCGCATCCTATGGAATGGGGATGATTAACCTGAAGGCTTGGGAAGATCGTTCCCAGAGCGTAGATGATATCATCCGTGAACTCCGTGCGAAAACAGCACATATCGCGGATGCAGAGATTGAATTTTTCCCACCACCAACCGTACCAGGCTTTGGTAATGCTGCTGGTTTCGAACTGCGTTTATTGGACCGCAGTGGCAATGAAGATCTTGGTAAAACGGATGAGGTCGTTCAAAAATTCCTGACCGATCTCGCCAATGATCCTGCCATTGAGAATGCCACCTCCAGCTTTGATGTCAGTTTCCCACAATACATGTTGGAAATAGATTACGACTTGGCCGCAAAAAAAGGTATTTCTGTAGAAAATGCAATGAACACCCTTCAAACATTGATGGGAAGTTTCTATGCAACGAATTTCATTCGCTACGGTCAGATGTATAAAGTTATGGTTCAAGCCGATGCACATTACAGAAAAAAACCAGAGGACGTCCTGAATCTGTTTGTAAAAACCAAGGATGGTGAAATGGTTCCCTACTCCTCCTTTGTTCGCATGAATAAAATATATGGCCCGGAGCAGATTACACGTTACAATATGTTTACCTCCGCAATGGTTACCGGACAACCCGCTCCTGGATACAGTACCGGGCAGGCTATCGAAGCCGTACAAAAGTTAACCAAGAATCTACCACAAGGATACTCCATTGAATGGGCAGGAATGACGCGCGAGCAGGTAATCTCAGGGGACCAAGCTATTTACATCTTTGCACTGTGTTTGGTCTTCGTATACTTATTATTGGCAGCCCAATATGAAAGCTTCCTTCTTCCATTACCAGTAATTTTATGTTTACCTGCTGGTATTTTCGGATCCTTCTTATTCTTAAAGTTGTTCGGACTCGAGAACAATATCTATGCGCAAGTTGCACTGGTTATGTTGATTGGTCTATTAGGTAAAAATGCGATTCTAATTGTCGAGTATGCCGTGTTAAAACAAAAACAAGGAATGGGAATTGTGGAGGCATCCATTGAAGGCGCATATGCACGTTTGAGACCCATCCTAATGACCTCATTTGCCTTTATTGCGGGCTTGATTCCTCTTATGCTTGCCTCCGGGGCCGGTGCTATTGGAAACCGTACCATTGGTACAGCTTCGGTAGGCGGAATGTTAATAGGTACGGTCCTTGGTGTTATTGTTATTCCAGGTTTATTCGTATTATTCTCCAAAAGCAAAAAGAAAAAAGTTCCTGTTAAAGCGACAGCCGTAATTGCACTCCTTTTGTTTTTTGTCTCCTGCAGCGTCCCTAAGCAGATGGAGCGCCCGGAGCCGAAAGCACTACCAGCTACTTATCAAGAGAAGTTGGCAGACGCAGCGCCAGATACAAACTCTTTAGCCCATCAACAATGGCAGGATGTATTTCAAGATCCCGAACTAAAGATGCTGATCGATTCTGCACTCCTCTACAACTATGACCTACAACAAGCCATCAAACGTATTGAAATGGCACAGTCCAGTTTTAGGCAGAAAAAAGCAGCCTTGCTTCCTAACTTAGATCTTGCCGCAGAAGCGGGGTTACGCAAATATGGTTTTTACACCGAGTCTGGAATCGGAAACTACGACTCTAACTTTTCGGAGAACCTCAAAGCAGACGAAAAAATCCCAGAACCGGTCGTACCAGATTACTTTATCGGTGTACGTGCCTCATGGGAGCTGGATTTATGGGGAAAACTGAAAAATCAAAAACAAGCAGCCTTCAATGAACTTCTAGCTAGTAATGAAGCACGTCGACTTATTGAGACAGAGATTGTAGCAAATATTGCCTCAGCATATTATGAACTATTAAGTTTAGATGCCAAAATAAAAGTGTTCGATAATAATATTATACTGAACGAGAAAGCTCTGGAAATTACACAACTCCAGAAGGACGCAGGCCGTTCTTCCCTCTTGGGCGTCCAGCAGTTCAAAGCTTTTCTAGCGAACTCAAAAAGTCAGCGAGCACAAACAAAACAGGAGATTAGTATTCTAGAGAATCATATCAACTACTTGTCGGGGCGTTTCAATAAGCCAATTAAACGGGAAGTAAGAGAGGTAGAACATGTTTCCCTTTTTGACACCTTGCAGGTAGGCACACCGATGCTATTACTGGCACAACGCCCTGATATTAGAGAGGCAGCATTCCACTTGCTCTCCGCAGAGCATGAGCTGAAATCTGTTCGCGCAGCCTTTCTTCCTTCAGTCGTGTTATCTCCATACCTGGGGCTGCAAACCTTCAGTTTTAATAAACTCGTTAGTCTGGAAAAATCATTGACTTACGGCATTTTCGGAGGATTAACAGCCCCTATTATCAACCAACAGCAGCTTAAAGCGCAATACAATAATTACAAAGCAAGCTACGGCATTAATTTCTTAGAGTACGAAAAACGCGTATTGAATGCTTACAACGAGGTGTCAAGTGCGATTCAGCTACAAGATCATATCCAGGAGCGGCAGGTGCATATCACCGAACAGGTGGAAGCACTAAATGGAGCTGTGGAAGCAGCAGGCGAATTGTTTATCGCGGGTCGCGTATCCTATCTCGATATTATTACCGCCCAGAAAGATGCATTGGAAGCACAGATAAACGAAGTTGAAATTCAAAAAGAACGAATTCTAAACCAAGTCGTAATTTATAAAGCCCTTGGTGGAGGCTGGAAATAACAAAAAAGGGGGAGCAAACTCCCCTTTTTTGTTATACTATTTTTTTCAGTTCTTTATACAGCCGCGCTGTTGGCAAACCTACCACATTTTCAAAAGCTCCAATAATCTTTTCCACACCGACCAATCCAATCCATTCTTGAATACCATACGCCCCGGCCTTATCCATGGGTTTAAAATTTTCCACATAATAGCCTATTTCAGCCAAATCGAGCGCTTCAAAAGTAACCGTTGTCGTTTCCACAAAAGACTGTTTCTCTCCCTTATACAAAATACCTACAGCCGTCATCACCTGATGCGTTTTCCCTTGTAAAGCAGTCAACATCGCCATCGCTTCCGCATCATTACCTGGTTTATTTAAAATCACCCCATCATTGACCACAATCGTATCCGCCGTAATCACAAGAGCCGATTCAAATCCCCCCCCTACAAAGCCCGCTAATTTATTCATGGCAATGTGCGTCACGATGTCCTCCGGCGACAAAGTCACATCAAAGGCCTCATCGGTTTCCTTTACAATAACTTCGAAAGAGACACCCATCTTTGCTAAAAGTTCCTTTCGGCGGGGCGACTGTGACCCTAACACGATCCGTATATTTTTCAATCTATCTAGCAGCATGTTATATACTTTTTACCGTTATATCTTCACCCCATTTCCCTTGTAATTTCAGGATTTTCTCTAAAATATCACGCACGCACCCTTCTCCTCCCTTTCGCGGTGAAATATAAGCCGAAATTTGTTTAATTTCTTCAACGGCGTCATGAGGACAAGCTGCAATGCCGACCTTTTTCATACAGGCTAAATCTGGTATATCATCTCCAACGAAAACAACGTCGGACAAAGAAAAGCCATATTCTGTTATCTTCTTCAACATCAGCTCCTCTTTGTCGGATATCCCCCAGAAAATTTCTGTAACCCCCAGTCCTTGCAAACGGCGTAGAACCCCCTGCGAATTTCCGCCCGTAATGACAGCAATAAATAATCCTCTTTTAATAGCCAACTGAATAGCATAACCATCCTTAATAGAAAATGTGCGTAACTGTTCCCCCTGTTCCGTAACCTGTACCGTACCATCCGTCAGCACACCATCAACATCAAGAAAAACAGCTTTAACACGTGAAAAGTCTTTCAAAATCATATTCAAACTTAGATAAATTCAAGAAGTCTTACAAGTTCGGCAAACCTACACGCACAAAAAGAAAACACGCAACAATACATATATTTATTGATTAACAACACATCGTTGATTCAAAAAAGACATAGAATTATCAAGAAAAGACAGTGCATCAAAAAAATGTCAGAAAGTAGTTGTTTTCACAACTAAGCCTAAAAAAGGTTTGCAAATACAATTATTTGCCTTATCTTTGTGGTGTAATTAGGGAATAGAGCTGCAAACAACAGCAGATTCCAATATTACGAATTAAAATTGTCTTTTCATAATTTAGGTTTATAATTGGTTAGTAGCAAACCCTGGCGCCCATCGTCAGGGTTTTGTTTTTGAAACAACCTTCTACTGCACCGGTAAATCTGACACTGCTACAGTAGGCTTATTCTTAGAAGACTCGCGCACAAACATGCTACCTATAGCTGTACGTTCACCAAAGAAACCGCAGTTTTTAAGATAAAATACGCCTGCTTTCAAACCTCCTTGATAATCTAATCGATATCCTTTTCTTGCTGTCGCATCCGCGGTGAATCGTGCCTGTTTGCAGTCATGCCATTCTCCATCAATATCTCTGGCCCATTGGTTATTAAAACTGACCTCACGTGTGATATAACCTTGCGACGGACTGAAGTTTTCTAAGAATGAATGAAATCCTTTTAAATAGGTGTGTGTGGCTGGGCGTAAAAATTGTGCAATCAAACGCCAATGCCCTTCTTCTGCGGCAAAAAACCAAGCTGTAAATTCAGTCATGTTATTTTCAACCGGTCGGCCACGTAACATAAACTTATACGTATTACCTGCCTTCCAATTGTACTTCAAGAACGATTGTCCACCGGATCCTTCATTACCAAATTCTCCTGTATACACATCCTTTCCTTTCTTGGTCATCACAATCTTTTGCTCATCCGGAATAGCTTTTGGATCATCAGTATGAAAAGGACTCCACACAGAAAATAAAATACGACGCTCTTGTGCACTGTTCACCTGCATCCCAAAGTAACCTTGTGAAAAACCATTCGCCATAAAATAAGAGCCAATAACATCTGAACCGACAGGCACCGTTACTTCATTGTAGTAGTACTCGACGTCTTTTGATGTAGGCACCTGGTAACCTAAATGCACAGATGGTCCTCGTCGTCCCCAATAGAAGTAATTATCATCATTGCTCGCGACATAAGAACTGGTCTTCATAAAATCACTTTCTCCACGTATCTGATAGGCACGAATAGCAGGAATCTCCCCCGATAAGCTTTTTACACGGATAGCAACATACCCGCTATCTTTCACTGTAAACGTACCAACTTCGACCGTAGTATTAGATGTAGAAACAGCAATCGTACGTTTCTCTCCTTCAATATCAAAGACCAACTTCCCGGCCTTTTCAACGGCTCCGAGTTCTGCCCCTACGACAAACTTACCCGCTTTTCCAAAGCGTATATAAGTGGTAAAGGTACTGCTACTTTTTCCGCCAATAATACCATCCGTGCGGTGCAACGTGTTAGTCTCTTGTGGGGATTGCCATGTATTCCCGGAAACGGGAATATGAATAGTCGCTTGATTGACGTTTTTCTGTGCTCGAACCGGATTCAAAAAAGCCATAAACAGCACTAAAAGCATCAAGCTTTGCATCTGTGGTTTCATAGATTTGATTAACATAAATATTGTTTTATACCCTTAATTTTAGGCATAAAAAAGCAGTAAAAACAAAAAACCGATTGACCCTAAAAGAATCAATCGGTTGTGTATTTTAAATATTACTAAATATTAGCTTTTGTCTTTACCGGCACCGCCTGGTTTAGAGATCGAAGATCTCATATCCGTATCCGCTTGAATATTTTGCATCTTATAGTAGTCCATTACACCCAGATTGCCATTTCTAAAAGCCTCAGCCATCGCCAACGGGACCTGTGCTTCAGCCTCGATTACCTTCGCTTTGGCATCCTGTGCTTTCGCTTTCATCTCTTGTTCGGTAGCAACAGCCATTGCACGACGTTCCTCTGCTCTAGCATTCGCAACTTTAAGATCGGCTTCCGCTTGATCTGTCTGCAACTTAGCGCCCACGTTTTCACCGATATCAATATCTGCAATATCAATCGAGAGAATCTCAAAGGCTGTCCCAGAGTCCAATCCCTTCGAAAGCACAGTTTTCGAAATACGATCCGGATTCTCTAATACTTCCTTGTGGTTGGTGGACGAACCGATCGTCGTTACAATCCCTTCGCCAACACGCGCCAAGATTGTTTCTTCTCCCGCACCACCGACTAATTGGTTTATATTGGCGCGCACCGTTACACGAGCTTTCGCAATCAACTGAATACCATCTTTCGCTACTGCAGCCACGGGCGGCGTATTAATTACCTGTGGATTTACAGATAACTGAACGGCATCGAATACATCACGACCAGCTAGATCAATTGCGGTAGCTAATTTAAAATCTAAGGGGATATTTGCTTTATCTGCCGATATCAACGCCTTAATTACTTTATTTACATTACCGCCTGCGAGATAATGTGTTTCGATTTCGTTACTTGTTATACGTAAACCGGCTTTCGTAGAGGTAATCATCGCATTGGTCACCAAGGATGGTGGCACTTTCCGAAGCCGCATTAAAACAAGGTTCAAAAGACTAATCTTTACATTTGACAATTGTGCTGTAAACCAGAGGTTCACCGGTAATAAGTACAATAAAAAGAAAAAAGCGATAACGCTACCAATAATAATTAAGATTAAGCTAATTCCTGGTTCCATAGAATATTATTTCATTAATTTCCTTAAAGATATTGTTTTCTTTCATAAAAGAGATAGAAGTGGACGATTATTTTGTATCTTAATCAAGAAAACCAAATAGCCTTAAGTTAAGCGCATGACAAATAGATTCGTCGAAGATATAGATACAGTACTTCGTTCAGCACGCATGAAAGCCCTCCAAGAGATTAATAGTCTTATGTTGACTTGTATTTGGGAAATTGGAAAGCAAATTTCGCTAGAGAAAAAGCACCAAAACCTCGATAATGAGTGTGCTGCGATGGAGAAAATTGCCTTAACATTAACACCAATACAGGATCTATTGTTAAACCCGGAAAATCTGAGGCTATACAGCAGATTCTATACGTTATTCCCGGTGTTCCAACGTATCTCCTTGACCTTATCTTGGGCACATTACCTCGTGCTGCTGGAAATAACAGATGATCTAGCTCGTGCATTCTACCTCAAACAAGCCGAAAAAGAGAACTGGGATGTGCCGACTTTGGAGACACGCATTAATCAGTCGCTGTTTGAAAAATTTGTAAAAAGTATCGATAAAGCAGAGTTCCTCCAAAACCTCCCGAAAACAAATTACGCTGTTATTAAAGCACAGCCCAAGCTTGATACACATCAGCTTGCTTTCCTTCGTTTTGAGGATATGAGTACAGATGGACCGGCACACACACAAATCTCATCCACTTAGCACTTATGAGATTAAACTATTTAGCTCCTCTTAAAGACACGGGTTAAGCACTTGGTTATTTGTCGTTAAACAATAAATTTTATTTTCATTAGCTATATATACATATAAATAAATTAATAGTTATTTTTGCATCCGAAAACAAATTTTAGTTATGGCATAATAAAAAGCCCTTTCTATTGAACATCTATCTTGAAAAGCTTCGATATCGCGTTACAGTTCTCTTTTTGAACCACGACTAAAGCAAAAAGGCACTGTAATTGCATACAGCAATAAGCATTCTTGATACTACTTTATAGCAACCTATACCTATTCTTCATGGCGAAAAAAGCATGAGTTAGGTAGGATTATTTTTTAACAGATGCCTTTTCGCGCTGAAGAGTGCATTTTATAGTATGATTTTATTTTTGCAGTAAACAGATAAGATGAGAAAAGAGACTATCCAACGATGGAATATTTTTATAAGTATTTTAGTTGCTTATTTAATAGTACTCAGTATTGTGATCTATTTTTTCAACAACCTGGTTCATCGGGTAGAAGAAATTAGAGATGTTACGGAAAAAACCCAAATAAAGATCAGTGCTCTTGACGGGCTAAACCAAAGTTTCCAACATGCAATGGAGCAAAAGAGCACCTACTTTTTTGTAACGGGAAAACTTCCTTACGACTCCTTATCAAATATTGGCCATACCATGGATGGCACTTTTATGCTTCTCAAAAAAAGCCTAGCAGACAACCATACGATCTTACCAAAAATCAATAAATTAGATAAAGATCTACAACGGTTTCTATCGACCGATAGTCTCTCCGCGATCAACAACAAGCCTACCGTGGAGAAAATGGGTATTCTCAGTAAGGAGCATGATGTTATCAATCGTGAAATAATTGAAGTTCGAAAATTACTCGTTCAAAACAAATCAGTCGTTACCAAAGCTATTTTTGAGAAAATTGACAACCTCAAGAAAACAGGGTACGTATTAGTGACCTTGCCTTTTCTATTTATTCTGTTTATTTTTTATCGAATTCTACAAATATTTAAAGAGTTAAGCCTTCGTTCCAAACAAACGCATTTACTAAATAAAGAATTACAGGAAACTCGAGTAGATATTGAGAACTCGAATTGGATACTCCAAGAATCGAGTAAACTTAATGAAGCGCTCAACGGAGTGGATAATGAGGATCAGATTGCAAAAATTAGTTTTAACACTGTTCTACAGTCATTGGATTTTTACGCCGGAACCATATACATTAGAAAATCTGACTCCCATGAATACCATCTTAAGCAGCAAATAGGAATAGACAAATCACATCAGCCTGTTCGCCAATTCGTCGACAACGAAGGACTTCTTGGTCATGTTACAGAACAGCAGGAAATCAAGGTGATTGCTGCTAATAATGAACAAAACTTTACATCTTCCACCTCCTTAACGAAAGATGCAATTAAGGATATCATCCTTGTGCCGTTGGTTTACGAGCACCATACCTTTGGCTTAATAGAAATCGGTGGGGACTTTGCCGACCAAGCCACTTTAGCGAGAACACTCAAATATTTGTTACGGATTTCTAGAACAATCGCGGTATCCATAAAGTTTGGGCAAAGCAGAACATTGGTCGAAAACCTGTTAGAGGAAACGCAACAGCAGACAGAGGAACTGGAAGCACAACAAGAGGAATTACGAATTACAAATGAAGAACTGATCTACAAGACAAACCTGTTGGAAGCTTCCGAAGAAGAGTTACGCGTTCAGCAAGAAGAGCTTCAACAATCAAATACAGAACTTGAAGATAAAGCCAAACAACTGGAGGTGCGCAATGAGGAACTGAATGTTACACAGCGTATCGTCGAAGAAAAGATCAATGAAGTAGAATTGGCGAGTAAGTATAAGTCTGAATTTATGGCTAATATGAGTCATGAACTCCGCACGCCGCTCAACAGTATCCTGATCTTGGCCAAGTTGCTGCAAGATAACAAAACATTAAACCCTGAGCAGATCAAATATGCTTCCGTCATCCACAGTGCAGGTAGCGACTTGCTTCAGTTGATCAATGAATTATTAGATTTAGCAAAGATCGAATCCGGCAAAGTAGAATTAAACATTGAAACGGTAAATATTAAAGACTTTGTAAACAACTTGGATAGTCTGTTCCAAGAGAATGCGAGGGAGAAAGAAATCGATTTTACCATCAATGTTTCTGACCAGGTGCCGGCATCTTTCATTACCGATGAATACCGCTTGGAACAAGTGGTAAAAAACTTCATCTCCAATGCCTTCAAATTCACCGATAAAAAAGGCAAAATCGAATTCAATATCAACGCCGATGACGAGCATCTGCGCTTTATTGTTAAAGATAATGGAAAAGGGATATCTGCTGAAAAACAAGACTTGATCTTTGAAGCTTTTCATCAAGAGGATGGTTCCACAAGCAGAAAGTACGGAGGCACGGGTCTTGGTCTTTCTATAAGCCGAGAAATAGCGAGTTTGCTAGGTGGTCGCATCACCTTAGATAGCACCTTGGGTGAGGGAAGTACTTTTACACTCATTATTCCACATTCGCAGTCTCCTGAAATAAGTGATAGCTCGAATGTTGAAGCTATGGATCAGCGAGTACATCATCCACGCCCTGTTACCTATAGCACCGTCGCAGAGAAAACCCCGGCACCTACTGACCAGAAAAGAGGAGATAATAAAACCCTCCTTATCGTAGAGGACGACAATAATTTTGCTGATATATTAAAGAATTTTGCCGAGGAGTATGGTTTTAATGTGATGCTTGCGCATGATGGAGCTGAGGCGATAGAAAAAGCAAAAGCACACCGGCCGCACGCGGTAATTCTCGACGTCATGCTGCCTATATCTGATGGATGGGAAGTTTTACGAACGTTAAAAGGTTCCCCGGAAACAAAACACATCCCTGTACACATGATGTCGGGTGCAAATTTCAACCAACGCGATTTTATAGAAAGTGGCGCCATCGGCTTCTTATCCAAACCGATGACCGAGGAATCTTTAAAAAAGGCTTTTGAAAATATAAACCTCAATATCAGAGAAGGGATTAAAAAGGTATTGTTAATTGAAGATCAGGAGTTTCAAAGTCAGATCATAAAATCAGCCTTTGCCGAAAAAGATATCAATGTTATTCAAGCTTTCTCTGCACAAACAGCGATGCACAAGCTCGATGAGGAAGATAATATAGACTGCATTATCTTGGACATAAAACTTCCTGATGCGAACGGTTTCGACCTACTGGATGAAATCAAGGCACTTCCGAAGTATCAAGAAACCCCTATCATTATCAATACCGCGTCCGAGCTGACCAAAGAACAGCTGAATCACGTACATCAGCATACCAAGGCTATGATTGTTAAATCAAGCAAGAGCAATAATCGATTAATTGATGAGGTTAATCTTTTTCTGAACAAAATCAGCTCAGAAAACTACTCTCCTGTTCGCAACATGGCAAAACTTGACACCATCAGTAAGCACAAAGACAGCTTAAGTGGTAAGCGAGTTTTGATTGCTGACGATGATATGCGTAACGTTTTTGCATTAACAACCGTACTGCAAGCATACGACATGGAAATTGAGATTGCGAACAACGGTTTAGAGGCCCTTGAAATTGTAAATAACAACCCAGAGCTGATCGACATTATCCTCATGGATATCATGATGCCAGAAATGGATGGTTATGAAGCGATCAGTAAAATTCGCGAAAATCCAGATAATGGAAAATTACCTATTATTGCGGTCACAGCAAAAGCCATGAAAGGAGATCGTGAGAAATCCATCCAGATGGGGGCTAATGATTATATAAGTAAGCCTATTGACATCGATAAGTTAGTATCATTAATGCGCGTATGGTTAAGTTAACAACGTCCTTAATAAGTTTTGCGGAACTTGAAGAAATCGTAGTACTCCTACAAAATGCTTCAGGTTTTGATTTTTCCGGGTACAGCAAGTCCTCTTTAAAAAGAAGGATACAACGTATCATGGATCTGGAACGGATGGATGTTGTAGATCTTAAAAATGCGATTATTAATGTCGAATCTTTTCAAGGTTTCCTAATCAATGAGATAACGGTTAATGTAACGGAAATGTTCCGTGATCCCAAATACTATGCGACGCTTGTTTCAGAGGTCTTCCCTTACTTGGAAACCTATCCTCGACTTAAATTCTGGAGTGCTGGCTGCTCCACAGGAGAAGAAGTTTACTCACTCGCTATCTTACTCGAAGAGTACGGTCTTTATAACCGCAGCTTTATCTATGGCACAGATATCAATAGTGTCGTCCTAGAGACCGCACGGAAAGCGATATATCCATTAAAAAAAATAAAAACATATTCCGAAAACTATATCGCCAGCGGCGCTAAAAATAGCTTATCAGATTATTACACGGCACGCTACGATGCGGCGATTATCAATGCTGATATCCGAAAGAACATCCTGTTCTCACAACACAACTTAGTGAGCGATTACACGTTCAACGAGTTTCAATTCATCTCCTGCAGAAATGTACTTATATACTTTGATCTAGAGCTTCAGAAAAAGGTATTTGACCTTTTCTATGAATCGCTCAGTGAATTTGGTTTCTTATGTCTTGGTTCAAAAGAAAGACTCGTAAATCATGACATTATTTCTAAATTTAAAGTCATAAATAAAGAATTCAACATATACCAAAAGATTAAATAATGCCTAAAGCAGATCAAATTATATTGATTGGTGGCAGTGCGGGGTCTTACAATCTGATTGTTGACATTATCGAAGCACTACCGCTGGTTTTTAAACCAGCTATAGTCGTTATTATTCATCGCAACCCAAAGTACAGTACGCGCATTGAAGAACTCCTATCCAACAGGCTTAATCGCACTATTTTGCAAGCAACAGATAAGGAAGCGATTCTATCCAACACGATTTATTTTGCTGGCCCAGGCTATCATTTACTGGTGGAGCCAGATCACACATTTTCGTTAGATCTTTCTGATTTCATCCAGTTTTCCCGCCCCTCGATCGATGTCTTGTTCGAGTCGGCCGCGGATTCGTATGGCAAAGAGTGTGTTGGATTTCTTCTCTCCGGTGCGAATAAGGATGGTACAAATGGTCTTTTACACATCCAATATCAAGGTGGTAAAGTATATGTGCAATCACCCGATGAAGCCTTAATAGCTACCATGCCGGAAAGTGCAATCGATGTAAATAAGGAAGCAACGGTATACAACAACCAAGAAATATTATCTTATTTTAGCAGATTAAAATAATTGCGATATGAAAAATGTCAATCTCCTTGTGCTGGATGACAAAGAGGAAAACATCATCAGTCTATCAGCTCTTCTTTCTCAGATAGATCACATCAATATCATTAGTTCAACCGACCCCAATGAGGCACTTAAGATCTGTTGGAAAAACGATATTTCGATCGCATTGGTCGATGTACAGATGCCGGAAATAAACGGTTTCGAATTTGTTTCATTGCTCAAGTCTAATCCAAAGACCAGCCATATTACGGCCATTATGGTAACCGCCATTTCCAAAGAGGATAAATATCTCCTTAAAGGACTAGAAAGTGGAGCTGTAGATTATTTATACAAACCCTTAAACCCGGAGATAACCATAGCAAAGGTCACCTCTTTTGTGAAGCAGATACATATCCAGGAAGAAATCAAGCAAAAAAATATTGCACTCGAAGAGTCCAAGAAGCAACTAATTATTGCAAAAGAAGAAGCCGAAGAAGCACGTAAATCCAAAGAGATTTTTCTCGCGAATATGAGTCATGAAATACGAACACCAATAAATGGTATCATGGGAATTATTCATATCCTTAAAGAGTCTAATCTTGACGAACAACAACGTGATTGGTTAAACCGGCTGGACAATGTTTCGGACTCCCTTTTATTGATCGTGAATGACATTTTGGATATCTCCAAAATCGATTCTGGGATGATGAAAATAGAGCAGGAAAGCTTCTCCATAAAACAAAAGTTACTCGACATCAATGATCTTTTTAAGATCAAGGCTGAGGACAAAAAACTGAGTTTTGAAGTAGAGGTTGATCCGAAACTACCGGATCATATTAAAAGTGACCCCCTTCGGTTACAACAAATCATTTTCAATTTTATATCGAACAGTCTCAAATTCACGGAAACTGGAAAAATAACCCTCCGTGTAGATGTGGTGGACCAGCGCGATAATAAACATCGCATAAAATTTACAGTGAAGGATACGGGCATCGGAATCAAAGAAGAAGCCCTGCAAAAGATCTTCCTTGCTTTCGAACAAGGAGACGACGGAATTACCAAGAAATTTGGCGGTACCGGTTTGGGATTAGCCATTGTAAAACGACTGGCTCATCTCTTAGGCGGACAAGTTACCGCGAAAAGTGTCTTTGGAGAAGGCTCAGAATTTTCGTTTGAAGCCGATTTTGATAATGGCGAAGAATTAACAACAGCCAAGCAAATCGACAAACAGATTATGCTCAAGCTCGACAATTTTTCAGGCAAAAAGGTGTTGGTCGCTGAAGACAATGATCTGAATAGCTTTATGCTGGTCCATATGCTAGAATCTTGGGGCTGTGCAGTAGATACCGTTAAAAACGGAAAGCAAGCTGTCGAATATACAACCCGGAATAACTATGACCTGATCATGATGGACACACATATGCCGATCATGTCTGGTTTTGAAGCTATTCGTGAAATTCGCAACCACCCGGAAACCAGCAAACGTTCAACACCGATCATTACCATTTCGGCATCGGTACTAGAACATGAACAAGCTGCCGCCTACGAAGCAGGTGCCGATGCGGTGGTTGGTAAACCATTTAACCCGACGGATTTACATGCTAAAATAACGGAGCTGATTTACAATAACAAAGTGACTTCCATATTATAAAAATATTAGTAGCTTTGCTTCAAGCACACATATTTAAAGCATATATGAAAAGATTATTTGTATTACCTGCGGTAGCGCTTGCACTATCGTTGGCAGCTTGTGGCGGCAATGAAAACAAATCAACCTCTACCGCAACTGAAGAAAACAAAACAGAAGAAGTAAGCACGGCAACAGAAACTGTTCCGGGAATTGAAAATGTTGAGTTATCGAACACGCTTTCTATTGAAGGAAATGATCAAATGAAATTCAACAAAGAGTTATTCCGTGTTAAAGCAGGAGAACCTGTTGAATTGACATTGAAAAATGTGGGAACGTTACCAAAAGAATCCATGGGACATAACTTAGTAATCCTTAACCCAGGTGTTGATATTGCCACATTTGGTGGTGAAGCAACAAGTGCGGCGGATAGCGAATATATCCCTAAGACTTCGTTGTCTTCCATCGCTGCGCACACCAAACTTTTGGGTCCTGGCGAAGAAGATAAAATTTCTTTTACACTAGAGAAAGGTGTTTATACCTTTATCTGTAGTTTCCCTGGCCATTTTGGTATGATGCAAGGAAAAATCGTTGCTGAATAATCAGAATTAACAAAACTATACGCAAAAGCACGCCCTATTTGAGCGTGCTTTTGTTGTATAAAAACCAGCCTTATCTAAGTTTTATTAATTAACTTTGAGGACGAAACATTAAAGATATTTTTATGCAATACGACGTAATCGTAATAGGAAGCGGTCCTGGAGGCTACGTAGGCGCTATCCGTTGTGCTCAACTAGGATTAAAAACGGCTGTTATTGAGAAATATAGCACTTTTGGTGGTACCTGTCTAAATGTTGGCTGTATCCCGTCAAAAGCACTATTAGATACTTCAGAGCATTTTCATAATGCCGCTCATAACTTCGAAACTCATGGTATCGCTTTGAGTAACCTGAAGATTGATGTAAAGAAAATGATCGCCCGCAAGGACGATGTAATTGCGCAGAACACTGCGGGTATTACATACCTATTCAAAAAGAATAAAATCGACTCTTACGAAGGTGTAGGATCGTTCATCGATAAAAACACCATCAAGGTTACCAAAAAAGATGGTACAACCGAAGAATTGAAAGCGAAGAATGTAATTATTGCAACAGGTTCTAAACCGACGGCTTTACCTTTCTTACCTATCGACAAGAAACGCATCATTACTTCGACGGAGGCTTTAAACTTAACAGAAGTTCCGAAACACCTTATCGTTATCGGTGGTGGTGTGATTGGTTTGGAATTGGGATCGGTATACGCACGTTTGGGCGCTAAAGTATCGGTTGTAGAATTTGCTAAATCAATTATCGGCACGATGGACGGTGGATTAGGTAAAGAACTTCAACGTGTCCTTAAGAAATCTTTAGGCATGGAGTTTCTTATGGGCCACAAAGTAACAGGTGCTACTGCAAAAGGCAAAACAGTGACGGTTACGGCAGAAGATTCAAAAGGTCAGTTGGTATCTATTGAAGGCGACTACTGTATTGTTGCGGTTGGTAGAACGGCTTACACCGAAGGTTTAGGTCTAGAAAACATCGGTATCAAAACCGAAGAAAGAGGCAATAAGATTACGGTTAATGAACACTTAGAAACTTCCGTTGAAGGCGTATACGCTATTGGTGATGTGGTTAAAGGTGCTATGCTTGCGCATAAAGCGGAAGACGAAGGAACTTATGTTGCGGAAAGAATTGTGGGTCAGAAACCACATATCGACTACAACCTTATTCCAGGTGTGGTTTATACATGGCCTGAAGTGGCATCTGTTGGACAAACCGAAGAGCAATTGAAAGAGTCTGGTGTGAAATATAAATCAGGATCATTCTCCTTTAAAGCATCTGGCCGTGCTAAAGCGTCTGGCGATACAGATGGTTTCATCAAGGTGCTTGCTGATGCGACAACGGATGAGATATTAGGTGTTCATATGATTGGTCCACGTGCTGCGGATATGATTGCAGAAGCAGTGGTTGCTATGGAATTCCGTGCTTCAGCTGAAGACATCGGTCGTATTTGTCATGCGCATCCAACTTTTACGGAAGCATTTAAAGAAGCAGCTCTCGCTGCAACAGCAAACAGATCAATACACGCATAACATAGAAAAGGCAAGATTTATTCTTGCCTTTTTCATATACCTTATACTTAACTATGAATTTCTATACCAGAAAATGGATTAAGCCCGAAGATCTAAATCCCAATGGCACCTTATTCGGTGGTACACTGCTACGTTGGATTGATGAAGAGGCGGTTATTTATGCGATTGTTCAACTGGGCAATCCTTTTGTTGTGACAAAATATATCTCGGAGATCAACTTTGTGAGTTCCGCCAAACAAGGAGATATTATTGAAATGGGAATCGAGGCGGTAACCTTTGGGACAACCTCCCTGACTATGCGCTGCGAAGTGCGGAACAAAATTACAAGAAAGACAATTCTGTCTATCGATAAGTTAGTTTTCGTAAACCTTGATGAAGACGGAAACCCGACACCGCACAACAAAACAGAAATTACATACGCCTATATAGGCATTGAAAAAACAAACAAATAGTCGCTTTATTTTTTAGCGACTATTTGCTTTTTAAGGTCTTTTTCTACCCAAAAAGACACGATAGGAATCAGTGATACTACAAAGTAGGTAGCAACACGCTTACGGGTCCACTTGTATTCGCTCCAACACATGATGAGTAGGATTACAAATAAGACGACTAGGAATCCGTGTATAGACCCAGCGACTTTCACCGCTTCGGGTACACCAGCAAAATACTTTAAAGGCATTGCTACTAAAAACAACACAACCGTGGAGATCGCTTCCCAAAGCGCTACTTGTTGAAAAATTCTTAACATTGTTCGAAAAATTAGTATCCACAAACATACATTCTTAAAAACTATTCCGTGCACCGAAAACATCTATTTACCAAGCATTGACAGTGGATTCTATTTTTTGGTCAGATTCTTATCAAAACAAGTCAATATCCAAAAAATCGGTTGCCATATACTTAAAAAAATATGTATTTTTGGATGTTTATAGTTGAAGTAGACACTTCAATTAAAACGCTTTGCACAGGAGCCTACGCTATCTAGTAGCGTAGATAAGACAAGAATCGGGTAAAACAATATGGATCCGCAAGCTGGCGGACAACCTTAAAAAAACAAATAACAAAGATATGAATTACGACATCATAGTAATTGGTAGTGGTCCAGGCGGATATGTTGCAGCAATCAGAGCTGCACAGCTAGGTTTCAAAACAGCCGTTATTGAGCGTGAAGCCTTAGGTGGTATCTGTTTAAACTGGGGCTGTATCCCTACCAAAGCACTTCTAAAAAGTGCACAGGTATTTGAATATTTGAACCATGCTGAAGAATACGGTATCAAGGTTCAAGGAGGGGAAGCAGATTTCTCTGCCATCGTTAAAAGAAGTCGTGGTGTTGCAGATGGCATGAGTAAAGGTATCCAGTTCTTGATGAAGAAGAATAAAATCGACGTCATCATGGGTACGGCTAAAATCAAAAAAGGTGGTAAGATTGAAGTGAAGGCTGCCGATGGCTCTGTAAAAGAATATACTGCTAAACATACAATTCTTGCAACAGGAGCACGTTCGCGTGAACTACCTAACCTACCTCAAGACGGTAAAAAAATTATTGGCTACCGTCAAGCGATGAACTTACCACAACAACCTAAATCGATGGTTGTCGTTGGATCGGGCGCTATTGGTGTTGAGTTCGCATATTTCTACAATGCGATTGGAACACAAGTGACAATCGTTGAGTTTATGGATCGTATAGTCCCTGTAGAAGATGAAGAAGTTTCTAAGCAGTTAGAAAAATCATTGAAAAAAGCAGGTATCAATATCTTAACGAAATCAGAAGTTCAGTCCGTAGATACAAGTGGGGCTTTAAGCAAAGTATCTATTAAAACAGCTAAAGGTATCGAAACGTTAGAAGCTGAGATTGTTCTTTCTGCTGTTGGTATTGCACCAAACATCGAGAACATCGGCTTAGAAGAAGTTGGTGTTAAGACGGACAAAGGACGTGTTTTAGTTGACGATTTCTACAAAACTAATATTGAAGGCGTTTACGCAATTGGAGATATCGTAAAAGGACAAGCGTTGGCACACGTTGCTTCCGCTGAAGCGATCACATGTGTGGAGAAAATCAAAGGTCTTCACGTGGATCCAATTGATTATAATAACATCCCAGGATGTACATACTGTTCACCAGAGATTGCTTCTGTAGGTTACACAGAGAAAGCAGCGAAGGAAGCAGGCTATGAAGTTAAAGTTGGTAAATTCCCGTTCTCTGCATCCGGAAAAGCTTCCGCAGCAGGTGCGAAAGATGGCTTTGTAAAATTAGTTTTCGATGCTAAATACGGTGAGTTACTAGGTGCACACATGATTGGTGCTAACGTTACGGAAATGATCGCTGAAATTGTTGTTGCTAGAAAACTAGAAACAACAGGTCATGAGCTTATCAAATCGGTACACCCACACCCAACCATGAGTGAGGCGATTATGGAAGCAGCAGCAGATGCTTACGGTGAAGTGATCCACTTGTAAGACAAAGGCATACATAAAAAAAGAGAGCAAATTGCTCTCTTTTTTTATGTATGCTATTCGTATTATTTCAATACCAATTTCGATTCAAAGACCACAGTCTCCGGCTTTACTTCTTCCTTATTCCCGATATTCGCAAATAATATTTCTGCCGCTTTTCTAGCTTGTTTATCTGGATACTGTTCAATACTTCCCATCGGTGGATTCTCCATATAATTCCATAATGGATAGTTCGCATAGCTAATGAAATAGATATCCTTTTTCTGTACAAGTCCTTTCTGCCGTGCGTATTTAATAACATCAAGTGTTACGAAATCATTGAACGAAACCACTGCAGAAGGACGTTCCGATAATACCAATAGCTTCTCCATGGCATCGACATTCCCTTCCTCCGTTAAGTCGGTATTCACGACATACTTATCGTCAAAAGCCAGATCATTTGCTTCCAATGCTTTCTTATAGGCCTCTACCCGTTCCGTTGATGCTAATAAATTCTCTGGTCCGTTAATCAACGCTATATTTTGGTGTCCGATCGAAGCAAACGCATGGATTGCCTCCCGCATACCAGAAGATAGATCACTATACACCTTGTTTACACCGTCGATATTAGGTACACAATCAAAAAATACAATCGGAATTTCAGACTCTTCCAATAAATCGATAAAAGAAAGATCTTCCGTATTCTTCCCCAAAGACATTAAGATACCATCTACACGATGCTTCTTGAAAGTCTGGATAATCTGCAATTCACGTGCTGCATCATCATGCGACTGCCCCATGAGCACCGTATAATTCTGCGCACCTGCCACATTCTCAATTTCGCTAATAGCAGACGAAAAGAAAGGTTCTGATAAACTAGGCAGGATAACACCAATAGTAAATGTCTTCCGTTGCTTAAAGAAAATTGCCGTTTGATTTGGCTCATAATTCAATTCCTCTGCCACCTTTTTCACCCGCATTGTGGTCACCAACCCAATACTTGGGTGGTCATTCAGCGCCCGCGATACAGTAGATGGGGAAATTTTGAGCTTTTTAGCAATTTCTTTTATTGTAGCTGGCTTTTTCTTCATAATATAGATTTACACCTCCTTGTTCAAAGGTACATTTATTTTATCAATTTACCCTTTGGATACTTAAACATCCCTTGTAAGCCTCCCGTTTCTTGCAAACGATCGTTGGCATGTGGCTTCCGGATATTGGAAACGCCTAATGCGGCTTGTGCTGTACGTTCTGCGGCAAAATTACCGTTCTTTACGTGAGCCAATGCCGCAGCAATCATCGGTTCTTCAGGATCTCCAAAGTCACGAAATTTGCTGTATTCCCAAACATGGTGCTGCGGTATCAATCCGTTGTAATAATTTCCTTCTTTATTTTTATTGAACGTCTTAAAAGAGGACACATATAGTTCTATATTTTTATCCAACACCTCGATGCCAAAAAATCCAACAGGTTTGCCGTATGTATTTTGTGCTACAGCTTCCTTCTTCTCATTCCGTACATACGTACCGATAATATGAACTTGCATATAGGGTTTCAGCGAATTAATCAACAACTCGCTTGCCGACGCCGTAGACCGGGTCACCAAAAAATACACTTTCGGCAGATTAAGTTTCCCCTTTTTCGCAAACTTAACAGGACCAAATTCCTCCCCTTCAGCGGTCCATTCCCAATCTCTTGACAAAACCGTATTCATCTCATAATAGAGCATCTGCTGTTTATCCGCAGCTAAAGGAGCAATATGATCTGCCAAATACTCAGCCGTTAATACAGATCCTCCCCCGTTATAGCGTAAATCAACGATCAAATCGTTGATACCTTCCGCATCAAAACTATTAAATACATTTTCAAAGTCGGTATGCATTCGCGTAAAGACATTTTTCTCCATAATACTAACAAAGGAGCTAAATGCTAAATAACCGACTTTCTTACCTTCAAAGTTGATTACCCGGCTATCTAAAATAGGGTCGATATTATATTGGACATTCGCAATCTGCTTCTCTTCGATTACACCGGAAGGTTTACCAAATTTAATAAGCATCGTGCTTTCGTTTAGGTATCCATTGACCGTCTTAAAATTTTCTTTTAGTTGGGTCGGATAATCAATTTTCGTATTTCCATTAATACTCAGTATTCGATCACCGCGACGAACCCCGGCTATATAAGCTGGCGAATTCTTGTCCACCATCCGTACATAAAGGTCGTCATCCAGATAAAAAACATACATACCGAAGCTTTTTGCTACCGCACCATATATTTCACCACTGATAACGCCCGCGCGATCCAAAAAACTGTAACGGTCAATCGGTTTCTTTGTATCAGGATCAATCGGTGTTAGGCCCAGCATCCATGCCAAGACCTCCTCACCGGTCTTATACGACTTCGTGTAGGACCGAATAACCTCTGATTTCAAAATATCATTGACGTTACGTGGTGGCATATAATCTTGCCACAACGAAAGAAGTTTTGTGTAGTAGAAAATTGTGTCTTTGATACTATCCTCTTTGACCAAGACCTCGATAGGCTCTTCAACGTCCGGATCAGCATCTTGTTTGGTTTCTTTTTTACAACTCGCCAGACCAATTAACAGTCCAAAGAACACCACGGTTGTCCATCCTTTTTTCATAACTTAGATTATACTTGTGCTTCTAATACATCCTCGGCACGAATTCCATACTCCTCTGCAATATAAGCAATAGGTTCAATACCTCGGAACAATAATTCATCTGTAAAGTATATTTTCAGTTGGCCACGTAGTTGATCAAGCTCCTGCCAGTCAATATGTTTTAGCTTATTCAGTTGCTCTACCGGATTGCCACGAGTCAATAAGGCAATATTCTTACCCGCCTCGAGCAATGTTCGAAACATCTCCTTCGAGTCTTCGGGTATATATAATCGCAAGGGTAGTTGCGCATTAGCTTTCAAGCGCTCAAAGTTCCCGACATAGCTTTCTCCCAGATTGAAGTGTGCCCTTGTCTTGGGCAGCACCGCAGCCTCTCCCTCCTCTTCATACCTAGCCTTCATAAAGTCGACCACCTCTTTTGCTATCGCTTGCCCTTCGGTAAATTCCACAAAATTCGCAAACAAATAGTAAACCTGTAGTAAGTAATCACGCTTGGGAAATAAAATATCGTCCACCTCAAACAGGTAGAGGACTTTATCTAATGGTATCGATTTCATAACGCAATATTAAACCACACACAACACAACCTCTTCACCGGAATCAGACACAATCCCTGCGCCTGAAAAGGATTCCTCCGCGACAGTCTCTCCGGTCCCGATATCGACTCCTGCATGTAATATACGCACCGCGAGCTCCTTCTCCGGCTTTTCAACTAGAAACGTATCCGCTAAGGATACTGGAATCAATAACTGCTGTCCGTATTCTTCAAATAAGACGCGCGCTTGTTGCACGATAGGAAGCTCCTCTTTCCCTAGAGGAAGGACATAGTCTATCGACTCATCCAAGCCTAGCTTTAAGAGCTCATGGACAAACGTTGGGTTCGCCAAGGGAGGAAGTTTCCGATAATTAAGTTTCTTTAACACCTCCGGAAAAGGTTCACTACTGGCAAAAATCACTTCGACCTGACCCTCCAACAATTTACCGAGGCGCTGTGCCAAAGGGACCGTGCCATGGGTTATTAAGATTCGCTTCATATTAAAATATTTTTCCGTCCCGCATATGGATTGTCCGATCAGAAATCCTTGCAAGCTCTTCATTGTGTGTTACGATAATAAATGTTTGATTCAACGAGTCGCGCAGCTCAAAAAACAACTGGTGCAATGAAGCCGCATTTTCAGAGTCTAAATTTCCTGACGGTTCATCGGCCAAGATCAACGAAGGATTATTCATTAGGGCGCGTGCTACCGAAACCCGCTGCTGCTCTCCTCCTGACATGGCGGTTGGTTTATGATCCGCACGTGCCTGCACACCGAGTCTTTCCAGCAACTCCATCCCGCGCTTCTCGGCTTCCTTTTTGGGGACACCATTAATAAAAGCAGGGATACATACGTTTTCCAACGCTGTAAACTCAGGCAGGAGATGATGAAACTGAAAGATAAAACCAATATGTTGATTTCGAAAAAGACTTAGCTTACGTTCATTCAGGTGATTAACATCAACATCATTGATAATAAGATGGCCTTGATCGGGGCGATCCAGCGTTCCGATTATATGAAGTAACGTACTTTTCCCTGCCCCAGAGGCGCCTACGATGGATACAATTTCTCCTCTTTCGACCTCCAGATCTACACCTTTCAAGATGGCTAGATTTCCGTAGGATTTATGTATGTTATTCGCGCTCAATATCATCTTACGAAGGTAATGAAAATGCAACAAAATAAGGGACTAGAATTGTGGTCGCTTATTCCAATAAGACAAACATCTATTGGAATCTACTTTTTTACCCAACATTTACTTGACCCTTCCATTTAAAAACCATATTTTTACCTCAAATTTTTTAAGATGAACATTCACGAATATCAAGCAAAAGAAATACTTAAAAGTTTTGGGGTAAGAGTTCAAGAGGGAGTTCTTGCAGAAACGCCAGATCAAGCTGTAGCAGCTGCACAAAAACTAAAGGAAGATTATAACTCGGACTGGGTTGTAGTTAAAGCGCAGATTCACGCTGGTGGCCGTGGAAAAGGTGGTGGTGTTAAATTAGCAAAAAACCACGATGAGGTTTTACAACGTGCAACAGATATTATCGGTATGCAGTTGGTTACGCCACAAACAGGTCCTGAAGGAAAAAAAGTAAACAAGGTATTGGTAGCACAGGATGTATACTACCCTGGAGAAAGTGATATCAAAGAGTTTTATGTATCGGTTTTATTAGATCGTGCTAAAGGTCGCAATATCATTATGTACTCTACAGAAGGTGGAATGGATATCGAGGAAGTAGCTGAAAAAACACCACACCTTATCTTTAAAGAAGAAATAGATCCTAAAGTAGGTTTACAAGGATTCCAAGCACGTAAGATTGCTTTCAACTTAGGTTTATCAGGTGCTGCTCATAAAGACATGGTGAAATTTATCGCTGCGCTTTACAAAGCATACGATACAATTGACGCAGCTTTATTCGAAATCAACCCGGTGTTAAAAACATCTGATGATAAAATTTTAGCAGTTGATGCGAAAGTAAACTTTGACGAGAACGCTATGTACCGTCACCCAGATTACTTAGCATTACGCGATACAGCGGAAGAAGATCCTACAGAAGTTGAAGCGGGTGAATCAAACCTGAACTATGTAAAACTTGACGGTAACGTAGGTTGTATGGTTAACGGTGCTGGTTTAGCGATGGCAACAATGGATATCATTAAGTTGGCTGGTGGTGAGCCTGCAAACTTCTTGGACGTTGGTGGTACAGCAAATGCTGAAACAGTGAAAGCTGGTTTCAATATTATCTTGAAAGACCCGAACGTAAAAGCGATCTTAATTAATATCTTCGGTGGTATTGTTCGTTGTGACCGTGTTGCTCAAGGTGTAATCGATGCTTACGAAGAAATTGGTAATATTCCAGTGCCAATCATCGTTCGCTTACAAGGTACAAATGCGGAAGAAGCGAAGAAATTGATCGATGAATCAGGATTAAAAGTATACTCTGCAATCTTGTTAAAAGAAGCTGCAGAATTGGTAACTAAAGTATTAAAAGGTTAATACGTTAAACCAAGCATAAATAAAGCCTGTACATCGATCATGTACAGGCTTTGTTCGTTAAAAATAATAACCTATTTTTGTGAACTCAATTTAAATCAACAGAGTTGTACGATACGGCGTAAGACGGCATCAGACCACTCTATTATATTACATATGGAACATACACGGATTAAAGAATTACTAGGATCGGACGAATTTGGCAAGGAAGTCATCGTTAAAGGTTGGGTTAGAACATTTCGCAACAACCAATTTATAGCTATTAATGACGGTTCTTCCATAAATAATATACAAGCTGTTGTAGACTTCGAAAACACAGAGGAGGCTTTATTGAAGCGCGTGACAACGGGAGCTGCCATTCGCGTGAAAGGTACACTGATTGAATCGCAAGGTAAAGGACAGCGTGTGGAAGTCAAGGTGAATGACTTGACGATCCTTGGCGATTCGGATCCAGAGAAATTTCCATTGCAACCCAAAAAACACAGCTTGGAGTTTCTACGTGAAATCGCACACTTGCGTTTCCGTACTGGAACATTCAATGCCATATTTAAAGTGAGAAACGCCCTTTCTTTTGCCGTTCATAACTTCTTTAGAGAGCGTGAGTTTGTGTATATGCACACCCCAATCATCACTGGTTCGGACGCAGAAGGAGCAGGAGAAATGTTCCGCGTAACAACACTTGACCTGGACAATATTCCACGTACCGAAGAGGGTAAAATTGATTTCAAAGAAGACTTCTTTGGTAAATCGACGAACCTGACTGTATCGGGACAGTTGGAAGGGGAATTGGCGGCAATGGCTCTAGGTAACATTTATACCTTTGGCCCTACTTTCCGCGCTGAAAACTCCAACACGACGCGTCACTTGGCTGAATTTTGGATGATCGAACCGGAGATGGCTTTCTATGAACTGGAAGACAATATGGATCTGGCAGAGGATTTATTGAAATACGTCATCAAGTACGCTTTAGACACCTGTCCAGAAGAAATTGAGTTCTTAAAAAATAGACTTTTAGAGGAAGAGAAGTCGAAACCGCAGAATGAACGTTCAGAGTTTGATTTAGTTCAAAAATTAAACTTTGTTCTTGAAAACAGTTTCGAGCGTGTAACATATACAGATGCTATTGAAATCCTTAAGCGCAGTAAACCCAACCAAAAGAAACAGTTTAAATATCTGATCGAAGAATGGGGAGCTGATCTACAGTCGGAGCACGAGCGTTACTTGGTGGAGAAGCATTTCAAAAAACCGGTTATCTTAACGGACTATCCGCGTGAAATAAAATCATTCTACATGAAACAAAATGCCCCTGATGCAGAAGGTAGACATACCGTGCGTGCTATGGATATTTTGTTCCCAGGCATCGGTGAGATGGTCGGCGGTTCCCAACGTGAAGAAAACCTAGAAAAGCTCTTAACCAGAATGGCTGAAGTGGGAATTCCGGAAGAAGAAATGGATTGGTTCCTTGACACACGCCGCTTTGGTTCAGCTCCACACTCCGGTTTCGGCGTTGGTTTTGAACGATTGGTGTTGTTTACAACTGGAATGACGAACATTCGTGATGTTATTCCATTCCCTAGAACACCGAAAAACGCTGAGTTTTAAAGCATAAAAAAAGCCAAGATTTATAAATCTTGGCTTTTTTTATGCTTTACGTCCTGACCTAGTAGCGATATGCTTCTGGCTTGTAAGGACCTTCTACTGTTACACCGATATAAGATGCTTGCTCTTCTGTAAGGACTTCAAGCTCCACACCAATATGTGCCAAATGTAAGCGAGCAACCTTCTCATCCAAATGTTTAGGCAAAGTATATACTTGCTTTTCGTACTGATCGGTGTTCAACCATAGCTCCAATTGTGCTAATGTTTGATTCGTAAACGAATTCGACATCACAAAAGAAGGGTGTCCCGTTGCACAACCCAAGTTTACCAAACGACCTTCTGCCAACAAAATGATATCGTTACCATCGATCGTATATTTATCAACCTGCGGTTTAATTTCTACCTTAGTCGAACCATAGTTACCGTTTAACCAAGCCATATCAATTTCATTATCGAAGTGACCGATATTACAAACAACCGTTTTATCTTTCATGCTTTTGAAGTGTTCTCCACGCACGATATCTTTATTTCCAGTTGTTGTAACGATAATATTCGCCTCTTTTACTGCGTCAGCCATTTTCTTCACCTCAAATCCTTCCATAGCCGCTTGTAGCGCACAGATTGGGTCAATCTCTGTCACGATAACACGTACACCTGCTGAGCGTAAAGACTCTGCAGAACCTTTACCTACATCACCGTAACCTGCTACTACCGCAACTTTACCTGCTAACATTAAATCTGTAGCACGACGGATAGCATCCACTAAAGATTCGCGACAACCATATTTATTATCAAATTTTGATTTGGTTACCGAATCGTTCACGTTGATTGCTGGCAAATGTAAGGTACCGTTCTTCATACGCTCGTGTAAACGATGAACACCTGTCGTCGTTTCTTCAGAAAGACCTCGGATACCATCGATCAACGCCGGGTACTGATCAAAAACCATATTTGTTAAATCACCACCGTCATCTAAAATCATATTCAACGGTTGACGATCTTCACCAAAATAAAGCGTCTGCTCGATACACCAGTTGAATTCCTCTTCCGTTAACCCTTTCCACGCATACACAGGAATACCCGCTGCAGCTATTGCAGCCGCTGCATGATCTTGGGTAGAAAAAATATTACAGGAAGACCACGATACATCAGCTCCCAGTTCTACCAATGTTTCAATCAAAACAGCTGTTTGGATTGTCATGTGCAAACATCCCGCGATACGCGCCCCTTTAAGAGGTTTTGTTGCACCAAATTCTTTACGTAAGCTCATTAGTCCTGGCATTTCCGCCTCGGCAAGCTCTATTTCTTTTCTTCCCCATTCTGCTAAAGAGATATCTTTAACTTTATAAGGAACATACGTTGTTTCTACTGAAGACATATTATGTTTTTTTATGGATTACAAAAATAGCTGATAAACACCTCAATTCAAAGTTTTTCGTTGCTCTTTAACTGTAAATCTGACATTCAGTTGAGAGTGCCCTCTTGACGACGGCATAGAATAAAACTATATTTGTACCTAGCAAATGATAGCACCGAGCGAGGAGCCCATTTGTATGGTTTATTCAATCGTTATTAAGACTTTAATTTAGAAGAGATATGTATCCAGAATATTTAGTAGCCCCAATGCGTCAGGAACTTGTTGACGCGGGATTTCAAGAGTTGAAATCATCGGAAGAAGTAGACAGCGCCATTCCTTCAGAAGGTACTGTATTTGTTGTTGTGAACTCTGTTTGCGGATGTGCAGCAGCAAACGCACGCCCTGCAGCTAAATTTGCTGTTGAAAATGGCAAAAAACCAAATAAATTGGTTACTGTTTTTGCAGGTATGGAAAAAGATGCTGTTGATAAAGCACGTCAATATATGTTACCTTACCCTCCATCCTCTCCAGCAATGGCTTTATTTAAAGATGGCAAGTTGGTACATATGATTGAAAGACATATGATCGAAGGCCGTCCGGCACAAATGATCGCGGATAACCTTATCGCTGCATTTGACGAGTATTGTTAATCAATGTATTTTGATTTTTTGAATTCAAAAGCTCTCCCAAAAGGGAGAGCTTTTTTTATCACATTGAAAAGAAAAAGGAACTACAGATCACCTTGTTAATCCCAGCATTTTTAAGTAAGTTTAGCATAAACAAACGCACCCCACCATGACGCCAATTAGAGCATTTATTATATGTAGTATAATCTTTTTCCTTATGAGCTGTACAACCAATAAGGAGGTAGACCTCATCGTCTTCAACGCTAAGGTATATACGGTCGATTCCTCTTTTTCCAATGCGGAAGCATTTGCTGTAAAGAATGGTATTTTTATTGACATCGGCACTAATGCGGAAATGCAAAAAAAATACACCGCCCGTGAAGTTATTGATGCCCAAGGCATGCCTATCTACCCAGGTTTCTATGATGCACATGCTCACTTCCTCATGTTGGCCGAGCTCATGGAGCAGGTGGATCTTAGTGGTAGCAAATCTTTTGATGAGGTGGTAAACAGGCTAAAAGCTTACCAAAAGATAAACCCGAATAAAAAATGGATCGTCGGTGGAGGCTGGGATCAAAATCTATGGCCAGACAAAGCATTCCCATCCAAAGATAGCCTGGATAAATATTTTTCAGAGACACCTATTTTTCTTTCCCGTGTAGACTATCATGCCGCTGTTGCTAATTCAGCCGCACTAAAAATTGCAAAAATAGATAGTGCTGTGCATGTAGAGGGAGGGGTAATCGGTGTTGGTCCAGATGGGAAGCCTAATGGCTTGTTTATTGACAACGCTATGCAACTTGTTTCCAAGTACATTCCGGAACCGAAAGAAGAAGAACTACTTGCCCGGCTCCAGAAAGCACAGGATTCTTTGTTTTCAGTAGGCTTAACTTCTATTGTAGATGCAGGGCTCTCCACAGAACAGCTGGAAGATCTAAAGAAATTCTATCAAAAAAATGAACTCAAAATAAGAGATTACGCGATGATTGCAGGTAACCCGCATAGCATCGAGAAGTATATCAAGGACGGTATTTTTGAATCTGACAGACTAACAATCCGTGCCGTAAAACTTATGGCGGATGGCGCGCTGGGTTCTCGCGGTGCTTGCCTTTTGGATCACTATCACGATGCTCCGACACGTGGCTTTTTACTACATAGCCCTGCGGAGTTTGACCAAGTCATCAAAAAATTAGCAAATACCGAGTTTCAAGTAAACACACACGCAATCGGCGATTCCGCCAATCGACTAATTTTAGATACCTACGGAAAATATCTAAAAGATGGTAAGCAAAGGAGATGGCGCATTGAACATGCTCAAATTATTGCACCGACAGATTTTCCGAAGTTTGCGCAATTTCACATTATTCCATCGGTCCAACCCACACACGCAACATCCGATATGTACTGGGCCGAAGAGCGTCTAGGTGCCGAGCGCATGAAAGGAGCATATGCCTATAAAAGACTGCTTGAACAGTACGGAATGTTAGCGCTAGGCAGCGACTTTCCTGTAGAACATTTCAATCCTCTTTATGGATTTCACGCGGCTGTAGCTCGTGTCGATAAGGCTGGTTTTCCTCAAGGAGGGTTTCAAATGGAGGACGCCATCAGTAGGCAAGATGCACTTCGAGGAATGACAATATGGGCGGCATACGCTTCCTTCCAAGAGAAAAAGCGTGGTAGCATTGAACGCGGTAAGGATGCTGACTTTGTAATCTTGCAGGCAGATATTATGACGGCACCATTTGAGGAGCTCCGACAAATAAAAACCATGCGTACGGTAGTCGCTGGGGAAACCGTATTTTTAAAATAAAAAAAGACGCCTAGGCGTCTTTTTTTTATTGCATATCGAAAAGATGTTTTTCCGCATGGTACGACGAACGTACCAAAGGACCCGATTCTACATATTTGAATCCCATCTCTAGACCAATCTGTTTATAACGCTCAAACTGTTCCGGCGTAATCCATTCCACAACGGGATGATGTGCTTTCGTCGGCTGTAAATACTGCCCTATCGTAAGAATATGTACACCTACATCGTAAAGATCTTGCATAGCTTCAACCACATCCTCTTCCGTTTCACCAAAGCCCAGCATTATCCCTGATTTAGTACGCACCCCTGCTTCCGAAATACGTCTTAAGCATTCCAACGAGCGGTCATATTTTGCCTGGATACGCACCTCCCGTGTCAAACGGCGAACGGTTTCCAAGTTATGAGATACCACCTCAGGGCGAACAGCTAAGACACGGTCAAGATTGTCCCACTGTCCTTTGAAGTCAGGTATCAATGTTTCTAATGTTGTCTCAGGGCTTTCGCGACGGATGGCATTGATTGTTTCGGCCCAGATAGTAGATCCTCCATCTTTCAAATCATCACGATCTACCGAGGTAATAACGCAATGCTTTACTTGCATAAGCTTAACCGAATTTGCTACCCGATTAGGCTCATCCAGATCAACAGCCAAAGGTCGCCCAGTCGCCACCGCACAGAATGAACATGAACGCGTACAGATATTACCTAATATCATAAACGTAGCTGTTCCAGCACCCCAACACTCCCCCATATTTGGACAGTTACCACTCTCACATATCGTATGCAGCTTATGCTCATCGACAAGACTACGCACATGACGATATTCTTTACCCACAGGCAGCTTTACACGTAACCAATCTGGCTTACGTTGTTTTTCAGTAGCAGAAATTACTGGAAGTTCAATCATAACGCAAAGTTAATGATTATTTGTTTAGCGCCCGACAAATAATTTGTTAACGAAATATCATAAATAACACAAAAGGAGTCCTAAGGACTCCCTTTAACAATTCTATAGTATTCTATTTAAAATGAAAAACCTAAGCCAACGCTCCACACTCTGTTTTTCATCTGTACCGCATCTACATTTAGGAGATTCTGTAATCCAAGTCCGTAACCTACATTTATCGTTAAGCCATTCACCAGCTGATAACCACCACCAAAGTTCAGACCGTAGTCAAGGCGTGACGCCTGCTCTTCGTTAGATCCTAATTCCAATTTCTCACTCACATTTCCAGCCTTTGCTTTAGCCGATACATTCACACCAACGTACGGTCCCGCATTGATCAAGAAAGCGCCCGAATTCGCTACAGGAATCGTGTACACCAGGTTCACTGGAACTTCAATCGATGTAAAAGTAATTGTTCCCTTACCACCCGGGAATTCCACCACGCCATCTGTTTTAAATTTCCCTCCTTTTCGTTGCAGGGTAACACCCGGTTGAACAGCAAAATTCCCACCAACAGGGAGATTAGCATACCCGCCCAGGTAAAAGTTAGCCGCAGCATCAGAAGTGTAGCTTGCAGCAGAACCGTCTGCGGTAATCTGTAATTTTGGTAAGTTTAAACCCGCACGAACACCAAAGGTAGTCTGTGCACTAACAGCGCCTCCAAATAATAAAAAAAGAAACGAAGACGTCAAAAATAAATTTCTCATAATCGGTAAATTAATAATGAGCGAAGATATAACAAAAAGATCAGATTATTGTCACAACATCAGTCAATTCCAATCCTACAAACAATTCTCGAAACGAGATGTTAAATAAATTAAGATATTTGCACTATCAGCCTCTTTTTAGCTATGCGGTATTTATTAGTTTTATTGTCCTTTTTAGGTTTTCAATTCTTTGGTTTTGCACAACAACAGTCGCTAGACCTTATTCCAGTACCTAATAAAATCACGTACGGCGAAGGGACCTATACCTTTGTGACAACAGGAACACCTCTTTATATAACGGAAAGCTTCACCGATTTAGGGGTGCTGCTCTCGGAATATCCTCAATTAAAGATATCTACCACGGAGATTCTTAAAAAAGTAGGTAAAAAGCATAATCAAGGTATCCGACTTTTTCAAGCAGAGGATATCGATAAAATTGGCCCTAAAGCTTACCGGCTCACTATAGATAACAGCGGAATCCTACTCAAAGCACACAACAAGGAAGCTATGCTTTCTGGTCTTTACACATTAATACAAATCGGGTTACTGCAGGAACAACCTCAATATATACCGCAGGTCACGATAGACGATAGTCCACGCTTTTCATACCGCGGCTTACACCTTGACGTTTCTCGCCATTTTATGCCGCTTTCTTTTATAAAGAAGTATATCGATGTTATGGCGCTGTACAAATTCAACGTGTTTCATTGGCATTTGACTGATGGTGCAGGATGGCGCTTGGAAATTAAACAGTATCCCGAACTTACCCAAAAAGCAGCCTGGCGTACCCATGCTTCCTGGAAAGATTGGTGGAATAATGGCCGTCAATACATAGAGCAGGGTGCTCCGAATGCCTATGGCGGCTATTATACACAAGAGCAAGCCAAAGAGCTGGTCGCGTACGCCGCCAGTAAAGGGATCACCGTCATTCCAGAGATAGAAATGCCCGGGCACAGCGAAGAAGTGCTGGCCGTATACCCACACCTGGCTTGTACAGGCAAACCGTATACGCAAGGTGAATTTTGTATCGGAAACCCGGAGACGTTTGTCTTTCTCAAGAATGTCCTCGATGAGGTATTAACCATTTTCCCTTCACCGTACATCCATATCGGAGGCGATGAAGCTGAAAAAAAGCACTGGGCATCATGTGATAAATGCCAAAGTCTAAAGAAAAAAGAAAACCTTAAGGATGAGCATGAACTGCAAAGTTACGCCATAAAACAAATGGATGAATACTTACAAGCGAAGGGACGCAAACTTATTGGATGGGACGAGATTTTGGAAGGTGGCCTGACCAAAGGAGCTACGGTTATGAGCTGGCGTGGCGAAGAAGGGGGCATCAAAGCGGCCAATGCAGGGCATGATGTGATTATGACGCCAGGTGAATACCTTTATTTTGATAGTTACCAAACAGACCCACGCTCACAACCTGAAACAATTGGTGGTTACCTGCCTATTGACAAGGTATACGCTTACAACCCTATTCCAAAAGGAATCGAAAAGGACAAAGAGAAACATATTCTTGGGGCGCAGGCGAACTTATGGGCTGAATATATGCCAACATACCAGCAGGTAGAATATATGGCATTCCCGCGCGCGTTAGCCTTAGCTGAAATCAATTGGACAAACCAAGAGAACAGAAGTTGGGTGGATTTCAAAGCGCGATTACAAAAACATTATCGCATTTTACAAGAACTGGATGTCAACTACTACAGGCCCTCCTACGATGTTCGATCTGAAGTAACTTTTCACCCAGATCGTAAAAGCAATACCGTCTCTTTAACTTCAGAACAGACAAACCCTGTCATTTTTTACACGACGAATGATGCCATTCCAACCAGTAAATCGACACGCTATACAAATCCAATTGAACTCGCAGGATCGCACACGATAAAAGCAGCTTCATTTATTGATTCATTCCGTGTCAGTGCAGTCGAAAATATCCGACTGGATATCCATAAAGCGATTGGCATGAAAGTCTACTACAACACCCCGTGGGAAGGTTATCCGGCACAAAAAGAACTAACCTTGACCAATGGTATCAATGGCGGATTAACCTATCAAGACAAACAATGGCAGGGCTTTACTAAAGATATAGATCTATATGTCGATTTTGAACGCAGAGAAGAAATCAAGTCGGTAACTATGCGCTTTATGCAAATGCCTGGTCCGGGAGTTTATTTCCCTGGTGTTTACAAAGTATACCTCTCCGATAATGGCAAGAATTACCGGGAAGTAGGTGTCATCACCAATTATGAGGACACACAGGATCCAAAGCTAAGGTTTAAAACCTTTACCTATACATTGGATAAACCACAAATGGCACGCTATGTAAAAGTGGTCGCTACGAATCCTATGAAAGGTTATTTATTTACGGACGAGCTGATAATATATTAAGAAAGTCATATCGACTTTCAACAAAGTAAAAAAAATACATCTCATTTAATAAAAAAAATGTAACTTTGCACTCCGACAAAGCAGTCGGAATACCTCCTCGTAATAAAAGGCATTTTTCCTTGCTTTGCCAACACAACACAGTGAAAGTTAATTTTTTGAAAAAGAAAAATAATGCCTAGAAACACCTCCATTAATTCAGTTTTAATCATTGGTTCGGGACCTATTGTTATCGGTCAAGCCTGTGAATTTGATTATTCAGGATCTCAAGCTGCCCTTTCTTTAAAAGAAGAAGGTATTAAGGTATCCATCATCAATTCGAACCCTGCAACGATTATGACCGATAAGGTTATTGCAGACCATGTTTACTTGTTACCCCTAACATGTGAAAGTATCGAGCAGATTTTACAAGAACAACAGATTGATGCTGTTCTCCCTACGATGGGTGGACAGACAGCATTGAATCTTTGTATCGAAGCTTCTGAACTTGGCCTTTGGGAAAAGTACAATGTAAAAGTAATCGGTGTGGACGTTGCTGCGATTGAGAAAACAGAAAATCGTGAAGCATTCCGCCAGCTGATGGTTGACATCGGTGTAGGTGTAGCTACTTCTAAAATCGCGAACTCTTTCCTTGAAGGAAAAGAAGCCGCACAAGAGATTGGTTACCCACTGGTTATTCGTCCTTCTTATACACTAGCTGGTACTGGGGGTGGGTTTGTGCACCGCAAAGAGGATTTCGACGCTGCTTTAAATAGAGGTTTACACGCTTCACCAACCCACGAGGTGCTTGTTGAACAAGCGGTATTGGGCTGGAAAGAGTTTGAGTTGGAGTTACTTCGTGACACAAATGATAATGTAATCATCATCTGTACGATCGAAAACTTTGACCCGATGGGTATCCATACGGGAGACTCGATCACTGTAGCACCAGGTATGACTTTATCTGACAAGTGTTACCAAGATATGCGTAATCAAGCGATCCGCATGATGCGCTCTATCGGTACTTTTGCAGGCGGTTGTAACGTACAGTTCTCGGTTAATCCAGAAAACGAAGAAATTATCGCGATCGAAATCAACCCGCGTGTATCTCGTTCTTCCGCACTAGCTTCTAAAGCGACAGGTTACCCTATCGCAAAAATTGCCGCTAAATTAGCGATTGGTTACAACTTGGATGAACTTCAAAACCAAATTACTAAAACAACATCGGCTTACTTTGAGCCTACGTTGGACTATGTAATTGTTAAGATTCCTCGTTTTAACTTTGATAAGTTCAAAGGCGCAAATAAAGAATTAGGCCTTCAAATGAAAGCTGTAGGTGAAGTTATGGCAATCGGCCGTACGTTCATTGAAGCGTTACAGAAAGCATGTCAATCCTTGGAAACAAACCGTTGGGGGTTGGGGGCCGATGGCCGTCAATTACGCAACTTAGAAGATATTATGGAAAGCTTGGAGCACCCAAGTGGTGACCGTATCTTCCATATCAAAGATGCATTCGAATTAGGTGTTCCGTTGGAATCTATTCGCAAAGCGACACTTATCGACAAATGGTTCTTAGTTCAAATCCAAGAATTAGTACACTTAGAAACAGAATTACGTAGATATCAGTTAAATAATATTCCACGTGACTTCTTTATGACCTTGAAACAAAAAGGGTACTCTGATGCACAGATCTCTTGGTTATTAGGTAATGTGAGTGAAGATGAGGTTTACGATCGTCGTAAAGAACTTGGCATCAACCGCGTATACAAAATGGTAGATACTTGTGCAGCGGAATTTCCAGCACAAACGCCATATTACTATTCGACATTTGAAGATGAAAACGAATCGATCGTATCGGACAAAAAGAAAATTGTTGTATTAGGCTCTGGTCCTAACCGTATCGGACAAGGTATTGAGTTTGATTACTCCTGTGTTCATGGCCTGTTAGCCGCTAAAGAATGTGGTTACGAAGCGATCATGATTAACTGTAACCCGGAGACGGTTTCTACCGACTTCAACATGGCTGATAAATTATACTTCGAGCCGGTATTCTGGGAACATGTACGTGAAATCATTGAGCTCGAGAAACCTGAAGGTGTAATCGTTCAGTTGGGTGGCCAAACAGCTTTGAAAATGGCAAAACAATTAGAAGCATTAGGTATTAAAATCATTGGTACTTCTTTTGAAAACATGGACTTAGCAGAAGACCGTGGCCGTTTCTCAGACCTATTAAAAGATTTAGATATTCCTTACCCTCAATACGGAGTTGCGACCTCTGCAGAAGAAGCTTTAGTTGTCGCAAACAGAGTCGGTTATCCGGTATTAGTACGTCCGTCTTATGTATTAGGTGGACAAGGAATGAGTATTGTGATCAATGATGAAGACCTAGAGAAAGCAGTAGTGAACTTACTAAAGACACTACCAGGTAACCAAATCTTAATTGACCACTTCTTGGATCGTGCGGAAGAATCTGAATCAGATTCCATCTGCGACGGTGATGATGTACATATCATCGGAATGATGGAACACATTGAGCCTGCAGGTATTCACTCTGGAGACTCTTCGGCAGTACTTCCTCCGTTTAGCTTATCCGAAAATGTTCAAAAGAAAATGGAAGAGTATTCCGTTAAACTAGCAAAAGCTTTAAATGTAAAAGGTTTATTGAACATACAGTTTGCGGTTAAAGACGAGAATGTATTCGTAATCGAAGCCAATCCACGTGCATCACGTACGGTTCCTTTCATCGCAAAAGCTTACGATGTTCCTTACATCAAGATCGCAACAAAAATTATGCTTGGTGAGAACAAGCTTAAAGACTTCAATATTGAGCGCAAGCTGACCGGATGGGCAATTAAAGAGCCAGTATTCTCTTTCTCTAAATTCCCTGAGGTTGACAAGCAGTTAGGCCCTGAAATGAAATCAACAGGTGAAGCGATTCGCTTTATCAAGGATCTACACGACCCTTATTTCAGAGAGCTTGTAGCTAAAAAATCAATGTTCTTAAACGCACAATAAGCTGTCGTAGAACGATAAAAAAACCTATCCAAATTGGATAGGTTTTTTTATGTCTATTGCTTTATATCTTGAACACAGCGAAAGCCCACATTATTTGTCGGGCTATTCACCTCCCCTTTCCCTCTACTTCCTGCTTTATATCGTTCACAGTACTGATCGTTACATAAAAATGAACCACCTCTTTGCACACGCTTGACCATCCCAGGCTCTTGTGGATCGTGCGATTCAGCAGGTCCCTTAGGATTCGTTTTAGGACTAGTCGCATAATAATCGGCCTTATAGTAATCCGAGCACCATTCCCAAACATTCCCTTCTAGATCATACAGTCCCCAAGCATTAGACGGAAATGATTTAACAGGTGCTGTAGTTTCAAATCCATCTTCCTTACTATTTTGTTTCGGAAACTCTCCCTGATAAATATTAGCCAACCATCTCCCTTTTTCCTTTTTCTCTGTGCCCCAATAATACGTTTCATTGACATGCTTTCCAGCTTTAGCAGCATACTCCCATTCGGCTTCTGTTGGCAATCGCTTTCCAACCCATTTCGCATAAGCTTCAGCATCTTGGTATGCCAGTTGTGTTACGGGATGATCTTCCCGTCCTTTAATCGTACGATCTGGTCCTTCGGGTTGCTTCCAATTTGCTCCCGGCACATAACTCCACCACTGCAAATAGTCTGACAAACTGGTGGCGTCGCTTACTGGTGTAAAGACCGCTGATCCCGGTACTAACATCGCTGGATCGGCATCAGGAAACTCTTTGGGATCCAATGGTCGTTCAGCTAAAGTAACATACCCCGTTGCTTTTACAAAAGCAGCAAACTGTCTATTGGTCACTTCATGCTCATCCATGTAGAATGAAGAAACCACGACATCATGTATAGGTTGCGCATCTGGAAAACTATTTGATCCCATTTTAAAGGTTCCTCCCTGTATAAACACCATTTTTACCCCATCCTTTCCTGTGCCACCGTACTGCACCAAATTACGATCTTGTGGTGCAAAACGGGAAGGAATAGCCCCTACATGACATACAGAGACCGAGTCTGAAACTGTCGTTTGTATGACCTTAGCTTGATTAGTCGGAAGCTGACAGGCATATAGAAATAAGGGAGATAGGTATAGGAGATGTTTAAATTGCATAACAGGTGAACTTAACAAAAAAGGCTGTACCCTAAAGATACAGCCTTTCTTTAATATTTTAAGAAAGATAGATTAATCTATTTTCAGTTGATTCTTTTGATCTTTTGATACTTTTGGACGGATGCCCGTATTACCACCACCGTTCAATGTTAAATCATGTGGTTTGTTGGTTTTCCAAGCACCTTTTGTAAAGTCTGGAATCAATACCGTTTTGCTGTTCTTAGCTACGGACTCACAGCTCAATGGCACAATAACACTCCATGACGCGCCGTCGTAAACGTCCTGATCAAGAGGTAAACCGTTACGTAAACAGTCGATCAAACGCCAATCCATCATAAAGTCCATACCACCATGTCCACCAACTTCTTTTGCCTGTGCACCGATGTACTTGATCAATTCTGGTGTATATTTGTCGTACAAACCTTTTAATTCGTCTTCTTTAATAAAAGAGTGTCCAAAGGCGATGCCTTCTTTTGGATATTTTTGTGCAAATCCTTTCGTTCCACTCAATAAGTGAAGTCTCGAGTAAGGACGTGGTGATGTAACGTCATGTTGTAACATCATAGTCTTACCGTGTTCTGTCTTGATCAACGTAGTATCCATGTTTCCGCGGTATCTCTGTCCCACAAATTCTTGGAAGAAAGAATCTTTTGCCGCTAATTCCTTTGCCTTTTCACCCATTTGGAAATCTGCAGATTGCATAGCCACAAGATGTGTCATGCGGTCACCTCTATTGATATTCAAACATTGTGCGATTGGTCCTACACCATGTGTCGGGTATAAGTTACCGTTCATTTTGATGTTCTGACGTAAACGCCACATATCATCATATCCTTTTTTATTAAAGTTCAAGTCTAATAAATCGTGGATATATGCCCCTTCTGCGTGAACTAATTCACCAAATAAACCTTGACGTGTCATATTTAATGTCAGCATCTCGAAGAAGTCATAACAACAGTTCTCCAACATCATACAGTGTTTTTTCGTTTCTTCTGAAACTCGAACCACTTCCCAACATTCTTTTACTGTCAAGCCAATTGGCACTTCACTCGCTGCGTGCGCACCTGCTTTCATCGCAGCAATACACATCGGAGCATGATATTGCCAAGGTGTACAGATATAAACTAAATCTAACTCTACCTCTTTCAACATCTGTTGCCAGCCGTTTTCACCGGAGTAAGATTTCGCTTCCTTAAGTCCTTTGTTTGTTAGAATTTTCTGTGCTTTCTCTACGCGATCGGCATGTTTATCACAAAGGGCAACAATTTCAGCTCCTTCAATATACGATAAACGATCTACCGCACCTGGCCCACGCATACCCAAACCAATTACAGCTATACGGACTTTATCAATCTTTGGAGCCGCATAACCCGTCATATTGAACGCTGGAGCTGCAGCAAACGCAGCATTGTTAATAGACGGAAGGGTAATAGCCACACTCGACAATAGTGAAGCTTTCTTTAAAAAATCTCTTCTATTAGAACTCATAAGTTTAGATAAATTTACTTTTACATTAAAGGGGACAAATAAGCGTCCCCTCTAAAATCACCTATTTTAAAACAAACTAAACAGTCTATTTGAAATAACCTATTGACACTGATAATAGGACACAAATGGTTATTGTTCGAGGGATTCTCTTTCCCTTTACTTCTACAAGTATAGGTGTATTCAGAGGTAAAAAAAAACCAAAATCTAAAGCAAACGTTTGCTTAATTTTTTTCAAACAAAAATGATACAAACTTGGTACAAAGGACTTAATATAAAAAAGACACAATCAGCCTCCGAAAAAAACGAAAGCTGATTATGTCTGTATACTATCTAAATCAGGAGGTGTAAAACCGCAATAAAAGGCGTTATAGTTCGAGTTGACCTATTAACTCTTTCAACTGTATCTCTGTCAACTTTGCCTGTAAACGTGCAGCATTGGAGCGCGATACGGCATTTATAAAGTTCTCCTGGGCATCGCGAAACTCAACCGCACTAATAGAACCAATGGTATATTTTGCCAAAGTAATATCTAAATTTTGGCGCGCTATAGCTTCATTTTTATCCTCTAACTTCGTTAGCTGTAAGTTGGTTAGATAGGTCTCATAAGCGGTCTTAATACTGGTTTTTATAAACAGTTGTTGTTGCTCGAATTGTAGCGCTACCTGATCTATTTGCCGCTTAGCAACACGCTCATTCCGACGTTGATTAAAACCGTCGAAGATATTCATAGAGGCTGTGACACCATAATTCAAGCCACGAGCATTGGAACTTGAGACAAAACCTAAGCTCGATTCGGACCGCGAAAAATTATAACCACTATTCACGCGTACGACAGGGTAACGCGATGCTTTAATATTCTTTAAGTCAAGTTCTGCAAGGCGTTTATTAATCATGATGAGCTGCAAATCTGGATTGAGCTGTTTTGCTTTATCTAGCAAATCATCATAAACCAATCCCTCGTCAATACTTACTAGCCGATCGACATGAAACGGCTCATCCAGATCACGTGCCATAAGACTATTCAGGTTTGTTTTCATGTTTTTCACAACCTCCACTTGTCGCAACCTTGTGGATACATCGCTATTGAGGTTTACTTGTACATTGAGGACTTCAAGTTTAGATGCCTTACCAATAGAATATCTATTTTCTGCAGTACGTAAACGTTCTTGCGAAATAATAATATTAGAATCCATGGCACTCAACAGATTCTCCTGCTCAACAATCATATAATACTGGGTAATGACATCTGCGATCGTGGTTAACATAGTCCGCTTTAGTTCCGCATCACCCAACTTCTCCATTTCTTGCAACCTTTCGTAACGGGTAAACATCCCTAAACCGTCAAAAACTGTCCAACCTAAACTCACCCCATAAGTAAGGTTATTATTTTTCGCATTATCTAAAGAGCGTTCTTCACCATTACTCTGCACCTGACGCGAATTTTGAACACTATTATTCTGTGTTAAGTTTGCCGTAACAGAAGGTAACATGCCCGCATTTCCATGTGTCACATTTTCTTTTGCTATAAGCAAATTATTCTGTGATAAACGAACGGCATAATTATTTTCAAGTGCAATTTCCACCGCTGTCCGAACACTCAATAGCGACTGTCCCAAACTTGCTGTTGCTTGTAGCAAAAACAGACAACAAATACCTATAATTCTATGTTTCATCTAATCCTCTATCGTATCAAATTCTGGACGATGCACTTTTTTTCTGGACATCATCATATAAAAAGCAGGAATAACAAAAAGTGTCAAAACCAATGAAAACAACGTTCCTCCTACAATAACTACCCCCATTCCGATCCTACTGGTGGACGCTGCTCCCAAAGACAAGGCGATTGGCAATGCCCCCAAGGCAATAGCCAAGGAAGTCATTAAAATAGGTCGTAATCTAGCTTCTGAAGCCTCAACAACCGCTTGGTACTTCTCCAAGCCTTGCTCACGTAACTGATTGGCAAATTCTACAATCAAAATTCCATTCTTTGTAACGAGCCCAATAAGCATAATGGTACCTATCTGGCTGAAAATATTCCACGACTGACCAAATAACCAAAGGGAAAACAGAGCCCCTGCAACCGCTAAGGGAACGGTGATAATAATAATCAGAGGATCAACAAAACTTTCAAATTGGGCAGCTAATATTAAGAAAATAAGCAATACTGCTAAACCAAAAGCGAACATAGTATTGGAACCACTTTCCACAAAATCACGTGATTCTCCCCCTAGATCAGTTGTAAAAGTTTCATCCAACACTTTTTCTTTAATACGTTCCATCGCCTCAATCCCCTGCCCCATGCTACGACCGGGCGCTAACCCTGCCGATACTGTAGCCGACATATACCGGTTGTTATGATAAAGTTGTGGCGGACTGCTTTTCTCCTCCATCTCTACAATATTATCCAGCTGGATTAACTCCCCTCTATTATTCTTCACATAAATCGTAGCCAAATCTGTTGGCGTTGCACGATCTTTACGATCAAATTGCCCCATGACTTGATATTGTTTACCATTCATCATAAAGTAGCCGAAACGCTGTCCTGACAGAGACATTTGCAACGTTTGCGCGACATCTAAAACAGATACTCCCAAGGATTGGGCTTTCTCCCGATCTATGGTAACATATATTTCCGGTTTATTGAATTTAAGGTTGACATCGGTCATCGAGAACGTATTATCCTTCGCCAATTCCTCCATAAATTCAGGAATTTTTTCCTCTAATTTCTGAAAGTTGGGAGCCTGGATAATATACTGGATAGGTAAACCACCACGTCGATTCACTGAAATTGTAGGCTGCTGCGAAACCGCTACGCGCGCTTCTGAATAAGATTTTGTGATTTTTGAAAGGTAGTTAGCGATCTCTTCTTGCGATCTGGTTCTCTCTTCCGCCGGAACCAATCCTAAACGAACCATACCACTATTAGAAGATGCTGAACCAAACCCTGGCGATGTAATTACTAAACTCACTTTCTTTTCGGGAACAGAATCGTTGATGAGCAGGGTCAAGTCTGTCATAAACCGATCCATATAGTCGTATGATACACCTTCTGGTGCTGTAGCACGTAAGCTTACATAGCTACGGTCATCGTATGGAGCTGTTTCTTTCGGAAGCAGCTGATAGAAGAGGGCGATTAGTCCAAAACAAACTAATAGCACAACGAAACTTAGCCATTTATACTTTAAGAATCCGCGTAAAAAACTGGCATACTCCTTATTCATAAGCTCAAAATAACGCTCCGTCCGCATATAAAACTTACTACGCTTTTGTTCGCCTCCCTTCATCAAATATGCATTAAGCATAGGGGTCAATGTAAGTGAAACAAAGGCTGATATTAACACAGCGGCGCCGATAACGATACCAAACTCTCGAAATAATCGTCCCACGAACCCTTCCAGAAAAACAACCGGAAGAAATACCGCGGCTAAGGTTACTGATATGGAAATTACAGCGAAGAAAATCTCATTTGAGCCTTTAACAGCTGCTTCGATCGGAGACATACCTTCTTCTACCTTTTTAAATATATTCTCCGTTACAACAATACCGTCATCTACCACTAATCCGGTGGCCAAAACAATAGCCAGCAACGTAAGAACATTAATCGAAAATCCGCATAAGTACATCACAAAGAACGTAGCTATTAAGGAAACGGGAATGTCAATAAGAGGCCGAAAAGCAATGGACCAATTCCGGAAAAAAATATAAATAATAATTACGACCAGAACCACCGCAATAAGTAATGTTTCAACCACCTCCAGCACAGACTTCTTTACAAACTGTGTATTATCAATGGCTACATTCATATCGAAACCTTCGGGCAGGTCGATTTCCAGCTTATCCAACTCATCGTAAAATTTGCTCGCTATATCCAGGTAGTTTGTCCCCGGCTGTGGGATAACCGCTAAACTAACCATTGGATAACCTGAATCAGACATCTTGGTCTCAAAGTTTTCTGCTTCCAACGCAGCATTTCCAATATCGCTAAGACGAACAATACGATCGTTATCCGAACGTACGATGATTGAATTAAATTGTTCTTCTGTGGCAAGGTTGCCAATAGTTTTTACTGTTAATTCTGTATTCTGTCCCGTCAATTTACCGGAAGGTAATTCTACATTCTGCGCATTTAAGGCTGTACGGACATCCAGCACGGTTAAACCATAAGCGGCCAGCTTACTTGGGTCTATCCACAAACGCATCGCGAACTTCTTTTGTCCCCATATTTGAACAGAACTGACTCCAGGAATAGTTTGTAAACGTTGTGCAACCACATTCTCAGCATAGTCAGATAGCTCTAATACATTTTTTGTAGAGCTCTGCAAAGTCAACGTAATAATCGGTTCTGAATCGGCATCTGCTTTGGATACAACCGGAGCCGCATCAATATCTTGCGGTAAACTACGCTGTGCCTGTGAAACTTTATCCCGCACATCATTTGCTGCCTCTTCAAGATTTTTATCTAGGTTGAACTCAATATTGATATTACTAATTCCTTGACTACTGGAAGAAGAGATGTTCCGAATACCATCAATGGAGTTAATAGCCTTTTCCAAAGGTTCGGTAATTTGTGACTCAATAATATCAGGATTAGCACCAGCATAGCTGGTCCGCACCGAGATCTGTGCCGGATCAATGGAGGGATACTCTCGGACACCCAAAAAGGTATATCCAATAATTCCGAAAAGAATGAGCATCAAGTTCATAACGATAGTTAGAACGGGACGCTTTATACTTAGGGTTGATAAACTCATATTCCTGATCTAAACTAACGCAAATTAACTTGAACAGAAGCCCCATCACGTAACGACATAACGCCAGAAGTCAACACCGTATCGCCCGCTATAATTCCCGCAGATATTAACACGTGGCTATCTGTTCGACCTCCCGTCTCCACCATAATCTCCTTCGCTTTACCACCCCGCATAACAAATATCTTCTTGCCATTCTGAACAGGAATTAAAGCCTCAGCAGGCACCAGTAAACCATCCGATAGTGTTTCCAATGGGAAAGTAACACTAGCAAATGTACCAGGGATAAGTTTTCTAGAAGGATTATCAGCGACTCCTTTGACTAATAATGTCCGTGTTGTCGTTTCAATAGTTGGCTCGGTAGCGATAACACGTGCTGTATATGCTTCTTCGCTTCCTTTCACGGTGAAACTGACACGAGTCCCCTTATTTACCATACCCGCATATTTCTCCGGAATAGAAAACAAGATTTTCACTTGAGCCAGATTAACGAGCTGTGCTACCACTGTAGCAGGCGTAACATAACTACCTTTCGAAATATTACGTAGACCAATAGTCCCCGAAAATGGTGCACGTACAACCGTTTTATTTAATTGTGCTTGAATGAGTTGAATTTGAGCTTTAGCGGTTCTAAAATCTGCACTTGCAATATCATACTCTTCCTGACTGATAGCCTCTTTTTCTAAGAGCAATTTGGCTCTTCTTTCATTTTCTCCAGCGAGCGTACTGCGCGTTGTTGCTTGCGCTAATTGCGCGCGAAGCTCTGAATCATTAACCGTAAAAAGAACTTGTCCTTGTCCTACATGATTACCTTCCGAAAAATTGATTGACTCTACAATTCCTGAGACTTCGGAATGTATATCGATCTGCTCATTAGCTTCAATAGAGCCCGATAATGAAATAAAATCAGCAAACTCCTCTCCTCGAACAACAATACCATACACTTTAGCACCTTTACCACTTCCTCCTCGCCCACCACTGGCTGCATTTTGTGCATCCTTCTCCTTGTTTTTGGTAATACGATACCCAACAAGCCCTAGGATCACTAATAACATCACAGTAATAGCAATAATTGATTTCTTTTTCATACAACAGTTTAGTCTGACTTTTAGCAATCTAAAATTAACAAATAATAGACTAGGTTATTGTAATAATGTTATGATGAAGGAGGAAGTAGTTGGGTGCAGTTCGTTGTTGATAGTTGTTAGATGTTAGTTGGTAGTTCATAGTTCATAGTTCTACAGACTACTATCTATGAACTACCCTCTATGCTCTACGAACTATCATGTATTAACAAAAAAGCCCCTCCAGTTTCCTGAAGGAGCTTTCGTATAAAATTAGGCGCCGACCTACTCTCCCACCTGTTACGGCAATACCATCGGCTCTGGCGGGCTTGACTTCTCTGTTCGGAATGGGAAGAGGTAGACACCGCCGATATAGGCACCTGAATATCTTTATATGCTTGCTATAAAATTTAAACAAACAACTAAATAACATATCAGGAAGAAAGAAGGGAAACAAGTAAGAAAACAACAGTGTTTCTATCGCTGTAGAAAGCTTCGGGCTATTAGTACTACTCGGCTTTGGTCTCTCAACCTTTACACCTATAGCCTATCAACGTTGTCATCT